>CAVWIA010000001.1:0-763232 GCA_963754965.1 uncultured Actinomycetota bacterium
CACCCGCTGGTCTCGATGTTCCCGAGCTGTTGACGACCGCGGAGGTCGCAGCCCTGCTGAAGGTGAACCGGTCGACTCTGAGCCGATGGCGATCGGTCGGCATTGGCCCCAGAGTCACGTGGCTCACCGCGAACATCCCCCGCTACCAGCGAGCCGACGTCGTCGAGTGGCTGCGACGGGCCGTCGCTTGACCATTCGGAAGCAGCCTTTGGGGCAGTGGTTCGCTGTGCTGAAGTCAGGCCGAGCGTACGTCAACGGGCGCACGTTCAGCACGAGGCGGGACGCACAAGCGTGGCTGGCAAGGGAGCGAGCTGCGCTGGCGGGTGGCATCGATCCCCGTGCTGGTCGGGCGACGGTGCGAGCCTTGCTGCCGATCTGGTTGGAGGAGCGACAGCACGCGGTGTCAGCCAAGACGTACAAGTCGGATGCCGCTCTCCCCCGGCTGGTGCCGACCTCGCTTGCGGTGCATGCAGGTCGGTGCCGTCACCGATCGCGAAGTGAGCCGGGTGCTCATCGCGCTGGTGCGCGGCGGACTGGCCGAGTCGTCTGTGAAGCGATTCCGAGACTCGCTGTCGGCGTTCTTCGCCTGGACGGTGCGTGAGCGGATGATCGCCGTCAACCCGGTACGCCGACCCGTGTGCCACGGCGAGCGCGCCCCGGGTCGAGATGTACCCGTTCGGCGAGGACGAACTCGAAGCGTTCTACCGGCGGGCCGCCGAGCTCAACCAGCGGCTCGCCGACCTGTGCTCATTGACGGTTGGACTGGGCTGCGCTGGTCGGAGCTGCGGGCGATCCGGGTCCGGGACTTCGTCGAGGTTCCGATGCCGATGCTTGTGGTCGACCGGGCCGAGCCGGAGGGCGTCCGGGTCAAGACCACCAAGTCGGGCAGGTCCCGACGGGTTCCGGTGGCTGATCGTGTGCTGCTCGATGATCCGTGCATGCGCCGAGGGCCGTGAGCCGGATGAGCGGCTGTTCGTGACCGAATCGGGCCATCGGCTGCACGCCACCGCGTTCAAGCGGACCCTGGACTGGGCCAGATCGGCGGAGGGTCGGCGGATCCACGACCTCCGGCACACGGCAGCCTGCCTGTGGCTGGCTCGCGGCGTCGATCCGGTGACCGTCCAGGCCTGGATGGGACACGCGTCGATCGCGACGACGAACCTCTATCTGCACCATCTGGGAACCGCCGCTGACAAGGCCGGACTGGACCGGCTGAACCGTCCGGGGCACACGGGGGGCACACAACAGCGCGGACGAGTCGGAATCACATGGTGGTGAGTCATCGGCGGCCTAGCGTCGCACCTGGTCAGGCGGTGTTCGCCAGTTGGTGGAGCTAAGGGGACTCGAACCCCTGACCTTCTCGTTGCGAACGAGACGCGCTACCAACTGCGCCATAGCCCCGCGAGACCGGCAGGGCCGATCAGCATCGAGACTTTACCACCTCAGGCGGTGGCGGCCTGCTGCGCTTCTCCCGGCTCCTCGTCGATCGGCGCACCCGACTCCGCCTCAGCGACCGGCGGCGCGTCCGCCGTCACGGGTAGCTCGGCACTCGATGACGAGGCCACACCAGGGCCGGACAGGTCGATCGTCCGTACGGTCCTCGGAGCGAGAGGTTTGGAGACGTACGTCGGCATCGTGATCGGCACCGGATCCCAGAGCGCACCCGGCTTCGACACGTCGGGCTTTTCGGTCTTGGCGGCCTCTTTCGCGCCAGCGGTCGACACCTCTTGACGGCTGAGGAACACCGTCTGCTCGTCGCCCCCTCGGCGGATCACGTGATATCGCACGTCGAGCCCCTTGCGCATCCTCCGAACGCTGACGCGGGCCACCACGACGAAGATCAACAGCAGTCCGCCTGGAATGGCAGCGGCCCACCAAGGAATCAACGCCGACGGCACAGACGCCCAGGGTGGCACTCAGCACCGCCATCAGGCCGAGGAGCACGCGCCGCCGCCGCGACGCGGCAAGCCGCTCCAACCGGCGAAGATCAGCAACCGCGGCCCGTCGAGTCTGCGGAGTCGACACCTCGAAGGTCTGGATCTGTTCAAGATCTTGATTCAGCAAAGGCGCCGCACCGGTACGGACGATTCGCATCGAGTCGGCGAATCGATTGTCGAGCTCGGGCTCATCGATCTGCTCGTCCTCCCGACGGCGGACGAAGTGCGGGACGAGATACGCCAGCCAGGCGATCGCAATCGCGCCGAAGATCACACCCGTCGTCCCCACACCCAGACCGTAAGTGCCGCACGGCCTTTCCCCGCGATCTTTGATCGGTGTGTCGCAAGAAACAGATGTGACAGAAGGGATCGGTTAGCGCGGGCGAAGGTTGTCCCAGCGACGCACCAAGCCCTCTGGCACCTCCTCGGCATTCAGGGCGAAGACCAGATGATCACGCCAGTCGCCGTCGATGTGCAGATAGCGCGGGCGCAAACCCTCCGGCCGAAAGCCCAGCTTGGCGACCACTCGCAGGCTCTTGGTGTTCTCCGGCCGGATGGCGATCTCGATCCGATGCAGTCTCATCACGCCGAAGCAGTAGTCGACCGCCAGGGCGACAGCCGTGGGGATGATCCCCCGTCCGGCGTAGCGTTCGTCGATCCAGTAACCGATCTGCCCCCACGACGCCGAGCCGCCGACGATGCCGCTCACGGTCAGCTGACCGACGAGTTGTTGCTTGCCGCCCTCACCAAGGTCGTAGTAGACCAGCCACGGCAGGGTCCGGCCAGATTTCGCCTGCTTGGTCAGGGTTCGAACCAACCCGGCATACGTCGACGGGCCCACCTCGGAGTTAGCCGGCAGAGTGGCCTCCCACGGCCGCAGCCACGTCATATTGGCGGCCCGCACCCGGTCCCAGCTCGCGCGGTCGCGCATCCGGATCGGCGCCAGCACGACTCGGACCGTGGCGGAGTGTGACCGGCCAATGATGGCGACCGAACGGCGTCTGGGGCCGCGCACCCCAGCCGTCGACCCCGCTGCTCACCTCAGTGATCTCCTCCATGGAGCTGGCTCACGGCATGCGGGAGCAGCGGCCCTAGTACGGCCATTCCGTCACGAGCGCCACCGGCGGATCCCGGCAGGTTGATGATCAACGTCTGCCGGGCGGTGCCGACCACTCCGCGACTCAGCACGGCGGTCGGAACGCCATGATCGACTCCGTAGCGGGCGAGCTCGGCCGCCAGCTGGGGAATCTCGCGCTCGATCACCGACCTGGTCTGCTCGGGCGTGTGATCGCGCGGGTGCAGGCCGGTGCCGCCCGTGGTGATCACCACGGCATATCCCTCAGCCACGGCCGAACGCAGCGTCGCCGCCACTTCGTCGCCGTCTGGCACTACCACCGGCTCAGCCACCTCAAAACCAAGATGGCGAAGACCGTCGACGATGATCAGCCCCGAGGTGTCGGAATAGACGCCTGCTGCTGCCCGCGTCGAGACGGTGATCACCAGCGCGGTTTCGGTCACCGAAGTTCGCGGTCCTCGGGCCGCCTCCAGTCACCGCTGCGCCCTCCCGACTTGGCCAGCACCCGAACATCGGTGATCAGCGCGGCCCGATCGATGGCCTTGATCATGTCGATCACCGCCAGGCCCGCCACACTCACCGCGGTCAGCGCTTCCATCTCCACACCCGTACGGTCGGTGGTCTTCACGATCGCCGTGAGCTCGACCCCCGAGTCGACCACCTCGGCGGTGACGTCGACGCCGCTGAGAAACAGGGGGTGGCACAGCGGAATGAGATCCGGAGTTCGCTTCGCCGCCATCACACCTGCGATGCGTGCGACGGCCAGAGCGTCACCCTTGGGCACCGAACCGTCCCGCAGCGCGGCGACGCACCGCGGACTGACCAGCACGCGCGCCGCCGCGGTGGCCGTCCGCACGGTCACGTCCTTGCCGCTGACATCCACCATCCGCGCCTCGCCGCTCGAGCTCAAGTGCGGAAACCGCGACTCGGTCACGACGGCTCGTCGAGCAGCCAGACGTCGAGGTCCTGCCCCGCTGCCACCGCCTCGATCTCCGCGGGCAGGATCACCAACGCATTCGACCGCGACAAGTCCCCCAGCAGGTGCGAACCATGACCGCCGGCCAACTGCACTTGTCGGGTCCCGTCCTCACCAACGCGCACAATCCCCCGCGCCAGCTGCAAACGGCCAGGTGCTGAAGCCATCGCGTGTGCAGCCTCGCAGCGGACGGCCGGCCGTAGATACGGCTTGGCCCCCATCAGCTTGCGGATCACCGGACGCACAAACGCCTCGAAGGAGACGAAGGCACTGACCGGATTTCCCGGCAGCATGATCATCGGCACCTGGTCATCACCGATCAATCCGAAGCCCTGTGGCTTGCCGGGCTGCATCGCCACCTGTGCGAAGTCGCATGAACCCATCTCCGGCATCACTGCCTTGACGATGTCGTAGTCGCCCTGGCTCACTCCACCTGTGGTCAAGATCAAATCGGCCCGGATGAGCTGATCGGAAATGAGCTGCTTCAGGGCCGCCCGATCATCCACCACCTGACCCACCCGAAAAACCTGCGCACCAGCCGCCTTGGCGGCCGCGGCCAGCAGGTAGGAGTTGGAGTCGAAGATCTGCTGCTCGTCGGTGAGAGTCAGCCCCGGATCGACCAATTCGGTTCCGGTGGCGACCACCACCACCCGCGGTCGCGGCCGGACCAGCACCTTGTCCAGACCGACGGCCGCCAGCAGGCCGATGTCCCGCGCTCCCAGCCGATCACCTCTCTGGAAGACCTGGCTGCCCGCCGTGACGTCCTCCCCGACCCGTCGTATGTGCTGACCCGGCTGGCTGGGTGCTGAGATCCGCACCTCTTCGCTGCCCCGGTCACTGTTTTCGTACGGCACGATCGTGTCGGCGCCGCGTGGCACCGGCGCACCCGTCATGATCTTTATCGCCGTGCCCGGCGACAGCGGATGCCTGGCTGTCTGGCCTGCGGCCACTTCCCCAACCACCGGCATACGGATGGGTGCTTCCTCGGTCGCCTTCGCCACGTCCGCCGCCCGGACGGCATAGCCGTCCATCGCCGAGTTGTCGAAGCGCGGCAGGCTGATGCCGGCGCTCACGTCCTCGCAGATGCTCAAACCCAGCACGTCCAGGATCTGCTGCGGAAACGGCGGCAACTCCTCGATGCAGCTCAGCAGATAATCCCGATGGTCGGCCATCGATCGTAGCCCGCTCGGTCCGGGAGCGGGGTGCCGGCGGGAGCGGAGCATGTTCCGCCCGCGCCTCGGAGAGGGGCACATCGGTTGTCCTGCGGCCGAACAAGGGCATGGATTCACCCTAGGACAGTGACCTGCGACGATCGTTAAGGATCCGACCGCATGGACCCGGTCGAATCGTTCAGCATCCCATGCGGACTAGCCCTCGGGCCATTCTGTGAACCAGACCGTGGTTTCGCCCGGCAACCCTGTTTCGATCGGGGAGCTGCTTACTCGGACAACACCCGGCGGCAGCGCGACCGCTTCGGGGCTGAAGTTGCTGATGCAATGCCAGCCACCCGGCCGCACGAAGTGCAGGACATCCGGGTTGTCGACCGGCATCCATTCCAGCTGCTCCACCGTCTGCAGACGATGCCGCAGCCGCAAGGCCTCCCGGTAGAGCTCGAGTGTCGAACCGAATTGGCCACTCTGGGCGGTCACCGCCGTCCGGGAAAAGCCTGCCGGCTGCGGCAACCACGCCTTGCCGGAGCCGAAGCCATACGAGTCGCCATCGTGCGTCCACGGCAGAGGTACGCGACACCCGTCGCGGCCCTTCCGGGTGTTCAGCGTCCGGTGCCAGATCGGATCCTGCAGCGCCTGCGGCGGCAGGTCTGCCACCTCATGCAGACCCAGCTCCTCCCCTTGATAGAGATACGACGATCCGGGCAGCGCAAGCATGAGCAAGGTGGCCGCGCGGGCCCGACGGAGACCCTGCTCCTCGTTCGCGATCGGCAACGCTCCATCGGCCATCAGCCAGGCGTCAAGATCGATGCCGACCGGCAGCGCATAGCGCGTGGCGTGTCGGACGATGTCGTGGTTGGACAGCACCCAGGTTGACGACGAGCCGGTCTTCTCGGCCTCGTTCAGGCAGAAAGTGATTACGTCGCGGAAGGCCCGAGCGTCGTAGTCCGCCTTCAACAAGTCGAAGTTGAAGGCCTGCCCGAGCCCAGTCGGCCGAGCGTAGAGTGCGCGGCGCTCCGACGGCGCGTACGCCTCGGCCACCGCGGTCAGCGGCGGGTCGTAGGAGTTGAACACCTCCCGCCACTCGGCGTAGATCTCGTGCACCTCGTTGCGGTCATACAGCGGGTCGGTGCCGTCGAGCGGTATGTCGGTGTCTTCGAGGGTCGGCTTGCTGCGCAGCGGTTCGGAGAGATCCTTGGCCAGAGCGTGTGCCACATCGACGCGGAAGCCGTCGACACCGCGGTCGGCCCAGAACCTCAGGGTGGTGAGGAAGTCGTCGCGCACGTCGCGGTTGTTCCAGTTGAGGTCAGGTTGTTCGCGTGCAAAGAGGTGGCAATACCACTGCCCGTCAGCCACCCGGGTCCACGCCGGGCCGCCGAAGTGAGAGATCCAGTCCGACGGCGGTTCCGAGCCGTCCGGACCTGTACCGTCGCGGAAGATGTAGCGAGCACGGGCCGGCGAGCCAGGCTGGGACGGCCAGTGCCTCTTGGAACCAGGGGTGCAGATTCGACGTGTGGTTCGGCACGATGTCGACGATCACCCGAATGCCGACGGCGTGTGCCGCCTCGACCAGGGCATCGAAGTCCTTCAGCGTGCCGAGCTCAGGCGCGACGTTGCGGTGGTCGGCGACGTCATATCCCCCATCGGCCATCGCCGAGGGGTAGAACGGGCTCAACCAGATGGCGTCGACGGCCAGAGCGGCCAAGTAACCGATCCGCGACGTCACGCCGGCAATGTCGCCGAGGCCATCGCCAGTGCTGTCGGCAAAGCTTCGCGGATAGACCTGATAGACCACCGCCTGACGCCACCAGTTCGCGTCGAGTTTCGGGTCAGCCTCCAGCAGAACGTAATCGGTCACAAGGGACCATCCTTCGAGAAACCGCAAGTTGGAAGTGAGGAGAAGCGCCGAGCTATCAACCCCGAGTGCTAGCGCTTGCAATCAAGCGTACGCGGCTGTTCGGAACCGCGTCAAAGTGTGAGCGCCGCAGCCTCGTTATCCTGATCACCGTTGTGACAGCGCTTGCAGACGCCGCGCTGGATCTGAGCTGGTAGACGTGCCTGAACTTGCCGTGGCGCGGTTTGTTGGTGCGGCGCGGTTCTGAACGATTGCGGGACCAATCGGCAGGCTCCGGGCGTACGGCCGCCCGACTTCGGAGGTAGAGAGGAGATCCGCTGAACGCACAGTCGAGCATGCAGGATGTGGCGAACCTGGCCGGGGTCTCTGTCGCCACCGTGTCCCGCGCGCTTCGCGGATCGTCGCTGGTCAACGACGCCACCCGGCAGCGGGTACTCGCAGCGGCCGAGGAGCTGTCCTTCTCGATTTCCCGGGCCGCCTCCAGCCTGGCCACCGGCAAGCTCGACAAGATCGCGGTGCTGGTCAGCGGACGGCTCAACTCCTGGTTCAACGGCTCAATCCTGGACGCGATGTATGAGTACCTGCACGCCGCCCGCCAGGAATTGATCATCTACCGGATTCTGGACGACGCTCAGCGGATCGAGTTCTTCGCCACACTCCCGGCGCGGCGCAACGTGGACGCCCTGGTCGTCGCCTCGTTCGCCTTGACCACCACCGAGCGACAGCGGCTCCGCAATCTCGCGGTCCCGCTGATCTACCTGAACCAACGGGTACGAGGAGCCGCTTCGGTCGCGATCGACGACCTCGAGGCAGCTCGTACAGGTGCCCGCCACCTGATCGAGTTGGGTCACCGGCGGATCGGCTTCGTCACCACGTCGCAGCTGAGCGGCCTGACGCACAGTGCCGCCGACCGCGTGCACGGCTACCGCGCCGAGTTGACTGAGTCCGGCCTGGCAAGCAGCCTCGATCTGGTTTTTCGTGCCTCCTCAGACGCCGACGGCGACGCCGTGGTGACTGATCTGTTGGCCCGGGCGAGTCCGCCGACTGCCCTTCTGGTGGCCAACGACGAGCTGGCTCTCAGCGTCCTGGCCGCCCTAGGCCGGGCGGGCATCGTTGCGCCAAGCGATATCTCGGTGCTGGGGTTCGACAACCATGCAATGTCGGAGCGGTTCGGTCTCAGCACGGTCGCTCAGCCGGTGAGTGAGCTCGGTCGAATGGCGGCGACAATGGCCCTGACCTTCGCCGCGGGCCGCTCCGTCCGCCCGAAGACGATCACCCTACCGACCCAATTGGTCGTGCGGCAGACGACAGGCCGGCCGCCGAAGCGATCGAAACGCTAAGTGGCCATTAGCATGAGCGAGTGCAGCCACGCGCAGTTTCGGAGTCCGGCGAGGTGTCGCCTACCGAGGACGTAGCGCTTACGGCTGCGGACGAGGCGGCGATCAGGGCCGCCAAGACGGTTCTGCGCAACGCCATTCAGTTCCGCCGCGAGACGCGGCCGGCCGAGCGACGCAATGGTGACGACGCAGCTCGCTCCGATCTCGTCGAGGACGCGCTGAGCTCGCGGATGCCGGACACGGTCGCGGCCTACCTGTCCATGGCGTCGGAACCGGGCACTCTGCGGCTGATCGCGTGGCTCGCCGCGCATGAGATCCGCATCTTGCTGCCCGTGCTGTCCGCGGCCCTCGACGGACCTGGACTAGGCAAGCCGGCCTGGGCGCCGTACGAAGGACCCGACGCACTCCGCTCCGGCCAATTCTCGATCTTGGAGCCGACCAGTGAGCCGGTTCCCGCCGAACAGCTTCCCGAGGCGGAGATGATCATTTGCCCCGGCCTGGCCGCAAACCGGCAGGGCGATCGGCTCGGCCGTGGCGGTGGCTGGTACGACCGCGCCCTGCGCCACGCCTCTTCCAGCGCCCCCGTCTGGGTGCTGTTGAACGACGACGAAGTGCTGGAAACCATCCCCACCCACTCGTGGGACCGTCGGGTGGATGCGATCTTCACTCCGTCACAGATGATCATGTGCGAGCCCAGCACCTACTGACGCCGAACTCCAGCGACACGGCAACGCCGGCACCCAACCGGCGCACGTTCTAGACGCCTTCGAGGCGTGCAGGGCGCCGGCGGATGAACACCGCCCAGGTGACGGCGATGCTGATGGCGTAGAAAGCGATGAAGGCGATATAGGCACCGTCACCGTTCTTCAGGGTCAGAAAGGACTGGCGGAACGCGAGAGGTTGACGAGGACGCCGCCGAAGGCACCGATCGCCCCCGCCAGACCGATCAATGCGCCAGCTCGGCGGATAGCCCGGGCGTCCGCCTCGACGACGTCAGCCCCAGAACCGACCTCCAGCTGGGCCTTCGCATGGAAGATCGCGGGGATCATCTTGTACGTCGACCCGTTGCCGATGCCGCTGAACACGAACAGCACGATGAACCCGATGACAAAGATCGGCAGCGAATTGAGCTGCGATGCAGCGAGGACAATCAGAGCACCCAGGGCCATGGCAATGAAGTTGAAGAACGTCACGACCGAACCCTTCAAGCGGTCGGCCAGCGCGCCGCCGATAGGGCGGATGAGCGAGCCGAGCAGCGGGCCGAGGAAGGTGATCGCGGCCGCCTTCACCGGGGACGGGAACTTGTCGGGGAACTGAACGAGTAGCACCTGCCCGAACGCGAAGCTGAAGCCGATGAAAGACCCGAATGTGCCGATATACAGAAACGACATGATCCATGTCTCGGAATGTCGGCAAACCTCGCGGATGGCGCCCTTCGCATTCTTCTGCTGAGTCAGGTTGTCCATGGTGAGCGCGGCGCCGATGGCGCCCAGGATGATCAACGGGTTGTAGATAGCGACCATGGCGCGCGATCCAGCGATACATCGGTGGCGCTGCAGGTGCCCATATCCCCAAGGGGGATCTGCTGGCACCATCTTGGACTCCTGGGCCCGACCGCACTTGCATTGTTCAAGACCCTGGCCTCGAGCAACGTCATTGTCCCTCGTGCACAGCTGATGAGCTGCCTGCCCGAGACGCCGGATGATCATGCCGTCGAGGTCGCCATGAGCCGGCTCCGCCGCTCGCTCGGCGTACCTGGTTTGATCACAACCGTTGTCAAGCGCGGCTACCGGCTCGGCTCATAGGCCGCATCCGGCTCACCTTCGGCCGTAACGGACGCTATCCATCCTGAGACGAGCAAAGTGCCCCGAAAGACGTCAAGGACCAGACGCCAACCATCCTGAGACGGGAAACGTGCCCCGAAAGACGTCGAAGGCGGGGCGCGAACCATCCTGAGACGGGAAACGTGCCCGCGAAACCGTCAAGGACGAGGCGCGAACCGCCGTCAGACGGAGACGTTTCTCACGCTCACCTGATGCGGAAGCTGTTCTCCCCTCGCGGTGGTTCCTCGGTGACCTCCACCGCGGTCACCTCGGCCCCCCGGGGGCCTCGGTGCGACCAGTCGATCATCGCCTCGACGGCCGCAGGCTCACCCTCGAACGCAGCCTCCACTGACCCGTCGGCAGCATTCCGCACCCAACCGCCTACCCCACGGGAACGCGCCTCACGCCGACACGTATCCCGGAAGAAGACACCCTGCACACGGCCGCGGACCACGACACGGCGGCGGATGGTGCTCGAACGGCTAGCGTCGCGCGCCATTGCTCTCAGCGCCCAACCAGGTTCTCACTCAGAGTGGGCGGTTCGTCGGCGCGGCGGACGAAAACTTGACCTTCGGCGACCATGACCTCGTACGCGGCCTCCGGCGAGTCCCTCGTCTCCGCGCGCTCGATCGCCCCGCCAACTCGTCCAACCGGTCGGCGAATCCCATGCTCGATGTCCCCTGTCCTCTTCGGGCCAAGTCGACGAAAAGTATGCCCGCACTACGACGTGCGTTGAGCCAGCAGGTCGCGGATCTCGGTCAACAGCGCGATGTCCTCGGGTTGCGTCGTCTCCTTCGGAGCGTCGAGGCGCTCCGTCGCCTTCGTGTACGGCACAACGATCGCAAAGTAGACGACGACCGAGACCAGGGCGAAGCTGATTATCGAGGTGAGCAGCGTCCCGATGTGGATACCCCCGGGCGCGAAGCTTGAGAAGTCTGGCGTGCCGCCCGCCTTGCCCACCACGTCCATCACCACGGCGACTGTTGCGGTGACGACGGCACCGAACGCCTGAGCCATCACGAAGGCGACCGCAAGCTCGATGACGTTGCCGCGCAGCAGGAACTCCTTGAAACCCTTGAGCATGCGCCACTCCTTTCTGTCAGCGACCTAACCTCGGGCCGGAGCGTGGGCGATCACCGGCGGAAATGATCGCACGATGGCCTTAGGACAACGCCGACAGGCCAGCTGCTAGGGCGAAGCCCAGCACCGTTGCGAGGCCAGCCCAGTCCTTGACCTTGTCGTGAGCCTCCGGAATCATCGAGTCGACCAGCATCACCAGGAGCGCTCCGGCAGCGAAGCCGTTGATCCCCGCATCGAAACGCGGCCCGGCGACATCCGCGATGGCGTAACCACCCACCGTGGCCAGCGCGCACACGACAGCTACCGCTATCCACAACAAGATCACGGAGCGACGCGATTTGCCTGCGCCCGCCATGTCAGATGCGGAACCGATCGCCTCGGGCAGGTTGGAGATGAAGACCGCGACGAGCAGCGCAACGCTGACGCCGCCGCCGCCAGCGAGCCCGATGCCGAGCACAGCTTGTTCGGGTATGCCGTCGAGGAGCGCACCTAAGGCGAGCGGCAAACCTGCCGATGCACCGCCGGCGCGGCCGCCCATGCGGGCCACGGCTTTGTTCAGAAGGAAGAACGTTAGAGCGCCGATCCCCAACCCGGCCGCGACCGCCACAAGGCCGCCGACCTTGAAGCCCTCCTCCGCGAGCTCGAACGCCACGCTGGAGATCAAGGCTCCGGCGCCGAACCCCAGCACTCCACCGACGAAGGCGGATTTCCAGTGCCGCGCCAGCCCGAGCACCGCTCCGATGACCAGAGACGCGGCTGCGAGCGTTCCCCAACCCGAGGCAGCCAGCACGCGGCGATGATACGGGTGTCCCTCAACACGGAAATCGGACGCCCGATCGCAGCCATCGCCGCGACACGCGGGCGGAACCGATTCAGCCGCGAACGAGTGCCCTCTTTCCCGAGCTGAGCTCAGGTGAAGGTCTAGGCTCGCTCGAGCGCAATGCCAACATCTTGATGATCACCGACTGACGTCGTGGACAATGCGGCACCGTCTATCAGGTCCAGCGTGACCGCCAGGGTTTCGGCTTTGATCAAGTCGGTGTGAGCCTGGATGGCCGGGTAGACGCTTTCATCGGCGCTGAGCTTCAAGTGGATGCGGTCGCTGACCTGGAGGCCGGCATCGCGGCGGGCTTGCTGGACGGCACGGACTACGTCCCTGGCCACCCCCTCGGCAGCCAGCTCCGGCGTCACCGTCGTGTCCAAGATCACGAACCCACCACCGGGCAGCATCGCTACCGCTCGTTGATCATTCGGATCGGCGTCCGCGACCACCGTCTGCAGGGTGTACTCCCCTTCTCGCAGCGTGATTCCGCCAGACGTGGCAGTGCCGTCGGCGTCGACGGACCAATCGCCGGACTTGCTGGCCCTGATCGCCAACTGGACGTCCTTGCCGAGCCGGGGACCGGCCACCCGGCCGTTGACCTGCAGCACCTGCCGCACGCCAAAGGCATCGTGACCAGCCGCTTCGAGGTCGGTCAGCAGCAGCTCCCGAACGTTCAGCTCGTCGCTGATCAACGCCGCGTAGGGCCGCAGCGACTCGGCGTCGTCGGCGACGATGGTCAGGCAGGACAACGGAAGGCGCACCCGAAGGTTCTCCGCCTTGCGCAGCGCAGAACCGGTCGAGCAGACCTCTCGGACCCGATCCATGGCCGCCACGAGCTGGGACGAGGGCTGAGCTTGTCCAAGGCCGGGTTCTTCGACAGGTTCGGCGCTCGCGGGCCAATCGGTGAGGTGCACCGAGCGGCCACCGGTCAGGCCGCGCCAGACCTCCTCCGCCGTCAGCGGGAGCAGCGGCGCCACCGCCCGGGTTGTCGTTTCGAGCACTGTGTAGAGGGTGTCGAATGCCGCGAAAGACCCGTCGGACTCCCCGTCCCAGAACCGATCCCTTGAGCGCCTGATGTACCAGTTCGACAACACTTCGAGGAAGGTGCGAGTGGCGTCGCAGGCCGCGGCCACGTTCAGCGCGTCCAGCTCCCGGGTCAGCAAGTCCACGAAGTCCGCCGTTTTGGCTAAGATGTAGCGGTCAAGCACGTCCGCTGAGCCGGAGTTGATCTTGGCGTCGTAGCCCTGGCCCCCAAGCGCCACATTGGCGTAGAGAGAGAAGAAGTACCAGGCGTTCCACAGCGGGATCATCACCTGACGGACGCCGTCACGGATGCCCCGTTCGGTGACGATCAGGTTGCCGCCCCGCAGGATCGGCGACGACATCAAGAACCACCGCATCGCGTCGGCCCCATCGCGGTCGAAGACCTCGGTGACGTCGGGATAGTTCTTGAGCGATTTGCTCATCTTCTGCCCGTCGCTGCCGAGCACGATCCCGTGGCTGATGCAGTTGCTGAATGCGGGCCGGTCGAACAACGCCGTGGCCAGGATGTGCATCGTGTAGAACCAGCCTCGGGTCTGGCCGATGTACTCCACGACGAAGTCCCCGGGATAGTGGTGCTCGAACCACTCCGAGTTCTCGAACGGATAATGCACCTGCGCATACGGCATCGACCCCGAGTCGAACCACACATCGAGGATGTCTTCCACGCGGCGCATCGTCGCCTGGCCGGTCGGGTCGTCGGGATTCGGCCTGGTCAGTTGATCAATGTACGGCCGGTGCAGGTCAGGCACATCGACCCCGAAGTCGGACTCCAGCTCGGCGATCGAGCCGTAGACGTCGATCCGCGGATATGCCGGATCGTCGGACTTCCAGATCGGGATCGGCGTACCCCAGAAGCGATTGCGGCTGATCGACCAGTCACGGGCGTTGGACAGCCACTTGCCGAACTGCCCATCCTTGACGTGATCGGGAACCCAGGTGATCTCCTGGTTCAGCTCCCCCATCCGGCGCTTGATCTTGGTCACCTCGACGAACCAGCTGGAGACCGCTTTGTAGATCAAGGGATTCTTGCAGCGCCAGCAGTGCGGGTACGGGTGGTCGTAGGTCTCCTGCCGAAGCAGCACCGTTCCGGGCGTGACGGATCCAGCCTGCCGCCCGCGCGTGGCGGCCTTGAGATCGTCGATGATCAATATGTTGGCGTCGAAGACGTGCACAGCTTCGTAGTCGTGCACATCCGCGGTGAATCGTCCGGCCGCGTCGACTGGCACCACCGCAACGATTCCGGCGGCATCACCGGCGCTCTTATCGTCCTCGCCGAACGCCGGCGCCATGTGCACAATGCCTGTGCCTTCGTCGGTGGTGACGAAGTCCCCGGCCAGGATCTGATGCGCGTTCGTATGGCCCAGGAAATAGGAGAATGGCGGTACGTAGCGGCGGCCCACCAGTTCCGAGCCTTTCCACCGCGCCGTGATCCGCTCGGTCGCGTCCTCCCCGAGCTCGCGGGCGTACGCGGCCAGCCGGGCCTCGGCCAGCAGGTAACGCTCGCCGGAGTGCTCGACCACGACGTAGTCGATCTCAGGATTGACGGCCAGCGCCAAGTTGCTGGGCAGCGTCCAGGGCGTCGTCGTCCAGATCAGGGCCAGCTCGCCGGTCTCCACTCGCAAGCCGACGGTCACCGCGGGGTCTTGACGGTTCTGGTAGACCTCGTCGTCCATCCGGAGCTCGTGCGACGACAGCGGCGTCTCGTCACTCCAGCAGTACGGGAGGACGCGCATCCCCTCGTAGACCAAGCCCTTGTCGTACAGCGATTTGAAGGCCCAGAGCACCGACTCCATGTAGTCCGGTTCGAGGGTCTTGTAGTCATGATCGAAGTCAACCCAGCGGGCTTGCCGGGTGACGTAGTCCTGCCACTCGCGGGTATATCGCAGCACGGACTCCCGGCACGCGATGTTGAACTTCTCAATCCCGAGGTCGAGGATTTCGTCCTTGGTCTTCAGCCCCAGCTGGGACATGGTCTCCAGCTCGGCCGGCAGGCCATGACAATCCCAGCCGAACCTGCGCTCGACACGGCGTCCGCGCATGGTCTGATAGCGCGGCACGATGTCCTTGACGTAGCCGGTGAGCAGGTGCCCGTAATGCGGTAGGCCGTTGGCGAAGGGCGGACCGTCGTAGAACACGTACTCATTGGAGCCGTCTTCGCCCGCCGGGTTACGTGCTACGGAAGCCTGGAAGGTCTTATCGGCCTTCCAGTAGCCCAGCACCCGCTCCTCGATCTCGGGGAAGTTCGGACTTGCCGGCACACTTGCTGAGTGTTCCGGCCCTTGGAGATGCTCAGCCCGCGTCGTGGCCTTGGGGTAGATCGTCACGGTTCCTCTCGTCTCTCGTCCAGCCTCTTGTGTACGAGGACGATGTCACCACCGCGGTACCACCTCGCTTGCCGGCCCGAAGATGATCACCTCCGCGCCGACCGCTCATTTCCGGGCGATCACGGGCCCACCCGTCCGGTTCTACTGAAGTGCCCGCACTGCAGCGGAGCTCTCGTTCTTCCGGAGGCTCACCGGTGATGGCCGGGTCACAGCCGATGGGAGCAGTCTATCCTGGCCAGCTCCGCCGTACGTTTCGTAAGAACGCGGTCAGGCACCCGCCGGAGCGAGTGCCTGACCGTGGATCTGCAGTCGTGGGCTAGCGGTCGGTTCGCCCCTCGGTGGAGTCACCGCCGGAACGAAGGCCGCCTTGATCGGTGCCCAGAGCATCGGTCCCGTCGTCCGCCGTCGTCGTGCCGGTGGTGCGGTCATCGAGTCCGGATGAGGTTGTGCCGGTCGTGTTGTCGTAGCCGAGCCCAGCTGTCGTCGCTCCGCTGGCGTCCTCGTAAGTCGATGGCGTCGTCATCGTGTCCGTCGTCTGGTCGTAACCGGCACCGGCACTCGTTGGCGCTGGCACGTCGTCATAGCCGACACCCGAACTCGTGCCCCCGAACGGATCGACATCGGCTGACGTGTCGACCGACATCGTGTCATCCGTGACTGAATCGTCCGCCTTGTCACCGGCCTTCTTGGCGGCCACTCCCCCGGCCACCGCGGCACCGGCGGCGGCAACGGCAGCTCCTACTCCGGCGGCGACGGCCTTGCCGGACACCCCGGCCTTCCCTTCGTCACCGCGCGACTCCGCCGCATCTTCGACGCCAGGAGAGCCGGCTTCCGCGCCCTCGTTGACCGACCCCCGCCAGGCGCCGGTGGCATAGCCCTCCGACTCGATGAAGGCCTTGAACTTCTCGAGGTCGCGCTCAGCTTGATTCTCGACAATGTTGAGCTTGTCACCCACCTTCTCGACCAAGCCCTCTGGCTCGTACTCCAACGACAGATGCACCGAAGTCTGGCCACCGCCGGCATCGGTGAACGTGACGGCACCGGCGTTGGTGGCTCCCTCTGTCGCAGCCCAGGCAACCTTCTGATCGGGGATCTGCTCGACGATTCTCGCCTGCCACTGGCGGCGAACACCTGCGATTTGGGCCACCCATTCGAGCCGATCATCGCTGAGCTGAGTGACGCTCTTCACGCCACCCATGAACTGGGGAAAGTCCTCGAACTGCGTCCACTGGTTGTAGGCCGTGCTGATCGGCACGTTCACCAAGATCGATTTCTCCACCGTCGTGGTCATGCGGTCTCCTCTTCGAGATCGACTAGCGAGGCAGCATTTCTGCCTGACCCGCTCATACCCATCCGGTGGTCTGCAAACACTACCGATTTTGCGACCATCACCCAGGGGTCAGGCGCAGCTGATCGACGGTACGGGCATCCACGGCCGAAGGCGACGAGACGAATGGCAGCATCGTCCCCGCCGCCCAGGCGGCAGTCTGATCGTCGTAGTTCCGGGCAAAGGCGTGCCCGGAGACGCCACTCTGGTTGACCCATCGCGATGCGTCGAGATCGCCAAGATCGATCAGCATGCGCATCGTCGGTCCCGCGGTCACGTGGTAACCCGCACGGTCGTCGAAGGCCATGGCGTTCACCACCGCGGGGCCGCCGCCGAGCTCGTAGTTTCCTCGGTTGAAGAGTCGCTCGACCGCGTTGATGCCGCTCTCTCCCAGCGTCGAGTTACGCAAAGTGGCCCGATGCAGCTTGCCCCACTCCCACTCGTCGGTATCGCGGGACATCAACGACGTGATCTCCTTCCGGCCCTGCGTCATCGCAGCCAACAAGATGTCGTCACGGGTTTCCACCCGGTCCTGTGTCGCGACGTCGTCCCACCAGCGGCTCCTCGGCGACTTCAGCAGCGACGACACGACTGCATACCAGCGATCACCACCCGCCGGCCATAGTTCCTCTGGCATCTCGTCACGGAACGTCAGCTTGAGGATGTTGTGAAAGACCACATTGAAGTACGCCGCTGCTGGCGATGACGGATCTGCTGAGTAGTCCCAGCCGACCAGCATCTGCTGCCCTTCACGGACCCAGGAATCGCCAACTTTGATCCTCAGCAGTGCCGGAACGACATCGCCCGCGACCCGAATGGTGTTGTCGTAGAACAGCTTTTCGGCGCTGTCAAGGGTGAGTGAGGGCGAGTCTCTGAGTCGATCCAGCAGCTGTTGGCTCCGCCAGCCGTACGAAAAGTCCGAGCCGAGCCGATAGGGGTATTGGCGTCCGATGACTTGCTGATTGGCGGCCACGATGAAGCCGCTCTGTGGATTGTATGCATACGGCAACTCAGCGAATGGGATGCGGCCCTTCCAGTCATAGCGGTCATCCCAGCCCGGAGAGGGCATCCGCCCGTCGCCTTGTCCGCGCAACGGCGCATCGCCAGGCAGCTGATAGCCGATGTTGCCGTCCACATCGGCGTAGATCAGGTTTTGTGATGGCGCCGACAGCAGCTCGGCGGCATCCCGGAACTCGGTGAAATTGGTGGCGGTGTCGATCCTCAGCAATGCGTCCATCGACCGGCCAGGAGTGAGCGCCACCCAGCTCACGGCCACCGCATAGGGAGCCTTGCCGGGAGCGGCGGTGGTGACGCCGACCGACTGCAGCGACGTGCTGACATCGGACAGCAGTGGCCCATGCCGAGACGTTCGGATACGTAGCGATCGCGGTTGCGCCTCACCGAGGACCGAGATCAGCTCGGTGCGGATCTCCAGTGGGGCGTACGAGTCGCCGCTGCGGACCCGGTCCCCGTTGACCTCCTCGAGGTAAAGATCCTGCACATCCAGATGGCTCGTGCTCAGACCCCAGGCGATCCGGGTGTTCTTGCCGATCACCACTCCTGGAACGGAGGCCAGACTGAAGCCGGATACGTCGAACGGGCATGCTTTGGTCACGGTTCGGCAGTGCAATCCCAGCTGGGCGAATGTCGACGGGATGGACGTCGCCAGGTGGGGATCGTTCCCAAGCATTGCCTTGCCGGATGCGGTGCGGGCGCCCGACACCGCCCAGGAGTTCGACCCCACCTGCCCGAGGGATTGGGAGCCCGGGACCTGCGGAATGGTTCTCTCGATCTTGGTCAGCTCGGAGAGGACCGGGCTTGCCCGCCGCAATTGTTCATCACTGAGCCCGATCGGGGCGACGCGGGCCGATATCCGTTCTGCCGTGGGATCGAACTCGTGGCCATCGATAGTTCCGCGGCTGACGATGGGCTCGAAATCCTGGAAGGGATACCGCGGATACAGCTCGCTGGTACGCCGCGCGCCCACCTTGGCGGTCATGATCGCCAGCTCAGTTTCCTGATCGAGATTCGACCCCAGATTCCATGCCATCACCTTCAGCCAAGACACCGAATCTGCGGCCCGCCACTCCTCGGGCTGGTAGTCCAGGCCCTGCACGCCCAGCACGCTGTATTCCAGCGCCAGGTCGGCGGCCGGCTTTCCACGAATGTAGGCATTCACGCCGGAGGCGTACGCATCGAGGTAGCGTCGCGTGCTCGCTGATAGGAGGGCCAGCTCCTCCTCGGCGACGCGACGCCAGCCAAGGGTGCGGATGTAGGAGTCGGCCTCGACCTGGCTGGGGCCGTAGAGCTCGGACAGCCGGCCAGCTGCCAGATGTCGCCGGTAGTCCATTTCGTAGAAGCGATCCGATGCCTGGATGTATCCCTGCGCGAGGAACAGGTCCTCAGGGTTGTCGGCATAGACGTGTGGCACACCGTACGCATCGCGCTTGACCTCGACGGAGCCGGTCAGGCCTGGCAGCACCAGCTCGCCCGAATAGTCAGGGAAGGACCGCCGAGCGGTTGCCACGGCGAGGCTGGAGAGGGCACCGACCGTCATGACCACGACCAGCGCGGTGAAGATCACCCACCGGGGGACGCGACGCACCGTCCCAGACTAGGCGACCAGCAGGTCGCAGGATTCGGACCGAGAGTTAGCAATCGCTATGCTTGAGTGCTAGTTAGCGCTCCTATCAGAGAGTGAAGCGGCATGCCGACCTACCAGTACCGGTGCACCGAATGCGGCGAGGACCTTGAAGCGGTACAGAAGTTCAGCGATGCTGCCCTGATTGAGTGCCCTCGTTGCGGCGGACCGCTGCGCAAGCTCTTCAATGCCGTCGGTGTCGTGTTCAAGGGTTCGGGCTTCTATCGGACGGACAGCCGGGCCAGCGCCTCGACCGAGAGCGATAGCGCGAAGCCGGAAAAGAAGGCCGCCGACGCGGGCAAGGACGTCGCCGCCAAAGCTAACGGAAACGGCTCCGCTACCGCCGACAAGGCCGCCCCAACGGCGCCGGCAAAGGATGCGCCGACCGCCGCTTCGGGTGGCCGGTCGGAGAAGGTCGGCGCCACCACCCGCTAGTTGTCCACAAGGGTTGGAACTCGATTCGGTGGCTGTGGACGAAGGGCACGATTTCGCCGCTCGTCCTTAATGTCCCCGACATGACGAGATTGAACCGTGTGGACCGCCTCACCGCCGCGCCGCCCGGCCGGTGAAACAGCGAGGACCTCGGCGCCGCTTCCTACGCGATCTGCGCCGTGCCGCGTCCTGGCATCGCCGCAAACTCGCGATTGTGGCCGCGATAGCCGCAGTCCTCAGTGCGGTTGAGGCGGCAGCGCCTCAGGCGCCACCGACCCTGCGCGTCGTACGGGCAACGACGGACCTCGCCTCGGGCGCGACAGTTCGGCCCGGCGACATTACGTTGTCGGCTGTCCCGGAGGTGGCACTGCCTCGCGGGGCGCTGGTTGATGGCAACGCCGTGCTGGGCCGCCGGCTGATCGGGCCCGTGGCCGAAGGGCAGGTCCTCACCGCCCTTGATCTCCTCAGTACACCGTCGGGGATCGGGTCGGGTCACGTGATCGCTCCGCTACGCCTTGCCGATCCCCAGTTGGCCGTCCTGCTGCAACCGGGAGCGCTTATCGACGTCATCGCCGCCGATCCCGAGGGCGGCGAAGCAAACGTGGTGGCGACCGGGGCAACGGTGGTTACTGTCCCCACTGCCCCGTCTGAGGAGGGGACTCGCACGTCGGACGGTGCACTGGTCCTACTCGAGGTGGACGCGAGGACGGCGACCCTGCTCGCCGGAGCCGCCGCCAACCGCACGCTCAGCGTGATTCTCCGGTAGCCGCTCGGTAGGAGGTGTGGGCAGTCCGCACTCCGGACCTATTGCAGGACGCGCAGCGTGGCCACCACGATTCCCGAGGAGGTGGTGATGCTGTTGACCACCTGCAGCGAAATGTAGGTGTCACCGAAGAGCCTGGTCCCCGAGCCGAGCACCACAGGGATGGTGGTCAAGACGTACTCATCGATCAGGCCGTTGGCAGCAAGATCACGGACCAACACACCGCTACCGAGAACCACAAGATCTTTGTCGGACTCCCGCTTGAGGGCGGAAACCTCATCCACCACATCGCCCTTGAGCAGCGTCGAATTCGGATGCGGAAGCGGTTCGGTGAGGGTCCGAGAGACGACGTACTTCGGCGTCTGCTCGAGAATTTCGGTGAACGGATTTGGCTCCGGAGTCGAGAGCCAGTGTCCGACGACGTCCTCGTAGGTGCGGCGGCCGAAGAGCATGGCCCCGGCTTGCCCTTGACCAGCCATTGATGCCTGAACGGCTTCCGGGTCCTTCGCAAGGGTCTGTGCAGCCCAGCCGCCACGTTGGAAGTCACCCCGGGTGTCTTCGTCCGGCCGACCAGGCGCCTGCATCACTCCATCGAGGGAGACGTTCTCGACAACGACCAGCTTGCCCATAGGTCCTCCTTGCCTGTGATCAGCACGTTTGTCTCTCCCGCGCCTGCCCGGGCCCTAACGGCTCAGCCGCGATGGTGCGGGGGCACGTCGTCGAGCAGCCGGCGTTCATCTGCATCGGCGGCGCGATCGAGCGCATGAAAGGTCCCGTGCGGGTCTAACCCCAACTCTTTCACTAACGCTGCCCGCGCTGCCAGGAACTGGGCCCGACCCAACCCGGCCATGAGGTCGGGTGGCACTGCGACGGGCCAGGTACCGCCGCCGCTTCGGAGGGTGCTCACCATGGCGCTTAGCTGGCGGTCGGCGCACAGCTCACGGGCCAATGCCGCCACATCGGGCTGGTCTTGCTGCGCCAGCTCAGGCAACCGGCGACCGAGTATGGCGTAGGCCAACGCCTGATGCCAATACGCCACCTCGGCATTGGGCACATCTTCAGAGTCTCACGTCGCTAAAACAGCTATCGCATAGCTTGGGAATACCTTTTTTGGTTGAGCGTTCAACTAGTATGACCGACCTCGAGCTCTCTCCGGCCGATCTCGCTGCGTTCGAAGCCGACCTTGATACCCCCTTGGCCATCTCCCCGCGGGTTCAGGACTTGCTCTTCCGCGACGCCCGCACCGGCAATGCGTTTACTGATGAACCGGTCAGCGACGATGAAATACGTGCGATCCACGACCTCGTCAAGTGGGCCCCGACAGCGATGAACAGCCAGCCGCTCCGGATAGTGCTGATCCGCACACCCGAGGCACGTGGCCGCCTCCTCGAGCATGTCTTCGAGGGCAACAAGGCCAAGACTGCCTCCGCGCCCCTCGTCGCGGTGCTCGCGGCGGATCTCGATTTCCACGACGAGCTACCGAAGATCTTTCCGGTCAGCCCGGGCGCCCGGTGCGGTTTCGCCGACGAGGGGCACCGTGAGCGGGCCGCGGTGTTCAACACCTCGCTCCAGATCGGCTATTTCTTGATCGGCGTCCGTGCGGCAGGCTTGGTGGCCGGTCCCATGGGCGGGTTCGACGCCGATGGGGTCACCACTGAATTCTTTCCCGACGGCCGTCACCGAGCACTGCTCCTGGTGAACATCGGCCATCCCGCCGATTCGGCGTTCCGCCCCCGGCTACCGCGCCTGGACTTTGACGAGGTCGTGACCTCGGTCTGAAGCCCTCACCGGGTCAGTCCTCGGCGCCGAGGACTGACCCGGCAGCCACCCTCTGCGGCGCCCCTCGATCGTCAAGGTGGACCACGCCGACGACGGTGACATCGGCATCAAAGGTCCAGTCGCCCTGCACGCCGAGCTCGGTCGCGCGTCGCAGCAACGGCACTCCAGAGGGGAACCGCTGGTCGAAGGCCGAGATGGTCTTGTAGTAACGGGAATCGAGATCGACCAGCGGGGCTGGGTCGGTCATCTTGGTCAGCCGGCCGTCGGGGCCAACCTCATAGACGTCCGAGCGCAGCAACAGCAAATCGTTGGTGGTCTTGACCGGCAGGAATCGCTCGCGACCAACCGCGATCGCGGTCGCTCCGTCGAAGACCTCTATAGCGGCACCCATGGCGCACTCGATCTGAATCACGGCCGGCGAGGAAGGATCAGCCGGATCGACAGTCTTCTCGTTCTTGATCAGCGGAAGCCCGAGTACGGACTTGCGCTCCTGCAAGGTCCGCGAGAGGACTTCGAGATCGAACCACAGGTTGTTGGTGTGGAAGTAAGGGTGCCGGTGCTCGTCGGTGAAGAAGTGCATTTCCTCTTCGGCCGTCTGGGCGGTGTCCCGCAAGATCAATCGCGAGTCTGATGTTCGGATGGCCAAATGGCCGCCTTTGCGATCGGCCGCGGTGCGACGGCAGATCTCGGCCGCGTATGGGGCCCCGCTCCCGGCGAACCACCCAGCGATCGTGGCATTGGGCGCAGCGCCCAGGTTGTCGGAGTTCGACACCGAGGCGTAGCGGTAACCCAGGGCCAAGAGGCGATCCAGCATGCCAGAGACGTCGAGCGCGGTATAGAGATCACCGTGACCCGGCGGACACCATTCGAGTGCGGGATCAGCGGCCCACTCGACCGGTGTCAGGTCGGTGGCGCGCAGCTTCGGTTCGGAGTTCTGCACGAAGTCGAGACCAAGATCATCGACGGCAAGATCGGAATATGCCGTCAGGGCGGCGAGCGTGTCGTCGTGAGTCCGGAAGCTGTTCATGAAGATCAACGGCAGCTGAACCTCATATGTGGCCCGCGCGGACAGCACTTGATTCACAATGATGTCGAGGAAGGACTTTCCCTCCCGGACCGGCAGCAGCGACTTCGCCCTGTCCATGCCCATCGAGGTGCCGAGGCCTCCGTTGAGCTTGATCATCACGGTGCGGGCGAGGGCCGCCTTGGCGTCCTCGTCGGCAATCGCTATGGACTCGAGCAGATCCGGATGCTCTAGTGGCGTGATCGAATCCTCGCGAATGAAACCGGTCACGCCCTCCTCGAGTTGAGCGTAGTAGTGCGAGAAGACGTCGATGGCCTTCTGGTGCACGCCGGCGGCGGCCATCTTTGCCTGAGCGCGGTGAAGCCCCACTTGAGTCATGGTTGATCCTTACTTCTTCGCCTTCTTGATCGGCGGGGTCAGCGAGGCGAGCAGGTCGGAGGTCGCCTTCTGGATCTCGGTCTGGGCGGTCGCATGCTCGATCGCGGGGGTGCCGTCCCCCGGCTGGTTGCCGTAGTCGCCGAAGTCGCTGTGTACGGCGCCAGGAATGACCACGTACAGACTGTTGGGCGGCAGGTTGGCTTTCGACGCGTCGATATCGGCCGTCGTGGCGAGTCCATCGGCCGACCCGGAGATCGATACGACCTTGAGATCCGTACGGTCCAGCGGTCCCGCGGGATAAGAGGCGTAAAGGACCAGCGCGTCGGCCTCTGGGTGCTTGTCAACGAAAGATGCGGCCGCAGTACCACCGAGCGAATGGCCGCCAACTGCCCAATAGGTAATTTCCGGGTGCACGCTCAGTACCTCCTCCGCCTGATTCAGCCGAGCCATTGCAATCCCGAACGGCGGCTTCAGCACGGCCACCAGATACCCGGCTTCGGCCAGCGGCCTCAAGAGCCCGGCGTAAGCGCGCGGATCGACACGAGCACCTGGCACGAACACCAGAGCCGTTGTCGGCTTCACCGACACGCCTGCCTTGTCCTTCCGAGCTGACTGCATCTCATACCAGCCGAGCTTGTCGATGACGACCACGTTGTTTTGGGATCGCATGGCCGCTGCTGCCGTTGGTGTGGCTTTGAAGGGCCGGGCCCATGCCAGGACGGCGACCAGCGCTGCACAAGCGAGCAGTGCCGGAACGGCGAGCCACAGCCGCCAGCGGGCCCGGCGCTGGATCTGCTCGTAGGTTCGCCGCGCCGGATGGTCAGGATCGCCTTCGCGGTCTTGGCGATCGCCGAGAATCAAGGACGCGATCGACCAGGCAACCGCGACGAAGCCCAACAGGCCGCAGAGGATTCCAGCGGCCAGCATGGCCGGATGGCCATTGAGGATGGCTTGCCATCGGGTCCAGCCAAGCCAGACCGGCACACCGATCATCGCTACACCCAGCAGCAGCCAGACGACCGCGAGCACAATGCGGCTGCGACTTCCAGGCTGCGCCATGCGGTGAAGTGTAGGGCCGGCCCACCCCGGCGTTGACGGCCTCCGGCAGCAGACTCACCCGGTCAGGTGGGTTCATGGGTGCTAGAGCCGGGGCGCCGTCGTGGTGGGGGTTCAGCACACTATCAGCGCGGGCCTCAGCCCTTGCGAGAGTCGAGCCACGGCTCCTTGATATCGAGATATTCGGGCTCGCCAACAGTGAGCGTGTTGATTTCCTCCATACCCTCTCTGAGCTCCTCTGGGACCTCTTTCGACTCCCCTTCGCGAGCCTGGATCTCCGACGTGAAGTAGGCGGCCGTCGTCATTTCGCCACCTTCGTGAACGGCCGTCAGCGTCCCCAGCAGATCGGGTCGTACCTGCGCCCACGACTGCGGATCCTGCCTCATCAGTGCTCGGGCACGCTCGGGATCGCGCACCTTGCCCAGAACGAACTGGACGAAGCCCGCGTCATCAGGATTGCCCACCAAGTCCTCGTCGACAGCAGTGCTGTTCTTGAACGTCGCTTCACCGTCGAAGAGCTTCGAGGTCTCGCTCCACCACGCGTCCTGCTCGGGCCGGTCGCTGTTGCGCATCGCCTCTTCTTGGGACGAAAACCGTGCCAAGAGGATGAACTTTCCGTCCTCTGTCACGCCACCGGTGCTGCCGAGCCAACCAATCGAGCCGGGCGCTACTTCACTTCGCCAGCGATCCATCGCCGCCCTCAGGGCGGAGCGATCAGTGACCTGTCCCTGTATCACCTGTACGAACACCGAACTCCTCTCCTTCCTTAGCTACGGCGCTAGGCGCTAGCCGGCTCGCCCAAAGCCATGATGTTGCCCTCGCTGTCTTGGAACCAGGCCATCCGACCCACGCCGGGGATTGTGGCGATGTCGCCGCTCCAGTCCATGCCGGGCAGGTCGTAGCGCTCGAAGCTGATGCCACGCTCTCTGAGACCCTGTACCTCGGCATCAAGATCAGCCACGTCCCACTGGGCGATCGTGTGTTTTCCAGTGCCGGCGAATGAGGTCTCGTAGACCTGGAACCAGGATCCACCGGGCGTTGGAAATACGATGGTGTACTGGTCCTCGGCCGATGGTTTCAGCCCCAGTTTGTCGACGTAGAACGCCCGAGCGCGCTTCAGGTCGCCCGCCGGAACGTTCGCGTGCACCTCGCTGTTGGACAGCATTCGACACCCCTCCCTTGATGAAGACCTGTCTTTCGACGCTACGCTGATCCCCGCTCGGGCGCCAGGTTCATGCTGTCGGCGGTCGACAGCCTTCCTGTCGCGTAATCGCGGAGGCGGTGGTCACGGTGCGCGTCGATGACGTTCGCGCGCTGACCATCTTCGACGGCCTCACCGATGATCAACTGGCTGAGCTGGTCAACCTCGGCGCCGAGGTCGCCATCGTGCCGGGGGTGGACCTCTTTCGGGAGGGCGAGCCGGCCGAGTTCTGGTGGCTGCTGGTCGCTGGCGCCATTGATCTGCTGCGCCGGGTCGGCCGGGAAGAGACCGTGGTGGCGAGCATGAACGTGCCCGGGCGGTGGGCTGGAGGATTCCGCGCTTGGGATGAGCACGGCACGTATCTGGCCACAGGCCGAGGCGTGACCAGCGGTCGTGTGCTACGGGTACCGTCCGTAGCGCTCCGCGATCTGTCCAACGCGTGGTTTCCCTTCAGTGGCCACCTCATAGAAGGGCTCTACCGCACCGCGCGCTCGATCGAGTCCACAGCGCGGCAACGAGAGTCGCTCGTGGCGCTCGGCACGCTGGCGGCCGGCCTGGCTCACGAGATCAACAACCCGGCGTCGGCGGCCACGCGGTCCGTCGACGCCCTCGAATCGGCGAGTAAGTCGCTGGTTTCCTCGATCGGTCTCTTGGCTCGCGTAGACATCGCTGCCGGCCAGTTCGCCGCACTGGACGCGCTGCGCGCCGAAGTCGAAGGTGGAGTTGGCGATCCGGATGCGCTGTCGCGCGCCGATCACGAGGAGGCCCTTTCCGCGTGGCTCAGTGATCATGGCGTCACGCGAGAATGGTCCATCGCCCCGCCGCTCGCGGCCGCTGGCGTTGATCTTGGCTGGCTGTCGCGAGCCCAAAACGTCCTGGGCGGATCGGGCCTCGAAGCCGGCTTGCAGTGGGTGGCCAGCACCTTGACTCTCGCGGCGCAGCTCTCGGACCTGAAACAGTCCACGCAGCGCATCTCCGAATTGGTGTCGGCGGTCAAGTCCTATTCAGTGATGGACCGCGCATCGAAACAAACCATCAATCTGGCGGATGGCCTTGACGCCACGCTGCAAATCCTCGGTCACAAGCTCGGCCCCCGCATTCGGGTTGTCCGTGAGTACGGGGCCGACGTGCCATCGATCGAGGTCTACGCCGCGGAGCTGAATCAGGTGTGGACCAACCTGATCGACAACGCGATCGACGCGATGGAGGGGGCCGGCACCCTTCGCCTGACGACTCGGGCCGACGGCAACGGAGTGATGGTGGAGATCATCGACAGCGGCCGAGGCATGCCGCCCGAGGTCGCGCGTCGCGCCTTCGAAGCCTTTTTCACAACCAAGGACGTCGGCAAAGGCACCGGCCTGGGCCTGGATATCGCTCGACGGATCGTCGAGGAGCGCCATGGTGGCAGCATCAGCATCGACACTCGACCGGGTGAGACGATGCTACGCGTCCGGCTCCCTCCGCGCCCGCCGCATTAAGAAGCACGGTCGTATCGTCACAAGGTGACATTCGCCGTCTCAGCAGAGGCCTATGACCAGTTCATGGGTCGGTTCTCCGAGCCGTTAGCGGATCAATTCGTCGATTTTGCCGGCTTAAGGGTGGGCAAGCGTGCCCTGGATGTCGGGTGTGGCCCAGGAGCGTTGACTGCTCGGCTGGCCCAACTCCTCGGGCCGGATGCCGTGTCGGCGATTGATCCGTCACCGTCCTTCGTCGAGGCCGTCCAGACACGCTTTCCTGGCGTCGACGTCCGTTCCGGTACGGCCGAGCACCTGCCCTTCCCGAGTGACAGCTTCGACGCCGCGCTCGCTCAACTGGTCGTCCACTTCATGAGCGATCCGGTGGCGGGTTTGTCCGAGATGGGCCGGGTCACGCGGCCGGGCGGGGTCGTGGCCGCTTGCGTCTGGGATCACGCCGGCGGAGGGGGTCCTCTGAGCACGTTCTGGCGTGCCGTGCACGACCTCGATCCCACGGCTCCCGACGAGGCAGGCCGTGCCGGGGCGCGAAAGGGTCAGCTGGCCGAGCTCGCCGAACGGGCCGGACTTAGGAGGATCACATCGGACTTACTCACCGTCCGTCTGCGCTTTGCCGCGTTCGCCGACTGGTGGGAGCCCTTCACCCTGAGGGTCGGCCCCGCCGGCGACTATGTCGCTTCGCTGTCGGACGATGCACGAGAGGCACTACGGGCCCGATGCTCCTCCCTGCTCGGACCTCCCCCATTCCAAACGGTTGCGGCGGCTTGGTCGGTATACGGCCACGCGTGACACTGCCCCGCCTGCCCTACCCACTGACCAATCCTCAGCGGATGCCTTCGGCTATCGCTTCCTCACGACTCAACAGGCGACCTTCGTTGACGTAGCTGGACCAGACGTCGTCACTGACGGTTGATCGGCTCTTGGCCAGCGACCGTTCCAGGTGCGCGGCGTCGGGTGGCGGTCGGGGCAAGTTGGCTTGCTGGCGCATCGTCTCCGAGGTGCCGTAAAGACGGGCGCTTCTGCGGGCGTCGCCGGATTCTCCCCAGAGCATGGCCAACAGCTCTATGAGCCCGATGGTGAGGTCGATGTCGTTCACGGCAAGCGCGTCGGAGGTTACGTCGCGCAAGTCTTGGTACGCAGCGTCGATTTGACCAGCGCTAATTCGTGCCGCCGCGCGGTTGACCCGGTCACACGCCTCCGCCCACCTGTCGTTGAGCTCGCGGTCCAGGGCGACCGCCCGGTTGAAGAGGTCAATGGCGGCGGCCGGCGTGCCAACATCGATTTCCAGGATCCCCAGATTGGAGAGCAGTGCCGCCAGACGACCCGTGTCACCGCTTCGTTCGGCCAGCGATATGCCTTCGGTGAACAGCGCCCGAGCCTGATCGGGTTCGTCGGCGTAGCGGTGAGCGATGGCGAGACTGTTGAGCTCCATGGCCGTCTTGCTGTCGTCACCGTGCTGACGCCAGTACTCCAGGCACCGCGTCAGCAGCTGACGCGCCTTCTCCGACTCGCCTTGCTGAAGCAGGATGACCCCGAGGCCGTGGAGTACGGCAATCTCCTCTGGCCCGTCTCCGCTGACCTTCTTTGTTGCCCGCTCCAACCAGCGACGACCTTCCTCCGGGTAGCCGCAGGCGTACCAAAACCAGGTCAGCTCACGACAGAGGCGAAAGCCGATTGTCGTGTCGCCTTGATGATCGTTTTCGGGCAGGCTCCATTCCAACGCAGCGCGAAGATTGTCCAGCTCGGATTCGATCCGGTCACGGGCTGCGAAATATTCGGCGGTTCGCAGCCGAGGAGTGAGCTCTTCGACGAGCGCGAGGTAGTGATTGGCATGCCTTCGAGCCGTTGATTCCCACTCACCGGCAGCCTCGAGGCGCTCGCGGGCGAATGCCCGTACGGTCTGCAGAAGATCAAATCGCGGCTCGCCGTCGCGGTCGTCGAGGATCCGCACCAGGCTCATGTCGACAAGGTCGGCTACCTCATCGAGCGGATCGGCAGGTGTTTCGGTCACAGCTGCCGCGGCATCGAGGTCGCAGCTGCCGCCGAAAACTCCGAGTTGCCGGAAGAAGCTCTGCTGGTCTTCCGTGAGGAGATCGAAACTCCAGGCAATGGTCTGGCGTAGTGTGCGCTGTCGGCTTGGGCGATCCAACTCGGCACCGCCGAGCTCAAGACTGCGACCAAGTCTGGAGAGGATCGCGTGCGGGGCCAGCAGCTTCGCCCTGGCCGCAGCCAGCTCGATGGCGAGCGGCATTCCGTCGAGCCGGGCGCAAATGGCGACGACATCGGCGACGTTGTCATCCGTGAGACGAAAGTTGGGTCGAACCATCTGAGCTCGATGCACGAAGAGCCCCACCGCTCCCCATTCCGCCGCCGCCCGTGCGTCCAAACTCGGAGCGGGGATCTCGAGCGGCGGTACCGGATGCTGGTACTCGCCCGACACATGGAGCGGCCGGCGGGAGGTCGCGAGTACGGCGAGCCGTGGCGCATGTGCCATCAGCTCGCTGACCACGAGTGGCGCATCGGCGAGCTGCTCGAGGTTGTCGAGGACTAGGAGCATGTCTCGCGAAGCGATGTGTTCAAAGAAGGTCGGCGGCGCGCGCCCCTCGCCGACAATTCCCAAGGTTTCTGCAATGGTGCTCCACATGACGTCGGCAGTGTTGGCCGTTGCCAGCGCCACGAAATACACGCCGTCGGCGCGCGACGACGCCAGCCGGCTGGCTGCGGCAATCGCCAGCCGCGTCTTGCCTGAACCTCCAGGACCGGTCAACGTGACCAAACGCACTCCAATTCCCTTGAGCTGCGCGGTGATCTCGGCTAGCTCGCCGTCGCGTCCGACGATGGGAGTGGGAGCCTGGGGGAGGTTGGTTGGGGTGCCGAGGCTCTTCAGCGGCGGGAATTCCTGCGGCAGCTCGTCCGCAACCAGCTGCATAATGCGCTCCGGCTCGGGGATGTCCTTGAGTCGGTGCCATCCCAGATCCTTGACTTCCAACTCCGCCGACTGATCGGCGAGGACCTGAGCTGTTGTCGCCGACAGCACAATTTGTCCGCCGTGTGCGGCGGAAGCAATACGAGCGGCGCGGTGCACATCCATGCCGACGTAATCGCCCTCTAGGCGGGTCGGCTGCCCGGTATGCATTCCCATCCGTACCCGCACCTTGGCGCCGTCGGGCCAGTCGTAGGCGGCAAGCCTGCGTTGCGCGGCCAACGCGGCGCTCACCGCATCCGTTGCCGACGTGAAGACGACGAAGAAGCTGTCTCCCTCGGTCCCGATTTCCGTGCCGTGCCAGCGCGTGAATTCCTCGCGCATGATGGAACGCTGGACGGAAAGGGCTTCGCCGTAGTGCGCACCGAGCTGGGTCAGCAGCCGGGTCGAACCCTCGATGTCGCTGAACAACAGGGTGAGCGTCCCTGAGGGAAGAGACTGCTCCATCAACTCAGTATGACGAAGCAGCCTCGGCGTTTCGTGTGCTTCGGAAACTCATTGATATTGCGCCCTCCGCCGGACGTATGGTCTTTCCGAGTTTCCTGGGTTCATTCGACCAAACGTTCTCGGCGCTCCTCGTCGGACGTCGATGGAAGGTGCCGCATGTACCGACGAATGAGCGGACCAGCCATGGCCGAGGTGACCAGCGCCACGAGCACGAGGACGGTGAATCCCGCGACGGTAATGAGACCGAGGCGCAGACCCGCTGCTGCGACCACGAGCTGAACGGTTCCCCGCGCGTTGAGGGCCGACGACACCACCATCGAGGCCTGGTGCCCGAGTCCAGCCAGCCGGCCGCCGCCGTAGGCTCCGAGTGACTTGCTCACGATGGCCAGCACCACCGCTGCCAACGCGGCGAGGGCCAACCCCGGATCCCGTAGTGCCGTGAGGTCAGCCGACAACGCGCTTGTGGCGAGAAAGAGTGGCGCCAGCACGCCAAGCACGATCGTGCGCAGCGGCCTCAATCTCGTCACCGGAACCAGCCAGCCGGAGGCGACGATCGTGCCGCAGACGAAAGCACCGAGCGTCGAATCCAGCCCGATCCCGTCGGTGAGAACCGCCCCCAAGGTGATGAAAGCTGCCGCCACCAGGCAGGACGCCCCCACTCCCGTCTCATTCCTCACCCCTGGACCATCGATGACCCGAACGGAGCGACGGCCAACGACTGCGATCAGCGCCAGAGCGATGACTGCCGTCAGCGCGAACACCAGATCTCCGGACATGGCCGAGAGATCACTCGAGTGTCGGAGATGGATGACGGCCGCGATGATCGAGAGACCGACCCACACGGTCGCGTCGTCGATGACGGCCACGCTCAGGGACAACTGGCTCAGGTTGCGGTGCAGGATGCCCAGGTCGGCGAAGATCTTGACGATGACGGGCACTGCACTCACTGACAGTGCGAGACCCGCGAATGCTGCGAAGGACCAGGCACCCGCGTTGGGCCCGCGGAGCCGGGCGTCGGCGAAGTGGGCCAGGACCAGGGTCGAGGCCAGCGGCAGGCCCAGTGCTCCAAGGCTGATCAGCCAGACGGTCCGGACTCGTGCCCGGACGAACGAAAGATCGACGGTTGCGCCCGCCACGCCGATCAGCAACACGCCACAGAACAGCGCAATCCCACGGAGGGACTCGACCTGGCCCGACGCCGGCGTGAAGAGCCAGCCCCGGCCGTTGGCTGCCGCGATGTTACCGAGAACCGAGGGACCCAGCAGCAGACCCGCGGCGAGCTCACCGGTTGTGGCCGGGAGGCCGATCCGCTCGGCCACACGTCCTAACAGGAAGGCGGAGGCCAGCAGGATGCCGAGCTGCAGCAACAGAGTCGTGGGGTCGAGGGTTGGCAAGGGCGCGTCCTAGCCCCGCTCGCTGGCGGGGGCGGGATGGCCGCCGTCGTCTCGGCGAGCGCCGACCGTCATGGCGGTCACCCTACCGACGGTTCAATCGCTCAGCCGGGGTTCAGACCGGATTTGGGAGCTCACTGCCCGGTTCGATGATCGCGCTCGGGCACGCGACCTGGCTGCTTCCGCGCATAACTGCATTCCCCTGCGAGCGCGACAAGGGCAGAATGACAGCCACACCACCCGTTCGACGTCGCAGAGAGGCGGACGGATGACCGGAGGAGCGCGACAGCCGACCGCCGAAGATCACGGACGCCTGCTGCAAGATCACGATGCGGTCGTGGAGCAACTTGTCGCCGCCGATGCCGTGCTCATCGCCCTCGGCCGGTCATCCTCCGACGCCGACGCGGACGCCGTGATGACGACGGTGGCGGAGTGCGCGCAGCGACTCTGTCGATGCCAGGGTGTGTCGATCTACCTCCTGCACGGGGAGGAGTTCGAGCTAGCGTCGACAGTGGGCCTGCCGCCGGAGTTCCGGAGTCATGTGGCCGCGCGGCCGATTCGCAGGGATCGGGAGACGATGGCCGGACGGGTCGCCCTGGATCGACGTATCGAGCAGGTCAGCGACGTCCTCACGGACCCCGGCTACCGGAGAGACGTTCAAGAGATCGCCGGTTCCCGCACGATCGTCGCCGCACCGCTGATCCTCGACGACGACGTGGTGGGCGCAATCAGCCTGTGGCGGGCCAACGTGGAGCCTTTCGATGAACGCGAGACGGCGATGCTCCAGACCTTCGCCGCCCAGGCCGCCGCCGTGATACGAAACCTGCATCTGGTGCGCGAACTGGAGGAACGGCAGCGCGAGCTGGCGCGCAAGGTCGAGCAATTGCAGGCCCTTAACGAGGTAGGAGAAACGGTCAGCTCGACCCTCGTTCTCGACGAGGTGCTGTTCAAAATCATTCTTAACGCGGTGCGGTTCGCGGAGTGCGACGGTGGCTCGATCATGGAGTATGTCGAGGCAGAGCGCCGCTTTCTGGCCAGGACGGCATATCCCAGTAGCCCAGCGCTGTTGTCAGGGCTGCGCAAGATCAAGATCGAGCTGGACGAGACCCTTGTCGGCCGGGCCGCACAGGAAGGGCACCCGATCGGGATCTCCGATATCGCCCTCGTAGACCGGGACGTCCATCTCGAGCTGCTGTACCAGGACGGCTGGCGATCGGTCCTCGCCGTCCCGGTGCTGCGCGACGGCCAGATCATCGGCGTCATGGTGGTCAGGCGAAAGACACCCGGAGGCTTCTCCAACGAGGTCTTGGATTTCATGGAGACCTTCGCCAGTCAGTCCGCACTGGCGGTGTCCAACGCCCGACTCTTTCGCGAGCTGGAGCGCAAGAGTGCCGAACTGCAGGTGGCGAGCGAGCACAAGTCGGATTTCCTGGCGAGCATGTCTCACGAGCTGAGGACCCCTCTGAACGCTGTGATCGGGTTCTCGGAGGTGCTGCTCGAGCGGATGTTCGGTGATCTGAATGAACGCCAGGATGAGTATCTCCAGGACATCCTCAGCTCAGGCAAGCATCTCCTCGAGCTACTGAACGAGATCCTCGACCTCTCGAAAGTGGAGGCCGGCCGGATGGAGCTCGAGCTTTCCGTGTTCCCGGTCCGGGCGGTGATCGAGCACACGATCGCTCTTGTCCGCGAGCGGGCTGCTCTGCACGGTATCGCCCTGACGCTCGATATCGATCCGACGCTGGATTTGATCGAGTCCGATGAGCTGCGGTTCAGGCAGGTCATGTTGAACCTGCTCAGCAACGCCGTCAAATTCACCCCGGACGGCGGACACATCGCGGTGAACGCCACACGCACTGAACGCCGGATGACCGTGACGGTGACCGACGACGGCATCGGCATCCCGTCCGAGGACCAGGAACGCATCTTCGAGGCCTTCCACCAGGGCCGGCGAGGAGCGTCGCGCGAGGAGGGCACCGGCCTCGGACTCACGCTGTGCCGACGGATCGTTGCGTTGATGGGCGGTGTCATGACGCTCAAGACCGAGGTCGGCGTCGGGAGCACCTTCGGCTTCACCGTCCCGATCCCGGGTGATGACGGTTCGGTCGAGTCGGACGATCGCGACAGCGCTGATCCGGTCGTCGTCGTGATCGACGACGACCGACGCTCACTCGACCTGATGAGTGCATACCTTGACGGGCGCGGCGTGCACGTCGTGCGGGCCCGCGACGGCAACGAGGGCCTGGACGCCATCCGCCGCCTGCAACCGGTCGCCGCCCTGCTTGACATCCGGCTACCAGACATCGACGGCTGGGAAGTGCTGGAGGAGCTGCAGACGGATCCCGAGACCCAGAAGCTCCCCGTGATCATCGTTTCGATTCTGGACGAGAAGTCTCGGGGCCTGGCAGCGGGCGCCGCCGAGTACCTGGTCAAACCGGTGGGTCGCGACGATTTGCTCGATGCCTTGCAACGTGTCCATGTGTTGCCCGGCAAGAACTTCGGACGGCGGGCCTGATGGGCGCCCGCGTCCTCATCGTCGAGGACAACCCCCTCAATCTGAAGCTGATCAGAGACGTGCTGGAATTCCAGGGTTTCGACGTCGTCACAGCTCGGTCGGGCGAGGAGGGCGTCGAGGTCGCAGCGACCAACGCTCCAGACCTGATCTTGATGGACCTGCAACTACCAGGCATTGGCGGGCATGAGGCCCTGCAGCGCATCCATGCCGATCCTCGATCCCGCGAGGTTCCGGTGGTCGCGGTGACAGCATTCGCGATGAAGGAGGACATCGAGCGGGCAGAGGCGGCGGGTTTCGCCGGCTACATCGCGAAACCGATCAGTGTCCGCGCACTGCCGGAGCAGCTCGCGCAATTCTTGCCCGGCAGGTCTTGATGCCAGATCAGATCACAATCCTCGCCGTCGACGACCAGCCCCAGAACCTTCGACTGCTCGATGCCGTGCTGAGTCCGCGCGGCTACCAGGTTGTGACCGCGACCTCCGGGGAGCAGGCGATGGAGAAGCTGAGCGAGGCGGTTCCAGATCTGGTCCTGCTCGACATCGTGATGCCCGGTATCGACGGATACGAAGTCTGCCGGCGAATCCGCAGCAACCCGGCGACCGCCTTCCTTCCGGTGGTCATGATCACGGCCAGCGGTGACCAGGAGAAGATCTCCTCCATCGAGTCCGGTGCCGACGACTTTGTCAGCAAACCGTTCAACAAGGATGAGCTACTGGCCAGGGTCGCATCGCTGGCCCGGGTGAAGCGCTACCACGACATGATCAACCAGCAGGCCGAGGAATTGAAGCGATGGAACGCCGAGCTGGAGTCGCGGGTCCAGGCCCAGGTGGAGGACCTGCAGCGAGTCAACCGGCTACGTCGTTTCCTCTCCCCCCAGCTCGTCGAGCTGGTGATCGACTCCGGCAACGAGGACTTCCTCGGCAGCCACCGCCGAGAAATCGTGGTGGTCTTCTGTGATCTTCGCGGGTTCACACCGTTCGCGGAGTCGAGTGAGCCCGAAGAGGTCATGGGCGTTCTGCACGAGTACCACAAGGCCCTGGGGGAACTCATCTTCGCCTACGGGGGAACGTTGGAGCGGTTCACCGGCGATGGGCTGATGGTCTTCTTCAACGATCCGTTGCCGATCGACGACGCACCGGAGCGTGCCATCCGGATGTCCGTAGCCATGCGCGACCGCGTCCGGGTCCTCGCCGAGACGTGGCGACGGCGCGGCTACGACCTCGCCTTGGGCGTCGGGATCGCTCAGGGTTTCGCCACCTTGGGCCGGATAGGTTTCGAAGGCCGCTTCGACTACGCCGCGATCGGAAGCGTCACCAATCTGGCGTCTCGACTTGTGCGGTGCGGCTGGACCTTGGCAGGTGCTGGCCTCCCAGCGGGTCTTTCATGCCGCCGAGCCGGTAGCCGATGGTCAGGCAGATCGGCGAGCTGGACCTTAAGAGGCTTCAGCCGTCCCGTTCGGGTGTTCGACATCACCGAGTGTGAACCAGCAGGAGAGGCTGGAGGCTCGGAATGACTGATCAGATGATCATGGGCGACCTGGAGCGCGACCAGACACTTTCCGACCTGGACAATGCAGCGCGACAAAGTCGCTTTGAGGCGCTTCAGGACCGGATGCAATCGGTGTGGGACGTGTGGAAGCGGAATCTGGACGACGAGTCGGTGGTCATTGTGCCGTCGGTTTCCGTGTCCCGGACGGTCGCCACCGGTTCGGCCATCACCCAAGCGTTCGAGGAGCGGTTGCTCTTCCTGCTCTTGCTGCTGCGCCAACCTCGGCTGCGAATGATCTATGTCACCTCGATGCCGATCAACTCGAGGATCATCGAGTACTACCTCGCTCTGCTGCCGGGTGTGATCCCGAGTCACGCACTCGCTCGTTTGACTCTGGTCTCGACCGATGATTCCTCTGATCGACCGCTCAGCGAGAAGCTCCTGGAACGCCCGCGATTACTCGCGAAGATCGCCGCCCACATCCCGAATCGCTCGCGATGTCATCTCATCCCCTACAGCACGACAGCGCTCGAGCGGGACATTGCCCTGACCCTCGGTATTCCCATGTACGGCGCGGATCCACGCCTCGCCGATCTGGGCAGCAAGACAGGGTGCCGTCGCCTGTTCGCCGAGTGCGATGTCGCCCACCCGCTCGGTGCCGAGGATCTGCACAGCCTGGAGGAGGTGACTGACGCGATCGGCGACATGCTCGCGGTTCGGCCGTCGATCAGCCAGGTGATCATCAAGACCAACGAGGGCGTCTCGGGCACTGGCAACGCCCTGGTCGACCTGGCTGGAGTCGCCGAGCTTCCCGATAGCAGGCGACGTTCGGCGATCGGCGCTCGGGTGCGGGCCATGCAGCTGGAGTCGCCGAATCTGCCGCTTGACCTCGTACGTGGCCAAGTTCGAGCAGGATGGCGGCATCGTCGAGGAGACGGATTGTCGGCGAGGAGCTGCGCAGTCCGAGTGTCCAACTGCGGGCACGTCCCGACGGGAGCGTGGAGCTGCTGTCGACACATGATCAGCTTCTCGGCGGCGCCAGCGGACAGAGCTATCTCGGCTGCGTGTTCCCGGCAGATCCGGAGTACTCCCGCCTGATCAGCGAACCTGCGCAGCGGATCGGCGATCGGTTGGCAGCGGCCGGAGCTCTCGGGCGGTTCGCGATCGACTTCGTCGTGGTCAAGGACGCGACCGGCGGCTGGTCGGCGTACGCGATCGAGCTCAACCTTCGCAAAGGTGGGACCACCCATCCGTTCTTGACGTTGCAGTTCCTTACCGAGGGAAGCTACGACGGCACCAGCGGGCGGTTCCTCACCCAGCAGGGTCAGGAGAAGCATCTCGTCGCCACCGATCACCTCGAGTCCACACGAACTTCGCGCGCTGTCGGTGGACGACCTGTTCGACGCGGTCGCCAGGCATGGACTGCATTTCGACCAGTCGCAGCAGACAGGAGTGGTCTTCCACATGATCAGCAGCCTCAGCGAATGCGGTCGGGTCGGGATGACTGCGGTCGGCGACACGCCGGAGCAGGCGATGGCGCTGTACGAACGGGCCCAGCGAATCCTGCTCGCGGAGGCGGTCTCCGCGCGCCAGGAGGGTGCGCTGCCTGGCTAGGATCGAGGGTGATGGAGCGGTTGTGGTACGTGGCATACGGAACCAACCTGAGCCGGGATCGCTTCCATGTCTACCTCGAGGGTGGTCGACCCGCCGGAGGAGCTCGTGACTATCCGGGCTCGCGCGACCCACTCGTTCCAGAGCGCGACGTATCCCTCATGATCCCAGGCGGAATACGTTTCGTGGGTGTCTCGTCCGTATGGGGCGGTGGTATGGCTATCTACGACGTCCGAGCTGACGGTGAGGTCGCGGCCCGCGCCTACTTGATCACCGCCGAACAGTTCGTCGACATTCTCGCCCAGGAGATGCGGCTCGAGCCGGGCCTTGAGGTGGACCTGGCATCGGTTAAGGAGACCGGCTGGCACACCCTCGGCGCGGGCCGCTACCAGACCCTGGGCCATGTGGGCATCCGCGACGAGCTTCCGATGCTCACCTTCACGAGCGCGGACGTCAACGACCATCCGGTAAATTCCCCGAGCGAGGGCTACCTGCGCACGATGGCGCTCGGTCTTCGTGAATCCCACGGGTGGACGAGCACTCAGATCGGTGGCTACCTGGCCCAGTTCCCGGGTGCCGCGGGCGCCTGGAGACGAGAGTCCATCGAGGACTTGGCGGCCTGAGCCAGCCCGCCTGACCCAGGTTGCACGATGTGGGATACCACGGTTCTTCGGAACGCCGACGACCTGCAGACTTGAGCGGTGGTCGGCGAAGCTGAGATCGTGGTGCCGGCCGAACTGGCTGATCTGCACCAGAAATACTCCGGTGAGTCGGGCCGAGCCTGGATCTCGGCTTTGCCGCGGCTGGCTGCGAGGTGCCTCGATAACTGGCAGTTGCAGCTGGACGGGGAGAGCGCCTTCGGTGCAGTGGCGCTGATCATCCCGGTTGCTCGGAGGGATGGATCCAAGGCCGTGCTCAAGCTGCAGCCGGTCGACGACGAGACCGGTGGCGAGCCGGCCGCTCTGCAGGCCTGGGCTGGCCGCGGAGCGGTGCGGTTGTTGGAGCACGAGGCCGGTTCAGGGGCGATGCTGCTGGAACGGCTCGATGCATCACAGGACCTCACTGTGGTGGAGGACGCCCTGACGGCGGCGCGCATCATCGCTGAGCTTCTAGTTCAACTCAACTCGGTCCCAGCGCCAGACGGGATGCGGCGCCTGAGCGACATCGCGGCCGGCATTCTGGCTCAGGCGCCGGAAGCTGTGCGGTTGGCCGGAGACGCCGATGAGCGCCGACTCCTTTCAAAGTGCGCGGCCCGACTCGACGAGATGGCCACAGATCCGATCGAGGATCGGTTGCTGCATTGGGACCTGCACTACTTCAACGTCCTCTCCGCTCTGGATGGCAGCAAGCGGTGGACGGCGATCGATCCCAAGCCACTTAGCGGCGATTCGGGGTTTGAGCTGATGCCGGCCTTGTGGAATCGCTGGGAGGATCTGATCCAGACCGGCGACGTCACACGCGCCCTCGTACGCCGCTTTGACGTCATGACTGAAGTCATGGCATTGGACCGGTCGCGCGCGGCAACGTGGACTCTGGCACGGGTATTGCAGAATGCGCTTTGGGATCTCGTCAGGTTCAACGAACCCCAAATCCAATCAGAGCAACGCACCATTGCCGAGGTCCTCATCGACAAGCGCGCCTAGATGCCGGAGTCGGTGAATGTTTCGGCGACTAGACCCGCCTCCGCTAGAGGAAGGAAACCATCACATGTCTACCTGGCTCATCACCGGATGCTCCACCGGACTAGGTCGCGCCCTGGCTGAGGCCGTGATTGCGGCAGGTCACAACGCGGTCGTCACGGCTCGCGACGCCGGGAGGGTCGCGGCCCTCGCCGAAGGCAACCCAGACCGCGTTCTCGCACTCTCCCTCGATGTCACCGACAGCGCCCAGATCAGTAATGCGGTCACCCGGGCCGAAGAGAAGTTCGGCGGCATCGACGTCCTCGTCAACAACGCCGGCTACGGTTATCGCGCGGCCGTCGAGGAAGGTGACGACTCAGACATCCGCAAGCTGTTCGAGACTCAGTTCTTCGGTGCGGTCACGATGATCAAGGCGGTGCTCCCCGCCATGCGGGCTCGGCGTTCTGGAGCAATCGTCAACATTTCCACCATCGGCGTCCAGATCATGCCTGCGGGCTCCGGCTACTACGCCGCATCCAAGGCGGCGCTCGAAGCCATGTCCGGCGCGCTGTACGGCGAGTTGAAGCCGCTGGGTATTTCGGTCACCGCCGTTGAGCCTGGCGCTTTCCGCACCGACTTCGCGGGCCGCTCGCTCACTCAGTCAAGCACCGTCATCGACGACTATGCCGCCACGGCCGGCAAACGCCGCAAGGAACACGACACCGCGCACGGCACCCAGCCCGGCGACCCCGCCAAGGCAGCTCGGGCCATCATCGCCGCGGTCGAGTCCGACGAATCACCCGCATTCCTGCTGCTAGGCGACGATGCCCTGAACGCTTATCGCCAGCTCGCGGAAGCCCGACTCGACACCATCAAGAAGTGGGAGCACCTCACCACAAGCACCGACATCGACGCCTGAACTGAATCAGTCAAACTCGAGATCGCGTCTACGATCCCGAGCATGACCAACTTTCAGCCCGCGGGCTACACCAGCGTCGCACCGTGGGTGGTGACCGACGACACCGGCGCCTTTCTCGATTTCGTCACGAGCGTCTTCGGCGGCGTCGAGCTGGCAAGGGTCGCCGTCGAGGACGGCAGCATCGGCCACGGCGAGATCCGGGTCGGCGATACCGTTGTCCTCGCTTTCGACCGACGACCCGGGTGGCCATCGATGCCATCGCTGCTGCGGGTGTTCGTTCCAGATGCTGACGATGCCATGGCCAGAGCCGTTGAAGCCGGTGGACGCGTTGTCACCGAGGCGGCGACCAACGCCTGGGGGGCCCGCGGCGGCCGGGTCCGGGACCCGCTCGGCAACATCTGGTGGGTGACCGCGCAGGTCGAGACCGTCTCGGCAGACGACTCCTGGGCCCGACTCGGTGAGCCCGGCTACGCTGCCGCTATGCAGGAAGCCCAGGAGACGCTGGACGTCGAACTGAGCGGCCGTCCGACAGGGAGAGCCTCAGCTCCGGTCGCGCCAACCCAACCCGGGCCGGACTAGCCTTAGAACCCAGCGTCCTGGGATGCCGCGTTTTGAGCGGTTGCACCAGGTTCCCGCTTGCGGGTACACGTCTCCGATCTCGGGAACGCTTCTACGATCAGCACATGGCTGAGACGCGAGTCATCGACACGCGGTCGGGCGGTGTGGAGGTGCTGGTCAGACACGGGAGTAGGCCACCTGTCCTGTTCTTCGCGGGTGGACACTGCACTGCCGCCACTGACTGTGGTTGGGAGCTGTACACCTCCCTCGGTTACGGCATCGTGGCCTTCTCTCGACCAGGCTATGGTCGGACCAATGTCGGCGCACTTTCAGCGGCGGAGTTTGTTCCAGCACTCGAGGACTGCTGTCGGATCCTCGGCATCGATGTGGTGGCGGCTGCTGTCGGCGTCTCCTTTGGTGGCATGCAGGCCATCGCAGCGGCCGTTGGACTCTCCGGTCTGGTTCCGAGGTTGGCGCTGCATAGCTGCGCGCCCTCGACCCACTCCTACCCTGACACCGCCCAAGAGCGATGGGGGGGTCCGGTCGTATTCTCTTCGCGGGCTCAGCGACTGACGTGGGCGACGGTGGCAACGGTTGTGAAGAGCGAACGTGGCTTGACAGCGATGATGGGGGCCCTGTCGACCGAACCGCCGGATCAGTGGTGGGGTGGGTGGTCGGAGCCGGACAAGCAGGTCGCACGGCGGCTGTTCCAGACGATGAGTTCTGGATCGGGTTTTGTCCTCGACCTGCGGCAAGCCCGTGGTGACCGCGCGGCTTTCCGGCGGCACATGCAGATGCTCGTTCGCTGCCCGACATTGGTGACCGGCTCCCGCCGTGACGGCGGCGTGAGGTTTGCCCATGCCTTAGATCTGGCGGCGACCATTCCGTCTGCCCGACTGGTCGAACTCGATTCGGACAGTCACCTGTACTGGCTCGGTCCTCATGCGCCGCAAGCACAAGATGTCGTGAGCCGCTTCATGTCCGACGCGACAACACACTGACCTGCCGCATCGCGCGGCCCTGTGGCCACGCGTGGGACGTCATGGATCTGGTGCTCCTCGGCGGAAGGTGACTAAATGGATCAGAGCCGTCCGAAAGCATTTCTTCAGGAGTTGACATGCTTCGTCCCCAAGACACTGGCAATCGCGAGCGTAAAAGCCTGAACGGGCTTTGGCAGTTCGCCCTCGACCCCGACGGCGTGGGCCAGACTGCCCGCTGGTTCGCCGGACCTTTAGCAGACGCACGTGAGATGGCGGTGCCGGCCAGTTTCAACGACATCGCAGCAGACGCGGCTGTGCGGGACTATTTCGGTGACGTCTGGTACCAGCGGACGGTCTGGGTGCCTCGGGGCTGGTCCGGCCAGCGGATCGTGCTGCACTTCGAGTCGGCCACCCACCGTGCGACTGTTTGGGTCAACGAAATCGAGGTCGTTTCCCACGAAGGTGGCTACACACCGTTCGAGGCCGACATCACCGACCAGGTGTCGCCCGGCGAGGAGGTGCGGATCACCGCGGTCGTCAACAACACTCTGAACTGGCAGTCAATCCCGCCGGGCGTCATCGAGGACACGCCGGCAGGCAAACGGCAGCGCTACTGGCACGACTTCTTCAACTACGCGGGCATCCACCGAACCGTCTGGCTCTACGCCACCAACGTCGCCCATCTCACCGACGTCACGGTGACGACCGATCTCAGCGGTGCCGACGGAGTAGTTGACTACGCCGCGACGGCTGAGAGCGCTGCCGGGCTGGACGGACCAGGGTCATCCTTCGCGATGCGGACGGCGCCGAGGTCGCCTCAGCGAGCGGGTTGGCCGGCAGCATGACGGTGCCGAACGTACACAAGTGGGCACCCGGCGACGGGTATCTCTACGATCTCGAGACTGCAGCTTCGTGAGGGTGACACGGTGGTGGACAGCTATCACCAAAGCGTCGGCGTGCGCACCGTCAAGGTGGACGGCACTCAAGTTCTTGATCAACGGCGAGCCCTTCTACTTCACCGGATTCGGCAAGCACGAGGACGTGCCCGTGATCGGCAAGGGCCACAACGACGCCTACCTGCTGCACGACTTCGAGCTGCTCAAATGGATCGGAGCCAACTCCTTCCGCACCTCGCACTACCCGTACGCCGAGGATGTGATCGACTACGCCGACCGGCAAGGCATTGTGCTGATCGACGAGACGGCCGCTGTGGGGCTCAATATGGGGCTCGGCGGCGGCATCTTCGGCGCCCAGGGCTACCAGACGTTCTCCGCCGAGACCGCGAACGACGCCACCCAGGACGGTGCACGCCCAGGCGATCCGCGAGCTGATCGCGCGGGACAAGAACCATCCCAGCGTGGTCCTGTGGAGCATCGCCAACGAACCGGAGTCCGACACCGAAGAGGCCGAGGACTACTTCCGGCCGCTGTTCGACGTCGCCCGGGAAGCCGATCCCACGCCGACCGGTCGGCTTCGTCAACGTGATGCTCGCACCGTACGGCAAGTGCCGGGTGTCCCAGTTCGGGGACGTGCTGATGCTGAACCGCTACTACGGCTGGTACGTCGACACCGGCGACCTGGACGCGGCCGAGCTCGCCTGGGAGGCGGAGCTGACCGCCTGGGCCGGTGAAGGCAAGCCGATCATCATCACCGAGTACGGCGCCGACACCTATCCCGGCCTGCACTCGGTTACGACCGGGAACCCCTGGAGCGAGGAGTACCAGGTCGAGTACCTGGACATGAACCACCGGGTGTTCGACCGCATCGACGCCGTCGTCGGTGAGCAGATGTGGAACTTCGCCGACTTCACCACCACGTCGGGCATCATGCGGGTCGGCGGCAACAAGAAGGGTGCGTTCACCCGCGACCGCCAACCCAAGGCGGCCGCACACGTATCTTCGTACGCCGCTGGCGCAAGGACCTCTGACTTTCGCGGCTGCGCTAGTCGGAGTGCCCATTGCGATGGAGGTTGCGGGCTGCTTGACTGTCAAAAGATCAGCTGACGTCTGAGCGCCGGATCGAAGGAGGCCATATGGCTCCTCCACCTGTCGTCACCTTGTTTGAGAAGTATGGCGCGGCAGCCCGTTACATCGGTCCACGGGTTGCGGATGTCCTAGGTGTGGCCTGGCTCGATCAGGCGGTCTCCTCCGCGGATATTGAAAGCGAGAGTTACCCGGGCGCGGGCGGAGCGAGCGAGGCGGGAAGTTTCTTGGCGCGCATCCTTGGTCCCTATGCGTCGGGAGCGACGGTCCTGGATGACGCCAGCATCCCTTTGGCTCAGGCGCAGGACTCCAAGATGGCTGATGAGAACACCCGTTTTGTCAAGGATGCAGCAGCGCAAGGCGTCGTGATGCTTGGTCGCAACGGTGCCCTGATCCTTGGTGACATCCCGACCGCGCTGCATGTGCAGCTAGACGCGCCGGTGGCGCTGCGGATCGCCCGCGCTGCGCGCGAGGAGGGGATCGACGAGGCTCAGGCAGCCCGGCGGCAGCGCAGCGAGGACCGCGTCCGGGCTGAGATGTCAGAGCGGTTCTACCACTGGAACCCGATGGACCTCGATAGGTACCACCTCGTCCTCAACGTCGGTCTGCTCGACCTCGACGCAGCAATCGAGGTGATCGTGGCCGCCGAGCGGGTCAGGGCTGGTCGAGCTAGGCAGGCATCGGCATGAGGTGGCTCAGCGGGCACACACGCTCGCACGCTAGGGAACTGCCGTGAAGAAGCTGACCCTGCGGAACTATCTGGGCTATAGCGCAGGTGACCTGGCCAACAACCTTGCCTTTTCGCTACAGGCGCTGTTCCTGCTGATCTACTACACCAACGTCGTTGGGCTCAATCCGGCCGCGATCGCGACGATGTTCCTGGTCGTTCGAGTGTGGGACGCCTTTGCCGACCTCGCGGCTGGGCGTCTGGTGGACCTTACTCGCTCCCGGTGGGGGAAATTCCGGCCGTACTTACTGTTCGCGTCGCTTCCGCTGCTGTTGTCGAGCGTCGCCTTGTTCAGCGTCCCCAACTTCGACAGTACGACCGCCAAGTACGTCTACGCATACGTCACGTACGCACTACTGGGGTTCCTTTACTCCCTCACGAACATCCCGTTTGGTTCCTTGGCCACGGCGATGACCCAGGACCCAGTGGAGCGCTCCCGACTCGGGGTCTGGCGCTCGGTGGGTCCGATCATCGGCATTTTGGTCCTCGTGGTGGTGATCGCGCCCCAGATCAGCCGGTACAAGACCCAACCCGATCAGCTGCAGAGCTTCTTGACGACGGTGACCATCGTCTTCGCCGTGATCGGCTACGCCCTCTACCTGTTCTGCTTCGCCAACTGCAAAGAGCAGGTCGCCCACGAAGCGAAGCCAGTGACGATCAAGGAGACCGTGGCAACTGTCAGGCAGAACCGACCCCTGCTGATCTTGTGCGTTTCCAACCTGGTGTTCCTCACCGGGATCTTCGGGCTCCAAGCGTCTCAGGCGTACTACGCGGCCTACATCCTCGGCAACTCTCGTCAGCTGATCTGGATGGTCCTTGCCACGTCCCTGGCCACATTCGTCGCCGTACCCGTCGTACCCAGATTTGTGGTCCGGATCGGAAAGAAGAGGACGTTCCTCATCGGCGCGGCGGGCCTGGTCGTGATGGGCACGTGGATCTTCCTCATGCCGCCCAACCTCGCGGTCGCGGTCGTGTCGTTCTTCGTCTTCGGCCTCTTCCAGAACCTGTCCATGTCCCTGCTCTTCGCTTTCGAGGCCGATGCGGTGGAGTACGGCGAGTACCAGACCGGCAAGCGCACTGAAGGCGCCACCTACGCGATCTACTCGTTCTTCCGTAAGGTCTCCCAGGCCGTCGCCGGTGCTCTTGCGGGCTACGCGCTGGCGTTCGGCGGCTTCAATGCCAAACTGCCCGAGCAGAGCGACTCGGCCCTGGTTGCCATCCGGGCCTTGGTCGGCCTCGGTCCAGCGATCTTCGGACTGCTCGGTGCGCTGATCTTCCTCGGCTACCCCCTCACCGACGCCCGCTTCCGCGAAATCGTCCGCGAGCTCCAAGCCCGCCACGCCATCAAGGAAGTGGGTGAGGACGTGGTCGTCGCGTCCGGTGATGCAACCGCTCCGTTCCACGAGCCCCTCGGACCCCGATAATGCTTTGGCTGGAGAGCTACACCGCGTGACGAAGCCGGCTGCTGCGGGTGACTCATCGCCTTGGGCGCCGCTCGGCCAGCGCGCTTTTCGCTGGCTCTGGTTGGGCATGTTGTTCAGCTGGATCGGGACGTGGGCCCAAACCGTCGGCGCTCAGTGGCTCCTGGTGGACGCCCCCAACGCGGCGGTACTCGTCTCCTTGGTGCAGGCGGCCACAACGCTGCCCATGATGCTGTTAGCTCTCCCCGGCGGGGTGCTTGCCGACTCCTTCGATCGGCGCTGGCTGCTGATCACGGTGCAGGCCTACTTGGTCGTCCTCGGCATTTTGTTGACCGTGTTGACGGCCGCCAAGCTGATGCCGCCCGCCCTGCTGCTGGCTTTCACATTGGCCCTTGGCGTGGGCGCGGCGGTTCAGCTGCCAACGTGGCAGGCCATGATGCCCGAACTCGTGCAAAGAACACAGTTACGAGCGGCGACCCGGCTAGATCTGGTCAGCGTGAATGGGGCCCGCGCGGTGGGGCCCGCGGTGGCCGGGCTGGTGATCGCCTACCTGGGGGGCGTCCCGGTGGTCTTCGCTCTCTATGTGGTGTGCGCTGTCTTGTTCGCAGCGACGTTGCTCTTCTGGGGAAGACCGGAGGCTCAGCCCGACCGCCGGCGGGAGCGTTTCGTGCCGGCCCTACGTGCCGGCGGTCGGTACGTCTGGCATGAGCCCGTCGTGCGCCGCATCCTGCTCCGCGTGATCTTGTTCGTTCCTTCCGCAATGGCGCTCTGGGCGCTGCTACCGCTGATCGCCAGTCAGCGCCTGGGTCTGACGGCCGCCGGCTACGGAGTGCTGTTCGGCGCATTCGGCCTCGGCGCAATCGTCGGTGCCATGGTCCTGGGACGAGTAAGAGGTCGCCTGTCGTCCTCCGGGCTGCTGACGGTGTCCGGGCTGCTCTATGCGGCAGCCTCAGCGTTGATCGTGCTGATCCCGAGCCTTCCGGCGGCCCTAGTGATCCTGGTGGCCGCGGGCCTGGCTTGGATGGCCGTTGTCTCCACGCTGGCTTCCGAGCTGCAACTTTTCCTGCCAGCCTGGGTCCGCGCCCGTGGCTTCGCCATCTACATGGTCACCTTCACAGGTTCGATGACGGTCGGAGCGCTCGTCTGGGGATTCGTCGCGCAGACTGTCGGCCTGCAGCAAACGTTCCTCCTCTCAGCCGCTGCCCTGTTGGGCGGCGTTGCCGCCGGAATATTCCTACGGGTGCCGGACACCGGCCACCTGGACCGCGAGCCGGCCGTCTACTGGCCGGAGGCGCGGCTGGCCGTCGACCCTCAACCAGACAGCGGACCCGTCCTGGTGACCGTCGAGTTCACCGTCACACCGGAACGGGAGTCAGCCTTCCTCGAGGCGATGGACCACCTCCGCCAGTCTCGACGCCGAACGGGCGCGACGCGCTGGGAGCTGTACCGGGACGGCGATCAACCCGACTCTTTCATCGAGGTCTTCAGCGTCCCTTCGTGGGAGGAACACATGCGACAGCACGGCGGTCGCCTCACCGCCACAGACAAAGAGGTCGAGGAAGCCGCGCTCGGCTTCTCCGATCCACCACCGCGTGCGAAGCACCTTCTCCCCCCGTAGCCTGCCAGGCAGCCGCTTGACGCCGAATCTGCTTGATGATCACTTGTTCGTCGGTACCGCGGAACACAGGAGCCGCTTCGAGAAGGGAGACTGTTTGCCATGCAGAAGATCTCGCTCGACGCCCTGGCACGCCAGCAGATAAAGCTAGCCGCAACTGCGGGTGGTCGGCACACCGCGGACACCGTCTACGGCGGTCACGAGAAGGTGATGCGGCAGACAGTGATCGGCATGCTCGCGGGCGCTCGCTTGGCCGAGCATGAGAATCCTGGCGAAGCAACAGTGTTGGTATTGCACGGGCGGGTGCGACTCTCCGCAGCTGACCAATCCTGGGAGGCCGCTCGTGGGGACCTGCTCATCGTGCCCAAGAACCGCCATAGCCTCGACGCGTTGGAGGATTCCGCCGTCCTACTGACGGTGGCCAAGCTGTCCTAAGTTGCGACTCGACAAACCCGGTCGGAATCCTGGCCGGTCGCTATGGCGCTTAGGTGGGCAAGAGTCACGCCTGACGCTGTCTCCTTGCCGGGCAGCCAGCACCTGATCATTGCGACGGAGTGCGACCGATAGCGGACCGGCCAACCGTCAGGTGATCAAGCCGCGGGGCATTGGACAGTCGCACCTGAGGAAGGGAAGGGCTCCAACCTGCCACCGCGAGCATCGTTAGTGTCGCCGGGCTGCTGGTGTGAGCGTGGCCGGGGAGTCGAACCGGCAATGTCCTTGCTTGCAGGCATCCATCGTTTCGCTGACATCCTGGCGGGTTGCCTGCAGCTCGGCGATCTTGTTGTCGATGCGGTCGATGACGGCCTGCATTCGCCAGAGTTCTGATTCGCATGTCGCCATGCCGGTGTCGTGGCTGTGCAGCGCATCGATGGCTTCGTCAAGGCTGAACCCGAGGTTTTGCAGTGCTCGGGCGAACCGGATGCGTTCGACCGTTGACCCCTCGTAGGTGCGGTACCCCGAAGGCATGCGGTCCGGTGCCGGCAACACGCCACGGCGTTCGTAGAAGCGGACGGTGTCGATACTGACCCCGGCCCGCTTGGCGACCTGTCCGATCTTCATGCCGGTCCCCTTGACTCTTGACTTAGGTCCAGAGTTTAGGGTCTTGGATAGTTCGGACGCAACCGGCGCTCGAACCGTCAATACCAGGGAGTTCTCATGGACCTTCGAGTGAATCCCATGCCGATTGTTTGCGACATGAGCACCGCGCATGACACCGGCGCGCAGCGACTTGCGGAATACGACAGGCTGTTTTCAACCTACCTAGTCGGCCGGGAGCAAAGGGCCGAAGGTGTCCGATTCCGGCTGCGGGCCGACCACGGCGCTGAGGTGTGGGTTCGGGACTTGGCCGCCCGGGAGAAGGCGTGCTGCGCGTTCTTCGACTCGCAGATCGCGGTCGAAGACGGTCAGGTCCTGTGGGACATCACCACGATCGACGACGAAATCGCACGGGCCCTCCTTGACGATTTCTACGACCTACCCGACTCGGCGGGCGGCGGCGCTGACGAGCTGAGCAGTGGCTATTGACCAAAGGCCTGGAATTCACGGGCAAACCGACCGCAGTACGCAGCTAGGGACACCGTATTTCCGCCTCGTCGAATGACCGTAGCTTGCGGAGCGGTCAACGGGACAGGTTCAGGAAGCTGCTGACGTAGACCAAGGGCGCGTTCCAGCGGATGCAGATGTCGTTGGTGACCTCGGAGGTGGGTTCATCGAGGTAGCACAGCTGGGGTGCCAGATCGGCCAGCCGCTCGTCGTAAGGAAAGTCGGGGTGCGGTCGGGAGTTCGGGCCGCCGGCGAGGGCGCCGGGCGGTGGCGGCGGTAAGGCGGAGTCGAGGTCGTGGCCGAACTGCCGGGTGCGCTGGTGGCGGCTGTAGTCGGTGCCGTAGCCGGTGACGTAGCTCTGCCCGAGGCCGTTGCGGCCCAGCAGATAGTCCATGCCGGTGGCTACGCCGTTGGCGTACCGCGCGGCTGCCGGTGAGCAGGTGGGCGACGACGAGGACGACGAGGTTGTTGAGGATGCGCCCGTTGGAGCCCCAATCCCAGCCCTCGGCCGGTGCGTACGGCTGGCCCCACGGCTGCGCCGCCTGCAGCGTCAGGAGCCGGTCGGCGGCATCTATGCACGCCGTTCCGAACGTCGTCGTGGTCGGGCAGCTGGGTGCCGTACAGGGCCAGGTCGAGCCGGGCCGGCCCTGCCACCCGGTCGAAGTCGAAGCCGGCGAGGTCGAACACGTCGGCGGTGTGCACCGGCGAGGCGCGCACGTCCTCAAGGTAGGTCTCGTCGCCGGTGACCAGCCACAGCTCGGCGGCCGCCCAGTAGTGGTCGTCGGACGGGTCGTCGTCGCCGTAAGGGCCGCCGCCGAAACGGGCGTGGTCGTCGGACGCGCCGAGCTGCGGGTGGCGCGCCGCCGCGGCGTACGCGGTGCTGGCCGCGGCCAGCAGCCGCCGCGCGTAGACCGGGTCCGTCTCGCCGAAGTGTCGGGCGCCGTGCGCGGCCGCCGCCGCCAGCTGCAGCGTGGCCGGTGTCGACGGCCGGTGCAGCACCCGCTCGGTGGGGTCTTCGTGGGCCCACCCGGGAACCGGCGACCACTCCGTGCCGTGCACCCGGTGGAACGCCATGCCGGCCAGCGGAGCACCATCGGGCACCTGCATCCGCAGCAGCCAGTCCAGCTGCCAGCGGCACTCCTCGCGTATCGTCTTGGCAAGTCCTGTGCTCCAAGCTGTGGGCCTGGTCGGCAGCAGCGTCGAGGGTATTGAGCAGCTGCCAGACCGCGATGCTGCCGCTGGTCACGTACTTGCCGTAGTCGCCGGCGTCGTACCAGCCACCGGATACGTCGAACGTCCCCGGGCAGCGCCAGTCGGGGTACAACCGCTCGGCGTCGGGCCCGGTCCAAGCTGTAACGGCGGTGTCGCCGCGGTTGGGAGGGTGGCCGGCGTGGCCCGCGGGCCGCGCGTAGCCGGCCGGCACGTCGTCACGCAGCGGCGCCCCTGACCGGAGCAGCCGGAACACTCCGAGAGCGTCTCGGGCGAGCCGACCGTACTCGTCGGTGCCGACCGCGAACGGATGGCTGCGGTGGCCGTCCACCTCGATCCGCACGTCGCGGCCGAGCACGCCGGCCGTCGTGAAGTCGAGCACGTGAACGGTCAAACCGGAGGTTGGCTCCGGTCGCGTGCGCCAGGGCGTCGATCGCCCAGACCACACGGAGACGCCGCCGAGCCCCCGGACGGTGAAGGACAGCGGGTGTTTCGTGTCGGTAACCAGCGTCGCCTGCATCGGCCGCCCCGGGAAGTAGCCGACCTGATTGACCCGCACCGGCGGCCGGCGGGCCAGCACTGCCTCCACAGACCACTGCGGAAAGGGCATCTACGTGACGCTATCGGGGTTGAAGGCAGCCTGCGGCGGGCATCGCATCAGAACCTCAACCGGCACGGTCATTGCCGCATTGCTCCGGGATCGTGTCCCGGGGATTGGTTATCTTGCCGCGAGGCACCTTCGGCTGTTCGGCCGGATCCACTCCCCTCGGCCGGTCCTACTCGGACGCCTTACAGCGTTGCGGCGAAGGGGTCGCTGTCCTCGGCGACGAGCGGAATCCGGGGCACCCGGCTTTCTACCGGTACGACCCGCCCCTCGGTCACGGCCTCGTCGATCGCGACCATGGTGTCCAGCACATGAAAGCCGAGCTCACCCGAGGCGAGCGGCCGTCCGCCGGTGCGCGCTGCCCGTGCAAGATCGAGCACGCCCAGACCGCGTTCGGCGTACACCCCGGTGATCGGAACGCTCTCCCAGACTGCTTCGTCCATGATCGCGGCGGGCGCCGGTGCCCGGGTGATCTTGACGTCACCGGTGAACCGATTGGGGTCGGGGATGACGAGTGTGCCCTCGGTTCCGGTGATCTCGACGACGCCCATCTTCACCATCGGCGAGTCGAAGCTGAACACGCTCTGGCTGATTCCGCCGTCGACGTACTTCGCGATGGCACTGACGTGGGTCGGCACCTCGACGTCGAACACGGTGCCGGCACGGTCGCCGGCCTGGATCGTGCGAGTTGCCCGGCTCTTCGAGCCGACGGCCGCCACGCTCTCCACCGAGCCGAAGACGTGGATCAGCGTGGTGACGTAGTACGGCCCCATGTCGAACAGTGGGCCGGCGCCCTTGGTGAACAGGAACTCCGGGCTGGGATGGAAGATGTCCGGCCCGATGTACTGCATCACCGTCTGGGCCGACAATGGCTCCCCGATGTCGCCGCTGGCGATCGCCCGTCGGGCGGTCTGCACGCCCGGGCCGAGCACAGTGTCCGGGGCGACCCCGACAAGTAGCCCGGCCGCCTCAGCCTTCGCCAGCAGCGTTCGCCCACTGTCCCGGTCCACGCTGATCGGTTTCTCCGACCAGACGTGCTTACCGGCGTCGATCGCCTCGCTCGACACCTGCGCGTGGACGGCGGGGATGGTCAGGTTCACGACGAGCTCGACGTCGGGATGCTCGATGACGTCGGACGCGTTCCCGGACTGTCGCACACCGTGCTTCTGCGCCTGCGAGCTGGCCAGGTCGGTGTTCAGGTCACCCAAGATGACGACGTCGATGTCGGGGAATCTCGTGAGGTTGTCCAGATAGGTGTTGCTGATCATGCCGGTTCCGATGAAACCGACGCCGACGGGACCCGACCGGGCTGCGCTCACCGGACGTGCCTCACTTGATCCCGTTGGCGTGGAAGAACTCGACGCTGCCCTGTACACCGTCGAAGATGTCGCCGGCAAAGTGATCGAACTCGATCACCGCGTAATCCGTCGAGGGCGACGCCGCGAGGTAGTCCAGCATCGGCAGCTCTCCTTGGCCCGCGGAGCGCTGATCGAGCATCGCCTTGTCCAAAGGCGCCGCGTCGACGACGAACGGGTTGACTCCGACGAAGCCGTCTTTGACGTGCAGCGCCTTGACCCGGTCGCCGAGCCGGCGGAGGAGCGCGGTCACGTCCACTTTTGCGGTCGCCGCCCAGAACACGTCCACCTCCAGCATGACGTCGTCGTGCAACTGGTCGACGAAGTACTCGTAGCCCGAGCGGCCGTCGATGGTGGCGACGAACTCCTGGGCGTGGTTGTGGTAGCCGACCCGCAGACCATGATCGGCAGCCTTCTCGGCCGCCGCGTTCAACCGGGCGGCGGTGTCGGTGATCTGCGTCGGCGTCGAGCCAGCGGTCGAGGGCAACCATCGGGTCGATGACGTACTCGAGTCCGAGCGTCTTCGCTGCGGCGAAGATCTCGTCGTGCGAGAACACCGGGATGACCCGGTCACCAAAGCGCAGCTCGTCGGACAGCAAGTGCGCATGACCGGTCTTGGCTTCGAGGCCGTGCCGCGGAACGCCTCGGCCAGGGACTCTGCCCGATCGACGAAGGCGTACGCCTCCACCTGTCGCAGACCCATCTCCGCCAACTTGGCCAAGGTGCCGTCCGGGTCTGCGACGAGTTGGTCGTTGACGCTGTAGAGCTGGATCGAGAGCTGCGGCTGGGCCATGGTTGAGCGTGCCTTTCGAGCGGGAGGGTGGAGGGAAGGCGCTATCGTACCATGAACACCGACAGTTGTGTCGGGATTCGTATCGCGCAGTGCGGTCGAGGAGAGGACAGGGTGGAGGACGACACGGCCGCGAAGACGCCCCGTGGGGGGTATGCAAAGGGTGACGCCCGGCGCGAGGCGATCGTCGAGGTCGCGACCGAGGTCTTCGGCACACTCGGCTTTCGCGCCGCGACGATGCTCCAGATCGCGGCGGCCTGCGGCATCTCCCGGACCGGGTTGCTGCACCATTTCCCGACCAAGGAGAGTCTGCTCGAGGCGGTGCTGGCGCAACGGGACCAGACCACCTCACTGCTGATCCCGCAACCGGCCTGCATCGCAGACCATGATTTGGCCGTCCTGCAGCGGCTGATCGCGGTGGCCCGGCACAATACGGAGTCGCCCGAGATCGTCAACCTGTTCTCCGTGCTCTCGGCTGAGGCCGGCGACGCTGAGCACCCGGCCCACGCGTACTTCGTCGATCGCTATGCGACGCTGCGGGCGTACCTGGAGGCGTCGCTGACCAGTCTGCTGGCGCGCGGCGCACTGGTGGCGGGGACCGATCCGCACGCGCTGGCGATTGAGATCATCGCGCTGATGGACGGACTGCAGGTGCAGTGGGTGCTCTCCCCCGACCGGGTCGACATGGCCACCGTGCTGCGGCACCGGATCCGGGCCGCTTTGGTGGAGCCGAACAACCTCGACTAGCGGACCGAAACCGGTGGCCGTTACGGCGCGATGACCACCAGCTGATCGCTAGGGCAGGATCTCGACGTACCCGTCCGTCCCATTCACGCGGATCCGCTGCCCATCGGGGATCAGCCGGGTGGCATCTATCACACCGACAACGGCCGGCAGGCCGTACTCCCGCGCGATAACTGCGCCGTGAGTCATCAACCCTCCCACCTCCGTCACTAAGCCTGTGATGGCGACAAAGAGGGGCGTCCAGCTGGGGTCCGTATGGGCTGTGACGAGGATGTCGCCCGGTTCGAGATCGGCCTCCGCCATGTCCAGGATGACGCGAGCCCGGCCTTCGACGGTCCCAGCGGAAACCGCTAATCCGACCAGCGCGTCGGCCGGCATGTCGTCGCGTCGATACGCCCCGGCGATTGCCTCGCCATCCGACGTGAGTACGCGGGGGGGCGTGAGCGCCTGATACGACCCGAATTCGTCCTTGCGCCGGCCGATGAGCTGGTCATCCACCTGGTTCGTGCGCGCCACGTCGTGGAGTTCCTGGAATGTGAGGTAGAAGATGTCTTCCTTCTCACGGAGTACGTGGGCCTGCAGGAGGCGCTCAGCTTCTTCCAATAAGGCTTGCTTGTACACGAAGTAGCGGCTGACCATGCCGTACTTCGGATACTCCCGGTACCCGATGAAGGTCCGGACCCGGTCGATCATCCGCTTCGTCTCTTCGGCCTTGCGCTCCCCGTCCGGCAGGGCCCGCAAGCGCTTCAGCAGCTCCTGCTCCTTCTTCTCCGCCTCCTGCCGCCCTTGCTCGAAGCGCCGCTCGCCGGCTCCCGGCTCGAAGTTCTTGATGTTGCCGAGGATCATGGGCACGAGCGTGGAGGGGCGTTCACTCCAGCGCGGCCGCGTGATGTCGATCTCGCCGACGCAGCGCATGCCGTACTTGTCGAGCCAGGCCACGATGGCGTCACGCGCTTCCCGCCCGCCCGTGAGCTTGGGCAGCTCGTCCAGGAAACCCTCGTCCTCGACGTGCTGCAGAAGTGCCACGACCTCCGGATGTGGGCGGATCACGTCAGCGACGCCCAGCAGCGCCAGCCCCATCTCCGACGTGACGTTGTGGGGCACGGACTGCGTGAGCGTGTCCGCCGCGTTCTTCTCGCCCAGCCACGCCTCCAGCTGCTCGTTGAGCCACCACGTGGCCTCCATCGCCGACATGAACACCTGATGGCTCTGCGGATCGAACAAGATTCGCCTCAGCTCCTGGATGTCCGCCCGGATGAAGTCGAGCAGCGCCTCTCCGGACTTCGTGCGTATGTCGCGCTCCAACGCGGCGATGGATGCCTCGCTGCGCCCGATCAGCTCGGTGACGATGGCTGGATCGGTCTCGATCGGGGCTGTCGCACCGCCCAACAGTGGCCCGGGGGAACCCTCGCCCGGGAGCGGCCGGATGAATCTGTCCCGCTCGAGGATGGTCTGCAGCGCGTCCCCGGTCAGCGGATCGGATCTCCCCACGAGCTCCAGGAGGCCGGCACGACTGGCCGGGGAGGCCAGCCTTTGGGTGACGTCGACGAACAGGCGCCCGCCCGCCTCGGCCATGGGCGCGGGGGTCGTCATCTGCCAGAAGGAGAGCCCCAACGGCTTCATGGGGTCGGTCATCATCTGCTGATGGCCGACAGAAATATAGACGTGGTTCTCCCGGTCGCCGGACTCGGGGATGGGAAACAGTGTCGTGATCGGCCGGCTCTGGACGATCTGGAAGCCGTCGTCGACCAGGCACCATTCGATGTCCTGGGGGCGGCCGAAATGCGCTTCGATCCGCCGGCCGAGCTGCGCGAGCCGTACGACCTGCTCATCCGTCAGCGCCGCCTGCTCCTGCCGCGCCCGATCGATCGCCTGTTCCTGCGTCCCGCCGGCCGGCAGAGCGCGGATGGCCAGCTGCTTGGCGGCGACCGCCTTGGCGACAATCTCGCCGTCGCGCACCTTATAGACGTCCGGGTTCTGCAGACCGGCGACCAGCGCTTCGCCGAGGCCGAAGCTGGCCTCCACGGCAGCAATCTTCCGGTTGCCCGTGATGGGGTCGGCCGTGAACAGGATGCCGGCAGCGTCCGGGGAGACCATCCGCTGCACGACCACGGCCATCTGGACCTTCCGGTGGTCGAAGCCGTTCCGCAGGCGGTAGGTCACGGCTCGCTCGGTGAAGAGCGATGCCCAGCACCGGCTGACGTGCTGGAGGATCGCCATCGGCCCGACGACGTTCAGGTACGTGTCCTGCTGGCCCGCAAAGGAGGCCGTCGGCAAGTCTTCCGCAGTCGCGCTGGATCGGACGGCGTAGCCGGCTTGCTCACCGAGTCGGGTGAGCGGGCGTGTGATCGCCGCCACCAGATCGTCAGGGATGGGGATCCGTTCGACGCTCCTGCGGATCTTCGCGCTGAGCGTGCGGATCGCGTCCGTCTCGTCCGGCTTCATGCGCGACAGCTGATCGAGCCGATCGTTGATCGACGGGGCGTCCGCCATGACCCGCCGAAAGGCGTCCGTCGTCACGCAGTAGCCAGCCGGAACGTGGATGCCTTCGATCCGCGAAAGCTCCCCCAGCTGGCCGCCCTTGCCCCCGACGACCGCGACTTGCGTCTGGTCGATCTCCTGTAAACCCAGCACGTAGGAGGCAGGCGGGAAGGACATCGCCGCACTCCTGTCGATATCAACCATTCGCCACCCCATCTGACCTCAAGCGCCGCAAGTCGCTGGTCTGAGAATCCGCCTAAGACCCATCCTGCCCGTTCACGTTCATGACGGGCGACGACCGGAGTGCGCCACTGCCGTGGGACCTCGTCGTGGGCTGCGAGCTGCAGGTGGTCGGATCACATGGCATGGCCGCTGCCGAGTATCCCGACCAAGTCGACGGGGTTTTCTATCGGGATCCGCGGGCGCTATCCGAGCTGGTCGCGGCGGCGTGTCAGGTTTGCGGTCTCGGCCGTGTTGCCCGCGAGTTCGATCGCCTTGTCGTACGCCGCGCGCGACTTCTGACTGCGGCCCAGCCGGCGCAGCAGGTCGGCGCGGGTTGCATGGTAGGCGTGATAGCCGGCCAACTTGTCCTCAAGACGGTCGACGGCCGCCAGTGCCACCTCCGGGCCGTCAAGCTCGGCGACCGCGATGGCCCGGTTGAGAGCGATGATCGGCGAAGGGTCGAGGCGGACGAGCTGGTCGTAGAGGGCGACGACCTGTGACCAGTCGGTGTCGCGTACGTCGCGTGCCGAGGTGTGCACGGCGTTGATCGCTGCGAGGATCTGGTAGCGACCCGGAGCCACCCCGGCGGCCAGGCGCTCGCGCACCAGCCGATGACCCTCGGCGACCAGCGCCGCGTCCCAGGCCCCACGGTCCTGCTCGTCGATGGTGACCAGTTCGCCGCTGGTCGAGACCCGGGCGGTGCCGCGGGCCTCGATGAGAAGCATCAGCGCAAGCAGCCCGGCCACCTCACCGTCATCCGGCACGAGTGCACGGATCAGGCGAGTGAGCCGGATCGCCTCGGCGGTCAGGTCGCGACGTACGGGATCGGTGTCGGAGCCGGTCGCCAGGTAGCCCTCGTTGAAGACGAGGAAGAGGACTGCGAGTACGCCGGAGACGCGCGCTGGGAGATCCTCCGCGGACGGCAGCCGATAAGGGATGCGAGCCGCCTTGATCTTGGCCTTCGCGCGGGTGATCCGCTGCCCTACGGTGGTCTCCTGCACCAGGAAGGCACGGGCGATCTCGGGCACGGTCAGACCACTGACCATGCGCAGCGTCAGCGCCACCCGACTCTCCATCGCGAGCGCCGGGTGGCAGCAGGTGAAGATCAGCCGGAGCCGCTCGTCATCGATGGCGTGGAGAGGCTCGGGCGGGTCATCGTCGTACAACAGTCGAGCCTCCTTCTGCTTGTCATCGCGCTTGTTCTCGCGCCGGATCCGGTCGATGGCCTTCCGGTTGGCGGTGGTGGTCAGCCAGGCGCCGGGGTTAGGGGGTACGCCGTCGGCCGGCCACCGCTCGACGGCGGTCGCGAACGCCTCGGCCGCCGCCTCCTCGGCGATGTCGAGGTCACCGAAACGCCTAGCCAGGGAGGCGACCACCCGCGCCCACTGCTCGTGGTGAACCTCGATGATGGCCTCGTGGACGTCGGTCACGCTCACCCGCGCAGGAACGGCCGAACCTCGACCTTTCGGTTGCAGTGCTTCGAACCCTCGGCGGCGAGCTTGAGCGCCACGTCGAGGTCGGCGACCTCCATGATCCAGAAGCCGGCGAGATACTCCTTCGACTCCAGGAAGGGCCCGTCGGTGAACATCGCCTCCTCGCCTCGGTTGTCGATGACGGTGGCCGAGCTGGGCGCCGCCAGGCCACCGGCGAAGACCCAGTGACCCTCCGCCATGAGACGGTCATTGAACGCGTCGATGGCCGCCATCTCGTCCGGGGTTGCGAGGCCGGCGGTGTCGTCGATCACGGAAACCAGGTACTGCATCTCGGATCATCTCCTGTGGTTCGGGGCGCCCCCGTGGGCGACCGCTCACGCCTGCTACGAACACCTCTGCCCGGATCCGACACCGTCTCCCGGATGTCCCTCGAAACATTCTGGTACGCCGGTTGTGAACGATCCGACTCGTCGAAGCCATCGCTGCACACCTCCGCCTATGGCTCGTGCTTCAGGCGGGTGCATACTGCGGGCGCCCGGCCGGCCGGTAGACCTGGAGCGTTGTGCCCTTCGGGAAGGCTCGCGATTCGACCAGGTCAAGCGCGATGTCCGGGCCGGTGTCTGGGAACAGCCGCGTGCCCTGGCCTACGACCACCGGGACGATGAGCAGATTCATCTCGTCGACGAGGTCATTCTCGAGCAGCCAGCGGACCAGGCTGGCGCTGCCGTGCACCTGCAGCTCACCCGCCGGCTTCGCCTTGAGCTCGCCGATAGCCGCCGCGAGGTCACCGGAGAGGACGGTCGTGTTCGCCCAGCGCGGTTCGGTGAGCGTGTTCGATGCGAGGTACTTGGGCTGTGCGTTCAAGGCAGCTGCGATCTGGTGGTTGCCCGGATCTTCCGCCGCGACGCGAGCCCGCTCCTCTGCGCCCCAGTAGCCGGCGAAGAGCTCGTAGGTTCGCCGGCCGAACAGGAACGCGTCGGCGCGCTCGTAGGTCTGGTTGATAAACGTCATGGCCTCGCTGTCGAACACCCCCATGGCCCATCCGCCGCGCTCGAATCCGCCCTTGCGGTCCTCATCCGACGCGCCGCCGTTTCCTTGCATCACTCCATCGACGGTGACCTGCGTCATGGTCATCAGTTTCATGATCGTGGTTCCCTTCTCCTTTGGGAGCGCCCCCTTGTGGGCGGCCTCTCACCCCTGCTACGAACCGTTCTGCCCCAATCCGACACCGCCCCCGGATTTCTTTCGAGGACTTTCTGGTACGGCGGTCATAACCGATCCGACAAGGCGACGGTTTCGGGCGACTGCGCGATCCTGGCTGACATGTGGCCAGTCCGGCGGCGATGAGTCTCGCGGCGGTTTCCAGTCTGTACCGAAACTGAATCGACCGCACTCGAGGAGAACGACATGACCGCTACCTACACCTTCGATGTCTTTTCCAGCCTCGACGGCTACGGCTCCTACGACGGGGGCAACTGGGGTGGCTACTGGGGTAAGCAGGGCCCGGAGTTTCTCGACCAGCGCCTTGCCGTGTACAACGCGGAGCAGCGGATGGTCTTTGGGGCCAACACCTATCGGCAACTCGTGCGGCTGCTTGGCCCGCTGACCGAGCAGTCCGACGTGGGTGACCCAGTGAACACCCGGATGAGGAGCCTGCCGGCAACGGTGGTGTCGACGACCCTGGAAGGACCCCTCGACTGGCCAAACGCGACCCTCGTAAGCGGCGACGCCGTCGACGTCGTCGCACGGCTCAAGGAGGAGTCCGAGGTGCCGTTGCGGTCGCACGGCAGCCTGTCGATGAACCGGGCGCTGATGGCCGCCGGCCTCGTCGACCGCGTGCAGTTGACGCTCTTCCCTGTCATCACCGGTCAGACCGGGCGGGAGCCGATCTTCAAGGGTGCGGCCGACTTCGACCTCGAGCTGCTCGAGAACCGGACGCTGGATGGTCACATTCAAGAGCTCATCTACCGACCCACCCTCCACTGACAAGGACGGATCCGAAGAGATCCGTCATGGCTGCATCCAAATCCACGCAACCACGCCTGGACGTAAACGGAGCACGACCGCCCGGGGTGGCGCCCTCAGCGGTGCGACCTTGCCAGCCTGAGGGCTCAGCTCTACTCTCCCCACCAGACAACCCTTCAATTGCTCAAGATCAATATGAGGGTGGGCTCAGACGCGGACGATGGTGGCTCGCCAGGCTCGGACGCCGATGGCATCCATGTTGGTATCCATCGTCACGGCGTCGATGGCGTCGATTCGCCATTCCGACGACCCGAAAGCCGCTCTGATCTCTGACTGGCTCACCCGGCGGGGACCCAGAGTGCCTGGCTGCCGATCGCTGAAGCACAGCAGGTAGTAGCGACCAGTCACCGAGATACTGGCACGGAGCGAGGCAACGAACTGAGCGCGATCCTCATCGTCGAAGACGTGAAACAGCCCGCTGTCAAGCACGGTGTCGAACTGCTCGCCAAGGTTGGGCAGCCTAAGAGCGTCCCAGACAAGGAACCGCGCCGTAAGACCGCGGTCGCGGGCCTTGCGCTGCGCAAGACCGATCGCCTTCGGAACGGCATCGATACCGGTAGCGTCCAACCCCCGCGCGGCGGCCATGAGTGCGTGTTCACCGGTTCCGCATCCGACATCCAGGACACGTCCTGTCAGCACACCGTGCTCGGCCAGCTCCAGGAAGGCGGGTTGGGGCCGCCCGATGTCCCACGGCGGGGTTCCAGCGTCATACGTCGCGTTGAAGCGGCCAACCTGCTCAGACAGTGACGAGCCGTGCTGACTGCCTGGGTCGCTCATACTGCAATCTTCGACATTCCGACATCTGATAAGCAACGTCGCGATCGATCCAGGATCGGCGAGTCGTCGCAACATCGCCAATCAGTTGGTCGCTTCCCGCGGGACGTAGGTCAATTCGGAATTGTCTGTGGGACGTCCTGGTGGCCGGCTCGGCGTGGAAGCCGTCGCGGCTTGGTCCGGCGAGGCGCTGATGACTCGGACGACGCTGTCAGTCCGACTCATCGCGGGCGCGCCGGTAGCGCTCGTAGATCACGCGCGAGCCGAACGTCCTGGTCTCGATCAAGTCCAGCGGGACGTCTTCCCTCACCGGCGGCAGGGTTTCCGCTGTCAGCACACGACCTTCCACACTCTCGCTCGGAAGGGCGAGCGCCCGGCCGGCGCTGAAAGGGGACCTCGGACGCTGAGCAGTGCGACTTAAGTTCCCTGGGAGTTACTCGGCAATCCTCGCCTTCATCCAGTTGTTCGAGTTGTGGAAGTCGCTGACGGCGTTCCCGGGGCCGACGAGCTCATCGAGGCGGGCGCGGTCTTGATCGGCGAGTCGCATCTCGAGCACCTGAAGGGCGTCGTCGAGCTGTTCAATGGTGCGAGGGCCGATGATCGGCGAGGTGACACCGGGCTGGTCCTTGCACCAGAGAAGCGCAAACTGGCTTTGCGTCAGACCACGCTCCTGCGCCAGCGGCGCAAGCGCCCGTGCCACCTCGACGCCGCGCTGGGAGACCCGCTGCCCGAACGGGCTTTCGCCCCCGCTGCGTTCCAGCCGTGAGCCTTCGGGCACAGACTCAGAGTCGTTGTAACGGCCGGCCAGGATTCCGCCGGCCAACGGCGACCAGGGCAGCAGCGCCATACCGTATCTTTCCGCCAGGGGAACAAGTTCGTTCTCGATGCGACGGTCGAGCAGGTTGTAGGGCGGCTGCTCGGAGATGTAGCGGGCGATACCCAGCCGCTCGCTGATCATGAGCGCCTCCATCACCACCCAGGCTGGGTGTGTCGAGCATCCGATATAGCGCACTTTCCCCGAGCGCACCAGATCGTCCAGTGCCCGCAGCGTTTCATCCTGCGGGATTTCCAGCGATGGGCGGTGGATCTGGTACAGGTCGATGTGGTCAGTTCCGAGTCGGCGCAGTGAGTCCTCGCAGGCGCGCATCAGGTGGTAGCTGCTGTTGCCCTGGTCATTGGGTCCAGGCCCCATCACGCCGTGCGCCTTTGTCGCCAGGACGACCTGGTCACGTCGGCCGTTCTGCTTGAGCGCTCGGCCGACGATGCGCTCGCTCTCGCCCGCGTTATACACATCGGCGGTGTCGATGAAGTTGATGCCGCCGTCTAACGCGGCGTCGACGATACGGACCGAATCCTCTTCGGATGTCGGGCCGCCGAAGTTCATGGCTCCGAGACAAATCGGCGAAACCTGGACTCCGGTGCGGCCTAAGCTGCGGTAGGTCACGGATGGCTCCTTGTGTTGCGTACGTAAGGGGTTCGTCGCGCCAAGCCGTAGGCCGGGCTAACGAAATAACCACTCCATCTTGGCGCAACTGGGAGCCGAGGCGACGCCCGAGCAGTAGTCGGGCGCGACAAGGCGCAGCCATCGTAGTGTTCTGCCATCAAGCCCCGATATCCGAGCCTCCCCGCTGCGGACGCCGCTCCTTGGGGTTGTAGGAAATGGGCCGTGGGAGGGTGTCGATGGGCGCCGTGCGGCTCCGACGTTCTTCGTGTCGGGCCACGGCGGCTCGACCGCTGAAAGGAGCACCGTGAAGTACGTCATCCTGATTCACTCCAACCCTCAGCCCTGGGGTCACCCGACCAGCGACTTCGTTGCCGAGCACCGAGCGTTGCCGGCGGAGCAGCGCGAGCAACTCAGCCGCGAGTTCGAGGCCGTGCTGACCGAAATGTCGGAGCGGGGTGAACTGGTCGGCGGGGAGGCGCTCGCCGATCCCGCAACCGCGAAACTCTACCGCTGGGACTCCGGCCGCCCGCTCGCCACGGACGGTCCTTACCCTGAAGCGAAGGAGCACCTGGCCGGCTTCTTTTTGATCGACGTTGAGAGCAGTGAGCGAGCCGAGGAGCTCGTCGCGAGGTTCGCGGGACCGGGAGAGACGGTCGAGTTGCGGGCCACGATGTCCGGCAACGGGGAGGACCAATAGCGCACGATGATGGAGACGCTTGAGGACGTGTGGCGGGCGGAATCGTCGCACGTTCTCAGCGCGTTGTTGCGGCGCCACGGGGACCTGGGCGACTGCGAGGACGCGGCGCAGGAGGCGTTGGCCGCCGCCGCTGTGCAGTGGCCACGTGACGGCGTGCCGGAGAACCCTCGCGGCTGGCTCATCCGAGTTGCGTCCCGGCGACTCATCGACCAGCTCCGCTCGGAGCGAGCCCGGACCGCTCGAGAGGAGGCTATGGGGGTGGCGCAGCCGGCCGACGCCTTCGTCTCCCCGCCCGCTGACCACCCATCCAGCGACCAGGACGACGGCCTGCAACTCCTGCTGCTGTGCTGCCACCCGTCGCTGAGCCGTCCGTCTCAGGTCGCGCTGACCCTTCGATCCGTCTCGGGACTGACTACAGCCGAGATCGCGGCCGCATTCCTTGTGCCCGAACGCACGATGGCGCAGCGGCTGTCCCGGGCCCGCGGGACCCTCGCTGCTTCTGGAACGCGCTTCCGGCTGCCGGGCGATGACACGCTGCCGGAGCGGGTAGCGGCCCTCCTGGACGTGCTCCACCTGATCTTCAACGAGGGCTACACCCGCACCGCCGGAGACGTGCTGCTCGACACCTCCCTGACCCGGGAGGCGATCCGCCTCACCCGACAGCTGCAGCAGGAGCTGCCCGACCACGACGAGGTCGCGGGCGCCCTCGCCCTGATGATGTTGACACAGTCCCGGCACGCCGCCCGCAGCAACGAGCGCGGCGACCTGATCCCGCTCGCCGAGCAGGACCGCGGGCTGTGGGACCGTAGCCTGATCTTCGAGGGTGTCGCGATCCTGGAACGGGTGTTGCCGCGCGGACACGTCGGCCGATTCCAGCTCCAGGCCGCTATCGCCGCCGTACACGCAGAAGCGGCGACCTGGGAGGACACCGACTGGCTGCAGATCACCATGTTGTACGACATGCTTGAGCGCATCGCTCCCAGCCCGGCGGTCACCCTCAACCGGGCGGTCGCTGTCGCCATGAGCATCGGGCCCGAGCACGGCCTCGCCGTGCTTGATCCGCTCCTGGAGAGCGCGACGATGCAGCGCCACCACCGCACCCACGCGGTGCGCGCCCACCTGCTCGAGATGCTGGGACAACGAGCGGCCGCCGCCGATGGCTACCAGAGGGCCGCGCAGCTGACGACCAGCCTGCCCGAGCAGCGGTACCTCCACGCGCAGGCCCTACGCATGGCCACAGCCCGGCCTCCGACCACAGACGGGCCGTCCCAGTCCGGTGAGAGCTGACGGAGACAGCGCTGCTGGCCGTCTCTCATGCCTCCACGACGACATCGAGCCGACGTCACTTCCCACGACAGACCGCACTGTGGCAACCCGCCGCGACGACCTGGAACACGGTACGACGCCGCGCGCTAGCCGCCGTTCGGCGCTTCTCACATCCTGACGCCTACGAACACACGATCGTGGACATTTGGACGGCGCACACAACCCCGCAGCCGTGGTGGCTCGGCTACATCGATACCGGGGCCCACGACATCGTCTTCAACACCGCCCCCCAGGTGACGCTCTACTGGGACTGGACCGTGCGCCCGGCTGCTCCGCCGCGGCGTACGGGCTGGCTTCGGCGTAGGGGTTGGCCGACCGCGTTACTTCGATCCAACGTGTACCCCGAGTGGTACCCGCTTCCGACGCTGCTCCCATCATCAAGCGGGCCGGATGTGTCAGTCTCGCCCGCGAAATAGTCTCGTCGCCGCTGCCGGCGCCGGCAATACCGGCAGGCCGAGACGCTGGCGTTGGATCTGTACGCGCATGAAGCAGCTGGAATACACATTCCGCACATTCCGCACATTCCGTCTCACGTCGATGCAGCCCACGAGGACTTCAAGCCAAGTAAACGCGAATGCGCTCGACTTCGTGCTCGCGGTCATCGGCCACGAGCTAGGTCTAAGCACGCCGGGCGCTCAAAGACGCTTGCGTTTCCCAACTCACGCTCAATAGAGCACAAGGATAGGGAGTCTTCATGCCACTCGCGGCCAAGCAAGAGAGAGGGACCGACCATGCCAGATCTCAACGGACGCACCGTCCTCGTCACTGGAGCCAGCGGGGGGATCGGCACCGCAACTGTGCGGCACCTCGTAGCCGCCGGAGCCGACGTCATTGCCAGCGGACGCTCAGAGGGGGCCCTGGCCGCGCTGGTAACCGAGTTTGGAGCCCGTGCTCTGCCGGTTGACCTGGCCGAGGAAGACAGTGTTCGCGACGCCCTAGAGACCCTCGACGTATGGGGTGTCGTGAACTGCGCAGGTTACGGCGGCGAGATCGCCACTCCGATGGAGACTGACCTCGCCGTCTTCGACAAGGTGATCGCGGTCAACGCACGCGGCGCCTTGCTGGTCACAAAGTATGCATCGCGGTCCATGATCCGGCTCGGCCAGGGCGGATCGATCGTGAACGTCTCCAGCCAGGCCAGCCTGGTCGCCCTCGAAGGACACATTTCCTACGGCGCCTCGAAGGCCGCGGTCGACAGCATCACCCGCGTCTCCGCTCTCGAGCTCGGCAAGTACAACATCCGAGTGAACAGCGTGAACCCCACGGTGGTCATGACGCCCATGTCGGCCTGGTACTGGGGCCGCGAAGAAATCCAGGGGCCCTTCCTGGCGGCCATGCCGCTCGGCCGTTGGGCCACCGAAAATGAGATCGCTGCGCCGATCACGTTTCTGCTGAGCGACGACGCGTCAATGATTACCGGCGTTTCACTCCCGATCGACGGCGGCTACACCTGCCGTTGAAGCGCATGTCCGTGTCGGCCAGGAACCACGCAAGGCCCAAACCGGCACAGTGCGCCCCCAGCAGTGTGCGCCCCCAGCAGGATTCGAACCTGCGACACAAGGTTTAGGAAACCTTTGCTCTATCCCCTGAGCTATGGGGGCCGGTGACACAGGGTAGCCGGACCGCCGGTCTGAAAGCATGGCCAATGTGCCGACTCGGGTGCTGGTCGACGTAGACACCGGCATCGATGACGCGCTCGCCCTGCTGTATGCAATAGCTCACCCTGACTTGGACGTCGTTGCGGTCACGTGCGTATCGGGCAATGTCGCGCTCGCTCAGGTCGTGATCAACACGTGTGCGGTGCTTGATGTCGCCGGAGCCACGGACATGTCGGTCGGGTACGGCGCAGACACCACCTTGCGTGGAGGCGGACCGCGACTCGACCACCGGCACGGCGCCAATGGTCTTGGGGACCTCCGGTTGTCGAGCCCAGGGCGCCCTCAGGTAGGCAACCGAGCGGTCGAACTCATGAGGCGTCGGATCCTCGACGCGAAAGGTCGAGTGACGCTGGTCGCGCTGGCGCCGCAGACGAACCTCGCAATGCTCGTCCGTGATCATCTTCATGAGATCGCGGGCTCCATCGAGCGGCTGATCTTCGTCGGCGGTCACCTGCTAACGTCCGAGCCGCCAGAACCCGCTGAGTTCAACGTCGCGCATGACCCGGAGGCCGCCTCGATCGTCGTCGGATCTGGAATCCCGATCACGATGTATGGACTGCAGGTCCTTAATCAGGTGGTGGTCCCGTCTGGAGTGACGGATGCGCTAGCCGAGCAGCAACATCCCGCGAGTCGGTTGGCCGGCCAGCTGCTACGTGTACGTCGCGGGCGGCTGATCGGCGATGCGGGTGCCCTGATCGCGTTGACCAATCCTGAGCTGTTCAGCACTCACCGGGAGCCGATCCGGATCGGCCTCGAAGGCGCAGAACGCGGCCGCACCTTGTGGGATCCGGCCGGATCTTCAATCGATGTGGTGTTGGCCGTGGACGCACCAGGCGTTGCCCGAGCGTTTGTTGATGTAGTCAGCTCCGCTGGGAACTGAACGGCCCTTTCAAGCTGCTGGTCAGTGCTGGTGCTCGGCCTGAAGTTTGGCGACCTGCGCGTGCACCTCTTCCATGTCGAGACCCTTGACTGCGTCAAGAACCTGCTGGAGAGCCGAGCCAGGCAGCGCACCTGCCTGGTTGAAGACGAGGACGCCCTCACGGAACGCCATCAGGGTGGGAATGCCTTCGATGTTGAGCGCCGCCGACAGGCCAGGATTCGCCTCGGTGTCGAGCTTGGCGAAGGTGACATCGCGATACTCCTCGGAGGCCTTCTCGTAGATCGGCGCGAACCTCTTGCACGGTCCACACCAGTCAGCCCAGAAGTCCACCAACACGATGTCGTTGTTAGTGATGGTGTCCTCGAAGTCGTCGGCGTTGATGTTGATCGTCGGCATACTTGGATGCTCCTCGTTGGGCGGAAAGATCTGGCGGGCTGCCTGGAGAGCACAACCAGGAGAGTTGGCGGGGTATTCCAAACCGTTACTTGATGGCCACGATCCTGCGCATCGGGATCGCCACTTCAACGACTTCGCGCTTCTCTAGCCGGTCCTCGAGATATTCGATGGCCCTTTCGACCCGCGACCACCGAGTTTGCGGCAGGTAGAGGGCTGACATCACCAGCTCGGCATCGGATCGGGTGCGGATCGGGAACCGATAGCGCTCGCGGGCGTCCTCGACGGCCGTCATACCGTGCTGCTCCAGCGTCTTGGCGAAGCCGGTCAACTCCACCGGGCCCGGAAACTGGGGCTTGGTCCTCAATCGGGCGTTGATCCGCGACAGGACTCGGACGTCGCGCGGACCGAGCGGGCGGATCGCCGGCGCGATGCCGGCCAGCACACCACCGGGCCGCAGCACTCGGGCCACTTCCTCGATCACTGTAGTCAGCGGCTGCACCACAACCAAGCCGATCGAACTGGTCACGACTTCTACGGAGGAATCGCGGAACGGCAGCCGCAGCCCATCTCCTCGCACCCACGGCCCTGGTCCGCGTCTGGCAGCGAGTGCCAGCTCGTGCTCGGAGATATCGAGTCCGACAACGGTACGCCCCGGCCGCGCCAGTTCCCGGGACATGGCTCCGGAGCCGCAGGCCAGATCGACGACCGTCGTCGCGGATTCGGACACCGCGCGGGCCAACCAGCGGTACGGCGAGTGGTCGCCCGCCGTCGCGCGGGACAGCACCGCCTCGACAATGCCCGTACGTTCGGCGTGAAACTCGGCGAGATAGGCCCGCCAGTCCAGCTCCCCTCCTTCGGCGCGATCTGCGTTCATCGCGCCTCGTAGTCTTCGACTAGTGCCCGCGCCACGTCTTCGCCAATGGCGCGCAGCACGCGGGCCGCCATGATCGGCCGGCCGGCCACCGCCGAGACGAGGGCCGCCATGCCGGGCAGCGTCTCTGCCTCAGGGGTCGGCTCCGGGATCGCCTTCGACAGCGGGTTGCAACCGTCCCGCCAGGGCAAGCTGAGCCGATCCCACGTCTGCAGCCAAGCCTCCGAGGTCTCAACTGCGGACGGAACTCCGAAGAAGTGGCCGACCGGCGCATGATGGCGTAACGCGACGATCGGCGATTCGACGTAGAGCATTGCCAACCGCACCCGGGCATCAAGATCGCGACGTCGGTCCATCGGCAGATCGCGAACGAACCCACACGGATTGGGACAAAGGTCGCTCGGCTCCGGTCGATCGCCGCTGGCGGTCGTGTCCAGGTTCACCGCGCAGACGGCGAGTGCGCCACCGAGCCTAGAGTGGAAACGATCAAGGTACGTGGTGTAGCCGGCGAGATCGCCGGAACAGGCGTTCAGTGCGCGCTTCGCGGTGCTGCGCATCGCCGAAGAATGTGGACAGGTGGGATCATCGGTCCCCCACTTGCTCCCTCCCACGAACGACGCCAAGCGCAGTGGGTCACCGCCGTGGCAGAGGGTTGATTCCCACGCGAGCAGCGGCAGATACTCGCCGATGAGGTGCGCAGTCACGACAACCTGCAGCGGCTCACCCCGGGCCGCACGGATCTCAAGCACCTCGAGCATCAGCTCGTACAACGGAATCAACGATCCCAAGGCCCCGCGTTCCCGTTCCCTTGGCGCCAGCGGAAACGCCGACTCGGCTAGCCGCTTGGCCCACGTCGAGTGGAAGCCGGCGGCGATGGTGACGAAATCCTCGGCATCAAGATCAAGTACACGACGGGCTGCTGCCGCAAGCTGCCGGGCACGCGCCAGCCCCGGGTTCGGGTGCGCGGTCACCGCCTCCGAGCCGGACGCATGATCCGAGCGGTCACCATCCAGGGCGCCCTCGAGCAGTGCCGCGGCGGCGTCATACCAATAGCCCCGGAGCAATGAGCCGATGAACGACTGCTCCGTCACCGGGTCGGCGGAATTCATCCCCGCGCAGCTCAGATTCGTGACACGAACAAGTGCGTGGAAGCTTCGTTGTCGATTTCGCAGGTCGGTGACCCCTCGGCGGACAGCCGCACGCCTAGCCCGCCCATCTCCGCGCTGACCCTGGCGCCGGGAACTATGCCGGCGAGCTTCAGGGTGCCCATCATGTCGACGTCCTTTTGAATTTCCTCGCTCATGCGTTCGATCACCACCTGGATCGGCGTCTCCGCCCCTCGGCGCACGACATCCTGCAATTGTTCGTTGCCGTTGCGAAACGGCGCCTGAGCCGTCGCCACACCCAGCTCAGCGAGCCCCGGAATGGGATTGCCGTACGGTGACTCGGTCGGCGCATGCAAAAGTTCAACGAGCCGTCGCTCGACGTCTTCGGAGATGACGTGCTCCCAACGGCAGGCTTCGTCGTGGACCTTCTCCCAATCCAGCCCGATCACGTCGATCAGCAACCGCTCCGCCAATCGGTGTTTTCGCATCACCCGGGTTGCCCGAGTCCGGCCCTCGGATGTCAACTCCAGATGCCGGTCGCCTTGTACGTGCACGAGGTTGTCACGCTCCATCCGAGCCACCGTCTGCGACACAGTCGGCCCGCTCTGCTGCAACCGCTCGGCGATGCGGGCGCGGAGGGGGGTGATGCCTTCCTCCTCGAGCTCATAGATCGTCCGCAGATACATCTCAGTGGTGTCGATCAGGTCGCTCACGGCAGCCATTCTCCCCTACCCCCCGGTGCAGGCGGCGATGCGACCGGGTGGGCATTCGAGGCCGCATCCAGCTCGCAAGGACGATGGTCAGCCGTTCCAAGTCCTCTCGCCGTTCCACCGCACCTACATCCGCCGTTACGTGCCTGAGTCGTCCGATGTGCCGCTGGAGCACCTGCACGAGCCGTGGAAGGACCCGGCGGGCCGGCCCGCTGGCTATCCGGACCGATTGTTGACCACGCCGCGGAGCGTAAGGAGGCGCTCGACCGCTATTCAGCGATCAGCGGCGGCTGAGTCCCGAAATGACGTTGACCCAAGGCGGTCGGCCGCCTACCGTAGATGGACACGGAAAGGAGGTGGTCCGAAGAATGAATGACTTTGGGACATGTGAGGTGACGGCCAGCTAGCCGCCATTCGGCACGTGTAACACCGAGCCGCATGCGGCCCGGCTAATCCACAGCCAACACCCGAACCCGCGAGCGCCGGACTTGTCCTCCCGGCCGACATCCTTGATGTCGACAGCTCGCGGGTTTGTCAATTTCTGGGCCGGATGACCTCCGGTGCTGCGGTCGCTAGCGTCAGATCGTGCAGCCCGAGTCTGATAAGGGGGACGCCGCGGTTGAGCGTGGTATCACGGTCACGCCCGAACGGCTCGGTCGCTGGCTGACCGGCTTCACCGAGCGTCATGGAGGAATCTCAGTGACCGCCGACCCGGCTCAACTCATCGTGGCCGGATCTGACGGGGCGCAGGCCAACATCGCTGTACCGTTTCCGCCCCTGCGAGCAGAGGACGACCCGATAAGCGCTCTGCTTCAGCATGTTTCAACTGAGCGTCGGGTTGGTGCCCTGCTGGTCCGCAAGGGCGGATACGCGGTCGGAGTGTTCAGCGGACGCCAACTGATCACATCGAAGGTTGGTTCCTCGTACGTTCAAGGCAAGACCAAGGCCGGCGGCTGGTCGCAGCATCGGTTCGCTCGCCGGCGGAACAATCAGGCGGAAAAGGCCTTCGCGGCTGCGGCCGATGCCGCGTCAAGCGTCTTGCTGCCGGTGGTCGATGAGCTGACGACGGTGATTCTGGGCGGCGATCGCACGGCGGTCACCGCCGTACTCGCCGCCTCGCGGCTGGCGCCCATCCAAGCCAAAAGCAGTTCGACTGTTCTTCCGGTGGCCGAGCCGCGGCTTTCGGTGCTGCGCGCGTTTCCCGATCAGTTCCTCGCGATCCCTATTCGCCTGAATCACCTCGCCTAACCTGAACAGAGCAGGGTCGAATCGGCAGGAGGCCACCATGAGCGTGACACCGGAAGACATTTCACGGATCTTGAAGGCGGTGCCCACGGAACTTCTCATCGGCGGCACGTGGGTGGCCGGTGACGACACTCTCGACGTTGAGGACCCGTCGACAGGTGAGGTCCTCACCTCGGTCGCCGATGCCTCACCCGAGCAGGGCATCGCAGCCCTCGATGCGGCGGTGGCCGCAACCCACGGCTGGGAGCGGACCGATCCGCGGGAGCGTGGGGAGATCCTGCGCCGCGCCTTCACATTGATCACTGAGCGAGCCGAGGATATCGCCCTGCTGATGACGCTGGAGATGGGCAAACCGCTGAGCGAATCTCGCGCGGAGGTCACTTACGGTGCCGAGTTCTTCCGCTGGTTCTCGGAAGAGGCGGTGCGGATCGCCGGCCGCTACGCGGTCGCCCCGTCCGGCGGCACCCGCCTTCTGACGATGAAGCAGCCCGTAGGACCGGTGTATGCGATCACACCATGGAACTTCCCACTAGCCATGGGCACCCGGAAGCTCGGCCCCGCGCTGGCCGCGGGCTGCGCCGTCGTGATCAAACCCGCCGCACAAACGCCTTTGACCACGCTTGCGCTGGCAGGCATTCTTCTCGAGGCCGGCTTGCCGGACGGGGTGCTCAATGTGATCACTACGTCGCACTCCGGCGATGTGTCATCACCCATCATTGCCGACCCGCGGCTGCGCAAGCTCACCTTCACCGGCTCGACGGAAGTTGGTCGGCGACTCATCGAGCAGTCCGCGCGGCAGGTGCTCAAGATCTCAATGGAGCTGGGTGGCAACGCGCCATTCCTCGTATTCTCAGATGCCGACATCGACAAGGCGGTCGACGGCGCGACGCTGGCCAAGATGCGCAACATCGGCGAGGCCTGTACGGCGGCCAACCGATTCCTCGTGCATGAGTCATTGGCCGGCGAGTTCGCCACCCGTCTAGCGGAGCGGATGGGTGCGATGAGGATTGGCCGAGGGGTCGAGGACGGTGTGCAGGTCGGTCCGCTGATCGACACCTCCGCGGTGGAGAAGGTGACCGAGCTGGTCACCGACGCGGTCGATTCCGGGGCACAGGTGCTGACCGGGGGCTCCGCCATTGAGGGCGCCGGATACTTCTACCGGCCGACCGTGCTGGGCGGCGTCTCCCCGAGCGCCCGGGTCAACCACGAGGAGATCTTCGGACCGGTGGCGCCGATCGTTCCCTTCAGCAGCGACGACGAAGGAATTGCGCTGGCCAACGACACCGAGTTCGGTCTGGTCGCGTACGCCTACACCGAAAATCTCACGCGGGCGATCACCGTCGCCGAACGGTTGGAAACGGGCATGGTGGGCATCAACCAGGGCATCGTCTCCAACCCCGCTGCTCCCTTCGGTGGCGTTAAGGCCTCCGGCCTGGGTCGCGAAGGCGGTCCTGAAGGCATCGAGGAGTATCTGGAAACCAAGTACGTCGGCATCCGCCTCTAGGCTCAGGGCGCCAGCCGAACGATCTTCCAGCCGTCGGCCGCCCGCCGATACACCAGCCGGTCGTGCATCCGGCTGGGCTGGCCCTGCCAGAACTCGATGCTCGCTGGCCAAATTCGGTAGCCACCCCACTGCTCGGGGCAGGGAACGTCAGCGCCCGCAAAACGCTCTTCTGCGCGCCGGTACGACGCTGCCAGATCGTCCAGGGTCACCTCGGTCGACTGAGCAGACGCCCAGGCGCCGAGCTGAGATCCGCGCGGCCGACTGGAGAAGTACGCCTCCGACTCCGAGCGAGGCACACGCTCGGCGCGGCCCTCCACCCGGACCTGTCGCTGCAGCGGATACCAACCAAAGAGCAGCGCAACGTACGAGGACGCCGCCATCTCCGCTACCTTGCGGGATGCGTAATTAGTGAAGAAGACGAATCCCACGGCCTCGTCGACCTCCTTGAGCAGGACCGTACGGGAACTCGGTCGGCCGCCCGCTGTTGTGGACACGACCATGGCGGTCGGTTCCGGTAGCACACCACGCTCCTTCGCGGCGAATGCGTCGGACAACCAGGATCGAAAGAGCGAGAACGGGTCAGCCGGAACCGCCGTCTCCAGCAGATGATCACCGAGATAGTCGACCCGCTCGCCGAACAAATCCGGCAGACCCTGTACAGCAGGATCCGTCTCAGGATGCTCGGGCACGAGGGCATTCTTTCAGGCACCGAATGGTGCCGCAGCTAACCGCTGACGCGTGACAGAATCGGCGGTCGTGACCGCTCTGACTATTCCCAAGGAACTGCTGCCCTCCGACGGCCGATTCGGCTGCGGCCCCGCGAAGGTCCGACCAGCATCTGTGGCCGCCCTCGCGGACGAAGGTGCTCGAATCTTGGGCACGTCGCATCGCCAGAGCCCCGTGAAGAATCTCGTCAACTCGGTGCGGGAAGGGTTGGCCGAGCTCTTCACCCTGCCGGACGGGTACGAAGTGATCTTGGGGAATGGTGGCTCGACCCTGTTCTGGGACCTGGCGGTGTTCTCGCTGATCGAGCAGCGGAGTGCGCACGCCAGCTTCGGGGAGTTCTCCGCCAAGTTCGCCGCGGCGGCCACCGCCGCCCCGCATCTCAAGGATCCCGAGGTCGTCACAGCCCCCGTCGGCTCGGTGGCTGTGCCCAGCGTGGTGGACGACGCCGATGTGTACGCGTGGGCGCACAACGAAACGTCCACCGGTGCCTTGGCCCCCGTCGAGCGGGTTGCGGGCGCCGATCCCGATGCACTGGTGCTGATCGACGGCACGTCGGCCGCAGGCGGGGTCGCGGTCGATGTCACGCAGACCGATGCCTACTACTTTGCACCGCAGAAGAGCCTAGGATCCGACGGCGGCCTGTGGCTGGCCATCCTTTCGGCCGCCGCGCTCGAGCGGGCCGACAAGATCGCCGCTGGGCGCTGGATCCCGGAGATCCTGAGCCTTACTACCGCGATCGACAACTCACGCAAGAACCAGACCCTCAACACGCCGGCGATCGCCACGCTCTTCATGCTCGACAATCAGCTCCAGTGGCTCAACGAGCAGGGTGGACTCAAGTTCGCTGTGTCCCGGACCGCCGACTCCGCAAGTCGGATCTATCCGTGGGCAGAAGCCAGCGCGTACGCAACGCCGTTCGTTGCGGATCCGCAGTTCCGCTCACCCGTGGTGGCGACGATCGACTTCGAAGGCGTGGACGCCCCGGCCATCGCGAAGATTCTGCGCGCCAACCGGATCGTCGACACCGAGCCGTACCGCAAGCTCGGCCGCAACCAGCTGAGGATCGGGATGTTTCCGAACGTCGAGCCGGACGACATCTCGCAGCTGTGCCGCTGTATTGACTGGGTGATCGAGCACCTGGATGCCGGATAAGCAGTCAGCGGTCGCGGATAACTCCGGCCACGACGCCGGCAACGACGGCCACCACGGCTGCCAGACCGAGCGCGAGGAAGGTTCCCGTTCTGCCCATCCCAGCGGCTTCCTCGCCCTCGCCGTCGGTTTCGGGCGTCGGGCTTGCCGAAGGTGTCGGAGTCGCTTTGGTCGGGACGCGCATCGAGTAGACCTTCGCATTCGGGCCTTCAGTGCCCAGCAGCAGAGATTCTCCATCCAGGCTGACCCCTAGAGACTTGCCCTTGGGTTGCGTCGGGAGCTCGGCGCTCGCCACAGTCTCGTAGCTGCTGGCGTCAAGGACGTACGCGGCCGTGTTGCTGAGGAGGGCAATCTGCTTCCCACCGGGCAGGAAGACACCGTCGGTGACGTCCGCCGGCGCATCAGCCACCTTGGTGAGTCGATTGACCCCTTGGTGCGACGGCTGCCGCGGGCCGGCGTAGATTGCGCCATCTTTGCCTGCGGTCACCAGCAGGATCCTGCCCGAATTGCTCACCAGCAGCGTTTCGGCGTTCTTAGGTCCGTCGCGGAACTCGAAGTCGTACGAACGGTAGGTGACCGTGAGCCCCGTCGCTCGTGGGTTGTCGAAGCGGTAGACCGTGACGAAGCTGCGGCTCCGAGTCCTGTCCCCGATGTCACCAACGTAGAGCGTGTCATCTACCACGGCCAGGCCTTCGACATCGACCGGTTTCGTGCGGTAGTTCAAGGTGCCGCGTACGGCACCGGTTGCGGTCAGGCCGTAGGCCACCCCACGATCACCGGATTCGTTGGCCGTCCAATAGAGTCCAGCGTTCACATCCCTGGCGAGACCCGACGGCGACGAAATCCGACCGTCTTTGATTGTGAAGGCGACGGTGGTCTGCGCGAACGCCCAAGACGGCAGTAGGCCAACCAAGAGGAGGGCGGCGGCCAACGCGACTGCTCCGGACAGCGCACGTTGAACCCGTGCCATTGTCCGCGAGCCCCCTCTCTGCCGTCTGCCGCTCCTGGGGAGCGTACGCGATGGGGTCAGCTCGCGATGACCGTCCGCGCAGGCGTGTGCCACATCACGTCCGTGCCTGCCACAAAGCCGCGATCACGACGATCAACAGCAGCACGCCGAGCACCCCGGAGACGATCAATCGCCGCGCTCGAGGGTTCACGATCTCAGGATAGGGAAGGCGGCGCGGCCGGGATTGATGGTGCCTGCACCGCCCACGTGCGCGTGCCAACTCCACTACCGTGAGAAGCGTGGGCGAGCTTCGGCTGTACGCCATCGGCATCCAGGAGCTGCGTGGCATAGTCGGCGCACCGCAGCAACGGGTTGACGAGCTGCGGGAGCTGGCCCGCCGGGCGTTTACCCCGACCAAAGAACGCGAGCCGGCGGGACTGCTGTCCAAACTCGGGCCGATCTTCCGGCGGGTACCGGCGGCGCCGGTGATCCCCGCAACTCAGCCGGAGCCGAGGGACGTCGAGATCCTGCTGGCCGGTGCGTACGTGCCACCGGAGCGTATCGGCGCCAGCTGGCGGGTGGTCGAAACTCTGGCGCAGGCGATGGCCTGGGGCTCGACTCGGATGAGTCTGACCGGCGCTGAACTCGATGATCTTGACTTCGCGCTCGCTCGAGGTGGGGTCTCGGCGTCCTTCGGGTTGCGGCATCTCTTGAGCTGTACGACGAGCCTCAATCTGATCCCGGTCTCCGGGTTGACGGTCGGCTGGCACCAGCACGACCAGGCGCTCGTCATGGCCAGTGCCTATCGATCGGCCCTGCCGCAGATCAAGACCGAGCAGCAGCGCGAGATGATCGCCTCGCTCGCGACCTGGCTCGACGGCTTTATCCACTGGTCGAAAGTCGCGGCTACGCTCGGCCGGCCGGTCCCTGACCTGGTCGGCTTCTGGGCGAACTGAGCGCTCCGGGGACCGCTCAGCGGGCGAGAGCCTTTTCGATGCTGGTGAGCAAGGCGACCGGTGCCTCCCACATGGCGTAGTGGCCGCCGTCGGCGATCACGTCGAGAGTGGAGTCGGTGAAGGTCTTCATCCACGAGGACCGTACGTACTCCTCGCCCACCCCTAGATCGTGCTTGCCGACGATAGCGTGCACCGGTGGATGATCATCGTCCGGCAAGTCGGCGAGGAAGTCATCCTTGCCCCACGCAGTGAGGTAGGCGCCGAACGCTGCTCGGGTTGAGCAGGAAAGCGAATAGGCGACCATCTTGTTGATCCACGTCGGGCTGTTCCGGTTACCGGTGGTGTAGTCGATGATCGTGTAGCGGTTCTCGTCCGATTCCGCCGCGCCGCCGAAGAGCTTCCAGCCAGCCTCGTCGAACGGGAACGCGTCGGCATGGATCGGCGAGATGCCGATCAGTGCGGTGACCCGTTGCGGCGCATCGGCATAGACGCGCAAGATCGCCTTACCGCCCAGCGAGTGGCCCACCAGAGCGAAGTCCTCCCATTCCAGCCGGTCGGCGACCTCCAGAACGTCGGCGGCGATCTGGCTGTTGGTGTACGGCCCGTCGACGTCTTTGCGATCGCCGTAGCCCCGGTAGTTCACGAAGGCCCAGGACTGCTGCTCGGCGTTGATCAAGTCGTGGAAGCTGCCCCAGCCCGCCGCATCGGTGAACCATCCCGACAGGGCGATCACTCGCGTTGGTCCTCGGCCGACGAGAATCGGTGAATTGGTCAAGGCAGCCTCCGTTCCAAATGGATCTGCCTCAACGTATCGCGGCGTGGCGCGTCAGACTCCGGCCCAGCACCATTGATCATGAGCCGACCACCTGCCCACGTACGCGCCCGATGGCCGATTCCGGAAGAACCCAGAAGTGAGCCGAAGGCGTGAAACCCGGTGATGCCGGTGACTGCAGTGCGGCGGTTCCGCCCATCCCGGTTGGGTTATCAGCGCGGTGTTACCGTGATCTGGAGAGCGGGCGAAAGCCGCCCCACCTAAGCCAAGGGGACATGTCATGGGTCTCGGAGACAAGATCTCGAACAAGGCAGAAGAACTCACCGGCAAGGCCAAGGCCGGAGCGGGCGATGCGACGGACAACCCCGATCTGGAGGCCGAGGGTCGCGCCGAGGAGGCTGGTGCTGAAACCAAGCAGGCCGGTGACGACGTTGCCGACGCGCTACGCGACGCCAGCGCCGCCATGAAGGGCGACAGCCCAATGAAGGGCGATGACGAGGAGCGCCACCTGAAGTTCTAGTCTGGCTGAACTTCTCCGTCGCCGCTTGAGCCCACGCGGCTTCTCGGGGTCTGTGAGGCATAGGCCGTTTCAAGTTCGTTCGGTCCGATGCCCTCGATGTGACGGGTCGGATCGGTGCCCGGCGCCGACGAGCACGTTCCCGAGGGAACGTGCTCGGTCCGTCGGCTGAGGCTGTCGGCGGAGACGTGAACGACAACCGGCCAGAACGGAATGCGGCCAACACGGTAGGCATCCGGCGTAGAGCTTTGGCGACGCGAACGTGCTCCCGTGCGGTACCCGGCGAGATCGATCGCTTTGCGCGACAGGCATAGCGTCACGGCATAACGCCTGGACCGTGGTGTATTTCAGTGATCATCATTGCTCCCCCGGCCGATTTCTCAATCAGGTAAGGGGAAGATATTCATCGACTCTGACACTTTGCGGCTCGATCTTCTCAAGGGAAGAGCCTCTGCCGAATCAAGGTCGTCCCGTGCCCAGGCCGGTCATACCTTCGCGGCTGGTAAGGGAAGTCACTTTCCTAGATCTGCGTTCGTACGGCAATATCGCCATAGGCGGCAACCTTTTGTCATTCCGCCCCTTGATCGGGACGATGGTTCTGACCTCACGCTAGGAGGCAAGCATGCCGAAGATCACGAAGTCGGGGAAAGTGAAGAAGAGCGAGCTGCCCAGCACATTGCAGCGCTCGAAGAAGAAGGCGCAGAAGACCTTCGCCAAGGCTCACGACTCGGCACTCAAGAGTTACAAGGGCGACGAGCGAGCAGCGAACCAGGTGGGGTTCAGTGCGTTGAAACACACCCACGAGAAGGTCGGTGATCACTGGGAGCCCAAGAAGAAGAAGGGCCCCTCAGACGCGCAGGCGGAGGGCAACCGCAACACGAACCGGCCGACGGCCGGCGGTGTGGACGCCAATGCATCCAAGAAGCACCTCTACGAGCAGGCGACCAAGTTGGATATCGCAGGCCGCTCGAAGATGAGCAAGGACGAGCTGGTCAAGGCGTTGCAGAAGGCGAACAATAGGGAGTCGGCAAAAGCCCTGCGAAAACGGAAGTAGCGCTTGAAGCCCAAGACGGCGGCCGCCATCGGCAGCGCGGTCTTCTTCATTGCCGCTCCCTGCGTGGTGGCCGGTGTGGTGCCATGGCTGCTGACTGGATGGGAGTTCGGTCCTGTTTGGCCAGCATCGGCCCTCCTTGCGGTCGTCGGCGTATTGATCATGGTCGCTGGCGCAGCAGTGCTCGTGAATGCCTTCGTCAGGTTTGCGTGGGAGGGCCTGGGAACCCCAGCCCCGGTAGCACCAACGGAAGAACTCGTGATCACCGGACCATACCGGTGGGTACGTAACCCGATGTATCTCGCCGTGCTGGCCGTGATCATCGGTCAAGCTCTACTCCTGCGACAAGTGACCCTTCTGATCTACGCGGCCGTCGTGGCAGCCGCGTTTCTCACCTTCGTCAAGTTGTACGAGGAACACGTGCTTGCTGACCGTTACGGCGAGGCGTATCGCCGTTACCAGGAGGCGGTACCGGGATGGATCCCGCGGCCGCCGCGCCGGCAGTAAGAAGCCACGAGGAGTGAGTCAGGAGGGGTTGATCACCAGAACAAGGTCGCCGCCCTCGACTTGAGTCACTTCGCCGATGGCGAGCCGCTCAACCTTGCCCGAGATCGGCGCAGTGATCGCGGCTTCCATCTTCATCGCCTCAATCGTGGCCACCGTCGAGCCGTCCTTCACCTCGTCGCCCTCGGCCACGGTCACGGTCACGACTCCGGCGAAGGGTGCCGCCACGTGGCCAGGCTTGGACGGGTCTGCCCTCTCGGCCGCCTTGATGTCGACCTTGATCGACTTGTCGCGGACCCGGATCGGTCGGAGCTGGCCGTTGATGGTGCACATGACCGTGCGCATCCCGCGCTCGTCAGGACCCCCGATCGCTTCCAGTCCCAAGATCAAACTGACGCCGCGGCCGATCTTGGCCACGTGCTCATCCCCCGGCCGCAGGCCGTACAGATAGTCGAGCGTGTCCAACCTGGCCACGTCGCCGTAGGCGTCTCGCGCTGCCTCGAACTCCTTGGTGGGTCCAGGAAACAGCAGTCGGTTCAGGGTCTCCTGGCGCACCCTTCCCTTGTCGTCCAGGGCGGCCGAGTCGTCCTCGGACAGATCGACATCGCGCATGGGCACTGTCCGGCCCTGCAGCGCCTTGGTGCGAAAAGGCTCGGGCCAGCCGCCAGGCGGATCGCCCAGCTCACCACCGAGGAAGCCGATCACCGAATCCGGAATGTCATAGTCCTGGGGATTGGCGGCGAAGTCGTCCGGATCGGCCCCTACCGCGACCAGCTGCAAGGCAAGATCGCCGACTACCTTCGAGGACGGCGTCACCTTCGGCGGCCGGCCAAGGATGGTGCTGGCCGCGGCGTACATCGCCTCGATCTGCTCGAACTTTTCCCCCAGCCCGAGCGCGATCGCCTGCTGCCGCAGGTTGGACAGCTGCCCGCCCGGAATCTCATGATCGTAAACGCGCCCGGTCGGGCTGGGCAGTCCCGACTCGAAAGGCTTGTAGACGTTGCGCATCGCCTCCCAGTACGGCTCCAGGTCCATCACCGCGCGAAGATCAAGATTGGTCGCCCGTTCGGTGTTCTCCAACGCGGCCACGAGTGCCGAGGCCGGCACCTGCGATGTGGTCCCCGCCATCGGCGCACTCGCCACGTCGACTGCATCAACCCCGGCGTCGACCGCGGATAGCAGCGTCGCGAGCTGCCCTCCAGCGGTGTCGTGCGTGTGCAGGTGCACGGGCAGGTCGAACGCATCGCGCAACGCAGACACCAGCTTTCGCGCGGCCGGCGGACGCAACAAACCCGCCATGTCCTTGATCGCCAGGATGTGCGCCCCGGCCGAGACGATGCGCTCGGCCAGCCGCAGGTAGTAGTCGAGGGTGTAGATATCCTCCTTCGGCGAGTTGAGGTCGCCGGTGTAGCAGAGCGCAACTTCGGCGATTGTGGAATCGGTCTCCAGAACCGCCTCGATGGCCGGCCGCATCTGCTCGACGTCGTTGAGCGCGTCGAAAATCCGGAAGATGTCGATGCCGACCTCGGCCGCCTCGGCCACGAAGGACGTCGTCACCTTGGTGGGATACGGCGTATAGCCGACCGTGTTCCGGCCACGCAGCAGCATCTGCAGGCACAGACCCGGCATGTTGTAGCGGAGCGCCGCGAGACGCTCCCAGGGATCCTCCGACAAGAACCGCAACGCCACGTCGTACGTCGCGCCACCCCAGCATTCGACCGAGAACAGTTCGGGTGTGGTCCGCCCGACATACGGCGCGATCCGGATCAGGTCCTTGGTGCGCACCCGGGTGGCCAGCAGTGATTGGTGAGCATCGCGGAAGGTGGTGTCAGTGACCTCGACGTTCGTCCGCGCCCGCAGTTCGGCCGAGAACTGGACCGGACCAAGATCGAGAAGCCGTTGCCGGGAGCCGTGCGGTGACGGCCTGGTCAGGTCCACCCCAACTGGCCGCTTGACCTTTGGATCCAGTCGGGTCGGCGGGTCACCGTACGGCTTGTTGACCGTCACCTCGGCCAGCCAGCGCAGCAGCCGGGTGCCACGGTCGGCTGGTATGTGGGTGGTCAGCAGCTCGGGTCGCTCTTCGATGAAGGAGGTCGACACGTCCCCAGCGAGGAAGGCCGGATCTTCCAGGACCGCTTGCAGGAAAGGAATGTTGGTGCTGACCCCGCGGATCCGAAACTCGGCCAGTGCCCGCCGCGCCCTGGACACGGCGGCCTCGAACGTCCGCCCCCGGCAGATCAGCTTGACCAGCATCGAGTCGAAGTGGGCGCTGATCTCGACGCCGGTGTCCACGGTGCCGCCGTCCAGCCGCACCCCTGCCCCGCCCGCCGACCGGTAGGCGGTGATCGTGCCAGTGTCCGGCCGGAACCCGTTCGCCGGGTCCTCGGTGGTGATCCGGCATTGCAGCGCAGCGCCGTTGATCCGGATCTCCTCCTGGAACAGACCAAGATCATCAAGCGTCTCCCCCGAGGCGATCCGCATCTGGGCCTGCACCAGATCGACGTCGGTGATCTCCTCGGTGATCGTGTGCTCGACCTGGATCCGCGGATTCATCTCGATGAAGACGTGCTGGCCGGCCCGTGGTCCTTCGGTCTCGACCAGAAACTCCACGGTGCCAGCGCACGAATAGTTGATCGACTCGGCGAAGCGAACGGCGTCGCTACAGAGCGCCTGCCGCAACTCATCGGAGATGTGGGGCGCGGGCGCGATCTCGACGACTTTCTGGTGCCGCCGCTGCACCGAGCAGTCCCGCTCGAAGAGATGCAGGGTATTGCCGTGCTGATCGGCGAGGATCTGCACCTCGATGTGCCGCGGCCGGCCCACGGCCTGCTCAATGAAGGCGGTCGGGTCGCCGAAGGCGCCCTCCGCCTCCCGCATGGCCGCGCTGACGGCCTCTCGCAGCTCGCTTGGATCGTCGACCCGGCGCATCCCACGCCCCCCGCCTCCTGCGACCGCCTTGACGAAGACCGGGAAGCCGATGTCCTCCGCACCGGCCAGCAACTCCTCCAGGTCAGCCGAGGGCGGGGTCGACTTGAGGGTGGGCAATCCGGCGGCCCTGGCCGCGTCGATCGCCCGCACTTTGTTGCCGGCCAGCTCCAGCACATCGGCGGGCGGCCCGATGAAGGTGATCCCGGCTTCCACACACGCCCGAGCCAGCTCTGGATTCTCGCTGAGGAATCCGTAACCGGGATAGATCGCATCGGCGCCGGCCTGTCGTGCCGCCTGGATCATCGCCTCTACGTCGAGGTAGGCCCGGACGGGATGGCCGCGCTCGCCGATCTCGTAGGCCTCGTCGGCCTTGATGCGGTGCACCGCGTTGCGATCCTCGTACGGGAACACGGCGACGGTCTGCACGCCGAGCTCGTACGCGGCGCGAAAGGCGCGGACCGCAATCTCACCTCGGTTGGCGACCAGAACCTTGGCGAACATGCGTTGAGGCTATCGACCGTTTGTTACTGCCCCGATACGGGCTGGAGATCGGGTGTGGTGATGGCGAACCGTACGGTCACCTGACCGGACACCGTTTGGGTGGCCGGCTCGAACTCGAAGGCGGCCTCGTCGGCAACGTCTTTCGCCATGGCAAAGGTGCGCATCTCACGTCCACCTGGGAACCCTGTGTCGAGATCGGAGACCTCCACCAGATCGGCGACCGATGCACCGAACGCGGCGGCGTAGTCATCGGCTCGACGCCGGGCGTCCGCGATCGCGTCCAGACGGACGGTGCGAAACGCGGCGTTGTCGCGTCGCAGCGACCACCAGGGACCGTCGATCTGGCTGTTGGGCAGCGGGGTGAGGGCGAAAACCAGCGCAGAGAGCGCGTCGAGGTCGTGCACGACGATTTGCGTCGAGAAGCTGCCCCGATAGCCCGTGATCTTGGTTCCTCCGCGCCGAGAAAAGATTGGCGCGACGTGCAACCCGCTGGTACTCGAGCGTTCGATGGCCGTCGCGTGCTCTGCCAACAAGTCGCGGATCCGTGCGGACGCCTTCGCCAGCTCCTCGCGGGGCGTCTCAGCGGAGTCTCCTGTGCTGTGGACGGTGAAGGCGAGAGTGGCGAGATCGGGTGGCACCTCCAGCTGCGCCTCACCACGGACAGTCACGATCGGCGTCGTCATGCCGTGAGCCTACGGGTGGGAGACGGCGCCCCTCAGATCGTGAGCAGCACAAGCACGACAACGATGATCGCCACGACAAGAACAATCAACGGCACGATTGAGGACTTGAACCGCTGCTGCGGTGACTTGTCGGCGGGTGTCGCGGCGGCTGACGACGGTGGCGGCGGCTCGTCGTTCGCGTCCTTGAACCCTCGAGCAGCCTGGTCCTCGATTCCCAGGTCAGGGTTAGAGCTCAATCGGCGGCGCCGAGCTTCGGCCAGGCGCTGGCGTGCCATCGTCACGAGTCCATCGGGATCGTCGTTGGCCGGACCGAGGGACGTGAGCTCGGAGCCAAGATTGAGCACGGTCTGCCAGTCGCTGACATCGGCCGCAGCCCTGATTCCATCCTGCAGCTCGGTGATCCGGCGGTGGCGCGCAGTCTCCTTGTCTTGGGCGGACGTCGGCTCCCGGTGCAGCTCGGGAACCCGGAGTTCGATCGCAGAGATGAGCTGGGACGAGTCGGAGGTGAACGAATCCGCTCCGACAATCACCGCCCGCTTGCCGGCCAGTCCGGCCAGTGTCTCCGGCAGTTCCGTGGAAGTCGGCAGCCGAGCACCGTCGACCAGGACGGGGATGACCAGCGCCCCTCGCCGAAGCGCAGCTGCTATCTCAGCGCTCACGCGGTCGCTGCTCCCCTGGAACCGGTGCCGCGCCATGATGTCGGTCCAGCGTGCGCCGATGACCGCGACGACGACGTCTGCCTGAGAAACGGCGCTCTCCGGCTCGACAGCCGGAGCATCGACCAAGACCTCGAAATGCCCGCCAAGCCGCTCGGCCAGCAGTGTCGCGACGTCCTCGCTCTCCTCGCGCCGAAAACTCAGATAGACGTGCGCCACCTGACCAGTCTTCACCCTTTCCGCGCGGCGCGATGCGAGAACCGCCCGGGCGCCTACCGGCGCCGGCGACGGACCAGCAGAACGGACAAGATCACACCCAGCACGGTCAGCGCTCCACCACCGATCAGGGTCCAGCGGGCACCGAGCACCTCGCCAACCCAGCCCAGCAGCGGCGCGCCGATAGGAGTCCCGCCAAGGAGCACCATCATGTAAAGGGCCATCACTCGCCCGCGCTGGGCCGGGTCGACACGCAGCTGGACGGACGCGTTAGAGGCGGTGAGGGTAAGCAGGGCGGCGAGCCCGAGTACCGGCAGTACCGCGGCGTAGCTCCAATACGTGGGCATCAGGCCGGCCACGACTTCCAACACACCGAAGGCAACGGCCATGGTCACGAGGAAGGCCGCGCTGGGTGCATGCCGCCGGCGCGCGGCGAGCAGGGCTCCGCCGAGCGAGCCAACCGCCATGAACGTGCCGAGGATGCCGTACTGCTGAGGGCCACGATGGAACTCCTGCTGAGCCATCAAGGCTGACGTCATCTGGAAGTTCATGCCGAAGGTGCCGACGCAGAAGATGATGGACAGCACCAGCACCAGGTCGGAACGACTACGGACATAGCGGACCGAGTCGCGGATCTGTCGTTTGGCTCGCTCGACCCGCGGCGAGGCCCTCAACCGGCGGGCGTCGATCAACAAGAGGCCAGCAATGAAGGCGGCGTACGTGACTCCGTTGCCGAGGATCGCCCAGCCGCTGCCGACTGCTGCGATCACCAAGCCGGCAACCGCAGGCCCGACGATGCGAGCCGCGTGGAACGCGGCGGAGTTGAGACCGATCGCGTTCGGCAGGTGCTCGGCGCCGACCACCTCCGGCACGAAGGCTTGCCGGGCGGGGTTGTCGAAGGCGGTACCGACTCCGAAGAGCAGCGCCAGCAAGTAGACATGCCAGGTCACGGCGAGGCCGGAGATCGCCAGCACCCCGAGAGTCGCCGCGCAGAGCGCAAGCCAGAGCTGGGTGATCTTCAGCACCTGTCGCTTGTCGAAGCGATCGGCGATCAGGCCGCCGTATGGCGAAAGCAAGAGCATCGGCAGGAACTGCAGGCCGGTGGTGATGCCGATCGCCACCCCTGAACCTCCGGAGAGCTCCAGCACGAGCCAGTCCTGGGCGACCCGCTGCATCCAGGTGCCGATGTTGGACACGAACGACCCGCTCAGGTAGATCCGGTAGTTGTGGTTGGCCAGGGCGCTGAACATGCCACCACGGCCTCCGTGCCCGGAGCTCGCCGACGGGACCTTCGCTGAGCCTGTCGAAGCGCCGCGGTTCGACAAGCTCACCGCATCTGTATCCGCACTCATCTCGAATTCACCTTGTCCAAGATCGCGACGGCCTGGCGGAGCACGTCGCGTTCCACCGGGCTCAGTTCTGCTATCCGCGCTGCCAACCAGGCGTCCCGGCGCCGCCGGTTGGCCAGTAACACCTCAAGACCGGCGGGAGTCAGTCCGACTAGGCACTGCCGGCCATCCTGCGGGTGCGGCCGTCGGACCACGTAGCCGCGTTGTTCAAGACCGTTGACGATCCTCGTCATGGACGGCGGCTGAACCTTCTCCGCTGCGGCCAGCTCCCCCATCAGCTGGTCGCCAGAGTTCAGCAGCACCGACATCGCCGAAAGCTGGTTCGTATTGAGGTCGAGCGAGTCGTCGCGCAGCTGCCGGAGCCGACGGCCCAGTCGGAGCACCGACGGCCGCAGCGCACTGGCCAGCCCGGCAATGGTCCGCAGGTCGCGACCCGCCAGATCCGGCCTGGCGCTTCTCACTCCTGGTCCGTTCACCTATCGACAATATACTTAGCATTGCTAATAAGCAAGGCTAAAGAATCAGCGACCTCCGTTCGGACTGGCGGTGGCGCTAGCTGACGAGCTTGCTGATCAGGCCCTGGATGAAGTAGACGACAAAGGCGCCGGCGACCACGTAGAGCAGCGGATGCACCTGGCGAGCCTTACCGAGCACGAGCTTCAACAGCACATGGACGATGAAGCCGGCCCCGATGCCGATGGTGATCGAGAAGGTGAACGGCATCAAGACCATGGTGAGGAAGGCAGGCAGGCCCTCTTCGATGCTCGTCCCAGTTGACCTTGGTCACCTGGGACATCATCAAGAATCCGACAAAGACCAGTGCTGGGGTCGCGGCCTCTGACGGCACGATGTTGATCAAGGGTGCGAAGAACATGGCCAGCAGGAAGCCGATTCCGGTGACCACGGACGCGAGCCCCGTACGTGCGCCCTCGGCAACCCCGGCCGTGGACTCGATGTAGGCGGTGTTCGACGACACGGATCCGACACCACCAGCCGCCGCGGCCAGTGAGTCCACCATCAAGATCGGTCCCAGATTGGGCGGGTGACCACGCTCGTCGAGCAGGTTTCCCGCGGCGCCGACCGCAACCACGGTGCCCATAGTGTCGAAGAAGTCCGCCAGCAGCAGCGAGAAGATCAAGAGCACCAAGGGCAGGAACACGCTGGCCCGGAAGCCGCCCGAGGCCGACGATCCGAAGGCGCCGAAGACGTCTACGTCACCGATCAATTTGAGGTTGGGCAGCGAAATGAAGTCGGAGAACTTCGGGACGTTCAGCGCCCAGCCCGACGGATTGTCCACCGATTTGGCGCCCACGTCGGTGATCAGTTCGATGATCACCGCGACCAGGGTGGCGGCGAGTATGGAGATCAATATGGCGCCCTTGACGCGCTTGGCGTACAAGATCGCGATCGCGAACAGCCCGATCACGAAAACCAGCATCGGCCAGCCGATCAAGGAACCGTTGATGCCCAGCTCGACGGGCGGTGCACCGGCCGGCTTCCGGACGATCCCTCCGTCGAACAATCCGACGAAGGTGATGAACAATCCAATGCCGACCGAGATACCGACGCGCAGTGATCGCGGGACGGCCCGGAACACTGCTGTTCGGAAACCCGTCAATACGAGCAGAGCGATGATCAGACCTTCGAGCACAATGAGCCCCATCGCCTGCGGCCACGTCATTCTGGGCGCGATGGTGAAGGCGAGCAAAGCGTTGAGCCCGAGGCCCGTCGCGAGGCCGATCGGAAAGCGCCCGATCACACCCATCAAAATCGTCATCACGCCGGCCACAAAAGCAGTAGCGGCCGCCACCATGGTGAGGGCGGTGCTGACGTTTGCGCCGATCACCGCTCCGGCGCCATCCTTGTACGGCAGACCGCCGAGCAGATTCCCGGAACCGTCCGGAGCGGTACCGATGATCAACGGGTTGAGCGCGATGATGTAGGCCATCGTGAAGAAGGTCACCAGGCCCCCGCGAATCTCCCGGCTTACCGTGGACCCGCGCTCGGTAATCCGAAAGTACGCATCAAAGGCGCTGACCGACGTGGTGTCGCGTTCGATGGGGGCGGCCTTGGGAGATTTCGTCACCATGACCCCGCATCGTAGAGCCAGCTGAGTTGCAGCAGTGTCTCGTGGCGCGGGCGTGGATCACGGTCCGAAGGCGAAACGTTCCTCGTGCAGCTGCCGTCGGGGAAACCCGCTGCGGAGCAGGCTCTCTCGCAGTGCGGCCGACAGCCTGGATGAAGCGCAGAGATAGATGTCATGGTCGCGGAGGGTGCCGACCAAGCTGTGCAACGAGTGGGCGGTCAGCTGGTTCGCCGGGTCGGACGAGGGGCCGGTGAGATAGATCACTCGGCTGCGTTTCTGCTTTGCGACCTCGTCCAGCTCGTGCTTGAGCACGAGATCGGTCTCCCGCGCCGCACGGTAGATCAGCGTGACATCCTCCCCCGGGACGTCGAGCGTCTCGAAGAGGGTTCGCATCGGAGTGATACCGACGCCGCCGGCGATCAGCAGCACCTTGGTCCGGCGGCGCCGCCGCCCGGTCAGGGCCCCGTACGGGCCTTCAGCCAGGACGAGGTCACCCGGACTCAGGTCCTGCATGGAACGCGAACCGAGGCCGAGGGCCTTGATGGTGATCCGGAGGCGGTGACCGGTGGGGGGCGCAGAAAGCGAGAAGGGAAACGCTGATCGCCAGTGGGAAAGGGTCAGGAAGCGCCAGCGGAAGAACTGTCCCGGTTCGGCCCGCAGCTCGTCGAGATGATCGCCGCGCATCAGCACGCTGACCACATCGTCGGACTCACGGACCACCTGTTCGACGTGCAGTCGGTGGCGCCACAGCTGGTGCAGCGGCTGCAGCACCCGATAACGCAGCACCACCGCGAAGGTATAGGTGTAGAGCAGGCTCCAGGCGATCTGCAACCACCGCTGGCCAGCTAGCGCCGGACCGGCCAGCTGATGGGTGAAGCCCAGGCCGACGGCCAGATATGCGAGCAGGTGACACAGATGCCACACCTCGTACGACAGCCGCCGACGAACCCACCGCATGGAGGCGATCCCGATTCCCAGCAGCAGGCCGGTACCCAGGGCCGCCGTCACAAGCCCGGGCCATGAGGACACCTCGTGCCAAGCCGACCACAGGCCGTCCCCGCGGACCTGCGCCCAAGCCACCAGCGCCGTCACCGCATGAGCCACGGTCAGACCGATCACGACCGGTCCAGCGATGCCGTGCCAGCGCGCCAACTTGTCCGCGCCCACCACGCGCTCGAACACGGGCGTTCGCGACATGATCAACAACATCACGGCGGCGCCGTAACCCGCCGCCATGCCCGTGACATGCGCCACCAGAGCCACGTCGAAGGCCTCCGGTGGATCTGGGAAGAGGACTCCCATGACGACCGCGGCGACGAGGCCGAGCATCAACAGGCCCAGAATCCAGCTTGCGGCAGGCCGAATCCGCCTGGCGCGCACCCGAGCTATCGCTGTCACGTTGTGGAATCGGCGTCGGTCGGGTGGCTGTTTACCGCAACGGGCGACACGCTGGGCGCGCTCATCGCCAGCTGCACACCGATGAACGTCGCTGAAAACATCAGGAGAAAGGTGACGAGACGCAGCATCCACCGGACGGTCGTTGCCTTTGGGGTACCGAGCCGATCGGCAAGCCTGACTATCTGAAGGAGAGCACCGCGGCTTACTACGTCGGGGGTCGTGACATCAAGGATCGCCATGACGGCTGTCCACTTCCTCAGGGGTCCCCAGCCCCCATTACATGCAGCCCCCCGTGGCTGCTAGCTCACCTCTCCACCGTTATGAAAACTCAATCAAGAGCCTTAAAGCAACTCCCCAGGGACCCTCACCTGTCACAAGCTGGTTAATTGCTGCGTGTCGAACCCTCATTCGGGCGCTTCTGGGCTAATTCGGGCGCTTCTGGGCTAAAAAGATGCGCTTACAAACTCAGATGCTTGACGCCAACCGTCTTGAGATGGGGTCAATCGAAGAGCGAGGTGGACTCATCCCATTCGATCGTTTCCCACACCGGACCTGGTAACTCGTCCCTCTTTTGCGCCGCGACACTCGAGTGGGCACCGCATCCGTGGTCGATGCTGACGACCGACCCGTCGGATGGTGAGTAGGCGTTGGTGCATGCGCCAAGGAGCACGCCCATGCTGGCTTGCAGCCGAACGAAGAAGCCGCAGGTTTCGCAAACGTCGGGTGCCAACCGGGTCATCTCGTTGTCCGGGCCACCCCGACCGGCGAGCCAGCGCTCGATGGCCTCCTGCCGACCGACGAATGACAGCACGCGCTCACGCCCGAGACCCAGCTCGGCGACGACCGTGCGGACCAGGCTCTCCTCAGCCGGATCGGAATCGCCAGCCTGCTCTCCACCGGTGTAACCAGGTTCGAGCCGCGGGTCCTCCTCGGGGGACGGCATCAGTATTCCGGGCGTTACGTCACCCGGCTGAATCCGATCGGTCCACGGCAACCACGACGCGGCCAGCAACGCGCCCTCGCCGGGCAGCAACACGACCTCGTTCATGGTGACCGTCTTGGCGCGGGACGCGCGCGCGACGGTCACCGACCACCGCCAGCCCCGGTATCCGGGATGCGGGCAGGCAAAGTCGTGGCTGACCACCCGCTCGCCTTCGGCTCGGCAGCCCAGATAATCACCGACTCCCATTCCCCCGGCTGCCTCGAGCGCCGCCTCGTGGGCGAGCTCGACGGCTGCCTCGCACAGAGCGTCGATCTTGGCACTGCGTGCAGGTGGAGGCATGGACTAAAGCTCGAGTTCGTCGGCGACCGCCCGGAGTACGGTGGCCACTTTGGTTCCGGTGCGTGAATCCGGATGCTTTCCGCGCCGGAAGGTGTTGCCGACGCCGTCGAGCATCTTGATCAAGTCCTCAACGATCACCGTCATCTGCTCGGGCGGCTTGCGGTGGGCCTTGGCCAGCGACGGTGGCGGTTCAATCAGCCGCAGCGACAGCGCCTGCTCTCCCCTGCGACCCTCGACCACCCCGAATTCGACCTTCTGACCGGGCTTGAGGGTGGTCACGCCAGCTGGGAGGGCGGAGGCGCGTACGTACACGTCGCCACCGTCATCCTTGGTTAGAAAGCCGAAACCCTTCTCGGCGTCGTAAAACCTCACCCTGCCAACAGGCACGTCATAATCCTCGCTTGTCCTGGTTCCCACCGGCGCCAAGCGTAACTGCTCCGGCGGACCCGCAAACTACGATGGTCGCCATGGCGACGTGGAAGGACGGGCCGGAGTACGCGCCGTTGGTGCGCCCGGACGCATTCGCTGAGCCCACGACACCACCACTGTCCGCCGCGCCCAGCGTCGAGCAACCCTCCGCCGCACCGAAGGAACGGCCCGCTTTCGCCGACCCGGCGGCTCCTGTCGCACCGCTGGAGCGTCTGGTACCACCAATCGAAGCGCCTCGTGACCCCGCGGAGCCGTTCGAGGTCGTCACCACCGCCCTGACCTCGGCGGATTCGGCGTGGGGTGCAGCTCACTGGGCCCGACCGTCGGGTCCGCCGACCGGTCAGTGGCCTGCTTCGCCGGTAGCAGCGGTGCCGGGTCCGGGGCCAGCCCTGGAGTCCGCTCGTGACGCGTCACCGTGGCCAGCACCCACCGAGCCGCTGATTCCGACAGCCGGCCCAACACCATCGGCGAACGGCTTTCCTGCACCCGGCACCGCTGCATGGTTCACACCCCCGCCATCACCTCAACCTGTCCCTGACACACAGGTGACGATTAAGCACGTGCTCAACGCCGTCACGCCCGGCGTCTACATCTCGTTGGCGATCGGTGGCCTCGTCTATCTGGTGTCTCCGATCATGCTCGGCGTTGCGTTCGCGCTCTCCAGCCGGATGGAGGTTGGCGTTCCCCAGGCGCGTCGGGCCTTTATGAGCGGGTTCTTCGTGCTCGGCTTCGTCGCGGTTCTCGGTGTCTTGAACATTCCGGCCTCCTTTGCTGACTGGTGGTCCTCCGTCGGCCTCTGGTCCCTGATCATCTGCTGGTTGGTGCTGCTCGCCGTGTCGCTTATTGCCCGTGGCGAACTCAAACGCCGAGCCGCCGAGCAGTCCCGTCCTCCGTCGCCATGGGGCTGAGGAGAAATCCCGAGCCGCGCACCCTGACCGAGGCGTTGCGGACCTTCGACCTCGATCGGCTGACCGTACTGCTGGAACAGCGCGGTGATCTCGGCGAGCCCGTGCCACGCGACCTCGCCGAGCTGGCGAGCCGGGCCACGACCACCGTGTCTCTGACCCGCGCCCTGGAGCATCTCAATGCCTTCCTCCGGTTGGTCTCCGAAGGGCTTGCGGCGCTGCCAGATCCATGCACCACCGCCGGACTGGCCGAGCTGATTGGCCAGCCTCGCTCTCGAGTCAGCGAGGCAGTGGATCAGCTGCGTTCGCTCGCGCTGCTCTGGGGCTCCGATGATCAACTGCACCTGGTTCGGGGAGTTCGTACCTCGTACGAGCCTTACCCCGGGGGCCTAGCGCCAGCCTCTCCCCGAGCGCTCAGCGTCCGCGAGATCGAGGCTGCGCTGGCCGGCTGTGATCAGTCCGTACGGCCGGTGCTGGAGAAGCTCAGCTGGTCCCCGTCGGGAGCGCTTCGGCGGGCGGACCGGAAGGTCGATCCGTCGGCGGCGGAAACGCCGATCGAGCAGCTGCTCGCACACCGGTTGTTGCGGCCTCTGGACTCCGAGACGGTGATCTTGCCGCGTGAGGTGGCGTGGCACGTCCGCGGCGGCCGGTTCTCGGCTGAACCGGTGCCGGCCGACCCGCCCGCGATCACCGGCGGAAGTCGCGACCTCGGCCAGGTCGACCAGGCGGCGGCTGGCGCCGCCTTCGGCCTGATCTACGACGTCGAACTGGCCGTGTACACGATCCAGGCGACGGCTCATCGCCTACTGCGTACCGGAGGTCTGGGCAGCCGCGACATTGTCGGCTTGGCGCGCACCCTCGGCACCGACGTGGCCTCGGCCAGCTTCGTGATCGAGTGCGCGGCGGCGGCCGGCCTGGTGGGTACGGGGGCCGCGAACCGCCTCCTGCCCACGGCGGGCTACGACCGCTGGCTGTCGCTCGAACCGCTTCAGCGTTGGCGGATGATCATTGACGGCTGGCAGGCGGTGGATCGGCTGCCGTCGCGTTCCGCAGAGGTCGGGGCACATTCGCTGGGGCCGGAGGCAGCGGCACCGGGCGCGTCGTCGCTGCGCAGGTTGATCATGGATTTGGTGCGGGCCGGCGGGCCAGGCACCACCGTGGATCGCGCGACCTTGGCGGCCGCAGCCAGCTGGCACCGCCCCCGGCTGCGTCGGACATTCGGCGAAGCCCAGCGCGTGGTGGATCTGATCTGGGCCGAGGCGGGCCGGCTCGGTCTGGTGGCGTTGGACGCTGTGTCCAGCTACGCATTTCTCAACGACTCGGGGGAGCCGACGCCACGGCATCTGGTCGATCTGTTCCCGCAGCCGATCGAGGAGATCATCGTTCAGGCCGACCTGACTGCGGTGGCCCCCGGGCCCCTCACCCATCAGGTGGCACACGACATGCGGCTGCTAGCCCAACAGGAGTCGCGAGGGGCCGGTGGGGTGTTCCGGTTCAGCGCCGATTCGTTGCGCGGCGCATACGACGCCGGGTGGAGCTCGGCGCAGATCTTCGAGTGGTTGAGCCGCCACTCGACCACCGGCATACCGCAGCCGCTCGCGTACCTCGTCGATGACGTCGCTCGCCGCCACGGTAGCGTCCGGATCGGCACGGCCGCCTCGTACGTCAGACTGGACGATCCGGCCGACGCGACTGCTCTTCTTCGGCACCCGGCAGCGGGGACGTACCGGCTGCGGGAATTGGCGCCCGGGGTGCTCGCAGCGGCCGCCGAACCGGAAGAGTTGCTCCAGCTTCTTCAGGAATTGGGCCATCGGCCGACGGTCGAAGACGACCGCGGCCTGGCTCGAACAGTGCCGACCGAGCTGCGGGCCCGGACGCCGGTCATTCGGCCGACCACTTCGTCCCTCTCAATGGCAGCGGCCGCCGCGACCATCCTCTCCGCAGAGTCAGCCGGCGCTGCGGCCGCCGAACTGGCCGAGGCCACCCGCGAGGAGCGGCCCGTGCACGTAGCGTATGTATCGTCCGACGGTAGTCCGGCAGAACGGGTGCTGAGGCCGCTCGATCTCGCGGCGGGCACAGTACGGGGTCTGGACCGGCAGAGCGACCAGGTGGTCAGCATTCCGCTATCCCGCATCTCGGCGGTGCGACCAATTTAGAGATCGGCTGTACCGCCCCTACCACTAGAATGGGGCCTGTGCGCCCCGTGACGATCAGACGATTCCTGGTCGTCGGCACGTGCGCATTCGGTGTGGCGGGCCTCTATCTCGCTCCGAGCGTGGCGAGGTCTCCCGATCAGGCGGGCTCACGAGCTTCCGATGAGCAGCAGATCTCTCGTCTGTCGACCACGGCCGAACCGGTGGCGGTGCAGTCAACAGGCCGAGCGACGCCGAGCGCAGCTGCGGAAACATCGCCGAGTCCCGAGCCGGCGAACAGCACCGATGAGTCGACCAGCCGATCGGCGACGGAGCTGAAGCCCAATCCCAATCCCAGCCGTTCGGGCGCAACGGCGTTCGACCCTCGTCAGAGTAACCGGGACGAGACGCCTCCGGATCGCGTCGGCGGTATCCGGTTCGGGTCGGTGACTCCGACGGAGCTGACCGTGCGCTGGGCACCCGCCCGGGACGATACGGGCGTGGTCGGCTATCGCCTCTGGCTCGACGGCTTCGCGGTGGCAACCACTGCCGACACTGAGGTGACGGTGAAATGGTTCAACGACGACCTCGGCCAGCACGTCATCCAGCTCAAAGCGCTGGATGCGGCCGGCAACCTGAGCAAGACGGCGCAGAGCGTTCTGGTGACGAGGCCGACGCCGGAGACCCACGCCGGAGCCCACGCCGGAACCCACGCCGGAACCCTCCTCAGAACCCACCGCCTCCCCGTCTGGGACGCCGACCGCTCCTGGCAAGGGCAAGCCGAGTAGCAAGCCCAGCGATCAGCCTCACAAGTCGAACGAGGATGGTTGATGGGCAGCGTCCCGTCTGCCACCGGGCCGCTCGTCGTTCAGTCCGATCGCACGCTACTGCTCGAAGTGGATCATCCTGACGCGGAGGCGTGCCGGATTGCCATCGCTCCGTTTGCCGAGCTCGAACGTTCTCCTGAGCATATTCATACCTACCGGCTGAGTTCGCTTGGCCTCTGGAACGCGCGGGCCGCCGGTCATGACGCCGAGCAGGTGGTGGACGCCCTGCTGCGCTTCAGCCGCTACCCCGTGCCGACCTCGCTCCTGGTCGAGGTGGCGGACACCATGGACCGCTACGGCAGGCTGCGGATCGAGAAGGATCCCACAGCTGGATTGATCTTGGTCAGCAACGACCGGCCGGTGCTCACCGAAGTGCTGCGCAGCGCAAAGGTCAAAGGGCTGGTCGGAGCTCAACTGGATCCGGAAACCGTGGTCGTCCATCCGTCGGAGCGAGGCCATCTCAAACAGATACTTCTCAAGCTGGGCTGGCCGGCAGAAGACCTAGCGGGCTACGTCGACGGTGAGGCACACCCGATCGACCTGCACGAGTCGGGCTGGTCTGTGCGCCCGTACCAACATCAAGCGGCCGACTCGTTCTGGCACGGCGGATCCGGCGTTGTCGTGCTTCCGTGTGGCGCGGGGAAGACCATCGTGGGCGCCGCCGCCATGGCCCGGGCGAAGTGCACCACGCTGATCTTGGTCACAAACACGGTCTCGGCCCGGCAGTGGCGGGACGAGTTGATCAAGCGAACCACGCTCACCAACGACGAGATCGGGGAGTACTCGGGCGCGAAGAAGGAGATCCGGCCGGTCACCATTGCCACCTACCAAGTCATCACGACCAAGCGCGGCGGCGTTCATCCGCACCTCGACCTGTTCGACGCGCGTGACTGGGGCCTGATCATCTACGACGAGGTGCATCTGCTGCCGGCACCGGTGTTCCGGATGACTGCGGACCTCCAGGCCCGGCGAAGGCTGGGCCTGACCGCCACACTGGTTCGGGAGGATGGCCGCGAGGGCGACGTGTTCTCCTTGATCGGCCCGAAGCGCTTCGACTCGCCATGGAAGGACATCGAAGCCCAGGGCTACATCGCACCCGCGGACTGCGTGGAAGTGCGAGTCACACTGACCGAGGCGGAGCGGATGACCTACGCCGTAGCAGAGCCGGACATGAAGTACCGCCTAGCCGCCAGCGCCGAGTCGAAGACTGACCTGGTCGTGGACCTCGTGGGCAAGCATCGCGGCATGCCGACATTGGTGATAGGCCAATACGTGGATCAGTTGGAGGAGTTGGCGACCAGACTGGCCGCGCCGTTGATCACCGGGGACACGACCGTACGGCAGCGCGAGAAGCTCTACGAAGCATTCCGACAGGGCGAGGTTGACTTGCTGGTGGTGAGCAAAGTCGCCAACTTTTCAGTCGATCTGCCGACCGCGCAGGTGGCCATCCAGGTGTCCGGGGCCTTCGGCTCACGGCAGGAGGAGGCGCAGCGGCTGGGCCGTCTGCTCCGGCCCAAGTCGGCGGGCACGACGGCGCGCTTCTACGCCGTGGTCGCCCGGGACACCGTCGACACCGACTTCGCCGCTCACCGCCAGCGCTTTCTTGCCGAGCAGGGCTACGCCTACCGCATTCTCGACGCCGCGGACGCCCTCTCCGCCGACTGACGCAGCTACCCTCGATGCAAGGAGCCATTCCGGGAGGGACGATGGCGGACAAGACCGAGCAACGCGCTCGACGGGCGGCCAAGCGCGTCGAACGTCAACGCCGCGCGGCAATTGCTGCCCGTTCTCCGCTGAGGGGGACGCGCGGGCCCGGCTTTCCAGACCTGCCGCCGCCGAGCCGGCCTGACGATCTTGATGGCGGCGCCGGCGTACGGGAGCCCCGGAGGCCCTTCCCGCATCAACCGGCCGGAGCGATCGCGGTTGAACCGGTCAGCTTCGACCACCTCGACATGGTGTCCACGAATATTTGATGGCGACCCTTCGGCCGGTCAGTGGACGTCGAGGACGGTCGACTCTTCCTGGGTACCGAGATCGATGGGCCACGAGTCGGGCCGGCCAGCGACTGACCACAGCTCGACCAGCTCCTGCGGCCAAATCCACTCGCTTGTGTGCCGGAGCTCGTCGTGGGACCACCAGCGGTACTGCTTGATGGTGATTCTCTCGTCCTCGGTGTGCTCGGTGATGTCGACCTCGAACGGGGAGACCATCGCGAGGTAGAAGGACTCGTCCTGTTCGAGCACTTGATCGGAGTAGCCGTGCACTACGTGCCGGACCGCAATCGGGCCGAGCAGATCCTGTTCGGTCAGCACGCAGCCCGTTTCTTCGGCAACTTCTCGAATTCCGGCCTGAAGCTCGGTCTCACCGTCGTCGACGCCGCCGCCAGGTGTGACCCACCAACGAGCGTCGGGAACACCGGGATCGCTGTCCTCGAACAGCAATGTCCGGTCATCGTTGATGAGAATGACCCGCACGGTCGATCGGTTCTTGCGCGGACGATCAGCCGGGTTCGCGACCGGGATATAGCTGCGTTCTCGCTGGGACGACGACACAGCTCACACCCTACGATTACCTCGGGGGAAAAGGGGTCGCTCGTGGAAACACCCGACTGGGATAAACCGCTCGAAGCAGCCGCCCGCGCCGCGATGGATTTCCTTCACGGGCTGCCGGTCCGCCCGGTGGGCGCCAGCGTCCCCCGGTCGGATTTGCTGACCAGCCTGGGCGGCGAGCTGCCGGAGGAAGGTATCGATGCCGCGGAGGTCATCGAGGCTTTGGTCCGAGCGGCCGAACCCGGACTCGTCACAACCCAGAGCGGCCGCTTCTTCGGATTCGTCATCGGCGGCGCTACGCCCGCGGGTATCGCGGCGGACTGGCTGGCCTCGGCTTGGGATCAGAACGCCGGCTTGTCCCTCTTGACGCCGGCCGCTGCGGTGGTCGAGGAGATCGCCGGTCAGTGGCTCATCCAGTTGCTCGGGCTTCCGGAAGACGCCTCTGTCGGTTTCGTGACCGGCGCCATGATGGCCAACTTCACAGCCCTGGCGGCCGCCCGCCACGCTGTCCTCGCCCACGCCGGCTGGAACGTCGAGACCGCTGGCTTGGCGCGAGCGCCGCACATTCGGGTGCTGGCAGGCAGCGACCACCATGACACCATCGACCAGGCGATCCGCTTCCTCGGTCTCGGCACGGACTGCCTGGTCACCGTCGAATCCGACGACACCGGCCGGATGCTGGTCCACGATCTCGAACGAGAGTTGGCTGAGCGCGAGGCGCCGACGATCGTTTGTGCCCAAGCTGGCTGCGTGAACGGTGGGAGTATCGACCCGCTCGCCGCGATCGTCGACGTCGCCCACCGGCATTCCGCCTGGGTGCACGTCGACGGCGCGTTCGGCTTGTGGGCGTGTGCAACTCCAGCCCTCAAACATCTGCTTGCCGGCGTCGAGCGCGCCGACTCCTGGGCAACCGACGCGCATAAATGGCTCAACGTCCCGTACGACTCCGGGCTGGTCTTCTGCGCCCAGCCCGAGCAACATCGAGCCTCGATGCAGGTGCGGGCCGCCTATCTCAGTCACGCGGAGTCGTCGGTCCGCGATCCGATGGATTACACCCCGGAGTTCTCCCGCCGTGCGCGCGGCTTCGCGGTCTACGCGACGCTTCGGGCCCTAGGTCGCCAGGGCGTCGCCGATCTGGTCGAACGCTGCTGTGCGCTGGCGGAGCGTTTCGGGGAGCAGCTCAACGCAGCGGACGGGGTCGAGCTGCTCCTGCCGGTCTCGCTGAATCAGCTCGTGGTGCGTTTTCTCGCCTCCGATGGTGATCACGATGCGCACACCCGCTCGATTCTCGCCGCGGTGCAGCACGAGGGGGTCTGCTGGCCGAGCCCGACCACCTGGCGCGGACAAGCCGCTATCCGTATCTCGGTGTCGAACGCGACCACCGATGCCGATGATGTCGATGCGTCGGTCGCCTCGCTGCTGCGCTGGCATCGCCAACTAAATTCGTAGACGGCCGCTCCAGGCACGGGTAACGTGGCCCGTCGCCCCTCCTCCAAGCCGAGTAGATCGGAGGCCACGGCATGCCCGCTGCGGACAGTGGGTCGGTGCTCGCCGCAGAGCGGGCCCATCTGTCGCAGTCCCGAACGGCACTGCGACAGATGCGCGAACACACCGCCGGCCTGACCGCTATCGGCGGTGATCATGTGTCCACCGAGCACCTCAAGCAGGTCCTGTACCGCCGAATGAAGGCCCTCGAGGACTCCCCCGACGTACCGCTGTTCTTCGGCCGACTGGACTACGACACCGGCCTGGGAGCCGAGCAGAACGAGACGCTGTACATCGGGCGCCGCCATGTCACCGGCGACGTTGGCGGCGAACCGATGGTGATCGATTGGCGGGCGGCGATGTCCCGGCCGTTCTATCAAGCCCGGCCCGCTGAGCCGATGGGTGTCGCGCTTCGTCGACGATTCGGCTTCGCGCACGGACAGCTGACGGCCTATGAGGACGAGGACCTGGCGCGCGCCAGCGTTCCCGAGACGTCGGCGATCTTGGAGTCGGAGATCGAGCGTCCCCGCACCGGACCCATGCGTGACATCGTTGCCACAATCCAGCCCGAGCAGGACAGCATTGTTCGGGCGGACCTGAACCAGTCACTCTGCATTCAAGGCGCGCCGGGCACCGGCAAGACTGCGGTCGGGCTCCATCGGGCCGCCTATCTGCTCTACGCCTTCCGTGATCAACTCGCTCGCTCGGGGGTGCTCGTGGTCGGTCCCAACGACAGCTTCTTGTCCTACATCGCCGACGTGCTTCCCGCCCTTGGTGAGATCGACGCCCGCCAGGCCACTGTCACCTCCCTGGTGTGCGCCGCGAACGGGGTGTCCGTGCGAGGCCTCGACACCGTGCCAGCGGCCCTGGTCAAGGGCGACGCCCGGATGGCCGACGTGCTTCGCGGGGCCGTGTGGAGCCACCTCGGCGCGCCGAGTGGAGCACTCGTGGTTCCGCGCGGTGCTCACCAGTGGCGGGTCGGCGGCTATCTCGTCGAGGAGATGATCACAGAGTTGAAACAGCGCGGCGTCCGGTACGAGGCGGGCCGCGCCATGCTTCCGCAGCGACTCGCTCATCAGGTGCTGCTGCGGATGGAGGCCTCGGGTGACTCGCCCGACGACCGCGTGCAGAACGCCGTGGCCCGCAGCCGACCGGTACGGGCCTACGCCGACGGGGTGTGGCCGGCTCTCGATCCGGCCAAGCTGATCTTGCGGCTGCTCACCGACTCCGAATTCCTAGCTGCCAGCGCTCAAGGCATCCTGACCGACGACGAACAGGCCACCATCTCGATGGCCAAACCGGCCCGATCGGTATCTGCGGCCAGGTGGACTCATGCGGATGTGATCCTGATAGACGAAGTAGCCGATCTGCTCAATCGGACCCCCAGCCTGGGTCACGTGATCGTTGACGAGGCACAGGACCTGTCCCCGATGCAGCTGCGCGCGGTGGGCCGCCGGGCGACGACGGGATCGGTCACCGTGCTCGGTGATCTTGCCCAGGCCACCACCGCCTTGGGCGACCCGCTCATGGGCGGTTTCCCTTCGTCACCTCGGACATCCGCAAGCCGCCATCGAGGAATTGGTGGCGGGCTTCCGGGTGCCGGGCGCCGTGATCGACTTCGCGGCCCGATTGTTACCGACCATTGCTCCGGCGCTGACCCCGCCCCATTCGGTCCGGCGGCACCGCGGTGAGCTAGGCCTGCACCACGAGATCCCCACCGAGTCGGCGCTGATCACGGCCGCTACCGCGGCACTGGAGAACGAAGGCACGGTCGGCGTGATCGTGGCGGATGCGGCCGTCCCCCGCGTCCGCAAGCTCCTGGAGCGGCATGGCATCCGGTACGACCTTCTCGGCGAAGACGTGCAGATCTTCGACTCCCGGGTTGACCTCGTGCCGGCCACCTTCGCGAAGGGACTTGAGTTCGATCATGTGGTGCTGCTCGAGCCGGCCGATATTGTCGCCGGGGAGCCGGACGAAGTCACCGGCCTTCGCCGGCTCTACGTCTGCCTGACCCGCGCGGTCACCTCACTGGTGATCGTGCACGCTGAGCCGCTGCCCACTGCCTTGGCTGCCTAGCATGATCGCCGTGGCATGCATGTCAGCCGCCGCGGAGGACCTCATGCACGAACTGCACCGCGATCGAGCCTTCGCCGACAGCCGAGGCGATCCGCTTGACCGATCGCGAGCGGACGTCGCCGACCGCAAAGACGCCCGGCAGGCTGGTTTCCAGCAGGAACGGATCGCGTTCGAGCGACCAGCGATCAGGCCGCAACGCCGGCCCTGTCACCAGGAAACCCAGCTCGTCGCGCACCACGTCACCCTCCAGCCAATCGGTACGTGGCTTGGCACCGACGAAGACGAACATGCCGGCCACCGGCAACTCCTCGGCACCGTCGGGATCGCTGATCCGCACCGCCTCCAGATGCGCATCCCCCAGCACCGCATCGACCTCTGTCCGGGCTCGGACGGAGATGTTGCCGGTGCCCTCGATCCGATCAACCAGGTATCGAGACATCCGCAGGGCCAGCGAATCACCCCGGATCAGCATGATGACCTCGCTCGCGAACCGCGCGAGGTGGAGTGCGGCCTGACCGGCGGAATTGGCACCACCGACGACGATCACTCGCTGGCCGGTAATGGCCGCAGTTTCGGTTGACACTCCGCCGTAGTAAATGCCGGCACCGGTCAGCCGCTCGACTCCCTCGCCTTCGAGCCGCGCGTACTGCACCCCCATAGCCAAGATCACCGACGCGCAGTGCAACTCGGTCCCGTCGTCGAGCGAGACCACGCGGTAGGGATCTTGACGGTGGATTCTCACCGCAAACCGCGGCGACAGCACCGCGCCGCCGAACCGGCGCATCTGGGTGAACGCTCGGCGGGTCAGTTCAGCGCCTGAGACACCGCTCGGGAAGCCGAGATAGTTCTCAATGCGGGAACTCAGCCCGGCCTGTCCTCCTGGCGCCTCGGCTTCCACGACGACGGTGCTCAGGCCTTCCGAACCGGCATAGACGGCTGCGGCCAACCCGGCTGGTCCGGCACCCACGATGACGACGTCGAAGAAATCGACCTGCAGATGAGCCGCGAGGCCAAGCGCCTCGGCCACTTCGGTCGGAGTTGGGTCGGCCAGCGTCGTGCCGTTCTCGAGGATGACGAGCGGCAGCCGGGCACCGACGGGAGCCGCCGTGATCAGCGCTGCCGCCGCATCATGATCATCGACATCGACCCACCGGAAGGGCAGCTGGTTCCGGGCCAGATAGTCACGCAGACGATGGGACGCGGCCGACCAGCGCTCGCCGACGAGGCGGAGACCGCTGTCGGACGGAGGCCTCGTTGCTTGCCACTCCTCCAGCAGGTCGTCCAGCACGGGAAACAGCCGCTCCTCTGGCGGATCCCACGGCTTCGTCACGTAGTAGTCGAGGTTGACCTCGTTGATCGCGCTGATGGCGGCATCGGTGTCGGCATACGCCGTGAGTAACACCGATTTGAGAGTCGGGTAGACGTCCTTGGCGGCAGCCAGGAAGGTGGTGCCGGGCATGGCAGGCATCCGTTGGTCGGCGATCACCAGCCCCAGATCGTCGTTCCGCAACCGCAGCCGCCGGACGATTTCGAGAGCCTCGTCGCCCGACGAGGCACCGATGATGCGGTAACGACCGCCATAGGCCGAGCGCAGGTCGGTCAGAATGGCATCGAGCACTTGGCGGTCGTCGTCAACGCTGAGAATCGCCGGCAACCGGCGCCGTACAGGTTCAGTCGGCATCGTGTTGGCGGACGGCGTCTCAGCCGAGGGAGGGCGGCTCGTTGACCGGCAGTCGAACGACGAAGCGGGTGTCGCCCGGGTGAGAGATGACCCGAAGGTCGCCGCCATGTCGCTGCGTGATCACCCGGTAGCAGATGTCCAAACCCAATCCCGTCCCTTCGCCTACCGGTTTGGTCGTGAAAAAGGGCTCGAAGATCTTGGAGTGCAGATTCTCAGGAACGCCGACTCCCGTGTCGCCGATCTCCACTACCACGTGATCGTCGTCGCGCCAGGTGCGGAGGGTCAGGGTGCCGCCCTCGGGCATGGCCTGAATAGCGTTGTCGATCAGGTTGGTCCACACCTGATTGAGCTCCGCGGGATGCGCGGGGATCATCGGCAGATCCGGAGCGAAGTCTTTGTGCAGGCTGATCTTGCCGGACTCTTTGATCTTGTAGTTCAGCATCGTGAGCGTGCTGATCAGGCCGTCATGCACGTCGATCTCCTGATGGGCGGCACGGTCGAGCTGCGAATACTGTTTGGCTGCTCCGACCAGATGGGAGATGCGCTCGGTGGAGTCCTCGATTTCGATCATCAGTTGCTCGGTCTCCAGCGCATAGGTCACCCAATGGATCCCGTCGGACAGCAACTCCGATGGCAGCGTGTCTGCGATCTCGTCCAGCCACCCCTCGTCGACCCCGGCGGCGACCAGGGTGGCAGCGAGATCCCAGCCGTCGCCCACACCATGATCAGCAAGCCAGTCGCCGATGATGTCCTCGGCGTCCGCGACCTGCATCGGTGAGAGCTTCTCGGCTTTGGCCATCTTCTCGACGGCAACCTCCTGCAGCTCGGTCAGCACAGTCAGCGCCTGGGGATCGAGATTGGCCGTCGCCAGGTGAGCCAGCTTGCGCCGCATCTTGCTGACTCGCTCGCGCAGGGCCGCGGTCGCGCGTACGGCCGCCGAGGCTGGGTTGTTCAGTTCATGGGTCAGACCCGCGGAGAGACGGCCCAAGGACAAGAGCCGTTCCCGAGCACCGATGGCGGACTGGCTGTTGCGGAAGCCAACCATCAGGCCTTCGAGCAGGTGCATCGCCATCGGGAACCAGACACGGATTTTCTCGCTGAGCTCTGTCGCGTCGATCACCCAGAATTCGCAATCGGTGACGGCACGCACCGAGTTCGGATAGCGGGAGGTGTCGGCGGTACGAACGAACGCCTGGGTGGCGCCGCTGTAGACGCCACGCTGGTTCGTCCGCACGGTCTCGACCTCCGTGTCCTCGACCCGCCGCAGCATCGACAAGGTGCCGGAGAGCAGGACGAAGAAGCATGTCGCGTCCTCCCCCTCTTCGAAGACACTGGTCCCCCCGGCCCGCGCCTCCACCCGGCCGTGCGCACTCAGCCAGTCGAGCTGATCATCCGCCAGCGACTCGAAGAGGAACATCGTCTTCAGTTCGGCGGGACTCAGCCGAGCGGGTTCGTCCATGATCGACTCCTATTGTTCAGCCAGGTAGCGATGGACCAGGGTGACGGCGAGCGCGCCCTCGCCGACGGCGGAGGCAACTCGCTTGACTGACTGGGCCCGGACATCGCCGGCGGCGAACACGCCGGGAATGCTCGACTCCAACAAGTACGGATCGCGGTCGAGATCCCAGCCCCGCGGTCGTCTGCCGTCGACGACCAGATCCGGACCGGTGACCACGAAGCCGGCCGAGTCTCGCACCACGGCAGGCGGTAGCCAGTCGGTGAGCGGCGCGGCGCCGATGAAGACGAACAGGTGAGCGGCCGCGACGACCTCCTGGCTGCCGTCGGAGCGGTTCACCAGAGTGACGCACTCAAGATGATCTTGGCCCGCACATGTCAGCACTGCGGTGTTGAGCCGCACGTCGATGTTCTCGATGGCCCGGATCTGGTCGATCAAGTACGTCGACATGGAACGTTCGAGCGAGTCACCGCGGACGATCATCGAGACTTTGGCCGCGTGCCGGGCGAAGAATGTGGCCGCCTGACCCGCGGAGTTTGCGCCGCCGATGATGAGCACGTGCTCGCCGGCACACGCCTGCGCCTGGATGGCCGCGGAGCCGTAGTAGACGCCTCGTCCGACCAGCTCGGCTGCGCCGCCGGCTTCCAGATGTCGGTAGCTCACGCCGCTGGCCAGGATGACGGAGTGCGCGAGCACCGACGAGCCGTCTTCGAAGCTGACCTGCCGCGCCGAACCTCGGGCCGCCAGACTGGTGACCGTGCGTGCGGTGAGCAGCTCCGCGCCAAAGCGCAGAGCCTGGCGGCGGGCACGTTCGGTCAGTTGGCCACCGGAGACGCCATCGGGGAAACCAAGGTAATTCTCGATCCGCGAACTCTCACCAGCTTGACCACCCGGCGCGGCCCGCTCGACGATCACGGCCCGCAGTCCCTCCGACGCGGCATAGACCGCGGCGCCCAGACCCGCCGGTCCGCCGCCGACGATCACGACGTCATAGAAGTCGATCGCGGGTTGCGTGCTGAGACCGACAGCGGTAGCCAGGTCGGAGAGGCTGGGTTGGACGAGCGCACGGCCGTCTGCGGTGATGACGATCGGGGCTGAAGCCGCGTCGGCGCCGGCAGCGGCCAGTAGTCGCTGTCCGTCCGGGTCGGCGACGTTGTGCCACCGGTAGGGCACCAGGTTGCGCGCCAGGAAATCTCGCACCTCGTAGGAGGCGGCCGACCAGGGATGCCCCAGAATCTTGATCTTGTTGTCACTCTGCTGCGCAGTGTCCTGCCAGGCCGCGATCAGCGCGTCGACGACGGGATACAGCTTCTCCTCCGGCGGCTCCCACGGCTTGAGCAGGTAGTGATCGACATCCACAACGTTGATCGCTGCGATTGCCGCATCCGTGTCGGCGTACGCGGTGAACAACGCACGGCGCGCCCGGGGCACCAGGTCCATCGCTGCCTCGAGGAAGTCGATGCCGTTCATCCGCGGCATCCGATAGTCGGCGAGGATGGCAGCGATCTGGTCGCCGCGGAGGACCACTTCTCGGATGAGATCCAGCCCATCCGAGCCGTTGTCGGCGCGCAGTATGCGGTAATCGGCCCCGTACTGCCGCCGAAGGTCGCGTGCGACCGCTCGCGACACGCTGGGGTCATCGTCCACGGTCAGCAGAATCGGACGACCCTCCCGCTCGGACACTGTGTCGGTCATGTACCTACCTCATCGAAGAAGCACCAACGCCAATTCTCACCAGGCTCGGCGGATGTCGCCACCGGATGCCCGACCGCCCGTGCGTGAGTGCTCGCGTGCCTTCCCGGAGAAGAATCACAACAGGCGACATGCTGGCACTCCAGGCACCGCCGCAGGTGCACCCATTGACCGCCGCCGGCGGCGCAGTCGGCACAGATGGGCGCGAAGTCGTCCGGCACCGGCGTGAGCGGCGTCGACTCCAGGTGTACACAGCTGCCCACGTCGAGTTCCTTTCGTCGGCACCATCTTGCCCCGTGGCATCAAGGCGCGAGCCGCGAGATCTTTCGACGGCGCAGCCCCGCCACCTGCAGCAGCCGAACGATCTCCCGTGAGCTGACCGGCCGGGCGCCGGCGCGCAGCGCCGCGTCATATCGCTCGGCGATCACGTCGTAGTGGTCACTGTCGAAGGCGCGACGCGGCAGGCCCAGAGTCGCGGCGAACGCGTGCAGCTCCTCATACGACCGGTCGCTGATCAAATGCGACCACAGTCGCCCGTGGCCGGCCCACATGGGTGGGTCGATGTAGACCGTCACGCCGTCGCGCGCCCGACGGCGTCGTCGATCAAGGTCCGCCAGGTACGCACCAGGTCGGCGTCCACGTAGGCCTTCCAGGAACCACGCGGTCGAGCGGTCGAGGCAAGGTGGAAGGCGCGGACCCCGGCACGCGCCAGCCAGGGAATGTGTTCGGGCGCCAGTCCCCCGCCGGCCATGATCACCGTACGCGCGAACCGGTCGGCCCGGGCGCGCTGGACAAGATCGTCGAGGCCCTCCGAGACACCGCGCGGCGAGCCGGCTGTGAGGACCGAATCGAGACCCGGCAACGAGCGAAGAGTACGCCAGGCTCGGTCGGTGGAGATACACGCGTCGACTGCGCGCGAGAAGGTCCAGCCGAAGTCGCAGTCGGCAAGCAGCTCCATGATCACCGGCTCGTCGATTTCGGTATGACCGTTCAGGAAGCCGAGCACCACTCCCTCGGCGCCCGCAGCGCGATAACTGTCGATCAGTCCCTTCAGCCGACCCGCCTCACCTCCGTCGGTACTGAACCCCTCGCGCAGCCGGACAACCGGCCGGACCGGGAGCGTGGTGACCCGCCGGATTGCGGCGACTACCGCCGGCTCTGGTGACAACCCCCCGAAGTCCAGGCTGCCGCGTACCTGCAGCCGGGTCGCCCCACCGGCTTCGGCCGCCTTGGCATCAGCGGCGTGCCGGACGGCGATCTCGAGTAGCCCGCTCAACCGTGAGCTCCGTGCGGGCCTGCGCGTCCGTCCACCGCGACTGCTTCCGCGTCGTGCAGCACCCTACTGATATTGCGAGAGGTCAGCCGGGCCAGATCATCGTCCGACCAGCCACGCTCGCGGAGCGCCTCAAGCAGCGTTGGATAGCGCGAGACGTCCTCCAGACCCACTGTCACGGCCGGTGTCCCGTCGAAATCGCCGCCGAGGCCGACATGGTCCACACCGGCCACGTCACGTACGTGCTCGATGTGGGAGACCACGTCGGCCACGGTGGCCCTCGGTTGGGAACCGGGATAGCTGTCGTAGAAGGCGTCCCAAGCCTCAAGATCGCGGCGATCGATGCCAGCCGCAGCTGCGGCAACCTCCACCGCTGCGGCCCATTCCCGTACCTGCGGGTTGAGGAAGTACGGCACAAACGGGACCATGCAGATCCCACCATTTCCGGGGAGCCGGCTAAGCACGTCATCCGGCACGTTTCGGGGGTGATCACAGAGGGCTCGGGCTGCGGAATGGGAGAAGATCACCGGCGCGGCAGTTGCATCCATCCCCTGTCGCATGGTGTCGGGGCTGACGTGGGAGAGGTCGACCAGCATGCCAAGGCGGTTCATCTCCGTCACGACCTCACGGCCGAAGGCGGTGAGTCCCCCGGCTGACGGGGTGTCGGTGGCCGAGTCCGCCCAGGCGGTGTTCTCGTTGTGGGTGAGGGTCAGGTAGCGCACCCCGAGGCGGTAGAACGTGCGCAGCACGGCAAGTGAGTTGTCGATGCAATGCCCACCCTCGGCCCCGAGCAAGCTGCCCACCCGCGTCCGGTTCTGCAGCGTCTCGTCCAGACCGGCGGCATTGGTGACCAAGATCAACTGATCGGCGTACCTGGAAATCATGATGTGGACGGCATCGATCTGCTCCAAGGTCGCCTGCACCGCCGCCTGCCCGGCGAAGCTGCACGGCACATAGACCGACCAGAACTGGGCGCCGACCCCACCCTCTCGCATCCGGGGCAGATCGGTATGCAACTGCGGCTGGGGTTGCGCGATATCGACCCGGTCGAAGTCGTAGTCGACGCGCCGCAAGGCCCACGGCAGATCGTTGTGACCGTCGACCACCAGCTGCCTCGTCACGGCGCCATCCTCCCACTAGCGGCGGCCTAAACTTGCGACATGGTGGCCGGCCCAGTCCACCCACCGGCATCGCGGTCGCTGGCCGCGCTCTGTGCGCTGATGGTGCTCCTTGCCGGTTGTACCTACTCCGAGCGGGAGCCTGGGCTGTTCCGCCCGACCATCCCTCAGACATCGGAACCGCCCCAGCCAGACCGGCTTCCGCCGCGCAAGACCAACCCTGCCCTTCCGGTCGCTGGTGAGGCGATCTGGACCACCGCGGAGGGCTTGCGGGTCACGGTCCGTTTCGCAGTACACGCGATTCGGCGCATCGAGGGCGCTACCGTCCTGGACTGGTCGGTCACTCCGTTGAGCGCACCCAGGCTGAGGACCGGTGAGCGCCTGCCCGGCCGGGTCGATCTCGGCCTGACAAGCCAGGGCGCGGGAGATGGCAACATCGTCCTCTCTGATACTGCCGGACACGTCTATCGACAGCTGACTCACGTGTCTCGGGCCGAGTTCAACCGGTGCTTGTGTTCACCGATCTGGGCCACTCAGCTTGGGCTGCGCCTGGGAGAAACGCGCATGCTGCAACTCAGCTTTCCCGAGCTTCCGCCGGACGTGAAGTTCCTCGACGTGAACCTGGCCAACGTGCCGACCTTCTGGCACGTCCCAGTCAGCCCGCTCGGCAGGGCACCGCTCGTGACCGTCTCAACCAACCTTGGGCGCCCGGCTGAGACGGTCACACCGATCGCCAAGCCTCAACCCTTTTCGTTTCCCTGGCGGAAGGGTCGGCTGCAGAACATCGAGATCCGGCGGATTGTCGCGAGCCCGACATCCACGTCGCTCGAGTGGACCATCAACTCCTACACCGACCAACCGAGCGTCAGCATGATCGCGTACGGACCCCCGGTGGCGGTCACTCCACCCGAAGGTGTTCTCGTCATCAGCCAGGAATCGGCCAGCGGACCCCAAATTCGGGCAAGCGCCGGGCCACGGAGACCGTTGTTGAAGGCCAGATGGATGACTGCTCGGGTCCAGGGCCGCGACTTCTACGAGTGCCTGTGCACACAGATCGGAATTTGGGCAGGCTCGCTGCGACAGTTCGGTGGAGCGGCCACGGTGACCACCACCTTCCCGCCGCTTCCGGCGAACGCCACCAAGGCCGACGTCATCCTGCCCGGTGTGGCGACGCTGCGAGAGCTGGCGGTGTTTCGGGCTCCGGACGCGGCGCTGCGGCTGGGAGATTCGGCGAAGGTTCCCACGCGGCACTGGACGTATGACGTGAATGCACCGCCGAACGGCTGGAGCACCTGGGACTGGCCAACCCCGACCCCGGATCCGGTTCAATTGCGGTCGTACAACAGCTTCGTCGAGGAAATCGTCCCGCTGCCTGGTGAGTAGGGCGGGACGCTTTCTCTGACCACTCAGGCAAAGCGAAGGGGCGGCCCTTTAGGACCGCCCCTTCTGTTGTTCTGCGTGGACTCAGAAGTCCATGCCACCCATGCCCGGATCGCCACCCGCCGGAGCGGGCGAAGCCTTCTCCGGCTTGTCGGCGATGACAGCCTCGGTGGTCAAGAACAGCGCCGCGATCGATGCGGCGTTCTGCAGCGCCGAGCGGGTCACCTTGGTCGGATCCGGCACGCCGGCCGCGAGCAGGTCCTCGTACACACCGGTCGTCGCGTTCAAGCCGTGACCGGCGGGCAGCGTCTTGACCTTCTCCGCCACGACCCCACCCTCCAGACCGGAGTTGATGGCGATCTGCTTCAGCGGGGCCTCGACCGCCTGCTTGACGATCTGAGCACCGACCGCTTCGTCGCCCTCCAGCTTGAGGTTCTCGAACGCCAAGGCCGCAGCCTGGATCAACGCGACGCCTCCACCGGGGACGATGCCCTCCTCGACGGCCGCCTTGGCGTTGCGGACCGCGTCCTCGATCCGGTGCTTGCGCTCCTTGAGCTCGACCTCGGTGGCCGCACCGACCTTGATCACCGCTACGCCGCCGGCCAGCTTGGCCAGCCGCTCCTGGAGCTTCTCCCGGTCGTAGTCGGAGTCGGAGTTCTCGATCTCGGTCCGGATCTGCTTGACCCGGCCCGCGATCTGGTCGGAGCTGCCGCCGCCCTCGATGATGGTGCTCTCGTCCTTGGTGACGACGACCTGGCGTGCCTGGCCGAGCATCTCCACGCCGACGCTGTCGAGCTTGAGGCCGACCTCTTCGGAGATGACCTGGCCGCCGGTCAGGATGGCGATGTCGGTCAGCATGGCCTTGCGGCGGTCACCGAAGCCGGGCGCCTTGACGGCGACAGACTTGAAGGTGCCGCGGATCTTGTTGACGATCAGCGCAGCCAAGGGCCTCGCTGTCCACGTCCTCGGCGATCACCACGAGCGGCTTGCCGGCCTGGATGACCTTCTCCAGGATCGGCAGCAGGTCCTTCAGGTTGGAGACCTTCGAGTTGACGATCAGCACGTAGGGATCGTCGAGGACGGTCTCCATCCGCTCGGTGTCGGTGACGAAGTAGGGCGAGATGTAGCCCTTGTCGAACCTCATGCCTTCGGTGAGCTCGAGCTCCAGGCCAAAGGTGTTGGACTCGTCGACGGTGATGACGCCTTCCTTGCCGACCTTGTCCATGGCCTCGGCGATGATTTCACCGACTGACTGTGTCGCCCGCGGAGATAGACGCGGTGGCCGCGATCTGCTCCTTGGTCTCGACGTCCTTGGCGACGTTGGCGCAGCTGCTCGACGACGGCGTCAACGGCCTTTTCGATGCCCCGCTTGAGGCTCATCGGATTGGCCCCGGCGGTCACGTTGCGCAGGCCCTCACGGACCATGGCCTGGGCGAGCACAGTGGCTGTGGTGGTGCCGTCACCGGCGACGTCATCGGTCTTCTTCGCCACTTCCTTGACGAGCTCGGCGCCGATCTTCTCGTACGGGTCCTCGAGCTCGATCTCTTTGGCGATGCTCACGCCATCGTTGGTGATGGTCGGAGCACCCCACTTCTTCTCCAGGACGACGTTGCGACCCTTGGGACCAAGAGTCACCTTGACGGCGTCGGCGAGGATGTTCATTCCCCGCTCGAGGCCACGGCGGGCCTCGGTGTTGAATTGAATGAGTTTGGGCATGTTTCCTTGCGAGTCCTCCCGCGTTCAGGCGGTTCATCACCGCCGTTGAGCAAGTGAGTGTGACTCCCCCAGCGATGCCCGCGACGGACGTCCTTCGACAGGCTCAGGACTCACCGCGTGAGGAGGGTGGCACTCTCGGGTCGAGAGTGCTAACTCATGTTTAGCACTCTCACTATGCGAGTGCAAACACTTCCTCGGGCCTGGGCTGGCGCGCCTTCGGCGGGCGCGTGGTCGACTCGCTGGGAATGCCTGGCTTCGATGAGAGGTTGCCGATGGCGTGGCCTCTCAGACCCAACACAAAATAGCTGACCGCGCGGATGTCGGGCTGCGGTCCGAGCGAGGGCCGATTCTCCTCGCGGTGATGCTGAGTGTCGGGCTGGTCGCCATCGACTCGACCATTCTCGCCACCGCGGTCCCGTCGATCGTCAACGATCTTGGTGGCTTCAGCCAGTTCCCCTGGCTGTTCTCTATCTACCTGCTCGCGCAGGCGGTCTCGGTCCCGATCTTCGCCAAGTTCAGCGACGTGGTCGGCCGGAAACCGATCATGCTTATCGGCGTCGGTCTCTTCGTCGCCGGCTCGATTCTCTGCGGGCTGGCCTGGAGCATGCCGGCGCTGATCGCGTTCCGCGCCCTGCAAGGCCTCGGGGCGGGCTCCGTACAGCCGACCGCAATGACGATCATCGGAGACATCTACTCGGTGGCCGAGCGGGCCAGGGTGCAGGGATACGTCGCCAGTGTCTGGGCGATGTCGGCGGTGGTCGGCCCGACGCTCGGCGGCCTGTTCGTCGATTTCCTCGACTGGCGCTGGATCTTCTTCGTCAACGTGCCGCTCGGCGCAATTGCCGCCTGGACGCTGATCCGCAGGTTCCACGAGCAGGTTGAGCGCCGGTCGCACCGGATCGACTTCGCTGGAGCTACCTTGCTGGCCATCGGTACCTCGCTGGTGATCTTGGGGCTGCTCGAAGGCGGGGTGCTCTGGCGCTGGGCGTCCGCGCCGAGTATCGCGATTCTCGCGATCGGCGTTGCCGTGCTGATCATCTTTGTCGTGGTCGAGCGCCGTGCTGCGGAGCCGATCCTTCCGGCTGGGTGTTCCGCAGCCGCTTGCTCAACACGACCAACGTGGCGGCGGTGGTGATAGGCGTCATGCTGATCGGACTGACCTCCTACGTGCCGCTTTTCGCGCAGGGCGTGCTCGGCACGAACGCGCTTGTCGCCGGCTTTGCCCTCGCTGCGCTGACTCTCGGCTGGCCGCTCGCGGCGGCGGTGGCCGGACGGATCTATTTGCGCATCGGCTTCCGTAACACCGCGCTGATCGGTGCGGCGGTGATCCTGGTGGGCGCTGCCCTGATGGTGCTGCTGTCGACCCGGAGCTCAATCTGGCAGGTCGCCGCCACCTGCTTCGTCGTAGGGCTGGGCATGGGCCTCACCGTCAGTCCGACGCTCATCGCGGCTCAGTCGTCGGTGGACTGGCAGCAAAGAGGGGTGGTGACCGGGACCAACATGTTCGGGCGCTCGATGGGAAGCGCGCTCGGCATTGCTGTCTTTGGTGCGATCGCCAATGCGACGCTGACTTCTCGTACCGGCGGGCGTGTGTCATCCACCGCCGCCGGCATCGCGCCGGAGGTCCTCGACCCCGCAGTGCACGGGGTTTTCATCGGCGCCGCGGTGGTGGCCGTCGTCGTGACCGTCGCCGTCGCGCTGATGCCCAAGATCTCCGCGGGGCTTCCTGCGCGCGGATCTCGATGAGCGCGAGCTACTCGACGCTGACCTCGGCGTCGGCTGGCGCGAACTCACTGACCAGCGAAACCACGTCGGCGATCGACTTCTCAACACGGGTGGGCCGGTAGGGAAACCGCTCGACGTTCTCGGGCCGGGTCGAGCCGGTCAGTACCAGGATGGTTCGCAGGCCGGCTTCGATACCAGACACCACGTCGGTGTCCATCCGGTCCCCCACCATTATGGTGGTCTCGGAGTGCGCCTCGATCCGGTTCAGGGCCGAACGCATCATCAGCGGATTGGGCTTGCCTACAAAGTAGGGCGTGACACCGGTCGCGTGCCTGATCAGTGCTGCCACCGATCCGGTGGCCGGTAGGGCGCCGTCGGCGGACGGGCCGGTCGCGTCTGGGTTGGTGGCGATGAAGCGCGCACCACGGTCGATCAACCGGATGGCACGGGTGATGGCTTCGAAAGAATAGGTCCGGGTCTCGCCCAAGACCACGTAGTCAGGATCCCGCTCAGAGATCACAAACCCGACGTCGTGCAGCGCTGAGGTCGAGTCCCGCTTCTCCAATCACGAACGCTGATCCGCCCGGCCTCTGGTCGGCGAGGAACTGCGCGGTGGCCAGCGCAGAGGTCCAGATGGACTGCTCGGGCACGTCGATGCCGCTTGCCAGCAGCCGTGCTCGGAGATCGCGGGCCGTGAAGATGGAGTTGTTCGTCAACACAAGGAATGGGCGGCCGTGGCGCTGCAAAGCCTCGATGAAGTCGGCACCGCCGGGTAGGGCGTGTTCCTCGTGCACGAGCACGCCGTCCATGTCGGTCAGCCAGCAGGAGACGGGTTTGGTCTCGGTCACGATTGTCATTCTGGCGTACCCTCGGCTGCGATGACATTGGCACGAATGGCCGGCGTTCTGCTGGCCGCGGGAGTGATCATGACCGGCTGCAGCGACGATTCTTCGCCGCTGGAGCAGCCGACGTCCGCTCCGCCGTCGCCCCCACGGACGGCGACTCCGTCACTCGCCCCGCTTCGCACCGTGGCTCCGGCCGGTACCGGCGGTATGACGATCCGCTACCTCGATTCCGACGGCAAGATCAAGACTGTACGGGTCGAAGACTTCCCCGGCTGAGCAGGTATCAGGGACGGTCCGCCGGCCTCTTCTGAAGTAACGGTCACACCCGTGAACTAGCTGCGCCTCTATGTGCGCCGGCTCGGCGTTGGCCCGAGGAGTTGCCATGAGCAGTTCGTCTGCACCGCCCGTGCTGGTTTACGGCGGATCGGGCGAGCACCGTATCCCGCTCTCCGCCGGACGCCACCTCATCGGCCGCGCTTTCAATTCCGACATCCGGCTCGACGACATCCACGTCAGCCGGGCGCACGCGGCGCTGGAGGTGCGAGACGGAGGCGTGTGGCTTGAGGATCTCGGCTCGTCGGGGGGCACGTTGGTGAACTCGGAGGAACTCACGACACCGAGGGCGATCCATAGCGGCGATCGGATCACGCTCGGCACCGTCGATCTTTGGCTGCAGGGCGGGGACGAAGACTTGGCGACGTCCACGGTGCCGGCCGCTGCCAAGCAGCTCGGCCCGCTTTGACGTCGGCAGCCAGTCCGCCGACATGATCAACAACGTCGGACGTGACCAACACCTGTCCTACGTCCAATACATCCAACAGCAGCGCGCGTCGTTCGCTCGCGAGATCGCCGCGACTAAGACCAAGGCGCGCTGGTTCGTCTGGCTTGGGATCGTGATCGTGGTGTTGGGCGTCGCCGCGTTCGGCCGGATGGTTCTCCGATTCATGCAGGCCATCTACGACAGCTTCCTGACTGGGCAGCCACCGGACCTGGGATCGATCTTCGGCGAGAAGATTCTCGGGCTGTCCTCCGGACTCTTCGGGTTCGCCGTCGGCGGGGCTGGCGAATTGATGATCATCATCGGCGTGATCCTCCACATCACGGCGACAGCACGTCGCCGGCGAATGGAACGAGAGCTTCCGCTGCCATCACCTTGGGCGGCTCCACAGCGAGAGCGGAGTTGAGATGAGCTTCCACATCAGTACGCAGAACGCTGGCGTGGTGAACAACGTCGGGCATGATCAGTACATCACCGGAGGTCAGCAGGGGGTTCTGGTCGTCACGCCAGAGGTGCGACAAGCGCTTCAAGCGCTTCGTTCCGCAGTGGCCTCGGCGTCTTTGGACGGCGCCCAGAGCCAGGAGGCGACCCGAGAGCTCGACGAGATCGATGCGGCGGTAGCGTCCGCGACGCCAGGGCCAGAGCGGGTAGCCGGACCCTTGGAGAAACTCACACGCCTTCTGGTGGCGGCGGGTCCAATTGCGGCGGCCGTCGGACCGCTTCAGACTCTCGCCAGTTGGCTGGGCCAGCTGGGCTCAGGCGTGTTGCGGCTGCTGCCAGGACTCGGCTGAGCGTCACTGCTCGATCCCCAGACAGAACGGGCCGTGACCTCAGCTTCGGTTCGGCCGCAAAGTACTGCTCCTCCGGGTGCCACACTCAGCCTATGGTCGCCACCGTCCAGCTGCCCGATCCCGCTGTCGTGGTGCTGGCGGGGGCCGCCGGGTCCGGCAAGTCGACCTGGGCAGTGGAGCGATTTCGAGCATCCGAGATCGTGTCGTCAGATGCGTTGCGGGCCATCGTCGGCAGCGGACCGGCTGATCTGGATGCCTCGGTCGACGCGTTCGGCCTGCTCGACACGATCGTGAACGCCCGCATCGGGCGCTCGTTGACGACAGTGATCGATACACTCGGTCTTGATCATCCGCGGCGCCTGGGCTACCTGCAGTTGGCCCGTGCGGCAGGAGTGCCGGCCGTCCTGGTGATCATGAACAGCTCACCTCGGCTCTGCCGTGAGCGCAACCGGCTGCGGGATCGTCCCGTACCGGCGCCGGTGCTCGCCGAGCAGCTGCGCAAGATCAAGTCGATGATCGGCACCGCGGCCGATGAAGGCTGGGATCGAGTACTGATCATCGAACGATTCCGGCACCGTTGCGATGCCGCTGGAGCACACGCCCCGCAGTGATGATGATCAGGGGACCGCCGGCCGGCCTCGCGTGATCCTGCAGGTGTCCCGCTTTCCCTGGGGCAGCGAACCTGCGCAATGGCTGCGCGATATCGCATTGGCCGCGGACTCGATCGGCTTTGACGGGATTGCCCTGATGGACCACCTGATCCAGATTCCTCAGGTGGACCGGGCGTGGGAGCCAATCCCGGAGCCTTGGGTGACCCTCGGGCTGTTGGCAGGTCTCGAGACCAAGCTGAGGCTCGGCACGCTCGTCTCGCCGGTCACGTTCCGTGCGCCCGGGATCATTGCGAAGACCGTGGCGACACTCGATGCGCTCAGCGGGGGGCGCGCATTCTGCGGTCTGGGGGCCGGCTGGTGGCTGCGTGAGCACCAGGCGTACGGACTGGACTTCCCGACAGCCAACCAGCGTCTTGATCAACTGCAGGTCTGCATCGAAACGTTGCGCGCACTTTGGGCACCTGGCACCAAGGCCTACGCCGGCGGCTATGTGAACCTGCCGGAGACGACGTGCTATCCGCGTCCCACCGAGCGGATCCCCATCATCGTCGGCGGCTCCGGCGAGCGACGGACGCTGAAGATCGTCGCGGAGCAGGCCGACGGCTGCAACCTGCCATCCGATGAACGCGTTCTATCGTCCAAGATCGACATTTTGCGCCGCCACTGCGCGGCGATGGGCAGGGATCCGGCCGAGGTGGATATCACCGTGCTCGACGTGCCGGTCATCGGCACTGATCGTGAGGATGTCGGGCTGCGGGTCGAGCGACTTCGTGGCCGCACCTCAGCCGCGGCGTACGCAGCCCAGCACCATGCGGGGACGGCAGAGAATCACGTCGAGCGATATCGCCGGCTGGCGGATCAAGGCGTGGGCACCGTCTTCTGCTCGCTCGCCGATCTGGCCGGCGCTGATGATCTTGTTCGCACCTCCCCGCTGGTCGAGGCGCTGACCTGACAGCCTTGGCTACGGTGTCCTCAGCTCGCCTCAACAGCTCGGTGAGGACGAGAATGAGGTCCGTGGATCGAGACCAAGTCATGGCCTGGGTGGATGGGTACATCGCCGCCTGGCGCGCCGAGGACTCGGAGGCGGTGGAAGGGCTGTTCACGCCAGACGCCGCTTATCGCGCGTCGCCGTACGCGGAGTCGATGATCGGTCATGACGCCATCAAAGGCTTCTGGGTCGACGACGACGGCGAGGTCTTCACAGCCACCGCCGAACCGGTCGCCGTGGACGGCAGCTCGGCGGTCGTCCGGGTCGAGGTGCGTTATGGCGATCCGGTCCATCAGGAGTATCGAGATCTGTGGGTCTTGCACTTCGCCGACGACGCCCGGGTCAGCGATTTTGAGGAGTGGGCGTACTGGCCCGGCAAGGCCTACTCGGCCACGGCACCACCCTGAGGGGGCGGTCTGCCAGTCAGCCGCCGGCGACCGCCGGAATGATCGAGATCCGGGCACCTTCGCTCACCTCGGCGTCTAACCCGCCGATGAAGCGCACGTCGTCGTCGCCCACATAGACGTTGACGAAACGGCGGAGCGCACCCCCGTCATCCAGAATGCGGCCTCGGATGCCGGGGTGGCTGGACTCGAGTGAGTCAAGGATTTCGCTCAGTTTGCTTCCGTCCGCGCTGACCTCGCCCGCACCAGCCGTGAAGTTGCGCAGAATGGTTGGAATGCGGACTGTCGCACTCATGGGCGGTAGTCCTTCCAGAAGTCGGTGAACGCGTCGTAGCGAGGAGGGATTGTCGTCTTGGGGCCGACTTTCTCAGCGATAGCGTCAAGCGTCTTCAAGCCGTCGCCGGAATTGATCACGACAGTCTCCGCCCCTGGGTCGAGCTCGCCTTCGTCGATGAGCTTGGCCGCGACGCCGACCGTTACGCCGCCCGCCGTCTCGGCGAAGATGCCCTCCGTCCGCGCGAGGCGCTGGATGTTGGCGACAATGGCGTCGTCATTCACGTCGGCAACCAGACCGCCGGTGCGACGTACAACGTCGAGCACGTAAGGCCCGTCGGCAGGGTTGCCGATTGCGAGCGACTTGGCGATGGTGTCCGGACGCACCGGCGCCACCACGTCTTGGCCGGCACGGTAGGCCTGAGCAACGGGTGAGCAGCCGGTGGCCTGGGCGCCGAAGATCACGTACGGCTTGTCCTCGACCAGACCGAGTTTGATCAGCTCGGTGAAGCCTTTGTCGATCTTGGTGAGCTGCGCTCCGGAGGCCACCGGGATGACGACCTGATCCGGCAGGCGCCAACCGAGCTGCTCGGCGATCTCGTAGGCCAAGGTCTTCGAACCTTCGGCGTAGTAGGGGCGGACGTTGACGTTCACGAACGCCCAGTCTTCTTCCTCCGCGGCAATCTCGCTGGCCAACTTGTTCACGTCGTCGTAGGTGCCCTCGATGGCGATCAGGGTCGTGTCGTACACCGCTGATGCGAGGATCTTCGGCCGTTCCAGGTTCCTTGGCACGAAGACGACGGACTGGATGCCAGCACGGGCAGCAGCCGCTGCTACTGCGTTCGCCAGGTTGCCGGTAGATGGGCAGGCCAGCACCCGCAGGCCCAACTCGCGAGCGGCCGAGAGGGCGACGGCTACCACTCGGTCCTTGAAGGAGTGGGTCGGGTTGCCGGAATCGTCCTTCACCCAGAGCTGTCGGACGCCAAGATCATCGGCAAGGTTGCGGGCATCGACCAGCCGGGTGCAGCCGGGGTCGGTGGAGCGGAAGGTGGCGATATCAGCGGGGACCGGCAATAGCGGGGCATAACGCCAGATGCTCCGAGGGCCCGCCTCGATCTGCTCGCGTGTAACAGCCGGAAAGTGGTAGCCGACCTCGAGCGGACCGAAGCACTCCATACAGACGTAGAAGGGGCCGAGCGAGGTCTTGTGGCCGCACTCCCGGCAGACGAGGTGAGTGGCGTTGCCGAAGGCACCCGCGCGGACGCCTTGGGGAGTCGGGAATTCGGTGTTGACCACCGCCGTCATTCGATCGTCCTTCATCATCTGTCTCGGGCGGCTTTCGACCGAGTCGGAATTGGCACCGTTTCTGTTCGGTCAGTCGGTTGCCGGGGAGTCGCCGGGCCGTTCCCTCGTCCCCTCTGGATGAACGCCGCCTAGCCTAGGCGGGAGCCCGTTCTGGTGCACATTGGCGTCCGCATCCTGGGAAGTCAGTCCGGATGCTGAGCTGGGCGGCGGGAATCGGGGCGCGGCTGATCAAGGGTTCGGCTGCTAGATCGGATGTGGGTACGCATCCTGCGTCCGATCAGCGAAAATCGATTTGAGGACCGGTGGAAGGAGTTCAGTGGACATCACGACGATCGATCTCCGACCATCGCCTCCGCAGACCAGGTGGCAGTGGTTCCGTTTGGTGGGCAACGTGATCAACTTGACCACTCCAGGTGGGCTGCTGGTCGCCGTGATTGGTGACGCGAAGATTCGACGTGGACCACGCGGGTTGATCTTGTGTGAGGGCTATCGGCTGAAATTTCCCGTGGCCGGCGCCTTCACCATCGGTAACGTCATCACCACCGGGTCGACGTGGGAACACCAACTCAACCAATACCCGGCGCTGCTGCAGCACGAGGAGCGGCACACCTGGCAGTACTTGTACTGCATCGGCCTGCCGTACTACGTCGCGTACGTGATCTGCATGGGGTGGTCGGTGTTGCGGACAGGCGACCGTGCCGCCCGGAACTTTTTCGAGCGGCAAGCAGGGCTTGTAATAGGCGGCTATCGCGAACTACCGACTCGGCCGATTCGTGAAAATCTAGCCGCGATCTTCAGGAAGCGAAGGTGATCATTTACAGATCGATGGACAAGTCGATGCCTAGCCGCTTGGCTGAACGGCTACGCTGCCGCGTTGCCCGCAAGCGACGGAGCCGCTTGACCAGGAGCGGGTCCTGGGCGAGTGCTGCCGGATGATCGATGAGCGCGTTGAGTGTCTGGTAGTAGCGGGTAGCCGACATGCCGAACTTGTCCCGCACGGCCTGCTCCTTCGCGCCGGCAAATTTCCACCACTGACGCTCGAAAGCGAGGATCTCCGCATCCCTGGCACTCAGTTGGCCGGCCGGATCGCTACGATCGGCGTGCTCATGCGGGACGACAACCATGTCGCCATAATAAGAGCAAATAACAGCGATGTCATTCGTGTCGTTCCGAAACGCGACACACTAGCTGCGGCAATTCCGGGAGAAGCGAGTCCATGATCAAACGCCTCACCGGCACGATCCAGCCGTATGCCTGGGGTTCCCGGACGATGATTCCGGAGCTGCTCGGTGTACCGCCCACCGGTGAGCCCCAGGCAGAGCTCTGGCTTGGTGCTCATCCGATGGCTCCTTCACTTGTGGAGGGTGAACGCCTTGATCAGCTCGTGGCCGACAACCCGGCCAGTGTCATGGGCGCGGGACCGTACGCGACCTTCGGACCACGGCTGCCGTTCCTCATGAAGATCATCGCGGCAGACCGGCCATTGTCACTACAGGCGCATCCATCCCGTGCCCAAGCCGAGGCGGGATTCGCTGAGGAGGAATCAGCCGGCATTCCTGCCTACGCCTCGAATCGCACCTATCGCGACACTTGGCCAAAGCCGGAGGTGCTTTGCGCGCTCGGGCCCACCGAGGCGCTCTGTGGCTTCCGCGATCCGATGGAAACGTATCGGCTCTTCGAGGAATTCGGCGTTCCCGGCACTATCGGTATCGTCAGGGCGCTCAACGATGATTCCCGCGATCCCAAAGATCGGTTGAAGGATGTCTTCCGGCGCGTGCTTCGACTTCCTGGGGCAGAACGCGCCGTTATCCATCAGGTGGCCGGAGTAGCGGAGACGTTCCGGGGAACTGGTCCAGTGGGTTCGTTCGCTGCCACGATCCGTGAACTGGCTGCTCACTATCCGGGTGATCCAGGTGTCCTAGCGGCGCTCCTGATGAATCGCATCACGCTGCACCGGCACGATGCGATCTTCATGGCAGCCGGCAAGCTCCACGCCTATCTGCGTGGTGGGGGCGTTGAGATCATGGCCAACTCGGACAATGTGATGCGCGGTGGGCTGACCCCGAAGTTCATCAATGTCGAGGAGCTGCTCAAGGTGCTCGACTTCGAACCTGGCGTCCCCGATCTTGTTAAGCCGACCGAGGAAGGGAGCGGAATCTGGCACTACGCCGCTCCGGCGCAAGAGTTCTCTCTCTGGCGGCTCGACGTCGGCAAGGCGCTGATCGACATGCCGGGCACCGAGGTCGGCCGAATCGTTCTCGTGACCGAAGGCTCCGTGCAGATGGAATCTGCAAGTCGGTACTTGGCTATGCGCCGCGGGGAGTCCGCACTAGTCACCGCCGGCGATCCCGTCAGTATTCGCGGCTCTGGCACGGTTTTCGTCGGCTCCCCCGGCCTGGGCTAGCCGTCGCTGGCCTGGGCAGCCGTCCGTCGCCGAGCCGCGCAGGCTGCCCGCGGTAGAGCTATAAACGCTATGTAGAGCAGCGAGGCTATCCCGTACACCAATTCCGTGTAGTGCCCACGAAGGCCAGCCACGCCGCGTGACCGGAGAGTCGGGAGCAGTTCCTGCCCGAGCCAGGAAAGGGCGCGCGGCCGAAGGCTCGGCCGGTCGAGAAGGTCTACCAGGACGTAGTAGCCGTCCAGCTCCAGCAGGGGCGTCAGGTTCACGAGCACGCCCAGGTATGCGAGGAAGGCCAACTGCCAGCACAAGGCGGCAAAAAGCGGCTCGGCGACCAGAAGCCCCAGGATCGATGCGGCCCCGGCAATGACGACGTCGTGAAAGGACCCGGCCAAGTTCACCATGATGCGCTGACATCGAGTGCCCCTCGCGCCACTGCCGAGCACCAGCAGCGACGTGCAGCGCAGCGCCCTGGCGATAGACCTGGAGCTGCAATGTGCGCGAGTTCCGGCCGTGATGTGAAACGGAGAGCGGTTAGCGCTTCCGGCCATCGGTTTTACTCATCGCGGGATCGTTAGCACGAAGCTCCCGAATCCGACGAAGCTCCAAGGCCCTGGCCTCGGCGTACGTGGGGTTGACGGATTCCCAGAGGATCTCCTTTCGAACCGTGAAGTCCCGTCGCTGATCGGGAGTCAGGTCGGCGGCTATCTCGGCCCCGACCGAACGTTCCTAGCTCGCTGCACTCAGCACCGGCTCGGCGCGCTGTTCGAGGTAGCCGTGCTCATCGACCTGCGCCGCGGCGAGCTCACGGGCTCCGCTCGGCGGACGTAGTGGCGGCCCGAAAGATCGACTGCGCGGCGTCCTGATGCTGGGCTCGGGCGCCGACATCGCGGTGGTGTCGAAACTGCTCGGGCACGCATCCATCGCGATCACGAGCGACGTATTCGGCCACGTGATCGGTACGGTTGCATCCGAGGCCGTGAACGGCGCCGCGAACCTGATTGCACACACAGTGCACACAGCAGGAAGTGGACGCCTTCATGCGGTCCTCATTCTCGGCGGCTAGAGGCCCTCCGACCAGGGCAAATGGACGTCGCGCTGGCGTGGCGCAATTGGCAGCGCACCTGTCTTGTAAACAGGTGGTTGGGGGTTCGAGTCCCCCCGCCAGCTCTCGAAAAAGCCTAGTCATCCACGACTTACGCAGAGCCCAACACACCCGTGAGCGATTTTGACAGCAACCGTGCCAGCAACCTCACAACGCATAGGGCGGTCCCAACGAACGATCGATCGCGTCGGCAGCTTCTCGAAGCGCGGATGGCATGACATGCGAGTACAAGTTCATCGTGATGCAGAACTGAGAGTGCCCAAGGACATCCATGACAACGCGGGCGGGCACGCCTTGAGCCAACAGGAGCGAGGCACAGGTGTGCCGAAGGTCGTGCATCCTGATGCGACGAACACCAGCTTGCACGATAAGCGAGTCCAAAGCTCGCGCGAGGTTTCGGGGCTCCACGGCGGTGCCGGTGGAGGATGTGAAGACAAGTCCGGTGTCCTGCCAATACGGGACTTGACGCTCGACCTGCTGTCGGGAGAGATGCTCGTGCAGAACCTCGGCAATCACTGCTGGGATTGGGATGTCTCGCCTCGACCTTGTGGACTTCGGTGGCCCAAAGATCATGCCCTGCCCGTTGATGCGTTGAGCTGTTTGACGCACATGGAGAAGTCCGTGTTCAAGATCAACGTCCGACCATCGCAGGCCAAGCAATTCCCCCTTCCGCAGCCCAAGGCCCACACCAACGGCGAAGAGTGCGTACAACCTGTCTGGGCGAGCTGCCTTTAGGAACTTGGCTGCCTCCTCAGAGCTCCACGGCCGCACTTCTTCCTGACTTACGGGCGGTGGTCGGACGATGCTGGCAACATTTCGTTCGATTAACTCCTCGCGCACCGCTTCGGCGAGCATCGCCCGAAGAGTGGCATGGATAATCTGGACGGAGCGCGCCGATAGACCCGACGCCTGCTTCACCGACAGCAGATGTCGGATCGCGGCTGGTGTCAGCCGCCGGAGGGTCTGTCGGCCAAGTGTCGGCAATATGTGAAGGCGCAACGTATCGCGGTAAGACGCCACGGTGGTTGGACGCAGCCGTGGCGCGACAACGTGCTCCAGCCAATGGGCGGAGTATGACGAGACGGTCCAGGTCTTGGTTGCGAGCGGGATGCCTGCAGCAGTCTTGGCAACCAACCGCGCTAGCTGCCCCGCAGCCTCTGCCGGGGTCTTACCGTAGACCAACACGGGCTTTCCACCCCACGACACCCAGCGGGAAGCTAATCACAGTGATACTTGCTGGAGGCCGGAACAGGAGACCCGGATGAAGTTTGTGTTGCTGACCAAACACACCGAGCTGGACGTCGTGCCATCGTCAAGCGAGTGGTCGAAAGATGACCTCGCGGGCCACATGGCGCACCTCGAAGCCCTGAACGCTCGACTAGCGAAGCAACATGGACGGTGACCATGGTGGCCTTCTCCGACCCCGAGGACGCGATCGTGGTACGCAGTCGACGGTTCCGCGCCCGAGGTGGTTGGCGGGCTCAATGGACAGGGGACGCACTCGCCTTTGATCGAGGTGGCGTCTCGCGATCGTGCCATCGAGATAGCCGCCGCAGTTTCAGCCGCACCCGGCCAGACGGCCGCCCGCTGGGGCAACCCATCGAGTTGCGGGCGGTCGTAGGCGAGTTTGACCCCGAGAACGGGTGAGCGGACCACCCACGAAGAAAGGACAGCCACATGGCCAAGCTCATCGCCCAGGAGTGGATCAGTCTCGACGGTGTCGCGCAAGCCCCGAGCGATCCCGACGAGGACACCTCCGGCGATTTCCAGCACGGGGGCTGGCATTCCCCCTTCTTCGATGACGCCGCCATGGCCTGGGTGGTCGACTTCGTCACCTCCGCCGATAGTTACCTGCTCGGACGGCGCACCTATCAGATCTTCGCCGCACACTGGCCGAACGCGTCCGACGATGAGCAGACGCTCGCCCAACCGCTCAACGAGCGTCCCAAGTACGTCATCTCATCGAGCCTGACCGAATCACTCGTGTGGAACAACGCCCGACTCCTGAAGGGCGACATCGGCGAGTCGGTATTGAAACTAACGACCGAACTGGACGGTGATCTCCACCTCATCGGCAGCACCGAATTGCTCCACACGCTGCTCAATTACGGTCTCGTGGATGAGCTGCGACTAATGATCGACCCCATCATCCTCGGCGCCGGCAAGCGCTGGTATCCGTTGACCGGCGCCCGCTTGGATCTGCGACTGATCGACAGCCAGACCACCTCCACAGGAGCCACCCTTGCCACCTACGCTCGATGACTCGTCGACTTGGCCATGTCGGGCAGCCCAACCGAGCCGACCACGCCGACAAACCGAACGCAGCGGCGTCTTGACCACTCCCACAGTTCCTCAGGGATACCCCCGTCCGTGAACACCACCCCGCTCACTGACGACACCTCTCCTCGCCGGGTTTCCGATGTGACTTGCCGCGGTCCGCATGGCCACGTCCGACCGCGCATCACAACAGCACTCGGATGGGCAGGCATGGCCGCTCATCGCCCGAGGCGCAGACCAATACCTTCCGCAGTCCATACCGCGGTCGGTGAAGACCATCATCAGCTTCGTCGCCGTAGGGCGACCGAACCTGGACCAGGAGAGCATTGAGGCCGGCATGGTGACAGAACAGCAGAAGCCCACCATCCTTCTCGTTTCGGAACTGCGAGGTGACCTTCTCGCAGGCGAGTTCGGCCGCTACGTGCGTGACTACGAGGTGCAGACCGCGACCAGCGCGGCAGAAGCCGAGCACCACGCCAAAGACATCCGCGGCGCCGGTGGCCAGGTCGCGCTCATGGTGACGGAGTCCGTCCTTCCCGATGCCGACGTCCTCGACGCCTTCGACCGATGGAGGGCCGTCGTCCCGACTGCGCGCTGCCTGGTCGCGGCGCACGTCGAGGGGTTCCTGGACGAGTCTGAGGCAGTGCGGCGTGGACTGGCGAACGGAACGTTCGACGCCTGGGTCCTGATGCCACGCGGGGCTCGTGACGAAGAATTCCACAACGCCGTAACAGAGCTGCTCTCAGACTGGGGTTCCACCGTAGCGGCACCCGAGGCTGAGGCGGTCCGGATCATCGCCCCCGAATCCAGCGCGCTGACCGAGAGCATTCAGGACTTCCTCGACCGAATGGGCGTTCCGCACCGAACCTACGCACCCACTACGAGTGTCGGCCGCCAGGTCGTGAAATCCTACGACGGTCGAAGCGGGTGGCCATTAGTGCAGATGCACCACCGCTCCACGCTGGCGCCCACAAGCGTTCGCGACGTGGCCGTGAGCCTGTTCGGACGCCCTACGACGCCCGCGGCCGATCCAACTATTGTCCACGATGTTGCCATCGTCGGGGCCGGCCCAGCCGGGCTCGCGGCAGCCGTCTACGCCGCATCCGAAGGGCTACGGACTGTGGTGATCGAAGCCGAAGCAATCGGAGGACAGGCGGGGATCAGTTCCATGATCCGCAACTACCTCGGGTTTCCTCGCGGCATCTCGGGAATGCGACTGGCCGAGCGCGCACGCCTTCAGGCAATGCGGTTCGGCGCCCAGTTCTTCACGGGCATCGTGGTGACCGAACTGCTGACCGGGACGAACGACGTCCCTCACGTGCTCCGCACCACCGACGGTGACATCCGGACCCGTGCCGTCGTCATTGCCACCGGAGCTACGTACCGAAGGCTACGAGTGCCGAGCCTCAACGCGTTGACCGGGCGAGGAGTCTTCTACGGCAGCGCCATAAGCGCGGCCCGGGAGGCCGACGGCAAACACGTTGTCGTCGTCGGGGAGGAAACTCCGCCGGCCAGGCAGCGATACACCTGGCACGGTTCGCTGACCACGTCACCATCACGGCCCGCCGCTCAGGGCTGGAGGAAACCATGTCGGCCTACCTAGTCGGAGAGGTTCAGGCTAACCCCCGGATCACGGTTCGTCCGTCGTGCGAGATCGTGGACGGTGGAGGCAGCGGCCGATTGGAATGGGTCGTGGCCCGCGACACCTCCACACTCGAGGAGACGAGGCTCGATTGCAGCGGGCTGTTCCCGCTCCTGGGGGCTGAACCCCGATGCCGCTGGCTGCCACCACAAGTGCTGCTCGACCAAGAGCGGTACGTGCTCACCGGCCGACAAGTTCCCCGCGAGCAATGGCTCGACGGCGTACCTCCGCGCACCCTCGCCACCCCCGTGCCAGGCGTGTTCGCGGTCGGCGACATCAGGTCCGGTTCCACGAAACGCATCGCCACCGCGAGCGGTGAGGGCGCAGCGGTCGTGACGCTCATTCACGAGTGGCAAGCCACAGAAGCGGCGCCCGGGACTGCACGAATAATGTCTCCAGACTGACCCTTCATCAAGCCCGCGAGCGGCATCGGGCAAAGGAGACATTCGAGTCAGCTGCGGTTGCGCAGCGTCTATCGGATGAGTTGGGTAGCAACGGACACGGGCCGTTGTGTCTCACCCGCCCGTCCGGGGGATCTGGGCCCGCCAGGCCGTGGTCGCATCTTGGAAGCGCTGCTGACGCCGGCGGTCGCGTTGGGCTGCGGGGCGTGGGTGGTCGCTGCCCGGCCGGACTATCGCCATCCACAGACTGTGACTCCGCGACGACCAACTCCACGTCGGGCCGGATCGGTTGGGGTGGCAGCATGCAGCTGTGGCAACTCTAAGGCCGGCGGTCGAGCGTCGGCATCCTCCCGCCGTGCTGATGCGGCTGGTGAATCCTTTCGTGCGGAGAATGGTGGCTCGTGGGGGCCGGGTGGGAGATCAGGTGCTCCTGCTGCATTATGTTGGCCGCCGAAGTGGACGGCGATTTGATGTGCCGGCGGGTTACCACCTCGTCGACGGTCTGGTGTCAGTGTTCACGAACAGCGGTTGGCGGCATAACTTCGTTGGAGGGTCGGATATCGAGGTGACGCTCAACGGCGTCCGCCAGCCGGCTCGGGCCGTGCTTCAGGACGATCCAATGGAAGTGGCCCAGCTATATCAGCGGCTGATTGCAGAGCTTGGCGTCAAAGGTGCAGCGCGCCGCCTGGGTCTCAGAATTAATCTGGATCGGGCACCGACCCACGACGAACTACGGGACGCCGTTCAGCGATCTGGTCTTTCGGTGGTGCGGATCTACCCGCAGTCGTTTCGTCCACCTTGGTCCGTGGAGCGCCGAGCGGGGTAGCAGGGGATCGACATGTCCCGGCAGCCTTTGCGCGTCCTGATCTCGGGCGCGAGCGTGGCCGGCCCGACGGCGGCGTACTGGCTTTTGCCGGCGCGGGTTCGCGGTGACGGTGGTCGAGCGGATGCCGCTGGCTCGGGTGCGGACCAGCGGGCATGCCGTGGACCTGTTCGGGCCGGCGATGGATGTGGCGGATTGGATCGGGGTGCTTCCTGCGGTGATGGATGCCCGCACCCGGACCGAGATTGTCTCATTCCAGCGCCGCGGCGGTCGAGGCGTCGAGGTCGAAATGCGGCGTCTGGTGGCAGGCGTCTCCGGCCGGCACGTCGAGGTCATGCGCGGCGAGCTGGCCGCCATTCTCTATGAGGCGACGCGAAGCGACGCGCAGTACTTGTTCGAGGACTCGATCCAGACGATCGTCGAGGAGCCCGAGGGCATCGCCGTGACGTTCGAGCACGCCCCCGCCGACCGGTTCGACCTGGTCATCGGAGCTGACGGCCTCCACTCGATCGTCCGCCGCTTGGTCTTCGGGCCCGAGCACCAGTTCCGCCGCTTCCTCGGCGGCTATTTGGCGGGGGGCGCCCTGCCCAATTACCTCGGCCTAGAAGGCCGGATGGTGGTCTGGAACGCGCCCGGCCGGCTCGCGGCGATCTACCCCGTCCACCAGACGACGACGGCCAGGGGAGGTTTCCTGTTTCGCCGCAGCGAGGAGTTGGCGCTCGGTCACCGCGACGTCGAGGGACAAAAGCAGGTGCTGCACCGCATCTATGGAGAGGATGGATGGCAGGTTCCCCGGCTGCTGGCCGAGATGGACGCCGACGACGACTTCTACTTCGACTCGATCAGCCAGATCGTGATGAATAGCTGGGTCAAGGGTCGGGTCACCCTGGTCGGCGACGCCGGTTACTCGCCCGGCCCGGCTGTTGGCGGTGGCACCAGCGTCGCCATGGTGGGCGCCTATGTCCTGGCGCAAGAACTGGCCGAGGCCGGCCGCGACTACCAGGCAGGGCTGCGCGCGTATGAGGACCGCATGCGCGAGCTCGCCGCCAAGGCCCGCAGCATCGGACCCACCACCATGTCCACGCTAATCCCGCGGACCGGGGTCCAGGTCCGGCTGATCCCACAACTGCTCCGCCTCGTCACACGGTTGCCGCCGCGCTTTCAACAACGCCTCTTCCAGTTGCAAGCAACACCCTCCCGAGCCCTCGACTCCATCGAGCTCACCCGTTCAACAGTCGAGAAGTAGCCCAGCCCCCACCCCTCGCTTGATCCGGGCGGTGCAACACCGCAATGCCGGAGCCACATGACTCGGTCCTGCTGGGAGGCAGGCATGGTTGAGACAGCCACCGGCTTGTGGGACGGGTCCCGTCGGCCATCCGGCTCAGATGATGGCCTGGTTCGTGAGCAGGATTCAGGTGGGAAGCGGTCGGGAGACGACCAGCGCAGAGTGCGTTGATCGGGTTCCCGATCAAAAGGACGTTCGACTCTGTCAGGGACTCGCCGATATTCCAGTTCGTGCATCGCGAATTGCCCCATTCGGGCGATCAGCTATGGCAGACGGCGCCAGGAGTGATGTTGCCCAGCTCCGCGCTGATCGGCACGCCGATAAGTGGCGGCAGCTCACCGCGGGACGACGATCATGATCGGGCCCGGGGGACCCCACAGCAGTTGATCATGGGTGGCCGCAGAGCCGGTAACCTGGATCCAGGGTCCGCATGAGGTCCTCCTCGATCCACCGTTCCGGCCGAGCGCTGGCCACCTAGCCGGTTCAGGTGTCGGCGGAGGGGTCCTCAAATGAAGGCAGCAGATGCCGGTTCACCAGGTTGAGCGCGGACATCCATCCGGGGAGTAGTGCGTCGCTCGGAGGCGGGCCGAAAGGTGAACTGAGGATCGCCAGTCAGGACAACAATCGCCTGGTGCCGTGGGGAGACAACTACGTGCTGCCCGGCCCAGCCGCTGGCGAGGTAGTGGCCGTTCCCGATCCAGGTCAGGTATCCGTAGGCGAGGTTTTCCGGTGGCCCGCCGCTCGACTGGGCGGTCGTCATCTCACCGAGGTATCGCGGGTCCACCAGGCTCTCGCCGTTCCAGGTGCCACCGTTCAACCACAGGGTGCCGAGCTTAAGCAGGTCGTGGGCGCTCAGCTTTAAGTGCGCATGGCCGAAGGAGATGCCCGCATTATCGGCGAGCCAATCATATTGCTCAATCCCGAGCGGCCCGAAGAGCACGCGTTCGGCGTACTTCGCCACGGTCCTACCCACGACCGCCTCCAGCCCGGCTGAGATCAGGTGAGCGGAGCCGTTGTCATAGCGGAACACTGCCCCGGGCGGCGTGAGCTGGGGTGCCTGAGCGATGTGGCCGACCTGGCCACTCGGCAGCACCACAATCTCGTCGATATCCCAGGGGCCATCAGTCCGGCTACCTCTGGTCATGGTGAGCAAGTGTCGCCAGGTGTGCGCCGCCGCCGGTGTGCCCCGCAACTCGCTGAGCACATCGCTCACCGGATCGTCGAGCGGTGGCATTCGAAGCTCACGCTGGGCCACCCCCACAAGCGTCGCCAATACGGTCTTGGTGATGGAATACACATCGGCCAGCTCGGGCCCGGAGAAGTGCCTGTCGTAGATCAGCGACCCAGCGATCTGCACAGCGAGATGACTGGTGTGGGCGTACTTATCCTCTCCTTGAATCTGCTGGGCGACCCGGTCACACGCTGCACGTACGACCCGCATCGACATTGCCAAAACTGGACAGCTCCCATTCGTCAGGATCAGTGGCTGCGGCCGACAATCCTTAAGCCCGCCGCAATCTCGCTAATCGCCGCTGCATTCGGAAGTGCCTGCCAAGTCTGGCGGCGTCGAGGGATCAAGGCAAGGTTCTGTGAAGAGCTCGCTCGGCGCTGCATCGGGTCGGTCTGACCCCGGCCAAGCTGTGATCACGGTCCGGCCAAGCGGTGACCACGGTGTCCTGCGTTTCGATGTGTCGACAAGCTTCGGTGCACGGTCACGGCGGGCACCGGCCAGACGGATCTGACCTGATGGGAGCTTCGAGCAGAAGCCCCGTCACAGACCTGTCACTCCGCCCGGCGGTTCGCCCTCTCGGTCAGATCACCCCTCACGGAGGAGCGAATCGTAGGCATGACAACCGAAGCAACCAATGTCGTCGGCGGCGTCGACACCGACTACGCGGCCGCAGTCGACCAGCAAGGCCGGCTGCTCAGTTTCCAGGAGCTTCGCGCCACAGACGGCGGCTCCCCGACCCTGCTGGCCTGGATGCGCGGCCACGGTCAGATCGGGGTGATCCGGGCGGAAAGCACCCGATCGTTCGGTGCCACCCTGACCAGTGACACTGACTCCGGGCTGGCAAGCGGGTGGTGAAGGTGAACCGGCCGAACCGGCTGGCCCGGCGCTTGGACGGCAATTCCGACCGCTTGGGTGCCGAACAGATCGCTCGTGCGGTCCTCGGTCAAAATCACCGCGATCCCCGAAGGCCAAGTCCGGAACGGTGGATGTGTTCCCAGGCGCGGCTGCACTGTCAATGACCTAGAAGGCGCGCGCCCCAAGCGGACCGTGCTGCGGGACGGCAGAGCGGTGCCGATAGAGGGACCCCAATAGCTCAGAACAACCTCGGCGAGACTCTGGCATGGACGACAGGATGGAGGCACGACTGCGAGACGAGGTGATAGTGACTGGATACGAGGCGTTGCCGGATGTGTACGAGTGGCTGATCCCCGACGCGAAGTTGACTCCTGAGGGCTCCGTCGCGGCGCTCGGTGACCTTGTTCAGTCCCTACCGCTGAGCGGCACATCGCGAGTGCCGTTTGCGGAACGGCGCACGGACTACGTATCGCCCCGGTCAAGCGAGTACTCGATACTGGTCTGGTGAGGTGGCGGGACGGTTGGACTGCCGTGCCGGGGATCGCGTTGTCATCGTCGACTAATCGGCCACCATGGGCGATGGCCCCCGTGGACGTTGACAAGGACGGTCGATCCTGGCGGATCGGCACCGCCAATGATGTGGCATGGATCGCGGGCCACACTCTTGACGGGCTCACCGTCACCACCGCCATACCACCGGGATTCGAGGCGTACGCGACCTTCTATCCAGGTGAGGATGCGGACATCACGCTCCACGAACACACGATCGTGGACATTTTGATGGCGCACACAGGCCGGCAGCCGTGGTGGCTCGGCTATCTGGATACCGGGGCCCACGACATCGTCTTCAACACCGCACCCCAGGTGACGCTCTACTGGGACTGGAGCTACATCCTGGTGGAAGCCGGCCCGGAGCAAGCACTGACGTGGCGGACCGGTCACATCCGTGGGGGACTCTTAGGTGCCCTGCCGGACTTGTTCTTCCCCGCTGATCGAAGCTGGCTTGCCTCGGCCCTGTGGAACGACACCTGGACCGACTTCGGAGGTTCGGCTGAACTGATCGAGGCGCTGCAGCGGGATCCGGTCGCGAACGCGCGCCGGGTCCAGCCTGACCAGGACGCAGTGCCACCCGGACTCACCCGCGAATAACCGACCCATCCCGGCCACTCCATCTGGGGCCGCCAAGACCAGCTTGGACTACCGCTTGTCGCCGGCCGATCGGAGACGCGCGATGTGCAAGACTGCGCCCCAGCCTCGGCGCACGAGCCCGTCTGGGCGTTGCGCTAACCGGCGACGGATCTCGGTGAAGAGCTGCTCGCGGTCCTCGGCGGCCATCGCAATATGACCCGAGAAGGTGCTCAGCAGCCGAATGTAGCCATCGGCGTCGTAGTCGACCGTCCAGTCGAAGTGTTCGACAGTCACGACCTCGAATAGCCCGGAAGCGTTGATCTCAGCGCTCTGGTCTTCAAGCTGGCCGGGGGCGGGACGCCGCGCGTCCTCCGGTAGGCCTTCGCCGATCGCGTCATACACCTCCTGGATGTCTTCAAAGAAAGGGTCACCGCCAGGCGGGAAGACGTGCTCGGCGCCCCAGGTAGCCAGATATCCGCCGCGCTGTAGAGCCCGGGCAGCCGCGAGATACCGAATCTCGGGGTCTATCCAGTGCCAAGCCGTTGCGGCGAGGACGGCGGCATAACCGCCGGGCGCGCCGTCCCAGTCCTCAAAGCGGGCCTCGACGATCTCGACATCGTAGTTGGCGAGGTTCTGCCGGGCACAAGCTGCAAGGGCGGGACCCGGCTCCAGCGCGGTCACCCGAAGACCACGACGGGCCAGCGGCACGGTGGCCTTCCCCGGTCCCGCGCCGACCTCAAGCACTCGGTCCCCCGGCCTCAGCCTGGTGACGTCGACGAGCCGATCAAACAGCCCCTCGGGATACTCCGGTCGGGCGTCCTGGTAGAGGTCGGCGGCTCGGTCGAAAGTTCTCCGGAGGCGTTCGCGGTCTTGAACCACCGCCCCAGTGTCCCGCTGCGATCCTGGGCGTGCCGGAGCGCTGGCCATGTGCCGTAGCCCGACCGGCTTACGCGTGCGTGACCTCCGGAGGTGTGGTCTGACTAACCTACCGAGCATGCGCATGCTGCACCTCGGGCTCCGGATCTCCGATCTGGAACAGTCGCTCGCCTTCTACAGCGCGCTCGGTTACGCCGAGCTCGGCAGTGTTCCCGAGACAGAGTTCGGTAGCCTGACCATGCTGCAGCTGCCGGATGATCCCTTCGTCAGCCTCGAGCTCGTCCACCACCCTGAGCGGCCGGTCGAGGACATTGGTGCCGTCAACCACCTGGTCGTCCAGGTGGACGATCTGGATGCCACGATCGCCGACCTCGCGGCAAAGGGCGTTGCGGCTGCGCCGCCGGCTGAGCCGGGACCGAGGATCCGGACATCATGGCTGACCGACCCCGACGGTTACAGGATCGAACTCGTGCAGTGGCCTCCCGGTCATCCGGCAGGCATGACGGCAGCCGACTTTGCCCCCTGACCGGGCGAGTGAAGCCAGCGCTCCCTGTGCTCGAATCTTGTGAGAGATCTCATGCGGGAGCGGCTTGCGCCGACCTGGTGCCCCGACTTGTCGCGCTCAACCACCCTCCTGCGACCGACCTCGGGTTGGTCAAACGGGCTTGGGCAGCGCGCTGCTGGGCCGGGCCGGCAACCTTCGTCCTAGTTGCACGAGCTAGACCGGACTCAAACCGTCCGCAGTCGGTTATGGTGCCGAGGATGGACTTCGTGCTCATCCCCGGCATGTGGCTTCCCGGCTCCGTCTGGGACCCGGTGACAGCTCACCTGACCAGCCTCGGACACCGCGCTACGGCGCTCACCCTGCCCGGACAGGGCGACGGTAACCGGTCAGCCGCGCTGGACGACCAAGTCACCGCGGTCGTCGCGGCCGTCGACGCCGCACCCGGCGGGGCGGTGGTGGTCGGGCACTCGGCGGCCGGCTCCCTCGCCTGGACGGCGGCCGACCGGCGGCCGGACGCTGTGCAAGCTGTCGTGCTGGTTGGAGGGTTCCCGAACGCCGACGGTGACCGCTACTTCGAGGCCTTCACGCCCGTCGACGGCCTGGTCGCGTTCCCCGGCTGGGAGCGCTTCGAGGGACCCGACGCCTCCGACCTCGACCAACACCAGCGCGCCGAGTTGTCGGCGCAGGTCGTTCCGGTGCCAGAGACCGTGACGCACGGGACCATCTGGCTCACCGACCAACGCCGATACGAGGTGCCGGTAGTGCTTGTGTGCCCAGAGTTCACGCCGTCGGAGGCTCGGGGATGGATCGCGGCCGGGGAGGTGCCCGAGTTGGCCGCCGCCACCACTGTCGAGTTCGTGGACATCGACTCAGGCCACTGGCCGATGGTCACGCGCCCGGTGGAGCTCGCCGAGATCCTAGCCGGCGTCGCGAACCGCCTGGCCGACCGGCCGTGACGATCGCCATCCCCCGCTCGACCAGAACCCAAGGAACTCGTGCGTAAGAGGACCGCTGAGCGACACGTCGCGAGTGCCGTTTGTGTAACGGGTTTAGCACCCGAGTCTTGGGCCGAGTCAAATAAGTGCGGGCAGGAGCGCATCGCAGACGTTGAGGCATAGACAGGTTGGGTTCCAGGCGGCAATATGGCCGGTCACCATCTAGACGATGCGCACGGCGCGGCGGAGAATCGTCCTAGTGAGAGGACCAAAGCCCGCGACGGACGAGGTGCCAAGTTCTGCTCGACGCAGTTAGAGCATCGATACACCACGTCAGCCCTTAAGAAATAGCCGCAGTGATCCACGGCCCCGTCACACACCGACCTATCGTCGAAATGCCGGCTCGACTCAGCAGAACAGTACAGAAGGGATTCTCAGATGACGTGGTCGCCCCCATCCCCGGTTCCAGAAGCTCCTACAACTTTTCCTGAACCGAGAGCTGATCCGACCGGAGATTCGCTTCGTACCTCCGGTTCCGTTCAAGGGAACATCATCGCTGGCTTCAGCAAGGACTTCCAGTCACTCCTCTTCCTCCAGGTGCAAGATCGGGCGGGTGGTCTCGATTGGCTGGCGGAACTCAGGCCACGCGTTGCGACTAGTGCCCAGGTGGCCACTTTTAATAAGCAGTTCTCAGAGATGCTAAGGACCAGTGGGAGCGATCCCCAACATCTAGCCGGGGTTTGGGTCAATGTCAGTTTCACGGTTGAAGGCTTGGAACTCTTGGCGCCGCGCCTCCGGGCCAGTCTTGAAGTTGAGGGCATTGATGACGGGGTGCGACTTTTCACTTCCGGAGCTCGAGCGCAGGCGGAGGAGCTTGGTGACACTGGAAGGTCCTCTCCCGATCACTGGGTATTCGGCCGGGACGGTCAGCACATTCACCTGGTCGTAACGGTTGCCGCAGACCGCTCCGAGGACCTAGCTGTCGAGGTGCACCGGCAGCGCGAACTCGCGGCGCGGCACAACCTTCTGATGGTCTTCGAGCAGCCTGGCGCTACCCTCCCCGGCCCGCACAAAGGCCAAGAGCACTTTGGATTCAAAGATGGAATATCTCAGCCCGGTGTTCGCGGCTATGACCCGGAATCGCAAGATCACCCGGGAGAGGTCGAGGGCAAGCCGGGTACCAACTTGATCGCCGCGGGAGAGTTTCTGCTGGGCTACCCGCGACACAACGGCGGGAAGCGAAATATACCGGAGTGGCTGTTTGACGCTAGCTTCCTAGTCGTCCGCCGGCTGGCCCAAGACGTGCCTGCCTGGTGGGCACAGGTTGAGCACGCCTACCTGCAGCTTCCACAAGCCGTGCGCGAGGAGTTGAGCGCAGACGCCTTCGCGGCTCGATTTGTTGGGCGGTGGCGCAGTGGCACACCCGTGGACAAGGCCCCTCGGACGGACGTCCGAGGCGGCCGGAGACGCTCAGAGGACAACGACTTCGACTTCGAGACCGACCCGAGTGGTGATCGCTGCCCCCGCTTCGCCCACATTCGCAATGTCTACCCCCGCAGCACCTCACCTGTTGGTGTGGAGGGGTCAAATCTGCACAGAATACTGCGGCGAGGCATTCCCTTTGGGCCCACCTTTGACCCCACCGCTGGGCGAGGTCACGGTATCGATAGTGAACGCGGCCTAGTCTTTGCCTGTTACCAATCGAGTCTGTCGGATCAGTTCCAATTCCTGCAGCAATCCTGTGTCAACAACACCGACTTCCCTGACTCGGATGATGGGACGGATCCAGTGATTGGAGTTGACGGACCCGTCACATTGCACCTAGGTGGCGACACGACCCCGGTGCCATCCCTGCAACGGTGCGTCCAAACGCAAGGCAGCGTGTACGCGCTGACACCCTCGATGGAAACACTCCAGACAATCATCGATGCCGAATGAGGGACTAACCGGGATAGCACCGATGACCTCGCCTAATCGTCGCCGCACCTATTATTTGCAATTGAGATTGAACGACTGGAGAGCTAACTGCCAAGCTCTCCCCTGCTTCATAGGCTTCGATTCCTATTGGGGCAGGGCAGGTACCTACGTGCAAGGCCAACGGTGCGGCAGGGGGAGGGCCAAAAGCGCCGGAACTCGCAAATGCGCGCAAGTTGGGTTCCAGCTGGCGCCCATCGGTGCTCAATACCTCGATGCCCAAGTCCTCACTTCTCGCTTCCGCAGTCCTTTGATGCGGGAGTATCAGAGTTCGATTCGCGAGACTCTCTAAGGCTGGCCGGGACACCAAGCTGCGGCTCCAGGCGGAGGAGGGACGGTGGCCACTGACAACGCGCTCATCGTTCGATGCGTCCTGTCGTTCGTCTTGCCCCGAAGGACGTCCGTCGAGCCGAGCCCTCTCTGGGAAAGTGGCGTCATGCAGTCCGCGTTCATCCTGGTGCACACCCGTCCGTCGGTCCCCTGACGTGGGGACCCGTCGCGGACGCACTGGCTATGCGAAGCACGAAAGGGTGATCCCTCGCTTCTTGGGGTGGCTGACGCGGATCCACCCTTCTGGCCCCGGGGTGGTGGATGCGGCCAATGCGCGCTGCTCGTGGCGCAACGCAGGCCTGTTCATGCCGTTGCTGGTCAGGCACGCCGTCCGGCCCGTCCGGTGCTGCCTGTTCGTCGATGCCCGCGCGTCCCGCTCGAGCCCGCCAGACGCCAGCCGCGCCGACCGAGCTGCGGGACTTCCTGTGCGGCAAGGTGACCGATGGGCGGCTCCGCCGTGGACCGAGTGGTGGGGCGAGGCGGACGTCTCCCATCTTCCCCGACGCAACAACGCGGGCGGCGGTGACCGCAGAAGAACCGCGGCTGCCGTTCGCGTACTACGAACAGTCAGTCCCCGTTCCCACTCGCTGGGACGACGACGTGGCCTGCGGCAACTTGCTCTTCGATCCGTCATCGAATAAATGGCGGCCGACGCTCGCAGCCGAGGTTCGCTCGTCCAGGAGCTGGCCGGACAGCACCTTCACCAGCTCGTCGACCCAGAGGCCACCGCCGACCGGCTGATCACAATGGCGGACAGCCTTGCCCTGCACGATACGTGACGGCCTGTCCCGTAAACCGACCGTGTTCTGGCTGGCCTTCCTGTCCGCTCGTGACTGTTTGACCACACCGGGGCGCGGTTCACGCCTCAGCGCACCACCGGGAACACGATGTGGGTGACGCGATCGCTCTGGATGCATGTGGTTGGGTTACCGAGCAACACGTCCTGCGACGACAACTTGCCGAAGAAGGGACGGTTCCCTTCGCCCATAACGACCGGCACCAGGTCGACCGCAACCTCGTCGAGCAAGCCCAGCTCCAGGCACTGCCGGGCGATGGTGCCGCCGGCGACTGTCACGGTCCGGTCTGCGGCGATCTCCTGGGCCCGCGCGACGGCGACTGCGACCCCGTCGGTCACGAAGGTGAACGGCGCGTCGGGATGCGGCTTCGACCCAGTCCGTCGGGACCCGTGCGTCACGACGACGACGGGGATGTCCAGGGTGTGGCGACCCTGCCAGCCCTCGGCCACGTCGAACAGCGTGCGGCCGCAGACCAGCGCCCCCAGCGAGGACACCCATCGCCGCCAGTGCTGTGAGCTGAGCGAGGTGAGGTGGACGGTGAAGTCGCCGGCGGGGGTCGGGATGGCGATGTCGCCGTTTTGCAGCCAGTCGAATAGCCGGCCGATGGTGTTGTCCGGCTTGGCGATGTACCCGTCCAGGGACATGATCGCCTGCGCTTGCACGGTGCCCATGGAGCCCGCCTCTCAGCTGCGCTGCGGTCGGTAGATCTGCACGATGATGCCGCTCGGAAACGGTGTCGCCTCGAGCAGGTCCAGGTGCCGCGACTCCGGCAGCTGCTCGAAGAGGGCTTGTCCGCGGCCCAGGACCAACGGCTGGACCAGGAGGCGGTACTCGTCGATCAGGTCCGCCGCCGCGAGCGCACCGGCGAATCGGCACCGCCCCAGACGATGACGTCCGAGCCGGGCTCGGACTTGATGTCGGCGATCTCGGTCGCCAGGTCGCCCCGCGCGACCCGGGTGACCGGCCAGCTCGCCTCGTCGTCGGTGAGCGTCTGGGAGAACACGATCTTGGGGATGTCGTTCATCGGCCCGGCGTACGGGTCGTCCGACCCTGGCCAGTACGACGACATCTCCTGGTAGGTCGACGCGGCCCATCAGGTGGGCACCGGCTTGGCTGATCCGGTCCAGCTTCCACTGCTTCACCTCGGCGTCCGCGATCGCGACGCCGGGGTGCTCTCGGTCGCTGCCGACGAACCCGTCCAGCGACATCGACATGTACGCGATGACGTTCCGCATGACACCTCTCATCCCTTGTGTGCTCAATCAAGCGGGGTGTTGGTACTGCTAGTGACCGATCCCGAGACGAAAAGTCATCGCAGTGGACGGTCCAGCGGATCGTGAGACCATCTCCGACGCCACTGACATCCCGCGAGGCGACCCTGAACCGGCATGGCGATGCACTGCATCGGCTCGTGGCTCTTTGGTGAGGACTGTTGCCGGCTCGAACTCGCGGTCCACCGTCTCATAGATCCGCCACCCGCATCGCTGGTAGAAGCCGACCGCCGACCCTCCTGTGGCAACCCACAACTGCTGGTAACCGTGCCGATGTGTCCACGTCTCAAGGTGCGTGAGCAGAAGCCGTCCGATCCCTGCTCCGCGACGGTCGGGCCGAACGATCATGCCCAGCAGCCACGGTGAGCGGTCGCGGCGTTCCTCGATGTCGAACTGACCGAGACCGACCGCGCCTAACGCTCCACTCTGGTCGCTTGCGACCCACGTCATGGGAAGCCCGCTACTTCCGGCCTCGCGAACCGTGGCGGCATGCCACCAGTTCCAGTCGATGGGTTCAGGAGCATGTCCCCACTCCAGCCAGCGAAGATCGGTCACCGCGTCAAGTAGGTCGGCTCTGTCGGCTAAGAGATGAACGACAGGCTCCGCGGACGCGGTTTCCTCAGTCACGGCTACCTAACACACGACACCGCTGCGGGAAACGCAAGCGCTGCGCTCCCCTGTGCCGTTGGCGGACGGGCCTGTGAACCCGGACCTTGGCCGCCCCGTACGCGGCGGCCTTCTGGTGCGTAGTCGATTCGGTCCCCAGCGGTACGCCTTGGACCGCTAATAGCGTCGACGCACGGCAAGTCGTCGATGGTCTGGAGTTCCTTCCGCTCCTCCTTGGCCCGGTCCGGGATCCGGTCGAACTCGCGGCCGTGCCGCGGGTTTACCAGGCCGCTGCTGCTGGACGGCTCCTCCGGATGGCCGGCGGTACTGCTTGGCGACGAGGGCGCAGGAAGTGGAGGCGGTCACGCCGTCTCGCCCAGGTCGCCTTGTTTCTGGTTCTTGAACCGCGCTGGAGTTGCGCCCATCAATGGCGGGCGCTGTTGTAGGACCATCCGTTGGTCCTCGACGTTCGGCTTCTTCGCTTCGGGTCGGTCGGGCTGCTCGATCCGACCACCAACCTCGTGGACGCGGGGCCCCAGGAGCTATTTCAGGCCGATCTGGTCGCGTGGATCATCCGTCGCTCGCCAGGGCGGCGGCACGGCTCGCGACGAGCAGGTAGGTCATCATGCTGCTCTTGCCCTTGACCGGGATGGAGCCGCGCGATTCGCACTCGTATGCGTCCTTGATGAGCTCATAGGTTGCCGGGCTTACCTGGATTGATCCGGGGACTCCCTCGGACTCCATTCGGCTGGCGGTATTGACCGTGTCGCCCCACAGGTCGTAGGAGAACTTGTGTGTCCCGATGATCCCTGCGGTCACTGGACCGGAATTGATGCCGATTCGAAGCGACAGCCGGTGGCCCTGGATCGAGTTGGTCTTAAGGTGATCCCGCATCCGCAGCGCCAGTTCCGCCATTGCGTGGGCATGATCCGGCCGCGGACGTGGGACTCCGGCGGCGGCCATGTACTCATCGCCCACCGTCTTGATCTTCTCCAATCCAAGGTCGGCGACGAAGCCATCGAACGTGGTGAACACCTCGCTCAGTAGTCCCACCAGTCCGGCCGGAGACATCTCGGCGGACATCGGGGTGAAACCGACGACGTCAGCGAACAGCACCGAGGCCGAGGGGACGTCGTCGGCGATCATCGTGTTCCCATCCTTGAGTCGCGCCGCGATCTCGTCCGGAAGGATGTTGTGGAGCAGGTCGTCGGATCGCTTCTGGTATCGATCCCGCTGGCGAACGAAGTACGCGAGGACGGCGATGGTGAGGATGCCGGTGGTGATGAGGTTGAAGGCCGCGTTGGCTGCTGGGTTCGACAGCTCGTAAATGGGATCAGCCCAGTTGGGGACCAACACCGCGTACACCACAGCTACGGCGAAGGCCGCCAGCCACCAGATGGCCGCCCTTAGGCTGATGGCGATCATGGAAGCAAACGCGTAAGGCATGGTGAACATCACAAGAAGCCCGGACGGCAGGAGGCCACCGAACATCGCGGTCTCAACGAGTTGGGTCGCATAGGCCACGACAAATAGCAGGGTGACGAGCGTCGCGAACCAACGGGGCCTGAGCCAGATCGCGACCAGGATAAGTGGCGACAGGACGAAGTTGAAGAAGTCCATGACGGCGACCCACGTGTAGCCAGCGTCGATATCGGCGAAGACCTGCGGCGTGCTGAAAATGGTGCCGAGGATGAAGGCAACGATGAAGACGCGCCGTCCGCCCCGCCGTATCTCGGGCTCTCCCGGATACGAGCCAATGGAAAGGATTGGTTCGAGGCTCCGTCTCCACTTGGGCGTGTCAGGCATCCCCTCCCCTTTCCTCGGCAGCCGGCAGCGGGTCGCTGCTTGGCCTGCAGTGCGTCCAGGCCGCCTTCGAGACGATCGCAGGATCATGGCCGCCTCGAGCAACTGCTCGGCACCGAGCGGTGCTGGCACTGCGGGATGCGCTGACCGCATTATCGCCGCCGAAAGTGCGAACGCGGCGGGCCGTGGTGCCGGTGGCAACGAGCCTAACCCTGCGCTGATAACTCGGTTCCTGAAGAGCTCGCGAGGCCCAGAAGCGACCGCCTCCCGAAACGCGTTCCAGCCGAACCTTGTTACACCTGGAAGCGGATGAGCAGCCAAACCCCGGTGATCCGTAGGGGACAGCTTGCCGGACGGGTGATCGAGCCGCGGCGTCTCGGACAGTCGCTCTTGAGGACGGGCCAGCGGACGTTCGTAAGCGGAACGCGATCCGGAACCGGATGGGCTCCGCGAGCCGCGGTACTAGATGCTTCCACGTCGCCCGCCGATGTCGAGGCTCCCTGATGCGGTCGTCGCAGGGTCACGTGCTACGCGAGCACGTCGCAGCATCACGATCCCCGTCGCCACCAGCCAGAGCTGCGCGATAACCGAGCCCAGCACCCCGTACAGCAGGAAGCCGGGAAACAGGCTGGGGATGAGGAACAGCCCAACCGCAGCAAGCATCGTTGCCCCGCCGATCACAAGCCCAGTCCAGCCCAGCCAGGACGGGTAGCGATCAAGCACCATCGCGATCCCGAACAGCAGGAGTGGAACACCGATCATCAAGGCCATCGCCACCAGAGACGGTCCGTGAGTAACTACCGCCACAGCACGGGCGGCACGAACAAATTCGACGCGTTGAGCGGGGTCGACCTTCGACGCGGCGTCGGCCAGCTCTGGTAAGGCCAGACCTTCGCTTGTGCTCTCAACGCCGAAGATGGCAAGCCCGACCATTGCGCTCACCACCGCCGCCTGCCCAATCAACCATGACCCCGGACGATCAAACGACCGGGTCAGCCCGAGCAGCCCTATCACGACAACCAAGGCGGCCAGCACGGCGAACACATGCACAGTCGGATAGATCGGCCGATTCCGCACGAAGTTCAGCGCCGCTTCGGCCTCCGCCGCCGGGGTATCGCCATGAAGCAGCCGCCATATGGCGAAGACAACTGCACCAACAATGAGGCAAATGCCGCCCGTCTTGAGATTGAGAGCGGCGTCCGCCGCCGGACCGACCCGCGGACCAGCCGCCCCAGCTTCGACCGTCATCGTTCCCTCCTTTGTTGCTACCTCCTTTCCCACCTATTAACACGGATACTTCTGTCGACCCAAGGAGCGATAGGTGCAGCTGCGGAGAGCGACCGACATCCGCGCCGTGGACGTGACCACCGACAAAGCGATTCTGTAGAACGAGGCATCCGCTGAGCCGATTTGCTGTCCTGCCATCCCCCGTCACGTCCCGCGGCGGTGTAGAGGAACCGCCCGTACGACCCGTCCGCTGTGCTGCCCGAAAGCGGGGCCCTAAGTGGAGAGGTCCCGCCGCCGTACCAGAACTTGGGGAAGCCGGGCAGCAGAACGATCAGCGGTCCGTCACCGGCCTCGACGTAATCCAATCGGACATCACCGATCTCGGCGCAGCCTTCACTAAGTCGGCTGAGCCAGCGGGCGGCTCGTCCTCTTTCAAGCACTTTGCGCAGCCTCAGTCCGCCCTTCTGTTTCAAGCACTCCCCACGCCTCATCCCTTGCGGAGTGGGGCTGTGCGTATTCGTCTACCGAAAGGCTCCTTAGCCGAATGTAAATACGTATGCCTCGACGCCGGGGGCGAGGAAGGTGATCTCAAACGTACGGTCGATGATCGTTCCCGGCTGACGAATCAGCTGATATAGCCGTTGTAGGGCTACGGTTCCGCGGCCTTGTTCGTCGGTGTCGAGGCCGTGAGCATCGCCGGGACTTTCACCGTCGATCAGTACACGGAACATCACCGAAGCACCCTGCGGGCGCGGTCCCATGACGAGGTGGACGTCGCGGGCGTGGAAGCGGAAGAGGATTCGGCCGCCGGCGCGGTCGAGCACGATCGTCCGACGCTCGATCGTCCAATCCCCTTCGAGAGCCCAATCGTTCAGATTCAACCGGTCGGGCGCGACGTAGGTGTGGGTTTGGTCGAGGACTGAACTGTCGCGAGATGCGAAGCCTCGTGCTTGCTCGTAGCCGAGGTAGGTCTCAGGAGACTTTAGGCTCGCCCAGTCGGCGTGAGCCTCCAAACCGTCGGGAGCGACCGACACCAGGTCATGGGGTACGGTGTCGCGTCCGGACTCGCCGAGGAGCCGCTGGATGACCATTTCGCATTCTGCGTATCCGCCCTCGCCGAATTGGTGGTGCCGGATTCGCCCTTCCGCGTCGGCGATGTACGCGGCCGGCCAAAATCTGTTGGCGAACGCTTCCCAAATCGCATACTCGCTGTCGAGTGCGACGGGATAGCCGACGGCCATGGCCTTGACCGCCTCGCGCACATTGCCAACGTCGCGTTCAAACGGGAACTCCGGAGTGTGGACACCGACCACGACCAACCCCTGATCCTGGTACTTCTCCGCCCACGCGCGGACATAGGCGAGTGTGCGCAGCCAGTTGATGCAGGTATAGGTCCAGAAGTCGACAAGAACGATCTTCCCCTGCAGGTCCGCCGCGCCGAGCGGGGGCGAGTTGAGCCAGCCGCTAGCCCCGTCGAAACCTGGGAGGTGACCCTCGACCGACAATGCGCCCGCAGTGCGAAGCCTGCTAAAGAAGCTCACGCCAGTCCTCCTCCGACTCCGAGTATGGCGTCGGTGAACGCGTCCGGGGCTTCTGGGGGCACGTTGTGTCCGATGCCTTCCAGGACTCGATGCGAGTACGCGCACCCGAGAACTTCTCCGCATAGGCACGTCCGTCCGCAGCGGCCCCGTCGAAGTCGCTGCCGATGGTGACCGTTGGCACCGTGATCATGGACGTTCGAACAGCCGGGCTTCCGGGTCGCCGTACTGCGGCCCTCCTTGCGCGAGGCTCAGCCGCCAGCGGTAATTGTGGATGACGATGTCAACGTGATCGGGATTGTCGAAGGATGCAGCGGTGCGCTCGAACGTGCCGTCGTCGAAGTCCCAGTTCGGCGATGCGATATGCCAGATCAGCTTGTTGAACTCGCGCCGGTTCTCCCTGTAACCGAGGCGGCTCGCGGCAGGGCTAACGTCGACGTAGCCGACATTCAAGAGGCCGGCATCGATCTGGCGAAGCGGGCCAAAGGAGCTGCTCGGCACGGCGGCGGAGAAGTCCGAAGAGGCTTCGACCGACGTCTGCATGCCCTAACGTTCGGAGACCGAGCCCACGGCCGCCAGCCAAAGCACGGAGATCAACGCAGGGACCGGAAGGTGTCGCGCAGCTCCTGCGAGAGGATCTGCGGCTGCTCCCAGGCGGCGAAGTGCCCGCCCTTCTCGGCTCGGTTGTAGTGAACGAGCTTCGGGTACGCCTTCTCGGCCCAGCTCTGCGGAGCCGGATAGAGCTCGTCGGGGAAGACAGTCACGCCGACCGGGATCTCGACGCCCTTGACGTCGAAGAAGGCTAGATGGCTCTCCCAATAGAGGCGAGCCGAGGAGACCGCCGTGTTCGTCAGCCAGTAGTGGGTGACGTTGTCGAGGACGTCATCTCGCGAGAGGCCTCCCGGATCTCCGGTGAACGCGCGTGCGATGAGCTGGTAGCTGCGCTCGTCGTGATCGAGCATCCAGGCCGCCAGACCGACCGGCGAGTCTGCGATGGCGTAGAGCGTCTGTGGCCGGTTCGCCATCTCGTTGGCGTAGCCCACGCCGGTCGCAAAGAAGTGCTTCAGGATCTCGTATGCCTCCTCCTCGTCGCCGGAGAGGCCGTCTGGCTTGAGACCGCCGGTGGCGAGCGCCTTCGAGACATCAGGCGGGACGGTGGCTGGCATGTTGGTGTGAATGCCCAGCAGTCCGGGGGGCTTCAACAGAGCCAACTGCTCAGTGACGGCATTCCCCCAGTCGCCGCCTTGGGCGACATAACGGGTGTACCCGAGGCGCTCCATCAGCACCACCCAGGCCTTGGCGATGCGGATCGGATCCCAGCCGGTCTCGCGCGGCTTGCCTGAGAACCCATGGCCGGGCAGTGACGGAATCACCAGATGGAACGCATCCGCGGAGTCGGCTCCGTGCGCTGTGGGATCGATGAGCGGATCGATGATCTTGAGCTGCTCGATGGTCGAGCCCGGCCACCCGTGGGTCACGATGAGCGGCAGCGCATCCTCATGCTCAGAGCGCACGTGGATGAAGTGGATATCCACCCCGTCGATCTCGGTGATGAAGTGCGGCAGGGCCGCGAAGCGCTCCTCGAACTTGCGCCAGTCGTAATCCGTGGCCCAATAGGCGGCCAATACCTGAATCGTCTCAAGCTGCACGCCTTGCGAGGCATCCGTCTCCCGGTCGGGCCAGCGCGTCGCCGCTATCCGTCGACGGAGGTCTGCCAGCTCGTCCTCCGGAATGCTGACGTTGAACGGGCGAATCTCGATGCCGCTTTCTACAGTGCTAGTCATGACGACCTCCGTGACTGGTGGGCCGGGTTGAACGACAACGACGCGAAATGGGTAGATTGTGCCCGAAGCCGACGCTGGAGCGGTCCGTTTACAGCTTGTCCTCGCCGGCCGGAGCCGGACTCCGAATCAGCCGCTTCGGTCTCGACTTGCTTCCTGCGAATCTACTCACAGTACTGCTGCCCACGACGGATGACCAAGCAGCGGGACCAGACGTCAAGGATTCACCGTTTGGCATTACGCAGCAACGCGATACATCGCCAGGTTCCGCTTTTGTTGCTGCAGTTTCGTGCTGCAGGTTCGCTACAAGCGCGAGCCCGCGCGGAAGGCTGCCAGGACAGTACCTGCTCCATTCGACGTCGAGAGCCCACTTTTGGCGACGACGGTGCTTCGTCGTGCTCACGGGGGTGGTGCGGCCGGGACTGTTCCGGCTGTGCCCGTATATCGGCATGGTGGTGAGCCGGCGGCTGGTCAGCGTCAGAACCGGCAGACACACGGCTCTACGCAGTCGGCGCCCGCCGAGTTCGTCACGTAACGAACATCCACTGGATACAGGTCCTGTCAAGACTTCAGTGACGACCTCGGCCCGAAGTTCGGTTGCGACAGGGCAGGCGTGGCCTGCAAGCGCTGCGTAGCGCCGGAGGTACGCGATGTCAGGACAGGTCCGAGCGCCGCCTGCCGAGCGCCTCTCGCCGGACGACAGCAGGGCTACCGCCCCCGGCTTGCTCTTCGAGGATGGCCTGCTTCTCAGCAGCGCGATAGGTGTTCAACTCCAGCCGCCACTCTGCCGCGAGCTCATTTTCCCCGATGGCCTCTGCCTCGGCGATATCGGTCAAGAGCTCCTGCTCGAAGGCGTCAGCCACAATGTGAAGTTTAGCGGCTCTTCGGATCTGAGCATGGGTGAGGCTGGGCTTTCGGTCGGCGTGTTGATCAAGGAGTGAGGACGTCGGGCCCTTCAGGATCGGTAGCGACCAAGCAACTGAATTCCGAAGGACCCGACGGTGCCTCAAACGCCGCAGCAGGCGGCGGAACCGCCACCCGCCGGCACGGGGCCCATCGCGTAGCGCGGCAGGCGCTCGCATTTTCGCACCGGGCCAGCGATGCCCACACCGGGTTCGTCAGCGGCGCACCGGCGATCCTGGTGATACCTCACGCGCGTCTCGCGACGGTCATCACCTTCGCGATTACCAACGGCAAGATCGTCGCGATCGACGTGATCGCAGACGCACAGCGCCTCGGCCAACTCAACATCGAATCCCCCTCCTCGCCAGGTCGTGTCGATGTCGATCACGTGTGGCGGTCTATCCATCATCCGAGGCTCAGATAAAAGCTGACCTCCTCTGGGGGTGCAACTATTCGCGGCTGGGCAGGCACGAACGACGCTCAACGAGGCAAGCTCCGCCACCTTGCAAGCAGTGGGTTAGGGCTTGAGTCCCGTTGGCTCGACCCAAGTCAACCCTCTTCCGGCGAATCGGCTCGGCTGCGACTGAGGAAGTTCACTGCAGATTGCGGCAGCTAGAACACCATCTGATGTCCGATCGACTCCGTGCGGCTGGCCATCCGGCAGCACGGACCGATAGCCTGGAACGCTGGGAAAAGGGGCAGCATGGGCCAACGAATTCTCACCGACGTGAGCGCAACAGTCAACCTGGACCGCGAGTCCGAGCTCGTGGCTGGTTTTCAAGAGCTGATCTCGGGGCCAGTGCCGGATGGACTGATCCGCACCGAGTTGCTCGGAGGAGCGGACGGGCGGTGGCGGATTCAGACAGTTTGGCGCGATCGAGAGGCGCTCGGCGCAATGCGCGCCGCACCCGAGCCCCCAGCCGCCCCTCGGCTCTTCCACAGTGTCGGCGCCGACCCCTCGCTGCAGGTCTACGAAGTTACACTCGAGCACATTCCTTCGGCTCCCAAATAGTGGATAGCGGATCCATCGGCCCCCAATAGTGGATAGCGGATCCATCGGCCCCAAATAGTGGGTAGCGGATCTTGATCATTCGCTCTACCTTCACCAGTTCTCGGCGGGCGCACCTTCACAACGACTTGGTCAGCTCTGATCCAGGTGTCATGCACCCCCTTTGGCGTGCCAAAGGCATAGGTCACGCCCGGCCTCAGTTGTGGTCCCGTTTCTTCCAGGCTCTGGCCCGGCGACCGGCGACCATCGCCAGACGAGGTCCTCGCCGAGGCGATACACCAGCCAGGTCTCCTGGATCTTGATCGTCGCCTTTGTGCTGTCGCTTCTATACGAGTTGTACCGGTTCACGGCGAAGAACGGGATCTCAAGTACGACTCGATGCGGAGCTTCCTGATTCAAGAGCTGCCCTTCTACGCGATCGCATTTGCCTTAGCTGTGCTAGTGCCTTTTGGAATGGCCATGGGTTGCCTGGACGGCCCTTGCCGTTGGAGTCGGATTGATCATCGTCTCGATTTTCTACTACATCCCGCTTGTGTTGCCGCAACGAAAGCCTGGACCGATCGACTGGTTAGAGGACAAGCTCTACACTGGCATGCTGTTCGTCGCGGTCGCCCTGCTCGCCTACGACCTACTCGGAAAGACGCTCGTCCCGTAGCAGCTGCGGGGGTATCAGTATTTTTGCCTCACCGGCCGCCGTGACCCGGACATATCCCAAGCGAACAGACCGACTCACTCCGTTCGATACCACAGATCCCCCACAGCAGAGTTGCTCAGGTCGTCAAGCAAGTCGACGAACCGTCGCGGGCGCATCATGACGACGCGGCGCCTCCGCCCATGGAGTCGGGCGTCAACATCAGTCCGCCGAGTCGAATGGACCTGGTTGTGCGCTGGGCCGCGTCAGGCGGCCTACAGCCTCAGCCATGGCCGGCATCGGTTGAGTCCGACTGAACGGCTACTCGTCGTCTTCGCCTTGCTGGGTGGCCTTTCTTCGCTCAAGCCGCATTGGCAGCAGCGCTGACAGCACCGCCATCGCCCGGGCGAACGAATCGGCGATGGAGCCTGCCACCTTGCTCGCGACTATGGATCAAATGCTCAGCACAGCTGCGAAGCACAACGCATCCGGCGGCCTGGGCGACTGTTAGTCGGGCGCCCGCGCCCAGGTCGCATCCAAGCCAATCAAGATGATGCACGAATGTCACTTAGCTTGCGACTCTGGCGGGCAGCCGACGCTGCTTATGGCAAGAGAAGCTGGACGCAATCCTCATCGATATCGACCGCACATGCGTCAGGCCTGCTCAATCCCAACGGGGCGGCGCAGGACACTGGTTCCAAACCAGGCTCCCCAGACAATGAGAAGTGAAATCCCAAACACGCCGATTCTAAAGATGAGTTCAACCTGGATGATCCAACCGAAGGTATCGACCATGGCAAACCCCCCGATCAGCAGTGTGAGCACGCCTAGGGCGGAGCGCTCACGCCGGAGCAGCGCACCAATCCCGAGACACCAGACACCCAACAAGAAGACTTCCAGCGGATTCCATAAGCCGCGCACAACCATGCTATAAAAGACCTTGATCATCATCTGCATGGCTTCCTGCTGGTTCGGCGTCGCCGCCGGATACTCCCGAGCCAAGGTCGGAATGGCGACGCCGAGCAGCACAGCGCCAACAGAGCCAATCAGCGAATACGAAACCCCGCCGATCATGTACAGCAGCACCAGGTTGGGGCGCTGTGACCGGAACCAGCGGTACCCAAACACCGCAATCGGGACAAAGGATAGATAGGCCACCAGATCGAAAGCCATGCTCCAGTGGAACCAGCTGGCGCCGCTCGATCCGATCAGCAAGAGCGGTGTTGGGTCGGAAAACAGCGCCCCGGTGTGGTCTTTCGCCGACCAAAAGAGCGTAATAACGTTGAGGACGGTGGCCACCGTTAACACAATCCCGGACCAAGCCGCCAGTCGTTCCAAGCGCGGGAAATCGTTCACGTTTCCCCCTGTGCACCATGTGTCTGCCATTGTTCCATCGCTGCCGGTTCGAACCACAATGGGGACTCTTCGAACTTTAGCGGGCTGTCGAAGTCCCGTGTCTACAACGTCCAGCAGCGAGGCGACGAGCATGTCGGATGCTACGTCGTTGTTGTTCGGTCTGGAGGATGAGTTTCGCGTACTCGACGTCCAGCGGCTGCACGCCCGCACCGTGGGGTGATCATCGAGCAGATCGGGCGGGAAGGGCACTGCCCGACCTGCGGGGGCGTCCAGTATGGTCGGGCCGCGCCTGGCCTCCTGCCGACTGTCTTCGGCCGAGCCGGGCCCACGGCATGGCGCGCTGACGTGCACAACCGCCGGGCTACCCTCGAAAGGCTGGGCTGGGCTCCCTTGTATGCGCGCCCGGCTCGTGGGCACTCACCTGCCCGGGTGACACGTGGATGCGGTGTGCCTGGACGGCTGCTGCGGCATCAACCTGCCAGTCCCGAGTCTTGACCGCCCCGCGTGAGGTTCGGGGCTGTCGCGACCGTGCGGGAGTGCGTGAATCAGGGCCGGTCGCTCCGGCCGGTGCCGCCCGGCGCCCAGTCGCGACCGGGCCAGTTGCCACCGAGTCCTGCCTGCTGAGCGCGCAGGATTGCTTCGGCCCGATCGGCTACCTGGAGCTTGGTGAAGACGTTCGATACGTGATTGCGGATTGTCTTGGGACTCAGTTGCAGCTGTCGGGCGATCTGCGGGTTGGTCTGGTGTTGCGCGACCAGTGCGAGGATCTGGTGTTCGCGTTCGGTGAGTTGGGGGAAGGCGTTGGTCGGGGCGCTGGGTCGGGGAGTCGCGAAGAAGTCGATCAGCCGCCTGGCGATCTCCGGGCCGAAGATCGCCTCGCCGCTGGCACGGCGCGTACCGCGCGCAGGATCTCCGATTTGACCGCGCCCTTGAGTAGGTAGCCGCGGGCGCCGGCCTGCAGGGCCGCGAAGATCGAGTCGTCGTCGTCGAACATGCTGAGCACGAGGACGCTGATGTGGGGGCTGCCGCGCAGGATGCGGCGGGTCGCCTCGATCCCGCCGAGCCCGGGCATCTGCAGGTCCATCATGATCACGTCAGGCTGCAAGGATGTGGCCATAGCGACGACGTGTTCTCCGTCGGCGGCCTCGCCGATCACTTCGAGGTCGTCAGCCGAGGACAGCAGTGCCCGCAGGCCGCCACGGAACTGGCGGGAGTCGTCGGCGATGACGAGCCGGATTGGATCCATGGCTAGCCGTCCTCTGAGGGTTCGCCGGTCGAGGGATCTGTACGGCAGGACCGCGGTGATGACGGTGCCGTGCGGGACTCCGGCCGCGACGACCAGGGTTCCGCCCAGCTCGGCCGCTCGCTCGCGCATCGAGGTGAGGCCCACGCCGGTGCCCCGGTCGTCGGGCATGCCCGATCCGCAGTCTGCGACCTCAAGCCGCACCGAGTCGGCTCGTCCACCACGAGCCTCAGCCTGGCCGCTGTGGCACCTGCGTGGGTGGTGATGTTGCTCAGCGCTTCGGCGGCGATCCGGTACACGGCCACCTCCACGGCCGCCGGCAGGGGCGGCAGCACGTCGGGTGCTGAACACGTCGAGCTCCAGTCGGGGGTGCTGGGTGGCGAGCATCCGCAGCGCGCCCGATAGTCCGAGCGCGTCCAGCGCGGGTGGGCGGAGCCCGTACACCACCCGACGGACTTCGGCGACCGTCTCTTGGGCCTGCTTGACCAGCGTGTCGAGCATCCCCCGGGCTCGCTGCGGGTCGGTCGCGATCAGGTCGCGGGCCGTCTCCGCAGTCATCATCATCGCGGCCAGCTGGGGCCCCACTCCGTCGTGGAGGTCCCGGCGGAGTCGGGAACGCTCGTCCTCCCGGGTGGTGACCAGCCGCTGCCGGGACCGTTGCAGGTCGCCAGCGAGCTGACGTGCTTCCTCCCAGTGGCGGGCGGCGCGCACCGCGGCGCCGATCTGCCGGGCCAGCTCTGCCAGTCGGCGGAGCTCGCTGGTGGAGAAGGTGTCTTCACCGATCCGCGGTGCTAACACGAGGACCCCAAACGACTCGCCGCCATAGCGCAGGGGCAGCCGAACCGGTGTCGATACCGGCAGCCCGTACTCCACGACCGTGGTCGGGAGGTCGCCGGCACTGTCAAGTTCGACTGCGGCGTAGGGCAGCTTCAACGCCTCGGAGACTGTACGCACGACCGTCTGCAGCACCGCATCCGGCGTCATTGTGTCCTCCAGCCGCTGCCCGAGGCGGGCCACGAGTGTGTACGGCTCGGCACGGTCGCCGTAGACCAGCCGGTTGACACCGCGCTGCAGCCGGCCGTGCAGTGGCGTGAGGACCAGGGCCACCAAGCCGGTGGCAAGCAACGGCACGGCCAGGCCACCACCGCTGGGTTGCAGCACCAACCCTGCCCCGGCAATGACGAGGACGTACAGGCCGACCACGCATGCGGTGAGGCTGCCATAGATCAGCGTTCGGCTGAGCACCACGTCCACCTCGAACAGGTGGTGCCGGATCAGCGCGACACCGAGCGTGACCGGTACCAACAGCATGACCAGGTAGGAGGCCGTGGTGTAGCCGACCAAGTAGGCGAGCACCTGTGCCGGCGTCGTCGGGTCCGGCGAAGCACCGATGGCGGTGAGCGCGAAGTCCAACCCGAGGAACGCGGCGAAGGCGACCGTGATGCCGAACACCACCCATCTGATCTGCTGGCGTTGCCGCAGCGTCGGAGCGTGCCGGTAACGGTGCACCTGGGCATAGACCACGGTGCCGAGCGCGCCGAGCCAGATCACCGACTCGGCGACGAGCTGCCAGGTTCCGGGGTTGGTGGTCCAACTCGGCACGACGTGCTCGGCCAGCTGCCAGCCGATCCACACGGCGGCGACCCAGCCGGTCCAGCGGGGCACGAACCGGCCGTCCGGGAAAACGTAGAGAAACAGCCCGAAGCAGGCGGCGCCGAGAAAGTGCAGCCAGGAGACTGGCGCCGCCAAGGTGGGATGGCTGGCGGCCAGCGCCGGCAACGTGAACCCGAACGTCGCGGTTCCAAAGAGCAACAAGGCCAGGGAGGCGAACACCGCTAAACGGTCGTCGGGGCGGCGCGCGAAGATCAGCGCCGCGATCCCGCCGTAGCAGACCCCGAACACCACGATCCATAAAGGTGGTGAACCAAGCGTAAAAGCTGGCGCTTAGCCCCAGATCCGTCAGCGACCGCAGGCCGTCGACCGGCAGTTGCCCCGTCGTGCAGACGGGCGTGGGACAGGCCACCCGCAGCAGGGCCAGCTCGGCCGGAACACCCGCAACGAACAACCCCACGGTGAGCACTCCGGCTACGACCCAGAGCACCCAGAACATGACGTAGCGGCCGTGCGGGCGCTCACCGGCCGCCCGCTTCGTCACGGCGGTGACCTCCGTACCGGCTCGGAGAGCGAAACGGCTCACACGCGACCTCCTCGCCCGCGTGGCTGACCCCGGGACACCAGGCAGCGCGCCCGGAGTCGTGCCCATCTTCACTGTATTCCCGGCCGGGCCTCGCGCCGCCGTGTCGGCCGGGTCGCCGAGGCGCCCGCGGGTGAGGGCAATCAGCGCCAGGGCGAATGCGACGACGATCGCGCTCGGGATCCAATACCCGGTGATTGCGGCGCTGGCCCCGGCGCCGGGAAGCGCGAACGTGTGGCCAAAGGCGGTGGTCGTGACGTCGAAACTCGAGTGCCAGATCCCGACCAGCAGCACACTCGCCCCGGTGACGTTGTAGAGCCACATGAACACGACCCGGCCGAACAGCTGGATAACCCCGACCACCGCTACGTAGGCCAGCGCTAGGTGGAGCTGAGCCAACCCGAACCCGTTCGCCACCATGGTGCCCGGCAGATGGTAGCGGCAAAGGGCAGCGCGACGAGCGCGCTCGCGGCGACCGGGCCGAAGCGGTCCTGCCACCGCGCCTGCAGGAACCCGAGAAAACCGGCTTCCTCGGCGACGATGCAGAAGACGATCAGTATCAGCAGGTGCGGCAGTGTCGTCGTCAAGATCAGAACCCAGCGGTCCGCCATCACCTCCAGCACGCGAGGACCATAGATCACGACCGTCACGAGCAGCACCGACACGGGCACGCTGAGCAGTGCGAGGCCATACCAGCGGAGACGGACACGCCAGCGGAAGCACCGCCCAGCCAGCTCCCGAACCCCCTGCCGGCCACCGACGGCCGCAACCACCACAAACGCTGGCAGCGCCGACGCCAGAATCGGGCCCAGCGAGTCGGAGAAGGCGAGCCCGAACGGCAGAGCTCCCGGCCGGTTCAACGGCGGGACCACTGCGACCGCGGTGCTGATTGACATCATCAGCAGCAGAAACGTCGCGACCGGATGGCGCGCGATGAGGCGGCGGACCGCCGAACGATGCACGACATGGTCGACGGCAATTGACGATACGGTCATGACTCTCTCCCTGGCTACGCGCAACCCGATGTCACGCTCGCAAGCCAGCACACGCCCTAGGCAGTCCCGCCGTCATGAGCCAGAGACCCGTCCGGCAGGGAAGAATGTCCCTACGCTGTCCCAACGGCCAGCTCGTGACCGGTTCCATAGTCGGGGGCCAAGACGATCCGGGGGGAGCTCGTGGGAAGACGAACGAAGTCGAACAGCTTCGTTCCCGAGGAAAGCCGGCAATCTGGCGGAACGGGTGCACGCTGCCGCCACTCGACAAGGTGATCGTCGGGTCAACTGAAACGGGATCGTGTAACCGCCCACGCCATCCGTCATCGACATAGCCCGCTCAAGCGTCGGCGACCGATCGCCCGCCAGCGCCTCGCCTGGGCTCCATTCGTGCTGCTGGCCAAGCAAAGCCTCGCCACGCACTTCGATACTCGTCGCTGCCAATGTCAAGCACCCTGAGCATGAAGATCAATCCCGGAATCGTCTCGCTCAATAGCCCGAGCCGCGAACTCCAGCGCTTATGATTCAGCACATGATCAGCCATGTTCGGATGCTGACAACCGCTAGACGGCCGCCCTAGTCGGCTTCAGGGCGGCCCCAAGGCCACTCTTGATCATCTTGACAGGTTGTAGGATCGGCGGGCATCGCACGCCCGCGCCGCCCCGATTCCTTTCCTAGCTATCGCGGCCGTCGCCGCAGACCGAGCCAGGCCATCGAAACTGCCAGTAGCTCCGCCACCAGTGTCAGCGCAGCTGTCGACCGATTCGGGTGCCGCCAGGCCTGCCGAACCGACTTCTCGGCCGGATACCCGAGGCTCATCATGACACCGAGGATTCCGAGCGTCGTTGCCGCCCTGGAACGGTGCCGGGTCATCAATAGGACAGTTGCCAGCGCCTGGGCGAGGAGCATCCACCCCGGCGCCGACAGGTTCGTTCCCATGAACAAAAGATCGCGTTTCATGGTCGCCGGCGATCGACGCAGGAAACCAAGGTCGTATTCCGTTCCGTCGCGCAGCGCCTTGCGCACCCCTAGCAGACCCAAGCCGAGTTGCACGGCTGAAATCACGCCCAGCAATCTCACAGCCGCATCCTAGGCATTGCCGGGCATGGGTATGGAACTCCACGTCAATTGACGACCCGACCTTGGTCACGCTAAACAAGGGGTTCCGACGACGTCTGGCCACGTTGCTGCGCACGGAGGAACCGATCCACGTTGCTCCTGTTAGTCACAGTCTCGCCGAAACGTGTTCCCGCGGGAATGTTTCGTGGACGGTTCCGCAAAGCAATAACAGGAGGCTTGACCGGACCCCTTGTTGGATGGCGCAGACCCCGGCAACATGACCCAGGGAGGGTGCGGCATGGCGGAAGAAACTGCTGCGAACGAGCGTCTGCTGAGATGGTGCGGAATGGCCCTGGTGGTCGCCGGCCCGTTGATCGTTGCCGCGGCGCTGCTCCACCCGAGTCGTGAAACGGCCGCCACAATCATCGCCAGCGAGTCGCGGCTCGTCGCCGCACATGTCCTATTTACCCTTTACGGTGTGCTGGTCATGCTTGGCCTCCCCGGGCTCTACGCCGCTCACCGCGGTGGCATGGGACGGCTTGGCTTAATAGGATTTCTCGTTGCGATGCTCGGCACCTATCTCATCGCGGTCACCGGATACTTCGGGTTTATGGCCCCAGTCTTGGCCAGGGAGGCGCCTGCCACGCTCGATACCACGATCCAATATCCACCCGTCGTCGTTTCCAGCGGAGTGGCGGCAATCACCTTCATCGTCGGTTATGCATTGTTCGGCATCGCAATGACCCGGACGGCGACCCTGCCACGCCTGTCTGGCGTCCTCGTCGCCGTTGGCGGTCCGATGCACCTGCTCAGCTTCGGCATATCCCAGCTTGTCTCCACTGCGGTATGGGTGTTCGCCGTCATAGGAGCCGCGAGCCTCGGTACCGGCCTAGCTTGGGCCGGCTATCGGCTGTGGCGTTCGCCGGCTCCTCGCCGTCAGCTCTCCTCTGATAAGCGAACACCGGTCTGACCACCGGCTCCTCGGAGGTCCTTTTCACGGAATCAGCCCGGCGCTGGACACCGGATCCGGGCGGTCGTGTTCCGGCGCCCAACGGCGTCAATACGATGCCTTCTTTTGGTGCCCAGTGATGGCGGGCCGCCGTCATGCGCAGATCCACCGCAGCGAAAGGCCGAGGTCGATGCTGGACTACCTTCGTCACGTAGTGAGCAGCCGGCCCACGTTGAGGGTTCCTGCCCGATCAGATCTGAACGGTCTTGTCTGTCGCAGTAGTACGTTTAGGAAATGGTCATCCTGGTTCGTGTAGCCCGGGTTGTGCTGTTGGTTGTCCTGGCTGCCGTTGCGGTTTCCCTCGTGATCGCCATGGCCGGCCCGACCGGCGGTGTAGAGAAGGTCGCGCTCGCAGCCCTTATTGCCGTCTGTGTAGCGATCGGCGTTGGGATCACATCTGCGGCAACTCATCTGCAGAAGCGCATTGTGCAGCGTTAGTGCGGCTGACTCCGCTTCTCTCTCAGTCCGCGATTCATCGGCTTCGATCTCGCCTTCTATGGCGGAATAGCAGGTTTGCAGCGCCCACGACCGCTACGAGGCCGGCAGAAAAAAGCGGAAGAAACGGTGGCGTAGTACTAAGCCTAGGGTTAGCTCCCTGACCGTCTGGTGTCACAAAACGACTTCAGCGAAGAGGTCGCCTGCTTCGGTTCGGAGACCGTTGGGTCGAGTATCAGCTCATGCAGCCCGACGTCCTCCTCGCTGCATGGCTACCTCCGCTCGGTTGCGACCAGCGCAGAGGTGAAGCTTGGACGAACCCGCTGTAGGTCTCGTTGGTTGCGAGTCCGCGGCGATCATTTGCGATGACGAGCGAGCTCTTTCCCATTCGGAGACCCCGTGAAAGGGTCAGCCGGTGCCTTGGAATGTCGACATCGACGCCGCCAACGGCCGTCAAATGATCATGGCCTGCTGACAGCAACTTTGACAGCAACGGAGCCGGACTTCAGGCGCTTTCTCGGCCCCGATATGCCAGCCTCCTCAGGCGTAGATGCACATCCCTGCACGTTGTGCCGGGACCTTGTAAACAGGGCTGGGGATTCGAGTCCCCCCGCCATCTCTTTGTCTAAAACTGACGGAGCTTATTGACAGTCTGGGTCTCCCCAACCGAGGAGATCATCTAGTGACTGAGCGTGAGCTGGAGCGGCGGGCGCAGCGGCGCCTGGCCGTGTTGCGGCATGTGGCGGAAGTCAGCTTCAACGTGGCGGCCACCTGCCGCTATTACGGGATCAGCCGGCAGTGTTACTACAGCTGGCTACGCCGCTATGAGGCCGACTGGTTGGACGGGTTGAAGGACCGCTCCAGCCGGCCGCACCACTCACCGAACGTGACCCAGGCTGAGGTGATCGAGAAGATTCTGTGGTTGCGGAAGCACTACCATTTCGGGCCGGCCAAGATCACGATGTATCTGGCCCGCTACCACGACGTGACCATCTCCACCTCCGGGGTGTGGCGGATCTTGAAACGGCTCGGCATGAATCGGCTGCCCGCCTCCGCCCGCTACCAACGCCGCCCGTTGCGGTGGAAACGCTACGAGAAGCAACCGGCCACCAGATTACGACGAGCATCACCGAACCCACTCAGGCAATCGAGCAGCTGCGATCACGAGCCCGGTGAGAGCGTGTCGGTTATCCCTCGACCATTCAGTCTCAAAGTCACTCTGTCATGGTCTTGAGTTCGATGCCGGGGACTCGCAACGTGGCGCAGCGCGTAGTGTTCGCAGGCGAAACGAACAACAATGAGCATTAACAACGTCTCGACGGCGATTAGCGCATTCCCGTATGAGGGAAGTTGAGCGTGGCGCACCAGCGGTACCGGGTGAAACCGCCTTTGGTTTAGTCCGAATGGCGCTCAGGGATCTCGTGAAACGGAGCCCAAGTCCACACCCTGTCCCGGCCCCAAGAACGCCATCCATCACGTGCGAGGGGACGAATGTGACGCACCCACAGCCTTCCTGCTTCCCAAGAAGAAGCCGGTCCTAAATGAGTGAGTTCGTTAGATCATTGAAGCTCGTCAGCAGTTCGTTAACGAGCCCTGCCGTGGGCTCTGGGAAAGGAATATCGGACCCGCTTCGCGACTAGCCTCGTCACCTAGCGTGACACTGCGACGACCGTGACAGGACCCTTGAACTTGCGTCTGACCTTGTTAGGCAGGTCCTGACTCACCCAGCGGCCCACGTTACTGGGGAGGGTCGACAAGATGATTTCGTCATACTTCCGCCTGGCGAGGGCCTCCTCGATGGCCTGGAATGCATTCGCGTTACCGACCTCGCCATCCACTTCAGCACCCAGTTTCTGCAGTTGCTCGATACCGAACTGCACCCGCCCTCGAGCGTGGTCATTGTCACCGTCGGCGGCCCCGCGCGCCTCATCCGTTGCCTGCATATTCATTATTCGGCGAGTCAGCGTCTCCATTGTGCTTTCGCGGTGGGCGTGGGCAGTGGCCGGGACAAGCAGAGTGAACTCGCACGGGCCTTTGGTCATCCGATCTCGAATAGACTCAAGAAGATCAGTGCTGCCGAGCGTCCGGTTGGCCACGACGAGGATCCGGGACATCGCGATTACCTCCAGGTTGGTGAGCAACCGAACTTAGTGCCCCGAGGCCGCCTGTGTCACAACTGGCCAATCCGTGAGCACTCAGCTGCCCTCTACGCGCGCGAGCGGAGGGAGTTCTACCCTATGCCCATCAGCCCGTTAGATCGTCCAGCCCTTGCCGAGATGGTCAGGGGGCGGTGAAATTCGCCTGAAACGCCAACGTTTCCGATGTCAGAGCCTCGGCGTCCGATACCCGATCAGGTGGTCCGAACGCCTGAGTTCATTGGCAAAGAGCCCATGATCAGCGAGGAGACAGGGATGAGATCCGGGAGCGACCGGGCCGCGCCTAAGGTCGAAAGCCTCATCGCTTCCGAACTCCAAGTCAGTGGACTCACGGTTTCCAGATGCCCGCGAGATCGGCCAGACCTAACAGAATCCTGCCAAGTCATGCCATTTGGCCCTATCTGAGCGAATGATTCGCCGGTGAGCTAGTGCTGGAACTCTCTCCACTCGAATGGATGGTCATCTTGACTTCCCAAAACATGGAGCGTCCGGTCGCTAGCACCGAGCGAGCAACAAAGGCGGCGCCCGGACGGTCGCGGCTACTCGCCGCCATCGAAGTCGTACTGGCGGCCCTGGCCATATTGCTTGATCTTCTTATTCCAACCCTTGTCCTGTTGGCTATGGCCGTCGTGTCGCTGCTCGGTCGTCGGCAGCCGCCGCGCTCGCTGGGCCTAAGGCGGCCGGCGAGACCGCTTCGGACGGCAGCTGAGGTACTGGGATTGAGTGTGTTGTGGACGGTATTGACCCTTGCCGTCTCTATGCCAGTTGTGGAGCACCTGACCGGTCAACGCCGCGACGTGAGCCAGTTTGCCCCAATTGAAGGGAACGTTTCTCTACTGCTGTTCATGTTGCTGATGTCGTGGACGCTGGCTGCCTGCGGCGAGGAGCTCGCATACCGCGGGTATCTACAAACTCGTCTGCGAGATCTCTTGCCAGCCGGGGCTGCAGGGTTGGTCGTCGCCGTGCTGCTGTCCTCCGTGCTCTTCGGCTTGGCGCACACGGAACAAGGTGTTGTCGGTGTCGTCCTGGCCACCCTCGACGGGATCTTCTTCAGCATCCTTCGTTACCGCTATCAAAGTTTGTGGGCGGCGATTCTGGCGCACGGGTTCATCAACACCATCGGGATGGTGGCTTACTTCGTTGCCGGACCTTTCTATGGGCTCTGGTAGAGACTCACGGTGCCGGGAACAAACCCTCGATAAGGGAGATCAGATGGCAAACCAGATTTCGGATGACAGATTGCGCCGAATCGCCGTTCTGGCAGCACCGGTATTGATCCCATCCTCGATGGCTGGGTTGTTTCACTTCCTTTCGCGTCGCCTTCCGCCTCCGCAGGCGTACAACATCGGCTTCGTCGTCTATTGGCTTGGGTGGTGCACCGCCTTTCCGATCTGGGTGATCGGACCGAAGGCGGCGGCTCGGCTCCTGACGTCTGGTCGGCGACCCGCGATTTGGGAAACGGCATTGCTCCTGCTACCCGTCGCTGGTGCCGTCGGCTCACAATTTCTTCCCAATCGCAGAGGCGTCACCGGACCGGTGGCGGCGGTCATGATCGGCAGCGGAGTGGTCAACGCCGTCGGCGAAGAGTTGCTGTGGCGCGGACTCTTCGTGCACGAGTTCCCCGAGGACCTGCTGCGCGGGGCAGCGTGGCCGCTCGCCGGTTTCTCGATCTGGCACCTGGCGCCCCAGATCGTGCTTCCCTCCCAAATGGGACGTTGGAAGTTCGTGCTAGGCGCAGCGTTGGTCGGCTCAGTCAGCGCCCTCAGTACCTGGCGGAACAGGGGCCTGCGCAACTGCCTGCTGCCGCATGCCGCGACCGACGCCTGTGGAGTGACCGCCGCCCGCTTCCGCCTGGGGATCGGAGATTAGGGATGGCGAGGCCCGCATCAGCCTTGAGACGGCGAAGCCGACGTCATCGACCCCACTTGGGAGGCGCTTTTTCATTGCTGACCGCCGGCGTGCTGGTCGAGGCGGTGCTGATTCGGCTCGGCCAGACTTACGGCTCAACTCCCGAAGAGCGAGCGCTACACCTGCCGGGCGACGACATCGTCAGCAGACCGCGGGTCGTCACCAACCACGCCACCACGATCGACGCTCCCCCAGACGACGTGTGGCCGTGGCTGGTCCAGATGGGTTGGCATCGCGCCGGGTGGTACACCGCCCGCTGGGTCGATAAGCTGCTTTTTCCCCTCAACTGGCCGAGCGCCAACCGGATCATTCCGGAGCTTCAGCACATCGATGTCGGCGACTTTATCCCCGACGGCGCACCGGAGACGAAATGCGGCCTTATCGTCGAGCGGTTGGAGCGGGGCTCGGCGGTGGCACTCCATTCGACCAGTCACCTGCCACTCAGCTGGCGCGACATGGCGTCCCTCGACTGGTCCTGGGCGTTCGTGCTTATTCCCGTCCAGGAGGGACAACGCACCCGTTTCCTCTTCCGATCCCGCTGGGTGACATCCCCCTGGTGGTTCACGCTGGCCGGGTGGCTGGTCATCGTTCCGGCTGATTTCCTGATGTCGCGCGACATGTTGCGCGGAGTCAAGCTGAGGGCCGAGACGCTCGCCCGCCAGTGAGGAACGACCGGTACACCCGCACAGTCAAAGTCGCCAAAGCCAGGGCGAAGACACCGAATCCCGCGATCAGCACGATCGAGGAGTCAGGATCGGAGTTGACGTACATAACGATGGCCGTGGCGGCAACAGTGACAGCGAGGCAGGTGTAACCGGTCAGGAGCACATAGCGTTTCAAGCACCACACCCAAAAAGCCCCTAGAGGCCCAAGTCCCGGCACCTACGAGCACAACGGCACGCCCGCCGCAGAAAGCCACGTCCTAGGCTCGAGAAGGGCCCTGCCATTCACGCGCGCTTGCCAAGTCCGGCGAAGAACGATTTCAGATCCACCCCCCACGCCATCTCCGCGCTCGTAAGGAGCTCTATGGCCGCGCTCTCGCAGAGGGTGAGCCGACGCCGATTCTGCGGATCGATGCTGGCGGTGGCCGCCGGGATCACTACGTCGGGTTGCTCACCTCCTCTTCGTCCCCCTCCTCGCCCAACTACGAGTGAGCCTGCTGCTGGCTCGCTCAGGTTCCCCGACGGGTTCATCTGGGGCGTGGCCACATCGGCCTACCAGATCGAGGGCGCGGTCACCGCGGACGGTCGAGGTCGCTCGATCTGGGATACGTTCTGTGCCCGCCCAGGAGGACCAACGACACCTCGACGTACAAGGACGCGTCGTAACGCTGCAACGATCAACGGCAGACGTGACCCTGCGTTTCAGGTTGGCCTTCGCTCAGCGCTCGAGCTCGTCAAGTTCTGCCTGCAGACGCTCGAGTTCCGATCGTTCGGCCTCGACCCGCTCCGCCTCACGTCGTTCGGCTTCTCGTCGCTCGACTTCTAGCCTGTGCGCCTCCAGGCGCTCCTTACGGCGACGTTTCCGCTCGAGCCGCTGTACTTCCTCGGCTGCGGCCCGTCGCTCAGCTTCGCGCCTCTCTGCGTCTTCGGCCTGGATGCGTTCGGCATCCTGCTGAGCCGCGGCGGCGCGTTCGGCCTCGGCTCGCTCAATCTCCCGGCGATTCGCCTCGACCTGCGCCCGTTCCATCCGCCCCAGTTCGAGCCGATGCGCTGGTACTCGATCAGCTTGGAGCCACGCTGCGGTCGTCCGTTGCCGCTCAGCCAAGAGGGGCGTCAGAGCGACCGTCCCGCCAACGGCGCCCGTCGTTGCTGCAAACAAAGCAGTCGGTGGCAGCGGTGTCCAGGTCAGTGGCTGCGTACGGATGCTCTCGTTATTGCGGGCGGGATCCGGGACAGCTGCAGGCAGGGATTCCAGCGCCGTCCCTATCACTGCGGCCTCGGCGGATGCCGCAACTGCCTCCCGGTCCCTTCCGGCATTGGCCAGGTCGCGGGCGAGATCAGAGAGCGCGACCGCCAGATGTATTCGCGGCCGGTCACCCAGACGGCCAATGAGCCCTCGCAGCAGGTCAATCAACGTCCGTCGGGTTACCAGGCCAAGATCGACTTCACCGATGGCCAGCAGGCGGTCCGCCATCCCCTGATATAGGTCAAACAGTGGCTCGGCGAGGCGCTCCAGGAGGGCGGGACTCAAGCGTCCCGGTTCGTGCAATCGACCGCCCACCTCATTGTCGTATCGAGTCTTGGCGGCGTGCAGAAACATGATCGACTGGTCGACGCGGCCCGCGGCCCAACGGCAGTCCGAGACGAGCGTGTCCACGTCCATCGCCAGATACTGCCCGTCCGGCTCGTCGCCAAGACGAGATTCATACAGCCTGCCGAAGGCAGCGTCGGCATATGCGTTCGCGGTGGCAACGTCTCCGGAGGCGACTGCGGCCCTTGCGCTGCACAACAGTCCCCAGATCGCCGTCCGCGGCTGCAATTGACGCCGCAGTCCGTCTCCGAGTTGATCTTGTATGTCCTGCAGCGATTCAATGGTCCGGCCGGCGGCATCCGACCTCCCCATACCATTCCGAACGGTGGCAAGGTGAACCGTCGCCGTCACATAGCGGGCCGCGTCGCTCAACGACGTATACGGCCCGATCGGTCCCTTCGCCGCCAGCAGCTCCGCGGTGCGGCGCACCGCCTCCTGGGCTTCCTGCGCTGCGGCGGCGTAACCGTGACCCAACAGCCGGTGCGCGGTCAACTCCACAAGAGCGTCAGCCAGCTCTGCGGTTCTCGAAGGATCCGACCCAACCCAGCCCCGAAGCCGCTGCACCTGCGAGGTCAAGCTCTTGCCCCTCTGGGCGTACGGGTCTTGAGACTGCTGCCGTTTCGCCTGGCCCATCATCGCCTTTCGTGCCTAGAACGAGCCGAGCACCGCCCCCAGTAGTAGGGCCAGAGGCTTACCTAGCTGGAGACCGCGGCGTCAGGCCGCGGACCCGCCGGAATGACCCGCTGCGAGTTCCGCATCGCGTATCGCTTCATCAGCTCCCAGGCACGCCGCTCAATCTCGATGTCGACGTTACCGACCCGTCCAAACCGCTTTGGACGTTTCCCATCTCAAGGTGGCAGAGGTCAGTGTTCAGTGGCGTTTCACGGGTCGTGCGCCATCTCAAGATGGCTGGCGCCCGGAGACCGGGATTCGTGCCCACCGAGCAGCGGCACTGCAACCACCCGAAAAGCGGACTATGAAGACAGCCTTGTGGTGGCGAGTCAAGAGCTGCTCGGCGAAATCTTCCTCGGTTATGCGACGGCGGCAGCTTCCAGATCGGCGATGACAATCTTCTTCATGGTGAAGAGGGCCTTGGTGACTCGCTCGGCCGCATCGGGATCGGAGCCGCTGAGGAGCTCGAAGAACCGGTTGGGCACGACCTGCCAGGACACACCGAACTTGTCCTTGAGCCAGCCGCACGGACCTTCTTCGCCACCATCGCAGAGGACGTCCCAGTAGCGATCGACCTCTGATTGATCACTACACGGGATCTGGAACGATATCGCCTCGTTGAATGTGTACTCGGGTCCACCGTTCAGGGCCACAAACTTCTGGCCGTTCAGCTCGAAGTCCACGGTCATCGTCTGCCCCTTGCGCTCGCCTTCCGCATAGGGCGTCACTCGCCCGATGTTCGAGTTGGGGAAGATCGACGTGTAGAAGTTCGCCGCCTCTTCACCCAGCGTGTCGAACCACAGGCATGTCGTGAACTCTTTCATCTAGGCTCCTCGGTCGCTGCTACGGCCACTGTGGCCGTCAAAGATGTAGACCGCGCCATGCGGCCGAACTCATCGCAGTCCCGTCTCCGCGGGTGACAACGGCACTAGATTGGCCGCGTGGCGCAGATCTCGATCGTCGAAGGTGACATTACCGACCAGGTGGTCGACGCCATCGTCAACGCGGCCAACTCGTCCTTGCTCGGCGGCGGTGGCGTCGACGGGGCCATCCACCGCCGGGGCGGACCGGAGATCCTGGCACAGTGCCGAGCGCTGCGTGACGGCAAATACGCCGGCGGCTTGCCCGCCGGCCAGGCGGTCGAAACAACCGCCGGCCGTCTCCGCGCCCGATGGGTGATTCACACGGTGGGGCCGGTCTACTCGACATCGGAGGATCGGTCCGAGATCCTCGCGTCCAGTTACCGATCAGCCCTGCAACTGGCCGATCACCTGGGCGCGCGCTCGATCGCTTTTCCGGCGATTTCGGCCGGCATCTACCGTTGGCCGATCGATGACGCCGCTCGGATCGCCGTCGCCACGGTCAAGACCACCGCCACGACAGCGGTCGAGGAGATCCGGTTCGTGCTGTTCGGGCCCGAGGCCTACGGAGCCTTCTCGAAACAGCTGTGATCTGAATCCGGGGCGATTCAGGGGATGGCCTCATGTTCCGGCGCCCGAACGGCACGCATCCTGGACCTGTGCGCACCCTGCTCAATGTCATCTGGTTCATCTTCAGCGGCTTCTGGCTATGGCTGGCTTACGCGCTTGCCGGCGTGCTTTGCTGCCTGCTAATCGTCACCATCCCGTGGGGTATCGCCTCGTTCCGAATGGCGAACTACGCCGCCTGGCCGTTCGGCCGGGACGTGATCGACAAGCCCACCGCAGGGATCTTCACTCTCCTGGGCAACGTCATCTGGCTTTTGGTAGCCGGCTGGTGGCTGGCGCTGACGCATATCCTCACCGGTCTCGCCCTCTGCCTGACGATCATCGGCATCCCGATGGCCATTGCCAACTTCAAGCTGATCTCGATCTCGCTGCTGCCGCTGGGCAAGCAGATCGTGCCCAGGACCAGTAACTGGGCTGAGCCAGAGGCAGCCCTCTAAATCGCTTCTCCCCTCTCAGTCGCGAGCTCGTTCGAACGCCGCGATCGCGCGGTCAAGATTGTCCCGAGTGTGTGCCGCCGACATCTGCGTTCGGATCCGAGCCTTACCGCGAGGTACCACCGGGAAGGAAAACGCCCGCACGTAGATGCCATCGGCGAAGAGGCGATCAGCCATGGCGGCGGCCTGAACGGCGTCGCCAATCATGATCGGCACGATGGGGTGATCGGACTGGGGGATCTCGAACCCTCGCGCTGACATCTGGCTGCGAAAGTAGGCCGTGTTGTCGCTCAGCCGAGCCAACAACTCGCCAGAGGACTCCAACAGATCGAGGGTCGCGATCGCCGCTGACGCGATGGAAGGTGCCAGCGAGTTCGAGAACAAGTACGGCCGGGACCGTTGGCGGAGCATCTCGACGATCTCGGCGCGGGCTGCCGTGTAGCCCCCGCTGGCGCCGCCCAGTGCCTTGCCCAGCGTGCCGGTGACGATGTCCACTCGATCTTGCACGTCGAAGAGCTCCGGCGTCCCCGCTCCCGTCGGGCCCATGAAGCCCACCGCGTGGGAGTCGTCGACCATCACCAATGCGTCATAGCGCTCCGCCAGCTCGACGATGTGATCCAGCGGCGCAACGTAGCCGTCCATCGAGAAGACTCCGTCGGTGGCGATCAACCGGTATCGGGCTTGCGTGGACTGGGCGAGCTGGATTTCGAGATCAGCCATGTCCCGGTTTCGGTAACGGCGACGCTGCGCCTTGCAGAGCCGAACACCATCGATGATGCTTGCGTGGTTCAGCTCGTCGGAGATGATCACGTCCTCCGCGCCGAGCAGGGCCTCAAAGAGCCCCCCGTTGGCGTCGAAGCAGGAGGAGTACAAGATCGCGTCTTCGGTGCGCAGAAAACCACTGAGCCGTCGCTCCAGCTCCTTGTGCAGCTCAGTTGTGCCGCAGATAAACCGAACGGACGCCATGCCGAAACCCCAACGCTCCAGCGCGTCTTGGGCGGCGTCGATCATCGCGGGATGGTCGGCGAGTCCGAGATAGTTGTTGGCGCACAGATTCAGTACGGTGCGGTCGCCAACGCTGATCGTCGCGGCCTGCGGGGTGGTGATCACCGCCTCCGCTTTGTAGAGTCCCTCGGCCTTGAGTTGCTCCAGGTCATCGGCTAGCTGCTGCTGCATCGATCCGTACATGACTAGTCCTCCCACGTCATGATCACTTTGCCGCATTGGCCATCGTGCGCGGTCGCGAAGGCCTGCTCGAAATCGGCAGCGGGATAGCGGTGCGTGATCACTCCGGAGATGTCGAGGCCGCTTTGCACGAGCACCGACGTTGCGTACCAGGTCTCGAACATCTCGCGGCCATAGATGCCCTTGATCGTCAGCATGTTCAACACCACCGTGGAGAAGTCGATCGTGACTTCGGTGGAGGGAAGGCCCAGCATCGCGATCCGGCCTCCGTGCGTCATCGAGGCGATCATGTCGCGAAGTGCGTCCGGGTTACCCGACATCTCCAGGCCGACGTCGAAGCCCTCCTGCATCCCCAGGGCCTGCTGCGCTTCGGCGATCGTCGAGCGTTCGATGTTGATAGCGAGGGTGGCTCCGAGGGAGCCGGCCAGCGCCAGCCGCTGATCGCTCCGGTCGGTGATCACAACGTGGCGGGCGCCCGCGTGCTTGCTCACCATCGCGGCCAGGATGCCGATCGGCCCTGCCCCGGTCACCAGTACGTCCTCGCCGAGCATGGGGAACGTGAGCGCGGTATGGACGGCGTTGCCAAACGGATCGAAGATCGCCGCCACCTCGGCCGAGACAAGCTCATGGTGCACCCAGACATTCGTGGCGGGCAGCGCCACGTACTCCGCGAAGGCACCGTCGAGGTGGACGCCGATCCCGCGGATGTTGATGCACAGGTGCCTCCGCCCGGCTCGGCAATTCCGGCAGCGGCCACAGACCAGGTGGCCCTCACCACTGATCAGGTCGCCGACGGCCACGTCAGTCACCGCGGACCCCACGTCCACGACCTCACCGGAGAATTCGTGGCCGACCGTGAGCGGTGGGTGCACCGTCTTGCGCGCCCACGGATCCCAGCTTTCGATGTGCAGATCTGTGCCGCAGATGCCGGTGGCCTTCACTTTGACGAGCACATCACCGAGACCGACTTCGGGAATCGGCACCTCGGTCAGCTCCAGCCCAGGTCCGGGCTTGGTCTTGACGAGCGCGCGCACTACACCATCCTGCCCCGTTTGGCCGCTGGCTGAGCGTAGGAGGGCGCACCGACGACCTTCAGATGATGAGAGAGAGAAGCGCCCTCGTGACGAGGCCGAGCACATCCTGCGCGGGCGCCAACCCTTGATAAATGGTGAAGCTCAGGCCAAGTATGAGTTGGCCTGAGCTTCGGGGCCATCGCTCCGGGCTAGGCCCATTGCGATGACGTGGATCCTTTATATGCCCGGCGCAGCGCACCCGCAAGGGTCTGTCACGACTTCTTTTCAGTGCGCGGCGTGTCTAGGAGTTTTCGCGGCGTGTCGCAGGCGCTGGTGGGCGTGTCGCTGCCATTGCGCCGGGGGTAGCCAGGTCACACTGGTCATGTCCTTCTGCGAGCCCTGCCGGGTATGAGCCGGCAGGGCTCTTTTTGCCAGCCCCGGTCCGGGCATTCGTTCTGGAGCGCCGCAGGGGCAGACTGGCGTCGTGACGGTCAGTGTCTTCGAGCTTTTCCGGATTGGCATCGGCCCATCCAGCTCGCACACCGTGGGCCCGATGCGGGCGGCGAAGCGTTACGCCGCAAGCCTGGCGACCGACGGCGTCCTGGACCGGGTGACGCGGGTCCAGGCACAACTGTTCGGCTCGCTAGGTGCGACCGGCTACGGGCACGGCAGCGCGAACGCCGTGCTGTGGGGCCTAGAAGGCGCGAATCCGGAATCCGTGGACACCACGACGGCGCCGCTGCGGGCCACGGAAATCAGGGAGACCCGCCGCCTTCGCATTGCGGGTCGCCGGGAGATCGCGTTTGACCCCGAGGAGGACGTGATCCTGCATCGGCGCCGTTCGCTCCCGTTCCATCCCAACGGCATGACGCTCACCGCCTACGCCGGAGACCAGGTACTCAGCGAGCGGACTTACTACTCCGTCGGCGGTGGGTTCGTTATCGACACTGACGCGTCGGGCCAGCCACGCGTCGTTCCGGATTCCACCGAGGTGCCGTATCCGTTTCGTACCGGCGCAGAACTGATGCAGTCGTGCGCGGAGACGGGATTGCGAGTCAGCGACATCATGCGCGCCAACGAGTGCGCCCGCCGCACGGAGGACGAGGTCCACGCCGGGCTGCTGGAGATCTGGAACGTGATGAGGGAGTGCATCCACAGCGGGTGCACTACACCCGGCGTGCTTCCAGGGCGACTCGCACGTGCGCCGTCGCGCCGCGGATATCTACGCACAATTGAGCGCCGGTCCTTTGCCAAGCTCGGCGCTCGCGAACGGGGACTCAGCGCACCACGAGAACGATCCACTCCGAGCGCTTGACTGGGTGACGCTGTGGGCGCTGGCAGTCAACGAGGAGAACGCTTCCGGCGGCCGCGTGGTCACCGCACCCACGAACGGTGCCGCGGGAATCATTCCCGCCGTGCTCAACTACGCGGTGACCTTCGTTCCGGGGATCAACGAAGACTCCGTCGTGCGGTTCCTCCTCGTCGCGGGAGCGCTTGGTGCGATCTATCAGCAGACCGCTTCGATCTCCGGCGCCGAAGTCGGCTGTCAGGGTGAGGTGGGTACGGCGTGCTCGATGGCGGCCGGGGCGTTGGCGGAAATCTTGGGTGGGTCCGCCGACCAGGTGGAGAACGCCGCGGAGATCGGTATGGAACACAACCTCGGCCTGACCTGCGATCCGGTCGGCGGGCTGGTCCAGATCCCCTGCATCGAACGCAATGCGGTCGGCTCGGTGCAGGCGATCACGGCTGCCCGTTTGGCGCTGCAGGGCGACGGCACCCACAATGTCAGCCTGGACAATGTGATCAAGACCATGGTGGAGACCGGCGCCGACATGAAGATCAAATACAAGGAGACCTCTCGGGGCGGCCTCGCGGTGAACATCATCGAGTGCTGATCAAGTTCGCAGTGCGGACGAGCGCCGATTCCGTGAAACCCTGTGCGGGTGAAACGCTCCGTCTCGATGCACATCGACCTGGGGCTTTCGGGACCGAGCCGGTTGATCTTCAGTGTGGCCGCCGCCTCGGGCATACCGCTGGAGCAAGAGTCGATGTCGATCTTCGTCGACGGCGCGGAGGTATCCCCGACGGAAATCGCCGATGCGCACGGCGGACGGCTGCACTCGATTTGGGTGAACGGTAGCCAACTGATGCTTGACTATTCGGCCGTCGCCTCCGGCATGGCCGAGCCACCGCCGCCTAACGACATCGATCAGATCGTCTACCTCCGGCCGAGCCGCTACTGCGAGTCCGACAGTCTCGGCCCGACCGCCGCGAGTGAGTTCGCCGGCCTGGGAGGCCAGGAACTGCTGCACAGCGTCGTTCGGTGGGTGAACCAGAAGCTGATGTACGTCACGGGCTCGAGTCTGCCGACCGATGGGGCCGTCCGAACCTTGCTTGGCCGGCAGGGAGTGTGCCGGGATTTCGCGCACCTGTCGATCGCCCTGCTGCGTGCACTGAACGTGCCGGCCCGACTGGCAGCGGTCTACGCCCCCGGCCTCAGCCCGATGGAGTTGCACGCCGTCGCCGAAGCGTTCGTGGACGACGCCTGGTGGGTCGTGGATGCCACTCAGCGAGCTCCGCGCCAGAGCCTGCTCCGGGTGGCCACCGGTCGCGATGCTGCGGACACGGCATTCCTCACCAATTTCGGGCCTGCGACCACGCTGAACGATCTCCAGGTCACCGCTGTCGTGGATCAGTTCGAGCTCGACAATCCGAACCGTCTCACCCAGCTTCGCTGACCCACAGCCAGGGTGGACCAGAGATCCTTGCGTCAGGCACCCCGCTCATGAAAGCCTGACGATGTAATTTCCACTACGGATCGTCGGGCACGTACCTGCCCGTGGAAAGGAAGTGTGGCGTGGCCACTGTCTCGTTCAAGGACGCAACTCGCGTCTATCCGGGTGCCGATCACCCATCCGTCGACAAACTCAACCTGGATGTCGGCGACGGGGAATTCATGGTCCTCGTCGGACCGTCCGGCTGCGGCAAGTCCACCTCGCTCCGCATGCTCGCGGGCCTGGAGGAAATCAATGCTGGATCAATCTTCATCGGTGAGCGTGACGTCACCGACCTGCCGCCGAAGGACCGTGACATCGCCATGGTCTTCCAGAACTACGCCCTGTACCCGCACATGACCGTGGGGGACAACATGGCGTTCGCGCTCAAGATGGCAGGCGTTCCCAAAGGGGAGCGCGATACCCGCGTCAAGGAAGCCGCTCACCTGCTTGGCTTGGAGGACTTCCTCAACCGCAAGCCCAAGGCCCTGTCCGGTGGCCAGCGGCAGCGGGTCGCCATGGGCCGCGCCATCGTCCGCTCACCGCAGGTGTTCTTGATGGACGAGCCGCTGTCCAACCTCGATGCCAAGCTCCGGGTATCCACCCGCACCCAGATTGCCGCCCTGCAGACCCGGCTCGGCGTCACCACCGTCTACGTGACTCACGACCAGGTCGAGGCCATGACGATGGGCGACCGGGTTGCGGTGCTGAAGGACGGCATCCTGATGCAGGTGCGACACGCCGCTGAACCTCTACGACAAGCCCAACAACTTGTTCGTGGCCGGGTTCATCGGCTCGCCGGCGATGAACCTGATCGAAGGCGAGGCGGCGCCCGACGGCATCCACATCGGTGACTACATCGTGCCCGTTCCTCGCGATACGCTGGCCAAGGCGGAGTCCGACGAGAAGCGGCTCATGCTGGGCATCCGGCCAGAGAACTTCACCCTCGGCGAAGGCAATGAGGGCATCGGTATCGATGTCGCTGTTGTCGAGGAACTCGGCGCTGACGCCTTCGTGTACGGAACGGTCAGCGGATTGAGCGATGAAGATCGACTGACCGCTAACCAGATCACCGCTCGCATCACGTCGCGTACGCCACCTCGAGCGGGGCTACACCGTACGGCTGAAGATCGACCCGACGCACGTCCACGTGTTCTCCGAGAAGTCCGGTCTCCGGATCTCCCCGGACCAGACCAGCCGCGCCTGACGCAAGCAGCTCGGCCCTCCACACGCAGGTGTGGGGGGCCGAGTGCTTTGTTTGACAAGATGAGGCCAGTGCCAAGGTTCTCCTCCGCCAGGCCGGACACCCGGCTTCTGATGTTGCCCTGGGAGACGCCACTGGCCGAATGGCCAGAGGACATGCTGGTCGCGCTGCCACGGGGGATCTCCCGCCACGTGGTGCGGTTCGTACGGGTCGGCAACGATGTCTACGCGATGAAGGAAGTGCTCGAGCATCTCGCCGTTCACGAGTATCGGCTGCTCCGTGACCTCACTCGCTTGGACACCCCGTCCGTGGAGGCCATCGGCGTGGTCACCGACCGGCTGGACACGGATGGCGAGGCACTCGATCCCGTCCTGGTCACCAATCACCTGCAGTTCTCGCTGCCGTACCGGGCCCTCTTCAGCCGCGGCGTCCGCCAGGACACCGTGAACCGGTTGGTCGACGCCATGGTGGTGCTCCTTTCGCGGCTTCATTTGATCGGCTTTTTGTGGGGCGACGTATCGCTGTCCAATACCTTGTTCCGCCGCGACGCGGGAGCCTTCGCCGCCTATCTGGTGGACGCGGAGACGGGTGAGTTGCATGATCAACTCACCAATGGTCAGCGTGAGCACGACTTGGAGATCGCCCGCACCAACCTGTACGGCGAGTTCAGCGATCTGGAGGCTGGCGGGCTGCTCGATGCAGCACTCGACCCGCTGAAGCTGGTGGAATCGATCGAAAATCGGTACCGCGAGCTGTGGGCGGAGCTCACTGGCGTCGAGGAGTTCGACACCGGCGAGATGCATCGGATCGAAAGCCGCGTCCGCCGGCTCAACGCTTTCGGGTTCGACGTCGCGGAGCTGGACATCACCACCGATTTCGCTGGATCGAGCATCCGCATCCAACCCAAGGTCGTCGATGCGGGACATCATCAACGTCGCCTCATCCGGTTGACCGGCCTGGACACCGAGGAGAACCAGGCACGCCGGCTGCTCAACGACCTGGACTACTACCGAGCGCGGACCGACCAGCAGGGTGCCGACGAGGCGATCGTCGCGCACGAGTGGCTGACCGAGATGTTCGAGCCGGTCGTCCAGTCGGTGCCGAGCGAGCTGGATGCCAAGTTGGAGCCGGCCGAGGTCTATCACGAGGTGCTGGAGCACCGCTGGTTTCTCAGCGAGCAGAGCGGGACGGAGGTGCCGATCCAGAAGGCGGCCGAGAGCTACATCGGCACCGTGCTACGGCGGCTGCCGGACGAGGAGGTGGCGCTGTCGGCGCTGGCGTCGATGGGGCCTCTGGCCAACCCGTTCGACCCGTCCCAGGGCTTCGCAGACGAGGAGTACGAGAAGCCGTACGACCCCTGGGAGGACGGCGAAGGGAGCGCCGGGCGCGGTTGAGGAGGAACCGCAGACCGATTACCTGGACATCGCCGCCTTGCGCGCCAAGGCCAAGAAGTGATCTTGGGGCAATGGCCGCCGTGAAGTCGTCGGCGGAGAAAGCCGCACGGAAGGTGACATTGGATTCGGCTAGCGGGGCGGGAGGCGAAGGGCGCCGTCCAGGCGAATGACTTCGCCGTTGAGCAGCGGGTTGGCGATGATCGACTGCACCAGCATCGCGTATTCGTCGGGCCGGCCCAGCCGCGGTGGATGGGGTACCTGTGCTTCCAAGATCGTCTTCGTGTCACCCGGCAGGCCGGCCATCATGGGTGTTTCCATGACGCCGGGGGCGATGGTCATCACTCGGATCGACTTGTCGGCCAGGTCCCGGGCGGCGGTCAGTGTCAGTGAGACGATGCCACCCTTGCTGGCCGCGTACGCCGCCTGACCGATCTGGCCGTCGTACGCGGCGACGCTGGCGGTCATGATCACCAGCCCTCGGTCCCCGTCCAGCGGCTCGTTGTCGATCATGGCCGCGGCCGCCAGCCGGAGCACGTTGAACGTACCGATCAGATTGATCTCGATCACTGTACGAAAATCGGCGAGCGGCAAAACCCCACGCTTGCCGATCACCCGCCCGGGTGTCGCGACACCGGCGCAGTTGACGACGACCCGCAGTGCGCCGAGCTCGATCGCGGCGTTGACCGCCGCTTGAACGCCATCCTCGTCCCGTACGTCGGCGGGCACGAAGATCGCCGCGTCGCCGAGATCGTCAGCCACCGATGCACCCGGCGAACCGGCAAGATCGACGATCACCGCGCGAGCGCCGGCCGCTGCCGCCGCTTCGACGGTCGCGCGGCCGAGACCCGAGGCGCCGCCGGTGACCAGTGACGACATCGGTCTCGCTGAGCTTCATCGGTCTCCTCGCAGCAGTTGGCGGCTGATCAGGAGCCGCTGGATCTGGTTCGTCCCTTCGAAGATCTGCGTCGCCTTGGCCTCACGAAGATATCTCTCCACCGGATAGTCCCGCGTGTAGCCGTAGCCACCGAGCACCTGGATGGCATCGGTGGTGACTCTCATCGCGGTGTCGGTGGCCAGCATCTTGGCGACCGCCGCGTCGCGGCTGAACGGCCGCCCAGCATCCCGCTTCCTGGCGGCGAGCAGATAGGTGGCCCGAGCCGCGTCGACCCCCGCCGCCATCTCGGCGAGGAGGAACTGCATCCCTTGGAACTCGGTAATCCGACGGCCGAACTGCATCCGCTCCTGAGCCCACGACACCGCACAGTCCAGGGCCGCCTGGGCCAGCCCGGTGGCACACGCCGCAACGCCGAGCCGACCGGAATCCAGTGCGGCCAGCGCGATCTTCGTCCCCTCGCCTTCTTCCCCGATCCGCCGGAACTCGGAGACCGGAACCTGATCGAAGTACAAGGCGGTTGTCGTCGACGCGGTCAGACCCATCTTCCGCTCGGGGGCGCCGAAGCTGAGTCCGGGCGCGTCGCCCGCCACGAGGAAGCAGCTGATGCCGCCACGTCGGTCGCTCGTTCGTCCGGGCGAATGTGGTGTAGAAGTCGGCGACCGAGCCGTGGGTGATCCAGGCCTTCGACCCCTCGAGCGCGTACCCGTCGTCGGTGATCTTGGCGCGCGCGGTCATCCCGACGATGTCAGAGCCGGCCTGCGATTCCGACAGCGCGTACGCACCGAGCTGGTCTCCGGCGATCAGCGGAGGCAGCAACGCTTCTTGTTGCTGAGGCGTTCCGAACTGGTCGAGTGGGCCCAACGACATCACGTGGACCGAGACCCCGATGCCGACGCTCATCCACATCGGTGGCAATCTCCTCCAGTGCCTGGAGATAGACCTCGTACGGTTGACCGGATCCGCCAAGCCGCTCGGGGAAGGGCAGGCCGAGCACTCCTGCGCGACCCAAAGTGGCGAAGACGTCCCGGGGAAAGCGCCCAGCCATCTCATCCGCAGCGGCCCGCGGAGCGAGCTCTGCCTCCGCGATCTCGCGCACGAGCTTCACCAGCTCCGCACCTTCAGCGGTGGGCAGCAGGCGATCGACGGGCATCGGCGCTCTCCTTCAACTCGCCAGGGCGGTGCGCAACTGCACTCCGCTCTGCGCGATTCCATGCTGCCACCGCGGTCGATCATGAGCGAGTTCGGAATTGATCACCTCGCCGCAATACGCTGTGCCGCATGGGCGAGGACTTGCATCAACTCGGTGAGGACCTGATCACCACCGCAGCCCGCGTCGTGCGCTGGGCGCCGAGGCCCAACCAAATCCGACTGTCCTTCGCCGCGGCCAGAATCCTCGCCCGCATCAACGACAGCGGCCCGAGCCGGATCAGCGACCTGGCCGAACAGGAACGCTCCTCACAGCCGACGATCACCAATCACATCAAGCGCCTGGAGCTTGCCGGTCTCGTCGAACGGTCACCGGACGTGCATGACGCTCGGGCGTGGCGTATCCGGCTCACCGAAAGCGGCTACCAGGAGCTGGCGCAGATGAGGGATGCGTTCGGTACCAGTCTCGAGCCTTACCTGGCCCAGATGTCGCGGCGCGATCGCAAAGCCCTGCACGACGGCATCGAGGCGTTACGGCGGCTGATCGCCCTGGATAGGCTGCCCGAGTGAGAGCCGAGATGGCGTTCCGGCTGTACGACACGGCCACGCGATCTGTCCGTGACTTCGATCCGCTGATCCCTGGTGAAGTGTCGATCTACCACTGCGGCCTCACGGTCCAGTCGGGGCCGCACCTTGGGCACATTCGCAAAGAAGTCGTCTTCGACGTCCTCCGCCGCTGGCTCACCTGGGGTGGCTACGAGGTGACCGTGATCGCCAATGTCACCGACATCGACGACAAGATCTTGATCAAGTCAGCTGAGGCGGGCATCCCGTGGTTCGCGCACGCCTACCGTTTCGAGCGCGAGCTGCACGACGCGTACACCGCACTCGGCTGCCTGCCACCGACCTACGAGCCACGCGCCACCGGCCACGTGCCGGAGATGATCGAGATGATCACCGAATTGATCAAGCGCGGTCACGCCTACCCCGCTGACGATGGCTCAGGGGACGTTTACTTCGACGTAAAGTCCTGGCCGTCGTACGGTTCCCTGTCCCGGCAAAAGATCGAGGACATGGAGCCGGCCGGGGACTCCGATCCGCGCGGCAAACACGATCCCCGCGACTTCGCGTTGTGGAAGGGCCACAAGGATTCCGAGCCAGAGACCGCGAGCTGGGACACGCCCTGGGGGCGCGGCCGGCCGGGCTGGCACCTGGAGTGCTCGGCCATGGCGGGCAAGTATCTGGGTGATGAGTTCGACATCCACGGCGGCGGACTTGATCTTCGCTTTCCCCATCACGAGAACGAGCTCGCCCAGTCGACCGCCGCGGGCCGCGCCTTTGCTCGTTACTGGATGCACAACGCCCTGCTGACCGCGGCCGGGGAGAAGATGAGCAAATCGCTCGGTAACGGCGCCCTGGTTTCGGAAGTGATCAAGCGATTCCCAGCCCGGGCCGTGCGGCTCTACCTGCTCCAGCCGCACTACCGTTCCACGATCGAATACTCCGACGGCGCCGTCGCCGAATCCGTCGCGGCCCTGGAGCGGATCGACAACTTCGTCCGCCGCGCCTCGGACCTGGTCGGGACGACACCGGATCGAGTGCCGCAGGAGTTCATCGCCGCCATGAACGATGATCTTGGTACGCCGGCCGCGGTCGCGGTGCTGCATTCGGCGGTCAGGGACGGCAACCTCGCTCTCGATGCGGGTGACCAAGATCAGGTGGCCGCTCGGCTGGGCGAGGTGAACGCCATCCTGTCGATTCTGGGTCTGGACTCGGCTAGCGAGGCCTGGCAATCGGGCGCCGAGGATCAACGCCTGAGGGCCGTGGTCGATGGGTTGATCGCGGAGCTGCTCAAGCAGCGCGCAGCGGCCAGAGAGCGCAAGGACTTCGCCAGCGCCGACGCCATCCGCGATTCGCTTGCCCAACTCGGCGTCGAGGTGTCGGACACGCCGCAAGGCCCGCGCTGGAAAGTCGGCTGATGCCCGGTAACAGCCAGCGCAAGGGTGCGGTCCGCCGCAAGGGCAAATCCAACACCGCGGGCTCGGGTGGCCGGGTGCGCCGTGGATTGGAGGGCAAGGGACCGACGCCGAAGGCGGAGGATCGGCAGTACCATCCGGCGCACCGCGCCAAGAAGGCGACAGCAAAGGGTGTCCAGTGTCCCTAGCTCTTCGACGCGCTCCGGACACGGATCACGCTCGTCGAAGACGGGGCGCCCCGGCTCCGGGGCGGAATGGGTGGCTGGCCGCAACCCGGTGCTGGAGGCGCTGGAGGCAGAGATCCCGATCAAGTCCGGGTACGTGGCCGAAGGAGCCGAACGCGACGATCGGCTCCGCGACATTCTAAAGTTGGCGGCCGATCGCGGTACGGCCCTGCTGTCGGTGACTCGTGCCGAGTTGGATCGGCTGACCGGTGGCGCGGTGCATCAAGGGGTAGCTCTGCATTTGCGAGCTTTCGACTACCTGCACCCGGACGATCTGCTGGCTGCCGCGTCGGAGGTCGCCGACCCGCTCATCGTCGCTCTTGATTCCATCACCGATCCGCGCAACCTTGGTGCGATCATCCGCTCCGCGGCCGCGTTCGGTGCCCTCGGTGTCCTGATCCCGGAACGCCGCTCCGCCGGCATGACCGCTGCTGCCTGGAAGACCTCGGCGGGTGCGGCGGCACGGCTCCCGATCGCCCGGGCAACGAATCTCAATCGCACATTGCGCTCGTACGCCGACGCAGGTTTCACGCTCGTCGGGCTTGACGCCGACGGCCTGGCCGATGTTGGTTCACTGCCAGGAATGGACGGACCTCTCGTGCTGGTGGTGGGCAGTGAGGGCGCCGGACTTTCTCGGCTCGTGCGCGAAAACTGCGACGCACTCGTGTCCATCCCGATCACCGGCGCGGTCGAGTCGTTGAACGCAGGGGTAGCCGCCGGCATTGCGCTATACGAGATGAGAAAGGGCCGCGCCTAGGGCTGCCGGCTTTGGCGTCGAGGCATCGCTGGCCGGCCAGCCTAGGGGCGATTAGAGATAGATTGTCCTGAGCCGTGCCACTCTCAGGAGCCTTTGTGACCGACACCCTCTCTCCCGTCGCCTCGATCGACTACGCCGCAACCGCGTCGGAGGCGTACCGGTCGGCTCTTGCCGTAATCGAGTCGGTGGAACCGCGGATAGCAGATGCGACTCGTGCGGAGCTGGCGGACCAACGTTCGTCGCTGAAGCTGATCGCGTCGGAGAACTACGCCTCCCCGGCGGTGCTGCTGACCATGGGGAGCTGGCTCTCCGACAAGTACGCCGAGGGCACCGTCGGGCACCGGTTCTACGCCGGCTGCCAGAACATCGACACCGTCGAATCCCTTGCGGCCGAGCATGCCCGAGCGCTCTTCGGTGCGGAGTACGCCTACGCCCAGCCGCACTCGGGCATCGACGCCAACCTGGTGGCCTTCTGGGCGATTTTGGCCAACCGCATCGAGCTGCCAGAGCTGGCCGCCCAAGGGGTCAAGGGGGTCAACGATCTGACCGAAGAACAGTGGGAGGATCTCCGGCACAAATTCGGCAATCAGCGAGCGCTGGGCATGTCGCTCGATGCGGGAGGTCACCTCACCCACGGCTTCCGGCCCAACATCTCCGGCAAGATGTTTCACCAGCGTTCGTACGGAACGGACCCGGATACCCAGCTGCTGGACTACGACGCCGTACGGGCGGTTGCCCGCGAGTTCCGACCGCTGATCTTGATCGCCGGCTACTCGGCTTATCCGCGCCGGATCAACTTCGCCACCATGCGTGAGATCGCGGACGAAGTGGGCGCCACGCTGCTGGTCGACATGGCGCACTTCGCCGGACTCGTGGCAGGCAAGGTGTTCACCGGCGACGAGGACCCGGTGCCTCATGCACAGGTCGTCACGACGACCACTCACAAGTCCTTGCGGGGTCCGCGCGGTGGTCTGGTGCTGGCCACCAAGGAGTTCGCCGACTCGGTCGATCGAGGGTGCCCGCTGGTGTTGGGCGGTCCGCTCGGACACGTGATGGCCGCCAAGGCGGTGGCGCTCGCCGAGGCCAGGACGCAGGCGTTCCAGACATACGCGCAAGCGATCGCCGACAACGCCCATATGTTGGCGGATGGGCTGCTGCGGCGGGGGGCCCGGCTCGTCACTGGTGGCACGGACAACCATCTGGTATTGATCGATGTGTCGTCCTTCGGGCTCACCGGTCGCCAAGCCGAGTCGGCCTTGTTGGACGCCGGGATCGTGACCAACCGCAATGCCGTTCCGAATGACCCCAACGGGGCCTGGTACACCTCGGGTGTACGGATCGGCACCCCGGCGCTGACCACTCGAGGCTTCGGGGCCGACGAGTTCGACCGAGTCGCCGACTTGATCGTGAACGTGCTGAAGAACACGACGCCGGTGACCGCATCCAGCGGTCAGCCGGGCAAGGCTAAGTACACCCTCGTTGAGGGTGTTGCCGATGCCACCAAGGCAGCGTCCGCAGAGCTGCTGCACGCCTACCCGCTCTATCCCGGCCTGCAACTGTAGCGGCGGGCACGCTCCTTGGAGACACCGGACATGGCCGCGACCACCCTCACCACGATCTTCATGATCTTGCTCGCGCTCGGGGTCACGGCGCTGGCTCTCTACGGCTGGTTCGGCTCGTGGGATGCCGCGGTCCGGACATTCGCGCCGCAAGATCCGGATGATGCGGAGGTGGAGGCAGCCGTCGCGGAGCTGCGGCGGGCCATTCGGGATTACGAACGCGACACTTGATCCTGTCGAAAGTGCTGGCTAATGGCAGCCTCTGGGGCCGAATCCTGCAACTCGCCAGCACTTTCGATGGCCCGCGTACTCTCGATTCATGCACCGCTTCGCCGCCGTCGCCGCTTTATCGCTGCTGGCGCTCGGCGCGTGCGCGCAGGCTGATATCAAGCCTGAGGACGCCTACCGGATTGGATGCCCCGCTGTGGACGGCGCGGTGGCCAGCGGTTCGGTTGCCAAGAAGGCGACCGTATCCGCACTGAAGAAGCTGAGCGCGTCCGGCAAGCTCGACCCAGAACCCCAGCAATGGGTCGACGCCACGGTCAACCTGCTGAGCGCCGCCAAGCCGGAGGACATCCCCGCCGATGCCCGGAATTTGATCGTCGATGGCTGCGCGAAGCACGGCTACCCGCTGAAGAACCTCAAGTAAGTTTTGTCGCTCAACAACTGATCAAGATCCGGCGGCCGGTCCAGGTTGCGCGTCAGCGAGAGAACAGGCTGCCCGAGACCGTAGTGACGAAGTTGCGCAAGGAGTCGGGAAGATCACGCAGGTGCCAGTTGGCCGGACCGTGATACCAGGGCAAATCGGTCTCGTCCGCCTCCGCGTCGGTATCGCTGGCCACCATGGCGTCCAACCAGCGGTCCGCCCCACCCAGCACGATCGCGTACGGCAGTAGCTCGGAGAGCTCACGGAGCTCTGCGCCCTTAGGCATCTGGTTGGTGGGATGGCTGAGCAGATCCGAGCGCAGGGCGCCGAGTCCAGCGAGCAACGCCGCGCCTCGCGGGGTCCGGGAAGGCATCTCTTGGGCAAAGAAGACGAGTCCGAGCGCCAGCACCACCAACGCCAACCCCACCAAACCAAAAGTGGTGAAGGCGGCCAGCACACCGGTGATCACGATGGCGATGATCAATGCGCCGAGGGCACGCTGGGTCCATCGGTTCCGGGTTGCGTCGGGACGGCGCTCATACCAACCGTTGCTCACCATCTCGTCGTACAGCTTGTCCTGAACGGCGCCGATGGATTCCTGTACGCGATTGGCCAGCTCGGAGACCTTGACCGGGGTTCCGTCCGGGCTGATGGCGCCGAGCAGCTCCTTCTCGAATGGCCGCAGCTCCCCACTGCCGGGGAGGCGGGTCAATTCCCAGTCCGTTCGGGCAAAGTCCGCCTCACGCGGCAACTCGGTGATCCGGAGATGGCCCCGGACGGCCAGATCGACCACGCTGGCCGTCACGTCGATCGGGTCCACCCGTTCGTCAGCGATCGTGCCGACGTGGCCCGGACGAATGTCCTCGACGACGCGAAACTCCGTCTCCCCCGGCCCGGTGGCGACGAACTCGCCAGCCCGCTGAATCTCGCCGGTGGCCCGGGCGTCGACGCCAGTGCGCCGGTGCATGAAGTACAGCCCCAGTCCGCCGAGTGCGAGCAGGCCCAGCGCGATCCCCACGGGCAGCGGTTTAGCGGAGAAGGCCCGGCTCACCGTCCACTGGTAGTCGATTTCCTCGTTGGCGGCCAGAGCACCCGGCTTGAAGCCGATGTCGATGGCGACCACCTCGCCCTCGCCCCGCGGACCGTCCCGGAAGGTCGGGATCTGCGCCCCCTCCTGGCTCGGCCGCGGCAGAGGTGCAGGGAACAGTCGAATTGGGACTTCCGGCCGTGCACTTGATGTACTCGAATTGCGTCGGAATACGGCACCGCCGCCGTAACCTCCTGGACGTAGGCGCCCAGACCCTGCAGTGCCCGGAAACGGAGCGCAGTGCCGGTCTCGGTGTTAACGACTGCGCCCGTCATGGTGTAGCCGATCAGGATTTCCTTGGCGCCGTTGGTCGGCACGGTGATCGTGGTGAATCGGCCGTCGGCCTGCGGATTTGGGTCGACCGACGCACCCTTGACGGTGGCCTTGAAGTCGGACAACGTTGAACACGTACTGGCGATCACCCATCAGATCTTCACGGGTCTCGAACTTCTGGGTGAGGTTGGGTGGCGCCTCCCCAGCGAAGGTGATCGTCTCGCTGACCTTCAACACCCCGTCCAATCCGAGCGCGGCGTCCACCACATAGGTGGAGGCCGTGCCCTCGAGCGGAGGCCGTCAACGCCAGCGGACCGGCCAACAACCCGAGTGTCAGTGCCACGAGAACGGCGACGGCCCGAAGCCGGTGGGTCGTCGTTCGAGCGGAGTTCTCGGGCACGACGTACAGCCTCCCATTAGTGTTTGCCGGCCGTGCCGCGTGCCAGCAAAGTCCGAGCACTTGTGACAGAGACGTCATCACGTCTTGGTGGCGCAGTTAAGGTTTGCGTGTGGCGTCAGCAGCAGTGGGGCGCGTCCCCGCCGTACGGCCAGCCTCCGTATCGGCAGCCGGGCTATCCGCCTCCAGCTCCCGGCGCCTCGCCGTATGGTGGCAATCCAAATTCCTGGGGATCCTACGGTCAGCCGCAGTTCGGGAGGCCTGCCTTCGGTGGCCCCCATCTCGGGCCGCCACAGTACGGGCCACCGCGCGTTCCCGGGCCACGTCGACGCGGCCCCCTCCGACTGCTGCTGGTGGCGCTGATCGGCATCAGTCTGCTGGCGCTCGCCGGTCTGATGCTTTCCGGAATGACGTCGGAACAGTCAGCTGTCGCCTACCAGAACGATGATTACCAGGTGCCGCCTCCGGACCGGAGCCCTCCTCCGCTTCCGGTTCCCCAAACCTACGACGAGGCGACCGCCCTGATCGCGCGCAACCCGGTCTACGACCAGATGGCGCCGCTTCCCGTGCGGTGCAATTCCCAGCCGATCAACGTCCGCACGGCGAGCGACGACCAGCTCAAGGAGCATTTCGAAGGGCTCATGGAATGTCTCGTCCGCTTCTGGCAACCTCCGGTCACGTCGGCCGGCTTCATCATCGTGCGACCTAGCGTGACGATCTACGGCAAGGAAATGACCACGAAGTGCGGCAAGAGCGGAGTGAATGCCTTCTACTGTTCCGCTGACCAACAGGTCTACTACTCCGCCCAGCTCCCAGACGCGGTACCTATCGTCCGCGGTGACAAGTGGGCGGCCGACGTGGTCATGGCGCACGAGTTCGGCCACGCTTTTCAGGCCCGCACTGGCATTCTGATCTCCTCGCTTGCGCTGGGCGCGAACGCCAACGACAAGTCGGTACAGCTGGAGTTCAGCCGCCGTCTCGAGACACAGGCCGACTGCCTGTCTGGGATGTTCATCCGGGGCGTCTCCCAGTCGCTCGGCGTTCAGCAGTCTGACCTGGACGGTATCCAGCAAACCTACGTCGCGGTCGGCGACGACACGCTGACCGGCAAGCCAAACATCGTCGGCAACCACGGACGTGCCAAGAGCCGGAAGTACTGGGGTGACACCGGTTTGGGCACCAGTCAGGTGGGCAAGTGCAACACCTTTGTGGCCTCCGCGGGCCTCGTCCGCTAGACAGCGGCGCCGACGACGACTAGCCGGAGCCAGTCAACAACGCGCTGGCCATCGCCGCGACCCCTTCGCCCCGGCCAATGAGGCCCAGACCGTCGGTCGTGGTGGCGGCGACCGAGACCGGAGCGGAAATCGCCTGGCTGAGCAGCTGTTCGGCCTCTGCACGGCGGCGGCCGAGCCGAGGAGTATTTCCGATGAACTGGACGGCGACGTTACTGATCTCGAAGCCAGCCTGCCGTACCCGCTCGGAGGTTGCGTTCAGAAAAGACAGCCCCGATGCGCCCTGCCAGACCGGCTGGTCGGTGCCGTAGTTGGTGCCGAGATCGCCGAGCCCGGCGGCGCTCAGTAGGGCATCGCACATCGCGTGGCAGACGACGTCACCGTCCGAATGACCCTCCGGACCCATCGGCTCCTCGGGAAAGTCAAGTGCACCGATGGTCATCGGGCGTCCTTCGACGAGCCGATGCACGTCGACACCGATGCCGGTACGGATCTGCATTCGGTGTGGCGGAGCGGCGGATCAGGAAGCGAGGACCTCGTCGAGCAGGACTTCGGCCTTGTCCTCGGCGACCCGCTCCGCGAGGGCCAGCTCGGACACCAGGATCTGGCGCGCCTTGGCCAGCATCCGCTTCTCTCCGGCGGAGAGTCCACGCTCACGCTCACGCCGCCAGAGGTCGCGTACGACTTCGGCAACCTTCATCACGTTGCCGGAGTGCAGCTTCTCGAGGTTGGCCTTGTAGCGCCGCGACCAGTTGGTCGGTTCCTCCGTGTGAGGAGCCCGCAGCACGCTGAAGACTCGCTCCAAACCGTCAGCATCGACGACGTCGCGGACGCCCACGAGGTCGAGGTTGCAGGCGGGTACCCGGACTACCAGGTCGGTCTGACCGACGATCCGTAGCACGAGATAGAGCTTGTCTTCACCCTTGATCTGACGGGTTTCGATGTCCTCGATCACGGCGGCCCCATGATTGGGGTAGACCACCGTTTCGCCGACTGTAAAGGTCATATTGTCGTGAACCCCTTTCGCACCCACAAGTTTAGCATGAGCTGAGACTTCCTCAGACGCGTTTGGGCTAGCCAGAGGCCGGTAGAGGCCGCAGTCGGCGCTTGACAACTGGGCCTGGATGTGCCTAGCCGGCGGTGCTTCGGGAGCTTCGTCGACAACGCTGCCGCCGGGCGCCTCACGAAGCCGGTGCAAGGTCGCTAGGCTGCATCCCAGACGTACGCCCCAGACGTAGGAGTCGGATAGTGCGCCCGAACTCGAGCCCGTCCTCGCGCAGCTGGTCACCGACCGTCCGGCTGGTTGCGACTCTCCTGCTGGTCCTGGCCGTGACCGTCACGACGGCCTGCGGAATGAACCAGCAGACGCTGCGCCCTTACACGCCGGCCGAGGGCATCAGCTTTGATGTCGGTGGCGCAAAAGGGGTCAAGGTGCGCAATCTGATGATTCTCAGCCGGACCCAGGGCGAGGGTTTCCTGTCCGCCACGATGGTCGCCGGCGGACCAGACGCAGTTGACCGCGATCAGCGGCAAGGCGATCAAGTCCGACGGCACCGACGGTGCGCCGCTCAGCGCCAGCGTGCCGCCGTCGATCAGTCTGGGCAACGGAGTCCTCGTCGTGCTCACGGACGGCCCGCTCGTCACCGTGAAGAGCCCTGATCTGCAGGCAGGTCTGCTGGCCGACGTCACACTGGAGTTCAGCTCTGCAGGCTCTGCCACGGAACGGGTGCCGGTGGTCGACGCGAGCCAGGGCCCGTACTCCTCCATCAGCCCCCAGGCCACACCGAGCAGCGCGGATTAGCCGAAAGCTGTAGATCTCATCGGGGCTGAAGAGACCTGCTCGCTGACTCCGCGGCGCTCAGCCCTCGAACTTGTAGCCCAGGCCGCGGACGGTGATCAGGTAGCGCGGGTTGGCGGGGTCCGGTTCGATCTTCGTCCGCAGCCGCTTGACGTGAACGTCGAGTGTCTTGGTGTCGCCGACATAGTCCGCCCCCCACACCCGGTCGATCAGCTGGCCCCGCGTCAATACTCGGCCGGCGTTCCGCAGCAGAAGCTCCAACAGCTCGAACTCCTTGAGCGCCAACCGGATCCGTTGGCCGTTGACCGAGACTTCATGCCGCTCGACGTCCATCCGTACGCCGGCCGCTTCGACGACGTCGGGCAGTAATTCGACGTCCTGGCCGCGGCGTAGCACGGCTCGGATGCGCGCCACCAGCTCACGATGGCTGAAAGGTTTGGTGACGTAGTCGTCCGCGCCAAGCTCGAGGCCGACCACCTTGTCCACTTCGGACTCGCGGGCGGTGACCATGATGACCGGCACCGGGCCGCGGAGGCGCAGCTGTCGGCAATACCTCGGTCCCCGTCAGGCCCGGCATCATGAGGTCGAGGAGCACGAGGTCAGCGCCCACCCGGTCGTACTCGGCAAGGCCCGTCTGAGCCGTCGGCGGCCTCCACGATCTCGAAGCCCTCCTTGCGCAGCATGTAGGCCAGCGCTTCGCGGTAAGACTCCTCGTCCTCGATGATCAGTATCCGGGTCATAGCCTGCTCTCCTGATCCTCCGCGTGAAGCTCCGAATCGACGTCGGGTGGTGCGCGCTGGTCGCTTTGCTGCACGCCGACATGCTCGGGGATGCGGATCGTGAAAGTCGAGCCGTGACCCGGCTGGCTCCACACCGAGACGTCACCACCATGGGTCGCAGCAATGTGTTTGACGATCGCTAGCCCGAGCCCGGTGCCCCCGTTGGCTCGGCTGCGGGCGTAATCCACCCGGTAGAAGCGCTCGAAGATCCGCTCGAGCTCACCCGGCGGGATGCCTATGCCGTTGTCAGAGACGGTGATTTCGACATAGTCGTCATCACTGCGGGCTTGTCTGTGTGCTGCCACGACAACCCGGGCACCGGGATCGGAGTAGACCACCGCGTTTTCCACGAGGTTCCCGACCGCGACGCTGAGCTGCCGAGCGCTGCCCAGTACTCGGCAACCGGTGGCGCCGGCCACTGTCAGGCTCACCCGATGCTGATCGGCATCCACCTGGCAGCGGTCCACTGCCTCGGTGAGAATTTCGTCGATGTCGACCTCCTCGGCGTTCGCCAGAGGGTCGTCGGCCTGCAGCCGGGAAAGATCGATGATCTGGGAAACCAGGTCGGCCAGGCGCGCCGATTCCACGCTCAATCGGCTGGCGAACTTTCGTACGGCCGGCGGGTCGTCGGCCGCCTCCTCGGCCGCCTCGGCGAGCAGCGAGATCGCGCCGATCGGCGTCTTCAGCTCATGGCTGATGTTGACAACGAAGTCACGCCGTCGTTTCCTCGATCCGCCGCACCGACGTCTGGTCGTCGGCCAGGACGACGACCAGGTCGTCACGGCAGCGGAGCCACGCGGACCCTCAGATAGCTGGTCGCGCTGCGACCTCGTACCAGTTCCAGGTCGAGGCTGCGGATGGCGCCGTTCCCGGCGCACCTCGCGGACGAGGTCAAGCACTTCGGGCACCGCCACCCGGCTGCCGCGGGCAAGGCCCTGAGTTCGAGCGCTGGTGGTGGCCTCCAGCACCTCGTCGTGGGGGCCGACAACCACGGCTGAGGAGCTGAGCACGTCGAGCATCGCCGAAATTCCCTCTGGAACCTGCGGCGGTTCATCGGTGAGGTCGGTGATGACGTCACTCGGCCGGGATCGGACCGCCAGCCAGGTGATACAGATGCCGATCACGAGACCCCCGAAAAGGCCGGCCACCAAGATGGCGATCGGATGCACAGTCAGATAGTAGGGGCCCGCCGCTGGGTATCCGACCAGATGGAAGGCCGCTGGGCGCAACGCTCCCTAGGGTTTGGCGGGGGTTTACGCGCTGTTCATCCGCCGCGGGGTTCGGCGTAGTGACCGCGCCTAGGGTGGACGTTGCGAGTGCTGCCGAGGAACAGACGAGGGATCGATTATGCGTGACACCTACCGCGAACAGTTGGACGACATCCTGGCCGACCTGGTCCAGATGTCCCAAGGCGTGTCCTCAGCGGTCCGCAGCAGCACCACGGCGCTGCTCGAGGCCGATATCCACCTCGCCGAACAGGTCATCGGCGACGACGAATTGTTGGACGCTAGACAGGCAGACATCGAGCATCGGGCTTTCTCCCTGCTCGCCCGGCAGGCGCCGGTCGCCGGGGAACTGCGGATTCTCGTGGCCACGCTGCGGATGGTTGCCGAGCTGGAACGGATGGGTGATCTCGCGGCCCACGTAGCCAAAATCGCCAGGTTGAGATACCCCGAGCGCGCCGTGCCGGAGGCGCTACGGGCGAACTTCATCCGGATGGGGGACGTCGCGGAGAAGATGGTGGTGAGTGCCGGCCAGACGCTGATCGACCGGAACATCCAGGTCGCCGAGGAGCTCCGCTCGCGCGACGAGGAGATGGACGAGCTGCGCCGCACCCAGTTTCGGGTGCTGCTGAGCGACGACTGGCCGTACGGCGTGGAGGCGGCGGTCGACGTCGCGCTGCTGGGCCGCTACTACGAGCGGATCGCTGATCACGCCGCCTCGATGGCTCGCCGCGTGATCTACGTCGTGACCGGCGAATTCCCCGAGACGGAGTACTGGCCGCAGCCCTGACTGGCATGCCGCCTGACACAGGGCACTCGATAGCGTGGCCGGGTGATCTTCGCCGCTCTACCGCCCGACACCAGGACGCTGTCCGCAGAATTCGACCGGTTGATCGAGTTCGGGCGGCGCTTTCCGCACCCGGCTGGAGGTGCGGCGTGGCTCGATGAGCGCGGCGATCCGGACCTGAGCCGCCCTGTGTACACCTGGATCACCGCCCGGATGGCGCACGTCTACTCCCTCGCGCACCTCTCGGGCGTGGAAGGCGCCGGCGAGCTGGCCGACCACGCCCTTGCCGGACTGACCGGTCCGTTGCGGGACAGGAAGTCCGGTGGTTGGTTCTCCAGCGTGAAGGATGGCGGCTCGCCCGACGAGAAGAGCTGCTACCCCCAGGCATTTGTGGTCCTGGCCGCTTCGTCTGGCAGCGTGGCCGCCCGGGCGGGCGCAGATCGGCTGTTGAGCGAGGCTCTCGACGTGTGGCATGACCGTTTTTGGGATGCGGCGTCGTCAATGTTCGTTGACCAATGGAACCGGTCGTTCACTGAGCTCGACCCCTATCGCGGGGTGAACGCGAATATGCATGCGGTCGAGGCGTTGCTGGCCGCGGGCGATGTCACCGCCGACAGCGGACTGCACCACCGCGCGCTGGCGATCGCCGAACGGGTCGTGACGCACGCTCGCGAGCAGAGGTGGCGGATTCCCGAGCATTTCGATGCCCAGTGGCGTCCGCAGCTGGAGCACAACCGTGATCATCCGGACGACCCCTTCCAGCCCTATGGGGCGACCGTCGGCCATGCGTACGAGTGGTCCCGCTTGTTGCTGCACCTGCACGCGGCGGTGGGCAACGCACCAGAGTGGTTGGTCGAGGCGGCGATCGCCCTTTTCGACCGCGGCGTCGATGACGGCTGGGCGGTCGACGGCCAGCCCGGCTTCGTCTACACGACCGACTGGGATGGTCGTCCGGTGGTGCGGGACCGGATGCATTGGGTCGCTGCTGAGGCCATCTCCGCCGGAGCGGCACTGCATGAACACACCGGTGAGGCTCGGTACAGCGAGCTCTGCCGGACTTGGTGGGCCTGGATCGACGCGTACCTGATCGATCGGGAAGCCGGTTCCTGGCATCACCAACTCGATGCGAACAACCGCCCTCTCAGCACGGTGTGGCCAGGCAAGCCCGACCTCTACCATGCGGTGCAGGCAACCCTCATTCCCCGGCTGCCGTTGGCCCCATCGCTTGCGTCGGCGCTTGCCGCTGGGGCCCTCAGGTAGCTCGCGCGGCGAAGCACGGCCTCCGCCCGACGAGTGCTACTTCCGACCCTGGTTCTTGACGGCCTCGATGGAAGCGGCGGCGGCCTCTGGATCGAGGTAGCGACCGCCGGGCGTGGTGGGCTTGAGATCGTCGTCCAGCTCGTACAGCAGCGGGATGCCGGTCGGGATGTTCAAGCCGACGATGTCTGAGTCGCTGATCGAGTCGAGATGCTTGACGATCGCGCGCAGCGAGTTGCCGTGAGCCGCGATCAGGGTGATCTTCCCGGCCCAGAGATCGGGCACGATCTGGTCGTACCAATAGGGCAGCGCCCTCAGCAGCACATCCTTCAGGCATTCGGTCCGGGGACGAGCCTCAGTGGGCAGACCGGAGTAGCGCGGATCGCGAAAGTTGGCGTTCGGGTCATCATTGTCGATCGGCGGTGGCGGCACGTCGTACGAGCGGCGCCAGGTCATGAACTGTTCCTCGCCGAACTCCGCCAGGGTTGCTGCCTTGTCCTTGCCCTGAAGTGCGCCGTAATGCCGCTCGTTCAGCCGCCACGAACGCTTGGTTTCGATCCATAGCCGGTCGGCGGCGTCCAACGAGATCTGCGCCGTACGGATGGCCCGTCGAAGCACGGAGGTATGGACGACGTCGGGTAGCAGGTCGTTCTCGACCAGCAGCTCGCCGCCGCGGCTGGCCTCCGCCTCACCCTTGGCGTTGAGGTCGACGTCGACCCAGCCGGTGAAGAGGTTCTTCGCGTTCCAATCGCTCTCGCCGTGCCGCAGCAGGACCAAGGTTGCCGTCATGACACCGGAGCCTAGTGGCGGTCAGACTCGGGGTCGAGGTGGGCGAAGGCGGCGAGATTGGCCGTGGATTCGCCCCGCGAGCGACGCCAGGCCCACTCGCGCCGGATGCTGTCGGCGAAGCCCCGCTCCAAGATCAGGTTGAAGCTGCTGTCAGCGGTCTCGGCGACCGCACCCATCAGGCGGTCGACCTCGGACGCCGTGACGGATGCGTTGCTGACCTTCCCAATCAGATAGATGTCGCCCAGCGCATCCAGGCAGAACGCGATTCCGTACAGCTTCAGGTTGCGCTGGAGCAGCCATTCGTAAACCGCCGAATGATTCTCGTCCGGTCGGCGGGCGACGAAAGCCCGTACCTGCAGCGCATGACTGCCGACCTCGAGCGCACACTCTGTGCTCAACTTTCGGCTGCCCGGCAAGCTCACCGAGAACAGACCGGGCTCGCGTTCCGACCAGGGCAGGTCGAGCGCGCTGAGCGCCTCCCGTACCGCCGCACTCGCTTGGTCTTGTGCTGCCCGGACATCGTCCACGACGCCACCCTAAATCCCCACACCTGGACGGAACCGGTCGTCAGGTCGGCTGGACGAACCAACGGGCCTGATAACCCTCCACGCGCAGGTCGGCATCGGTCAGCGGTGTGTCCTCGGTGAGGGCATCCCAGGCCCAGTTGCCCAGCGGGACCACCCAGCGCGGCAGGACCTGGACTTCGGCGGTGACGTTGTACACGCCCACCATCGTTTGCAGCTGCTGCCGCCGGATGAAGACCAGGACCGCTGGGTTCACCGGGTCGAAAATCTCCGTCTCGACCGACGCATCCAGGCTCGGCAATGAGGCTCGAACCATCACAGCGTGGTGAATGGCGTGCCATACGCGATTCTCGAGGGTGCCTTCGACGTGCCGGCGCGCAGCCTGCTCCCAGGGCATCCGCGGTCGGTGCACCCACCTGTTGTCGTCAGCGTGGCTCGAATCGTCGACGTAGCCGTAGTCGTTGGTCAACGCCAGTTCGTCGCCCATGTAGATCAAGGGCAGCCCACCGAAACCGAGGATGATCTGGTGAGCGAGGATGTGCCGTCGTACCGCAAGATCGAGATGCGCCTCGTCGTTGTTGTCCAGCGCCGCCTCGATCCCAAGCAGTGAGGCCGCCGTGCCGCTGATCCGCCGATCGCCGGTGAGCAGGTTCTCCTGGAAGACCAGCCCACGGGCGTCACTCATCGGGTAGTTGCCGGCGTAATAGTCAGCGAGGAACCGGCGGTGCTCGAAACCGTTCAGCCCGACCGACGCAGCATCACTGTCGTCGACCGCCCAGCCGATGTCATCGTGGCAGCGCAGGTAAGTTCCCCACACGGTCGTCGGCGGCTTGCTGGGAAAGCGATTCATGGCCGAGCAGAACAGCCGGGTGTCCTTTGCCGCCAGCGCCGACCAGACCTGCACCATCAGCGAGTTCTGGTACGCAAGATCGCTGACCTTGCCGGCGTGCTTACCCACGCCGAGGTAGGGAGCGAGATCAGTTGGTCCGACGATCGCTTCAGCCTTGAAGATCAGCGCCGGGGCTCCGATCCGGGTAACCGTGCGCAGCGCCTGAGTGATCGCGTGCACCTCCGGCTGGTTCTGGCAATTTGTTCCCATGCGCTTGTAGATGAAGGCGATGGCATCGAGGCGCAGGCACTCGACACCGAGATTCGCCAGCCACAAGATCAGGTCAGCGAACTCGTAGAACACATCGGGGCTGTGCCAGTTGAGATCCCACTGCCAGGTGTTGAACGTCGTCCACACCCAGGATTGCGACTCCTCGTCATAGGTGAAATTCCCGGGCGCGAAGTCGGGGAAGACCTCCGGAAGGGTTTTCTCGTAGGCGTCGGGCAGCTCCCGATCAGCGAACAGGTGGAAGTAGCGGCGGTAGTGGTGCGTCTCCGCTGCGGGCGCTGCGCGCCCATTCGTGCTCAGCTGCGACGTGGTTGAGCACCAGGTCAAGAGTGAGGGAGATGCCACGGGAACGCAGGACGCTGGCTAGCTCCCGCAGGTCGGAGATAGTACCGAGATCCTCGCGCACCGCGCGGTAGTCCATCACCGCATAGCCGCCGTCGCTCTCCCCCGGCCGCGGTTTCAATAGCGGCAACAGGTGCAGGTAGGTGACACCGAGCTCCGCCAGGTAGTCGACCTTCTCGGCCACACCGACCAGGTCTCCGGCGAAACAGGTCAGCGTAGGTGGCGTAGCCGAGCATCTGGGGGTGCTGAAACCATTGCGGATCAGCATGCCGGCGCAGGTCCAGGAGCCGCAGCTCGGCGGAGCGCTGGCGGAAGTTGTTGGCGGCGATCTCGACGAGCCGGTAGGCCATCTCGACGGCATCGCGGGGATAGGCGCCGGTCAAACCGGTCAGCAGGTCGCTCCAGTAACGGCGCAATCGGGTCTCGAAGACCACCTGATCGTGCGCCGGCTCTCCGGCGAGCAGGGCCGCAACGTCTGGCATGGACATTGGCCCGAGGCTATTGGAGCGACGCCTGCTTGTCAGCCCGATCGTTGGTGGTCAGCTAGCCCCGGCGAGTGGTACCGACCTTCCCCTCGTCATGCCGCAGCTCTTTGCCACCAAACCTCACTCGGTTGCGGAACTCGTCCATGAAGACTTCGCGGACGCGGTCGTTGTCGATGGCACCGCCCAGTGGTCCCAAGCCACCTCGAATCATCCGCTGGCAGACGGCCAGCCAGGCCTGACCCATCGCGTAGGTGAAGGTGGATGCGACGCCTGCGCCGATGGCACCGCCCACCAGAGTGCCCGCACCCGGAACCATCTTGAGCAGGCTCGTGAAAGCCGTACGTCCCGCTTGGGTGGCGACCGCCGTTGAGGCGATGGCCAACAGCGCCGCCCGCTCGAACTTGATCTTGTAGATCTGAGCGATGCGGGCCATCATGCCGAGCTGGATGGGGACCAGAAGGGTGGCGGCCGAGAAGGGGATGGGGCTGGCCGCCGCGGCCGCGGCACTGGTGGCGGCGGTCGCTATGTACTTCCTCGCTTCCTGTTCCTTCCGAACATGATCAATCTCCTGCGCCGCGATGAGGGCTCCGTGGACTCCTTCGGGCGCAACGCGAAAGGTGGCATCAAGCAGATCCTTCAGCCCGTAGGCGGGCTGACCAGAAAATTCATCCGCCATCGCGTACGTCATGAAGGGTCGGCCGCCCGCGATCGGCAACCGACGAGCCAAGATCTGCTCGGCCAGCGCGATGGCGTCCGGATGGTAATGACCGTCGCGCATCGGCACCTGGGTCAGAACGACGATGACCGGAAGGCCGAGCTCGTCGAGCCGCCGGACGAAGTCAGCCTCGGAGTCCTCGAAGCGACGGTCCATGCCGCGGATGCAGAACCACGCGACGTGGATCTGCTCGCTGAGCGGCTGGCGGCGCATGTCGACCATGGCCCGGCTGAGCTCAGCCAGAATCTCCTTGTTGTCCTTGCCGATCTCCAGGCCGGCGGTGTCGATGATGCCCAAATGGCCCACCTTGTCCAGGTAGAGATGGCTGCCGTGGGTGACCGGTTCACCGATGCCGGTACGCGCCACCTCCTCGCCGAAGATCGCGTTGATCAAGGTCGACTTTCCGACCCCCGTCTTGCCGAAGATCGCCAGATTGAAGCGGCCGATCTCGGCGCTCTGTTTGTCGAACTCCGTACGGAAAGAATCTCGGAACCAGTCCGTGCCGCCAACCACTCGGGCCCCCTCTCGCCGATCAGATTGCTTCAAGCGTACGGGTGCAGCTCAGCTCGGCCCGAGTCACGCATCTTGGATATCGCAGTTAGACTCACCGAGTTTGCCCGCTCCCACTGAGAGTTCTTCTGTCAATGCCCACCCGTGCCGACTTGCGCAACATCGCGATCGTCGCTCACGTCGACCATGGGAAGACCACCCTGGTTGACGCAATGCTGTGGCAGTCGGGTGCCTTCCGGGTCGGACAAGAGGTCGAGAAGCGGGTTCTTGACTCGCTGGCTCTCGAGCGCGAGAAGGGCATCACCATCCTCGCCAAGAACACCGCCGTGCAGCATCACACCGCGGACGGCAGCGATGTCACCATCAACATCATCGACACCCCGGGCCATGCCGACTTCGGTGGTGAAGTGGAACGCGGCCTGGAAATGGTCGACGGCGTGCTGCTGCTCGTCGACGCCTCGGAGGGCCCGCTGCCCCAGACCCGGTTCGTGCTGCGCAAGGCTCTGGCCAAGCAACTGCCGATCATCGTGGTGGTCAACAAAGTCGACCGCTCCGACGCGCGGATCGCTGAGGTCGTGGAGGAAACGTACGAACTCTTCCTTGACCTGCTCGAGGAGGACCAGACTCACGTTCTCGACTTCCCAGTGGTATATGCCTCGGCCAAGGCCGGCCGAGCCTCACTCAGCGAGCCCGACGGCGGCACGATGCCGGACAGCCCCGACCTCGGCCCGCTGTTCGCGACCATCCTCGACCACATCCCCGCCCCTACCTACACCGAGAACGCGACCCTTCAAGCCCACGTCACCAACCTCGACGCGTCGCCCTACCTGGGTCGGCTTGCGCTGTGCCGGATCATCGCCGGCAGCCTGCGCCGCAACCAGACGGTGGCGTGGTGCCGCGCGGACGGCAGTGTGCGCAATGTCAAACTCTCGGAGCTGTTGATCACCAAGGCCCTCGATCGTGAACCGGCCGAATGGGCTGGTCCGGGTGACATCGTTGCCATCGCCGGCATTCCTGACATCACCATCGGCGAGACGCTGTCGGACCCGGCCGACCCCAGACCACTGCCGTTGATCACCGTCGATGAGCCGTCGATCTCGATGACCATCGGCATCAACACCTCACCGATGGCCGGTAGGTCCGGCAAGAACCTGACTGCCCGCCTGGTCAAGGGCCGCCTCGATGCCGAGCTGGTGGGCAACGTGTCGATCCGCGTGCTTCCCACGGAGCGGCCGGACACCTGGGAGGTCCAAGGTCGCGGTGAGCTCCAACTGGCCGTCCTCGTCGAGATGATGCGCCGGGAAGGCTTCGAGCTGACCGTCGGGAAGCCACAGGTCGTCACCCGGGAGATCAACGGCCACGTCCACGAGCCCGTCGAGCGCCTGACCGTGGACATCCCCGAAGACTTCGTGGGCGTCGTCACCCAACTCATGGGTCTTCGGCACGGCCGCTTGGAGCAGATGGTCAACCACGGCACCGGGTGGGTCCGGATGGAGTACCTCGTGCCGGCACGAGGGCTGATCGGCTTCCGCACCGAGTTCTTGACCGAGACGCGCGGCACCGGCTTGATGCATCACATCTTCGACGGGTACGAACCGTGGGCCGGTGAGCTGCGGACTCGATCCACCGGCTCGCTGGTCGCCGACCGCGCAGGTCTCGTCACGTCCTACGCCCTGTACAACCTTCAGGAGCGCGGGACAATCTTCGTCGGTCCCGGAACCGAGGTGTACGAGGGCATGGTGGTGGGTGAGAACGCTCGGAGCGAGGACATGGACGTCAATCCGACCAAGGAGAAGAAGCTCACCAACGTGCGCTCCTCCACCGGTGAGGAACTCGAGCGACTGATCCCGCCTCGGCTGCTGAGCCTGGAGCAGGCGTTGGAATTCTGTCGCGGCGAGGAATGCGTCGAGGTCACTCCCGACGCGGTGCGGATCCGGAAGGTCAGCCTGTCGGGTGCCAACCGCGCCCGGGCACGCGCCCGCTCCAAGACCGCCTGAGCCGAAGCGGGGCCAGCTGCGCTCTACTTCTTGGCCGCCGTCTTCTTTCTCGCACTGGCAATCTTGTTGGCCGGGACCTTCTTGGCCGCCGCCTTGCGAGTAGCAGCCGCCTTGGCGGCGCCGCGCGGCATCATCGTTTCCGTCGCGGTACGTCCAGTAGTGGCGACAACGCTTTCGGCCCGACGTTCCGCCCGGTCCGACAGGTCCCACGCCGTCCCCTTGGCGTCGTCGATCACGCGCTTTCCCCTGCCTGCCAACTGGCCGTACGTGCCGCTGGCCTGGGCCTTCAGCTCATTCGCTTGCCGTTGCAGGTCGGCGATCCTTGATCGGGTGGCCTCCGGCAGGTTCTTGATCTGCTCGGGAAGGGTGATCACGAACGTGCGCAGCTCGTCGGCGTTCTCCCGGGCTTGCCTTCCGGCGCCGACTCCTCGGCGTTGCAATCTGGAGAGCGACTTCCCGGCCCGCTCGGTCAAGGCATCGGTCAATCCGGCCACCGCGTAGAGCGCAGCGTACTCGGATTGCAGAGCAGCCCGGCGCGCCTCGGCGGGAGTCTGCTTGTGGGTGGTGACCATCTGGATTCTCCTGGTTCCTTCGATTTGATCTATTCCGAGTCGGGCGCAGCAGCGCCGGGCTTCCTGGTGGGGTTCTTCTTCTCTGGATTCGCTGGCGGCGGCTCTTCCACGACAGCGTTCTCCTTCACGAAGGAGGTGTAGATGTCGATCAACACGCGCTTCTGCCGCTCAGTGATCACCGCGTCGGACAGGATTGCCATCTCCACGCCGGCGTTGGGGTGATCTTCGGGGTCGAGGATGCCGGCCCGAACGTAAAGGGTCTCTGCTGAGACACGCAGTGCCCGGGCCAGTTGTTGGAGCACCTCGGCGGACGGCCGTCGGAGCCCACGCTCGATCTGGCTCAAGTACGGATTGGACACCCCGGCCTGTTCGGCCAGTTGCCGCAACGTGAGCTCCGCGGCACGCCGCTGACCCGCGATGAACTCACCGAGCGAGCCGAGTTGACCGCCCAGATTCGGGGACTTGACCACCTTCATGCGTCCAGTGTGCTTGCAATTGCAAGCAAATGCAAACTGCAGTTAGCGCGTCCGCAATCCCCGCTTACCCGCGGACTGGTGTCGCCTGAGGCACCGAGGCAGTGATCAGGGTGCCGTCTGGGCGTCGATCACCGGTCTGCAGGGTGGGAACATGATCGATGCGCGGCCCATGATCATCAAGAGTCACCCGAGCTGGCGTGCCGGAGCTGACCACGACTCGCTGCCCACGGACGGACATCTCCACGGTGTCACCTGCGACGACCTCGAAGCAGATCTCCTCCCGAGTCAGGTTGACCCGGACGCGGGTTCCTCGCAAGGTGATCTGGAAGGTCAATCCGGTCCACGACGCCGGCAGTCGCGGATCGAAGGTGATCACCCCGTTGTAGTCCCGCATTCCGCCGAAGCCGTAGACCAGAACGTTCCAGACCCCGCCGGTCGACGCCACGTGTACACCGTCGGTGGTGTTGTCGTGCAGGTCGGCCAAGTCGACGAACAACGCGTTGTGGAAGTAGCGCAGGGCCAGGTCGTGATAGCCGACCTCCGCCGCGATGATCGACTGCACCACGCCCGACAGCGTGGAGTCCCCGGTGGTGATGGGGTCGTAGTAGTCGAAGTCCGCCCGCTTCTGTTCCAGGCTGAAGTGATCACCTTGGAGGAACAGCGCGAGCACGACATCGGCCTGTTTGAGCACCTGGAAGCGGTAGATCACCAGGGGGTGATAGTGCAGCAGTAAGGGGAACTTCTCCGGCGGCGTGTTCTTCAGGTCCCACATCTCCCGATCAAGGAAGTGGGAGTCCTGCGGGTTGATCCCCGTAGCGGCGTCGTAGGGGATGGACATCGCTTTGGCCGCCTGGGCCCATTCCTGGACCTCCTCGGAGGAGATCTGAAGCCGCTGGACCAGACGACGGTAGTCCTCGCCGTCGTGCCGCTCCATGCGCACCAGCACCTCGGCCGCCATGCCGAGGTTGAACCGCGCCATGACGTTGGTGAACAGGTTGTCGTTGACCACGGTGGTGTACTCATCGGGCCCGGTGACACCGTGGATGTGGAAACTTCGCCAGCCGCTGCCTTTGTCCCTCCAGAAGCCGAGGTCGGCCCACATTCGCGCCGTCTCCACCAGGATGTCGATGCCTTCGCGATTCATGAACGCTTCGTCGCCGCTCGCCGCAACGTACTTGCACAGCGCGTACGAGATGTCCGCGTCGATGTGGTACTGCGCAGTCCCGGCGGCGTAGTACGCGGAGGCTTCGTCACCGCTGATGGTGCGCCAGGGGAACAGGGCGCCACTCTGCGCAAGCTCGCTGGACCGACGCTTAGCGGCTTCCAGCATGTTGTAGCGGAACCGCAGCGCACTCCGCGCCATGCTCGGATTGGTGTAAGTCAGGAACGGAAGCACGAAGATCTCGGTGTCCCAGAAGTAGTGCCCGCTGTAACCGGATCCGGTAACGCCCTTCGCCGGGACACCGGACTGCTCGGCGCGAGCCGTAGCCTGCGCGATCTGATACAGGTTCCAGCGGATGGCCTGCTGCAGCGCCGGCTGCCCGGCGACCTCCACGTCCGAGCGCTCCCAGTAGTCCGTCCAGCCACTCCCGCTGAGCGGCGTACTGCACCTCCACGCCCTGTTCGCGGACCCGGTCGAGTGTTCGGCGGCAGCGGTCGATCAGCTCGCGCGACGGTACGCCGCGGGAGGTGTGGTAGGTGACGATCTTGTTGATCTTGATCGGCACACCAGGCCGGGCCTGCACCCGGAAGACCATTTTGCCGGTGTCCTCGTCATCGAAGATCAAGGTGTTGTGGCTGTTCTCGGTGGCGATCGTGTGGTCGACCCCGACGCCCAAGGTCATCTTGGAGTTCGAACACCGGTAGCCAAGCAGGATCCGGTTGTCCTTCGACCAGTGACTCTGCGGCTGCAGTACGCGGGCCTCGAAAGATTCACCCTTCCGGGGATCCGCCCCGGCCCCCATAGCGGCGGCGCGCACGTGATACTCGTCCTTGCCGTCCTGCCTGTTCAGCGTCTGGGACGAGATCACGACTGGCGCCTCAACATCCAGCATCGTCACCTCGATGCTGAGAATTGCCAGGTGCCGCTGGGTGAAAGACACCATTCTGGTCGAGGAGACTTTGACCCGTTTGCCGCCCGGCGTGCGCCAGACGATGTCCCGGCGGAGAACGCCGTCGCGGAAGTCCAGGCTGCGCTCATAGGACTCCAGGTCCGCGACCGAGAGCAGCATCGGCTCATCGTCCACGTAGAGCTTCATGGTCTTGTTGTCTGGCACGTTGACGATCGTTTGCCCGGTGCGCGCGAAGCCAAAGGCCTCCTCCGCGTGCCGGATCGGCCACGTCTCGTGGAAGCCGTTGATGAAGGTTCCGTGGGTGTGCGTCTCACGACCTTCCTCGACGTTGGCACGCATGCCGAGGTAGCCGTTACCGACAGCGAACAGCGTTTCAGTCAACCCAAGATCAACCGTGCTGTAGACCGCCTCGGTGAACTTCCAGGGTTCGATGGGGAAGCGGATCCGGTCCAGTGGATCGTGCAGGTCGCTCGCCGCTCCGGTGAAGCTGATCATGGGAAGACCAGCTCAGCAAGATCGCTCACCACAAGATCGGCGCCTGCCGCCGCCAGTCGATCGGAGCCGACTCCTCGGTCGATACCGACCACCAGGCCGAAACCACCGGCCTTGCCCGCCTCGACTCCAGACAGCGCGTCCTCGATCACCGCCGAGCGGGCGACGTCGGCGCCGAGCTCGGAGGCGGCGTGGACGAACGTTTCGGCCGACGGCTTGCCTGCCAGCCCCAAGTCCCCCGCCACCGCACCGTCCACGACGACCGAGAACCGTTCCTGCAGGCCAGCCGCCTCCAGCACCGACGGCGCGTTGCGCGACGAGGAAACGACCGCCACCTTGGTGCCACGCTCGGTCAGCTGATCCAGTAGCTCCGCCGTACCCGGATATGGGATCACGCCTTCGTCGGCCAGGACAGCAGCGAAAACCTCGTTCTTGCGATTTCCTAGTCCACACACGGTTTCGGCAGTTGGTGGATCGCTGGGGTCGCCGTCCGGTAAGGAGATGCCGCGAGAGTCGAGGAAGGACCGTACGCCCTCGTATCTCGGTTTGCCATCGATGTAGTCGAAGTAATCACTCGACACGTACGGCTCCGAAATGCCTCTGCGTAGCAAGAAGTCGGAAAACATGGATTGCCAGGCGTGCATGTGAACATCTGCCGTCGGCGTCAGCACCCCGTCGAGGTCGAAGAGCACGGCCTCGCAATCCTCGAATTGCACACCGAAAGCGTAGGGCTCAAACTGCCGGCCGACGCAATGTCAAGACAATTTGGGACACCGCAAACCGACTGGAGCACCTGGCGGACGGAGAGCCCCGTCTATCGCTCGATCCGGGCCCGTTCACAGCTTCGCTCGCACGTGCAGCCCAACCTCAGGATCAACGAGGATCTCCTGAGCAGCCGCGATGCTGTCCACAACGAGATCGTGGTCGGCGGGGACGTTGCGCTTGACCAGCCCGAGGGCCATCGGACCAAGCTCGAAGTGACGCGCGGAGCCGCCGACGAAGCCGACTTCGCGGCCCTCAGCCAGCAGCGCTGCGCCCGCGCCGCGGCAGGGCTTCGGCAGCGCCGTCGAGGTGCAACCGGACCAGGCGACGGGGCGGGCGGCCCAAGGTGTGAACCCGGGCCACGGTCTCCTGTCCCCGGTAGCAGCCCTTGTCGAGATGGACCGCACTGCCGAGCACGCCGATCTCGTTCGGGATCGTGCGCTGGTCGGTGTCTACGCCGATGCGCGGCACCCCGGCGGCGATCCGGAGCGCCTCGTACGCCCAGGTCCCGGCTTGCGGTCGGGTGGACAGATAGCTGTCGAGCTCAGCCCGAGGCACGAAGACCTCATGGCCACCGAGCGAATCCGGACCGGTGCGGGTACGAAACTCGCCGTGCTCCTCACGGACCGGCGACCACACCACGGCGAAATCCCGGGTTCGGTCGGTGACCTCCACGCGCATCAAAAAGCGCATCCGATCCAGCCAGGTCACAGCAGCCGGCACCGCTCCAGGCTCGGTGTGCGCCCAGAAGGTCTCGCCGTCGTCCACGCCGTAGAGCGCGTGCTCGATGTGCCCGTGCGGGGAAAGGACCAGAGTGGTGACACCGACTCCAGGCGCCAAGCCTTCCAGGTATTGGGTAGTGAGTGAGTGGAGCCAGCTGAGCCGGTCGGGACCGGTGACTCCGAGCACCCCCCGGTGGGAAAGATCAACCACACCCCGGCCAGCGGCCAACAACCGCTGTTCGCGCATTGGATCGCCGAAGTGCCAGGGCACTCCGGCGTCAATCCCGTCCTCAGCCAAGACCCGGCTCGAGTGCGGCGCAGAGCTCATGTCCGGTCCAGCGCCCTCGCCTGGATTTTTCTTCCCGTCGATGTGCCATTGTGGAACGATGCCCCGTCCACTGGCACGGGATGCGGCTCACACCCGACGAAGCCGGGCCCACATATGCGACTGAAGCGGCTGGCCAGCCGCCGCCTTGTCGAAGGTCCACAGCAGCTCCCCGTCCACGTGGCCATAGAGCCGCTGGCCGGCCGAATACTCTTCGGCCGACGCCGTACGGACCACGGCATCGGTGGCCAGCTCCACCTTGGGACCGGTGATCCGGCCGTACCAGACCTCGGCGTAACCGCTGGGGTGGCACATCACCACCTCCAACGACCCGTCCGGCTGCGGCCGCCAAAAGCCGGTCTCCATGCTGAGCGGCCGAACGGCGCGCCCGTCGTCGTCGCGCTCGAAGATCTGGGAGAGATAGTGCAGATAGTTCTCTCCGTTGTGAGAGAAGTCGATCTGTTGCCCGAACTCGAAGTCGTCGGTGCCTGGGTAACTGGCCTTGCCGGAGCCCTGCCAGCGGCCGATCATCCACGACAAGCCCATCAGGGTCGGGTGCAAGCCGTCCGACGGCTGAGCCATCGATCAGCTCCGCTGTTGCGCGGGGCGGCGGACCAACATTCTGATCAACAGCACCAAGGCACCGACACCGATTGCGATCACGCCAGCGATCAACAATACGGTGAAGACCAGGGAGATCGACACGGCCACGAGTCTAGTGCCGCCCGACCCGATGCCCAGGAGGTGCAGGGCGCGGTTGCCCGCCGGAAAAACCTCACCCGTCCGATCTCACGTTTTCCTCACTCGGTGGCGTCTACTCGGTGATGGACAAGCCACCGTTCTCCGATCTCGTCTCCCGGCACGGCCCGACGGTCTACCGCGTCTGCCGGGCGCTGATCGGGCCGATCGACGCCGAGGACGCATGGTCGGAGACGTTCCTGTCGGCCCTGAAGGCGTATCCGGAGCTACCCCCCGACGCCAACATCGAGGCATGGCTGGTACGGATCGCCCAGCGGAAGGCGATAGACCTCCGCCGGGCACGGGCGCGTCGCCCGGTGCCGACCGCCACCATCCCGGACGGCTCGGTTGACGGTCGGGCGGCGGAGGGCAACGACGAACTATGGACCGCCATCGCCGCGTTGCCGTCGAGGCAACGACAGGCAGTGGCCTTCCACCATCTCGCCGGGCAGCCGTACGCGGAGGTAGCCGAGCTGATCGGGGGGACGGCGGACGCCGCACGCCGGGCGGCCAGCGACGGCATCGCCAAGCTTCGCAAGCGCTTCGCCACGGACGAACAGAAAGGACGCTCATGATCGAATCCAGCGGGCCGTTGGCTCAGCTGACTGAGGTCGACCAGGTGACGCTGGCGCGGCTTCACCACAGGCTGGAGCAGCGCGCCACCGAGTCTGGCCTGCTGGACGTGGCCTTCCGCACGATCGATTCGCCTGTCGGTCTGCTGTTGCTGGCTGCCACCCCGCTGGGCCTGGTCCGAGTCGCCTATCAACGCGAGGGCCTCGACGCGGTGTTGCAGCTACTGGCGAGCAGGATCAGCCCGCGGATTCTGGCCGCACCAGGTCGGCTGGACCATGTCGCTCGTCAGCTCGACGAGTACTTCGCCGGTCGCCGTACGGCTTTCGAGATCGCACTCGACCTGCGGCTCTCGGCGGGCTTCCGCCGTACGATTCTCGACCACCTGGCCGCCATCTCATACGGGCATACCGAAAGCTACGCGGAGGTGGCGGCCGCCACCGGTCACCCCGGCGCGATGCGTGCCGTAGGCAGCGCCTGCGCGACAAACCCGCTTCCTGTGGTTGTGCCCTGCCATCGCGTTGTCCGATCGGACGGCTCGTTGGGCGGCTACCTTGGCGGGTTGGAGGTCAAGCGGGCCCTCCTCGAGCTGGAGCAGCGAGGCCGACGTCAGGATCAGCCGGCGCGGGCCGGTCTTCAGTAGACCAGTGCTTGGGTTTGTGCCCCCAAGACCGCTTCCACGAAGGTGGCGGCTCCGGCGATGGTGGCGCCCTCGATGAGATCCCCAAGGGTCAGCTGTCGGCGGGCCGCGCATTGGGTGCAGACGACGATCCTGCCGGAGGACCGTACGGCCTCGATCAACTCGGCCACGGGGGTCGCGTGCTCGAGTTCAAGATCAGGTTGACTGCCGAGCACTGCAAACCACACGGCCTCACCCGTGAGCCACACCGTCACCTCGGCGCCCGAAGCAATGGCGGTCGCCGCGACTGTCCAGGCCTGGTTGGCGCGCTCTGCGGCCTCGGCGCCACAGGTGATCTTGATGGCCACCGGCCGGAAGCCGGGCGTGGTGGGCACGCCGCCATTGTGTCAGAGGGAGTGCGACCCGGGCCTCGCCAGGCTCGAACATCCCCGCGATGCCACACTGGCGTCCATGATCGGACGACTGCACGGCATCGTGGTGGACTGCGAGGATCCCGATGCATTGGCCACGTTCTACGAATCGCTGTTGAGCATGCGGCGCGTGCAGGACGAGGGCGACTGGGTCGTGATCGGTGACGCGCCCGATCGGCCGGGCGTCGCCTTCGCGCGGATTCCGAACTACCGGCCTCCGACGTGGCCCCAAGGTGAGCGGCCGCAATACCGACATTTCGACGTACGCGTTGATGATCTCGAACTCGCCGAGGCCTCAGTACTGGAGCTCGGGGCGACTCCGCTACCTGGTGGTGGCGAGACGTTCAGGGTCTTCGCGGATCCCGCCGGACATCCGTTCTGCCTGGTCGTCCTGCCGACCGCCGGCTGAGATGCGCCTCGTCGTCCAACGCACCGCGACGGCGGAGGTGAGGGTCTCCGGCGAGGTTGTCGGAGCGATCGACCGGACCGGCCTCGTGATCTTGGTCGGGGTCACCCACCAGGACACATCGGCGACCGCTGCTCGGCTGGCTGAAAAGGTGTGGCGGCTGAGGATCTTCGAGGGCGAGCAATCAGCGGAGCAGCTGAGCGCGCCGATGCTGGTCGTCAGTCAATTCACGCTCTACGCCGACACCCGGAAAGGCCGTCGTCCATCATGGAACGGCGCGGCCCCGCGGGGGGTCAGCGAACCGCTGGTGTCGTCCTTTGTGGAGGCTCTCCGCGGGCTGGGCGCCGAGGTGGCGACCGGAGTGTTCGGCGCCGACATGCAGGTGTCGCTGGTCAACGACGGACCCGTCACCCTGATCCTGGACTCCGCCCTCTGATCGGCGCGCCACTCAGGCCGCGTCGTCGAGCTCCACATCAATCTCAGAGACGCTGCCGCGGGCCGCGACCACGGTCCGGTCCGCTTTCGCGCCCGGAGCCAGAGTCCGCAGCGTCCAGGTGCCGTCTCCGGCGAAGAAGCGGAAGTGGCCGGTTGCCGAGGTGGGCACCTCGGCCGTGAACTCCCCGGTCCCATCCAGCAGCCGGACGTACGCGCCCGCCACCGGTTGCCCGCCGCGCAGTACCCGGCCCTGGATCACCGCTTCCTTGCTGACGTCGATGCCGTCGAGGCTGAGCCCGCCAGTTGTCGCTCCGCACATGTATGTCGTCCTTCCGCCGCCGCGGGGCGGTCAGAGATCTCCAGGCTCGTCGCCCACCGCCACCGGCACGCCGACCAGTGAACCGTATTCGGTCCAGGAGCCGTCGTAGTTCTTCACATTCTTCTGGTCGAGGATCTGGTGCAGCACGAACCAGGTATGCGCGCTTCGCTCACCGATCCGGCAGTAGGCGATGATGTCGTTCTGCCAGCTCAGACCAGCCTCGCTGTAGAGCCCCTTGAGCTCCTCGTCGGACTTGAACGTGCCGTCGTCGTTCGCGGCCTTGCTCCAGGGCACATTGATTGCCGTCGGGATGTGACCGCCGCGCTGGGCCTGCTCCTGCGGCAGGTGGGCCGGCGCGAGCAGCCGGCCGGCGTACTCATCGGGGCTGCGGACGTCGACCAGGCTGCGCGTCCCGATGGCCTTGACCACCTCATCGCGGAAGGCGCGGATGTCCAGGTTGGGTTTCTTGGCGGTGTAGCTGGTCGCCGGGCGGGTGACCGGCTCGGTGCTGAGTTCCCGCGCGTCGAGCTCCCACTTCTTGCGGCCGCCATCGAGCAACAACACGTTTTCGTGTCCGTACAGCTTGAAGTACCAGTACGCGTACGCGGCGAACCAGTTGTTGTTGCCGCCGTAGAGCACCACGGTGTCTTCATTGCTGACGCCGCGCCCGGACAGCAGCTTCTCGAACTGCTCCTTGTTGACGAAGTCGCGCCGCACCGGGTCCTGGAGGTCCTTCTTCCAGTCCAGCTTGATCGCACCCTTGATATGCCCGCCGTCGTAGGCCGTGGTGTCCTCGTCGACCTCGACCACCACGATCTTGTCGTCGCTGGCATGCTCCTCGAGCCAGTCGGCGTCGACCAGTACTTCCTGCCTACTCATGACATCTCCTGATTAAGACGTAGTCGTGCCGGTCCACGCCGGTCGTGCGTCAGACTAGGTCAACCCTGTGCTGCAGTAGGGAATGACCGGATGCTGAGAAGGTCGTCCATGATGCGGAGGACGGATCGCAGGAGTGAAACGAGTTTGACGTGACATTTGCCACATCCAGCGCACCTTCGGGAGGTCTAGCCACCGGCGAACGGAGGCAGCACGTCGACCTCCACAGACTCGGTCAACGCACTTCCAAGCTCGTTATCACGCAGCACCCGACTTTCCATCAGAACCGAACTGGCATTGAGAATTCGGGCAAACCTCGGGTCGCCGTGCCGTTGTCCGGCTATGGCGATCGCATCCGCCACGGATGGCCGCCTCCACCGTCTCCCGTTCGACGCCGGCCGCGGCCTTCGCCCCAGCCCAGTAATGAAGGGAAACACTCACCATTGCAGTAGTCTCATGCATGCACCGACCCGACGGTGCACACCCAGGGGCCCAACGGCGCGCGTTTGGGCCTCACGACTTTTCGGGGTGGAACCGACCGGGGGAATCGGTGACTGGCGAGGGCTCGCCCTCGTGTTATCTCAGTCGGACCAGAGCTATGGAGACCGCAATGGCCACCTTGCTGCTTCTCACGAACGACATGCACGCCGCGGCCGAAATCCTGCCGGCCCTCGAATTGCTGCCGCACTCGGTCAAAGTTGCTCAGGCGGAGGCCACTGCGCTGCTCGATGCCCCTTCCGCTGACGTGATTCTGCTTGATGCCCGCCGCGACCTGGTCGGTGCCCGCTCGCTGTGCCGGCTGATCGAGACCACGGGCAAAGAGTCGCCCCTGTTGGTGATCGCCAGCGAAGGTGGCCTCGCCGCGCTTTCCGCCGACTGGGGCTTTGACGACCTGTTGCTGGCGACGGCCGGACCTGCCGAGGTCGACGTACGGCTCCGCCTGGCGATGAGCCCGTCGCTGGCCTCCGCCGGCGATCCACTGATTCAAACCGGCAACATCGTGATCGACGAGGCTGGCTACTCGGCGAAGTTGAACGGCACCCAGTTGGACCTGACCTACACCGAATTCGAGTTGCTGAAGTACCTCGCCCAGCATCCTGGCCGGGTGTTCAGCCGCCAGCAGCTGCTGAGCGACGTCTGGGGTTACGACTACTACGGCGGCACCCGGACGGTCGACGTCCACGTACGCCGGCTACGAGCCAAGCTTGGTCCCGAGTACGAGTCGATGATCGGAACGGTCCGCAATGTCGGCTACCGCTTCGTGACCCCCACCGAAGAGCCGAGCCGGGTCAGCGCAGGCTGACACTGAGGTCCCCGGGGCCGATCAGGGAAGCCGACGCCCCTGGCGTGCTTCGCCGCGCCTCACCAGCCGACGCATGTGAGCTGGGATCGTGCCCGGTGGGCCGCTGGGCCGCAGATACTGCACACCGGCGAGCACCTGGCCGGCGATGATCAACACCATGGTCACGACCAGAAGGATGCCGGCGGTGGTCGACCAGCCCGCGTCGGCACTGCCGGCGAGGCAGGCCCACATCCCGGCCAGCACTACCGCGTACGAAATCAGGTGGGTAATCCAGGAAAGCCGTCTTTCGCCCTGGAGATCCTGAATCCGCACGCCCCGCCACGAGGCCATGGCTCGCCGCCAGACCATCACCTGAATCACGCACACCGCCAGCATCAACACCGCCGTGATGAGCGCCACGATGGCCCACCCGGCACCTGTGTCGCGGTCGTTGAACTTCGGAAACGTCAGGAGCGCCACCAGGCTGGTGAGCACACCCAGCCCCGCACACGCCGCACCGACAATGTCATCCGCAGGTGCGGCGTCATCCGGGCCGCGATGGCCGGCTGTGCGGTCGCACCGTAGGCGGCGATCTGTTCGGACGAATATCCTTCGTCGCGCATCGACAGCCACCCTTTCTTCATCGAGAGCGTGACGTCAGCGCCCGCGGTTCACGTCACGCCCGTACGGGCCAGCCTATCGATCACTACCGTTGGCGCATGAGCGACCGCCTGAAGATCACCACCGCCACACGGCTCTCTACCGGATGAGATCGGCGCCGTCCTGACGTTGGTCGAGCAAGCCACCCGGGCGGACGGGGCTCCACCCCTCAACGAGGCGGCGCTGTTGCACGTCCGCCGAGGTCACGGCGGGATCGAGCATCTGATCGCCAAGGGCGACGGACAGATTGGTCGGCTACGCCCAACGGCAGGATGGCACCGTCCCGACCGGGGAGCTGGTCGTCTCGCCCGTGCACCGTGGCCAGGGAATCGGCACGGCGCTGCTCGACACGTTGATCGGCCGCGGCCCGGTGCAGGTCCTGGCGGTCGGCAATCGGCTCGCTGCGCAGGCTCTGGCTCGAAGCCACGGTATGCAGCCGCGCCGCACATTGTTGATCATGGAGCGGTCGCTCGAGGATCCCGTGCCCGATCATCGCGGCACCCGATGGGGTGATCATCCGGACCTTCCGACCGGGGGCGGACGAGGACGACTGGATCGCGGTGAACGCCCGCGCGTTCGCCGACCATCCCGAGCAGGGCCGTATCACTCGACGCGATCTCGACGACCGTCTGGCGGAGAGCTGGTTCGATCCGGCAGGCTTCTTCGTGGCGATCTCAGCCGGCCGGATGGTGGGATTTCATTGGACCAAGCAGCACGAAGATCAACTGGGCGAGGTCTACGTGCTCGGAGTGGACCCCGTCGCCGGCGGACAAGGTCTCGGCAAGGCGTTGTTGACCACCGGGTTACGACATCTCAAACGACGCGGGAAACACCCGCGTCCAGCTCTACGTCGAGGCGGACCACGGCGGCAGCAATTGCCCTGTATTCGGCTTATGGTTTCCGTGTTGCCAGCCGTGATGTGATGTATGCGTCAGCGGAATCGCCTCCGCCTACCGCTGGCCAGACGCAGCCCTGAGATGCGGGGAGGAGAACTACACGATGGAAGCCGTCGACACCTCCCCGATCGCCCTGCATCGTCCCGTCGAGCCCTTCACCGACGGTCTGGAGGAGTTCACCTCGACGCTTCCACCAGACCGATTCCTTGACCGCGAGCTGTCCTGGCTGAACTTCAACAACCGAGTCCTCGATCTGGCGAAGGACAAGCTGCGGGTGCCGCTGCTGGAGCGGGCGAAGTTCCTCGCGATTTTCGCGTCCAACCTGGACGAGTTCTACATGGTCCGAGTTGCCGGGCTGAAACGTCGGATCGCCGCCGGTGTTGCCGTGCCGACTGTCAGCGGGATGATGCCCCGCGATGTGCACTCGGCCATCCTCAACCGGACTCGGGAACTGGTCGCCGAGCACGCCCGAGTCTTCACCGAAGAGATCCGGCCCGAGCTGGTCAAGGAGGGCATCGAGATCCTGCGCTGGAACGAATTGACCGGCGCGGAGAAGGATCGGATGAACGAATTCTTCGCCGAGCGAATCTTCCCGGTGCTGACCCCGCTCGCCGTCGACCCGTCACATCCGTTTCCCTACATCTCCGGGCTGTCGATCAACCTGGCGGTGCTGGTCCGCAATCCCGAAACCGGCGCGCGGCAGTTCGCGCGGGTCAAGGTGCCCACGGTCCTGCCACGGTTCCTGATGCTTTCCGAGGGCCGCTTCGTCGCGCTCGAGGACGTCATCGCCCGCCACCTCGACCAGCTCTTCAGCGGCATGCATGTCGTGCAGCACCACACCTTCCGGGTCACCCGCAACGAGGACGTCGAGGTCGAGGAGGACGACGCCGAGAACCTGCTGTTGGCGCTGGAGAAGGAGCTGCTGCGGCGCAAGGTCGGCCGGCCGCCCGTACGGCTGGAGGTCGAGGACGACATCGATCCCAAGATGCTCGAGCTCCTTGGTCGGCGAGCTGGACATCAGTCGAGCGAGAGGTGTTCCACGTCCCCGGTCCGGTGGATCTGCGCGGCCTGTTTTCCGTTGGCCGACATCGACCGCGCCGACCTGAAATATCCGGCCTTCCTACCCTCCACGCATCCACACCTGGCTGAAGTGGAGACGGCCCAGCCCGCCGACATGTTCGCCGCACTGAAACACCGGGATGTGTTGTTGCACCACCCGTACGACTCGTTCGCCACCAGCGTGCAACGCTTCATCGAGCAGGCCGCCGACGACCCGCAGGTCCTGGCCATCAAGCAAACGCTCTATCGCACCTCCGGTGACTCTCCGATCATCGACGCGCTGATCGAAGCGTCGGAAGCCGGCAAGCAGGTGCTTGCGCTGGTGGAGATCAAGGCCCGCTTCGACGAGCAGGCCAACATCGCCTGGGCGCGGCGGCTGGAACAGCACGGCTGCCACGTGGTCTACGGCCTGCTCGGCCTCAAGACGCATTGCAAGCTGTCCATGGTGGTCCGCGACGAGCCGGACGGTCTGCGGCGCTATGCCCATATCGGCACCGGCAACTACAACCCGAAGACGGCACGTCTTTACGAAGACACCGGACTGCTCACCGCGAACCCGATCATCACCGAGGACATCGGCCGGCTGTTCAACCACCTTTCGGGCATGAGCCAGGAGACCCAGTACAAGCGGCTGCTGGTCGCTCCGCACGGCATCCGCACGGGGCTGATCGACCGGATCAACAACGAGATCGCGAATCACGAGGACGGCAAGCCGGCTGGGTATCCGGATCAAGGTGAACTCGCTTGTCGACGAGGCGATCTCCGACGCGCTCTACCGGGCCTCCCAGGCCGGCGTGGCCGTGGACCTGTGGGTGCGAGGGATCTGCACGATCCGCCCGGGTGTGCCGGGTTTGAGCGAAAACATCCGGGTGATCAGCACTCTGGGCCGCTTTCTGGAGCACAGCAGGCTGTTCTGGTTCGCCAACGACGGTCAACCGTTCGGTCGGGATGGGCTCGGCTGACCTCATGCACCGCAACCTGGACCGGCGGGTGGAGGTCCTCGCCTCCATCACGCAGCCAGCACACATCGCCGAGATCGGTGACCTGTTCGATATCGCCTTGGACAAGGGCACGGCGCGCTGGGAGCTGGAATCGGACGGTTCCTGGACCCCGCACACCGCCGATCCGGACGACCAGCCGTTACTCGACATGCAGGAGTACTTGATCAACGCCAAGCGTCGGCGGCGTGCCAAGTGAGTACCCTGTGCCGGCATTGACGCTGCCAGGAACCGCGCAGGAGCGGAGTTCGCAGACCAGGCCGATCTTGGCCGGCGGCGCCGTGGTCACTCGTGAGGACCCCGTCCGCGGGCATCGAGGTGTTGATCGTCCACCGGATGCGCTACAACGATTGGACGCTGCCCAAGGGGAAGCTCGACGCAGGCGAGTCGTTGCCGGCCTGCGCCGTTCGGGAGGTGCTCGAGGAGACTGGCGTCACGATCCGGCTTGGCGTGCCTCTGGACACCGTCCGCTACGACACCGCCAAGGGTGTCAAGCAGGTCGAGTACTGGGGCGGCACGGTGCTGGAGACGGTTCCGCGGCCGCCCGACGACGAGGTCGATGTCGTGTCCTGGCTGCCTGTTCGAGCCGCGCTCAACCGGTTGACCTATGCCCATGATCATTTTCTGGTGCAGCAGTATCTCGACCAGCCGCCGACGACGCCGTTGATCATCCTGCGGCACGGCAAGGCGATGGACCGTAAGGACTGGTCGAAGAAGGACACCGCCCGTCCGGTCAACGCCCGGGGCCGACGACAGTCCCGGCTGCTGGTGCCGATGCTCGGCCGCGTACGGGATGACGAGCCTGGTGAGCTCCACCTCCGCGCGCTGCATCGGCACGCTCGTGCCCTACGCCCAGGCTCGGCGGCTCACCATCGCCAAGTTCAACCAGCTGACCGAAGAGGTCGGTGGGGATGATCCGCGCGGCGTCGCCAAACTGATCCTGAAGCTGCGTACGGCGATGCTCGCGACCGGTGAGCCCACGGCCATCTGCGTTCATCGACCGGTATTGCCGCACATCCTTGACGCGCTCGACATCCCCCCGAAGACGCTGGTTACCGGCGAGTTCCTCGTCGCGCACCTGACTTCCGACGGTGACGTGCATGCCCTCGAGCGACATCGTCCGCAGGGATAATCGCGTCTGATCCCGTGGCGGAACCTCACGCCCCAGGGGTGCCTGGGGGTTGCCGGAGGGTCGAGGTCATCTCAGATCTGGAACAATATTCGGTGTAATGCTCTCCCGCTTTTCGCTCAGTACGGATCGAATAGCGCTATGAGGATTCCGGATTCTGAGGTTCATGTCCCGCTGGGACCGATCGGGTTCGACGACGTGGTGGCGGTTGCACGCCACGATGCACGGGTTGTCCTCGACGAGGTGTGCATCGAGGAGGTCAACCGCAGCCGCGGCGTGATCGAGGCACTGGCCGAGGACCCAGAACCGCACTACGGCGTATCGACGGGCTTCGGCGCTCTCGCGACCCGCCAGATCCCGGTCAAGCTGCGCACTCAGCTGCAACGCAGCCTGATCCGCTCCCACGCCGCCAGCACCGGGCCGGAAGTTGAACGGGAGGTCGTCCGCGCCCTGATGCTGCTACGGATATCCACCCTGGCTACCGGCCGGACGGGGATCCGGGCCGCGACGCTCAAGACCTACGTGGAGGTACTCAACGCCGGGATCACGCCGGTCGTCCACGAGTACGGCAGCCTCGGCTGTTCGGGTGATCTCGCCCCACTCGCCCACTGCGCGCTCGCGCTGACGGCGGAAGGCGCTGTCCGCGACCGCAAGGGGTCTCTGGTCACGGCCGGCGACGCGCTGTCCGCCGCCGGCATTCAGCCCGTGACCTTGCAGGAGAAGGAAGGCTTGGCGCTGATCAATGGCACAGACGGGATGCTGGGAATGTTGATCTTGGCCATCACAGACCTTCGTCAGCTGCTGAAAGTCGCCGACATCACCGCCGCCATGAGCGTCGAGGGCTTACTGGGCAGCGATTCCGTCTTCGCCGGCGATCTCCACGAATTGCGCCCCCAGCCCGGTCAGGCCCTCTCGGCGGCCAACATCCGAACCCTGATGAAGAACAGCCCTATTCGGGAGAGCCACCGGACGGCTGCCTGCACTCGGGTCCAAGACGCTTACTCGCTGCGCTGCTCACCACAGGTCGCCGGAGGAGCACGGGACACGGTCGACCATGCCGCCACCATCGCCGGCTACGAGCTCCGCGCCGCCATCGACAATCCGCTCGTGACCTCCGACGGGCGGGTCGAGTCGAACGGCAACTTCCACGGGGCACCGCTGGCGTACGTACTGGACTTCCTGGCCATTGTCGTCGCCGACCTGGCCAGCATCTCCGAACGGCGGACCGACAGGTTCCTCGACAAGGCGCGTAACAACGGCCTCAATCCGTTCCTGGCCGAGGATCCCGGCGTCGACTCCGGCCACATGATCGCCCAATACACCCAGGCGGCCATCGTCTCCGAGCTGAAGCGGCTCGCGACGCCCGCATCGGTGGACTCCATTCCGAGTTCGGCCATGCAGGAGGACCACGTGTCGATGGGCTGGTCGGCAGCGCGCAAACTGAGGCGCGCCATCGACGGTCTGACCCGTGTGCTGGCCATCGAGCTGCTCACCGCAGCCCGCGGCATCGAGCTCCGAGCTCCGTTGCAGCCCGCGCCCGCGACCGGCGCGGTCATCTCCGCCCTCCGACGGGCCGGCGTTCCCGGTCCCGGCTCCGACCGGGAGCTGTCACCGGAGATCGAGATCGCCGTTTCCTTCGTTGCCGACGGGTCTGCGCTGGCTGCCGCTGAGTCCGTTACCGGAGCTCTTCACTGATCGACCGAGTTGCCGATATCACACCGAATCGAGGAGGTTCCCATGGAAGGCGCCCGTCTCGTCCGCTCGCCACGCGGCAACACCTTGACGGCCAAGTCGTGGGCCGCCGAAGCGCCGCTGCGGATGCTGATGAACAATCTCGACCCCGAAAACGCCGAGCGACCTGACGACCTCGTCGTCTACGGCGGAACCGGACGGGCTGCTCGCGACTGGCGGTCGTTCGACGCCCTGGTGCAGACGTTGACCACCCTCGAGGCCGACGAAACCATGCTTGTGCAGTCTGGCCGGCCAGTCGGTGTGATGAGGACTCACGAGTGGGCGCCCCGGGTGATCCTGGCCAACTCCAATCTGGTCGGGGACTGGGCCACCTGGCCGGAGTTCCGCCGGCTCGAGCGGCTGGGCCTGACGATGTACGGCCAGATGACGGCCGGCTCCTGGATCTACATCGGCACCCAGGGAATCGTGCAGGGCACGTACGAGACCTTCGGCGCTATCGCCGACAAACGGTTCAACGGCACCCTTGCCGGCACCTTGACGCTCACCGGCGGCTGCGGAGGGATGGGGGGCGCCCAGCCGCTAGCCATCACCATGAACGAGGGGGTCTGCCTGATCGTTGACGTCGACCGGACCCGGCTGGAGCGCCGAGTCGCGTACCGCTACCTCGACGAGATCGCCGATGACCTCGACCAGGCGATCGACAGGGCGAGACAGGCCAAGGCCGATCGCATTGCTCGGTCGATCGGCATCGTCGGCAACTGCGCTCAGGTCTTCCCCGTGTTGCTGCGGCGCGGGGTGGAGATCGACATCGCCACCGACCAGACGAGCGCCCACGACCCGCTTTCGTATCTCCCTGAGGGCATCTCCTTGGAGGAGTGGCACGACTATGCCGACGCCAAGCCCGAGGAGTTCACCGACCGGGCGCGGGCGTCGATGGCCAAGCACGTGCAGGCGATGGTCGAGTTCCAGGACGCCGGGGCCGAGGTCTTCGACTACGGCAACTCGATCCGCGACGAGGCACGCCAAGGCGGCTGTACGCGGGCCTTCGAATTTCCCGGTTTCGTGCCGGCATACATTCGACCGCTGTTCTGCGAGGGAAAAGGGCCCTTCCGATGGGTGGCGCTGTCGGGCGAACCCAAGGACATCGAGGCCACCGATCGCGCCGTAGCGGAGCTCTTCGCTGACAACGACCGGCTGCAGAGGTGGATGCGTGGCGCCAAGGACAAGATTGCGTTCCAAGGGCTGCCGGCTCGGATCTGCTGGCTGGGGTACGGGGAACGTGATCGTGCCGGGGAGAGATTCAACGACATGGTCGCCTCCGGAGAGCTGTCCGCGCCGATCGTGATCGGCCGCGACCACCTCGACTGCGGCTCGGTCGCGAGCCCGTACCGGGAGACGGAGGCGATGCTCGACGGCTCCGACGCCATTGCCGACTGGCCACTGCTCAACGCGTTGATCAATACGGCCTCTGGCGCGTCCTGGGTGTCGATCCACCACGGCGGCGGGGTTGGCATCGGACGCTCCATCCATGCCGGCCAGGTCTGCCTAGCGGACGGCACTGCGCTTGCCGGCGAGAAACTCAGCCGAGTGCTGACCAACGATCCAGGAATGGGCATCATCCGGCACGTCGACGCCGGCTACGCCCGCGCCGAGGAGGTCGCGGCTCAGCGCGGCGTGCGGATACCGATGCAGGAGGCGAACCCCGTCTCGCAACCAGGATCTGGCGCCCGAAGCAGTGCCCCGTGACTGCTGCCGAGTTCGGGTCGCTGTGGTCGGCCATCGAGCCGCTCGGACGCTCGAAGCGGACCGGCGGATACCGGCGGTTCGCGTGGACCCGGGTCGATGTTGAGCTGCGGGAATGGTTTGCGGCGGAGTGCGCGCTGCGGGGGCTCGACCTGATCGAGGACCGGATGGGCAACCAGTGGGGCTGGTCGGGCGATCCCGACGCCGCACCTAGTCGGGGCATCGTGACCGGGTCACACCTGGACAGCGTGCCCGATGGCGGCGCCTTCGACGGCGCGCTCGGTGTGGTCAGCGCCTTTGCGGCGATTGACCGCCTGCGTGCCGAAGGTCGGACGCCCGCGCGTCCGCTCGGTGTGGTCAACTTCGTGGACGAGGAAGGTGCCCGATTCGGGGTCGCATGCGCCGGCTCGCGGGTGATCACCGGAGCGATCGCGGCAGACCGCGCCCGGTCGCTGACCGATGCCGATGGGATCAGCATGGCGGACGCCATGCGAGCCTCGGGTCGAGATCCGGCACTGATCGGCCGCGACCCGGAAGCTCTTCGCCGGATCGGCGCTTTCGTCGAGTTGCACATCGAGCAGGGACGGAGTCTGATCCATCTGGGCCGCCCAGTTGCCGTCGGGAGTCATATCTGGCCCCACGGCCGGTGGCGCATCGAGTTCCCCGGCGAGGCCAACCACGCCGGCACGACCGGTCTTGCGGAGCGCCACGACGCAATGCTGGGTTACGCCAGCGCGGTGCTGGCAGCCCGTACGGCGGCGCAGACCCACGGCTGCCTGGCCACCATCGGAAAGGTGGCCGTGCACCCAAACGGCGTCAACGCGATTCCCAGCACCGTGACTGGCTGGCTCGACTGCCGTGGCGCAGAGGCGGAAGCGGTGCGAGCCGCAGTCGCCCAGATCAGCGCCGTCGCTGCGGCATCGGATGCCACCGTCGACGAAGAGTCCTGGACCGACGCCACTCGGTTCGATGATGATCTTGTTGTCCGGCTGCGCCGGGTGCTGGACGATGCGCCGCGGTTGGGCACCGGTGCCGGTCATGACGCCGGCATCCTCGCATCGGCTGGAATCCCATCGGCCATGCTCTATGTCCGCAATCCGACTGGGGTGTCCCACTCGCCGCAGGAGTGGACCGACCTCGACGACTGCCTGGCGGGGGTGGAGGCCCTGACCAGTGTGCTGACGGATCTGACGGTCGATCGCTCGTGACGGCGTACTGGGCCGCCGACGTGCAGCTGCCGACGGGTATGGCACATCGGGTCCGCTTCCGCGTCGACGACGGCATCTTCATCTCGATCGAGACCGATACGGCACCGGCCAGCGGTGATGAGCGTCTGTCCGGTCTCGTACTGCCCGGTCTGGCTGACGCGCACAGTCACGCGTTCCACCGCGCCCTGCGCGGCCGAACCCAGAGCCACGGCGGGAGCTTCTGGACCTGGCGTGAGCAGATGTATGGGATCGCCGGGCGGCTCGACCCGGACAGCTATCGCGACCTGGCCCGGGCGCTCTACCTGGAAATGGCATTGGCCGGCATCACTGTCGTCGGTGAGTTCCACTATCTCCATCACGGACCCGGGGGTGTTCCCTACGCCGACCCCAATGCCATGGGGACGTCGCTGATCGAGGCTGCGCAGGAGGTCGGGATCCGGATCACGCTCCTCGATGCCTGCTATCTGTCAGGAGGGCTGACCGGTGATGGCCACCAACTAGTGGATGGGGTCCAGCAGCGGTTCAGCGATCGCGACGCCGACGCCTGGGCCACCCGGGTCGACGCGTTGCGGTCGGCCGCGCAGACCGCAACCGGCACGGTCAAGATCGGCGCCGCGGCGCACTCCGTACGCGCGGTGCCGGCGGCTTCGCTGGCACGGATGGCCGAGTGCGTCGGGGACCAGACCCTGCATGTCCACCTCAGCGAGCAGCCGGCCGAGAACGCGGCCGCCGAGGGTTTCTACGGCTGCTCACCGACCGAGCTGCTGAACCGGAGCGGACTTCTGGGTGAACACACCACTGCCGTGCACGCCACTCATCTGAGTGAGGGCGACATCGCGCTCCTCGGAGGCGCCCGGGTTACGTGCTGCTTCTGCCCGACAACCGAACGCGATCTTGCCGACGGCATCGGACCGGCCCGGCGACTACGCAACGCAGGCAGCCCGCTCAGTCTGGGGTCCGACTCGCACGCGGTAGTGGATGCTTTCGAGGAGATCCGCGGTCTTGAGATGCACGAGCGCCTTCACAGCGGCGAACGAGGACGCTTCAGACCAGTCGAGCTGATCGAGTCGGCCACCCGTAGTGGGTACCACTGCCTGGGCTGGGAAACCGGCGGACAGATCGCGGTCGGCAGCCTCGCGGACTTCGTCGCCGTGCGCCGCGACTCAGTGCGGACCGCCGGTAGCGCTCCCGACCAGATCGTCTTCTCAGCCACGGCCGCCGATATCGACCGCGTGGTCGTCGCGGGAACGACGATCGTCCGTGACGGCGCTCACCGATCCGGACGAGTCGCGCCTGCCTTGATCCACGCCATCGATCAGGTCAGCGAGCCGTAACCATGAGTACCGACTCACCGGCCACGATCATCACCGGTATAGGTGAACTCGTCACATGTGACGGGACCGGACCCGACCAGCTCGGCGTGCGCCATTCCGCCGCGCTGGTCGCCGAAGGTGGGCGGGTCATCTGGATCGGCCCGTCAACCGAGGCGCCGGCCGCCGACCGTCGGATCGACCTCGGCGGCCGAGCATTGCTGCCCGGCTTCGTCGACTCTCATACGCACCTTGTCTTTGCCGGCGACCGGGGAGATGAGTTTGCTGCTCGGATGGCAGGCCAGGGTTACGACGGCGGCGGGATCGGCGTCACGGTGGCGGCGACCCGTGCGGGCTCCGATGACGAGCTGCGCCGTCTGGTCGCCGGGCGGGTAGCCGAGATGCGCCGGCAAGGAACCACGACGGTGGAGATCAAGAGTGGCTACGGGTTGACGGTTGGCGACGAGGTACGCGCCCTGCGGATCGCGCGGGAGTTCACCTCCGAAACCACCTTCCTCGGCGCCCACGTCGTCCCGCCGGAGTACGCAACCGATCGCACCGGGTACCTCGACCTGGTCACCGGGCCCATGCTCGCCGCCGCGGCGGCCCATGCACGCTGGGTTGACGTCTTCTGTGAGCCGCACTCGGCGCATGCGTTCTCCGAGCAGGAGGCTCGAACCGTGCTGGTGGCGGGTCGGCAGGCCGAGCTGCTGCTTCGGGTGCACGCCAATCAGCTCGGCCATGGGCCCGGCGTCCAGCTGGCCGTGGAGCTGGGTGCGGCCAGCGTCGATCACTGCACCTATCTGTCGGCCGCTGATATCGACGCGCTTGTCGATGAACGCGATCGCACCGTCGCCACCCTCCTGCCGGGCGTGGAGTTCTCCACCCGGTCGCCCTATCCGGACGCCGCGGCTCTGCTGCGTGCCGGAGCATCGATCGCCTTGGCCACCGACTGCAACCCCGGCACTTGCTATTCATCGTCGATGCCATTCGTGATCGCGCTGGCGGTTCGAGAGATGGGCCTGACGCCCGGGCAGGCGGTCTATGCCGCGACCGCGGGGGCGGCGAAATCCCTCCGCCGGACCGACATCGGGCAGATCCAGGTCGGTATGCGTGCCGACCTGACACCGCTGGACGCACCGTCGCACGTCCACCTCGCCTACCGACCCGGGGTCCCGATCGCGCGGGCTCTCGATGTCTGAACTGGCGTCAGCTCAGGCCGTTGTGTCTTCGCCAGGCAGTGCAGCACGGGCCGCAGTGGCATCCCAGATGATCTTGGCGAAGCTGCCGTCGCCTAGGGTGAACGTGCCGGCATTGGTGACCAGGTAGTGGGCTTTGGTGGGTGATCGCCACAAATAGACGCCGGGTTCAGGCTGCCGGACTCGCCATCGGCTGTGGGTTTTCAACCGGTGCTCGGACCGGCTCAACGGACCAAGATTGCCAATCGCGGTCTGACCCGGCGGGCCGCCTCGATCCAGCGTCCGGTACGGCATGGTGTGATCCAGGTCGACGCGTCGGCTGGCTCGGGCCGAGAACGGGAAACAGCTCGCAGGCATCCGCAGGAACATCGCCTCTCGCATCCGCCGCGGAACTTCGTACGCGTCGGTCGGCGGCGTCTTCTCAGGATCGATCACCGGCTGAACGGTCACCTCGCACGCAGTCTGCGCCAAGAGCCGTTGCAACTGTCCCAGCGTCACGGACCCCACTCCTTCGATCCGGGCCGGCCCGCAACCGGTTCCACCGGGCCCGTTCGCCAGTGAGGCAAGCAGCGCCTCGTGGCTGAGATGCACATTCAGCACTACCTGAGGCCGCAGGAGGCGATGATCAAGCCCGGTCGGCTGCACGATCAACTGCCGATCAGGGCTCAGTGCGACCGGATCCGGCATGACTGGATCCGGCACGGCCTCCTCGGGCACGTTGTCAGTCGGAGACTCGATAGGGCGGTCCGGCAGCGGATCCGGCTGATTGTCGATCAGTTCGTCCGACCGCTGGGGTTCAACGGCGGGGCGCTGTTGACCGCGGAACTCCCACAGCAACTGCAGGGCCAGGGCCGGCTGCGCCAGAATGCCGATCGCCTTCGACCGGCGTGCATCTGCGGAATCGAAATCGCCTCGCAGGTGCAGAATGTCAGCGATCCGGTTGACGGTCGCCATGAACCAGATCACATCCCCGGCATTCGCGCGGGCAATGAGCAGCCTCAGCCCGGACTGATCGGAGTTGCGGGACCGGACAAACCGCTCTGCTTCCCAGATTTTCGCCTGCTCCTCCGCGGCCTTCGGGTCAGCCTCGATGATCTTCGCTGCCAGTAACGCCTCGAAGCGGTTCCAGGGCAGCGAGACGACCAACGGCGCCACCGCCCCGTCCACCTGGCGCGCAGCGTCCAAACTCAGATGGCGGGTGGCGACGGAGACCTTGCGAGCCCGCCACACGCGCAACCGCCCAGCCCGTATCAGTGCCCACAATTCCGGCAGCCGATGCCGCAGATCCAAGGCGTCAGCCATCAACGACCGCGCCGACCCGGTCGTCGTTTCCATCCGGGCACCCAGTTCGGCCGCCGCGAACTCGAGAACCTGAGGCGTCCCGTCGCCGCCCAGGAGCCGGGCCTGCTCACCACCGGGAAGCGTGGGAGTCATCGCACTCTCGCGCGCCGGGTGCTGCAAGTCCGCCCAATGCGCCGCCAAGTCCAGGAGCGCACATTCCTGTTCCACAACCACCCGGTGTGCGTGCGAGACCAGCGACATGGTCATTGCCGCATCCAGCCCATGCAGCTGAGATTCGAACATACTTTCACCGTAGAGGAGGGGTCCGACAGTTTTGGCCCACCTTTCTGGTCGCTCGTTCCTCATTCCCTCCACGGGCCTGCGCGGTGGATGTTCACCTTCTGTTCACCTCGCGCGGTCCATCCGGAAACGTGCCGTGCGTACGTTCGCGGCAGCGGAAGCAAGGCGACGCCTGACCTTCCGCACTCGGCGGGCGTCCGGCCTCCGATTCCACCGGGGCGGTAGCCCCATGTCTGTGAAGGACTTGCATGACCAAGAACCGCCTCGCGTCGCGAACCGCCTCGTTCGCCGTCCTGGCTGCTCTGGCCACCTTCGGCTTGGTCGCGTGCGGCAGCGATCCCACCAGCTCGGCCCAGGCGGGCTCCGACGGTGGCGCAAGCTCGGGTGAAAGCGGCAACGCCTCTGGTCTCAGCTGCCCTGAAGGAAAGCTCGCCGCTGAAGGCTCGACCGCGCAGGGCAATGCCATCACGGAGGTGATCGCCAACTACAACGCCGAGTGTGGCGACAAGGCCTCCATCGAGTACAACCCGACCGGCTCCGGCGCAGGAATCAAGTCGTTCTACAACGGGCTGGTGGACTTCGCCGGCTCCGATTCGGCGCTGAAGACCGAAGAGAAGGATGGCGTTGTCGAGGCCGACAAGGCAAAGGAGCGTTGCCAGGGCAACCCGGCCTGGAACCTGCCGATGGTCACGGGCCCGATTGCTTTCGCCTACAACATCGACGGGGTCGACAAGCTGGTGTTGAACGCCGAGGTTCTTTCCGGCATCTTCAACGGCAGCATCAAGACCTGGAACGACGAGAAGATCGCCAAGTTGAACTCCGGCGTTGACCTGCCGAGTGACAAGATCACAGTGTTCTTCCGCTCGGATGAGTCCGGAACCACGGAAAACACGACCAAGTTCTTGTCCAAGGCCGGCAACGGTGTCTGGAAAGAGGAACCGGCTAAGACCTGGACCGGCACCGGTGAAGGCAAGAACAAGTCGTCGGGCGTCGCCGAGGGTGTGACCAACACCAAGAACTCCATCTCGTACATGGAGTGGAGCTATGCGAAGGACAACAACCTCAAGATGGCGCAGCTGGACAGCGGCTCCGGCCCGGTCGAGCTCACTGGCGACTCGGTCAGCAAGGCGGTCGCCGAGGCGGATGTCAAGGGCACCGGCAATGATCTTGCACTCGACCTGAAGTACACGGACAACGCCAAGGGTGCATACCCCGCGCTGCTGGTGACCTATGAGATCGCCTGCAGCAAGGGCCTGGCGGCGGACAAGACCGCGATCGTCAAGGATTTCCTGACCTTCTTCTCGTCAGCCAAAACGCAAAGCTCGCTTGAGGAGCTCGGCTACGCGCCGCTTCCCGACAACCTGCTGAGCAAAGTCACGGCATCTGTCGCCGCGATCCAGTAGTTCACCAAGGGCCTTGGTGAGGTCACCCAGCTCGTTTAGGGTGGCCTCACCGAGCATCCCGCTTCAGCAGGAGGCGCAGTGACCGATACGGAAGCGAACGTCGGTGCAGCCCCGCCTGGCGAGGTGAATGACGGTCGATCCGCGTCCCGGGATGGCCACGTCCATTCCCCAGCCGAGGATCCGATGCTCTCTCCGGTGACCGAGGAGACGGTTCACCACCCCCACACCCATACCCCGGTTCCCCTCGTCACGGTGCACCACCACCTCGCGCCGGAAATCACCGAGGTCATTGAACCCTCCCCCGTCACCCCGGTCGGCCGCGGTGTCAAGCTGGCGAAGATCAGTCACACCGGTGACCGGGTCTTCCGTGGCTTGACCAACAGTTCCGGCCTGATCATCGTCTTGCTCGTCCTCTTCATCGGCATATTCCTGCTGGCGCTCGCCTTGCCGAGCCTGCTTGCCGATCATGACAACTTCTTGACCTCGCGAAACTGGATCGTGTCGGGCGACCAGCTCCGATTCGGCATTGCCGGCTTGTTCTGGACGACGGTGCTCACTTCATTGCTCGCGATGGCCATGGCCGTACCGGTCGCGGTCGGTGTTGCCTTGTGCCTGACCCAGTACCTGCACCACCGCGCCGCCGGCCCGGTGTCCTTTGTCGTCGACCTGCTCGCCGCGGTGCCCTCGATCATCTTCGGCCTATGGGGTCTGAACGTGCTGGGCCCATTCCTGGCGCCGGGGGCGGAATGGCTGGCCGCCAAGCTCGGCTGGATTCCCGTGTTCAGTCGGAGCGTCGACCCCAAGGGCTCCGTTTTTGTTGCATCTGTCGTCCTCGCGATCATGATCCTGCCGATTGTCACGGCCATCTCTCGCGATGTCTTCGCCCAGACTCCGCGCGATCATATCGAGGCCGCCCTCGCGCTGGGTGCCACCCGCTGGGAGGTGATCCGGACCGCGGTGCTTCCGCACGGGCGCTCCGGCGTGATCAGCGCATCGATGCTTGGCCTCGGTCGCGCACTCGGCGAAACCATTGCGGTCATGATCATCCTGACCCAGCCCGCACCGGGCAGCCCGTTCACCCCATCGATCTTCGCCGGCGGTGAGACGTTCGCCAGCAAGATCGCGAACAATGCCCAGGAGTTCGACACACCGTCGAAGACCGGCGCTTTCATCGCATCCGGCCTGGTGCTGTTCGTCGTGACGTTCGCGGTGAACGCCATCGCACGCATCATCGCCGAAAGGGGACATGCGACATCATGAGCGATGCCACGACAACCCAGAGTCTGTCCTTTCGCCGGCCGAGCGGACCACGAACAATCAAAAACGCTCTTGCCGCGGTCTATGTCGCTGTCGCCACCATACTGACCATCATTCCGCTGGCCTGGGTGCTCTTCTCCGTCGTCACCAAGGGTGCGCGGCTACTTCTGACATCAAGCTGGTGGCTGCAAAGCCAGCGCGGTATCACACCGCGGCGGGTTGGCGGTGGGGCCTATCACGCCATCGTCGGCACCTTGGAGATGGCTCTGATCTGCATGGTGATCGCAGTCCCGCTGGGAATACTCGGTGCCATCTTCCTGATCGAGTACGCCCGCGGCACCAAGGTCGCCCGCGCGGTCAGCTTCACCGTCGACATCCTGAGCGGCATCCCGTCGATCGTGGCGGCGCTGTTTATCTACGCACTGTTCATCACGATCTTCGGCCTCGGCCGCTCCGCGATCGCGGTGTCGTTTGCCTTGGTCCTGTTGATGCTGCCTACCGTGCTGCGGTCTACGGAGGAAATGCTGAAACTCGTCCCTGACTCGCTACGAGAAGCCTCGTACGCCCTCGGTGTTTCCAAGTGGAAAACGGTGCTGAAGGTCGTCATCCCGACCGCGTTCAGCGGCATCGCCACCGGCGTCGTGCTTGGCTTGGCCAGGGTGATGGGCGAGACGGCACCGCTGCTGATCTTGGTGTCGTACGCCGTCGGGATCAACTTCTCGCCGACGGCCGACACCATGGGCGCCTTGCCGACCATGATCAACTCCGGTCGCGACCAGGCGCCGCAGCTGCCCGGGTACGAGCGCGTCTGGGCGGCTGCCTGCACTTTGATCTTCATCGTGATGGCTCTCAACCTTCTGGCCCGCGGCATCATCCGATTCAGCAAGCTCAAGGAGAAGTGAGTCGATGGCCAAGCGCATCGATATCAGCAATCTCGACGTGTTCTACGGCAGCTTCCATGCGGTAGAGGATGTTTCGATGACGGTGGAGCCACGTACCGTCACCGCGTTCATCGGGCCGTCCGGATGCGGGAAGTCGACACTGCTGCGAACCCTCAACCGGATGCACGAAGTCATCCAAGGTGCGTACGTCAAGGGCAGCGTGCAGCTCGACGGCACCGACCTGTACGGCTCCGGCGTCGACCCGGTCGCCGTCCGACGGGTGGTCGGCATGGTCTTCCAGCGGCCCAACCCATTCCCGTCGATGTCGATCTTCGACAACGTCGCGGCCGGCCTGCGGCTCAACGGCGTGAGGAACAAAAACGTGCTGGCCGAGTCCGTGGAGCGCTCCTTGATGGCTGCGAATCTGTGGAACGAGGTGAAGGACCGGCTCGGCAAGGCGGGTATAGGACTTTCCGGCGGTCAGCAGCAGCGGCTCTGCATCGCCCGGGCGATCGCCGTCGAACCGCAGGTGATCCTCATGGACGAGCCGTGCTCCTCGCTGGACCCGATCTCGACCCTGGCGATCGAGGACCTGATCGGACAGCTCCAAGAGCAGTACACAGTGGTGATCGTGACCCACAACATGCAGCAGGCTGCCCGCGTCAGCGACCAGACGGCGTTCTTCAACCTGGCCGCTCAGGGCAAGCCCGGCAAGCTGATCGAGGTCGGCTCGACCGAGAAGATCTTCTCCAATCCCGATCAGAAGGCCACCGAGGACTACATCACCGGGCGCTTCGGCTGAGGATCCTGACAGCAACGCCACCTAAACTCTCTGCGTGAGCGCACAGGCAGGCTGGTACCCGGATCCGGGCGGCGGACAGGGTCTGTTCCGGTACTGGGATGGCAAGGTGTGGTCAGCGGCTACGTCGCCAAACCCCACAGCACCGCCACCCTCCCCTGGTCTGGGTAGCGCGCCGACGCCCGCCCAAGCCGCCATCGGCTCCTCCAGCTATGGGATCCAAGGTCACGGCCAACAGCCGTACTCAGCCGGCAATCTGTACGGACAGCAGCCCGGTGCTCCCTATGGCCAATCAGGTCAGCAGCCGCTCGGCGGAGATCCCAGCGCCTACGCCAACTATCAGCAGATCCAGAAGAGGCGATCGCCGGTCGGTTGGTGGATCGCCGGTGCCGCGCTCGTCGTGGCCATCATCGTCGTGGCCGTGCTCGCCCTTCGTACGGTCGTGGGCGGCGGCAGCGTTACCGGTGCGCCCGGCGGCCAGCCTTCAAGCGAAGTCTGTCCAGCCGACACAGGTGAGACGGCCGAGCCTGGCAGCCAGCCGAATGATGGCCGCGTGCATGGCGGCCCGTTGTCGTATCCCCGGCTCGGCTCACCATGGGGACCGCCGCAAAGTGAGAATCGGGTGCCGTTCGGTCGGGATGTACGCAGCCAGGTCGTGGTCGTGGAGCCGAACTACCAGCCCGGGAGCCAATGGGTGGCCTCGATACTGGTCGGCGAACTGCAGGCCGGTGACGGCTTCTTCACTCCCGAACAGGGTTCGCAGATCGTCGTGAAGTGCATCCTCGGGAAGTTCTACGGAAACAACCCGGTCGAGAGCGAGATCAAGGTCAACAAACAGACCACCATCGACGGGCACGACGCCTGGCTGGTCGAGTCGCACCTGACTTTCGATATCGAGGGCTTGACTACCAAGGGTGAGACGCTGATCGTGGCCATCGTCAGCGCTCCCAACAGTTCCGGGCTTTACTACGCGTCCATTCCCGACACCACCCCCGAGCTGCTTCCCGTCGCCCGTGAGATGCTGCGGGATCTCAAGGTCGACGGCTAGCAGCTGGCAAGTCCGCGCCGGCTCTTGAGCTTCAGCACCCGAGTAGCGCTGGCCGTCACCAGCTTGGCGAGCGAAGGGTCTGCTCGCGCCTGCTCGACCAGGGCGTTGGCCGCGGTCTCCGCGATCCTCGAGTCGCCGATGATGGCCACATCGCCTCCCGCTTTCAGGAACCGCACAAGCCGAGTGCCAGGTGACAGGTCGTGCATGGCCTGAGCCGCAAGATCATCGGAGATGATCACGCCGGTGAAATGTAGATCGCCCCGAATCATGGTGCGCAGGACCACCGGCGAGAAGGCCGCCAGCCGCTTGGCATCGATCTTGCGATAGGTAGCGGAGGAGACCATCACCATGTCGGTTCCTGCCTCAACTCCCGAAGTAAATCCGGCCAGCAATGGATCGTGCCGCTGGGTCACGCTGTCGACCACGTCGCTCTCAAAGTCGGTGTTGCCTGCCACGAGGCCAAGACCTGGGAAGTGCTTCACCGCCGTGGCGACGCCGGCGTCGTTCATACCAGAGACGAATGCGCGCACCTTGGAGCCGACCCGCTGAGGATCCGAGCCGTACTCGCGACGGAGCTGTCCGATCGGCTGATTTCGGCTTCGCGCGGCCTTCGGAACGACATCGGCGACGGGCGCCAGGTTGGCTTCAATGCCGGCTCGCTTGAGTTGGCGTCCCCATCGGTTCGCCTTGACTGCCAGGGTGCGGTTGTCGTACGCCGCCTGGTCGATGGCAGCCGGGATGAGATCGAATCCAGGGCCCTTCAGCCGCTGAACCAGGCCACCTTCCTGATCGACGGCCAGCAGCGTCTTGGCTCCTTCCGGGGGCCGTGCGGCGCGGCGCGCTCGACGAGTCACGTCGGCAACCGTCGTCAGGGGGGCCGTGCTGTTGCCGAGCAGGAGCACGCTTCCAGCTCGAGTGGCGCCCAGGATGTCAGCCTGGGCGGTCGTCGGTCCTGCCGAGTCGATTCCCACCATCAAGAGCTGACCGACGCGCGCACGCAGGCTCATGGACTCCACCAGGGCCATGCATCGATCCGGTGTCACCGACGGCGTCGGACTGGGCTTCGCGGGGGCGGACGTGGAGAACTGAGCGCTGGGGGACGTTGCGCTCGGCGTCGGCGAGGCGGAACTGACCGGTGTTGAAGGTCCGGCCTGGGGCGGCGAGGTGCACGAAACGAGCATGGCCAGAGCGGTCACCACCAGAGCATGGACATAGGGGGTCCCCGACCCTAACCCGCGCCGTCTGGCCATCGCATCCATGGTTTCACCGGTACGCCGTGACCGGACCGCCCACTAGGGTGTGATCGTGGCGTTCTCGGCAGAAGTGCTGTCGGCCGGCGTGGGCGGCCACGCGGCTCTCGTGCCGCCAGAGGTAGCTGCCAGCTTCTCGACCAAGCGGCCGGCGGTGGTCGCGACGGTGAACGGCGCTGAATACCGGTCGCGCCTCATGGTCTACGGCGGAAAGGCGTATCTCGGTCTTCGTAAGGATCTGCTCCGCCGGATCGGCGCCGCCGCGGGAGACACCGTGCAGATCGAGCTGGCCGAAGATCACATCGAGCGGGTCGTGACTGAACCGGCTGAATTGCTGGAGGCCCTCGCCGCCAATCCCGCCGCACGGGCCGCGTACGACGCCCTGGCATACACGCATCGGCTCGAGTATGCCCGCTGGATCGCCGACGGCAAGCAAGCCGAAACGCGCGCCAGCTCGTACGGCCAAGACCATCCGACGGCTCCTGGGCACATAGGGCAGGCCGATCATCGCGGTTTGAGGTCCAGCAAGGCGTTCTCCACTACCTCCGCCATAGCAGGGTGTATCCAGTACTGATCGCGAGCGACCGTTCGCGCTTTGGTCCCGAAGGTCATCGCCTGGATAAGCGGCTGGATCAACGACGACGCCTGAGGGCCGATGATGTGGGCGCCGAGGAGCTGATCGGTCGTCGGATCTGCCAGCACCTTGACGAAGTGCGTAGTGTCCTCCATCGCCCATCCGTAGGCGGTGTCACCGTACTCGGCCCGTCCGACGCGGTACGCCAGGTTCTGCTCCCGAGCCTTCTGTTCGGTAAACCCGACGGCGGCAACCTGCGGGTCGGAAAAGACGGCGTGTGGAACGAACCGGTGGTCGCTGCTGATCATGGCGGACGGATTCAGAAGGTTATACTTGACGATCCGCGCCTCCGCGTTGGCCACGTGCTTGAGCATCGCGTGCGATGCCCCGTCGCCGAGCGCGAAGATCCCCTCGGCTGTGGTCCGCTGATGATCATCGACCACAATGAATCCGTCCTCGTCCACCTCGACGCCCGCTGCAGCTAGATTGAGCGAGTCGCCGTTCGGGATCCGACCGGTGGCCACCAGGAGCAAGTCTGCCTCAACCGTCGACGTCGGCTCGCCGCCGGTTCGGGTGGTGATCACGATCTTGCCGTCGGAGCCCTTCCTGACCCGGTCGACCGTGGTGTCGAGCAGCAGCGTCGCCCGCTCAGTGAACAGTTCGGTGAAGCGCTCCGACACTTCGCGATCTTCCTTGCGCAACAGCGCAGACGACCGATTGATCACCGTCACCTGAGTACCGAGCGCGGAGAAGACGTGCGCGAACTCAGCAGCGACGTCACCGCCACCGAGAATGACCATGGACTTCGGCAGCTCAGCGATTCGCATCACGGTGTCCGAGGTGTGGTAATCCACCCCGGACAGTCCATCCAGATCGGGAATGACCGTCCGGCTGCCCGCGCCGATCACGAACCGGTCCGCCGTGATCACGCCCGAAAGCCCCACGTCCAGGGTGCGCGGAGCGATGAAGTGGGCCGGTTCGCGGAAGAGGGTGACCGACGGATCGTCCTCCCGGAACTTCTCACCGGAGGCCGACTTCGCGTCAATCCGCCCGAAGATGCGATCCCGAATGTCGGGCCACCGCGTGCGGCGCAACTCAAGATCAACACCAAGACGCGCAGCCTGTGTCGGGACCCGAGCAAGATCAGCTGGGTAGACCAGCATTTTGGTCGGGATGCATCCGACATTGAGGCAGATACCACCAAACGTGCCGCCTTCCACCATGGCAATCTGCAGATCCGCCGTCCGTCGACCGGGAATGGTGTTCGCCGATCCGCTGCCGATGATGCACAGATCAAAATGCCGCACGTGCTCATCGTGCCAGGCGATGGCAATGACGATCAGGTCTCAGCACGCGGGTCCATGGCGCCTTGCTGCGTCGATCATCGGCATGGAGCATGGACCGGTGAAGGTTCGGCGTCGCCTGGTGGACCGATCCGGCTCGCTGGAGCGGTCATGTCTCCCGGAACGCGCCGTGCTCGGCGTTGATCATGGGCCGCAGCCGGAGGTAATGCTGCCGTTCGGCCTGGTCGAAATGCTCGATCGCGTAACGCAGCGCGGTACGAGGCATCCGCGCGGCGTGCTCGTCGAGAAACTGCCGCAGGGCCGTTCCGGTCGACTCGCTTGCCCGCTTCCCGCAGGGACCAGCCGACCGCCTTGTGAATCAGGTCGTGCTCGTCGGACAGGAGCAGCTCAGCGATCGTGAACAGCTCTCGAGTTTCTCCGGCCCGCAGGAAGTGCTGAGTGCTGACTATGGCGATCCGCCGCTCCCAGACGAGTGACGATCGCGCGAGCTCGTAGAGGGGCGCGCGATCTCGGGCCTCCAGGTATCGGCCGACGATCGGACCGCAGCTCACGTCCACCAGATCCCAGTTGTTGACGTAGGCCGTGTGGTCAAGGTAGTCGCGGTAGACCTGGGTCTGCTCGGCGTCGGCGCCACGGGCCGAGCGGGCCAGCCATAATCAATAACAGTGAGCTGGCGGTGCTCGTGGATCGGGCTGGTCAGCAGGGGCAGCCAGTCTGTGCTTCGGTAGATGATCTTGACGTAGGGCTTCGCCAGCTTACGAAGCTCGCTCAGCCGAATCCCGAGAAAGAAATCCCCCTCGCCGTATCCGCCGGGCCTGACCTGAAAATACCGGGCCATCGCCTCGGCGTAGGAAGGATTGGCGAGATCGGCGAGCTGGTCCACGACAGACCTCATGCGAGCAGCATGCCAGCACCTTGATCGGTCCGAGGAACATCCATCGGGTCGGCAACGCCAGGCCTGCGCCTGCCGTCAGGCTGCATGTTTATTCGCCCACATTGGTTGAGATGAACCGGTATCAACCTGTGAGTGGGCTGTTAGAGTTATTGGATTCCAAAACTGGCCGGGGTGAACTGGTGAGCGTCCTCATCCCGCCAGCCACCACGGACCGCACCGGACGCAAGACCATCGACGATGTGCTGGAACAGGCTCGGGGGGGCCTGTCAAGGCTCACCTCGGCACATGCGCGTGAAGCATGGAAGTCCGGTGCGGTCGTGGTGGATATCAGCCTTGTGGGCCTCAGACGCCGGCGTAGGAGTGGAGCCCGCTGACCAGCAGGTTGATGCCGATGAAGTTGAACCAGAATGAGGCGAGGCCGACGATGGCGATGACCGCTGCGCGGCTGCCGCGCCAGCCCGCGGTCGAGCGAGCATGCAGGTAGCAGGCGTAGATGACCCAGGTGACCAGGGCCCAGGTCTCCTTCGGATCCCAGCCCCAGTAACGGCCCCAGGCGTACTCGGCCCAGATCGCCCCGGCGGCCACGGTAAAGGTCCATAGCGGGAAAGCGAAGGCGTGGAAGCGGTAGGTCAAGACATCCATCCGCCGCACACTGGGCAGCCGAGTGAGATAGCCCCGAACCTGCCCGCGCTCCTCGGCTCTCTTCTTGATCAAGTAGAGGATGGCCATCAGGCCGCCAACGTTGAAGGCGGCGCCGGCGATGGCGGCGGCGACGATGTGGATGAGGAACCAGACTGAGTGCAGGGCCGGTACGAGCGGCGCTACGGCTACGTAGAAGACAGTGACAGCGAGCCCGTTGCCGATCGTGGCGAGCAGCGCGACGGGCAGCCCCAGCCAGCGCAGGCCGACGCGCCAGACCATGATCAGGTACCCCGCGACGATGAACACCATGGCGGCGGTGGTGAACTCGAACATGTTGCCCCAGGGCGCCCGGTGCGCCGCCAGGCCCCGAAGCACCACGCCGCAAACGCTGAGGCCCAGGCCGATGATGGTCAGCGCGATGCCGATTCTGCCGAACTGGTCGACGCGCCGCCGACCGGCTCCGTCAGACGGGCGCGCTGCCGTTTGGGCGCCTTCTCTCGGTGCCGCCCTCGGGTCGCTCGGGGCGCTCTCCCCCGCTCCGACCCCGGCGAGGACCGGTTCGGGCGCCTCTTCGGCTGAGAAGTCGGCATCCACTTTTCGAGCGGTCGCCCATTCGGCGGCGTGGGCCAACATGGCCAGCGCGTAGACCACCACCGAAGTCACGAACGCCAGGTTCGAGTAGTACTCCAGATTCACGTCGTACCCGATCCCTTCGATGCTGCGGCCAGTCCTGGTTCGAGCGCGGCAAGCTGATTGGCCAGCTCTTCCACGTCCTCGGTGAGCCCCGCGCGCGCGTCCGCGCGGTCCAACCCGCCGATCTCCACCAGACTAGAGCCATCCTCCGGGTCGGAGGTCCTGATCCAGACGCGCCGAGGCCTGACGAAGAGCGACAGGCAAAGCCCAAGAACCGCCGCGCCGACAGCACCCAGCGAGATCGGCAGGCCAGGCGTCTCGCCGACCTGCAGCTTGACCCAACGAACCCAGCCGTCCATCTGGATGGACCCCTTGCCGTCCGGGAGCTGGATCACGTCGCCAGTCTGGAGCGCGAACCTCAAGGGCTGGCCGGTCTCGTCTTTGAACTGGGAGAGGCCGGCGGTGTCCAGCGAGTAGACGTTCTCCGGCACGCCGGTCTCCACCTTCGGCGGTCCGTACCAGGCATTCAGGAACAGCGCCGGGTTGAGCGCATCGGGAAAGACCGACCGAGGCCCTTGCTCGTCAATCAGGGCCGTGGGGAGGAAGAAGCCCTGAAAAGCAAGCCGTTCCGGCCGCCCGTCCGGTGCCTTGATCGCGCCGGCCGAGGTGAAGTTGCCGTCCTGGGGCAGGAAAACCACCGGACCCGAGTACGCGACGTTGCCGTTTCCATCCTTGACCGTCACTCTCGGTGCATAGCCATGGCCAATCAGGTGAACCTTGGTGCCTCCGATCGTCAGGGGCTTGTTCACCTCGAGCGTGGTCGCTCGCGGAGCGGCTCCGGGATGGTCGACGACCTCGATATCGGCAGCGAACAGCCTGGCAGCTCCTCGCTGGACGTTGCCCGTCTCGAAGCGCACCCGGAAGTCCTTCACGGTAAGGCTGAACGGCCGCAGATCGGAGTCACGAAACGATGCACCGGCGGAGAAGTCGTCGTACTGGGTGAGGTTGTTGGCGAAACCCTGGCCCACGATGACCAGGCTGGTGCCACGGAAACCGAAGAGGCTGCCGGTGGCGACACCGAGGAGCAAGAAGAGCAGGCTGATGTGGAAGAGCAGATTGCCCGCCTCCCGGAGGTAGCCCCGCTCGGCCGCCACCGAGCCGTCGCGGATGTCGACGCGATAGCGCTGCCGCCGCAACGTCGCCGCCGCCCGCTCCAACACCCCGTCCGTGGTGTGCACTTCGGCTCGGGCGTACGCCGGGAGCCGTCCCAGGTTGCGGGGCGTCGCCGGCGGACGGGCCCTGAGCGCCTTCGCGTACACCCCGAGCCGCGGGATGATGCAGCCGGCCAGTGAGGCGAAAAGCAGCAGGTAGATCGCCGAGAACCATGGCGAGCTGTAGACGTTGAACATGCCGATCGCGTCGTAGATCGGCCCGATCCTGGGGTGCTCGCGGAGAAAGTCCGAAACGGCGACCGGCGAAACTTTGCGCTGCGGGACCAACGAACCGGGGATGGCCGCGAGGGCCAGCGCAAAGAGCAGCACCAACGCCGTACGCATGGACGTGAGCTGGGTCCACAGAAACCGAACCGCGCCCGCCGGGCCGAGCGCCGGCAGTTCGGGCCGCTGCACCGACTCAGCGGCCGGTGTCTGGGTGGCACGAGTTTGAGTGTCGGCCATCAGATCGGCGTCTCGAACGACGCTGGCCCACTGACGCAGCGCGCTGGTGAGCCCGTCCCAGGTGCCGGTCACGAGCATCAGTCCGACTCCCACCAGCAACACGCCGCCGATCCTGGAGATCATCAGCTGATGGCGGCGGAGGAACCCCACTGCGCGCGACATGCGGGAGAACGCCAGCCCAGCAAGGACGAAAGGGATGCCCAACCCCAGGGCATAGACGAAGCCGAGCAGTCCACCGCGGACAGCAGTGCCTTCGCTGAAACCGAGATTGACCACTACCCCGAGCGTCGGAGAGATGCACGGTGTCCAGCCGAGCGCGAAGACCATCCCGAGCAGCGGCGCGGCCGCAACTCCCACCGCGGGAACCCGGTGTAGTCGCAGATCACGCTGGCCGATCGGCACGAGACCGGCGAAGATCAACCCGAGGACGATGACGACCACTCCGAGCACTCGATTGATCACGGTTCGGTACTCGTACAGTGCCCGACCCACTGACCCGGCAACGACGCCGGTGATCACAAAGATGACCGCGAACCCGAGCACGAAACCGGTCGTGCCGAGCAGCATCCGGCTCTTGCGCTTCGGACCCTCGATGACCTCGGCTGCTCCGAGGCCGGTGGCGTAGGAGAGATAGCCCGGCAGCAGCGGCACGACGCAGGGTGAGAAGAAGGCGACCAGTCCGGCCAGAAGTGCTACCGGCAGGGCCAAGGCCATGGATCCGCCGACGGCAGTCTCGGCCCAGCTGCCGATGTCCAAGGTGATCATCTAACTGCCGCTCGCCACGTCGTCGATCATGTCGACCAGGGTGGTCTTCGTGATGGGACCCAGCACCCGGGCGGCCAACCGGCCCTCGCTGTCGATGATCATCGTCGACGGAATTGCACTCGGCGGCAGCACCTCGGCGAAGTTCAACAACACCTTCCCGGCCGGATCGAAGATCGACGGATAGGTGATCGAGAAGGCACGGGCGAAGGCGATCGCCTGCGCCGGGTCGTGGTCCTTGCTGGTGATGCCGAGGAACTGCGCGGTGTCCTTGGTTTGCTTGCTGGCCGCCTCCAGCTCCGGGGCTTCACTCCGGCAGGGTGCGCACCAGGATCCCCAGACGTTGATCACCAGGACCTTGCCGGGGTACCCGCGGCTGGTCAGCGTCTGCCGGCTACCGAGGGCGGGGCCGGCGATCTCAGGCAACATCTGGCGCTCTGGTGGAGCGATCCGGGTCAGATTGCGCTCGGTCTGCGGGAAGCCTGCCTGTCCACCCCCGGGGCTCGGCGCTGCACAGCCGCTGAGCAGCATCAGCCCCAGAACAAGAAGCACCGGAGAAAAGAGCTGGCGGATGACACGACGGCGACGCTCCGGCGTGTCATTTCCCAGCACTTTCCTCCAGGGGCATTCAGGCGCCTGCGACCGACTTCTTCTTGGCGGTGCCCCGCAACAGGTCAGCCGCCGGTTCGCGGTAGGTCACTGACGTCAGCCGGCCGTCGAGATAGGTGAAGGACGTCACGCTGGCGAGAGAGCAGTCGCGCCGCCGCGGGTCGTGGATGAGTCGGCGACCTTCGGCGTTGCAGCGGGCCATCCAGATCGGCAGCTGGTGGGAGACGATGACAGCCTCGTGTCCGTACGCCGCGTCTTGAGCGTCCTTCATCGCCGCCCGCATCCGAGCAACGATCGCCTTGTACGGCTCACCCCAGCTCGGCGTCAGCGGATTTCGGAAATGGCGCCAGTTCCTGGGGCTGCGCAGGGTACTGGGGAACGACACCTTCAGCCCCTGGAGGTAGTTCTCGGCCTCCAGGACGCGGCCGTCGAGAGTGACGGGAAGACCCAACTCGGCCGCCAGCGGCGCCATGGTCTCCTGGGCGCGTTCCAAAGGAGAGCAGCGGAGATGGACGATGTCGCGCTCGCCCAGGTCACGGGCCACCCGCTCAGCCATCTCACGGCCGACGTCGGAAAGGTGGTAGTCCGGCAACCGGCCGTAAAGGACGCCCGCAGGGTTGAACACCTCTCCGTGGCGGACCAGGTGAAGGATTGTCCTTTGTGGAGGCATCTGTCAGGCCTTTGCTGCGGCGCTGGCGGCGGCGGGCAGCGCCGCGACGATCCGGTTCATGGCACCATCATCGTGCGCGGCCGACAAAAACCAAGCTTCGAACGCGCTGGGTGGCAGGTAGACGCCGTCGTCCAGCATCGAGTGGAAGAACGCGGCGTAGCGGGAGGTCGACTGGGTGACTGCAGTGGCGTAGTCCGGTACGGCGGTCACGTTCTCGGGGACGAAGAAGACGCTGAACAAGTTCCCGGCGTTCTGGATGACGATGCCGCAACACCGGCCGCGGTCAGGGCGTGGTGATCTCGGTCCGCAGCTGATCGGAAGCTCGATCGACGCAGGCATAGACGTCATCGGTCGCCAGGCGCAGCGTCGCGAGACCCGCAGCGGTGGCGACCGGATTGCCCGACAGAGTGCCTGCTTGGTAGACCATCGCCTACCGGCGCCAGGTGCTGCATCAGCTCGGTCCGGCCGGCGAATGCAGCCGCCGGAAATCCACCGCCCATCACTTTGCCGAAGGTCATCAGGTCGGGCTCGACGCCGTCAAGCCCGAACTGTCCGGAGCGGCTGACTCGAAAGCCGGTCATCACCTCGTCGGAGACGAACAGTGCACCGTGGGCGTGCGCGATATCAGCCAGAAAGGCGTTGAATCCGATGCCGGCTTCGACCCCGGGCGGGATGACCCCCATGTTGCCCGCCGCAGCCTCGGTGATCACTGCTGCGATCTGATCACCATGGGTCTCGAATGCCTCGCGTACGGCGGCCCGATCGTTGTAACTCACGACAATCGTGTCCCCCGTCGTTGCCGACGTGACGCCTGGCGTGCCAGGGATGCCCAGCGTCGCGACCCCAGAACCGGCGGCGGCAAGCAGCGCGTCCACGTGGCCGTGGTAGCAGCCGGCGAACTTGATGATCTTGTCCCGGCCGGTGACGCCCCGGGCCAGGCGGAGCACCGACATGGTCGCCTCGGTGCCGGAGTTCACCAGCCGAACCTGCTCGACGGGGGTCCGGCCGACGATCTCGGCGGCAAGGTCGACTTCCGCCACTGTCGGCGCCCCGAACGAGGTGCCTCCCGATGCCGCCTGGGCGATCGCCGAGAGGACTTCCGGATGGGCGTGGCCAAGCAGCATCGGGCCCCAGGAGCACACCAGGTCGACGAGCTCGTTGCCGTCGACGTCGTAGAGATACGCGCCGGAGGCGCGGGCGATGAAGCGTGGGTTTCCGCCGACCGCCCGGAAGGCACGGACCGGCGAATTCACGCCGCCCGGTATCACGGTCTGGGCGCGCGCAAAGGCCGCCGCCGAGTTCGTCGTCGCGACTCATCCGCGGCGTCGATGGGCCCACTCAAGTGCCCAGTAGGTCAAGATCACGTCCGCCCCGGCTCGGCGGATGGAGATCAGCGTTTCGGCGATAGCCGCCTCGCGGTTGATCCAGCCGTTGGCGGCCGCAGCCTCGATCATCGCGTATTCGCCGGAGACGTTGTAAGCGGCGACGGGGATGTCGACCGCTTCCCGTACGGCCCGCAGCACGTCCAGGTACCCGAGTGCCGGCTTGACCATGACGAGGTCGGCGCCTTCGGCAACATCGAGCGCGACCTCGCGCAGCGCCTCACGGACGTTGGCCGGATCCTGCTGGTAGGTCTTGCGATCACCGACCAGAGACGAGGCGACCGCTTCCCGGAAGGGGCCGTAGAACGCCGAGGCGTACTTCGCGCCGTAGGCCAAGATCGCGGTATCGATCGCCCCGGCAACGTCCAAGGCAGACCGGATAGCGCTGACCTGACCGTCCATCATGCCGCTGGGCGCGACAACGTGCGCACCGGCCTGCGCGTGCAGAACCGCCATCTGAGCGTAAATCTCCACGGTGGCGTCGTTATCCACGGCGCCAGATGACGTCAACACTCCGCAGTGGCCGTGGTCGGTGTACTCGTCCAGGCAGACGTCTGACATCACCAGGCAGTCGTCGCCGACCTCCTCACGAACTGCACCCAACGCGAGGCTGAGGATTCCGCGCGGATCGACGGCAGCCGATCCCCGAGCGTCCTTGTGCGCCGGAATGCCGAAGATCATTACGCCCGCCAGCCCAGCGTCAGCCGCCTCTACCGCTGTCTTTCGAACACTGTCCAGGGTGTGCTGAAGGACCCCGGGCATGGCCCGGATCGGCCGCGGCTCGCTGAGCTCCTCGACAACGAACAGTGGCAAGATCAACTGCCGCGGGTCAACGCTGGTCTCGGCGACCATCGCCCGCATGACCGGCGTGGTACGCAGGCGTCTCGGCCGGGTGATCATCGACAGCAAATGATCATGATCAGGGCCGCGTGCGGCGCACCGGAGCGCGACGCTGCGATGGCTTGAGCACCGGTTCACCGGCAGCGATCAGGCCGTCGCGGCGGGTGGCAGCGAAGCTCGCGAGAGCGTCAGCGAGTTCGACGACGGACGGCTTGGCGGCGATGACGTCGACGCGGAGGCCGTGCTCCTCGCAGGTCTTGGCTGTGGCTGGGCCGATCACCGCAACGATCGTCGACGGATGCGGCTTGCCGGCGATGCCGACCAGGTTGCGTACCGTCGAGGACGAGGTGAAGACGGCGGCGTCGAACTTGCCGGTCTTGATCGCTTCCCGAACGGAGGCGGGCGGCGGGGCGGCTCGGACCGTGCGGTAGGCGGTCACGTCCTCCACCTCCCAGCCGAGCCGCTGAAGTCCTGCCGCCAGGGTCTCGGTGGCGATGTCTGCCCGCGGCAGAAAGACCCGGTTGATCGGATCGAGGACGTCGTCGTACGGCGGGAATTCGGCAGCGAGGCCGGCGGCGGACTGCTCGCCAGAGGGCACCAGGTCAGGTTCGATGCCCCAAGCCTGCAAGGCGTGCGCAGTCACCTCACCAACCGTTGCGACCTTGAGGCCGGAAAAGGCGCGGGCATCCAGCCCGTACTCCTCGAACTTCTCGCGGACGGCCCGGACCGCATTGACTGAGGTGAAGGCGACCCACTCGTAGCGGCCTTCGACCAAACCCCGGACGGCCTTGTCCATCTGCAGCGGACTGCGCGGCGGCTCGACGGAGATGGTTGGCACCTCCTCGCTGTGCGCGCCGTAGGTCCGCAATCTGGCCACCATCGGCGCCGCCTGGTCGCGGGTCCGCGGCACGAGGACCCGCCAGCCGAAGAGCGGCTTGGTCTCGTACCAGCTGAGCTCCTGCCGCTGCTCCGCGGCGTTGCCCATGATCACGTGCACCGGGTCGCTCGCCGGCGGGCGGACTGCGCGCACCGCGGACACCAACTCGGCCAGGCTGGTGGTGATCGTGACCTGCTCGGTGCTGCCGCCGTGCAGGGTCGCGACCACGTGGTCATCGTCGGGCCGGCCGGCGGCCCGGGCCGCCTCCACCAATCCGGTGACCATGGACACCACAGTGCTCACCACGACGGTCGGCACCAGGCCCCACTGCGAGGTGTTCACCTTGCTGAACTTGCCGTCGGTCACCGAGGCGAAGTGGACCCCGCCGGCGTGAATGAGGTCGATGCCCGCATATTCCGGCACGGCGGTCAGGCTCGACACTCCCGGCACCACTTCGAAGTCGATCCCGCCGCGAACGCAGGCGGCCGCCTCGTCGGCCACCGCGTTGTCCAAGAAGGGATCGCCGCTCACCAGGCGCACCACCCGACGTCCAGCAGACGCGTGCTTGATCACGATCTTGGCCCGGGCCGACGGGGTGAGCGGCTTGCCGGCCTCGGACAGACCCAGGGTTGAGACCTCGGCTCCCGAGGCCAGCGTGATCGCCGGGTGCGCCAGTATTTCGGCCTGCCGCTCGTGATCCAAGATCACCGCGCTGGCATCGGCCAGAGCCGCAATGGCACCGAGCGTCAGCAGATCGGGATCACCGGGACCGGTGCCCACGAAGATCACCCGTCCTCGAGCTGTCGGCGCGGGGGGATTTGCCGAGGTCACCTGGCTGCGGGACTTGCGTACGGACGGTGTGCTCACACTGATCTCGCAGTTCTATTGTTCGGCCTCGGCACCTGGGCGCCGAGAGCGTTGTAGGTCGCGCAGCTCAGCCAGCGCCGTACGTCCGGTCGCCGCCCCGTAAGCGGCCGGATCTGACGTCGAGCCGTGCACTTCGAGGCGAAATGGTGGGCTCTTGGCCGGTTCTGACAAGCTGCTCGATAACGTTCTCCCAATTACAGCGGCCAGAGTCAAATCGATGCTTGTATCACGGACAGATTTGACAACGGCACGCGCACCCACCGGTGCTGTGCAGCCGGCCTCGAGAGCGGCCAGAAACCCACGCTCCGCAAGGGATTCCGCCCGCGAACGCGGATCGTCAAGGCCCGCTATTGCGGTGCGCAGATCGCGACTCAGAGTCGTGGAGACCTCCAAAGCAAGGGCCCCTTGACCCGGCGCAGGAAGCATCTCTGTCGGGCTCAACACTTGGGCCGGCGAGCCGTTGACAACGATGTCCGAGTTGTCAGAAACCTCCAAATCCAGATAGCCAAGGCGACGTAGGCCCGCCGCCGCCAGCAGCACCGCGCTGACCTGACCGGTCGCGACCAGATGGAGGCGGGTGCCGACGTTGCCGCGAACCGGAACGATCTCGATCTCGATCCCTCGGCGGCGCGCCCAGTCCAACATCTGCAGTGCCCTGCGCGGAGCTCCGGTACCGACCCGGGATCCGTCTTCGAGATCATCGAGCCCGCACCCGACCAGGACGTCGCGGCTGTCCTCACGCTCGGGGATGGCGAGGATCTCAAGATCATCGGGCTGCAGCGTCGGCAGGTCCTTGAGCGAGTGCACTGCGAGGTCAACCGACCCGTCGCGCAGCGCCCCGCGGACTGCACTGGCGAAGACACCGGTGCCACCGATCTCGGTCAGCTGGCGGAAGTCGACGTCCCCGGTGGTGGTGATGCCGACGTAGGCAGAGCTGCACGCCGCGTGCGGCAAGGAGGTCCACGACGACATCGACCTGGGCGCGGGCCAGGGGCGACTTGCGAGCGCCGATCCGTAGTTCAGCAGTCACGCTCAGGCGAGGCCGCCGTACTTGTCAAACGGCATGGTCATCGCGGCACGTCGGTCGACATCACGGCCGCCACCGACTGCGGGTGTAAGGCGAACAGCTCCCGCAGTGCGGCGGCGTAGTCGAGCGCATCCGGATCGGCGGCCAACTCTTGAACGCGCACGGTGGGCTGATGGAGCAGCTTGTCAACGATCCGGCTGACTGTCCGCTGAACCTCAGCTCGTTCCCGAGCACCGAGGTGGGGCAACTTGCTGTCGAGGCGGCCCAGCTCCGCAGCGACGACGCTGGAGGCCATGGAACGGAGAGCGACAACTGTGGGCGCGACCTGGGCGGAACGGCGAAGGCCAAGAAACTCATCGACCTCCTGCCGGACCAAGTCACGGGCGAATTCCACTTCAGCTCCTGTTCCGGTGTCGTTCTGCTCGGCCACCAGACGCTCGAGGTTGACCAACTCGATTCCCAGGTCAGTCACTGCTGGGTCGACATCCGCAGGGAGGGCGAGGTCGACGACGCCGCCCACTGGCGTACCGGCCAGATCTGCTGGGGTGATCGCTACGGCCTTCGCACCCGTGCAGGTCACCAGCACATCGGTTTCTTGCAGCGCACTTGGCAGCTCAGAAAGCTCCACCGCCGCTCCGCCGACGGCTGCCGCGAGCCGCTCAGCCCTGGTGAACGTACGGTTCGCACACGTGACCACCGCGCCGGCCTCCGCTGCGGTACGGGCGGCCAGACCGGCCATGGCGCCGGCGCCGACCACCAACATCCGCTGACCGGCCAGCTCGCCGCAACGGCGGGTCAGCAGATCGTACGCCGCCGTGACGAGCGAGCGCCCCGCGGAACCGATGCCGGTTTCGGAGTGCACGCGCTTGGCCACTCGGATGGCCGATTGGAACAACGTGTTGAGCACAGTCCCTACGCTGCCGATGGCCTGGCAGTGGGTAAGCGCCGCCTTCACCTGTCCGAGCACCTGGCTTTCGCCGACCACGACCGAATCCAAGCCGGAGGTCACCGAGAATGTGTGAACCACAGCCCCTTCGTCGAAGTAGACGGCACACGCTGCCTGAAGGTCGGCGGCGCTCATGCCGGCGAATTCGGCCAGCGTGGTCGAGGTGTCGTCCAGGGCGCCGTGGAATCTGGACACCGCGGCATAGATCTCGGTCCGGTTGCAGGTCGACAAGACGATCGCCTCATCGACATGCTCGCTGGCAAGCAGCGCGTCCACCAGCTTGGTCGACGTCGGGGTGTCGAGAGCAAGACGCGCCAGGACCTCGACCGGAGCGGTCTTGTGCGACACGCTCAGGGCGAGAATGCTCATCGCGATACTCCCGGGTCATCGACACGAGCACGTTGCTCGTGGTAGGCGAGGATCTGGAGTTCCTGGCCAAGATCAACCTTGCGCACGTTCACACCCTCCGGCACCACGAGCACGGTGGGGGCGAAGTTGAGGATACTGGTCACGCCGACGTCGACGAGCCGATCGGCCACAGCCTGGGCAGCTTCGGCCGGTGTGGCGATGACGGCGATGGCCGCGGCGGTGCTGGCCACGACGTCCTCCAGTTCGGCGAGGTCGCGAATGGCGAGGCCGTGAATCATCCTGCCCACCAGATCGGGAGCCGGGTCGATCAGACCGACGACACGAAAGCCGCGGGAATAGAAGCCTGAATAGTTGGCCAGTGCGGTGCCGAGATTGCCCAGCCCGACGATGATCACCGGCCAGTCGTACGTGGATCCGACCTGGCGGCCAATCTGTAGCCGGAGGTAGCCGACGTCGTAGCCGACGCCACGCCTGCCGTAGGAGCCGAGGTGGGACAAGTCCTTGCGCAGCTGCGCCGAATTGACTCCGGCCGCCTCGGCCAACGCGCCGCTGCGTACGGTGTCGATCCCGGCGTCGGCGAGCTGGTTCAACACGCGGAGGTATACCGGCAGCCGGGCGATCGTGGCGTCGGGTATCTCCTTGCTCTGGCCGGCGTCGAGGTGGCGGAGCAGATCACTGCCCTGTCGGCCCAGGCCGGTACTGGGATCCTGTCGAAGGGCCGAGCCTGAAGTCTGTCGGGTGTCGGCGGCGGTCACGCAACTCCTCGGTCAACGGCCTTGGCAGTCGAGCTGCTTTCACTCTAGGAGCTTGTGAAGGGGTGCACAAATACCTTCAGGCCCGCAGGGCCGCCCGTAGCCGATCGGGATCAACCCGCCAGAAGTCGTGCTGTCGGCCGTCGACGAAAGTCACTGGAACCTGGTCGCTGTAGCGTCGCTTGAGCTCCGGATCGCGGTCGACGTTGCGCTCCTCGTAGGAGTCTCCGGTCTCGGCGCAGACCGAGTCGATCACCTCGATCGCAACGTCACAGAGGTGGCAGCCTGGCCGCGTCAGCACGACCACCCTCGGTTCATCCCCGCTGATCGGCATCTTCAGCCTTCGGCGGCGGGCTGGGGCTGGGGATCCAACAGGCTGTGCCGCAGGCGCCCTTTCTGCACCTTCCCAGTGGCGCCGCGGGGCAGCTCGTCGACGAGCCGGACCAAGCGCGGGCGCTTGAACTTGGCCAGCCGGACCGCACAGTGCGCATGGACATCGTCAACGCTGATGGCACTACCGGTCACAAAGGCCACAACCTGCTCGCCCGTCCGGACGTCGGGCCGGCCCACGACGGCTACAGCCTCGACTTCGGCGAGTTCAAAGATCGCTTCCTCTACCTCCGCCGGGTACACGTTGAACCCGTTGACGATGATCAACTCGCGCGACCGGTCGACCAGGAACAGCTCGCCTTCGGCGAGGTAACCGATATCGCCGGTGCCAAACCACCCCTCGGCATCGGGGCCACCCTCCCCCGACGGCCAATAGCCTGAGAACAGATTGGCGCCACGAATGAATATCTCGCTCGGTTCGCCGGGCTCGCTCCCGTCACCGATCCGGATATCGACGCCGGGCAACGCACGGCCGACGTGACCGTGGCCGAGCAGCGGGCGGCCCAAGGTCGCCGATATGCCCGGACCGGCCTCGGTCAGGCCGTAGCCCTGCTCGACCCGCAGGCCGGTGCGTTCGGTGAAGGCAAGCCGCAGGTCATCCCGCAGCGGCGCCGCACCGGAAACCACGGTTCTCACGGTGCGGAGCCCATCGGCCAGCTGGTCGGAAGCCAGCATTCGGGCCAGCACAGCCGGCGAAACTGGCAGATTCGTAACGCCATTCCCCCGCACGATGTCGAAGAAGTCGGCGCCGAACCCATCGACAACCACCAGTCGGGCACCGCCTCGCAGCCAGCTGCCCAAGACGGCGTTCAACCCGTACACGTGGAACAGCGGCAGCACCGCGAGGATCGTCGTTTCCGGCTCGACGATGCCGAAGGGGGCGATCTGCTCCAGATGGCTGAGCAGTGCCCGGTGGGTCAGCATGGCGGCTTTCGGTCGGCCGGAGGTACCGGCGGTGTAGAGGAGGACTGCCAGTGCTTCATGGTCTTGGGGTGAGGTGACCTCGCCCTGCTCGGACAGGGCGCCGAGAGCTTCCGGGGACAGCGTCACGAGGTGGACGTCGCCGAAGTCGGCGCCGCTCTGCTGGTGGTCGGGTGAGACGAAAAGGACCCGCGCGCCGCTGTCCTGCAGCATCGCACGCACGTCGTCCACCGTGGACTGCGTGTTCATGGGTACCGCGACGTAGCCTGCGCGTAGCGCCGCCAGGTAGGTGACCACGAAGTCGATGCTGTTCTGACCCAACAGAGCGACTCGGTGTCCAGCCACCAGGCCATGTGCCACCAGCCCCGCGGCCACCGCGGTGACCTCAGCGTCGAGCTCAGACCAGGTCAGCGTCCGGGGCGCGGTTCCAGGCTCGGCGATCGCGATAGTGTCCGGGCGCCCAGCCGCCTGCTCTGCCACGAGCTGAGCCACATTGGTGAAGGGCGACCCGGCCGAGACATCCGGTTGCGGCTGCTCCACGCGTGAAGTCTGGCACAGCGCTGAATATCGCCTGCTCATCGCTCGACACGCCGACGAGACGGCAGCTAACCGGCCATGGGCAGGCAGTCCCCAGCGGCCGCACTCCACCGAAACCGTAGGGTTGATGCGTGGTGGGACGCGGCAGGCGACGATCGGCGCCCGACGAGTCCGCGACCACCGAAAAGGTCGAGTCGCTGCCCGGCGTGAGTGCGTCGGCGGTCGAGGTCGACCAAAAGCCATCAATGGGCAGGGCCGAGGCGCTGATCACGGCGGATCCGGCCGCGGCGGCCTTCTTCGACCTGGACAACACGGTCGTCCAAGGGGCATCCCTCTTCCACCTCGCCAAAGGGCTCTATCGCCGAGACTTCTTCCCGACACGCGTGATCGTCAAGGCGCTCTGGGTGCAGACCTACTTCCGGCTCGTCGGCCGGGAGAAGCCGCAACACATCGAGGCCGCCCGCAACGCCACTCTGGGGTTCATCGCCGGACGGCGGGTCAGCGAGGTGGAGGAGGTCGCCCGGGAGATCTACGACGAGTCGCTTGCCAGCCGGATCTGGCCGGGTACCCGCGCGATTGCCCAGTTGCATCTCGATGCGGGTCAGCAGGTGTGGCTGGTCACGGCCGCACCCGTCGAGATGGCAGGCATCGTCGCCGCCCGGCTCGGTTTGACAGGCGCGCTCGGCACCACCGCGGAGCACCACGACGGCGTCTACACCGGGCGGTTGAAGGGCGAGCTGCTGCACGGTGCGGCCAAGGCGGAAGCCGTACGAGCACTTGCTCACGAACACGGACTTGATCTTGCCCGCTGCTGGGCCTACTCGGATTCCTACAACGACCTGCCGATGCTGTCGCTCGTCGGCCATCCCTGTGCGATCAATCCTGACGGACGCCTGCTCGTCCACGCCGAGGAGCACGACTGGGCCATCCGCGACTATCGCTCCGGCCGTAAAGCGGTACGACTGGGACTGGTGGGAGCCGGTGCCACGGGGGCGGCGGCGGGCGCCGTAGCCGCGGGACTCGCTGTGAACCGGGCGCTGCGGCGCTGACCGATCAGCTGCGCCGCCGCCCGAGGACCATGATCAACGCGGCCGCACCGAGATAGAGCGCGTAGCCGAAGAAGCCGAGCACCGCCAGGGCTTCTGCGACACCGCTGTCGTCGCGGGTCAGGCCCAGGATGATCACGGCGAGCGCCAGCAGAGCGAGTGCGCCGGCTCCGACGTAAAGGAAACCCCGCAGCTGTACCGGCTCGAATGCCCCAGTACCGGCGTCGGCGCGCCGCGGCAACAAGGCGACGCCGACCGAGAAGGCGGCGACCGCGATCAAGATCAACGCCAGCGCCCAGAACACAAGGTCAGATTAGACACGCCACGGCGCAGTCAGACCGGCTCGTACGCCTCCCCGTCCGGACTGGCGATTACCACGGTGTAGCCGTCGAGATCAGATATCCAGATCTCACGGTGTCCCGGACCGTTGCCGTGGCCCTCGGGCGGGTTTCGGTGCAGTGGTCGAACGACGGGAGCGCCGAGCTGCTCGGCCCGAACAACGACGTCGTCGAAGGCGGCGACTTCTCCGAACCAGAGCAGCACTCCGTTTCCCACCTCGCGGGTCGGATCACCGATCTGCCCGTGATGGTGAGCGGTCTCTCGCTGGTGAAGCTGCAGGACAAGAGCGCCGTCGGAGAGCAGCCGCTCGTACTCCGCGCCGCCGTGGTCGCTCGAAAGTCCGAGGAGCTGCTGGTACCACTGGCTGGATGCTTCGACATCGCGAACCGCGATCATGGTCTGCGGCTGTGCCCGGCGGGCGGGAACGACAATGCCAATCCGGTTTCCGGCGGGGTCGTCGACCTCGACGAGCCAGCGCTCGCCATTGTCGAGGGCCGGACGCCCATGCACGGTGCCGCCGCAGGCCACGACGTCTGTGAGCGCCGGCCGAAGGTCCTTCACGGAAATCCACAGAACCGGTCCTCCGGCGGAGGTGGGCTTCAGCTCGGTCGTGAACTGGCCGATCATGCCAGGCGCCTCGAAGCTGCCGTAGGTGAGTTCGGTGGACCAGCCGAACACAATCTCGTAGAAGCCGGCGGAGCGGGCGATGTCGACCGCGGGAATCTGCACGTAGCCGATCTGACCGTGCGCCGTGCGCGGGCCCTGCGAACTGTGATCATGGTCGTTCATCGGTGCTCCTCTTTCTTGGTGGTGGGATGCGCTCCCAGATCGTTGGCCAGGAGCCGATACGCCGAGCCGGCGAACCACCTCTGGTATTGCCGGCTGGTCCACTGACGCTGCCGGGTGAGCCGGTCGTAGACCGCGGGATCCATCAGGATCCACATGGTGTCGATTGCCTCGCTCCTGGTGCATCCGTCCCGGAGCGCGCCCTTGGTGATCATGGTGTCGACCAGCCAGCGGGCCGTTTCGGCACGCGAGGTGATCATCTGATTGGCCAGACGCGCCAGTTCGGCGTCCGCGGAGGACCCCTCGAACAAGGCCAGCACCAGTCCCGCCGAGCGGGCCTGCGCCGGTGTGATCACCCCAGCGGCGATCGCCAGGAACTCCTCGATTGTCGGAGCCTGCGCGGCGGCCCGAGCCCAGTCGCGATCGAGAACGGCAATCTGCTCGTCATCGCCGGCGATGGCCACATCGATGGCTGCCTTGAGGATGCCCGATTTGGTTCCGAAGAGCGCTTCGACCGTGGGCAGGGAGACATTCGCCTCGCTGGCGATCGCTCGCATCGTTGTTCCCGCATACCCTCGGGCGAGGAACACCGCCGTCGCGGCGCTCAACACGCGTTGCCTCGTCAGGCGCGCCTGTGTCGTGCGCCGATCCGAGCGGTAACTGCGAGGCGGGACGCGCTCGGTCTTCGTCACCCTTGCAGTATTGGCTAGGGAGACGCCATAGTCAATATGCTAGAAGAATGCGACGCGCCGTTGCATGAGTAAGGCGTACAAGGTCTGCTGAATGGTCTCCCGGACCTGATCGGTGACGTTGAACACGATCATGGGATCGTCAGCGGCCCCCGTCGGCAGCTCGTCCGTGGTGATCGCCTCACCGATCGAAATCACCCATTTGCTGGGTAAGGGAATGAGGCCGAGCACGCCGAGCCAGGGGAAGAACGGCGTGATGGGGAAGTACGGGAGGCCCATGGCTCGGGCGAGGGCGGGCGCGCTGGCGATCAGCGGATAGATCTCCTCAGAGCCGACGATGGAGACGGGGATGATCGGCACCTGTGCCCGTACGGCGGCAGACACGAAACCGCCACGGCCGAACCGCTGCAACTTGTAGCGGTCTGTGTACGGCTTTCCGAGCCCCTTGAAGCCTTCCGGGAAGACGGCGACGAGTTGATCATTTGCCAGCAGGCGCTCGGCGTCCTCCTGACAGGCCAGCGTGGTTCCGATCTTGCGAGCGAGATCGGCGGAGTACGGCGTCGAGAACAATAAGTCCGCGCCGAGCATCCGGACATGGCGGCCAATCTCGTCGTAGATGACCGAGTGCAGCACCATGCCGTCCATTGGCAAGGTGCCGGCGTGGTTGGACACCAGCAACGCTGATCCGGACATCCGCAGGTTTTCTGCGCCGCGTAACTCGACGCGGAACCACGACTGGACCAGGGGCCTCAGCAGGGGCAGGACGATCTGTTCGGTGAATTCGGGATCGAAGCCGAACTCATCGATCGCGTAGTCACCCGACAACCGCGCTCGCGCGAAATCAACCGCGTCGTCCAGGCCGACCGGCCAGGCGACCCCGAGCCTTTGGGCGACGGTCAGCGCGGCCCTGACCGGGTCGCTCGTGAGCTGGCGCAGCGCGCGGATCGGGATCGAACTCAGTGCGGCCACGCTCTGCCCTGCCAGGTGAGCCAGGTCGCTGAGCAGGCCGACCGGATTGTCCGACCGCGAGGATTCGGTGGGCTCTTCCACCTCGGGAGCGTCCGGCTCAGTCAGCGGCTCGGCTCTGCGCGAATGACGTGTACCTCGGCCGGCCGGCTCCCTGGTGAAGTCGATGATCTCCGCGTCAGCCACGGCTGTCGTCCACCGGGGAGGCGTTGGCCGCGCGGCTGAGGTGATCGAGGAGGGCTTCGACCCGGTTGCGACTCAGCATGCCGGGTGTAGACGCCGCGACGAATTCGGTCAGCGCCTGCTTGCTGGTGTAGGCAGGCCAGAAACCAGTGGTCGTCCGGAACCGGCTCGTGTCCATGCCACGACCGTACGTCAAGGCGTTGATCTGGTCGGTGGAAAAGTCAAGCAGCCTGGCCTGTCGGCCCATCACGGCCACGATTGGGGCCAGCGGCTGAGGGACGCCGACACTGGGTCGACCCATCATCCGCAGCGCCTGCGTCAAGGTGACCATATCGTCAGCCGCCACGTTGAACGTGCCCGGCAGGTCCTGGTCGGTCACCATCACGAAAGCGTCCACGGCATCGCTGGGGTGCAAGAACTGAAGCCGAGCATCGAATCCCATCACCCGCGGCACCACCGGCAACTGCAAGTAGCGGGTGATCTGGCTGTCGACGCCGGCGCCCATCAAGTTGGCCAGCCGCAGCGTGCTGACCACGACGTCGGGACGGCGACGGGCCAGTCCGCGAACATAGGTTTCGATCTCGACCGAGTCCTTCCCGAAGCCGGTCCTTGGCTGGACCCGAGGCGACATGTCCTCGGTGAACTTCGCAGGATCCCGCGGCGAGGCGCCGTAAACGGAGACCGAGCTCTGGACCACAAGTTTGCGCAGCGTCTCAGCTTTCTGGCACGCGGCGAGCAGTTGCATGGTGCCGATGACGTTGATCTCCTTCATCGACGACCGAGTGCCGGCGCCCGATGGCGTAGCCACCATGGCCAGGTGTACGACGGTGTCGACGTCCCGGCTCGCGATCACCTTGGCGATCAGCGGGTTGCGGATGTCCGCGCGAAGGAAAGTGGCATTGCCCAGATCGTGCCGCGGTGGCGTCAGATCGACTCCGACCACGGTGCACTGATCTTCAGCGGCCAGCGTGCGGGCGAAGCGGGCAGCTAGGTCTCGGGAGACCCCAGTGACCAGAACGACCCGTGGCATGGGTTCTTCGAAGCGGCCTATTTGCCGGCGCGACGACGCTGGATGCGAGTGCGCTTGAGCAGCTTGCGGTGCTTTTTCTTCGCCATCCGCTTGCGGCGCTTCTTGATGACCGAACCCACGATGCGTGACCTCTCATTGCCGGCCACCCGTCAACCGGCACTCCATGCGGCCTGACGTCCTTCGCCAGCCAAGTACGGAATGTTACCCATCTGGCGACACGGTGCGCGACTTCGTCGAGGCTGAGGGGCTGCAATGCGCACTAGGCTCGTTCGACGTGGCCGACTATCTCGAGGACTTCCATCCCGGCTCTGGTCGACGAAGCCCTCCGCGATCCTGGGTTCGATCGGATGCTCCGCAGCTCGACCTCAACGGGGATTGGCGTTTCCGCTGGGCCCCGTCCTGCCGTGGCCTGGGCGACGACCCAGCTCGGCCGGACTTCGACGACTCGGACTGGGATGTGCTGGCTGTGCCCTCGCATTGGGTGCTGCATGGCGGCGGCTACGGGCGGCCGATCTATACGAATGTGCGCTATCCCTTTCCGGTCGATCCTCCGTACGTGCCGGACGACAATCCGACCGGCGATTATCGCCGCAGTTTTCAGCTCCCCCAGTGGGACGTCGAGCGAGTGCTGCTTCGCTTCGACGGCGTGGAGTCGATCTACCGCATCTGGTTGAACGGTGAGGAGATCGGCGTCGGCAAGGGCAGCCGGCTGGTCCAGGAATTCGACGTCAGCGGTGTGGTGCGGCCCGGTCAAAACGTGATCATGGTCCGGGTCACGCAGTGGTCATCAGGCAGCTACCTCGAGGACCAAGATCAGTGGTGGCTGCCGGGAATCTTCCGCGACGTCACCCTGCTGGGTCGCCCCGCCGGAGCGATCGATGATGTCTGGCTGCGGACCTCGTGGCAGCGCGACGGAACCGGCCTGATCGAGCCAGAGCTGACCGCCTCGCCCGCCGCCTTTCCGATTCGCGTAGAGATTCCTGAGCTCTCCGTCGCTCGGAGCTTCCAGACCCCCTCGGACGTTGCCCCGTTCGGGGTCGGCAGCGTCGAGCCTTGGAGCGCGGAGTCGCCGCGGCTGTACTCGGCGATCGTTCGCTCGGCCGGGGAAGCGGTGACGCTTCGTGTGGGTTTCCGGACGGTCAGGATCAGCGGCGAGATCATGACCGTCAACGGTGCACAGGTGATCTTTCGAGGCATGAACCGGCACGAGACGCACCCGCTGCTCGGCCGGGTATTCGACGAAGACTTCGCGCGAGCCGACTTGATCAGAATGAAGCGGGCTGGCGTGAACGCGATTCGGACCAGCCACTACCCGCCGCACCCAAGAGTTCTGGAGCTGACGGACGAGCTGGGTTTCTGGGTGATCGACGAGTGTGACCTCGAGACGCACGGTTTCGTGGTCGGAGGCTGGCGCGGCAATCCGAGCGCCGATCCGCGTTGGGCGGAGGCCTACCTCGATCGGATCCAGCGCAGCGTGGAGCGCGACAAGAACTCTGCCTCGGTGATCATGTGGTCGCTCGGCAACGAGTCCGGAACCGGAACCAACCTGGCCGCCATGTCGGAGTGGGTCCACCAGCGCGATCCTGGCCGCCCGGTGCACTACGAAGGCGACGCGATCGCGGCGTACACGGATGTCTATTCCCGGATGTATCCCAACCTCGTCGAGACCGAGGCGATCGGCGCCGAGAGAGGCCACATCACCGGCTGCGGTCCAACGGAGGCTGCGCGGGTACGCAGCAAGCCGTTCATTCTGTGCGAGTTCGCGCACGCGATGGGCAACGGCCCGGGTGGGATGAGCGAGTACGACGAGCTCGTCGAGCGCTACCCGCGACTGCACGGCGGCTTCATCTGGGAGTGGCGTGATCATGGTCTGCTGGCCCGGACCGAGGACGGGATCGAGTACTACGCGTACGGCGGTGACTTCGGCGAGATCGTGCACGACGGCAACTTCGTGATGGACGGGATGGTGTTGCCGGAGGGCACTCCGATGCCGAGCCTGGCGGAGTTTGCCGCGGTCAATGCGCCGATTCAGTTGGACTTCGACGGAACCGCACTCGAGATCCGCAACCGATATCACACCCTGTCCACCGATCACCTCCGCTTCGTCGCGATCACGGAGGTCGATGGCTTCAGCCGGACCGAGGTCGAGGTGAGCGTCCCGACCGTGGTCGCCGCCGGTCGTGCCACGGTGCCTTTACCCACCGAGGCGCTGCGCGCCGCCAGTACTGGCGAGACCTGGCTGACCGTACGGGCCGAGCTCCGGGAGGCCACCGCCTGGGCACCCGCCGGCCAGGTCGTCGCCTGGCGGCAGTTCGAGCTCACGCCGCATGACGTTGCTCTTTTCCCGGCTCAGGCCAGGCAGAGGCCGCGCCCAGAGCCGCGAAAAGGGTCGCGCCCTGCGCTTGCCGAAGGGGTGTTGACGCTCGGGCCGGCGAGCTTCGATCCGATCACCGGACGGCTCCAGCGGCTCTTCGACCTCGAGATCGACGGACCACGGCTGGAGCTCTGGCGGGCGCCGACCGACAACGACCGGAGCTCGGCGCGGGGATCCTTCGAACTCGGTCGACCCGAGGACACCGGTGGCGAAGGTGCACCGGGGCCGTCGTCTGCGGACCGATGGCGGAGCCGGGGACTCGACCGGCTGACCCACCGGCTGGTCGGTCTGGAGCACAACCATGATCAAGTGCTGGTCCGGGTCCGGTCGGGCGCCGCGGCGAGTCCTCAGCTGGTCGACGTCAGCTATCGATGGCTGCTCGACGGATCCGACATCCAGCTGGACGTCGACGTCACACCCTCGGACAACTGGGACTGCACCTGGCCGCGGGTCGGGATCCGACTGGACCTACCGCGCGACCTGAGGGACGCTCGATGGTTCGGCACCGGACCAGCCGAGTCATACCCGGATTCCCGGCTAGCAGCACGGGTCGGCCGATTCTCCGCTGGCATCGACGAGTTGGCCGTCCGCTACTCCCGACCGCAGGAAACGGGCCACCGGGCTGAGTTGCGCACCCTCGAGATCTCCGACGGATCGGGGGGAGGGCTGAACCTCCGCACTGCCCCGAATCCCAATGGCCATCGGCCTGGCTTCACCCTCAGCCGCCACACACCGCAGCAGGTGGACCGAGCTCGACACCCCCATGAGCTAGGCCCGAGCGAGCGTACTTACCTCTTCATCGATGACGCGGTCCATGGCCTTGGCTCACGGGCGTGTGGCATCGATGTGCTGCCTCAACACGCCCTCTGGCCAGGCGAGCGTCGATTCGCGCTCGTCTTCTACGAACCCGAACGTCAGCCCGCGTCGTAGAATGCGGCGTTCAGGTAGGCGTCCAGCGCCTTCTCCGACACCCGGAAGCTGCGGTTGAAACGGACGGCTTCCAGCTGACCGGAATGGATCAGCCGGTAGACCGACATCTTCGATACCCGCAGCGTCGACGCGACCTCGGCCACGGTGAGAAAGGCCCCACCGGTCGCAGCGCTGCCGAACGGAGTCACGCCCCCGCGCTCAGACTCACTCACAATGTCCACTCGTTTCTTGTACAAGTCATCGCCGGCTGTCGACGACAACATGCAGGTACTGAAGTGAGAGTAGTGGCAAACGATACCTTAGGTACAGCAGATGCGCAGGTTAGTTTGCGACACGCCGGCGACAGTGATTGACGAACCGCCGACCGCTAAGGATCCGGATCGAGACCGAGTTCGGGAAATACGGCCCGTCGGGTGGCGAGAATCGCCTGATCCAACCTGCTCTCCGGCGAGAATCCCTGCTCGAACGGTACGTAGGAGGCGTCCACGCCATCGCTCATGGTCAAGGTTCCGTGGACGCCGAGCTCCTCCCGCCACGCTCGCGGGACCTCGGTCTCCGGCTCGATCGGCTCTCCACTGACGACCGCGAGCAGATGAGTCCAGGCGCGAGGTACGACGTTCAGGACGGCGTATCCCCCGCCGCCGGTGGACACCCACCGTCCCTCGCACAACCGGTCGGCCAAATCGGCGACCGCGAGGTACGACGCCCGCTGACCATCCAGGCTCAGGTTGAGATCGGCCAGTGGGTCTCGCCGATGGGAGTCGCAGCCGTGCTGCGTCACCAGGATGCTGGGACGGTGCGCCGCCACCACCTGCGGCACGATCGCATGGAAAGCACGCAGCCAGCCGGCGTCGTTCGTACCGGAGGGCAACGCGACATTGACGGCGGTGCCGCGCGCGTTGGGGCCGCCACCCTCGTACGGGAACCCAGTTCCCGGGAACAGGCGCGCCGGCGTTTCATGAAGGCTGACCGTGAGCACCCGCGGGTCGTCGTAGAAGATGGCCTGCACGCCATCGCCGTGATGCACGTCCACGTCCACGTAGGCGATCCGCTCGCAACCGGCATCCAGAAGCCACCGGATAGCGATTGCCAGGTCGTTGTAGATACAGAAACCACTGGCGTGATCAGGCATCGCGTGGTGCAACCCGCCGCTGATGTTGCAGGCTCGGTCGACCTCACCGCGCCAGACTCCCCGGGCGGCCTCGACACTCGCCATGGCGACCCGTCCGGCAATCTCGTGCATGCCCGCGAAGGCGGGATTGTCCGAGGTGCCCAGGCCGTACGCGGCATTCGGCTCCCCCCGACGGACTGCGTCGATGTAGTCGGCGGTGTGCACCGTGCGCAGCAGGTCGATGTCGATCTCCGGCGGCGGGACGACCTCGAGCCGATCCAACACGCCTAGCTGGCGCGCCAGCGAGATGGTGTTGCTGACCCGGCCTGGGGCCATCGGGTGATCTTTGCCGAAGTCGTACCGAGTGAGGTCGTCCGACAGGACCAGCCGACCGCTCACCGGCGCCCGCCCACGCCGTTTTCCCGCGCTGCCCTGGCGAGATCGCGGCTGCGGTCGCGGGCGGATTCCATCGCAGTCATGAAAGCTGCGCGAACCTTATGATCTTCCAGTTGGCGGATGGCCGCGGCCGTGGTGCCGCCCGGTGAGGTGACGCGCTCTCGTAGCACCGTGGGATGTTCACCGGTCTCGCGGAGCAGCTTGGCCGAGCCGAGCATGGTCTGGACGACGAGTTCGGTGGCGGTATCACGGGGGAGGCCGAGGTGGACCCCGGCTTCGATCATGGCTTCGACCACGAAGAACAGATAGGCCGGGCCGGAGCCTGAGATCGCCGTTACCGCATCCTGGTAGCGCTCCGGCACGGTGATGACCCGGCCGGTGGCAGAGAGGATCTCCGAGACGCGCGCCAGATGCTCTTCGTCGCTGTGCGCGCCGGGGGATATCGCGGCCATCCCCTCGTCGACCTGAGCGGGCGTGTTCGGCATCACCCTTACCACGGGGGTTCCTTCCGGCAGGCGCTCCTCGATGGACGCAGTGTCCACCCCAGCCGCCAGAGAGACGATCAAAGTGGACGGCTGGACGACCGGCGCGATCTCGGTCAGCAGATCCCGCATGTCCTGCGGCTTGACGACCAAGATCACGGTGTCGGCCTTCGCGGCCGCCTCGGCGTTGGTCATCATGGTGATGCCGTACTTTGCCTCGAGTTCAGCCTGCCGCTCCGGGCGCCGGTCGGTAGCGATGATGCGGTCAGAGGTCCAGCCCGCGCGCAACAGTCCGGAGAGGACGGTCTCCCCCATCACCCCGGCACCGAGGATTGCCAGCAGATTGTGCTCGGCCACGCTCAGACCCGCCCGCTCCGGGCACCGCTCACCAGCTGGCCGACCACGAGCTCGGCGATCTGCACCGCGTTGAGTGCAGCCCCCTTCCGCAGGTTGTCGTTGGAGATGAACATCACCAGGCCCTTGCCCGCCGGAGCGGACTGGTCGGCACGAATCCGTCCCACGAAGCTGGGATCGCGACCGGCGGCGTCGAGCGGAGTGGGCACGTCCATCAGGGCCACTCCTGATGCAACAGCCAGCAGCTCGGTGGCCTGCTCCGGACCCAGGTCGTCGGCGAATTCCGCGTGCACGGCGAGCGAGTGGCCGGTGAAGACAGGCACTCGTACGCAGGTACCCGCGACCAGGAGATCGGGGATGTGCAGGATCTTCCGCGACTCGTTGCGGAGCTTCTGCTCCTCGTCGGTTTCGCCCCAACCGTCATCGACGATCGAGCCGGCCAGCGGCAACACGTTGTAGGCGATCGGCTTCGCGTACTTCTGCGGCGCGGGCAGGCGCACCGCGCGGCCATCGTGGGTCAGCGCGGCCGCCGAGTCGACGACAGCTTTGACCTGGGTGTCGAGCTCGGCAACGCCCGCACCTCCGGAGCCGGAGACCGCTTGGTAGGTGGCCACCTGGAGCCGAACGAGGCGGGCCGCCCGGTGCAGCGGGGCGAGCACCGGCATCGCGGCCATCGTCGTGCAATTGGGATTGGCGATGATGCCCAGAGGCGGGCGGAGCGCGTCGTCCGGGTTCACCTCCGCGACGACCAGAGGAACGTCTGGATGCATCCTCCAGGCCGAGGAGTTGTCCACGACGATGGCACCGGCGGCTGTGACCCGTGGCGCGGTCGCCAGCGACGCGGTCTTGCCGTTGGAGAACAGGGCGAGGTCGAGCCCGGCGAAGTCGGCAGTGTCGGTGTCCTCGACGAGAATCTGCTCTCCCCGCCAGGGGAGCACCGTCCCGGCCGAGCGGGCGGAGGCGAAATAGCGGATGTCGGTGACCGGGACGTCCCGCTGATCGAGCAGAGCGCGCATCACCGAACCGACTTGTCCGGTAGCTCCGAAAACTCCGATCCGCATGTGGCCAGCCTAAATCCTCGCCCGCGTCGGGCCTGGTTCGTTACCGATGCGTGGATGATAGGCGCCGTGGATGAGGTCGCGGTCGGCTCCGGAATCGACCGGCGCCGAGCGGCCTGGGAGATCCTGCTCGTACTGGGCGTATCGCTCGGCCAGGCGGCGATCTACTCGCTGCTGCGGATCGTCGAACGCCTCACCCGGAACGTGCCGCTCGCTCAGCAGACCTCGACGCTGAACGCGTCCGCAACGCCGGACCGTCCATGGCTGGATCTCGCCTACCAGCTCGTCGGCATCGCGTTCGCTCTGGTTCCGGCGATCTTGGCGCTGTACTTGCTGCAGTTGAGTGACCCGCCGGCCGGCGAACGGATCGGTTTTGATCTCCGGCGTCCCGCCTTCGACGTCAGCCGCGGGTTTCTGCTCGCGCTGGCGATCGGCCTGCCGGGCTTGGGACTGTACGTCGGTGCCCGGGATCTGGGCTGGAACACCCAGGTGCAAGCCTCCGGGCTTGGTGAGAACTGGTGGACCATACCGGTGCTGATCTTGTCCGCCGCCCAGAACGCCTTGGTCGAGGAGGTCATCGTGATCGGCTTCCTTTTCACCCGGCTCCGCCAGCTCGGGTGGCGCCTCCCGGTCGTGATCGCCGCCAGCGCCGCCGTGCGGGGGGCCTACCACCTCTACCAGGGCTTCGGCGGCCTGCTGGGAAACCTGCTCATGGGGGTGGTCTTCGGCCTGGTCTACCTCCGCTGGAAGCGGGTCGGCCCGCTGGTCGTCGCGCATACCGTGCTCGACATTGCCGCCTTCGTCGGCTACGCCCTGCTGGCCCCCCGCCTCTCCTGGCTCTGATAGGCGACGCCCCGCCCGGCGTATCCGCTGAGAAGCTCCTGTCCAGCACGACTTTGAGCCCCGTTGGTACTCCTTGAGCCCGTTTCTCAGGGCTCGACGAATGACTGCGGGGCTCAAAGTCGAATGGAAGGAACGCGAGGAAGGCCTGGGTTGTGCCCGTCGGGCCAGTCAGTTCTTGCTGATCAGGGAGCGGGCGAAGAAGGTGAGATTGGCGGGGCGCTCGGCGAGACGGCGGACGAAATAGCCGTACCAGTCCGTGCCGTACGGCAGGTAGACCCGGACCCGATGTCCCAGGTCGGCGAGCCGCCGCTGCTCGGTGGGTCGGATGCCGTACAGCATCTGGAACTCGTACGAGTCCGGGCCGCGGTCATGATTGGCCGCCAGCCACTGCCCGATCTCGATCAAGCGGGGATCGTGCGTGGCCAGCATGGGATAGCCCTCGCCGGCCATCAGGATCTTCAGGCATCGTACGTAGGACCGGTCTACCTCGGAACGATCCTGGAACGCGGCACTCTCTGGTTCGGCGTAGGCACCCTTGCAGAGCCTCACTCGCGAGCCGGCGTAAGCAAGATCGCGACAATCCTGCTCGGTGCGGTACAGGTACGCCTGCAGCACGGCCCCGGTATCGGGAAAGTCCTTGCGCAGCTCGGAGAGGATCTCGAGGGTGGAGTCAGTGGTCGTGTGATCCTCCATGTCGACGGTCACCGTCGTGCCAGCCGTCCGGGCTGCGCCACAGATCTGCTCCGCGTTTGCCAAGGCGATCTCGTCTCCGTTGACCAGCGACTGGCCGAGCGCGGACAGCTTGACCGAGACTTCGGTCGCGGCCGTCAGGCCGGCCTTCTCCAGCCGCTCCAGCAGGTTCTGGTAGGCGAGGACGATCGCGTTCGCATGCTGGGTAGTCGTGGTGTCCTCGCCAAGATGATCAATGCTGACCGTGAGTCCGTCGCCGACCAGCTGCCGGGTCGCCCCGACCGCGTCGTCCGCGGTCTCGCCCGGCACGAAGCGCCGCACGACGTTGCGGGCGATCGGAGCCCGGGTTGTGGCTTTCTTGATCGTTTTGCTGCGGGCGACACCGAGCAGCGCTTGACGCAGCATCTACAGAACGCTGGTCACGCCGCCGGCGTCCACGGCGTATGCCGTGTGAGCGGCAGCCGCGAGATGCAACCGGGTGAATGCCAAGGACTCCGCCAGGTCTGCCTCGCGGGAGGCTCGGGTCTCATTTTTTCGGGAGTTGATCTCCAGCACGATATGCCCCTCGAAGCGTTGCTCGGCCAAGTAGTTCAGCAGCACGCCGGCGTGCTGATCACCCCTGCCCGGCACTAGGTGCTCATCCTTGACCGACCCGCTCCCGTCGGTGAGGTGAATGTGCCGCAACCGGCCACCCCATGCTCGCGCCAACGCGAGTGACTGCTGATTCGAGGTCGACGCATGCGAGAGGTCGAGCGTCAGATCGGCATATTCACGGTCGGTCGGATCCCAGCCGGGCAGATACGCCATCAGCTCCCCGTACGGCGTGCGCCACGGATACATGTTCTCTACACAGAACGTGACACCGGTGGTCTCGTTGAGCCGACGGATTCCCTCGACGAACCCCCGGGCGTAGTCACGCTGCCAGCGAAAGGGCGGATGCACCACGACGATGTTCGCATCGAGCCGTCTGGCCGCTTCCGCGGAGCGCTCCAGCTTTTCCCACGGATCGGTCCCCCACACCCGCTGGGTGATCAACAAGCATGGCGAATGAATCGACAGCACCGGGACCCCGTGGTAGTCGCGCAGCTTCTCCACCGCGTCGATATCGGCCGCCACAGGGTCGATGCCGACCATCACCTCGATCCCGTCGTACCCCAACCGACGAGCCAGCTCGAACGCGCTGGAGGTGCTTTCCGGATAAACCGACGAGGTGGACAAGCCCACCTTGGCCGGCGGCACGAAAACCGGCTGCGAAGCGGCCGGCTGCGCCTCAACAGGCGCGTCCTGACGGGGAGTCGGCACCCTCTCAGCGTAGCGGGGCCTCGCTTCGCGATCGCTCGCTCACTCCCGTGCGCCAACCAGAGCGTCGAGCGTAGGCTGCAGGCCGTGCCGGAAGTCCTGCTGCCCTTCCCGCGGGCCTTCGTGGAGTTCGTCGATCCGGCCGATGCTGATCAAGTCTTCCGATGCGACCTCACCTGGCTGACCTCACACTGGACCTGCATCTTCGGCCGCGGCTGTGCGGGTATCTACGCCGATCGCCCGGACGACGGATGTTGCACCCTCGGCGCGCATTTCGCCGATGCGGACGACGAGAAGCGAGTACGCCGTGCCGCGCGGCAACTGACCGGGGATGTGTGGCAGTACAAGGCTGAGGCGGCCGCGAACGGCTGGGTGGAGACCGAGGCGGCGGAGACCGTACGCGACGGAGAACCACCTGGGCGCAAGACCCGGGTCGTGGACGGCGCCTGCATCTTCCTCAACCGCCGCGGCTTTCCCGCTGGCGCCGGCTGCGCGCTGCACCTGCTCGCCCTTCGCCAGGGACGCCACTATGTCGAGACCAAGCCGGATGTCTGCTGGCAGCTGCCGATTCGCCGCCAGTTCCGTACGGTCACCCGGTCCGACGAGACCACGTACACCGAGGTCACCATCGGTGAGTACAGCCGGGAGGCCTGGGGACCCGGAGGGCACGACCTCGACTGGTATTGCAGCGCGAACACAGAGGCCCACCATGGTCGGATCCCGGTCTACCGCAGCAACCGCGTCGAACTGGTGGCGCTGATGGGCAAGCGCGCGTACGCGATCCTGGCTCGGATGTGCGCCGACTTCGAGGCCCGGCCCGGCGAGCTGATGCGACATCCCGCGGATCCCACGGCTGCACCCTGAACATCCTTCGTCTTCGCTGACCCCATCGCGGGCCGTCGAGTTCCGTCGGGCCAGAATGAGCCCATGCGTTTGGACCACCTGTCATTTGCGGCTGGGCCGGAAGGCCTGGCGGAGACGATTCGGCGGCTGGGCGCACACCTCGGTGCCACGTTTCTCGACGGCGGATTCCATCCCCGCTTCGGCACTCGCAATTCGATCCTGCCGCTGACCGACGGGCACTACCTCGAGGTCGTCGAGGTCCTTGATCACCCGGCGGCCGACAAGGCGCCCTTCGGACAGGCGGTGCGGGCACGGTCCGAAGCTGGCGGTGGTTGGCTGGGCTGGGTGGTCGCTGTCGATGATCTTGGTCCGATCGAACAGCGGATCGGTCGTCCTCCGGTCGACGGCCATCGTCATCTGCCGGACGGTACGACGCTGGAATGGCAGCAGCTCGGCGTCAAGGACCTGCAAGTCGACCCGCAGCTGCCGTTTTTCGTGCGGTGGCTGAGCGACCCGGCCCTCCACCCCTCGGCCAACGGACATCAAATCGAGCTGCTGAAGATCGTGCTGGCCGGCGATCCGACCCGAATCAACGAGTGGCTCGGCGGCCGGTTCGAGTCGGTGTTGCGTGATGTGGACGTCGATTGGACACACCCGAACGGACGTCCCGGGCTGGTCGCCGCGGTGTTCAGTACCCCCCGCGGTGAGGTCACTCTGTGACCGTACGGGTGCGACCTGCGCTCGCCGGGTTACCTCGATACCTACCCGGTAAGCCGGCTGGCTCAGGCGCTGCCTCCTACAAGCTGTCAAGCAACGAGAACCCGTATCCCCCACTTCCCGGTGTGCTCGCGGCGACCTCTCAGGCGTGCGCCCAGATGAACCGCTATCCAGACATGGCGAACACGACCATCACCGAGGTCGTAGCCGGCCGAATGAATGTTGACCAAGGGCAATTGGCGTTCGGCGCGGGATCGGTCGCCGTGCTCTATGCGCTACTGCTGGCGGTCTGCGAACCCGGCGATGATGTGGTTTTCGCCTGGCGTAGCTTCGAGGCCTATCCCATCGCCGTCCAGCTCACGGGCGCGAGGCCCGTGCCCGTGCCGCTGGCGCCCGGCGCGGTTCATGATCTTGCTGCGATGCGCGCAGCAGTCGGCGAGGCGACCAGGGCGATCTTGCTCTGCACACCGAACAACCCGACCGGTCCCGCGTTGGCGCATGACGCGGTGATCGATTTCGTCGACTCGGTGCCGGACGACGTCCTGGTGGTGATCGACGAGGCGTACGTGGAGTTCATCACCGATCCTTCAGCCGTACGGGGGCTGGAGGTGCTGCGGGATCGAGCGAACGTTGCTGTGCTTCGCACGTTCTCCAAGGCCTACGGTCTGGCGGGCTTTCGCATCGGCTACGGCATCGCCGAGCCAGAACTGGCGGGTGCGGTACGAGCGGCCTCGTTGCCGTTCGGCGTCTCCAGAGTGGCTCAGGCCGCGGCCGTCGCCTCATGGCCGCGGAGGACGAATTGATGGCGCGGGTGGCTGAACTGGTCAAGGCGCGGGGGGAGCTGACGGAGGGACTCAACGATCGCGGCTTCGACGTGCCCGACGCCCAAGGCAACTTCGTCTGGCTGCCGGCCGGTCCGCGGACAGCCGGGTACGCCGAGGCGTTCACGGCGGGTGGGCTGGCTGTCCGGCCGTTCGTCGCCGGCGATCCCGGCGACGGCATCCGCATCACGGTCGGGGAACCGGAAGCCAATGATCGGGTCCTGACCATCGCAGACACACTGCCTCGCTGAACCGACGACTGTCGGCGGGGCGGTTTAACGTCCTCGGCATGGCGAAGACAGCGACCCGAATGTCCCACAAGTGCACCGAATGCGGGTGGACGACCGCCCGCTGGGTGGGCCGTTGTGGCGAATGCCTCGCTTGGGGCAGCGTGGTGGAGGCAGGCGCGCCGAAGCTGGCTTCGGTGTCGTCCAGGGTGCCCAGCAGCAAGGCGCTGCCCATTGGCCGGGTCAATGCCGACCAGGCCAAGCGAATGCTGACTGGGGTCGCCGAATTGGATCGGGTGCTCGGCGACGGGATCGTGCCGGGCGCCGTCGTGCTGCTGGCCGGCGAACCGGGGGTCGGCAAGTCGACGCTGTTGTTGGAAGTCGCCGCGCGCTGGTCGCGTGCTGGGCGTACCACGCTGTACGTATCCGGCGAGGAATCGCCCGCCCAGGTTCGGCTGCGTGCAGAACGGACGAACGCGCTGGCCGACCGCTTGCTGCTGGCGGCCGAGACCGATCTCGGCACGGTGCTGGGCCACATCGAGGAGGTCGCGCCGTCGCTGCTGGTGGTCGACTCGGTGCAGACCATCGGTACCGCCGAAGCCGATGGCTCGCCCGGCGGCGTGACGCAGGTCCGGGAAGTCACCGCCGCCCTGGTTCGGGTCGCCAAGCGCCGTGGCATGGCCGTGATCATCGTGGGTCATGTGACGAAGGACGGCGGCATCGCGGGGCCTCGACTTCTGGAGCACCTGGTCGACGTCGTGCTTGCCTTCGAGGGTGACCGGCATTCCGGTTTCCGCATGGTGCGGGCTACCAAGAACCGATACGGCCCGGCCGACGAGGTGGGTTGCTTTGAGATGGCCGACGCGGGAATCCTGGAAGTCCCGGATCCGTCGGGACTGTTCACGTCCCGGCACACCGAGCCCGTTCCCGGGACCTGTGTGACGGTCGCCCTGGAGGGACGCCGACCACTGCTGGCCGAATTGCAGGCGCTCGTAGCTACCACGGTGTTGCCGCAGCCGCGCAGGGTGATGCACGGCGTCGATTCCGGCCGGATGGCGATGGTGCTGGCAGTCCTTGAGCGGCGCTGCGCCCTGACGATGTACAACTCCGACGTCTACCTGTCCACGGTGGGCGGCGCCCGGGTGGTCGATCCGTCCGCCGACCTGGCTGCGGCCATCGCCATCGGATCAGCTCAGCGGGACATTCGCATCGGGCAGCGGGTAGTGGCCATCGGCGAAGTAGGGCTGGCGGGCGAGCTGAGACGGATCCCCGGCACCGAGCGCCGGCTCGCGGAGGCCGCCCGGCTCGGTTTCACCGAGGCGATCATCCCAGCCGAGACACGAGACGCTCGAGATCGGATGACCACTGTCCGAGGTGGCCTGCGGGTCCACGCCGCGCCGACATTGAGCTGCGCGCTGCAGACGCTGTCCATCGTCGCTCGGCCAGCAGATCAGCAGCGATCGGCGGGCTGAAACGGATTCGGAAGATGCCGGGCGCGGCGATGAGAATCGGGCAGGCCGCTCGCTTGGTGGCCGTATGCTGAGGCGGCGAGGCCCGCGGAGCGGGGAGTCGACGCGGGAGAAGATCAATGGAGGCGCACGACATCGACTCGCGGCGCCGACTCCTGGATTACGTCGCGCGGATGGCGCCGGGAACCCCGTTGCGCGAAGGCTTCGAGCGGATCCTGCGCGGCCGTACCGGCGGCCTGATCGTTCTCGGCCAGAACCGTGTGATTACCCAAATCTCCACTGGCGGCTTTCCTCTGAACGTGCCCTACACACCCACGGCGCTTCGTGAGCTGGCAAAGATGGACGGGGCGATCATCCTCGACCTTGGTACCGACCGGATCGTGGCCGCAGGCGTCCAGCTGATGCCTGACCCGGCGATCGACACCGTGGAAACCGGCACCCGCCACCGCACGGCCGACCGGGTCGCCCGGCAGTCCGGGCTGCCGGTTGTCTCGATCTCTGCGTCGATGTCGACCATCTCGCTGTATCTCGATCACACCCGGCACCAGGTGGAGCGCTCCGAGCAGATCTTGTCGAGGGCGAACCAGGCCCTGCAGACGTTCGAGCGGTACCGGGTGCGCCTGACCGAGGTCACGAATCGGTTGTCCTCCCTTGAAGTTCAAGATCAAGTGACTGTCAAGGATCTCGCCCTGCTGGCGCAGCGGCTGGAGATGGTGCGCCGACTGGACGTGGAGCTGAGCGGCTACGTAGCCGAACTGGGCACGGACGGCCGCCTGCTGGCGTTGCAGCTCTTCGAGCTGAACGCCGGACTGGAGCTCCTGCGTGCCTTGATCGAGAAGGACTATGAGCCGATCGACCCGGACGCCAACTTCAGCCTGGATGGCCTCCATGGTCTGGGCGAGGCGGAATTGTTGGAGCCGCTCGCCGTCGCCCGAGCCTTGGGGTTCAACCACGCCACTCACCTCGACACTCGGATCACTGCCCACGGTTACCGCCAGGTGGCGCAGATCAAGCGGCTCTCGCCTCAACTCAGCGCCCGCCTGATCGAGCACTTCGGCGACCTGCAGACGCTGTTCGGCGCGAGCACCGCCGATCTGCAGGCCGTGGACGGCGTCGGCGAGGGAAGGGCGCGAGTGATCCGTGATGGCCTCGTGCGGCTTGCCGAATCGGCCTACACCGAGCGACTGGAGTGACTCGCCGCGTCAGCCACGCAGGCTCGCCGTCCTGCCGCTAGCGTGGTGGACGTGCAGGCCTCCGACGCAGCACCCGGCGCCGCTGGTCCGCTCGCTCCTGGTGAGCGCCGAGAGGTCGTTGGCAGGGTGCTCCAGTGGTACGGCCGCAACGCTCGTGACCTTCCCTGGCGACGACCCGAAGCGACACCCTGGCAGGTGATGGTCAGCGAGTTCATGCTGCAGCAGACCCCCGTCGAACGCGTGCGCGAACCGTGGCGAGTCTGGGTGGAACGCTGGCCGACTGCCGGTGCCCTGGCCGCCGCGCCAGTAGGCGAGGCCATTCGGGCGTGGGGCCGGCTGGGCTACCCCCGTCGAGCGCTGCGATTGCACGCGGCCGCCTCGGTGATCACCAATCTGCACGGCGGCGAGGTTCCCGCTGACAAGGACCAGTTGCTGAGCCTACCCGGCGTCGGCGTGTACACCGCTGCGGCCATCTCCGCCTTTGCCTATTCCCGGCGCGAGGTCGTGCTCGATACGAATGTGCGGCGGGTTCTGGGCCGGATCTCGGCAGGGCGGGCATTTCCGCCGCCGACGGTGACCGCTGCCGAGAGCGCCCAGGCATCCGCGTTCTTGCCCCGCCAAGGACAGCGTGCGGCTCGATGGGCCATTGCTTCGATGGAGCTTGGCGCGCTCATCTGCACCGCTCGGGCGACCGCGGTGCCCGTCATGTCCGGTAAGCGACCTCTGCCGGTGGCGACGCAGCGGCTTCCAGACCTCCCCCGTCGGCCGACGCCGCCGCAACCAAACGTACGAAGGTACCGACCGGCAGTGCCGCGGGGCGCTGCTCGCCGCCATCCGCGACGCCGACGAGCCACTCTCCCTCCGTGCGCTTGGGGAGTATTGGCCTGACGCCGCCCAGCGCGCGCGGGCTTTGGCGTCGCTGATCATCGACGGCCTGGTGGTCACCGCGGACAACCGCCGCTACCGGCTGCCGGGCTAGCAGCCGCGCTCCATAGGGTGGACGGACAGGACTGCGCCCGAGCGGCGAGTTCGAGCCAAGTCGACAAGCTGAGGAGACCTCGTGCCCATCCAACTGGCCCCAACCGTCACGCTGATCCATGGCTCGGCGATGCCCGTTCTCGGATTGGGCACCTCACCGCTGCAGGGCGCTGAGGCGGCGACGGCGGTGCGTACGGCGATTGAGACGGGTTACCGGCTGATCGACACCGCGGAGAACTACCACAACGAGGACGCCATCGGCCGTGGAATTCGCGATTCCGGAATCGATCGGGCCGAGCTCTTCGTCACCAGCAAGTTCAACCGCCAGTGGCACAGTGTTGCCGGCGTGCAGCGTGCCCACGAGGCAAGTCTTGATCGACTCGGTTTCGACTACCTCGACTTGTTGCTTGTGCATTGGCCGAACCCGGACCAGGACCACTATGTTGATGCGGTTCGTGGGCTCGGCAAGCTGCTCGACTCTGGTGCACTCCCCGCCGTCGGCACATCTAACTTCAAGCCAGCACATCTCCAGCGGGTGCTGGACGAGACGGGCATTGTGCCGGATGTCAACCAGATACAGCTGAACCCGTACACGACGCGCGACGCCAGCCGGGCTTTCCACGCTGACCAGCAGATCGTGACCGAGTCGTGGAGTCCGGTCGGCGCCAGCAGCGACCTCCGGTCTGATCCGGTGATCAACCGGATCGCCGGTCGCTATGGCAAGTCCTCGACGCAGGTCATCCTGCGCTGGCACATTCAGCTAGGACTGGTGCCGATTCCGAAGTCCGCCAATCCTGACCGGATGGCGGAGAACATCGACGTCTTCGACTTCGAGTTGGAGGACGCCGACATGGAGGCGATCACGAGATTGGACCGCGGAGAGGACCAAGCCACCGACTCGGACGTCTTCGGGCACTAGGACATCCGCGGCGAAGAGGGTCCCCGAAGGGTCTTCTGGCCCCCGCGTGCGGGAGTTGCCAACAGCGTGTAAACCTGGATTAAGGCACCAAGCCCGGTCCATCGGTTGCCGCACGCCACCCCAGTCCGGCAGCCACCACATGACGGCGCGCTGTGCGACGTCCGGACACCCCGGAGGCAGCGATGTTCGAAGAAGGCCAGCTCTACGCACCTGTGACCCGCTCTGGGGAGGGCGACGTCACCGTTCACCTCAGTGACAACCATCCAGGGGCTGTGGACCCGGATTACCGTGTTCGACGCAACGCTCTGGCCGCCCTGGCCCTGGAGTGGCAGCCTGGGACGCCGCCGCCCATCGCGCCTTACACCGATGCCGAGCACGACGTGTGGCGGATCGTGTGCGGCGAGCTGCACGGGCTGCACGAGCGCTTCGCGTGCGCCTTGTATCTCGAAGGCAAGCAGCGGCTCGGGCTTCCAGAGTCCCGCATTCCGCAGCTCATCGAGGTGAACGAGATGCTGCGCCCGCTCACGGGCTTCCAGTACGTGCCAGCCGCGGGGCTGGTTCCCCTGCTGGACTTCTATGGTTCCCTGGCGGACGGGATCTTCCATTCGACGCAGTACGTCCGGCACCACTCGGTGCCCCTCTACACGCCGGAGCCGGACGTCCTGCACGAGGTGGTCGGTCACGGGAACTGCCTTGCCCACGATCGCTTCGCCCGGCTCTACCGTCTGGCCGGGGACGCGGCTCGACGGGTGCAGACGACCGATGCGTTGGAGTTCGTCTCGAAGGTCTTCTGGTTCTCCCTGGAGTTTGGCGTGCTGCGCGAAGGCGGCGAGGTCCGCTGTTACGGCGCCGGTCTGCTGTCCTCGTACGGCGAGATCCAGCAGGTCGCGCAGGCCGACCTGCGGCCAGTTGAGATCGCCCGGATGGGTGTGCAGACCTACGACATCACGCACTACCAGCCGATCTTGTTCTGCGCGGACGGCTTCGGCCAGATCGAGGACGTGGTAGGCGGGTTCTTCGCCGAAGTGGACGACGATCAGGTGCAGCGCCTGATGCGTGACGTCACAGCGCCGGCCTGAGGCGGTGTGCTCGGACCTCAGCCGGAAAGGCTTGGCGAAATCGTGCCTCGCACCTCGCCAAGTCGGGCCGCCATCGGTCCGCCGCTGACTCCGCGCATCACGACCTCGTCGCCATCCTCGAGGTAGGTCCTCGTCCTGCCGGCCTCTAGATCGAGAGGCTGCGAGCCGTTCCAGGTGAGCTCGAGCAGGCTGCCGCGCTGCTCGACGGCCGGTCCGGAGATCGTGCCGGACCCGTAGAGATCCCCGGTGCGCAACCGCGCCCCGTTGATCGTCATGATGGGCCACCATCTGCGCCGGCGAGTAGTACATCTGTGCGTAGGGGCAGGCGCTCACGACGTGGTCGTTGATCGTCACCTCTACATCGATGTCGTAACCCATGCTGGGAGATCGCAGGTACGGCAGCAGCTCCGGCTGATGCCCCGGCAGCTCGACTTGGGCGTCGTCCAAGGCATCCAGCGGCAAGCACCCAGGCCGAGATCGAGGTGGCGAAGCTTTTGCCCAGGAACGGTCCCAGCGGTACGTATTCCCAGGCCTGAAGATCACGGGCCGACCAGTCGTTCAGGATCACGACCCCGAAGACGTGTTCCCGGAAATCCTCGATCGGGACCGGCACGCCCACAGAGGAGCCGGCGCCCACCACCCAGCCCAGCTCGGCTTCGAAGTCCAGCTTGCGGCTGGGCCCGAACGCCGGCGCCGGATCACCGGCTGACTTGACTTGGCCGCAAGGTCGAATCACGTCCGTACCGGAGATCACGACCGTGCCGGCCCGGCCGTGGTAACCGATCGGCATGTGCTTCCAGTTGGGCGTGAGCGGGTCCCCGCCGGGCCGGAAGATCTGGCCCACATTGGCAGCGTGGTTCTCGGAAGCGTAGAAATCGACGTAGTCGGCGACCTCGATGGGTAGGTGCAGCTGGACGTCGCGAATGGGGCTCAAGTGAGGCTCGAGAAGGGCCTGCCCGGACCGGTCACTGAGGGCTGATTGAAGCAGCCGACGTATCTCTGCCCACTCCCTCGGGCCTTGCGCCAGAAATGCGTTCAGACTCCGTTGCTCGAAGACCGCCGAGTCGCGTCCGACGTCGCGACACACGGCGGCGAGATCGATCACCTGATCGGCCACCGCAACGCCGACTCTCGGTGGGTTGCCGGCCACCGAGAAGATGCCGTACGGAAGTTCGGACGTACCGAAGGGCGCCGAGGGCGGCACCTCGACCCAGGTCACTGCGGCTCCTCGACCAAACCGAGCGCGACCAGATCATTGACCGGGTCCAGAACGCCACAACAGCCGAAGCTGCGAAAGCGTCGCCGGATCCGGGATACCTGGGTGTCGCTCCAGGCGAGAACGTGCTCGAGCACGCTGCGCCGGTCGGTTTCTGCCAACAGATGTGCCGCCTCACTCTCCGGGCCGCCGTCCACCAGCGCCGCGACGGCCACCAGAAGATTCAGGAAGCCGTGCTGCGAGGGCCGGCCGGGTTCGTCGCCCTGGAGCGCCAAGGCGTGATGCAAGCCCGCGGTCGCCTTGAAGGGCAGGTCGGCCTCGACCAGCACGCTGAGCTGGTTGGCCAGCTGATCGGCAGGAGGCGTGTCGACGGGCTCCAAGCCGCCGGTTCTGAGCTTGCCGTAGCAGCCGGCCGCTTCGACGACAGCGACCGCTTTCTCCCAGCCCCGTGCGTACGGGATCTCGACGAAGACACGGACCATGTCGTCCAGCTCCGTTGCTGCCGAGACGACCCGATCCGCGTTCCCGGCCAGGTCGTCAAGATCGCGAAGCGCGGACTCCACCGCAACGACCTGTACGCCCTCAACCTCCCGGCCGATCAAACTGAGAAGCCCGCCAGCTCCGCTGGTGTTGACCACGGCCACGGCCAGCGGCACCGTCGCGTCGTCGCCGTGGCGAATCGCGAATCGCCGGAGGGCACGTCCAACCTCCGCGAACTTCCGGTCGCTGACCACCAGCGGCCCGATCATGGGGGCGAACCATGAGCGTCGGTAGCCCTGGTGGGCTCCGACCGCCTCATCGAGTTCGGCATTGCCGGGAGGAAACATAGCGGCGTCGTCGAGCAACCGTTCGAACAATGCCGACGAGGCAACCATTTCTGCAGGCTAGCGCCTTCGATTTCGGCGTTACGCTGCAATATGGCGTTCTATCGCAGCGTTGGGGAGATCCCACCTAAGCGTCACACCCAATTTCGGCAACCGGATGGCACGCTCTACGCCGAGGAGTTAATGGGTGAGGAAGGCTTCAGCTCTGACTCGTCACTTCTGTACCACCGTGGCATTCCGTCCGCGATGAGCGGTGCTCGGGTCGTGGGACCTGCCCGATCGGTCCACCACCCCCAATCACCCGCTTCGCCCTCTGCATCTGAGGTTGCCGGAGCTGTTCGCCGACCAGAACCCTGCGGAAACCGATCACGTGACGGGCCGCCGCCTCGTCCTGGGCAATGCCGACGTACGGATCTGCTACGTCGTCGGCGCGAAGGCCTCACCGCTGTACCGCAACGCGATCGGCGACGAGTGCGTCTACATCGAGTCCGGCCACGGCATTGTCGAGACCATGTTCGGTTCGTTGTCGTTCACCGACCGCGACTACGTCCTTCTGCCCCGCGCCACCGTCCATCGCTGGCTGCCAGAGGGCACCGTCAAGGCCTACGTGATCGAAGCGAATTCGCATATCGCGCCGCCGAAGCGGTACCTTTCCAAGTTCGGACAGCTGCTCGAACACAGTCCCTACTGTGAACGCGACCTGCACGGACCGTCGTCTCCCCTGCTCGTCGAAGGTTCGGACGTCGAGATCTACACGCTGCATCGCGGAAACGGACCCAACGGCCTGACCGGCTCGATCGTGGTTGCCACCACGCATCCGTTCGACGTCGTCGGTTGGGACGGATGCCTGTATCCGTACACGTTCAACGTCGACGACTTCGAGCCCATCACCGGGCGCGTGCACCAGCCGCCACCGGTCCACCAGGTGTTCGAGGGCAGCAACTTCGTGATCTGCAACTTCGTGCCTCGAAAGGTGGACTATCACCCGCTGGCGATTCCCGTGCCGTACTACCACTCCAACGTCGACTCCGACGAAGTGATGTTTTACTGCGGCGGCAACTACGAGGCACGCAAGGGTTCCGGGATCGGGCTCGGCTCGATCTCGCTGCACCCGGGTGGTCATTCGCACGGCCCGCAGCCCGGCGCGGCCGAGGCGGCTATCGGTAAGCAGTATTTCGACGAGTTGGCTGTCATGATCGACACGTTTCGCCCACTCGAGCTCGGCGAGGGCGGGATCGCCTCAGACGACGGTGCCTACGCGCTCAGCTGGAACGCTGCGCTACGCAGCTGACGGACCAAGATTGGCTGGATAGGTCACACCGGTGAGCTCCTCCGACGCCGCCCAGAGCTTCTTGGCCAAATCGACGTCGCTGGCCTCGGCGCTGCGACCGACCAAGGTCGGGTGACCCCGCCGGCCGGTGAGGCGGTCTGGACCGACGTAGCTGGCGCCGGGTAGTTCCTGCGTGGCCGCGAACAGGATCGGCAATGCGCCCATCTCCTCGCTCTGCGCGATCACCTTGTTGGCCAGCATGACCAGTCGGTCGGCGATCTGGTTGCCGGTACGCCCTTGCAGGTTGGTCGCTGCGTAGCCCGGATGTGCCGCGTACGCCCGCACGCGGGAGCCGTCGACCTCGAGCCGGCGCTCCAGCTCGAGAGTGAAGAGCAGGTTGGCGAGCTTGGTCTGTCCGTACGCCTGCCACGGCTGGTACGACCGGCTTCGCCAGTTGAGGTCGTCGAGCTCGATGTGGCCCCTGGTGTGAGCGCCCGAAGACACGGTGACGACTCGGTCGGTGATCTGAGGCAAAAGGAGGTTGGTCAGGGCGAAATGGCCGAGATGATTCGTCCCGAACTGCAGCTCGAAGCCGTCGGCCGTCCGGCCCTCAGGCACGGCCATGATCCCGGCGTTGTTGATCAACACGTCGACTGGCTGCTGCCACTCTTCGGCGAATTGGCGCACCGACGTGAGGTTGGCGAGGTCAAGCTGCCGGACCTCCACCTCGCCGCGCATGTCCGCCGCCGCCCGGCGACCGCGGTCTTCGTCGCGAACAGCCAGGATCACCCGAGCGCCGTTGGTCGCCAGGGCCGCGGCTGCAACCCGGCCGATCCCGCTGTTGGCGCCGGTGACGATCACGGTACGACCCGATTGCGGAGGGATTTGGTCGGCTGTCCACCTGGTCACAATCGTCAATCTAGCCGGAGATACTGGCCGCCCGCGGCGGGTGCGGTTCAGTCGCGGACCGGACCAGGGGCTCGGTACGGAAGGGAATGGGCTCCGCCAACCCGATGAGCGACACCGAGCGGACAACGCTCGGGTCGGTGATCATGCTGTCAATGACCCGCTGCAGGTCAGCGTTGGAGCGGGCCACGACTCGGCACCAGAGGTCGCCAGGTCCGGTGACAGTCCAGCACTCGAGCACTTCCGGAACCTGCGCCAGCCGGGAGGTGAGCTCGTCCCGGCCTTCGTGCTGGACGATCTCCAGAGTGACGAACGCCGTGACCGAGTAGCCGAGTGCCGCCGGTGAGATACGAGGTGCCCAACTGGTGACGACGCCATCTCGCTCCAGCCGATTCAGCCGAGCCTGCACGGTGCCTCGTGCCAATCGAAGGCGTCGGCTGGCCTCCAGTACTCCGACCCGTGGCTCGTGAGCGAACAGGTGCAGAATCCGCCCGTCCACCTCATCGATGGGCTGCGGCAAAAAACTGGTCACGTTGACTCCGATAGCCGAGCAACACCCCCGTCGGGATAGACAAAGTGTACGACTCGGATTCGATGTGTGGCGCAAATTGCCGAATTGAGGACGATGAAGGAATGACCGATGTACTGACCGATACCGTGCTCACCCACGATGAGTTCCTTGCCGGCCTGAAGCCTCAACAGCTGCATGAGTTGGTAGGGCTGATCGAGTACGACGAGAGCAACGACCCGTTCCCGGTGACTGGCTGGGATGCCATCGTCTGGGTCGTCGGCAACGCCACCCAGACCGCCCGCTTCTACCAGGCGGCTCTGGGAATGGAGCTGGTCGGATACGCGGGACCCGAAACGGGAATCAAGGATCACAAGTCGTTCGTGCTCACCAGCGGTGCCTGCCGCTTCGTCGTCAAGGGCGGCGTCAGTCCGCAGAGTCCCCTGCTGGACCACCATCGCACCCACGGCGATGGCGTACTGGACATCAGTCTCGAGGTGCCCGACGTCGACAAATGCATCCGCCATGCCCGGGCACAGGGGGCTCAGGTCATCGCCGAGCCGTACGACGTCTCCGACGAGCACGGCACCGTCCGTCTCGCAAGCATTGCGGCTTATGGCGAAACGATCCACACACTCGTCGACCGGTCACGCTACGACGGCATCTATCTCCCCGGCTACGTCGCCCGCACGTCGAGCTATCGCAAACGCCCGGGTGCACGACCGCGGATATTCTCCGCGCTAGACCACGTGGTCGGGAACGTACGGCTCGGTGAGATGGACCGCTGGGTGGCTTTCTACAACCGCGTGATGGGCTTCACCAACATGGCCGAGTTCATCGGCGACGACATCGCTACCGACTACTCGGCGCTGATGAGCAAGGTGGTCGCCAATGGCAACCACCGGGTCAAGTTCCCCCTGAACGAGCCAGCTGTCGGCAAGAAGAAGAGCCAGATCGACGAGTACCTCGAGTTCTACGCTGGTCCGGGCGCCCAGCATCTCGCCCTTGCCACCAACGACATCCTGGGCGCAGTCGACGCGCTGCGGGCGGAAGGGGTGGAGTTCCTCGACACGCCCGACTCCTACTACTCCGATCCCGAGCTCCGCGCTCGAATCGGCCAGGTCCGGGTGCCGGTCGAGGAGCTGCAGCGGCGCGGCATTCTGGTGGACCGGGATGAGGACGGATACCTGCTCCAGATCTTCACCAAGCCGATTGGTGACCGGCCGACAGTCTTCTTCGAGCTGATCGAACGACACGGGTCTCTGGGGTTCGGAAAGGGTAACTTCAAGGCTCTGTTCGAAGCCATAGAGCGCGAACAGGAACGTCGAGGAAACCTCTGACCGAGGCTCTTCTCGCCATCAAGGATTGACATCAAATGGCGGTGGGTTCCGCCGGCGATCGGGCGGTGCGCGTCGCGCCCACGCTGGCCAGCACCACGCAGCCCACAGCCAGCCACTGGGTCCACCGCAGGAACTCGGCGAGCAGGATCATCCCGACAATCGCAGCGGCCGCCGGTTCGAGGCTCATCAAGATGCCGAACACTCGCGGCGGAATCCGGCGGAGCGCGGTCAGCTCCAGGCTGTACGGGATAACGGAGCTCAGCAGCCCAACGGCGAGACCGACCAGCAGGATCCGTGGCCGGAGCAGATCTGTGCCCGCTTCGGCGATCGCCGGTCCAGCCAGAGCCAGCGCACCGACCACGCTGGCAATCGCAAGGCCGGACAGTCCTGGCCAGCGCCTCCCGGTCTCGGCGCTGAGCAGGATGTAGCAAGCCCATGCCCCGCCGGCCAGCAGCGCGAACGCGACACCGACGCCGGACAGCTTCCCCGGAGTCAGCCCGAGCAACGCGACGCCGACGCCAGCGAGGAGCACCCAGATCAGATCTCGAGGGCGTCGAGACCCCGCGATCGCGACGGCCAGCGGGCCAAGGAACTCGATAGTCACCGCTACGCCGAGGGGGATTCGGGCGAACGACTGGTAGATCGCCCAGTTCATGGTCAGCAAACTGAGGCCGAAGCCGAGAGCGACCCACCAGTCCGCCCGGGTGCGGCCGCCCAGCCTCGGCCGGACCGCGATCAGGAAGATCAACGCCGAGGTCAGCAGCCGCAGCCACACCATGGCCGTCGGCGGAATCAGACCGAAGAGATCCTTGGCGATGGCCGCACCGCATTGGACTGACGCAATCCCAGCTATCACCAACCAGACAGCGGGGATTCTGCCGAATCCCGGTCCAGCGCGCTCCGTGACCGGCTCGGTACTCATCACGTCCCGAGATCGCCCAAAGCGCCACCCTTCGGCAACGGATCGGCGTTCGTCACTGCACCACCCTGCCAGAGTCCTTTCGCGCACCGGCATGACTCTCATGTGCGACTTTGAGCCCTATCGACGCACTTTGAGCCCTTTGCACGGGGCTCAAAGTGTGCCGGCGGGGCTCAAAGTCGGCAAAGAAAGAGGGTGGGTGTCCAGATTGAGCCCGGAAACGCAGGACCCCCGCGAGAAGTCTCACGGGGGTCCTGCGTCCTGCGGCTGCGAGCTACTCGTGGGCCTCGCCTGGTTCGGTGAGGCTGTCGACGATGCCGTCGAACTCCACCGGTGGGGTGTCCGGGGCCGAGGCCCGCGGCGTGCCGGTGAATGTGAACGGATGCTCCGAGCCTGGATCGGCAACATCCACTACGACGATCTCGCCCGGCTTCAACTCCGCGAACAAGATCTTTTCGGCCAGCAGATCCTCGACGTCACGCTGGATCGCCCGGCGTAGCGGTCGAGCACCCAGCACTGGATCGTAACCGCGCTTCGCGATCAGCGTCTTGGCCGCTGGCGTGAGCTCGATGCCCATGTCCCGATCCTTCAGCCGGATCTCGATCTGAGCCACCATCAAGTCCACGATCCGCTCGATGTCTTCCTGGGTGAGCTGGCGGAAGACCACGATCTCGTCGACCCGGTTGAGGAACTCGGGGCGGAAGTGCTGCTTGAGCTCGTCCGACACCTTGGCCTTCATCTTTTCGTAGCTGCCTTCGGCGTCGGTCCCCTGGCTGAATCCCAGAGTCACGCTCTTTGCGATATCGCGAGTGCCCAGGTTGGTGGTCATCACGATCACGGTGTTCTTGAAGTCCACCTGTCGCCCCTGGGCGTCGGTCAACCGACCTTCGTCCAAGATCTGCAACAGTGAGTTGAAGATGTCCGGATGGGCCTTCTCCACCTCGTCGAACAGCACCACGCTGAACGGCTTGCGCCGCACCTTCTCGGTGAGCTGGCCGCCCTCCTCGTAGCCGACGTAGCCGGGGGGTGAGCCGAACAGCCGGGAAGCGGTGTGCTTCTCGGAGTATTCGCTCATGTCCAACTGGATCAGCGCGTCCTCGTCGCCGAACAGGAACTCGGTCAGCGCCTTGGTCAACTCAGTCTTGCCGACGCCGGACGGGCCGGCGAAGATGAACGAGCCGCTGGGTCGCTTCGGGTCCTTCAAGCCGGCGCGAGTACGACGGATCGAGCGAGACAGCGCGCGTACAGCGTCATGCTGTCCGATGTAGCGCTTCCCCAGCTCCTCCTCCATCCGCAGCAGCCGGGCAGACTCCTCCTCGGTCAGCTTGAACACCGGGATGCCGGTGGCGGTCGACAGGACCTCCGCGATGATCTCCTCGTCCACTTCGGCAACCACGTCGAGGTCACCGGACTTCCACTGCGCCTCACGCTCGGCCCGAGACGTCAGCAGCTTCTTCTCGTCATCGCGAAGGCCGGCAGCCCGCTCGAAGTCCTGAGCATCGATCGCGGCTTCCTTCTCCAGCCGTACGGCCGCGATCTTCTCGTCGAACTCGCGCAGGTCCGGCGGTGCCGTCATCCGGCGAATCCGCAGCCGGGCACCGGCTTCGTCGATCAGGTCGATCGCCTTGTCCGGAAGGAACCGATCGGAGACGTAACGATCAGCCATCTGGGCGGCAGCCACCAACGCCTCATCGGTGATGGTGACCCGGTGGTGCGCCTCGTACCGGTCACGCAGTCCACGAAGAATGTCGATCGTGAGCGCGATCGACGGCTCGGCCACCTGGATCGGCTGGAAGCGGCGCTCCAGCGCGGCGTCCTTCTCCACGTACTTGCGGTACTCGTCAAGGGTTGTTGCGCCAATGGTCTGCAGCTCGCCCCGGGCCAGCATCGGCTTGAGGATGCTCGCCGCGTCGATGGCACCTTCGGCGGCACCCGCACCGACGAGGGTGTGGATCTCGTCGATGAACAGCACAACGTCGCCGCGGGTCTTGATCTCCTTCAGTACCTTCTTCAGGCGCTCCTCGAAATCACCGCGGTAACGGCTTCCGGCGACCAGCGCGCCGAGGTCCAAGGTGTAGATCTGCTTGTCCCGCAGGGTCTCCGGCACGTCGCCGCGCACGATGGCCTGGGACAGGCCCTCGACGACAGCTGTCTTACCGACGCCCGGTTCGCCAATCAGCACAGGATTGTTCTTGGTCCGCCGAGAAAGCACGGTCATGACTCGTTCGATCTCGGTTTCCCGGCCGATCACGGGATCAAGTTTGTTCTCCCGAGCGCCCTGGGTGAGATTTCGACCGAATTGATCGAGCACCATTGACGAGGACGGAGCATTTCCTTGTTCGGGTGCACCCGATGTGGCCGCTTCCTTGCCTTGGAATCCACTCAACAGCTGCAAGACCTGATTGCGAACCCGATTGAGGTCGGCGCCCAGTTTGACCAGGACCTGCGCAGCTACACCCTCGCCCTCGCGGATCAGTCCGAGAAGAATGTGCTCGGTTCCGATGTACGAGTGATTTATTTGCAGAGCCTCCCGAAGACTGAGCTCCAGGACTTTCTTGGCGCGCGGCGTGAAGGGGATGTGTCCGCTCGGCGACTGCTGGCCGTGGCCGATGATCTCCTCCACCTTCTGGCGTACGGCCTCGAGCGAAATGCCCAACGACTCCAGTGCCTTGGCCGCGACACCTTCACCCTCGTGAATGAGGCCCAGCAGAATGTGCTCTGTCCCGATGTAGTTGTGGTTCAGCATGCGAGCCTCTTCTTGTGCCAACACCACGACACGTCGGGCCCGGTCGGTAAACCGTTCAAACATTTTTGCTCCTCACTGCGATCCGCCGCGATGCTCCTTGCAGACCAGCTCGACGCGCTGCGTCCACTGTAGTCGGCTCGCCCCGCTCGGCTCTTCTCCCGCTAGCGTCGGTAACAAACCAAACGCCCCGGGTGAACGACTCGTTCGCCCAGGGCGGAATTGGATTCGATTCGGTGACGAACCAGCGGGTGGCGAGAAGCCTTAGCCAGTAGGCCAGTCGACGATTGCTAGTGAGCCTTCTCGTACGCGTCACGAACTTCGGCCGAGACGCGTCCGCGGCTGCTGACCTCGAAGCCGTTGGCCGCGGCCCACGCCCGGATGTCGCTGCTGCTGCCGTTGGAACCGCCGGACGACTTGGTTGCGCGCCTGCGCCGGCCTCCGGTCTTGCGGGCATGCGACGTCCAGGGTGCGAGCGCGTCGCGAAGACTTGCCGCATTCTTGGACGAGAGGTCGATTTCGTACTCCGCGCCATCGAGGGAGAACGAGACGGTCTCGTCAGCCTGACCGCCGTCGTAATCGTCCTCGAGAATGACTTGGACCCGTTGGGCCATGGGATCCTCCAGATTTGTGAGTGAGTATGCCTGACGAGCCGAGATTACCCGATCTTTTGCGATTGGGGCAGGAAATCTAGAGCGATATCCAAGATTGACGCAGAATGCGTGATCGCGCCAACGGCCACGAAATTCACTCCGGTTCTCGCCACTGAGACGGCATCAGTCAAAGTCAGGCCACCGCTCGCCTCGAACGTCGCAGAAGCACCGAGTTCGGTGACCACCGCACTCATCTCGTCCAGACTCATGTTGTCCAACAAAACGTCCCGGGCGCCGACGGAAACGACGGCTTGAGCCTGCTCACGTGACGTCACCTCGACCTGGATCGGGATGTCTGGATAAGCCGACCGCACGGCCTCAAATGCGTTCACGACGCCACCGGCAGCGATGACGTGGTTGTCTTTGATGAGCGCCGCATCGGCTAGCGACATCCGATGATTTATTCCGCCGGCCACTCGCACGGCGTACTTCTGCAGCATTCGCAGGCCAGGCACCGTCTTGCGGGTGTCGCGTACCTGGGTGCCCGTACCGGCCAGCGCATCAACCCAAGCACTCGTGGCCGTCGCGACTCCGGACATCAAGGTGAGCAGGTTCAACGCGACGCGCTCCGCACGCAGCAGAGCCTGGGCGTTCGCGGTGACCTCCATCAGAAGTTCGCCACGGGTCACGCGCCTGCCGTCCTGGCATCGCAGGTCGAGCTCGAAAGGTCCAGCCGCCGCGGCGACCAGGGCAACCGCAAACGCGGCAACGGGCAGGCCGGCAACAGTCCCCGGCGCGCGCGCGACGAAGTGCGCCGAAGCACTGGCTGCCGGCGAGATGGTCGCAACCGAGGTCACGTCGACTCCTGGACCTGAGCCCGTGCCAAGCACGCCACGGCCGCCGAGATCCTCCTCCAACGCCTCGCTCACAATCGAAGCCACGGCGTTGATGTCCAGCCCGCACTCGCCGAGTAGTGACTCAACCGATGTCAGCGTGGTCAAGGTCATCTGCCGGCCACCACCAAGTCAGCGACAGGAACAAAGGTGTGGCGCAGTCCTTCGTCGCTCTGACTGGCGATCAGGTGGCCTTGCCAGTCAGGACGACGCCCTTCGAAGTCGTCGCGCCAATGCGCCCCCCGTGATTCCTCGCGCAGCCGGGCCGACGCCACGATGGCCGTGGCGACCGTCATCAGGTTGGTTGCTTCCCACGCTTCCAGGCCGCGACGCTCGCCCCGGATCGAGGCCAGCGAGCTGAGCTCGGACGCGCAGAAGTCCAGGCCCCTCGCGTCCCGCAGGCCCCCGGCGTACCGACTCATCGCCTGCTGCATGGCCGGCACCACAGAGGCATCGATCAGCGACGCCTCGCGATCCTCGGCGGCCGGGCGGCTGCGCGGCGGAAGCCGATCATGGAGCAGGGCCGCGATACGGCGGGCGAAGACCAACCCTTCGAGCAGCGAGTTGGACGCGAGCCGATTCGCGCCATGGACGCCGGAGCTGGCCACCTCACCACAGGCGAACAGCCCGTGCAGGTTGGTCGCGCCGTCGAGGTCCGTCTGCACGCCTCCGCAGAAGTAGTGGCACGCAGGAGCAACCGGAATGAGGTCCGTCACCGGATTGATCCCGGCCCGCCGGCAGTTCGTCAGAATGGTCGGAAAGCGCACCCGCCACACCTCCTCGCCGAGCATGCGGCCGTCAACGAAGACATGATCCGAACCTTCCGTCGCCATCTGCTTCATGATTTCTTTCGCTACCACGTCACGCGGCGCGAGTTCGGCGAGCTCGTGCCGACCAACCATGAACCGCTCACCCTTGGCGTTGAGCAACTGGCCGCCCTCGCCCCGCACCGCCTCACTTACCAATGGAAGCTGGCCACGTGCGCCGGGACCGAGGTACAGGACCGTCGGATGGAACTGAATGAATTCGATGTCGCGCAGCTGGGCGCCGGCGCGCAGCGCGGCAGCCACCCCATCCCCGGTGGACACGGTCGGGTTGGTCGTCACCGCGTAGATCTGACCGATGCCGCCGGTCGCCAGAATCACCGCTCGGGCGTAGACCGCCCCGACGCCGCCCCGGGTGCCTTCGCCGAGCACGTGGAGGGTGATCCCTGCCACCGCCGGCTCCCGGCCGGAACCCACGTCGGCGTGCAACAGGTCGAGGACCAGCGCATGCTCGACGATCTCGATCGCGGGGTCGGCCCTGACCACCGTCACGAGCGCTCGTTCGATCTCAGCCCCAGTGGCATCGCCGCCGGCGTGCGCGATCCGATTCCGTAGGTGGCCGCCCTCCCGGGTCAACTCGAGCGCGCCGCGGGCGTCTCGGTCGAACTCGGCACCACGCGCGATCAGCTTGGCGACCTCATCCGGGCCCTCGGAGACGAGCACACGTACGGCTTCGGGAATGCACAGGCCGGCGCCGGCGACCAAGGTGTCATCAATGTGCTGCTGGACCGTGTCCTCCGCGCCCTGCACGGAGGCGATGCCGCCTTGTGCCCAAGGGGTCGACCCCGCCGCGACCACGTCTTTGGTGACGACCATGACCTTCCCCAAGTCCCGGCACTCCAGCGCAGCAGTGAGCCCGGCGATGCCGGAGCCGACCACGACAACATCGACCTCGCGCACCCAGCCAGGAATCTCGGCCGCCAGGCGGCGCGGCAGCTCCGGCAGTGGCGGAAGTCGGACAAAGGTGGGCTGCGCGTTGGCGGGGGTTGGGCGCGAGGCGAGATCGGACACCATCCGCCCATGGTTCCGCATCCCTGTACCGCCCCGATAGTCAGCCACTTGGCCGCGCGACTCCGGCGGCGTGTCATCCGTGCCTGCGGACGAGTGCTCCTCTTCAGGGATTCGTCGGCCACCTAGGCCAACTTGCGAGTTCCCTCAAAGTTCGGCAAAACCTTCGCCTCGGCCACCTTGAGGTCCACCACACCGCCGTCCGCGCCGCCGACAGCAGGTGCGGACCCGTTCGGTCCGGAGTGGTGATCAGCGAGCACGCGGCGGGGCAGCGCGTGGACTTCCGCATCGTTTTCATCCGCGAGCAGCATGCGCAGCTCGGCTTCGCGAGCATGCAGGGTCGCGCGCAGCGAACCAATCACGTGGTCACGACGCTCGAGCTCCACGGACAGCCTGACCGTGTCTTTCTGCACGGTGTAAAGCTGCCCCTTGATTTTAGCGATGGTCAGCTTCTGGCTCTTGATCACTCCGGCGTAGTCCTGGACCCGCGAAGCGAGCACCGTCACCACCTCGGCATTGCGTTGGCGCTCTTTGGTCAGTTCTTTCCCGTGTTGCTGGTCCACCTGCAGCAGCTGGCGCACGTGAGCCCGGCGAGCCAGGCGCAACTCGCGCCAGGCGAGGTTGCAGGCCACCACCGCCGCGATGATCGCCACGGGGATACCGATCAGAGGTGCCCACGGCGGCCCGAAGGCCGACAGCAGCGAGATGACCGTGCCAAGAATCAGCACGACCGTGGCGGCGCGGCGCAGCGCAGAGGTGCCCGCGCGTCGGCTCGGCGATGAGCCGGCGGGATCCGGGAAGGTCACGTCGTCACCCTATTGCCGGGAGATCTCCCCGCTTGGGATTTCGCACCACTACTCGCCGGTGTCTTCAGCTTTGCCCTCGTCATCGGGTCCGGGTACCCGACAAGCGCGCTCCAGCAGAAGGCCGGCGACGGCGAGCCCGACGCCGGCCAGCACCGCGACGCCGGACCGGATGACCCGGTCCCGCGGTGCCTCCGCATCAAATCGGGTGACGAACATCAGCGCGTACCCGAGATAGCCGCCCGCGATCAACGCACCCGCCAGCGCCGACGCTTTGCCGAGAACAAGCATGGCCACCGCTCGCTGCGGATCCATCCGCTCCTTGCGAACCTGGATCCGGGCATGAGTCGTGTACGCGAACACGCCCACGAGCCCGGCGATCACCAGCAGACCAACGGGCGCGGTCCACGGCACCTGGGGCGGTACGAAATCGAAGCTGTTCGACGCAGCGACGATCAGCCAACCCGAAAGTGCGCCAAATATGGCCGCCACGGCAAGCGCGCGCGGCGGGGTCGTTCCGATCGACCCCCCAGATGGTTGCTCAGCCAAGCCCGCTCAATCACCCTCGACGATCAGGTCTCCACGACGGACCACCCCGGACGCGTCCGACGCGGCAGCCAGATCGGCAACCGATCCCCGACCGGGCAGCTCACCGGTGGGGTCGATCTCCCGCCACGGCACCAGGACGAATCCGCGTTCGTGGGCCAGCGGGTGGGGCAACTTGAGATCGTCCTGGTCACTTTTGTTGGTGCCGACCATGATCAGGTCGACGTCCAACGTACGGGGGGCCCAGCGCTCGCCGACGCGGCGGCGGCCGAACGCGTCCTCGATCGCGAGCGCGCGCTCCAGCAAAGTCCGCGGTTCCAGAGTCGACTCGGCGACCACGACCAGGTTGAGGAACTTCGGACTGTCCGCTGCGCCGCCGATTGGTTCGGTCTCGTAGACCGACGACACGTCGACCACGATGACGTCCGGGGTGTCGCGGAGCGCGTCAACCGCTCCCTGGAGGTTGCCTAACCGGTCACCAAGGTTGGAGCCGATCGAATAGACGACCTTGCGCAGCGGCTTCATTCCGCTGAGAGTGTCCGCGTCGATCGCATGAGGATTCGGGCTGCTCATCTCACTTACTCCTTGTCAGCGTGACCGCCACGTCAGCAGCTGTCACCGGGATGGGCGCTTCGGGTTTGTGAACGGTCACGGTGACCCCGAGCACCGGATCAAAATGCAGACAAGTGCGGGCAATCCGATCGGCCAAGGCCTCGATCAGGTTGAGCGGGTCAGCTTCTATGTCGGTGACAATGGCTTGAGCAAGACTGCCGTAGTCAAGAGTGTGCCGGAGATCATCGCTCACCGCCGCCCGGCTCAGGTCCACCCGGCAGTCAACGTCGACCACGAAGCGCTGCCCACGCTCCCGCTCGAAGTCGTAGACGCCATGGTGGCCGTACCCGGTAATCCCGCGCAGTGAGACACGATCAGCAGCGGCCGGCTGCTGCTCGGGGGCGGGGGACGATCCGGCGCGCTCGAGAGGCTCTGCTGCCATCTCACCTCCTCACACCGGCGACCCTATCGGACGACGAAAGGCCGCCATTCCTCGCGAGACGCTCGGCTGGGCCACCTCGCTCCATCCTCGACCGCCGTACGGAAATCGCTGCGTGGTCAAGGGGTTGCCAAGCGGTCGACGACGGCAATGGCGTCACGATTCGCCCGTACGGAATGCACCCGGACGCCCCAGATGGAGTGGCTCGCAAGCATGGCCGTCAGGACCGCCGTCGCGTCGTCGCGCCCCTTCGCCGCGCGAGGGCTGCCGTCCCGGCCGGCCAGCAACGTTCCGAGGAAGGTCTTGCGGGAGACGCCGGCAAGAAGGGGAAATCCGACCGCCGCGGCCAGCTCGTCGATGCGTTGGAGCAGCTGCCAGTTGTGTTCGCCGGTCTTGGCAAACCCGAGTCCCGGGTCGACGATCAGCCGGTCCGTCGCAATGCCAGCGGATAACGCGGAGTCCACTTGTCGGCCGAGCTCCGCAATCACGTCGGCAACCACATCGCCATAGCTGGCCCGGCTTTGCATGCTGGTGGAGTGGCCGCGCCAGTGCATACACACGTACGGGACCGCCAAATCGGCCACCAACCGCAACATGTCCGGATCGGCCTGCCCGCCAGACACGTCGTTGATCATCCGAGCACCGCGGGCCACGGCTTCGGCCGCGACCACTGGCCGCATGGTGTCGATGCTGACGACTGTTCCCGTCGTCGCCAGCTCGGTAACCACAGGCAGAACGCGACGCATTTCCTCGGCAACCTCCGGCCGCGCGGCGCCCGGCCGCGTTGACTCGCCGCCGACGTCGATCAGATCGGCGCCTTCGTCGATCAGTTCCAGACCATGCTCGATGGCATCGCGGGGTTGGAGCCACTCGCCTCCATCGGAGAAGGAGTCCGGTGTGACGTTGACGACACCTATCACCAGGGTGCGGCCCGGCTGCGGCAGGCCCGTCACCGTCGGCAGCCGATTCACCAGATAACCCTACGGCCCGCACGACCACCCCACTTTGAGCCCCGTCGATACACGTCGAGCCCCGAGGACAGGGCTCAAGGTGTGCCAGTGGGGCTCAAACTGCGGAATTGGAGTTGCCCGACGCCTGCCCAAGCGAGGCAACGGCTGCCTCGCGCTGGCCAGGTCAGTGGCTGGTGATCAGTTGCATGGCTTCGGCCCGCGTGGTGGAGTCTCGAAGCTGGCCGCGTACGGCACTGGTAATGGTCTTCGAGCCGGGCTTGCGGACCCCGCGCATGGTCATGCACAGGTGCTCGCATTCGATCACCACGATCACGCCGCGTGGCTCGAGAATCCGCTCGATGGCATCCGCCACCTGGGTCGTCAGTCGCTCCTGGACCTGCGGGCGCTTGGCGTAGAGGTCAACCAGCCGGGCCAGCTTGGACAATCCGGTAATCCGGCCGTCGATGTTCGGGATGTAGCCGATGTGAGCGACCCCGGTGAACGGCACCAGGTGATGCTCGCAGCAACTCCAGATCTCGATGTCCTTGACCACCACCAACTCGTCATGACCAAGATCAAAAAATGTCGACAACACCGACTCGGGAGCTTGTCGCAGACCCTGGAACATTTCTGAGTACGCTCGCGCCACCCGCTCGGGTGTGTCCCGCAGCCCGTCCCGCTCGGGATCCTCGCCGATGCCGATCAGGATCTCTCGGACCGCGGCGACGACCCGATCATAATCGAATCTGCCCACTGTGCGAGGCCGAGCGATCGAGTCGATGCCGCCCGGCGGGCGACCGTTCGTCATACGAAGTCAGGTCCAGCCGGTGGCAGCTGGCTGGGCACAGGGGTATGTCCCGGTGGCACCGGCGCGCCGCCCGGCGGCTGCGTGTCTCCAGGCGGAAGCTGCGCCTCTGGGTGGTGCCCGTTGCCGTTCACCGAGGGGGGTGGCGGGGTCACGGGTGGGCGTGTTGAGGGAACGCGGCTGTCGGAGCCGGTCCACGCTGGTCGCTTCGGCCAGAGCTTCAGCGGCTGGAAAACGGCCGCGACCTGCTCGCGGTCCAGCGTCTCTCGCTCGAACAGGGCCCGTACCAGATCGTCGAGCACATCCCGATTCTCGGTCAGGATGTCGAAGGCCTCCTGATGAGCGGTGCTGATCAGCTTCGCCACCTCCTCGTCGATGATCGCCGCGATCTCCTCCGAGTAGTCCCGCTCGTGACCGAAGTCGCGGCCGAGGAAGGGCTCAGCGTCGCCGGTGCCGAGCTTGATCGCACCCAATCGCTCGGTCATCCCGTACTGAGTGACCATGGCGCGGGCCACCTTCGTGGCCTTCTCGATGTCGTTGCTCGCGCCGGTGGTCGGGTCGTGGAAGATCAACTCCTCCGCCGCCCGGCCGCCCATCATGTACGCGAGCTGGTCCAGCAGTTCCGCCCGGGTGTTGGCGTACTTGTCGGTCTCCGGCAGCACCATGGTGTAGCCCAGGGCGCGACCGCGCGGCAGGATCGTGACCTTCTGGACCGGATCCGTCCCAGGCAGCGCCGCAGCCACCAAGGCGTGGCCGCCCTCGTGATAAGCGGTGATCAACTTGTCCCGCTCGTTCATCAGCCGGCTGCGCTTCTGCGGACCGGCGACCACCCGGTCGATGGCCTCGTCGAGATATTCGTCGGTGATCATGCGCGAGTTCTGCCGTGCGGTCAGCAGCGCGGCCTCGTTCAACACGTTGGCCAGGTCGGCACCGGTGAAACCGGGCGTACGGCGTGCCACCGCCTCAAGATCAACATCGGAGGCCATCGGCTTGCCCTCGGCGTGCACCTTCAAGATCTGGAAGCGGCCCTTCAGATCCGGACTGTCCACGGCGATCTGCCGGTCAAATCGCCCGGGCCGGAGCAGCGCCGGGTCCAGCACGTCTGGTCGGTTGGTGGCGGCGATCAGGATGACTCCACCGCGTACGTCGAAGCCGTCCATCTCGACCAGCAGCTGGTTCAGCGTCTGTTCACGCTCGTCGTGCCCACCGCCCATGCCGGCTCCGCGATGGCGGCCGACCGCGTCGATCTCGTCGATGAAGACGATCGCCGGCGCGTTCTCCTTGGCCTGCTCGAACAGATCACGTACTCGGGACGCGCCGACACCGACGAACATTTCGACGAAGTCAGAACCGGAGATCGAGAAGAACGGCACCCCCGCCTCGCCGGCCACAGCTCTCGCCAGCAGGGTCTTGCCGGTGCCGGGCGGCCCGTACAGCAGCACGCCCTTCGGAATCTTGGCTCCGACCGCCTGGAACTTCGCCGGCTCGGCGAGGAACTCCTTGATCTCCTGGAGCTCCTCGATGGCCTCCTCAACCCCGGCGACGTCACTGAACGTGGTCTTGGGTGTGTCCTTGTTGGCGATCTTCGCCTTCGACTTGCCGAACTGCATCACCCGGCTGCCCCCGCCCTGCACCGAGTTGAGCAGGAAGAAGAACAGCACACCGATGATGACGAACGGGATCAGGGTCCCCAACAAAGAGGAGAAGAACCCTGGAGTGACTTTCTCCCCCACCCACTGGTCAAGGGTCTTCTCGGCCACCCGCTGGTCGAGCCGCTTGATGATCTCGTCGCTCTGGTTGCCGACCCAGATCGCCTTGTACTTGGTCTTGGCGGTGTCCTTCATGGTGACCCGGATCTCCTGGTCACCGTCCATCAGGGTGACCTGGCTCAACGGTTCGTTGCCGTTGATGATCTGGATCACCTGAGAGGTCGGCACCTCCTTGTAGCCACCGGTCAAGCTGCCACTGAAATCCAGCAGAAGGCCGATGACCACCACGGCGAGCACGATCCATAACAGTGGACCGCGGAATATGCGTTTGAAGTTCATGACCTACCTAGTGTGAAAGCAGCCCGGGAGAGCCTGCTACCTGCTAAGGCTATCGTCGCTGGCCAACTAGGCCCTAGCCTTCAGGCTCGTGGTGGGCTGGGATGCGCTCTCGGAGCTCGCCCGAGGAGGTGCCGTCTCAGCCCGTGTAGACGTGGGGGGCCAGGGTCGCAACCGAAGTCAAGTTCCGGTAGCGACCGTTATAGTCCAGCCCGTAGCCGACGACGAACTCGTTTGGGATGTCAAAACCGACGTAGGCCACCTCCACGGCATTCTGAGCCGCATCCGGCTTGCGCATCGCCGTCATGATTTTGAGACTGGCCGGGCCTCGAGACAACAGGTTGCTCACCAGGTACGACAGGGTTAGGCCGGTGTCGATGATGTCCTCGATCACCAGGACGTGCACACCCGTGATGTCGGTGCTGAGGTCTTTGAGGATTCGTACGACGCCTGAGGACTTCGTGCCCGAGCCGTAGGAGGAGATGGCCATCCAGTCCATTCGGCAGTGGCTGGCCAGCGCCCGGGACAGGTCGGCCATCACCATCACGGCGCCGTTCAGCACACCGACCAGCAGCAGGTCCTTGCCCTCGTAGTCGCGGTCGATTTCGGCGGCCAGTTCGACCATCCGCGCGGCCATCTGTTCCTTCGTGAAGAGCACGCGGGTGATGTCACCGTCGAGCTGGGCCTCGTCCACAGGTTCAGCCTGCCACAAGCCGCCCCACCCCAGGCTGGAGCTCAGGAAACCGCAGACCGAGCACCAACGACATGCAGCTCGCCGGCCCGCCGAACCACTTCCAGCGCCGCCAGCTGCACGGGACCCTGGCCGTGCCACTCGGTGATCAGCGACTCCAGCCGTACCAGATGAGCGCTGGACACATCGGTTGCGCCATTGAATCGCAGCCAGCGCAGCAGCACCCGACGGCGGAGGGCCGGCGACAGCGCGGAGAGGAACTGGCAGTCCAAGCTGCCGTCAGCGGGATATGCCTCGTCAGCCAAGCGGTCGAGTAGATCCGCATCGTCGGCCAGCAGCGACGCCGTACGAGCGAGCGCTTCGGCGATCCCGGGACCGAGTTCGGCTTCAAGCGTCGGCAACACGGTTTCACGCACCCGAACTCGGCGAAATCGGCGGTCGGAGTTGTGCGGATCTGACCACGGGTGGAGGTCGAGCTCAGCGCACGCTGCCTCTGTCGTCGTGCGACGAAGGGCCAGCAGCGGGCGCAGGTACCCGCGAGAGCGTGACGGCATGCCGGCCAAGGACCGCGCGCCCGAACCCCGAGCCAGCCCGAGCAGTACGGTCTCGGCCTGGTCGTCGAGCGTGTGGCCCAGCAGGATGGTGGCATCGAGGGTGGCGCCGCGAGCACTCAACGCTCCGTAGCGCGCCTCTCGGGCGGCCGCCTCTGGGCCGGAGCGGCTGGCCAGCCCGACCGAGACTCGCTCGACCGTGACGTCGCTGTAGCCGATCCCGGCCAACTCGAGGCACGCAGCTTCCGCGATCTGCGCTGAGTGCGGCTGCAGGCCATGGTCGATCACCATCGCCGCCACCGGCAGCCGGCGCCGACGGCCGACCCGCCACGCACCGAACGCCAGGGCAAGCGAGTCGGCGCCGCCAGAGCAGGCAGCCAGCAAGGCTCGATCGGCGGGCTCAACGGCGGCGTCGACGGCCTGAACGACGGCGAGAGACGCCGGACCCAGCTCGCGGCGAGCCATGATGGCAATCTCAGCGCAGCGGTGGACCTCAGGCCGCGGCAGGCTCAGGATGGATCCGCGCCAGCCACTGCGCGGGCTGGCGGATCTCCGCGCGGGTGGGCAGAGTCTCGGACGAACTCCATACCTTGTTCAGACCGTCCATGCCGACCGCGGAAATGACGTGCCGGCAGAATTCAGCTCCGTCGCGATACTGCCGCATCTTGGCGTCCAGGCCGAGCAGCTTGCGGATGATCTTGTCAAAGCCCTGGCCCTGCCGCCGGACCGTGAATTTCGAGCGGATCTGCTCGACTGTCGGGATGACGTCAGGTCCCACCCCGTCCATCACCACGTCTGCGTGGCCCTCGAGCAGCGACATCACGGCTGTGATGCGGTCGATGATGGCGCGCTGGGCCGGCGTCTGGACGAGATCGACGACGGAGATCTCCTCGTTGTTGCGCAGCGCCTCGAGAATCCGGGCAACGGCGTCGCCCAGCATGTGCAGCAGCGCAGCTGCATCCAGCTCCGTGGAGTTGACGATGGCGTCGATCTGGGCATTCATGTACTCCCGCAGCCACGGAACAGCGGCGAACTGAACCCGGTGGGTCTCCTCGTGCAGGCAGACCCAGAGCCGGAAGTCGCGCGGGTTGATTTCCAGCTCACGCTCGACAGAGACGATGTTCGGGGCGACCAGCAGCAGCCGACCGCCAGACTCCCCTTCTGCTCCCGGGTAAAACGGGTCGAACTGACCGAGCACCTTGGTCGCGAGGTAGCTGAGCAGCGCACCCACCTCCATGCCGGTGACCCGCGAGCCGAGCTGCGTCATGGCCGGGTTGGATCCGCTCAACTTGTCCGCAGCCTTGGCGGTGAGCGGCCGCAGGACCTGCCGGAAGCCGTCGAGGTTGGCCTGAATCCACCGCTGCCTGTCGACCACCAACACCGGCGAGGTGTTGCTTGGCGCTTCCAGGCCGGTCACCTGGGTCACGTACGCCTCCGCCCGATCCGCGCAGTCCCGTAGCTCCGCGACGACCGCGGCCGCGCCCTCCCGGGAGATGTCGGGCCCCGGCTTGACCAATTTCTTGGCGGTGTTCAGCGCGATGGTCCAGTCGATGACGGATGATGCCATGCATTGACTGTATGCGACCGGTCCTACGCCCACTCAGGGCGAGCAACCGCCCGAGGATCGGCCAAAGCTCAGCGGACTCAGCGGCACCCGCAGCGGCTGATCGCGGTCGTCACGCGGTCCAGCCAGACCGTGGCGGCGTAATCGTTCTCGGGATTGTTGATCAGAAACGCGAAGGACAGCAGAGAGCCGTCGGCGGTCCGAACAACTCCAGCCAGGGTGTGCACCTTGCGGAGCGTGCCGGTCTTCGCCCGAACGACGCCCCGGCCCGCCAGGCTTGCGTCGTCGAAGAAGCGGATTCGCAGACTGCCCTCCACTCCGGCGACGGACAGGCCTGTGACCAGCGCACGGAGCTCGGGGTGCTCGTTTCCGGCCGCGAGCCGCAGCAGCGTCGCCAAGGTGTCGGCAGGCACCTTTGTCTGTCGAGCCAGCCCGCTGCCGTCGGTGATCGTGCTGCCGTCATGCCAGGCGCCGAGCTTGATCAGCTGCGCACGGACGATGTCGACGCCGTTCGCGGACGTGCCAGGACGACCCGCGCCGAGAGCGGCTTGCCGCAACATGACTTCGGCGCCGTCGTTGTCGGAGGTCATCAAGATCTGTTCGACGATGCGCTGCAACGGCCAGGAGGAGACGGTCGCGAGTTCGTCGGACGACTTCGGTGCCCGTTCCGCTCCAACCGAGCGGACGGAAATCCCGCGCTTCTCCAACGCCTTGGCGAAGTCGGTTGCCGCCTGCTTGGCAGGGTCGGCGGAACGCGGACCGACGGAGTTCCCGCCGCGACCCTCGTTTACCCATAGGGCTGACACCCGGCTCACCTGATCGCCGTAACCATCAGGCCACAGCGGGTTCCACTCTGGCCCGCCGAACAACGATGCGTCATAGCCCAGTCCGACTGTGGTGATCTTGCGCTGGTGCAGGGCAGCCGCCGTGCGCCGAGCAAGATCGCCGATCGACGCGCGCCGAACGTAATCGCCCGCCTTGGCCTTGGTGGCCAGATAAGGATCACCGCCGCCGACCAGAACGATCTGACCCGCCGTCGGGCTCACCACCGACGTGCGGAACCGGTGGTCGGGGCCCAAGATCGACAGCGCGGCCGCACAGGTCAGCACCTTCATGGTGGAGGCAGGTATCCGGGGCGTTCCGGAGCTGTGGCTGAAGAGCACATCGCCGCTGCCGACGTCGATCACCGAGCCCGAGTAGCTGCCCGTGGCGTTTTTGACCCGGACCGAGGTGATCTTGGCCGCGAGGACTGCGGCATCCGGCGGCTTGCCGGCGGCCGCGGCGGCCAGCACCGGGGACGGTAGTTTCGGCGATGGAGTGGCGCTTGATTGCGGCAGCGTTGGCGACGTTGAGAGCGTGGTCGCCGGCGCTCCGGTTGTTTTCGGCGTCACGGCCACAGGTTCGTTCTCGACGCGTACGGAGGAGAGCTGACTTCGAGCCAGACCCAGAACCGTTCCCGTGAGCAGGGCACTGACCAGCCCGCCGACGACAATCAACGCGATCCACCCCCGGCGCGTCAGTTGGGTAGCCAAGGGATTCCCGTCACCTCCGATCACGCTAGGCTCGACCTGCCGGGAGTGCCGCGGGCGCGCTGCCCACCGACCGGGCTCATCCTAAGGAGGTCACGTGACCGCACCCAACCCCCAGAAGGAACGACACGCGCTGAGCGGCATGACGTTCGATGTCACGGTCGAGATTCCCAAGGGCCAGAAGAACAAGTACGAGGTCGACCACGAGACGGGCCGGATCCGGCTGGATCGGACGCTCTTCACCTCGACCCAGTATCCCGCCGACTATGGCTTCATCGAGGGGACCCTGGGGCAGGACGGGGATCCGCTCGACGCGCTGGTGCTGGTGTCGGAGCCCACGTTTCCCGGGTGCTTGATCACCTGCCGAGCTGTCGCCATGTTCCGGATGAGGGATGAGGCCGGCGGTGACGACAAGGTCATCTGCGTTCCGGCGACGGATGTCCGTCGAGACCACATTCGAGACATCGACGACATTCGCAAGTACCTGCTGCTCGAGATCGAGCACTTCTTCAGCGTCTACAAAGATCTCGAGCCGGGGAAGTCGGTCGAGGGTGCGACGTGGGTCGGCGTCGACGAAGCGGAAGACGAGGTTCGGGCCAGCTTCAAGCGTGCCGAAGAGCACGGACACTGACGTAGCGCGGGAGCCCTTTCGGGTCTCCGGGGCGGGTGGCGTTTCCCATCTCGAGATGACTAACGACCCGCTTCCCGGGCAGTTTCGACTCGTTTCCCATCTGAAGACGACTGGCGGTCCCTTTGTGCCGGCATTTTGGCTCGTTTCCGGTCTCAAGATGAGCGGCGGCCGCTTCCCGGCCTGTCTTGCTCGTTTCCCATCTCAAGACGAGAGGCGACCCCGGTCCCGGGCATTCTTGGCTCGTTTCCCATCTCAAGATGGAAAGGGCCCGTGACAGCGGAGCTCCTACAATCCCGGCATGAGCGCTAGGGAATCGCTACCGGACGCACTGATTATCGGCGCGCCCAAGGCGGGTACGAGCGCGCTGCACGCGGCGCTGGCGCGGCATCCGCAGGTTTACGCGTCGCCAGTCAAGGAACCGAAGTACTACATGTGCTGCGACGCTCCCCCACCGACCTATCGGGGACCCGGGGATTCGCATAGTCAGCAGGAATGGGTTTGGCGCCGGCAGGATTACACCGCGCTCTTCGACGGCGCAGCGAGCGGATCCGTACGCCTGGAGAGCACGCCTTTCTATCTTTACCTGCCGAGCGCCCGGCGCCGGATCGCAGAGGAACTGCCGCAGGCGAAACTGATCGTGATCGTCCGGGACCCGATCGATCGGGCGTACTCCAACTGGATGCATCTTTGGGTCGACGGGCTGGAACCGATCGCCGACTTCGCCGAAGCATGGCGCGCGGAAGACAGCCGTATCGCGGCCGGATGGGCACCGTTCTGGCACTACCGCCGCCTCGGGCGGTACGGCCAGCAGCTGGATGATTTGCTGAGCCGCGTGGACCGCGATCGGGTCCTGGTGCTGCGCTACTGGCACTTGGCCTCGGAACCCGCCAAAACGTTGAATCGTGTGTCGCGTTTCCTGGAAATCGCCGAGGATCAGGTCCGCGCGGTTCCACCCGATAACTCGAGACCCTTCGTGGAGCCCGGCATCCGGGCTTCGTTGATCGGAAATGCCATCCGCGCCGGTGCTGCGGCAGGGACGCATTTGCCGCCACAGATCTGGCGCCGGCTCAGCAAGCCGTTGGTGGACGCGTTACAACGCGGCGGTCCGAGTCAACGGCCGAAGCTGGCGGTCGAGCAACGTACGGCACTGCTGGGCGAGTACGAGGACGACATCGCCACCCTGGAACGGGTGCTCGGTGAGTCCTTCGATGACTGGCGGTCACCCGCCGGTCGCGGATCCTTCGCTGAACGAAGGGCTGCCTCTTAGTCCTGATGCGCCAAGGCGCTACACCAGCCTTCAAACGCTCGTCATCAGGTCGTGGGAGCCGTCAGGACGAGCAGCCTCGAAGTAGAACCGGGTGCGGCCGTCCGGCAGCTTGACCGCGCTGGCGTAGCGCAGCGACCGGTCGCCGTCCGGGGACTGGGCAATCGGAGCATCGCCACACGGAAGCGAGGGATCCGGCCTGCTCCCGGGCCAGGCCCGTCCGTTCGTACCAGTTGTCGGCAGCGGTGGCGCGCCCGTCGTAGAGCACGGTCAGCGGCTCGGTCTCGAGCACCGTGGTGACCCGCGCTCCACGCGCGTCCCAGCTGCCTGTCGTACCGCTCAGCACGATCCCATGATCACGCCAGTGGAGGCCGTCGGAGCTGGTGGCATATCGGGTGACCATGCGATCCTCATGGCCGCGATCCGCCAGCGGATGGCAGCACACCCACATCCGCCACCCTTCACGATCCCGCAGGATCACCGGGTCCTTGACCCCCCACTGCTGCGTCCCCCGGCAGCACGAGGTGGCGCTCACCGAACGGCAGCTCCTCCGGGACGCTTCGCATCGAGCGCGTCGATCCACCAGTGCTTGGAATGCGGAGTGGCGCAACTGACGTACAGGCGCCAGCCCGGAATCGGTTGGTACGATCACCGGACGCTCGAACGAGGCGGCGCCGAAGGCCGCCCGACCGATCTCGCAGACGGGTTTGAAGTTCACGCCGTCAGACGATTTGGCCACCACGACGCCGACGCCTCGGCCGGAGTGAAGCGGCCGCCGCAAGCGATAGGCCAGCCAGAAGGTTCCGTCAACCAGGACACAACTTGCTCCGCCGGCCCAGTTGCCAGGCTCCGCTTTCCGGAGCGGACACCACGATGTCGGCGCCCTCGGTAGCGCGGAGCCGCGACGTCGATGACAGCAGATCACGGAAGTCAACCTATCCGAATAGTCGGCAATGACCCCGGCTCATCGTCTCACTGCAGCCAGCGCGAGGGCCAAGACCGGCAGCAGCGGCGGCGACGGCAGCGACGAGCATTCCGAGCCCGTTGATCAGTCCGCTCAACCAGCGCCGCTCCTGCAGCAGGCGTACGGTCTCGACACTCGCCGTGCTGAAGGTCGTGTAGCCACCGAGGAAGCCGCTCCCGATGATCAGGTGCCACGGTTCGGGCAACAGCTGACGGATGGCGAGTCCGCTGACGTAGCCCAGCAGCAGCGACCCGCTCACGTTGATGATCATCGTCTCAATGGGATACCGCAGGGAGTGCCGACGCTGGATCAGGCCGTCCAGGACTAATCGGGCCACGGCGCCCAGACCACCGGCCACGGCGATCAAGCCGACCATGATCATCGTGGCTTCTCTCGCCGAAGGCGCGCACCAGCCACGATCCCGGCCAGCGACGCGACCGCACCCAGCAGGACCGTGCCGAGTGCATAGCCGACCGCTTGAGCAGCCACACCCGCCTGCCAGAATCCGCACGACGTCAGTGGCCAGCGCGCTGTACGTGGTGAATCCGCCGAGAAAGCCCGTACCGGCGAAAAGTCGGACTAACCGACGCCGCTCCGGCTCTGCTCTCGCACGACCAAGACGCTCCAGCAGCACACCGAGCAAGAACGCGCCGCACACGTTGATCATGAGTGTGGCCAAGGGACGGTGAGTATCGCCCACGATCTCGGAGCCGACAACATACCTCGCCGTCGTGCCGCCGGCACCGCCAAGCCACACGGCGCCCAGATATGCCGGCCGGAGGTAGGCAGGCCGGGAACGGTGGTCGCTTGATGCAGTCATTGAGCCGTTACGTTATCCAGCACACCCCGGACCCCATTCGGCGTGAACTGCAACAACAGGCGGGTGTCGATGCCGTCAGAAGACGTCCGCAGGCGAATACCTTCCCCACACATCACGCAGCGCAGCAGACACTTCTCCCGTGGTAGCGAGGGCGGCGAGGGCCGCTCGTCATCGGTATCAGGACGTTGTCGGTGCCCTCAGCCGCCCTCCGCAGCGCCGACAGCGCAGTGGACACGGCGGATGTGTCTCGATCGCGGCGCAGCGCCGCGAGGCGCTCACACTGCTCGGCCTCCAGGCGTGGATCGACCTCCAATGGCTGGTACGGCTCCTCTTCGTCCATCCGAAGCGGTTGACTCCCACCACTACTCGTTCACCGGAATCGATCTGGCGGGCCACCGCATAAGCCGAGCGCTCAATTTCGCTCTTCTGGAATCCCTGTTCGATGGCAGCCACGGCTCCCCCATGCTCCTCCACGGCCTGAATCAGCGCCCGGGCTGCCTCCTCCAGATCGTCGGTCAGCGATTCGACGGCGTACGAACCCGCGAAAGGGTCCACCGTCTTGGTCATGTCGGTCTCGTACGCGAGAACCTGCTGGGTCCGAAGAGCCAGCCGAGCGGCCGTGCTTGTCGGCAAACCGATGGCTTCGTCATACGCGTTCGTGTGCAGCGACTGGGTGCCGCCGAGCACAGCTGCCAGCGCTTGGAGCGTCACCCGAGCGATGTTCAGTTCGGGCTGCTGAGCGGTCAGCTGGACACCGGCGGTCTGGGTGTGGAAACGGAGCATCTGCGACTTCGGGTTCAGGGCACCGAACTCGTCGCGCATGATGTGCGCCCAGATCCGCCGGGCGGCGCGGAACTTCGCTACTTCTTCTAGGAACGAGGTCCTAGCCACGAAGAAGAACGACAGGCGGGGCGCGAAGTCGTCGACCTGCAACCCCGCAGCCTGGGCGGCGCGGACATACTCCTTCGCGTTGGCCAGCGTAAACGCGACCTCCTGCACCGGGGTGGCGCCCGCTTCGGCCATGTGATAGCCGGAGATGGAAATCGTGTTCCACCGCGGCAGCTCAGTGCGGCAGTAGGCAAACAGATCGCTGACCAGGCGCAATGATGCTCGCGGCGGGTAGATGTAGGTGCCTCGAGCGATGTACTCCTTGAGCACATCGTTCTGCACTGTGCCGTTGAGTGCGCTACCAGGGATGTCGTGCTCCGCCGCGACGAGCTGGTAGAGCAGCAGGAGCGTCGCGGCCGGAGCATTGATGGTCATCGAGGTGGAGACCTGGTCAAGCGGCAGGCCAGAGAACAGCGTGCGCATGTCGACCAGGGAGTCGACGGCCACCCCGACTTTGCCGACTTCACCACGGGCCATCGGATCGTCGGAGTCGTAACCCATCTGGGTCGGCAGGTCGAACGCCACGCTGATCCCGCCACTGCCCGCGGCAACAAGTTCGTGGTAACGCCGGTTGGACTCGGCCGCCGTGCCGAAGCCGGCATACTGACGCATTGTCCAGGGCCGGCCGAGGTACATGTTCCGATAAACACCGCGGGTGAAGGGGAAGCTGCCGGGATCGCCCAGTCGGGTAGCGGGATCCCAGCCGGATAGCGAGTGGGCATCGTAGAGCGGCTCGAACGGCAGCCCGGATTCGGTGGTGGCCATGGCTTCACGATGTCAGAGCCATAGCGCTTTTGCCTGTAGGCAGCTCGCGAGCCTTAAGCGGCGCTACAGCTGCACGTCGATTGCCTTGCCTCGGTCGTGTGCGACGGTCAGACAGTGGCACGCGCAGGGTCGGCTAGCAGGTCCTTCGTGATCTGATCCAGACGCGATACTCCCAGCTGCTTCATCACGAGCGCGCAGCTCTGCTGTGAATCCGGACAACACCGTTCGCACGCCCTCCGCTCCGGCCGCCGCGAGTGCCCAGAGGGCCGGCCGACCGAGAAACACCGCCCGGGCGCCCATCGCAGGGCAGCAGCGACATGTTCGCCCGAACGGAGCCCACTGTCGACATAGATCTCAGCATGGGCGCCGACTGCGGCAACCACCTCAGGGAGTGCCGTGGCGCTACTAATGGAGGACCCCAGCCGCCTACCGCCGTGAGTTGATACGAGGATGCCGGCAGCACCGGCATCGACGCAGCGGAGCGCGTCGTCGCCTCGCAGCACTCCCTTGACGACAATTGGCAGATCGCTCAATTTGTGCAGCCATTCGATGATTTCGAAGCCGACGCTGCGGTCGAGTGAACCTTCCGTCCGGTTCAGCGGCAGCTAGTTCCTCCGCGGTGAGGTTGCCCAGGCGCGCTTTGCCCGGCCCCTCGGCCCAGTTCCGGGGGTTCATACTGCCCCGAAACAGCGTGGCCATGTCCACGGTGAGCACCAGGGCGGCAGCGCCGTGTTGAACCGCCCGTTTCACGAGCAGCTCGGTGAGGTGCCGGTCGCGGGCCGCATATACCTGGAACCACCAGGGCGCGCCTTCGGCCACCACCGACGCGAACGGCACAGCGGCGTTGGTGGAGACGCCAAGCAGTCCTCCTTCAGCAGCGGCGGCACGCGCCATGGCGGCTTCGCCGTCGGGATGCGCGGCCGCTTGCTGAGCCATGGGCGCGATCAGGATCGGCGTTCGAACTGGCGTGCCGAGAACGCTCGTAGCGACGTCGATCGTGCTGACGTCGCGAAGCACGTACGGTCGAAAGCGAATGGCTGACCAGTCGGCGACGCCCTCGGCGTCGCTAGCGCCTCCCGCCGTCGCTGAATAGTAGCTGCGGACATAGTCCGGCAGCAGCTCCTTAGCCCGAACCTCGAAGTCCGTCATGGATTATCCGAGACGAAGTGCGGCGCCACCATCAAAGGAAGGCGCCACTTGAGTCGGTTCGAGGTCGCGTCGCCAATGCGTCGACGGCTGGCGGTCTGTGTCATCCTTTCTGCGCGGCCACGCGGAAAGATGCGGCGGTAGAAGCACCGAGGATGTACGAGACGTAGCCATGCCGATCCAGATCCGGAAGGTACTGAACACAAAACGTCAGAGCATCGCCGGCTGCAGAACGTTAGCTCGAACGATAGCCGTTGGTCAGTTCCAGATCATCATCCGGCCACCTGGCCTACGGCTGACGCGACGGACACGGCAAGCGCTGACGCAGGAAACCCCCTGACAGGCCTGCCGCGGTCATGCAAACCTTAGTTTCATGCGTGCGCAGAGGGCCTCGCCTGATTGCCGAGCCGCTCGCTCGGATAGCACCGCGGATGACGCTCGGGCCAGCCAGCAGTTGCCCAAACGCATGCCAGATTCAGCCGTGGTCGCCACGCCGCCCCTTCCTGGCGTCGTCGGAGCAGTGTCCGCGTCCGCCCGCTGGTTTGTCATCACTTTACGGTCGCGATGACCCCTTACCATTGCTGCAGGGGCAGCCTCGTCGCGCGAGGTGGGTGCATTGGAGGAATGGCACAAGCTCCTCACCGCGCGAACCAGGAAGCCACAGCCGATGTCCATGTTTTTTGAGGCCGAGTCGTCCGAGGATACGGCCCCGGGAGCGGTCGCTCCGCGCAAGAGGCGTCTCTGGTTGCCGCTGATCCTTGCCTCTGCCGCCCTCGTTGTGGTGGGATCGCTGGTCGCCGGCGCGTTGTACGTCTTCTCGATCGATCGGGCGGTGAATCAGAACCTTCAGCGGGGCACTGAACAGCTGCCGGCGGAGACGCCGACAGCTGAGGGCGAGGAAGCGCGGCCTCCCAAGACCGACGGAAAAGCGGTCAATTACGTCCTCCTTGGTTCCGACAGCAGGGTGAAGACCGACGCGGGCCAAGGTCGAAGCGACGTCTTGATGGTGATGCATCTCTCCGGCGACCGGAAGAGCGCGTACATGATCTCCTTCCCCCGCGATATGTACGTGCCGATCCCCGGCCACGGCAAGAACAAGATCAACGCCGCGTTCGCCTTCGGCGGGCCACCGCTGACGGTACGGACGGTGGAGGGGCTCGTGAAGACACGGATGGACCACGTTGCGCTGATCGACTTCGAAGGCTTCATCAACCTGACAGAAGAGCTGGGCGGAGTCACGGTCTACAACAAGTACCCCTCTGTCTCACAGGGCTACAAGTTCCCGGTCGGCAACATCACTCTGCGTGGCGAGGAGGCGCTGGCCTACGTGCGAGAACGCAAGCAACTGCCGCATGGCGACCTGGATCGGGCCGAGCGGCAGCGTGTCGTCCTGCAAGCGATCCTTGGCCAAAGGACTCGCCAAGGAGACGATCTCCAATCCGCTGAAGTTCGTCTCGTTCGTCAGAGGAGTATCGCGTTACGTAACGGTGGACGACCAGTTGACCGAGTCGGAGTTGCGCAAGACGGCGCTGTCACTGCGACTCAAGCCGGGTGACATCCAAAGCCTGCAAGCACCGATCTCGGGTTTCGGCACCAGCCCGACCAAGCAGAGCATCGACATCGTCGACCAGAAGAAGCTGAAGGAACTGGCGAAGGCGCTGCAGACCGACCAAATGGACAAGTACGTGGCGAAGTACCCCCGGGGCTAGCCGCGCGCCGTCCGTGGAAGCGGATCGCCGCGACTGAGCATTCGTTTATGCTCGGCGCGTGCGTCGGAAGAAGAGAGCGCTGCCTTTCGTGCTCCTTGCCCTCCTCGTCGCCGTCAATGCCTTCCTCATCGCCCTGCTGCTGCGTCCTGAACCTGAGATCTCTGCGGAGCCGGTAACCCAGACGAACCGGAAGCGTCACACCAGCGGCGAATAGTGCAAGCTCAGAGCCTTCTTCGTCGCCCAGTAGCTCTTCGTCCGTCTCCAGAGTCCTCACCATCGGCCACCGAGAATCCGGAGGTCGTACCAGTCAAACGGCTGATCGCGGCTGCGTCGGATCAGTGAGGCGTGGCGTGCAACGGTTGGAGACTGCGACACGTCCGGGACCGTGGAAAGGTCCACGGACGGCGGAAAGACGTGGAGACGTGTGGTGAGGTCCGGCCTGGCTCCGATCGTCCGGCTCGGAGCAGATGGAACAGGCGACTTCTACACCATCGGCGGCGCCGGCCAAGAGTGCTCGACCCGGTACACCGCGTACTCGACTGACGGTGCCGTCGTCGCCTCGACCGACAATCCCTTGAACCTGTGGTACTCCCGGCCGAAGGACCGCGACCAGGTGTACGGTCCAGGCAAGACCAAGGCTGCGCCCTGCGATGAAGACCACGTTGTCGGTTTAGCTTCGCTCGTCCTCTCCGACGCGCTGGTCATCTGTACCAATGGATCAGCCATGGTCACGTCTGACTCTGGCAAGTCGTGGGAGGAAGCAGACCAGCTGCCGGGCACTATGGCTGTCGCGTCCGGCGGCGGCCGTTACTGGATCGCTGGAACTTCTACTAGATGTGACGGTATTTCGGTTCGGTCGCTGACGGCCAGCGAGGGCGAGCTGTCCCGAGGCCCGAGTCGCTGCGCGCCAGCGTCGCAGGTCACCGCAGGCGGCGTGGCAATCGACGTCAGCGACAACACCATCTGGGTCTGGGCCGGCCAGAAAGTCAGGACCTCGACCGACGGCGGCCGGACCTGGACGTGACGGGCTGGCGAGCCATAGCTACTTGTGGACCATCCGTCCGGCGTGGCGGTTCTACCTAACGGGCTCGCGCGCCGACCCTGTCGTACCGAACGGCTGCACGGTCCCACTCGATCTGCTGGTCCCAGTCACGCCGCCTCGCCCGGACTGTGGGCGCCGACCGCTCCTGGTCCACCGGAGAGTAGCCGCTCTCGTAGGAGTACGTTCCGGCCTCACGACGATCGATCTTGTTCATGACGATGCCGAGTATGTGGGCTCCGGCGGTCTGAAGTGATCCGAGCGTTTCCTGTAGCTGCGGCCGATGAATTCGATCAGCGCCAACGACGACGAGAGCGCCGCCTGCCATCTTGGTGAGGACTGCCGCGTCGGTCACGGGCAACAGCGGCGGGCTGTCCAGCAAGACCATGTCATAGGAAGCCGTCAGCCGATCGAGAAGGCCGGCCATCGCGGGTGAGCCGAGGAGTTCGCTGGGATTGGGGGGATCTGCCCAGACGGCAGCAGGTTCAGGCCAGTCGTGCCCAGAGGCTGAACCACGTCCTCCACGTCAGCGCGACCTATCAAGACAGTCGTCAGACCGACGTTGCCCTCGATGCCGAGGTACTCCGCCATCGACGGCCGGCGCAGGTCAGCGTCGACGAGAATGATTCGCGCGCCGGTGTCTGCGAGCGAGACAGCCAGATTGAGTGGCGATGGTCGACTTGCCCTCGGCGGGCACCGAGGAGCTGATGACGATCGACTTCGGCCTATTGGCCACGTCTATGAACTGAAGGTTCGTCCGCAGCCGCCGCACCGCCTCCGACGGTGCCGCCAGCGGCTCGTCACCAAGAATCACGGGATGACGCGGAACTTCCTGGTCGAAGGCGACAACACCGAGGATGGGGTGGTCGGTCAACGCGCGGACGTCCTGCTCGCTGCGGACCTTGGTATCGAGCAGTTTGCGGAGGACCGCAATGCCAACCCCCAAGAGCAGCCCAAGGATCAGCCCGACGCCTAGATTCCTCAGGATGTTCGGTGACGACGGAGACGTTGGCACTTGGGCGACCGCGAGCGTGGTCGCCCGGACGGCTTCGCTGCCATTCGCGAGGCTGGGCGTGAGGTCACCGGCAGCCTTGGCAAGTTCAGTGCCAACGGCATTGGCAATGCGCGCAGCTTGACGCGGGTTGGGATCGGTGGCAGCGATCTCGATGATCACGGTGTCGACGGAGACGTTCGCCTCGATGGAGTCGGCCAACTCGACTGCCGTGGTATTCAAACCGAGCTGCTCGACGACTTTGTCCAGCACCTTGGGCGACGTTGCTACTTCGGCGTACGAGGCCATCTGCTTTTCGACGAAGCTCGAAGCCTTGCGCCAGGGCCGAGACAGAGTCGCCGGTGACGGCGAAGAAGACCCGAGTCGTAGCCGTGTAGGCCTTCGGCATCATGAGGGTCACAGCCGCACAGAGGCAAGGGTGACCAACGTGATGATGACTATGCTCAGCCAGCGACGCCGCAGGATGTCGAGATACTCGCGCGGTTCCACCGGGCCCCCCGTGTTGAGCGTGGATATAAGGTCTATATCGTGCCATGCCTGAAGCCGGCGGCATAACTCAATGAGTCTATTGAGAAGTTTCGGCCTTGAGGACGCAGCTACAGCCTCGTGCGTTCCGTTCGCAAAAGGCAACGAACCTGATGACGCCCTTTCCCTCTCTCACATCGAGCGTATCCTGACGTGTCCGTCCTCGTATGAACAACGCCCAAATCTGAGGCGTGCTTGGCTAGCGACACTCGAACCCGATGCTATGGTCTGGCAGACGCCCAGCTTGCGGGAGGTCCGTAATGTGTCTGCCGAAACGGTCGGGCTGGCAAGCTCCTAGTCGTTACGCGGACGTCCTGAGACATGCTGGCCGTTGGGGGAATTAGCGCGTGACGACCACGAATTTGTCGCCTCGGGAAGCCCTCGTCGGACGTCGACTGGTGATGGCTACCGTGTCGCGTGCAGCCACGCTCGTCATTTCGGGGGTCCCCACGTTGGTCGCGTGGGGACTTATCAGCAACCAGCTCGGAGCCTCGGACTTCGCCGGTGTGGCGCTGGCACTATCCGTACCCACGGTAATCAACTTCATACTTCCGGCGCTGGGTGCGCGAATGGCCAACGCAGCCGCAGTCGGGAGCGACGCATTCCACGAGGCTGTGGCCAGCTCGATGCGAGCGAACTTCGTGGTCGGTGTCTCCCTCGTCGCCGTGACTGGGCTCGTTGCTGCTCTGAGCGACTGGAATGACCTGCTCGGCCGAAGTGACTCCGGCTCGTTCCCGATGGACACCGCGCTCGTGTCGGTCTCCGCTGTGGTTGCTGTCTGGGTGGTGCTGCTTGTCGGCGAGCGAGTCCTGATCGCTCAGGGTCGCACATCGGCACGCGTCTGGGCGAGTGGTGCGACGGGCCCGATTCACTCTGGGGATCACGCTGCTCCTCGTGAGCTGGTCCCATGCGTCCGCGTGGATGTTCGCGTTACCGGTTCCCCTAGGGATGATGCTGGCCTCGTTGATTTCCGTTGTTCTCGCGGTCCGGATACCGCAACTCGACGCCCGCCGAGCGCTGCGAATGGCGGTGCACCATGTGCAGCTCACCGGCAAGGGCAGCTCAAGACAGCTGACCGTCTGGCTGATCCTGACCGAGGCCGCACTCGCTTTGTCGATGTGGGTCGTTCGGCCGATGCTGAGCATCCGCGGCTCGGACCAGGACGTGGCAGCCATCAGTCTTGCGTTACAGTTCGCTGCTCCTGTCTTGTCGCTGGTCGCGGTCCTTGGCCAGTCGGTTTGGCCTTACTACGCACGCAATCGCGGCTCGTTGTCGGTTGGATCGATCTCCCGGCACGCGTCTGCCTTCGCTGCCATGACGGCGGTACTGGCGCTGGGTTACGTCGTTGGCGTTGGGGCCGCAGAACGACTCTCACTGATCGGGCAGAGATCGGAATCAGCGTGATGTCCGCAATGGCCTTATACATCGTGTGTCGCGGGATGTGGCAGCCAGTCCGCATCGCTTTGCTCGTCGGACTCGGCAAGTCCTGGGCTCGCGGTCATCGTGTGCGCGACCAGTCTGGTTGGGATCGCTCTTCAGTGGGTCGTGGCGGCATGGGGGCCGTGGCAGCCACTCCTGATCCTGGCCGGCATTTTGGTAGTCGATGCGGTACTGTCGATCGTCCTCCTGATCAGGCGGCTTGCCGGCTCGCCCGGAGTGCCCTGAGCGGGCGCCTCCAGTCCCTACCGAACCCAGGAGGGGTCTCATGTCTCCCAAGATCGATAGCGTCGATGCGCTGCAGCGTCAATTGTGGGACATGCTGGTATGCGTCGCAAGGGTCTTGGAGGATGCGCGCGTTGATTATCACCTTGCCTACGGCACCGCCCTCGGTGCGGTACGGCATGTCGACTTCATTCCGTGGGACTTCGATGTCGACATCTCCGTTCTGATTGACCAGTACGACGTTGCGTGCCGAGCTCTCTCACAAGGGCTGCCGCCTCGCTACCGGCTGAGGAGCCCGCGAGGTGATCACGAGTACGAGCACTTGTTCGCCCGAGTTCACCTGGCGGCCGTGCCCCACAAGTACGCCCATGTCGACCTATTTCCGATCGTCGGCACCTCGTCGCGCCCATGGATACAGGCGATGCATGTGAGAGTCTCCAAGGAGCTGCGCCGCCTGTTCTTCTACAAGCGTCGGACGACACGTCTCCTGACCTCCGCCGTCAGGAGCCGGCGTCTGGTGGGTCGCGTTCTTGCCGTCACTCTTGCCATCGTGCCGGCGTCGTTCCTGATCTGGTGCTTCGAGCGGCTAGAGGTCGCAATCCCTCTCAAGGCCGATGGCTACTGCATTAACATCGCTGGGAGCAAGGTTCTTGGTATACCCACGCGACATTTCCGCGGCCAGGAGGCAGGAAAGTTCCGGACCAGAGACTTCCCGCTACCGCGCCAGGTAGAGGAATACTTAACCCACTTGTACGGCAACTACTCTGCGCAGCCGCCTGAGGAACACGTTGAGGCGGCGTTGGAGTTCTTCAAGAGCTGGTACCTCCCGGCTCTGCGAGAGGTCGACCTGCAGGTTTCAGAAACGGATCTAGTTCAGGACGTCAACGACGATCATCTTGGCGAGGCCGATGGGCAGGTCGCCGTTCCAGCGGGCGGAGTGAGCACCACCCCACCGCCAAATGTGACAAATGGGATTGCGAGATTGGACGGAAGTTGCACCGAACACGGCAGCTAGGTCTGCCAGTCACATCTGGGTGGTAGGCGCCCGACCTCCGGATACAACTCTTCTCCGCTGGAGAAGCTGAGAGTGGTTCCCAGAAAATGCCTACGGACCTACGTCAGGGCCACAATGGCAGCCCGATCGATGCTTGGGGTCAGATTGGACGCTCTGGAAGCGTTGTACCGATGCCCGAAACCGCACACTCGGCCTGGGAGTTCCCAGACGATGCCGCCGGGCCCTAGGCCGCGGGGGAAGATGTTGTGTATACGTCAACGCCCCGCTCTCAGCAGCTTGGCTGGCGGCGGAGCGGGCCATCCGACTAGACGATCGCGCGTCGGTAGGTCGGCCGATTCGATTATGGGTTCGGCGCCCTGAGCCAGGCGCCAGGTCGCGACCGCAACGATCGCGAAGAACACCAGATAGCCGCCGCCGAGCTCGATAGTCGTGCCGGTAATCGCCCTGACCGAGGTCACCGCGGCCAGCAGAAGGGGCGCGAGCGTTACGTTGCCGTACCCTCCAGGAGCAGATCACGAACTGCAGTAAGATGATCGCAATCACCGACACGCCGATGAGCCCTGTGCCGAGATAGGCCTCGACCCACGTCGAGTGGACTGTCGAGATGACGCCGCCATTGATCGTGGTCGAGCACCTCGTTGCGGGAACCGGAGGTGAGGCCCGTGCCGATGATGGGGCTACGATCGGCGACTCGGATGGCGGCGGCCCAGAAGACGGTGCGGCCGCCGAGAGCGGCAGTCTGCGACTCCGCCTCGCCCCGGCCCCATATTTGCTCGAAGACCGGTTGGGTGGTCAACCAGTAGATCGGGTACGCCATGCCAGCGACCAGCACGGCTGCAATGAACTTCCATCGGACGAGGCTGTAGGTGACGATTATCGCGACCAGACCAAGCAGGCCGGTCCGGTACTGGGTTAGTAGAATGAGGGAGACGCCCAGGAACACCGCCCAGCGATTGACCTTGTGTGCGCCGGCACCGATCGCCACGAGGACCAAGCCGAGGGTGCCGACACTGTTGGCGGCGAGATTCGGTAGGACGCCCTGAATCCGAAACGGCATGATGCCGTGCATCGCAACCACTGCCTTGTCGCTGAAGAAGATCACCGACATGCCAACGCTGGCGGCGGTGGCGTAAGCGAGCCACTTCACGATGTTCAGGCACTCGTGAAGGGTGAAGGTCCGTGCGGCGACCGCGGCGACTATGGGGACCGCGGCTATCTCGAACGCACGAAAACCCACCTGGTACGGCTTGAGCGCGGTGAACATGCCGAGCAGCACGACGAAGACGTAGATGGCGTACAGGACAGCGGGTGAGAATCGGCTGCGCGTGCGGTCGCTGCGGTCTCGGTCCATCCGCTGCCAGGCGATCACGGCGATGAGGCCTGCGAGGCAGTGCAAGCCGATGCGGACAAGCGTGGCGAGGTCGAGTGGGTTTTCGTTGACGTCGTTGATGGTGCGGATTCGCCACACCAGGGTGCCGCAGTACAGGGCCACCACGGCGGCGAGGGCGGTCGTCCGGACAGTGCGGCCGCGGGTGGTGATGCTCGCCGCTCGACGGCTGCGGCGCTGTCGGCCGATAAACAAATTCATGGTCACGATGAAGACGACAAGGACGCCGATCAGCCCGTAGGAGACGGTCTCGAAGCTCGTCATCGTCGCCCCTCTCGGTGACGCCGATGCCCGCGGTACTGGGGAGCCAGCGGATCAGGCCGGCCTGGGGCTGGGCCAACCAACGGAGGAACCCAGGGATGCACCAGAAGACGGCGAGCCCGACAGCGGCTCGATGGCTTCCCGTCATCGCGCGTGGGGTCCAGAGCCCGGTCCCTGACACGGCGAACACATTACGTGACCCTGCCAGATGTGCCCCACTTCGCTCTCATTTTGTCTGGGGGCGCACCGGTAGACGAGCAGGAAGGTTTTCGGGTCCCGACAGCCACCAGAGCATATGAGGGTCTGTGTGGACCACCAGAGCGGAAGCCCCAAACGCTCCCTACGACGTCGCACAGAGCCACTCCACGGCCCTCCGCCGCAGCCGGCAAGCCGAATGTTTGTGGCGGAGGTGTTCCGCCTGCACCGTTACTGGTTGGCTAGCCCGCGCACCAGCCAACGACTCGATCGGCCAGGTGATCCGCGACAACGACCTGGTTCCCACTTCCGATGGCCGTCGTGCAAAGCGACGGAGCGGCCTGCCGCACCCGCGGAACGACCCGCTACGGTCTGGATACCCTTCCCAGATGCGGATACTGCTCGAGGCATACAGCTGCCGCGTCGGCGAAGGTAGTGAACCGGGTCAAGGCTGGGGGTGGGCGCTCGCACTCGCTCGCCATGGCCACAATGTGACGGTTATGACTCGACCCAAGAATAGAGCAGCGAACGAGGCGTGGATAGCGAACAACCCGACGCCCGGGCTCGGGTTCGAGTACATCTCTTCGCAGTGGGGTGGCGTGATCGAGCGCCGAGTCAGCAAACAGGTCGACTACATGACGTGGACACGCCGGGCTGCTTCACGGGCGCGGCTGTTGCATCGGCGCGAGCCGTTCGACGTCGCGCATCACGTCACCTTCGGGACGATCTTGCTGGGATCGGCGATCCCGCGGATCGGGGTACCTTTTGTGTACGGCCCCTTGGGCGGCGGGCAGTCAACGCCGACCGTCGCGCGGGCGTGGTTTGAGGGCTCGTGGCCCAAGGAGCGCGCCCGCAACGCGGTGGTTCGGGCGACGCCACTAAACCCGCTCGCCAGACACGCGGTTCGCGGCGCGGTCGTTCTCGCTACGAACGATCAGACCGCCAAGCTGGCCTCCCAGATGGGAGCCCGCGAGGTACTCACGATGGCCGACACGGGCATCGACGAATCACTGATCAGGTCACCTCGAAGCCGCCCCTGTGGAGGTCGTTTGATTTGGGTCGGAGCGCGCGCCCTCGCAAGGGGCTGAATCTCGCGATCCAAACCCTGCTCTCGTCAAGCTCCGAAATCACTCTGTCGGTCTACGGCCCATCGGAAAGCACGGTCGGTAGGCTTGCGCATGAATACGGCGTCGAGAGCAGGGTCCACCCCGCGGGCAGGGTGCCTTGGGTAGATGTCCAACAGGCTTACCGAGACCACGATGCGATGCTGTTCACGAGCTTGCGTGAGTCCTTGGGTGGTCAACTCGTCGAGGCGGCAGCTGCAGGTCTTCCCATTATTGGACTGGTATCTACATGGCGTCGCCAGCCTCTTGCCTCCCACAGCGGCCGAGAAGGTCCCACTCTCCGCGCGTGCGGACCACGACTTAGCCGCAGGCGTGGAGGCCGCGCTGTCACTAGACCGCTACGCATCCATGAGTTCAGCGGCCGTTGCGTTTGCTTCTGAACAGACGTGGAGCAGGCGCGCGGCCGCAGTTAGTCAAGTCTTCCGTCGTCTGACAAGCGCGAACGCCGGTATAACGTCGCACCCTGTTCTCGGCGCTGGGGCTCCCGCCCCTGTAGGTGTCGGTGGATCGCGTTTATCGGGGACGTGCCGCATCCTATGCCCGTCGTCGCGCCAGTCCAGGCCCTCAGCATTTGTGATCTGACGCCTTTGCCGTTATGACACGACTCTGAGGCTTCGGAACTTCCTGGTGCCGCCATCGAGAGATACAATCCGGTGCCGCGCCAGCGACGTGAGCTCCGAAAGAACTTGGGAATAGTCTCGACCTTCGTGACCGCGAACTAGGACTAGTTCAGGCAGGAGGGCGACCCGAGTTCGGTTGATCAGCGACAGATGATGAACCGGTTCGGACCCGCGGCAGGACTTTCTCAAGACCCGACGCGAAGTCGTCATTACCAACATCACTTATCGACAGATGTACCACTGCTCCCTGAGGGCGTCTCAATCGCGCATTCAACCGTATAAGACGGGATCGCCAACGCGTCGTCGCACCATACCAGCGCACAAACCTGCGTGATGGCGGCAGGCGCATGGCGAGGCGCGCACGCGTAGCGAAAAGGTCAGCAGCTACCAGTCCCGTGCACGCGCGCAAGTGCTCATATTCGGTCGCTTGCCCTTTAGCCAGCCGTTTCCCGAGTAGATAGTTCGATACCCCAATTTCGTTGAGCCTCGGTGGATTGGAGCGCCTATCGACATAGGCCCATGCCCCATTCGTCTTGAAGCCAAAGCGGTTCGATCCTCCTGGGTCATAGAGCATGTCGACCTGACATCCAGCATTGTCGCCAGAAGACCACCAAAACGTATTAACGGTGCCCCCATCACTCTCCCAGACAAAAATCAGCATTAGTCCGCTGGCGCGAAGTACAGGCTCCATTGCTGCGAGGACTGGCGACGGAGGGCGCGCAATCATGATGTCCAAGTCGGACTCGATAAGTCCATCATCGAGTGCATCAGCACCGTGCAGCAGAGCAAAATCGCAACCCGTAGCTTTCAACGCTGCTATCACGCGCCAGAGAGCAGGTACCGATGTAGTACCCATGTCAAATGCCCCGCACGTGCGGCATCCCTCTACAAATGCGCTCGTGCTCAATCGTTGTGGCTTCGTGAGCGCACTGTTGTTGAGTGTGATCGGGCCGCACGGGGGGTCGGTCGCGCACGCTCGTGAGGAGAAGCGCCTCCGGAAGATCACTGATAAGTTGATCGCGATCCTTCCGACCCTCGACCTGTTGTACGCAATCCGACGGGACGCGGCCGGCATTTCCACCGAGGTCCGCGGCTATCATCACTGGGCTAAGCACATTGCTTTTAGCCAACCGCATTTCACTCATTGGACTCCCATCAGGCCTCGGTCGCGCGCAGCACGTACGAGGCAGTCAACATCTAACTCGCAAAGGATTGCATAGTTCTCAACTATTTCACTGACCGGGTGCACCGAGAACTTGCCCAACGGGGCTGCACCGCCTCCAGATAGTCCAAAAGATCCGCCCCCGGCCTGAATTCCGGGCGTGCGTATTCCCAATCAATGACGCCCACCTCTGGCCCATCAAGCAGATTCCATGGCCTAAATCGCCGTGAGTTACTCCGCGGCCATGTAGACTCCAGCGCAACGCAACCAGTGCATCGACAACCTTTCCAATGGGAAGATCTACCAGTGCAGGATGATTCCTTTCCAGGGATTCTAAACGGATCGCGCTCCACCCATCCTGAACAGTCGATCCCAATAATCTGGGAATCCGGACTCGGTCGGTATCGTGGAGCTCTTCCAGAATCCTTGCTTCGGCTTTCAGACCGAGTGCATCCCGACCCCAACCGATCTTCACGAATTCAACGATCGACCCTTCTCGCATAAGTGCGACTACCGCCCGCGTGCGGTCTTTGGACCTGATAACCGCATAGCCGTCGAGGGGGAGGTCCATTTCTGCGATTGCGCGCGCCGCCATTTCAACGACGACAGAGTGACTAGTCCGCGGAATTTTGACCACTAAGCGTCGGCGGACTTTTCCAACGTTGGATGCTGGCTTGTACAAGGCTCGCAGAGCCAGGTTCGCTCCAGGAGTGGCATGCGCGTGAAGGCGTCGCGGCCACGTCAGCACAGGTCGCGCGACGACTACCAAACGTTCTTTCCTTGCGGCACGAAAGGCGGCGATTGTCTTACTCACCGCATCCGCCACGGTGTTTGTGACAGTGTCTATCTTTATAGATGAAGGATATGCTCGGCGAAGCCTATCCCACCGCTCAATCTGCCTAGTTAATTCGTTTGTTGACAGTTCACCCTTTCTGGCCGCCAAGCTCGGCGGCGTCTCCAGTAAGTGCGATGAGAGCCTCAAAGCGGGGAGACATTGGCCACAGGAGACCTGCAGTGATTGATCCCGACCGCGATAAGCGGTACCGAAGAGGGTCGACAAGTTGATCCGCCCATCCGCGCTCCTGCACCACGAGTTCCGCATTGTGGCGAGCCAGTAGGCCCGCGTGCGCCGCTCGTCTATATCGCCAAGCGCGCCAGACGACCGATGCCGCCTGTCCGACCTGTCTCGGACGAGTCTCGTGGGGCAACGGGACGGATTTCTCCAAAGAAGGATCCCGCTCCACCTCCCGATCCGGGTCAAAGTGGAGGTGCCGAATCCGCATCGTGCTCGACTCAGACAGTTGGTGAATCGCTCGCCTAACCACCGTTGTCTTTCCCGCACCGTCGGGTCCGGCGACGATCACCCGCGTGCCGGGGGAACCTCTCATTCCAAGTTCCGTGGAGTTTGGTTCTGCCGCGCGCGCCCACGAGACATCCAATCAACCCAACAGCTTTGACACATACTCGAACGAAAACCTCTTTCTTGGCATCTCTTACATGGCGGCGTGCGTGGATGCTTCTTCCCGGAGGTCGTTTGGCTTCTCACCGCCATCACTACACTAGGAGACACTACCGGCTCGCCCGCTTCGAGGGTGGTCGGAGATTCCAGCGCCGCAATAGCTCTGCGTAGATCGTCTCCATACGGGCGGTCCATACCTCGGGACTGTATTCCTCGGCATACAAAGCAACAGATCTGGCTCGCATTGCGGCGCCCCCGCGCCGAACGGCGGCTAGAGCTCTCATTGTGGCATCCCGACTCTCCGTAGGATCGAATTGAACTGCCACTCCACGCCGACGGAGCACAGCAGCTGCGGAAATATGCTGTGACGCCACAACTGGAACGCCCCTTGCCAACGCTTCCAAAGCCACGGTTGGAAGGCCTTCTGCCCAAAGGCTGGGCATCACTAACCCACTGTACTGACTGAGGCATTTCAGCAAACGTTCGCGCGGCTGCCGACCCAGAAACCTTACTTCTTGATGTGCAAGAGCCTGCCTCTTTAGTTTGCCAATGAGCGGACCGTCGCCTATGACATCGAGGGCCTCCCCAGTAGGCCAACAGTCCAGCAATCGATCAAGGCCCTTCTCAGGACTAAGGCGTCCGACAAATACCCAAGCCTTCGTTGGAGCCTTATCGTAACTTGCCGGATGCACAAAGTTTGGTACGAGTTCCACAGACCGGCGAAGCATTGCCGAGAAGAACGCCTGAGCCTCCGGATTCAGCGTGACGATACGTGACGCTCGATGCAAGCTGTTGCGCGCCGGCCCCGCCGGACTGGACGCCCACGCAAGCGGCACGCTAGCTAGAACCGAATCACGGTAACACCTATGTCGTATGGCCGGTACGACGGGTACGGTCAAGCAATCGCGACAAGAGCGGCCGTCTCGGAAGAACGTCCCGGCGGCGCAAAAAGCTCGGTAATTGTGGATCGTTACTATGGCGTGCTTACCCCAACGCCGTAACCAACTTGTTCCCCAGTTCGGAAATGTGTTGTGCAGGTGAACTATGTCGGGCTTGAAGCGATTTAGGGCGGTTTCTGGTGATGCCCCCAAGCCGGTCAGCGTTCTAAATGCTGACGCGAGCGGATAAAGTGACTGGTTGCTGAGGTCATCGGTCTTCCTGGCAAGTAGCTCGACATCATGACCAGCTTCCCGCAATTGGGCCACTTGGTCTATAACAACATTATTCTCGCCGCTTGGCTGTCTCTCACTATAAAAGCTATGGATTACGGCGATGCGCATTGACTGCAAGCCACCCCTCATTGAGCGCTAAGCGCATGAAACGGATGTTCCCGAACAGGTAACGCCGCCACAAACGCCGGGGCTCGGTTGCCAATCGATGTGCCCATTCGAGGCCTAGCTGCCGCAACAGCGGATGGGCCTCTCGTTTGGTCCTCGCTAAGAAATCGAAGGCGGCACCCACTGCGACCGTCGTGACTCCTAGCTGATGACATATCCGGGCGGCCTCGAAGTCCTGTTTCGGAGTGCCTAGTCCTACCCAAACGAATGCGGCTCCGCTCGTCCGGATGTCTTCATCTTGGCTGAATCGCTCGGCTGGCGTCATTGGGCGGAACGGCGGTGAAGCCGATCCGACGACCTTTAATCCCGGAAACTGCATTTTCGGCCTCGCGGATTAGCGCGGTGAGTGTGTTCGATGTTCCGCCAAGTAAATAGTGCTTGAGCCCTTGCTCCCGGCCTTGATCGAGACACTTACGAAATAAAGAAGGGCCACGAACTTGCTCGAAGTCGGGCGAACGGTTAACTAGCCTGAGTACGTAGGCGAGAGGTCTCCCATCCGGTAGGTTTACTCCATCACTTGAAAGTAGACGTTGATACTTAGGGTCTACATCTGCCAACGCTAGATTGTAGGCATTAATCAATCTGTAGGTCTCAGAAAATTCGGCACTAAGCGCCTGACTAATAACCTGATCTGCTGCATCCATCAGGTTAGTCCTTCTTATGGACGTACCCGAAAATTGCGCGGTGGGAACCACCTTTAGGTTGGAGTCTTTCATTCAGTATGCGCCGGTGCCCTTAAACACCGCCCCGATGGTCCGCCAGACGATCATGAGGTCTTGAATCAGCGACCAGTTCTCAACGTAGTAGAGATCGAGTCTCACTGACTCCTCCCAGGGAAGATTTGAGCGCCCGCTTACCTGCCACAGACCCGTGATCCCCGGCTTCACGAGGAGCCGGCGACGCACGTCGCCGCTGTATGTAGCGACCTCTGCCCGCAGAGGTGGTCGTGGACCCACGATGCTCATCTGGCCAAGCAAAACATTGATCAACTGAGGTAATTCGTCAATGCTTAGCCGGCGGAGCCATCGGCCCACCCGGGTAACTCTCGGATCATGGCGCAATTTGAATAGTGGACCGGCGCCCTCATTTCGCCCAACGAGCGCGATTCGGCGTTTCTCTGCATCGACGACCATCGACCGAAATTTGAGCATCGCGAACGGCTTTCCATTCAAGCCGATGCGCTCTGCTCGATAGAACACTGGACCGCGGCTGTCCAACTTGATCAGGATCGCCACGACGATGAAGAGCGGCCACAGCACCAGCAACCCGAGTCCGGCCCAGATCAGGTCAAGAGCCAGCTTGCGCACCTTGACTGCACCCCGGTACTGAGGCCTGTCCACATGGAGCAAGGGCAGCCCTGCGACCGGATGAATTTGCAGGCGGGGGCCAGCCACGTCAATGACACCCGGTGCGACGACAAGGTCGGCGTCGACTGCTTCCAGCTGCCAGGCCAGCGCACGCATCCCGTCGGTGCCGAGGTATTCAGTGTTGCTAACAGCGACCATATTGGCGTCCGTAGCGCGCAGCGCATCGATGACGGCGGTCTCATCGCCAAGGACCGGCACCGGATGTCCGTCGACATTGAGGATGTGCCTCTGCCGGTTCCCCAGCCCGGGACACACACTCCAGCGACTCGATAGCCCGCAGCTCGTACTCTCTCGAACTCTTGCGCCATGGCGGCAGCTGCGTTGTGGGAACCAACGACGAGGACCGTGGAGATCAAGCGCCCTTCAGACCTTTGCTTTGCGAGCCATTTCCTCCACAGCCACCGCGTCAGCAGCAGGCTCACCAGTCCTAGCGGAAGCGCGACCGCCAGGTAACCGCGAGCGACCTCCAGCTTGAAAAGGAATGAGACGATGGCCACGGTTCCGAACAGCGCCGTGGAGGCCCGCGCCACTCGGCGAAATTCCTCTACGCCCGTACCCACCACACGCGGTTCGCGGCTACGAAACAGGATCAGCGCGCTGAACCACGCAAGGATCAGTACTGCTGAAACTGCCGTGTAGCTGTGGATCGGACTTCAGAACGAAGCGTGGCCGGATCGGTGCCGAACCGTACGAGTTGGGCGATGCCAACCGACGCGACGATCGCCGTCGCGTCCGTTACGGTTACGCGGGGGACGTAGGACGCCTCCAACGTGGCTTGACATCTTTCGCTGACTTGAGCTCGGGTTCGAGACCGGAGCGCCGACGATGGCCTGCTCAGCGCGGTCAAAGCTCATCCCCCCCCGAAGAGCACCGACATCGCATCGGCCTAAAGACCAACTCTGGTCAGCTGCACGCTGCCGACGAGCGGCCGCGCATCCGCGGAATAGTAAATGAATGTGCAGCATGGTGCAACACAGGTCCCGACGGTCGGTGGTCGCCGAGCCCAACTCAGTCCAGCTGTGTCCGAACCGTTATGAGCGTGTCTGTCGTCAGATCAGTTGATAACGATCGCATAAAGCACGCGGGACACAGTCGCGGGAGGAAGCGGACACGTGCTCTCCCATACCGGCCTTCTTGAGTTGAGACGCCGTGAGGTGGTGCTCATCTGGCGACGGCAGCCTTCTCTCACTCGGCGAATCGGCCATGAGAAATCGACACCCTCCGCCGCTCGGTCGACGGTGAGGCCGGCAACTTCGCTGGTTCGAGGGAGCTGAACACGCGGCCGAAGTCTCGGAAGGTGGGCCGCGCGCCGGACTTGCTGGGGGCGACAAGTTCGGAATCACTTGATCTCGCTGGCAATGCGTCATCCGAACGATTAGTTCAGAGTGCTTGACCACCTGACAGGCCGCTGCCTCACAACCAAGTCATTCACCAAGGTCCTTGCGGACGTTGTCGTACACCCATGCGTAGGTCTTTTCGAGGCCCTCCCGCAGCGATATGCTCGGCTGCCACCCATATCGGTCCTGGATGAGCGCATTGTCGCTATTACGACCCCTAACCCCTTGCGGCGCGGATAGGTCATACTCCCGCTTCAGCCGAATGCCGGCGATCCCTTCAACGATCGACACTAGCTCGTTAATTGACACCAGTTCTGCACTGCCAATATTTACTGGTTCGATAGATTGACCTTCGGCCACTATCTGGGTTCCCAGAACGCAATCATCGATATACATGAAGCTGCGCGTCTGCTCGCCATCGCCCCAGATCGGAATAGACTCTTCGCCTGTTAACTTTGCATGGGCAACTTTGCGGCAGATCGCTGCGGGGGCCTTTTCCCGACCACCCTCGTATGTGCCGTGCGGACCGTACACATTGTGATATCGCGCGACTCGTGTCTCCAGTTCAAAATCTTCTGCGAAATGTCGGCACATGCGTTCGGTGAAAAGTTTCTCCATCCGTAGCCGTCTTCGGCCATTGCTGGGTAGGCGTCCGACTCCTTCAACGCGGTGACGTTCGTATCAGTCTGCTTGTCAGCTGCATAGACACATGCCGAAGAAGAGTAGAAGAAGCGCTCAACTTGCTCATCTCGAGCGGCCACTAACATGTGCGTGCTTTCCAACACCGTGAGCATGCATAGCGCCTTATTGTTTTCGATGAATCCCATGCCGCCCATGTCGGCCGCAAGATTGTAAACCCACCGGGCACCCTTCACCGCAGCACGGCAGGCTTCGAGGTCGGATAGATCAAGCTGTTGGTTGTCCGCCTCGGATCTGATCTGGTACCAGTCTGAGAATGGCTTAATGTCAACTGCGCGAACTGTACGTCCTTGATCCAGCAGGTCTCGAACGAGGTGGCCTCCGATGAAGCCTCCGGCACCGGTGACTAATTGCATCCACCAAGCCACTCATCACTCCCCCTTTATTAATTCCTTGCAATTGAGCGGTTGAATGCGATTTGTGAAGTGGAGCAGCTCACTTATGCAGCAATGCCTTAAACCCGTGGGCCGATCCTGGGACGGTCGAATGTCGCCTCGGCGTATCGACGGCCGGCTACACCAATCTGCGCTCGCGCTTCTAGGATTACGACGGTCAAATCCTGGCCTCCCCCGAAGATCCGGAACCTCGCATCGGTCCATCACCTGCGTCGGCCGCGCGTCCGCGGAAGCCTAGATCATCTCTGAGCTGTGGCGCAACAACACCAGCCAGGCCCACGTACTCCAATGAATCGACTCGTCAGCACTATGCAGGACCCGACGAACGTTCGAGGATGGACTTGTGCCGAGCGGAGACAAGGATCAGTTCACGACTAGGTCAGCCAACTGCTCCACAGCTGAGGCTATCTGGCCGAACGACTCGGCGTAGACCTCGTCGCTGAGCCGGAACGGGTCGATGACGTCGTCGTCGTCAGCTGACGTCCGCTCTCGGCCTCGCTCGGCAGCTGCCAGCGGGATGGCCGCCCGCAGTCGGTCGGCCGGCGTACCGGCTGGGAAGGCTGGATGGATCGACCCACCGCAGTAGCCGAGCGAATTCTCGCAAGCGTAAAGGTCCGGCGTACGGCCGCTGGCCACAGCTCGACGACCAGACTGCGCTGGGCGCGAGTCAACGGCAGAACCAGATCGGCTTCCCTGAGCATCTGCTCCGACAGGCGTCGAGCCTCGAAGGGGACGTCCTCGACGCCGCTGTTCCGGAGCAGCACTGCCATCGGTTCGGAGATGGGATGACCGACGAGCGCGTGCGTGCCGGCGGATGCAACGCTCACCGTCGGCCCGAGCTTGCTGGCGAGCAGCCGCTCGACGGCTGGTGACCGGCAGACGTTGCCGGTGCAGACCGTGAGTATGGAAAAGGTGCCATCCGCCATTGAAATCAACAAGTCCTCACGAGTGGGAAGCGCGTCAATACGGATCCTGGTTTCGGGCGGGGCATCGTTATAGTTCACGAGTGCCGACCGCAAGGAGTGCCAACTGACCTCGGTGAGCGTAACGCCCGATGAGCTTGTTGTCCTTGTCGATGACGGCGGCCGGCCGATCGGCCAGAGTCCCAAGACGGACGTCCACGGTGCCCAGACACCGCTGCATCTGGCCTTTTCGGTCCACGTCTTCGACAACCTCGGCCGCGTCCTGCTCACCCGGCGAGCGCTGAGCAAACGGACGTGGCCTGGAGTGTGGACCAACACCTGCTGTGGTCATCCCGCTCCCGGCGAGCCGCTGGCGGACGCCGTGCGGCGAAGGCTGAGGTTTGAGTTGGGGCTGGAGGTTGGCGACTTGAGCTGCGTATTACGCGATTTCGCCTATACCGCCACCGATGCCAGCGGCATCGTGGAAAACGAGATCTGTCCCGTGTTCGAGGCCCGGCTGCTGCATCCGGAGCCGCGCCTGACAGCGAACTCAGACGAAGTGATGGACTGGAAGTGGGTGCAATGGGACGACCTCGCACAAGCCGTACGGCTGACGCCATTTGCGTTCAGCCCTTGGGCGGTTTCGCAGATTGGCCAGCTCGACCAAATGCGCATCGAGCAGTAGTGATCGGTCCAAACGACATCCGATTGGTGGGCATGCGAGCCCCGGCGCTGGCGCTGTGAGCGAGTCGATCAAATCGGCTCGGAGCAGTCTCGCTGAGCGATGGGAGGCCGCGCCGCCGCGCACGGTCGCGGCGTTGCCGGGTCGCCCAGCGGCCGAAGAGACGTCGGAATTCCTCAGCAGAGTTGATCGGCAGCTGGCCGAAGTGCTCGATGGACTCGCCGAGGCTTGGGCCGGCGAAGATGCACAGATGGTCGACGTGCTCGCCGATCGTGATCTGCCGGAGCTGTTGCGCTCTCTCGCCAGCACCGGAAAACGGATTCGACCGACAATGTGCTACTGGGGTTGGCTGGCGGCTGGCGGCCAAGACCGTGACCGCACCTTGAGTGACGTCGTACGGGCTGGCACTGCACTCGAACTCTTGCACGTGTTCGCGCTGATCCACGACGACGTCATGGATGAGTCGGCATCTCGCCGGGGCCAGCCATCCATCCATACCCTTGCCGCCCAGCTCCATCTCCTCAGCCGAGCCCGCGGTAGTGCGCAGCGTTTTGGCGAGAGCATCGCGGTGCTGGTCGGCGATCTGGCCCACGCGGAGGCGGACCATCTCGTCGCCGAGCTGCCGTCGTCGATGCGGGCAATCTGGCGCCACCTGGTCATCGAACTCGTGCACGGACAAAGCCGCGACATCACCGGAAGTGCTGCTGGACGCCGCGACCTTGCCCATGCCCGACGAGTCGCGCGCATGAAGTCCGGCTCCTACACCATCGAGAGGCCATTGCAGTTGGGCGCGGCGGCCGCCGAAGCCAGTCACGCCCCCGTCGCCGCTCTCAGCGCGTACGGGCGTGAGCTCGGTGAGGCCTTCGCCCTGCGTGATGATCTCCTCGGCGTCTGGGGAAACCCGAAGGTGACCGGGAAGCCGGCCGGCGACGATCTGATTTCGGGAAAGTCGACTGTGATCTTGGCGCTCTCCCGAGGGCGGCTGGCAGGGCCGGCGCGCCAGGCCCGGGAACGAGTCGGCACCCCCGAGTTCAGCTCGGCCGACGTCGAGTTGTTGCAGGACGAGCTGCGGGCCAGTGGTGTCGTCGACAAGGTCGAGTCGTTGATCAGCTCTCATGTCCATGCCGCGGTCGGCGCGCTGGATCCTGAGCTGCTCGATCCACGAGGCATCGCGGGACTCACGCAATTGGCGCACCAGGTCGCCTGGCGGGACCGCTGAGCATGGGCAATGTGGTCGTGATCGGCGCTGGCCTGGCCGGCCTGTCGGCGGCGTGCTACCTCACCGGTCAGGGCCACGAGGTCACTGTCGTCGAGCGGGAAGGTCATCCCAGGGGGTCGGGCTGGCCGGCTGAACCGGGACGGCTTCGCCTTCGACACTGGACCGACGGTGCTGACCATGCCGGACCTGATCGCCGATCCTCTTCGGGCCGTCGGGGCGGAACTTGCGGATCTGCTGTCGCTGAAGCGCCTGGACCCGGCTTACCGGGCACGGTTTGCCGACGGAAGCACAATCGATGTCCGCAACGGCCATGAGGCGATGCGAGACGAGATTGCCCGCACCTGCGGCAGCTACGACGCGGCGGCCTTCGACGAGTTCGTCGACTGGCTCCGCAAGCTCTATCTGGTCGAGCTTCCCCATTTCATCGACGCCAACTTTGACTCACCGCTCGGGCTGGCGCGCTCACCGTCAGCGGTGGCGAAGCTCATCCGGCTTGGTGCCTTCGGGCGGTTGGGCGACGCTGTGCGCAAGCGGTTCCGTGATCCCCGACTGCACCGGCTGTTCAGCTTCCAGGCCATGTACGCCGGCCTCGCCCCGGACGCGGCGCTGGCGGTGTATGCCGTGATCACGTACATGGACAGCATCGAGGGAGTCTGGTTTCCCGAGGGTGGCATGCACAGCGTGCCGCAGGCCATGGCGCAGGCGGCTGAGAAGGCTGGGGCCTCCATCCGCTACGGCGAGCCGGTCGAGGTGATCCTGCGGTCCCCCACGGGGCGGGTCGCCGGTGTCGGCCTGGAATCCGGTGCCCGGCTGCGTGCCGACGCGGTGGTCTGCACGGCCGACTTGCCGGTGGCGTACGAAACGCTGCTAGCTGATCTCAAGCCGCCCAGGGCAGCGGGGCGGGGGCGTTACTCGCCGTCGGCGGTGGTCTGGCATGTCGGCGTCCGTGGCGTACCCGAACGTCAGGTAGCGCATCACAATATCCACTTTGGTGCGCAGTGGGGCTCGGCCTTCGACGCACTGCTGAGGGACGGCCGGCTGATGCCGGATCCGTCTCGCTTGGTCACCGTACCGTCGCTGGACGAGCCGACGATGGCGCCGCCGGACTGCTCCGCGATCTACGTGCTGGAGCCCGTGCCCAACTTGAATGCCGATATCGACTGGACGCACGAGGGCCCTGCGATGCGAGAACGGCTGCATGCTTTCCTCGCCGCGCAGGGTTATCCGAGCGACGTAGTCACCGAGGAGCTGGTAACTCCGCTGGATTGGCAGCGCCAGGGGATGGCGGGCGGCACGCCGTTCGCCCTAGCGCACACCTTCTTCCAGACGGGGCCCTTCCGCCCGGCCAATGTGGAACGGCGGCTGCCGGGGATGTTCTTCGCCGGCTCTGGCACCGTGCCAGGTGTAGGAGTTCCGATGGTGCTCATCTCCGGCAAGCTGGCGGCGGAGCGGGTCGCGAGCTACCTGCCCGGGGCAGCGCGGTGACGCATCGGGCGCCGGCGGGCGGCATCAATCCCCGACTGCGCGAGGGCTACCGACGTTGCGCCGAACTGACCTGGCGTTACGGAACCACATACTTCTGGGGCGCCGCGCTGCTGCCCCGCCATCGGCGCCAGCACGTCTATGCCGTCTACGCACTGTGCCGGCTCGCCGACGACATCGTCGACCTCCCCGACCCGTCGAGCCCTGAGCTTGTCGAGGGGCGGTCCTCGACAAGCTCAGACCGCGTGAGTATCGGCCAAAGACTCGAGATCTTCGCCGACACGTTTCGTACCGCCCTTATGGAGCGGACCAGCACTGACCCGGTGATCGCCGCAATTGTGCACACCGTGATCACCTGCGGCATCGAACCCGAATGCTTCGAGCGATTCTTCGGCGCGATGGCGATGGACCTGACCGTCAGCTCGTACGAAACATGGGAGGACTTGTGCGGGTACATGGAGGGGTCGGCTGCGGTGATCGGAGAAATGATGCTGCCGGTGCTGGAGCCTCGCGATTCAGCCGCAAAGGCACCAGCTCGTGCGCTCGGACTCGCGTTTCAGCTGACGAATTTCCTGCGCGACGTCAACGAAGATCTCGACCGCGGGCGGGTCTACCTCCCCCAGGCGGACCTCCGGCAGTTTGGTGTTGATCTTGATATTCGCCGGGCCACGCCGGAGTTTCAGGGCCTTATGGCGTACGAGATCGAACGCAATCGGGCGCTCTACAACTTCGCCGACTCAGGCATCGCGATGCTGCCGCCGCGATCGGCCCGATGCGTCGGCAACGCCCGGTTGCTGTACGCGCGGATCCTCGAGCGGATCGAGGAGGAAGGCTATGACGTGTTCGCCGGTCGAGTGCGGGTACCTACCTGGCGCAAGGCCCTGACCACGGCACGCATGATGGTGACTGGACCTCGGACCACCCGGGGCGTGAAGGACGACCGAGCAAGGAGCATGGGCCATGTCACTTCGGACGCGTCCTGAGCCGCTGCCGACTTCCGTCAGCCCAGCGGTGGCGCCGCGATCGCGCGTCCCTATCTCGCGAGTCCCCCAACCTCGCGAGGACCGGATGGTGCCCACGTGGCGGCTGGCCAAGCCCGCCCGGATCGCGGCGGCCCTTCACGTCGCTCAAGCACAGAACTCGGGTGGCTGGTTCGTTGCCGGGGCCAGCGCCGACGTAGGTACCAAACAGTCGGTCGCGCGAACAATCGCCGGACGCGAGGTGGTTTTCTGGCGGAACTCGTCCGGTGGGCTGGTGGCCGGACCCGCGGCCTGCCCCCATCTGGGCGCATTGCTGGACCGGTGTCCGGTGATGGACGGCACGATGTACTGCCGCTGGCACGGTATGGCCTTGACCCAGCAAGGGGATAAGACCTGGCAGCCCTACCGCGCACTCGATGACGGAGTTCTGATCTGGGTCGGCATGCCGACTCGAGGCGAGACCGAGACGGAGAAGCCGGCCCTGCCGTCGCGGCCACCACTGGCCGACTCCGTCAGCGCAGTCATTGCGCAGCCTGGAGTCTGCGAGCCGCAGGACGTGATCGCCAATCGGCTGGACCCCTGGCACGGCTCCTGGTTCCACCCTTACGCCTTCAGCCATCTGGTGGTGGACGACGACGCATCAAATGATCATGTCTTGGTCGTGGACGTCACGTTCCGGCTGAGCCGGACCTGGGGGGTGCCGGTGCGGGCGGAGTTCACGTGTCCGGACACCCGCACCATCGTGATGCGGATCGTCGACGGCGAGGGGGCGGGCAGCCTGGTGGAAACTCACGCCACCCCTCTGGGCGTGGACGACGCCGGTCGCCCGTTGACGATGGTCACCGAGGCGACGATTGCCTACTCGGATCGGCCCGGCTTCTCGGTCGCCCGGTGGATGTCACCGCTGCTCAAGCCGGGGATTCGGCGGACGGCCCGCAAGTTATGGGTTGATGATCTTGCCTACGCCGAGCGGCGGTATGAGTTGCGGCAGCGCGGAGAGTTTCCGGGCTGAGCCGCCACGGCCATCTATTGAGTCTTAGCTCGCTGTTTACTGCTCCGCGAGCACGTCCTGACCCTCTTAGTCGGGTGCACTCCGTCTGGCTGTAGAAGATCGGGTCGGCCCTCTAGGGGCTACCGATTTCAAGCATTTGCCGCCGTTGCCCTCTCAGCGCGCGGATTCAGGTGCCACACGCGACAAGGAAACTGAGTACTGGCTGGCGGCCCACATGGCTTCTGAGGCAGCCTGCCACTCTCAATGCAGTCCTAGCTCCTTGTTGATTGCTTCCCCGAGGACGGCCTGGCCCTCCTTGGTTGGGTGCACCCCATCTGGCCCGATAAGATCAGGCCGGCCCTCCAGAGGCACACCGATTTCCAGGTATTGACCTCCGATGCTCCTCGACACTCTGCTCGATCAAGGCTCCATACTCGACGAGGAACTCGGGATACTGTGTGGCGTCCCACATGGGTCGCACCGCAATGATCCGAGCCCTGGGGAGTCCCTGCCGCAGACTACGAAAAGTCTCATTGACCTGATTTGTGATGTCCGCTCCGCCATCGTTCCTGCCACCGGCGACGACTACGACGTCCGGCTTTTGTTGAATAGCGACACTTGCCATTGCCGCGAAGTTTGCACACTCCTTGCTTCCGCAACCCTTCTTCGCGTCCTCCCCAGACAATTGCTTGCTATACCCGGTTCCGCCTCGGGCAAGATTCACTTCGCGCCAACCCTGATCCTGCAATGCCACGATGCTCGGCCACTGTGTCTCGGCAATCCTGCGACTGTACGAATTCTTCGCAACGAGAACGGCGACTGGTTCTGAGCGAAGACTTCGCATACCGGCGACCAACCGTTATGATGGATCCTGCGAAGATTGCAGCTGCGCACACGTCTGAAGCGAAGAAGGCGAGATGACCGCTGACACCGCCCAAGCGCGCGGCAGACGGCGACCGAGCCAGTCCCCGAAGCAACTGTGGATCTTGACTTCCAGAACGACCATGTCGTTCACTCTCTCGTTCCTCCACATCATGATCGCCGACCATTGACGAAACAGCCCACTGTCGACGCCTGATAACGCGTCGCGGCTCAGCGAGCGCTTATCTTCCGACTCAGCCTGCGGCGGATGGGCCTGACGATTCGGTGTCGACCTTGCATCGGGACGGTCCAGAGGTCGTGGCCCCGCAGATTCCATTCGGCGAGGAGCTGGTTGGCAGCGAGGAAGCCAGTGGTGGCTGCGCGTTCCATCAGAGCGACCGGAAAGTCGCAGCGGATACCGTCACCGGCGAGCACAAGGCGTGGGTCGGGGGTAAGCACCTCGGGCCGCAGCTTCCAGGGGCGAGTGTCGATCAAGGGACAGTCGTCCTTGACCAGCCACTCATCGGCGACGACCGCAGCCTCGATGGTTTCGGGATAGACGCGGCCCAGTTCGTCACGAAGCGCCCGTTGCAGTTCGGCCTCATTCGTATCGGCGGGAAGCGCGTACGCGTGCAGCTCGACCACGGAGCCGCCGTTCCGCTGCGACCATTCCCGAGCCCCGGCCTCGAAGCGTTCCAGCACCGACACGTTGTCGAGCGGGCCGAAGCCGCTGGTGCCGAGGAAGGGCGGGCGCTCCGGGCGCACAAGTCGGTCGAGCCAAAGACGCCACACCGCGAACGGCGGAGCGTTCTTGGTCGCTGCAATGCGGTCGCGCCACTGCGGGTCATTGCTGCCAAGATCGGATTCGGCGATCAGGCCGACGGGTCGTCCCGGGATCAGTGGCCAGGACGGCGGCGTCGGCCGTGAGGTCCGCGCCGGAATCAAGAACTACGGTGACGCCGTCGGAGAAGCTGGCGGCATGTTCTTCATGCGGCGAGCCCCTTCGGCATGCTGGGCCCGCGTCGCTCAGCCGGTGAAACCGAGCTGCTGGCGGGGTCCTCAGGCGATGATTCCTTCGACGACCTCAGATCGCGCGACCTCCGTGCCGGTCCTGATCTCGACACCAAGGCCATCCAGGTATCGACCCAAAGGAGCCCAGAGGACACGGTCGTAGTCGTCGACCGGCACATCGAAGAGCAGTCCTTCGGACGAGCCGAGGAAGTAGCTGTGGAACATGGCCACCAGCTCACCGGCCGCAAACTGCTCTGGGTGAGCGAAAAAGCTTCGCGCGAACACCTCGAGCGCGAGGTGCCGAGCAGCGTCGGGAAACCGCAGCCGGTCCAAGAACGCTGCCGCGCTTTCGCCGTCGTACGCGGCGAAGGTCTCGGGAAACGACACATCCAGCAGCTCAAGCGCCGCGCCCACATCGACCCGACGAAGATCAGCAGCGGTGAAGCTCGGACTGGTGGCCACGAAGTTGATCAAGTTCAGCGGTGGCGTACGCGGAATCCGGGCAAAGGAGTCCGCATGCCCGTCGGCCGAGATCAGCGGGTAGTCCGCCACCGCTCGTAAGCAGGCCAGCGATGGATCTGCTCGACGAAGCAGTGACCGAAGGTTGTAGTACTGCCGGAAGAAGGCATGGAAGCCGCGGCTCATGGTGCGCTGACCATGATCATCGAGCGACCACGACCGGACCCGTCCCCCGAGCTGATCCTCTCGCTCGAGCAGAGTGACCGAGACGCCGCGCTCGGCAAGGCCTGTGGCGGCGGCGAGTCCGGCGATGCCACCACCGATCACGATGACCCGCGGCGGGTCGCTGCCCAGGGGCCACCCGGACCGCGCCGGGATGTGCAGGGTGGCGTACGGCCCGGCGATCTCTGCCCGGCACCCAGCGTGTCCGCCGGTTGATCAAGACCCGACCTGATCTGGCTTTCGCGCTCGGAAGGTGTGCAGGATGCCTCGCTGCCAACCCGTGGCCGTGCGCACTTCTACCTCGGTGAAGCCGGCGCGATACAACCGATCGACGAAGGTCTGCACGGAGTCGAACCGGCGGACGCTGCGCCACAAGTAGCGATACAGCTCAGTTCGCCGGGACGTCAGCCAACTCAGCGGGATCACGACCAGCCAGCACACCAGCGTCCAGATCAGCTCCGCCGGCCTGGCCCCAGCGACCGAGTACTCCTGGACGACAAGCGTGCCGCCTGGACGCAGGACGTCCCGTACCGCGGCGAGGGTTTCGTCACGTTGCGCGACGTTGCGGAAGAGATAGGCCGCCAGAATTCCGTCGACCGGCACGGTCAGTCCAAGATCACCTCGGGCGGCGGAGAGCTGTTGGGCGAAGACCCGCTCGAAACGTACCCAGCGGTGGCCATGACTTCTGTTTCGCCTGCTCCAGCATGCCGGGCGAGGCGTCCGCGCCAATGATGTCGACCGGCCGGCGCGCGTCTTGAAAAGCCCGAACCAGCGCGCGGGTGGAAGCACCCGAACCACACCCCAGATCGAGGAGCCGTACGGGGGTCGAGCGGCCGTCAGTCTGCTCGACGAGGATGCGAGCCGCGGACGCGAGCTGACGGTGGTAACCGGGGTTGAGCGCCACCATGAGGTCGTACCGGGGTGCGGCCTCGTCGAACGCCTGAGCCAGTCCAAGATCATCGAGGTCGACCTCGCACGCCGTGCTGACTCGCTCCCGCTCCCCCAAGATGGTCACTTCGACTCCACCTTTCGTACCTTCCGTCGCATCTGCGCCCGCCGCCAGAGCAGGATCGCCAAGGTGACCATCGCGAAGCCGAAGCCGAAGTCCTCGATCGGAATGTCCCACGGCACACGAATGCCCAGAAATTCGCTCGGGTCATAGATCACGATCGGATCGGACAGCTTGGTCAGCCAGCCATCCATCGGAATCTGGAAGGCAAAGACGATGGCTATCGCGATCCAGTACTGCGCCGTGGCGAAGATTCCGGTGCGCAGCCAGGCCAGCTCCAGCACGACCACGCCACCGACCGCGAGCACGGTCAAAATCGTGTACTCAGGCACGGCTCGCCTGCCGGGCCGTCTTACGCCGTGCGCGGATCACGGTGCCCACCGCCTCGTAGGTCAGCAGACCGCAGATGGGGATCACCACGAAGAACCCCAACTCCTCCAGCGGCAGTCCGAGCGGCAGCTCGATGCCGGTGACGAAGCGGGCGGTTGTAGGACCAATGGTGACGGTAGATGCCGACAAGGTCCCAGATCGAGAAGATGATCACCACCGGCAGCACGGCAAGCACGTAGCGCTCGAGGCCGGCGGTAAACCCGGGCGCGCAGCACGAACTCCAGTGGAAGTGTGATCAGCAGGCAAGCGCCGAGCAAGGCCAAGTACTGCAAGTGGTCGATCTCGGCGCCCTTCCTTGCGTTGCCAGCGGAACCAGGTCACTCTATCGAGTGCGTTCCACCGGGCCCGCTCGCCGGAGCCAGGGCGCACCGGGCAGGCGTCGCGTTCGGTGGACCTAATCCTGTTCGAAGACCTCCCGCAACTTTGCTTCCTCTCTGGGCTGACATCACTGTAGAGCAGTTCCGCGTGGGTACCGATGAACCGCTGCCGGATTCGATCCTGAACGGCACTGGAGGACAGGAGGAAGATTGCCGAGGTGCCCGGAGTGACCGATGCCTTGATCTCTTTGATGAAGTCGTCGTCGATGCCGACGTCACGAAGGGTACCGACCAGAGCGCCACCCGCTGCGCCGACGGCGATGCTCAGGAACGGGAAGAAGAAGATGATGCCGAAGAGCAATCCCCAGAACGCCCCGTGCAACGCCCCGGGCCCGACCAGGTCCTGAAGTTGGCGCGTCGACTGGCTTCTTCTTGCCCTGCGGCCATTCGACGATCGCCGCATCACTGATCACGATCAGCCCCTCGTCTTGCAAGTCCTTCAGAGTGCGTAGCGCTTGTGAGGCGCCGTCGGGTTGGTCGAACTTCCATACGGTCAGATTTGCCATGACGATCCTTCCTGATCTGGTTGAGAGCGTGGACATCCTTTTCCTCATCATTGTCACGCCTTCCGCGACGAAGCGTGATCATCGCGTTTGATCGACCAACCAGCATTACAACTGATCCAGAGAGCCCGACATCCGCCCGGGAGCGACAAAGGTAGGCGAACACCGTGATCAACATCGCTTTCCGGGTGAGAACGACGAACACGGCGGTTGCCGACTTGCCCAAGGCCACGGCGCCTACCAAGAGTGCGCCGCGGCCCCGTGAGCCGATCTGTCACGAGCCAGATACCGCGATGCGGGCTCGCGCCCGTTACACAGTCACAAAGCAGGACCGTCGCCTCGTGTACATCCGAAGCAGGCGTCGACGCCTGTCGGAGTCACTCCTCGGCGAAGACCTCGCGCAGCTTTTGCTCCTGCTCGGCCGACAAGTTGCTGGCAATCAGTTCCGCGTTGCCGGTAGACGGGAACTCATCCTTGATCCGGTCGAGCACGGCATCGGAGGTGAGCAGGAAGAGCGCCGACGTGCCCGGCGTGACACGCTGCTTCACCGCGTTGATGAAGCCGTCGTCGATACCGACGTCGGTCATCGAGCCAGTCAACGCTCCGATCCCGGCGCCGATAGCCGCTCCGAGGAGCGGAATGAAGAAGATCAACCCGAAGAGCATGCCCCAGAAGGCACCTCCGAGCGCGCCCGCCGCGGTCAGGTTACTCAGTTGCCGGGTCTTTGGCTTCTTCTTGCCGACCTCCCAGGACACCACGGCGGCGTCCTGAACATCGATCAGCTGCTGGGCCTGCAGGGTGCGGAGCCGCTCGGCTGCTTGGTCGGCATCGCCGACGCCCGGGAAAGGCCCATGCGGTGAGTGTGGCCATAGAGGGATGCCCTCCTGTTTCAGGGTCCGAATGGACCGATGTGGATTGCTCGTGACGAGCATCATGCCGACCTCGCTAGTCCACCTCACTCGCCGGGGGTGATTTCGCGACGCATCAGGCCGCTTCGGCCGGTGGATGGGCGCAAGCGCAGGTCAAGCGGGCTACGGCGGCGAGAGCAGGCTCGCCCGCCGATCCTGTCGATCACCTCGATGCCGCAGGCCACGGTCGGGCCCGAAGCTGCCCACGTTGCGGCGCAGCAGTAGACGGGCACTCGTCGCCGCTCTACGATCTTGTGCAAGACCAGCCAACCTGCAGCACCGTGACTTCAACGGTCGAAGCCCCGACCTTCCCCCGCCGATCTCCAGTCCAAGCTCCACGTGTGATCGGCCTGACCGCCGGAGGCAGCATGGTGATCAAGAAATCTGCGGGGGTGCTGGCGATCGGGGCGCTAGTGCCACCACTCGTGCTCGGTGCGTGCGGTAACAGTACGACCACGGCTCCGCCGTCGCAGGCGCCGCCTGCAGCCAGCGCACCGACCTCCAGCACACCGGCGACCAGTGCGTCGCCGGTGGATGTCACCGAGAAAGACTTCGACGCTGCGCAACTTCCCTGCCGCGCCGAAGGTCGACAATCGCTGGTACCCGCTGATCCCGGAACTCAGTACATCCTTCAGGGCAGAGGCCGACCGCGGCAAAGGCAACCTGCCCGCACCAGGTGGTGTTCACGGTGACTGACCTGGTGAAGGTGATCAACGGCGTGCCCACCGTTGTCTTGTGGGACCGCGACATCAATGAGGGTGAACTGGAGGAAGCGGAGCTTGCCTTCCAGTCCCAGGACAACGACGGGAACGTCTGGCTGCTCGGGGAATACCCCGAGGAATACGAGGACGGCAAGTTCAACGGAGCTCCGGACACCTGGATTTCCGGTCTCGAGAAAGCGAAGCCCGGCGTCCTGATGCGGGCGAACCCTCAAACCGGCACATCGAGCTACTTCCAGGGGCTTGCCCCCGAAATCGAGTTTCAAGATCGGGCAAAGGTGTCGAAGACTGGACTGCGCACCTGCACTCCCGTCCAGTGCTACGACGATGTCCTCTTGATCGACGAGTGGAATCCTCTCGAGCCGGAGGACGGCCACCAGCTGAAGTACTACGCGACCGGTGTCGGCAACGTCCGGGTCGGCGCGGTGGACGACCCCGAGGGCGAGGAACTGGTGCTGGTCAAGACGGTTCAGCTGAACGAGACCGATCTGGCCAAGGCCCGTTCGGAAGCGCTGAAGCTGGAGCGGCACGCATACCAAGTGAGCGCCAAGCTCTACGGTCGAACGACCCCAGCCACACAGGGTCAGTAGGGGTTAGCAGCTGTCGCTGCTCCGCCGTCGGCCCACATCCATACCGCCATTTGAGGTCCTCGCAGCACGACACGCTGAAGCCGGGCCGCGTTGGCCGATTCGCGGGGGACTCGCCGATACGGTGCCGTTTAGCTGCACCAGCGAAGAAGGGCTGCACCACCCTGAAGAAGGAATGCACCGAATGTCTCAGTACGCTGCCCCCGCACCGTCCCAACCAGATCACACCTGGGTGCTACCGTCGGTGGCGCCGTCCGCAAGGGTCGATAAAGAAGCCAGTCCTGGACCGGCCATCTTGAGCCTGATTCTCGCCCTTCTAGCCCTTCTCGGCGTCCTTGCCGTAGCCGGCTGGATGTTCCTCTCCGGTATTCCCCTTCTTGGTGAGACGAAGTCACCGCTGACGGGAAGGCTTCCGGCGGTGCCCACCTACGGCGCGCTGGCGGGCGCCAGGCTCGCCCCGGCGGTCAGCGCTACCGTCGAGCAGGACGTCGGAGTGGTATCCAACCTGAAATGCCCCGAGACACCTCGCGTGGCTCAGGGTGTCGTCACTGTCTGTCATGGGTCAATCAGCGGTAACGCGTGGAGTGTTGTCGTCTTCTTCGAGAATCGGGACGGCCAGTTCACTGTGCTCCCGGTGTAGCCGGTCCAGCCGTCGGCACAGCCTTGGGGTGAACTAGTGTCCGTTCCGCGGAACTGCCGCATTTTGGCAAGGAGATGTCATGGCGACGCCCAGCCCCGGCTATTCGATCACCGTACGGGTGGAATCCCCAACTGATCCCGGAGCGACGGCCCGGTTGTCCGGAGTCGTCGCCGAGGCCGGCGGGGCCATTACAGCCTTGGACGTCGCGGAGTCTCGGCACGACATGCTCGTCGTGGACGTGAGTTGCAATGCCAGCGACGTGGCGCATTCTGAGTCGATCACCAAAGCGATCGCGGCGCTCCCCGGGTTCAGCGTTCGCAAGGTCTCCGATCGCACCTTCCTGCTGCACATCGGCGGCAAGATCGAGGTGAACCCCAAGGTCGCGTTGAGGCACCGTGACGATCTGTCCCGCGCGTACACGCCGGGGGTGGCTCGGGTCTGTTTGGCGATCGCGGAGAACCCGGCCGACGCCCGGCGGCTGACTATCAAGCGGAACACGGTCGCCGTCGTCACAGACGGATCGGCAGTCCTCGGTCTGGGCAACATCGGCCCAGCCGCCGCGCTGCCGGTGATGGAGGGCAAGGCGGCGCTGTTCAAGCGATTCGCCGGGGTCGACGCCTGGCCGGTCTGCCTCGATACCCAGGATTCGGACAAGATCGTGGAGATCGTCAAGGCGATCGCGCCCGTGTACGGTGGCGTCAACCTCGAGGACATTTCCGCGCCGCGCTGTTTTGAGATCGAGGAGCGGTTGCGGGCTGAGCTGGACATCCCGGTGTTCCACGACGATCAGCACGGCACGGCCATCGTGGTGCTGGCCGCGTTGATCAATGCACTTCGCGTCGTGGAGAAGGACATCGCGGACGTGTCGTTCGTGGTCTCCGGCGTCGGCGCGGCGGGATCCGCGATCATCCGGCTGCTCAAGCGGCAGGGTGCGACCAAGATCGTCGGGGTCGACCGCGCCGGTGCGGTGCACGACGCTCCCGACGGTTCGTCGGCCATGCGACGGTGGCTGGTGGAGAACACCAATGCCGATAAGCGCTCCGGCACACTGAAGGAGGTGCTGGTCGGCGCTGACGTGTTCATCGGCGTCTCGGCTCCGAACATCCTGGACGGCGACGACATCGCCGGCATGGCCGAGCGAGCCGTGGTCTTCGGCCTCGCCAACCCGATCCCCGAAGTGGATCCCATGGAGGCCCAGCGCTACGCCGCGGTCGTGGCGACTGGACGAAGTGACTTCCCCAACCAGATCAACAATGTGCTCGCCTTCCCTGGCTTCTTCCGCGGCATGTTGGACGGTGCGCTGTGTGACATCACCGACGAGATGTTGTCCGCCGCCGCCAACGCCATCGCCGACCAGGTCCATCCCGACGAACTGAATCCGAGCTACATCATTCCGAGCGTGTTCGATGCCTCGGTGGCCCCAGCCGTTGCCGCTGCCGTCCGGGAGGCGGCACCTCGGCCTGAGGCCGGTGATCAGCCAAGAGGGCGGTGCCCGGGACTTTGGGCCCGTGACCAGCGGCATGATGTCGGCCGACACTGGTTTGGGCGTCGTTGCCGTCCTGCACTCACACCCGTTTGGAGCACGCCATGTCGACCTCGACAGCGCCCGCCGAAACCTCCACTCCGGTCGCCCAGCCCCACCAAGGAGGAGAAGAAGATTTCGCCGCTGTCGACGCGTGGTGGCGAGCCTGCAACTACTTGACCATCGGGCAGATCTATCTGCAGGAGAATCCGCTGCTCACCCGACCGCTGACCGCCGACGACATCAAGCCGCGGCTGCTCGGCCACTGGGGCACGAGCCCCGGCCTGTCCTTTGTCTATGCGCACGTCTCCAGACTGATCCAGCAGACCGGCCAGTCCTGCCTCTACTTCGCCGGTCCAGGCCATGGCGGTCCAGCACTGGTGGCGGCCGGCTGGCTGGAAGGCACCTACAGCGAGGTCTATCCACGCATCACCCAGGACGCGGAAGGGATGCAACGGCTGTTCCGGCAGTTCTCCTCCCCCGGCGGCGTGCCGAGCCACGTCTCGGTGCCGACGCCGGGCTCCATCCACGAAGGTGGCGAACTTGGATACGTCCTGGTCCACGCCTTCGGTGCCGTGATGGACAATCCCGACCTGCTGGCGATCGCCGTTGTCGGGGATGGCGAGGCCGAAACCGGGCCGTTGGAAGGGTCCTGGAAGGGCATCTCGTTCCTCGACCCCACTCACGACGGGGCCGTGTTGCCGATCCTGCACCTCAACGACGCCAAGATCTCCGGTCCGACGATCCTCGGCCGTAAGCGACCTGAAGAGGTCCGCGCGCTGCTGTCCGGACACGGCTACCGGGTGATCGAGGTGACGGGCGACGACCTGCCTGGCATGCACGTACGGTTTGCCGGAGCTCTCGCCGACGCGGCTTGGTCCATCCGTGAGATTCAGACCGAAGCCCGCAAGGCAGGTCGTGTCGAATCCCGGCCGACTTGGCCGTTGATCATCTTACGGACGCCGAAGGGATGGACCGGCCCCGAAACCGTCGACGGGGTACGTGTCGTAGGAACCTACCGCTCCCACCAGGTGCCGCTGGCCGGCGTGAAGACCGACCCCGACCACCGAGTGCTGCTGGAGAACTGGCTTCGCTCCTACCGTCCGGAGGAGCTCTTCGACGGCGATGGGTCGCCGAACGAGCTCGTCCGCTCGGCGAATGTGTCGGGTGTCCTGAGAATGAGCGCCACGCCGTATGCGAACGGCGGGCTGCTGACCCGCGACCTCGACCTGCCTGACTTCCGCGACTTCGCGGTCACCTTGACGTCACCCGGCACGCTGGTCGAATCGACCCGGCGGTTCGGGGAGATGTGCGCCGAGATCTACCGCCGCAATTCGGACAACTTCCGGCTCTTCTGCCCCGACGAGACGAACAGCAACCGGCTCGGCGCGGTGTTCGAGGCGTCGGACCGCGCCTTCATGGAGCGCCTCGGCCCGGACGACACCGCGATCTCCCAGCACGGCCGGGTGATGGAGGTGCTCAGCGAGCACAACTGCCATGGCTGGCTGGAGGGCTACACCTTGACCGGGCGTCACGGACTTTTTGCGACCTACGAGGCCTTTGCCATGGTGTCGGCCTCCCAAACAGTGCAACACAGCAAATGGCTGGAAGAGGCGAGGCATCTGCCGTGGCGCGCGAAGGTTCCGAGCCTGAACATCCTGCTCACCTCGACCGCCTGGCGCAACGACCACAACGGCTTCTCCCACCAAGGTCCGGGGCTGATCCAAACCATGATCACTCACCGCGGCGAAGTGTCGCGGGTGTATCTGCCACCGGACGCCAACTGCCTGCTGTCGGTGGCGAACCACTGCCTCCGGTCCCGCTCGTATGTGAACCTCATCGTGATCGACAAGCAGCCACAACCACAGTGGCTGTCCATCGACGAGGCGATCGAGCATTGCCGCAAGGGCGCAGACATCTGGCCATGGGCTGGGACGGACAACTTCCGCGACGACCCCGACATCGTGTTGGCCTGCGCCGGTGACATCGTGACCATGGAAACGATGGCAGCGGCCGAGATCTTGCGGGAGCGACTGCCCGCCATGCGGGTCAGGGTGGTCAACGTCGTGGACCTGATGTGCCTCCCCCGGCCTCAAGATCACCCGCACGGGCTGCCCGACATCTCCTTCCGTGAGCTGTTCACCGATCACGTGGATGTCGTGTTCTCGTTCCATGGCTTTCCCGGTGCCATTCACCAGCTCGTGCACGGACGGCCCGACGTGGACCGGTTTCATGTGCGTGGTTTCATCGAGCAGGGCACGACCACGACGCCGTTCGACATGACCGTGAAGAACAAGGCCTCCCGGTACCACTTGGTCATGGACGCGATCGGCAAATCCAAGCGAACACCCGCCGGCGCAACCGACCTGATCGCCTGGTGCCGGGCCCAGCTTCTAGCCCATGATGCATATGTGGTGGAGCATCTGGAGGACCTGCCGGAGATCCGCGACTGGAGGTGGCAGCGGCCGAATGGCTGACGACAGTGCGATCAAGATCTTCCTACTGGACGATCATGAGATTGTGCGACGGGGTCTTCGCGACCTGCTGGAGGCAGAAGACGATCTCGTCGTCGTGGGCGAGAGCGGCTCGGCGCGTGAGGCGGAACGAATCATCCCCGCCCTGCGTCCGCAGGTCGCCATCTTGGATGCCAGACTCCCGGACGGCAGCGGTATTGACGTCTGCCGGACCATCCGGTCACGTGATCCGTCGATCAACGCGCTGATCTTGACCTCGTACGACGACGACCAAGCGTTGTTCGCAGCGATCATGGCCGGGGCGGCCGGTTACGTCTTGAAGCAGGTCCGAAGCAACGAGCTGGTCCAGGCCATCCGTACGGTCGCTCGGGGCCAGTCGTTGCTCGATCCGGCAGTGACTGCCAAGGTGCTCGAACGGCTCCGCTCCGGCCCAGCTGAACCGGACGAATTGGCCGACCTCACGGAACGGGAGAAAGAAATCCTCCGGCTGATCGCCGAGGGCCTGACCAATCGCCAGATCGGTCAGCGCCTGTTCATCGCCGAGAAAACGGTGAAGAACTACGTCTCCAGCCTGCTCGCCAAGCTTGGCCTCGAACGGCGTACCCAAGCCGCGGTCCTGGCCGCCAAGCTCCTCCACTGAGGTTGTGACTGACCGACACCGCCCCTCCCGATCGGTTTCCAGCGCAGAGGCGGGCCGAAGGTCCCCTCATGCCGTGACCTCCTGCTCTGCCTGGCCAGGTCGCAGGGAATGACGATCGAAGCGTCTAGACCGAGTGGCCGAGGAGGAACCATGTCCGCGCCTGTCCCTGGTACGTCTGTGATCGTTGCCGGGGTCGACGGCAGCGACGCCGGCCTGCGGGCGGTGGATTACGCGGTCGTCGAGGCGCAGCTCTACGACGCCACGTTGGTGATTGCTCACGTCGTCGACCAGCACGCGATGCTGGGTATCCCCGTACCCGCGGGTCGGCGGAAGGCGCTGCTCACTGCCGGGCATGCCGCTGCCCAAGCCGGGTTGCGGCGGGCGGCCGCTCGAGGATTCCCTCGGAGCAAGATCACCATCGAAGTGTCGGTGGGCAGGCCGGCCGAGACGCTGGCCGTGCTATCCGAAGATGCCACGGAGATGGTCGTCGGGCGCCGGGATCTGAGTGGCGTCGAGCGGCTCTTCGCCGGTTCGACGAGCGTCGCCCTCGCCTCCCGCGCAGGCTGCCGGTTGATCATCGTCCCGCAAGTGTGGGATCCGGCGGACCGCAATTCGGCGGGCGGCGGAGGGGTAGTCGTCGGCATCGACGGCGCCAGGGATTCGCTGCCCGTGCTTCGGGAAGCTTTCGACCAGGCCGCGGCCCGGCGCCGTGAACTGAGCGTCATCTACGCGTTCGAGCCACCGGTGTTCAACTTCGCCGGGGTCGCCGAGTATCAAGACACGCTTCGCGAGTGGATGGAACTGGCCGACCTGCAGATCGCCGAAACGATCACCGCTTTCGATTCCGACTACCCGGACGTCATAGTGCATCGACAATTCGTGCGTGAGAGTCCGGTGACTGCCTTGCTCACCGCGGGCCTGGACGCCGATCTTCTGGTCATCGGTGTGCGTGGGCGCGGTGCGACCTCGGGACTGCACGTGGGTGGCGTCGCTCGTGCCGTGATCGGCGGCGCCGAGTGCCCATTGGCCTTGATCGCGAGGTCGGCCGACGATCGGCAGTCCGGTGAGGCGAGCAAGGAGCAGGATGTCGAGGTCCACGTCAGCTAAGCCGCCGACGAGCGCAGCCGACCTGTCCGCCGCCGATGAACTTCACGATCGCCGCGACCCTGTCGGCCCGTCTCCGGCGCATCCGGTCACCAGATCCGACTTGATGGCCGGCTCTGCACTGGTCGAGGCGGTCGTCGCGCTGGCCGGCAACGTGGAACTGACGGCCGTACTGGATCAGATCGTCTTGTCCGCCTGTGAGCTGACCGGTGCACGTTACGCGGCCCTCGGTGTGCTGCGCGGCGGCGGAGCGGACGGCCAGCGCTCGTTAGCCGGTTTCCACCCGACCGGCATACCGGAGGAGCAGCATGCCCAGATCGGTGAGGATCCTCACGGCAGGGGCGTCCTCGGCCTGCTGATTGCTGATCCGCGCCCTCTGCGGCTCGCCGATATCTCCGCCCATCCGGCGTCCTACGGGTTTCCGCCCCACCATCCCCAGATGACCACCTTCCTCGGAGTCCCCATCCATGTGCGCGATCAGGTCTTCGGCAACCTCTATCTCACCGACAAGGCGGCAGGTGCTCAGTTCACCGCTGACGACGAGCGCGTCGTCGTCGCCCTCGCGGCCGCGGCAGGCGTCGCGATCGAGAACGCCCGACTGTTCGCTGAGAGTCGCCTGCGACAGCGCTGGCTCGCCGCGTCCGCAGACACCGTCTCGAGGCTTGCCGAGGACCTCGCCGAGGCGCCTGCCTTCATCGCGACCTCCGCCGGTACGGCCGCCGGCGCCGAGGCAGTCGCCATTGCGTTGCCGACGGTCAACACCGACGACGACGAGCTGGTGATCACAGACGCACCACCCAGCGGTTTGTTGATCAACTTCACCGACGGCGATGCAATGACCGGGGCGGCGATCGGCGATCCATTGTCAGCCGACACCGAATACCCCGAAGGTGACCAGCTGATCTGGTTTCGGGTCCGCGACCGTAGGTTGGGCGCGCTGCTGCTTCGCCGTCCGTCAGCCAGGTTTTCGGAGCTCGAACTTGACCTCATGCAGGCCTTCGCCGACCACGTGTCCTTTGCCCTCGATCATGAACGCAATGCCTACAATCGGCGGCGGCTCGCCGTGTTCAGTGATCGGGACCGGATCGCTCGAAACCTGCATGACCAGGTCATCCAGCGGATCTTCGGCGTCGGCCTGGGATTGCAGAGCACCCTCCGCCGACTGAACGACGCCACGATTTCCGAGCGGCTCACTGGCTACATTTCTGATCTTGACGCGACGATCGCAGAGATCCGGACCACCATCTTCTCGCTGCAGCATCAGGTGGAGTCCGACCCGCGTAGCCTGCGTGCCGATCTGCTTCGAGTGATCTCAGATGCCGCTCGAGTGCTCGGCTTCGAGCCCCAGATCACACTCGCCGGTCCGATCGACACCGCCGTACCGAGCCACCTCAACGACGACGTTCTCGCCACGCTGCGGGAGTCGCTGTCGAACGTGGCCCGCCACGCCCGTGCGGACGAGGTCACGGTGCTGGTCGCTGTTGATCTTGCTGCAAAGACGCTGACCATTCAGGTGGAGGACAACGGGATCGGCATCGCCGACGCCGCGCCCGCAGGGGGAGGCGTGCGCAACACCCAAGATCGGGCGAAGGCAGCAGGGGGTCACGCGACCGTGGTGAGGCGCGCGGAGCCGGGGACGTCCTTCACCTGGGTTGTGCCGCTGCCCCTGTCCTGACCGCCCGGGTGATCCCAGTGTCAGAATTGGCACGAGCGCGCCGGGACGTTCGTCCCAAGGAGCTGGGCCGCTCTGCCCTGCCCTCGGCCGCTGACCTGAGCAACGCTGTCAGGAAACCGAAGGGGAGGGCCGATATGACCGAGCCGGATGGCTTCTGGCTGGCCATGTCCGGGGGCGCCGGCGTCCGGATTCTTGATCGCGTGGAGTGCCTGGACCTGCTGCCCGCCAAGCAGGTCGGCCGGCTCGGCTACGTGACTGACGATGGTCCTCGGATCGTGCCGTTGAACTACATCACGACACCCGACTCGATCGTCGTGCGCACGCTGGCGTATGGGGAGGTCGCTCGGAACGCGCTCGATCAGACGGGTGGCCTTTCAGATCGATGACATCGATGAGTTCCGGCAGACGGGCTGGAGCGTGCTCGTCGTCGGTACTGCGAAGCTGGTCAGCGTGGACGAGCTCAAGCAGATCCTCTACCGTGGCGGCCCCGAGCCGTGGGCCGGCGGGCCCCGAACGTTGTTCTTGCGCATTCCGATGACCACGGTCACCGGCCGGCAGGTGATGGCGACGATGACTGCGAGCACGCCCGCGAATCGGTCACATCCTCGTCGCGTACTCCTCGAAGATGGGTTCCACCGCAGAGATCGCGGAGGCGATCGGCGAGGAGTTGCGCAAGGCATGGCGCTGAGGTGGACGTCAGCGACGCCCGCACCGCTGGTCCGCCGTTCGAGTACGACGCCGTCGTGCTGGGCAGCGCGGTTTATGCCGCGCGCTGGCTCAAGCCGGCGCGGCGGTACCTGAAGCAAAACCGGCAAGCAGATGGCTCATCGGCCAACATGGTTGTTCCAGAGCGGGCCCTGCGGCGAGGGCGCCCAAACGCAGCGGACCGAGCCGACCCCGAAGATCGCCGCTATCGCGCGCGAGATCGGCGTCGACTCTACCCGTGGTCTTCGGCGGCAATCTCGATCCGGCCAGCGCCAAGGGCCGCATTGCCAAGTGGGTGGCCAACAGCGATGCAGCCGGCGACTACCGCGACTGGGACCAGATCCGCGGCTGGGCCGCCTCTATCGGCGAGCAGATTGGCCGCGACATCCACGCGAGGGACCCGCAACCTGAGAAGCTGACCACTGGTGTGCTCGGAAGCGAGCTCCGCACCGCGTGTTGAGCTTACCAGTGCTCGACTTTCAGGCCGACCCCGCAGAATCGACCGCGACGCCTCCTGCTCCAATACCGGGCCAGGACCTGATCGTGGTTAGGGTGTCCCTGGGAGGTGCGGGGAGTGAACAGCCGTTCGGTGTTGATCTTGGTGATCGGCATCCTCATCGCCATTCTCCTTGTCATGGCGGGCTTCGTGATCCCGATCTTTCTCACCGGCGGTGCCGGGTCCGGCCGACCGCGTTCCCGACCGAGAACCCGCGTATTTGCGGACTCGCCGGCCGGTCATCTCATCGTGGGCTTCAGCTACCTATATCCGCGGATCGATTTCGCCCGCAGCCGTGGCAGCGTGCAGAGGCGAATGCGACGCGCCATTCAGCGCGTGGACGCTGTTGATCCCTACTCAGGCGCGCGCCGGATAGGCTCGGCCTTGCTGCAGGCCGGACTGATTGACACGGACCTCGCCGACAGACGAGGAGGAGGTGGCTTGGTCGTCTCCCGAGACCGAATCCTTGTGGACGACGAGGGCGGACGAACCCGTATCGATCTGGGAGCCGAGCGAGGCGGCACCCCAGCCGTCACCGACGATCGATGAGCGAACGTCGGTGGGCGCCCGGGACCGAGGGCATCTGGACGCACGCCGAACCAGAGGCGGAGTTTCCGGCAGCATTTGACGAGCCCGGAAGCACCCAGCTTCGACCGGCCTCGTGACGAGCAACCAAGGGATACCGAATGAGCGATCGTGGGCCGGATACCGGGGGTTACAAGGATCCGCTGCAGGTTTACGCCGAAGCTGACGCCGAGACTCGGACAGTGATCGAGAAGGAGCTGGACCGGATCAACGATCTCGACCGGCGCCATGCTTCGCTGAACTCGCAGGGACTGCTGTACGGGGTGATCATCACCCTGGCGTTCCTTGCCGCCTGTGTCTATCTGATCGCCACTGGTCACGGCATCGAAGGAACGGTGCTCGGCGTGATGTTCATCGTCGGATTGGTGGCCATCCTGGCGGTGGGTCGACGGCGCTGAACGGGTAGAACAGCCACCATGGATTACCGCACTCTCGGGCGCAGTGGATGCGCCGTCTCCAATCTCTGCCTCGGCACGATGACCTTCGGGCAGGAGACCGACGAAGCCGGCTCCCACGAACAACTCGACGCTTTCGTTGCGGCCGGCGGGACGCTGGTCGACACGGCCGACGTCTACAGCAGCGGCGCCAGCGAGGAGATCATCGGCAGCTGGTTTGCCAGCCGCCCGGCCGACGTCACCGAGGGTGTCGTCCTCGCCACCAAGGGTCGGTTTCCGACCGACGACTCGCCCAACGGGTTTAGGGCTGTCGACTCGGCACCTCACCCGCGCCCTGGACGCCTCGCTGAAGCGCCTCGGACTGGAGTCCATCGACCTCTATCAGGTCCACGCCTTCGATCCGTGGACGCCGCTCGAAGAGACCTTGCGCACCCTGGACGGCTTCATCCGAGCGGGCAAGATCAATTACTACGGTCTGTCGAACTTCACCGGTTGGCAGCTCACCAAGGCGATCTATCTGGCAGGTGCGATGAACCTGGCCGAGCCCGTCACGCTGCAGCCGCAGTACAGCCTGATCGTCCGTGAGATCGAGTGGGAGATCGTGCCCGCGCTGCTGGACGCCGGGATGGGCATGCTGCCGTGGAGCCCACTGGGCGGCGGCTGGCTTTCCGGCAAGTACTCACGTGATCAAAAGCCAACGGGCGACACCCGCCTGGGCGACAACCCGAACCGCGGCATGGAGGCCTACGACCGTCGCAGCACCGACCGTACCTGGCAGATCATCGACGCCGTGCAGACCGTTGCGGAAGGCCGCGGCGTCTCGATGGCGGAGGTGGCCCTGGCGTGGGTCACCGATCGCCCCGGCGTGACATCGACGATTCTCGGCGCTCGAACCAGCGAGCAGCTGGCGACCAACCTGAAAGCCTCCGACCTGCACCTGTCAGCCGAGGAGACGGCAGCGCTCGACAAGGCGAGCGACCTCGGCGCAGCCGACTACCCGTACGGCCAGATGGGCGCGCAGCAGCGCGAGCGGGAACTCAACGGCCGGTAGCACGTCGGGCCGACGCCTTCTCTTGCGCGGCCGCAGGATGCTGGTGCCATTCCGCGGCTGTCACATCTCGCCTGTCTGGCCCGTCATTCAGGTGACGGATCGAGCACAAGGATGAACCGATGGACGACAAGGAATGGCTCGCCGAACGATTCGAGAACAGCCGGGGTCACCTTCGGGCAGTGGCCTATCAGATGTTGGGGTCGGCCAGCGAGGCGGACGATGCTGTTCAGGAGACCTGGCTCCGACTGAGCCGCTCGGACACGGGCACGGTCGAGAACCTACGCGGCTGGCTGACGACGGTCGTGGCCCGCGTCTCGTTGGACATGCTCCGGTCACGCTCGGCTCGGCGCGAAGATCCGTGGCACGGCCCGGACAACCTGGTGGCACCGAAGCGGCACGATGCTCTCGACCCGGAGGCTGAAGTGATCATGGCCGACTCCGTAGGGTCAGCCCTGGTGGTCGTCCTGGAGATGCTGGCACCGCCGGAGCGGCTGGCGTTCGTTCTGCATGATCTCTTCGCGGTCCCGTTCGAGGAGATTGCGCCAATCGTCGGTCGTTCGCCGGAGGCGGCGCGGCAATTAGCCAGCCGGGCCAGACGCCGGGTCCGCGGTGTGCATCCTTCAGCCGCAGATCTCGGCCGGAGACGCGAGATCGTGGCGGCATTTCTGGCCGCGTCGCGAACTGGTGACTTCAACGGTCTGCTCGCGCTGCTCGACCCCGATGTTGTGCTCCGAGCGGACACCGCAGCCGTGCGGGCCGGCGCGGCTCCGGAGGTTGTCGGCGCGGTTGCTGTCGCAGAAACGTTCTCCGGTCGCGCCCGGCGTGCCGAGCTGGCCATCGTCAACGGCGAACCCGGTGCGGTGTGGCTCGTTGGCGGCAAGCCACGCGTGGTGTTCGGCTTCGCGATGGCGGACGGCAAGGTCACCGAGCTGACGCTCACGGCCGAGCCGGGCGTGCTGCGGCGACTCGAGTGGAGCTTGGCCGTCGAACCTGTCCCTAAGCGGGCGCCGAAGCCGGCCACACGGCCAGGTAGACCCGGTGTGCCGTGATCAGAAAGGCAAGCCAGGCGAGGCCAAGCAACCACGCGAAGATCACGTCGGTCAACCAGTGGTGGCCGAGAAACACCCGGCTCAATCCCATGGCGATCGCCCAGGTGGTGGCAGCCACCACGCAGATCACCCGACCCGTCCGGGAGGTCATCCGGCTCGCCACGAGATACGCGGCCATTCCCGCGATCACGGTGCTGTTCAGCGTGTGGCCAGAGGGGAACGAGAACGCGTACTCGTAAGGCGGGACCGCGTCACCAAGGGGCGGCCGTGCGCGCTGGACGATCGCCTTGCCTACCCGGGTAAAGGTCAGCGAGCCGGCGACCGCGACAACCATCAAGATCAACGGTGTAGCCGAGCGAAACCGCCAGACCATGGCGACTGTCAAGCACATGGCGATGATGGCCATGTTCCGCGGAGCGCCGAGATCAGTGAACCAGGTGATCAGCCGATCGTCGAGCGGTGTACGCCAGCGGATCGCCAGATCCAGAATTGGACGGTCAAACCCCGATATGCCCTCCTTCTCCGCGACCGCGTCGTAGACCCCGGCACTGGCCGCGGTCAAGCCGCCAACCAGCACAGCACCTATGCCTGCCGTGATCACGAGCACGGAATGGGCCGAGCTGTATCGGGCCAGCCGAAGAGCCGGGCGGAGCAGCCAGGTGGGTAGAACACTGGATTTGGTTACACCTGTAACATTAGCAGGCGTGACAGAGGCTTCGACTACTGGAGAACCAGGATGGCTGGTGATGCTCGCGCGGATGCCCGCAGAACCGGCTCGGCATCGAATGGCTCTGTGGCGAGATTTGCGACGCTCCGGGGCCGTGCTGGTCGGACAGGCAGCGTGGGCCGTACCGAACCTACCGGCCGTTCGGCCCATGCTCGATCGGATTGCCGAACTCGTCGAAACTGCTCACGGATCACTGCTGGTCCTGGATGCGGACGGTCACACCGACGATGACACTCGCCGCTTGGAGCAGCTGTACGTCGAGGCCCGGCGGCAGGAGTGGTCGGAGTTCGAGGCAGATTGCGACAAATACCTTGCCGAACTCGAGCATGAGGAGCAGATCGGTAAGTACACCCTTGCTGAGCTGGAGGAGGAAGAGCAGAGCCTGGATCGACTCCGTCGCTGGTACCGCGAGCTCCGCAGTCGCAACCTCCTCGGAATTCCCCCCGCCACGGACCCTGCAACCGCTCTGAAGGTCTGCGATGAGCGGTTCGATGCGTACGCGGAACACGTATATGCCGCGCTCAGCAACCCTGGCCCTGAGTAGGACTCGAGCGGAAGGTCGGCATGTTCAGACCGCACGATGCGCTGGATCGGGTCTTTGAGATCGGCATCATCGTCAAGGGCCTCAACGGCGCAGCCGAGCTCATCGGCGGCGTCCTTCTCCTCCTGGCGAGTCCGGATCGAATCCGGCAGATCGCCATCCTGCTGACCCAAGGAGAACTGTCAGAGGACCCTCACGATCTGATCGCCACCCAACTTCTGCACAGTGCGGACGCCCTCACCGGCGGTGCGGTGCTCTTCGGCGCCATTTATCTGCTAACCCATGGCGCGGTCAAGGTCGTGTTGGTCATTGCCCTGCTCCTCGACAAGCTCTGGGCCTATCCCTGGATGATCGGGTTCCTGACCCTCTTCATCGGCTACCAGCTGTACCGGATCGCGTTGCACCCGACCGCTGGCCTGATCGCCCTCACCATTTTCGATGCGGTGATCCTCGCGCTCACGGTGCGTGAATACCGCCGTCAGCGACAGCACCGGACCGAGTGGGCCGATGCAAAGGTCGGCTGACCAGGCGAAGGCCCACTCCGGGCTCGCTGGCCGGGACTGGTCACCGTGGCGAGCGGTGATCGGCTTCGGCGTGGTGAGCCTGTTGGCCGACATGGTCTACGAAGGGGCCCGATCGATCAGCGGACCCCTACTCGCGTCGCTGGGCGCCTCCGCGGTGCTGGTCGGCCTGATCACTGGCGCGGGCGAGGCGATGGCACTCGTGCTGCGCGTGGTCTTCGGATCCTGGGCCGACCGAACAGGCCGCTATTGGACCATCACGTATGCCGGATACGCCGTGACCGCAGTTTGCGTGCCGCTGCTGGCCATCACACCCTTCCTGGCCGGGGCCGGTTTAGCGCTCGCTTGCTTCCTGATCTTGGCCGAACGGTTCGGCAAAGCGGTACGCAGTCCGGCCAAAACCGCTCTGCTGGCATATGCGGCGGGCCCGGTCGGACTCGGACGCGGCATGGGTGTTCACAAGGCCCTCGACCAGCTCGGCGCCGTTTCGGGACCACTCCTGGTTGCGGCGGTCGCCGCCGTGACCGGAGCGCTCTGGCCGGCGCTGGCGATTCTGATCATTCCCGGGATGGCCGCCCTGCTCGTCCTGGCCTGGATACGGCGTCGGATGGGCGACCCCAACCCCGCACCGGATGATCACCCTGAACCCTCCGCCAGCACCTCCGTCGATACAGTCTCGGCCGCCGAAACGTCGACTCCTCGTTCGGTCACGGCCTTCCCGTGCATTCTGGCTTTTCGCCTCCGCGGCCGGAGCCGCCACGGCCGGTCTGGTCACCTTCGGCGTGATCTCGTACCACCTGACCACGGATCGCGTGGTGCCCGTTGCCACGATCCCACTGATCTACGCGGCAGCGATGGCGGCCGAGGCTCTCGCGGCACTGGCCACCGGAAGTCTGTTCGACCGCATCAAGGGTCGCGTCCTGCTCGTGCTGCCATTTCTCGTCGCCGCCGTTCCGGCGCTCGCCTTCAGCACCTCGCCGCGAGTCGCCATCCTCGGTGTGGTGATCTGGGGAACGCGCCATGGGCATCCAGGACTCCACCGTGAAAGCGCTGGTTGCCGATCTTGTTCCCTCGACCAGGCGAGCGACTGCGTACGGCGTGTTCGCGGCCGTTCAGGGTGCCGCGGCCATGGCGGGCGGAGCCATGGCGGGCGCTCTGTACCAGCACTCGCTGCCGATCTCTGATCGCGGTCGTGGCCGTCATCCAGATCGGCGCCCTGGTTCTCATCGTGGCGACCTTGCGCGTCGCTGACGCTAAGACGGCGGCAGACGCCCACGAAGTCGGCCGCGGACGTCTGGGCCCGTGATCGAGGCTCAGCGCGGCCGCTCGAGGAGGGTGGAGTCTGTTACGTTCGGGTGGTGAATACGGGCCTCATCGGAGGGATCACGGGTGTTGTCGTGATCATCATCATCGTGGTTGTCGTCTTGCAGCTGACCTGATCGGCGCTGCAGGCGCTTGATCAGCCCGGTTTCCACTCAGGATGCCGCAACGGCCCCGTGGTCCGGCCGACTTGCGTCGATGCTCGCGGCGCCGCGGGACGGCCGCACCCACACCGGAGCACCTTCGCGCAGGTTCAGCGCCTCGACCTGTCCCGGCGTGAGCTGCACCCAGAAACCCGAGTCGCCGGTGCGCAGATCGGCTCGCACCTCGAAGCCGACGCGCTGCAACCGCTCCACCTGAGCCGCGACCGTCGCATCGTGACGGGTTTCGAAGACGTCGATGTCGTGGGGACGCAGCAGCCGACCGTTGAGCCGGGTGATCGGGCCGAGGAATTCCATCACGAATTCGTTTGCCGGACGGTCGTACAGGTCGTTGGGTCCTCCCACCTGCTCGACTCGGCCGGCATTGATCACCACCAGCTCGTCGGCGACCTCGAGCGCCTCTTCTTGGTCATGGGTGACGAACACGGTGGTGACGTGCACCTCGTCGTGGAGCCGGCGAAGCCAGTTCACGTAGCTCCTTGCGGACTTTGGCGTCCAAGGCACCGAAGGGCTCGTCGAGCAACAACACGTTGGGCTCGGCGGCCAACGCACGGGCCAGCGCCATCCGCTGCCGCTGACCACCTGACAGCTGAGACGGCAGCCGGTCGCTGAACTGATCGAGATGCACCAGTTCGAGCAGCTCGTGCACCCGCCGGCGAATCTCCGCTCGAGGACGCTTGCGCACCTCGAGCCCGAAGGCGACGTTGCGATAGACGCTCAGGTGCTTGAAGGCTGCGTAGTGCTGGAACACGAATCCGACGTTGCGACGCTGTGGCGGCAGCGAGGTGGCGTCGGCGCCGTCGATGCGTACCGTTCCGGTGTCGGCCTGATCAAGTCCCGCGATGATCCGCAGCAGGGTGGACTTGCCGCCACCGCTCGGACCGAGCAGAGCCGTCAGCTGACCGGTGCGGACGTCGACGCTCACGTCGTCGAGGGCGACGAAGTCGCCGAATCGCTTGGATATGTTCAGGGCCTGGATTCCCACGATCGACTCCTACGTCCGTTGCTTCGGCCGCAAGATCGCGACCACGATGATGCATACGATCGCCAGCGCGACCATGACGAAGCTGATGGCGTACGCCCCGTTGCTCGTCGAGGTCGTTGTAACGCTGGGCGGCCAGCAGCGGCATGGTCTGCGTAGAGCCGAGCACGTTGCCCGCGACCACCCGTACGGCCCCGAACTCGCCCAGCGATCGCGCCAGGGTGAGCACGACGCCGTACGCCAGGGCCCACCGCACACTCGGCAGGGTCAGACGCCACAGCCGCTGCCAGGCGTTCGCCCCGAGCGATTTGCCGGCCTGCTCTTGTTCGAGTCCGATCTCTTCGAGCACGGGAACCAGCTCGCGCACGACGAGTGGAAGCGAGACGAAGCACGTGGCCAGGACGATGGCAGGTTCGGCGTAGATGATCTGGATCCCCAGGTCCTGCAACGAGCCGCCGAACCAGCCGTTGTTCCCGTACACCAAGATCAATGCGAGCCCAGCGACGACAGGGGACACCGACACCGGCAGGTCGATCAAGGTGTTGAGCACGCTCCGGCCCGGGAATCGGTACCGCGTCAGCAGCAGGGCCGCCGTCACGCCGAACACGGTGTTGATCAGCACCGCGAGGGCCGCGACCCGCAGCGACAAACCGATCGCGGCGAGTGCCTCCGGCGAGGTGATCGAGTCGACGAAATCCGAGAGGCCGTCTTCGAAGGTACGCAAGATCATCACGCCCAGCGGCAGCACGACGAGCACCGTCACGTAAGCCACGGCGACCAGCGCAATGTCCACCGAGTCGTGTTCCGGCGGCCTGGCTTGTCGCTCCCGCCACCGTACGGATCTCAGCCACGGTTCGCCGCCCGTCGCTGGAGCACGACCCAGGAAGATGATCACGATCAACGCAACGATCAGCAGTACCGTGGCGACGGCGGACGCGCCGGCCAGGTTGTCGTTCTCGATCTGACCGAGCATCCGTACCGACGCGACCTCGGTCCGCCGGGGCAGGCTGCCCGAGATCAGTACGACGGATCCGAACTCGCCGAGCCCGCGGGCGAAAGAAAGCGCTGCACCGGCGGCCATAGCCGGCGCGATGTTCGGCAGGATCAGCCGGACGAAGATCGTGAACTTGCTGGCTCCGAGCGACGCACCGGCCTCCTCTACGTCGAGGTCCAGTTCCTCCAGCACGGGCTGCACGGCCCGCACCACGAACGGCAAGGTGACAAAGAGGAGCGCGACAAAGATCGACCACCGTGTTTGGGCCAAGGTGACGCCGATTGGGCTTTGATTGCCGTACAGGGCGATCAGCACCAGCCCTGCCACGATCGTCGGCAGGGCGAACGGGACGTCGATCACCAGACTCAGCAGCTGCCGTCCGACGAAGCGGTCGCGCACCAGCACCCAGGCCACCAGCGTCCCGAAGACCGTGTTGACGACTGTCGCGGCCGCTGCCATCGCCACTGTGAGACGAATCGATGCGGCCACCGCCGGACTGGTGACCGTGTCCACGAATTCGCTGAGGCCATTGCCCAGCGACGTGAACAGCACGGCAGCCAGCGGCAGGATCACCAGGATGCTCATCCAGAGCAGGACCATGCCCAACGCAAGTCCCGAGCTTCGGCCAAGCCGAAGGACACCTTCCGGCGGCGGTGCACCGTGCTTGTTCGATCTCAGGGCGGGCGCGGCCGTGGCCGGCTCGTCGGGTGGGATACCGACAGAGCCGGCCGGCGCCGCGACCGGAGTGCTCGTTGTGCTCACGAGACTCCGCTGGCGTCCTGAATCTGGGTGACGATGCCGCTCTCCTCGTCGAAGAACTTCTTGGAGACCTCCGACCAGCCACCGAGATCATCGATCGTGACCAGCTTCTGCACGGTGGGGAAGGGATTGGCCGGATCATTGGCACCCTCGACCTTGTCGGGTTTGACCGAGCTGTTCAGTGGACGGAACCCGTGCTCGGCGAAGATCTTCTGCCCGTTGTCCGACGTCACGAAGGTCAGGAACTTCTTCGCGGACTCGGACGCCTTGACGGTCACCGCGCCAGGATTCTCGATCTTGATCGAGGTGTCGGGTATGACGTAGTCGACGTCGGCGCCATTCTGCTTGGCGGCAATCGCCTCGTTCTCGTACGAGATCAGCACGTCGCCCGTACCGCTGGTGAAGGCGCTGGTGGCCTCCCGTCCGCTGGGCGGAAGGCTGACGATGTGTTCGTAGTACTTGGTCAAGTAGTCGATCGCCTCCTTCTCGGAACCACCGTTGGCGGTGATGTGCGACCACGCGGCCAAGATGTTCCAGCGGGCCGAGCCCGAGGAGCCCGGGTTCGGCGTGACGATCTTGACCCCCGGTTTGGTCAAGTCCGCCCAGCCCTTGATGCCCAGCGGGTTGCCCTTGCGGGTGACGATCACGACGACCGAGGTGCTGACAATGCCTTTGGTCGCGCCCGTGTTCCACTCCGGCGCGACAAGCTGCTTGTCGACCAGCTTGGTCATGTCGGAGCTGAGCGAGAAGCTCACGTAGTCCGCCGGCAGCCCTGAGATCACCGCCCTCGCCTGGTCGCCGCTGGCACCGTAAGAGGACTTCCATGAGCTGCCCTCGCCCTCCGGAGTGTCAGCGAACGCCTTTTGCGCGTCGTCATAAGCGGCCTTCGGTACGGAGAAGGCGACGAGGTTGAGCTCTGAGCTGTCGGACGAGCCGGTGGATCCGCCGCCGCATGCGGCGAGGAGGGCCGTTGCGGCCATCGCGATGACGACACCGACCTTTGTCCAGGCGCCTCGAAGTCGCTTGTTGGTCATATGCAGCTCCTACCCCTTATTTCCGATGTATCTAGTCGGGATTATGGAGAATCGTGCCATTGGCCGAACGGCCGCTGAGCGCTGGTCTCAAATTCTGGACAGGTGTCTCATCTGGAGCTACCGACGGCTGCCAACCAATTGCGCACGAATGATGGCTGGGAACAGCGACGACCGCTCGAGCCGGCTCCTGATCACATCCGGCTAGCTTTAGGACGGGGAGGGCCGCCGACGCATCCAGTCCAGGGTGATCTTGAGCCCATCGTCCAGCGGTGTCGGATCCGCCAGCTTGAGTTCCTCCCGTGCCAGAGCGATGTCGAGACAGCTTCGCAGGACCTCCCCAGCACGAGCTGGCATCATCGCTGGCGAAAACGACTTCCGGTCGACTCCCGCGGCATCGGCGACAGCCCCGACCAGCTCCCGGACGCTGACCTCCTTGCCCGTGCCGACATTGAAGATCGGATGCACGAGCGCGTCGGCGCTCGCCGCCGCCACATTAGCCGCGACGATGTCGCGCACGAACACGTAATCACGCGTTTGGCGTCCGTCTCCGAAGATCATCGGCCGCAGGCCTTCCAGCGCACGCGAGCAAAAGATCGCGATGACCCCGGCGTCCCCCGCTGGGTCCTGCCGCGGACCATACACGTTCCCGTAGCGAAGTGTGACGACATCAAGATCACGCATCCGCCGAAACCAGTCCGCGTACTTCTCCGCAGTCCGCTTACTCAGGCCGTAGGCAGAGAGCGGTCGACTCGGGGTCGTTTCGGGAGTGGGAAGGGGTGCGCCCTCACCGTAGATCGCTCCCCCGGTTGAGGTATTGACGACACGGCGCGCTCCACAGGCGGCTGCTGCCGAGAACACATTGATCGACCCGACGACGTTGATCTGGGCGTCTCTGCTTGGCTTGGCCATCGACACTCGTACGTCGATCTGCGCGGCGAGATGGAAGACGACCTCAGGACGGAAGCTGACAAAGGCATCCTGGAGAGCATCGCCATTCCGGATATCCAAGCGGGTCAGCTCGGCGCCTGCGGATAAGGCATCGGCGACGTTCGCTTCTCTTCCCGCGCTCAGATCATCGACGGCAAGGACTGAACTGCCCGTGCCGACGAGGGCGTCGACGACGTGAGAGCCGATAAATCCCGCTCCACCGGTGACGATCGCGCGCACAGGAGGACCTTATAGAGGTATGGCCAGGAGCGTCGCGCGAGCCGCGCCCCACTCCGACTTTGACCCCCGCAGCGCATCCTCGACCCTCGTAAACAGGGGTCAGGGATTGCACAGAGGGGTCGAAGTGGGTTCCGCGAGGGAATTCGGGGTACTGCGCCGACGTGCGAAGCCAACGAACTCGGAGTGCATACCGCGTCGGCGGCCGATGCACGAAGGTCAATACGCTGAGTGACGCCGTCGAAGCCACGGCGCCAGAGGAGTTTTGCCTACCAGCGCGGAGGTCTGCGGCATGCGGGTAGTCGTCACCGGCGGAGCCGGCTTTGTGGGTTCCCATCTCTGCGAACGGCTGATCATGCGAGGCGACACGGTCGTCTGCGTCGACAACCTGTGCACCGGCCGGATCGACAACATCGCTGACCTGCTGGAAGCGCCGACTTTCGAATTCTTGCGCAGCGATGTGTCGTTCGAGGTGCCAGTCGAGGGCGCCATCGACGCGGTCGCCCATCTCGCAAGCCCGGCCTCGCCGCCGGACTACTTGCGCCTGCCGCTGGAAACGCTCGCCGTCGGCAGCCGCGGTACCGAGAACGCCATCCGTCTCGCCCACGAGCACGGGGCCCGCTTCCTGCTCGCCTCCACCAGTGAGGTCTACGGAGACCCGGAGGTCCACCCGCAACCTGAGGAGTATTGGGGCCAGGTCAACCCTGTCGGTCCGCGGAGCGTGTACGACGAGTCGAAGCGGTTCGCCGAGGCCACGACCATGGCGTACCGAAGAGCTCTGGGGACGGAGGTCGGCATCGCGCGGATCTTCAACACCTTCGGGCCACGGATGCGCCCCCACGACGGCCGGGTAGTGACGAACTTCATCGCCCAGGCGTTGCTCGGCGAACCGTTGACCATCTACGGTGACGGGACTCAAACCCGCAGCTTCTGCTACGTGGACGACCTCGTCCGTGGGCTCATTGCACTGCTCGACTCCGACGAGCCCGGTCCGGTCAATCTGGGCAATCCGACCGAGCGGACGATCACCGACTTCGCCAACCTGATCTTGGAGCTCACGGGGTCGGCCTCAGCGATCGAACGCCATCCCCTCCCGGTCGACGATCCGACGCGGCGACGCCCAGTGATCGACCGAGCCGAGAAACGGCTGGGTTGGCGACCGGAGGTTTCTCTCGAAGAGGGTCTGAGACGGACGGTCGAGTGGTTCCGATCCCAACCCGACAACGTCCTGGCGGCCCGGGCGGTCCTTGCCGGCGGCCAGTTGGACGGTCACCCGATCCCGGCGGTGCCGGCCATCAACGGCTACGCCCCCGGATCCGGGCGCTTCACAGACGTCCGTGCGAGAAGCACGGATGGCGCGCGGCGGCTTGGCCGCGAGAATTGCGAGTAGGTCGCACGAACACAAGCGGCGGCAGGTCACCCTGGACCACCGCTATAGCCTGACAACGTGGTGGAGGCGGGGGGCTGGCTACGCGCCACGTCCGGGCGGCACAGCTTTCGTCACCTGAACAGATGGCCGGCGGCCTGGAATTGGGCGGCATTGCTGGTGGCCACGCTGCTGATCTTCTCCGGTCTCCGGATGTTCGCGGCGAACCACCCTCAGCCCGTCGCTCTTCCTTCCGAGCCGGGAACAGTCGTGGTGGTAGGGACGACCGGACATTATGCCCTGACGGCCGGCGACCGGAAGGTCCTGCAGGAGCAATCGGCTGTCGCCCAGGTCGGGGCGGTGTCGGTACGGCCTCGCGACATCGGCGACTGCGCTGCGGCCGGTTGGGCGACCTTGGGTGCTGGCCGCCGGACAAGTGTCGGAGCGCTGTGCGAGCCGCGCGTCGTGAACGGTCGTGTGGCGGACTGGCCGGAGCGCCTGGCCGCGGCGGAGACCAAATGGGGCGACGCGAAGCTGGGCACATTGGCGGCGTCGGTTCCCGGTTGCGTGATGGCGGTCGGTGAAGGCGCTGCACTCGCCGCGGCCCGTCCCGACGGTTCGCTCGACCGCTACCAGACCGTGCCGCAATTCCTGGCCGCAGGGGCCACGACCCCGTGCCCACTGACCCTGGTCGACGCGGGTCGCGATGCCGATCCGGTCGTCGCAGCACTGCTGCAGCAACCCGGGGTCACGGTGATCGTCACCGGCATCGGACCGCCCCCGGGTTCGTCCACCGCAGGCCTGCAGGTGATATACCGAATCGGTTCGGGCCCGGCAGGTTGGCTGACTTCGGCGAGCACTCGGCGCAGCGGAGTGGTGACGCTGCCCGATCTCACCCGGACGCTGATCGAGGGTCGGCAGTCAGCTGCGCCGCCGAATGCGCTCCTGGACGGTGCACCCATCGGCGTCCTTCCCAACCCCGTGTCGGTTGCCGAGGAGGAGGAGCAGCTGCACGCGATCAGTTCGCTGTCCGGCGCCGTACGGGTCGCCGACATCGCTCTGAGTGTGGCGGGCGCCGTGCTCGTGGTCGTTCTCCTTCTCGGGCTTTCCCGGCGGCGCCTCGACGCACCGCGGTTGATCCTTGCGCTCGGCACCGTCCTGCCGGCGGCGATGATGTTGACGGGAGCCGTGCCCTGGAACCGTACGAGCTTCCCGGGGCTGGCACTGGGCGCCGTGCTTGCAGCCTGGACGCTCGTCCTCACCGCGACTGCTCTTCGTCTGGCGAGGGTAGCCAAAGCGCCCGTTGCTCTGGTAGGTGCAGCCTTGTCGGTAGCTGCGTTCACATTGGACGCTGCGCTGGGCGGGGTCATGCAGCCCGGCTCCATGCTCAATTCCCAACCCACGAACGGCGGCCGCTGGTACGGATTCGGCAACGTCACGTTTGCGGCGTACGCGGCATCCGGACTGGTCCTTGCCGGCTTGGTCGCCCACCGTCTGAGCAGAGCCGGTCACCGTGTTGCAGGCCTGATCGCGGCGGCAGTCATCGGCTTCGGAGTCGTTGTCTGCGATGGCTGGCCGTCGATGGGGGCGGACTTCGGTGGCGTTCTGGCCCTCACCCCGGGCGTGCTCTGGCTCCTCCTCTCGCTGTCAGGCTTAGTCCTAACCTGGCGAAAGGTGGTTGCCATCGGCGCGAGCACGCTGGTGCTCGTGACCCTTGTCGCCTGGGCGGACTGGCTGCGGGGGCCGACGGCTCGCACACACGCGGGCGCCTTCTTTCAGCGGATCCTCGAGGGGGACGCCGCTGATGTCGTCGCCCGCAAAGCCATCGCCTCGGCCGAGTCGCTGGTGAGCCCGCTCGGCATCGTCGCGTTGCTCGCCGGCATCGCGCTGTGGGTCGTGATCTTCCGAACCCTTCCCCAGCTCTCGGCCGAGCTGATCGCTCCGCGGCCGCTTGCGGGCGCAGTTTTAGCCACCGCCGTTCTGGGGACAGTGTTGAACGATGGGGGCGTCACGGTGTGGCTGACGGTGAGCGCTGCGTTCGCGCTGAGCATCGGCTCGCTCTGGGTCGAGTCTCGCTCCGAACGCCACGCAGTCGCCGATCGCGGGCGCGAGATCGAGGCGGCGCCGTCGTAGCGTCAGGGACGGTCCGCGGCCTCCGTGTTCGAAACGATCTGGCCCGCAGTCCGTACGCCCGACCAGCGCTCGACCTCAGCGCGCAGATCGAGGACATCGATAGGCGCCGCATTCTCGTACGCACCCCACTCCGCCCGCGGCAGCATCCACATCACCTCGAACTCGTTGCCGTCCGGGTCGGCGCCGTAAAGGCTCTTGGTGGCGCCGTGGCTTGATTCGCCGGTGTATGCGGCCGCATCCAGCAAAGTCTGCCGAGCCTCGACGAGCTCGTCGATCGTGTCGACCTGCCACGCCAGGTGGTAGAGGCCGATACCTCCGCGGCGCTTGGGGGGCGCTTGCGTCCCAACCCCGAAGAGCCCGAGATCGTGGTGGTTCGCGGCACTAGGCAGACGCAGAAAGGCCGCATTGGCGCGCGGTTCACGCGCCACTACGGTCATACCGAACACCTCGGTGTAGAAGCGCTCGGCACGGTCGAGGTCGGCGACGAAGAGGACGGCGTGGTTCAGCCGGACCGGGCCGATCGCCGTCACTGCTCACCCGTCGGGCCGACCAGCTTCCAGCCGCTCTCCCACGTCCAGCCGTGGGTAGCGTTGAGTTTGATGTTGAGGAACGCCATCTCCTCAAGGGATCGCGCCATCCGCAGGCTGCCCGCATCTATCGCCCGATAGCCCAATGAGCTGGCGAACTCGCCGACTTTGGCCTTGGCTTCGGCATCGTCACCCGCGATGAATGCATCAAGCGGCGTTTCGTTCTCGGTCGGGTTGCCATGACGAGATGCGAACGTGGTGTTGAAGGCCTTGATCACCGAAGCGTCTGGCAGCTGGCGCTGCAGGTCTTCCGCCGAAGACGTGCCGACCGTGACGAGGTCGCTGTAAGTGTCGTTGAGCGGGTTGGACGTGTCTACCACCACTTTGCCCGACAAGGCTGGGCCCAGCTCCTCGGCAACCTCGGCGATGGCCGCATGCGGTACGGCGAGCACGACAACATCCGCACCGTTCACGGCATCAGCATTGTCCGCAGCCGCTCGCGCGCCCGCGGCCGAAGCCGCCTCCTCAGCATTTTCCCGACTCGTCGCCGAGACGGCGACCTCGTGCCCGGCCGCGACCGCGGCTGCTGATAGTGCCTTGCCGACGTTGCCGGCGCCCACGATAGCGATCCGCATGCGACACGCTCCTTGATCAAGTTGAATGCTCAACCACTATCCCACGTCGGACAGTCGTCGGCACTTACTTCCACATATACAGACGGACCAGCGTGCCGGCCGACCCGGAACGAACCTGCACCAGGTCGCACAGCTCGTTTGCCTGCCATAGGCCGTCTGGGCCATCCGCGTGCATTGAACGCCGACCGACCAGCACATCGTCGATGACCGTGTTATCGGAAACGTCACAGACCAGCGCTTGGGGCGAATGCCAGATCTGGAGCGTGCCGTGCGTCGCGCCACGACTCAGGCTGGCTGTGGCGAGCCGTCGTACGGTGCCTGCGAGGTCGGCGATCTTGTCCGACCCAAGCCCCGCCGCGTAGGCGTCCAGGGTGACGATTCCGAACAGGCTCTCGACGTTCTCAAGGGTGAAAGCTGACTCGCCGGGCTCTCCGGGAAGCGGGCGGAGCTCGGCCTCGAACATCGTCTCCACGTGCGTCCGGCCACCGTAGAGCGGGTGGCTGCGGGATTGACTCCCATCCATCACCGTCAGGTGGCTGCGATGGGCTTCCTCGATGACATCCGCATCCAAGCCGTGCACGTCGTACGGGCAGATCAGCCAGAAGGGCGTCTTCGGGTCAACCGCAACATTGAGGAGCGCCTCGTGCAATTGGCACTCGAGGATCTCCTCCGGGCGACGCCCGGTCCAGATGGGCTCACCGATGCCTCGGGCAGGTTTGCCATCGGCGGAGTGGTCGTCGAGGAACGATTGCCAGGCAGGAATGATCCGTGCGGGGTTTCGGCCGAGGACTGCCATGTCGACGAACTTCACTTTTCGTGCCCCTGCGCCAAGGGCGTCCCGCAACCAATTGGCGTGCTCTCGGATCATCGCAACCATCACCGGCTCGCCGGCGGCCAAGCCCTCCTCGACGAAGGGGCCGAGGACGGAGGCGAACTCCCTGGCATCGCTCCACATAAGAGCCTCGTGGCGATAGCTCTGACGGGATCGTGGTGGAGCCTTCGACATATCAGTTCCTGACAGACGGCGATCAAGTCAGCCGCCGACCCCGAACGGCGGTAATACCGGCGACATCCCTCGGCCTGAGTCATCGAGCCGCGGTTTGCCTCCCAAGTAACGGAATTATAACTGAAGTGAGCGGCTTCGAATTCCCAAACGAAATCAGCTGGGATCGGGTTCGACATCGTGTCGATCTGGCAGGTCGCGGTTCGTAGCTCAGATAAGAGGCCGGCCAGAGAAGCTGGTGGCGCAACGATCCAGGAGACACCATGACCACCCTCACCGCACCCGCGGCCCACGCACCCTGCCATCCCGACAAACGGATCACCCGATCACTTCTCGGGTACGGCATCATCGCCGGGCCGATGTATGTCCTGGTCTCGCTTGCGCAAGCGCTGACCCGAGATGGCTTTGACCTGACCCGCCATGAGTGGAGCCTGCTCGCGAACGGTTCGTCGGGGTGGATCCAGTCCGCGAATCTGATCCTCACCGGCCTGATGACCGTCGCCGCCGCGGTGGGCTTGCGGCGATCGCTGCTGCCCGGTACCGGCTCGAACTGGGGGCCTCGGCTCATCGCTGGCTACGGCGTGAGCCTGATCGCCGCCGGGCTGTTCCGCGCTGACCCGGCGCTCGGCTTTCCGGTCGGTACACCCGAAGAGCCCGGCGAGATCAGCTGGCATGGGTTCGCTCACTTCGGCGCCGCGGCGGTCGGCTTCGCCTGCCTGGGTGCGGCCTGCTTCGTGCTGGCTCGCCGATTCGCGGTGGAAAACCGGCGGCGCTGGGCCGTGGCCTCGCGACTCGTCGGAGTTGTCTTCCTCACCGGCTTCGCAGCCGTGGCCTCGAGCGGCGGCAGTGTTGCCGCCAACCTTGCCTTCACCGCAGCGGTGATCATGGTCTGCGGATGGCTCAGCGCCGTGTCCATTGACCGGTACGGACGATAAGGAGAGAGATGCGCTATCTCGTGTTGCTCCAGGGCCCGCAGGCGGCGACGCCACCGCCCCCGGCTCTGATGGAAGGCATTGCGACACTAGGTGAGGAGGCCACCATGTCGGGCAGCCTGGTGGACACGGCCGGGCTCGCGTCGAGCGCGCTTGGCAGTCGAGTGTCGGTGACCTCGGGTGCACTCAGCGTGATGGATGGGCCCTTCACCGAAACCAAAGAGATGATCAGTTACGCGCTCTACGAGGTCAGTTCGAAAGAAGAAGCGGTCGAATGGACGAAGCGGTTCATGACCCTGCACAAAGATCTGTGGCCCGGTTGGGAAGGCGAAGCCCTTGTGCTGAAGGTCCTCGGGCCGGAGGATTTCGCCCCACCACAGTGACCAGCTCAACCGTTGGCGCCCGTCGGAGCCCATCGCCGGGTAGGCGGGCGCCACGACGTGCTCGAACCACGAGATGAACTCCCCAGATCGCAACCGCACGGCCACGGTTCGCGGCGCTATCGATGCAATCTGGCGGATCGAGTCCGGCCGCCTGATTGCCGGACTGGCCCGCATCACCGGTGACCTCAGCCTGGCCGAGGACATGGCGCACGAATCGTTGGTGGCCGCGCTCGAACGCTGGCCGGTGACTGGTATCCCCCCTAACCCGGGCGGCTGGCTGATGACAACCGCGAAGAACAAGGCGATTGACGGCATCCGCCGGGAGCGCAGCTACCAGAGCAAGCTCGCCCTGGTTGCAAAGGACCCGACGGGCCCGGCCGGCGCCACCGCCGATCTCGACGAGATCGAGGACCGACTGGATGATCACATTTCTGACGACCTGTTGCGGTTGATCTTCACCGCGTGTCATCCGGCATTGCCGCTGGAGGCGCGAGTCGCGTTGGTCTTGCGCTGCCTTGGCGGGCTGGGCACCCAGGAAATCGCCCGGGCCTTTCTGATCAGCGACTCGGCCGCGGCACAGCGGATCGTGCGCGCCAAGAAGGCGCTGGTCGAGAAGTCCGTCATCTTCGAGATGCCCGCGCCGGCCGAGATCGAGCAGCGACTGGCGTCCGTCCTCGAGGTGATCTATTTGATCTTCAACGAGGGCTACGCAGCCACTACCGGTGAGAACTGGATGCGTCCGGAGCTCTGCGCGGAAGCGCTGCGGCTGGCTCGGCTGCTCGCTCAGCTGGCACCCCAGGAGGCAGAGGTGCTCGGCCTGCTCGCGCTACTCGAGCTACAGGCATCTCGTCTGGCCGCCCGACTCGGCCCGGACGGATCGCCCGTCCCGCTGCCCGACCAAGATCGGCGACGCTGGGACCGACTCCACATCCGACTCGGACTGCAGGCCCTCGCCAAAGCAGAACAGCGAGCGACCGGACAGCCCGTCGCCTCATCCGAGCGCGAATCGGCGTTGGGCCCGTACACCGTTCAGGCGTCCATCGCCGCCTGCCATGCCCGGGCGACGCGGCCGGAGGAGACCGACTGGCGGCGCATCGCCAACCTGTACGAGGTCCTCAGTCAGGTGTGGCCCAGCCCGGTTGTCGATCTCAACCGGGCGGTGGCCATCGGTATGGCCGGGAATCCTGCGGCCGGACTTCAGGTCTTGGAAGCGGCGGCCACCTCGCCGGCCACGAGGAACTACCCGCAGCTGCCCGCGGTCCGAGCTCACCTGCTCAGCCAGCTAGGCCGGCATGCCGAGGCCGCTGAGCACTATCGCCGAGCTGCCGCCTTGACCCGCAATGCTGGTGAACGCGCGATGTTCCTGGCCCGAGTGGACATCGAACTCGCTCTTGTCCAGCACAGCAGTTCTTGACAAAGAGGTGATAAGGCTCAGCTTTACGCAGTAAAGTAGCCCGGGAGGTGGTTGCCATGCGCGTCACGATCGTGTCGACGTATCCGCCGCGGCCATGTGGCATTGCCGTTTTTTCCTCGGACCTGCGGTCGGCCATGATGGAGACCGATACCGCCAGGACGGTGGACATCGTGTCGATCCTGCGCGAGGCGCTCCCACAGCGAAGAGAAGTCGCGTCGGTCATTCGGCAGGACCTGTCCAGCGACTACGCGATGGCGGCCCGAGCGGTGATGGCACGTGGCGCCGATGTGGTCCTGGTTGAACACGAGTTTGGCATTTTCGGCGGTGACGCCGGAGATTACGTCCTCAACTTCGTCAAAGAGCTGAGCGTACCGATCGTGCTCACTTTGCATACCGTTCTGTCCAGCCCGTCGGCGCAACAGGCTGCGACGCTGCGCGCACTGTGCGACCGTGCGACGCTGGTCACCGTCTTCACCGAGACCGCTCGGCGGATGGTTATCGAGACCGGGTTGGTCAATCACGAACGCATCCGAGTAGTACCTCATGGCGCGCCTGACATCCTCACCCGAGCGCAGGAACTGACCAAGGCGGGCGCCCTCCTTTCAGAGTTGGATCCGCGTGACGGGACCCAGGAGGCGCTCGATCGGGCCGACGCGGCCCTCCGGAAGATCGAGAACCGTACGGTCCTGTCGACGTTTGGCCTGATCTCGGCGTCCAAGGGGTTGGAGCAAGCCATTTCGGCGCTGCCGGCGATTGTCGCCCGACACCCAGAAGTCGTCTATCTGATCGCCGGCCAGACCCATCCAGAGGTGATCAAGCACGAAGGTGAGAGCTACCGGCTGCGCTTGGAGCGGCTGGTCCGCGATCTCGACCTGACTGATCATGTGATGTTCCTCAATCACTTCCTGCCGGTCGAGGAGCTAGCCGTCCTCCTGGCGCGGACCGACCTGTATCTCACCCCGTACCGTTCCCGGGAGCAGATCGTCTCCGGAGCGCTCAGCTTCGCCGTTGCCGCAGGCTGTGCGGTGGTCTCCACGCCCTACTTCTACGCCGAGGATCTGCTCGCCTCGGGCGCGGGCGTGCTGGTGCCGTTCGGAGACTCGGCCGCCCTGGCGACCGCGGTGAATGAGTACCTGGAGGATCCAGACAGGCTGGCCGCCGCGCGAACCGAGGCACGGCGGGTAGGACTTGGCTTGGCGTGGCGAAGTGTCGGCCAAACCACCATGGATGTGCTGGATGAAGCCGTCCGGGAGCACCCGGCAGGAGCTCCGGGTCGTCTGCCGGCGTACGCCACTTCGCCGCGGATCGTGCCCGGTCACCTGTTGACCTTGGTCGACGACGTCGGGATCATGCAGCACGCACTAGGCACCATCCCCAACCGATCGAGCGGATACTGCCTCGACGACGTGGCGCGGCTCGCCATCGTGGCCTTGGGCCTTGAGCGGGAGCTTGACGACCCGAGATACAAGCGGATGCTGGTCGCGGCACTCGCCTTCATCTTCGATGCCCGAGACCCTGACCGGCCCGGCGTCGGTATGCGCAATTTCATGGACTACAGCCGACGGTGGCTCGACCAGCCGCACTCCGGTGATCATGTTGGCCGGGCAATGTGGGCGCTGGGTTCGGTGGTGGCGGCGCAGCCCGTGCCGGAAGAGGCCACAACGAGCCTGCGAATCCTCACCGAGATGCTGCCCAGCATGAAGGCGGCGGCAAGCCCGCGCGAGGTGGCATTCACCGTCCTCGGCCTATCGCGGCCCGCTCTCGGCGTGCTGCCTGAAGCGGCGATCGAGGTGCTGCAGGACCTGGTGGGTCAGCTCAGCGACTTGTACGACGAGCATCGGCGCGACGACTGGCTCTGGTTCGAGGACAATCTGACCTACGACAACGCTCGGCTGCCTCAGGCGTTGATCGCGGCCGGCCACCGGCTCGACAACCCGGCGTTGCTCAAGAGCGGCCTGGAGGCGCTGGACTGGTACGCCGAGCAGTGCGGTGTGCAAACCGACACCGTGCGGTTGGTTGGCAATCGTTGGCGCCGATCCGACGAGCCGTCTCGAGGGTGGATCGCCGAGGGCGACGAGCAACCGCTGGACGCCGCGGCGTTGGTCGAGGCGTTGGCCGAAGCGGCGGTCGCCACAGGGCAACGCGAGTACGGCCAGCAGGCGGTGCGAGCTTTCGAGTGGTTCCTCGGTCGTAACTGCGCGGGACTTGCGGTGTACGACTTCGCTACCGGCGGATGCCACGACGGCCTCGGCCCGGACGGGCTCAATGAGAACGAAGGGGCCGAGTCGACTTTGGCATATCTGCAGGCGTTGTTGGCCATCGAGGCCGCAGGCCTGCAGGCGTCGGTTCCCTGACGGCGGTGCGAGTCGCGCTCCTCGGGCCGATCGCCTGGCGGACGCCCCCGCGACATTACGGACCCTGGGAACTGGTCACGGGCCTGCTCGCGGACGGCCTGGTGGCTCATGGGATGGACGTGACGCTGTTCGCCACGCTGGATTCGCAAACGGCGGCGGCGCTCGACGGCGTGTGCCCGCAGGGCTACGCCGAAGACGAGAGCCGGGACGGCCGGGTCTGGGAGGCGATGCACATCTCGCACGCTTTCCGTCGTTCGGCCGAGTTCGACCTGGTACACAACCACCTTGACTGGCTGCCGCTGGCGTTCTCCGCCCACTGCCGGACAACCCTGCTGACCACAATCCACGGCTTTTCGGATCGCAAGATCCTGCCCGCCTATGCGGCGGCTCAGTCGTCATTCGTGTCAATCTCGAACGCCGATCGGGTGCCGGAACTCGACTACTGCGCGACCGTCTACCACGGCGTCGATCTCGACGCACTGCCCTTCTCCGCCGGCGGAGGCGATGACTTGGTGATCTTGGGCCGGATCCATCCGGACAAGGGGACGGCCGAGGCGATCGACATTGCGGGTAGAGCCGGGCGACGCCTGATCATTGCGGGCATTGTTCAAGATCATTCGTACTTCACCGAGCAGGTGGAGCCGCGGATCGACGATGATCGGGTTCGCTACCTTGGATCGATCGGTCCGACTCAGCGCGCCGAAGTGCTGGGCTCCGCGGTGGCTCTGCTGCACCCCATTGCGTTTGCCGAACCGTTCGGGTTGTCGGTGGTCGAGGCCATGGCGACCGGAACGCCGGTGATCGCCTATCCCCGCGGCTCCATGCCGGAAGTGATCGACGAAGGCGTGACTGGATTCCTCGTCTCGGACGCCGCACAGGCAGCGGCCGCGGTGGAGGCGGCGGCGCGGCTTGACCGCAGCGGTGTCCGCCGCGTGGCGGAAGACCGCTTTTCGGCTGCCCGAATGGTCGCCGACTACCTTGCTGTATATGGCGAGCTCCTCCGGTGAGATCAGCAATGACCTTTTCCGCCGTTACCGCGGCAATCCGCTACTGACGCCTGACCGGTGGCCGTACGCCATTAATGCCGTGCTGAACGCTGGCGCAGCAGAGGTGGATGGCGACACGGTGCTGCTGTGCCGCGTCGAAGACCGCCGGGGTATCAGCCACCTGACGGTGGCTCGATCGCACAACGGCTTCTCGAATTGGCTCGTCGACGAGACCCCGCTGCTGGAGTCGGAACCGGGCATTCTCCACGAGGCGTGGGGGATCGAAGATCCCCGGCTCACCTGGATGCCCGAACTCGATGCGTGGGTGATCATCTACACGTCGTTCGGCCCAGGCGGCCCGAGCATCTCTCTGGCCACCACCCAGGACTTCCGCAACATCGAGCGGTTCGGGCTGATCCGGGCACCTGAGGACAAGAACGGAGCGTTGCTCCCGCGCAAGATCGGTGGAGAGTTCATTCTGTTCCATCGGCCTGTGGCGGCACTGACCAATCGAGCTGACATCTGGCTCTCACGATCCTCGGATTTGCACAGCTGGGCGGCTCCGGAGCCCGTACTTGCCGCAAGACCAGGGCGGCTGGTGGGACTCCGCCCGCATCGGCATTGGCCCACCACCGATCGAAACTTCGGAGGGATGGCTGGTGGTCTACCACGGCGTCCGAGTTACCGTCGCCGGCGCGCTGTACCGAGTAGGTCTCGCGCTGCTGGATCTCGAGGATCCGACGAAGGTGCGCAGGCGTTGTGCGGAGTGGGTCCTCGGGCCGCGAGAAGAGTATGAGCAGGTCGGCGATGTCCCCGGAGTCGTGTTTCCATGCGGGCTCATCCACGACCCCGAGTCCGATGAGTTGCGTCTGTACTACGGTGCGGCCGACAGTTGCATCGGACTGGCCACCGCGTCACTCTCGGAGGTGCTGCAGTTCGTTGTCGAGCACGGGGAGACCGGCGAGTCGGCTTAGCCGATGCCGTCCGCGCAGAGGGTTCAGCGCTGGTCGCTCCGGGAGAGCCGGATCCACCGATAACCCCAGCCGTTCAACCGCAGTTTGTCGAGCTTTCCCGTCGGCGCATCGTACGGGCCGTCGACGAGCAGGTCGTACGGCCGGGCGTCCATCCCCTGCTGGGGGCCGATGTCGACGATCGTGGGTTTATCCGCGAGATTGTGCAGCAACAGGATCGAGCCGGCCGGTGCGTCGAAGCGGTGGGCGAGAACCGGGCGAGGCAGCGGCACGTCGACGACCGAGCAGGTGCCGGTCCCGATCTCCGGAGCGGTACGCAGGGTATGCACAAGGTTCTCGAACCAGCGCAGCAGCGAGTCCGGATCGCGCTGCTGGGACCGCACATTCACCTGCCTGGCGCCATATCGGCCGCTCATGGCGACCGGCCGTGGTAAGGCGGCGGCATCCGCCGAGGAGAAACCACCGTTCGCTCCGTCGTCCCACTGCATCGGCGTGCGGATGGCGTCGCGCCCGGTGAGCTGAAGATCCTCACCCATCCCGATCTCTTCGCCGTACCGGAGCACCGGTGTGCCGGGTAGTGAGAACTGCAGGGCATAGGCCAGCTGAATGTGCCGGAGATCGCCGCCGAGCATCGGGGCAAGGCGGCGCCGGATGCCGCGGCCATAAAGGCGCATCTCCTCGCGAGGTGCGAAGGCTGCGAACACGTCGCCGCGCTGCTCGTCGGTCAGCCGGCTGAGGTCGAGCTCGTCATGGTTGCGGAGGAAGGTGGCCCACTGCGCCCCAGTCGGCAGCGTCACCGCCGTGGTGAGAGCGTCGATCAGCGGCTCGGCGTCACTTCGGGCAAGCGCGAGCCAGATCCGAGGGTTGAGCAGGAAGTCGAACATCATCTGCGCCCGGTCGCTGGGTCCGTCGCGGCGTGCGCCAGCGAATTGAGCGACATCCTGAGGAGTCACGTTCGCTTCGCAGAGCAACACCGAGTCGCCCTGCTGCCATTGCGTCTCCTGACGCCAGGAATCCAAGATCGAGAAGTCCTGCGGACCAGGATCGACGCCAGGCTTCACCTGCTCCAGCACGAAGGGCGCGGCGTCGATGCGGAAGCCGGACGCACCCAACTGGAGCCAGAACGCCATCACCTTGCCGATCTCGGCCCGTACGTCGGGGTTTGACCAGTTGAGATCCGGCTGGAAATCGTAGAATCGATGGAAGTACCAGGCCTGAGCCCGATCGTCGAAAGTCCAGGTCTCGTTCTGCTCGCCGGGGAAGACGGTACCTTGCTGCCGGTTCGGTGGCTCTTCTGCACTCCAGACGTACCAGTCGCGATATGGCGAGTCCGCGCTGCTCCGAGCCGACACGAACCAGGGGTGCTCATCGGAGGTGTGGTTGACGACGAGGTCCAAGATGATCCGAATGCCGCGTTCCCGCGCCTGACGGGCCAACTCGCAGAAGTCGCCGAGGCTTCCCATGTCCGGATTCACGCCGTAGAAGTCGGCAACGTCGTAGCCGTGGTCGCGGCCTGGACTGGGATGGATGGGATTGAGCCACAGACAGGTGACGCCGAGTCTGGCGAGATGGTCCAGCCTGCTGATCAGTCCGCGCAGATCACCTCGGCCATCGCCATTGGAATCTTGGAACGAGGCTACGTCGAGGCAGTAGATGACCGCCTCCTGATACCAACGTTGCGTCACTCTCGTCCTTCCCTGACCCTTCGCCCTCCGCTATGAGGAACGTTTCTTGGCTTGCTTCGGCGGCAGGCTGCCAACGTAGGACAGCGCTGACGTTATCCATTTCTCGGCGTCTCCGGCGGCCAGCCCCGGTGGCACGGTGAGGTAGCCACCCATCGGCCGCTCAGCCGGACCGAACGGTCCTCCGCCAGCGGCGCGCAACCGTTCCTCGTCCTTCGGGCCCACTTTGACCCCGATGTCGGAGCCGAACAGCCCCATGAACATGTTGCCGTTGACGAACGCGCCGAGGTTGCCGAACATCGGCTTGACCTCGACCCGAGGATCGTCTGGTACCAGGGCTCGAAACCGGTCCTTGTCGTCGTCGGTGGGTCTCGGCACCTGCATGATCATGGCCTCCGTTTCTCGTGTGACCAACACGCTCTCGCACGGGAGCGGCTGGGTCAATGATCAACGACTCGCAGCCCTATGCTCCGTTCATGGCCAAGCTGATCTATTCCGCTATTACTTCACTCGACGGCTACGTTGCCGACGAGGACGGCAACTTCGACTGGGCCGCTCCCAGCGAGGAGGTGCACGCCTTCGTCAATGATCTTGAGCGATCGATCGGGACATACCTGTACGGGCGGCGGATGTACGAGACGCTGGTCTACTGGGAAACCGCCCACACCCTGCCCGAGTCAACCCCCGTCGAGCTTGACTACGCCGAAGTCTGGCAGTCGGCGGACAAGATCATCTATTCGACGACCCTGGAACGCGTCTCCAGTGCTCGTACGCGAATCGAGCGTGACTTCGACCCGGACTCCGTCCGCCAGCTAAAAGAGAGTGCCAAGCACGACCTCAGCGTGGGCGGGGCTGAGCTCGCCGCCCAGGCCATCAAGGCCCGGCTGGTCGACGAGTACCACCTTTTCGTCAATCCCGTCATCGTCGGGGGCGGCACGTCCGCGTTGCCGGACAAAACGCGCCTGGACCTCGAACTGGTCGATGAACATCGTTTCCGGAACGGCGTCGTCCACCTCCACTACCGAAGCGCCAGCGCCAACTCTGCCGCTAGCTGAGCCGCGCAACCTAGCGCCGAAGGGCCCTGGATTCGCTCGCAGTACCCCACTTCGACCAGACGCCGGGGACGTCAGCCGCGCGCGAAACTGGCAGCCGCTCGCGAATATTTGGTAGCGGCTGCCAGTTTCGGTAGCGGCTCTCGGTGTGCGGCGGCTGGCGGGGCAGGTTCTGCCAGACGCCGCCGAGTACCATCGCGATGACTCCCCCCTGTAGCACTGCTCTTGATCGGAAGTGAGGTGTCGATGCCCTTCAACCCGGATAGCCACCTCAGCGCCGAGGTGGCCAGTCAGCCATCCGATTGGGAGGGCGTCGCGGCCCGACTGACCGAGTTCGCATCAATGCTGCCCAGCCGCGGTGCGCGTCTGGCGGTCCTGGGTTCCGGTACCTCCTACTACATGGCCCAGGCCTACGCCGCGCGACGGGAGCTTTCCGGGCACGGGGAAACCGACGCGTTCGCCGCCAGCGAGCACCGGCTGTCGCGCAGCTACGATGCCGTCCTCATTCTCAGCCGCTCTGGTACCACAACAGAGGCAATCGATGTTCTCGGCATGCTCAAGGGACGCGATATCCCCGTCACGGCCATCGTTGCGACACCCGGCACACCGGTCGCGCAGCTCGCCGACCACGCCATCGAGCTTCCCGAGGTCGACGAGCGATCCGTCGTACAAACCAGGTTTGCGACATCGACCCTTGCCCTGCTCCGCGCATCACTGGGCGACGACCTGACGGCGGCTGTCAACGATGCCCGGGCCGTCCTCGCCGAGGATGAGGAGGACTGCCTGGCCGGCGTCGTCAACGCGGAGCAGTTGACCTTCGTCGGCCGGGGGTGGACCATCGGACTTGCCGAGGAAGCCGGCCTCAAGCTCCGCGAGTCGGCGCAATTCTGGACCGAGGCATACCCGGCCATGGAATACCGCCACGGTCCGGTGAGCATCGCCACCGCCGGCCGCGCAGTCTGGGCGTTGGGCGAGGTCCCGGATGGACTCGCGGCTGAGGTGGCGGCGACGGGCGCCCACTTCGAACACCGCGACATCGACCCGCTCGCCGAGCTGGTTCGTGTGCATCGGCTCTGCCTACGAAAGGCGCGAGACAACGACCTCGATCCGGACCACCCTCGCCATCTCACCCGCTCGGTGATCCTGGCTCCGGGCGCAGACCAGGATTAGCGGTGCCGGATCCGCGTGAAGTGGTGGCCGCGGTCGACATCGGCGGCACCCGAGTCAAAGCGGCGCTCGTGGCGCGTTCGATGGAGGTGGTTGCCGAGCTGACCGCTGCCACCCCGTATGACATCGGCCGAGACATCGGGGCAACGGTCGCGGACATCGTGTCTGGGCTCCTGTCCACGACGGCTGCTCGAGACCGTCCGGTCCGGCTGGTGGTTTGCGGCGTGGTGATTCCCGGCCTGGTCGACCAGGAAGCTGGCATAGGAAGGCTCTCGGTCAACCTGCGATGGCGAGATCTGCCGGTCCGCGACGTCGTCGCCTCCCGGACCGGGGTTCCGACTGTCGTCGGACACGACGTCCGAGCAGGACTGCTCGCCGAGACCCGACTGGGTGCAGCGCGTGGTGCCCGCAACGCGGTCTTCATCGCCATTGGCACCGGTATCGCGGGCGCGCTCATGCTGGACGAAGCGGTGATCAGCGCCGACGGCTGGGCGGGCGAGCTCGGGCATCTCGTGGTCGACTGCGCCGGTCCGGTATGTGCCTGTGGTCAGCGGGGTTGCTTGGAGACCCTCTCCTCAGCCGCCTCGGTGGAGCGGGCCTACGCTGCTGAGACGGGAAAACCTGCCTCGGCCGAAGAGATTGCGGGACGTGTCGAGGCCGGAGAAGCGGCGGCGACACAGGTGTGGGCTCGCGCGGTCACCGGGCTCGCCTCGGCCATTGTCACGACGGTGACCCTGACAGGGGTCGAATTGGTACTTATCGGGGGCGGGCTCGGCCAGAGCGGCGAGACACTCCTGGCGCCGCTCCGGACCAACGTCATCGGCCGACTCAGCTGGCAGCGCGCGCCGCGCATCGAGCGGGCGGCGCTCGGCGACCGGGCCGGGACGCTCGGCGCCGCGTGTCTGGCCTGGGATGCCTTGTGATCATCACGGTCACACCCAACCCAGCCCTAGACATCACATACGAGATCGATGAGCTGAAGCCGCGACACAGCCACCGGGTTCAGACGGTCTACCAGCGAGCTGGTGGCAAAGGGGTCAACGTGGCGTCGGTGCTGGCGCTCATGGGCCAGGAGGTTGTCGCGTTGGGGCTAGCGGGCGGCACGACCGGCGCTCAGATCCAGGCCGATCTCGACATCCGCGGGGTGCCCCATCGTCTTGTCGATTGTGAGGCCGAGTCGCGCAGAACGATCAACGTCGTGTCGGCCCGGCACGGCGACGCCACAATCTTCAATGAGCCGGGACCTGAGGTGCCGGCTGCCCGCTGGCGCGAGCTGGTGGGGAACCTGCACACCCTTCTGGGTGGCGCCGCAGTCAGCGTCGTGGTGCTGTCCGGGCGGCTGCCGCGGGGGCTGGCCGACGACGCGTACGCCGAACTCGTCAGCGTGAGCCGCGAATTCGGCGCCCGGGCGATCGTCGACACCTCAGGAGGGCCGCTGCTCTCAGCGATCTCCGCGGGCCCGGACCTGGTCAAGCCGAACCTGGCCGAGCTCGCCGACGCGACCGGCATCCGGGATCCGGCGCTCGCCGCTGCCGAACTGCGCGGCATGGGCGCTCGCGACATCGTGATCTCAGCGGGAGGTGCTGGACTGATGCTCCTGCCCACCCAAGGGCCAGGGTGGCGAGGGTGGCTGGCCGAGCCTCTTCGCGGTAATCCGACCGGTGCTGGGGACGCAGCAGTGGCGGCTCTGGCAGTTGGGCTTGCCACGGAGGCGCCGTCGCCGGAAATGGTCCATGCTGCCGTGGCGTGGTCGGCCGCGGCAGTGCTACAGCCCGTCGCGGGCCGTATCGACCCTGCCGACGTCAACCGGCTGTATGGCCAGGTTCTGCTCGAGGAGCTCTCGTGACGTTGGCGGCGCTCGATGAGGTGCTCCGCACCGCCGTCGCGCAGGGTCGCGGCGTAGGCGCTTTCAACGTCATCCAGATCGAGCACGCCGAGGCTTTCGTGGCGGCTGCCGAGCAGACCGGTCTGCCGGTGGTGCTCCAGATCAGTCAAAACACCGTTGCTTACCACGGCGCGCTGTCGCCGATTGGCTTGGCCACCAAAGAGTTGGCCGCGGCCGCGTCGGCGAGCTGCGTGCTGCAGCTCGACCATGCGCTGAGCGAGTCTCTGATCGAGGATGCCGTCAACCTGGGCTTCACCTCGGTGATGTTCGACGGCTCGACGCTCGACGACTCCGCCAACCGCGACCGGACCAAGGCTGTCGTGCAGCGCTGTCATGCCGCAGGGGTCAGTGTCGAAGCCGAGCTCGGCGAGATCGGCGGCAAGGAGGGGGTACACGCAGCAGGGACGCGCACCGATCCGCACGATGCGATGCGATTCGCCGAGGAGACCGCTGTCGACGCCCTCGCAGTCGCCGTTGGCTCGTCGCACGCCATGACGAACCGGACTGCAGAACTCGATCTCGAACTGATCACCAAGATCAAGAATGTGGTCCCGGTGCCCCTGGTCCTGCATGGCTCCTCGGGCGTGCCGGACTCGACTCTGACGGAAGCCGTCCGAGCGGGCATGGTCAAGATCAACATCGCGACCCACCTGAACCACATCTTCACCGCGGCATTGGGCGATTTCATCACTGCCCACGCCGGCGTCGTCGACACGCGGCAGTACCTCGGCGCGGCTCGAGAAGCCGTTGCAGCGGAGGCCGCCAGGCTGCTGGAACTGCTCGCGCTCCGCTGACCAGCCGGGAAGGTGGCTACGCCGGATTTCCACCCTCCAGATCGATTCTCGGCGACCGATAACGCCTCGGCGAAGATCGGCGCTGCCCGTGGCTAGGGTCGAAAGCATGCCGACGGGAGTGGTGAGCCAGACCACGCTGCGGCTGCTCGCCGCCGAGCTCGGCCCGGAATCGCCGCTGCCGCCCTTCACCGGTCTGCAGCGGCTTCCTGACCCCTCGTCTTCTCCCGACCTGCCACCCGAGATGCGCGACCGCATCGTCGTACGGCCGACTGGCCAATCCGCTGCCGTACGCGTTGCAGAACGACTACCGCCGCGACTTGCGGCAGCAAGAGATCCCCGCGATCCAGTTGACCAACTACCTGCTGGAGGCGCTCAGTGCTTCCAGGCCTCGGCGGCCGGCTCTGGTCGCTGCGCGACCTGGTGGCCGACCGGGATCTGGTGTTCACCAACCGGCGCCTGCAGTTCGCCAACTTCGCGCTCACCGACGCCTGGTTCGCCGGCGGCATCGAGTGGAACCTCGGCTCCACCGGCCACTCGGCGACGACGAGCCGACCGGTCTTCGCGGGCAGCGTGCCGTCCCGCCGCGGAGCCGCACTGCGGATCTGGGAGTGGGAACGCACCCGAGATCTTGTGTTCTCGGTCGACCTGCTGATGCCGGCCGACCGTCGGTTGCTGCTCGCCTTCGTCCGCGTCCGCAACCCCGACCGCCGAGCCCAAACCGCTCTACTGGTGGACGAACATCGCCGCTCCGGAGGAACCGGGCGTGCGGGTGCTGGCCCCCGCCGTTCGAGCCTGGCGGAGCGGATACGACGGATCCATCGCGAGCGTCGACATCCCCTTCGCCGACGACCCGGCCACCGATGTCAGCTACCCGTTGCCGGCGCAACGAGCCGCGGATTACTTCTTCCAGCTGCCTCCCGAGCGACGGCCGTGGATCGCCGCCGTACAGGCCGACGGCAGAGGGCTCGTCCAGACCTCGACCGCTCAGTTGCGCGGTCGCAAGCTGTTCCTCTGGGGCACGGCCGCCGGCGGCCGGCACTGGCAGGAGTGGCTCTGCGGGCCAGGGCGTCGCTACCTCGAGATCCAGGCCGGTCTGGGCACGACGCAACTCGAGCACCTGCGGTTGGAGGGAAGCACCGAGATCAGCTGGGCGGAGGCTTACGCGCCGATCGAAGCGGCGCCCGGGACGGTACACGGTTCTTGGCCCGACGCGCTCGCGGAGGTCGCCGAGCTGGTGGCCCGGGCGGTTCCCGACGAGGACCTCGACGAGTGGCACCGCTGGTGGCGAGCCGAGGTGGCCGATGCGACGCCGGAACAGATGACGGCCGGCTCCGGCGCCGGCGAAGCGGAACTCGTCGTGCGCGGCGAGGATCCCGAACGGACTGGCGGGCACCCCGTTCGGACAGCCCCGCTCGGACGGCTTCCGGCACCTCGTCGCGCTGGCGCGCACGGGCGAGGTCGATCAGGACGCCGCCGGTGCGGAGGTGTCTGACACCACCGATCACGGACCGCTGGGGCGCGGTGCTCGACCGCGCGGCGGACGGGTGGTGGGGACAACTGATGAACGCCATCCGATGTCACGCTCGCGGAGACCTCGACGAGGCGCGGCTCGGATACCTGCGCTCCGACCAGCTCAGATCGTCGCCCTGGGCGGCCCGCGGTCTGGCCCTGCTCGCCGGTGCACGCGGCGATCAGCCGAGCGCTGCGCAGCTGTACGCCAGCGCTGTCGCTCAGGCACCGACCTGCCTGCCGCTGCTGGTGGAGGCCACCGAGCAGCTGCTCGCCACCGGTCGAGCCGGGCGACTGCCTGGCGATGATCGATGCCGCGTCCGCGCCACATTGCCGTCCACGGCCGGGTCGTCCTACAGCGGGCGCGCGCTCTGCTGGCTGACGGGCAAGCCGACGCGGCCCGTGCCCTGCTCGAGGCCGGGATCGAGGTGCCCGATCTTCGGGAGGGCGAGACGCTGGGCATGCTGTGGCGCGCGGCATTCGGCGACCGGCCGCTGCCATACCACTACGACTTCCGGATGCGTCCCGACCTCGACCATTCGCAGAGCTGACCATCGTGGCGCGACTCGAGGGTGCGGGGGGCGCCTTCGCCGGCATTGAGGGCCCGGCTGGTCAGCGGCGTATTGTCCAGCCTGTGGTCAACGGGACGCGCCGGAGCTGAGGCTCGGTGAGCAACGCCGCCTCTGCCGTCATCCACTCAGTCCGGTTGATCAGCGCGGGGCTCGACCGCGCCGACGCCTTCGTCGCCTTTCGAAACGATCGCGTCCTGGCCACGGGGAACGGCAGTGGCTGGCGTGAGCTCGCCAGCGACGACGCGGACCTTGTCGACGGCGAGGGGCGCGTTCTCACCCCGGGACTGATCGACATCCACAATCACGGCGGTGCCGGGGCCTCGTATGGCGAGGACGGCGACGCGATCCGTGCGGCGAGCCGACTCCATCGCCAGCACGGCACGACTCGTCAGCTGCTGTCTCTGGTCACCGCCTCCCCCGACGTTCTGATCTCCCAAATTCAGGTCGCAGCGGCCGAGATTCGGCGAGACTCGACGATCTTGGGAATCCACCTCGAGGGTCCGTTCCTGGCCCGCCACCACCACGGGGCGCATGATCCCGCCCTTCTTCGCGACCCCGATCCCGACCTGGTCGAGCGCCTTCTGGGGGCGGCCGACAGCACTCTGCGCCAGGTCACGATGGCGCCCGAGCTGGCTCAGTTCGCCGAGTCGGCGCGGATCCTGCGCGAGGCGGGTGTCGTCGTCGCGATTGGTCACACGGCTGCGACGTTTGAACAGGCCGAAGCGGCGATCGAAGCGGGAGCCACCCTCCTCACACACGCCTTCAACGGGATGCCAGGCGTGCACCATCGTGCGCCCGGACCCGTGCTCGCGTTCGTCGAGAATTCCGGTTGTTGGCTAGAGGTGATCAATGACGGTGTCCACGTACGACCGGAGCTGGTCCGGATGCTCTGCCGGCTAGCTCCCGGACGGGTGGCACTGGTCAGCGACGCCATGGCGGCCGCGGGCGTTGGGGACGGGCGATACCGTCTCGGCAACTTGGACGTCGATGTCGCCGCAGGCGTCGCGCGATTGGCAGAAGGACACTCGATCGCTGGCTCAACCATCACGTTGGATGTCGCGATCGCCCACGCCGTACAGGACGTGGGCCTGACCCCCCTCGAGGCGATCGAAGCCGCCACGGTCGTCCCAGCCCAGATCCTTGGGGTGGAAGACCGGTTCGGCCGCCTGGAGCCGGGATACGTGGCCGACGCTGTGCTGTTCGATCGGGACTGGCAGCTGTGCGGCGTTTGGATTGATGGGCGACCGGTCGGAGAGCAGGAGCCCTAGGCGATGGAAGTGGTCATCAGCGCGACGCCGGACGAGGCAGGAAAGTTGGCCGCCGACGCCATCGAGGCTCTCGTACGGCGCCGGCCTGAGGCCGTCCTCGGCGTCGCGACTGGATCAAGTCCCCTGATCATCTACGACGAACTTGGCCGCCGAGTGGCGCAGGGGTCCTTGTCGTTGGCGAAGGCGCGAGCGTTTCTGCTTGACGAGTATGTCGGGCTGCCGGCCGACCAACCGCAGCGGTACCTCAGCGTCATTCGGGATGAGTTCGTCGACAAGGTCGATATGGATCCAGCTCACGTATCGGGGCCGGACGGCCTGGCCGAGGACCTGGTGAGCGCTTGCGAGGCGTACGAGCAAGCCATTGCGGACGCCGGCGGCGTCGACCTACAGATTCTGGGGATCGGCACCGACGGACATATCGCGTTCAACGAACCCGGCTCCTCGCTGGCCTCCCGAACCCGGATAAAGACGTTGACCAGCCAGACCCGTAGGGATAACGCTCGATTCTTCGGCGGCAACGTGGATGCCGTCCCGCGGCACTGCCTCACCCAAGGCATCGGCACCATCCTCCGGGCCCGGCACCTCGTGCTGGTGGCCGCGGGTCGAGGAAAGGCAGAGGCGGTCCACCAGCTCGTCGAAGGGCCGGTGTCCGCGATGTGGCCCGCCACAGCGCTGCAGCTCCACCCACACGTCACCGTGTTGCTGGACACCGCCTCGGCTTCACGTCTTCAGCTCGCCTCGTACTACATCGAGACCTACCAGAACAAGCCGAGCTGGCAGGGGTTTTAGTGCTGGCCACGCTGCTGCCGGGGTTCTCAGGAACCGTACTGCCAGCCTGGCTGCGAGACCGGCTCCGGGCAGGTCTGGGAGGTGTCTGCCTCTACGCGCAGAACATCGCCTCGCCCGGACAGCTGCGGCGACTGACCGACGCGATTCTGGCCGAAAATCCGTACGCGATCATCGCCATTGATGAGGAAGGCGGTGACGTCACGCGGCTCTTCGCGGCTACCGCTGCACCGTTCCCCGGCAACGCGGTGCTGGGCCGGCTCGACGACCTCGACACCACGCGCGCCACCGCGGCCGCGATCGGCTGGTCACTGCGTCAGGCCGGCTGTACGGTCACCTTCGCGCCCTGCCTCGACATCAACTCCCGGACCGACAATCCAGTCATCGGCGTCCGCAGCTTTGGTAACGACGCTGAGCGGGTGGCGCGGCATGGCCGGGCCTGGGTGACTGGCCTGCAATCGACTGGCGTGGCGGCCAGCGCCAAGCACTTCCCGGGCCATGGCGACACGGCGCAGGACTCGCATGTGTCGCTACCGGCTGTTCACCGTTCCCTGGATGAGCTGCGCTCGGGTGAGCTGCGCCCGTTTGCCGCAGCCATCGAGGCGGGGTGCCGAGTGATCATGACGGCGCACATCCTGGTGACCCAACTGGATCGGAAGCATCCGGCAACGATGAGTCGATATGTCGTGGGAGATCTGCTGCGCGGCGAGCTGGGCTTCTCCGGGGTGGTCGTCAGCGACGCCCTCGACATGGCCGGTGCCTCCGGTTCGCTGGGAATGGCCGGGGCGGCGGTGGCGGCGTTGCAGGCCGGTTGCGATCTGCTCTGCCTCGGACCCGACAACACCGATCCACAGCTGGACGAGATCGAGCGGGCAGTGAGCAGCGCGGTCGCCGAGGGCAACCTGACTGGCAGCAGAGTGAACGAAGCAGCGAGCCGGGTGCGTGGGCTGGCTGCAGAGCTGACGGGCGCGCGCCAGGCGGCCGGGCAGGCTCCTACTTTCGCGCCAGGCTGGCCCAAGACGGAGGCGGAACTGATTCCCACCCTGGACGTCCGACCGGGAGCATCGGACTGGAGGGCGCGGGCAGCAGGTCGATACACGGTCGTGCAGCTTGATGCGGAGCCCAATATTGCGGTAGGGACCACCCCCTGGGGGCCGTTCGCCGCCGCCGCCGACCGACGAGACCGCACCCTCTGTGGCGGCCTTCGCGGCGCAGCCAGCCTGCCTGATCTCGCCCGAGCGGTTGGCGCTGCCGTCCTTTCAACCCGACCAAGCCGTACTGGTTGTTGGGCGCGACATCCACCAACATCCCTACGCGAGGGAAGCTGTGGACCGGCTGCGCTCACAGCATGTTGATGTGCTGGTCGTTGACATGGGTTGGCCATCGGACGATCGCAGGTACGCCGACGTGGCCACGTTCGGTGCATCGCGTCTGATGGGTCGGGTGCTGCTGACGTGGCTGCTGTTCGAAGCCGATCCTGCGCTCTAGATATCGCCTCCCCGCTGCGCGCCGGCAGAGCTGGCGCGCGCGACTTCGGCTCGAACCGTCTGGAAGAGGCCCTCGTCAACCTCGCGACCCGCATGCCGCATGGCCAGCACTGCCGCACCCACCAGACCGTCCGAAACCGGAATCACGGTACCGCCGGGCATCAGGGGGACAAGTTCGGCTTGGAGGCTCGCCGGCGCAGTCATCATGCCGCGGACGATGATGCTGCCGCCCACCACGACCGGGCCTGGGAGATCCGGCGCCCGTACGGCGGAAAGCAGGTCTGCGAGTGCCTCCGAAGCGCCCACGAGGATGGGGCGGGCGACACGATCTTCATGGGCCGCGAAGGCGAGTGGCGCGAACTCGGCGAGCGTTATGGGTGGCCGGGCGTACAGGGCCGAGACCAACTGCCGCACCGCCTCTGCACGTCCCGCAGAGGTGGTCGTGTCGGACTCAATCCCCAACGCCTGCAGAACGAGGTTGCTGAGCGAAGTGCTCTGGCCCTGTCCGTCAAGGGCTGCGACCACTGCCCGGGACACGGCATGTCCGATCCAGAAGCCACCGCCTGCATCACCCAGCAGCCAACCCCGACCGCCCACCACCAGGTCCAGCCGGCCTCCGCGGATCCTGGCCGCGACCGTCCCGGTGCCCGCAATCACGGCATATCCATCCAGCGTGGCAGTGCCGGCGTGAAAGATGCCGAGTAGGTCGTGCTCGAGAACGACTCGCCGGACACCGAGCGCGGCAAGCCGGCCCGATACCTGCTCTCGGAACGCGGGGGTCTTCTCGCCGGCCATCGCGAGCAGGGCCGAGGCCGGTCGGTTGGAGCCCGTAGATCCCGCCAGGGCCTGCTCCGCCGCGACGCCAATGGCGTTCACGGCATCCCGGATGCCTGCCGCCGTGGGATTTCCGCAGCCGGCGCGCCCGTAGCCGTGTGCCCGCCCGGCGGTGTCCAGGACGACCGCGCGGCTGCTGGTGCCACCGGCGTCGAGGGCGAGAAACATCGGCTTTGATTTCAGTTCGGTCTCATCGGTTGCGCGAAGGAATGCTTGAGGCTAGCGTAAGAGCGAATTTCACAGCCTTCGAATCAGGGTGATAGTGATTCTCACACCAGCCCGCGCGGCCCGGACCCGTGAGCAAAACCCCGCAGTGCAGGACCGCATCCGGTCGCTACTGCCGGAAATGCCGTCCGCCGTGGCACGGGTCGCCGAGTACTTGCTCGAGGATCCGCAGGCGCCGCTGACCCTCTCCATCGGTGAGCTTGCCGAGAAAGCCGGGGCTTCGCCCGCAACCGTCACGCGCTTCTGCCGGACCATCGGCTACCCGGGGTATGTCGAGCTTCGGGTCGGCATCGCCACGGATGTCGGCCGCAGCGGCTCGCTCGACTCGTGGACGTCCGAGATCGGGGGCGAGTTCGGTCCGAATGACTCCCCGGAGGATCTGCTGCGGATGCTGATCAGCAGCCACACCAAGGCCTTGCGGGAAGCGACATCGGCCATCGATCTGACCGTCATCACTGAGGTGTCGCGGCGGATCACGCTCGAGCTCGCACGTCGACATCTACGGTGTCGTGGGCAGCGCGATGCTTGCCGAGGAACTGCAGGGGCGGCTCTACCGCATCGGCGTTCCGGCCTACGCCTGGTCGGAGGTCCACGCCGGCCTGACAAGCGCGGCGATCCACGGCTCGGACACCGTGGCGATCGGCATCTCGACCACCGGACGAACCGAAGAGACCATCGAGATGCTGGCCGAGGCGAATCGTGCCGGCGCATTCACGGCGGCGATCACCAACGACCCCACATCGCCGTTGGCCGAGCTCGCCGATCGGAGCATTGTGACGTCGATCTATGAGCAGTTCCTGCAGCCCGACGACCTTTCGGCCAAGCATGGCCAGCTCCTCGTACTTGACCTGCTCTATCTGCTGGTTGCGCAGGCAAACTTCGACCGATCGAGCGCGAAGCTGGCTGCGTCCGCGCTTGCCGTCTCCGCGCACCGGAGGCCTCGCCGCACACCGCCACGAACGGCGGCCCCCGTGCCCGGCGGGCTGCCCGACAAAGGCAACGCTGCCGTTCGCGAGGAGGCTGACCGGTGACGAGGAGCGCGGTTGCCCCCGCGGCGACCGATTTCGGGAACGAGGTGAGCCGGAGACTCGACCACCTGGTCACCCTGGCCGCCGACGGCGGCCTGGACGCCGGGATCGGCCTGATGACCCGGGCGATCGAAGCCGGTGCGGTGATTCAAGCGTTCGGGACGGGTCACTCCGAGGCATTCGCGATGGAGATCGCGGGCCGGGCCGGCGGCCTCATCCCGACGAACAAGATTGCTCTCCGCGACCTCGTGCTCCACGGAACCCTGCCTGTCGACACCCTCAGTGGGTCGCGCCTTGAACGCAACCCCGACGTCATCGCGGAGTTGTGGGAGATCTCGCCGATCCATCCCGGGGACGTCTTCGTCATCGCCTCCAACTCCGGCGTCAACGGGTCGGTGGTGGGCCTGGCACTGCTGGCCAAGGAGAGGGGGCATGACGTCATCGCGGTGACCTCACTCCAGCACACCGCACAGGTGCAGCCGAAGCATCCCAGCGGCCGCCGACTGTCGGAAGTCGCCGACGTGGTGATCGACAACCTCGCGCCGTACGGCGACGCGACCCTTGCCCTGCCGGGAGGCGTTGCCGTCGGCTCCGTCTCATCCATCACGAGCGCCTTTATCGCCCAACTGCTGACCATCGGTGTCGCCGAGCGGATGAACGTGAACGGCCGAATGCCGCCGCTCTACCTATCGGCCAATATCCCTGGCGGAGACGAGCACAACTCTGCGCTCGAGATGAAGTACGAAGGGCGGATCCGGCGCATCTGAGACCTCCCCGGCCGAGCAGCGTGTCGCTTGGCCACGAACGGACAACAGCATCAGCATTCCTAGCAAGGCATCCACGAACCAAGGATCGATCGGAAGGGACATCACATGGACATCAATCTCAAGGCGCTCGGGCGACGCGATTTCCTCCGCGGCTCACTCGCCGCGGCCGCGTTGGCCGCCACAGGGTCGCTGGCGTCCTGCGCGACCTCGGGTACGGGCACCAGCACCTCGTCGAGCTCCGCACCTGGGGGTGCGGTGAGCGACACCAATCCATTCGGCGTCAAGTCGGGTACAACCGTTGACGCCGTCATCTTCAACGGCGGATATGGCGTCGACTACGCGGAGTTCGCGGCCATGCAGGTTCAGCAGAAGCAGTCCGGTGTGACGGTCAAAGTCACTCCCACCACCAAGATCGCCCAGAGCCTGCAGCCACGCTTCGTCTCGGGCAATCCGCCGGACGTTATCGACAACAGCGGCGCGGACCTCATCGGCATCAACACCATCCGCGACCAACTGGCCGAGCTGACCGACGTCATCGAGGCGAAGAATTACGAGGGAACGGTCATCAAGGACACGCTCTACGCAGGCGTCACCGAGCCAGGAACATTCGACGGCAAGTTCGTTCAGCTGAACTATGCCCTCACCGTGTACGCGATCTGGTACTCGGCCTCGCTCTTCGAGCAGATGGGCTGGACCGTTCCGAAGACGTACGACGAGATGCTGTCTCTCGGCGCAGAGGCCAAGGGCAAGGGCAAGTACCTGCTCGGCTGGGGCAAGGAGGCCGCGACCTACTACCAGACCATGGCGATCAGCTCCGCCATCAAAGAGGGTGGCGACGACGTGCGGCTGGCTCTGGAGAATCTCAAGCCTGACTGCTGGTCGCTCGCTCCCGTTCAGGACGTGTTCAACGGGCTGAAGAAAATCATCGACGCCGGCTACGTCAAGCCGGGCGGGGCAGGGACGCAGTTCACCGCCGCCCAGGCCCAGTGGAGCAACGCCGAGCAGTTCATCCTCTACCCGTCGGGCAGCTGGATCGAGAACGAGATGAAGAAACAGACCAAGTCGGGCTTCAAGATGACCGGCGCCCCCGAGCCGTCGGTCACGGCTAACGCGAAGATGCCATATGCGGCGCTGCACTCGACTGCCGGTGAGGGCTACGTTGTCCCGTCCCAGGGCAAGAACGCCGCCGGTGGCAAGGAGTTCCTGCGCGCGATGCTCTCGAAAGACGCCGCGGTCAACTTCGCCAAGACGAAGCTGTCCTCGACCATCGTCAAGGGCACGGTGCCTGCCGACGGGTTCGGTTCGACGGCATTGCAATCCCAGATCAAGATTCTCGAGGAGGCCGGGACAAACATCTACTCATGGAACTTCGTCGACCTCTACGGCATGAACACTGATCAGCTCGTGGTCTGGAACAGCTTCCTCGCGGGCGACTCGAGTGTGGCCGAACTGACCAAGGGCCTGCAGGGGATCACGGACAAGGTCGCCAAGGATCCGTCGATCAAGAAGGTGCCAGTGTCGTGACTGCGTTGTCCACCGGCGGGCTCACCAGTGGGGTTAGCTCGCCGGGCGGCGGCTTGCGGCGGATCGGCTCCGCTCGCTGGCGGCGGCGTAACCTGACCTTCGACAGGGTCAGCTTCTTCCTGGTATTCCTGATCATCCCGGTCGCGTGGTACATCGGCTTCGTGGTCTCCCCGTTCGTGCAGGCGGCCTATTTCTCGTTGACCGACTGGTCGGGATTCTCGCCCGCGATGAACTTCGTGGGACTGTCCAACTACGCGAAGCTGTTGTCCGACGACACCTTCCTCAAAGCCGTCGGCAACAACGTACTGATGGCGATCGTGGTCCCGATCGTGACGCTGGGGCTGGCGATGTTCTTCGCCACCCTCGTCACGGTCGGGGGATCGACTCGCGGCAACATCCGAGGATTGCGAAACTCAAGCTTCTATCGGGTCATCTCGTTCTTCCCCTACGTGATTCCCGCGATCGTCATCGGGCTCATCTGGTCCCAGATCTACGACCCCAACAGCGGGCTGCTGAATGGCATCCTCACCCGCATCGGTCTGGAGCAGTTCACCTCGTTTCCCTGGTTGGGGGATGTGCGCACGGCACGGTGGGCCGTCATGTTCGTCATCATTTGGGGGCTGGTCGGCTTCTATATGGTGTTGTTCATCGCCGCCATCAAAGGCGTCCCCGCCGAAGTCTTCGAGGCCGCCCGGATCGACGGCGCCGGACGTTTCCGCACCGCGGTGTCGATCACCATCCCGCTGATCCGCGACAACGTGCAGACCGCCTTCATCTACATCGGTATCCTCGCGCTCGACGCATTCGTGTACATGGCCGCCCTGGAACCGGGTGGCGGCCCCTCGAACACCACTCTGGTCATGGCCCAGCAGCTCTTCACGACCGCGTTCGCCAAGGGGCAGTTCGGCTACGCCTGCGCGATGGGGGTCGTGCTGGCCGCCATCACGATGGCGTACGCGGGTCTCGTGTTCGCCGTCAACCGGCTGACCGGCGGAAAGAGTGAGGTCGGCGAATGACCCAGATCACCCCCGATATGTCCGCCACGCAAACCGCGCGGCCGGGCGAGCGAGCGCCATTCGAGCCACCCGAGTCCGGGGAGGGTCCCAAGACGGCCGCCGATCGGACAGTGACCGGCTTGTCGCACACGGTGTTGATCATCTGGTCGATACTGATCATCCTCCCGTTGATCTGGGTCCTCATGTCCTCGTTCAAGACCAGCTCGGAGATCTTCGCCTCACCGTTCGCGCTACCGCAACGCTGGAGCTTCGACAACTACGTCAATGCGTGGACGACCGCTGGAATCGGAAGCTTCTTCTTCAACTCGGTGATCGTCGTCGCCGGCGCGCTGATTCTCACGATGACGTTCGGATCGATGTCGGCCTACGTGCTTGCACGGTTCAACTTCCCGGGCAACCGGGCGCTGTACTACCTGATGCTCGCCGGCCTCACGTTCCCGATCTTCCTGGCGATCGTGCCGTTGTTCTTCGTGCTGCGGGGAATCGGTCTGCTCAACACGTTGCCCGGCCTGATCGTGACCTATGCGGCATTCGCCTTCCCGTTCACTGTGTTCTTCCTCTATGCCTTCTTCCGGTCGCTGTCGAAGTCGATCGCCGAGGCGGCCGCTGTGGACGGCGCAGGCGAGTGGCGGACCTTCTTCCAGATCATGCTGCCCATGGCCCGGCCGGGTCTGGCTACCGTTGCGATTCTGAACTTCGTGGGCTTATGGAACCAGTTCCTGCTGCCCATCGCCCTGAACACCAACCCCGACAACTACGTCCTCACCCAGGCGATGGCGTCCTTCGCCTCCCAGGCCGGCTACTCGGTGGACTTCGGGGCGCTGTTCGCCGCCGTGGTGATCACCGTCGTACCGGTGTTGATCATCTATCTGATCTTCCAGCGGCAGCTTCAGGGGTCGGTTTCGCGAGGCACCAGCAAGTAGCGGGCTGAGCCACCGGTCAGTCGAAGACTGCCGGCCGCGACGGATCGCGGTGCGCGCTGAGCATCAATTGCAGTTGTTCGTGCGTCGTACGGCCAGTGGACAGCGGCGGCAGGGCATCGAGGTCGAAGAAGCCGACATCCAACGGTCTCGCCGTCGAGACCGGCGACGGGTTCCCCTCCGGTGCTGTCCGAGACGCTCGGCCAGGAACATCAGCTTGTAGACGTGCCACGGCGAGCCGGTCGCGCCGGTGCGGTGGGCGTTCGCCCGAGTGCCGTCGTGCACCGCCACCAACTGAGTGATCCGAACTCCGATCCCAGCCTCTTCTCCGAACTCGCGAGCGGCCGCCTCCGCCGGAGTGTCCAGGGCGTCGGCCCAGCCGCCCGGAAGAGTCCAGCGCCGGTCCCGCGCCTCCTGCACCAGCAGAACCCGCTGGTCGGCGTCGAACAACGCCGCCCGGACGTCGACCTTCGGGGTCGCGTGCCCCTTCTCTTCGAGCAGTGATCGGTGGAACTCCTCGGCGCTGGCTCTGGCGCCCATCTCATCCGGTGCAGCTATCATGCTCAACACCTCGGCCGCCATCTGGCGCATCCGCTCGTACCGGGCAATGTCGTATCGGTCTGCTGCGTAATGAAGGCCGTTCTGACTCATGGCCGCCAGCTCGATAGCCAGCTCATGCAACCGCCTGGAGATTGTCGGGGCCTGAGCAGTAGGGGCCCCTGAGTTCTCGTCAGGGTGCGGTGAAGCCGGCGCATCGGACACGGCCCCGATTCTCTCATCGCCTGACCGGCAGGTGGATCGGTCATGATCGCGGACCGCCCGGGCCGGTCGGCGATCCCGGGTTCAAGGCAATACATTCGTGGATATGAAGGCTGTGGTCCTGACTGCGATCGGCGCCCCGGATGTGCTGCAGGTGCAGGAATGGCCTGATCCACAGGTAGGGCCGGGCGACGTCCGGATCGCGGTGCGCGCCGCCGGCCTGAACTTCGCCGACACTATGGCGCGCGCCGGGTTCTATCCGGACGCCCCGAAACCACCGTGCGTGCTGGGCTACGAAGTCGCTGGAGAGGTCGATGCCGTGGGCACCGGGGTCGAGGGCGTTGCGGTCGGCCAGCGCGTCATCGCTCCCAGCCGGTTCGGCGGCCAAGCCGAGCTGGTCACCGTCAAGGCGAGCAGTGTTCTGCCGCTGCCGGAGCATCTCAGCTTCGAACAGGGCGCGGCATTTTGCGTGAATTACGCCACCGCGTACGCAGCGTTGATCATCATGGGCGGGCTGCGCGCGGGCAACCAGGTGCTCATCCACGCCGCGGCGGGCGGTGTCGGGATTGCCGCCACGCAGATTGCCCGGAACACCGGCGCGGAGATCTTCGGCACCGCCTCCCGAGCCAAGCACGAGGCCATTCGCGCCCAAGGGGTCCGACACGCTATCGACTATCAGACCGACGACTTCGATGTGGAGGTGCGACGGCTCACCGCCGGTGTGGGTGTGGATGTGATCATCGACCCGATGGGCCCGACATCATTTCGCAAGGACTACCGAATCCTGCGACCGGGCGGACGGCTGATCATGTACGGACTCTCCGAAGCTATGGACCAGGGAGGGAGAAACACCAGGAAGGCGGTCTCGTCCCTGCTGCGGCTGCCAACAGCCACCATGCCGTGGTGGAACGGTGCCCGGTTGCTCAACCAGAACCGCGGTGTCTTCGGACTCAACCTGCTGAGCTGGTGGAAGCGCGACGGTGGAATCGACCGGATCACCGAGCCGCTGATCAGTGAGCTCAAGGCGGGACGCCTCGAGCCGGTGGTCGCGGCGGCGTTTCCGTTCTCCGGCGCCGCAGAGGCGCACCGTCATCTCGCCGAGCGGCGCAACATCGGGAAAGTCGTACTGGTGCCGTCCTAACCGGCGTCGTCGGAGGACTAAGCCCTCTTTCGCCGTGAGGACGGGCCAGTGTGACCCGCCGTTCCTCCTCTAGGGAAAGATCGCTCTATGACTCGCGCGCCGGAGGCTCCGGACCACCAGCGTCGGCGGCGCACGTCTTTGGGGCCGCGGTGAGTACCGCGTGGATCTTGCTCGGTGTTGGCGCGATCCTCATTCTCGGCAACGCGTTGTTCGTCGCCGCGGAGACCGGGCTCGTCACCGTCGACCGCAACCTGGTCGAGGCCCGGGCGGCCGAGGGGACTCCACGATTTGGCACCATCGCGGCGCTCCTGCGACGGCTCTCGACCTATCTGTCGGGGGCTCAACTCGGCATCACGGTCACCAGCCTGGCGATCGGGTTGGTGGCCGAACCGTCACTCGCGACGTTGCTGCGGGGACCGCTCCAGGCACTGGGGCTCAGCGCCCAGGTCACCGGGGCAGTGTCGATCGGCTTGGCGTTGCTCATTGCGACTGCGGTGCAGATGGTTTTCGGCGAGCTCGTCCCCAAGAACATTGCGCTCTCCCGGCCGGTGGGGACCGTCCGGTGGGTGGTTCTGCCGCTTCTGATCTTCACCCAAGTGACGCGCCCGCTGGTGGCGCTGCTCAACGGCACGGCCAACCGGCTGCTACGGCTCGTCGGGGTGGAGCCCGTGGAAGAGCTGCGGTCGGCCCGTACGCCTGACGAGCTGGCGTCAGTCGTGCGACGGGCCGGGGCTCAGGGGGCACTTGGGCAAGAGACGGCAGCGCTCCTGGAACGCTCGCTGAGGTTCGGTGACAAGACGGCCTCTGATGTGATGACGCCGCGCACCCGGATGCGGACCGTCCGGGAGGCGGCACCTGTGGTGGCGGTGATCGAGGCGACCCGGTCCACCGGCCACTCTCGGTTCCCAGTCATCGGGGATGGCTTCGACGACGTCCGCGGGTTGGTGCACGTCAAGAAGGCAGTGACAGTACCGGAGTCCGAGCGCAGTTCCACGCGGGTGCGAGACGTGATGAGCAGGCCGGTCGTGGTGACGAGGTTCATGCGACTTGATCCGCTGCTGGACGTGCTTCAGCAGCAGGGGCTGCAACTCGCCGTGGTGGTCGACGAGTATGGCGGCACCGCCGGGATCGTGACATTCGAAGACCTGGTCGAGGAGCTGGTCGGCGACGTGGTGGACGAGCACGACGCGACGGCGCCAGGCATCCGCCGGCAGTTCGATGGAACCTGGCTGCTGTCGGGGTTGCAGCGACCTGACGAGATCAAGGCGGCCATCGGTGTCGAGCTGCCCGAAGGTAGCGACTACGAGACGGTTGCCGGGCTCATCCTGCAGATTCTCGGGCGGCTTCCTGACGTCGGCGACGAGGTGACCGTGCCTGGCGCGAGGCTCAGGGTGGAACGCCTGGACGGCCGGCGAATCGACCGCATCCGGCTCACACCACTCGCCGAGGAAACCGAGGGCCAGCAGACCGACGGCGACGACAGCGACATCGACAAGGCCGAAGGGCCGAACCGGTGACGGCCGCGCTGCTGCTGCTGTCGGTCGCGCTCATTGCCGCGAACGGCTTCTTCGTCGGGGCCGAGTTCGCCGTGCTCGCAGCCCGGCGCGGCCGACTGGAGCCGCTGCTCCGCAATTCGGCCAGTGCCCGGACCGCGCTGCGCGCCATCGAGCAGCTGCCACTGATGATCTCGGCCTGCCAGTTCGGGATCACCCTGGCCTCACTCGGACTCGGCGCACTCGGTGAACCTGCCGTCGCCACGCTTCTGATCCCGCTATTCGAAGCAGCGCATCTGCCTTCTCAGCTCGTCCACCCCGTCTCGCTCGCCGTGGCGCTGACGCTGATCTCGGCCCTGCACATGCTGCTCGGGGAAATGGTGCCGAAGAATCTCGCCCTCACCGGACCCGAGCGTGCCGCGATGCTGCTCGCGCCGCCGCTGCTGGCGTTCGTACGCGTGTTCCGTCCGCTGATCATCAGCCTGACCGCAGTCGCTACCGGTGTGCTGCGCCTGGTGCGCATCGAGCCTGTCAGTGAAATCGGCGATGCACCGAATCGCGATGCGGTTGCGGGCCTGATCGGAGAGTCGCGAGAAGAAGGGCTACTCGAGCCTGACCAGCATGAACTCCTCTCCGGCGCGCTGGCGTTCGAGGAGATGAACGCGAACGCGGTTCGACTGCCGCTCGACACGATGGTCACCGTGCCACCCGACGTCACGCCGGTCCGCATCGAGGAGCTGGTCGCAGCGACCGGATTCTCCCGCTTCCCGGTCAGGGTAGAGGGTGGAGACGCTTCCGGTGCGCGAGAACTCATCGGCTACATCCACCTGGCCGATGTCTTGGACACCGACCCGGTGCGTCGCCACCGGCCAGTCGATCGTCGATGGATCCGACCGCTCAGCGACGTGCCGACCACTGCGACACTGCAGACCGTCTTGGCGTCCCTGCGACGCAGTGGATCCCATATGGCTCGGGTCGTGGATGAGAACGGCCAGACGCAGGGCGTCATCGCACTCGAAGACGTTCTCGAGCAGATCGTCGGCGAAGTCGCCGACTCAACCCGACTTCGCGACCACCATCAAACTTAGCGTTTAATCGAAATTGTGTTTGAATAGTTGAGTGCGGTGGGCCGGTCAGGAGATCTCGGCGGCAGCGCCGGCGGACGTGGATGCCCTGCCGGGCATGGAGCGCCTGCGGAATCTCGTCCGGACGGTCCGCGCTCCGGAGTTCGAGGGCATCACTTTTCATGAGGTGCTCGCGAAGTCTGCGCTGAATCGGGTGCCGGCGGCGGCTCGGGTGCCGTTCAACTGGACAGTCAATCCTTATCGAGGCTGCAGCCACGCCTGCACGTACTGTTTCGCCCGGCGCACCCATACGTATCTTGATCTTGATGCGGGCGAAGACTTCGACAGTCAGATCGTGGTCAAGATCAACGTCGCCGAGGTGCTGGCCCGCGAGCTGCGACGCCCATCGTGGACCCACGAACCAGTGGCACTCGGCACCAACACCGACCCGTATCAACGCGCCGAGGGCAGATACCGGCTGATGCCCGGAATCATTGCCGCCCTCGCCCAGACCGGTACGCCGTTCTCTATCCTCACCAAGGGAACCTTGGCACGCCGGGACCTGCCGCTGCTGGTCAAAGCAACCGAACGCGTCCCCGTGAGCATGGCAGTCTCGATCGCGCTCGCGGACGAGAAGATTCACGAAGCGCTGGAGCCTGGCGCGCCGACACCGAAGGCACGGCTGGCTCTGGTCCGGGCGATCACCGACGCCGGCCTGCCGTGCGCGGTGCTGGTTGCACCGGTGCTGCCGATGATCACGGACAGCGACGATGATCTTGATCGGGTGCTCGCCCAGGTTGCGGCCGCCGGGGCGACTCGAGCGACGGTCTTTGCGCTCCATCTGCGGCCCGGCGCACGGGAATGGTTTCTGCGCTACCTGGCGTGCCATTACCCGGAGCTGATCGATGCCTACGCGGAGCTGTATGGCGGCGGCGCGTACGTATCGCGCTCCTACTCCTCCGATCTGGCCCGCCGGGCTACCGCCATGCTGCGCCGGCACGGGCTTGACGGCCTCGGCGGGCACCGGCCGAGCGGCGTTAGCCCCGCCCGCGCCGATCCGGCTGCGATCAACGATCAGCCCTTGCTGCTCTGACCATCCAACGCCGACGAGGGGGATGCGGATCGGCTGGGACTGGGGCGTGAATCTAGGGTGCCTGACCAGACGGAGCGGCACCGTGCACGACTCCCGACTCCGCCATGCTTGCTGACATAGGTTGGCTCCTTAATCACGAATCTGGACTGGTGAGATGCAACTGAGTCTGACCCAGGCACGGCTGCGGTTGATCGTCGCTCTGCTGCTGCTTTGCATGGCCTTGGTTGCTGTTTTCATCGTCCGCGCTTCGGCGAAGGATGGCGAGTCCTCACTCACGGTGATGACCCGCAATCTCTACCTGGGGGCGGATATCAACCGGCCGCTGCGAGCAGCGCAGGGCCGTACCGGGCACGGTGCTCTGCTCGCGCTCGGTCATGCGAACCACGAGTTGCGGGAGACTGTCCAGAGCACGAACTTCGATGCGCGGAGCGAGTTGCTGGCCGGTGAAATCGCTGCTGCCCGACCCGATCTGGTGGGCTTACAGGAGGTGGCGTTGTGGCGGCATGGGCCGCTCCAGCTGGATCACCTGGGCCGCCTTGATGCCGTCGAGATCGACTCGGACTTTTTGGAGATCCTGCGCCGGGCTCTGACCGAGCGCGGCGTGCCGTACGACGTCGCGTCAATGCAGCAGGAGTCGGACGTCGAGGGCCCGGCATTCACGGGGAATCCGTTTCGCGGGACTGTCGAGAACGGCAGGGACGTTCGGCTGACCGTGCGCGACGTGATCATGGTGCGGCACGGTAGCGCGGCCCGCGTCACCGACAGCGGCGGGGGCCAGTACGCTCACCGGATCGACGTCACGTTGGCCGGCGTCGGTTTCGCGTTCATCCGGGGGTACGCGTGGGCCGATGTCGCCGTTGGCCGGGCACGTCTGAGGTTTGTGACAACCCATTTGGAGTCCCTGAGCGCCGACCTTGCGCTGGCCCAAGCCGGCGAACTTCTGGCCGGACCGGCGACTTCTGGCCCGATGGCCGCAGTGATCGTTTGCGACTGTAACTCCGACCCGAACAGCGGCGTTGTTGGGCCGCAGGACAAAGCCCCGCCATCCGCCGCGTACCGACTGCTTACCGAACGCGGTGGCTTCACCGATCTCTGGTCGCAGCAGCGGTCGTCAGCCGGCCCCGGCTTCACGGCGGCATTGAGCGAGCTCGTCAATGATCAAACGGCCGAGGGCTTCACGCGTCGCCTCGACCTGGTCCTTCTCCGGCCGACGGCCGAGTCCGGCGTCACGGGCGGCAGCGGCAATGTCATCGGCGACGAGCTCACCGACCGTGATGATTGGACGGGACTGTGGCCGTCTGACCACGCCGGCGTTGTCATGCACCTGCGGATCGCCTGATCGTGCTTGACGCCCTCTCTCCACAGCGACGGCGACTCGTGCTCGTTGCTGCGTGCCTTGGCCTGTTGTTGATCACGATCGGTGCGATCGCCGTCGTACGGGCGCGCTCGACCTCGGCGGCACCGGTCCCGCAGTCCAAGCCGGGACCAGTCCTCCTGGTGCCCGGTTACGGCGGCAATATCAACTCCCTGCAGCCGTTGGCAGCCGCACTGCGATCGGCTGGCCGCAGTGTCACGATCGTCGCACCGCCCGGCGACGGGACCGGCGACCTAGGGGCCCAGGCCGCACACCTGGGCGATGTGGCCGAGCACGCAGTCCAGGACAGTGGTGCGACGTCGGTCGACCTGGTCGGCTACTCGGCGGGTGGCGTGGTGGCTCGGCTCTGGGTGCGTGACGAGGGTGGAGATCGTTTGGCTCGCCGGGTGCTCACGCTCGGATCACCCCACCACGGGACCGTCCAAGCCGCGCTCGGCGCCGAGTTCGCGGGCGGTTGCCCGCCGGCGTGTGAACAGCTGGTGCCCGACAGCGATGTGTTGCGACGGCTCAACGCCGGTGACGAGACTCCAGCTGGACCGCTGTGGGCCACCATCCGGTCAACATCGGATCAAGTGGTCACACCCGTCGACTCGGCCGCTCTGGAGGGAGCCATCAACATCCGGATTCAAGACGTCTGCCAGGCCTCGACTGCCGCCCACGGCGAACTGCCGCGTGATCCGGTCGTTCTGGCCGCACTTGGCTCAGTGCTGGGCGTGGGGCCGCCGCACTCGCCCACCGATGTTCGCTGCTAGTCGTTGATGTCCTTGGTGCTGAAGCTCGCCCAGGCCGCCAATGTGAAGACGAGCAGATAGCTGAGCTGGACGAGGAGGCCACGTTCCACGTCCCGCCACAGAATCGGGTCGCGGAACAGGTCGACGAACGCCAGCCAGTAGCGCGTCGGGAGGTACGGATGGAGGGCGGTGGCGGCGTCGAGACCTAACAGAACGGTCGACGCGATCAGCACACCGACCGTTCCCAGTGCGGCGCCGATGGAGGATGTGGTGAGGGTCGACAAGAACAGCGCGACGGCCGCGACGCCCAGCATCGAGACCACGACGTAGCCCAAGGCAAGCGCCGTCCGCCAGCCCAGCTGGTCCTCAGTGAGCGTCGACCCACTCAAGCTGACCGTGCCGGCGGCCGGAGCCTTACCTAACAGCAGCCGACCCTCGACATATGACACCGCGGCGACAACGAGCACGGCGAGCAGGACAAACGCGACAACGGTCGTGAGCTTGGCCAGCAACAGGTGCGTCCGGCTGACCGGCCGCACGAGGAGGTAGCGCAGCGTCCCGGTCTGGCTTTCACCGGCGATGGCGTCGCCGCCGAGAACCGCTACCGCGATGGGCAGGAAAAGGGGCAGCACCACGCCCAGGGCAGCAAGCGGAAACAGCGTGCCGTCACTCAGCACGGCCGAGAGGAACGGTGGACCGGTACCTGGACGCGGAGCGAGGTCGGTCACCGCAAGCAGAACGGCGACCAGCGTGGGCAGGGCGAGCAGCATCCCGATGATCAGCCAGGTCCGCGGCCGCCAGATCATCTTGATCAACTCGACAGCGATCATGAGGCCCCGGCTGTCGCCTCCAGCACGACCCGCTCGAGATCGCGACGGTGGAAACCGACCTCCATCACGCGTACGCCTTGGCCGACCAGGTGCGCGTTCAATCCGGCCGGGTCATCGGAGCGGACCACCAATCGCTCACCCTCGACCAGAACGACGTCATCGCCCAGCAGGGACGCGCAGCGGAAGGCGTCCGGCGTTCGTATGTCGACGAGGCCGGTCGGGCGGAGCAGAACGTCAAGCCGCTCCTGCAGCACCAGACGCCCGCGGTCGAGAACGCCGACCCGAGTACACATCTGCTCGACCTCGGCAAGAAGGTGGCTGGAGAGAAGGATCGTCGTGCCGCGCTGGTTGAGGTCGAGCATGAGCTGCCGAATCGCCTGGATGCCTTGCGGATCCAAACCGTTGCTCGGCTCGTCCAGTACGAGCAGCAATGGTTGGCGCATCAGCGCGGCCGCCAGTCCGAGCCGCTGCCGCATGCCGAGCGAGTAAGCACGGGTGGGCCGGCGATCACCGGGATCAAGCCCGACCTGCTCGAGTGCGGCTCCGATCCGGGCCTTGCGCTCCGGTCTAGCACTGCGGTCCGAGCCGGTGGCCTCGAGCAGCGCGAGGTTCGCCCTGCCGGACAGGTGAGGATAGGCACCCGGGCCTTCGACGAGTGCGCCGATTCGCGGCAGCACGGTGCGGCGGGCCGCAGGCATTGGCTGCCCCAGTACCTGCGCGTCGCCCGAAGTGGGCAGCACAAGTCCGAGCAGCATCCGCAGGGTCGTGGTTTTGCCCGATCCGTTCGCGCCGAGAAAGCCGTAGACGTCGCCCTCGCCTACCTCCAGATCTACGGCGTCGACCGCGCGAACCTCGCCGTAGCGTTTCGTCAGGCCACGAGTTCGGACGACATGCCCGTTGCTGATGGGTTTGTCCGTCATGTGCCCGCCAGCAAATCGGTCGCGGCACGCGTCAACACATCGGTGGTCACCGTTCCTGCCAGCAGAAATCGGCTATCGTCCCTGCGGTACCGCGTCAGCAGCAACCCCACAGGACCGACGCGGGACAAGGTTCCCACGTCGGTCTCCTGAGCATTCGCACTGTCGCGCAGCCGTTGCCGCAGCGGTCTGGAGACCTCCCTCCGCAGCGGGAGTGCGATGAGCGTCGTGGGACCGCGCCCATAAATTCCGACTGCGGACGGGTCCTCGCCATTACGTGAGCTCAGGCCGCCCAACGAGGCGGGCAGATCAGCCGGAGCGAAGGCATTGGCGGCGGCGGCGACGTCCACTGAGTCCTGGTAGTCGAGCCGGATGCCCTCGGCCTGAGCGAATCTCGTGGCGCCGTCCGGAGGTGTGCCCACACTCAGTTCGCGCAGGACCGTACGAAGGACGGGTCGTTGCTCGTCCGCACCGTACAGCTCAACCTGCAGCGGAAGCCCGCTCTGGGGATCGACCCAGACGTCGACCTGGCGAACCGATGTGCCCGCCTCGGCAGGCACCAGTCGCAGCCCTGGAGCGTCGATTCCCGCGACCCTTCGAGGCGGAAGCGACGTCAGCTCGCTGTCATGTGCGCCTTGCAGCATGGAGCGCCCGAGAGTCGGAGGAAGAAGATCGGATGCGTCAGGAAGGCGGATTTTCGAGATCGGTGAGATGGTCGCGGTCTTCGATTCGAAGACCCAGCGGATTGAATACCGGCCCTGCCGGAACAGGTCCGCCTCACCTGTGCTGCGGATGCGGTCGACTCGCCAATCCTCTTCGTCGCGCCACCAGACTCGCAACTCGTTGGTCTCACCAAGGAGTGCGGCCAAATTGGCAAAGGAGTCGCTGTCGGGCACGTCCAGGGTGCCCGAGCTTTCGACAAAGCCCGACCATCCAATCCGGCTGGAACCCTGAACTCGTTCGGCGAGCGCGACCGGGGAAATCTCCGAGGACGGCCTGGCCGGGCGTGCATTGATCACTAGTGGTGTGACGACAAGCGCCGTGGCCGTGCCGAGCACGACCAGCCAGCGCGCGTTCACGGCTGCCACTGTAGGTCGCTGATTTCAACGAACGGCCGGGCGTGGATCGGCTGAGGGCGACAATGGTCACGACTGATGAGGAGACAACAGTGAGCATGCCACCCGTGGAGCCGCATCCCGCACCGCCGGGGCCCGACCCGATTCCCACACCGAGCCCAGGTCCCCCGATCAGCCCGCCTGGCCCACCGCAGCCGATACCAGACCCCGGGCCCATCGACGCACAGTCACGCAGCTGAAAGATTCCGACTAGGTCCGTCCGCGGAGTCTTTTTACGAATGCGGGGCGCTGGTATCGCCGAGCAACCCCCGCTGCGCGAGGTCGACCACATCGGCGGCATCGTCCGGCGGCGGGTCAGTTGCCGGTGGCACGTCGTCGGGAGCATAGTCAGCGATTCCGGCAGCCACCCGGTCCCGCTCGACCGCCACTTCCAAAGCATCATCATCGGGACGCAGCGGCATGCCTCCGTGCTCGCTTCGCCGCCGAGGTAGGCCAGGATCCTCCTCCGGCTCGAGGACATCACCCTGCTCGGGGTCGACTTCGGACATCACGCTCCTGTTCTGACGCATACGGAAACAGCATCACAGCTACCCAAGGCTCCAGCTTTCAACCTACTGGGCTCGGGTTCGCCGCATAGGGTGCGGGCATGGCCGCCAAGACTGTCATCGTGGGAGCCGGCCCAGCAGGTCTCGCCGTCGCCGCGATGTTGGGTCAACGTGGGGTGAGCCATACCGTGCTGGAAAGAGCGGACTCTGTCGGTCCCGCCTGGCGTGACCGCTACGACAGTCTTCAGCTGCATACGATCCGTTGGCTTTCCGCACTGCCTGGCGCACCGATCCCCCGACGCTATGGTGCATGGGTCCGGCGAGATGATCTTGTTGCTTATCTCGAGCAGTACGCCCGCCGATTTCAGATTGATCCCGAGTTCGGAGTCGAGGTCAAGCGGATCGAGCGGGAGGCAGGGAGCTGGCGGCTTCAGACCTCCGCCGGCGACCGGGAGGCAGACACCGTCGTTCTCGCGACCGGCGCCAGCCACACCGCCCATCTTCCGGACTGGCCGGGCCTCGAGTCATTTCCTGGATCGTTCCGACACTCGGGGGACTATCGCGAGCCCTTGGGATATCGCAACCGTCGAGTCCTCGTGGTTGGGGCCGGAAACTCGGCGGCCGAGATCGCAGTGGAAGTGGCCGAGGCCGCTGCCGAGGTCTACCTCTCCGTACGGACGCCGCCCAACATCATCCGGCGCGACGTCCTCGGCGTTCCCAGCCAACTTCTGGGGATCGCCCTTCGGCGCGTACCGGAGACTGTGATGAACCCCTTAGCCGGGGTGCTACGACGACTCAGCGTGCCGAATTTGAGCGGGTACGGCCTGCCGGCGCCTCCAGGTGACGGATTCACACACTTCCTCCGTTCCCACACTGTCCCGATTCTTGATCACGGATTCGTGGCCGCCGTACGGTCGGGTCGGATCAGGGTCGTGCCACCCGTCGAATCGGTTCAGGGCCAGGACCTGCGTATGGTCGACGGGACAGTTCTCAGGCCGGACGACATCATCGCCGCCACCGGATATCGGCCCGATATCGAGCAACTGGTCGGTGATCTTGGCGTGCTTGACGAATCCGGATTCCCCAAGGTGCACGGTGCCCAAACCATGCCCGGCGCACCGGGTCTCTACATCGTGGGCATCAGCGTCGAACTGGCAGGGCTGCTCCGTGAAATTGCTCGCGAAGCGCGTGCCGTCGCGATCAGAATCGCTGCGTAGATCTTCTTCTTTTTGCTTCGCGGCGGGAATGATATATGAAAGGCACGTCCGGTCGCATCAGAGCTCTTACCCCCGGGAGCACGATGAGCGTCACCTTGGAAGCCGCACAACTCACCAAGAGCTACGGACCACACCGCGCCATCGAGGACCTCAGCTTCTCGGCCGCTGCGGGTGATGTGGTGGGACTGCTCGGCCCCAACGGAGCTGGCAAGACGACGACGATTCGACTGTTCACCACGGTGCTCACACCGACAAGCGGGGAGTTTTGGGTCGCCGGTCAGCCCTGGACCGCGGCAACAGAGATCCGGCGACGGGTCGGCGTCCTGCCTGAGAGCAGTGGATATCCCCGTTCTCAAACGGGCCGCGAATATCTGCGCTACCACGCCCGCCTCTACGGCCGGACCAGCCAAAGCGCTCGAAGCGCGACCGATGATCTCCTTGTCCAGGTGGGTCTCGCCGAGCGGGCCGATTCCTCCATATCGAGCTACAGCCGCGGCATGCGCCAGCGCCTCGGCATCGCCCGGGCACTCGTGAACAACCCAGCCGTCGTCTTTCTCGACGAGCCGACCCTCGGCCTCGATCCCGCCGGTCAGGCTCAGGTGCTCAACCTGGTGCGCGACATCGCCCAGCGCGGAGCGACCGTCGTGCTCAGCACGCACACCTTGCCGGAAGTGGAGCAGGCCTGTTCGAGAGTCGTGATTCTCGACCGGGGCCGGGTGCTCGTCTCCGGCAGTGTCGGTGAGGTTATCCGCGCGGCCATCGTCGAGCGATTTGCGCAGTTGCGGGTGCCGAGCGATCTCGTCGAACGGGCCGTTCGCGCTCTGGCCGACTTGCCGGAACTCATCGTGACGCAGACCGCCGAAAGACCTGACGTGCTCAGAATCGTGCTCCCTGGCTCGGCCAGCTTGCAGTCCGACGGTCGCGACGACGGCATCGAACGCCGCTCTGATGGCTGTGGCCAAGGCAGGAGTGCCCGTGCTTTCGTTCGAGGTCGAAGGCGCCCAGCTCTCCGACGCCTTCCTGAAGCTGACCCGCGAGCCGGCCGGATGACCGCGCGGGCAACGTCGGCAGACGTTTACGGCTCACGCGATCTGGGCAGCACCACCGGCGCCCCAGGGTGGCTGGTGGTCGCCGGGCAGGAGTGCCGCGATCTCTGGAAGAGTGGCCGCGGCCTGGCTTTGCTGTTCTGTCTCAGTGTCCTGCTCAGCGCGGTGACCTACCTGGCTTCGACCAACCAGGCCCTGAACTTCCTCGAGCGACGGGAAGCCGTGAACCTCGTCCTGCAGTTTGCGGTTGGTGTCGGAGTGCTGCTCACCCTGGTCGTGACGGCCGACGCGATCAGCGGTGAGCGCGAGCGCGAAACCTTGGAGAGCTTGCTCGTGACCCCCGTCTCTCGCCGGGCGATCATCGCCGGAAAACTGATTGCCGGCATGTCACTGTGGTTCGGCGCGTATGTCGTCAGCGTCCCGTATCTGTGGCTACTCGCCCGTGACGTCGGGATCCTCTCCCGGGCGCTTACCCTCGGCCTTCTGGTCGGCACTCTCGTCGCCCTCGGTCTGGGTTGTATCGGGTTGTTGATCAGTGCCGTTTCCAGCTCGAACAGGATCAGTCTGGCCGTCAGCCTGTTCTTGCTGGTGATCTTGTTTGCCCCCACCCAGCTCCCCAGCGGCTTGCCTGCGGGCTGGTTCTTCGACGTGATCGAGCGGCTCAACCCCGTGGCGTCCGCGTTGGCCTACATCTCCGGGCAACTCGTTCAGGCGCAGCCCTGGACCGAGGACCTGTCCTTCCTTGTCTCCCCACTGCTCGCCGTGGTGCTGGCGGGTGGCGCACTCGCGATCGCTGGCCCTCGGCTTGTTCGACTGACCGCGGGAAGTGACAAGGGATGAAACGGGCAATCCTGTTCGCTGGGCTGCTGGCCGTGCTGTTGGCTTGTTCGACAGCCTCGGCGTGGGCGTCACCGCTCAGCGTCGAGATCACGCCCGACCCGACGCGTGTTGCGACGGTGCTCGGGGGCCGCTTCACGATCAATACACAGGTTGCCAACAACGGCAGTGCACCCACCGGTGATGTGCTGGCGCATCTCAACGTCGCCAGCATGCAGGACGACGTGTACGTCGATCCAGAGGATTGGTCCTCGAGTCGCAGCCAGAGCCTTAGCTTGCGGCCAGGCGAGAGCCGAACGTTGTCCTGGGACATTCAGGCGGTCAACGCCGGGCAGTTCGCGGCCTACGTCGTGGTGTTGCCCGAAGGCGCCGAAGTGTCTGGAGCGGAGGGCCTGGTCGTGAGTCCCCTGGTGAAGATCGATGTCGAGGCTCGCTCGGCCCAGTCCGAGCGGGGCGTGCTGCCTACGGTGCTCCTGATGCCGCTGGTGCTCGGCATGAGCGCTGTCGGCCTACGCATTCGGAGGCGTTAGGGGCGCGGCTGCTAGCTTCGCTCGATGGACGCTTTTGTCATTGATCGTGCTGACGGCCGGGATGACGGCGAGGATTGGACCGAGGATTACGAAGAGCTCCCCGGCAACGCGAACGTCTCGATCATCCTGGAATCCACCACGAAGGCCGGAGTCGGACCCAGGCTGCACCAGCACCCCTACGCCGAGACCTTCATCATTCGACGCGGTTGGGCAACGTTCACCGTCGGATCCGAACAGCTGCAGGGACACGCCGGGCAAGTCCTCGTGGTTCCGCCCAATACGCCGCACAAGTTCGAGACCGGGCCGGACGGATACGAGGGCGTACACATCCACGCCAACGCCCGGTTCGTCACCGAATGGCTGGAGTGACGACCTCCGTAAGAGGTGGAGCGTTCAGCGACGCCAGGGCCCTGACCGAGGCGGTCGGCGCATCCAGAATCGGCTGAGAATGAAGAACCAGAAGACCCCCCACAGCATCCACGGCGCACTCAGCGCGATGGCAGTGACGATCAGCGCCACGAGTAACACTGGCAAGAACCACAGGAACACAGGTACTCGCGGAGCTGCGCCGGCTGGCCAGCCTGCCGCGGGTTGCCGCTCGGACCCGGCGGCGCCCGGCAAATCGGCGAACAGCGGTTGGAGATCAGACTCGAATCTGGCCTGCATGGCCTGATCGATCCGCTCGTCGAACTCCTCCCGGGCGAGGCGCCCGGCCGCAAAATGGTCGCCGAGCGCGGCAACCGCGGTATCCCGCTCAGCATCCCCGATCCGTACGGGCCCGGTCGGTCGAGCCCAGCTGCCGAACGCTTGCGCCGGCGGCGGCCATACCCATACCTGGTGAACGGGAAGACCGCCGGGTCGGCGTGGGGGCTGATTCGTCACAAGTCCGCCTGAGGGTCGTCATCGGCCAAGATTCCATATAGCTTACGTCGGAACTCAATAAGTGCTTCGCGACCCTTCGCCTGCTGTTCGGGGCTGCCCATCGCGACGATCTGCCACACGGCGGTGGCAACCTGTCCGATCAGCGGTTTGACACCGTCGTCGTCCTCGCCCGCCTCCGCGAAGCCCTTCCACGGTGCTGCGACCTCTTCGGGATGTTCGGCAACGTAGCCGCGACCTTCATCGGTCAACGTGAAGGTGCGTCGGCCGCTGTCTTCGTCGGCACGCACCAGGCCCTCGTCCTCCAGCTGCTGCAGAGTCGGGTAGATCGAGCCTGGGCTGGGCTTCCACGCCCCGCCACTGCGCTCCGCAATCTCTTGGATGATCTGGTACCCGTTCATCGAGCGCTCACCCAGTACGGCCAGGATTGCCGACCGAACGTCGCCCCGGCGGGCCTTCGAACCGCGCCAGCCGGGAGCGCCACCGAACCACGGCGGACCGAGGGGCGGCTGAGCGCCGAAAAACCCCCATCCCCCGAAAGGCGGCGATGGGTGGGTGCGTCGGCCTGTCATCATCGCGAACCAGTCCTCCTTGTTCCTTGCTCGCTCGCCCGCACATCGGCTGGCGAACTTCAACCAGGGAGCCATCCAGGGCGCTCCCATTGCGTACGCTGCACCCACCGCAATCACCTCTCAGAGACGTTGAACCGATACGTCAACGATATATCGGTTAGAACGAGATCCAAAGGCCTACACATATCAACCGCGAAATCACGCAGGCTGACGATGATGTCGTGTTTTACTTGACTGCCGGTTCGCTGTGGGGGGCTCAAACTGCGCGAGGGCCGTGGCGCGCCCGTCGCGCTGCTACTGAACTCTCGACACGAGCTGACGCCCCCTATTTCCTTCGTCGCAGGATTTGAGATGGACACAAGCACCCCAGAAGATAGGCCTCGCACCCGTTGGTCGCGTCGCCCGGCCAGGTCAACCGTCTACGTCTCAATCCTGATCGCGGCGATTGCCCTGCTGGGAGTCATGATCACTGTGACGACCGGAGGCAGCCCTTCAGAGCCCTCAGCGGAGGCGGCAGGCGCGCCGCCTGGCAACCGGGCGGACGTCCAGAAGTGGTTCAAGGCCCGCGAAAAGGCTCAGATCGAGCTCAACGACGCACTCGTTCCGGTCGTTCAAAACAAGATAGGCAGCGCCGGCCCGAACGCTGCTCCATGTCACCGGTTGAATGCCGCGATCAAGGCGCTCAAGGCGCAAAGTCGAGCCCCAGTCGCGGAAATTGACGATCTGGCCCGGGCAGGGGAGGACAAGATCGAGCAGGCGGCGACGGCCTGCCTGGCCGGCGACGTCGCCGGAGCCCAGCGGCTGGCTGCGGAGGGCCTCGCTCAACGAGCCGACGCCTCGCTGCCACTGGACCAAGCTCTGGAAGGCGAATAGGCGACATCATGAGGAACCGAATTGCCACAGCGCTCGCAGCCGTGATGTTGGGGACCGCCTGGCTCACGTTGGGTGCTCCGATCTCCCAGGCTGCGTCCACCACGCTGACCCCGGTCGCGGACAGCCATGTCCAGGCCGATTTCCCCGACACAAACTACGGCACGACGGACTCCCTCCGGATCGACGGCTCCCCCGTCTCGAAGGCCTACCTGAAGTTCGATGTGCAGGGCCTCACCGGGGCACCGACTCGGGCCACCCTCAAGGTTGTGAGCCCCCTCTCGTCGACGACGCCATTCAATGTGAAGTCAGTAGCGGACACCACCTGGACCGAAACCGGTGTGACCTATAACAATGCGCCACCGATCGGCGCGACGGTGGCCTCCGCCACACCATCAGCGCCTTACAGTGTCCTCTCCTTCGACGTCACGTCACTGGTCAAGGGCAACGGCTTAGTGTCGTTTGCCCTAGACACCACCAGCGCCACCAGCAAGAGCCCACCCAGCCGGGAGAACCCGACCGTCGAATACCGTCCCCAACTGGTGGTCGACAGCGGCACCACCTCGACGCCGACGCCAACCCCATCAGGCTCGACGGCGCCACCTTCCGGCTCTACGGTGATCGCAGTGGGCGGCGACGTGGCCTGCGGCACGACCGAGGCGGGCTACAACGCGGGATCCGGCACCGTTGACACGTGCCGGATGAAGGCAACCGCCGGTCTCATCAGACGCTATGGCGCCTTCACGAGTGTTCGCGATGGGTGACCTGCAGTACAACAGCGGCAGTTTGGCTGATTTCAATGTCAGCTACCAGAACAGCTGGGGCGCCTTCAAGAGCAAGACGAACCCGGTGGTCGGGAACCATGAGTACGGGACCGGCGGTGCCGCTGGCTACTTCACCTACTTCGGCGATGCCGCAACCCCCCGCCAGCCGGGCTGCAAAAAGGACTGCGACGGCTACTACAGCTTCGATGTGCCCGTCGGCACCAGCAAGTGGCACATCGCGGTGATCAATGGGGAGTGCACACGGATCGGCGGCGGCGTAGGCTGCGCCGTCGGGTCTCCGCAGTACAACTGGCTGAAAGCGGATCTCGAGGCGAATGCGGCCACAAAGTGCACCGCCGTCTTGACGCACAAGCCCCGATGGTCGTCCAGCAGCTTCTACACCGCAGAGATCCAACCGCTCGTGGATCTGATGGGCACGAACAAGGTTGATCTGCTGCTGGCCGGCCACGCTCATAGCTACGAGCGCTTCGCTCCGCAAACTGCCTCGGGTTCGGCGTCCAGCACCGGTATCCGCCAGATCACCGTCGGCACCGGTGGTCGGGACTCCCAAGGTTTCGGCACCGTCCTCGCCAACAGCGTCGTCCACAAGAACCACATCTTCGGGGTAATGAAGCTGACGTTGAGCCCGACCAGTTACAGCTGGTCGTACGTTGCCGATCCCACGACTCCGTTCGCCGACTCCGGCAGCGGGAATTGCGTGTAGAGCCGGAAACGAACGAGGCCAAGTAGCCAATGAGGTTGCTCGGTTCAGCTCTGCCTCTGGAAGCGGTAGCCGAGGCCACTGGCGGTGATCAGGTAGCGGGGATGGCTCGGATCGGGTTCGAGCTTGCGGCGGAGAGCAGCGACGTAAACCCTCAAATAGTTGGTCTGGTCGGTGTAGTTCGGACCCCAGACTTCCTGAAGCAGCTTGGGGTGCTCCACCGTACGGCCCTCATGGCGGACCAACACCTCCAGCAGGTGCCACTCCGTCGACGTGAGCTTGACCTCCCCCACGTCGGTCCTCACCTGCTTCGCGGCGAGGTCGACGGTGAAGTCGTCGGTCCGAATGGCCGGTTGCGTGTCGTCGACGGTCGCGCGGCGAAGGGCGGCACGTAGTCGCGCTAGCAGCTCATCCATCCCGAAGGGCTTGACGATGTAGTCATCAGCGCCGGCGTCGAGTGCCGCAACTTTGGCCGCCTGTCCTTCCCGGGCAGACAGGACGAGGATGGGGGCTCTGGTCCAGCCTCGTAGACCGGTGATCACGTCGCCGCCGTCCATGTCGGGAAGGCCCAGGTCCAAAACGACAAGATCGGGAGGATACGTCGCTGCCGCTCTCAACGCAGCGTCGCCGGTGCCGGCCGTGTGAACGTCGTAGCCGCGAGCTCGGAGGTTGATCGTCAAGGCTCGAACCAGAGCCGGCTCATCATCAACGAGCAGGACGCGGGTCATCTGGCTGCACGTCAAGTGTGAAGCGGCCGGCAGCACGAGCTGCATCGTCAGTCCGCCACCGGGCGTCACGGCCGGCTCTAGGCGCCCGCCCATGGCATCGGTGAATCCACGGGCCACGGCGAGCCCCAGCCCGATTCCGCCGGGCTGGCGGTCCCCGAAGCGTTGGAAGGGTGCGAAGATCTGCGGCCAGAGGCGTTCGGGCACGCCGGGTCCGTGGTCGATGATCTCGCAGACCACCATGTCTGCTCCGCCTGAGCCGCGGACAGTGACGGCTGAGCCCGGAGGGCTGTGCTGCAACGCGTTGTCCAGAAGGTTCGCCAAGACACGTTCCGCCAGCCCCCCGTCGACGAGGACGTCGGGAAGCGCTTCAGGAAGATCCACGTCGATTCTCTGTGGCTCCGTGACCGTCAGGAGCGCTCGATCGACCAGTTCGTCCAGCGAGACTCGCTCGATCGACGCTGAAACAACTCCGGCCTGGAGCCGTGAGGCGTCCAGAAGATTCGTCACGAGATGGTGCAGTCGATCGGCCGAGTCCTCGATTGTCTTCAACAACTCGGCGGTTTCCTCGGCAGTCCAGGCGATGTCGTGCTGACGAAGGCTGCTCACCGCGGCTTTGATGCTGGCGAGAGGGGTACGGAGGTCATGGCCAACGGCCGCGAGGAGGGCCGTGCGCATCCGGTCCGCGGCCTCGAATTGGGCCGCTTCGGCGGCTCTTTCGGCTAGGCGCCGACCTTGCAGGGCGGTCGCGGCCGCTTGGGCGAACGACCGCAGGACTCGCTGGTCCTCACCGAAAAGTGCTGGGCCGCGCACGAGCAGCGCGAGCCCGGGATCCACCTCTACCCGAAGTTCGGCCTCGTCGGGTAGGGGTGGCGCCGTACTGGCAACGGTCTCCACCGTGGACCACGTTCCGTCGTCGTGCTCTAGGAGGGCAACCTCACGAACCCCGAACACGGTACGAATCTGCTCCAAGAGTCCCGGCAGCGTTTCCAGCTCAGCGAGTGCGGCGCCCGCGAGCGATGACAGAGCCTGAGCCTCGGCCTTTGCACGCGTAGCTTCCGCAGTGCGCCGAGCCGCGATCCCCACCACCAGACTGACCGCGGCGGCGACCGTCACATAAACCCCCAGGACGAGCAGCTGCTCGGGCTTGTTGACGGCGAGCGTGCCGTACGGCACGGTGAAGAACCAATTCAGAATCAAACCGCCGAGAAGCGCCGCCGGCAAACCCACGCGGACACCGCCCAGCACGGCGGCCACGACCACAATGAGCAGCACGAGGAGTACCGGAGTCGCGAGCGGGAGCGAGTCCCGATCATCGACGAGCACAGCGGTCAACACCGGCAGGCCGACAATTGCCACCGCAACGCCGGCGATCTGCCTTCGGACCGGTACACCTCCGGACACCGCCGGCAGGCCCGAAGCCCCATCCACCGGGCGGTCCTTGGCGACCACCTGCTGGGTAAGGGCTCCCGGGTTGGAAGGGGGTGCTGAGGTCACGCCCTGACACTCCTCTCCTCTCGCCGCCATCCTCCCAGCCCTTCGAAAAGGCGGCGTTAAATTGCGGCCGGCCGCCATTAATCCCGCGTCAAAATGCGCACCGCCGATGAGCGGGCGAGCTTGTATCCGTTTCATGGAACACGAAACCTCCGGTGCCGTCTTGCTCAGTCCAGCTCCCGTGACGGGGTCGCGGCACATGATCGGCGAGGGGCTGAAGCGGGTGATCGTGGGGCGGCCGATGCGCAGCAGTCAGTTGTCGGACACACTGCTGCCGAAGAAGCTCGCCATGCCGGTCTTCTGCAGCGACCCACTGTCATCTGTCGCGTATGCCACCGAAGAGATCCTGCTCATTTTGAGCTTGGGCGGGCTCGCCTTCTTCCATTTGGCCTGGTACGTCAGCGCTGCCATCGTCGTCCTGCTGGCGGTGGTCGTGGCCTCGTACCGGCAGACCTGCCGCGCCTATCCCAACGGTGGCGGTGCGTACACCGTGGCGAGCGCCAACCTCGGCCGATCCGCAGGGCTGGCTGCCGCCAGCGCACTACTCGTGGACTACGTGCTCACGGTCGCCGTCTCTGTCGTGGCGGGGGTTGCGGCCATCACCTCAGCCTTCCCGGCGCTGTCCACGCACGCCGTTAGCCTCTCCGTCGGTTTCGTGGTGTTACTGACGGTGATGAACCTGCGCGGGGTCAAGGAGTCGGGCACGGCGTTCGCAGTCCCGACCTACGGCTTCCTGCTAGGGATCTACGCGATGTTCGCGGTCGCTGGCTACCGGCTCCTGTCCGGCCAACAGCTGCTCGCGCCGACCGCTCACTTGCCCATTTCCGCCGAGCACTCCTACGCCGGCGTGGCCGTGATCTTTCTGGCCATGCGGGCATTTGCCTCAGGGTGTACGGCATTGACCGGCGTGGAGGCCGTCAGCAACGGTGTGCCGGCGTTCAAGAAGCCCAAGGCGAAGAACGCCGCGGACACGCTGGCCATCATGGGGTTCTTTTCCATCACCATGTTTGTCGGCATCACCGCCTTGGCGCTCACCTTCGATGTACACGTCGCCGAAAGCCCGACCGACCTGGGGCTGGCGGCAGACACGCCAACCCAAACCGTGCTCGCTCAGGTCGCCAGGACCGTATTCGGGACGGGGCCTCTCTTCTATTACGTCCAGGCGGCGACGGCCGCTATCTTGATCTTGGCGGCAAACACCGCGTTCAACGGTTTCCCACTGCTCGCCTCCTTGCTGGCCGAGGACCGCTTCCTCCCTCGCCAACTGCACACCCGGGGCGATCGGCTCGTCTACAGCAACGGCATCGTGCTGCTTGCGGCCTTCGCCATCGCCTTGATCGTCGCCTTCGAAGCCAACGTGAGTTCGATCATTCAGCTCTACATCATCGGCGTCTTCGTCTCGTTCACACTGTCCCAACTCGGCATGGTCCGACACTGGCAACGCCAGCTGCGCAGCAATGTGCCGGGCGTCAAGCGAGCTGCAATGCGGCGCTCCCAAGCGATCAACGCCACCGGCGCCACAATCACCGGCATCGTATTGATCATCGTCTTGATCACGAAGTTCACCCATGGTGCCTGGATCGTCACCATCGCGATGCCGCTGCTGTTCCTCACCATGCGGGGGATCCGGCGCCACTACGACCGGGTCGCTGCCGAGATCGCTCCAACCCCGGCAGGAGTGGGCCTGCCCAGCCGTTTCCACGCGGTGGTCCCGGTCAGCCGGTTGAACATGCCGACCTTGCAGACCCTGGCCTTCGCCCGAGCGACCCATCCCGACACGTTGAGCGCCATTACCGTCCAGGTGGACGAGTCAGAAACGCACGCCCTCGCCGAAGAGTGGAGTGATCGAGGGATTCCAGTGCCTCTGAAGATCATCAACTCCCCCTACCGCGATGTCAGTAGCCCGCTTCTGCAATACCTCAACGACATCCGTCGGGAGAGCCCGCGAGACGTGATCTGCGTCTTCATTCCCGAATACGTGGTCGGGCGCTGGTGGGAGCAGCTCCTGCACAACCAGAGCGCCCTGCGGCTGAAGACGCGGCTGCTCTTCACGCCCGGCGTGATGGTGACCAGCGTCCCGTACCACCTCACCAGCTCCCATGGTCAGCTTGTCGGCGAAGACTCGCTCTCCCCGAGCCCGAGCGGGCCGCCGGCACTCGTCAGCGCCAGGAAACCGCGCTGACTCATTCTTCCTAGACTGTGTGAATGCGTACCGGAGGCGGGCGACCCGAGGTCGCCGCCGGCCCGGTCGGCGCGGCGGGCGTCCCCAACCCTCCGCACGCGGTCGTGACCGAAGCAGCGCCGTTGGCCCTGGCGGGGGCGGTTATCGCTGCGATGGTCGTGGCCATTGTCGTGCTCGGGGTGACCGGTGGGCTGGCGCCGGCGGCCAACGGTCTCTTCGATCCAGGCGTTGTCGTACGAGTCGGCCTGCCGGCTGCTCGAGCCCTGCATGATCTTGCGGCCGCCTTGACGGTCGGCCTGCTTGTGCTAGCCGCCTGGTTTGTCGCGCCGGACTCGTCCGTCCGGGACGATCAGCTGTCGGGGAATCGTCAGTGGCTCGTGCGAAGCGCGGCGACCACGTCGATTGTTTGGGCCGGCTCGGCCGCGTTCGTGCTGGCGTTCGAAGCCGCCAACGTCGCCGCGGTGCCCGTGGGATCACCCGGCTTCGGTGCCCTCTTGCTGTCCTTCGTGACGCAGATCCCCGCGGGCGGGGCTCTCGGCGTCAGCCTATTGCTGGTCGTGGTCGTGGCGTGCCTGACCATTCTCGCGGCGCGGATCCAGACCGTGGCGTGGGCCGCCGCCTTGTCCCTGCTCGCCCTACTTCCTTTGGCACTTGGCGGGCATGCATCGGGCGCACAGGACCACACCAATTCCGTGGACAGTCTGGCGCTGCACTTGGTGGCGGTTTGCCTCTGGGTAGGTGGTCTGGCCGCGCTGCTGCTGGTGGCGCGCCGACTGAGCGGGCAACTCAGTGTGGTGGCCGGCCGTTACTCCACACTCGCGGGCTGCTGCTTCGTCGTGGTGGCCGGCTCAGGCCTGATCAACGCCATGCTGCGCTTGGACTCGGTGTCCAATCTGGCCACCGGCTACGGGCTGCTCGTGATCGGCAAGGCCGTCCTGTTGAGTCTCTTGGGCGCGGCAGGCTGGCTGCACCGGCGAGTCACATTGCGTCGATTGGACACCGACCGCCGCTGGTTTGCTCGGCTGGCAACCGTGGAACTGGCTGTCATGGGCGCCACCATCGGACTGGCAGTCGCCTTGTCGAGGTCAGCGCCGCCGTCGGCGGCGGCGGCGGCCGACGCAGCATCGGCTTTGCTGGGTTACCCGGCGCCACCGCCGATTTCGTCCGCCCGGTACTTCACCGTGTACTACCCGGACCTGCTCTGGCTGACTGTCGCGATGGGAGCCGCCGGACTCTACATCGCAGGTGTGCTCCGGCTCAGACGCCGGGGTGACCGATGGCCGATCGGTCGTCTGGCGTGGTGGCTGGCCGGATGTGCCACCTTGGCTTTCGTCACCAGTGGCGGCCCAGGTGTGTACGGACGGGTGCACTTCAGCGCTCACATGGTGCAGCACATGAGTCTGATGGTGATCGTTCCGTTCCTCCTGGTGCTGGGTGCACCCGTCACACTGGCCATGCGTGCTCTCCAAGCCCGCCGCGACGGGAGCTTCGGACCGCGCGAGATGCTGCTGGAGATGGTCCATTCGCGGTTCCTGCGCGTCGTCGGCCATCCGCTGGTGGCAGCGACCATGTTCATCGCCAGCTTGGTCGTCTTCTATTACACGCCGCTGTTCGAACTCGCGATGCTGACCCATGCGGGCCACGTCCTGATGACCGCACACTTCGTGCTCATCGGCTACGTCTTCATCTGGTCCCTGATCGGAATCGACCCAGGGCCGAGCCGGCCCCCGTACGCTTTCCGATTGATCTTGTTGCTGCTGATGCTGAGCTTCCACGCCTTCTTCGGCATTTCGTTGATGTCGACGGGAACCCTGATCGCGTCCGATTGGTGGCACGCCCTCGGCCAGACCGACGATGCCGCCCTCCTCGCCGACCAGCAGACGGGTGGAGCGATCGCGTGGGCCGCAGGCGACATTCCCTCATTTCTGCTCGGCGTCGCCCTGGTCGTGGGATGGGTCCGCAGCGACGCCCAGGAAGCGCGTCGCCTTGACCGCCGTGCCGACCGGGACGGAGATGCGGAACTTCGTGAGTACAACCGGCAGTTGGCGGCCTTGGACCACCGGGATAAGCGATATTAAGCGCTCCTGCCGCGCGCGAGACATACCATCGGCGAATGCCGGCCGCGGTATTCGGTCTGCATCCACCGACCAGGAAGGGTCCGGCTACGTGACTACCGCGCCATCCGGGCGACCGCGCCCAGAGTCTCGCGTGCGCCGAATTCTGCTCGTTCTCGTGGGCGGGGTGGCCGCTTTCGTGGCCGCTGCCGGCCCCGCCGCCGCGCACACCGAATTGATTTCGTCGACGCCGGCCGACCAGCAGACGGTCAGCCGAACCCCTGCGGTCGTGGCGTTGACCTTCAGCGAGTCGGTGTTGCCGATGGGTACCCAGGTCGTCGTCACCGGACCAGAGGGACCGGTGCAGGTGGGTGCGCCGAAGGTTGCCGACAGCACGGTGAGCCAAGACCTGCAGGGTGGCAGCCCCGCCGGTCAATACACCGTGGCTTGGCGAGTCACCGCCGATGACGGCCATCCCCTCTCCGGCACCCTCAGCTTCACCGCTGAAGCGGCGAGCGACGGAGGGTCGGCCACCCTCGGGCCCAGCGACGCGCCGAGCTCCGACGAAAAGGCTGCCTCCACAAGGGCGCCCACCTGGATCTGGATTTTCGGTGGCGTCGCACTGCTCGTCGTGGTGGGTGTCGTGGCACGGCAACTCACCCGCCGGACCGACATCTCGCCTCCCTCGTGACCACGTCGGTGCGGAATGACGCGCCGCGGATGGGGCGGACGCGCCGCCATCCGTGGCCTTCGCCGGCCGTCGAGCCGTAGAACCCGAGCATGGGACTTCCGGTGATTGATCGTCGTACAACGAGAGCGGCTGCGCTGAGCTTGATCACCGTTGCGGCGCTCGGTGCCTGCAGCCCCAGTCAACCGGCGACTCCGGCTGCTTCGTCGAACGCGCCCAGTCAATCCTCGCCAAGTCCGAGTTCCTCGCCTGCCGAGAATGCATTGACGATCGACATCACGATCAGCAACGGCCGGGTGGACCCCAACGGTAAGAAGATCGACGTCCGCCGCGGTCAGACCGTTGTCTTGAACGTGACCAGCGACGAGGACGACGAGATCCACGCGCACATCAGTGAGGCCGGATATGAACTCGAGGTCAAGGCGGGGCAATCCACCCGAGGCGAGTTCGTCGTGTCCGACCCGGGCAGGTTCGAGGTCGAGTCCCACCACCTCGAGAAAATCATTGTGATCCTCAACGTGCGCTGACCGCGCGCTCAGCGCGGTATCAGGTCGTTGACGCTGCGGAGTACCGGCTTCTGGGCCAGCGCCGCCACATCAAGGTCGGTCCGGTCCGAACGCACCTCAAAGGTATGGGTTTGGCCGGCCTCCAAGGTCACCAGCGCCGAGTCGACGCGAGCGGCCGGATCGAGCCGATCGGGGAAGAGCGCCAGATCCTTGACCAACGATGACGCGGAGACGCGGACGGCGTAGCCGAAGCCCGTTTGCTCGACATCCACCTCCAGCGAGTCGGCCGGCGCCGCCAGCTGAAGCTGCGGGTCCTCGACGAAATACCAGTAGGCGGCTGCCGCCGACTCCTCATGGGCAACCAGGTACTCCTCCGAGTCCTCAAGCGCTGAGAGCACCTCGTCGTTGATCGAAATGCCGATAGCAGACCTGGGCTCGAGGTCGAACGACACCTGCTGCTGCCCGAGCGGTTCGCCCCCGGCCACGGTTCGACGTCGGCTGATCGTCACCTCGCCACTCCACGGGGTCGCCGCGTCGTTGTGCAGCAGCAAGGTCGGCCGTTCCAGGTCCTTCTCGGACCTCGGCTGGATCGTCATGAAACGGTCCGCGTATAGAGCGCGTAACGCGTACCACAGCGGTTTACGGATCCCATGGCCGTCGACCGCGGCCCAGGAGATCACCGGCCAGTTGTCGTTGAGCGACCACACCACGGTGCCGCGGCTGAGCGGGTAGTGGCTGCGATAGTGCGCGATTCCGAAGGCCACGGCGCGGGCCTGGTTGAGTTGGGTTGTCCAATGCCAGTCGTCGATGTCGACCTGCGGCTCAGTCGGCCACATTGGCAGGTGGTCGCCGATTCCGCGCTCCAGCTTGAGATTGCCCTCGATCGCCTTTTGGTGCACCAGCATCTGATGGCCATTGGGGTCCATCGGTTCGTCGTGCACGACGGAGATCAGCGTGGACCAGGCCGGTGGTCCTTGGAACCCCATCTCCGAGACGAATCGCGCCGTCCGATCCCGATACCTGCTGTAGTCCACAAAGTTCCACACGTCCCACACGTGGACGCTGCCGTGCCGGTGGTCATTGGGGTGGTGGTACTTGGCGAATGAGAACGGACTCCCCGGCATATACGACGCCCGCGGATCCAGGTCCGCCACAATCGCCGGGAACAACTCCGTGTAGTAGCCATCCCCCCAGGTACGTCCAGCCAGCGGCGCCCGCCAGTTCCACTCCACGTAGCCCCAGATGTTCTCGTTCCCGCCGTTCCACATGATCAAGCTGGGGTGCTTGGCGAGCCGAGCCACCGCCTGCCTTGCTTCGGCTTCGAATTCGCCCCACAACGGCGCCTCCTCGCTGTACGTGGCGCACGCGAGCAGGAAGTCCTGCCAGACCAAAACACCGAGCTCGTCACACACGTCGTAGAAGTCGTCAGTCTCGTAGATGCCGCCGCCCCACACCCGGATCAGGTTCATCCCCGCGTCCACTGCGTCGGTGATCGAACCCTCGTAGGTCGAGCGGTTGAGCCGGGTCAAGAACGCGTCACCGGGAGACCAGTTAGCGCCCTTGACGAAGATCGGCGTGTCGTTCACCGAAATCACGAACTCGCTGCCGGCGTCGTCCGGCTTCGTGCTCAAGGTCACCGTGCGGAAGCCGACACGGCCCTGCCAGCCGTCCAACCACTGTCCGTCGACGGTCAGGTCGACCGCGATGTCGTACAGCGGCTGTGCGCCATAGCCTCTCGGCCACCAAGCCTCAGCGTCGGGGACGACCACCGAGAGCGCGGCGGACGTCTGCCCCGGTTGAATCTCAACAGACCGCTCCCGGCCAGCCGCCTGAAGACTGACTTTGGTGCCGGACCCGTGCTCAGACGACAACCACTCAAGATCGATATGGACCTCGAGGCGCCCGTTGCCGCCGTCGAGTGTCGCCAGCGGACGTACGCCGGCGAGCCGGACCGTGGACCAGGATTCCAGCCGGATGGGCTTCCAGATACCAACGCCGGCGAGGTCCGGACCCCAGTCCCATCCGTAGCTGAAGGCCGCCTTGCGGATGGCATTGAACGGGTGCGGGTAATGATGGGGGCGGTCGCCCGTCTCGGCGGACCGACGTTCTGCCTCGACCACCGGTGCCGCGAATGCCACCGCTAGCTCATTCTGTCCGTCGACGAGAAGGTCCGAGACGTCGAACCGGTAACTCCGGTGCTGGTTCTCCGTCCGGGCGACCTCCCGACCGTTCAGGGTGACGGTGGCCACGGTGTCGAGGCCTTCCGCTACCAGGTCCGTCCGGGCGAGTGCTGAGCCGGCCCACTCGAACGCTGCCCGATATATCCAGTCTGTTCGGCCGATCCAGGCGAGCAGCGATTCGTTGTCCCCGTCGAACGGGTCAGGGATCAAACCGGCAGTCATCAGGTCGACGTGAACCTCGCCGGGGACGGTAGCCGGGCATGGCTGTGATGCGACGCCGGCCCAGTCCAAGGGCAACTCGCTGGTCGGCCGGACGGTCCAGAGAACCCCGGCAGATGAATCCAAGGAGGCAGTGACGATGGGGCCAGGTGACCCCGCCGGAGACGTTGAGGCCATGTCATCGCGAATCCTATTGGCTAAGAATCCATCTCGCTTCGGACGGTGGCATTGACACCCCGACTGTTTAGGTGGTGAGTTGTCTACGGAGCCTTGAGCTAAGGGGTGATGTGCCGTGATCCCGCTGTGCTCGGCCGAGCCCCACGCGTTGAAGGCTCCCTCGGAGGCTTACCACTCGTCAGCCGCCCCGCATCGGTACATCTCTAGGAGGATTTTGCATGAACGACCCCGAAGCTAGTCCCACCGACATGTCAGATCCGACACTGGCGAGCTTCGTCAGAGGCTCTGAAACCAGCAGGCGCCGGTTCCTCGGCCTCGCAGCAATGGCCGTCGGAGGCGTGTTGATCGGTGTCGGTACGTCCAGCTGCGGCACAGCCCAAACCGGCCGAAGCTCTGGTTCCGGATCGCAGGCGGGCCGTGCCGGAGCGGCGGGAGACACGCTGTTCGTCGCGGGCTTTCAGTGGGGCCCGCCGTCGAGCTTCAACCCCTTGGCGCCCACACCGGCTTTCCCCACCGCGGTCCGCCAGCCCCAATACCTCTACGAGACCCTGGTGCGGTTCAACATGCTGGATGGCTCCCTCGCGCCCGGGCTGGGCAAAGAGCTGCAGGAACCGGACAAGCAGACCATCGTGGTGCCCCTTCAGGACGGCACCAAGTGGAACGACGGCAGCGAGCTGACTGCGGATGACGTCGCGTTCACCTTCGGTCTCGGCAAGACCAGCACCGGGCTTTGGTACTCCAACGTGTGGCAGTACGTCGACTCCATCACCGCGACCGACCCACGGACGGTGACCTTCAAGCTCAAGACCAAGCCCTACAACCCGAACCTGGTGAAGGACTACATCGCGAATGTGATGATCATGCCCAAGGCGGTGTGGAGCGCGATCGACAGCAAGAACCTGGTCAAGGAGACCAACCTGAAGCCGATCGGTAGCGGCCCATTCAAGGTCGACAAAGCCGATCAGACCCAGGTGAATCTCATCCGCGACGACAACTACTGGGGCAAGACCGCCTTCGGCGAGACGCCGGTGAAGGTGATGAACCACCCGATCTTCAAGAGCAACAACGACGGCGATCTCAAGCTGGAGTCCGGGGAGATCGACGTCAGCCAGCAGTTCACCGCCCAGATCTGGAAGATGTGGGAGAAGGGCAAGCCGGTCAGCACCTGGAAGAAGGAAAAGCCGTATCACCTCCCAGGGAACCTGCCGTTGCTGATCCCGAACCTCAGCAAGAAGGGCCTCGACAATGTCAAGGTCCGCCAGGCGCTCGCCTACGCGATCAACTATCCCAACATCGCCAGCACGGCGATGAGCGACTACTCCGAACCGGCCAATCCCAGCCTCATCGTGCCGATCGGCTTCGAGTCGAAGTACTACGACCAGGCCGCGGTCGAGGCGGAGGGTTGGAGCTACAACAAAGAGAAGGCCGTTCAGATTCTCGAAGGTGAGCTCAAGGCGAAGAAGGGTTCCGACGGTATCTACCAGCTGCCGGACGGCACCAAACTCGGCGGCTGGACCTTGATCACCCCGACCGGCTGGACCGACTGGAACACGGCTTGCGAGATCGTGGCCAAGAGCGCCACCGAGCTAGGCATCGGGATCCAGACCCAGTTCCCGCAGGCACCGACCATGATCAGCCGGTTGCAGAACGGCGACTTCGATCTCGCCATGTACAGCTACACAGGTGTCAACGCAGCCAGCCCATGGGTGCGATTCCGCGATGCGTTGGATGATCGCGGCGTGGCCAAGGTGGGCCAGACGGCCTACTACAACTACAACCGATTCTCCAATCCCGATGTGCCTGGACTGCTTGACCAGGCGGCAGCCGCTACCGACGACGCCACCCGCAAGACCGCGATCCAGGCGCTCGACAAGATCTATCGCGCCGAGATTCCGGTCATCCCACTGATGTACCGGCCGCTGGAGTTCTTCGAGTTCAACGAGTCCAACTGGACGAACTTCCCGAGCGAGGCGAACTCGTACGCACCGCCGATGTGGCAGGGCGCAGGCATCACGTGGTTGTTCAAGATCAAGAAGGTAGGCGCGTAGAAAGGACAGCTGATGGCTTTCGCCCGCTACCTCGGCAGGAGGGCGGCCTGGTATGTCGTCGTCCTCTTCGTCGCGTTGCTACTCAACTTCCTGCTGCCTCGGTTGGTCCCTGGCAATCCGGTGGATGCGATCGTGGCGAACCTGACCCGGGGTGGCGGGGCCACCGGCGAAGCGGCCAAGCAGACGTACGAGACCTACATGGCCGAGTTCGGCCTGGACAAGCCGCTATGGCAGCAATTCTTCATCTACGTCGGCAACCTCTTCCAGGGTGACCTCGGTACGTCCTTCGGGCAGTATCCGGCGTCGGTGAATTCGTTGATCGCCGCCGCTCTGCCGTGGAGCCTCGTACTGCAGGTCCCGGCCATCCTGATCGGCTGGATCGTCGGCAACATCTTGGGCGCGATCGCCGCCTTCAAGGGCGGCTGGTTCGACCGGGGAGCCTTCCTCGGCTCGCTGTTTCTTACCAGCATTCCGTACTACTGCCTGGCGATCGTGTTGCTGTACGTCTTCGGTGTCCAGCTCGGCCTGCTGCCCGTCGGAGGTGCGTATTCGTTCGGACTCACCCCAGAGTTCTCCCTTGCGTTCTTCGGTGACGCCATTACGTACTACTGGTTACCGTTCTGGTCGCTCGTGCTGGTCTTCATCGGCGGTCAGGCCGTCGGCATGCGTTCGATGGCGATCTACGAGCTGGGTGCTGACTACGTCAACTACGGCCGCGGCCTTGGGTTGAAGGACCGCACCATCACTCGCTACGGCTTCCGCAACGCGATGTTGCCGCAGATCACCGGCCTGGCCCTGTCGATCGGTGCCATGATCGGTGGCGCCCTGGTGACTGAGTTGGTGTTCTCCTACCCCGGCGTCGGCACGTTGTTGTTCAACGCGATCGGACAAAATGACTATCCGGTGATCCAGGCGATCGCCCTGCTCATCACAATCGCGGTGCTCGCCGCGAACTTCGCCGTCGACATCCTCAACGGCGTGATCGACCCCCGGATCCGCGCCGCTCAGACCGGAGAACGCTGATGAAACTATCCACCCTCACTCCCCGCTTCTGGTTTGCTGCAGCACTCATCGCTTTCACGTTGTTGCTGGGCGGGATCGGCCCACTGATCGTCAACACCGATCCGAACGCCGTCATCGGCGGGCTGTACGATCCACCCAACGGATCATCGATCGCCATGTGGCTCGGCACCGACAACGAGGGCCAGAGTGTGATGGCCAACCTGGTCTACGGGATCCGGACGTCGTTGCTGGTTGGGCTGGTCGCAGGAGCAGTCGCAACCCTGGTGGGCGTGATCATCGGCTTGGTCTCGGGCTATGTGGGAGGCTGGGTCGACGACGTCCTGAGCGCCATCACCAACATCGCGCTGGCTATTCCCACCTTGATCGTGATCATCCTGGTGAGCGTCGCGCTGCAGAGCCGGACACCCACGATCCTGGCGCTGGTCATCGGCTTCACCGCATGGCCCTGGCTGGCGCGCGCCGTGCGGGCCCAGTCGACCAGCGTTCGGACGCGGGAACACATCGACGTGGCGAAGCTTTCCGGCGCTCGCTCGATCAGCATCCTGGCCTGGGACGTCCTGCCCTATCTGCTGAGCTATGTGGTGATGGCCTTCGTGCTGCAAGTGTCAGCAGCCATCTTGTTCGAGGCGACGCTGAGCCTGCTCGGCCTAGGTCCGTCCGGCAGTGTGAGCCTGGGCATCATGCTCTACTGGGCCATCGCCTGGGGCTCGATCCGGACCGGGGCCTGGTGGGCATTCCTGCCGCCGACGATCATGCTGAGCATCATTTCGTTCTCATTGCTGCTGCTGCAGTCCAGCCTGGACGAGGTGTTCAACCCGCGCCTGCGGCGCGGCAAGCTCCGCAGGCGGAGGCCGGCAGACGAGGAGCGTGCTGACGCGCAGTTGGCTGCCGCCAGCCCGCAAGCAGGTGAGGCGCCGGCCCTCGAGACACCAGTGACGGCTGGAGGCGGCCGATGACCCGGCTGCTCAACGCGGAGCATCTCCGAGCGTCCTACCGGACGCCCGATGGTCGGGAGGTCACCGCCGTCGACGACGTCAGCGTCTACATCGACGAGGGCGAGGTGCTTGGGGTGGCCGGCGAGTCTGGCTGCGGCAAGACCACCCTCGGCTCGATCATCTCCCTGACTGCCCGACCACCGCTGTACGTGGACAACGGCACCCTGGAAATTGACGGCAAGGTGCAGGACCTGGGCGGCAACCGCCAGGTAGAGCGAACCTGGCGCGGTTCGATCGTGTCATTCTTGCCGCAGGGCGCAATGAACGCCGTCAGCCCGACCATGCGAATTCGTGACCTTGTCTATGACGTTGTGCAGGCGCACGACCGATCGATAAAGAAGGACGAAGCGCTGGATCGTGCTCGAGACCGGCTGGCAAGCCTCGGGCTACCCACCCGAGTGCTTGACGCCTATCCGCACCAGCTATCCGGCGGCATGAAGCAACGCACGGTCACGATCATTTCGACGCTGCTCAACCCGCGGCTGCTGATCGCCGACGAACCGACCTCGGCGCTGGATGTCAGCTCGCAGAAGGCGCTCTGCGACATGCTGCTGGAGATGTTGGAGAAGAGGATCATGTACGGCGTGGTCTTCGTCACCCATGACCTCCCCGTGCTGCGCGAGGTGTCCAACCGCATAGCGGTCATGTACGCCGGCAAGATCATCGAGATCGGCGGGGCGCTCGAGCTCACGGATCGGCCGCGGCATCCCTATTCAGCGGCGTTGCTGGGGTCCGTGCTCTCCCCCGAGCCGCAGTACCGGAACATTCGGGTGAAGGGAATCCCGGGCGCACCGCCCAATCTGGCCAACCCGCCGGCCGGTTGCCGGTTCCATCCGCGGTGCGGCGTCTCGTATCCCGAGTGCCACACCGAGGAACCACCGCACGTCGGCGACCAGTTGCGGTTCTCGAAGTGCTTCTGGGCGCTCAAGCATCCGGGCGAGGCAGTTCCGCTCCAGAAGGTCACAACTGACGACATCAACGCGGGCGATGCCACAGCGGACGGCTACGTGCACGGGGAGAACGAGCCCGAGGATGCCACCACGACAACCGCGGCGGAGGTGTCGGCGTGACCACGCTTCTGGAGGCCAAGGACATCACCAAGACCTTTGGCCATGGCAAGAACGCGGTCGAAGCGGTCAAGAACGTCTCATTCGGCTTGGAGGAGAACGAGGTCGTCACGATCGTCGGCGAGTCAGGGTCCGGCAAGTCGACCGTTGCCCGGATGGTGCTGGGCCTGCTGCCGATCACGTCCGGCATCATGACCTTCCGGGGCAATGATGTGACGCACATCAAGGGAAGGGAACGGACCGCCTATTGGCGGGAGGTGCAGGCCGTCTTCCAGGACCCGTTTTCCTCTTTCAATCAGTTCTTCACCGTACGGCGGTTGCTCAACCGGTCGTTGCGGCTGCTGGACGAGCAGGTCGGTGCGGACCGGATGGAGGAGTCACTTGGTCACGTCGGGCTGCGCCCTGAAGACGTCTTGGACCGCCATCCGCACCAGCTGTCAGGCGGCCAGCGGCAACGGATCATGATCGCCCGGGCGCTGATGCTACGCCCGAAGATGCTGGTTGCCGATGAGGCCACTTCGATGCTGGACGCGTCCTTGCGGGTGAATATCCTGAACGTGCTGCACGATCTCCGTGACGAGGTTGGCCTCACGGTTCTGTTCATCACCCACGACATCGGTCAGGCCTGTTATCTCGCCGATCGGGTCCTGGTGATGGAGCATGGGCTGATGGTTGAGCAGGGAAAGACTGACGAGGTGATCTTCAACCCTCAGCACGAGTACACCCAGCGGCTGCTGAGCGACGTGCCGCGCTTGCACGAGGGCGGCGCCGCCGCCGGCTCAGCTATTCCGGAATTGCCGGAACCTGTGTTGGACCGATAAGGGACTCGCTCGCTCGATTGGGGCCTCGACCAGGACCCGCGTATCCGGCTGAAAGCCGAGCAACTCGCTCGAAAGGATGACCGGCTGTCCGCTAAGGTCAGCGATGCAGATCTTCAATCGAGCGCACCTGCGCCATCAGGCTGTCCATCAGCCGTTGAGCGACGTACGGCTCGTATGGCTGGTGGCCGATCTCGAGCCGGAACTGCCAGCTGATCGTGTTGGCGTACTGCACTAGCGAGATGGCGTAGAGATCACCGGTAGCCAGCTTGACGAGATAGCCCAGCTGGGATTGGACGCCGTTCTCGTAGGTGACAGGTGTGGCGGTGACGAGACCCGAATCCCGGCCAACAGTGAGTTTGTGGCCGTCGCAGGCGGCAAGTGCATCAGCAATCGCCTGGTACTGGCTGGCCGCGGTTGCACGATCGGGATATCGCAGCGTGAAGAGGGAGACCGCCGAGGCGGATGTTTCTCCCAGCCAGTAGGTGGAAACGCCGTCGAGCGCGCTGGGAGGAAATTGCTCGGCGAGGGTCGTTTCCACCAGCGGCATGCAGGCTAACGGCGACACCGCAACAGTTGGCGGCCGGCGTGGCTGACTTCTGTCCAGTGTGGCGGCGTCATTCGTCCCATCGGCTCGCACCATTCCGGCGTAAACGTCCTGCAGGTCCGAGAAGGTGAAATCGCGCGGCGGCTGCGGGCGCAACGCCCACACGGTAAAAACGGCCGCCAGGACGAGCGCCGCCGAGGCCGCGATAACCACAGGCCGCCACGACCGAAGCCGTACTGGCCGCGGCCCGAAGGAGAGAACCTCGGCGCCTGGTTGCACGTCCGTAGACGCCATGCAAGAAGCGTAGTCCCCTCAGCAGCACGTGGACAGCGTTCAGGGACTTGCATACGAGCGCATCACGATATATCGTGATCGTGTCGCTTAGAGAGGAGAATCAAATGCGACAAGGTCAACAACCAGATGAAAGGTTCCAGCGACGCCGGGCAGGCGCCGGGGGTGGCGGCCCACGCTGGAGGCCTGACCCCCGCGGTGAAGCCGATGGGGGGACTCCCCCTGGCGGCGAGCATCACCGTCCGCCGGGTCACCGCGACCGAGAGAGACGGGGAGGCCGGCGGGGTCCCGGTGGTGGCCGCGGTCGCGGGCGCGCTCAGCGAGGAGACGTTCGGACCGCGATCTTGCTGGTGATCGCCGACCAGCCGATGCACGGCTACCAGATCATGCAGGCCATGAGCGACCGCACCAGCGGTGCCTGGCGCCCGAGTCCCGGCGCGGTCTACCCCACGATCGCGCAACTCGAGGACGAAGGCCTGGTCACCACCAAGGAAGAGGGCGGCCGCCGGCTAGTGACCCTCACGTCCGAGGGGCGTGCTTACGTGGAGGAGCGGAGCGCCCGACTGGGTGACCCGTTCGCGGACTTTGCCGGCGGGGTCAGCGGCCCGGACCTGAGAGATCCGCTGCAGCAACTGCACGCCGCCGTGCGCCAGATTGCGTCCGGCGGAAGTGCCGCGCAGATCGAGGCAGCGGCACAGGTGCTGAGCCAGGCGCGACGCTCGCTGTATTTGATCTTGGCGGGCGAGGAGGACGGCCGCGAGTGAAGCCGTGGCCGGCCGGCGCTTCCACAGCTCCTTCAGTGTCCACGACGTGTCGCGAAAGTGACGGCCACGCTCTCCGCGGTGCGCAGCAAGGACGTTTCGACCGACTCACATAGGCGTCACAGCTGGATCTGGGGCCACGCACCGGCTCGCCCGCTCTGCTGGTGCAGGAATATCAGGAAAGAGGAGTGAGCGCACGTGATGGTCATGGCACCCGAGCAGCCGTCAGATCTCTGTCCCCGGTCGGCGACCGCTCGTAGCCGCGCGAAAGGGCGCCGCGGTGTCCGCATGGTGGCAGCCGCTGTCCTGGCCAGCGTGGCCATGGTCGTTCCGGCGACCGCCGCCGGCGCGGTCCCCGCTTCCACCGCAGTCATCTTGGCGGCAGCAGCCACCCATGGACGCGGGGGGTGGAACGCGCCAGGTAGTGACCAGGAGGCGAACTCGGGAGGTGTCGCCGGTGGCATCGCTACCCCTGTTCTCAGGCCAGCCACTGCAGCCCAGGCCAAGGGTGTCGTCTTGATCAATACCACCCTGCCCTATCAAAATGCGCTGGGCGCCGGGACGGGGATGGTGTTGACGTCCTCCGGCCTAGTCCTGACGAACTACCACGTTGTGGAGGACGCGAGCACCATCAGAGTCACTGTCGGCGCGACGGGAAGGAGCTATTCCGCGACGGTGGTCGGCAGCGACGAAACCGAGGATGTCGCTCTGCTGCAGCTGACAGGGGCTTCTGGCCTCACTGCGGTGAAGCTCGACAACGATCAGGCGTCCGTCGGCGACCACGTCACCGCGGTCGGCAACGCGGGCGGCTCAGGCACGCTCAGCGCGGCGACCGGCACCATCTCCTCGCTCAAGGCGTCGGTTACCCCGGCCGCCGAGGGCACACTGGCCTCCCACACGTTCACGACCATGATTGAGACCAGCGCCGACGTCGTAGCCGGGGATTCGGGCGGTCCGCTGTACGACGCCGAGGGCGAGGTGGTTGGTATCGACACCGCCGCGTCCACGGGCAGCGAGATCAACGGCTACGCGATTCCGATCCAACGAGCACTCGGGATCGCGACGCAGATCCGATCCGGAGATGAGAGCCCTACGGTACGGGTCGGATCGGCGGCCTTCCTCGGTGTGCAGCTCAACAACTTCGTCGCCGTTCCCGACGCGACCGACCCGGGCACCGGATTCGATGGCTTGTCGGGCGCGCTGGTCAGCGGCATTCAGAACGGCTCGGCGGCGGCGAGGGCCGGGATCGAGGCTGGGGACGTGATCACGCACATCGGAAGCCGAGCCATCTACTCGGCGGACGAACTCTCCGCCGCGGTGGCGGCCTACAACCCGCAAGACCACGTGAAGGTCACCTGGATTGACCCGGCGGGCAGCCAGCACACGGCAACTGTGACTCTCGGATCGAGTCCCGTGGCCTAGGTAGCTGCAGACAGCAGACTAGGGCGGCGCTGCTGACGCGACTCAGCGAGTGCCGGCCCCAGCGGCTCGCTCGTTGTATCTGATCTTGGCCGAAGAGGCCTCGTACCCCGGTCTCGCGCTGACCGCCCTGATGTTATTCAGCATCTTTCACAGCTGATCGACAGGGTCTGCACCGCTCGGACCTAGCCCACTTCTTGATGATCGAAGAACGCAACGAAGGCAAGGAGAAGGCAGTGCTCAACGCCAAAACTCCTCGGTGCTGGCCCGGTGTACTGAGCTCAGCTGAGCCGGAGCCGTCGGCGTGACCGCCGTTATCACGGCACCGCCAGCGGCCTCACCGTCTGCACCGCTTTCCCAATTTGACCCCGAGGCACGAACAGACCAGGCGGTGCGGCTGGGGGCGGCCGTCGTGCTGTGGGCGGGCCTGCTGCTTGTGACCTACTGGTGGACCGCCGGAGGCGGCGTGACCGACCTCGCGCATTGGTCGAGCGGGCTGACCTCGCTGGGGCGGTTGACTGGTCTCTGGTCGGCGGACCTGCTGCTCGTGCAGGTCCTTCTGATGTCGCGATTGCCTCCGTTGGAGCACGCCTTCGGGCGCGATCGACTGGCCCGCATCCACCGGGTGATCGGTTTAGGTTCGTTTCACCTGATGGTCGCCCACATCGTGATGATCATCGCCGGCTATGCCTCCGGGCAGTGGGCAAAGGTCCCGTCGACCACCTGGGATCTGATCACCGGCTACGGCGGTGTCTTGCTCGCCGTTGCTGGCACCGTCTGCCTCATCATGGTGGTCGCGACGAGCATCAGGGCGGCGAGGCGCCGGCTGCGGTACGAGTCTTGGCACCTACTGCATCTGTATGCCTATCTCGGGGTCGGGCTCGCTCTGCCGCATCAGCTGTGGACCGGGCAGGAGTTCCTCCGCTCGCCAGCGGCCACGGTTTACTGGTGGGCGCTATGGGCAGCCGCGGCGGCCACGATGCTGGTCTGGCGGATCTGGCTGCCGCTGTGGCGCAGCATGCGGCACGGCCTGCGGGTTTCCGCGGTAGTCCGGGAAGCCTCCGACGTGGTCTCGGTCTACCTCACTGGGCGGCAGTTGGACAGGTTGCCGGTGCGGGCGGGCCAGTTCCTGAATGTACGGTTCCTTGGGCCGGGATGGACCCGGGCAAACCCGTTCTCGTTGTCCGCATCGCCCAACGGAAGCAGCCTGCGGATCACCGCCAAGGCCCTCGGTGAGGGCAGTGCCAGGCTGGCCAGGCTGCGGCCCGGTACCCGGGCGCTCTTCGAGGGTCCCTACGGTCGGCTCAGCAGCCGCGTGCGTACCCAGCGGAAGGTGCTTCTCGCTGGCGCTGGGGTCGGAATCACTCCGCTCCGTGCCCTGGCGGAAGGACTCGACTACGGGCCGGGCGAGGCGATCATTCTGCAGCGCTACACCGACGAGCCCCTGTTCTCGTACGAGATGCAAGTCCTTGCCGCCCACAAAGGTCTGCAGGTCATGTTCCTTCCGGGCCCGCGGCGCACGCCGAACTCAGTGCTCGGCCCCGCGGCGGGTGGCATGCCCGAGCTGACGGCACTCAAGCGCTGGATCCCTGACCTGGCCGAGCGTGATGTCTTTCTCTGCGGCCCGACCGCTTGGACCGACGGCATGGAGGACCTCGTGCTGACCGCCGGCGTACCGCGCGAACGTATCCATACCGAAAGTTTTGGTTGGGAAATCCGATGAAACGAATCGTCTTGTGGCTGGCCTCGACAGTGACGATCATGGTGCTGCTGTTCGGCTACCACACCTCGACCAACGACACGTCGGCCGCCGCCTCGAGCAGCGCCAGCGGCTCCGCGCCGCCGGCTACCAGCAGCCAACCGAGCAGCAACTCGTCGAGCAGTTCCAGCAGGACCTACGCCGGGTCGGTCGCCCAGACCCGATGGGGGCCGGTCCAGGTACAGATCACGGTCTCCAACGGCAAGATCATCAAGGCCACGGTCCTCCAGCAGCCGAACGGCAATCGCAAGGACGAGGAGATCAACGCCTATGCGCTCCCCACACTGATCCAAGACACCCTTGACGCTCAGAGCGCCGAGATCGACATGGTGAGCGGCGCGACCGTCACCAGTGAGGGATACCTGGAGTCTCTCCAGTCTGCCCTGGACAAGGCCGGAATATGAGCGGCCGATCGGTCCCGACACAGGCTGACGACGATGTCCACCGCCATGTCGAGCACGTCATGGGCATGCCGGTCAGCGTCGCCTTGCGCGGCCGGCACGCTGCCACCTCCGCTGGCGTCGACGCCTGGGCGGCGGTGATCACTCAGCTACGTGAGGTCGACCGCATCTTCAGCACGTACCGCGAGGACTCCTTCATTCGCCGTCTTGATCGAGGTGAGGTTTCGGTCGATTCGTGCCCTCCAGAAGTGGCCGAGGTCCTCGCCCTTGGGTCTGAAGCGGAACGGCAGTCCCGCGGGGCATTCTCTATCGTCCTGCCCAGCGGCGACGGGCGCCGCCGACTCGACCCCAGCGGAGTCGTCAAGGGATGGGCGGTGCAGCGAGCGTCACGCTGGCTGGCGGCGTTGGAAGACACCGACTTCTGCCTCTCCGCCGGGGGTGACATGCTGTGTCACATATCCGGCGGCGACCGCGCCGACTGGAGGATCGGCATCGAGCACCCGCACGATCCGAAGAGGCTGATCGCCGTAGTGCCCGTCCGGTCAGGTGCCGTGGCCACGTCGGGCACCGCCCACCGCGGCACACATCTCGTTGACCCACGAACCGGTCAGCCGCCCACCGGTGTCGCCTCCGTCACGGCGATTGCCGACTCTCTCACGTGGGCGGACATCGACGCCACGGCGGCATTTGCACACGGCTCCGGCGCGGCGCGGTGGCTTCATAGTCGGCCGATCCGCAGCGCGCTGGTCGTGTGGGCCGACGGGACGACAACGCGCATCGTGGGCAATCGCGACCGACCGCGATCGACCCGGCTGCGCGCCTCCATGTCGGACCCGGCAGCCGCCGGCGATTCCACAATCTGTTGAACAGACACCTCAAGAGAAAGGTTGACCCATGAACCCACACGGCCCCATCGATGGAGGGCCCGGCTTCCACGGAGGTGAGGAGGGCATGTTCTGGATGCTGCCGTTCCTCGGCGGCTTCGTCTTCATGCTGCTGGTGATCCTGCTCATCGCGCTGACCACCTTCTTCCTATGGCGCCACGGCAAGCTTCGCCTGCCGCCATTCGGCAGCCGCCGGTCGCCGGAAGACGAGGCCAAGCGGATCCTTGCCGACCGATTCGCCGGCGGAGACATCAGCACGGACGAGTTCTTGGAACGGTCCAGCATCCTCAACTGGACTCCCGGCGTCGATCCGTCGCCGTCCAAGCCGCGGAAGAATGGCCGCTAGACGCTTCGGGCCTGCTGGACGTGCGGCCGGGACTCCCACAGCGCCCATTCGCCGCTGACGCGCCCGGCGGTTTCGAGCAGCAGCGGCAGGTAGGCGTGCAGCAGATGCTCGGTCGAGGTCTCCGCGGCATGGACGGTGACGTTCATGGCAGCGCGGACCACGCCGTAACCGTCGCGGACCGGGGCTGCGATGGAACGGACACCAGGGGCGAGCTCCTCATCGGCGAGCGCCCAGCCCTGGGCGCGAACCCGGATGAGCTCTCGCCTGAACTCGGCTGGCGGCGGCTCGGCAACCGGCGGCAGGCCGGAGCGACTCGGCTCGGCGAGCGCGGCGGCGGCATCAGCCTCGGGCAAGGCCGCGAGCAGTACCTTGCCCTGCGACGTGCGCGCGGCAGGGAACCGGGTACCGATCTCCACTCGCAGCGCGATGATCTTCGGCACCGAGACGCGGGCGACGTAGACGATGTCGGAGCCGTCGAGCTGAGCCATGGACGACGACTCGCCGGTTCGGGCAACCAGCGCCTCCAGATGCGGGCGAGCGATGTCCCACAACCCGAGCGATGAGGTGTACGCGATGCCCAGGCTCAACACCTTCGGGGCCAGCGCGTACCCGTTGCCCGTAATCCGAACGTAGCCGAGCTCGGCCAGGGTCAGCAGGAGCCGACGTGCGGTCGGCCGGGCCAGACCGGCGGCGACGGCAACCTCGCTCAGCGTCATGGAGGGGTGGTCGGCATCGAAGCACGTCAAGATGTCGAGGCCGCGCGCCAGCGCCTCGACGAAGTCAGGCCCGGTGCCACGTCCGGCCATAGTCCACCCTTCCCGCCGCGACGGTATCCGACCGTTCGGCGTCCCTCACCGGCACCCGGGTTCAGCCCGCGGCTGGCTCCCCGAAGATCGACTCGCGGGCTTCACGCGTGGCGGCGGATCGATACTCGGTATAGGTGTACGGGTTGTCCAGCACCTTGTCATCCGCCGGCATCTCCGGATGCATTCCTGCCTGCCAGACCTCCTCCCCCAGCGACGAGCGGAGGTAGTCGATTGTCGCGTCGATAGCATTGCGCGCCTTGGCCAAGTCGACCCCGACAAGCTGATGGTCGCGCTTGACGATCGCGCCGTCGATGATCACCGTGTCGACATCGGCGCGCTGGGCCTGGAATGCCACGTGCCCATACGGATTCAGCAGCGGGAAGGACACCGGCGAGGCGTCGTTCTTGATCAAGATCAGGTCGGCCTTCTTGCCGGGCGCCAGGCTGCCGAGGTCGTCCCGGTGCAGCGCCTGCGCACCGCCCCGGGTCGCCCATTCGACGACATGCTCGGCGCGCAGGTGTGGAGAGGTGACCGTGTCGCCGGTGACATGGGCCTCCAGGTGCTCCCGCGCCCGGTCCGCTCCCAGCGTGCTGCGCATGGCAGAGAACAGGTCCCCGCTCCACCACACACTCGTGTCCATCGAGATCGAGACCGGGATGTCATAGCGGCGGACCTGCCAGGTCGGCGGGTAGCCCTGACCGGCGCTCTGCTCCGACTCGGTCGACACGGAGATCGAACCGCCGCTCGCGGCGATCCGCAGGTAGGAGTCCGCCTCCAAGGTGGCGGCGTGGACATAGACCGTCTGCGGGGTGGCAAAACCGTTCTCGTGCATGAGGCGGATTCCGTCGTCGTCTGTGGCGCCCCAGACGCCGGCGTGCGTCGTCACGGGTAGCTCGAGATCGCGAGCCACCTCGAACGCCGCCCGTTCCGGAAACGAGGGATCGCCGGTGACGTCGAACGCCAGCTGGACGCCCAGTCGGTCATCGGCCTTGCTCTTGCGCTCCTCGAGGAACCGGCGTACCTCGGGCTGGGCGGTCCACTCCCACGGACCGGCCTGAATGTTGCCGTACGCCAGGACGAACCGAGCGGGAACCTCTTTGAGCGCCTCGAGGGCCGCGGCCGCGTGCTCGACGGTCTGCAGTCCGTGCGACCAATCCACCGTGGTGGTGACGCCTGCGTCGATCGCCTCGATTGCGCCGAGCAGGTTGCCCGCGTAGATGTCCTCGGGCCTGAACTTGCGGCCGTGCTCGAGGTAGTACCAGACGAAGTACTGGGTCAGCGTCCAGTCGGCGCCGTAGCCCCGCATCGCGGTCTGCCACAGATGGCGATGGGTGTCGATCATGCCGGGCATGACGATCCCGCCGGTCGCATCGATCTCCTGGGTTCCCGGCGGCACCTCCAGCCCGGTCCCGATCGCGGCGATCCGGTCCCCGACGACCAGCACGTCGGCATCGGTCAGCACCTGGCGGCTCGCGTCCATGGTGAGCACCGTTCCGCGACGCAGCACGATCCCCGGACCGGTCGACGACTCCCAACTGTTCTCGGACACCGACTCCTCCTTGTTCCAGAATTCGCCGGACATCCGTCCGTAAGACGGTCACGACCGTCTCCTAGGCGCAAACTACGCCCGCGCCGTCCGGATGTCCACGATCCTTGACACCAATTACGCGCCAGACCACACTCGAGCCAAGAACGGATGATCGTCCGCAGAACGGACAGAGGTGAGGTGATGGTGCCAGACCGGAGCTCGCACGGACCGTTGGCCGGCCTGCTGGTCGCTGACTTCTCGCGGATTCTGGCCGGCCCGTACGCGACCATGCTGCTCGCCGACCTCGGCGCCGAGGTGATCAAGGTGGAGGGCCCGCGCGGGGACGACACGCGGACCTGGCAGCCGCCGGTCCGCGACGGAGTCGCGACCTACTTCCTGGGCGTCAATCGCAACAAGCGCTCGATCGCGCTCGACTTCGCCGACGCGGAGGACGCCGCCCTGGCCCGGGAGCTGGCCCACCGGGCCGACATCGTGATCGAGAACTTCCGGCCGGGCGGACTGGCCCGATTCGGGCTCGACTACGACCAGGTCGCGGCAGCCAATCCCAAGATCATCTACGCCTCGATCAGCGGCTTCGGCACCACCGAGAAGGGTGCCGCGTTGCCCGGGTACGACCTGATCGTCCAGGCGATCTCGGGTCTGATGAGCCTGACCGGTGACCCGGACGGCCCACCGTACCGGGCCGGCATCTCGGTCTTCGACGTGATGGCGGGCCTGCACGCGACCATCGGCGTGCTGGCGGCCCTGCACAAGCGGGATGAGACCGGACGGGGACAGCACGTCGAGGTGAACCTGCTGTCCTCGGCGCTGTCGGGTCTGGTCAACCACTCCAGCGCCGTGGTGGCCGGTGGCGTGGTGCCGTACCGGATGGGCAACAGCCACCCGAGCCTGTTCCCGTACGAGCCCCTCCCCTGCGCCGACGGCGACTTGATCATCACCGCCGGCAACGACGGCCAGTTCCGCAAGCTGTGCGAGGTGCTCGGGCTGCCCGACCTGGTCGACGACCCGCGGTTCGCTCACAACCAGGACCGGACAGCCAACCGTGATCAGCTCCGCCCGCTGCTGGTGGCCAAGCTGCAGACGCCGGACGAAGCAGGAGTGGTTCCGCGACATCATCGCGGCCGGCGTGCCGTGCGGCCCGATCAACACCATCGACGCGGGGTGGCCTTCGCGGAGGAGATTGGGCTGGATCCCGTGGTCGAGGTTGGAGCCGCGGGGCTCGGCGATTCCGTCGGTCCGCAACCCGATCACCCTGTCCGAGACTCCCGCCGACTACCGCTATCCGCCGCCCGGGCTGGACGAGCACGGGGCCGAGATCCGTGCCTGGCTGGCGCACCCGGAGGAACGATGACCGAGCCCGACCCTCCAGTTTCCGACCTCGCTCGGCACCTCCGATGCCGACCACATCCGTCTGCTGGGCCTCGACGTGGCTCGAGACCTGATGGGTCAGGTTGGCTTCGGTGAACTGGCCTTCTGGCTGGTCGCTTTGCGCCGCCCGACACCCTCGGAGGTCCGGGTGTTCGAGGCGGTCTTGGTGGCGCTGGCCGACCACGGCTTCACCCCGACGGCCATCGCCGCACGATTGACCTACCTGTCCGCCCCGGATTCGCTGCAGGGCGCGCTGGCCGCCGGACTGCTGGGTGGAGGGTCGCGGTTTCTCGGGGTGACCGAGGACTGCGGAACGTACCTGCATGACGGCTCTGGCGCGCACTCCCGGCGAGCTCCCGACCGACGACGCCGGCTGGGACGCGCTCGCGCTGGAGACCGTACGCGCAACCCGTGCGGCCGGGCGCTATGTGCCCGGCCTGGGTCATCCGGTGCACAAGGACGAGGACCCGCGGACGCCGGTGTTGATCAAGATCGCGACTGAGGAGGGACTGCACGGGCCGCACCTGCGGCTGTTCGAGGCGATCGGCCGGGTCCATGATCAAGTTTTGGGCCGTCGGCTGCCACTGAACGGAGCCGGGGTCTGCGGTGCCGCACTGGCTGATCTCGGGTTGCCGGTCGAGCTGCTGCGCGGCTTCGCTCTGCTTGGCCCGGGCCGCCGGCCTGCTCGGTCAGCTGGCCGAGGAACGCCGTCGCCCGATCGGCATGGACGTCTACCGCACGGTCGACGGCAACGCGATGTACGTCGACCCTGATCGACGATCAGGCACTAGGAGGGAGCGGCACATGGCCACCATCGCCGCGGTGATCGCGTCGACCCACCATCCCTTCTACTACCGCGCGAGCACGTCCACCGGCGCCGACCGGCCGCCGTTCGCCGACGAGTGGGTGGCGAAGATCGAGCGCTTCCGCGAGACGCTAACCCGGGCGAGACCGGACGTCCTTGTGATGGTCGGCAGTGATCATTTCCACCAGTTCTGGTTGGACAACTTGCCGCAGTTCCTGGTTGGCAAGGCACCCTTCTTCGACGGCAACTTCTACAACGAGGAACGCGAGTTCGGCCTGCCGAGGATGACCTTGCGCGGCCAGGAGGACCTGGCGGCACACATCCTTCGCAACGGGCTGGACAAGAACTTCGACCTGGCGTTCAGCAACGAGCTGCGCATCGACCACAGCATCACCTGCCCGATCATCACGCTGCGGCCCCAGGCAGACCTGCCGATCGTGCCGATCTACACCAACATCTTCGCTCCACCGATGCCGCAGCCGCGCAGGTTCGTCGAACTCGGTTACACCGTCCGGGAACTGGTGGAAAGCTGGCCGTCCGACCTTCGGGTCGCGATCATCGGCACTGGTCATCTTTCTCTCGAGCTCGGTGGCCCGCGTCAGTTCGGGCCACACGGACCGGACCCGGAGTTCGACCGCAAGGCCGTGGAGTGGATCGCCACGGGCGATCTCAAGGGGTGTCTGGCGGAAGTGACGCTCGACAGCCTGCACACCCCCGGCAACGCGACCCACGGCTTCATGGACTTCATGCTGATGATGGGCGTGGCCGGCGAGGGAGCCACCGCCGACCATGTCGACACCCTCGACCTGTTTCACACCATGGAGGCGTACTTCACGTGGTATCCGAAGGGGGCGGTCGGAGTGAGCAAGTACCTGCTGGACAAGTTCCTCTTCACGGTCGACCGCGATCCAGAGCTGGTCGAGCGCTACCGCACGGACCCCGCCGAGACGGTGACCTGGTGGGAAGCCGCAGATGGCCAACCAGATCCTGAACTGCACCGATGACGAGCGCAGTACGTGGCTGGCTTTCAACGACGAAGAGCGCCGGGCACTCCGAGAGCATGATCACGTGGCGCTGTTCGAAATGGGCGCGCACCCGTTCCTGACCCTGACCTTGTTCATCGCGATGTTCGAACGTGATCATGGTCCGCTGGAGTACCAGCGCGCGTACGCACGGGCGATGGACCACCTTCGCCTTCCCTACCCCGACATCAGCACCTGACCCATGCGGGTAGCCCTTTTGCGCACGTACGGCGCGGCAGCAGAACTGGCCGAACGGCCCGAATCCAAGCCCGGGCCCCGGCGAAACTCTGGTGCAGGTCACAGCAGCGCCGATCGTTCCGCTCGACCTGCTCTGCGCGAGCGGGACGTCGTACTTCGGGCGGCAGCCGCTCCCCTATGTGCCCGGTGTCCAAGGCGTCGGTACAGTCTCGAGTTCGCCCGAACTTCCAGGGGGCAGTCGTGTGTGGTTCGCGACCTCCGCGGGAATGGCACCCGGTGACGGCAGCCTGGCCGATCTCTGCGCGGTCGCGCTGGAAGACCTGGTCCCGATTACCGCCAACGTCCCGGACGCCGCCGTCGCCGCCTTGGGCACCTCGGGAATCGCCGCATGGATGTCACTCAGCTGGCGCGCGGCCCTGCAACCCGGGGAGCGGGTCATCGTGCTCGGGGCGAGCGGCGCTGTGGGTCAGGTCGCCCTGGCGGTCGCCCGGCACCTCAAGGCTGCCAGCGTGGTTGCCGTCTGCCGGTCGGAGAGCTCCGCTCGAGCGAGCACGCTCCGCGGGCGCGCACGACGTTGTGGTGCTGCAATCAGACGAGACCCGCGCCGACCTCACGGCTCGACTTCTCGAGGCTGCCGGTGGTCCGGCCGACGTGGTGATCGACCCTGTCTTCGGCGAACCGGCCGCGGCAGCTGCGATGGCGCTCGGAACCTGGGGACGACTGGTCAACATCGGCGGAGCTGCCCACGACGTCGCGGAGTTCTCCTCCGCCGTACTTCGCGGTCGGACCATCGGCATCCTCGGCTACACCAACAATGCCATCACGGCTGAGCAACGCGCTGAGGCACTGACCAACGTGCTGACCCTGGCCGAGCAGGAGGGCGCGTCTGTCGACCACCGAGTGCTGCCACTCGCTGAGTGTGACCGGGCCTGGGCGGCCGCCCGCAAGTCCGGGCCCCGGATCGTGATAGCCCCAGCCGGCGCTATGTCGAACGGTGAATGCGGCGATAATCAACCCGGAGCGCTGGCAGCCGACAGATTGCGGTGGCGATACCCAGCTGTGTCTCGGTTATGGCACTCCTGGCGAATGCGAGACAGCGAGAGGAACGCATCACCATGACTCAGGTCAGCCCGCACGGACTACATCACGTCACCGCGATCGCGACGGACCCTCAGTCCAACGTGGACTTCTATACCCGGGCCCTGGGGTTGCGTCTGGTGAAGCAGACGGTCAACTTCGACGCGCCGGACACCTACCACCTGTACTACGGGGACGAAAAAGGCAGCCCGTCGAGCCTGCTCACCTTCTTTCCGTGGCCTGGCGTCCCGCAGGGTCGTCAAGGCGCCGGTATGACCACGGCGACCGCGTTCAGCGTGCCAGAGTCCTCTCTCGGCTGGTGGCAGCGGAGGTTCGAGACGCTCGGTATCGACGCCGACGCACCCCGTACCCGCGACGAGGAAGAAGTGCTCACCTTCCGTGACCCAGACGGCATGGTGATCGATCTGGTGGCATCAAAGGCTGATCACCGCTCGGGTTGGGACGGGGTCGCCGAAATTCCCGCGGAGCACGCGGTCCGCGGCCTGCACGCGATCACCTTGTCCGAACAACAACTCGACCCGTCAGCCACGATGTTGACCGAGCTGCTCGGCATGAGCCTCACCGACGAGGAAGGAGACCGGTCACGCTTCGGCATGGCCGGCGGAAGCTCGGGCGCGCTGGTTGACGTATTCGCCGGTATCCGTGATCGCGGCTGGCAGGCGGGCGGCACCGTCCACCACGTCGCCTTTCGAGCCCCAGACCTCACCACCATGCAGGCGTGGCAGCAGGAGCTCATCTCCCGGGGCGTCTCGGTCACCCAGATCCTGGATCGGCAGTACTTCAAGTCGATCTACTTCCGCGAGCCAGGCGGTGTGTTGTTCGAGATCGCGACCGATGCACCCGGCTTCTCCGTCGACGAGCCGCTGCTCGAGCTGGGACGGAACCTCAAGTTGCCACCGTGGCTGGAACCGAACCGCCAACAAATCGCTGCTTCGCTGCCGCCGCTGCAACTCGACGTCGACGTGCCGTGAGCGCGGAAACAGGTCTTGACCGGCCTCACGTCTTCCAGCAGGCCGACAAGTCGGCGGCCGGATCGCCGCTGCTGCTGTTGCACGGAACAGGCGGAAACGAGTACGACCTGTTGCCGTTGCGGGACCTGCTGTCGCCCGGTGCCGCGGTGCTCTCGGTACGCGGGACAGTGCTGGAGAACGGGATGCCACGGTTCTTCCGTCGGCTCCGGGAAGGAGTTTTCGACGAGGACGATCTCCGTCGTCGAGCCGACGACCTTGCCGAATTTGTGGAGACAGCCAGCGCCGCCTACGGGATCGAGGAAGGCTCAATGGTCGCCGTTGGAGTCTCGAACGGCGCCAATATCGCCACGGCAATGCTTCTCCAGCGGCCAGGCCTCCTCGGGGCTGCGGTCCTCCTCTCGGCCATGGTCCCGTACGCGAAACCTCCCTCAGCCGATCTCGCCGGAACCCTGGTCGTGATCTCCAACGGTGAGCGCGACCCGATGATCCCAGCCGCCGTGACGCAACGGCTGGCCGGCCAGCTCCGCGACCGCGGTGCCGACGTCGTCGAGCTGCCCCATCCCGGCGGTCACCAGATCTCCGCTGCTGTTCTGCCGGAGATCAGCAGCGTCATCTCGCGTCCGGAGCGACAGACCAGGACACCCCGATAGTTTGGCCAGTCGCCCGTGACATGGTCGTTCGTCTGACTCCCTGGGCGGCGTCCCCCACGACTGTCTCCGCCGCCCTACGGACTCGTCATGACTTTGCACAAGGTCAGCTATTTCGTTGGCACTCTTTCCTCTGGGCCGCGTCGGCATGGTGGTGACAGCGACCGCGCCACGGCGACGGTTTAATGGAGTATCCGCTGACCCGCCGACACGAAAGGGAAGTGATCACCATGGCGACTCCTGTTTTTCTGCTGGTGTTAGGAGAAGGCAATACAGAGGCCTGGTATCAGCTCTCTAAGCAGGAGCAGGACGACCTCTGGGCTAAGGTCCAGGAAGTCGATCGTCGGGCCGGTGCAGTCTGGCATATTGCCTGCGATTCGCGTTGGGCGGACGAGAGCCTGTTTGATTGGGCCGTCATCGAGTACCCGGACTTCGACGCGTACCGCCAGAAAGTGGCCGAATTGGAGAAACTCGGCTGGTACCGCTACTGGTCAGGTAAGACAATCTTGGGAACAAAGATGGACGTCAATCTGTAACACTCAAAACAGCACCTGACGATCCTCTAGTGGCGCCGTGAGCCACTCGCGGGATAAAGATCAACGGCTCTGATCCATCGTTGGCGGCCGTCTGCGCGCACATGCCTCCGCCCGCTCCTGCCGTTCCTTGACGGCTCGCGCGCCCAGCACCTGAGGATTTGTCGACCCTGAGCGAGCTGACCCACTCACCCGGTTCAGCGCTCCGCCTGCTTGAAGATGAAGGTGCTGCCGCCGACAATCTCGCCTGTCGCGGCCAGCTGCTCGACGGTGAAACGCCACGGCTCGTTGGACTGCGGCGTGGTCACACCGCGAGCTAGCAACATGATCTCATCGAAGCCGCCCGCTTTCAGGCGCAGCGGCAAGTCCACCCCGGCCGTCCGGCTACTCACCCGGTACTGGCGAGTCATGTCGTAAGTTTTCACCACCTCTCGCCACGACTCATCCGACCGCATTTCCTCGTCGATCCAGCGCGCCTTCATCCGTTCCGCATCCTTATCGGAGAACACTGCGCTGCTCAGCCCGCGAGGCTTCGAGTTTCCCTGCATCCGCCTGCTCAAAGCTTTGGGGAGCAGCGCGCTAAGCCGCACATCGCTGTTGTCGAACGATGGCAGACGCAGCACGTATTTCGACGTTGACTCAGCAGGTGCGAACAATCGCAGCCTTATGGGGATGCGTATCGTAGGCAGCAGGTTCACGACATGAAGATTCTTCAGGCCGACGTGCTTCTCATTCGTGACGAGCTGCGCAATATCGAAGACCTTGGTTGAGCTGGGTATCGGGTCTGACGGGCTGTCGACCACCACGAGCATGCACGTATGGGAGTCGGCGACGACGGGTGGTGTCCAGTCCCATTCGAGAACCTCTGGGCGCAAGGCATCGAGGGTGCTGATGGTCTGGGGTGAACCAACCGCCGTCCAGTTGCTGTCACCGGTGCTCATTGGCCAGCTTGCCCAGAAGTCGGCCGGCAGGTCGGGCAGACCTGCGGAGGCGCCGGCCGCCATGATCTTCACGGTAACGTTGCTGGCCGGCAGCGGGCCGCGATTGTGCACCTCCACATAGACCTTGTTCTGGTTGCCCCTCTTAGGATTCTCGTGTTGCAGCTTGGTCTCGAAGTTGACGTAATTCACCTCGGATGCCATCAACTGGAACATGGGCGGTGCGTCGGTCTTGATATCAGCGCACTCCCACCAAAAGCAAGGCGTGTTCAGCGCCACATATTGGGTCGCATCGGACCATGCCGCAACAGCCGGCGCTCCGCTCTGCGAGCGACCCGTGTCCATAAGATGATCGCGGACGAACAGGTCCACGGGCGCCTGCGAGGTCGCGTCCGTGCGGATTTCCCAAAGCCCGCGACCGTGCGTGCCGGCTCGCAGCAGGCTGCCGCCCGGACGATGCCGTAGATCATAAATCGCGGTGTTCGGCAAGCCTTGTGAATAGTTAGTCCAGCTAGCACCACCCGTCCCTGACCGGAATACGCCAATGTCCGAGCCGAGGTACCACTCGGTGGCGGATACCAGCGCCAGTGCATACATTGGAACATCGGGCAGGCCGTTGCTGACACTCGTCCAAGTCGCCGGACCGATCGCCGGAACAGTGCCCTGCCACACATGCTCTGTCAGTCCGAAACCACTGAAGGCGACGACCACCACATTGTCATTGCCTGGCACGTTTTGGATGTCCCAGATCCATTGGCCGGTAGGCAGCGGCGACGCGTGGATGGCTCGAGCCGTCCACGTGCCTCCGGACAAATCCAGCCGGTACACCTGCCCACTCGTCGTTGCGCAATAGATCAGAGACGCGCTTGCGAAGCTGACCGCGGAAACTGCCCCATTAATTCCTGCCAGCGTCACACCCGCCCCCGGCCACCCGCCGGTACCCATCGCGTCATCGATGTTGATCACCTGAGTTGCCCACGCCATACGCTCGGATGTCGGGCTGATTGCGGCCGGAGGATAGAATAGCCCGTTCCCGTTCAGGCCAGCGTCGATCCCGGCATAGGACGCAAATTCCCCTCCGACGGTGGACCGCTCGGGGGTGTTGCCGTAGTAGGAGTGGGTGACGTTATTGCCATTAGTTTTGCTTATCACTGCGTAACCACCGTCCCCATCAGCACTGTGGTAGTGCACCGGGGAGTTGCGGTACTGCTGAGTGCCGTTGTCTTGGGTTCCGCACTGGACTACTGCGTCAGAAGTTGGGTGGTTGTCAATTGCCTCGTACTGCATCAGGCAAAGGCCCTCATTTGGCGAATCGTCCCACGTACTTCCGCCGTCGTGACTGACGAAGAAACCGCCGTCGTTGCCGCTGTAGATCGTCTGGTTCAGCGTTGGGTGGCTTCCAAAGGTGTGGCTGTCTGGGTGGATGGCTCCGCCGATGTTCGTCACGCTCCACGTGCCCGTCATCGCGTCGCGGATGCACTTGTAAAGCTCAACGCCGCTTATGTAAACGACGTCCGGTGTCGAAATGTCAACATTGATGTCGCTCGTGAAGGCACCGTAAAGCTCGATCGTATTGCTGGTCGTGACGGTCTCCCAGGTGGTACCCGCTGCCGAAGTGGTCCGATACACGCCTTGGAATGCGTCAGCGGCGCTGGCGATCAACGCGTACTTGCGGCCAGGGTCGCTCCTGGATTGCTTGAGGCTGATCCGGCTCAGACTCGTCGGGAGGCCGGTCGTCAACTTCGTGAACGTCGGGCTGGCGGCTAGGGCGTTCGTGCTCCTGTAAATGCCCTTTCCCCAGAAGGCGGCGTAGACAGTGTTGCCCGTCGCGTCGCTGCTGTCGATCAATACGTCGGTGCAGGCGATGGTAGACGCATCAATCGGTGGCAGGCCGCCTCCGCTGATGGTTTTCCAAGTGACGCCATCGATGGTCCGGCAAAGGCCGGCGCTGGAGGCGGCGAAAGCCTGGTTAGCGTTCGTTGGGTCGACCGCGATCCGGTAGAAGCTGTGGTTTGCGAACAGCGGGCTAGCCGTGTTCACCCATGTCGTGCCACCGTCCGTGGTCCGAAGAATGCCCACGCCAAGGTAGACGCCTGGGGCGGAGCTGAGCGGATAGAGCGTGCTGTAGAGCTGAACGTTGCCCTCGCCGGTCCCGGCATAGAGCACCTGCGGATCGTTGGTTCCTATTGCTAACGCGCCAATTGCCAATGATGGCTGGTCGTCGCAAAGCGGAGCCCAAGTCTGTCCTTGGTTGCTCGTGCGCCAGACACCGCCACGGCTGGTTCCGATATAGATCGTGTCACCATCGGTGGGGTGCGCAGCTATGGCCGTAACCCGACCACTGATCAAAACTCTCGGCCCGCCATAGGTCTGGCCATTGGGCACGGCCAGCGGTCCGAGCGGTATCCAATTGGGCAGGGCCAGGTTAACCGGCATCGCAGCCCGGCCCGCGGTTGGTGACGTCTTTGTATCGCGTTCCTGGAGAGCTTTAAGTCGCATCAGCGCCGGGTTCTCCGCATCTGGGACATCGGCCGGGGGGGCCGCGATTGCTTCCATGGCGCTCGTGTCGGCTATAGCCGCGCTCCTTGCGGCTGCCCCTTTGCCTGGAGCTCTCCTTGTGGTTCTAGCGCTTGTGCTTGCCCGATGCTCAGCTCGCGCCGTCTGCACACCGCGCATCGCGGCGAAATCGAGTGAGAAGCGATCCTTCAAGCGCTCTGGATCCTTGGGACGACGAGGCTTGCGACCGCTTGCGTTCTCTGCCTTAGCATCGTTACGAGCCATAGCAGACCTCCTATTTGCTTGGTGACTGCTCAGGACTTGATCTCGGTCGCCGCAGGCCCGCACCCCACGGCGCTTGGGAGCTATATCACTTACGGCTTGTTCATCCTATGATGTTTGGTTAGGACGAGTTGGTTAAAAGGTCGGGCAATGGCCGGTTCTAGTCCCCCTGCTGCGTGAGGTCGGATCTTCATCAGCTATCGGCGAGAGGAGACCGCTTACCCAGCCGGCTGGCTGTACGACCGGCTGGCAGACCGCTTCGGCGGCGGCGCAGGTCTTCAAGGACGTCGACTCGATCCAACTGGGCGATGACTTTGTCGAGGTACTCACCAGAGCGGTCGGCTCCTGTGATGTGCTGCTGGCGCTCATCGGTGACCAGTGGCTGACCGATCACCGATGAGCATGGCCGGCGTCGCCTTGACGACCCCGATGATTTCGTTCGGCTCGAGATCGAGGCTGCCTTGACGCGCAAGGTTCGGGTGATCCCGATCCTGGTGGATGGGGCGAGGATGCCGAATGCCGACGAGCTGCCGGACAGCCTGGTCAAGCTGAACCGCCGGCAGGCGTTGGAGCTTAGCCCGGCCCGCTTCGAGTTCGATACCAGCCGGCTGTTCGAGGTGCTGGACTGGACCTTGGCCGAGCGTGCGGACGACACAGGACGATGGGGCCTTGGCGCTGCGCGTCCGGCAGGGAAGGCGCCAGACCCGACTCCGGCGGTGCTCCAGGAGACGCCTACGAGTCCCGAGCAGGAAGATCAGCGCGTCCCCAGCAGCCCCTTCGCCACCGGGCGGGCTCGGCCGACATCGGACCGGGGCGAATCGCCGGAGAAGCAGCGCCGACGGTCTCTCCAGTCGGTCGCGTATCCTGGCGGCGGTCGCCGTCGGCGTCGTGCTGATCCTGCTGATCGTTGCCATCGTCGCGAACTTGCCGACGGCTCGCTCCACCGAACGCGACCTCGACCGACGGACAAGGCGCGAACGAGGCAGGCAGGGGTATCGACGTTGACTCGACGCCTGTAACCAGCCGCGATGGAATCAAGTTGACGGAACTGAAGGCTGTGAGCGGCAGCGATCCTCCCTCGGTGGGGGATACGGTAACCGTGAGCTATTCATTGACAAACGTCGGAGATAAACCTATTCAACTGGAGTATACGTTTGTCGGAGTGCGGAATCCGCGGACGAGAACCGGGATACTGAAGACATGAACGAGAGCAAAGTTCTTGCGCCTGGGGAAACCGTCAATGCACAGGGTCGAATGTCTGCTCGACACTGCCGGCACATGGGAATTCTGGCCTTGTTATGAGCTTGAGCGCGATCGATCCTGTCCTGACAAGTGGCAAGTCTTTTTTGTCCTTGCCGGATAGCTCACGCACTAAATCTTGGGCTTGCTCGGAATATGACCAATGCGGTGGTCTCAACCAAAGCCGTGAAACCCAAAGATGGCGATCGAGGAGGAAGATCACATCACTTCGTTTGTCACGCAGGTCTGAGATCTGCAGCCGACCGAGGAGAAGACGATGGCACGCGGCGAGGACAGACTAGGACTGGCACGGCCGATCGAGGCCGTATCCCCGCCAGCCGCAGAAGACGTGACCTGGGAGCGGCTAGAGGACCAGCTTGGTTGGTATAGCCGCAAGAGCCGCGACAATCAGCACAGCTACCAGTGGCTCAAGCTGCTGGAGCTGGCGGTGGCCGCGGCGCTGCCGGTGGTGGCCGCCGTTGGCAGTCCCGTCTGGGTCACCGGGGGCCTCGCTGCAGTGATCGTCGTGCTGGAGGGCGTCCAGCACCTGTACAAGTTCCAGGAGCAGTGGATTACCTACCGCTCCACCGCCGAGGCGCTCAAGCACGAGCGCTATCTCTATCTGGCGAGAGCCGGTCCGTACGTTGGGGAGGATCCGACGCGCCAGCTGGCCGAACGGGTCGAAGGTTTGGTCTCGCAGGAGCACGCCAGGTGGACGGCCAGCCACCAACAGGCCGTGCCTCGCTCGGAAGGTCAGTAGGAGTTAATTCGGCATCCCGAGACCACATGTGCGACTTTTCTGCGGAAGGCGGACCCGCGCAAGCCCGAGACTCAGCCGAGCACTGGATGGCTGCATGACGGGTCGGTAACGGACGGGAAACGCGGTCGAGGACCGCGATGCTGGAGGTCTCCGAAATCGTTTTCCATTCGAAACGGGAAAACCCAGCATTCGAGGGTGCCGCATCCGTATGCTCGCTTCACCGCGGCAAGGCAGCCGCCGGTAAGGCTTTGAGGATGCCGCCATGTGGCGAAGATTGATCACAGCCGTAGCGCTGACGGTTCTGGTAGCCGGGCTGGTGAGTGCCCAGGCAACCCCGGCCCAAGCGGCGACCTACTACAACTCGCGATGCGGCAACACCTCGGGCCGGGTGCTACTGACGTTTGACGACTGGGCGTACGGCGATCCCTACCGAGCGACCCGCATCGGCGCCTACCTGCAGTCCCGCAACATCCGGGCAGCTTTCTTCCTGATCAACCAGAACGCCAAGAGCTACCCCGGCATTGTCTCGACACTCAGGCAGCAAGGCCACTGGGTGCTCAACCACACGTACTCCCATCCCGACCTCACCACCCTGTCGGACTCGAACGTGAGCTGGCAGATCCGCAACGGCATCTACAGCAATCGGTTGCGGCCCCCGTACGGCGCCTATAACTCCCGAGTGTCCGGCATCGCCAGCAGCCTGGGATATCGCATCTGTACGTGGACGATCGATACCAGGGACTGGCAATACGTCAATGGCAGCCGGCGCAGTACGTCGAGCATCCGCTACATCGTCCGGAACTCGCCATGGTCGGCAAAAGCGAGCGGTGTCGTCCTTGGCCACCTCTACACCAACTACCCCAACGCCATTTCCGGAATCATCTACGACCTGCACCAACAGGGATTGCTTTTCTGTCGTAACCGGGGGCCGGTGGGACGAACCATGCCGTTCCCAGCCACCTGCACCTAGCCGGGCGGTACCAGGCGCTGCCGGTGACTTCGGCTCGATGGTGTGCTTCGCTACGGTCAAGGGCCTGATCGGTAGCCGGTCGTGCCGAATGTGATCTGAATTCGGGGACTCGGCTCACCGGCCGCGTCAGCTGCTCGTCCCCACTTCAGAGAGGGCTGATGATGAAGAAGCTGATCAACGACCCTGCGGCCGTCGTCAGCGAGGCCTTGCTGGGGTTTGCGGCCGCCCACCACCCCGAGCTTCGCGTCGATCATGCCAACAAAACGATCATCCGGAGCGACGCCCCCCGATCGGGCAAGGTCGGACTCGTCTCCGGGGGCGGCTCCGGGCATGAGCCGATGCATGGCGGCTTTGTCGGTCTGGGCATGCTCGATGCCGCCTGCTGCGGAGAGGTGTTCACCTCACCGGTCCCAGACCAGATCATTGCCGCCACCCAGGCGGTTGATGGAGGCGCCGGGGTGCTCCATATCGTGAAGAACTACACCGGAGACGTGCTGAACTTCGACATGGCGGCCGAGGTCGCAGCCGCAGACGGAGTCGAGGTGGTTCAGGTGCTGGTGAACGATGACGTTGCCGTGCAGGACAGTACCTGGACGGCAGGACGCCGTGGCGTCGGCACCACGGTGTTGTTGGAGAAGCTGGTCGGTGCCGCCGCTGAAGAGGGGCGGACGTTGCATGAGGTTGCCGATGTCGCACGCCAGGTCATCGGCAACGGGCGGAGCATGGGAGTCGCACTGACCTCTTGCACCGTGCCGGTGCATGGCAGGCCGACGTTCGAGCTGGGTGATGGGGAGATGGAGTTCGGTGTCGGAATCCACGGGGAGCCAGGTCGCCGGCGGCTATCGATCGCGCCGGCCAAGGAGATTGCTGCCATGCTCGCCGAGCCAGTCCTCGACGACCTACCGTTCGACCCCGGCGACCAGGTGATCGCATTCGTCAACGGTCTGGGCGCCAGCCCTCTCCTCGAGCTGTACCTGATGTATGGCGAGGTGGCGAGCATCCTCACCGGCCGCGGCATCCAGGTAGCACGGAACCTCGTCGGCTCGTACATGACGTCCTTGGATATGGCCGGATGTTCCCTCACCCTGCTCCGGGTTGACGACGATCTGTTGCGGCTGTGGGACGCCCCGGTCAGGACACCCGCGCTGCGCTGGGGCATCTGACGTGACCGGCGGTCAGCTGATCGGTGTCGAAGACCTGAAGGAATGGTTGGGCGAGTTTGCCCGCCTCATCTTTGAGCATCGCGATGAACTGACAGCCTTGGATGCGGCGATTGGTGATGCGGATCACGGGAACAACATGAGCCGCGGCATGGCGGCTGTCGCTGCCGACCTCTCCGGCACAACGGTGACGGACGACCTCTCCGGCACAACGGTGGCTTCTCTGGCCAAGCGGGTTGGCATGACCCTGGTGAGCTCGGTAGGCGGTGCAAGCGGCCCGCTGTATGGCACGTTCTTCCTACGCTTCGCCAGCTCAGCGGGAGAGGTCAATGAGCTCGACGCCAGCTCCTTCGCCGTCGCGATGCGTGCCGGCCTGGACGGGCTGGTGTCGCGTGGCAAGGCCGAACTGGGTGACAAGACAATGGTCGACGCGCTGGCGCCGGCCGTGGATGTGCTCGAGCGCCATCAAACTCAACCGTTGTCGGCGAGCCTGGATGCGGCCCGGCGAGCGGCGGACAACGGGCGGGATGCCACCGTCGCAATGGTGGCGCGGAAGGGCCGGGCGAGTTATCTCGGCGATCGCAGTGTCGGCCACCAGGATCCGGGTGCCACGTCCGCCGCCCTTCTCATTAGAGCCGCCTCAACCACACTCGGGTGAAGAGATGGTCGGGATTGTGGTGGTTTCGCACAGCTGGCCGCTGGCTCGGGCCGCCGTCGAGATGACCAGACAGATGGTGCCTGCCCCGGTTCCTCGGATCGAAATCGCGGCAGGCCTGGACGAGCACACTCTCGGCACGGACGCCGTACGAGTCAAGGAGGCCATCGAACGGGTGAACGGCCCGGACGGCGTCCTCGTCTTGCTCGATCTCGGCAGCGCCGTGCTCAGCGGCGAACTCGCCCTGGATCTCCTGGACGACTCCGGGAGGTCGCGCGTCGTGCTCAGCTCTGCACCGCTCGTCGAGGGGCTGGTGGCCGCCACCGTCACCGCCGCGGGAGGGGCACTACTCGATGAGGTCGCGGAGGAGGCGTCGTCTGGACTCGCAGCCAAGCAGGCACATTTGGGTGCCGCACCGACGATCGTCGCCGAGCCGGTAAACACCTCAACGAACGAACGTGGGAGCTTCGTCGTCGGAAATCCTCAGGGCCTGCATGCCCGTCCCGCGGCACGGCTTGTGGCTAAGGTCCGCGGTCTCGAGGCCGCGGTTCAACTCACCAACCTGACCAACGGCACCGGCCCCGTTCCAGGCTCCAGCATCAGCCGGGTCGCCACCCTGGGAGCGGAAGCGGGCCATCGCGTCGAGGTGGTGGTCTCCGGGCACCAGGCCGGCGAGGGCCTCCAGCAAATCCTCGAGCTGGCCGGCCGCAACTTCGACGAGGACGAGATCCCACCGCCGACCCCTCAGGCGGGGACGGCCGGTCCGCTGACGGCGGTCCCCGGCATAGCCATTGGTCCCGCCTGGCACCGTCATGGCCGAATCGGCGCGGAGGCGGGAAGTCAGTCCGATGAGGAGACTGCGGACCCCGCGCGGGCCTGGCACCAGTTGCAGCAGGCAATCCACGCCGTGCGGGAGGAGATCGCATACACCCGGACGCAGGTCAGCCAGGCCAACGCCCCCGGGGCGGCGATCTTCGATGTCCACCTGCTCTTGCTGGACGATGCCGAGTTGCTCGACGCCGCGCAGTTGAGGATAAACGCCGGTATCGGCCCGGCGCGGGCGTGGAGTAGCGCGTACACACAAGTGGAACGGATGTTCTCCGACCTCCCCGACCCCTATCTTCGGGCCCGCGCGGCAGACGTCCGTGCGGTCGGCGAGCAGGTGCTACACCATCTCGTCGGCCCTCCGCCGCCTCAGCTATCCGGCGAAGGGATCCTGATCGCGGCGGAACTCACGCCGGTCGAGGTCGCGAACCTCGACCTGCGTCGGGTGCATGGTGTGGTGCTGGCAGGCGGAAGCGTGACGTCACACGCTGCGATCCTCGCCCGCTCGAGAGGAATCCCGATGCTGGTGGCTGCTGGACCGGATGTGCTTTCCATTGAGGACGGCACACCTCTTGTTGTCGACGCCAACGACGGCATCCTGCTCGAGTCGCCTCCGGAAGACCTCGTGGCCGCTTACACCCGACAGGTGCGAGAACGGCTGCAGGCGGAGGTTCTCGCCAAGCGGGCAGCCGCTGGACCTGCAATCACCCAGGACGGCGTCCAGGTTGCTGTGCTGGCGAATGTCGCGTCCATCGATGACGCTCGAGCGGCCGTCGATGCGCACGCCGATGGCGTGGGCTTGGTCCGTACGGAGTTCCTTTTTCCGTTCCGGAAGGAACCGCCGTCGGTCCCGGAGCAGGTCGTCGCGTACCGCGCGATCACCGACATACTCGGAGGGCGCCCGGTCACGTTCCGCACCTTCGACGGCGGAGCGGACAAGCCACTGCCGTTTCTGCCGACTGCCACGGAGGCCAATCCGTTCCTCGGGCTCCGAGGCATCCGCCTCTCACTGCGCCGACCGGAACTTCTCCGTGACCAGCTGCAGGCGATCTGCGAAGTCGCGGCAGACGCACCTGTCCGGGTGATGTTCCCGATGGTTACCACGGTCGACGAGTTGCGGCTTGCACTCGGTCTTCTCGAGGAGGCAAGCGACGCGCCGCGTCCGAACCTGGAGGTCGGCATCATGGTGGAGGTGCCCGCGGTTGCACTCAGGGCGCAGGAGTTTGGCCCATACGTTGACTTCTTCAGCGTCGGCACGAACGACCTGACGCAGTACGCGCTCGCCGTGGATCGGGGCAACTCCTCCGTCGCCGCTCTGGCGAACCCGCTTGATCCGGGCGTGTTGCGGTTGATGGAGGAGCTGTGCCGGCAGTCGTCTGGAGCACCTGTGTCAGTGTGCGGAGAGATCGCGGCAGATTCCAGCGCCACGTCGACGCTGCTCTCCTTGGGGGTGCGGTCGCTCAGCGTCGCCCCGTCGGCTATCGCGGCCATCAAGGTGGCCGTCCGCGGCGTCAACCTGACAACGGGCGTCTCACCGAATTCGGTAGCCGCACGCTAGGCGACTCGGGCGCTATGTCGCGGCCGGCCCCCTTGGCGCGTAACCGGGTGCGCGGCGCCATCGGTGCAGCAGGACCCGGCCCCCGGCTCATCGAGGCGATGCCTCCCGCCGCGCGCGGACCCGACTCCAAATCTGATCCAGGCCTACGGCGAGCAGCAGGATGCCGATCATCGCCGCAAACGTCTCTGGAGCGTCCCGCAACGTCTGGACCGCGAACACGATCACCACCAGGGCGGTAACGAGAATGGCAGCGATCAGCAGGGACGCCCGAGAGCCCGTTTCGGCTCGAAGCCGGAAGGCCGCCACCGAGGTCACGAGGAAGATCGCCAGCGCAACCACGCTACCAAGCGACGCGATCGCCGTGAGGTCGACCAGGTTCGCCAGCAGCAGCACCAGCAGTGCCGAAATGGTGAGCCCCCGGGTGCCTCCCACCAGCGCGCGCTGCCCGAACACGGGCGGGAAGATGCCCGACGCCGCCAGCTTCTTCGTCGACCCGGCGGCGGCGTAGATGTTGGCGTTGACCGACGACGATGTGGCGAGCAGTGCCGCGATCGCCATCATCGCGAACCCGGCATCTCCGAGGGCGGGCTTCGCGGCCAACGCCAGCGCCGTCTCCCCGTTGTCGACGACCTCCTGCACCGTGAGCGTGCCAAAGACACCGATCGAAATCAGAATGTAGAGAGCCGCCGTAACCGCCAGCGCGAGGTACATCGCCCGCGGCAGGTTCCGGGTAGGGTCGGGCAGATCACCACCCGTGAAGCTGATGACGGTGAACCCGAGATACGCGAAGAACGTGAGAGCCACGCTAGAAACGATCTCGGTCGTCGGCGGATATGTCGACGGAGCCAGCAAGTCCGGGTTCAGCTGTGCCAGAGTCACCACGATGAACACAGCGAACACCGCCAGCAGCACGATCACGATCAGCGACTGGACCCGGTCGATGAAGGTGGCCCCCGCAATGTTGACTGCAGCCACCGCTACTACCACGCCAGACGTCAACACCCTCGCCCAGCCAGTCGAGTCGCCGAAGAACAGGGCGGAACCGTAGCTGCCGAAGCTCACCGCAACCATCGCGGTCACGATGATCGCGGCGAAGTACAACAGCCAAGATGTCACAGCAGTGATCCGGCGGCGGCCATAGCCCTCGATCAGAAACGTCACAATGCCACCCGACGACGGATAGCGGGCACCCAGCTTGGCGACGGCATATCCCTGCAGTGCCGCTACGACCCCCGCCAGCAGAAACGAGAGCCACACTGCCGACCCCGCGACAGCCCCCGCCTCGCCCAGAAGGGCGAAGATGCCGGCACCCACCATTGACCCGATCCCAAGGAACGCAGCCCCCCGTACGGTCATCGACCGCTCAACCGGCCGGCTGTCGCCTGTGTCCGCCAACTCAACCCCTCTTCTGGTTCGTCCGCGCCGGAGCCCATCGACTTCAGGGTGTCCAACGCGTGTCGGCGGCCAGGCACTGGTCCTAAAGGCCCCTCGCCAACGGCTCTAGCTTGACTGCGCGACCTGCTAGCTCCACGCTACCGACAACTGGGACGCAAGATTCTCGAACACGCGAGGGCGCTGCAAGCGCCTCGCCGTCCAGGTGATCAATGCAGCGGCTGAGGCGAACGAAGTGGGGATCAACTGCCGAAGTAATCGACGGTTTCACCCGCCCGGGGCGATGACCGGCGAACCCACGCCAGGCTTGACTCGATCACGGTAGATGTCTCTTGCCTGACCGCGACAAACGAAGGGTGGCAGCTATGGCCAAGACCGACGAGGCTTCGGCGCACGATCTCTACATCGCCGCGTACGGTGACGGCTCGGTCGCGGAGCAGGCCTGGGACGCGGTCCGGTTGCTCGCCGCCGACAAGGTGATCGAGCTCGAGGCCTTGGCTCTGGTCAACCGCGCCAGCGACGGGAAAATCCATGTCAAGGACATCGGCCACGAAACCGGAATTGGCGCCACCATCGGCGCCGTCGGTGGTGTCCTGGCCGGGCTCATCTTCCCGCCATCGCTGCTCGCAACTGCTGCCGTGGGCGGTGCGATCGGGGCCGGCACCGGTGCCGTGGTCGACCGCGTCACCAAGAGGCAGATCAAAGCAGACGTCGAGTCGACGCTCCCCCCAGGCGGCTCAGGGATTTTGGTGATCTTCGACGAGCAGTGGATCGACCAGGTGGAGCAGGCCCTGCGCAATGCGGACATGATCACCCGAGATCACCTGCATGATGACGGTCGCGAGGGGACCTCGGATGGAGACGCCAGGCAAGCGGTGAATCCCCCTAACGCCACGAGCATCGACGACATCACCGCGCGATGATTGACCGTATCCGGCCTACGCGAGAGTTCCTGGAAGACGCGGGAAAGCGGCAGCTGACCTAAGGGGGCAGATATGAGGTTGAAGCGGGGGCAAGACAAGTCGCCCACGCCAATAGTGCCGTTTGAAGTGCTTACCCCACGACAGCGCCGAACGAAAATTGCCTTATCGATATTGAAAGCATCGGTCTTCGCCACACTGATCGTGGTCCTCTACTTCATTTTTCCGCTCACTCGTACGGCGGTAGAACGTTCAGTTTTCGTGTTTGTTTCAAGCTTGGTGCTCATCGGCATTTTATGGGTCGCACAGATTTTGGCGACAATGCAAGCGCCATATCCGGGTCTGCGCGCCATCGAATCGTTGGGTACATCAGTACCCCTCTTCCTCGTCATATTCGCTGCCACGCACTATCTCATTGAGTACCGGCAAGCTGGCAGCTATTCGCAACCGATGACCCGGCTCGATGCGCTGTACTTTTCCACCACAATGTTCACAACAGTCGGCTTCGGCGATATCACGCCGATTTCGCAACTGGCCAGGCTCGTGACGCTAACGCAAATGGTTGGGAACCTCATATTGATCGGCGTAGTTGCGCGAGTGCTTTTCGGAGCGGGCCAACTTCGCAGACACATCACGGAGCGGGCGGATGGTAATAGCGAGCCATTGCCGTCGAAGCCATACGATGTCAACCCCCGTCTGACTGACTGACCAATGGCCGGCGGTGCGGTGGCCGTCAGTCAGCCCCCGGCTGGGAGCGGTTCGCCGCCCAGCCGCTCCGACACACCGTCCAGTTGCGGGCGTTCAACCAACGACACGACGACAAGCGCGAGCACGGTGATGAGCAGCGTCCACATGATCGCCGCTCCGGAAAGCGGGCGAAGCAGGATGATGGCAAGTGACGCTCCGACGGCAATGATGACGTGCAGCACCCGGCGCTGCGCATACGCCCATGCGCCCACTCGGCCGGTCGTCACACCGTGCTGCTCGGCGTTGCGCCGTACACCGGCGACGCCATCGTTGTAGAAGCCTCGCAGCTTGCTCGGCGCTCGGAATGGGCCGGCCAGCCAGCCGACAACGGCGATCGCAAGCCCTAGTATCAGGGCGGAGAGAGCCGAATCCTTCATCGCGGTTGTTGCCGTGTCGTAGAGCAGCGTTGTGACATTGCCCGGAACCAGCGCCGCCGGCACGGCCGTCAGCAGCACGGCCCGTCCAATCGCAAACGCGAGGAGAAGCAGAAACATCGACAGGCTCAGACCGATCGCTGTCCAGACCAGGGCGACGCTGCGTCGACGCGCTACCAAGACGCCCGCGGTGAGAAGAATCAGTGCAACCCAGGGCAGCCAGGTGCCGACCGCGATGATCGCGCGATATGCCGCTTGGACCGTAGGGATCTGGTCCGACTGCGCGATAGGTATGGTCTTGTCGATTGCCGGTATCCGGGACGCCAGGTTGATGCCGCGAGCGAGCAGGGCTGCCTTGACATCTTCGACGATCGGTCCCAACTGAACACCAATCGTGCCGTCGCTCGAGGCGGCGAGCAGGGCATTGGGATCGTTGCGCAGCGTCGCCAGCAGCTGGGTGTGGCTGATCCGCAGCGCGCGCTCCCAGGTTTGGACAAATGCCTCGGAACCGACGAAGGCGGTGATGCCGTTTCGGATCAAGTTCTGGATGCCCTGCGTTGCGGGTGCCTTCAACGCGTCGAGCGCGACGCTCGCCCGTGGCCTGACGCCGAGTGATTTGATCCCATCGATGACGTCAGAGGTGAGTTGTTCGACGTCGACGTTGGCGTTGATCGCCGTCGCCGCTTGATCCACGATGTAGCTCTGGACCGATGGATCGCGCGCGAGCGGTGCGTAGGTGGCCACGAATGCGTCGGTGTCGGTGAGGATCGACTTCCCCCAGCCTCCGATGACGGCCAGCGGGGCGAGCAGACAGCCGAGTACGACGAGCACAACAGCGAGGACGGTCCACCATCGGCCCCGACCCCTGCGTTGCTCAGCCTCTGCAGTGGGCGCGACCGGTGGCGGGCTCTCCAACTGTGCACGCAGCGCCGCGTTTTCCCCCTCCAGCCTGGCCAGGCGCTCCTGCAGATTCTCGTCCTGTTGATCGACACTCATCTCTCCGCCACCTTTCTACGCTCGCTCGACGCGCGAGATGGCGACCTCATCTTCAGTTCGCTGTGTGCAAGTCGGCGTGGCCCGGTTCGGAACCGGCGGCTCCGTTCGTCGGATGCCATCGTCGCGCGCCGTCCTGCTGGCGATCTCCTGAAGCAGCTATCTCACCCGGGGGCTCGAAACGACGGTCGCATGATCAACGTCGGAGTGGAATCACCCTTGAGGGGTGAAGCCGCCGGGATCCTGCCGATGACAGCATCGCAGCCGGACGCATGAGAGCGTATGTCTTACGGTGTGTGGCCGCGGCAACGGGAGGTGGAGCATGACCCAACAGGACATGACCCAACAGGATGTGGGACCAATCGATTACCTGGCGCTTGAATTTCCACAAGCGAAATTGACCGGTGAGGGTCTCGGCATTCTGGTCGACCTGGTGGATCGGGGGATCATTCGACTCCTCGACCTCAGATTCGTCAAGCGGGAGCCGGACGGGACATTCACGGCGGCAGCCGTTGCGGACATGGATGGTGACGGAGAGCTGGATCTGGCCGTCTTCGAGGGTGCTGAATCCGGCCTCCTCGATGACGAGGATCTCCAGCAGGCCGTCGAGCTCATCGAACCAGGGAACGCTGTGGGGCTGATTGTGTACGAGAACACCTGGGCGGGCCCGTTTGTCTCGGCAATGCGGCGAAAAGGCGCCGAGGTGATCGCCAGCGGACGCATCCCGGCCGACGATGTGCTGGCCGCGCTCGATGCACTGGAATCCGCCGACGTCGGCGCTACCTCGACAAGCTACGAAGAGAGAGGCTGAGTCCGTGGGACTGATTGGTGGAATGGCGCGCACTGCCGTAGTTGCCGGCACGGCGACCGCCGTATCGAACCGGGTGTCGCGCCGGCAGGCAAACCGCTGGGCGGCCAAAGAGGAGCCACAGCAGCCACAGCAGCAATACGCCGCACCGCCTCCGCAGCAGGAATATGCCGCGCCACCGCCTGCGCAGCCCGCGGCCTCCAGCCAAGCCGACATGCTTGACCAACTGCAGCAGATAGGCGAGCTCAAGGCGGCAGGCGTCCTCACCGAGGCTGAGTTCCAGGTGCAAAAGGCCCGCATCATGTCGGCCGGCTGAGGACGGGCTGAGCAAAACCTGATGGGGGGCGGTGCGGCTGCAGGCTGGCAGCGCGCAGCCGCGTCCCCTCAGACGTCGAGCGCGACGTTTCAGCGATCCCGCGGTCGATCATGTCTGGGCGGGTGAAGGCCTGGGTCATTCCCGGCCGAGCCGCTGGGGGCAGGTACGCGTAGGTGCGGCGACGATGCCACCGCTCGGCGCGTATGCCATCAGCTTGATGACGATCGCGGAGCGCGGCCTGGCCTCGCGCCAGCGACCGGCGTAGCTGGATCGCGCCACCCAGCATCGTCAGCTGCGCCGTGGTGTCCCCCAAGGAGCAGCTGAGGCTCCAGATTCGGACCCGGCGCGATGGTCCGGCGTAACCTGTCTCCAGAACGAGTCCGCGCATCTCGCCCGACAGCAGCCTGATTTCTATATGGAGATCGCCGGAGTTCCGGGGCGGGCACGAGGGCGGCGCTACGACCGTCGTCCGCCTCTCCCGCAGCGAGGTTTGCCGCACATGGCGTTTGTGATGACGCTGAAACCTGCCATCGGCGGCCTGCGGCGAGCACAGCGACCCAGGTCGCGACGTTGATTCACCTGGCAGGGGTGAGGCGTAGCCGCTTGGTTCCGGCCATCGTTGCTCTATCAAGAGATCAGCAGATCGAGGCGCCATGGGGAAGTCGACGTACGAAATTCGAATTGCCGGCACGATGCCAGTCGATCTGCTCGAAAACTTCCACCAGATCGAATCGGTGGAACCGGCCGGAACGATCCTGCGCGCGACCCAACTTGACGATGCCGCCATCTGGGGGCTTATCGACGCCTTGCGAGACGCCGGGATCGAGCTGGTTGAGATCCGCCGTGAGGCTGGCCTGGCCTTCAAAAAGCGCTGACCTCCGACTACTCCACAGCCGCTACCAAATCTCGCAGCCGCTACCGAAAATTCCCGCGCGGCTACCAGATTCGCGCGCGGCTAGAGGGCAGAGGGCGGGAGGAAGCCCAGGCCTTGGCCAGATCAGTGACAGCGCGTCGGCCGGCCGCCGTGCCCCAGGATGGCCCCCAGGATGTCCCCAGGATGCCCCGCTGGATGTCTGGCTAAGGGCGGTGCCGGATGAAGTGGTCAATCCCGATCCGACTGTCAGCCAATTCGTCCAGAAGCGCCTGGAGCCCATCCCTCGTGGTCTGGAGCCGAATCACCGTACGTTCCGGCTCAACGCGCGCCTTCCACTTCAAGTAGCGCACCATAGAGGCACCTAGGCGGCCCTCAATCCGGAATTCGCAGTACGTCTTGTTCTGACCCTTGCGGCGGACGGAGCCTGTGCGAACCTCTGTCGGGGTGATTCCGATGCTGCGCAGCCGCTCGATCAAGCCGTCGATCTCAGCCTCATCGACGCCACGGCGGGACAAGACAGTCGTCACCGGCGTCTCATAAACCGTCACCGTCGGCGAGCGTGCAAGCAAGTCGGCGGGTGGTGCCCCGCGGAGCGTGATGTCGTAGACGGCCTCGTCTTGTTCATTCGCCACGCGCGCCGCGCCGCCCATTGTCCAACCTTGCGCCACGGTTCCCCTGACGGCACCACCCGCCGCGGGTGAAACGCCCCATGAGGACTCCACGTTGGATTCTCCGCGTGTTTACGTGACCACTAGCGAACGTTCATCATGATCGGGCGCGCGCTGGCATACCGACTTAGCGCGTAACTGGGGATTCCGGTGGCGCCGGCCGCGATTGCGCTGGCCGCATTGGCTGCTGCGGCGCAGGCTGACGAAGATACGACGCGAGTGCCCAAATCACGAGCACGTCGATCCCGATGATGAGGAGCGCCCACCAGGGTGAGTACGGCAGCCAGAAGAAGTTGAGGACCGCGGACGCGGCAGCCACCACGATTCCTGCGACGCGGGCCCAGTTCTCTCCCCGAAGCACGAAGACACCGACGGCGATCAACCCCAGGCCGATGAGCAGGTGTATCCAGCCCCAGACGGTGACATCGAGGGCAAAGACGTAATTGGGCAGAACCACGAGGTACTTGTCATTCACTATGGCCGCGAACGCCTCGATCGCCTGGAAGGCCCCACCCACCATCATGATCACGCCGGCAAAGACGGCAACGCCCTGGGCCCAGGGGCTCACCTCGGGCTGAGTATTGGGGACTGTGGTCTGCATGTTCGCCATGGTGTCGTGCCTCCGCTGCTTCGATTTCCTTCTCTACTCCGATGAACGGTAGGTGCCGCCGGACCTGGACTGATCACCCCTCAGGGGTGAATAACGTCATCGCTGCTCGGCACATACTGTAGGAACTGCCGATTCGCAGCCAGCGGGAAGACCGCAAGACCGTGTGCTGCACAAGTTAAGGTGAGGCTCGTGCCTGAAGGCGAAGACGTGCCAGCCTCTGACAAATCGCCCATGAATATGCGCCTTGCCGTGTTGCTGTCCATGGCGATGTTCGTGCTGGTCGTCGATACGTCGATCATGAACGTGTCGATCTCCTCGGTGGTGCGCGACCTGGACACGACGGTGAGCGGCGTCCAATCGGCAATCGCACTCGAGGCGCTCGTGTCCGCAGCGTTCATTCTGATCGGTAGCAAGGTCGGCGATCTCATCGGGCGCAAGCGGGCGTACGTGCTGGGTCTACTTGGCTATGCCATCGGCGCCACGGCGATGACGCTCGCTCAGAGTCTCATCGCGGTCATCGTCTTCTGGGCCATCATCGGCGGCATCGGGGCATCGCTCCTCCTTCCGTCCATGCAGTCGCTGATTCACGGCAACTTCGAGGGGGACGCTCAGAAGCGGGTCTACGCCCTCGTCGGCGCTGCGGCTGCGATCGCCGCTGCGGTGGGTCCACTCCTCGGCGGCTTCATCACCACCTATCTCTCCTGGCGGATCGCCTTCCTGCTCGAAGTAGTGATCATTGCCGTTGTCCTCAGCGGCATCCGCCTGGTGCGCGACGTGCCGTACACGGGCAGCCGCGAGGTCGACGTCGTCGGCGCGCTGCTTTCGATCCTCGGTATGGGCGGCATCGTGTTGGGCATCCTGGTGTGGCAAGAGGGCGGGGAGTACGTTCTGGCGATACTCGCTGTGGGGGCTATCGCCCTGGCTGGCCTCGCCTCCTGGCTTATGCGGCGGAAGCGCGGGGGTAAGACCGCGCTCATCGATCCAGGCTTGTTCGCCTCCAAGCACTTCCGGCTGGGCATCTCACAGCAGATGCTGCAGCAGATCGCCCTCGGCGGGATGATGATCGCCCTGCCCATTTACCTGCAGATGGTGCTCGAGTACAACTCGATGCAGGCGGGTCTGTCGCTCGCTCCTCTGTCACTCAGCATGTTCGCCGTTGCGATGCTCGCCGGACGCAAGGCGGGCTCCCGACGGCCAAGCACCATCGTCCGCGCCGGCTTCCTCCTTCTGGCCGTCGGAATCGGGATCCTTATTCCTGTCGTACCGAGGGCAGACTCCGGCTGGTATCTCGCAGGTCCGTTGGTGCTCGCCGGATCGGGTCTTGGCCTATTGGTGTCCCAGCTCAACAACTACACGCTTGCGCCGATCTCCGAGGAACGGGTGAGCGAGGCGGCAGGCGTGAACTCGGCCGCGGGCTCGTTCGGGTTGTCCTTCGGCCTGGCCTTCACTGGCGCCATCATGCTTGCCACCCTCGCCACGAGCTTTACCGCTTTGGCCATGAATAGCACGGTTCTGCCGCCCGATGACAAGGAGCAGGTCGCTGCGACCCTCGAGCGGGATGCGCAGGTGATGAGCAACACTCAGCTCACCGAGTTGCTCAAGAGCGAACCACCCCCGATCCAGAACGAGGTCGTTCGAATCAACACCGAAGCCCGCCCACTTTCCCTCCAGGTTGCCCTTGGCATCCCGATCCTTGCGGCTTTGCTCGGACTGGCGAATTCGTTCCGGATGAGTCGCCTGCCCGATGTGACGCCGTCGTCCGCCGCCGAGGGCCTAGCGCTGGGCTGAGCTTGCGGCGTTGCGAGGAATTCGCGAGCGTCGGTATGGGAGCGCCCGGTCCTCTCTGGACGACGGGCGAGGGCAGACATGCTTTTCGTCTGACCGAGGGAGGAAGAAGAGAGGAGCTGAAGGCGCGACTGAGCGTGAGCGAAGCAATAATCGCCAAAACCGGGGTCAGCCGTACTCCGGCAGCTGGGAGCCGCGGTGAATCTCGGCGACATAGGCGTGGCCCGGCGAGTTCGGGTCGTCGACTATGGGCTGGTCCGCCATGAACAAACGGATCACATTGGCCAGTTCACCCGGATGACTGAAGTTGATGGCGTGCGCCGCGCCTTCGATGATCACGACCGAGACATGGTTGTCCGTCTGCTGAGCGACCTCCCTCACCCGTTGAGGCGGCGGCATCAGTGGATCGCGGACACCGAGCACGGCGAGGGTCGGGATGTGGAGGGCGAGCAGTCGCTCGAGCGCCGGGTACTGGGTCAGCGCCCGGAAGAGCTGCCAGGTGCTTCCGACCCCGAACCGAATGTAGTCCGGCACGGCTACCCTCATCAGGCGCTTCGGCTCCCGAATTCCGTCTCGGGCAATCTGTCCGACCGCGCGGCGCAACGGCCGGTTTTGTATCCCGCCGGCTGGGCTGACCAGGATGGCCCGATCTAGTCGCTCGGGATAGGAGTAGGCGAACTCGCAGATGACGGGGCAGCCCATGGAATTCCCGACCAGCGTCGCCGATCGGATCTTCCGATCATCCAGGAACGCCGCCGCCGCATGCGCGAGGTCGGGCACGTCGAGGTTGTAATTGGCTCCCGCGCTGCGGCCGAATCCCGGCAAGTCGGGGACATAGGTGTGGAACTGATCGGCGAGAAGCTCTGCGGTCGGCAGCAAATAGCGGCCCGAGAGACCGAAACCATGCACATGCATCATCACCGGACCGTCGGGAGGAGCGTTCCGGGATTCGCGATAGAAGACCTTGCCGCCGCCAATCGTCGTCCAGTGCTCAGCTAGTGCTGACTCGGGGGCATCGCGCGGCGGTTGGTCACGTCGAGATCGCCTGGCTCTCACGGCCGCGGTGAACGCAGGACCCGCGTTCCGCCAAGACGATCGTCTCGATGTCGAACCGCCTGGTTGACTGTCGTCGGGCACCGGCTGCGCATTTGTCACTGGAGCGCCGACATCAGTCGCATGACGTTTTCCACGTACCGCTCCCTTCTCGGTCGGCCCATCCATTCGTCGAGCGTCAACTCACGACAGACGGCCCGATACTTGTCAGCCACCACCTGCAGATCCGCGACGAACTGCTGCCCTGTGCCGAGCAGCGAAATCTCGTAGTCGAGGCCGAAGGAACGGAAATCCATGTTGCTGGAGCCGATCACCCCCGCGATGTCGTCGACGGTGAAGTGCTTCGCGTGCAGCACGGTGGGTTTCGGGTACATGTGGATGCGCACGCCGGCTTCCAGCAGGACTTGGTAGTACGACGCTTGGGCATGCTGGACGACAAACTGGTCCGCCTGTTCTGAGACAAACAGCTCGACGGCCACCCCGCGATATGCGGCTGTGGTGATCGCCTCCAGCAGCGACTCGTCCGGTACGAAGTAGGGGCTAGTCAAGGACAGCCGCTCTTGGGCGCGATGCGCTAGTGCGGTGAAGAGCCTCAGATTGGGTTCCGTGAGGTAGCCCGGTCCGGAGGGGACAAGCTGCATGGGCTCGCCGCCGACGTCCTCTGGCGAGCGCCCGCGCTCAGCGTGCAGGCGTTCTCCGGTCTCGGTGTACCAGTCGATGGCAAAGACCATCTCCAGCTCGCGCACGATCTCACCGGTCAGCTTGATGTTGAGGTCGTGCCACCTCCTCCCCGCCTTGAGGTTTGCTGGGAGGAGGTAGCTGGCCGCAATCACATTTGAAGAACCCATGAAGGCGGTCGTACCGTCCACGACGAGCAGCTTGCGGTGATTGCGGAGATCGGGCCGCCGCCACCGGCCCTTCAGCGGTTTGATCGGCATCATGGGGTACCACTCGATGCCGGCCGCGCTGAGCCGTGCATTGGTCTCCTTGTACTTCGGGTACCTCCTATTCGCGACATGGTCGTAGAGCATCCGGACACGGACTCCTCGTTGGACGGCTCTGGCCAGTGCCTCGAACAACTCCCCCGTGCGGTCGTCCCAGGACATGATGAAGAACTCGACGTGGACGTGATCAGTGGCTGAGTCAACCGTGTCCGCCATCGCCTTGATGTAGCCGGTCTCGTCATCAAACAGACCGTGGCTGATGCCCTGTACGCAGGGAAAGGACGTCAGCTCCCGATTCAGCCGGACCAGGCTCGGCAGCCCAGCCGGCATCATCGCATCGGCGGGAAGGTCGGGGGTCTTGCCTACGCTCTCGACTACGGCCTGGTTCGCTGCGGCCTGGACCCTTGCTCGGCGTCCGCGAACGAAGGGGCTGCCGATGAGCAGGAAGATCAATAGTCCGAGGAGCGGAACCACGAAAATCAGCAGCAGCCAGGCCAAGGACGACGATGGCCGCCGGTTAGTGGGAATCGTGCCCAGGGCCACCACCTTGATGCTGAGCTCAACGACATAGAGAACCAGTGGCAGCCAGAACAGCTCATTCACCAGCATTCCTCCCTAAGTGCCGGCGGTCCAGCTGGTGCCGAGCCGGCGAAGTTGCCAGCACGGCGGTGGCATGCCCGGTTAGGACGGTTGGTTGGTGGGGCGGAGCCCGTCGGCCGGCACCGTCCTCGATGGGCTCTCCGAGTCGCCAACTGGCACATCAGGGGTCACGGCTCTCTCTTCGTGGTGGCCGGACAGGAGCGGCACCACCCAGCTCGTGCGCGAATCCACGTCGACCAGTAAGGCCCGGGCAAACAGCGTGAGCGGGATGGCGAGCAGTGCCCCCCAGGCGCCCAGGACAAAGGCCCAGAAGATCAGGGAAACGAAGCTCAAGGTTGCGGACAGGCCGACCGAGTCGCCGACGATCTTGGGCTGAATGCCACTCTGCACGATGGCGTTGATCACCAAATAGAGCACGATGACCAGCAGCGCGGTCTTCCAGCCACCCGACAGAAGGGCGAGCAAGGCCGGGGGTACGAGCCCAATGAAGAAACCGATGTTCGGGATGTAGTTGGTGATGAACGCCAAGAGACCCCAGAGCCATGGTGCGGGCACGTCCAGGATGTAGAGCACGCCCACGTCAAGAAGGGCGACGATCGCGCCGAAGACCGTCGAAACAACGAGATACCGCCGGGTGGCGAACGCGAATCCGCCCAGCGATACGGCGAGAGCGCGGCGGTCCGATGGCAGGTGACCCAACACGTTGGAGTACCCGGCTGCGTCCAGGCCCATGAACAGGAGGAGACCGAGGATCAAGACAATATTCGAGGCAAGCCCCGCGACGCCGCCGAGCAGCGCGGCGATAAATCCACTCAGCTTTCCTGCGTCGAATGAACTGAGCACCTCCTTCGCGCGCGAACCATCCATGCCGGCGGATCCGAGCTCGCTTGCCGCATTGTTCCGTAGATTTTGGAACTGCGGCCCGTAGTCGGCGAGCAACGAGACGAGTTGGGCACCTGCGACGACGATGGCCACAGCCAGCACAAGCAGAAGGCCGAACACGCACAGCAGGGCCACAACCGTTCCCAGCCATCCGGGAATGCGCCCTCGGGTCATGGCCTTCCGCAGCGGGTGGATGGCAATGGTGAGGACAAGAGCCAGGAATAGAGGTCCGATGATTCCCGAGAAGTACCGCAGCCCGACGATCAAGACCACTGCCGATGCTCCGGCGACGAGGACGACGACGGCGCGAGAGATTCTCTCGCCCGAGGGCTCGGCAGGCATGGTCCCACTGTCGCCTCGGCGTGGCCCGGCGGACATCACCCTAATCGGGTGAAGCGCGCACCGATCGGACGCTTCAGCATTCGAGGATGAGCGGCCTGGGAGGGCCGTCGTGGGGTGAGGTCGCTCTGGCGTTTGACTCATTGAGCAGCATCGCCTACAGGAAGGGCTTCCATGAGCACGAAAACGACCGCTCGATCCTCCGACACCCGGAAGGCGCGCACTAACAAACCGAAGTCGGCTCGCCGCCAGTCACCGCTCGAGGCCCGCGCCCAATCCTCCGACACCCGGGAACTACGGGCCGCCAATGGGAAGGCGATGCGCCGCCAAGTGCCGCTCGAAGCCCTCGCCCAACTCGACAGCGCAGACTCGAACATCGATCCGGTCAAGCTGATCAAGCAGCAGTCCGCCGACCGCGTACCCGAGCTGATCCCTATTCGTCACGGACGCATGCTGATCTCGCCCTTCACCTTCTACCGCGGGGCCGCGCTGATCATGGCCACCGATTTGGCCCAAGGTCCTCGCACAGATCTCACCGCCCAGCTCTGCGGTGATGCTCACCTCAGCAACTTTGGCGTATTCGCGTCGCCGGAGCGGCAGCTTGTCTTCGACCTCAACGACTTCGACGAAACCCACCCCGGTCCCTTCGAATGGGACGTCAAGCGTCTGACCGCCAGCCTGGAGATCGCCGGGCGGGACAGCGGATACAATCGGAAAGAACGCCGTCAGATTGTGTTAGCTGCGGCGCGCAGCTATCGACAGGCGATGCAGACGTTTGCCGGCCAAAACAATTTCGATGTGTGGTACGCGCATCTCACCGTGCAGCCCGGGCTGCCAGTTCTGCGCTCCGTCCAATCCAAGGAAACCCGCCGCGCCGTCCGGCAGGATCTCGACAAGGCTCGTACCCGAGACAACCTCGGCTCGCTCAAGAAGCTGACCGAGTCGGTCGGCGGGAAGCTCCGTTTCGTCAGCAGCCCGCCCCTCATTGTTCCTGCCCGGGAGTTGCCGCTCGATGAAGAGGCAACCGCCGACTTGGAAGGCTGGATGGCGAAGGTCCTCGCTGAATACGGGGAGAGTCTTCATTCCGATCGCCGCCACTTGATTCAGCAATACACATTTGTTGACGTCGCCCGGAAAGTCGTCGGTGTCGGCAGCGTCGGTACTCGGGCCTGGGTCGTCCTGTTGCGCGGAATCGATGAGGGCGATGCGTTGATCCTGCAGGCCAAGGAGGCCACCGCTTCGGTGCTGGAGGCCTACACCTCCGCCAGCTCCTTCGAAAGCCACGGCCAGCGGGTTGTGGAGGGTCAGCGGTTGATGCAGGCCTACGGCGACGTGCTGCTCGGTTGGCACCACTCACCCGGCAGCAACCGACCCGATTACTACATCCGCCAGCTGCGGGACTGGAAGGGATCAGTGGACGTCGCCGCGCTCGACTCCCAGGCCTTGGCAATGTACGGCGAGTACTGCGCGTGGACGCTGGCTCGTGCGCACGCACGCTCGGGCGACCGCGTGGCGATCGCTGCGTACATCGATGACAAGGATGCGTTTGACCAAGCGCTCGCCGACTTCTCGGTTGCGTACGCCGACAAGAACGAAAAAGACTTCGCCCGACTCCAGGAGGCCGCAGACGCTGGCGCGATTCCCGTACAACGTGGGATATGACAGTCCGCTAGCTTTGTGGCCAGCGGCGTTCCACCTGCGTTTCTTTTGAACATTTGCGTGGCACTTAGCACTTTCGTCTCGTACAGTTAATTTCACTTCCGACGCTAGGATGGCTTCGGCAGTGGGCTAGGGACATCGGTTCCGGATTCTGGCGCGTCGAAGGGCAGTGTTCAGCAGTGAGCAGCCTGGAGTGGGATGAGGGTGCCCTTGACGGGGAGCCCGTCGACCCCATGCTGGAGGCGACGCTGCGTCCACCACCACTTCGGTTGGAGTGGGTAGCCCGCAACCGACTGCTGGAAGATCTCGAGAACGCTGCTCAACGCCCGGTTACCTTGGTTTCCGCGCCGGCCGGCTACGGGAAAACGACGCTTGTGACCCAGTGGTTGGCGTCCGGGTCACGTCCTGCGACAGTCGCCTGGGTGTCGCTGGACACCGCCGACAACGACCCGGTACGCCTATGGAGCCATATTGCAACGGCTCTTAACCGGGCGGGCTGCACTATTGCCCGCGACGTGGCGCGTTTCATCTCCGCCGGAGCGGGTGATCTCACGACCTCTGTCCTGCCGAGGATCATCGAGGCATTTGCTAGCCGTTTTACGCACATTACCCTCGTGATCGATGATTTTCAGCTGGTCCGCTCGGCAGAATGCAGTGCACAGTTCGACTTTTTGATCGAGCACCTTCCGGTCAAGGCGCACCTTGTCCTCATTACCCGCTCGGATCCCGGGCTTCGCCTCGGCCGGCTACGCGTAGCCGGCAAATTGTCAGAAATTCGTGCCGACGACTTGGCATTCAACATGGCGGAAGCGTCATCACTGTTGTCGGACGGTGTCCGGCTGTCGAGTGACGTTGTATCGGAATTGATCGACCGGACCGAAGGCTGGCCAGCAGGGCTCTACCTAGCAAGGCTATCGCTGGCCGGTCGGGCGAATCCGACCGAATTCGTGCGGCATTTCACCGGAAACAATCGCTTCATCGCTGAGTACCTCACCGATGAGGTACTCAGCCGTCAGACCGACGAAGTGCGGAACTTCATCCTCGACATGTCGGTCGTCGACCGGTTCTCGGCGCCGCTCGCCGATCGGGTGACCGGAAGTCATCGCTCCGCAAGCCTGCTTCGGGAGCTTGAACACAGCAATCTGTTCCTGATTCCGCTTGACGCCGAGGAGCGCTGGTTCCGGTTCCATCACCTGTTTGGGGCCGTCGCACGAAGCGCTCTGGAGGCCGAGCAGCCCGCTCGCCTGCCGGAGCTCCATCAGCGCGCGGCCGACTGGTTGAGTGAGAACGGCTACGTTGACGAATCGGTTCAACATGCGCTGTCCGCCGGTGCAGCCGATCAGGCGGCGACTTTGGTGCAGGCGAACTGGCTCCGATATTTCGACGCGGGGCTCGCCACTACCGTGCGTGGCTGGCTCCATGCCCTGGAGGCGTCGACCGCTGATCAGAGTCCTGCAACCACCGTCACGGCTGCCTGGATGGCGGCACTGTCCGGCGACAGGGAGCAACTCCGCCAACGACTGGCTGAGCTCGGCAGCACCCAGGATGGTGGTCCACTCCCCGACGGGACGAAGTCGGCGGAGTCAGCCGCCGCGCTCATCAGAGGGCTGTTCGGCTTCGGTGGCCCATTGGACATGCTGGCCGCCGCTCGGCTCGCCGTCGCCCTCGAGGAGAGCGATGGCAGCACACCGTCATTCGCTGTCGCCAAGGCGGCGCTCGGTCATGCCGCGTACGTGGCTGGCGATCTCAACACCGCGATGCGCGCTCTCGCGAGGGCCGCGTACAGCGACGCCGCTCCGGCCATGATCAAGATCCTGGCCCTTGGGACGCTTTCGCTCACCTACGCCGAGTCCGGAAACCAGGAACGGGCTCAGAGGCTGGCCCAGGAAGCCGTCGAGGTAGTGGAGACCCGAAGCCTGCAAGCCCTGCCCCACGCCTCCATGGCGTTCACCGCTCTAGGGCAAAGCCAGGCGGCTTTTGGCGAACTCGGCGACGCGATGGCTACGCTGGAGTACGGGCTCATCCTTCGCCGAAAACTCCCGGGTCTCAGCCCCTGGCCCACGATCCACCACTTGTTGATCATGAGCCGCGTCGCCGGCATCAGCGGGGATCTGCCGTTGGCGGGACGGCTTTTGGATGAAGTCTCCCTCTTGATGCAGCAGTACCACCAGGGAATGGCCTACATGCTGGCCCGAGTGGAAGAGGTGCGGAAGGGGCTGCGGGCGGCTTCCGACCCCCAGCAGGACTCGGAAACCCTGACGGCGCGCGAGACCGACGTCCTTCGGCGGCTGACAGGCACCCAGAGTCTTGGCGAGATCGCCGCTGACCTCTATCTTTCGCCGAACACTGTCAAGACGCACACCATGGCGGTCTATCGCAAGCTGGGCGCGCGTTCTCGCTTGGAGGCCGTGCGGATCGGTCGAGAGCGCCTGCTGATCTAGCGCCGCCAGGATCACCCGGGTGAGATCGCTCTCCGGGTGATCTCGAATCACCTCATCCTCGCAATAGATGGTTGCAGGCAAACTCCCAACCAAAGCAAAGGCCATGACCCATGTTGCTCATGTCGGCCGGATTGGTTGTGCGCCTGCTATCTCTCGTCTCCTGGGCTCCGAGTACTTGATGGAGACCGGCCTTACGGACCTCGTGATGGAAGGGATCAGCGTCGCGTCGCGGGATCTCGTTCGATCGCTCGCCGTCTCAATGCTCGTGGATGGCGGTGGCGATGTCGTCCGGCAGGTGGTCGAACTCCCGGAATTCGGAGAATCGGAGCCAATCCTTATCGCTGGGGCGGCGATAGATCGCTCCTGGCTCGACATCGCCGAGTCCGCACTCAATCGGGCCGAGTCAGACCTCGCTCGGGCTGGGAACGCCGAAGTTACAGCTTTGCTCAGCGTCTCCCTGCTGAAGACGGCACTGTCATGTCAGCGCGGCGACGCGGTCGGTGGTCTAGCCGCAGCCTCCAGCCTGCAGGGGCTGATGGAGGTTCTGCAGCCGGTCGAACGTGCCCGAGTCCCAGAACTGCCACCGCTGATCGACTATTACGTCGCGGGCTGCGAGTGGTCGATGGGCAGGCTGACAACCGCCCGGTCGATACTGCAGATCGCGGCAGCCAGCTTGGAACGCTCTGACGGCGACGACGAGATGAGCGCCGAACAGCTCGTTCGCGCGAACTGCGCGGGACTGCTGGCCTGGCTCGATGCATTCTGTGGGAACCTGCGGCGCTCGATGCGGTACGCGACCGCCGTACTCACTTCTCGCAGAGCGGACAGCGACGAAAAGGGCGTCCGGTTCGCTCACCTCGCCACCGTCTTGGTGCACCTCGAACGCGGGGAGGTCGAGCAGGCCAAACAGCGGCTGGATCATGCCGTGAGCAGGAGTGCGGCCGAGGGAGAGCCGTTACTCGAAGCCGCGCAGCAGCTGACGCAGGTGAGGCTCGCGATGGTGACCAACGGACCCAATGCCGCGTTGAAACTGCTCCACCACGATGCGAACATCGGGCGCAAAATCTCGACGGGCTGGTTCGCGGAGCAGTTCACGCTGGCCGAGGCCGAGGCCTATCTAGCCGGGGGTGAAGCCCGCGAGGCGATCGCCATCCTCACCGGCGCGCCTCTTTTGGCCTCTGCCGAAGCCTCAATGCTCATCGCCAGGGCCCATCGGGCCGCGGGCGACCTAACCGCTGCAGATGCCGCGCTGGACAAGATGCCGTGGACCTCCATCGGCGACGCCTTGGCCACCGAAGTGCGCCGCTGGTTGCTCCTGGCCCAGCTTCACGTCGAGCGAAACGACATTCAGGTTGCGGAGCTTCTCGTCGATCGGGCGTTGAGAGCCGCGGCCGGCGAGGAGCTACGCGGCACCGTCCGACAGGCGGATGGCTGGCTACGATCGTTCGTGGCCCGAGATGCCCACCTGCTGCTTCGACACTCTGCCTTCCTCGGCTCCCTCGGTTACGAAACTGCTCCCCGAACGCTGCGCCAGCGAGAGAAGGCGGAGCCGCATGACGCGTTGATCGTCGTCCCGCTGACTGCCCGTGAGACCGATGTGCTGAGCCTGCTGGCTGAGTATTGCTCCAACGAAGAAATCGCTGCGGACCTCGTGGTCTCCATGAACACTGTGAAGACACACATCCGATCGCTCTTTCAGAAGCTCGCCGTCACGCGCCGCGCCGACGCCGTGCGCAGGGGCCGCGCCCTTGGCCTTTGCTGAGGTCTCTCCGCGAACCAAGGGGGCTTGCCCACATCCCTGCTGGTCACGATTGGACTCGGCACATCCGCGACTCTGGAGCTGACCACGCAACTGGCTGGGGTCCCCCGACTCGACCAGACCGCAGCCGTCGACCGGCTCGTGGCTACCGCCGAACGGGGCGAGGTCGCGCCCACCGAAGGACTCCAGCAGCTCGCTGAGATTCGCCTTCTCCCGCATCGTTACCATGCCGTCGTCCAGCTTCTCGGCTACTCGGTGATGACAGTCGGCTTGTGCCTGACGGCGGCCTCGTCAGCGGCATGATCGGCGCGCTCGTGATGACGCCCGCTGCGTACCTATCGGCGAGGACGCGCATGCTGCTGCAATGGATCACCGCCGGAGCCCGGCGGGTCAGCGCCGCCTTGCCGACCTGACCGTTGCCGTGGACCGCGTCCCCCAGAACGCGCACGCCGATCTGTCAGACCGCGACGACCTGCTGTTGTCGTTGGCCAACGGCCGCGCCACTAGCGACGCGTCAGGCGAGGGCCTTTGCCTTGATTTGCTCGAATTCGGTCGTGCTGATCGTGCCCTGGTCGAGCAGTCCCTTGGCGGTGGCGATCTGTTCCGCCGCGTTGTTGCCCGTCCCCGCAACGTCCTTGATGTAGGACTCGGTGTTGGCCTGTGCGCTGCGGAAAGCAGCCGCGTTCCGCTCAGCCATTCCCTTGCCTCGGACGACGAGGTAAATCAGCATGGAGAGGAATGGGATGAACACCAAGACGATGATCCACAAAGCCTTTGCCCATCCACTCAGGTCCCGATCGCGGAAGAGATCCCCGATGATCTGGAACAGGATCATCAGGAAGTAGACGAAGAAGAAGCCCCAGATCAGGAGCCAGAAGAAGTCCCAGAAGGAGTTCATCGCGCGGCGTCTGCCCTTTCAAATTGTTTTCCCCCGTGCCGTCGCTTGCCGACGCACGCCCTCATGATGGCGCCAGAACTGCTGGCGCTGCTCACCCGTGGGGGGTTAACTTATCAGAATCGCACAGGGTGCGCTCATCGCTGGCGCTGTCTCCCACGTGAGAGCTAAATTGAGTCTTCTGGCGACAGCAGGGTGGACTTGACATGGGCAAGCGCTCCGCGGCTCCCCGAGAGGCAGCGCAGCACCTCCTGCGGACGTCGAAAGTTTCGGAGTTGCTCTACGGGGCGGTGGTGTCCGCCTCTATCCTCGCGGTCTCCAGTCTTCACGGACCCACGACAGAGCACGTGGCCTTCGCGACCCTCGGAGTGTGCATTACCTACTGGCTCGCCCACGTCTACGTCGACGCAATCGGGGGCCGGTTCGACGATCTGGATCACAGCGCGCACTCTCGGCTGCGCAGTGCCCTGGTCGGAAACACCGAGATCCTGGTCGGTTCCCTCCCGCCGATTATCGTCTTCGTCCTCGCACGGCTGCTGGGCGTGGGAGTCGCTGATTCGGCGTGGCTCGCGCTGTGGTTCACCATGGCGATGCTGGCGGGGACAGCCGCCTACGCAGCATATGTCGCGGGCGTTCGGGGCCGTGCCCTGGTAGTCGAGACACTCGCCGCCGGCTCTCTCGGCCTGGTCGTCATCGGCCTGAAGTACACCTTGCATTGATGACTATCCGCGCCCTGGATCCGGCGCCCAGTCTCGGCTCAGATTTCACGTCCTGCCATCGGGTCGGGGGACGCATCTAGGCCACGATCTTCATCTCATGCGGGGTCTCGTTGAGGCGACGTCCGCTATTCGGCGTGACGGTGACGATGTCCTCGATGCGGACGCCGAATCGGTCCGGGAGGTAGATGCCTGGTTCGATCGAGAAGCACATCCCGGGCTGGAGGAGGTGGGTTTCGCCCTCCACCATGTACGGGGGTTCGTGGGTGGTGAGCCCGATGCCGTGTCCGGTGCGGTGGATGAAGTACTCCCCATAGCCGGCTTCAGTGATCACGGCTCGTGGCACCCGGTCGATCTCCTGGCACTCGATGCCGGGCTGGACCGCCTCGAAACCTGCCTGTTGTGCTTGGCGAACGATGTCGTGCACCTCACGTTCCTCGTCGGTCGGCTCGCCGACGTGCACGGTCCGGGTTGTGTCCGACCCGTAGCCGTGCTTAAGGCCGCCGAAGTCGAGCACCACCATGTCGCCGTCCTGAATGATCCGGTCGCCGATCTCATGGTGAGGGTTGGCTCCATTCGGACCCGAGCCCACGACGGTGAAATCGACCTGCGAATGTCCGAATTGGCGCAGCAGGTCCGCCAAGTCGGCGCCCACGTCGGTTTCACTACGGCCGGCGAAGCGGACCTTGAGGATCTCTCCGTAGGCCTGGTCCGCGGCGGCGCCCGCCGCCGCCAGCCGCTCGACCTCGTCAGCGTCCTTGACCGCCCTGAGCATGGGGAGTGCGGCTGTCATCGACACGTACGACGACTTCGTCAGCAGACCCTGCAAGCCGAGCAAGTGCATCGCCCACGCCGAGTCCGACACCGCGTAGCGGCCGCTCCCGTCGAGGAGCTTCGCCGTCGCCTCGTACGGATCGCTCCCGTCGGTCCAATCGACGAGCTGCAGTGTCGAGGCACCGGGTGCGTTCTCTGCGTCGGGCCGTTCCAGCTTGGGAACGATCATGGTCGGCTCGCCGTCGACCGGCAGGACCAGCATGGTGATCCGCTCGGTGATCGCGACGGGCGCGTATCCGGTCAGGTAGAGCAGGTCGGGCCCCGGGGTGAGGAGGAGGCCGGCGAGCCCGGCGTCCTGCGCGGCCTGAGCTGATCGTTGCTGCCTCCCGGCGAAGTCATCGGCGGTGAACGGAACCGGTTCAGCAGGGCTGGTCTGCTCAGTCACGGGGTGCCTCCAGCTACATGTCGGAGATGACACGATCATTAAGCGCCCTCCCGAACGACCTGGCAAGGGCGCCTCCGCAAAACCACCCGCAGCGGGTGAGGCCCAGCGAATTTGACCCGACAAATCTTGGTCTTGAGGTGTCGATGTGACGACGCGTGCGCCGCCCAACGACAAACAAGCCGCGCAGCTTGATTGGCGCATTGAAGGAGAGACGATGTCCTCAGCCGAGTCGACAGAGGGGGGCGCGGTGCCGGTTGCCGCTGCCCGTGCTGCAACGAGACCGAACTACATCACCTGGACCGCGCTGGCACTGATGACCGTGTCGTCGGTCGCCAGCCTGCGTCCGGCGCCGACCATGGCCGTCTACGGGCTGGCATGCGTGTTCCTCTACGTGCTACCTGCGATTGTCTTCCTCATCCCGACGTCCCTTGTCTCCGCGGAGCTCGCATCTGGCTGGAAGGGCGGTGTGTACCGCTGGGTGACCGAGGGCATCTCGCCGAACATGGGTTTCGTCGCCGCCTGGCACCAGTACGCCATGACGATCTTCTACTACCCGACCTTGCTATCGTTCGTAGCCAGCACCCTCGCGTACGTGATCTATCCGGAGTGGGCATCCAGCGGCGTGTGGACGGCCGTCGTGATCATCTCGGTCTATTGGCTCGGCGTGGTGCTCGCGCTCCGGGGTGGCATCGGAGTGATCGCCAAGCTGGCCTCCAGCGGCGTTCTGATCGGAACGCTGATCCCCGGCGCGCTGCTCGTGATCTTGGGAATCGTCTACCTCGCGCAGGGGAACCCGTCAGCCGCCCCCATGAACGCGGACCATCTGCTGCCGGCGTGGAACGGGATCGCGAGCATCGTCCTGATCGTCAGCAACTTCGGCGCCTACTCCGGGATGGAGATGAACGCCGTCCATGTCAACGAGTTGGAGAATCCGAGCAAGCAGTTCCCGAAGGCCATATTCTTTGCAACGATCTTGGTCCTCCTCATCCTGATCCTCCCGCCGCTGGTCGTCAGCTGGTTCATCCCGGCCGAGGAGCTCAGTTTGACTGCGGGGATCATGCAGGCGTTCGATGCCGTGTTCGCTCATTTCGGCATCCAGTTCTTGACCCCGATTGTCGGCCTGGCGATCGTCAGCGCGTCCCTCGCTGGATTCATGACCTGGCTCTCGGGCCCGTCCAAAAGCCTGCTGCTGGTATCGACGGAAGGCGGCTACATGCCGCCGTGGTTCCAGAAGACGAACCCGAACGGCGTCCAGATCAACATCCTGGCCGCTCAGGGCGTGATCACCACCATCCTGGCACTGCTGTTCGCCTTTGTTCCGGCGGTTTCGGACGCGTATTGGATGTTCATGACGATCACGACGTCGGTCTACCTGCTGATGTATCTGTGGATGTTCCGTGCCGCAATGAACCTGCGGAAACGACAGCCGGACCACCCGCGCGGCTATCGTTCGCCAGCACTCAACCTGCTGTGCGTTATGGGCATGGCGTCATCGGCTGCCGCGATCCTGATCAGCTTCGTGCCGCCGTCGCAATTCGGCGGCGGCAGCCCTGCGGTTTTCATCCTCATCGTCGGCGGCGGGATCCTCCTGCTCGGGCTGGTGATCCCGTACCTGCTGATTCGACTTCGTAAACCGACGTGGCAGCTCACACCCTCTGTTTCCGAGGAGGCATCATGAGCCATCGGGCCATCTACTGGATAGTGGGCGGCGTCATGGCGGTCTTGTTGGCCGTCATGCTGATCACCTACAACTACAACAAGTCGAATGAAGAGGCTGTGGCGAAGGCGCAGCAGCTCATCGCCAACTTGGACAAAGCGGGCCTGCGTAGCCCCAAAGATCCCGCTGAGGTCGCCAGGGTCTTCGGCACCGACGGTGGCGCGGTTTGCGCCTCCGTCGACAGCGGCGTTGCACTGGGCATCGCCAAGCTGAATCTCTCGGTTGGCGGCGCGTTCTACATCCGGCCGATCATCGCGGACGGACGCCTACGCACCGGCCTGCTGACGGTCGTCCAGACCTACTGCCCTGAGAAGGTTCCGGACCTCCAGGAGTGGCTGGACAGCCAGCAGTTCGACACAGTGACCCGCACTTAGGATGACCGACCGCCATACCGCCACGACCGACGCCAGCGGGAAGGGAGAAGCGATGTCGGCGGAGACACTGCGGGCGAGGATCCGCGACCTGATGCCGCAGGCGAAGGCTGACCTGGCCAGCATGGTGTCGTTCAAGTCCGTCCACGACGCCAAGCAGTTCCCTCCGGCCGAATGCCAGGCGATGGTTGATTTCGTGGTGAAGAGCTTTGCAGGAGCTCGGGCTACGCCACGTCCAGGGGTACGAAACACCTGACGGAAGCAAAGCCGTGTGCGGCCACAAGCCCGGGACCACCCGGATCGCCGACGGTGCTGCTCTACTTCCATCACGACGTACAGCCTCCCCTCGACAACGCTTCATGGGCGACGCCGGTGTGGGACCTCACCGAGAAGGACGGCCGCTGGTATGGCCGCGGAGCCGCCGACTGCAAAGGCAACATCGCGGTCCACCTCACCGCCTTGCGGGCCCTCGGTGACGACCTGCCCCTCGGCATCAAGATCGTCGGCGAGGGCTCCGAGGAACAAGGCACCGGCGGGCTGGAGGCATTCGTGCCGGAGCACCGCCGACCTGCTGAGCGCGGACGCGATCTTGGTCTGCGACACCGGCAACTTCGCGGTTGGCGTTCCGAGTCTGACCACGACTCTGCGCGGCCTGGCCAACGTGTGGGTGACGGTACGAACCTTGTCCAGCGCCATGCACTCGGGAATGTTCGGCGGAGCCGCACCCGGACGCCCTAGCGGCGTTGATCGCCATGTTGGCCACGCTCCGCGACGAACACGGCAACACCACTATCAAAGGGCTGGACGCTACCCAGACGTGGGAGGGTGCCAGCTATCCGCCGGAACAATTCCGCAAAGACGCCAACGTCCTTCCCGGCGTCGACCTGCTGGGTGGCGCCGTCGCCGACATGGTCTGGGCACGGCCGACCGCAACGGTGCTCGGAATCGACTGCCCGCCTGTGATCGGTTCGTCAGGCGCGATCCAACCCGAGGCCCGCGCCCGGATCAACCTCCGGGTGCCACCGGGAATGAACGCAAAGAAGGCGCAAACGGCCTTGATGGAACACCTTGCCTCGGTGGCACCATGGCATGTCCAGGTGGAATTCGCGCGCGAGGCCGACGGCGAACCGTTTGTCGGCTCGCTGGACGGCCCGGGCTACCAGGCCATGACGACCGCCATGCGGGACGCGTACGGCCGCGACCCGGTCCCCCAGGGTCAGGGCGGCTCGATCCCGCTGTGCAACGTCTTCGCCGAGACGTTCCCCAACGCCGAGATCATGCTAATAGGCGTCGAGGAACCCCTTTGCCTGATCCACGCTCCCAACGAGAGCGTCGACCCGACCGAGATCGAGAACATGGCTCTGGTGGAAGCCCTGTTCCTCCAGAATTATGCGGCAGCCGCCGCCAAGTGAGACCGACAAGACGGCGGCCGCTGGCACTGCTCGGAATGCGAGCGGTCGACTTATGAGGGCGGCCGGGGTGCCAAGCTGGCCGATGCCGCGTCAAGGTGCCGTGGCTGGCGCAAGGTCTTCGGGCGGTCACCGGAGCATTCGCTGGCGGAACCTGATGAGCACTACCCAGGCGACTGCCCGAACGGGGGGCGTGCTCGCCGCCACGTGCCTTTCGACACTCGTCGTCAACGCCAACACATCCGCGGTGAGCATCTTGCTGCCGGCGATCAGTCAAGACACCGGTATGTCTGTGGACGACGCTGCAGTGGGCGGTCACCGGGTATTCGCTTGTCGGGGCGGCCGTGATCATCACTTCGGGATCATTGGGTGACGTTTTCGGTCGGAAGCGGATCTTTCAGCTGGGGCTGCTGCTGTTCGTCGCGTCCTGCGTGCTTATCGCCCTGTCGACCACAGGTGGCATGGTGATCGCCGGTCGCCTCATCCAAGGAGCCGCCGGGTCGACGATCTTGGCCTGCGGTCTGAGCCTGCTGTCGGTCGCTAACAGCTGGCCAGGCTCAGCTGCGGGCAGTGTCCTTGTGGGGTGCCGCGGCCGCCGTCGGCGCGGCGGCCGGGCCGCTGCTGGGTGGAGTACTGGTCGACGTGACGGGCTGGCAGGGTTTGTTCTGGGTGGATGCGGTGGTGGGCGCGGTGTGCATCGTGCTCACCGCCGCCACGGTGACCGAATCGCGCGATCCCAACCGACCTCGATCAATCGACTACGCCGGAACGATCCTCGTCGCCCTGACACTGGCACCGCTCATCCTCGCGCTGAGCAAAGGGAGCGACTGGGGCTGGACCTCGCTCGCGACCCTTGGTTCACTGGCCGTCGCCGTTGCGGCGTGCGTCTCCTTCGTCGCGGTCGAACGACGGGTCAGCGTCCCCTTGCTCGACCTTGCGCTGCTACGCAACCGAATCCTCGTCGGTTCCACTGTGGCAATCCTCATCGGCGCCGGCACGATCAACGCGCTGATGTACTTATTGAGCCTCTACTTCCAGGATCCGCAAGCTCTTGGCTTCACGCCGTTGGACGCCGGACTGGCCACCCTGCCGGCCACCGTCGGGCTGGTTGCGGTGGCGCCGCTCGTTCCCCGGCTCGCTGCGAAGTTCACTGGTCGGGTCGTGGTCGGTGCAGGCTTCGCGATCACCGCCGTGGGATTCGCGGCAATCGGGTTCACCCAGACGTCCTGGGCGTACTCGGCGTTCGTGCTGCCGCTTATCGCTGTGGCCATCGGCATGGGGCTGTCCAATGGGCCGGCATCGTCGGCCGCCACAGCCGCCGTCCCGGCCAACCAGGTCGGGGAGGCGTCAGGCGTGTCGAACATGGCCCGATACATAGGCGCTGCCGTGGCGACAGCACTGGCCGCATCCATCTACAGCTCCGTTATCGCCTCAAGGACCGCCCAGGGCGCGTCAAGCCCGGAAGCATTGGCCGCCGGGCTGGCCACTGCCTCCTGGGTGATGGCCGCCTTCAGCGCTGCCGGCGTTGCGATGGCGGTGGTCATGGGCCGCCACCGTGCAACACAGGGCACCCTTCAGGACGCAGCCGCATCCGCGGCCGCGGTCAGCCATACGCTGCCCACATCCGCGACATCAAAACCCGATTCGGCGACCGCGGATCGTTGATTCGGGTTCAAGCGTTGGTGCATCAGGGCGCGACCGGGCTGAACGAGCGCATCTCGTCCGTGCCCGGACGGACGACGCCCGCGGAGGCCTCGGGAATTTCGTTCCACGCTCCGCTGAGGTCGCCCAAGGGCTCTGAGACCACGAGGCGCGTCTCATCAGACAGGCCCTGAAGCATCTCCACCTCGGGATGCAGCTCACGGAGGGCCGACACGGCGGTCGAGAAGTATAGGGATCGACTCTGACCCTCGCTCGAATAGCGGAACGCCCAAACCGACTCGCCGTCGGTCGTCGCCACGGTCATCTGGATCGGATGTTCGACGCCGGCCTGGCGGCCGATCTTCTCCACGTAACCAACGGCACGCTCGACGCCCCCGAACGGGTCGTCCTGCAGACCGAAGGTGAGAGCGAGGAAGAACAGCGCCTCCGAGTCGGTCGATCCCTCGATGTCTGGAAACAGCGAAGGATCAACCGCCATCAAGAGGTCCCGTTTGATCTCGTGGAAGCCGCGAATCGCGCCGTTGTGCATCCAGAGCCACTGGTCGTGCCGGAACGGATGGCAGTTGGAGCGCTGCACCGGCGTTCCCGTGGAGGCACGGATGTGAGCGAACAGGACCGGCGTGCGAATGTGGGCCGCGAGCTCTCGGAGGTTTTGATCATTCCAGGCGGGCTCGATGTTTTTGAATAATGCCGGCTCGGGACCGTCGCCGTACCACCCGATACCGAAGCCGTCGCCGTTGGTCGTGGTCGCTCCCATCCGGGAGTGGAGGCTCTGGTCGATCAGCGAATGCACGGGACGAAAGAGCACAGCCTCGACCAGGATCGGGTCGCCGGAGTAAGCCATCCATCTGCACATGAGCCGAGCGAACCACAGCCCGACCGGCCCCGCATCACCCCTGACGGGGTATATCCAACCGGCATCCGTGGCTTGAGTCGTAATGCCACACCGGCGATGGGTCGTCATGCCACACCGGGTTGGATCCAGAGCAGCCGTTCCCGGTCACGGCGGGCCCTCAATGGCCGGGCAGGTGTCCATGATGACGTCCAGGCCGGCTTCGCGGGCGCGTTCGGCGGCGGCTTCATCGATGACCCCGAGCTGCAGCCACACGGCCTCGATCCCGAGCCGACCCTTCTCAGCGATGGCCTCGTCGACGACCGCGCCGACTCGCCGGCTGTTGACGAAGCAGTCCACGACTTGAACCGGACCAGGGACGTCAGCAAGCCGCCGATAGCCAGACTCGCTCAAGGCGTCCTCACCGCGAAGATTGACCGGGACGATGCTCATGCCGAGCCGGTCGCGCAGATACTGGCCAATACGGTAGGCGGTGCGTTCGGTGTTGGCAGACAAGCCGACAACGGCCCAGGTCGCGGGCGTCGTCAATAGCCGTTTGATCACCTCGGGGTCACGCCATGTCGTCACAGCACAGATCCTTCCCGCTCCGGCCATTGTTCAACCACCGGGGCAGACAGCCAAGGTCTATCTGCCAACCGAGCAGCTTGGGCAGTGGACGCAGGTCACCGCGAAGCCGCGCCGGCGATCTGCGCCTTACGGTGTCCGACCGCACGTAGCATCGCCACCAGCACAGCATGGAGCCGGTCAGCCCCTTCAATGTGCTCCTGAGGCAGGACGTCCGCGAGCGCTCGCGGGGTTAACAAGACCGCCCGGTCCTGCCAGCCGCCCAGACCCCCATGAGCACCGACAAGGGGTTCGTATGCCGCAATGTCGAGCGTGACCTCTTCGACGGGACTATTGAGATACAAGTCCGGGGCCTCGGGCATCATGACCGCGCGGCGGAGCACCCGGGCTGCGTGGTTACCGTACGGCTGGAGTGGGTCTTGTCCGGTCACTTCGCCCGTGTCCAATCGGACTCGACCGCCGGCGCCGAGGGCCCACGGGACACCGGCGGCGTCCACGCCGGCGACGAAACCGACGCCCTGGTGTGCGCAGAGGCCGGCAACCAGGTTCGGCCAGCGTTCCTGGAGATCATCGAGCGTTAGCCGGACGTCGGAGTGCACGTACAGCAGGCCGAGGTTTCCCGAGCCCAACACCGATACCCCAGCGGTGCTGCCGGCTTCGCCGCCTTCGTCAACGTGTCGCCTGCTCGCCGCGGAGGCCCGGCCCGCGGCTCTGCCAGTAGCGCCGCTACCGGCGAGGTCACCGGCGAGGGAATCCACTCGCCCCCAGTCTTCGACCGGAGCATCAAGGGAGGCCACTTCTGTGTTCATGAGCTCGGTGCACACCTGACCCAGGTCCACGCCGAAGCGGTCGCGGAACGTCTGGCCCTGGGACTGCCCGTGGTCAGACAGCACCACGATGTGGTAGCGCCGGGCGGCGTGGACCGCCAGCTGCTCCAGCATTCCGAGAACCCGATCCAGGCCGTCGAGAGCCGCGAGGGACTCGGGGCGGAACATGCCGGCATGGTGAGCGATCTCGTCGTAGTCGACATAGTCGGCGTAGATGCTCTTCGTCCCCTTGCGCATCTCCTCCGCGATCACCGCGGTGTTCATATCGCGTTGCAGCACATTGGTGGCGGCGCGAAGGGCGGCGAACGTCCAACCGCGATGAACTCGCGGAAGGATGTTGCGCCGCTTTTGTCGGGCAGCCTGCCACCGTTCCTTGATCACCTCCGCGACAGTCCGCACGATCCCCCGCGTGAAGCCGTTGGGGTTGGTGAGGAACCAAGCGAAGGTGTGCCGCACGGCCACTGAACCGCGGCCGGCGCCGAGACTGCTCATGGTCAGCATTGCTCGGGGCGCGTCGCCGGTGAAGAGGTTTCCCAAGGAGAGTCCATCATCGGCAAGCAACCCGTCGCCCGTGCTCGCCCGCTGCTCGATGACCGCCGCGTCAGGGTGCCGATTTGCGATCAGGACCCGTCCAAGCTCGCGGTCGTACCATCGGAAGGCCGGAATCCCAGCCACCGTGCCGTGCAGGATCCCCAGCTGGCTGGCGGGCGTGGTGCACGGCAGCTGTGGCGTCCATTCCCGAAGCACATAATCCCCCGAGGTGACCCAGCGACGCAGGTTCGGGACGGCGCCCGCTTGGATAGCCCATCTCAGGACCGGGAAAGGGACACCGTCCAACTGGACGAACACGATGCCGTCGACCTCTGGGTCGGCCACAAGTTGCCGGGGCACCCGTCGACGCAGGAGTGAGGCTGTGAATGAGTCATCAGTGCCGGCGCTTCCCAGCCAGCCGGCGGCGGTGCCTATCCCAGCGACAATCCACGACGCCCAGAACGCCGACCAGAAGGAGGCGGTGATCCCTGGCGAGATCGAAATCGCAACGTAGACGAGAAGTGCTTGACCAACCAGTCCGGCCAGGATGACGGCGAGCCATCCGATGCGGGCAGCGACAAGGGCAAGCGCTGGCCGGAACACCAGCCCCAACGCGCCCGCGACTGCCGTGGCCAGAAGATACGCCCACACGGCCTGCGCCGACAGACCCGATAACAGCGCATCCGCCACGGCCAGCGCGACCGATGACAACAGCCACACCACTACCAACCGAGCGAAGTCACCTTTACGCAACCCGGTTCGATGCTCAACTCGTGCAGGTTCCGACCCCGCAGTCACACGCGCCTCCCAACTTTCTTTTCGCGCCGAGAAGCCAGACAAGTCTCACATCAGCGCAAGTGTCGGGCGGGCCACTTGCATCTGATGACGGGCCGACCCAGTGCTGAGGCTCTGGAGAATGACACTACTCAGGGGACGGCCTGGCGTGCGTACATCGACGAGGACCGAATCGAGTCGGCGGGTGTGGGGTGCGCTTCGGAGGAGAATTCCGGCGGCAGATACCTTCTACTATCGGTTCGGCGGGACACTACGGCCGGGCGAGGAGGCCGTATTGACGGGCAGACTGACATGGTGGGGCCACAGCACCATGAGCTTGGAGGATGGCGGCAGTACGGTCTTGTTCGACCCAGTCCTGACCGCTCGGGTGGGCCACCTCCGCCGAGTCCGAGGTCAGGTTCCACCCCCGCACGCTGCCCGTGCGGATATCGTCCTGATCTCACACCTCCACCCCGACCACACCCACGTTCCGTCGCTCCGACTGATCCCGACCTCCGGGGTGCTGATAGCCCCAGCAGGCTCGCGACGCCTGCTCGAGCCAGTCACTGCCCGCGGGATGACGCTGCGGGAGGTGGAGCCCGGTGACCTCCTCACGTTCGGCGACCTAGAGATCCGCGTCCTGGCCGCCGACCACGACGGTCGACGACACGCCGGAAGTCCTCATCGCGGACCCGCACTCGGCTTTCTCGTCGAGGGCTCACGCCGATGGTGGTATCCGGGGGACACAGGTCCGCACTTTGAGGAGGTGGCCCATGTTGACGTGGCGCTGGTGCCAGTCGGAGGCTGGGGACCCAGCATCATTCCGGGGCACAGTCGCGGCCATCTCGACGCGGAGCAGGCGGCACGAGCCGTCGTCCGCACCCAGCCGCATCACGCTGTCCCCGTGCACTGGGGAACCTGGTGGCCCATCGGCCTTCCCCAGCTACCCCACCTGATCGATCTGCCGGCATCTGCCTTCGTCGACCACGTCGCTCGCCTGGCGCCAACCACCAACCTCCACCTCCTCCAGCATGGCCAGTCGGTGGACCTGTGACATCGATGCGGGTCTGGACTCGGCTGAGCGGGTCGCCCCGCCGGGTTCAGTCTGGCGCGGGACCAGCTCCTCGTGATTGGTCGTTCGCCTTCGAAGATGGGCTCACTAGCCGACGTAGCGCCGGCTCTCCGTATGCAACCAGCTCCGGCTGGGCAGGGTGACTTGTTGCATATCGCGTCGCCAACGGCTGTGAGGTCAAGCCGTGTGCGAACACGCTGAGCAGGACAGTGAGGCCGATAGTCCCAATGACCTGGTCGAGAGGGCCGGGTACGCCGTGAAGGTCCTCCAGCGCTATCAGCGCGAACACGATGGAAGCTAACCCGCGAGGGCCGAACCAGCCGATGAAGAGCACCGTCGACCAGTCCATCCGCGCGCCCAGTAGCGAGATCGCCACTGGCACCATACGGATCACAGTCAGGCTCAACACCGCATACAGAAGGATGCGCCAGCTCCAGTCCTCGGCCATGGCAGGGACAGCCAAAGCCCCGAAGAGGAGCCAGGAGATCATCGATGCCAGACCGCAGGTCTGCTCGAGGTAGTAAACCTCCCTCGCTCCCCGTCTGCCAGCGAACGCACCGAATGCGCTTCCTGCGAGGAAGGCGGCAACGAAGCCGTTTGCGCTTATCAGCATGGCCGTGAGGAAGGCCAGCAGTGCGAGCGCCAGCAGCGCAGGTCCAGCGAACTCTTCAGAGCTCCAGCCTCGGCGGCCGGCGGAGCGCAGCAGAATGCCACCCAGTCCACCGAGCACCAAACCGGTAACTGCCCCCAGAAGCAGCGCGAGACCGGCGTGCAACGAACCTTCCTGACTGACAAGGCCGGCATCGGCGGCGATGGCTAGAAGGGCAAATGTGACCACTGGAGTGACAATTCCGTCGTTCAATCCGCTCTCAACGTTGAGTGTCTGTCGCACTCGATAAGGCACTCTGCGGTCGGACATCACAGCCGAGCCCAAGGCCGCGTCGGTTGGGGCGAGCGCGGCACCGACAAGCACCGCGTACCAGGGGCTGACATCCAGCACGGTGACCGCTGCCGCCGTTCCCAGTGCGGTTGTCAGAGGCAGACCTATCGCAAGGAGTCGAAGGTAATGCCCGAGATCTTCTCGGAGGTCCGAGAACCGCACCCGGCTCGCGTCTGCGAACAGCACCCAGACAAGCGTGACTTCGGCGACGACCTTCGTCGAATGAGGATCCGGCTCGAGACGCACAAGCTTGAGGCCCTCGGCGAGTAGAACTCCCATGGCAACAAAGAAGATGGGTGTCGAGATGGCTGCCGCCCGCGCTGAGATGATGCCCCACGCAAATATCGCCGCGAGGATCAGTGAAAGCGCGGCGATGTCCATGGCATCATTCCACCCGTTTTCAGCGACCGCCGCGACTATCTAGCCCATGGCGGCGCGATTGAGCCGAGGGTCGAAGGCCAGCCATCTCACTCAGGCCCGAATCAAGGGCGTTGGGAGGCCGCGAGTCGGGGGCTGATGACCCGTTTCGATTCAGTTGCGAACTGGTTGCGGACGGCTGGCTTGGGCTACTTGCGCCATCTGAGGGTGGCCTGATCGAGCTCAGCGATTTGCTTCGGCGTCAATCGGAACGCAAGTGCGGCGGCGTTGTGCCGCGCCTGTTCGGCATTCTTCGCCCCGGGGATCGGCAGGACGCCATCTTGGTCGAGCAGCCACCGCAGAGCCACCTGCCCCGGCGTCTTGTCGTACCCGGCCCCGATCGTCTGCAACAGCTGCACGACCGGCCGTAACGCCTCCATAGCGGCCCGACGAAACTTCGGGTGAAGTCGGCGAAGACCAGCCGGCCGTGAGTTGAGGTACCTGCCGGTGAGGGCACCGCTCGCCAAGGGCTGGTACGCGATCAGGGTGACGCCAAGCTCACGGCAAGCCGCCAGCACACCGTCCACCTCCGGCCGTCGGTGCAGCAGTGAGTACTGGACCTGGTTGGACGCCAGCGGAACGCCTCGCCGAGCTAACGCGTCGTGCGCTACCCGCATCTGCTCAGCGCTGTAGTTGCTCACGCCCACCGCACGGACCTTCCCGACCTCTACGGCGTCGGCCATCAGCATCATCAGCCGGGGGATGTCGACCCGCCGCGACGGAAAGTGGTGCTGGTACAGGTCGATCGAACCGCGATGCAGACGATCGAGACTGGCCTCGAGTGTGGCGGGGAACGCTTCGGTCCGGGCCAGGGGGCTGGCAGGAAACTTCGTCGCCACGATCACGTCTTTGTCTCGGGCGAGCTCGCCAAGCCGGCGCTCTGACCCACCGCCGCTGTACATGGCCGCGGTGTCGAAGAAGTAGACGCCCGCCGCCAGGCTGGCGTCGAGTGCACCTTGTTCGTCAGCAGCGTTGGCACCGCCATAGGCCGTCTTGGCCGGCATCAGGCGGTGCAGGCCTGTGGCAACACCCCAGGTCATCACTCCCAACCCGAGCGGCGGGACGTCGACCTCACTCCGCCCCAACCGCACTGTTTCGGTCATCCGACGCTCCCCTGGGCGAACCTGAGACGACCGCCCTCGCCGACACGCTACCCGCTGCGTAGACGCGCCCGGCCCGATGTGCTATCGGCGGCGCCTGACAATAGGTTGCTCAGACTACCGAGACAGGTCGAAACACCCGCGTGTAGTTTTCTTCTCACTAGGGGGTCGATGTTGGACTGGGAATCATTAAACACGGCGACGGTCTTTGACCTCTTTTTGCTCCTACTGATCGGGCTCGGCCCCAAGATCGTGCTGCTGCCGTTTATCGAACTGACAGCCACGCTGCCAGAAGAGGCCAAACGCCGCGTCGCACTCAAGATGCTGAGAGGCGCGGCTGGAATCGCCCTGCTCCTCCTCGTCCTTGGTGGGGCGCTAACGAAGGTCTTGCACTTTTCGCCCGGTGCTCTCTCCATCGCCAGCGGCATAATCTTGCTCATCATGTCCGTGCCGATGGTTCTCGGCTCGCGAGGCTCCGAACACCACACCTTACGGGTCGAGGATGCAGATCCGACGGAGCTCGCCACATTTCCGTTGACGATCCCCTATCTCGTGACGCCGGTAGGGATTGTTGTCTTGGTGACGCTCTCAGCAGAATCCCATTCGGTGGCCGTATATGCGGTCGTCGTCGGCTTGTTGGCTTTAGTACTCATGATCGACATCTTGGTCCTGCTGGGGGCGAGCCGACTGAGCAAGCATCTCCACAAGAACCGGATGCAGCTCCTTGAGCATGTCTTCGGGTTCTTGCTCGCCGCGTTGGCGGTGGAGCTCGCGCTCTCAGGCCTCGACTCGCTTGGCCTCATAAACCTCGGTCTGCACTGAGGCGACAGCCCATGCCCCTGTGGCGACCGATGCCCATAGGGCTGTGACTGGGGCGATGCTCAGCCGCTACTCGCCGCCGGCTTGCTTTTGATCCCAGAACTCGTCGACGCCGAGCTGGGCGGCCGCATCGAGTACAGCTCTACCTAGAACGTTGGTGTAGGTGGGAAAGGAGACCGGGATCCGGGCGAACTGCTCCACCGTCATCTCGGTGGCGATAGCGACCGAGGCCACTTGAGCAAGCTCCACGGCGCGTTCACCGACGACGTGACAGCCAATCATCCGGTGCGTGGCCCGGTCGACGATGAGCTTGCAGAACCCGGTCGGTCGTCCGTCGACGATCGGCCGGACGGCCGCATCGAACCGCGTGGTGGCCACGACGACGTCGTAGTCGGCGCGGGCCTTGATCTCAGTCAGCCCGGCCTGCGCGTACTCGGGATCGGTGAAGCTACCGATGGGACTGACCGGCGGTGTGAGAGTGACTCCGCGGTTGCGCACCGCGTTGGTGGCGGCGAGGTAGCCGTCCTGCGCGGCGTGCGGTACGAGCATCAGCCGGCCGGTGATGTCGCCGGCGGCGAAGATGTGAGGGGCGGTGGTACGCAGCTGGTCGTCGACCTGGATGTAGCCGCGGGGGTTGGTCTGCACGCCGGCGGCGGGCAGGTTCAGTCCTGCGGTGTCGGCCACCCAGCCTATGGCGGCTACCGCCAGACTGGCCTCGACATGCTGGGTGTCGTCGTCGGTGGCGTAGACCATGCGGACTCGGTCGCCCGCCTGCTGGAACTCAACGATCCGGCCGAACCCCTCATAGACGTCCATTCCCGAAGCTCGGAAGGCGTCCGCCATGACCCGTGAGACGTCCTCGTCCTCGCTGGCCAAGATCCGTGGGCCGGCCTCGAACAGCATGACTCGCGCGCCGAGCTCGCAGAACACCGAAGCGACCTGGGCCCCGGTTGCTCCGGCGCCGATCACCAGCAATGACTCGGGGACATTGGTCAGTGACCACGCGTCATGGTGCGAACCGACCAGCTCTGCGCCGGGCACTGGCAGCCGCCGATTGGTGCCGCCGGCGCTGACAATGATCTTGTCGGCGTGCACTCGTACGCCGTTCTCGGCTTGCAGAGTGTGCGGATCGACGAAGCTCGCGGTTCCGACGTTGTCTAATACCGTTACCCCCACCTCCTGCAGCTCTGGAGGCATGGCGAAGGTCGCCTCGCTGACCTCAGCGACCACCTCCCGCACCTTCTCCAGCAAGCGGCCGTAGTCCAGCGCGAACTCGCCGATCTCGATGCCGTACCTTCCCAGCTGTCGCGCCTCACGACGAAGGCGCGCTGCGTGGGCCAACACGCGGACCGGTACGGGGCCGTCAGTGGCTGCCATGCCACCTACCGCGCCGCGAGTAATCAGGGCCGTCCGGGCACCGAGCCGGGCAGCCCAAAGCGCCGCGAAGGCGCCGGCCGGTCCACCGCCGACGACCGCCACATCTACCTTGTGCACACTGCTGGATTCCGCCTCCGACATGTCTCGTAGCCAACCACCTTTTCAGAGCCGCGTGCACAACTTGGGAATGAGGTAGTTGGCATCACGACGCCGGGTCGGGTGGCGAATGCGAAGATGCTGGGGACAACACCGCGGCCGGCCGTAGCTTGTTCACTTCTCAGGATCGGCGAGTCGTAAAAGGGCACTTCATCGCTCTACCTGGCCACCCGATCGCTGGACCCGACCGTCAACGGTTGGGCACGATGAGCCACCTGGTGGAAACCGGCCCCACGCGCATTCGCCATCGCCTTCGAAAGCCGGATCTCCCACCAAATGAAGATCACCGACCAGACCAGATCCGCCGGTTATCTGATGGACCCGGCATCCTCAAAGCTCGAGCTGGTCGGGACCGTCTGCGAGCTTGAAGGAGAGCGTGGTGTCCCACTGGGTCATGTCAGGCTCGTCATCTGGGTCGTTCAGGTAGTACTCCAGCCGCGCTGCCCACCGGTCGCCCGCCGGGGTATCGGCTCTGTCGAATGTCAAACCCTGCGCGTCGGCGTAGGCCAGCAGGTCGGAGGTGGCCTGTAGTAAGCCGTCAGGGTGACCGTGGAATGTGGTCTCGAGGTAGCGGCCCGCCGGCAATTCGCCGACACTGACCTGGTCGTCGGCACTGGCCCGGGTTGCAGTGGCAACGCCGACTTCCAGCTCAAGCTGGCCGGCCATGTCAATCACGTTGTACTTCCAGAACGGCGGACCGGCCGGAGCCACGTCCTGTTGATCCAGCCAGTCGAAGACCACTCCGTTCAGCCGACCGGCGCTGGCGAGCCTCTCCATCGGCACAGTGATCGAGATGGCGGCGTATGGGACAGCTTCCCGCTGAACGACTACGTGTCTGCTCATCAGGCCCCCCTCCTGAGCGGCTATCAAAACCGAGCTCAGCCCAACATGGCGCGCGCCCGGCGGGGCAAAGTCAGCTGGGCGAGTTGACTAGTGGGACGACGATCGGGCTGAGCCCAGGCTGGCCCCGCTGGCCGTCTCCGCCCTCAAGATACACACGTCGCTGCACGAGCTCTTGAGCGCTGGCCGGCGATGGCCAACCGTAGGATCTTCACGTCGGAGGCGGCGTGGAGGGCATCTTCGGACGTGAGCTCGAGCTCGCCGCAATAGAGCAGTTTCTCGACTCCTCTCCGACGTGGCCGAACGCGGTTGTGATCGAGGGCGAAGTCGGCATCGGAAAAACAACGCTGTGGCTCGAGGCCGTCCGGCGCGCCGAGGAATGGGGTATGCGGGCTCTCCACGCACAGCCGGCCGAGAGCGAGCAGAAGCTGTCCTACGTTGCGCTCGCCCGATCTGGTCGTCGAGGTATTCGATGAGGTGGAAATCGGCACGTCGTTTCCAAGACCGCTTCTCGCTCGCCTGGCTGATGCTTCCGGAGGAAATCCCTTCTACGCGCTGCAGATGGCTCGAGCGCTCGCGTCAGACGGCGATCTGGACCCGGCTCAACCTTTGCCCGTCCCCCGCAACCTCGAGGAGCTGGTGGTCTCGCGGGTTGCGACGTTGTCGGCGCCCGCACGGCAGCTCGCGCTCGCCGCGGCCGCCACCTCGCAGCCGACATTATCTGTCCATGCATGGGCGCTTGACGCGGACGTCGACTTCGGCGCGGCGCTGCTCGAGGCGGAGGAGGCGGGGGTACTGACCTCTGAGGATAACCGGATTCGCTTCCAGCACCCGCTCCTCGCGTCGGTCATCTATGGCTCAGCCTCGGCGGAGCGGCGGCGGCAGCTGCACCAGCGTCTCGCGCATGTCGTGCCGGATCCGGAAGAGCGGGCTCGCCACATGGCGCTCTGCACGACAGAACCGGACGAGGAAATCGCCGCGCAGATCGAGGCGGCTGCCGCGTTGGCGACAAGACGAGGCGCACCAGAGGCAGCGGCGGAGCTGTTTTCGGCATCAAGGCGGCTGACTCCGACGCTGGACCGGTGACCGATTAGTCCTGTACTGGACTGCTCTTTGCCAGCTGCGCGCTGAGGTAGCGCAACTTTCCGCGCTCAAGGCCCTCGTAATTCCTTGTTCCTGCGATGCCAGCAAACACCCGGAACGGCCGGTGAAACGCTCGCGGGATCAAGGTGTCGATAAGTTCCAGCTTCCGGCCGTTGTCCATCCGCAAGGCGGTCAGAACGTTGGTCGTGATGTCGGTCTCCTTTTCGACCGTCAAGCGGCAGGCGTTGAACTGTTCCCGGAGGGCGTTAACGCCGCCCATGCTGCGTAAATCGGCGAAGAAGAACAGGCCACCCGGTCGCAGCACCCGGTACACCTCAGAGAGAAAGGCGTCCATGGACTCATAGCAGTGTGAGGACTCGATGTTGACGACAGCGTCGAAAGACGAGGCCGGGAATGGCATTGACTGAGCGTCGCCACACACGAATGCCAAGCCGGGGGCAAGCCGGTGTCGGTTACACAAGTCCACCGCTTCCGGAGAGAAGTCCATCCCCGTCATCGAGCGTGGCCGCAGGTAGCGGCTTATATAGGAGGCGCCGCCGCCTCGTCCGGAGCCCACCTCCAAGACATCCGTGTCTTGCAAATCAAAATGGCCGATCGCATGCAAATACAGCTGGATGCACAGCCGATCCCGTTCATCGGACGATCTCAACGGCGGCGTGCCGACATCAACCGTCGCGGGAGCATAGCCATAGTTCATAAACGCCCAGTCCGGCGTCGACACACGTTTTGCCAACGCCTTATAACAGGCTCGCCATACAAAACGCCGCACGGCCATAGGCCAAGGTAACGCGCGCTGTCGAACCCACACTCCATGCCGGCGACGGCCGTGCGTCGGCCGGCTCCTGCCGTTCAAAACCGGCTGAGGATATCCACCTCCATGGCGGCTCGGCGTTAGCTGCCGGGCTTCACCGGCTTTGCTTCCGCGCGAGCCTGGCGTGCGGCGCGTCTTTCCTCGAACCGGCCCGCTTGCCGATCCAGCTCCTCGAAGTAGGTGCCGAGCTGCTCGCGCGCCTGCTCCCCCTCCCCGGACAGCCCGACCAGATCCCAGACGTCCCAGGATCGCAGGATCGGCGCGAGCACCTCGTCTCGGTGGATCCGCAGATCGTAGATGCCGGCCATGGCGATCTGCACTGAGCGGCGAGAGAATCCCTCAATGGTGTTACCGGGCATCTGGAATGTGCTGACGACGTCACAAATCGCCCGCATCGTCTCATCGGGAGCGAGCTCGAGCGCCGCCTGGAGCAGGTTCCGGTAGAAGACCATGTGCAGGTTCTCGTCCTGCGAAATTCGTGCAAGCAGCTGCTCACACACAGGATCCTCGGTGTAGCGGCCGGTGTTGCGATGGGAGATGCGGGTCGCCAGCTCCTGGAAGGAGACGTACGCCACGGTGTGCAGCATGTCCAGGTCGTAGGCGCTGGCAAAGCCCTGCGTCATGTGCACCATGCGTTCGCGTTCAAGGGTCACCGGGTCGACGGCGCGCGTGGTCAGCAGGTAATCGCGGATCGCAACTCCGTGCCGGCCCTCCTCGGCAGTCCAGCGACCGATCCAGGTGCCCCAGGCGCCGTCCGTGCCGAACGACTCGTAGATGTCGCGGTGGTAGCTCGGCAGGTTGTCCTCGGTGAGGAGGTTGACGACGAGCGCGGTGCGGGCGACCTCACTCACCCGAGATTGCGATGGATCCCACGCATCGCCGTCCAGCACGCCGTCGAAATTGCGGCCGTCGCTCCACGGCACGTACTCGTGCGGAAACCACTCGCGGGCCGTCCTGAGGTGGCGATCCAATTCGCGCCCCACGACCGGCTCCAGCTCGCTCAGCAGCTCGATCTGCGTCCACTGTCGCATCGATCGCTCCTCATATGCCCCGCGTAAGTTACGTCATCGTAGCTTCGCCCCGCCTACGGCTGCCACCACGGCCGCAGCGGCAGGTCCACACCGCCGCCCCGCTCGTTCGGTTTGACGGCCAGCACTTGGTGGAGCTGGACGACATTGCGCTCGAATCCCAACCGCGATCCCGCCATGTAGAGACCCCAGACCCTTGCGGTGCCCATCCCGACCTCCGCGACCGCCTCGTCCCAGTGCTCGACGAGGTTGGCGCACCAGTCGCGAAGGGTCAATGCATAATGCGACCGCAGATTCTCCTCGTGGAGCACCTCCAGGCCGGCGTCTTGCGCTTCGGTGATGATCCGGCCCGACCCGGTCAGCTCCCCGTCCGGAAAGACGTAACGGTCGAAGAACCCGCGAGTGGCAGGCGCGGATCTGTTGTCGGGCCGGGTGATGCAGTGGTTGACCAGCAGTCCACCGGTCCGTAGCTTCGAGCGGAGGAACCGGAAGTATGCGGGATAGTGGGTGACACCGATATGCTCGGTCAGCCCGATCGAGGACACCGCATCGAACTGGATCTCAGGGATCTCCCGATAGTCACCGTGCCTGACCTCGGCAAGCTGGGTCAGCCCTTCCTCGGAGATCGCCTTCTGCGCCCAGGCCGCCTGTTCGGCCGAAAGCGTGATCCCGGTGGACCTCACACCTCGGCGGGCGGCGTAGCGCACCATGCTTCCCCAGCCGCAACCCACGTCGAGCAATCGATCACCAGCCTTGAGGCGGAGCTTGTCGAACACCAGCCGGTACTTGTTGGCCTGCGCCTCCTCCAGCGTCGCGTCGGCATGCGGGTAGCAGGCGCAGGTGTAGGTCATCGACGGGCCGAGTACCCACTCGTAGAAGGTGTTGGAGACGTCGTAGTGGTGGTGGATCGCTTCGGTGTCGCGCGTCCGGCTGTGCCGGAGCCCATGCGCCGTGCGGCGCCACCGGGGCAGCACCTCCTGCGGCGGTGGTGCGATGGGCACCAGGTGCTCGATGCCGATGGAGCGCACGATGTCGGCCAGCACCCGCGCCGGCGGCCTCGTGACCTTAACGTCGGCGTTGAAGGCCTTCAGCAGTTCGTACGGGTCACCCGGGTGCACACCGTGGGGTTGAAGATCCCCGGACACGTACGCGCGGACCAGCCCTAGCTCGCCCGGTGCGGTTGCCAGATAGGTGGTGCCGCGGGGGGTCAGCAGGTCGAAACCCAGGGCGTCGTTGGGCCCGGTCGCACTGCCGTCGTAGGCGGTGAACCGCAGCGGAAGCCGACCGCCGACCAAGATCTCCAGGATCTGAGCCAGGGACAGCCTGCCCGGCGTGGTGGGAGAGGTGGTCACGCGCTCCTTGGACGCCGTCACCGTCCTTGCACCGCCTTCGCATAGAGGTCGAGGAAACGAGAGTTCGGATCGTACGCCTCCTTGACGGTCCTGTATTCCTCGCCGCCGTAGAGCTCGTCGAACTCGGCCTGGGAGTAGAAGGCATCCGAGTACAGCGACTTGTGCCCGTCGAACTCCCGAACCTTCCGCTCGATCAGCCGGTTCGTCTCTCCCTCGATGACACCGACCGGGACCGACGACCAGAAACCGACATTGACATAGGTGTGGCCGGGGGGCATCGGGTACAGCGGCCAGCGGTCGCGCAGCCGCAGCGGGCACAACCAGATCGGCTCGATGGGCACGCTGGACAAGAACCAGTCCAGGAACTCCGCGCACCGCTCGATCGGCACCTCCACGTCCTGCACGACGCGTTCTCGCGGCGGACGGCCGTGCCGCTTCTCGATGCCGTCGGCGATGTTGAACCGCCGGTCGTACTCGAGCAGCTTCCAGTAGAAGCTGCTGCGCCGGTAGCGCGGCGGCCACCATCGCCGCAGCCGCGGATTCTGGGCGCCGAATGCGCGAGAGCACCAGAACCAGTCGGTGTCCCACCGCCAGAGGTAGTCGTGGATCGTGAGCCGGTCGTGCTTGATTCCGCTGCCGTGTTGGATCGACCGGTAGTAGATGTCTTGGCCGGTGTAGTCGCTGACCGGCCCGGGAAGGGTGGTCTGCTGACCGACGCAGAGGTAGCACTCGTCGGCACTGAATACCACGCCGTCGAGGTAGTCGACACGCACCCCGTCGAGGGCGCGGGTCTCAACGATGCTGTTCATCGCTTCGACCAGGTCGGTCAAAGAGCCGTAACGGACATGACGCAATGCGACAAAGGGCTGGACGGTTTCCAGCTCGATCCGCAGCCGCACCGCGTACCCCAGCGTTCCGTAGGAGTTGGGAAACGCGCGGTACAACTTGGGATGGTGCTCGGGTGATGCGGTGAGCACCTCGCCGGTTCCGGTCAAGATGTCCATCTCCAGCACCGACTCGTGCGGCATTGCGTTGCGGAACGAGGCCGACTCGATACCTAGACCGGTGACGGCCCCGCCAAGGGTGATCGTCTTCAGCTGAGGGACCACCAGCGGGGACAGCCCGTACGGCAGGGTGGCCGCAACGAGGTTTTCGTAGGTGCACATTCCAGCCACATCAGCTGTTCTGTTGTCAGGGTCGACCGAGATCACCCCCGTCAATCCCGAGGTGTCCAGGCGGTGAGCGTCGGTCCTCATCCGAGCTCGGAACAGGTTGGAGGTCTGTTTGGCCAGCCGCATCGGGGCCGCCGCAGGAATCGTCCGGTAGCTCGCCAGCAGCCGTTCAACGCCTGCGGCATGAGCTGCAACCGCGACCCCCGGAGGAACAGGCACAACTCCACGCTAGACCGCGGTCGCGACCTCAGCGATAACGTCCGGCGAACCCGGGGCGTCTCGATCAGCTCCAGGTCGAAGTCGGCCGCACCCTGCGGCGCGCGTGGTCAGCAGGTACGGTGTCGAGCCGGAGATCCTGGCCGGGCCAGTCCGGCGGCGATGAGTCTCGTAGTGGTCCCCAGTCTGTATCCACACTGATCAACCGCACCCGGGGAGAACGACATGACCGCTAGCTACACCTTCGATGTCTTTTCCAGCCTCGACGGCTACGGCGCCGCCGGCGGCAACTGGACCGGCTACTGGGGTAAGCAAGGCCCGGAGTTGCTCGACCACCGCCTTGCCTTGTACGGCGCGGAGCAGCGGATGGTCTTCGGGGCCAATACGTATCGGGCATTCGCGCAGATGTTGGCCTCGAGCACCGAGGAGTCCGAAGTACGTGACCCATGGGTCACTCGGATGAGGAGCCTGCCGGCGACGGTGGTGTCGACAACGCTGGAAGGCCCCCTCGACTGGCCAAACGCGACACTCGTAAGCGGCGACGCCGTCGACGTCGTCGCCCGGCTCAAGGAGGAATCCGAGGTGCCGTTGCGCTCACACGGCAGCCTGTCGATGAACCGGGCGCTGATGGCCGCCGGCCTCGTCGACCGCGTGCAGTTGACGCTCTTCCCCGTCATCACCGGTCAGACCGGACTGGACCCGATCTTCAAGGGTGCGGCCGACTTCGACCTCGAGCTGCTCGAGAACCGGACGCTTGACAGTCACATTCAACAGCTCATCTACCGACCCACCCTCCACTAACTCGTACGGGTTCGAAGTGGATCCGTCTTGCCTCTGCGCGCCCAGCCCGCGGACGATAAGAGGGGAGTGTGGTTTGAGGCCGGTGCCGCCCTTCCAGCCGATGCCCCACTGCCAACTGTAAAACTTGTCGCCGTGGCTGAAGCCTTGCCGCAGGCGCGGGTGTTCGCGTTCCTGGGTGGTCGCCCGGGGGAGGAATCCCTAGCCTTCTGGATGGTGGTCCTCTTCGCCTTCACCCAGGCGAGCCAGGGGCTGGGAGCGAATGCGGCCGACACCCTGTTCTTCCTCCGGTTCGGGGTGGAGTCGCTTCCCCTGATGATCCTGCTGTCGGGCCCCGTCGTGATGGTCGCGAGTCTCCTCCACACCGGAGGTCTCGCCCGGGTGGGGGCCCGTCGCTGGCTGTCATGGGTTCTGTTCGGGTTCGCCGGGATGCTGACCATCGAAAGGCTGCTGATCTCGGTGGAGCTCCCCGGCATCTACCCGGTGGTGTGGCTAGGCGGGCAGGTGGTCATCCTCGTGAGCTTCACCGTGATGTGGAATGCGGCCGCCGAGGCCTGCACCACTCGGCAAGCCAAACGTCTGTACCCCTTGTTTGCCTCGGCCGGGATCGTCGGCGGAGTGGTCGGCAATGTGCTCACCGGACCACTCGCCTCCCTCCTCGGAACCGAGAATCTCCTGGTCGTCCAAGCCTCGCTGCTCGTGGCCGCCGGCTTCACCGCGTTGACCGTGGGGCACCGCTTCTTCCGCGACCGTACTCAAGAGCCAGAACGGTCGGTCATATCCGACCTCCGAGCCGGTCTCGACCTGACTCGCCGAACGCCACTCCTCCGTCTCATGGCCTTGGCTGCCGTGCTGATATCGGCCCTCTTCTTCCTGATGGTGTTCCCGTTCGCCGAGGTCGTGACCCAGTCCTTCGCCACCGAAGTGGAGATGGCGAACTTTCTGGGACTCTTCTCCGCATTGGCGACCGCAGCCACGTTTCTTGTGTCGCTGCTGGGAGTCAACCGCCTGTTCGCCTGGCTCGGAGTGGTGTTGACACTCCTGATCCTGCCTGCGGTCTATCTGGTCGGCTTCGCCACCTGGCTGGCATCGTTCGGGCTGGCGACCGCCGTCCCGGTGCGGGGCTCACAGTGGATCGCGGTCAACGCCATTGGTTCGACCGCCTGGAGCGCTCTGTTCAACGTCGTCCCCGGTCGGCGACGCGGCGAGGTCATGGCTTTCATGTCCGCGGTACCCACTCAGGTGGGGACGACGGTGGCAGGTGCGCTGCTCGTCGCCGGTTCGGAGCTGTCGGCCGCCCAGATCAGCGCCATCGGCTTGGCGCTGGCAGGGGGACTCCTGCTTCTCGTGCTGCGGATGCGCTCCGCCTACTCTGCTGCGCTGGTCAACGCGGTTCGAGACGGCAATCTCGAGGTCTTCGCCCTCCCGCAAGCTGGGCCGCAGAAGCCGCTGCTCGACGCCGACACCCAGCGCGCACTCACCGGTGAATTGAACGCTCCGGAGCCCGGGGCACGGGCGGTAGCCGTCTCGCTGCTCGGTCACCTGGGGGATGGAGTCCAGGCAGATCTCATCGTCGGGGCGTTGCACGACGCCGACTGGAGGGTCAGGCTCGCCGCCCTCCAGGCCCTGTTCGACCAGGACTACCCGGAGGCGACGGGCGCCGCGATCATCATGCTTGGAGATTCGGCGCCACAGGTCCGTTCTCTGGCAGCCCGGTCCATCTCACGGCATGGCACCAACCCTGCCGAATCTCTCGCCGCCATCCTGGAGGATCCCGATCCAGGTGTCAGAGCTATTGCGGCGACCGGTGTCGGTGGGATCAGGGCCCAGAGGACGCTGGAACGGATGCTCGAGTCCGACAGCCCAGCGGATCAAGAAGCAGCGCTCCGAGCGTTGGCGAGTCGCCCCGATCTCATTGAGCGGGATCTGATCCGATTCGCCGAGCACCCGGACCGACGAGTCCGCGCTGCTGCTGCCGCGGCGCTGGCATCGCTACCCGGCTCAGGACCGGTGGTACGTGGCCTGCTCGATGACGGCTCGGTCATCGTGCGCCGGGCATCGGCCGCCGGCCTCGCCCGACGCGCCGATGGGCCGGCCATCCTCAGGGACGTGCTGGCAAACGGATCGGTTCGCGCCACAGAGGCCGCCCTGCAATCGCTGGCCGACACCGGGCAAACCGGTGAAGGCCTGACGGAATGGGCGTCCCAGGAAGTCGCCCGGGCCGCCTACCTCCGCCGGCACCGTCTCGCGTTGGCCGCCAACGACCTCTCTCCCACGCGCACGTTCCTCGCCAGTCTCCTGGCCTTGCGCCAGGAGCGCCTCTCACGTTGGGCGCTGCTGGCTACGACTACACCGGATACGGCGGACACGATGACGGTGGTCGGAAGGGGGTTGCGCTCGACGGATCAAGAGACCAGGGCACAAGCGGTGGAGGCGCTGGAATCTGTGGGAGTGCATGCGGTCACCCGGTCCCTCATTCCACTTCTCGAGGACACGGCCCGCGGCGCGCTGCCGGATTCTCGGACGTCGCTCCGCGAGATGTCGGAGGACTACGACGAATGGATCCGTGCCCTGGCGGTACGCTGCATCAGCGAGGAGCTCATCGACGACCTCGGGCATCTCCGGGGGCTGGCGGATGCCGATCAGTCGGGCCTGGTCCAATCGGCGATCGGTCGATGGGAGGTCGTCGAGGTGCACGACACCGAGACATTTGACACGGTCGACCGGGTAGTTGCACTTCAGCGGGTGCCGATGTTCGCCGGGATCGACCCCGAAGATCTCGAGCGGATCGCCACTCTCTTCACGGAACGTCGCTATCACACCGGCGAGCTCATCTTCGCCTGGGGCGCAGAGGGCGACGAGATGTTGATCATTGTCGAGGGCGAGGTGACAGTGAGCCGCCCGCAAGAGGGCGGCGCCACAGAACATGTCCGAACCTTCCAGTCGGGCGATTACGTCGGGGAGCTCTCGCTGCTACGCGGCCAACCGCGCGCCGCCAATGTCACCGCCGGCCCCGAGGGGGTCCGCGGGCTGATTCTGAGGGGAGCGGAGCTACACGCCATACTGGAGGAGCGGCCAGAGGTGGCCATGGCCATGCTCGCGGGCCTGGCGGAACGGCTCGGCACCGATTGGAACCGATGATCCCGTGCGGGCGCTTGCGTCGACGCCGTCGAGGTCGAGGTTGTGCGCAGGCCCGTGCCTAGGCGAGGTCGCTGAGTTCCACGGTGCGTCCGGATTTCAGTGATTGCTCGACAGCGAGGGCAACCTGGAGAGCGCGCAGGCCATCTTCTCCGGTTGCCGTTGGCCGGCCTTCGCCTCGTACGGCGGCCGCAAACGCGCGGACGTTGATGTGGTACAGGTCATCGCTGACGTCGACGCCGATGGACTCGGCACCAGAAGCAGTGTGGAGCGTCACGGTGCCGGGCGTGTCTTGGGTCATGGCGTCCCCGATGACGATTGCGCCAGTTTCGCCGTGGATTTCCATGCTCGTGCCAGGAAAAGGCACGGTGAACGCGTCGTGGGTTTGGGCGAGGCCGGGAACAGCATGATCACCAGCGGAGTATTCCAAGATCGTCATAACCGAGTCATGCGTCCCGGCTTGGTTCCAGGGCGCCTGGGAGACTCCGAGGGCAGTCACGCGCTTCGGCGCGGCGCCGAACAAAGGATTCAGTACCGACGCGTCATGGACAGTGATGTCGAGAACGACGCCTCCTCCTGGTACGTCCGCGAGGCGCCACCCGCGTAGGTTCTCGGGCAAGAGCACGGCGTGGTTGATCCGAGCTGAGTACAACCTGCCGATCCGGCCGTCGGCAATCAATTGACGGGCGGCGGCATGGAGTGGGCTCCCGGGCAGGTGGTGATTCACCGCGAGCTGCACACCGGCTTGGTCCGCGGCTTGGACGATGGCACGGGCGTCAGCGAGTGTGAGTGCCATGGGCTTCTCGAGGAGGATGTGCTTCCCGGCCTCCACCGCGGCGATGGCGTGGGCGGCGTGTCGGTCGTTACGGGACGAGATGTAGACCGCATCGATGTCGCTGCCGAGCAGTTCGTCGAGGCTGGTGGTGAGGAGGTCCAGGTCGTGGTCCCGCCAGTACCGGAACCGTTTGGGGTCGGTGTCGAACAGCGTCTTTGGGGTGATGTGGTTGGCCTGGAAGGCGGGGATCATGCGGCTTGCGGCGACGTAGCTGGCTCCAATGAGCCCGAACTTCAGATCAGACATGTCATCCTTCCCGTTCGTGGGGGTTCGGCGCTCGGGCCACCGTCAGCGGGTGCTGGCGTAGATGGTTGGCGCGACGCGAAGCGCGTTAGCCGCGATGGTGAGGGCCGGGTTCAGGGCGGCCGAGGACGGGAAGAAGCCGCCATCGACGACGAACAGGTTGCTGACGTCGTGGCTGCGGCAGTCGGAGTTGAGGACACTGGCGGAAGGGTCGGTGCCGGCGACCACGGTGCCGCACATGTGGGAGTTCGTGGCGATGCCCATGCGCTCGGTGAGCACGATCGGGTAGCCGGCCTTACGGGTCACGCGGCTGACCCGTTTCACCAGTTCCTGGTGCGGAGTGAGGTTGTTCGGCGTCCAGTTGATCATGATCTGGTCGCCGTCCACACTCACCCGATTGTCTGACCGGGCCAGGTCCTCCGTGGTGAGGTACATGTCGAGGCTGCGATCGGTGACCATTTTCAGCGCCCAGATCGGCGCCCAGGGCCGGGCAGCCTTGACCATCGGGGCCCGTAGTTTGCCAAGCATCTGCAGGTTGCCGAGCGGGTATGGGGTGTCCGGCCCGGCCTCGTACCAGTCGTTGAGCCCAAGGGTCTTCTGCCATGCGGTGTCGTTGCGCCGCCTAGGGTCGACGGCCATGAAGAAGGTGCTGTTATGGACCATGTAGTTGCGGCCGACCAGCCCTGAGGAGTTGCCTAATCCGTTGGGATGCTGGTCGCTGACCGAGCGCAGTAGTAACGCGGCTGAGTTGACCGCACCGCCGCACACGACGAACGTCTTCGCCTGAATCCGGATGGTCGGATCGCCCAGCTGAGCCTCCGCCGCGGTGACGGTGTGACCGTCGGCGCTGGTCTGGAGCCGCCGCACGTACGCGCCAAGCAGCATCCGTACCGTCGGTGACTCCAGGGCGGGCCGTACGGCGCGGTTCTCTGCGTCGCCTTTATTGCCGGTCGCTGAGGGTGAGCCGTCGGCGGTGGTGTCGGCGATCCGCTCGGCAGCCGATGGCAGCTGCATGGCGCACGCCATGTGAAAGGGATGCAGACCCTGCAGATACAGCATGTTGGCGAAACTCTCGACTGCCGGTTCATGCGAGAGCGGCGGATACGGGTAGTCGGTGGAGTGGGGTGGCTCGGTCGGATCCTCATCGACCGAGCCATGGACCTGGAAAAGCTGTTCGGCTTGACCGTAGAACGGCTCCAGATCGTCGTAGCTGAATGGCCATGCGGGAGAGACGCCTTCTTGGTGGCTCACCTCCTCGAAGTCGCTACGGCGGAACCGCGGCAGACAAGCCCCATACATTTTGGTGTTCCCGCCCACCCAGTAATAGACGCCCGGCTGGAACGGCTTCCCGGTCTTGGCGTCATACCAGGGCTTGGACGTGACATAGCGTTTCTTGACGAACACGTGGTCCGGCTGGCTGTTCTCCGGTTCCCGAGGCAGGAACCGGCCGCGTTCGACGATCAGCACATCCAAGCCGGTGTCCTTCAGCGCCCAAGCGAGCGTGCCACCGCCCATCCCAGAGCCGATGATCACGACATCAGCGGTGACCGAGTCTTGATCAACGGTGACAAGAGCGCCTTCTCTTAGCGGCGGCGTCGCTGGCGGCTGACTCATGGGCTGTCCTTAGCTTCGATGTAGAGGTCGAGGTTGGTTCGGAATGGATCTCAGTAAGGCGTCGACTTCCTCGCGGCCCGGCATCGAGGCCAGGTCCCCCCGGCGCGTCGTGGCCAGGGCGCCGACGGCGGCACCTTGATCAACTCGCTCTTGCAGGTTGGCGCCGGTGAGGAAAGCAGCGAGGTAGCCGGCGGCGAAGCCGTCGCCGGCGCCGACCGTGTCGATCGGCGTGACGGCAAACTTGCGGGACTCCGCCGTCTGTCCGTCGGCGGTCCAGGCCCTGGCTCCCCCGGCTCCGAGCTTGACCACCACCTCGCGCGCGCCGGCAACCAGGTAGGTCTTGGCGATGGCTTCTGGCTCGTCGTGGCCGGTGAGGAGCCGACCTTCCTTGATTCCTGGCATTACTACGGTGGCCCGGGTTGCCACGGTGTTGATCACCGCCCGCATCTCTTCGCGATCAGGCCAGAGGTTCAGCCGCAGGTTCGGGTCGAGCGACACGCTCACTCCGGCGGCAATAGCGGCCTCGAGCAAGGTCAGCGATGCGGCCCGAACGACGGGTGAGATGCCGAGCACAATTCCGGTCAAGTGCAGGTGATTGATTTCGTCGAACGCGAGCACATCCGAAGTGAGCAACACGTCGGCGTGCCGCGCAAAGGCAGTCTGGTGGCGAACCTGCAGGACCTCGGGATCGCCACTTGCCCCGCCGGCTTTGAACATGAGTGCGGTGGGACCTGCGGCTCGGCGTACCAACGGACTAATGCCGAGTTGATCAACAGCGGCGGCGAGGTAGTCGCCATGCGCGTCCTCGCCCAGCACGCTGGCCCAAGTGGTGCGGATTCCAAGTCTCCTCAGGCCGACAGCGACATTGAGTTCTGCGCCACCGGGAAACCTCGTGAACTGGGTCGCGGCCCGCAGGTTGTCTTCGGCGCTGCCGTAGCCGACGAGTGCCTCCCCAAATGTGAGCACGCTCGGAGGTGACGTCATGATGGCGCCGTCTCCAAGACCACGGCGCGGACCGCTCGGCAACGATCGCGGAGCGCAGACAGGTCACCACTCTTCAGGGCGTTGCCGAGCAGCGGACCGCCAATACTCACCGCTGCCGCGCCGACACCCAGCCACTCACGCGTTGCTTCTAGATCAACTCCGCCGGACGGTATGGCCTCAAGATCAGGGAAGGGGCCGCGGAGGTGTTTCAGGTACCCGGCTCCGACGGTCTGGGCGGGAAAGATCTTGACCGCCGTCGCTCCGGCATCCCAGGCTGCAGCGAGCTCGGTCGGACTGAGGCCACCTGGGAATACCGCAATCTGCCGCTGGACGGCGAGCTTGATCACCGGCAGATTGATCGTCGGGGTGACCAAGTACTGGGCACCACTGTCCAGGGCTCGTTGGGCCTCTGATTCGCTGAGGATGGTGCCGACACCAACATCAGCGGCCTCCGCGTATCGCTTGACCAGCTCGGGCAGTGCATCGAGCAGACCCGGGGTGGTGAGAGTCAGCTCCAGGCTGACGACTCCCTCTTCGACGAGCACGTCGCAGACCGGCGCGAGGGCAGAGACCTCGGAGGCCCGCAGCACCGCAATGACCTTGCTGCTCCTGAGTCGGTCGCTGACCGGCGGTCGGTTGATCATCGCGGTCATGGGGCCACCTGCACTACTCGAGCGAGGGTTTCGACGAAGAAGTACTCGCCCCACATGACGCTTTCATCGACTCCAAGACGCTTCATCTCGTGGTACGAGCCGTGCTTCAGTACGCCCTCCCAGCTGTCCGCGTGAGCGAGGAATTCCGGCTCGCAGAGCCGCGCGATCGTCGCCTCGGCATGGTTGTGATACCGCCGAGCTTCATCATCGTCGGCAACGAGGGAGCCGAGCATGATCAGCCCACCGGCGGCGCAGGCGGCAGCGGAGGACTCCCAGCGGCGTACCGGACTCGGTTCGTCAAAATCGTTCGGCGGCACCGGGTCCGGCCCACCGGTGTGCTCCAGCCAGTAATCGGCGTTCAGCTGCGCGGTAGCGAGCCAGTGAGGATTGCCGGTCAGCGCGTACATGGACGTGAACCCATAGAGTGACCAGGCCAGCCCGCGGGCCCACGAGGAGTCGTTACGCCAACCTTGCTGGGTGGTCGAACGCAGGAACTCCCCAGTACCAAGATCAAAAATGCCTTCGTGGCTAGCCGATCCGTCACCGCGTACCAGATACTTGCGCGTCGTTTCACAGTGCTGCTCGGCAATGTCGAGGAGATGTTGATCACCCGTTTCGAGCCCTGCTACGGCGACGATGCCGACGTTCATCATGATGTCGATGAAGTTCGAATCCGGCGCCAGGAACGAGCGTAAGAACTTGCCCTTGTTGTTGAATCGGGTGGCCATTGTTTTGCCACCCTGAATGACGACCTGGCGGCGGGCGTCGTCGCCGGTGAGCTCCCACCACTTCTTCCAGGTGGGGCAGAGCACGAAGCCAAGATCGTGAACTTGATCGTCGTACTGACGTTCCTCGACGAGGTTGCTGTAGTGCTCTGCGCGGGCGTTCCAGTCCTCGCCGAGTCCAAGCTCATGGAACAGCCACATTTGGCCGCCCAGGAAGCCTTCGCACCAGTTCGTCCAGGATTCTTTGCCATGCCTCCACAGGCCGTGGTCGGTATAGAGCGGAAAGTATTCGGGGTAGTCGATAACGAGCCGGGACACCTTGCCGGCGGCGACTTCCAGAGCGGCGTTGGCGGCGGCCTTGGTCGGCTCGCTGAACGGCAGGGTGCGGCGTTCCCTAACTCGGCGGGAGGCCCAATACATCGGTCGCTATCTCACTTCTCACCGACGCCGCCGACCCAGGAAGGGGCCTGGGCACCGGTGCGGATGATCGTGCTCTTGTGCTCGACGTATTCATCGATCGCCGTGCGGCCGAGTTCGCGGCCGATTCCGGAGGCGCCGTAGCCGCCGAACGACATCTCCGGGAAGCCGTCCATGTAGCAATTGATCCAGACGGTTCCGGCCTTGGTGGCACGCGCATAGCCCAGGGCGGTGTCGATATCTCGGCTCCAGACGCCGGCGCTGAGACCGTACCCGGTGGCGTTGGTGATCTCCACCGCCTCTGCAAGATCAGCAAACCTGACCACCGACAGCACGGGACCGAAGATTTCTTCACGAGCAACGCGAGCGGTCTTCGGCACACCGGCGAGCACGGTAGGTGAGTAATAACGACCGCGATCTGAGTCGAGCTGACTGCCGCCCAGCGCGACTGACGCACCTTCGGCCTGCCCAAGATCAACATAGCCATCGACCACACCCAGGTGCTTCTCAGAGATCAACGCGCCGACCTTCGTGACAGGGTCGAGCGGATCGCCAACGGCAACGTCCTGGGCGCGCTCGACGACCCGTTCGGTGAACTCGTCGGCAATGTCGGTGTGCACCAGTAGTCGGGAGCCGGCGTTGCAGCACTCACCCTGGTTGAAGTAGGCACCGAAGACCACCTTCTCCAACGCCGCGTCGAGGTCGGCGTCGGGAAAGACCACCTGAGGGTTCTTGCCGCCCAGCTCCAGGCTCACCTTCTTCAGATCCTTCGCGGCAGCTTGTGCGACCATCCGCCCGACGCCGGTAGATCCGGTGAAGGTGGTCATGTGCGTACCGGGATGAGCTGACAACCAGCCGCCGACATCACCGCCGCCGTGCACCAGATTGACAACGCCGTTCGGTAGCCCTTCGTCGTGCAGGATCTGGACCAGCCGAGTAGTGGTGCCAGGTGTGAGATCGCTGGGCTTGACCACGGCCGCACAACCCACTGCCAACGCGAACGGAAGCTTCTGCGAAACGATCAAGAGCGGGAAGTTCCACGGCGTGATCACCCCGACGACACCAATCGGTTCCTTGACGGTTATCGCTAGATAGTTCGAGCCGAGGTCGTTGTGCGCATCCCCGTACGCGTGCTGGGCGAGGCTGGCGGCGTAGTACCAAATCCCTGCCGCACTAGCCACCTCGTCCCTGGCCTGCGAGATGGGCTTGCCGGACTCCAGCGTTTCGATCAAGGCCAGCTCGTCGAGTTCGGATTCAATCCGGCTAGCGACTCGTCGCAGCAGGGTGGCCCGCTCCGCACCAGAGGTCTGCGGCCAGTCACCGCCGCTGAAAGCCCGATGGGCTGCGTTGACGGCGGCGTCGACGTCGGCCTCACTGGCGCTGCGGTAACTGGCCACGCGGATATCGTGGGCAGGACTATCGCGCAATACCTCATCGCCTCCGCCGCCGACCTCGCGGCCGTCGATGATGTTCGGCCAGATATTGGCGGTGATGGCGGCCGGCGCAGTGCTGGTGATCGTCGTCATGGCAGTGCTTTCGTTCGGTTTGACCAGTGCTGAATGTGAGGTTCAGGTCCCGCGGTAGGTGGGGTTGCGTTTCTCGGTGAAGGACGCGAAACCTTCGGCCGCGTCATCGGTGAAGGCGGAGGCTGCGGAACTGACTTGCTCCATCGCGGCGTAGGCGTCGCCGGCGTCGATGGCCTGTTTCGCCATCTGGACGGCGATCGGGGCCCGCGCCGCAATCTTGGCGGCCAAAGCTTGCGCCGCGCTGATCACCTCCGCTTTCGGCACGAGCTGGTTGACCACACCCCAAGCCAGTGCCCGCTCCGCGCTCAGCGGCTCAGCGGTGAAGATCAACTCCTTGGCTCGTCCGGCACCGACGAGATCACGGAGCCGCCCAGTGCCGCCCCAGCCCGGCAGAGTGCCGATACCTACCTCGGTCAGGGCCAGCGTGGCGTTCTTGGCGAGGATCCGCAGGTCGCAGGCCAAGGCAAGCTCGAACCCGCCGCCGTAGGCATTTCCGGAGACCGCGGCAATGGTCGGTTGCCGGAGTCCGGCGAGACGGTCGAACACCCGGTGCCCTTGGCGGGTCCAGTGCGCCCACATGTCCAGCGGCCGCAACACTTTGAAGCGCTTGATGTCGGCGCCGGCACAGAACGAACGATCGCCTGCGGCAGTCATCAGGACGACGCGCACATCTCGGTCAGAATCCAGGGTGGAGAGGATCTCTTCGAGCTGGTCCAGCATCTCTGGGGTCAACGCATTGTGCTTGGCCGGGCGATTGAGGCAAACAGTGGCGACCACGTCGACCTCCACGCTGATCTCGCCGACCTCTAGCTGCGTCGATTCGCTCATGTCGGGCCGTCGCTGGGGTCGGGTGGAGTGAGGCCGTGGAGCACGTGATGCGCGCCCTTCTCACCAATCATGGTCGACGTGGCCATAGTGTTGCCGCTAATCAATTTCGGCATGACCGAGGCATCGATTACCCGCAGGCCCTCCATACCGCGGACCTTGAGCTCTTGATCAACGACGGCGAGATCATCATCGCCCAGCTTGCAGGAGCCGACCGGGTGGTAATCGGTCTTGGCCCACTGCTTCACATAGGCGCGGACCTCCTTGTCAGTCTTGACATCTGCGGAGGGCAGATACTCCTTGACCACGAACGACTGATACGCCTCGCTCCGCATCATTTCCCGCCCCCATCGGAAACCCTCTAAGGACTTCTCCCAGTCGTACGGGTCGGTGAGGAACGCCGGATCGATGGCCGGCGGATCGTCCGGGTTCGCGGTGCGCAAACTGACCGAGCCGACGCTGTGAGGCCGCAAATGACAGGTGTTGATCGTCATCCCATGACCCTTGACCCGCAGCCGGCCATGGTCGATCACGTAAGCGGGTAAGGCGTGCATCTGGATGTCGGGTGTAGCCACATCGGGGCCGCTGCGGACGAACATGCCCGCCTCGCACACCGATGCAGTGATCGGTCCAGTCTTCGTGGTGATGTACTGCAGACCGGCCAGCGCAGCCTTGTCAGGTCGGTCGGAGGAGTTGTAGCTAACAGGCGTGGTCGCGGCGGTGAGGTAGACGTCCATATGATCTTGCAAGTTCTTACCCACGCCCGGCAGCTCGTGCACAACCGAGATGCCGATCTTGCTGAGCTCGCCGCCCGCGCCGATCCCGGAAAGCAGCATCAGCCGCGGCGAGTTGACCGCGCCGCCGCTCAAGATCAACTCCCGGTCCACCTGTACCTGCGCCGGCTTCCCGCCGATGATCGCGTCTAGACCGGTGACCCTGCCGTTCCGCACGATGATCTTGCGGCCCAGCGCGTGAGTGAGGACCGTCAGGTTCTTCCGAGACCTGATCGGTTTCAGGTAAGCGGTAGCAGTGCTCTCCCGGCGAGCGTCCTTCTGGGTGACGTCGTACCAGCTGACGCCCTCTTGCACCGCACCGTTGAAGTCACCGATGAAAGGCACCCCTAGTTCCTGCGCCGCGCGCACGAACGCTTTGCTCAAAGGATTGTGCTGGACCTGCTCGGTGACATTCACCGCGCCCACGCTGCTGTGGTAGCGGTCGTTAAGACGCTCGTTAGCCTCAGCCCGACGAAAGAACGGCAGCACCTGCTCGTAGCCCCAATGCTTGTTACCGAGACCCTCCCAGGCCTCGTAATCCTCTTTCTGGCCGCGGATGTAGATCATCGCGTTGATCGACGTGCTGCCGCCCAGGGTGCGGCCCTGCGGGTACCACATCTCCCGGTGGTTCAACTGTGGCTGCGGAACAGTGGAGAACTCCCAGTTGTAGCGCGGGCCGCTGAGCTTGGTGAACCCGACGGGCATATGGACCAGCGGCGACCAGTCCTTGCCGCCGGCCTCGAGTAGCAGCACGGTCGCCTTGGGGTCGGCGGAGAGCCGGTTGGCGACGGCGCAGCCAGCAGCGCCGGCGCCGACGATCACGTAGTCGTAGTGGGCGGCGGGCATGACGAATTCCTTACCGGGACAGGATGGACTGGTGGGCGATTCGGGACGGCTTGCGAGACAAGATCAGCCCTATCGGTTCGGGCTGGAACAAAGCAGCGGACATCAGCTCCAGGTTGGGGCTGACCAGCAGCGGTACGCCGGCCTTGGCGAGGATGTGGGTTTCAAGATCGACTCCGGGAGCGATCTCGATCACAGTCAGCCCGTCCTCGGTTAGCCGGATGACGCAACGCTCGGTGACATAGAGGACCTCTTGGCGGCGCTTGCGGCCCATCTCACCGGAGAAAGAGATCTGGGCGACATCGGGGACGAACTTGGCGATCGGACCGTCGGAGATGATGTTGAGCTGGCCGTCGGCAATCTGAATGTCCTTCCTGCCAGCAGTGAAGTAGCCGGAAAAGACAATCTTCGGCGCGCGGGTGATGATGTCGTTGAAGCCGCCCACGCCGGCAGTGACGTGCGGCCGGGCCGGCAGGTAGGAGGCGTTGACATCACCGGCTGCCGACACCTCCAGAAACGACAGCATTGCCACGTCGAAGCCGCCGCCCTGCAGCAGCGTGAATTGGTCGACGCTTTGCAATAGAGCCTCCGGGTTTAGGGCGCATCCGAACGCGAACCCGGTCGCCGGGAAGCCGCCGACAGCGCCCTGCTCGATAACCCAGGTGACGTCGTCGGCGTGGCCCTCCTCGAGCAGCACCCGCGGGATGGCGGCGGATATCCCGAAGCCGAGATTGACGATGGCATTGACCTGCAGCTCGGCGGCGGCCCGGCGGGCGATCACCTTCTCCAGACCGAACTCGACCGGCTCGATGTCGTCGAGGTCGCGATGTATCTCTCCGGATAGGGCCGGGTCGTAGACGGTCTGAGTGGTCTGCATCTGATCGGGGTCGACAACGACCGCGTCGACGAGAATCCCGGGTATGTGAACGTCCTGAGTGGGCAGCTGTGTCTCGGACAGCCTCTTCACCTGGGCGATCACGATGCCGCCCTTGTTATGAGCCGCGTAGGCCTGGTCGAGTGCCCCGAGAGTGCTGCACTCCTGCTCGTACGACAGGTTGCCGTGAGGGTCGGCTGTGGTGGCTCGGATGATCGCGGCGTCAACATGGACGGCGGGATAGAACAGGTAGTCGTTGCCGTCGACCTGCATCAGCTGGACGAAGTCGTCGGTGACGGCGTTCATTTTGGCGCCCTCCAACCGCGGGTCGGCGTAAGTACCGAGCCCGACCTCGGTCAACACGCCCGGCTGCCCGGTCGAGGCGGCGCGATGCATCTGGAACAGCACTCCAGAAGGTATGTTGAGCGCCTGGATCTGATCAGTGTGGATCAGTTGCCTGATCAGCGGCGGGTCCAGCTTCGAGCCGCCTGAGGGGTAGGAGCCGGCGAGCACCCGGCGCAGTTGCCCGGGGCGGCACAGATGGTCGATCCCTTTGATCCCGTACATGTCGCCGGCGGCGATCGGATGCAGGGTGGTCAGGTTTGCCGGGGAACCGGTCTCTTCGTAACGCTGTCCGATAGCTTCAAGGACAGCGTCGGGACAGCCAAGTCCAGACGACGACGAGACGGTGATGACCGCGGAATCGGCGATCAACTGCGCGGCTTCGGCGCCGGTCAACACAGGTACGGTTCGCATATCTGCAGCTTCCTCCACACCGGTCAGGCGAGTAGTTCGGGACGGCGGCAACCACACGTCTCTCGCGGCTCGAGCTTGGTTGGGAACTCTTCGCGTACGGTGAGCTCGGTCGACCCAGCCGCCCGCTCTAAGACGAGCTGAGCGGCGCGACGACCGGTCTCACGGGCCGGCACCGCCACGCTGCTCAGCGAGGGTCGGTTCAGGCCGGCATCGTGGACATCGTCGAAGCCGATCACCCGGACGTCCGATCCAATGCTGCGCCCCAGGTCGGCCATCGCGTCCAGGACACCGAACGCGACCACGTCGCTAAAGCAAACGATGCCGTCAATGTCGGGATCTTTGTTGAGCAGCCGTAGCGCCGCCTCACGAGCCTGCGGCCGCGCCGGCTCGCACACCACTGAGCGGTGGGAGTTGAGCGTCAAGCCGTGATCGTTCAGAAATTCCTCTACACCCCCAGCGCGCTCCTCGCGAGCCGAAGAGTCGGCGTAGCCGCCAACAAAGGCGATTCGGCGACAGCCGTGGCTCCAGAGATGCTCCGCGGCGGCATACCCGCCTTCGTGGTTTTGCGCGCCCACGTAATCGGCATCCACGCCATTCAGGCGACGGGCCATCAGCACCAACGGTGTGCCAAGCAGATCCGGCAGGTCACTGGGCGTCGTCCCGTGTGCCGGTATCAGCACAATCCCGTCCACGCTGCGTTCCACCAGCGACTTGACCAGCCGCTGCTGCAGCTCGCGATCCTCCCCACTGACAGCTAGTAACGGCACAGTCCCGCGGCTGGTCAGAATGTCCTGCACGCCGGCGGCGAACTCAGCGAAGTACGGGTTGGTGATGTTGGTCAGCACCACGCCGACGGCGTCGCCATGCCGGGTGCGCAGCGATGCCGCAGCCCGGTTGTAGACATACCCGAGCTCTGTCATGGCCTGCCGGACGCGTTCCCGAGTCTTCGCCGCGACCAGGGGGCTGTCGTTCAGCACCAGACTCACAGTGGCTCGAGAGACGCCGCAGTGCCGCGCGACGTCCATGAGGGTTACACGCGCCACAGGGGATCACCTCTTCAGCCGTCTTTTGGATCGATCTAACAATCTTTGTAGATCGATCTAAACCCATATTTGATCGGAAGTCAAGCACGAGTGGTCCACTGACCGGCAGGCCGGACGCTGGCACGTTCGGCAGGCCAACCCTCGACTGCACGCAGTGGCTGAGGGCGCCCAAGCAGCCCCAACACTGGTTGGTGATCGTGTCGGCGACTCAGCTGACTTCGGTGGTTGCCCCTGCCTGCCGATCCTTCTCGGCGCGCAAGGCCGCCACGGCCAAGCCGTGATCCTCCTCCGACGCCAGGCCGGACACCGCGAGGACCCCCACCGCCGTGCCGCGGACCCGAACGGGCACGGCACCGCCCGCCGGGGCGTAGTCGCTCAAGGGCAGCGCAAAGAGAGTGGAGAAGTCGGGGTTGGCACGCGCGTGGCGCTCGTACACCTCGAGCGACGACAGGCCGAAGTGGGAGACAACGCGACCCTTCCGGTCGGCCCAGCTGTCATTGTCCGCACTCGTGCCGGGCAACGCGGCGTGGAAGACGCGCTGTGCTCCGATCTTGATATCGATCGTCACAGCAAACCCGCGATCGCGGCAGTGCTCGACAAGTGATCTGCCTACGCGCCAGGCGTCATCGTGATCGAAATGGTCCAGGTCGGGCACTTCCGGTGTCATTTCTACTCAGTTCTCGATCGAGCTGACGGACGCGAAACGCGTGTTGTCCGGGGCGCAGCTGTCCTCGTTGCTGGTCGGCGTATGACAGGTAAGTGCTGATCGCCTCCGATCGCTCTTCCGGAGTCCCGGACTACGAGCTCGCTGGGCCGCAGGGTGGTACCCGATCCGAGCTCGACGCCGTTGCTGGCCGTCAGCAGCAAACTGGCGAGGCTCCCGCGGGGTGACACCTCGTGCATTGTGCCAGAGGATGCAAGGTTGCGAAACGAGGGCGGGCGCAGCCTGCAGCGGACTGCGTGGGCCCCTTACGACCAACGCCGGCGCCATCTGGGCGGAAATCTGTTGAATCTGCAATTCTCCAGACTCATGCGGTGCACGCGCGGGGCGGTGTACGACGTCGCGCTGGACCTGCGTTCCCTCCTCCCCGAGCTACCTGCGCTGGGTCGGCGTCACCCTCAGCGCCGATGAGCACAACAAATGCTCTATATCCCTCGGGGCTGCGCCCACGGCTTCCAAACCCTTGCCGACGACAGCGAGATCGTCTACTTCACGTCCGCGGCATATGCACCGGACGCCGACACCGGGGCCCGCCACGGACACATGGCTCCGGAGCCGCCTCCGAGAATCGAACTCGGGACCTACGCATTACGAGATCGAGCTCTGGGGCGTTGAGTGGTGTTAAGTTCTAATGGAAATGTGTCCTGGCTAGGCATTGCACCCTTGGACACCGTTGACGACTATTGGCTGTTACGACCTGTCGGGTACTCACCCGGTACCCGAGATGATCATGCAATTTTCCGTACATATCAACGCGCTCCCGTGAGACTTAGCTCGCCCAGCAGCACCGTGCCCGCCGGCTCACCGGCCCCAAAACACACACCATCCGCTGCAATCACCGCAGTGACGGTGGCCAGGTCAAACATCCACAAAAGCCATGCTTCAAGGAACCGGGGCGGGACGGCGCTGCGCGGCAGGCTAAGAGAGCGTCGCCCTACTCATTGCCTTTAGTACCACGCTTTGGTGCAACCACCATTTCGGTGACGTACCAGGCAAACCGCATTACAGTTTGGTAACTTTGGCGCGGGTACAGAAGGTTACCGACGCGGGGGAGAGCACGTGAGGTCACGTCAACTTTTGGCGTTCGCACTGTTCGCGATCGTCGCAACTTTCGGGGTCAGCATCGTCTCAGCCCCAGCCGGTCCCGCTGCGGCGGCGCAGAAGCCGCATCCAGTGCATCCTTCTAAGACACCCATACCTACCCCGACAGAGACGGTGTCACCTTCGCCGACGTCTACCGATTCAGTTGCACCCACAGTCACCAAGGTGCTCACCTTTGTGGAGGAAAACCACTCCCTCACACAGATGCAGCTCGGCATGCCCTATACGTACGGCCTCGCTCAGCAATACGGCTACGCCACCAACTGGGCAGCTATCACGCACCCGTCCTTGCCCAACTACCTGGCCATGGCCGGAGGTTCCACCTACGGCGTGACCGACGACGCCAGGCCAGCCTCACACCCGATCAGCGGAGCCAACTCGTTCGGCGCAGCGATCGCGGCGGGTAAAACCGCCAAGTCTTACCAGGAGTCGATGACCAGCAACTGCCTGCTGACCGACTCCGGCCGCTACGCCGTCAAGCACAACCCGTGGGCCTACTTCACCGACGACCGAACCAACTGCTCCAAATTCGACGTGCCGTCCGGCACCACCACTTCAGGCGCACTTCACGACGACATTGTCAACGGCACGCTGCCCAACGTCGGAGAAGTAACGCCCAACCTCGACAACGACGCCCATGACGGCTCACTGCTATCCGCAGACAATTGGATCGAGGGCTGGATGACCCAGATCTTTGCCTCCCCCGACTGGAAATCCGGCCATCTAGCGGTCATCATCACCGCCGACGAAGACGACGGCTCCCAAGGCAACAAGGTCCTGACTACCGTCATCCATCCCTCTCAAACCCACCGCGTCGTGTCCACAGGACTGAGCCACTACAGCTTGGCCAAACTAATGACCGACCTCGTAGGCGCACCCTGCCTTGGAGCAGGCTGTAACGCACCCAACGCAGCAACCGTCTTCGGCCTACCCCTCGGCTAACCCGAGCCACCGCTGTAAAAGCCAACAGGCTCCAGGTAGCAGTCCGTCCAGGGCGGATCGGGACTGACGACGATCCTCGGCACGCATCCACCGCATACCAACTCGGCAAGCAACCAGGCCCACGAGTCGTTCGGCACCGGTGCGCCTGGTCGGTGCGACCGACGTCCGGTTGTGATGCGGCCACTAGTGTGTGAAGGTCTGCCAATACAGTTGCATGAGCCGCCTCCTGCGCGGGGACCTTGGCAGTCCGATTGGCTCAAGGAGACCTACTATTTCCACGACATCACCGCCCGCGCCCATCTTCGACAAGCAAGATCAGCTCGACAGGATCGCAGCTAACCTGCTCCAGGGCGAGTTCATTATCGCGGTCTATGACGCCACCGGCGCAGGAACAGGTTTCATAGGGCTGACAAACAAGCGCGTCATCATTCAGGACAACTCCTTCGTGGGAAAGAAGGTCGCGCTTACCTCTGTCCCATATTCCAAGATCAACAGCGTGGCCTTCGTCAGTGACCAGTCAATGATGGGAAAGTTCTTCTCAGGCTCCTCGATCAGCGTTTCCAGCGGCGCCAAGGACTACATTGTCGACTTGCGAGGTCATGAAAAGGCGAAGCACGCCCACGATGTCATCCTCTGGCACCTGATGAGCGCTGCGTAGGGCTCCAATACTTGCTGAGATGTAATACGTGACCGATCGGATCGGTGATGGTTGGGCGTTGTCCGGCCGCAGTCGTCTGAGCTACTACTCGGTCCGGGACGCTCCCAGTGGTGGGACTGACCAGCGGGACAATCTGCTCACCCGGCCAGTCTGGCTGTTTCGGCGAGTGCAAATGTCAAAGCCGTGCAGCGGATGTTTGGCCACGCCTCGGCGGCCAACTCTCGATGTCTACTCCGGGTTGTTCGATGACGCCTTGGGACGGCGTGGCCGATCGGCTGAACGCCACTGTTCACCAGTGGTACACATTCACCAGTGGTACCCATCTGGTACCGAGCGAGCTGGGCGGAGGTGCTAGAGCTCAAATCGGGCCGCCAATCTGGGACGGACTAGGTCAAACAGTGGAGCCGCCTCCGAGAACCGAACTCGGACCTACGCATTACGAGTCGCAAGCAGGGACTCCGCGGTGTGACTACCTCGACTGACCCGAGTCCACCGACGTTGGCTGGGTCCATGGTCGACCAGTCCCTCGGCTGCTCGATTGGCTGCTTAGCCTGTCGGAGGCGCTGCGTGGGATGTGAGTTTAGTCCGAATCGAGGGCGAGGCTGCTGGACAGGTCGCGGTAGGCGTTGGCCTGGGCGAGAAGGTTCTTGGCGCTTCTCTCGAACGCGGCGACCGCGTCGGCGCCAGCGGCGAAGCGCAGCGGCGGCTCTTCCAGACCGGCAAGGTCGACAAGTGCGCCAGCGAGCTTCGCTGGATCGCCGCCCTGCTGCCCGTTCATGCCCTTCCAGGCGGTGACCGTCTGTTCTGTTCGTTCGGCGTAGTCCTCGATCGAGGAGGCGGCGTACTTGGTCGATTCCGGCGTGAGCAGCTCGGTGCGGAAGAAGCCGGGCTCGACCAGCATCGTGTGGATTCCGAACGGAGCAACCTCTGGGGCCAGTGACTCCATCCAGCCCTCCACCCCGAACTTCGAAGCGGCGTAGGCGCTTGTGAACTCTCCGCCCTCAAGGCCGGCGGTTGAGGAGATCGTGATCACTATGCCGGAGCGTTGAGCGCGCATCACCGGGAGTGCCGCGCGGGTGACGTTGACCGGGCCGAAGAAGGTGGTCTCGATCTGGGCCCGGAACTCCTCCGCGCTCAGCTCCTCGAAGAAGCCGGCGTTGAAGTTGCCTGCATTGTTGACCAGCACGTCGATCCGGCCGAACCGGTCGACCGCAGCCGCCACGGCCGCCTCTGCGTCGGCGGGATCGGTGACGTCCAGCTTCACCGCCAGGAGGTCGTCATGCTCCCCGATCGCCGCGGTGACCTTCCCGGGGTTCCGTCCGGTGGCGACGACCGAGTGACGAGCGGCCAGCGCGGCCTTGGCGATGTCGACGCCCAGGCCGCGGCCGGCGCCGGTGACTAACCAAACCTTCTTGTCGCTCATGCTGCTGCACGTCCTTCTGCTGTGGGGGCCGCCTCATCTCTGTGTACACCACAGGCACGAGGGACCACCGAACCGCCTCAGAGACAACTCGGAGACCTGTGGGTCTATGCGATCTGCGCGAGCAGTTTCACCGCAGCCGGCAGTACTGACCAGCGCAATAAATGTCGTCCGCAGGGGCGCTGGGTGCCTTCACGCTCATCCGTCGGCTGACGTACGCACAAACGTGCCATCGTCCGCCGCCGTGGCTGTACTGATGGCTGTATATGTCGGGCTAGTGCCCCATTGGGTTGTGGAGATCAGGGTTTGGGCGGGCGAGCCAGGAGGCCATTCTGACTGCGGTCGCCACCGTGGCCTTGGACAGCACTCGTCCGTCGATGGACAGCCACCGCCGGTTCAGGGTTTGCACATTGTCAGCCACCGCCACATGGGCGCAGATCGGGATCCCGGCCCGGAAATCGCGGGCGTGAACGCGGCCGCTTCCAGGTCGGTGACGTTGACCTGCCGGACCCCGTTCCTTCCCTGCCGGGTGCACAATGCGTGGCGTTCGATGAAGCTCAACGCATCCCGCACAGCCGCGTGGCGAGCGACTTCGACCTGCGCAGCGGCATGAGGTCGGCCTTACTGGTGTGAGTCGCTCGCGGGACGAAGATCAACGGCTGGGATCCACCGTTGACGGCCTTCCGCACCCAGTACGCGACCCCACCATTCCTGCCGTTCTTTCATCCACCAATCGAGCTGGCCAGCTTTCGACCACATGGCCGTCCCCCGCGGAGCGGGGCGGATTGAGTCCGCACGTGCGTGACGCAGCATCACCGGAGCTGACCGACGCCCGCAACTGAGCATCACGGAAATGCTTTCTTGATCGTGGGCGGCTGCTTGATCCACGCTCGCCTGAGTCGCACAGACAGATCTCCGCCGATATGGGGTCAAGGGGTCGCGAGGTGAAATCTCGCAAGCCAGACGATTTCAGGGAAGGCGGTGAGGCGCTTCGCTCCACGGCTCGTCGTCGAACGTTGGCGTCGCGATGATCTCTTCCTCGGCCTCTTCCACGACCGGCTCGGGCTCCGGCTGCCCGGGACGCTCAATCCCGTGCCGCCGGCGAGCCTCCCGTGTCCCCTGGGCCACGTTGTGCCATAGGTGGTCCTCGCCTAACCGTGCGCGAAGCCCAGCATGCGCGAGGACAGTCCGGACCCGCCAACGTACCCGCACCAGGTACAGGTCGACGTCGCGCTCGGTAAGCTGCTCGTGCAGCTCGGACAACATGTCGGCGCTGGTCGTTTCGAGCTGGTCGGTCGCCTCCAGGTTCAGGATCAGCGCCTTGGTATCCGGTGCCGCATCGACCGCCTGGAGGATTGCCTTCTGGACCTCGGTGGCGTTGACCCAAAACAGCGACACGTTGACCCGGACCACCAGGATGCCGGGGATTGTGGTGCGTTCCGGATGTTGGCGTACGCCGCCCCAGGCCGCCTTCTCGCCCGGGATCTTGCCCAGAACCTCCAGATCCACCCGACTCGACCGGTACACCATTCCGAGAAGGGACTGCCCTATTGCAATCGCCAGGCCGAGCATGGGTCCCGCGATGAGCACGGCGCCGGCGGCCACCAGGGCAGAGATGCCGTCGTTCCTGCGCACCTTCAAGTAGCGGCGGATGGCGGCCAGGTCCAGGAGCCCCCACACGGCGTTGATCACGATGGCGCTGAGGACCGCCTTCGGAAGGATGGACAGGGCCGGCGCAACGAGGAGGATCGCGCCGATCGCGATGGCCGCGGCCGAGAGACCGCTGACCTGCGACGTGCCGCGCGCCCGATCCACTGCGGCGGTCTTGGACAGGCTTCCGGCCACCCCTAGGCCGCCGAACAGGCCCGCGCCGATATTCGCGCCGCCGGCGGCGATGAGCTCCTGATCGGTGTCCAGCCGATAGCCACCCTGAGTGGCATACAGTCGCCCGGCACTCAACCCCTCGGCAAGACCGACGACCGCGATGGCGGCCCCGGCGAGGACGACCTCGACCAACCGATTCAGCGGTACGACCGGGACCGTGGGTGTGGGCAACCCTTTTGGCACCAGACCGACGACGGCCACGCCGCGAGCAGCCAGGTCGAGCCAGTACGAGGCCGCGAGCCCAAGGACGAGGACGACCAGCGCCCACGGCACCCGCGGCAATAGGCGAGACCCGATGAAAAGCACGGCTAGCGCGCTGACACCCACCGCAGCCGTCAGCGGTTTAATTTGGTCGATATTGAGTGCCAAAACCGATATTCGGTGCAGGACGTCACCCGGCGTGACGGGGATGCCGAGCAGGTTGGGCAGCTCACCGATGATCACGAGGATGGTGAGACCGAAGACGAAACCAGTGACGATGGGCTTGGACAGGAACTCCGCGACCCAGCCCACCCGGAGGAACCCGGCGAGAACCAGGACGGCGCCCGCCGCTAGCGCGATGGCCGACGTGTAAGTGACCGCCTCGGCAACATTGGCCGGATGCATGCTCGCGACAAGCGTCGCGGATAAGACCGAGACGGTGGACACGGGTCCGACAATCAACTGAGGCGAGGAGCCGAGAGCTGCATAAACCAAGAGGGCGATGGGGACGGCATATAGCCCCACCTGAACAGGCACCCCAGCGATGGACGCGTACCCGAGGGACTGCGGTACTGCGAGGGCGGCAACGACTACGCCGGCCACGATGTCGGGACGCAGACGTGCGCGCTTGTACAGCGGGAGCCAGGTCAGGATAGGGAGGCGGCGATGTACTCCCTGGCGAATCCTCTGCCCGACCGATGGGGTCATTGGGGCCGGTGGGGTCATTGGACCGGGCCTGGGCCCTCCAGGTGGGCGCGCAAATCGTTGGAAAGATCGGCGAGCTTCTTGGCGAGCATGTGCCCGGGTGGGAGATCTGCCGCAACCTCGTCTGCGCTGATCGTGTGCGTCATGAGAACGCGAATCCAACCTTCCAGCACGCAACACTGAACCCACGCTCATCTAGACGACGACCGGGAGCCGAGTCTGGTGAATAACAGGTTAACGATATTTGTCTTTGAGACAGATGAGGCCGGCCGACGATCAGGTCATAGAGCCTGCTCACCGGGTCGGCAGGAGTTGAGGAAGCGGGGGGATGGTCGGTCAGTCACTGATGGCGCCGTTCCCCGTCGTTCAGAGCCCGCCCGCTTGGACGCTCCAGCCACGCCCCGTGATCAAGTCCCTAATCATGTTGGCATCGGGGGCCATAGGTGGCACACGCCCTACGCATGCACCCGGAAGAGTGTCGCTACCTCATCGTTTGCCTTGGCGGCGTCAGGATTCCGACATGGAAGCAGGAGCCGCCGAGCGGGCGGCACGTGGTCAGCGTCGGGAACGGGTGACGGACTGGCCGCTGATGGGCGCGCGGAGTACACGCCCAACCACTCGCTTGTCGTGGACCTCCTTACGGTCGTTCGGTAACGGCTTCACGAGGTCATGAACGACCGGATGGAGTCATTGACCGAATTGCAAATAATTTCGCCGACCAGTGAATGCCCCTGAGCAGGGCTGAAGGCCGATGACTGACGAAAGGCAATGGACCGACATCCGGCGGCGGATCCAGCTGGCGGTGATCGCCTTAGCGCTTGTGCTGGTCGCCGGAAGCGTCGGCTACTACGCGCTCGGCTTTAGCCTCATCGATGCTGTGTATCAGACCGTCACCACGGTCAGCACCGTCGGGTTCCGCGAGGTCCACCCGTTCGGCACCGTCGGTAAGACCTTCACAATGGTCTTGATTCTGGCAGGCGTGGGAATCGCCCTTTACACCTTCGGCGTCGTCCTCGAAGCTCTCATCGAGGGCCATCTCGGACGTCACTTCGAAAGGCGAAAAATGAGCCGCGAACTGTCCCGCGCCTCCGGGCACATCATCATCTGCGGGTGGGGACGGGTTGGCCGCAGCGTCGGCGATCACCTCGTCGCCGCCGGCCAGCAAATAGTCGTTATCGACCGGAACACGGACCGGATTGCTGGTCTGACGCAGCTGACCCTGGTCGGCGATGTCACCGACGACGCCGTATTGAACGGGGCCCGTCTGTCGAAAGCGCGCGCGCTCGTGGCCGCGCTCGACACCGACGCCGACAACGTCTATGTCACACTGTCTGCTCGGGCGCTGCGCCCCGACCTGGTTATCATCAGCCGCGCCCGAAACGACGCCTCCGAAGCCAAGCTGATCCGGGCCGGCGCCGACCGTGTCGTCAACCCGCAGCGCAGCGGCGGCCGCCGGATGGCCAACCTCACCCTGCAGCCCCACGTCGTGGACTTTTGGGACGACGTCATGTACGGCCACGACGCCGGCTTCCGGCTGGAAGAAATCGAGATAGCCTCCACATCCGATCTCGCCGGAAAAACCCTGCGACAGGCCGCCCTGCACGAGACAACCGGGGCCCTCCTCGTCGCCATCCGCTCCAAAACAGGCATCTTCGTACCCAACCCGCCGTTGGACACCCAGGTGGAAGCCGGCCTGGTACTCATCGCTGCCGGAACACTCGACCAGCTCCGAACACTCCACCACCGTGCCGAAAGCGTCGCATAGCCACACGCAGGCGCACGGCGTCGCCGCGGCCGCCCTCGGAATGGCTGAACGGCACACTGGACAACGACGTCGGCAAACAGCCGACAGGTTTTGGACGGACCGGAAGATTCAGCGTCCGAGGCTTGGCCTTCGATACGAATGACAACGTCAAATCACGGCGGCGAGCCGATGGCCGGACGAAGATCAACAGCTCTGATTCACGGTGACGGCCGTCCGCGCAGCGTATGCGAGGCAAACGCTTGCAGGCCGGTGAACGCTAACCTACCTGGGTGACAAGCCGCGATCGGCGGACTGCGCGCACACCAGCGAAGCCTCTCCGCCAACTGCGGGAGATTCTTACCGGCCCTAACATCGTCGCTGGAGTGTCGGTGGGCGCTTACCTCATCCCGCAGGCCATGGCCTACGGGTCCTTGGCCGGCGTCTCCCCGTCCACCAGCCTCACCATCGCCGCCATCCCGCTGGTCGTTTACATGCTCCTCGGACGCAACCCCTACATGTCCCTGGGGCCTGAGTCGACCGTCGCGTTGATGGCGGCCGCCGCCGTGGCACCGGTCGCGACGGCCTACAACGTCCCATGGACCACGGCGCTGGCAGTCACATCGGCGCTAGTGGGGATCGTTCTCGGCATCGGTTGGCTGCTCAAAGCCTCCTTCCTGGCCGACCTGCTGTCCAACCCCCTCCTCACCGGCTATCTGACCGGGGTTGCCGTCCTGATGATCGTCTCGCAGTTGCCGAAGATTCTCGGGTACGACCTGGAGACCGGCAGTATCGCCGGATTGGTGAGCTCGCAGTGGCACGTGCCCGACTGGCAGACGGTGACCATCGCCGCCACCGTGGTCATCGTGGCTTTCGCCTGCCGGGCGATCTCCAAGCGGATCCCCGGGCCGCTAATCGGGCTGGTGGCGGGAACCATCATGAGCCAATTCACGGACGTACCCGAGGTTGGTCCGGTGAGCCTCGAGCTCCCCGTGCTCGACCTGACCGGCCTCTCGGTGCAGGTAGTCGCCGCGTTACTGGTCCCCGCCCTGAGCATCGCCGTCGTTTCGTTCACCGACGTGATGATCACCTCACGAGCGTTCGCAGGCGCGGCCTTGCCCAACGCCTCCTCGGAGATGCGCGCGCTGGCGGCGACCCAGCTCGCCACAGGCGTCGCCGGCGGCTACCCGATGTCCGCCTCCTCCTCACGTACGGCCCTGGCCTATGCGTCACGTTCAACGACCCGCTTCTATTCGGTGTTCGTGGTCGTGGTGGTCGTCGCGGGACCGCTGCTGCTGCCCGGCGTTATCGCAGCGGTTCCAGTGGCCGCATTGGCCGGTGTGATCGTCTACGCTGCCCTGACCTTGGTGCAGCCCCGTGAGTGGATACTGCTGGCCCGATTCCGGTTCTCCGAGGTGGCCATTGCGGCGGCGTGCGCAGTCAGTGTGGTGTTCTTCGGAATCCTGCCGGGTGTGCTGATCGCGATCGCCCTGTCCATCATTGAGTTCATAGCCCGCCTGTCCCGCCCGCATGAGGCTGTCCTGGGATTCGTCCAGCACAAGGCCGGAATGCACGACATCGACGACTACGACGCCCCCACCACGATCCCCGGACTTCTGGTCTTCCGCTACGACGCACCCCTGTTCTTCATGAACGCATACGACTTCTTCTACAAGGTTTCGGGCGCTCTCGAACCGGATACCCGGGTGGTGATCCTGAATATGGAGGCCAACGTCGAACTCGACACCACGGCGCTGAATGTCCTGGAGGAGCTGCACGACAGGTTGGCCGCCGATGACATCGAGTTATGGCTGGCCCGGGTCAAGAACGACGTCCTCATCCCGATGAAGCGCCACGGGGTGGCAGCGGTGATCGATGAGGAGAACATGCACCCGACTCTGCCCACCGCCGTGGACGAGTACCGCCGCGAGTACCCGAACTAGACATCAGACCTGGACATCAGAATCCGGCGATCCGGGCATGATCTTGCGGATCTCGACGTTGTAATCCAGGAACGGCACGAACTCCGCACTTCCCCAACGACCAAGCAGCGATGAAGTGCCTCTACCTGACAACCCGGTCCCTGGACCCGGTAGCGGGCGTTCAGCGACTCGATGGCAGTGGGAGAACGCCTGGACGTGAACTCGGCGAATCGGGCTTTGGCGGCGGCTTCGGTGGCGGCGGTGTAGACCGGGCGCATGTCATGGCTGATCTGGTCCCAATACTTCCGCGACGCGTACCGGAAGGTGTTGCGGATCAGGTGGATGATGCATTGCTGGACCGTGGTGAACTCCCAGACGGTGTTGATCGCGTCCGGGAGGCCCTTCAGGCCGTCGCAGACCGCGATGCACACGTCTTGAACGCCGCGGTTCTTCAGCTCGGTCAATACCTGCAGCCAGAACTTCGCACCCTCCGCCCGTCACCGGCCCACAGACCCAAGATGTCTCGTTCTCCGTTGATGGTGACCCCGATGACCACATAGATGGGTTTGTTGCGGACCTCCCGTCACGAACCTTGACCACAATGACGTCGATGAAGATCACCGGATACACCTCATCCAGCGGCCTGGCCCACGCGGCCATCTCCTCCAGCACCGAATCGGTGATCTTGGAGACCGTCTCACGCGACACCGAGGCGCCGTAGACCTCGGCGAAGTGCGCCGAGATCTCCCCGGTGGTAAGCCCGCGAGCAGACAGCGACAGCACGATCTGATCGACACCGGTCAGCCGGCGTTGGCGTTTCTTGACGATCTCGGGTGCGAAGCTGGCATCAACATCGCGCGGCACGTCGATCTCGACCGGCCCGATCTCGGTCAGCACCGTCTTGGCCCGCACCCCGTTGCGGGAATTGCCATGGTTTCGGCCGGCGGGATGGTGCTTGTCGTAGCCCAGATGGTCACTCATCTCCGCCTCCAGCGCAGTCTCCAACACCCGCTTCGTCAGCTGAGACAACAGCCCGTCCGGGCCGACCAACTCGACGCCTGCTCCTTCGCCTGGACCAACAGACGCTCGGCGAGCCGTTGCTGATCCACCGGTGTCGCCGGCTCCTCCTGCACCTGCTCTGGTGCTTCTGCCACGTCGTTGATCGTGTCAGTCATGGTCTGTCTCCTTTCGGACTTCAGACCAGCCAGTTCCACCGTTCAACCGACAGCCCCTTACAAACCAGCCGCGTCCCCTCGTAGGCGCCAATCTCAGGCCGGAGTGGGTCAAGGGTGGAGCGAAGCGGAATCCGTAGGACGCTGAAGGCGCCCTTGTCGCACGGAGTGGAGGCCGGAGACTGGTCCGGAGAGGGGACGCGGCGGCCCCCCGAAACGGGGCGGTGACCTGATTCATGGTCCAGAACCGCGACTCATCGAAACAACCGAACGACCCAATGAGTTCGTGGCCCGCGGCCGGTCCAAGCTCGTGACACCCTAGGAAAGGACATCGCCATGTCGGAGCTTCTCGTCGACTTCATCACCTCCCTGGACGGCTACGCATCGGGAGAGGGCTGGCCCGGGTTCTGGGGCCTCGAGGGCCCGGAGTACCTCGCGTGGCTCGGCGAGCAGCCCGAGGCCACCTACCTCATGGGAGCGAACACCTACCGCCTGATGTCGGGCTTCGCCGCCGGCGAGGTCCCGAATGGCCAAGACGAGTTCAGGGCCGAAGAACAGGAGTCCGTCGACGAGCTCACGCAAGCGCCCAAGGTCGTGTTCTCCTCCTCGCTCGAGGAGCCACTGACGTGGGCCAACTCAACGCTCATCCGCGACGACGCCGTCGAGGCGGTCCGCGCCATGAAGTCGAGTGGCTCGGGGCTCCTCAGCACGATCGGCAGCCTCAGCCTTTGCCGGTCCCTGCTACGGGCCGGACTCGTCGACCGCTTCCGGGTCGGGATGTTCCCGGTGATCACCGGGGCCACGGGCGCAGAACGCATCTACGACGGCTACCCGGACGTCGCCCTCGAAATGACCGAGCACCGCACCTTCGACGGCCGCATCCAGCTGGTCGAGTACAAGCCACGCGTGCTCGAGCACCCGCCGCTCGGCGCCCCTGCGTGACGTCCCTATCCGCAGGTGTCGAACGCCGCCGCCCGCCGCCTCTTCCAACTGATCGAACCGATCGCGGTCGTCACGTACCTGGTGATCACGGCAACTGCGCAGTTGCGCGCAGTTCGTCGGGTGTGGCATTGCCGAAGCCGAAGAATTCCAGATAAGCGGGAATCATCTCGAACAGCATGTCGCTGCCCACCTGAATTGTGCAGCCCTTGTCCTTGGCGGCCTGCAGGAATGGAGTGATGTCGGCTTTGAGCACCACGTCTCCGACGTAGGAACCGGGTGCGACCCGGTCGATGTCGACAGGCAGTGGGTCGTCGTCCTTCATTCCGATCGGGGTGGCGTTGACGATCAGGTCGTAACCCTCGGGATCCTTCGACCCCATGGCGACCTTCACGTCGGGGTAGTGCATGCCGATGCGCTGGGCGAGCGCCTCAGAGGCGGCTGCATTGGGATCGAACAGGCCGATCTCGGCCAGTCCGATGCCCGCCAACGAGGCAGCGATCGGTGAACCGACGCCGCCGTTGCCGACAACGAGCGCGCGTTTCCCGGACGGGTCGAATCCCTTGCGCAACACACCGCGGACGAAGCCGGCGCCGTCGAACTGATCGGCAAGAAGCGACCCGTCCTCCCGCCGCAGAACTGCGTTGGTCGCGCCGGCGATCTCGGCGGTCGGGCTGATCTCGTCGACCAGCTCCATGGTGGTCACCTTGTGCGGCATGGTGACCAGCGCACCGCGGATGTTGGTGAGTGTGAAGACCGACCGGAAGAAGTCCGGGTAGTCCTCGGCCTTGATCCCCATCGGGACGACGACCGCATCGACACCGTTCTTCTCGAACCAGGGGTTGCAGATCAGCGACGACTTGAATGTGTGCGTGGGGTATCCCAGGTGTGCGACGAGTGCCGTCGTTCCGCTGATCATCGGGCTTCCTCCGCCCGGCCGCGTCTTCCGTGCACGACGTCTGACCGGAGGGGCCGGCATGTCCGAGGCGGTTTCCGCCTCATGTGCGTCGTTGGAGAGTTCTGACAGCCGAACGCCTGTCCACGCGCACGGTTGCCCCCCGTGCTCGGCCCAGTACTCGTCCCAGTGGGCGAGCTTGAACCGGTCGCGCTCGAGGCCGCGCTTCCGTAGCCGGTCTTGCAGTGTCGTCGGGGAGACGCGGACGCGGACCACCTCGACGTCGACCGGCGGCCAGTCGAAGCGCTCCGCGGCCGCGGTGATGAAGGTGGGATCGGACAGGTACGGGCTGAACGGTGCGTCGATGACCACCGGGCGGCCGAGGCGGAGGTTGGCCCCGGCGACGTCGAGGAGCGAGTCGTACTCGAGGGGCAGGATGCGTGTCGCGGTAGAACGCGTTGGACTCGCGGTCGCCGGGGTCGTAGCCGGCCGCCAGCAGGGCGGCCTCGACGAAGCGGGCGCTCATCGCGTCCTTGTCGAGGTAGGCGGCGCCGTACTGGCGGGCTAGGCGCTGGGCGATCGTCGACTTGCCGGAGCCGGCCGTGCCGATGACGATGCGCAGGGTCGGTTCGTTCATCGGCGCGCGTCCTGCACCGCCGCCAGAAAGTCGTGGGCGGCGGCGGTGACCCGGGTGAAGTCGCCGTCAGGTTGCCACGCCTTGGTGACGGCGCTGCCCACACCGACGCCGGCCACGCCCGCCGCGAACCACTCTTTGACGTTTTCCGGCGTCACGCCGCCGGCGGGCATGATCGGCACGTGCGCCAGCGGCGCGAGCACGGCCTTGGCGTACGGGATGCCCGCGTTCTCCGTCGGGAACAGCTTGACGATGTCCGCACCCGCCTCGGCGGACTCGAGTATCTCGGTCGGGGTGAACGCCCCGCTGATCGTGGGCACCTGGTAGCGGTTCGCGACCCGGATCATCTCGGGGTTGAGCTGCGGGCTGACCAGGAACGTCGCACCGGCGCGGATGCACTCGTACGCGGCGTGGCCGTCGAGGACGGTCCCCGCCCCCACCGCGACGCCCGTCGACGCGTACTGCGCGGCCAGTCGGTGGATGAGATCGACGGCCCCCGGGATGGACAGCGTGATCTCCAGCGCGCGGAACCCGCCTTCGATCGCGGCGTGCGCGACGCGCTCCGCGGTGTCCGCATCGGGCAGCCGAACGATGAGGACGGCACCGGATTCGTCGATCGTGCGCAGTGTCGCAAGCTTGGTGAACACTGTATCCCCTCTGGTCGAAGAACGTGATTGACAGACAGTCGCACGCTGCCTATGGTCACTGCAACCGATCTCAGCAACCGATCTCAGCAATCGATCTCATTGGAGGGACGCAGCATGGACCTCGCTCAGGCACAGGCCACAGGTGCGGCCTGCTTCGCCGGGCGGGGTCTTCCTAGGGTTGGTCTTGCGCGGGCGCAGCACGGGGCAGCTGTTGCGCGACGCAGATTGGACCACAGAGCAGGCCGATGGGGCGGTGTCGTCGTGAGCCGCGCACGCACCATCGTGGTGGGCGCCTCGCACTGGCACGTCCCTCTGTATGCAGCGGCGATCGCCGAGGTGCACCGTGTGGTCGGGCTCTCGGACGAGGACCCGACACGGGTGCGCGAGCTTGCCGCGCTGTGGGGCGCCCCGGTCGAAGCTGATTGGCGCCGGCTGCTGGAGCTGCCGGACGTGGAGCTCGCGTACGTCTTCGGCCCGCACGACCGGATGGCCGAGACCTGCCTGGCGCTGATCGAGCGGCGCATCCCGTTCGTGGTGGAGAAGCCGCTGGGCACCTCGCTCGAGCAGCTGCAGCAGGTGCGGCGCGCCGCCGAGGAGGCGCACGTCCCGGCCACCGTGCCGCTGATCCAGCGGGGCGGTCCGGCGGACAGCTGGCTGGCGAAGGCCGGTCGACCGGTGTACCAGCGGCTGTCGTTCATCGCCGGTCCGCCGGAGCGCTACGACCGCAACGGCAACGGGTGGATGCTCGACCCGGAGCGCGCCGGTGGCGGCTGCCTGGCCAACCTGGGTCCGCACTTCGCCGACCTGTTTCTGCAGCGCAGCGGCCACACCACCGCCGACGTCGACGCGAGGCTGTCGTCCAGCCTGCACAGCCGGCCGGTCGAGGATCACGCGACCCTGGTGCTGACCACGCCGGACGGTCGTGAGGCGATCGTCGAGGTGGGCTACGCGTTCCCGCAGTCGGAGCTGAAGCGTTACTGCAGCTACTCCTCTGCTGGCGAGGCCGGTTTCGCCTCCATCGACACGGACGGGTCGGCCACGTTCACCTCGCTGGACGGCCACACTGAGCGAGCCGTCATCGACGTGGACAGCGATCCTCTCTATGACCCATTCGTGCGGCAGGTGGCGCGCACGCTCGGCGAGGGCTTCCGCGGACTGCCGACCCTGGGCGAGCTGGAAGATGTCATGCGGAGTCATCTGGCGTGCGTACCAGGCTCATCGAGAAGGGTCACGTCATGGCTGATGTCACCATCGACGACGTCGCGAAGGCAGCGGGCGTGCACCGCTCGACGGTCTCGCGCGCCTTGTCCCGCCCGGAGGCGGTCAAGGTGGAGACACGGGAGCTGATCCTGCGCGTCGCGGAGGAGCTCGGGTACACCATGAGCCCGCTCGCCCAGGCGCTGCGTTCCAAGGCGAGCATCTTCGTCCCGCTGGTCGTGCCCGACCTCATCAACCCGTTCTACGCCGAGCTGGCCACAACCATGACCCAGGCAGCCGGCGACCGCGGCTATCAGCTGGTGCTGTGCATCACGAACAGGGACAACGAGCGGACCGCCGCATACCTGACCGCGATGCAGTCGCTCTACGCACCGTTCGCGATCGTGGCGCCGTCCTCCCGGGTCGACATGGACACGCTGACGCAGTTCGGCTTCGGAGACCGCGCGGTCGTCATCGACCGTGTGGACGAGCATTCGACCGTTCCGAGTGTCACCGTCGACAACCGCCGCGGCATCGAGCTCGCCTTCGACCATCTGCGCTCGCTCGGCCACCGCCGGATCGGCTACGTCTCGGGCATCTCAGGCATCCACACCGCCCACGAGCGCTTGGACGCGTACAGCGAGCTCGCCGGTGCTGAATCCATCGTCCTCGACAGCGGAGCCGACGCCGACGCGGGTGCGCGGGCGGCCGCACAGCTCCTCGCCGTGACCGACCCGCCGACGGCGATCATCGCGGGGAACGACATGACCGCGTTCGGGGTGATCTCCAGCGCTCGCCGCCCAGGGCCTGCGCGTCCCGACGGACGTCTCGGTCGTCGGTTTCGACGGACTCGTCCTCAGCGCCCGCTACAACCCGGTTCTGACCACTGTCCGCCAGCCGATCGCCGACATGGGCAACATCGCGATCGACCTCGCCGAGAAGAAGGCAGCAGACGGATCGGTCGATCACGTCGTCCTGACCCCCGAGCTGCTGGTCGGGGCCTCCACCGCCGGGCCGCCGGCATGACCGCGCGCACCGGCGGCGAGCTGCCGCGCATCCCCGGCGTCCGCTACGCCGACCACGTCGCGTTCACCGTGCCCGACCTCGACCAGGCCGTCCGGTTCTTCGTCGAGGCGCTGGGGGCGCAGGAGCTGTATCGCTCCACCCGGGGACCGGATGCCCAGTTCATGCCCGAGAACTTCGCCGTGCCAGCGGACGCGCGCCTAACCCTGGCGATGCTGCGGATGCCGCCCAACCTGAACGTGGAGCTGTTCGAGTGGAGCAGCTCGGACCGCCGCACCGAGCACCCGCGGCACAGTGACGCCGGCGGGCATCACCTGTGCTTCGCGGTGGCCGACGTGGACCAGGCGGTCGCGGTGCTCCGCGGTATCCCGGGCGTGCGTCTGCTCGGCGACCGCAAGGAGGTCGCCGGTGACAGTCCGCGCGTCGCTGGCAACCGATGGATCTACTTCCTCACCCCGTGGGGACTGCTGATGGAGATCGTCGACCGCTCCCGGGTGGCCGACCCGCCACCCCTGGTCGGCCCCGCCGACTGGCACACAGCAACTCAGCACACGGCAGCACACGACGACCCCAGAAAGGACCAGTGACCATGCGTATCGCAGGCTCCACCCTTGGCACCCCGGAACAGACCGTTCCGGAGGCGCTCGAGCTGTTCGCGGCCGCCGGCCTGGACGCCGCGGAGGTGATCTACCAGGACGGCTACCGCTCGGGGCTGCCGCTGCGTGACCGGCGCTCCGCCGAACGGGCCCGGCGGGCATCGCAGGACCTGGGGATCCCGATCGTCGGGTTGACCCCGTACACCACGGGCATCAACGCCCTCGACGACGGCGACTGGCAGACCGCGGTCGACGAGTTCCGCGGAGCCATCGAGATCGCGCAGGTCGTCGGCGCCGACCGGCTCCGCGTCTACGCCGGCTCATGGCAACCGGACCAGCGGGACCTTCGCGGCCCACTGGGATCGGCTGGTCGCGGCCCTGCGCACGCTGGCACCGGAAGCCTCTGACGCCGGGATACGGCTCTGCGTCGAGAACCACTTCGGCACCATGACCCAGTCCGCCGCTCAGACGGCACGGCTGGTGCGGGAGGTCGACCACCCTGCGGTACGGGTCCTGTACGACCAGGCCAACTTGACGTTCACCCACGACGAGCCGTACGAGGAGGCGCTGCGCATCCAGGGCGACCTGGTCGGGCACGTGCACGTGAAGGACCTCGTGTTCACCGACCCCGACGCGCCGTTCCAGGCGTCCGAGACCGCGCGGGTCGCGGCGTCCGAACGCGCGGTGCGGTCCCGCGTCGTCGGCGACGGCATCGTCCCCTGGGGCGACATCCTCTCGTCGCTTTCCACCCTCGGCTACGACGACGTCCTCACGCTCGAGTACGAATACCGCTGGCACCCGCAGGATCTGCCGGAGCCGGCGGTCGGCTTCGCCCGGTCCGCGGCAGCGCTCCGCGCCTTCCTCGCCCAGCCAGCCACCGCGGAGAGCGCGCCATGAACGCGCAGGCCAGGACCCGCGTCGGCATCATCGGTGCGGGGAACATCGCCACCATCGCGCAGCTGCCGACACTGGTCAAACGGGACGACGTGGAACTCGCGGCACTCGTGTCACGCCGCCCGGACCCCGGACCGCTGATGCGGCGCTGGGGTTTCCGCGCCGCCTACGGAACGGTCGAGGACATGCTCAGCGCCCAGAACCTGGACGCGGTCTTCGTGCTGACACCTCGCTCGGAACACGCGCACGCCGTCGAGGCCTGCCTGCGGCGCGACGTGGACGTGTTCTGCGAGAAGCCGCTTGCGCCGTCCGCCGACGAAGCGGAACGCCTCGCCGACCTCGCCGACCAGCAAGGCCGCCTCCTGATGGTCGACTTCAACCGCCGCTACGCCCCGGTGTACGTGGCCGGGCGCGAGACCTTCGGGTCGGCCGGCGCGACGTTCTGCGTCGCCCAGAAGAACCGGCCGGGCTCGGAGTACCGAGCGACGTTCGAGAACGCCATCCACATGGTCGATCTGCTGCGCTGGTACTGCGGCGGCGATCCCGTCGACGTCACCGCGCACAGCGCGGGCGAGGATCCGTGGCAGGAGGACGGGACCGCAGCCATCATCCGCTTCGACACCGGCAACACCGGTGTGCTGATGGCGGCCCGCACGGCCGGCGCCTGGAACGAAAAGCTCGATGCCTACGGCGCCGGGCGTACCGCCGAAGTGCAGGCGCCAGAATCGGTCTCGATCACCGTCGACGGCGTCACCACCATCCGCAACCTCAGCTCCGAGGCCTATGGATGGGCAACAGCGACCGAAACCCTCGGCTTCGCCGAAGCCGTACACCACTTCCTCGACCGCATCGCAGACCGCCGGCCACCGTTGACCAACGGGCACGACGCCGTCGCCACGCAAAAACTGCTCGACCACATCCTCAAGGACGCGGGACTCCCGGCCCACGAACAAGAAGGCCGCCAATGGGCAAGCCACGCCACGAACGCGGTCCCACAGCCACCGTAGCTCCGCAGCTCGTCTGAGCACCTGCGCCGCCGACCCGAAAGGTCTAAAACTGACGGAGGTTGTTGACAGTCTGGGTCTCCCCAACCGAGGAGATCATCTAGTGACTGAGCGCGAGCTGGAGCGGCGGGCGCAGCGGCGCCAGGCCGTGTTGCGGCATGTGGAGGAAGTCAGCTTCAACGTGGCGGCGACCTGCCGCTACTACGGGATCAGCCGGCAGTGCTACTACGGCTGGCTGCGCTGGGCAGCTTCTCGATCCGCCCCCAGACCTACGCATTACGAGCGCTTCGGCTCCGCCAGACCAGGCGGGCGGCGTCCTGGAACTGCAGCGCGAGCAGGCCGGATGGTCTCGTCACCTCGCATCAGACCGGATCGGACCTCCAATGTTTGCGGACTGTGTGCGGACCACCTGGGCAGCAAAAGGTAGAGCCTTCCCGACGGCGGTACGGACCCCGACAACGTCGAGGCGACAGACATCCTCACCTGAGATGCAAGAGGTGTGTCGCACATCGGATCTTTGAGTCAGTCGGCGGTACGTGACACTGGGTCGGATCGCTGGTCGTGATCGCTCAGTTGGCCTGATGTCTTAGCGCTGCGAGGGTCGGTTGAGTGAGGGGGTGGGTGACGTGAGACGAGTCGATCCCGAGGGAATCGCGCCCCGTGTCTGTAGTGAGTTTCGGACTCGGCAGACTTCCCAGGCCGCAGGAACTGGCGCTGAGGCCGTTCGGTGCCATGTGGCTCAAGGTGCTGGACCGGGATCGGCGACGACGAGGACTTGGTTGAGGAGTGTCAGCATCACCAACCGGACCGAGGCGGATGACCATGCGACGCTACAACGCGGCATGTGTACACCTCCATCGCGGGTGACGCGACAGTGACCGGCGCGGGCAACTGCGATGTGAGCGCACTGCCATGCCTCGAAACCCAGCCGCCGTCTGGTCTGCACAGAGTCGCAGTGAACCGCGGCTTCGTCACTCACGGAAATCTAAGGTCCCGCTGCTTGGGCAGTTCGGTGTCGGTCGACGGTTCCGATTTGCTACGTTTTGCGGCCGTGACCAGGTGGGCCGCGGGGCAGGCGTGAAGGCGGTCGTCTACGACCGGTACGGGTCCCCCGATTTGCTGCGGGTCGAGGAGATCCCGGTACCCCCGCCCGCCGCCGGCCAGGTGCGGGTGAAGATCGCCGCGACCTCAGTGAACCTTAGCGACTGGGAGTGCCTACGCGGAGCGCCCGTGTACGCGCGGATCGGCGGCCTGCGGTTCCCGGCTTCCCGGACGCTCGGATCGGACATCGCCGGCCTAGTCGACGACGTCGGGGAAGGGGTGACCCGGTTCCGACCCGGAGACGAGGTGTATGGCGACAACCTCAGACTGAAGGGCGGCTTCGCGGAGTACACGCTCGCGCCGGAATCCGCACTCGCCCACAAACCGGCCCAGCTCACCTTCGTTCAGGCGTCGACCATCCCGCAAGCGGGCGCGATCGCCCTGCAAGGCACGAAGACGGCCGTGAAGGGTCGCCGGGTGCTGATCAACGGCGCTGGCGGAGGGTCGGGATCCTTCGCGATTCAGCTCGCAAAGCGGGTCGGTGCTCACGTCACCGCTGTCGACAACGCCTCCAAGCTGGACTTCATGCGGTCGATCGGCGCAGATCACGCGATCGACTATCGCCGAGACGACTTCACCCGGACCTCCCAGCCGTACAACCTGATCCTGGACCTGGCCGCGCACCGGTCGGTGTTGGCCTACCGGCGTGCACTGGCACCCGGCGGCACATATCTGTGCGTGGGTGGGTCGGTGCCCACGCTGCTGCGCGTGCTTACCGCCGGCCAGCTGGTCGGGCGGCTCACCCGTCGCGCAATCGGGATCCTTGCCGTCAAAGAGGGGCCAGCCCACTTCGAGCCGCTTGCCGCCCTATGCATCGCCGGGGACGTCAGGATCCACATCCACCGTACCTTCGCGCTCGACGAGGTTCCCGCCGCGCTTGCCCATGTCGGTGAGGGACGCGCATCCGGCAAAGTGGTTGTCGTCATCTCCTGATGGAATCGAACGCGTCCGGCCCGCACGTCCGCACATCAGCATGAGTGCGCTGAATCCCTGCATGTCCCGAAGTTGATGGTCGCGCAACAGGCCGCGACCGCCCTTCCCGCGGACCGGCGTGTAAGCCCGTGGGCTCGAGGTGCATTGTCGTGGTGACCTCGTCGCAGGCCTGACGTGTCAGGGTCCTGCCGCGCCGAGACGGTGGAGGAAGCTCCGGAGGGTCCGGAGGTACCTCTCGACGAGTCGTCCGTGGTCGTCGAACCTGAAGATGTTCAGGAGCTCCGTCGGCATCAGACTTGAAATCGGGGGGAAGGGCTACGCGAAAACAGGCCAGAGGTATCAGCTGAAATCGTCGCCCGTATTGAGGCCATGGCGATCCAAAGTTGATCGGGGCCTCTTTGCTTAGTTTAGCTATGGGTCTGACACCATTTTGACCACCATTTGGGTCTGTCCATCGATGCGCAAAGGTGCAAATCCTTATTCTTATGGAAGATCGGACGTCGGGGGACGTCCTTGGACACGCCGCCGATGTCTGGGGTCAAAGAGCCATGAGTTCTTGGCCCGCTGCGACCACGATGATCTTGCCTATCGCTAATGATCTTGTGCGCCGCAGAGGCCTGAGTGTCACTGTTGATTCCTCCTCGGCACAGTCTCGGCGAGACGAATCCCTCGCGCACTGGTCGGGCTTGGAGAGCTCGATGGATCAGCTCCGCAAGGCTGGCGGGAATGGGCGTTCGCTCCATAGCCCGGACGGGTTAGAGCAAGTTCATTGACGATCATGTAGCCGGCTTGATTGACGATCATGTAGCTGGCGCCGATTAAGCCCAGCGGAGTTGCCGATCGTCGAGATTGCGAACTGCAATGGTGACCGCCAGGCAGGCCCGAAACAACTTCTGTGGAGCGTGGAGGACGGCGCAGGTGCTGCTCTGCAGCCCGGGGTTATCAACAGGTCAGGAGTTCATTGGCACCTGAGTGGACTGTGTGGCCAACTGGAGCATCAGTAGAAGCGAAGACGATCGGATGGAGAAGTTGCTGCTGACCGTGCGGGAGGCCGCAGACGTGCTCAGTGTCAGTCGGTCGCGAGTGTATGAACTGATCTACGCCGAGCAGCTCGACTCGGTGAAGATCGGTCGGTCTCGGCGAGTGTCGCTAGCGTCGGTGCGGCGCTTGACGGACGGTCCGTCGGCATCATGAGCTCTCGCCGGCCTCAGGGTGAAGGCTCGGTTTACCGGTTGCCGGACGGCCGCTGGCGCGGGGTTGTGAACCTTGGCTGGCACGACGGCAAGCGGCGGCGTACGTACCTCACGCGCGGTACGCAGTCGGAGGTGGTGCGCGAGCTTCGTCGGCTGGCGGCTGCCGCTGAGGCCGGGCGATTGCCTGTTGCGCGGGCTCCGACCTTGGGCCAGTGGCTGGAGCGGTATCTCCATGAGGTGGCGGCATCCTCCGTGCGTCCATCAACCCTGCGGCGTTATCGACAGGAGCTGTCAAGCCTCAGCCGAAGGCATACACCGGATAAAGAGCCGCCTCGGGGAATCGAACCCCGGACCTACGCATTACGAGCGAGTCCGGTGCACGACGGTGGCCGACGGTTGATGTGGTTTGACGCTGGGCTATGCCCGACAGTCCAGGGCAGGTGACGGTCAATGACGGATGAACGGGGGCACGTCAGGGGCACGCCGGCTTACCGATTCTGTTGCCTGAGACTTGCTCTAGCTTTCCATGGGACTCGTCCACAGTCGTCCGAGCCAGCACGATCACCTTGCTGGAGTGTTGCCGTCACCCCGTCGAGGAATCTGCCTTCCGCAGCATGAAGTCAGCCATCACGTCTTGCGCGGCCTCGACCATGTGTCCGCCGTTGGCCGTCTTGCAGCCGATGGACTCCGCAGCCGCGAGGAATGGGGTCAGGCCGTGTCCGGCGATCACATCGCCGACGAACATAGACGATCTCAGCAGCGCAGCATCGACGGGAAGCGGATCCCCCTCCTCCATGCCCATGGGAGTCGCGTTGCACACCAGATCGCAGCCGGTGGGATCCGGCGGCCCAGCAATCACCCGCCCTCGGTCGAAGCCCGAGAGCAGCTCGATGAGGGTCGCAACGCGGGAGTCGTCGGCGTCGTGGATGACGAGTTCGCCGACCCCAGTCTCGAGCAGGGCGATTGCGATGGCACTGCCTGCGCCGCCAGCTCCGACGAGAAGTACCCGGGCTCCCTCTGGTTCAGCTCCATGGTCCTGCTGCGCCTTGACGAAGGCGAGTCCGTCGAGCATGTCGCCGTGCCAGGTCCCATCAAGATTGCGGCGGATGACGCTCACGACCCCGAGCATCTTGGCGCGCTCAGAACTGGTGGCGCAGTGGGCGAAGGCGGTGAACTTGTGCGGCATGGTGACGAGGATGCCGTCGACGTTCCGCGAGGCCTTGAGACCCGCCATGACGGCGTCGAGGTGATCGGCCGCCACCTGCATCGGAACACAGATGCCGTTGTGGCCGCGCTCTTCGAAGGTGCGGGTGAGACGCATTGGCGACTCAACGTATTTGATGGGGTCACCGATGATCGGGAACAGCCGCGTGGCGCCGCTGAGATGACCGAGCACGCCAAGTCCTCCCTCTCCTGTCGCCGCTTCGAGCCTCAGTCAGATTCTGTCAGCGCACCGTTCAGTGGGCGCGGCCCCGTTGGCCGGCCGTTTGACAGGCAGCCCATCGGAACCTCTGCTTGCAAAGGGGCAGCGTTCGTCTCGATGGAACCTTGCCGGAGCGTGCGAGCAGCCTGGGCCTCGAATCAGGGCTGCCCCAATTGGCCGCCAAGCAAATAGTGTCGGTGGTAGGTCGAGCCATCCGAAGGAGAACCATTGATGCAGCAGCGCAGACTCGGCTCCAGCGGCTTGGAGGTTTCGGCCATTGGCCTCGGCTGCATGACCATGACCGGCGGCTACAGCGGTATGCCGGACCGGCAGGCCATGATCACCCTGCTCCATCGTGCCGTGGATTTTGGTGTGACGTTTTTCGACACCGCCGAGATCTACGGTCCGCACGCCAATGAGGAACTCGTCGGCGAAGCCCTCGCGCCTTACGGCGACCAGGTCGTGATCGCCACCAAGTTCGCCCAAGACATCGACCCGGTCGAGCGCAAGCCTCGAGGGCGGATGCTGCGTCCTGAGGACCTCGCCGGAGCCGTCGACGGCTCCCTGCGGCGGCTCCGGCTGGACGTGATCGACCTGTACTACCAGCACCGGGTCAACCCCGACGTGCCAATCGAGGAGATGGCCGGCGCAGTCAAAGATCTGGTCGACGCCGGAAAGGTCAAACACTTCGGCATGTCAGAGGCCGCCGAGGAAACCATTCGGCGCGCTCACGCGGTGCAGCCGGTGACCGCGATTCAAAGCGAATACAACCTGTGGTGGCGCCGTCCCGAGCAGGGCGTGCTGGCGGCGTGCGCGGAACTCGGCATCGGCTTCGTGCCCTTCAGTCCTCTTGGTAAGGGCTTCCTCACCGGGACCGTGGACACCTCGACCACCTTTGCCGAGAACGATCTGCGGGCGCAGATTCCTCGGTTCTCCGGCGATGCGCTGGAACACAACCTCGCACTGGTCGAGGAGGTCAAGGCCATCGCAGCCGCCAAGGGCGCCACCCCCGGGCAAATTGCGCTCGCCTGGCTGCTCGCCCAACAGCCGTGGATCGTGCCCATCCCCGGCACCACCAAGCTGCACCGACTCGAAGAGAACCTCGCCGCCGCCGACGTCACCCTCACCGAGGCCGAACTCAGCCAACTGAACGACCTGTCGTCGCGCATCGAGATCCACGGCGGCCGCTATCCCGATCAGCTCGAAGCGCAGACCAATCTCTGACCATCACCACCGCAAGAGGGCGGCGCGGCCCGCAGCGAAGCGAGGACACGCACCGCCGGCCGAGCGCAGCGAGGCTCTTGATACATAGCAGAGTGAGTTTCGGCAACCGATCCTGCTGAAACATCCCGCCGTCGTTCTGCGTCGGAGGCCGGGTCAGCGGCTCGGGCCGAACGCCGGTGGCGGCGTCGAGCGCGGCACGGGTGGCTGCCGGGCGAATGGCCTCATCGTCGTGCGCCTGGTTGCCGGGATCGGCTCAGGAGTTGCGGGTTCCTGGTTCGGCGTTTCAGGTAGCTGGTCGAGGATGCGCCACCAGAGGGCTGCGGCGGGGTGGTCGTCGGGTAGAGGTCCGGCGGCGGCCGCCGACCGCAGGAGGTGAGTGGCGTCGAAACCGGCCTGGGTGAGGTTGGTCAACCTTTCCTCAAGTTCGGGCAGGAATGGGTCCGCGGTGGCGCTGGGGACTTCTATGGCAAGAAGTCGCCGCCATTGCCGGTCTGCGTTGGTATCCGGGGCGGCGAGCCGCTTGTCGAGTTGCTGTTGGAAGATTCGGGCCGCACGGCCGAGCTGGGGCGGCCCGGTGGATCGCAGGTCGTCGGGGTCGACCTGGGTGGCGGCGCGCCATACCTGCAGGTCGGCGATCAGCTCGGCCGGCACCAGAGCGTGGGTTTGGGCCGTCCAGGGCGGCGCTTCAGCTGCGGCGTTGCGGCGGACCTGGTCGGCGAGCTCAGCAACAAGCTGTGATGATATTGCGCGCCTCGGTCAGGTAGTGCCCGGGCCGCCAATGGCGCCCAAGTCGTCGCGGCGGACACCTGGCTGGTGGTCGAACACGAATTCATCCAGCGTCTTGCGGGCGGGGAACCCGGCCGCGCGGATCCGCAGCGCCGCGCCGGAGGCGTTGCGGGCGGCGACCTCCCGCTCCAGCACCGCGGCAAGGTAGTCCTCGTGCGACCAGCCGCCGTCACGAGCCTGGTCCGCCAGCCGAGCGGCGGTGTCGCGGATCCTGGGCGCCTTCAGCGCGGTGGCGAGATAGGCAATCTCCTTGACCGCGTCGCCGGCCATCAGGCGACCTGCCCGTCGAGGCTGACACCAAAAGCGCGGTCATAGTCGGCGAGGTCACGAGCCGGTGGATCCTCCACCTCGCGCGGCTGCTGGAACGCCGTCCCAGCCGCGCCGCGACCGCGACATGCGCCGGATCGATGACCGTCGCCGCTGATACCCAGGATCGCGCATGGCGTGCGACGACGCGACCACCGATGCTGACTGTGACGTGCTCCAGATCGGCCACCACGTCGACCATGTGACCGATCGCGGTTGGGTCGACGGAGTAGTCGCTGCCGGCGACTCGGACGCAGTAGTCCCGGCCCAGCCGGACCCGCAGGTGGTGCCCTATGGCCGGTGGGATCGGCGGCAGGGCGAGCATCGCGGCGCGGTCCTGCTCGAGCAAGTCCACCGGCCGAGCCCGCAGCACCCGCACCTGCCGTCGTGCATCAGGAGCCAGATCGTGATCAGCCAGTCCTCGCGGTCCCGGAGGGTTCCGATTGCCGGCCTCGTTGAGTTCAACGTTCTCGACATTAGCTCGGCACTCCGAAGCCCTCGAAGAGCAGGCTCGGGTCGGTTCGAGCGAAGGGAATCTGCTCGCAGCAGTTGGCAAGGCGTACTGGACTGCGGCTTCGGCGGCCTTTAAACTGTTCCGATTGGCCGTAGTAGCGGGCTTAGCTTGCTCGCCTTCGAACGTCTCGCAGAAATCGCGGAAATGTCGAATTGTTCACCATCCATTTGATGTTCACCCCAGGCACCATAGCGACCGTGCGATCTGCGTCGTCCAAGATCGCCAGCCGGACACCCTGCCAGACGAGAACACACGCACCAGTTGTGACCGAGGAGACGCTGTGGTGAAGCACTTCATCACCGCGCAACGGCCCGAGCTGCAGCCGGTAATCACCACCTAGCCGAAGAGGCCAAGGGCCGCGACGGACATCCGGACGACCGTGAGGGTCGACTCCGGCTCGGCGGCGTTCCCATCCGGTGCGTATCCAGGCGTCGAGTTCGCCGAGGTCGACCCGTCCGGCAAGCATAAGCAGACCAGCTGGGATCAATATCGTGACCTTGCCGAAACTTGCTGGCATACCAACCGCCGGCGATGAGGTCCGGCGCACTCGGGGCCGACCGGCAGTTCAAACCGCGTCCCGCTGCCGCCGCCGCTTCCTATGACAACCGCCGCGCCTGCGCCGGGCGCAGCACGTCCTTCTTTCTCGATATGCATTACAGCGCAGACACACTGGTAGTATTCATGGGTTTCCGGTTCTCCCGATTATCCCAGTCGTGCAACCGAAGACGGCACTTCCAAGGTTTGGCCACGCGCAAGGAGTCGTGCTCACAGCTCAGAGGCGCTCCCGCAAGGATGCTGGCAGGCCGCTCGTTCCGCCGTCCCGGCCCGCTCGCGGCGACCCCCGAAAGGTGGCCGAGCCTGAGCGAGCAGACCGCATCCCCGGGGTGAGAAAGGGCGAAGTCCCCTCCACGGCCTTCGCATCCCTAGTACCGGCTATCTTCGAACCGGAACGGGTTGACGATTACGTTCGACTTGGCCAGATTAGACCGGCTTCCTACCGAGAACTTCACAGTCAGAATGCAGCTGGTCTCCCGGTCGACGGTGACAATCGCCCCTAACTCGGAGGCCCCGGCCAGCTCCCTCTAGGCCGGATCATCGTGGCGGGAACTTGAACCGCAGCCAACCGTCCGGCACAGGCTCACCACGGGCAACCTGATAGTGGTCGGCGCTAGACGCATAGACAGTCCGCGCATCCCAGTAACGGCCGGACTCATGATCCGCCAACATCGCCTCATGACCGCGCCGCCATAAGAATCCGGCCCAACCCGCGCCCTTTTGCTGGCTTCACCAGCAGAGCCGGCCCGCCGGATCATGAGCCACCTCAACGGAACCGGTAGCCAACGGCTTCGACAAACGAGCAGCCATGACTACTCGTCCAGCTCAGGCCGGATCGGATGGAAGACGATGCCCCCGCCGGCCAGCGCATCCTCCACGACAGACCGGCGGCGCGGGCGGGAATCTTTCTCGGCCTGCAGGTCGCCAACATGATCGCCCGGCCAGGAATCTCGGCGTAGCCGACCAGATCAGCGGGAACACCAGTCGGGATCGTCTGCCGTTTCAGCTCGATCATCTGATCATTCCGCGCCGTCAACTCCCGGGCACGGGCCTCAGACTCAGCACGCTCAACAAACAGACGCCGCGCAGCCTTCCGAGGAATCGCCGGCCGGCCCAAATCATCCGGCCGCACCCGAATCCCACGGCCAGCGAGGTAGACATGCCAACCCCTGGACGATGGCGGCGCCAAATCCAGCTCGAGATGAGACACCGGTATCAATTCATCCATTACTTTTCCTTTCCCTAGTTATTTCCAAGATCAAGAACTGTCGACGGTCGCGGCGCAACTTCGCCCGCCCGGACCGGTGCCGAGAACGCACGACCTTCCAACCAGCCGGCTCACACTCGAAGCAATACTCCCGAGGACGGCCACGGCTGTATTCAAGATCAAATGAGGAGCCGCACAGCTTGCAGGTGCGGCTAACGACTTTTGTCATGGGGACCCACACCTCAGGGGGGGAGGGAGGGTCACTTGGCCTCAGGCTGGACCCGGCCATGGAAAGGCAGTGAGCACCGTGGTCCTGCCCGCGACAAGGTTAAGACACACCAATCAGAGCTACCCACTGATCGGGCGTCGCTTTGTGGAGCCGGTTCGCGGAGGCCAAATTGACCTCCGACCGGCATCACAAGTCCGGAAAGGGTACCAATTCGACACTGCCATATCCAGGAGCCTGTACAACAATGCTGGGTTGGATATCAAATACGACTTTGGGAAATTTGCCGATGTCATCAATGCGCCTTCCGGGATGGAAAACGACTGTAGCTGTGATAGGCGATCCAACTCCGGACACGGCCTGATCCACAGGATAACCGCCCGCAGTCCCGGTTCGTGCACTGAAGTTGTGAATTGTCACATGGGCTGAGGCGACAGGTGCCCCACTTTGACTGTCAGTCGTATCAAGGCGGAAGGATATGCTGTATTCAGCGCCAATTGCTTAGGCTCGATAGAAACATCGAGCACCGCAGGCGGCGGTGCCGGAGTCAGATCCGACTGTTGTAAACAACGCGCAGCTCCTACCAGCCAGTAGGATGCGACCGCAAAACCTCCCAGATTTAGGGTCGGGGCGCCGCAAAAGCTGCATACATCTGCGATCTCTGAATACGGGGCATCGTTTGAATACCAACCATTAAGGCTGCGGTCCGTGAACGCCTCAGAAAGTTCATGTGCTACCGTGTCGGTGCCACCGGTTGTATCAATTACTGCGAAAAACAGGTTGTCCTTTTGCAGTGGCGAGTTTCGGTAGTGGCCATACCAATGGTAGCCGCAGAATCCTCCGGCGCCGTTCCTGTCCACCAGCGTAACCTCGGCAGGTGGAAAGATCACGAACAGCAGGTCGCGTTCGTTCCACGCGGGTGCTTCAGCAACCATCCCTGCATCAATCCACGAGATCAAAATATCCCGCATCTGATTAGAGTCGATGGTTTCAGCGGTTCCCGGATTGTGATCAGCCACGTCGATCCGAGGAATGCGCCTTGACCAACCGAGTACTCCGCTAGCATAGTAGTGTCGGTACTCGTCGTCACCGTCTCGAAGATGTATCCGTTCCCGTCGCGCGCGCGTCATTCCCGCCGTCGGGGCCCGTAATGTCGGCCCCAATCGATGCGCCGATACGCGTGGCGATGCCGTTACCTTCACCAGCGTGTTCATTGAAGCCGGTTGTAACTCGCCCCCAACCGGTGAATGGCGGCGGCGGTCACGAGTGGGATGGCAGCGGCCTCTCGCAAATCCTCTTGCTTCCTGACTGGCCGCTCCTTTGGCCATTGGATTGGGGACGGTCGCTCGGTTGGAGTGCTGTCGTCGAACTGTTCACCTCCTGGCATCCTGACTGGTGGCCGCTTCGGACGTTGGATAGGAAACGGTCGCTCGGGAGCGCTGTCGTTCGAACTGTTCATCAGTCATCGTTCATTCCTTTTATGCGGCTCGGGCTCCTGACGACCCAGTCTCCTTGAGCCCCGGCCACTCAGAAGTCGTGACCAGCTCGATCAACTAGGTCGTTTTGCACCAGCTCGCCACCAAGCATCGCCGCTCCTGGCTCACCATCGAGCCCTCCGCGAGCCCTGGCGTGACGACCTTCCAGTGACATGAGTACGTATTAAGGGGACCAACCCGAACAATAACCAAGAATTGAACGGAAGGTCATGTCATCCGCCTCCCCGCAAGCAGCAAAAAGAGTTCGATCACGCGATGATGAACCCAGGTGCACATATGTTTTCGCTGCTTTAGTCGTGTGTCAAGAGGAGGTCCTACGGCAGCACCTCACCCAGTTACAGCTACAGCCTGGGCAAGAGAAGACTCTTACGGTCGATTTGCGGACTCCTGTTGAGGCACTCGACAACAAAAAGGGGACAACGAGCTACAAGGCACCGGACCTTAGCGTGAACGAAGCAATCGACCACAACGTCACTTTCAAAAGTAAGGACAGCGGAACGCTGAGGACCGGCACCAGGCCAGCAAACCAACTCTTGATCTTGGGAAACTTTCCTCGCTTCATGGATCGTCGAGCTTGCGCTCATGCCCGCCCTTGGGACCGTCGGAGGTCCTCGGCGTGCATCCAACGCACCCATCCCGGCCAGCGACAAGGTCCCACCAACCATCATCGGCGCGCAGCCACACCCGCAGCTAACCTGCCGGCCCCCAGCCGTCCACCTTGATCGGTGGGTCCACTTGTCTGGTGACGCAGCGGGCGTTCCACTCAGCGACTGCCTGCTGCGCCTCCTCCGACGTTGCCGGCGGGGTGACCGCCTCGCCGCCGATTGCGTCACGGACCACCCAGCCGCCTTGCTCCAATGCGATGCCGCACCGCATGCATCATTTTAGAACAAGCGTTCGAGAACGTACATGTCCGGTCTGAGACATGGCAACATATGCGGGCATGCCGGAGATGACACCCGACGAGATTCGCGCGACGCTTGCCGAGGCCAGTGCCCGGCGTAGGCGCGCTGTCAGAGTCGAACTCGAAGCGAGAGCCGAGATTGTGGAGTTGTTGCGCCGCGGTGACGGGTGCCCGTCACCGAAATGCATCGCTTGTCAGGGATCGCCCGCTCCGTGATCTATGAGTCTTGGGGCGGCGGTCGGTCAAAGCGTGAGGTCGAGGGCTTACGGGCTGAACTTCAGGCGGCTCGCGAGCAGATCGCGGCGCTTCGGGATTAGAGCCGCACTCGAGGAAGCATCTCCCGGCGACACCTGAAGTGTTGGCTCAGCGTACCGGGCTCGCGCAGCTCCGACCTCTTGACGTATCTACGGCGTCGTCGGACACTCAATGTGTCGAGGTGCGGACCGTCCCAACGGTTGTGTCAACCGACCTACCCAAGGAGTGTAGAAATGGAATCGTGGGGCGAGGTACTGGGAGCGGGCTCGAAGTGGCCTTGAAAATTGGTGGAATACCACAATTACGAACCTTGCGTGGTATGTCGCTCTGCTGCCACCTGAGTTGCGTGACCGTTCGATCGAGGATTACTTGAACACTGTGAAGCCGGAACTTCGGGGTGAAGAGCGTCGTGCGTTCACCCTACTAGTCGATCGTATGGAATCGGTCCAGCGGAATTTGGACCGGTCCAGTGTCAGTTTACCTCCGCCAATTCTGGAGCGCGAATTCGCGACCACGGTCCAGGTGCCACTGTTCGACTTCAGCGCACCTCCTTTCGACGGATGCTCAATGAGCGTTCAAACGTCAACGAGTCAAAGTACATCGGGGACGTGGAAGGTCTCATTGGGAGCCAATGCCAGCACCACGAAGAAGGTATTGATCTCGTTCAAGGCCACGTTTATCGCCGGCCCGGGTGAAAGCAAAAGGGTATTTGTGCCAATGCCGGCCGGGGCAATCCGCCAATATTATACCCCGCCAAGCTGGAGAGAAGGAGACAGCTTTCCGTCGTCAGCTTCGTTTGACCCAGCTGGGCTGAAACCGGTGTCCGACAGCTTTGACAAGGTCTCCCTCCAGCCGGCCAAAGCAGAACTTGCTCCGGCGGTTCGATCAATTCCGGCAACAGTGCCCGAGGGGGGCCGTGTCCTCGGCAGATATCTTCTCGGGCAGGACACTACCCGGGGGCTAGCGGAGTACGAATACACCCAGGAGACGACTACGGAGAACAGCGTCGGGGCCAGCGGCGAGCTTCATGGTGTGACACTCAGCGCATCGGTGGGTGTTGCCCTCACCAAGCGCCTGACTCTCAAGATTCTTCTAGCGGCCGGACGGGACTATCGCCTGAAGGCAATGCCCGGGCAACCGGGCGTTTACTGGGAATACTGACGTCGAGAGCGCCGCTACGGCCGGGCTCTGCGTCGGAGACCCGGCATACCAGCGGGATGACCGAGGGGGGTGCCGGTTTGGTGTGCAAGGAGCCGCCGGCATCACAGCCGGATCCTGGTACGCCAGCCCGGCCACTCATGTCGGTCACGAGCTGATCGCCGCCGGATGCTCATCCTTTCCGGTGGCGGCCGTGGCGTCCCACTGGACTATGTCGAGCTTGAGCGCTGGACGCGTGTGGGGTACGAGCGCGGGACGAGAGCACGGCACGGAGAACGCTGAAGGACACGAGATGACACCGACTCTTCGTTGGCGGCAGGCAGCCCTACCGCCGAAGATCAATAGACGGGTCTGTGGCGTTGCTCGCACCCAGCGCGGCTAGGCTCCCTTCCGTGCGAATTGCGGGCGGAGGACTGGAGTTGTCTGAAGAACTCAATGACTCGAAGGCGCTTCGGCGGGCATGTCAACGATACGCAGAAAAGTACAACTATTCGGCGGTCTGGTGCCGATCGGGCCGTAGCCCGGCGGGACGACAGATGGCCCGCTCTGGGCGGGCTTGATCGCCTCGCACCTAACGGGCGCGCCGTGGACGCCGGAAGATGGCGTCGGTTCTCGACCTGGTGAGGAAGGGAACGCGCCGCGGCGGACGTCCTCGCCACCGCCATCCTCGACCGGTGCCCCGTTCGTATCTTCGGGAGACGAGTTGGAAGACCATGTTGGCTTCGGCCCGATCCAGCGGCAGGTAGCCGACCTCGTCCACGACTAAAACGGCGGGTCGGAGGAAGGCTTGGAGTTGCCGGTTGAACCGGCCGGTGGCTTCGGCGGCGCGGAGCCGGCGGACCAGGTCGTCCAGGGTGGTGAAGTAGATGGTGAACCCGGCCTGGCAGGCGGTCACGGCTAACGCGACGGCGAGCATGGTTTTGCTGCCCGTAGACAACGGGGAGCAGCCTTCCCAGGGCGCGACGAGCCAGACCAGCCGGCGCCCTGCTCGCGATGCTTGAAGCGACGACAAACTGGAGCCGCCTGGCCCTGGCCGTCGTCGGGAGTTGTGCGATCGATGTCGTCGTCGTGGTTTGCCGCCGTTGGTGCGACTGAGGGTGAGCTGACACGGCTTGTGGATGCTCGATACGGCGATCGGGCGGCGGATTTCCGCGTTTGGCTGTTGCGGATGCTTGCTCTACGAATCGATGGATGTGAGCCGGCGCACGCGTTTGTCCTGGTCGCGTTGTCGAAGCAGTTTATGGAGCTCGCGCGGGAATTGGGTCGGGAATTGGACGCCGATGAGGATTTCGCCCGGTCGGGGTTGGACGATCTGCCGCGCCGATACCGGTCCACGCAACGGCCACACCTGAAAAGCACTGATTAGAGGAAAGGAAGACCTATGTCCTTGTTGAGGTTGGACTCGAGCGGCGATCGGCTGGACCCTGGGTCTGCTCGGGTGCTGAATGAGCTTGGCCCGGTTGGCCGTTTGTAGGCTCGGCTGATCTTGGCTGAGCGAACGGACGTCGGCGACCGAACCGGGGTGACGAGGGCGAAGACGGTCGCCGATGTGGAAGCGGAGCTGCAGGGGAAGCCCACACCGTCGGCTCAGGAGTTCGATGCGCAGCTGAATGCGGCGATCATGCATTCCCGGACCGGTTTCAACATGGGTCCCCGACTGCCCGTCTGGGCTGGTTGTCGAACGCCTTGGTTGAGTTGGGATTAGACACCGGCTATCTGTCGGATGCGCGGACCCTGGCGGCGCGGGTTACTGATATGCGGCGTTCCGGTGAAGTGCTGGACCGGCTGGGCGGGTGCCTGGGGTGGGCACTTCGACGTCTCGCACTGCACTTTCCAGCTCGAGCCGGTTGGCCACCAAGAACACGAGGCCGCCCACCACGCGTGACCTCGCTGCGCGATGGGCCAGGGCACGACGCACTGCTGGCTCAGCCTCGCCATGGGCCGAGCACTGCGGCCCGAAATCAATCCTCGGTTGCTGAGGGACCCGCCGAGGCACGTGGTACGACCATGACCGGGAGTCGTGAGCGTCGGACCAGGCGTGCCGAGACGCCACCAAGCAGCACTCGGCGGATCGGACCGTAGCCACGGGACCCGCACACCAGCATGTCCACATCGTCGGTCCCCAATGCCCCCAGCCGCTCGACCACATCGCCCTCGAGAAGGACCGCCTCCGGCTCGAGCTGTGGCGGCACCCCAGCGACCGCGTAGTCCAGCGCCTGAGTGTACGAAGCACGGGCGGCGTTGTAGAAGACCTGTTCGTCCCGGCGGCCCGCGATGTACGAGTAGTGCTCCGTCGAACGGGCCGCAACGCTGTACAACACGAGTCGAGCTGGGATCCGGTTGGCCGCGCGAACCGCGGCACGGAGCGCCTCGTGGCCGTCCTTCGTGTCGACAAACGCCACACCGATCTTGGAGACCACACCGCCATCGGGTGCGTGCCAGGCCTCCGGGACCACGCAGACCGGCACAGTGGCTCCGTGTAGCAGACGGTCGGTGACGCTGCCGATCCTGTCCTTCGGGCTGCCGCCGACCAGGATCACCGCGGCATCGACGTCCTCGGCAAGGTCGGCGATGCCGCGGGCCGCGGACGTCGAAGCGACAAGGCGGTAGATAGCCGCGTCTCCGGCGGCAGCCTGCGCCTTGTCCAGGGTCTCCTGGCCGAGGTTGCGTACATACGCTGCCCACTCGGCGTCGACGCGACCCGCTCCGAGCGGGTGCTCCTCAGGGTAGACAGTGGCCACGACGGGCACGTCGCCGGTGGACTGGCACCATGCCAATCCGAAGGCGACGGCGTCCTCGCCGGCGTCCGACCCGTCGTACCCGATGACGACGCGCCAGGCCATGTCACTCGCTCCTGCCAGAGCCCGCCTCTGGAACCTTCTCGTCCGGTTCCTCGTCGGGCAGGTCCGGTACATCTGGGTAGTGGTGCCGCAGCCTGGAGTGCGAGTACCCGTAGATGAGGTAGATCAAGAGCCCGACCGCGAGCCATCCGACGAACCTGATGTAGGTGGCCAGTGGCAGCCCGGTGATCAGGTAGAGGCAGAGCACGATCCCGATCGGGCACCAGATGTAGGGGATCGGCACCTTGAAGGGCCGGCCCATGTCCGGTCGCGTCCTCCTCAGCACCATCACGCCGATGTTGACGATGATGAATGCGAACAGCGTGCCGATGTTCACCATCTCCACGATCGCGCCCAATGGCAATACCGCGGCGACGAGAGCGGCGAAAATGCCGAACCCGAGGGTCAGCTTGACCGGCGTCCCGGTACGCGCATCGACGGTTGCCCAGGACTCCGGCACCAGCCCGTCACGGGCCATCGCGAAGAAGATCCGGGTCTGGCCGTAGAGGATCACGAGCAGCACGCTGGTGATGGCTACCAGCGCTCCGAACGCGGTCAGCGCGGCCGCCCAAGGAAGGCCGGCACCCTCTTCGAGGGCCTCCGACAGCGGCGCGTCGCTCGCGCCTAGCTGGGCTGCGGGCAATGCGCCGACCGCCGCAACCGACACCAGCACGTAGATGATGGTGCAGATCACCAGCGAGCCGATGATCGCGATCGGCAGGTCACGCTTGGGGTTCTTGGCCTCCTCGCTTCCAGTGGCCACCGCGTCAAAGCCGATGTAGGCGAAGAAGATCAGGGCCGCTGCAGTGAGCACTCCGGTAGAGCCCTGCGGCGCGAACGGCTGCAGGTTGTCGGCGTTGAAGGCGGTGAACGCAAGGCCGATGAACATGGCCAGCACGCCGAGCTTGATGAACACCATGACGGTGTTCAGGTTGGCGGTCTCCTTGACGCCGCGCATCAGCAACAGCGTGATCAGCAACACGATCACGACCGCAGGAATGTTGATTCCTCCCTCGTCAAGGGAGGTCGTGAACCTCTCCGGCAGCGCGACGCCGAACGCGGTTTCCAGGAAGGCGTTGAAGTTGGCGCCCCAACCGACGGCGATCGCCGCCACGGACACGCCGTACTCGAGGATCAGGTCCCACCCGATGGCCCACGCCACAACCTCGCCGAGCGTGGCATAGGCGTAGGTGTACGCGCTGCCCGACACTGGGATCGATGACGCCAGCTCCGCGTACGACAGCGCCGAGAAGAGGCAGACGACTGCCGCCAGCACAAAGGACAAGATCACCGCCGGGCCGGCCTCCCGAAGCCCCTCGCCTACAACGACGAAGATGCCCGTGCCGACGATAGCGCCGACCCCGAGAGCAGTGAGGGAAAGCGGTCCCACTGCTCGCTTGAGCTCGTGACCGCTCTCGTGGGTCTCCTCGACCAGGGACGAAACGGGACGGATGTGGAACAGGTGTGCCTTGGTGTAGCGGACCATCATGTCCTCCACTGATCGGCTCCTTTTTGCATGCTAAACCCGGTGCCGGGGCGTGGAAAGAGGATGCCGCTCCCGCTACCCATCCCTTCAGGGACTGTCGGTGGCTGTTGCGACGCTGGCCATTATGACGACGCAGTACTGTCCGGCCAGCAGCATCGACGGCTTGATCGCGGACTCGGAGAACTCACTCAGCTGGCTCTTCCAGTTCAGCGAACCGAGCGGGATGGAGGATGAGTCCTACAACACGCTCCCCACGTCATGGTCGGACGTTATCGATGCCCCGCGACGACCGCCAGCCAGTTCGCGCCAACCCAGCTCGACTACGAGGAGGCCGGACGTCATCCGGCTACTCCTCGAGCGGCGGCGGCGGCTCCGTCAGGTCTGTATCAGCCATGAACAATCATCAACAGAGATCGCCTTCCGGTTCTCTCGCACCCGCGCCGTACCTGGGCCACCGTGCGCGCGGTTGCGTAGAAGGCCCCGCGCTTGCTGCCATGCTGCAGCAGCCGGCCGGGGGGCACCAGCGCCTGCAGGTCCAGGGTGGCCACATGGGAGGGCACCCCTCCTGCCACTGGTTGCGCAGGATGGGGCGGTCGTGACCCGCACCCGCAGCCAGATGGCGGGGACGAACAGTTTAGCTTCAGTAACCCGATAGATCTGGGAGTCTGAGGGCCCTTCCAACCGCAGACGCAGTGCCGGCGGGAGCGAGATGATCGTCACCCTCCCCGCTGGTAAGACGTCGCTGCTGCTTCGCGATAACGACCCGGCAAGGCCGGCGCCGGAGGTGACCTTCGCCGACCGTTACACCTTGGAGGTGGGCTGCTAGCGCGTCGAGCTGGTCTGGCACGGCTCCAACCATTCGCCGGACAACATCTTCATCCACTTCCCCGACCACGACGGCCTGATGATGATCGACGTCGTCAACGCCGGCTGGGTGCCCATCTACAACCTCAACCTCAGCGAGGACGTGCCCGGCAAGCGAATGCCACGTCGCGTGCTCTCCTCGAGCACCGGCTGGGAGCTGCGGTCGGCGGGGTGGTAGGCGTTCTTGCACGCACGCGATCTCGGTGAACTTCGGCTGCGAGAGATCCCCGAATTCCTTAGTCTGCGGCGGCCTCGGCAAGTGGGTGCAGACCGCAGCCGAACAATGCTCGCATCTGCTCCGCGGTCACCGGATCGCCGGCGGTCAGGCCTTCGATCCCGCCCAAGCCGGAACCGATCCACGCGCCCCGGTGTCTCACCCCGTTCGGTGTAGTACGACGACAGCCCGGTGTGCCCTTTATCTGTCGCGTCCAGCGCCGCGACCTGCCGGGTCAGGTAGTCATAGCCAGATCCGGCTGTGAGCTTGTGGATGCTCATCGTCACAACCCACCAGAAGGTGGTACATGCCGCCCACGCGGTTAGGCCGACCCGAGCCACTTCCGTTGGTGCATGGGGTGTTCGAACATCGAATCTTTAGATCGGCTGGGGGTGCGTGAGGCAGGTCGAGATGCTCGGTGATGACCGCTCGACTCTCGGCAGCGGCTTATGGGTGAGTGAAGGGCCGGTGTCGATTAGGAGACGGTGATGAGTCAGCATGCGATGAGACAGGCAGCGCGACGGTCGGCCTTGGATGCCCGAGCAGCCCGGCGCATTGAACGCGCCGACCGGGAACGCCGGCTCGAGCAGCCCGCGTGGTGCAGCAGCAACGGGGTGTGCGGGTAGACGTTCACCATCTCGATCGCGCCGTCCAGCCCGAAGTGCCACACGCTGTCGGAGAAATCGAACAACATCGATGTCGACGACCGTTGATTGGCCGGTTTGTTCGATTGATCAGCGACGACCTGACGGGCCTAGTTGTAGGGCTGCCACCGTGAAACAGACGTTCGGACTCCAGCGTGCCGAGGTGCTCGCGGCCCTCGGCAGTGCACTCCTGCTCGTCGGAGTGGCAGTTTGGGTGCTGATCCAGGCTGTCGATCGGCTGCGCAGCCCTGTCGAGATCGACAGCAGGCTCATGCTCGTGGTGGCTTTCATCAGAGTCCTGGCCAACCTGGCCGGCTACTGGTGCTCCGTCCGGAGCAGGCGAAGAGCCTGAACATGCGTGGCGCCTATCTCGAGGTGCTCGGTGACCTCATCGGTTCGTTAGCTGTCGTCGCCGCCGCTGTGCTGATCTTGATCGCAGGCTGGACCCCCTTGACGCGATCGCTTCCCTCTCATCGTGGTGATCATCCCAGGCGCCGGGTCGCTGCTGCGTGAGGTCGTCGACGTGCTACTCGAAGCCACACCTCACGGTGTGGACCTTGCCGAAGTCCGTGAGCAAATCAAGCGGGTACATGGGGTAGTCGATGTCCACGACCTGCACACCTGGACGATTCCCAGCGGCGTACCGGTGCTGTCCGCGCACGTCATGAAACGCCTGCATTAGCGAGGGCCGTCGGGCGCTTGAGCGTCAGCAGCACGCCGCCCAGGCTCGGGCCGATGCGTTGCGCCGGCTTGTCACCGACCCCGATGCGGCGCTGGATGAGGTTGCGTCGGTGTGTTCGGATGTGTCGCGGTGGCTGGTTGTCGAGTCGGATGGTCAGTGCCCGCCTGCGATGCAGCTGGTCCACGACGCGGGCCGCACCATTGAGTCTCAGATTGACGGCCACATTTCGGCTCATGGGGAGCGCATTTTCGCTTTGTTGCAGGGGAAAGCTCGTGCGCTGCTGGCGGAGGTTTCAGCGTTGCCGCCGCTGCCTACGGGCATTTGGGTGTCGCCTGCACCGGATGAGGATCTGAGCCGGCTGCCGGCTCACCGGTCAACGTGGGGTGTCTTGCAGGCGACATATTTCGATTTTGAGCAGGTGCATCGGGTTGCGTGGTCGATTCGGGAGAACCTGGGCGCCGGTCCGGATTCGTTGCCTGACGGCGCCCCTGGTTGGGCGCTGACGTTCCGTAACTGGAAGCCGCTGCTGAATGACATGCAGTTCAGTCACGTGCGGAAGCCGCTGCGGCTGCCGTATGCGATTGAGCACGGGTACGAGCCCGGCTTGTGGCGGCCGGAGGATGTGAAAACCACGGCGGAGGACCGTTCGTTTTTTGGCAAGCTGCGGAATTTGGGTCAGGCAGTCCGTTAAGCCGATGCATGACGGCCGCCGGCTGCGTCAACGTCACCCCTTGCAGTTGTCCATGATCAGCGTTGCTCGGGGAGCGAAGGTCCAGCTAGTCGCCTCAGTTCTCCTTTCATGAGGTGCTGGGCCTGCGTCGCCGGCGGCAGGCCGCTTGATTAGCGCGCGTTGGAACGCTGGACACGCTTCGGATACGTACGCAGAACGGCGCCGGGCGCGGTATGTAAGTCGTCGGCCTTGTCGGCGTGGGTGACCACGTTGGAGAAGCAGCCGACCAATTGGAGACCGTCTTGCCAAGGAGCTGGTGGTGGACGATCCGTCGGAGTCTCATCTTCTTCAAGTCGGTTGACGTGAACACCAGACGCCTAAGCCCGATATGGGCAGTATGTAAATCGCTTGACGCCTATTTCGGGGAGTTGCTATGTCACTTTCAAGATCAAAAACCCACCAAGTTGGCGCAGGTAAAGGCGCAACGGCCCCACGAATTGGACCACTCATCACAAGGAGGTACGGAAAATGCTTCGTCGCCTACTGACGGTCGGCCTCATGGCGGCAGGCCTGCTGTTCACCGGAGCGCCCGCGCTCGCCGCTCCGCCGGTAACCGAGACCACCAACCAGAAGAACCTCGTCGAGACCTTCGTCGATGTGGTTCCCAGCTCCGACTGCGCGGACGAAGGACCGCTCTACACCATCACGACCACCAGCAACCTCGTCGAGCACACGACCACCTTCGATGACGGCCGGGAGCACGACACCTTCACCCAGACCGGCACCTTCGTCGCGGTGCCGCTGGACGACCCGAGTCTGCCGAGCTACACCGGCAAGTTCACGATCTGGGGAGGCTTCAACGCCAACGGCACGACTGTGAACGGCACGTTCACGTTCAACCTCCGGGGGACCGGCTCGGACGGGTCAACGATCAACACTCACCAAGTCGATCACTTCAACGTCCGACCCGACGGCACGGTCAACGAGTTCTTCCACTGCCACTAGACCTTCCGGGGGAACTCACCCCGCCAGCTCCCGACGCCGCGGCGCTGGCCATGAGCCAGGCGCGCGGCCGCCGGCATGCTCATCCTTGCCGCCGGTGGCCGCGATGTCCCGATGGACTACAAGGAACTCGAGCGCTGGATGCGAGTCGGGTATGAGCGCGGGACGGCGGCCGCGCGCGGGGAGCGACAGCAGTCGCCGTTCCGTAGGGCGGTCCTGCTGGGCGCTCTGGTTTGGGCGGCGGGCAAGCTACCTAGAGCGGGCCCAGAGATGGGGACGCGAAAAGAGCCCGTCAGGACATAGTTAGGCCCAGTCCTTGCATACCCGGGATCAACGCGCACAAGGACTGGGCTAATCACCAAAGCTACTTCGGAGACAGCCAGAATGTCCATCGCCGCATCCGGGTCTAATTGATCAAGGCGGCGCTGACGCGCCGCAGCCGCTCGCTCCGGCCTCCCGGTCCCTCGCGGACACCTCTGAAATAGCATGCCGGTGTGGCCGACGACAGTTACCCCTACGAAGCGAAGCGGAGAGTCGTGGCGCTCATCGACTCCATGAAGACGCTCCTCGCCGAGGATGCCGAACAAGAAATCCGAGGAATTGCGCTGGCGGTCGTGGATGCTGCCATCGCAGCTGCTAAAGCAGCCAAACCAGACGATCCAGTCGTCGCCTCGATCGCCGACCTGTTCTCCCCTGAGCAGCTCGAGACTGGCGAACCGCCCCGTGCCGCCGACGTTCTTGTTGTCGCTCAGCAGCTCGATGCTGCGATAGGCAACCCAGCGCCGCCGCCAACAACAATGCCGCAAGGCAACTTCCCCCCACCCATGCAGCTAGCTGACCACTTCTGAAAAAGGCGCTCGCGATCGGGACGGAAAGGCTCACCGTTCCTCGTGCCGCGCTGCGGTTACCCGTTCGAAGCCGACACGGGTCCAACGCTCCAACTCGTCGTAATCCAATGGCACACCCCGGCCACCACCAGCCAAGATCAGCATCCCGGCAGCGATCAGCTCATGCCCAAACTTGCTCGCCGGATTGGCCAGCCACGATCCGGCCGTGATCCCCGCAGCCTCAGCCAAGATGTCATTCCGCCCGCCGGCCATCTCCCCGGAGTTCTTCTATCGATGCGGCTAGGTCGCGTTGCTTGGCTGCATACCGGATCGCGGTGCCATGCAATGCGCTGTAGAGCAGTTGATCAGCAGTGGACATGCACCTAGTTAAGGGCTGAGTATCAAGTGGTGACTTGCTGCCGCGTCGCGGCCGCTCCGCTCGGCCTGCGGGTTTTCGAGCTCTTGGCTTTGACTGCGGCTGAGCGCTGGATCGCCGAGGCTGACAAACAGCCCGGCCTGATCCTTAGTCCTCGACTGTGATGAGGGATCGAGTGACGGCGGCGGTGCGAGAACTCACTCCCAACCGTGAGTAGATCTGGTAGAGATGCGCGCGGATTGTTCCTTCTGTGACACCGAGACGTCGTGCGATCTGGTAGTTCGTGTAGCCCTGGGCCACGAGTTCAAGGAGTTGCCGCTGACGCGCGGTCAGTGCCGACACCGCTCGGATGCGCTGGCTTGCGTCGGTATGCCGCCTCAATGTGCGGCCTGAGCAGGAATAGGTCGGTCTTGTCCCGTTCGGTGAAGCCTTTTCCGGGACCTCGCCAGCAGAGCACCCGGAATGTTCTCCGGGACCGTCGGGGATGCGAAGAATCATTAGATGTTCGCCGCCGCTGGCCTTGTACAGCTCGTACCTCGAGCACGCGCGCCATTGGCGCACCGACATCGTGTCGGTCTCGGCGGGCGCGCTCGACACGTCGTCGGGCACCCGAGGTTGGCAGCACTCCGAATTGTGGTGCTCCCACCACATAGCCGCCTCCTCCTCGCGGCTTATCTGGCAGTCATCGACGTCGGGAATGAAATCCTGCGGAGGGAGGTAGTCGAGCTCCTCCCTGGCGACGTCCATCCAGAGAAAGTGTGTGCTGTCGCAGCCGATCAGATCACGCAGCGCGGGCAGTATCGGCTCAGGCAGCATCGGCGTGGCGGTACTTGGCCCTAGGCACTCAAGAGCAACGTTCCGCAGCGCTCGGACGCGACAGCCACCGTCCGTACGGCCCATCTTTGAACGCTACTCGCTGAAACAGAGCTAACGGCCAAAGCAGCCTGAGGGAGCTACGAAGAACGTCATATAGCGAGATCCCACACCCGCTTCCTAGCGTGGTTGAAAGCCCGGAAGCGGCCCGGAACGACGGGAGGCAGCCAGGCAAACCCACTCGGATAGGCAGGTCGGAGGCCATGATGATGAGAAGCGCAAAAGCACAATGGAAACCGACCTCCCTTCAGTGGGCACTCATCGTGGTAAGCCTGGTCATCGTGCTCGTCACCGCGCTGTGGCCGTCGAGTGCTGATCGCGAACCCGGGCTTTTCGGCATTGCCACCAGGCCGGGAGCGCGCCAGCTCGCGCCACCAAAATCGTGCCGCACGCCGCCCCTGCACCATCGAGCGCTCAGGTGCGGATGGCGCCAAGCCAACAGCTCAAAACCCGCAGGCCAGCGGACTGTCACCCGCCGAGGCTGACAAACAGCCCGCGTTCGGAGTGCTAATAAATGTCGCTCGTTCCGTTCAGCTGGCTAACTGCTACGAAAGGCGGTCCTCTGTCGGGTAGCCGCTCGCTCCGCCGTCCCGGCCCGCTCGCGGCCCCAACAAGGGGACGGTTTAGGTCTGGGCGCAGGCCGTGTCATTAGGGAAGGAAAGGTAGCTCCCCTCTTCGGCCTTCGATCCACGATCCCGGCCGCATATGCCGAAATTGCCGGGGTGGTGACGTTGACGCCCAGACCAGACCTAAACCGGCTCCAGGGTGGCGGAATGCGACATTCAGGAAATGGCACGACGCAAGGTCAATCACAACAATCGCACTCAGCCGCGGCTTAGTGCGATTAGCCCTGATTCCAGCGGCGTACGCAACGCCTCCAACACAATCGGCGAAAACTCGGGTGCCTCGTCGAGGAACAGAACCCCTCGATGAGCGCAAGAGATTGCCCCCGGCTTCGCCATCCGCTGACCGCCGCCAACGATGCTCGGAGCCGACGCCGAATGGTGCGGGTCTGAGAACGGAGGCCGACTGATCAGGCCGTCATACAGCGCAAAGCCGGCGAGGGAGTGGATCGCGGAGACCTCGAGCGCCTCGGGCGTGGTGAGATCCGGCAACAACCCCGGCACGCGCTCCGCGATCATGGTCTTGCCGACCCCGGGCGGGCCGTGGAACAGCATGTGATGGCGCCCGGCAGTTGCCACCTCGGCCGCCCACTTCGCCTCCGGCTGACCGATCACATCCGCCAGATCAAGTGACCGTCTCTCCGAAGGCGCAGTCGACTCATCGGTGCTGTCCGCTGCGTCCGCATCGGGCTGGGGATCACCCCGGAACAGCGCCACCAGCTGGCTCAGCGAGGCAACGCCGAATACTTCGATGCCCTCCACCAGCCGAGCTTCAGGCGCCTGGCGACGTGGCACGATCACCCGGCGGAACCCGGCCGAACTCGCAGCCAACGTGGCTGGGAGCACACCACGGACCGCCCGAACGCGACCGTCGAGACCGAGCTCGCCGAGCAGGACAGTGCTCCCTAACTCGTCCACTCCGAACACGCCGTCCGCAGCCAGCACCGCCGCCACGATGGAGTCAAAGTGCGGAAAAAGCCATACTTAGGCCCTGGCGCACCCGATGTGCTGCTCGACCCCCTAGGTTACGGCGGCCAGCTGAACGAATCCTCCAGGAAGAATCTCAGCCGCCATAGCATTCGTTGCCACTTTCCTGAGCGTCAGCCTGTAGGGGATTTGGAGTTGGGTCGGTCAGGAACCATAATCCGGACCAGCCGTCCTCCTTCTCAATCCCGTTGTTCAGTTTCTGCGCAAGGGAGTCCGAAATATTGATACAGAAATCTCGGGTAAGCGGGTCTTGATCGCGCCGCTGCACCGTCAAGCTTGCGTTCCACCGACCAGCGACAATATGTAGCCTACTGCTCGGAGCATAGATAGCAAATTCCATGGATCGTTCCTCCCTTGCGTCTTGTGTAACGAGGAAGGGTTCGGGGTTACCGCGCCATATTCTTATGAAGGTTTTGTACTTCTCATAAGTATCATCCCTTATTTCAACTAGATCACTCCAGGGTAACGTTATGGGTGGCTGATTCGCGTCTACTGGAGGCTCAATCCGCAGGGTGGCGTCCGTCACCGCAGCAGCTACATCGGTCTTCTTATCAACGTTGAACGTCGGCTTCATCACAATTCTAAGCTGCGGTTGACCTGCCCGCAGGTCTGTCCAAGCTGCAATTTTGTTCGGCATCGCCATGCTTATCTCAGGTTTAGAGTTGACTTGAAAGAATGTTATGAGTGACAAAGCAAGCGCAATGAGCGAAAACAGGGCCGATGCGATGGTTGACCAGAAGTTCACGTTCGCGGAGAGGGCAACCCCTGGACGTGCGACATCCGACGGTTCTGATGACCTTGCGGTTGTGTCTCTCTCAGCCGTTAACGGTCCCGATTTGCTTGAGCGAACTCCACCCCCTACTTCGGGAAGTCCTGAGTCCGCTTCGGTCCCTGATTTTGAGCTCTGTGTGGCGGGGTCCTCAGCCATCTCACCGCCTCCTATCTAGCCCCAGGCGCAGGGCGCGGTTCCCTTTCACTCTAAGTCATGCAACTAAGTGTTGAGCTGTTCCCGGTTTCCCGGACACCGAGTCTGAGGCGATGATCGTCTCGGAGAGGAGTCCGAGCAGTGCCTGCACCGAAACCACTGGAGTTCCGTCAACGGGCGGTTGAACTGGCCCGGCTGCGGGAGAAGCCGATCGTCCAGATCGCCAAAGATTTGCAGATCAGCGAGTCGTGTCTGCGCCGCTGGATGGACCAGGCCGATGTCGACGACGGCCACAAACAAGGCCTCACCACCGATGAGCGGGCCGAGCTGGTCAAGCTGCGGCGGGCGAATCGGGTGTTGGAGATGGAGGTCGAGATCCTCAAACGGGCCTCGGCCTACTTTGCGCGGGAGAACGTGCTCCCAAAATAGGATTCCGGTTGGTCCGTGAGCTGGCCGGGCAGGGATTCCCTGTCACGGTGACCTGCCGAGTCGTGAAGATCTCCACCTCGGGCTACTACGAGTGGCGCGGTCGCGGCCCGTCGGCCCGCGATCTGACCGATGCGCATTTGATCAACGCCCTGCGTGAGGTGCATGCCGGCTCCCGGCAAACCTACGGGGTGCGCCGCTGTCACGCCGAGCTGCGGCTCGGCCAGCTGCAGTTGTGCGTGGCGCACAAACGCGTTGCCCGGCTGATGCGGATCGGCCGCCTGCAAGGAATCCACCGCCGACGCTGGCGTCACGCTCGGCCGCCGACGGCGGTCGAGCAGCCAGCATGCTCGGCCTGCAGGTTGGCCAGGTCGTGGGTGCCGCCATTGACCCGAGCGACGATATGACCGCAGTGAAACGACCAGGGGTTGACCTTGCGGTGGCCGTTGACAATCCACCAGTACGGCGCGTCATAATCGATCGGCTTGCCACAGCGGGCGCAGGGTCGGCGTTGGGCTCGGACGATGGCCCGGTGTCTACTCGGGCCTATTCGATGACGACCTCGACGGGGTCGCGGAGCGTATCGACGCGATGGCAGGTGTGTCAGACACGTGTCACGACGCCACAGTGGTCGAGTTGCCGCGGGCGGTGAACTAGCCGATGACTAGGCGAAACATGAGAGCCGCCTCGGGGAATCGAACCCCAGACCTACGCATTACGAGTGCGTTGCTCTGCCAGCTGAGCTAAGGCGGCACCTGCGCTTCGGTCCTCCAGGCCGTCGCGCGCGGTGGACCACTATATCGAGATCGGCAGTTGGCCATTGGGCTGCAGTTGTACCTGCAACTTATCCGACGGCGACGGCCAAGTTCCATCCAAAACCTATGCACGTCACTTTGGCGGGTTCAGGGCGCGTATCAGCAAGTTGTCTTGTTTTCGGGCACCACGTTGTTGTTCAGGTAGGCCTGGACGATCTTGCGGATGCACGGGCTTTGGCCATAGGCGAGGTGACCGTAGCCGCGGAACGTGACCAGCACGCCGGAGTCGAGTTGCTTACCCATCCCGACTGCGTACTCGTACGGGGTGGCGGGGTCTCCGGTTGTGCCGATCACCACGATGGGCCGCGCCCCGCGGGCGATGATCTTCGGTGTCTTGGGCGCCGGAGCGACAGGCCAGAGCGGGCAGATCAGGTCTGAGCCCCAAAACTCGCCCAGGGTCGTCTTCTTCTTCTTGACCTCGACCGCATCTTCCGTCAACTCCTTGCGCACACTGGTGTCTTGTGAGTCAAGGCAGCGGATGGCCGGGTTGGCCGACAAGTCTTGATCGTATTGCCCATCCTCAGAGCGGCCGAGGTAGGCATCGGCGAGGCGCAGCATGGTGCTGCCGTTGCCCTGCTTGATGACAGCCTCGAGTCCCTGACGCAGAACGTCCCACGCATCCGCCTGCCCGTAAAGCGGGAAGATCACCCCGACCAGCGCCAGCGACTGGGTCAGCTCTCGTTCGCCCACCTTGATCGGCTGGCTGTCCAATCGGGTGAGCAGATCGCTCACCGCCTGAAGGACCTCATCGCGATTCGTGCCCAGGGCACACTGCTGTTTCTGTTTCACACACCAGTCGGCGAAGTTGTTCAGAGCCCGCTCGAAGCCGTCCAGCTGGGTGATCGGGCTGTCAGTGATGTCGACCGCGCCGTCGAGCACCACGTGTCCCACCCGCTTCGGGTAGGAGTGGGCATAGAGCGCACCAATCATGGTGCCGTACGAGAAGCCCAGATAGTTGATCTTGCTGTCTCCGACCAGGCCCCGGAGCAGATCAAGATCACGTACGGTGTCCGCGGTCGAGATGTGCTGCAGCAGGGATCCCGAGTTTCCCAAGCAGACTTGGCCGAAGCCACGGTCCGCGGAAATCTGTGTTTCCAGCTCAGCATCGTCATCGGGCGAGGCATCCAAGGACAGATATTGATCGAAGTCTGTGCCTCGTGAGTAGCACTGCACCGGTGTCGAGTCCTCTGTACCGCGAGGGTCCCAGCCGATCAGGTCGTACTTTTCCAACCCTTTGCTATCGAAGCCGTCGACCAGGCCTCGACCAGACGCTCCGGGGCCGCCTGGATTGAGGAAGAGCGTTCCCAAGCGAGGACTAGCTGTCGCTTTGCGTTTGGCGAGGGACACGGTCAGCGCCTGCCCGTCCGGCTTGGTGTATTCGAGCGGCGCCAGCACCCTCGCACACTCCAGACCGTTAAGGCAGGGCTCCCAGGAAAGCGGTTGCTGTCGGTATCTGCTGAAGCCCTTGCCGGGCGGAGGGTCTGCATAGCCGTACGGCACCACATCGGGTACGGGCTGGATTGGACGGCCATCGGGCGGAATCGCCGACGTGGCAGACAGTGAGGGTGACGCAGACGCGCTCGCCGAATTCGCCGACGCCGATGTGGGATCGGGAGTCGGGCTCCTGGCTGAGCAGCCGGCGGAGCCGACTGCCGCACACACCAACGCCGTGACGAGCAGCCCCGCGCGGGATCTCATCTCAGTTCCGGCGGCGACGCCGTAAATTGCTCGCCGCTTCTTCGGTAGCAGCGGGCCGCGCGTCGTATGCATGGCGCGATCCGCACACACTCGCGCGGGAGCAGCTAGTCACCGCCCCCGATGCGCTCATCCGGACCAGCACCGAGTCGGCAGGGACTTGATGTGCGATGACAGTGCCCTCACCCGCGTCAGTGGTCACCCGCTGACCGACCGGCGGGACCTGCCGCGCGAAGTCCGCGTAGAGCGGGTGCTCGTACTTGATGCAGCACAAGAGGCGTCCGCAAGCCCCCGAGATCTTCAACGGATTCGGTGGCAAGTCCTGCAGCTTCGCCATCCGCAAGGTCACCGGTTCGAAGTCTTTCAGGAAGGTGGCACAGCACAAGTCGCGGCCGCAGCTGCCAAGTCCGCCGGTCAACCGTGCCGCATCACGGGAGCCGATCTGGCGCAGATCGATCCGAGCCCGCAGGCTGCGAGCCAACTCCCCTACCAGAGCACGGAAATCCACTCGATGCGGCGCGTTGAAGTAGATCACCACGAGCTGATCGACATCCGGGCCGGAGTCGACGAAGTCGACTGCGACCACCTTCATGGGAAGGTCGTTCTTCTTGATCAACTTCTTGGCGACAAGCTTCGCCTCGGCGCGCCGACGGCGATTGGCCGCGTCCCGAGCGAGCTCGGCCTCACCCGCCTTGCCGACACAAACCGGCAGATCGGCGAAGCCAGGATCGTCGTCTACCCATTCCGGCGCCCAGACGCACTCGGCGACCTCAGGGCCAGAGTCGGTCGGCACCAGCACCTTGTCGCCGACCGAGTACATCGCCTCCCCCGGATCCAGATAGTAGAGCCGCCCGTACCGCTCGAACGACACTGCCATGACCCGCGCCATTGCCCAAGCGTAGTGGCCAGTCATGTGCAACGCAGGAGTGTGGTGCCCGAGGCGCGGGACGGACTAACGCGTTGCGCGGGCGGTACTTCTCGGAGAGGAAGCCCGGCAGATGCGGGTCTGCCGGGCCTCCACGGGTGGGCGTTCTGGGGGGCAGGAGCCCACCCGCGCCAGTATGTTCTTCGTCGGTCCCCGAAAACACCTGTCTGATCGCGGTAGCGTATTCACGCGCAGGCGCACGTGGTTACCGTTCTGTGACATCGCCCCCAGCGTGTAACAAACTGGCAACGAGCCGGGATAAACCTAGACGCACATCGAGTCCGCGCGCAACTCAGAGTCTCAACGTGCCGCTGGGCGATGTGGCAACAACAAAAAGCCCCGCCTCGAGGGCTTGGGGCTGGTCACAGAAGCTCAAGATCAATTATGGAGGTTGTCGGAGAGAACGCTCGGGGGTTCGTCCCCTCCGGCAACCCGTGAAACACCTTACTAAACCGAAGAGGACAAATGGAACCCGAAAAACTGAGAATCGGGTGAAGGCTTTCCCCATTGACCTTCGGGTTTCCGTACGGCACAATCACGCCTCGACCAAGCCGATCAGCGCAGCCTCGACCGCGAGCAGCGGCGCAACGTTTCCTTCCAATGCCACGCGGCACGCGAGCAAGGTGTCAATCCTCCGTAGCGTCGCCTCGGGTGTGGACTTCCTGGCCAGCACGGCAATCTGCGGCTCAAGGTCGGAGTTCACCAGTGCAGCCCCCGACCGCGTCTGAATGCTCAACACGTCGCGATAGCAACCGGTCAGCTCGGTGAGTGCGCGGTCGATCGCGTCCCGCTGGACTCGCTTCGCCCGTGCCCTCTGCTGATCCTCGAGGTCCTTGATTGCGGCCTGAGCCTGGCGCGGCTTCGCTCCCCGGGTGCCGAACCCCAGTGCTTCTTCCAGCTCTGACCGTTCCTTCCCGTCCAGCGCGGATGTCGCCGCTGCCGCCTCCTCGGTGCATCCGGCGACCAGGTCGGCGGCTGCGGACAGGCAAGCGCCGAGGCCGTTGAGAGAGAGCGGAATCTGCAGAATGCGCGCGCGCCGCTGCCTGGCGTTCTGATCGCGGGCCAGCACCAGCGCTCGCCCTATGTGCCCTTGGGCGACGCGGGCCGCATAGCGGGCAAGAGCGGGCTCAATCCCGTCGCGACTCTGCAGCAACGCCGCAATGGCTTCCTCGCTGGGTGTCTGCAGGTTGAGCAGCCGGCAACGCGACCGAATCGTCGCCACGACGTCGTCGGGAGTGGGGGCGCACAGAATCCACACCGTACGAGCGGCGGGCTCCTCGACGCTCTTCAACAAGGCGTCTGCGCCGCGCTCGGTCACTCGATCGGCATCCTCGACCACGATCACCTGGTAACGGCCCAGCGTCGGGCTCATGGCAGCGCGGCGCACCAGCTCGCGAACCTCTTCGACACCGATGGAGAGCTGCTCGGTGCGTACCAGGGTGACGTCGGGATGCGCACCGCTCAGTGCCGAACGGCAATCGGTACAAACTCCGCAACCACCACGAGAGCACTGCAACGCAGCGGCAAAGGCGCGGCCGGCGTTCGAACGGCCAGAGCCGGGCGGTCCGGTGAACAGCCAGGCATGGCTCATTGCGTGCGGCTCGCCGGCCACCGCACGCCGCAGCGTTTCCACAGCGACTTCCTGACCGACCAGCTCAGCCCACACACCCTGCTCGGCGACCGGCGGTGCCACCCTTGAGGCCGACACTGCCAACACTGACCTATCACTCACGTCGGCGATCACCTGCACGTCCAGGTCACGAAGGCACTGTGTCAGCCGCCCCTGACACTCCCGGCTCCACTGGCTGGGCCGGCTCCACTGGCTGGGCCGGCTCCACTGGCTGGGCCGGCTTCGCGGCCAGCATCGGCTGCAACCGCTCGAGAATCTTCTCGGTGATCTCGGCGCGCGACAAACGCGCATCCAACACCAGGTACCGATCAGGATCGCGAGCCGACAGGTCGAGGAAGAACCCACGCGCGCGAGCGTGGAAGCCGTCGCCAGCAGCCTCCACCCGATCCGGCTGCCGCTTCTCCCCCACCGCCAGTGCCGGGTCCATGTCAAGAACGACCGTGAGGTCGGCTCGAACGTCGTCGGTGGCCCACCGGGTGATCGATTCCACCTCGCTCAGCTCCAGCATCCGACCGGCGCCTTGATAAGCCAGCATGGAATCGACGTAACGGTCGCACACCACAACTGCGCCACGCTCCAATGCCGGCTTCACCACCTCGGCCAGGTGCTGCGCCTTGTCCGCCGCATACAGCAGAGCCTCGGCGCGCGGAGCCAGGTCGCCGGTCTTGGGACTGAGGACGATGTCGCGGATCCGCCGGCCGGCCGCGGTGTCGCCGGGCTCGTGCGTTCGCACGATGTCGTGGCCCTGTTCCGCCAACAGACCGCACACCCGGGCGACCTGCGTCGTCTTACCCACCCCGTCGCCACCCTCGAAGACGAGGAAGACGCCCGGCCAGATACGCTTCGCGGCTTCGCTCATGCGTCGAGCTTTCTTTTCGTCTTGTTCCACAACGCCAGGAATTCCTCCTTGAGGACCCGAATCTCTTGGACGCCGCGTTCGAACTCCCGGCCTGCAGCGAACGCCTCGAACGCGGGCAACCCGGCCGCGGCTTCGACCGCCCGATCGGCAGCCATGTGATATTCGTGGATCTGGTCCAGCAGCCGGCGGGATTTGGCCAGTCGATGCTGAATGCGCTCGGTTTCGGCTGGCATGACGTGGGTCGAGATGTCAGCAACCCACTGCAGCTGCCCGATGGAGCGCCAGGCGTCCTCCCAGGCTTGCGTCGGGGCGTCCGGGCTCAGCCGATCGACACCGCGGCGAAACCTGATGACCACCGAGTCGAGAAGATCGGTCAAAACCTGGCCGGTGGCCAGCGCACTCGCATCACCCAGCTTGGGTGCCCGGGTCGCCGTCACCAGCCGGTCCAACAGCGCAAGATAACGCTCGGTGTGCAGACGGCGCACCAATTGCTCTCGAGCGTGAGCAGCTTTAGCCGGGTCGTTAGCGTGGTGCGGATCGGCATCCAGGATGATCCAATCCAGCTCGTCGTAGAGGTCTTCCACCCAGTCCGGGTCGAGCACGAACGACAGCCCACGAAGCTCGATCCGGAGCTGAGCGGCATGTCCGGCCAGTTGCTCAGCAGCCTCGGGACTGCCGCTACGGATAGCGAGATCAGCCTCGACGATCTGACGCAGCCGCAAGCCCAGCAGCTGAGAGACGAATGTCGCGAACGGCGCATCGCGCTCGAAGGACCGCGGATGCGGGAAGTCCGTGAGGCCGGTGGCCGGTGCCCCCAACCGGCTGACCAACCGAGGAAAGCGAGTCACCGGGGTCGCACCCGCCTGAGTGATCGCACGATCGAGCCAGGCAGTCTGCTGCTCGGTGAGCCCGGGGCCGATCGGGGTGACCATGACCTCGCGGTAGCGCGCGGTGGTCAGGCCGCCGCGCCGCACCGTCACCTTGTCGTCGCGCAGCAAGGCCAGCGTCTGCCCTTGATCGTCGCGCAGCGCGAACTCCCGGCGTTCACATCGCAGCGCCGCCACGGGCCCCAGGGTCGCCCGCCGCCGTAGCGGACGGATCAGTTCTCCGAACTCTTGGGGCAGATCCGTGTGCCCCATCGTCTCGACCCGGTCCTTGGGCAGCAGCGGCTGCCACTCCGGGGCCGTGAGGAACCACTCGCCGCGGCCGTCGAGCACCCGATGAGCGAGGAGAACACCCGAGCGGGTTAGTCGGTAGTCAGCCGCGTCGAGCAGGGTGACGTCAATCTCGTACGCGGCGTTGTGTCCGGCCCTGGCGACCAGATTGTGCAGGCCGATTCCAGGGTTGATCAACTTCGGCGCGGTGGCGCTGTACGGCATGTCGTAGAGACGCTGTCCGGGCGGCTTGGTCGAGCCATCGGGGGAACCGCTGTCGAGCTTGGCCGGGGCAACCTCCACAGAGTTAGCCGCAGCACCGCGCCGCGCTGCCTTCTCCTTCTGGCTCTTGCCCTTCCTCACGTCCTTACCCTCCCACGCCGGGATCGGCAACACCGATTCCTATCCGGAGGCAGCCTCCACCGGAACTTTGGGCGGCGCTTTCTTCGCTGTCGACGTGGGCCCAGCGGACGTTGCCTTGGCGGCCGTACTCGGCTTCCGGGTCGCGGCCTTCTTCGCTGTGGTCTTGCGCGTCGGACGCTTCGGCGCCGGACCCTTGGCGCGTTTCTCAGCGAGCAACTCTGCGGCGCGTTCGGCGGTGATCGTCTCTGGGTCATCCTGCCGCCGGAGCGTGGCATTGACCTCACCGTCGGTGACGTAGGCACCGAACCGGCCGTCCTTGATGATCATGGGTCGGCCGGAGGCGGGGTCAGGCCCGAGCTCCTTCAACGGGGGCTTGGCGGCGGCACGACCACGCTGCTTCGGCTGAGCGTAGATGGCATTGGCTTCATCCAGGGTGATGCGAAAGATCTGCTCCTCGCTGGCCAGCGAACGAGAGTCACTGCCCTTCTTCAGGTACGGACCGTAACGACCGTTCTGGGCGGTGATCTCCTGACCCTCCGCGTCAACGCCGACAACCCGCGGCAGGCTCATCAACAGGAGCGCGTCGGAGAGGCTGACCTGATCGATGGACATGGAGGAGAACAACGACCCGGTACGCGGCTTGGCGGACTTCGGCGCGTCCTCAGCGAGTACCTCGGTGACGTAAGGACCGAACCGGCCATTCTTGGCGATCACGGTCAGTCCCGTCTCCGGATCGGTACCGAGCACCCGCTCCTCACCGGCGGGCCGGGACAGCAGCTCGCGCGCAAGATCAACAGTGAGCTCATCCGGCGGCAGGTCCTCCGGCACGTTCGCCCTGCGACCCTCCTCGTCCTCGACGTATGTGCCGTAGCGCCCGACGCGCACGACGATGCCGGAGTCAAGATCACCGATGGGGAATGTCGACAGCTTGCGGGCGTCGATCTCCCCCAGCTCGGACACCAGACGTTGCAGGCCCTCCCGATCGCCACTGCCGAAATAGAAGTCGGTCAGCACGTGCAGGCGTTCGGCGTGCCCGTCCGCGATTTGATCAAGGACTTCTTCCATCTCGGCGGTGAAGGCGTAGTCGACCAGCTTCGGGAAGTGCTCCTCCAGCAGCCGGGTCACGGCGAAGGCCAGCCAGGTGGGGACCAGCGCGGATCCCTTCTTGAACACGTAGTCTCGGGCGGTGATCGTCCTCAGGATCGTCGCGTACGTCGACGGGCGTCCGATCTCCAGTTCCTCCAGCTTGGCCACCAGGGACGGCTCGGTGTAGCGAGCCGGTGGACGGGTGTCGTGGCCGGATGCGGTGATCGACTCCGGCCGCAGCTGCTGACCCTCGGTGAGCCGGGGCAGTCGCGATTGTGCGTCGTCGGACTGCGCGTCGTCGGACTCGTCGTGCGCCTCCACGTAGGCCTTGAGGAAGCCGTGGAAGGTGATGGTCCGTCCCGAGGCGACAAACGTGCAGCCCTCGTCCTGGGCATGTCGAAGAACCTGGTCCGGAGGATCGGACCCATCGCCGCGTCCTTCGACATGCTGGGGACGCGGTTGGGCGATGATCTTGACCGAGATGCTCTGGCCCTCGGCGTCCTTCATCTGCGAGGCGATCGTTCGCATCCAGATCAGCTCGTAAAGCCGGAATTGATCACCCGTCAGCCGGGTTTGGGCCGGGGTCTGGAACACCTCGCCGGCGGGGCGGATCGCCTCGTGCGCCTCCTGGGCGTTCTTGACCTTGCTGGCGTAGATCCGCGGCCTGTCGGGGAGATAGTCGGGGCCGAAGAGCTGACGGACCTGGTTGCGAGCGGCGGTGATCGCGGTGTCTGACAAGGTCACCGAGTCCGTCCGCATGTAGGTGATGAAGCCCGCCTCGTAGAGGTCCTGCGCCACCGACATCGTGCGCTGCGCGGTGAAACCCAGCTTGCGACCGGCCTCCTGCTGCAGCGTGGTGGTGCGGAACGGCGCATACGGGCGGCGGGTGTACGGCTTGGACTCGATCTCACCGACGCGGAATGCGGCGTCGCGCAAGGACTCGGCCAGCGCCTCGGCCTGAGGTTGATCGAGATGAAGTAGCCCAGCGGCACCCCGATCGATCAGCCGTCCGCGGCTGTCGAAGTCGCGGCCCTGGGCGACCTTCCGAACGCCGACCTGGGTCAGGCGGGCCGGGAAGATCGGCGGCTCGGCGTCCGGGCCGGCGTCGAGGACGGCATCGAGATCCCAGTACGAGGCACTGCGGAAGGCCATTCGCTCGCGCTCGCGATCGACGACCAGGCGGGTCGCGACGGACTGCACGCGGCCTGCGGACAGCCGAGGCATGACCTTCTTCCACAGCACCGGCGACACTTCGTACCCGTACAAGCGATCGAGGATGCGCCGGGTCTCCTGCGCGTCGACCAGATCATCATCAAGATCACGAGGATGGGCCACTGCATCGGCGATGGCGTGCGGAGTGATCTCGTGGAAGACCATGCGCTTGGCGGGCACCTTGGGCTTCAGCTCCTGCAGGAGGTGCCAGGCGATCGCCTCGCCCTCGCGGTCACCGTCGGTCGCCAGCAGCAACTCGTCGGCGCTCGCCAACGCATCCTTGAGCGAGCGGAGGGTTGCCTTCTTGTCGGGATTGACGACGTACAGCGCCTGGAAGCCGTTGTCGACGTCAACCCCGGTCCGAGCCCACTTCTCACCCTTGTATTTGGCGGGCACCTCAGCGGCGCCGGTTGGCAGGTCTCGCACGTGGCCGCGGCTGGACTCGACGACGTAGCCGTCGCCGAGAAAGCTCGCGATCTTTGCCGCCTTGGTTGGCGACTCGACGATCACGAGCCTTCTGCCCGTCTTCGCTGCCACTAAGCTCCTTGGGTCGTCCGTCTGGTTATTGGCCCAACACCGATGCCGCGGCGCTTATTCGATCTCGGCGCCGGACGCCAGCGCGCATACTCTACGTGCCACTCCCACCCGCAGCGCGAATCTTGGTGTTTTGGAATGGCGCCGGCTACCGCCGGGATCAGTGCAGGAAACCGTCCTGGATGCAGGTTCGGATAGTCGGAAGGACCGTCTCTGAAAGCGCGGTTGGATCGATACTCAGGATGCCGGCCACAGTTGCGACGATGGTATGCAGATCGAGATCCCCATCGCAGGCTCCGAGCACCGCGGCCAGGGCCGTGTCCGCGCGTAGCGCCCGACGGAAGCCTTTCTGCTGTCGCAACACAATAGTGCGCGGATCGGCAGCACCCGGCGAGCCCAGCGTCTCCTCGACGACATCATCGGCCATCTGCCAGGCATGAGCCAGTAGGTCCGCGTCCGAGCTCCGGGCGAGATCAACGGCTCGAAACCGGTCGTCGAAGGCCGCGCCCACGGGCTGCTCCACCGCATACGGCCAGTCCTCGATGCGGATGTGAGGCTCGGCCCGGTCGTTGCGCTGCAAAACGATCCAGCCCATCCCGACGGCCTCGATGCCAAGGTCGGCAAAGTAATCCAACCACTCCCGGTAGCGGTGCAGGTAGTCCGGCGAACCGGTGAGCCCGGCATCGGACAGCCACATCTCGACATACTCGCTCGGGTCCAACGTCTCGCGCTGCGCCACATGGGCATCGCAGCCGGTGGCAGCGACCCAGTCCCGAAGTCGCTCGGACCAGTCGCCGCCGGCCAAGTGCGCCCAGTTGGCCAGCACCTGTAACACCCCGCCGCGAGCGAGGTGGTCGGCGCCGCTCCGCACCACGTGCTCGACCAGGCTGTCTATCGGACGGCTCCCCTCCCGATAGGTCAACCGGTCTCGATCCGCTGAGACCGGCGACATCACGTAAGGAGGATTGGTGACGATGAGGTCGAAGTCTTCGTTGGCGACCGGGTCGAAAAGATCACCCTGCCGGATGTCCACCTCGATGGAGTTGATCTTGGCGGTCAGCGCGGCCAGCTGGATAGCGCGGGGGTTGAGGTCGGTGGCGACCACGGTCTCGGCGTGCTGGGCCAGATGGAGGCTCTGGACGCCGCAGCCCGTACCGAGATCGAGAGCTCGGTCCACCGGCTGCCGGATGGTCAGCTGGGCCAGAGTGGTCGAGGCCGTGGACACCCCGAGCACGAAATCGGGCCGCATGGGCGCAATCCTGCTGTCGAGATGCGGGGAAAGGTCGGACACCACCCATCCGCTGGCGCCGTCGTCGCTGGCGTACGGGCGGACGTCTAGCAGCGCGACAACCTCACCGGCCGATTCTTCGACGATGCCCGCGCCGGTGAGCGGATCTACCAGCCTGGGCAGCGCGCGATCAAAGGCGGATCGACGTACGGGCTGCTGGAGGAGCCAGAGCGCCGTCAGGGTCGCCAGCGGATCCGTCCGACCGCCGAGCGCACGGACGCCCGGAACGGTGCTGTTGCGGCCGAGGGCGTGATGCGCCTCCTCCCCGAGCAGCTCGACGACCGCATCGACCGTGTATTCGCATTTGGCGAACGCGGACGCGAGGTGGTGGCACTCGACATCGCTCAGCACCTGCCCATGCTGCCAGCAGCAAGGGTGGAGTTCACCCGCCTCTATGCCGGCGAACGACAGCTCTGACCGGATTGGGCACGCCAGGTACCATCCCGCACGTGTCCATGACCATGCTCGACAAGAGCCGGGCAGGCCTGGCCAGGGCAGTGCGCCACCGGATCGGGGGCTCCGACTTCGAGGCCGTGCATCAGAAGATCTGGTACACACGCGGCGAGCGGTGGTTCTGCGAACACGATGCGATCTGGCGCGTGCACGCGGATACGTCGATGTTCATCGGCGGGATCCGGGCCCTGCTGCTCCAGTCGCTCCACCCTGTGGCCATGCACGGCGTCAGCGAGAACTCCGGTTTCCGTTCCGACCCGTGGGGACGGCTGCAGCGGACAAGCAAGTTCCTGGCCACCACCACCTACGGGACGGTCGCTGACGCCGAGCGGAGCTATCCGGATCGTCCGAGCGATCCACAAGCGGGTCACCGGCGACACCCCTGACGGTGCGCCCTATCGCGCCGACGATCCGCACCTGCTGGCCTGGATCCATGCCGCGGAAGTGGACAGCTTTCTGAGCAGCTATCAGATGTTCGGCAGGGAGCGGCTGGACGGCCGGCAAGCCGACGACTACGTCCGGCAGTCCGGCTTTGTCGCTGCGCAACTCGGTGTCGTCGATCCGCCGCAGACCGTGGCGGAGCTCGAGCAGCTGATCGAGAGCTACCGCGAGGAGCTGATCATCTCCCCGGCCGCCCGCGAGGCGGCGACGCTGCTGCTGAGGGACCCGCCGCTGCGCGGCCTGAGCCGCTTGGGCTACGGCGTCCTTGCCGCGGGGGCGGTCTCCATTCTGCCGGTCTGGGCTCGGGTGGAGCTGTCGCTACCGTCGCTTCCCGTGGCCGACCGGCTGGTGGCTCGCCCACTGGCCAGATCGGCGCTCAGTACACTGCGCTGGGCATTCGCCGGCGCGCCGGTCTGAGGTCGACTGCGCCGGCGCACCATGCCGGGCAAAACGTGGTGGCAGGTGGAACGACTCGGCAGCTTACAGGCTGGGGGCTTGCCAATTGACAGCGGCGGGCTGAGGTCCTGCGTAGAGCTGCGGCGGCCGACTCGGCAGGTAACGGCGCTGGATCCCCTTGCGTTTGGCCTGCCACAGGATCAGCGCCAGCGCGCTGCCGTGCACGATCAACGCGAAAATGAAGACCGCAGGACTGGCGGTGGACGTCGGGGTGATGAAGGCCTGGTCCCACCCGCCGAACAAGATCACGATGGTGAATGCGGTGACGTTGTTCACGGCGTGCATGGCGATGCCGGCCTCCAAACCGCCCGTTCGCCAAGCCGCGACTCCGGAAGCAACGGCCAGACAGGCCAGGCTGCCGATGATCCACGGGTCGGGGCTGAGATGGGCGGCAGCGAACACGGCGGTCGACACGATGATCGAGACCACGAGACCGAGAATCGGTCGAGCGAACCACGAACCGACATTCTGCAGGATCCAGCCGCGGAACAAGTACTCCTCGGCGGCCGCCTGGAACGGTGTGAGCAGGAACACCATGACCAGCAGAAGCATCCAGTGGTCCGGTCGCGGTGCCCTGCGGACCTTCGAGAAGGCGGCCGAGATTCCGACGTAGACCAGCCATACGGGCAGCGTCGAGGAGCATGCAGCGGGTCAGCCAACCCCAGCGGATGCCGCCGACGACGGATGAAAGGTATCTCGGGCGGATCTGATGCCCGATCCAGATCGAGAGCCCGGCTGCGGGGATGAGCGCGATCAAGGACAGGTTGACGTAGAGGAAAGCGACCGGGCCGATCCTGTTGACGTCGGAGACCGAGGTGAACGTCCATTGCAGCGGATTCGCGACGTCCACCGACCGCGCCGATGATCACTACGGGCAGCAGTGCCGCGATCATGATCGGTACGGCGATTGCCACCAGGATGAGCAAGGAGAACAGCGGCGACCACCAGCGGTGCAACGGGCCGCGCAGCATCTGCTGGTAGTCGCGTGGCTCCTGCGGCAGCGCGGTGGGACGCGGCCGCGTCCACTGGGGCACGGGAAGTTGATGTTGGTAGCTCATCGCGATTCCAGTGTGCCATCCCGATTTCGCCGCTCCCGTGATCACGGCTCGACCGGCCGCTGCGTCGCTCTGGCCCGACCTTGAGCCTCGGCGGCCTTCGTTGAGCCGCTAGACAGGGCTCAAGGTGCCTCCACGGGGCTCGAAGTCAAAACGGGTGGTTGGGGTCGCGGGAACCGCGTCGACAAGCTCAGGGCGGGTGGGTCCGGCGAAGCGTCGCTGCCCGGTGCCCTGCGCTAGCCGAATGGGCGGCGTGGCTCAGCGACGCTCGTGAAGTTGCTCGGCGGGCGTCTCTACGTGCTGAGTGGGTGGAACCGTCTCGGTCGGAGCCGCCGGCGAGGTGCCCGGCAGAGGCGCCTGGGCCTTCGGCTCATCGGCGATCGCCACGTGCCGACGCGTGCTGATCGTCACGGCGACGATGATGACGGCCAGGGCGATCCCCGCGATGAGGAAGCGGAACGCGGACGGGGTCGTCGAGAGCGGGGACATCGCCACCACGGCCGGTGCGATAAGCAACGCGACCAGGTTCATGACCTTGATCAACGGGTTGATGGCTGGGCCCGCGGTGTCCTTGAACGGATCGCCGACGGTGTCACCGATCACGGTCGCCGCGTGGGCGTCCGAGCCCTTGCCGCCGTGGTGGCCGTCCTCGACCAGCTTCTTGGCGTTGTCCCAGGCGCCGCCAGAGTTGGCCAAGAAGACCGCCATCAGCGTGCCGGCTGCGATCGCCCCGGCAAGGTAGCCGGCCAGGGCCGACGCTCCCAATCCGAAGCCGACGGCGATCGGAGCGCTCAGGGCGAGCAGGCCGGGCGTGGCCAGCTCGCGCAAGCGAGTCCTTGGTGCAGATGTCGACGACCTTGCCGTACTCCGGCTTGCCCGTGCCCTCCATGATCCCGGGAATCTCGCGGAACTGCCGCCGCACCTCGAAGACAACCGCGCCCGCCGCCCGGCCGACAGCGCTGATGGCCAGCCCCGAGAAGAGGAACACGACCGCCGCGCCGAGGATCAAACCGACCAGCGTCAGTGGCGCGAAGACCACGGCCTGCTCGACGAACTTGGCGTAGTTGTCGGCCAGCACGCCGCGGATCGCGTCGGTGTACGAACCGAACAGGGCGGTCGCCGCGAGCACAGCGGTCGCGATCGCGATGCCCTTGGTAATCGCCTTGGTGGTGTTGCCGACGGCGTCCAGTTCGGTAAGGATCTGGGTGCCATCACCGTGGACGTCACCGGACATCTCGGCGATGCCCTGGGCGTTGTCCGATACCGGGCCGAAGGTGTCCATGGCCACGATCACGCCGACGGTGGTCAGCAGGCCACAGCCCGCTAGGGCGATGCAGAACAGCGCGATGACTCCGGAGCCGCCGAGCAAGAATGCGCCGAGCACTGCGGCCGCGATGACGACCGCGGTGTAGACGGCGGACTCCAGCCCGACGGAAATGCCCGAAAGCACGACGGTGGCCGCTCCCGTGAGGGAGGTCTTGCCGATATCGCGCACCGGGCGATCCTCCGTACCGGTGTAGAAGCCGGTCAGCGACAAGATGATCACGGCGAGCACGATGCCGATGATCACCGAACCAATGGCGACCAGCCGCGGGTCCTTGATCAGGCCGGGTGTCAGGCCCTCGACGCCGAGGGCGTCGAAATCGCCCGGCAGGAAGGCGAAAGCGGCAATGGCGCAGAGCACGGCCGAAATCGCCGCAGAGATATAGAAGGAGCGATTGATGGTCTTCAGACCGTTCTCGCGTGCGCGGGGTTTCGTGAGATAGACGCCGATAATCGCGGTCACCACCCCGATTGCCGGGACGATCAGCGGAAAGACCAATCCGTACGAGCCGAAGGCTGCCATGCCCAAGATCAGTGAGGCGACCAAGGTGACGGCATACGACTCGAAGAGGTCGGCGGCCATGCCGGCGCAGTCACCGACGTTGTCCCCCACATTGTCGGCGATGGTTGCTGCATTGCGCGGATCATCCTCCGGGATGTTCTGCTCGACCTTGCCGACCAGGTCGGCGCCGACGTCGGCCGCCTTGGTGAAGATGCCGCCGCCGACGCGCATGAACATCGCCAGCATGGCAGCGCCGAAGCCGAAGCCCTCCAAGATGGTGGGGGCATCGCCCGAAAGATCAGCACCACGATGGAAGCGCCCAGCAGGCCAAGTCCCACGGTGGCCATCCCGACGTGCGCTCCGGTGCGGAAGGCGATTCTCATGGCCGCATCCCGGCTGTTGCTGCGAGCCGCCGAGGCCACCCGTACGTTGGCGCGAACCGCCAGCCACATGCCCATGTAGCCGATCAGGGCCGAGAACGTGGCTCCTGCGAGGAAGGCGATCGAGCGCGCAATCTTCAGCGTCCAGGTACCGGTGTCACTGTCGTGGTGAACCGGCAGCAGGAATAGGAGAAGGAAAGCAGCGACAGCGAAGACGCTCAAGGTGCGGAACTGCCGGCCGAGGTAGGCCGCGGCGCCCTCCTGGACAGCCTGGGCGATGGTACGCATGTTCGTCGTACCGTCCTGGGCGGCCAGGACTTCGCGTCGGAAGACCACAGCCATCACCAGTGCCACCACCGCAATGGCAGCCACCACGGCGACGAAGGTCAGATTCGTCCCGTTCAGGGTGACTTCCAACGGAGCTGGAAGTACCGACATACGACGTCCTTTCGAACAGGTGCACAGCCTGAGTCTGACCGGCGAAGTCTAATCACAGGAAGCACGGGCGACCGCGCACGGGCGTCAGCACGGACAGCGGTCCATCGGCCGTTCGACGGCAGTGTCACGCTTGGTTCCGTGCCATCCGAATCCCTCAAAGGGTGGGCGAATCTGGCCCATTCCCCCCAGGTTCGGCACGCTCACCTTATCCCAGCGCAGGCCGGGATGACGGCCGCCTGGCCCCGCTGGTTGCCGAGCACGGTGAAGGAGTCATTGGTAAGCGCCGGAATTGCGGCTCCGTGGGCGCACCAAGTGGCAGCCGCGGAGGCGGCACACTCCGGCCGACATGTCGCGCTGGCCACGGGTACAGCGTCGGGGAAATCGCTCGGCTATTTGCTGCCTGTACTCGCCGCCACCGTGCCCAGCGCGGCTGAGGGGGATGGCTGGCGCTGGAACAGGCGTCCTCACTCAGCGCTGTATCTGGCGCCGACCAAGGCGCTGGCGCACGACCAGCTCCGCGCGGCAGCCGAGCTGGGCCCTCGGGGCTGGTCTCTCGCGACCCTCGACGGAGATTCCACTCAGGACGAGCGGGACTGGGCTCGGGATTACGCCTCCTACGTCTTGACCAATCCCGACATGCTGCACCTGTCGGTGCTGCCCAACCACCAGCGCTGGGCACCATTCCTGCGCACGCTGCGGTTCGTCGTGGTCGATGAGGCGCACCGCTATCGGGGGTTGTTCGGAGCGCAGGTTGCCGCCGTATTGCGGCGGCTCCGCCGACTGGCAGCGCACTATGGCGCTGAGCCAGCGTTCCTGGTCGCCTCCGCCACGGTCGGCGACCCGTGCGCCACCTCGGGCCGGCTGATCGGCGTCGACCCGCACCAAATGGTGCTGGTCGAGCACGACCGGTCTGCCCGAGGAGCCGTCGAAATCCTCTTGTGGCAGCCGGAGGACCGACCCGACGAGGAAACAGCGGCACTGCTGGCTGGAGGCGTCGCGGCAGGTTCCCAAACCATGGCCTTCGTCCAGTCCCGGCGCTCAGCGGAAGTTGTCGCCATGCGTGCACAGCAACAACTCGGTCGGGATGCCACCCGGACCATCACCGCCTACCGAGCCGGCTATCTGGCCAATGACCGGCGGGCGCTGGAGCGCGCACTGCAAGGGGGCACCCTTGACGGCGTCGCCACCACCAACGCCCTCGAACTCGGGATCGACATCGCCGGAGTAGATGCGGTGATCATCACCGGTTTCCCTGGCACACGCGCAGCCTTCTGGCAGCAGGCCGGCCGCGCCGGGCGGAAAGGGCGTGACGCGCGGGTCATCCTCGTCGAACGAAAGCATCCGATCGATGCGTTCCTCTTCGACCACCCGGCTGAGCTCTTCGAAGCTGGCGTGGAGAGCGCCGTACTCCACCCGGACAATCCGTACGTGCTAGGTCCCCAGCTTGCGGCCGCCGCCCAGGAGCTGCCGCTCACTGAGGGCGACGTTCGCTACTTCGGGCCGGCCATGCCGCCAGTGGTGGCACAACTCGAGCGCACGCAGAAGCTGCGCCACCGGCCCGGGGGATGGTTCTGGACGGATGCCGATAGGGCGGTCGACCGGATCGACCTCCGCGCGGCCGGCGGCGACGCGGTGGACATCGTGGAGATCGATACCGGGCGGGTCCTGGGGCACGTCGATGCTATTTCTGCTGATTCGACAGTCCATCCCGGTGCGGTGTACCTGCACCGCGGCGACACCTACCTCTGTGAGGAACTGAATCACGATGAGGGTGAGGCCCTAGTCCGCGCGTCTCGGCCGGGGTACCTGACCCAAGCCCGGGTCAACGCATCAGTGTCGGTCACCCGTCAGGCGCAACGGCGTCCAATCGGACGTGGGGAGGCTGCATACGGGGAGGTAGAGGTTGCGTCCCAGGTCACCGGCTATCTGCGGCGCGACGAACTCACCGGAACCGTCTGGGACGAGACACCGTTGGAACTTCCCCGGCGAGTGCACAAGACGACGGCCACCTGGTTCGCCACTCCGTCGGCTCTGCTGGACGAGGGCATCAAGGCGGGGCAGCTGGCGGGAGGAGCGCATGCGGCGGAGCATGCCTTGCTCGGATTGCTGCCGATGTTCGCGCCTTGCGATCGCTGGGATGTGGGTGGCTGGTCCAATGTTGAAACCAGCGACGCAGGCAGGATCTCGATCTTCGTGCATGACCGCCAGATGGGCGGCGCGGGCTTCGCCGAACGGGGCTACCGACGTGCGGATGAATGGCTTCGCAGCGCGCTGGAGCGCGTCGAGTCGTGCTCCTGCGAGTTCGGCTGCCCAGCCTGCATCGTTTCCGCTGACTGTGGTCGGGTCAACCAGTCGCTGGACAAGGCGACCGCCGTGTTGCTGCTCCGCCTGCTCGTCAAGGGCTGACTATGAGGGGGCGGCGCGCAGGTCGGATGAGGGCCAGCCTGGGAGTGCACAACATTGATCCGGGCAACCCGTGGTCACTACCCTGACGATGTGATAGCGGGCGGAGAGTGCAACGGCCTATGACCGTCCCTCAACGCAAGACCCGCCAGCGGGCCGCGGTGGAAGAGATGCTCGGCCGGACAGACCAGTTCCGCACGGCAAGCCAGATCCACGACGACCTGCGCCACGCCGGAGCCGGGATCGGACTCACCACGGTCTACCGGACCCTCCAGTTGATGGCCGGCGCCGACCAGCTCGACTCGATCCGAACCGACGACGGTGAAACGGCCTATCGCCGCTGCTCCACCGGTCACCATCACCACCTCGTCTGCCGGAGCTGCGGCCGTACAGTCGAGGTCGAGGGACCGGCTATGGAGACATGGACCACTCAGATCGCGGCGGATCACGGTTTCCGCGATGTCCAGCACAATCTGGAAATCTTCGGCTTGTGCGGGGACTGCGCGGACATTGAAGCACGCCAGACGGATTGAGCGCGGAGAGTCTGATGAGTTTCTTCGAGCTGTTCCAGCCGGGGCTGAAACACCTGCGTGAGGAGAAGGAGAGGCAGAAGATGCTCGTGTCGAAACCTACCCACGGCGGCGGAGCGCCGCTTGGCATTGATCTTGATGCCGGCACGGCCAAGATCACGATCGCGCCCAAGACTGACGCGGCTGGGACCGGCGTGCCTGAACCGGGCGATCTTGGCCAGCACGAGGACGCTCAGCCGGAGGATCCTGCGGATGATCCGGCCCCTGAACCGGGCGATCTTGGCCAGCCGTACGAAGACGTTCACCCCGAGGACCTTTCGGACGATCGGGGCAACTGAACCGGGTGATCTTGGCCAGCCGTACGAAGACGCTCACCCCGAGGACCTTTCGGACGATCGGGGCAACTGAACCGGGTGATCTTGGCCAGCCGTACGAAGACGCTCACCCCGAGGACCTTTCGGACGATCGGGGCAACTCAACCGGGTGATCTTGGCCGGCAGTAGGCGAATGCTTGGCCCAATGATCCTGCGGCCGATCGAGCCCTTGAGCATACCGACGACGCTGATTGATCCGGGCATGCCGCATTCATCGGGGACCGGCGTGGGCGGACGCGGTGATCCTCGGCGGCAGCCCCGGAATGTTCACTCGGACGCTGCGGACAACCTGGATGCTGATCACGAACTCGACCGCATCACCGACTCGGTCGCAGGTGAGCAGTGACGTCTCATTGGCACGCGCCACCCGCTTGGCCGCTGCACAGCCGTCGTCGCCCGCCTGGATCGCGAGGGCCCCGCTCAGAGCCGCCAGATCGGCTGCGCCTCGGGCGTGATGAACCGCTGCCACATACGTCGCCATACACATCACTCCAAGTCCGAAGAGCGACAGCGTGCCCAAGACACCGATCATGAGCATGGAGCCACTACCCCGCTGGTCGGTACGCTGCGCAAGATGGCGGGTGTTCGGCGGCAACTTGGGACGTGGGCAAGGCTCTGCGGACCACCTCACGGGGAGTCCGGTTCCGGCACGACCTTGGCCTTGGCGCTGAGCGAGACGGTGCCGTGCGCTGATGCGGGAGGCGATGTTGGCCCAAGGGCGCCGAAACTGAATGGACGCACGGTCAATCCGACCTCGACCGTGACGAGCTGAGACGTCCGCCTGACGTCGAACGCGGCTCGTCTGGGCGCTCGAGCCTTCGCCGCCGCCACGGCTGCGGCATCGCCGCGGGCTGCCTGTCGAGCCACCTCGGCCGCGCTGTCAATGCAGCGCAGCTGAAGAGTAATCAAGAAGATCCCCCAACTGAGCGCGCTGAGTAGGACCCCGGCGGCCAGAGTGGCGACGGCCAGCTCGGCCGTCACCATCCCCCGGTCGCTTCTCCCCCGTCGCCTTCGCTGCCAGCGCATGATCAACGGACTCGTCTATTCGATGCCGGATCAGAACTTGTCCGCCACAGCGCCGATGAAGTGCAAGACCACTTTGAGAAGGGTTGACTGCACGGGGCCGCTCGTCAGTACCGCAATCAGGACGCCTGCCAAGCCGGCGGCGGCAATAATCCCCACCGCCCACTCGGCCGTCACCATGCCGCGCTGATTGCGGCTGCGCGCGACCGGAGTGACTGGCTGCAAGACGTCGCACTGGTCGACCGCGGCCGGTTGCCCCCCGGCGCCGGCTTCGATGATCGGGCCCACGACGTCTCCAGCTGCCTTGATCACCATTTGTGACATCTGTGCCTCCTGTGTATCTGGCCCCGAGCGGGTGCCGCATCCGCGATGGATACGCCGGTATCTTGTTGATCTCGAACGAAATCGTGCGGCGCGTGCGAAATCTGTTGATGGCGGCAGGGCGTCCTGATCAACCTGTGGAAAACTGCCGTTGATGCATCCCCAACACCTCGGAGAGGCGGCCATGGCCGGCGCATCCGGAAGTCCGACCAACCTGGTAAAGGGCGACGAGGCATGGTTGCGTCCAGGCCCGCGGGACCGCTTGTTGGCCGGCGACAGCTGAGTGGCGAAAACGGACGCGCCCACGCACATGCTCGTCTGCGGGCACCGGGGCGACTGCCTTCGTACGCCGGAGCAAACCATGCCGGCCTTCATCGAAGCCGTACGCGCCGGCGCGGACGCGATCGAGCTGGATGTGCAATGGACGAGGGACCAGCGAATGGTCCTCATTCACGACTGGACGGTCGACCGCACGACCTCCTCCACCGGAACCGTCACTGAGATGACTTACGCCGAGATCCGGGCATGCGACGCAGGCTCATGGTTCGGAGCGCAATTCCGGGGCGCGCAGGTGCCGGCTTTCGAGGAGGTGCTGGCTTTCGCGGCCAAACATCGGCGCCTGTTGATAAACGTCGAGATCAAGAACCCTCAGGTGACGGAGACCCAAGCTCGTGCCTGCCTGAACGCGCTCATTGCGGCAGGCGTGGCACACCGCACCATCGTCTCTTCGTTCGATCCGCCAGCACTCGCGACCTTCCGCTCGGTCGAACCCCAAGGGCAGATTCCATCCGGACTGATCTCCAACGGCGGGGCGGATGCCGTAGAGGAGATCCAGGCGTCCGGCGGCACGTACTACATGCCGCGGTGGTGGAAGCTGGCGAAAGGGAGGGTGGAAGACCTGAAAGCAGCAGGCATCAAGATCTGGCTCTGGCCGGCCATTACCGAACAAGACTTCGAGAGCGCTTACGCGCTGGAACCAGACGCCATCGTCGTGGACTCGGTATCGGATTATCGAGACTGGTTGGCGGCACGTAAACCACCGCCGTGGTAACCGATCCCCGATCAGGAGCTGCGCATCGATCGGGCGGGTGCCCGACCGCTGGTCAGGAAAGGGCATGGGAGATGGCTGACACGACGGCCGGCACGATGCCGATCAGTAGGAACGAGGGCAGGAAACACAGCATCAGCGGCAGCACGCTGCGCACGCCCACCGCACGGGCCGCAACCTGCAGTGCCGCCTGACGGCGTTGGCGCGCCGCTCCGGCATGGTGGTTCAAGATGTCCACCAGCATCGTTCCCCACTGCGCTGAGCGAGCAAGATCAATCGCCGCGGAACCGAGCTGAAGATGCCCCCGCAGCGTTCGCCACGCATCGACCTCCGATACGCCAAGATCAATCAGTCTCAGCACAGTGCTCAGATCTTCTCCAACCGGACCCGGATAGACGCTGACGACCGCGGCCGTGGCTGCCCGCAATGGCAGGCCGGCGGTCAGACAGGATGCCAACAGCTCGAGTGCTTGCGGAACCTCCATGCAGCAGTTGACGCCTGCGGCGACGACTTCTCGCCGGCTCAACCCAGCCAAGCGCGATGATCATGACGAACGTCACCATCAAAAGGCACGGCAATGCGACCGGCGCAAGATCGGGAACGGCCCGCACCACTCCAAGCCCCAGAGCCCCCATTGCCGTCGATCCGGCTAGCAGTCTGCGGCTCAGCGGAAGCGCGCCAGTCCGTCCGGCGACCACCGCGGTAAAGCGGTGCCATGCACCTCGCCCGCGCCGTGCCGCCCCGTCCGGAACCGCGGCCCGCCACGGACGGGCCGGTGAAGTAACGGCGAGCGCTGCGGCAACGCCGGCGCATCCGGCCGCCACGGCTGCCGCCAGTGCGAACTGGCTCATCGTGGACCTGCCATCGCCGTGGCGCGCTGAGCATGAGCGACGACCCACTTTCCGCCGGCCGTCGACGAAGCCAACGAACTCACCCGGAACCGCCTTCAACCGCCACCCGGTGCGCCAACGCCTCGATCCACAAGACGCCGAACGCCGCGAGGAAGACGCCCCCGATGAGGCATCCCCAACCCACAGCACCGGCAAGCAAGAACGCCACCGGATCGCCACCGAGCGCATAACCCATCGCCAGGCCCACCACCGGCAGCACGGCCATGATCTTTCCCGTGGCGCGCGGTCCAGCAAGCTCGCCGGCCACGAGAGTCCGGACGGCCTCCTCGCTTGCCATGCCGTCGGCCACGCGTTCGAGGGCAGCCGCCATCGGCGCCCCAGTCCGTGTTGAGATCGCCCACGCCCGCGCAAGGTCTGCCAACCCGCCACAGCCGCGCTGCAGAGATTGCGCCTGCCAGACGGCGACCACGTCTCCGCCAAGTTCTTGGGCAGAAGCGGCCAGCGCCAGCATCGGACAGTCCTCGGCTGCTGCGATCAAGGCCTCCACAGGTGCCCGGCCAACCCGTACCTGAGAGGCAAGCGTCGCGCACGCGTCAGTCACCGACGTTCGGGCCATGATCGCGGCTCGCAGCCGAGCATGGGACACCGCCAGTCGAACCGCAGTCGCCACGCTTATGGCAATCGCGAGTGCCAGCGCTACCCCAGCACCTCGCGCGAGCGCCCACGCTGTCGCCATACCCAGGACCGCGATCGGAGGTAGTCCCACCAGCCATAAGCGAGCTCGGCGGCGATCCCTCGTCTCATTCGGCGAGGTCGACAGCCGAGCAGACAACCAGACCGCCGGCGCTGGCGGCAACAACGCCCAGGCCGCGAGAACAGCGCAGATCAACGACAAAATGATCATCGATCCAGCAGCGTCTCCAGCCGCCGACAACCCGGGCCGAGCACAGTGCCGATTTCGGGATCGAACTGCACTGCTTGCTCCGCTTCCACAAATCCGCTTGATCCTCTGTTCAGGACACACATCTCGCTGACCCATCGCCGACCGTCCTGCTTGCGGGTGATGTGAACCACCGTGTCGAGGGCCGCCGCCAATTGCGTGTGCAGCACGTCCCGGGTCAGTCCGCCCAGCGCGCCAAGTGCCTCCAGGCGAGCGGGGACGTCGACGGCAGAATTGGCGTGCACTGTCCCGCAGCCGCCTTCATGACCAGTGTTGAGCGCCATCAGCAGGTCGCTGATCTCAGCGCCCCGAACCTCGCCGATGACAACGCGGTCCGGCCGCATCCTCAGCGACTGGCGGACCAGGTCCGTCATCGTGATAGCTCCAACCAACTCCGCGTTCGGCGGCCTGGCCTCGAGACGGATCGCATGCGGATGATCCGGAGCCAGCTCCCGGGAATCCTCCACGATCAGCATCCGCTCCGCCGGTGGAACAAGCGCAAGCAGGGCAGCAAGCAGCGTGGTCTTGCCGGATCCCGTACCACCGCTGATCAGGAAGGCGAGCTTGGCTTCGACCATCCTGCGCAACAGCGCCGCGGCATCCATCGAGATCGTGCCGGAGGCCATCATCTCTTGGAGCGAGAACGTCCGCCTCGGCGGCACGCGCAATGACAGGCACGTGCCCGGGGCCGCAATCGTCGACAGCATCGCGTGCACACGAGTCCCGTCCGGCAGACGGGCGTCCACGTACGGCGAGGCGTCGTCGAGACGCCTGCCGACCATGCCGGCCAGCCTTTGGGCAAGCCGCCGCACCCCGTCATCGTCCTCGAATTGAACGCTGGTCAGCTCGAGGCCGCACCCTCGATCCACGTAAACCTGATGGGGGCCGTTGACCAGCACGTCGGTTACCCCCGACTGCCGGAGCAATGGCTCCAGCGGCCCAGCTCCAACACTGTTGCGGCGCAGGGATTCGACCGCCTCGAGCAGCGCCTCGTCGGTGACGATCATGCCTTCAGCTCGCATGGCGATTGCCACGTCAGCTGGTTGCGGAGACCGGTTGAGGCTAGCCAGCCGGCCACGCAGCGGCTCCAGGGTGTCGATCATGCGGCCACTGGGCTGAGCGTCAACTGTTCGAGGATCGTTCGGCATCGCCGAGCCAGCGGGCTGCGTGGCGAGCGTGCGGGCGGGTCACCGCGCTCGGCGCCGAGACGTAGCGCAGGCTCATCACAAATCATGCCGAGCAAGGGCACCCCGAGCCCCTCCGCAACCGCATCCGGGCTGATTCGAGACGCACGTGACTCGCGTACCAGAACCACGGGCTGGAGACCCGAGCGCACCAGATCCGTACCGAGCCGACGGCTCGCGGCAACACCCCGCACAGTCGCCGGCACGACGACCACCACGTTGTCGGCCCGCAGCAGAGCTTCCCGGCATGCCTCATTCGGAACACGCGGCAGGTCGGCGATCACGAGGTCGTGGCTGCGCTCGACCGAGGACAGCACGCATTCCATCGATGCTTGACCCGGCTCGCTGGGAGGCGCGGCGCCGAGCGTGGCTGAGCTCCGCGCCATGGACAGCACGTCCACTCCGTCGATCTGAGGCAATTGACCGGCGAGGTCACCCAATTCACCAGAAGCCGAAGCCAGGCGAGGCCAGCGCCAGCCGTCGATCTGTTCCGCGCCAACGAGCAAGTCGACCCCACCGCCCAGCGGATCGCAATCCAGCAGCAATGTCCGCCGGCCGATGCGGGCGCCGACGATGGCGAGGCCAGCTGCCACCGTGGAGCAGCCGGACCCACCGGTCCCGCCGATCAATGCGATCAGTCTGCTGCGCTTGCTGGGCCGGCCCGCGACAGTTGCCATGGCGGTGGCGAACCAGGTCGCAGCCTCGGGCAACAGCACGACCGCGGCGCCAAGCTGAACCGACCACCGCGAGAGATCGTCGCCCGCTCCTGCCGACACCGATCAGATACACCTCAGTCCGACGCGGGAGGAGCAGAGCAGCCACGCTGGCCGCGGAGTCAGCGCCCACGACGACCATCGACGCGGCCGACCACTCCGCCCGGAGCGAAGAGGCGTCGACAAGCACGTGAGGTTCAACCTGGGCGACGGCCGCCACCGCCAGTACGTGATCAAGCAACTCGGGATCGGTCGTCAGGACGACCGAGGATGCCACGTCGGATAAGTGAGCCGCCATGCTCCTTACATTGCGGATCGCCACTCAGATGATGCGGCCCGGACGAAATCTGTGGATAGTGGTCCGCGGGGATTCGGGGCTGTGGATAGGTGTTGCGGCCATGCGTGGCACACGACTACTTGCGGTCAAAAGAACCTTTGACGAACTCGAGCCGGTTTTCGACGGCAGTGTGCAAGGACGCGCCGACGACACGCCGAAGGCGTCTTGATCACCTTGAAGTCCCTGGCCAGCAACCCTTTTCAAGCTCGCGGATTGGGGTAAGAATGGCGGCTAGGAACACCCGGTCGACGTATTCGAACTACGCGACAGACGGGGGCCGGAGATTACTCCCGCACGCGTCCGCGCAGTACTGATTCGTCGCTCCGGATCACCCTGCACGACCATCAAGCACCCACGCGGCGATCACCCATCCACGACGGGTAGTTGAGTCCCAGGCTTGACCTGGGCCAACACGTTGACGAAAGCACGCATGGTCACTTGAGAGGGACGTGCTAGGCACGGCGCCCGTCATGCGCTTAGGCATCCGGGCGCCGCGTCATGTTCAGCGAAGTGCAGAACCACATCTGCGGCCTTGTGCGGAAAGACGCACCCCAGCTCAGGGCGGACGGTTACGATCCCGCAGCAGCCGCGGTCCCGGCAGCGGCCGCACCCCGGGCCAGCGCCGATGCGCAGTGCTGCAGCCACGCTCGGACGCCCAGAGCGCCCTCATCTCGGTACTGCCGCAGCGCCTCTGTGTAGCCATCCGGGTCGGCTCGGTGGCCGGCCTCGCAGCTGATCACACCCTGCGGGTCGACGCCGGCCGAGATCAGCACCATGTGCTCGACGGCTCGCGCCACCAGGCCGTCCGCTGACCCGAACGGTGAGACCACTGCGATCTCGGCATGCGCGACGGCGCCAAGAACCACGCCAGACGCTTCAGTTGGCATCGTCAGCACGCTCGCAAGATCGGCCATTCGATCAGCCACCGCTGGATCACCGCGCAGCCGACCGAGTAGCTCGTCGGCCAGCACTCCGCGAGCCAGGAGCACATGCGTTCGGGCCAGCACCTGCCCTGGCGCTACTCGGATCAGCGCCGCCAGGTCCGGCAGTTCGGCATAGAGCCGGACGGTGCCTGGCAACCAGCGCTCAACATCGCCGCTGAGTTCGGCCGAGGCCGTAGCGGCCGCCAGCAAAGCCCGGGCGGACTCATTGTGGGTGACCCTCCGGTGCCCCCGATCCCGCAACACCACGTCAACTGCCGCAAGCGCCGACGCCACCGCGGACGGCACGCCCTCCAATCGCTCAAGATCGGCCAGCGGGTCAGGCACCGCATACAGTCTGCACTATGAGCAGCACCTCCCGAGGTCCCTATCCGGAGATGGTGCCGGGCTGGATGGTCGGCGAACAGCGGGCCCGGGTGCTCGATGTCGGCTGCGGAAACGGCGCGTTCACCCAGATGCTGCACGAACGCGGACATGAGGTCTTTGCGATCGATCGCCATCTCGACGCGGTGTCCGTATTGCCCGAACGGCTCGGTACGCGTGTGCACGTCGTCGGCCAAATCGAGTCGCTGCCCTATCTGTCGTGTCACTTCGACGTGGTGACGGCCTCCCAATCGCTCCACCGCTTCGCACCCGGCCTGGCGCTTACCGAGATGGCCAGAATCCTCAAGCCGGGGGGTCGCCTGGCCGTGGCGTACAACACTCGGGACGACACCGTGCCGTGGGTCCGGCGGTTGATCGCGCTGATGCAGCAGGCCGATCCGGACGCCATGAAGGGTGACTACGGAATCGACTCAGTTGACGCGGTCGCCGAGAGCCCGTACTTCGTCGACCTCGAGCGGCGAAACTTCCGCAACTGGGTACCGATCACCCGGGCAGGCCTGCTGGCAATGGTCGAACGCCGACCGACGACCGCTGAACTCGACCCTGATGTCCGTGAGCAACTGTTGGCCGAGGTGGGCGGACTCTACGACTCCTCCGCCCGCGCTCCCGAACCCCTCTTGTTGCCGTACCAGGCTTCCTGCTGGCGGGCGGTGGTCGACCATTCCAGCCTGGTCCTCGAGTCCGACCAGGACGCCCTCCATATCCGTCTATAGACACCACCGACCCGCACTTCCCGACCACCCCGCCAGGAGTTATCGTCGGTTCACCGACGACGATGTCCGGAGGTTCCCATGGCTGACCGCACAACCCCTGCCTCGGGAGAGGCGGACCGACTTCCCGCACATGATCACGAGGTCTACAACCGGATCGCTCAGGAGAGCACATTCGTCGAGCTGCGCCGTCGCTACCAGAACTTCGCCTTCCCCGCCACGATTGCCTTCATGGCCTGGTACGTGTTGTACATCATCTGCAACAACTGGGCCCGCGATTTCATGAACACCCAGGTCATCGGCCACATCAACGTTGCGCTGATCTTCGGGCTGCTGCAGTTCGCCTCGACGTTCCTCATCGCCTACTTCTACGCCCGCCACGCCAACAAGTCGCTGGATCCGCTATCGGCGGAACTTCGCGACGAATTCGAGCGGGAGACCGGTCGATGAACGCCGCCCTTCTGGTCCCGCTCGCCACCAGCAATCGAGCCTTGACCATCGGCTTGTTCCTCGCTGTCGTGGCGCTCACGCTCTACATCACGTTCTGGGCGTCGCGCCAAAACAAGACCGCCGCCGACTACTACGCCGGCGGCCGCTCGTTCAGCGGCTTCCAAAACGGACTGGCGATCAGCGGTGACTACATGTCCGCCGCGTCCTTCCTCGGCATCTCCGGCGCCATCGCCCTGTACGGCTACGACGGCTTCCTCTACTCCATAGGCTTCCTCGTGGCATGGCTGGTGGCCCTGCTCCTGGTCGCCGAGCTACTGCGCAACTCGGGCCGCTATACGATGGCCGACCAGCTGGCGTATCGGATGCGCCAGACGCCGGTCCGCACGGCCGCCGCCACGTCCACCATCGTGGTGTCGATCTTCTACTTGTTGGCCCAGATGGTCGGAGCCGGCAGTCTGGTCGGCCTGCTTCTCGGCGTCAGCAGCACCGGAGTCAAGAATCTCGTCATCGTCCTCGTCGGCGCGTTGATGATCATCTACGTGACCCTCGGCGGGATGAAGGGCACCACATGGGTACAGATCGTCAAAGCCGTGCTGCTGATGGTAGGCACGCTGTTGATCACCATCCTGGTGCTCATAAAGTTCGGCTTCAATCTGTCCGACCTGCTCGGCACCGCCGCGGAGAAATCCGGCAAGGGCGAGGCGTTCCTGCAGCCCGGCCAGCTGTACGGCAAGGACCTGACAGGCAAGTTGGACTTCCTTTCCCTCGGCTTGGCCCTGGTGCTGGGCACCGCGGGCCTGCCGCACATTCTGATCCGCTTCTACACCACTCCCACCGCCCATGCGGCCCGTAAGTCGGTGCTCTGGGCGATCGGGCTGATCGGCTCGTTCTATCTGATGACACTCGTGCTCGGCTTCGGTGCCGCAGCGCTCGTCGACACCGGTAAAGGTAGCCAGATCCAAACCTCCGCCGGCAATGCCGCCTCACCGCTACTGGCTCAGGCAGTCGGCGGCGGAGAGGGCACACTCGGCGGGTCCATCTTGTTGGCGCTTATCTCCGCCGTCGCCTTTGCGACGATACTGGCGGTGGTCGCCGGCCTAACCCTCACCTCGGCATCCTCGGTCGCTCATGACCTCTATGCCAACGTGTTCAAGAAGGGTCAGGCAACCGAGAAGACCGAGCTGAGGGTCGCTCGCATTGCGGCGTTCGGTATCGGTTCGATCGCCATCTTGCTCGCCATTCCCGCCCAGCGCCTGAACATCGCCTTCCTGGTTGCCCTGGCTTTTGCGGTGGCTGCGTCCGCGAACCTGCCAGCCTTGATCTACAACCTGTTCTGGCGGCGGTTCAACACTGCTGGTGCCGTTTTCAGCATCTACGGCGGATTGATCATGGCCGTGTTCCTGGTCACATTCTCTCCGGTCGTCTCCAGCACTCCGACCTCGTTGTTCCCCAGCGCCGACTTCGCGTGGTTCCCGCTGCGCAACCCCGGACTGATCTCGATTCCGTTCGGCTTCCTCTGCGGCTTTGTGGGGACCTTGATCAGCAAAGAGACGCGCAGCGCCGAGCGCTACGACGAGCTGTCCGTGCGGGCGCTGACCGGTGCCGGGGCCGAGAAGGAGGTGGTCCACTAAAGAGGGCAGCGCTGAACAGTCGTCTGAATCGCGCGGCGGCAAGCGGTCAGAATCGTCGATGGCGGTCCTGACCAAGAACGCGAAAGGCGTCGCACAGGCAGTTCCGAGCGGGATGCACCAGAGCACAAAAGATGGCGCTGGGGCCGCGACACCCTCCGTACGACGCCTGGTTCTGGCGTGGATACCCTCGACCGTGACCTCAGGCACCCCGGTTCTTCCGCTCGCCCTGGTCATGGGTGGGTCCCGTGGGCTCGGCCTGGTCATCGCGCACGAGCTGGGAAGCCGGGCACCGGCTGATCATCAGCGCAACCAGGCAGCTGAGTACGCATGGTTCTCCGCGGCGGCCTCGCTGCCGGTGGTCGCCATGGATGCCGAGCGCGCGGCCGCCCAGATCGTCAGCGGGGTCTTGGTCGGGCGTGCCATGGTGATCACCACGCTGCTGGCCCGGATCGGATGGCGCATCGATGCCCTCTTCCCCGCCCTGACATCTGCCCTGTTCGGCGTTGCCGCTCGCCTGCTGCCGCGAGCGACTGCGCCGACCGACACCCTGGAGGGTTGGGAGGCCGCAGACCGGTTGGGGCCCTCCAGTCGGCGGACATGATCACCACGTTGGGTAGGCGAGCAGCCAATCGTTTCAACGAGCGGCCATTCTGAACGGAGTCTGACCGCATCTGCTGCGGCTCGTTTCCACCGGCTGCCGAAATATTCGGCCGCGGATCGAGGGTCGCAGAGCCGTTGAGTGGGTACTCCGCCGAAGACATGACGGAAAGGAGTGCCCGATGGGCCAACCAGCACAACAGCAGGACGTACCCGGCATTCAGAGCACCATGACTCCTGTCCCGGACTGCGGCGAGGACAGCTATCAAGGCACCGGGCAGCTCGAGGGCAAGGTCGCCGTGATCACCGGAGCGGACTCCGGGATCGGGCGTGCCGTGGCGATCGCGTACGCCCGAGAGGGTGCCGACGTGTTGATCTCTTACCTCAATGAGGACTCCGACGCCGAGGAGGTCAAAGGCTATGTGGAGAAAGCGGGCCGTAAGGCCCGCCTCGTCAAGGGCGATATCGCCCAACCGCAGCATTGCCGCGACCTCATCGATACGGCGGTGAAGGAGTTGGGCGGCGTTGACATCTTGGTCAGCAACGCTGCCTACCAGATGACCTACGAGTCACTCGAGGAGATTCCGGACGAGGACTGGGACCGCACTTTCGACACCAACATCGCTGCCTTCTTCCACCTGGCGAAGGCCGCGGTGCCTCATATGAAGGCCGGATCGTCGATCATTGGCAGCTCGTCGGTGAACTCTGACATGCCCTCACCGACACTCGCCCCCTACGCCGCCACCAAGGCGGCGATCGCCAACTTCTGTGCGAGCCTCGCTCAGCTGCTGGGCGAGAAGGGGATCCGGGTGAACAGCGTCGCTCCCGGTCCGATCTGGACTCCGCTGATCCCAGCCACCATGCCGCCCGAGAAGGTCGAGAAGTTCGGTCAGGACACCCCGCTGGGCCGAGCTGGGCAGCCAGCCGAGCTGGCGCCCGTATATGTCCTGCTCGCGTCAGACGCCGGGAGCTACATCTCGGGAGCGAGGATCGCTGTGACCGGTGGGCGCCCGATCCTCTGACCGTCGGTCTTCGGTGCCTGAACTTGGCGTGTGGGAGGGTCGAAAGGCCGCGCCCCGAATATTGACCGCGGGTTTCTCGAAGTTGGCGCGACACGCCGGCAAGCTCTGCACCCGCGGTCAATTTTCAGGGGAACGAGCCGCTCGGGCCACCAGGCGCCGGGGCAGCGGCTCGCCGACCGGCCAGGTTCACTAACCCTCGGGAGGCGGAGTTTGGCCGTGCTGCAGGCCGGGTAGGTCGGGCGCTGGACCAGACTGGTGCCTTACCTGACCTCGGCGAAAGGCAGATGATGGCGCTCCCGGCGGAGGTTGACGCGGTCGTGATCGGCGCCGGCCACAACGGCTTAGTGGCGGCGAACCGCTTGGCTGACGCGGGCTGGGACACCTTGCTGCTGGAGGCTCAACCGGACGTCGGCGGCGCGGTGCGCAGTGACCGTGAGCTTCATCCGCACTTCGTCCACGACACGTTCAGCGCCTTTTACCCGATGGCCGCAGCCTCCCCGGTCATCCGAGGTCTGCACCTCGAGCGCTACGGGCTGCGCTGGGTACACGCACCGGCCGTGCTCGGCCATCCACGGGCCGACAACTCGTGGGTCATACTGCACCGCGACCTCGAGATCACCGCAAGCCTCCTCGACGCCGACCACGCCGGTGACGGCGCGGGTTGGCGTTCGATACATGATCAATGGCAGATCATAGGACCGACCTTGATCGACTGTCTGCTGACCCCGTTCCCCCCGATACGGCCAGGCCTCAAGGCCCTGGCCAAGCTGCCGCGGGTGGGCGGTCTGTCGTTCGTCCGGAGCATGCTCACCCCGGCCTCCACCCAGTTCAGCCACGCGTTCGGCGGTGACGGGGCACGGCTGCTCCTGGCCGGAAACGCCTTGCACGCCGACATTCCGCTCGATGCTGCCGGCTCCGGTTTCCTCGGCACGCTGTTGATCATGCTCGGCCAGACTGTCGGCTTCCCGGTGCCGGAGGGTGGTGCGGGCAAGCTGACCGAAGCGATGCGCGACCGGCTCGTCGACCACGGCGGCCAGGTGGAGACCAACGCGCCAGTAGCCAGGATCGACGTCCACTCCGGCCGGGCGGTTGGCGTCAGAGTTCATGATCAGCTCGTACGTGTCCGCCGCGCCGTGCTGGCCGACGTCGGAGCCGAACAGCTCTACGGCCAGCTCGTCTCCGCTGATGATCTGCCGTCAAGCGCCCTCGCGAAGATGCGGGCCTTCCGCCGGGACCCGGCGACATTCAAGATCGACTACGCGCTGAGTGGACCGGTGCCGTGGGCGGAACAGCCACCGTACGCGCCCGGAACGGTGCACATCGCCGACTCCTACGAGGAGCTGACGACCTTCGATGGGCAGCTGAGCGCTGGAGCCATCCCAGACCAGCCGTTCCTGCTGATCGGCCAGATGACCACGACTGACCCCACTCGCTCACCGGCCGGAACCGAATCCTTATGGGCGTACACCCACGTACCTCAAGAGGTGCGGTCCGACGCCAGCGGCGAGCTGACTGGCTCCTGGGATGCGAGCGAGGCCGAGCGGTTCGCCGACCGGATGCAGGCTCGGATCGAGCAGCACGCGCCGGGGTTCGCCGATCGCATCCTGGTCCGCCGGATCCTTCGGCCCGCCGATCTCGAGGCGCGTAACGCCAACTTGGTCGGCGGTTCCGTCAACGGCGGTACGGCGGCTCTCGACCAGCAGGTGATCTTCCGGCCCATACCCGGTCTGGGTCGGGCCAATACGCCGATCCGCGGCCTTTACCTCGCCTCCGCCTCCGCGCACCCGGGCGGCAGCGTGCACGGCGCTTGCGGGATGAACGCCGCCCGCGCTGCACTCGCCGGTGCGAGGTTGACTCCGCGGGCACAAGTTCCGCATCGGTCACAAATTCCGCTCGCCCAGCGCTCAGCACCTCGACCTTGAGCCCCGTGAGCCCACTTTGAGCCCATTCCTTCCGGCTCAAGGAGTGCCGGAGGGGCTCAAAGTCGGGGAGGAGAAGCGGACGCTCGGGGAGGAGAAGCGGACGCTCGGGGAGGCAGCAGCGACGCTCGGGGAGGACCAGCGACGCTCAGTTGTGCGCGCGGCCTTCGGCGAGGTAGGCCAGCCGGCGAAGGGCTTCCCGATTGCGTAGGGCCATCATGGCCAGCCTCACCGGCTTGGGCACCAACAGCGCCGGGCCGCTCGACGCATCCTCGGCGATAGAGACCAGGCACCCCGTTCCAGAAGGTTCGACGGTGATCTCGACCCGAGCCTCGCCCGCGGGCCACCCCCGCGCCTGCAAGACCAGAGTTCGTGGCGGATCGTAGGCCAGGCACTCGCTGGTGTCGTCGATCAGCAGTGGCCACGCACCGGCCGAGTGGTGCAGGTGAGAACCTACCGACGGCCAGTCGTCGTCCACCGCTCTCATCCGCGATGCGCCGACCACCCAGACCGGATAAACCCAACCGTCCGCGAGGACTGTGAAGACGTCGTCTGCCGAACAGTGAAACTGCCGGGACACCGCCACCGCGGCCGCCTAGCCCTTCTCGCCGAGTGACCGGTCCTTGCCTGCGTTCGTCTCCGCGTCAGCCTTATCGGGGTTCTCAGGCGGCAGCGAGTCGGCCTTGACCGCGTCGCGGGAGCCGAGCGGTTCCTCCTGCCCCTTGGTTGTGTCCTTGACGGTCTGCTGCTCGGCCTCGGCGTTGATCTCCGCCCCAAGCAAGATCGCGTACGCGGTCAGCCACAGCCAGAACAACAAGATCACGATGCCGGCGATGGCCCCGTACGTCTTGGCGTAGTTGCCCAGCGTCGAGGTGTAGATCGAAAAGCCGATGGAGGCGATCAGCCAGATCACCGTCGCCACCAAAGCCCCGACTGAGACCCACTTCATCTTCGGGGCGTCCCGCTCGGGGGCGAAGCGGTAGAGAATCGCCAGCGCTGCCGTGACGATGACGAACATCAGGAGGTAGCCGGCGATCTGCAGCACCCAGCGAAGGGCGCCGCCGCCCACCAGCCGCTCCAACAGTGGCGGCAACACGGTGACGATCGCGAGCATGATCACCATGAAGACAATCGCACCGAGGGTCAGCGCCAAGGCCAGCAACCGCTTCTTGATGAACCCGCGCTTCTCTTCCTCGTCGTAGGCAAGATTGACTGCGGTCATCAGGTTGGCCATGCCGCCGGAAGCGCTGAACAGGGCAATGGCAACACCGACGATGACGCCCAGGCCGAGTGCCTTACGCCTGCTGGCCACCAAGTTGACCTGGTCAGTGATGAGCTGTTGCACCTCAGCAGGAAGTGCGCCACCCGCCAAGGAGTGGATCTGCGCGGCGATGGTGGCCGGGTCCGCGACCAGGCCGTAAAGCGACACGAGCGCGAGCAAGGCCGGGAACAACGCCAGAAACGCGTAGTACGCGACACCGGCACTCAGAAATGGGACCTGGTCGGCCTTGGCTTCCTTCCAGCCGCGCTTGGCGACCTGAAACCAGCCCTTCGGAGGGATGTCGGTGGGGCGCTCGGCGTCACCGCCGGGCACCCCACCGCTTCGCTCCTGCGCCTTGCGCTCTTCTCCGGTTCGGCTATCGGTGGTCGTCATGATTTAAGAAACTCCTTCTCACGTCGGCCGAGCACCCCCGGGTCGGCGCTCAGCCAGATTGCTGCTGCCTGACGGTCTCCGCGGAGTCTCGCACCTGACCCTGGACGTTCTCCTTGGCGGACACACCCTCGTCCTTGACATTCTGGACGCCCTCGGCTGCGGTCTCCTTGACCGACTGAGCAGCTTGCTGCGCCGGCTCCTGCAGGTTCGACGCGACTTCCCTTGCCGCTTCGGTGGCCTTTTCCTTCAGCGGCTCAGCCTTCTCCTGCAGGGTCGAGACCGCCTCCTGCTCCCTCTGGGACGACGGGATGAGGCCGGAGACCAGCAAGCCGGCTCCGAAGGCGATCAGGCCGGCCGCCAAGGGGTTGCCGCGTGCCTTCTGCTTGACCTGAGCCGGGGCGCTGCTGACCGCGTCGCCCACGGCCGAGGCCTTGTCCTGGAGTGCGTACTTGGCTTCGGCGGCCTTGTCCTGCACCGCGTACTTGGCGTCAGCGGCCTTATCCTGCACCGCGTACTTGGCGTCACCCACTCGCCCCGAGTCGTACGGATCGTCAGAAGATCCCATGATGTGCTCCTTTACGCCGACGGCGGCTTCCTTGACCCGACTGGCCTGCCGCTTGGCGATGTTCTTTGGATTGGCGGTATCGGCGAGAGCGTCGACGTTGTCGCTCAACTCTGCCCGCGTGCGTTCGATGTCGGCACGGATCTCGTCCGGGTCGTTGCTGACGCTCATCGGTTCTCCTCCTCGTGGCCCTTCAGTGCATTGGGGACTTTGCCCAGGGTGTCGGTCGTTTGCTGCAGGCCGCGTATCCGCTTCATCTCCGAACGGCCGAGCGACAGCAGGATGGCGGCGATGATGGCCCAGACCACAGCGACGATCATGGCCGACCAACTACGGCCGATCTGCGCGCCCAGCTCCCACCAGGCCCAGACGGAGAGGAAGACGAGGAACAGCAGCCCGGCCACTCCCGCGCCGACCAACATGCCGATGCCCTTACCGGCCTGCTTGCCCGATTCCCGGGCTTCCGCCTTTGCCAGCGCAACTTCCTGGCGCATAAGGGTCGAAAGATCCCGGGTGACATCACCCATGATCTGTCCGATGCTCCTGCCGTCCTCCGACTCCATGGCAGGGCGCGTCGACTGGTAGCTCTCCCGCGCAGCGCCGACAACCGATGTCGACTCGTCGGTGGCCCGCGTCGGTGTGTACTCGGTGCTCATCGGTTCAGATCACCCTGTCCACCGTAGGGCGGCTGGAGATCCTCGTCACCGGCGTAGGTTCCGCCGCTATCGGGCATGCTGCCCGCGGCATAGCCGATGGACGGGCCCGTGGCCGCCGTTTCGCCGCTGTAGCTGCCGGCGCCGGAGTAACCGGTGTCATACCCGGTTCCGTAACCCGTGTCCGGAGTCGTTGTGGCGTACCTCCCCGGAGTGCTTGAGTACGAGGCAGCGTCGTAGCCGTAGGACGAGGAGCCGTCCTTTGAGTCAAGGCTCGTATTGGCCGCGACGGCTCCCCGGCCCAACCGGCCGACGACCACGCCGGCTAGCGCGCAGAGCCCGAGGAACATCGCCGGGCGACGCCGGGCGAAGGCCCGAATGTCATCCAGCACCTCGGTTGGCTCCTTGTTCTCCAGCCAGTGCCCGACCTCGCCGGCCTTTCGCGAAGCCTGCTGGGCCAGATCGGCGACGGGTCCCGATTGCTCGGACTTGGCGCTCATGCTGCCCAGCTCCTGGGCTACCGAGTGCACAGCTCCGGCCAGCCGCGATTGCTGGGTGCGGCCCTGGCTGCGAACCTCTTCCGTCACGGTGCCCATGAGGCTCTTGGCCTGGGTGCCGGCTTCGGCGACGACGTTGGCCGCTTCATCGCGTGCGGTGGAGGCGACGTTCTTGCCGGCGCCCACTGCCGTGTCCTTGACGGCGCCGGCTTCACCCTTCGCCACGTCTCTCGTGGAGGTGGAACTCGTCGGTGGACTGCCGTCGTAGGAACTCGGACATACGGGATCGGTCGAAATCGCCTGATCGCTGGTGTAGGAGTCGGCCGAAATCGGCTGATCGCTGGTGTAGGGGTCCGCCGAAACAGGTTGATCACTGGCGTAGGGCTCGGGGGCGCCTGCGCTGGAACCGCCAGATGCGGTGGGGTCGGAACCCTGACCGTACGTTGGGTTACTCACGTTTAGCTCCGTTCTAGCTCGTCCCGCCGGTCTTCGGCCGCCGTGGCAGCCGGTGACTGTGGCAGGAGGCACATCGATGGTCGATGTGCCATATCGACATTACCCAGTCCATTTACATTGTAAACAGCCGGGGTTCGGTTGGTGTGCTGCGAAATCGTCAGGACCGCGGCGCTTCGCTGAATTCGCCGCTCCCCGTGATCGGCACGAAGAACGTGTGGCAGCGCGCAGCGCGATCGGAGTCTTCCTTCAAGACCTGCTCGAAGACTCGGCGATCTCATCCTGACCCGCGTTCCGCGCGTCACGGACGTACTGTCCATAGTCGTGACCAGCCTTCAGCGAGTGATACTGGACGCTGATCAGGTCGTACCTGACGTCGTCGAGGCCGGTTACACCGGTTGCCATGACGAACCTCCTTCGGTTTGGGTTGGGTTATGACCGCGATGCCCACGACTAAGGGCCCACTGCACACTGCGCGACTTTGCGCTCGTATCACTGGAGTACCCCATGACCTGTGATCCAAACCCGTTCTCGAGGGGTGAGCAGTGCGCGTCGCCTTGATCTCCGAGCACGCCAGCCCGCTCGCGATGATCGGCGGCGTTGATTCAGGCGGTCAGAATGTCCACGTCGCCGAATTGGCGGCGGGACTTGTTCGACGGGGTCACGACGTTGTGGTCTACACCCGCCGGGACAACCCAGAACTCAGTGAGCGCGTCACGACGATCCCCGGCTATGACGTCGTCCACTTACCCGCCGGCCCCCCCTTGCCGCTTGCCAAAGATGACTTGTGGGCTCACATGCCCGAATTCGCCCAACACCTCTGGCAACGATTGGACAGTGATCTGCCGGACCTGTTGCACGCCCACTTCTGGATGTCGGCCTGGGCGGCGATCGAGGTCGCCACGCCGCTGCGGCTCCCCGCCGTGGTGACGTTTCACGCCTTGGGATCTGTAAAAAGACGCCATCAGGGCCCAGCGGACACCAGCCCGCAAGAACGGATTGCGACTGAGGCGTTGATCGGCCGCACCTGCAACCACATCATCGCCACCTGCAGCGACGAAATCGCTGAACTGGCTCAATTGGGAATTCCGGCTGACCGCACCTCTGTCGTACCGTGCGGGGTCGATGTCGAGCACTTCACGCCGGTTCCTCATGACGAGGTGGAGTGGGATTTGGCCCGCGAGGCGCGGTTTCGGCTGGTCAGCGCCGGCCGGCTGGTGCCCCGCAAAGGCGTCGGCTCGGTGGTCGAGGCGATGTCGCAGCTGCCCGACGTCGAACTCGTGATCGCCGGTGGAGACGGCCCCGCCGATGCGGCCTCCAACTCCGAGCGAGAGCGGCTGGACATGCTTGCCCGCCAGCACGGCGTCATAGACCGCGTTCGGTTCATCGGAAAGATGTCGCGTGGCCAGATGGCGGCGCTCCTGAGATCGGCAGATGTGGTCGTCTGCACACCGTGGTACGAACCGTTCGGCATCGTGCCGTTGGAGGCGATGGCCTGTGGAGTCCCGGTGGTGGGTAGTGCCGTCGGCGGGTTGCTGGACAGCGTCGTCGATGGGCGAACCGGCATCCTGGTCCCTCCCCGCGACCCCGCCGCCATCGCCGGCGCGGTGCGCTTCCTGCTCGATTCGCATGAGCGGCGCGCCGCATTCGGGCGCGCGGGCAGGGAGCGCGCGCTCAGTCATTACACGTGGGATCGAGTCGCCGCCTCGACGGCAGCGATCTACACACAGGTGCTGCGGGCGCAACAGGCCCTGACCGGCCCGCGTTGACGATGCGGCCGCACACAGCAATGCTGTGCTCCGAAGCAAATTACCTATGGGTGTTTTGATTCTCGCTGAGGACGGGTAAGCAGGTTCGTCGACAAGGGGGAGACGCGTGCGGGTTCTCGGCATCAACGCGGTGTTCCACGACTCGGCGGCCGCTGTCGTGGTGGACGGCCGTACGGTCGCCGCCGCCGAGGAGGAGCGCTTCAGCCGCCGCAAGCACGCCAAGCGGGCCGTGCCGTTCTCGACCTGGGAGCTGCCCGACCAGGCCATTGCCTGGTGCCTGGAGCAGGCAGGACTCGAAGCCCGCGACCTCGATGCCGTGGGGTACTCCTACGACCCGGCCCTCGTCGATCCCACCTCCGGTGGCCTCGACCCAGCCTGGGAAGACCTGCGCACCACCTTCGCGACCAGGTCGCCTCAGTTCCTGAAAACCGTGCTTCCCGGATACGCCCCGGAGATCTTTTCCTTTGTACGCCACCATGTCGCCCACGCCGCTTCGGCCGGCCTGGCGGCCCCTTTTGGACCTGGACCGAGCCTGGGCGACTGTGCCGTGTTCGTCGCAGACGGTCGTGGCGAGTCCACAGCGATGCTCGCTGGGGAGTATCGCGACCGCAAGCTCGACATCCTCGCGGCACAGCGATTGCCGCACTCGCTCGGATTGCTGTACGAGGACCTCACCGCGCATCTCGGTTTCGAGCGTTCGAGCGACGAGTACAAGGTGATGGCGCTGGCTTCCTACGGCAGTCCGCGGCATGTCGGCCTGTTCCGGCAGCTTGTTCATGCCACTGGGGACGGCGGCTTTCGCACCGAGCCGGTTGACTGGGCCGCGCTCGCGCCGGCCGGTAGGCCGGGCACCGAGTTCGATGAGCGGCACGCCGACCTCGCCTGCAGTGTCCAGGCCGTGCTGGAGGAGGTGCTACTCGACCTGTGCAGCTGGCTGCACCAGCGGACGGGGAACGAGAAGCTGGCTATGGCGGGCGGTGTGGCACTGAACTGCGTGGCCAACACCAGGCTCTTCGCGGAGAGCCCATTCCGCGAGATCTGGGTGCAGCCGGCGTCCGGCGATTCGGGCACCGCTCTCGGTGCCGCGTTGACTCTGGCCGCCGAAGCGGGCGACGAGATCGTGCCGATGACCACCGCGGCCCTCGGCCGAGGTTGGAGTGACGCCGAGATCGAGCAGATCTTGATCACCGCTCGGGTGCCGTACGAGCGCCCAGCCGACATCGCCGAGGCCAGCCGCAGAGGTGATCGCCGGAAACGGCGTCGTGGCCTGGTTCCAAGGGCGCGCCGAGTACGGTCCCGCGGGCGCTCGGTCATCGCTCACTGCTGGCCCACCCCGAGCGCTCGGACAACGTCGAGCGGCTGAACGACATCAAGGGACGGGAGCAGTTCCGCCCGGTCGCTCCGATGGTGCTCCTCGATCGTGCGGCAGAGATCTTTTCCCGAGGGCCGGTGCCCAGCCCCTACATGCTGTTCGTGCACGATGTGGCGCCGCCGCTGGCGGGACCGCCTTCGCGCGGTCACCCACGTCGACGGCACCGCCCGCATCCAGACCGTTGATCCGCGCGAGGACGAGCGGATGGCAGCGTTGCTGCTGCGCCTTCGACCGGCTCACCGGCATCCCCGTGGTGGTCAACACCAGCCTCAACACCGCCGGCCGGCCCATGGTGGACAGCCCGCGCGACGCTCTCGAGCTCTTCGGCTCGGCGCCGATCGACGCGTTGGCGATCGGCTCGTTCCTCGTGCGGCGATGAGCGAGCCGCAGATCGATTACTCCGTCGTCATTCCGACGATCGGTCGACCAAGCCTGGCCGAGCTGGTGGCGTCCGTCGATCAAGCGCCGGCCCCAGCACGGATCGTGATCGCTGACGACCGGCCGATTCCCGGCTCACCGTTGAGCCTGCCGGCAACGTCGGCACCGCTGGTCGTGGTGCGAACTTGCGGCCGTGGCCCCGCCGCTGCGCGGAATGCCGGCTGGCAAGCCACCCAGTCGGAGTGGGTGGCGTTTCTCGACGACGACGTGGCCGTACCGTCGGATTGGTGCACCAGGCTTGGCGCGGGACCTTCGTGATCTTGCCGACGATGTCGGCGCCTCCCAGGCCTGGCTGCTCGTGCCGCTGCCGCCCGGCCGGCGACCGACCGACGAGGAGCGGCGGACGACCGGTCTGGTGGGAGCGCGGTGGATCACCGCCGACATGGCGTACCGGCGCTCGGCCCTGTTGGCGACCGGCGGCTTCGACGAGCGCTTCCCGCGTGCCTTCCGGGAAGATGCTGATCTTGGTCTGCGGACCATTACGGGCCGGGTTCTCGATCGTCTGGGGTGATCGGGTGACCACCCACCCCATCACCGCGCGCGGTGGCTGGCGCAGCAGCCTTCGCGCACAAGCCGGCAACGCCGACAACGCACTGCTGCGCGCCAAGTTCGGGCGGCACTGGCGGAGGCTCACTGCGGCCGGCAGGGGCCGTACCGGCCGGCATCTGCTCACTGTCGATGCGCGGCGGAGCGGCGCTCGCCGGCCTGACCGCTCGGCGCGGTCGACTGGCGGCAGGATCGAGCACGCTGTGGACGGTGCTCACGGCCGAGTTCGCCTTCGGAAAGGATCCTGCCCGGACCGCGAAGCCGCGGGGAGGTCGCCACCATGCTCATCACCAGCGCCGCAATTCCCCCGCTGGCGATCTGGCACCGACTCCGCGGCGAGATCAACGTACGACGCGCCGATCGGCAACCGCCCGAGCAGCGGCCCGAAGGCCGTTCTGTTCGACCGGGACGGGACGTTGATCGACAATGTGCCTTACCTGACCGACCCCGGACGGCGTCCAGCCCGTACCCGGTGCCGGCCAGACGCTGGCCGCCCTGCGGCGCAGTCGGCATTGCCGTCGGCGTGGTCAGCAATCAGTCCGGGGTGGCCCGCGGTCTGATCACTCCGGACGAGCTTGCGTCGGTGAACGCGCGTGTCGAGTCGCTGCTCGGGCCGTTCGACACCTGGCAGGTGTGTGTGCACGGTCCGACGAGGACGCCTGCGGCTGCCGCAAGCCAGCGCCCGGAATGGTGGTGGCGGCGGCCGACGACCTCGGCCTTCCCCCGCGCGACTGCGTCCTGATCGGCGACATCGGGGCCGACGTCGATGCGGCCCTGACCGCCGGGGCCCGGGCCGTGCTGGTACCGAACGGTGACACCCGGCCGCTCGAGGTCGATCGGGCCGCGGTGGTGGCTTCGGTGGCACCCAACCTCGCGGCGGCCGTCCGCCAGAGCGTAGGCCGGCTCGGGTGAGCGGACCGGCTCCGGAATCCGCCCGCCGCGGACACATCCTCATTGCCCGGCTGGACAGCCTGGGCGATCTGTTGCTCACCGGGCCCGCGGTCAGGGCGGTGGCAGGCTCGGCGGCCAAAGTGACCATGCTGGTCGGCGAGGGCCGCCGGCCGATGCTCTCCTGCTACCCGGTGTGGACGAGGTGCTCGAGTTCGTGGCGCCATGGGTAGTGTTCGAGCCAGGGCCGGTCGAACCAGACAAGATCTCGGCTCTGATCACGGCGGTGCGCGACGCCGAGGTCGACGCTGCGCTGATCTTGACGTCCTTTCACCAGTCGCCGCTGCCGCTGGCCCTGCTGCTCCGGATGGCCGGCGTCGGTGGATCGGTGCGATCAGCGAGGACTACCCCGGTTCGCTGCTCGATCTGCGCCATCGGCTTCCGGATCAGCTCCCGGAGCCCGAACGAAACCTCTCGCTGGCAGAGGCCGCCGGATTCCTGCCCGACGAGCAAGGTGCCCGGCTTGCCGTGCGGCGGCCGCTGCCGGATGTGGCGCGCTGGACTGGGTCCGATCCGTACGTCGTCTTCCATCCGGGCGCCTCGACCAGCTCCCGGCGGCCCACGGCAGAACACAGCAGAAGCCTGGTCGCCGGCTGGTGGACGCCGAGCACCGGGTGATCATCACCGGCTCCGCCGCCGAGGCCACGCTGGCTGCACATGTCGCCGACGGTCGAGCGCGTGACCTGTCTGGACGGCTCGACTTGCCGCAGCTGGCCGCGGTCCTCGAGCGGGCTCAGGTCGTCGTCGCGCCGAACACCGGACCGGCGCACCTGGCCGCCGCGGTGGCGACGCCGGTGGTTTCGCTGTTCGCGCCGGTGGTCCCGGCAGCCCGCTGGGCACCGTACGGCATTCCCATGATCATCCTCGGCGACCAGGAGGCAGCCTGCCGCGACTCGCGCGCTCGGATCTGTCCCCTGCCCGGCCATCCCTGCCTCAGCTCGATCCGGCCCGAGGAGGTCGTCGACGCCGTCGGACAGGCTCGCCTACACCGGAGTTGGTGCACCATGATCAGCAACGAGACCACCCCTTCCCGCCACCACTTGGTCACTGAGCATTTTGCGGCGTTGGCTCGAGCAGCCAAGGGTGCGCGGTGCTGACGCCGATCGTCGCCGGCTGGGCCGAGCAGCTCGCCGAGGTCTTCGCGGCTGGCGGCCGGGTGCTCACCTGCGGCAATGGTGGTAGCGCCTCCGAAGCTCAGCATCTGACCGGCGAGCTTGTCGGACGCTTTCGCCACGATCGGCAGCCGTTGTCCGCGATCGCTCTCGGCGCGGACTCCGCCGCCACCACTGCGATCATGAACGATTACGGCGTCGAGGAGGTGTTCGCCCGTCAGGTCCGGGCCCACGGCCGACCGGGCGACGTACTCGTCGCCTTTTCGACCAGCGGGACCAGCGTCAACGTGGTGGCCGCCGCCAAAGCCGCGTTGGACATCGGCGTCACCGTCTGGGCGCTGACCGGGCCGGCCCCTAATCCGCTGGCGGCACTGTCGGACTACGCCATCCCGGTCGACGCAGCCACCGTCGCCACGGTGCAGGAGATCCATCTGTTGGTGGTGCACGCGCTGTGCATCGCGCTCGACGATGCACTCGGGGTGCCGACATGAGCACTGGGCCGATGGTGGTCGTGGGTGATTCGCTGCTGGACATCGACATCGAAGGGACCGCCGATCGGCTTAGCCCGGATGCGCCGGTACCGGTGGTCGATGTGCAGCGATCGTGGCAGCGGCCGGGAGGTGCAGGGCTGGCTGCGCTGATCGCGGCCCAGACCGTTCATGAGGTGGTACTGATCACCGCGATGGCCGCCGACGATGCGGGGGATGCACTGCGCGACCTGCTCGATCCCGCCGTCGACGTCCGGCCGCTGCGGCTGCGCGGGAGCACGGTCTGCAAGACCCGCGTCTCGGCCGCAGGCGTTCCGTTGGTGCGGCTGGACACCGGTGACGGTCGCGCCGACGGTGCCTTGATTCCGCCGGCGGTCATCGAGGCGCTGGCCGAGGCGAGCGCGGTCGTGGTCTCTGACTACGGGCGGGGGGTCGCCTCACTACCGGCCTTGCGGGAGCGCCTGAAGCATCGAGCGGCCCAGATTCCGTTGGTCTGGGATCCGCATCCGGCCGGCGCCGAACCGGTTCCCGGCTGTGCATTGGTGACGCCCAATGCCGCGGAGGCGGTGCGATTCAGTCAGACCGGGGATCCGGGGATTCAAGCGCACCTGCTGTGCGATCTTTGGGAAGCGCAAGCGGTGGCCATCACCCGAGGTGAAAGAGGTGCCACGGTCACCGACCGGAAGTCACGAACCACCTCAACCGTTCCACTGCTCGATCGACGAGTGCGGCTGCGAGCCGACACGTGCGGGGCTGGGGATGCCTTCGCGGCCGCGGCTGCAGAAGCTCTGCGAATGGGAGCAGATCCGCATGAGGCGGTTCGAGCCGCGGTCAACTCGGCTGCCAGCTACGTGAATGCGGGCGCGGCTACCTCGTTCTCCACCGTCGCCCGGAGCGCGTTCGTGCCAGGATCCGGCAGCTTGAGCGAGCGATCGGACCCGTTCGAGCTGGCCGATCGCATTCGCCGGACGGGAGGGCGGCTCGTCGCCACGGGCGGCTGCTTCGACCTGCTGCATCGCGGGCATGTCAACCTGCTGGAGCAGGCACGGGCACTGGGCGACGCGCTGATCGTCTGCCTGAACTCCGATTCCTCGATCCGCCGGGCCAAAGGCACGAGCCGTCCGGTCGTTGCCGAGAAGGATCGCGCTCGGGTCTTGCATGCGTTGGCCGCAGTCGACGGCGTGGTGATCTTCGACGAGGAGACTCCGGCCGATCTGCTGGCCAAGCTCCAGCCGGACATCTGGGTCAAGGGCACCGACTACGCGAACCGGCCGATGCCGGAAGCCGACGTCGTGCGGCAGTTCGGCGGGCAGATCGTCCTGGTTCCTGTCGTACCGGGCTACTCGACGTCTCGTCTCGTCGACACCGCAACACTCAACCGGCGGCTCGACCAGTCTGCCGTCCCCACCGTTCCTCAGGAGGCTTCATGACCACCACGACCATGCCCGCCCCGTCAACAGTTGCTCCTTCACCGCCGACGGCCGCACCACGATCGGCACGATCCTGGTCACCGGCGGTGCCTCCGGGCTCGGTGCGGCCACCGTCGACGCCGTGCGGGCTGCTGGCGGCAGCCCGCTGGTACTCGATCTCGCCGCACCCGCTGACGACCTCCCGTACGAGCACGTCGATCTGGCCGATTCGGCGGCGGCCGAGCGCGCAGTGAGCGCCATCGTGGCCGCCAACGGCGGCCGGTTGGACGGCGTGTTCACCGCAGCCGGCATCGACTCCTGTGGACCGCTCGATCAAGTTCCGGCCGCGGACTGGGAGCGCGTGATCAAGGTCAACCTGCTCGGCACGGCAGCGGTGATCCGGGCTGCGCTCCCCTACCTCAAGCGCAGCCGAGGTCGGGTGGTGACGTGCGCCTCGACGCTAGGGATCAAGGCGGTCGGCGACGCGACCGCCTACTGCGCCTCCAAGTTCGGCGTCGTCGGCTTCACCCGCGCGCTGGCCGCCGAGACAGCGGGTGAGGTCGGCGTCACGCTGCTCATCCCCGGCGGCATGCACACGCCGTTCTTCGATGGCCGGACCGAGCAGTACAAGCCACCGCCGGACGCCAAGCTCAACCAGCCGGCTGACGTTGCTGCAGCGGTCGTCTTTGCCCTAAGCCAGCCGCCCGGCTGCGAAGTCCGCGAGCTGGTGGTCTGCGCCTCGACCGAGGGGTCCTGGCCCTGACAGTGCTGCGCGTCCTCATTCTGCGTGCGCTCGGGCTCGGGGATTTCCTGACCGGCGTGCCCGCGTATCGGGCGCTCCGTTCGGCATACCCCGAGGCGGTGCTGACACTCGCCGCCCCGGCATACCTCGCACCGCTGATCGGCCTGACCGGTGCACTTGATCACTTGCATCCCACCGAAGGCCTCGGCCGGCTGGGTGCCATTGCTCCGCGGCCTGATCTGGGGGTCAATCTGCATGGCCGCGGCTTGGAGAGCATCGATGATCTGGTCGCGACCGGTGCTGGAAAGCTGATCACGCACCGCCATCCGCTTCGACCGGGAGTCGCGGGTCCCCAATGGCGGGATGATCTTCACGAGGTCGACCGCTGGTGCCGGCTGCTGGAGTTCGAAGGGATCCCGGCCGATTCAGGCGATCTGCGGCTGTTGCCGCCGGAGATGCCGCCGCTGGTCGCCGATGCGGTCGTCGTGCATCCCGGGGCGGCGGCCTCCGCGCGGCGCTGGCCGGCCGAACGCTTCGGGGCCGTGGCCCGCCGGCTCGCGGCCGACGGTCACCAGATCGTGGTCACCGGCACGTCCGATGAGGCGACCGCGGCAGCGAAGGTGGTCGGCAGCGGCGGATTGACGCTGCAAAGCAATCTCTGCGGCGAGCTGGATTTGATGCAGCTGGCAGCTCTGGTAGCGAGCGCACGGCTGGTCATCTGCGGCGATACGGGCGTCGCTCACCTGGCCAGCGCGTACCGCACGCCGTCGGTGCTGCTGTTCGGTCCGACTCCGCCGAGCCTATGGGGTCCGCCCGCCGACGGTCCGCACACCGTTCTCTGGCATGGTTCCAGCGGCGACCCGCACGGCGATCATGCGGACCCCGGCCTGCTGAGCATCGACGTCGCGGACGTGATGCAGGCCGCCTCCCGACGTCTGTCGCAGCCGGCGCCGGTTGACGAGCGGCCGGGCAGTCTTGTCGCACGGTTGACGTGAGGGAGCGGCCGGTGTCCGAACCCACGCTGGAATCGGTGATCGCGAGCAGCCCCGTCGTGTCGACCGGCCAGGTTGTCTACGTCTTTCCGGCCGATGCGCCCGAGCCGTTGGGTCCGGGCGATCTTGCCGTGGTGCAAGACGGGATGGAGGTCACGATAGTGACCTCATCACCCGAGAGGATGGAGGCCGCTCGGATCGGCGGCCGGGGCATCCAGGGACCGTTCGCAGTGATCCGGCTGGAGATCAGTCTGTCCTTCGGCGCTCCCGGATTCGTCGCCCGGGCGACCAGCGCTTGCGCGGAGGCGGGGGTCAATGTCTTCGTGTTGTCGACCTACTCCTTCGATTATGTTCTGGTACCCGAATCCGATCTTGAAACGGCACTCGGCGCGCTGACCCGCACTGGATTCCCGTGCCCTCAACAGAAAGCCAGTCCATGACCCTCGCCCCTGAACACAGCGCCCAAGCGTTCTCCGGCCACCGGTTCGCCGAGGCGTACCCGCACCTGGCCGATGACGTGCACTGGATCCTTGTCGGCGGCCCCAATGATCACCGGAAAGCAGGTGGTCATCGACCACCAGGCACTTGGTTGATCAGAGTCCTAGCTCGCTGCGTCGGCGAACGCGGCATCCCATTCGCCTAGGAAACGCTCGATTCCGTATCGTTCGAGGGCCGCCCGGCGGCCGATCTGCCCTCGGCGCTCGGCCTCTTCCCGGTCGCACAGCAGCATCCGCGCCACCTGGACAAGGTCCTCCACGTCACCGGACAAGGCACCGGCGTCCGGCGGAACTGCGCGCGAGGCCTCGGTGGCGTCCAGCACGACCACGGGCATGCCCAGCAGCATGGCCTGTATCAGCGACAGTCCAAGTGACGTCCAGCGGTTGAGGTGCAGATAAGCCCGCCGCATTGCCATGGCGTCGTACAAATCTTCGGGGCTAAGGTTGCCCGCGAAGCTGACCTTCGCGGCACTGGGATGCAGCGCGTCGGGTAGTAGGTCGGCATCGATGCCGAATGCGTCGATATCCAGCCCATCGAAGCGACGCAGCAGGTCGGTACCGGTAACGCGCCAGCGGCGTACGGGCTCGTTGACGACGAAAGCGAGACGGTCGAGCTCGCCGCGATAGCGCAACCCTGGGTCGGCGACGCCATGCTCGATGACCCGGGTGGGCACGTTACCGCAGTCCCAGAACAGGTGGTTGAACTGCGTGACCTGGATGATCATCAGTCCCGCCGCATCGGCCAGCGGGTGGCGGGTGTTGGGGACGTCGGTCTTGGGCGTGTTGTGCTCGAGAAAGATCGCGGGCAGCTCGACCCCGGGTGCACGAGCGAGCTCCTCGCGGCAGAGACCGACCTCCTCCAGCCGCTGGAGCAGCACCAGATCAGGTGGGTCGTCGCGCAACTCGGCGGCACTGACCTCGCGCGCCGACATCGGCGGCGCACCATGGAACCGCGCCAGGCCGCCGCGGCCTGTTGTATTCGGCGGCAGGAAGAGGTAATCGTGCGGTCCGGCGAGCAAGGAGTCGGTGTAACCGCCGTGCACGTCCCACATCAGGATGCGCACGGCGTCCCGCTCCGCGACACTTCGACAAGAAAGTGCTGGCCAACGGCTTCTCGGCTGGCGGTGTTGAGACTCGCCAGCAGCTTCAGGCATCCGGTCATGCCTCGACCAAAAGTTGTCGATCAAGCACCGTCGGCAGGGACAGCGTCCGGTAACCCACCGCGTCGAAGAGCACCGTGATCTCATCGCCGTCCATGCTCATCACGACACCGGAGCCGAACGAGTCGTGCCGCACCCGCTGCTCCACTGCGAACGGGCTGGCCGTCTCCGGCTCGTCGGTGGCTGTGCCGGCCAGGCAGTTGTCACATTCACCGCAGATATACGGGTCAGTTTCGCCGAAGTATTGAAGGAGGAACTGGCGGCGACACCGCTGGGTCTCGGCATAGGCGCGCATCATCTCGATGCGGGACTTGTGGATCGAGCGGTACGCCTCTGCGCGGGCGATCACCTGGTCCACCGCCGAGGTATCGGCGTCGAGTCCGGTCTCATCCAGCAGGTTGAGGATGCGTCCGACAGCGCGGGCACTGAGTCCAGTTCGGTCAGCGAGGTGGGGGCGTGAGGAGATGCCATCGGTTGCCAGGGCGCCGAGAACGGTTGCCACGTCATCGGCCTTGGGAATGGAGGTTGTGAAGAATCGCGCCAGCCCGAGATCCTCTGGCCGATAGAACAACACGCCGACGGCTGGATCACCGTCGCGACCGGCCCGGCCGACCTGCTGGTAATACTCGTCCGGCGACTCCGGTGCTTGGGCATGGATCACGAATCGGATGTCCGGCTTGTCGATTCCCATGCCGAAGGCCGACGTGGCAACCATGACGTCGACGTCGCCTGACATGAACTGCTGCTGGACGTCCTCACGTACGCGCTTGGGAAGGCCTGCGTGGTACGCGGCGGACCGCACCCCGCGCGTTCCCAGCTCACCTGCATACTGCTCGGCGGCCTTGCGGGTGGCTACGTAGACGATGCCCGGCCCCGCACTCGTGGTGACCGCCTCCAGGACCTTCTCTTCCTGATCGGATTGGTCGAGGCAGCGAGAAACGGACAGATAGATGTTCTCCCGCGCGGTGCCCCCGACCACGACCACCGGATCATGCAACTGCAGCCGCTCGATGATGTCGGCACGAACCGGCGGAGCGGCGGTGGCGGTAAGCGCGATGATCCGCGCGCCATCCAGGCCTTCGAGGAGTTCGCCGAGGCGGAGGTAGTCCGGGCGGAAGTCATGCCCCCAGGACGACACGCAGTGCGCCTCATCGACGCCGACCAAGGTCGGACGCATGGCGTTCACAGCTTCCCGTACCTCGTCGTTGGCCAACTGCTCCGGAGCCAGGAAGAGGAATTCGACTCGCCCGGCCGCAGCATCAGCCAGTGCTTGATCCCGCTCCTTCTTCGTTTCGGCGGAGCTGACTCGGCGCGCTACCGTCCGCCGGCCGTACTCCTCCAGTCGGGTGGCCTGATCCTCCTGCAACGCCAACAGAGGTGAGACGACCACGGTCGGGCCGTCGATGAGCACCGCCGGCAGCTGATAGGCCAGCGACTTGCCCGCGCCAGTGGGCTGCACGAGCAGCACGTCATGTCCGTCCAATAGTGCCCGCACGGCTTCGTACTGGCCAGGTCGCAACGAGTTGTGGCCAAAAACCCGCTGCGCCGTCTGGACGATCTGGTCGCTCACGAGGTCTTAGCTTGCCCAAGCCCGCGGAGCGGGATGCAGGGGGATCGCGACTCCATTGCGCGCACAAGAAGATCACCACGATGATGCGAAGCGCGTCACCGCCGTAATTCATGATCATCGCCCCCGGTGTGCCCACGCGCAGGCGCGTCAGACTCTTCACCAGCCGACGAGGCTCCCGCTACCGTCGTCTTGTGTCGCCATACTGGGAGTCTCTGCGATGACCGCGTGGATCTGCCGCACCTGCGGAGTCGAACATGCTGACACACCGGCACCGCCAGCGGTCTGCCTGATCTGTAGCGACGAGCGTCAGTACGTGCTGCCCACCGGCCAGCGGTGGACAACTCTCGACGAGCTCAGTACGGAAGGACGCCGCGGCGCCGTGGAGAACGTCGAGGCTGGGCTTTTCGGGGTGACGGTCACGCCGAAGGTCGGCATCGGGCAACGCACATTGCTGCTGCAGACGTCGTCGGGGAACTTGTTGTGGGACCCCATCGGATATGTCGATGACGACCTCGCGGCCGCAGTGGCGGCGCTGGGTGGTGTCGCGGTCGTAGCGGCGAGTCACCCGCACATGTTTGGTGTCCAGGTGGAGTGGTCGTACCGGTTCGGCTCGGCCCCGGTGTACGTCACGGCGGCCGACCGAGAGTGGCTGCAGCGTGAGGATCCGGTCATCACCGTGTGGGACGAGGAGGCAGAGGTGCTACCCGGCGTCACGCTGCACCGCGTGGGCGGCCACTTCCCAGGCAGCGCGGTCGCGCGGTTCACCGGGGCCGACGGGCGTGGAGTGCTCCTCAGCGGCGACACGGTGGTGGGCACTCCAGATGAACACTGGGTGTCGTTCCTGCGCAGCTACCCCAATAAGATCCCGCTCTCCGCCGCAACGGTTCAGAAGGTGGCGGAACGAGTGACCGCGCTCGACATCGACCGGCTCTACGACAACTTGGGCGGACGGGTCGGCTCGGACGCCGCCCCGTGGGTCCGGCGGTCAGCCGACCGCTACATCGCCTGGGTACGCGGTGACTTCGACCACCTCACCTGACGATCCGGTGAGGCGCGCCCCCTGGGAATACGACGCTCGATGAGGAATCGCGGCCAACGCGCCGAGATATTCGCCTCTCGCAGGAATCCAGCCTGCGATTTCCAGGGCGGTCGTCAGAGGCGCGAGGCTGACAAGATCAACCACATGTTGCTCAAGGCCTGCCTGAACGGCGCTCGGTTACCAGCTGAGCACCCAGCCCTTCCGACCACTCCGGAGGCGCTGGCGCGAGACATCGCGTTGGTCGTCGGGGCCGGCGTGGGGGCGGTTCACTTCCATGCAAAGGATGCAGCAGGCTTCGACAGTCTGGAGTCAGATGATCTGGCTACCGCATTGACCGCGGCGCGAGCGGTACGGCCTGCGGTGCCGCTCGGCGTCACGACCGGCGCATGGGCCGTTGCCGATCCGGAGGAACGCGATTCGCTGGTCCGTACCTGGGCCGTGCTGCCTGACTTCGCGTCCGTCAACTGGCATGAACCTGGCGCGAACGCACTGGCGGCAGCTCTGTTGGAGCGCGGGATCGGCGTCGAAGCGGGACTCTGGCATGAAGAGGCGGTCGAGTCATGGTTGGCCTCTTCGCACCGGGCCGACTGCTTCCGGGTGCTTCTCGAATTGCCCGATGGTTTGGATGCCACGCAAAGCCGCCTGAACGCCGACACGCTGCTGGCCGCGATAGGCGGAATTGTGGGCGATGACACCCAGGTGCTTCTCCATGGTGAGGGCAGCAGCTGCTGGCCAGTGCTCCGGTACGCCGCGGAACGTGGCTTCGCTACCCGGATCGGACTCGAAGACACCCTCGAGCTGCCCGACGGGTCACCAGCGCCAGACAACCTTGCCCTGATCCGCGCCGGCCTCGAGATCATTCGAGCCCTCGCGGTGAAGTAATCAGACTGGGTTTCGGGCGAGGTCTGCGAGTGGCGGGCGGTCAGATCCTGGCTCGCGGCGATGCGCCGCGGATCTGGAGAAGTGGCGATCTGGTCGTCTATCGCCGGCAGTGCCTGAGCCGGTCGGCGAGGCGACCCCGCAATGGCTCGACCGGCCCTCACCCGGGCGGCTGGGCAAGCTCGATCAGTGGACGAGCGGTCGTGAGCGCTCGTTGCCGACCCAGGCCCCCCGCGGACCGCGGTTATGGCGTGCGCCAGTCGTCGCTCTGTATGTGCGAGCCGCCCTGCGGTCCCATCTGCAGCATGCCGCCGTCGACGACCCAGGAGGCGCCGTTGACGTAGCCAGCCTTCGGGCCGGCCAGGAAGGCAATCACCGCAGCGATTTCGCGCGCATCGCCCGGTCGGCGGAGCGGAATGCCCGGGCGCTCCTGGGCAGCCGGATCCTCATCTTCCTGACCCGTCATCGGGGTCGAGATCTCGCCCGGCGCGACAGAGTTGGCCGTGATCCCATAGCGGCCGAGCTCGAGGGCGAAAGTCTTCATCAGCCCGCCCAGTCCGTGCTTCGCTGCGTCGTACGCGCCCGAGCCGACCCGCGGCTGATGCTCATGCACGCTGGTCACCGCGATCAGCCGGCCGCCGGCGCGAGCATCCACCATGCGACGGGCTGCGCGCTGCAGGCAGACGAACGCTCCGTCTAGATCAACTGCGACGATCTTCCGCCAGTCGCTGTACGAGGTGTCCAGCAGCAACTTCGCGGCGCCCATGCCGGCGTTGTTGACGAACACATCCAACCCGCCGAGCTGTCCGGCAAGATCATCGACGACGTTACCGCAGCCGGGCAGGTCGCTGGTGTCGAGCTGCACGACGTACGCCTTCTGTCCAGCTGCGCGCACCTCCTCTGCCGTCGCTTCGGCGCCGTCGGAGTCCGAATGCCAGGTAATCCCGACATCCATGCCGTCCTTCGCCAGCGCCACGGCCGTGGCCTTGCCGATACCGGAGTCGGACGCCGTGACGATGGCGTACCGGGGTTCGAAGCTCATGGACAGTCTCCTTCACGCGTCCAGCGATAAGTCGAAAAGAGCTGCCACCGGTACCTGCCGCTCAGCGGAGTCGGCGATTGGCCAGCAGCTCGTTGGCCAGCAGCTCGTTGGCAAGGACCCGGTGATCCATTCACGAGGCCAGCGCTGTCTCCCCGACAGTTCCGATGATGGAGCGCAACTTGCCGAGCACGCGGGACAGCAGCCGCGAGACCTGCATCTGACTGGTCCCGATGGCATCGGCGATCTCAGCCTGGGAGCGCTGCTCGTAGAAGCGGTACCAGAGCAGCTGGCGCTCGCAGTCGGTCAGCTGATCGAGCGCGGCACTGACGATGAGACGCACCTCGGTGCGGTCGATCTCCTCTTCGCTTTCGGTCGAGGAGAACGACATTCCGCGCGCGACCGCGGCCTCGATCGACGCCGGACTGTAGCAGTGGCTGGCATAGCGGGCCTGTTGCACCGCGCCCACGCTTTCACCGAGCTGATTCGCCAGATCCTGCGCGCTCGGGATCGCGCCCATGGTCTGAACCAGCGCCGGCCACTGCTGCCAGATGCCCGACGCAAGCTCCTGCGTCCGCCGCGGCGGACGCACCATCCAGCCATGATCACGGAAGTGTCGCTTCAAGACTCCGCTGATCGTGGGCACCGCGAACGCGATGAAGGCGCCCTGCTCGGGATCGAAGCGCTGGACAGCCTCCACCAGGCCCGTACGGGCGACCTGCAGGAGGTCCTCCTCGTCTTCCCCTCGGTGGAGAAATCGCCGTGACAACGTCTCGGCGAGCCAGAGATGCGAGGTCACGACCTCATCGAAGATTTGCTGGCGCTCCTCCTCACCGGCCTGGCGAGCCTTGAACAACAAGGCGAGCGTACGGTCAGCGAGCTCTTGCCGCTGCGCGTGCTGTAAAGACTTTCCGTCTTGTTTTTGACCATCGACCAGCGCGCTCGAGGCAACGGTGGGATGGAGGACGACCTGCGAAGAATTCGGCATATGCGACACCCCTCAAAGGTGGCTGAGGTGTGTGGCGCATGGCTTGACCACGTCGAAGCTAGATAACCACATTGGCTGACTATGTACAAGAGTTTGTCAGCGCTTTTTCCTGAATTGTTTTTCGTCGGTCAGCGGATTTTCGCATCCTGGATGATGAGCGGAGCCAGGCCGACCTCGATCCTCAGCAGCTTGCTGGGTTAGTCTGCCGAGCATGACCGACCGGCTGCGCGTCGCCATCCTTGGCGCCGGCATGATCGGCGACGTGCACCGCCGGGCCGCCATTCTGGCCGGCGCGGAAATCATCGGTGTCATGGCGTCGAACCCCAGCCGCTCCCAGCAGGTGGCGACCGGCTGGGGCCTCGAGAGCAGCTATCCGGATATCGACGCGGTCGCCGCCGCCGATCTTGATCTTGTCCACGTGTGTACGCCCAACGCATCCCACGTGCCGTACGCGATCGCCCTTATGCAGGCCGGCAAGCATGTCATCTGCGAGAAGCCGCTCGGAATCGGCCTGAAGGAGGCCCTGCGGGCCGCCTCGGTGGCGGCCGACACCGGAGTGGTCAACACCATGCCGTTCACCTATCGCTTCCACCCCATGGCCCGAGAGATGCGGGCCCAGATCCAGGACACCGAATTCGGCGCCCTGAATCTCATCCACGGCAGCTATCTGCAGGATTGGATGCTGAACCCGCAGGTCTCCAACTGGCGCGTCGACCCGGCACAGGGCGGCCGCTCCCGGGCTTTCGGTGACATCGGCTCTCATTGGTGCGATCTCGCTGAGTGGGTTACCGGCGAGCGGATCGCCTCGCTCGTGGCGACCACGTCGATAGCGATCCCCCGGCGACCGACCGCAACCGCCCAGACCTTCAGTGCCGCGCCCTCCGACGCCCCGCTGACCGACGTCGAAACCGAGGACAGCGCCCTGATCTTGTTCCGCACCGCCAACGACGTAGCGGGATCGGCCGTGATCTCCCAACTTGCCGCCGGCCGTAAGAACCGGCTCTGGCTGGAGGTCGACGGGGGCCGTCACAGTGTGACCTTCGACCAGGAGCAGGCGGAGTACCTCCTGGTCGGGTCGGACGACGGCATGCGCGTGCTGAACCGGGACCCCGGCCGAGGCTCGACGGAGCAGCGCCGATTGGCCACCCTGCCGGCCGGTCACACCCAGGGCTATGCGCAGAGCTTCGAGGCTTTCGTCGCCGACAGCTACGCCGCCGTACGGGCGCGCTCGACCGGCGAGCCGCCGCCTGACGGGCTGCCGACCTTCGCCGACGGTGCTCGGGCAGCAGCCATCTGCGACGCCATGCTCGACTCGGCAGAAAACAGCAGCTGGGTCACCGTGCCCAGCATGCCCTGAGCTGCGAAGACGGCGTCCTGAGCTGGTCGAGGGCCATGGTCCTCGACATACTCAGGCGCGTGGAAAACGTGTCCCCGAGCTTGTTCGAGCAACGGGCTCGGCAGTTCAGACCGCGGACAAAAGGAGTAGCGATGAGAGAAGCAACGGGAAAGGCGCAACCCAAGCAAGCTCGTCCCGTCACCTTGTTCACCGGACAGTGGGCGGATCTGCCGTTCGACGAGGTGTGCCGGCGGGCGGGCGAATGGGGCTACGACGGGCTTGAGATTGCCTGCTGGGGTGACCACTTCGACGTGGCCAAGGCCGCGGAGGACGACGCATACCTGCAAGCCAAGCGCGACACCCTCGAAAAGCACGGCCTGGGCTGCTGGGCCATCTCCAACCACCTCAACGGCCAGGGCGGTGTGTGAGGCGATCATCGACGAGCGCTACAAGAACATGGTCAATCCCCGGGTGTGGGGCGACGGCGATCCGGAAGGTGTCCGCCAACGGGCAGCCGAGGAGATGAAGACCACGGCCCGGGCCGCAGCCGCCTTCGGCGTCGACACCGTTGTCGGCTTCACAGGTTCGGCGATCTGGCACTACGTGGCCATGTTTCCGCCGGTCGCCGACGAGGTCATCCAGGCTGGCTACACGGACTTCGCGGACCGGTGGAACCCGATCATCGATGTCTTCGACGAGGTGGGCGTGCGGTTCGCGCACGAGGTGCATCCGTCCGAGATCGCCTACGACTACTGGACGACCGTCGCCACTCTTGACGCGATCGGCCACCGCCCGGGCTTCGGGTTGAATTTCGATCCCAGCCACATGGTCTGGCAGGACCTGGACTACGTCGGCTTCCTGGACGACTTTAGCGACCGGATCTATCACGTGGACTGCAAGGACACCAAGGTCCGGATGCGCGGCGGCCGCAATGGCCGGCTCGGCTCCCACCTGCCCTGGGCCGATCCGCGACGCGGCTGGGACTTCATTTCCACCGGTCACGGCGACACCGACTGGGAGAGCATCTTCCGGATGCTCAACGCGAGCGGCTACGACGGGCCTATCTCGATCGAGTGGGAGGACGCGGGAATGGACCGCCTCGACGGAGCCCCAGAGGCTTTGGAATTCATCCGCCGACAGAACGCCCTCACGCCGCCTGCGGCCGCCTTCGACGCGGCCTTCGCTACCGGTCGGGACTGAGGCAAACGTCGTAACCGCGTGCTGCTCGGGTTGATTGGGTAAGTAGGAACTGGATGGAGCTGAGCCTAGGAGCTGCCCCGTCCTAGGTCCTTCCGGTGGAGACAACGGCCGGAAGGACCGCCTTTGTCCGGTCTACGCTCTTCGATCGCGCTTCCGGGGCGTCGCGTCCGCCCTCGTTCGCAGGCTGTGCCTCCCGTCTCAACAGCGCCGAGCCAGCGCCGACGCTCGCGGACGACGCTGTCAGGCCTCCCCGAGTGATCAAGGACCGCCTGGGTAGGGTGTGAGAGGTCGAGGCAAGGAGGCTGAAGTGAGCAATTCGACGCTGGACAACTTGCTGCAGGAGGACCGCCGTTTTCCTCCGCCTGAGGACGTGGCGTCGAACGCGAACGTGACGGCTGAGACATACCGACAAGCCGAATCGGACTTCGAGGGTTTCTGGGCCGAGCAGGCAAAAAGGCTGACCTGGGGTCGCGAACCAACCGAGGTGTTGGACTGGAGCAATCCGCCGTTCGCCAAGTGGTACGCCGACGGGACACTGAATGCCGCATACAACTGCCTCGACCGGCACGTCGAGGCCGGCCACGGCGATCGGGTCGCCTTCTACTTCGAGGGTGAGCCCGGCGATACCCGGACGATCACCTATGCCGAACTGACCCGCGAGGTCAAACAAGCCGCCAATGCGCTGCTCGAGCTCGGGGTCTCGGCCGGGGACCGGGTGGCCATCTACCTGCCGATGATCCCCGAGGCGATCGTCGCCATCTTGGCGTGTGCCCGGATCGGCGCGCCGCACACCGTGGTCTTCGGTGGATTCTCCGCCGATGCACTGACCACTCGGATCCTCGACTGCGGCGTCGAGGTTGTCATCACGGCGGACGGCGGCTTCCGGCGTGGCGCACCAGCCGCGCTCAAGCCGGCGGTTGATGAGGCGATGAAGTACTGCTCCACGGTCAGGCACGTCCTGGTCGTGCGCCGTACGGGTCAAGACGTCGTGATGAAGGACGGTCGCGACCTGTGGTGGGACGAGTTCGTCGGAAAGCAGTCCGATGCGCACGACGCTGAGATGTTCCCAGCCGAGCAGCCGCTGTACATCATGTACACCTCGGGCAGCACCGGCAAGCCAAAGGGCATCCTGCACACGACCGGTGGCTACCTGGTCGGCTGTGCCTACACCCATTGGGGAACGTTCGACCTCAAGGCAGAAACCGACGTGTTCTGGACGGCGGCCGACATCGGCTGGGTGACCGGGCATTCGTACCTGGTCTACGGCCCGCTCGCCAATGGCGCCACCAGTCTGATGTACGAGGGCACCCCGGACACGCCGCACCGCGGCCGCTGGTGGGAGCTGATCGAGAAGTACAAGGTGACGATCTTGTATTGCGCCCCGACGGCGATCAGGACGTTCATGAAGTGGGGTGCCGACATTCCGGCGCAGTTCGACCTGTCCTCGCTGCGCATTCTCGGGTCGGTCGGCGAGCCGATCAATCCTGAGGCCTACATCTGGTACCGGGAGAACATCGGCGGCGACCGTACGCCGGTGGTCGATACCTGGTGGCAGACGGAAACGGGCATGCACATGGTCTCCCCTATGCCCGGCGTCACGGAGGGCAAGCCCGGAGCGGCGATGAGGGCGGTGCCTGGGGTGTTTGTCGAGGTCGTGAACGACGAGGGCCAGCCGGTGCCCAATGGGGCCGGCGGCTATCTCACGGTCACCAAGCCGTGGCCGGCCATGCTGCGTACGCTCTGGGGCGACGACCAACGCTACGTGGACACCTACTGGTCGCGCTTCGAGGGCAGCTATTTCGCCGGGGACGGGGCCAAGAAGGACGAGGACGGCGACATCTGGCTGCTCGGCCGGGTGGACGATGTGATGAACGTTTCCGGGCACCGGATGTCGACGACCGAGATCGAATCGGCCCTGGTGTCCCACGCGAAGGTGGCGGAGGCGGCTGTCGTAGGGGCAACGGACCCGATGACCGGCCAGGGGATCGTCGCCTTTGTGATCTTGCGCGGCGATGCTGGGGACGGCGGGCCCGACGTGGTCAGCGAGCTGCGCACACATGTGGCCAAAGAAATCGGGCCGATAGCCAAGCCGCGCCAGATCATGGTGGTCGAGGAGCTGCCGAAGACCCGCTCCGGCAAGATCATGCGCCGGCTGCTGCGCGACATCGCCGAGAACCGGGAGCTCGGGGACGTCACCACGCTGACCGACTCGTCGGTGATGAACTTGATCAAGGAGAATCTCGCGACCGCCGGGGCCAGCGAAGATTGACGGGTGCGCGCCGCTGAGCGCGCAGGTCCTTCTGCACAAAACCACAGGTTCGGTGATCAGCGAGCGGCCGACTCGATCCTGTGTTTCCGCACGAGCCACAGAATTCGGTCCGACGGCCGAAACGGATCCCGTCTCTCCGCACAGAGCCACAGGTGTGGGAATCGCCGAGCGACAGATCGTTTCCTTCGAGACGAACTGGTCGGTGCCGCGCGGCTTCGCCGGGGTCGCGCTGGACCGCCCCTACTACGTCGTCGCTCGCAGACCGAGAACGCCCTCCTCCCTCCTCGGCGCAGCGGCGCACGATCCGAGTGCGGTGCTCGATTGTCGTCCGGGCTCGATAGGCTCACCCGTGACGAGAGGAGCATGAATGGCTGAGCTGGCGGTCGGCGACATCATCAAGGACATCACCGATGACGTGAAGCTGCTCGTACGCGATGAGGTGGAGCTGGCGAAGTCCGAGCTGGTTCCCACCGCCAAGAAGGCTGGCATGGGCGCTGGTTTGTTCGGCGCCGCCGGCTACTTCGCGATCTGCGCGGCCGGCCTCCTGTACTTCGCTGCGGCGTACGGCCTGGTCGCGTTGGGGCTCAGCCCCTGGCTTGCGTTCTTGATCGTGGCTGTCGCGTTGTTCCTTGTTGCCGCAATCCTGGGCGGGATCGGCTTCATGATCGTCCGGAAGGTGAGGGGTCCGGAGCGTACGGTCGCGCAGGCCAATCAGACCGTCGCGGAGGTCAAGGAGGCCGCAGAGCACGCGCTCGCCGCCGCGAAAGCGCCCCAAATCGAGGGTGAGGTCGTCAATCAGCGGGCGCTCCGCTGATTTCACCGCCCAACCACTGCCGCATCACCCGGAAGGCGTTGGCGTAAATCGTCAGCACTGGGTTGACACCCCCGTTGGTGACGTGGGTCGAACCATCGACCACGCGCAGGTTCTCGTGGCCCCACACCCGACCGTCGGGATCGGTCACTGAACGGGCGGGATCGGTTCCCATCCGACAGGTCCCCGCCTGGTGCTGGCCGCTGCTGGGACCATGATCAGCCGGACGCGGCGGCCAGAGCACGGTGGTGGTGGCGCCGCTCGCGATCAGCCATTCGCTGGCCCGCTCCCCGACGAATCGCTGCACTCGATGATCTTCTGGATGATTCGATCCACTCAACCGTGGCACCGGGATGCCCAGGCTGTCGGTGACCGCTGGATCCAACCGCACCCGTGACTCCGCCGAGGTCATTTCATGCACCGGGCCCACGACCCGCTCCATGCGAGAGATCAGGTGCCGCATACCCGCCTTGGCCGACGGTCCATGAAGCGGCAGCAGGCCAGCGTCGCGGAGATAGCAGAAAGTGCTGATCGGGGTGGGAACGAACTCGTTGGCGATCATGCTGCCGCCGACGAGGCCGGTATTGAAGTGCCGAAAGTCATTGGTGGCGATACTCGGACCCGGGCCGACATAGTCGCTCACCGGCTCATCGAAGAGCCCCAGTGCACCGCCGTAGAGGTGGCCCTGCAGGTGGCGTCCCACCTGATCCGTACGATTGCCCAGCCCGTGCGGTTCCGACTCAGTCGTGCTGCAGAGCAGTAGGCGCGCCGACTCGATGGCGCCTGCGGCGATCACCACGTCGTTGGCGGTGACGAGTGACCGCCGGAGGCTTCCGCCGGTGTCCCCCACCAGTGCAACACCGGTCACCCGGCCCCCCTCACCGGTGACGATCCGTTCCGCGCGCGTGCCCAGCAGGACATGCAGACGGCCGGTAGCTGCGGCCCGGGCCAGCGTCGTGTTGTGAGAGCCGTTCTTGGCTTCGATGGGGCAGGTGAAACCGATGCACTGCCGGCAGTGGGCACACGCCGGCCGACCACCGTAGGGAATGGAGTTGATCGCCAGTGGCACAGGCAGAGTGCGGATCCCGAGTTGCTGGGCACCGGCGGAAAGCCGCTGTCCCAGTGCCGTGAGTGGCATCGCCGGCATCGGGAACGGCCGCGACCTGCGGGCAAGCCTGGAGTCCCCATCGGTGGAACCACAGACGCCGATCTCCCACTCGGCTTGCGAATAGAACGGCTCAAGATCGTCATAGCTGATTGGCCAATCGGCCAGCGCGCTGCCGTCCGGGACGCCGTACGTGCTCGCCATTCGGAAGTCCTCCGGCACGAACCGCCAGGCTTGCGCCCCATAAATCCGAGTGCCGCCACCGAATGTGTAGGCATTGCTGCCCCAGCGCGGATCGGCTGTGGCCAATAGCACCGAGCGATCGCCGAGCTCGAGCACTCGGGGATTCTCCGGCGACGACACGAGCGTGCGATGATCAAGACCGATGTCGGTCCGGGCGTTGCGAAGATGATCTTGTGCCAGGAAGGCGCGGTCCGGGAAGTCGCCGCGCTCGACGAGCAGCACGCTTCGGCCCGTCTCGGCCAAGACACACGCCGCCACGCCGCCGCCTGCGCCGGAGCCGATCACGATCGCGTCATAACGGGGGAGAAGTTGATCAGGGCGGATCACCGGAGTGCGGTCGAGCAGCGGCACGGCCACCCCTGGCCAGCCATTCGCCGGGTCCGGACTCCAGCCCAGCATCGACCAGGCCGTCGGCTCGGCGTAGAAGGCGTAGTTGGTCATCGAGGCGAACCAGATGTAGTCCGAATCGGCCGCGAGGCGCTCGAGCACTTGACCCTGCTGCTCCTGATCAAGTGCTGGAAATGAGCCGCCCCCAGCGACGTCAAGCAGATCCAGCACGGCGCCCAAACGGCGCCGCCACTCCGGCCGTTCGCCGGCAAGCATCGCCTCCCAGAACCGCAAAGACCCGGCCTGCGAGGCCGACGCAAAGCCGTCGTCCGGAACGATGGCGTCAACCGCACTGCGCAGACGTTCGTCGGAGGCGACCCGGCTCACATCATCATCGTGGCACTCCCCGCCCTCGCCTTCGACGACCGACTCGACAAGCTCACGGCACTTGGGGGCAGCAGACCTACCCGTGGACGTGCCCGGAGCATGTTGAAGACGCGCGCTCTGTTCATCGATGGTCGCGGCAGTACTCTTCGCCACGTGACCGCCAGCTCGGCGCGCGTCCGCCGCACCTATTACGTGCTGACCGGCGGAAACACGCTGGCCGCGTCGCTGATCTGGGGGATCAACACAATCTTTCTGCTCGACGCGGGGCTGACGAACACGGAGGCCTTTGCGGCCAACGCGTTCTACACCGCCGGCATGCTGACCTTCGAGATTCCGACCGGGGTCGTCGCCGACACGTGGGGGCGGCGCGCCTCGTTCCTGTGCGGGACGCTGACGCTGGCGATCGCGACCGCGCTTTACGTGCTGCTATGGCAAATGCATTCGGCGTTCGTCTGGTGGGCCATCGTCTCGGCACTGCTGGGGCTCGGCTTCACATTCTTCTCCGGCGCCACCGAGGCCTGGCTTGTCGATGCGCTGACCGCGACGAAGTTCGACCGTTCATTGGAGACGGTCCTGTCCCGCGGCCAAGTGATCTCGGGAATCGCGCTGCTGACTGGATCGGTGGGCGGCGGCTACCTCGCGCAGCTCACCAATCTCGGCGTCCCCTACGTCGTGCGGGCCACAATCCTGGTGGTCGTCTTCTTCGTAGCCCTGTTGGTCATGCGCGATCTTGGCTTCACCCCGCAGCGTTCCACCGGCCTCATGTCCCAGCTCAAGCAGACCACTCGGAGCTCCCTTGACAACGGGCTTCGCGTGCCCCCGGTCCGCGCCACCATGCTGTCCGCCGTCTTCACCGGCGGTGTGGGCATCTACGTCTTCTACGCCCTGCAGCCCTATCTGCTCGAACTCTGGGGCGACCCGCGGGCCTACGGGATCGCCGGCCTCGTGGCAGCGATTGTGGCCGGCGCCCAGATCGTCGGTGGCCTGCTCGCACCGCGCGTCCGGGGGCTCTACCGGCGCCGGACCTCGGCGTTGCTCATCCTCCAGGTGATCAACATCGTCATGCTGATACTCATAGGGCTGATCGCAAGCTTCTGGGTCGTCATTGCGCTGATCATCGTCTGGCAGCTCGCCGCCACCGTTAGCCTGCCCATCCGGCAGGCCTATCTCAACGGCATGATCCCCTCCGAACAGCGAGCGACGATCTTGTCGTTCGACTCGCTGATGAGCAGTGCCGGCGCAGTCGTGGTTCAGCCGACCCTCGGCCGGGCAGCCGATGTATGGAACTACGCGGCCTCCTACCTGTTCTCTGCTGCAATCTCGGCGGGCGCCCTGCCATTCCTCTTCCGCGCCCGGCAGCTGGCGGCACCCGCCGACATCGCAAGCTCATCGATCGACATAACGCAGGCTCAACCCAGTAAGTAGATACGCGATTCCCACGGCTCCAGGAGCAGCGAGCCGATGTCGCCGTGGGTGGCCAGTAGCAGGCGTGCCCGACCTAGATCGGGCAGGGCATCACCCGGCATTTCGACCGGCGTGGATGAGCAGTTCGCGGCCACGACCAACACCTGATCGTCGAGCGTGCGGGTGAAGGCCCAGATCTGCTCGGATTCCGGCAGCAGCAGCTCGAAGCGGCCCTCGACCGCCACCCGGTGCTCCTGCCGCAACCTGATCAGCCGCTGGAAGTGGTGGAAGACCGAATTCGGATCGGCCACCGCCGCCTTCGCGTTGATCGTCACATAGTTCGGATTGACCGGCAGCCACGGAATGCCCTCGGTAAAGCCGGCATGCGAGCCGTCGTCCCACTGCATCGGCGTGCGGGCATTGTCCCTGCTCCTGACCGACAGCGAATGCAGCACGGCCTCAGCTTCCATCCCCAGGCTGAGGGCGTCGGCGTGGTAATTGACCGACTCGATGTCCTGGTACTGCTCGATCGACGTGAAGTACGTGTTCGTCATGCCCAGCTCTTCGCCCTGATAGATATAGGGCGTCCCCTTGTGCATATGCAGCACGGTGCCCAGAGTCTTCGCTGAGTCCACCCGGTGCTCGGGGCTGTCGTCACCGAAGCGCGACACAGCTCGGGGCTGGTCATGATTGTCGAAATACAGCGAGTTCCAGCCGGCGTCCGCCAGCCCGACCTGCCAGTCCCGAAGGTTCTTTTTCAACAACGAGAGCTGCAGCGGATGCAGGTCCCACTTGCTGCCCTCCGGCATGCGGTCGAGCCCGACATGCTCGAAGGTGAACACCATGTTGAGGCGGTTCTGGGCGGGATCAGTGATCGAACGGGCGGTTTCGATGGTGGATCCTGGCATCTCACCCACGGTCATGAGGTTGCCGGCCGACAGGCCGACTTCGGCATTCATCTCGGCGAGGAATTCGTTCAGACGTGGGCCGTTGACGACGAACTGGTCAGCGGAGGCGTACTTCCTCCCACGTGCCGTGCTGCCGTCGCGAAGGTCGGGTTGTTTGGAGATCATGTTGATGACGTCCATCCGAAAGCCGTCGACTCCGCGATCAACCCACCACCTCATCATCTCGTAGATGGCCTGGCGAACCTCTGGATTCTCCCAGTTCAGGTCGGGCTGCTTCGCCGAAAAGACGTGCAGGTAGTACTCCCCACTGCTCGGGTCGAATGTCCATGAGGGGCCTGAGAAGAAGGACCCCCAGTTGGTCGGCTCCGCGCCCGGGGTGCCCGGAGTGGCGCCATTCCGGGGAGGCCGCCACCAATACCAGTCCCGCTTGGGTGACTTCGGGTCGCGGGACTCGACGAACCACGGGTGTTCGTCGGAGGTGTGGTTGACCACGAGATCCATCACCAGTTTGATCCCCCGCTCATGCAGGCCGGCGATCAGCTCGTCAAGATCATCGAGGGTGCCGAACAGCGGGTCAACGTCCTGGTAGTCACTGATGTCGTACCCGTTGTCGTCCATCGGGGAGGTATAGATCGGCGAGAGCCAGACCACGTCGACGCCGAGTTCGGCCAGGTAGTCGAGCCTGCTGATGATGCCCGGAATGTCGCCGGTTCCGTCACCATTGCTGTCGGCGAACGAGCGCGGATAGATCTGGTAGACGACCGCGGATTTCCACCACTGATGTGGACGCCACTCGGCCTCTCCACTGGACAACCCCGAGCCCCGTTCCACCGTCACGGAGGGGATCCTGCCACAAGCTGCTGGAGCCGCTCTTCAAGTGCGCCGCATTCCGCGATGACGTTGACCCGTGCCGCGTCGGTGAGTGCCCGTCCCTTGGCCGTACGGAAGATGTCGCCCTCGGCGAGCGGAGTCATGATTTCCAGCCGGCCGGCCACGAAGGCTGCTTCTGGAACTGCCGCGTACTCCGCGCGAATCGCCGCGGCGTAGGCGGCGTACTCCTCGGGAGAGGCAGCCAGGATTTCCAGATCAGCGTCACACAGGAGCTCGCCCTCGGGATCGCGGCTGCCTGGTGTATGAGTCGCCGTGAGCCGTACGAGCCGTGCCACTTGGGTCAGATCCTCCTGCTCGAGCCCAGCTCGACTCAACTCGCGGAGTGCCAGCCGGGCGGAGGCTTCTTCGTTGGGCAGCTGACCGACGGGGATGGCGTACACGGCGTCGTGGAACCAGGCCGCTAGTCGGACCAGGAAAAGATCGTGATCATCAGCCAGCTCGTCGACCGTCCGCAGGACTCGGGCAAGGTGATGCGCGGTGTGGTAGCGGCGATGCGGCTCCGCGTAGCGCGCTAGCAGTTCCACACCGATCTGCTCCTGGTGGGGAAGCGTCGCGTCCCAGCGCGCCATCAGCTCATCCCGCAGCCCGTCGACGACGGGTTCAATGGGCATCCGGGCGCCCTCCAAGATCACGGCGGTCGGTAAGGTAACGCGTCGGGATCTCGACGATCCGGGTGCGGTCCCAGGGTTGCTGCCAACCGGCCAGGTCGAGAACGCCGTCGAGCAGATGAGCGGTGAGCCCCCAGATGAGGTGACCGGCAACCTCGAACGCAGGGCCGGTGTAGCCAGAGGGATGGCGAACCTGAACCCGGTGATCCGTGTCAACGAGGTCGCCGACGGGGACCATCCACACGGAGGCCACCTCCTCGGCATCAGCGGCGGCCACGGCGCTCCGCCGCCGCCACCAGGCCACCACACCCGTGACGTCAAAGCCGCTGACCGCAACGTGCACCGGCGGCAGCGAACCAAGCACCTGCGCCCCAGTCCGATCCAACCCGGTCTCCTCCGCCGCCTCGCGAAGCGCAGTGTCCGCAAGATCGACATCTTCGGGGTCCCGTGCACCGCCAGGGAAGGCGATCTGACCGGCGTGGGTGCGGAGGGTCGCGGCGCGCTCGACGAACATCATCTCCGGGCCGAGAGTGGCGTCACCAATCAAGATCAGCACAGCGGCCTGGCGAGCACTATCACCGAGCGCCGGTCGCAATGCGGAGACCTTCGCCAGCCGATCTTGCTGTCCAAGGGCAAACGTCAACGAGCTGAGCCAGGGCGGTGCATCCGCGGCCCTTCCTTCAGCGCGATGAGCTCCACCCTCCGCGCCCCGAGCCTGTCGAAGGGTCACAGCTGAACCCCGAGGTGTTTCTCCGCTAGCTCGCGAATCTGCTTGGCCGACGTGAAGGGCGCCGCATGCCGGTATGTGATGTTGCCCTGCGCGTTGACGAAGAAGGTCTGCGGCGGTCCGCTGATCTGCAACTCCTCCCGTAGCACCACGTCGACATCCTGCATCTGCGGATATTTCCAGCCCGCCGCGTCAGCGAATTCGATGGCCAGGTCCGGGCGAGGGTCGTCGAAGTCGATACCCAGGATCATGAACTCAGACGGTTCCGTCGAGGCGGCGATATCTGCCAGGAAGGGTGCCTCCTGACGGCACGGCCCGCACCACTGTGCCCAGACGTTGATCATCATCGGGCGTCCGCGGAGCCCGGCCAGCCGAACCGATTGGCCACCGCCGAGGCAAGCAAGCTCGACGTCCGGCAGACCGCCGGACATCGCGGAAACGTCCTCGTCAGAAGGGGGGCAGTCGGCAATCCCCGCCGCCTCCTTCATCGCGGCGAGCTGCTCGGCAGATGGCGGCTGGGAAGATCCCTCACTGGATTCCGACGATGGAGTCAGCAGCCCCGAGTCTGTGCAGCCGGTGACAATCAGCAGCAACGCGGCGCGGCCGCCAGCCGACGCCTCATCCGCGCGGCTCGCGGATCAGCTTGACCGCCTTGACAGGATTGGTCTCACCCTCACCGTATGAAGGGCACCACCGTGCGACTGGGCACGCTCCACAGGCTGGGTTGCGCGCGTGGCAACAGCGGCGGCCATGCCAGATCATGTTTTGGCACAGCTGAGTCCAGTCGCTTTTGCGGAACAAGGCCGCGATATCGACCTCGACTTTCTCGGGGTCGCGCTGCGTCGTCCAGCCGAAACGCCGCGACAGCCGCCCAACATGGGTGTCCACCGTGATGCCCGGGATCCCGAAGGCGTTGCCGAGGACCACGTTGGCGGTCTTGCGCCCAACGCCAGGCAAGGGTCACCAGGTCACCTAGCCGGGGCGGCACGTCGCCGTCGAAGCGCTCAACCAGAGCGCCGCCGAGCTTGATCAAACTGTCGCTCTTGGCGCGGAAGAACCCGGTCGGTTTGATCAACTCCTCAAGCTCCGTTCGATCAGCCGCGGCAAGGGCGGCCGCATCCGGGTAGCAGGCGAAAACGATCGGTGTGACCAGGTTGACCCGCTTGTCGGTGCTTTGAGCCGACAAGATCGTTGCCACGAGCAGCTGCAGTGGTGTGGCAAAATCGAGTTCGATATCGGCGTCCGGATAGGTCTTGGCCAGTTCCCGATTGATCATCCGTGCCCGCCGGACCAGGGCAGTTCGTGAGGGGTCCGGCCGCATGGCAGCAGCCTACGTCCGGCGACGCGAATGCTGGCTGATGCTGGGCCGCGTCGCTGGCGCCTGCGGCTCAGCGGCCCGCGACGGTAGCCTTGCAGCGTTGGCATGGCGACGCCGGTACGGGAGGCAGCGTGGACCCTGAAGTCCTCAAGAAGGCGCCGTTGTTCGCCCGCCTCGACGACGAGGCCGCCACCGCGCTCTCCGCCACGATGGGAACCATCACATTGACCAAGGGCGAGGTGCTGTTCCACGAAGGGGATGCCGAGGACCGGCTCTACGTCGTCGTGAGCGGCAAGATCAAGCTGGGGCGCAGCGGTTCGGCCGGCCGGGAAAATCTGCTTGCTGTGTTAGGACCTGGGCAGATGTTCGGCGAGCTCTCCCTCTTCGATCCTGGTCCCCGATCAACCACAGCAACAGCGGTCACCGCCTGCGAGCTGCGCACCCTCGAGCACGACGAGCTGATGGGCTGGCTCACCGGCCGGCCCGAAGTCGCCCAGTCTCTCCTCGGTCAACTCGCGGCGCGGTTACGACGGGCGAATGACGTCGTCGCAGACATGGTGTTCTCCGACGTCCCCGGACGGGTGGCGAAGCAGCTGCTCGAGCTCGCCCAGCGGTTCGGCGACCGGCGCGACGACGGCGTCCACGTCCATCACGACCTGACTCAGGAAGAGCTCGCCCAGCTGGTCGGTGCCTCTCGCGAAACGGTCAACAAGGCCCTGGCCGACTTCGCCGCTCGTCGGCTGGATCCGCCTGGAACCCCGCTCCGTCACCATCCTGGATGTCGATCGCGTCGAACGCCGCGCGCGCTGACCACATCTCGGTGAACTCGCCCGACCTGCGTTGTGCGGATTCCTAAGCGGAGCCCAGCGTGACGTCGACGGTCTGCGGGCTTCCGCCGTCGCGGGTGTAGGTGAGCTTCACGACGGTATCCGGGGCATAGAACCGGGTGGCAGCGATCAGACCGTCAGCCGTGGTGGTGTGGAAGTCGTTGATCTTGGTCACCACGTCGCCCGCATGCAGGCCCGCCTTGTCCGCAGCACCGCCAGAGACGACGCTCTCAAGCGGGACGCCAGTCCCGCTGGATACCTCGGAGTCGGTGCCGCCGACAGAAACGCCCAACGCGGCATTCTTGGAGCTGCCGTGTTCGATCAGATCCGTGGCGACTCGGATGGCCACATCCGACGGGATGGCGAAGCCGATGCCGATGTTGCCGGACTGTGCGGTCGAGCTTGATCCGGTGCTGGCAATTGAGGAGTTGATGCCGACCACTGCGCCGTTGAGATCAACGAGAGGACCGCCCGAGTTGCCAGGGTTGATAGCTGCGTCGGTCTGCACCGCGAGGTAGACGGCATCGTTGTTGCTGCCAGACCGGACCGGTCGCTCGGTGTTGGACACGATGCCGCTGGTCACGGACTCGGACAGGCCAAGTGGCGCTCCGGCGGCGACGACGGTTTGGCCCACCTGCAGCGAATCCGACTTAGCGAAGACGGCGGGCGTCAGGTTCTCGCCTGCGTCGACCTTGATCACGGCCAGGTCATTGGTCTCCGAAATGCCGACGACAGTTGCCGAGACGCTGCGGCCATCCCCGAAGGTCACGGAGATCGTACCGGCGTCCGAAGCGCCATTCACCACGTGAGCATTGGTCAGGATGTGGCCCTGCTTGTCGATAACCACGCCGCTCCCAAGGCCGCTGTTGGCGCCGTTCTGCACCGTGATGGTGACCAGTGAAGGGTCGATCTTGGCCGCGGCCGCTGTGACGGTGCCGTCAAGCTTGGGGCTCTGAGCAGCGGGAAGCGTGCTCACGCTCACCGGCGAGCCGAGAGGACCCGAAGCCAGATGGGCGTACCCGAGGCCAGCGCCGGCGCCCAGCACGGCGGACAACGAGGCCGCAGCGACCAGGACGCCAGCCTTGCGGCGCGGCTTCTTCGTCGCTGCCGGACGGTGCTCGATGACCGTGGCAACCCCATCTGGTGCCGGGAAGTCGGTTCCGGTGTGGCCACCTACGCGGCCGTCCGGGAGGTAGTAGGGATCCGGCGTTGCTCCGGGATTCTGGGGACCCGGCGTTGCTCCGGGATTCTGGGGACCTGGCGCTGAGCCGGGATTCTGGGGCACGGGCTGCCAACCGGCTTCTCGAGTTTCTGTGGTCATGTTCTCGAGAGTCGCCCGCAAGTCTGTGCGAAGGCTGTGAGGTGTGAGTGAAGTCGCTATTAGTCGCGAGCGAGGTAGTCGAGCTGCGCCCGGACGGACTCCTCGGCGGCGGGCCACAGCGCCGGATCCACGTCCGCGTAGACCCGGGCCACCACGCCGGCCGGCGTGTCGTCTCCGGCAGCCAGGGCTTCGCGGACCTGTTCCAGCCGTTCCAGCCGATGAGCGCGGTACTGATCGAGGCAGCCGGCGGGGTCGCCGACTCGAGGTCCGTGGCCGGGCAGCAACTCAACGACCTCGTATGACTCCACCAATTCCGACATCAGGTCCAGCGAATCGAAGTAATCGGCCAGGTTTCCGTCCGGATGCGTGATCACGGTGGTGCCGCGGCCGAGGACCATGTCGCCTGTGAGGAGCCGACTCACGTTGTCGTCCTCACCGCGGAGGAGCAACGAGCACGAGTCGCTCGTGTGGCCCGGCGTAGCAAAGACCTCGAAGCCGACCCCACCGAGCAGCAGAGCGTCCCGGTCAAGGAGTCCGTGATGGCCGATCTGCAACGCCGGATCCGCCGCTCGTACGCCACACTCAGCTCGACTGGCGAGCTCGGCCGCGGCTTCAGCATGATCCGCATGGCCGTGCGTGAGGATGATCATCGCGATCTTCCCTCGGCATGCGCTCAGAATGGCCGAAAGGTGATCCTCGGCGAGCGGACCGGGGTCGACGACGGCGGGCGGAGCCAAGCTCGGGTCACCAACGATCCAAGTGTTGGTGCCGTCCAGTGTCATCGGACCCGGGTTCGGGGCCACCAATAGTTGCAGGTAATTGGTGACCAGCTCAGACGTCATCAACTAGCGTGCCCTCCCCCGAGCGGCTGGGATAGCGCAGGGTCCATCCCGATTCCGTTTTGATCATCTTTGGCAATACACATTCGATCACCCGCCCCGTCGCGGCGCCGAGCAGCTCCCTCACGTTACGCGCTTCCGCCAGTTCGAGGAGGATCGAGCGGGTCGGCGGCATCAGCGCGATATCACCGCGATCGGCAGCGGCCAGCGCGGACGCGGGCAATTCCCAAGCGGCGTGGTCAGTCTCGCCCGAGACATCCTGCGCCTGCTGGTTTTCGGGTAGGGCGGTCACGAAGAAATGCGTGTCATAGCGCCGGGGCTCCAGCTCCGGAGTAATCCAGTGAGCCCAGGGAACAAGATCATCGCTTTCCAGCTGCACCCCGGTCTCTTCCGCAGTCTCACGGAGCGCACAAACGCGGATCGAGTCACTTCCCGCCACCGCGTCCGCCGCGTCTACCCGACCACCCGGAAATACCACCGCTGAGGCGGCGAACGGCATTCGCGCATGCCGATGCAGCAGATATGTCTCCACCCCAGCGGGCGTGTCGCGGAGCAAGATCACGCTGGCCGAGGGCGCCGGCCTGGCGGGCTCAGCTGAGTGGGGCGCCTCCGCGAGCGTGATCATGTCGGCCGACGGTCGCAGCGGCAGCCGCGCCAGGACATCCCAGGAATGCGACGGCATCGTCAGTCGTGCCGCCGCATCACATGGCGACGGGCTCTACCCGTGGCACGGCTTGAACACGCACTATGAGTTCGACCTCCACCGGTGCGTCGAGCGGCAGCACCGCGACACCGACCGCGCTGCGCGCATGCTGCCCGGCGTCGCCGAAGACATCGCGCAAGAGCTGGCTCGCCCCGTTGCCGACCTGCGCTTGGTCGGTGAAATCCGGGACGCTCGCCACGAAGATCAGCACCTTGATCACTTGGGCGATCGCGTCCAGGTCGCCTGCCTCTGCGGCGACCGCCGCGAGCCCGTTCAACGCGGCCGTCCGCGCACAGTCTGCAGCCTGATCAACGCTGACATCTCCGCCCACCTTGCCGGTCGCGATCAGTCGACCATCGACGATGGGCACCTGGCCGGAGGAAAAGATCAATTCACCGGCACGGACCGCCGGCACGTAGGCGGCCAGTGGCGCCGCCACCGCCGGGAGCGTCACACCGAGCTCGGCCAGCCGCGATGATGGTGACCTCACTCAGTCGCCCCGCCTGAGCTTGGAACGGGCCGCTTCAGGTATGCCACCAAATTCTCGGGCGTGAGCCCCGGCACGACCTGGACCAGTTCCCAGCCGTCCTGACCCCAGTTGTCAAGGATCTGCTTCGTCGCGTGCACGAGCAGCGGCACGGTCACGTACTCCCACTTGGTCATGGTGGTCACGTTATGCCCAACGGCACAGGCCCGGCGGCGTCGCTCAGCGACAGACGCAGAACGGATGACCACTCGGGTCGAGGAGCACAATGAAGTTGCCCTCCTGGCCCGCGCCCTCGACCCGATGTGCGCCCAACGACTCGGCGTATCTCGCTGCCTCCTCCAGGTCAGGAACGTCCAAGTCGAGATGGAACTGCTGCGGCACATCGTTCGCGGGCCACGTTGGCGGTTTGTGGTTGAGGGCCAATTGGAACGCCAGCCCGGCGCCGCCCTCCCCGCGCAGGTTCACCCACGAGTCGTCACTGTCATCGGTAATCCGCCAACCGAGCAACGCTGCGTAGAACTCTGCCAGTTGGCGCGGCTGGTCGGTATCCAGCACAACGAGGTCGAGCCGGATGTCCGGACGCGATTCTGTAGTCATATCTTCATCCTCCCGTTGAACACTGACAGCGCGTTCGACAAGGTCAGATGCCCAGTCCGGCCGACGGGATCCAATGACCGAGCCCCGGCCACGGCGACCTCGCCTTGGCTGGGGCGGTGAAGCAGCTAGCGGCTTTCGCCCAGTTCCGCGTTGGGGCACCGGACGATATTGACCCGTCCAGCGGTTTTGCTGCCTTCCGGTCTGACATGGGCCCGTCGAGGCAACCTCTGGCTCAAGCCCGACCACTACTATCGGCCCATGCAACCCCCGGAGCGAAGCGGCCTCCAGCAACGGCGGTGGCGATGACCTCCATCGGCATTCTGGGTGGCACCGGACCACAGGGTCGCGGACTAGCCCGGCGCCTGTCCCAGGCAGGCCATGAGGTGGTGATCGGGAGTCGCTCGGTCGAGCGAGCCCAGGCCGCCGCCGAGACGTTCAGATCCAGCAAGGGCGACGTCAGGGGTGGATCGAACCGGGATGCGGCTGCTGCCGATCTGGTGATCGTTTCCGTCCCGTACGACGGGCACGCGGAGCTGCTCGCCTCGCTCAGCGCCGACCTCAAGGACAAGATCGTCATCGACTGCGTCAACCCGCTCGGATTCGACGCTCAGGGTCCGTTCCCCCTTTCTGTCCCGGCAGGTTCGGCGGCTCAAGAGGCCCAACAGATCCTTCCCGGCTCGACGGTCATCGCCGCGTTTCACCACCTCAGCGCCGTCCACTTGGACGACCCCTCGATCGCTGCCGTGCCCGGTCATGTGCTTGTCCTTGGCGAGGACCGGGCCGCCGTCGAGACGGTGTGTGAATTGGCGAACGACGTCACGGAAGCCGGCGGCCTGTACGCCGGGCGACTGCGCAACGCCGGACAGGTGGAGGCGTTCACCGCCAACCTCATCGCGATCAATCGGCGTTACCGCACCCAAGCCGCAATCGAGATCACCGGTGTACGGTGACGCCCCGGCATCGGCTGCACATTGTCAGCGGCAAGGGTGGCACCGGTAAGACCACGATCGCAGGCGCGCTCGCCTGTGCGCTGGCCACCGCCGGCCGGCGGGTCCTGCTCTGTGAGGTGGAAGGTCGGCAGGGCATCGCCGAGTTATTCAGTGCGACGCCGCTTGTGGACGCGGAAGAGCGCCGCGTCTGCCGTACCCCGTCCGGCGGTGCCGTGCACGCGTTATCGATCGACGCCGAGGACGCGTTCCTGGAATATCTCGAGACCTTTTACCACTTGGGGCTGGCGGCGAAGGCGCTCGAGCGCTTCGGCGCGGTCGACTTCGCCACATCCATCGCTCCGGGCCTGCGGGACGTGCTGCTCACCGGCAAGGTCTACGAGGCCGTGCGGCGCGGCGAGAAGAATCGCCCCAACAGCTACGACGCGGTGGTGCTCGACGCACCTCCCACCGGCAGGATCGCGCAGTTCTTGAATGTGCATCAGGCCGTCGCCGGACTTGCGCGCGTCGGCCCCATCCGCGAACAGGCCGATTCGATCATGCGCACGCTTCGCTCCACCACGACAGCGGTTCACCTCGTCACTCTGCTGGAGGACATGCCGGCGACAGAGACAGAGGAGGCCGTCGGCGCGCTCCGGCCCACCGGCATCTCGGTCGAAACAGTGATCGCCAACAAGGTCATCCCCACTCCTCTTGACGAAGATCAGTTGCAGCGAGCCGCGGGCGGCACCACCGTGCTGCGCGTGCGGGCACTGAACGACAAACAAAACCGCCTGCTCACCGCCGAATTCGCCGATGAGGCTGCCCGTACGTTGCAACAACGCGACCGGCATCGACGGTTGACGTCGCTTGGCGTGCCGCTCGCCGAGATCGCCTTCGATCCTGCCGGAATCGACGAGGCAGCCCTCTTCGGTATCGCCGACCAGCTTCGTGACGAGATCCCGTTGGAGGCCGCCGCGTGAGCACGCCCTTCTTCGACGTCGACGCAATCATCGCCGACCATCAGACCAAGATCATCATCTGCTGTGGCGCGGGCGGGGTGGGCAAAACCACTACATCCGCCGCGCTCGCCCTCCGAGCGGCCGAGGCGGGCCGCAAAGTCGTGGTCCTCACCATCGATCCCGCCCGCCGCCTGGCCCAGTCCCTCGGCGTCGCCGAGCTGGACAACACTCCGCGGCCGGTTGCCGGCCTGGAGGCAACCAACGGCGGCCATCTCGACGCCATGATGCTCGACATGAAGCGAACCTTCGACGACGTTGTCATCGCACACGCACCGCCGGAGAAGGCTGCCGCCATCCTGCAAAACCCGTTCTACGAGGCGCTGTCGTCCTCATTCTCAGGGACTCAGGAGTACATGGCCATGGAGAAGCTCGGGCAGCTGCACCACCAAGCACAGGCGGACGGCAGCTGGGATCTGATCGTGGTGGACACGCCACCGGCCAGATCCGCATTGGACTTCCTCGATGCTCCGGAACATCTAAGCGACCTGCTGGACGGCCCCTTCCTGCGGATGCTTCACGCGCCGGCTCGCGGACCGCTGAAGCTGATGAGCCGCGGCTTCCACTTGGTGTCCTCGACGATGACCAAGATCCTCGGTGGTCAGCTCCTGCGGGACGTGCAAACGTTCATCACCGCTTTCGAGGCACTGTTCGGGGGTTTCCGGCAGCGGGCCGCACAGACGCATGCCCTGCTGTCCTCCAGTCACACCACCTTCCTGGTGGTGGCAACGGCCCAGCGCGGTTCGCTTCGCGAGGCTGCCTACTTCGTTGACCGGTTGACCGAGGAGCAAATGCCGCTCGCCGGCCTGGTGATCAATCGGGTGCACGCGAGCCAACTCGAGGTCTCGGCCGAGCGCGCACTTGCCATCGCTGAGGATCTTGACCCGGCTACCGCCGTGACCGAGATTGAGGCGCTGCGCCGACACGCGGACCTGGAGCGCGTGATCGAACAGGAGCGAGTCCTGCTCGAACGGTTCTCTTCGGCCCGCCCTGACGTCGCGAGAACGCTCGTCGCAACGCTAGCGAGCGACGTCACCGATCTCGACGCGCTTCGGCGCGTTGGCGTCCTGCTTGCCGATAAGGATTGAACGCCACGACACCACGTCGGAGCGCTGCCGCAGCAGCAGCCTCCGCTCCCGTTCCGTCATGCCGCCCCAAACGCCCCACTCGATCCGATGGTCCAGCGCTTCGGACAGGCATTCCAGTCGAACCGGACACCCCGAGCACACCAGTTTGGCCCGTTTCTGATCGGACGCCTCCGGGAACAGGGCATCCTCCATGCCCCGGCATTTGGCGCGCAGCGTCCAGTCGTCCCGATGCCATGCAGTCATCTACTGCTCTCCCCTTGTAACTCTCACCCCGAGGCCGTGCCGGGCTTCCCCGGCCCTGTGGCACAGCTGAAACGTAATGGTACGAACCAGGTAGGTCTTTGACTAGCCCAAGAGGCCATATGTTTGCGTGTTTGTGACCTTCGGGCGCCGCCGGATGTTACGAGTTTTCTTGACACGGCGCAAGAATTCGGTGTAGTCGGTACCCTCCCGTACGCTGTTCGGCATGCCTTTTAGTCCGAAACGCGCGGGGAGCGTTACGTACTCATTGGTCATGTTCGTGATTGTGAGCGTCCTCGCTGGGGTTCTGATTGCCGGCTTGTTCGTTCCGATAGCGGGCGTGGCGGGCGTCAGCAGCAGCGCCGCCGCCGCCGAACTCGACAGCATTCCGGCCGAACTGGCCACGCCGGCACCCGCCACGCGCTCGAAGGTACTGATGGGCAACGGCAAGGTGCTGGCCTACTTCTATGACGAGAACCGTATCCCGGTGAAGCTCGACGAGATTGCTCCCGTCATGCGACAGGCGCAGCTCGCGATCGAAGATCATCGTTTCTACGAGCACGGCGCGCTCGATCTCAAGGGCACCGTGCGGGCCTTGATCCGCAACTCCACCGGCGACGGCGGTGTGCAGGGCGGCTCGTCGGTCACCCAGCAGTACGTCAAGATGGTGCAAGTTGAGGCGTGCCAGGCTAAGGGCGACGCCCAGTGTGTCCGGGATGCCCAAGCGCCCACCATGGAGCGGAAAATCCGCGAACTTCGCTACGCCATTGCGCTGGAGAAGCGGCTGACCAAAGACCAGATCCTGGAGCGCTACCTCAACATCGCCTATTACGGCGAAGGTGCGTACGGGGTGGAGGCGGCCGCTCGCCACTACTACTCCACTCACGCATGGAAGCTGACCCTTCCGCAGGCGGCCATGCTTGCCGGGCTGGTGCAGAACCCCGACAACATCAATCCCGTGAACAACCGGAGCGCGGCCCTGGATCGCCGCGACGTCGTGCTCAACGCGATGGTTCGCTGGGAATTCATCAGCGCGGACCAGGCCAAGAAGGCCAAGACCGCGAAGTTCGACGAGGGCACAGTCAAGCCGACCCGCAACGGATGTGTCGGCACGAAATACCCGTTTCTCTGCGATTACGTGCGCCGGACGCTGCTGCTCACGCCGAGCCTGGGTAAGAACGTGGAGGAGCGCGGCAACCTGATCAAGCGGGGCGGCCTGACCATCCAGACCGCGATCGATCCGAAGACTCAGAACATCGCCCAGAACGCGGTGTCCAGGGTGGTCGGGCCGGAGGACCCACTGATCTCGACCATGAACATGATCGAGCCGGGGACCGGTTTGATCATCGCCAGCGCGCAGAGCCGTCCGGTGATGGGGATCAAGAAGAAGAAGGGCGAGACGTACTACAACTACTCTGTAGAGCAGGCTCTCGGCGGTGCCGAGGGTTACCAGGCCGGCTCCACCTTCAAGGCGTTTACCGCGGCGGCGGCCTTGGAAAAAGGCATCCCCATGACCAAGAAGTACAACGCCCGTTCCCCGCTGTACTTGGGTAACACCAGGTTCACGACCTGTATCGGGAGTACCCGTGACCCGAAGTACCGGCCGAAGAACTCCACCGGTGTCAACGGCGTGATGGACATGCAAAAGGGCATCGCCTCCTCGGTGAACACCTACTTCTTGCAGTTGGAGCACGACGTCGGAGTCTGCCCAGTGACCAAGATGGCCAAGAAGGCCGGCGTGCAGCTTTCCGACCCGAAGTTGAACCTGACCAGTAGTCCGAGCGTCCAGGTGCCGTCGTTCACCCTGGGGGTGTCGGAGGTGACGCCGATGTCGATGGCCGAGGCGTACGCGACGTTCGCGGCACGGGGCATCCACTGTGATCCAGTGATCGTTTCCAAGATCACCACTCGGACGGGCAAGCTCCTCGAGCCGCCCAACGCGAATTGCAAGCGAGTCTTCTCCAAGGAGGTGGCCGATGGAATGAACCGGCTGCTGAGCGGTGTGATGAAGGGTCGCGGCACCGGCTTCCGTGCACGGATCCCATTCATCGAGAACCAGGCCGGCAAGACCGGAACGATCAACAGTAATAAGGCCGTGTGGTTCAACGGCTATACGCCGCTGATCGCGGGCAGCGCCATGATCGCGGTCGACCCCACCAAGGAGATTTGGAAGGGCGCGCGCAAGCGCAGCGGCGTGGCGGGCTACTACGTGCCGAGCACTCGCGTAGTGCTCGAGGGTTCGGGTAGCGGCGACGCCGGCATGAAGATCTGGCAGCCAGCTATGACCGAGGCGATGAGCGGGAAGCCGGACGTCAAGTTCAAGGAGCCACCGAGCTCAATGCTCGAAGGCAAGCAGGTCCAGGTGCCCAACCTGGAGGGCGTGGGCTATGCCGACGCCAAGCTCATGCTGGAGAAGCTTGGCTTCACGGTGCTCCGTCGGGAGACCTACAGCGACGCTCCGCGCGGTCAGTTCCTGGGATGGTCGCCGGGGAGTGGATCGAGCGTCCCGGAGTTCAGCGAGATCTATGCGGTGTTCTCTGGTGGCCGTGACCCGGCTCAAGTCGAGGCGGAGCGACGTGCTGCGGAAGCTCAAGCCAAGGCGGAAGCGGAAGCTCGAGCCAAGGCGGAAGCGGACGCGCAGAAGCAACTGCAGGAGCAACAGAAACGCAAGGGCAAAGGCCGCAAAGGAGGCTAGCTAACCGGAGTTTCCGGTGGCGAGCTGCCGCCTGACCTCTGCGGCAACCACCGCACCGTCGGCCTTTCCTTTCGTCTGCGAGGTCACGATGGCCATCACCTTGCCCATCGCCTTCATCCCGAGCTCCGCGGCGCCCGCGCGTTCGATGGCCTCCGCGACAAGCGTCGAAATCTCGGCCGCGCTGAGTTGGGCCGGGAGGTAATCCGCCAGCACGGTTCGCTCGGCCTGCTCCCTCTGCGCAAGCTCAGATCGCCCCGCAGCGAGGTAGGCCTCTTCGGCCTCCCGTCGCTTCTTGGCCTCCCGGACGACTACGTCCAGCACCTGCTGTTCGGAGAGCTGGATCGCCTCGGCGCCGGCGACCTCCGCTTCGCTGATCGCTGACAGAACCATCCGGATCGTGCCCGAACGGACCTTGTCGCGATCTTTGATCGCAGTGGTCAGATCGGAGCGCAATCGCTGCTTGAGCGACGTTGGGTGATCGTTTCCTAAGCCTGCCGAGGGACCGGATCCTGACTCTGTCGATTCATCGCGTCCTGAGCCTGTCGAACGGTCGGCCATGTGCACAGTGTGGCAGTCCGTGCCTTGTAACGGTTGACCTTGTGTCGACTCGCACGCGCAAGACACTAAAGGCGGTCGGCGCCACGACCGGCGCCCTTACCGGCGTCGGTGCCGGCTGCCTGGCATACGCCGGGTTGTACGAAGTGAACGCCTTTCGTCTACAGACGCTCGCAGTCCGGGTGCTGCCGCCCGGTGCAAATCCGATTCGCGCACTGCATATCACCGACATCCACATGGTGCCAGCCGCCAGGGCGCGGCAGCGGTGGCTTTCCGGGTTAGCCGATCTCAAGCCGGATCTCGTGATCAACACCGGAGACAATCTGGCTCACCGCGATGCTGTCCCCTATGTCGTGGCCGGCCTAGGCGAGCTGCTCAGCGCGCCGGGAGTGTACGTGTGGGGGTCGAATGACTATTACGCACCGAGCTTCAAGAATCCACTGAAGTACTTCGCGAGAAGGAAGCGGCCAGACGTGGAGCTGAAACCCATGCTGCCGTGGCGGGATCTTGATCGTGAGTTCAAGCAGGCGGGCTGGATCGACCTGACCCACACTCGCGAGACGCTGGTGATCAACGGTGTCCGGCTCGGGTTCCGAGGCACCGACGATGCGCATCTCGAGCAAGATCGCTATGTATCGGTGGCCGGGCCGATCGATCGTACCGAGTGCGACGCCGCCATTGGCGTGACTCACTCCCCGTATCGGCGAGTACTGGACGCGATGACCAGCGACGGCCACGACTTGATCATGGCAGGCCACACCCATGGCGGTCAGGTCTGTGTCCCTGGCTACGGCGCCGTGGTTACCAACTGTGATCTTGATCGCGGACGGGCCAAGGGCCTGTCTCGGTACGAGGCCGCCGGACGTGAGACGTGGTTACACGTGTCCGCCGGGCTGGGAACCTCCCCGTACGCACCGATCCGGTTCGCCTGCCCGCCTGAAGCGACACTGCTCACGTTGACCGCACGGGATTAGCAACCGGCGGGCCGAGGCCGGCCATGGGCTAGACTCACCGAGGCTTGAGCGGCCGCGGGGTGTGGCGCAGCTTGGTAGCGCGCTTCGTTCGGGACGAAGAGGTCGCAGGTTCAAATCCTGTCACCCCGACCACGCCTATTTTCGACCGACCAGAATAAGCAAGTTTGAACGTTTACCGCGCTGACTCAGTCCTGTTCAGCCGTGAGCGTCTGGCCTGGAGGCAAGAATAACGAACTTCAACAATGTGTCTAGCGATGACTGCGGGCCCGGCCAATGTTGGCGGATGGGGTCGGCGCCGGCCTTGCGTAACACCTGTCGCAGCACGAGCGCCACGATAATCGCGTCATCAAGCTGCCCTGCAATGGGTATAAAGTCAGGCACCAAGTCGATTGGCATTTGCCAAATAGAGTATCAAAGCGCCCAGCCACAGCTTGCTGCTTCGCGGCACCGCCGAATCTCCGATCAGGCGCCTAAAAAGTAGTATGGAGTCCGGGATGAAGCCGGCCCATGCCCGGGCATCTTGCTTCCGTCCTAGCAGGTAGAGCGTCAAAACAAACCCGGCATAAAGCACAATGAATACCACAATAGTGATGAGTAGTATCTTGCCCGCCTGCATAATCAAACAATAGCACTGTGTCTAAATTGAGAGTATTTCCGCCGCTGATGCGCCTGCTGCTATTACATAGCGAGCTAGCTATTCGTCAGCGTGCAGGTATTGTCTGGGAGCCGCACCCACATCAGCTCGATCTGCGCCGACGCAGCCACCACTGCTGGACGACGGCTCTCGCTCCCCGCCGACCAGGGACTGGCTGGTTCGGTTTCTTCACCGGTTCTAGCAATGACCGCTCTAGATACGTCAGCAGGAACATGAGCCCCGCAATAGCAAGGAAGATCGCCAGAGCGACCTCTAGGAACTCATCAATGTCGTTCATGCTTCGCCGCTCGCGTTGGTGGATTCGCTGGCAGCTAGCCACGCTAACAGTTTCGTCCGTGGAGCACGGCGGCCGTCCCAGCTCGGACAATCGCAAGCACACTGCGGCAGCGACTGGTCCCAGGTTAGTCATGCACTGGCTCGCCACTGACTTGGTGGCCGTCGCGTGGAAGAGATCGATGGCGATACCAGCCGTATGCAAGCAGCATGCATACGATGCCGTCGGCCATGCCTGCAGCGACGTCGGTGACGTAGTGCATGCCGCGGTACAGGCGCGCGAAGGCGACCAGCAGTGGCGTGATGAGGCAGAGGAAGATTATGGTCCACCGCAGCCACGCGCGCGCGATGTGGAGTGCAAGGAAGGCGAAGGCGAGATACAGCGCGGTCGAGGCGCCGGCGTGCCCGCTTGGATAGCTGCTGGTCGGGGGCGCCACGTCCAACTTGACGACTGGCGGACGTTCTCGGTCGACGAGGCTAGCGATGCTGAGGAAGATGACTGTTTCAATCAGAATGGCAATCGCTGGGACAGCCGCCAACCGCCAGTCACGAGTTCGCCAGAGGGTCAGCGCTCCGATGATGAGGCTGGCGCCGATGACAACCTCCGTGCTGCCCAGGGCAGACCACAGCAGCGTGATCGTGTTCCAGGTGTGGCTTCTCTCCGCGGCCAGGTACTGGTCTACGTCAACTTCGTCACGCAACGGCCCTGACAGCGGTCCTGCTACAACGAAACCGAAGCCGATGAGGCCGCCCCACAGAACAAGCGCCGGACCGACGACGCGAGTGAGAAGGGTCCGGCCGTCCGACCAATCGGGCAGATCCATACGAGCACCCAATCACCAAGAGCGCGGGTGGGCGCTGACTCTCTCGCTGAGCCGCGGGTGCCGTACCCGCTCACCAGCCTGACGGACCAGCCGTAGCAGGCTGCTCTTGGCAATGCCATACCGCTGACGAAGCTTGGCAGAGGGAGGTCCCGGCTACGTATTCAGCTACCAAACCATCGATGGTTCTGGCCGATAGCCGCCTCGGTATCCGACGTTCGTGGTCACGCCGCTGTCGACCAGCTAGTCGCGGTGGCGGTGCTTGGGTCACATACGTCAGCACGGCAGGGTTCAACCTGAATCCCCTCAGGCCGACCACGCCTATTTTCGACCCACCAGAAGATCGAAGTTTGAACCTAACAGCCCCAAAGCTTAGATGGGTGATGACGGCTTCTATGACCTTCCAGGACTCTGCCGGTCAGCGACTGGTCCATGGTTAGTCATGCACCGGCTCGCCGCTGACTTGGTGGTCGGCATGGAAGAGCGCCTCGGCCAAGAGGTTGCGGACATGGGCTCCGCGGAGGCGATAGACGACCCGACGTCCGTCGCGGCGACCCTCGACGAGGCCAGCAAAGCGGAGCTTCGAGAGATGTTGGCTGGCCACAGTTGCACGACAGCCAGCCGTCTCGGCGAGGGAAGAAACGTCAGCTTCACTCTCGCGGAGCGCCCACAACAGCCGCACACGGGTTGGATCGGCCAGCAGCGCAAAGGACATCACCGCAGCCTGCACGCGAGCGTCGTCGAGTACATCGGGGTGTGGAGAAGCGATGGTGCCAGTACTGGGTCGGACAGAGACCATGCCCCATCGTATCGTCTGCTGCATATATTCACGTATGCGCAGATGTCGTATAGTGAAGGTATCTCTCTTAACCCACCCATGCCATGAGCCATACTCACCAACACGCCCGATCCGCTGGCGATCCTGGGCATAGCCACGACCATGACGACCGCGGCGATCACGGCCATCATCGTCGATCGGGTCGCCTCAACCGGATAGGCCATGCGTTCTCTGAGCTGGTCGGCGGACACTCGCATGACGCTGCCGACCAAATCGATGACGCGTTAGAGGCCAACCGCGCCGGCCGCCGCGCCCTGCTTATCAGCCTGATCGGTCTGGGCCTGACGGCGGCGCTGCAAGCGGTTGTGGTTCTGCTGTCCGGCTCGGTCGCCCTGCTCGGCGACACACTGCACAATGTCGCCGACGCCTTGACAGCGGTCCCACTGCTGGTGGCCTTCAGGCTGGCTCGGCGGCCGGCCAACAAGCGCTACACGTATGGCTACGGACGGGCCGAAGACCTGGCTGGTCTCTTCGTCATCGCGATGATTGCGCTGTCCGGTGTCGTGGCCGCCTACGAGGCCATCGACCGGTTGCTGCATCCGCGCGACGTCGCTTACCTCTGGGCAGTCGCTGGTGCGGGCCTGGTCGGCTTTTTCGGCAACGAGCTGGTGGCCCGCTACCGCATCAGAGTCGGACGGCAAATCGGCTCAGCCGCTCTGGTGGCCGATGGCTTGCACGCGCGCACTGACGGTTTCACCAGTCTTGCCGTGCTGCTTGGTGCCGGTGGAGTCGCCGTTGGGTGGCGCTGGGCCGACCCGGTGGTAGGCCTCGTCATAACGGTGGCGATTCTCGGTGTGCTGCGATCAGCAGTCACGCAGGTGGGTGCTCGGCTGATGGATGCCGTTGATCCCGCACTCGTCGATCAAGCCACCAAAGCCCTCGTCACCATAGACGGTGTGAAGGAGGTTCGGGAGCTGCGCATCCGCTGGATTGGGCACCGGCTTCGGGCCGAAGCCGACATAACGGCTGACCCCAGCCTCACCATCACTCAAGCGCATGAACTGGCCCACCTTGCGGAGGATCGGCTTTTGGCGGGGGTCCGACGTCTCAATGCTGCCAATGTCCATGTCAGTCCCGTCGGTGCGCACGCGCAACCCAACTAAATCGTTTGATCAAGAACACATTCCTTTCCCCACACCGGCAGCCAGTGGCTGGCTCAATCTCCGCCACTCCAGAAATCCTGAGTTGTTCACGCTCTTCCTAACCGGCGCAGGCAGTGCCACACTGCACTCGGGCTCCTGCCCAGCTGTTGGGCGATGTCCTTCTGGGCCAGTCCGGCCTCATACAGCTCCAACAGGCGTCCAGTCTCAGCGGGGCTGAACCGTGCATGCCGCACCGGCTCGCCCGCCCGGCGAATCAGCCGCAGGACCGTCGTCTTGGCAATGCCAGAGCGGTGACCAAGATCAGCTGCCGTCAAGCCGGATCGATACTCAGCCACCAAGCGCTCGATCGTGTCAGCCCGCAACCGCTTCGTGACACGCCGTTCGTGACGACGGTCAGTGCGCCGTGATGATCGAGGCCGCGGGCCACCGGCTAGGTAGGCGAGCAACGATGACCGATGATTTTTGCCGTGCCGTGCTGGTCTGTACGCCGAGTACCGATTCAGGGGAGGCTGACGCCATGCGAAAACTGACCTTCGGCATGAACCTGAGCGTGGACGGCTACATCGCCGCGCCCGGCGACGACCTCGGCTGGAGCGTACCGAGCGACGAGCTGTTCCAGTGGTGGTCCGACCGGGTGAGGGCGACAGGCATGGCGCTGTACGGGCGCAAACTGTGGGAGACGATGAGCTCCCACTGGCCGACCGCCGACCAGCAGCCTGGCGCCACACCGGCGGAGATCGAGTTCGCCCGCCGCTGGCGGGACATGCCGAAGGTGGTGTTCTCCTCGACGACCAGGCCGGTCGACTGGAACACCCGCCTGGTCACCGGCGACGCGGTCACCGAGATCACCCGGCTCAAGACCGAGGACGGCGGCCCCATGGACATCGGCGGCGCCACACTGGCCGCAGTGGCCATGCGGGCGGGGCTGATCGACGAGTACGCGATCGTCACCCACCCGGTCCTGGTGGGCGGCGGCACGCCGTTCTTTGCGGCCCTGGACAACTGGGTGAACCTGAACCTGGTGGAGACCCGGACGTTCCCTGACGGCGTGGTCCTGACCAGGTACGAGACCAGGCGCTGAATACCCCACCCCGGATCGGCCCGGGCTTCGGGCCGCCCAAGCATCTCGTGGCGCACTGATCAGAAGGTCTCGACCGTGCGCTCGTGACTTGTACGTAGCCAGACCCACACGTCGCAGGGCTCGTCGTCATCGTCCTGGTCCATCCAGAACTCGCGATGCGCTTCAGCACAGAGCTGCGCCTCCTCCTCGGAGTCTGCGTTGCCGTGCGTGTCGTGCTCGTGGCAGTAGCAGAGCCAGCCTTGCGGTCACGAGGACGGCGACGGCCGACGGGCTCGGCCGGAGTGTTGGCCGACCGGCAAGAGCTGAGCAAGAGGAAATCAGCAGCCAGACCAGCGCAACGGCAGCCACCCCCCTGTCTGGCCTGCGCTCCCGGTGGTCAGCGTCATCGGGGTGCGCTGTCGGCATCCTCGTGCTTGCGACCAAGCGCGCTTTGATCCGATGGACCCAACGGGTTCCACAGCGCTTGTTGCCGCGCAGCCTGGTCCTGACCGCGGCGGCCCGTTGGTCGATGTCGGCGGCGCGGCGGTCGGATGCGCATCGAAAGCACTATCCAGAGCATCTGCAGGCCGAGGCGAATTGCGGTGCGGGTGTCTCCAGTGACTGCCGAAGTGCCGATCCGTGGGTGGTAGTTCACCGGAACCTGGACGACAGTGTCCCGTGCTACCAGGGCAAGCATCAACATCTCAAGCCCGAATGCGGAACCGTGAATGCGGGAGTCGCGCAGCAGGCCAGGGACCAGATCCTTGGAGACGACGCGAAATGTGCAGCCGACATCACTGAGGTAGGAGGTGTTGAACAGTACCTCGATGGTCTTGGCGACTGCCCAGTTGCCCCACTGCAGGAACCAGCCCATGTTGGCGCCGTCCCAGATGAAGTTCGACACCGTGCGCGACCCGAGCACGAAGTCGCAATCCTCGGTGAAGGGCAGCAGCTTCGTCAGGTCCCTCGGGTTGAAGGTGCCGTCGGGCTCGCAGATGCAGATCAGGTCGGTGTCGACCTCGGCGAGCCCGCGACGGATCGCTGCGCCGTAGCCCTGCCGTGGCTCCAGCACCTCGCGGGCCGTGGTCATGGCGACCTCGTCTGAGGTCCCCTCCGCGGCGTTGTTGTTGACCACCAGGATGTCGTCGACGATGCCGAGTTGGTCGAAGGCTCTGATGGTCTCGGCGATGCTGTCCTTCTCGTTGTAGGTCGGCAGCACCACCGACAACGTCTTACCGTTCCACATGGCTGGACTCCGGCGTGGCGATCAGCAGCATCTGGCCGGCCAGCGGCTTGATGGGAGACCGCAGATACCAGGGCACCAAGAAGGTCAAAGCGGAGCCTTTGCTGTTCATCGTCAATGGAAGAAACCGCGGATACACCTGAATGATCCGCCAATCCTCTGAACGCAGGTAGTCGGCCAGCGAGCGGTCGGTGTAGATCGCCACATGCGTGTAGTCGTCAAAGTAGCCGCCGGGGTTCAGCCGAAAGTTCGGTTGCAGCAGAATCAGGATTCCGCCCTCCCGCAGTACCCGGGCCGACTCGGCCAGCAGCAGCGCGGTCGCCGGCCGCTCCAGGTGTTCGAGCAGATTGGAGGCGAACACCACGTCGAATGAGCCGGAGTCGAAGCGCGACAGGTCGGTGCAGTCACCCACCTCGGCCTCGACGTGCTCGGCCGCGGCGCGCCGCACAGTGGTGTCCAGATCCATCGCCACCACGCGCCGCGCCGGAATGGTGTTCGCGAAGTCGCACCACCCGGCGCCCAGTTCCAACACGTCGGAGTCCGCGGGGATCCAGCGCTGCAGGTAGGCGCACAGGTGTTCCCAGATGGCGGCGCGATGGGGGTTCGGGGCGAGCCGGGTACGGAAGTACGCGGAAACGTCACCGTCGGCGGGCGGCGGTGAAGCCGGGGCTGACGCACGGTCTGCCACCAGGCCACTCCTCAACAATCTCGTCGAGTCGCGCTCGACTGTTGGTCCTGCAGGCCGGGGCGCGTCGGTGCGGATAGCCTGATGCCGTCGCACATTACCCGAAGGACGAGTGAATGCCGGTGATCACCGACCCCAAGTCGGACCGCCGAGCCGGGGTGTCGACCCGTAAGCTGCTGCTCGCGTGCCTTCCGGCGGTGGCGATCGGGGTGCTGATCAGGGTTTGGCTGATGCACACGTCGCTGGTCCCGTTGAACGCCGACGAGGGCGTCACCGGCCTGCAGGCGTACGAGGTCCTGCGTGGAAACTTCCGCCTCATAGTGGCCGGGAACGACTACGGCTCGACGACCGAGACCTACCTGATTGCGCCGTTCCTGGCGTTTTGGAGCGGGGTGTGGCCGCTGCGGATCGTGCCGATCGCGCTGTCCGCGGTTGCCGGCTATGCGCTATACCGGTTGGCGCGGCCGATCTTCGGTCGGGTACCGGCCGCGGCACTGGCGCTGATCGGGTGGACCACCTCCGGCGCGGTGGCGATCTTGTTCCTGCGCCCCTACATGGGCTACACGACCGGGTACATCGCGCTGATCGCTGCGCTGGCGTTGGCGTGCCACGCGATGCGTACGGAACAACGCCTGGCCCGGACTGCGGGCTTCGCCGGGTTCGCCGCGGGGTTCGCGATATGGAGCCATCCGATCTTCGGCACGGTCGCGCTGCTGGCGTTGATCGCGCCGACGCTGTACCGCCGGCGGGCGCTGCGCCGATGGTGGCTGCCACTCGCCGCCGGCGGGGTGCTCGGAGTCAGCCCGTGGCTACTGTTCATGGCGCAGAACGGTTGGCCGGCATCAGCCACGCCGGTGGTGGAAGCCACCTACCCCGAGCGCGTGACCAGGTTCGTCGCCGAGCTGCTCCCGCGGGCCTTTGGTCTACGCACCGAGTTGGGTGGGGACTGGGTCGGCCCCGACGCGGTGGCTGTCGGGGTCGCGGCCCTACTGATCATCGGTTCGATAGTCGGGATGGTGCTGCTGGTGATCCGCAAGGGCCTACAGGCCCTGCCGATCCTGGTAGCCGGGGCTCTTGCGTTCCCGGTCCTCGCGCTGTACGCCCCACTCAGCAACATCGCGGACGGGCGGTACGCCCTGCCGTTCCTGCCGGAGCTGCTGATGGGGTTGGGGGCGTGGCTGCTGCTGATCCCTGAGCGCATCCGCGACTCGCCGTGGCTGGTGATCACCGTGCCGACGGTATGGGCACTCTTACTATGCGTTCCCGTGGTGCATCAGCAGGTCGGCTGGGAGTGGATCGACCCCGACACCGACGCCAAGCAGATGATCAGCGAGTTGGAGACCCGGCAGATCCGCTACATCGCCGGCGACTACTGGGGCGCGTACCTGGTCGACTACCTCGGTGCGGGGCGCCTCCAGGCGGCGGTTCACCTCCCCATCCGAGTTCGACGAGGAGAACGCCACCGTCAACGCCGCCGACCCTTCGGAGGTCGCGTTCGTGTATCAAGACGGTCAGACCCCGCACCTGCGGATGCCGGCGGACCACTACCAAATGATGGACATCGGACGCTTCGACCTCTACGTGCCGGTCGGGGCGTGAGATAGCAGTCCCATCGGTCACGCTGTCGTCCAGGCTCCTTATCGTGTACGTTGGATCGGCGTGCCTCAAAACGCCGACCGCGGCGGCTGGCTAACATCAGCCGTCAGGTGCGTCTGTTCGTGACGCGGGTGTCTGCGGGCGCTCCCGGCCGCTGGGCCGGGACCCGGTCATGCATGTCAGCTTTGGAACCACAGCCACGGAGAGGGACATGTCTGGCCCCGAACGCATCCTCCCGACCCACGGACAGCCGGTCGCCATCGGTGCCCAGGCTGCGGTTGCAACGTCAGCTGTTTTGCTACCTGGTCGTCGGCGGTCTCACCGTTGTCGTCGACATAGGACTGCTAGCCCTACTCCATGAGTCCTATGGGGTTCCGCTTGGCCTCGCCACCACGGTGGCCTTCTGTACCGCCGTGGTGGTGAACTTTCTGCTCAACCGGACCGCAATGTCATCCTGGGGCTCGCGGGGGTTGACGCAGCACGCATTGCGGTACGGCTCGCTGGTTGTGGCCAACTATGTGATCACACTCGCGGTGGTGACGACCGCAGGGCACGTGGGCGATAGGTACCTGGTGGCAAAGGTTGCGGTAGTAGCAGGATCGACCTCGTGGAACTTCCTCCTCTACCGCCACTGGGTCTTCACCCCGCCCCGTCCAACGTCGTCGAAGCAGGATCGGGTGCCGTGGATCGGGAGGAATCCACGTCATCGTGATGGCAGGTCGGTGCAGCCGAGTCGCCAGATGCTCGTGGTTGTCCCTGCCTACAACGACGAAGAGTCCATTGGGTCACCTGGTGACCGGGGTAGCCGTCGGGAAGGCCTACTCGGTGGTTCAGGCGCAACCGGCAAGCAAGATCCCGGTCACGAGCATCAGGCTTAATGCTCAGCAAGCATTTGCCACCGAGGACTAACAGGCAGCTGCAATGCTTGCGGAACGCCAGCCTCCGTAACCCCAACGCCTCAGGATCCTCCTCGGCAGGTCACTGTGACGCGGTCGCCGGGATAGTCGATGGTCAACACAGGGGAGTTGAGCTCGATCCGGTCGTCGAGGGTGGCGGCCAGCCGGAGCGGAATCAGCGAGGTGCCGCCAACGAACTAAATGATCGGCGGGTGTCAGCACCGCGTGGCACGAATGCCGGGCCCTGCAAGGGCCGCCTCAACGTTATCTAGGAGACCGTGTTTCCCGCTCACAGCCGGGGGGATGCGCTGATGAAGGGCATCCCAGCCGAAGACTCGACGGTCGTACCGTCCCCAACATTCACTCCGGCTGCGAGCCTGCGTGAAGCATGAGCTGCGGCAGATGCGCGCCCGAGGCAGCGATGCCATTGTCAACGGATCTGGTAAGTAATGGGCGGTGAGGATCTTCGTCACCGGCTCAGCTGACGGTCTGGGGAGAGCGACTGCGGACACGTTGCTCGGTGTGGGACACGAGGTGGTGGTGCATGCACGCAGCAATGCTCGGCTGGCCGCTGTGCGTGATCTGACCGGCCGGGGCGCTGAGGTGGTTGTCGGCGACCTGGCCGATACGGAAGAGGTCTACGGCGTGGCCGAGCAGGTGAACCAGCGTGGTCCGATGGATGCGGTCATTCACAACGCCGGTGTATATCGCGGCTCAACGGTGCTGCCGGTCAACGTCGTCGCCCCCTACCTCCTGACCGCGCTGCTGCAGCGGCCGCGACGGTTGATCTATCTCAGCAGCGGTATGCACTACGGCGGACGGGCCCGACTCAATGGCCTGGATTGGAGCGGTCGGCGCGCCACCGGCTCGTACTCGGACAGCAAGTTGCTCGTCACGACCTTGATGGCCGCGGTTGCCGCCCGCTGGTCCGCCACTCTGAGCAACGCGGTGGATCCCGGATGGGTGCCCACGAGGATGGGTGGCCCCGGCGCGCCGGATGATCTGCGCCTGGGGCACCTCACCCAGGAATGGCTGGCCACCAGCGACGACGCTGACGCGCGCACCAGCGGCGGTTACTGGCACCACCAGCGTCGCGCACAGCCGCATCCGTCAGTCCACGACCAGCGATTCCAGCATCAGCTGCTTGATCAGCTCGACCGGCTCACCGGTGTCAATCTTCACTGAACGAAGTCAGGGCTCAGTGGCGTGACGCGATGTTAGCTGGCGAGGGTAGAGATGTCGATAACGAACCGGAACCGGACGTCGGAGGCGAGCACCCGGTCCCATGCCTGGTTGATCTGCTCGGGCGGGATGACTTCGACTTCGGGGTCGATGCCGTGGTCAGCACAGAAGTGCCCGGCCCGGCAGTTGGCGCACTCGCGGCAGGAGTTGACCAGGCAGCCCACCCCGACCCCGTTCCGCCCTGGTAGCGGGTGGCCGATGAGCCGACCTCGTTGACGATCCCGGCGATTTCGTGCCCGACGGTCAGCGGATACCTTTTGACTTCTCCGATCAGGTCGCGGTCGTCACCGGCGCCAGCTCCGGCATGGTGCGGTCACCGCACGCCGCTTCGCTGAGGCGGGCGCGGCGGTCGTGCTGACCGACGTGAACCAAGCCGCGCTGGACACCGTTGCGCGGAGAGCTGACCGACGGGGATACACCACGATCGGAATGCGATGCGACGTGGCCGACGAAACACAGACGGCGGCGATGATCCAGGCGGGGATCGAGGCATTGGGCGGATCGACGGCGCGTTCAACAACGCCGGCATCCAGAGGCCCGCCACCGACACCGCCGACCTGTGGAATCATCCCGGACTGGACAGCCTGCGCACACCTGATAACAACCGCGACGGCAACCGCGCCGGCGACCGCACCAGCCGGTACCCGCGAGGACCAGCTCAAGCTGGGCTGAGTGATCTAGCCCTGCACGTGACGTGACATCAGCGTCAAATCGGCCGGGCCGAATCGTTCGCTTGCGTTCCTGGTCTGATGCCAGAACGGGTACGGCAGCGGTTGGGCGCTGACGTTGTCCAGCCGCTCCGCGTCCGCCGCTGCGAGCTTCAGGTCCGCCGCAGCCAAGTTATCGGCCAGCTGCTCCTCGGTCCGAGCGCCGACGATCACTGAGGTCACTGCGGGCTTGGCCATCGTGTAGGCGAGGGCTACCTGAGCCGCAGAGACCCCGAGGTCGTCAGCGATTGCCACGAGCTCCTCGATGGTGTCGTAGAGCTTGTCCTCGTCATAGACCGGAGGCTCATTCCATTCAGTCAGATGACGACTGCCGGGCGGCGCTTCAACGCCACGGCGGTATTTCCCAGACAGCAGCCCGCCGGCTATCGGACTCCACACCAGAATGCCGATACCCTGATCGACCGCGAGCGGCACCAGTTCATTCTCGATGTCGCGGGCCTGCAGCGAGTAATAGACCTGGTTGCTGATAAAGGGTGTCAGACCTTTCCGATCGGCAAACCACAGCGCTTTCGTCAGCTGCCATGCGGCGAAGTTCGAGCAGCCGATGTAGCGCACCTTGCCGGAGCGGACGAGATCGTCAAGTGCCTGCAGCGTCTCCTCGAGCGGAGTCTGCCCATCCCACTCGTGCACCTGGTAGAGATCGATGTAATCAGTGCCGAGCCGGCGCAGACTAGCCTCAGCGCTCCGAATGATGTGATGCCGCGACAACCCGGCGTCGTTAGGGCCTTCGCCCATCGGCATCCGCGCCTTGGTCGCGACGAGCACCTCATCCCGATCAGAGCCGAGCGCCTGGCCCAAGATCTCTTCGGAGACGCCGTTGGAGTAGACGTCGGCGGTGTCGAACAGGTTGACCCCAGCGTCACGCGCGAGGCCTACCTGCTTCCGGGCGCCTTCCACGTCGATCTGACCCACAGGTGTCGCCCACCCCGTCCCACCGAAACCCATGGTGCCGAGGGTGATGGTAGACACGCGGAGGCCGCTTCTGCCAAGTTGTCGATACTCCATGGCGCGGAGTCTAGGCCGTCTGCGCCACCCCCGATGCGGCCGCCTCAGGTCTCACTCAGAGCCGTCGAGAAAGTTGAGGGTGACAGCTGCGAAGAGCGGCGAGATGCCGAGGTTGTAGTGGGTCAGACCCGGCAGGATCGCTAGCGCGTGTCCGCCCTTTGGCCGGCCCTCGCCCATCCAGCCGCCGTCGCGCAGGCCGCCGTCGAGCAGCTTGAAGACCTCGATGTAGTGGCTGGGAGGTGCCATGTCGGCATCGGCAGCGACGATGAGTGTCGGCACCTGCAAGCCTCGAACCTCATCGCTGAAGTCGAAGTCCTTGCCCATTGACTCGCCCACCTTGTCCAGCAGCCGCCCGAACTCATCTGGTCGCGGCGCGACCCGCTGGTAGAGCTGGTACATCGGCGTGTCCTTCATGAACTCGGCCGCCGCCGCGTTCACTTGGGCTTGCTGGGCGAGCATCTCAGCCGGGATCGCGTCCCGCCGGATGTTCGCCGAAGCGCTGACGAGCTTGCCGACCTTCTCCGGATACTTCACCGCAGTAAAGAACGCGACACCGCCGCCGAGGGAGTAGCCAACGAGGTCCGGCTTCTCCAGGCCGAGGTGGTCGATAAGGGCCGCGATGTCGTCGGCCATGAGCCGGATGTCGATCGGCCGATCGATGTCCGCCGTGCGCCCATGCCCCTGCAGGTCGACCACGATGACCTGGTGGTGCTCCGCCAGCGCGGGGAGTACCGGCCCGAACATCCCACCCGACATGAGGCCGCCGTGCAGCAGGATCATGGGCCGCCCGGCCCCGTGGGTCTCGTAGTAAAGGTTGATGCCGTTGACCTCGGCGTACTCGCCGATCCCTTTCTTGGCCTCGGCCGCCTCGTCGATGGTCATCTGGTCCTCCTTGCGTCATCGCTCACCGTTCGGATGCTAGTGAGACCGGGCAGGCTCACCAAACTCATCGAACCTCCTACCGGGGGCGCAAAAGATCGGCGGCATACTCCGGAGCCCGCTTTGGTCACGCCCTGCTCGGGGTCGGGGGCTCCGGCCGATAGTCCGCCGCCGGAAGGGCGCTTTGTTGTCACCCTCTCCAGTCAGAGATCGGGCAGCATGATAAAGACCATGCTCGCGGGGAAATCGGGGTGGCGCTGAAATGAAGCAAACCCCCCGACCCTGCTGGGCCGGGGGTTTGCTGGAGATGCCGGTGGATCAGGCGGCCGTCAGGGGCCCTGTTGTTGACGAACACCTTGGCTGTGCCGCTGGCGGTCACGGTGCCGGACCCGGTGGCGCTGTATGCGATGTCGCCCTCGGTGATGGCGCCGTCGGTGATCGCACCATCGGCCTCTATCCGAGTCTTAATAGGTCTTCAAAACGGCTCTATAACGGCCATCTCATCCAGACTGCTAGTGTCCGGACTCATGGCACGCCCCTATGGAGAACCAGTGGAGATCATCACCGCACCAGTCCCCGCGCAATCCCCGTTCATCCCAACCGACGCCAAGATCGTGGTGGGAGCGGTCGCCCCCGCGTCCCCTGATCCGATCCCGATCGTGCTGCTACCGGGTTTCGAATACCGGATGCGCGAATGGCGACACCCCACCACCCACGAAATCCACTGGCGACTCGAGCGCAGAAAATCCGGCCGGTACGGCGAAGACGACGAGTAGCCTCGGTCATCGGACTGCCACCTCGGCGCGACGGGACCAGGGACGCCAGGCCTAAAGCCGATCCCTCAGCTGTCGGTCCGGGTTGGCACGACTCCCAGGTCGATCAGGCTCCGGGCGCAGTCGGCGTCCGGCGGCCTCACCGAGCTCGGATCGAAGAACGTTGGCCTCCCGTAGAGCCACCCGCAGCGATTTTGGTCGGACCACGGCAGGTTCGTGGTGGAGTAGCGCAATCTGATGAAGATCATCGTCATCCTGGACGCAGGGTGAAATACGTCTCAGCGCCGTGAAAAGCGCTGGCGAGCCTATTTCGTGACTACCACGACCGCCTGCATATCGGGATGTGGGGCGCAGTGGTAGGGATAGCTGCCGACCTCGTTGAACGTAAAGCTGTAACGCTCCCCCTTGGCAAGGAGCGGTCCGGCGAAGACATCATCGCGCACTTCGTCGGCGCTGGGTGCCTCATGTGCCTCGTCGCCTTCGTCGTGCTCCTTCATGACGTTATGCCCGACCGCATCCCGATTGGTCCAGGTCACTTTCGTGCCTTTGGTGACCTGTATGTTCGGTTGGGAATAGGCATAGTCCTTGATATCGATCTGAACCTTGGACTGGCCGGTCAAGTCGACGACGGGGCCAAGGTCGGCCGCGTCCGCGTGCTGGTGAGCGTGGTCGTCGCCGCCCGCGGCATGCTCATCACTGCTGGCTGAAGGCGAATTCCGATCGTTGAAAAGCACAAGGAATAGTACGGCGATCACCGCGCCGACTAATCCTCCTATCAGAAATGGCATTATCCGCTTTGTAAGCTGCATCGACATTCCCCGCTACGCAAATGCTCCCGAAATACTACTATAGACTGAATTAATTGTCAGACTTCGTCGTCTCCGACGCCGCCCATTAACTCACGCCGGCAAAGGTGCTGACCAGGCTTTGGCATTATTCGCGTCGCGCCGGTTAGAGGCCGCCGGGCGCGTCGTGCAGGTCACCTGTTCGGCGGCTACGGATGATTCATGCCTTCCTGCCGCTGTTCACGCGAAGTGCGCGTACGCGGATCGTCAACATAAGAGCGGCGCGGGTTCACAGCGATCTCGGCATGGCAGGACGGCGAGGCCTGGTGCCGGAGTCGTTGAACCGCTGACCGCCCTGATCACCTCGCCGGCGCTTTGACAGCTCTACTGCCAGCTAGCCGATCGGCAGCGTCTAATCCCTTGCCGAACGCACGTCCGGCCGACGGCCGTGGGGCGTCGCGTTGGCGTCTCCGCGATCACCGCTCACGTACCTTGAGCAGCGCGCGGTTCAATTCGAATCCCCTCAGGTCGAATCCCCTCAGGCCGAGCAAGTGATGCCTCAGCCGCGACAGAATCTCCCGATCCCGGGTCGAACCTGAGATCCCTGTTGATTTCGGGGAATTCACCGAGGCTGTTGACGTGCTCATTGAGTGCATCGAGCACGGCCTGGAACTGCACTTGCGCCACCTTGGTGAACATCCGGATGTACTCGACGTCCCGGACCGAGGCTTCCTCGCTGCCGGCCTGCTCGGCGAGGGTCGTGGCGCGGGTGACAGCCCCTTTCGCGGCAACTTTGGCCTGCTCCATGACATCGCGCTGCTGGGATCGCGCCGTCAGCAGTAAGTCACGAGCGGACTGCATGGCTTCATCGATCAAGGAGTCAGCGAGCTGCTGCGCCTGGTTCAGGACACTCACAGCCTGGTCAGTGGCCGCTTCCTTCGGATCTGCCCGAGATTCCGCGAGCTGGGCCCGCAGCGATTGGTTCTCCTGCGTCAGTGTCGCGACCTGCGTCTGAACGCTCCCGAGGTCGTCGGCGAGCCTCGCGATGAAGAAGCGGACCTCGTCCTGGTCGAGGCCACGCATCCGGACGCTGAATTTTTTCCGGCGTACCTCATGTGGGTCGGCTGGGGCACGCGGTGCGTCAGTCCCGCTCATAGTACGTACACCCCGCCCCTATTACCTGATCTCCATCGCGTCATGTAACTCCTCCGTCGGCGATGCCGCGCCCTGAAAATCGAACTGCTCGCGCCGGACCGAGGCGGCGGGAACGCCCGCCGCCTCCAGCTCCTGCACCGTGTAGCGCACCATGTCCGGTGAGCCACACACCATGGCCGTCCGGCCCGACCAGTCGCCGGCCTTAGCGGCCACTGTGCCGACGAGCCCTTTGGCACCCTGGTAGGTGGGGTCATCGGAAACGACGGGGGTGTAGTCGAACCACGGCTTGCGCGCGAGTGCAGTGAGGTGCTCATGGTCGTAGAGGTTCCAGGGCATCCGCGAGCCGTGGAACAGACGGACCCGCGGCGCAGAGCCGGAAGCCTCCCAGCCTCGATCAATCTGATCCACTACAGCGCGCAGCGGAGCGAGGCCAGTCCCGCCTGCCACCAGAAGGAGGTCGGGAAGCGGCCCATCCTCGGGCAGAGTGAGCTGCTGGCCGACAGGCGCGCCCATCCTGATGGTGTCGCCTTGACTCAGCCGGCGGACCACCGCGCTGGAAACGAGGCCGCCTGCGATCGGTTGGATGTGGAACTGCATACGCCCCGAGGGGTCCGGGGCATTTGCCGGGCTGAAGTAACGCCACAGGCGGGGCCGCTGCGGGATCTCCACGGCGACCGATTGTCCAGGGCGGTAGGGGAACCGCTCCCTCGGCGCGACCTCAATCACGGCAACCTCGACCGAGCGTCGCTCGACCCGCACGACCTCCGCCTCCCATACCGCTGGCGCGACGTCCTCGTCCTGCTCAGCGGCGGCAACCATCACCTTGGCCACGAGCCCGTAAGCCTGCGCCCATGTGTCGGCCAGATCCGCGGTCCACGACGGGCCGAGGAACCGTCTCAACGTGGCAAGCAGGCTCGCCCCGACCGCTTCATAGTGTTCGGTTACGACCGAGAACCGACGGTGGTCACGACCGAGTTGCTCGAGGAGTGGCACCACTTTGTCGAGTTCGTCGACGTTGGAGATCACGGCGCCCAGCGCGGTCACCAGCTTGTCGCGTTGTCCCGTCATCTGGATCGGGAACATCTCGCGCAGCTCGGGATGGCTCAAAAACAGGTGCGAGTAGAAGTACAGCGGGACGTCGTCCCCGGCGGCAACGACATTCCCCCAACTGGCCTTCAGGGAGGCGGTATCCATCGGTCAGGGCGACGCGGATTCGACGATGTCGGACTCTGTGGCGACGACCGCCGCGCCGGCCCTCTCGATAATGTCAGCGGGGACTCCGGCATCCTCCATGGCGGCAGCTAGATGGCCAACGACCGCGACGAAGTCGTCATGGTCGATCCCGAGGCCGGCGTGCGCCTCACCGAGGGGGCGACCGGTGTACGCCTCGGGGCCCCCGAGCACCTGACTCACCATGAGCACCTGGTGACGCTTGACTCGTGCGATATCGACCCCTTCGAAAAATGGCGCAAGCTGTGGGTCGCCGAGAACCCGGTCGTAAAAGTCGTTCACGACAGCGCTCACAGCAGACCCGCCGCCAATGGCGTCGTAGTCGCTGATGGCTCCAGTCGTCTGGTCACCCATGGTGTGCTCGTCCTTCCATACATCGAATGGTAGAGACAAGCCTGCTTACCACGTACGGGCCCCATAGGGAAAGTGTTCGATCGACATCATCGGCGCGGCCAGCCGCATCAGCAGCCGGCGTCGGCCCCGTCAGCCGCCGGGGCTCGCCGAGGACGCTGCCGAGACGTTGCGAGCGCACGTCCTCACCACGGTGCCTCGCGGAGCGTCCGCGGTGCGCTCACTGCTGCTGGCTGATCGCGAATTCCGGTCGTTGACGACAGCGATGAAGCCTACAGCGATTAGAGCACCGACTAATCCCCAATAAGAGATGGCATGATCCGCTTTAGCAGCTTTCACCCTACGCAATGTTTCACCAAACACTAGTGAGGCTAAATCAGTCTTAAGACTTCGTTCGATCCAAGCCAATTACTCACACCTGCAATAGCTAAGCTGGCTTCGGTATTCATCCACATCGTGCCGTACTAATGCCTGAGAAACGACTACCTGGCAACGCCACACCAGCCCCATCCGCCATAAGCACTGCCACACAGGGGCTCCCGCGGAACCTGTCACGGCATGTGGACCTGACCGGACGAATCTCGCCTACATCGGAGCGAGTTCGCCAAACCGATAGGCAGCGGTGACTCCCCCGTCCATGAGGAAGTCACTGCCAGAGATGAAAGCGCCGTCCGGTCCCATCAGAAGCGCCCCAACTGTTCCGACCTCGTCAGGTGTACCTGCCCGCCCGACCGGGCACAGCTCAATCATGCGCCGGTAGCCCTCTCCGCGAGGCCCGGTCAATTCGTCTTTGGCCAGCGGAGTGATGATGATGCCGGGGCTGATCGTGTTGACCCGAGCACCACGCCAACCCCACCGCACGGCTTCCGCCGTCACGCGCAGTGCGTTCCCCCGCTTGGACAATTGGTAGGCGTGCAGGGAGTCCTTCACCTGGTCTGGCTGAAGCATCGGCAGGGCGAGCAACTCGTCGGCGGGCGTCACCGCCAAAGCCGCGTCTTCTGCGGCCGTCAACGCCCCCAGGCGGTGCCCAGACTGTGACGCGATAACGACACCGGAACCCCCATTGGCGATGACATTGCCGAACTCCTCCAGCACCAACGCCGTGCCATACAAATCAACCGACAGAATCGTCTCTGGCGATGCCTGGCTGGGGGAGACCCCGGCGGCGTGGATGACGCCTGTGACATCGCCAAGAGCGGTGGCGGTCTGGACAAGCGCCCGCACCGACTCGCGCGACGATACGTCGACCGTCGCGGTGCTCACCTCGAAGCCAGCATTGCTCAATACCTCGGCGGCCGCGTCGGCGTTTCCCTGGCGCAAGTCAGCCAACAGGACATGCTTGCCCGCGCTTACCCGTCGCGCAATCGCTTGACCGATCGACCCGGGTCCGATGACGACGATGACGTCACTCATGACCATGCCCTTTCGTGAACTGTCCCCTGGCATTACCCCTAGGCTCCAAGTCCACACCGGCCAAGTCGACGGAGGAAAGCTCGACGCGCGGTATTCAGCGACAATTGAGTTTGGATGCCATTCCCTTCAAATCACTTTGAAGAGTCGAAGTTCCCTTGCGGTCTCCTGATGGTGCACCCCGGTTAGACATCCCGCTCTGCGATCAGCTGATCCAGTCGCTGGACATCCTCCAGGGCCAGCCAAGTCTCATCTAGCGCTGTGCCGCCGGCCCGGTGAACCGCCTCGCGGAGGCGCGACGCCCAGAGATGCTCGATGAGTGCGACCGCGGCGGTGGCGCCGACCGGAATCGCGTCGGCCAGCGACCAGGTGGGCCGATCCACCTGCTTGGAAGCGCTCGCGAGGCCAGCGTCCGAATCGCCGAGGATGCCGGCCACCAGCGCGCCAGCACCTGGGAGTGCACTCGCTGGAAACGGGAGGCTTTCGAACGTCCCGTCCTCCGCCCGCGCGACCAGCAGCACGTCGAGCAACCGTACGGTCCCGGCCTGGCGCAGCCGGTCAAGCTCCGCCATCACCTCACCAGAGAACGTTGGCTGCTCGAAGCCGACAACCAGGACCTGGACCGGTCCGGTCATCAGGTGGTCCGCTTCAGTAGCTCGTCGTACTCCTCCGCTGTCAGTACTCCGGATTCGCGCAGTTGTCGAAGCGCTGCCGTCGTCGCGGCCTCGTCTTTCGACCGAGCCTCGGCTTGGGCTGGCGGCACTGAAGGGCGGTCAGGGGCGACTGCCGGGGCGCCGGCGGGCGAGCCCATGGGCGGAGCGGTGGGATGGGCGGCCGCCCATGCTTGAGCGGGCGTAAAACGGCCGCCGTAGTAGGGCACGCTTCCGGTCATCCCGGAGCGGAGCAACTGCCTCGGAACCAAGAGCATCGGGCCTCCTCTGCGTGACCGCACTCACTATAGGGACCGCCCGGTTCCGCCCATTGCGAGAGACTGGCCTTCCTGAAGACCCACCTCGGGGCGAGGACTGCGTCGGAGGCGGTTCTTGGCGGAAGTTCACCAGGGCAATCTTCGGCCCCGGCCTGTTGCCCTTGTCATCAGCGATCCCTTGGCATGGAGGTGTGCGAGTGTTCGGCAACCCGCTCGACGACTACTTCAGCCGGCTCCATCGACAGATCTCACACAACACCGATGGCTCCGTTGCGGACTACATTCCAGAGTTGTCCCAAGCCGATCCTGAGCTCTTCGGAGTGGCGCTGTCGACGCTCGACTCGCCCTTACGCGGCGGGAGATGCGACCATCCCCTTCACGATCCAGTCGGTATCCAAACCTTTCGTCATGGCGCTGGCGATCCGAGACAGCGGTGTCGATGGGCTGCTGTCGGCTGTCGGCGTCGAACCTACGTCCGCGGCGTCGCCGCCTGCGAGGCATTGTCCCGACAGTTCGGGTTGCATGTCATCGCCCTCACGCTCAAGGCGCGCCGCCACTTCACCGCCGCATCGAGGGAAGCCAGGTGCGCTCGCGGCGAGCCCGACCGGCCCGGGAACGAGCCGTCCTTGCCGCGGCGGTCGAGGCAGTCGTTCTCTACGAGTTACAGGGCGACCTGACGTTCATCGAGGCCGAACTCATTGCCCGACGGGCGGCCGGCGACGCGCCTCGGTGGTTGATCCTTGATGTCGCACGCGTGAGACGGATAGACGCGACCGCAGTGAGCCTTTTGAAGGCCACCACGGCGCTCACGGCGCGCGGCAGCGCAACGGTGCCCACCCGGTTCGTCGCGCGTACGGGGGTGTCCGTTCTGGCACTCAGCGGCGAAGCGCTGGACGACCTGAATAGCGAGCACCCCTCGGTGGCCGCCGCGCTCTATCGCGCCGCAGCCGAGACGCTCGCCGCCGAATATCGATGGATAGCTGCCGAGAATGTGGCACTGACCAGCTGATCGGCTTCAGTGCACCTGTTGGCACGGCACCCAGCCGTCGTAGGAGCTGGGTGCCGTGTTAGGTCACCCTTCGAACATTCATCACCGTTCGAGAAAGCACGGCACTCACCAGTGAGCCGATCGCAATCCCGATAATCAGGTTGATCAGTGCGGTGCCGACCTTGGCGGCGAGGCTGGCGTCGAACGCGAACGGCATCACCATCGTGGCTACGGTGACGAGTCCAACGATCCAGCCGAAGAAGACGCGTGGACGGGGCGTGGTCACCACCAGTAAGTGGGCCAGCCCGGTGGCTGCCAGTGCCAGCACGAATGCGGTCGCTGCGTAGTTCAGAGCGAGCGAGTCGGTGATCGGCAAAAGCAGAGGCAGCCGCACAATTTTGATATCCATAACGGAGTTGAAGAGCAGGACGCCGACCGCGGCCACCAGGGCCGCGACACAGGCGGTAGCCACACCGCCGGCCCACAACCTGCTGGCCGCTACCACCGTTTGGCCAGCGGCTGCGGGGCTAGGCACTCCTGAAGTCGACATGCGCGTCCTCTCGTCGTTCTTAATTTCGGGTGGTCTCGTGGACGTGGTGGTGTTCGGTCTTGGCCGCCTTGGATAGTGCCTTCTCCACCTCGGTCACCCAGCTCTCCTCGAACACGGCCACGATCCCGGAGCTGCCGGGCGGGAGGATCTCCTCGATGTCGCTCTTGATCTGGTGCTTTTGCACCTGGTCCACCGCAACCCCCGCACCAGCGCCCAGCCCAGCCCCGACCGCGGCCGAAGCCAGCAGTGCCGGCGGGAAGATCAGTCCGACGATGGCACCACCGACCGCCCCGATGGCGGCACCTAGACCGGCTTCGTGAGCGTTGTCCTTGACATGGATCTTTCCGTCCTCGTCCCTACTGACCAAGATCAGGGCCTCGACCGAGATCGCCTTGTCCTTTGCCAGCTCCTTCATCCCGTCCCAGTCCTGCTGGGCACCGGCGGCATCGTCGTAAGCCGCAACATAGAGATCGAGCGGTGCGTCGTTATGCGCCATCTTGCTTCTCCTATCCGGTCTGTCACCTTTTAACGTGTCGTCGAACGTACAGTCTTCTCCGAGAGCGGCCGTTTGGGGCCTAGAAACGCAAGACCACAGGAATAGTTTTCGCCTGTGGTTGTGGCGCCAACGCAAAGGGCTTCCCGCGTGATGTCGACACACCCACTGTTGGCGCGTAGACATTGCTCCGCCAGCTAGCAAGGCAATGGAATATGTGGCGCGCAGCCCATCGGATGGCAGGAGTCCGGAATGATCAAGATCATCCAAGACATGCCGGTTGGCACCATCGGCCTGGAAGCGGTCGGCAAGGTGACCGAGGAGGATTACCGAAACGTTCTCCTCCCCGCCATCAGCAGTGCGGTGGAGCGTACCGACGTGCGCCTGCTGTACGTGCTCGGCGACGATTTCGACTCCTACTCGCCGGGCGCCGTGTGGGCCGACACCAAGCTGTGGGCGGGACATCCCCGAGCCTGGAAGCGGGTGGCCATCGTTTCCGACGCCGATTGGTTGGAGAACAGCATCAAAGCGTTTGGTTGGCTTGTGCCGGGCGAGGTCAAGATCTTCGAAACCGACGACTTGGACGAAGCGAAAGAATGGCTGGCGCGCTCGGACGGCGACGAGGACGACGACGATTAGCACCGCGTGAGGCGACGAGCCGAGCACCGGTCTGTAGCTCAGCTCGGCTCAGCTCAACGGCGTGCCTGGTAAGGCCGGACGATCATGTCAGTCGACTTATCCCGGGGCCGTGGCAGATGCGAAGGCACATCACTGCGCGGGCCGTGCTCAACCCAGGGCCAGCCGGTGATCTGCTGGTTCGCTTCCCTCATGCGAGGGCAACCGCAGCAGTCCAACGTACAGCAGACTGAAGGCCATGGCGTCGTGAGTGGACGATCCCCAGATTTCGCCGAGCATTCGGTCCGCGTGGTCACTGCCTAGCTGCGCTGAAGGTTGATCATCTCTCGGTCAGCCGTTACAGGTCCGCTGGAAATGCTGTAACCGCCACCACTGCCCCCGGAGTCGCCCCCGCCTCCAGGGCACCCAGACAGGAGGAATACCAACGCTACGGCGAGCGCCACCATCGTCTTAGGCCTTCGGCTCCGGGACTGCATCATCCCTCCCTAGATCCTTTTGAGTGTAGAACCGGACGCCAGTCACCACTGGCAGGATGTCCAAGCGGCGCCGTGTGGAAGCCATCGGGTGCTTCGAGCGACGCCGAATCCTGAGGCTTACCCGGAGATCGCGACTACCTAGACCGGCCAGGCGTTCCCAGCCAGATCGACGAACTGATAGCCAGCAGCGCGGTAATCCTCGATGATGCCGGGCAGGGCGGCGACCGTCCCGCCGCGGTATCCACCGCCGTCATGCATCAGGACGATCGGGTGTTTCTCTTGCAAGCCAGCCTGCGCCCGCTTCCGGAGCTTGTCCACGAACTTCGCATTGCCGGGACTCTGACCGGACCAGTCGCGCGTATCCACCGACCAGATGATCATCGAAAGACTTGCGTCGCGGCTGATCTTCTCCGCTCCCTTGATGACTCCACCGGGTGGGCGGAAGAAGCAGGGCTGCTGACCGGTGGCCCTCACGATTTCGCGACGTGTGCGGGCGATTTCTTTCGTTAGGCTCGCCGCCTTCCAGCCAACCGATGACGTGGGCGTGCTATGCGACCAGGTGTGGTTGCCGATCAGGTGGCCGGAGTCGACAATCGCCTTCAGCGTGTCGGGCCTCTCGGCCACCATCTGGCCGACAACGAAAAAAGTCGCGCGGACCTGCTTCTCCCGCAGAACGTCGAGTACCTGAGGGGTGAGGTCGCCAGGGCCATCGTCAAAGGTGAGGGCCACCGTACGGCCCGATGGATCTCCGCCGACCGCGGGAGGAGCGGCGTAGATGGGCTTGGCGGAAGGTGCAGGACAAGGCTTCGCCGCCGCACGGGGGACCGAAGACGCCTCCGCGACCGTCGGGTTGGTTTCCGCGGCAGGGCTCGGCTCCGTGGTCTGGTTGCTTGCGTCTATTGCGTTCGTCGCCGCACCCGTTCCACGCTCGTCGCCCGCGCCGCTGAAAGCTCGGACGATCAGGACCACGATCAACACGACAACGAGCACGAGAACGGCGGACAGGATGGCTACCCGATCCCAGTGCACGCGGAGCTGTCCGCCGGGACGACTGGGCGAGTATCGGGGACGGCCCGGACGGCCGGACGGCGACCGGCGCGTTGGGCGCGGCGGCGACGTGACGGCCATGCCTCATCCTGACGCCGGGTGCGTCCGTCGACCTGAATTTCGCAGCGTGTCCGGCGGCGATCTCTTGCCAGTGGGCATCTGAAGTGCCTTGCCAGCCCGGTTTACGGCGTAAAAAAGGATCCTGCCAGCCGTTGACGCCACTCCTGCACTCCACTTACCGTTGTTAACAGTAATCACAGGAGCACCAACCGGGGAGGGAGCGTCGTGGCCGAGGGCGATGGCGTTGTGCTCTTCGTGGTCGCTGCCCTGGTGGCCTTTGCCGCCGCCGGTGGGGCGGCCGGCGCTACGCCGCAACCCATCCCGGGCGCCAGCACGACGACCACGACGACCGCCGGCGTCCCGGGCGGCTACCTGTCGACCTGCCCAGGTTGGATCGTCGGACAGAAAACTGCGAACGGCATGACGCTCCGGGTCTACTACGACCCCCAGGCCGGCGGACTCAACTGCGTGTCGCTGGTCCGCAATGGCGGAATCACCGCACCTAGTTACCTCAAAGCTGAGATACGCTTCACCAACTCTTCCGGTACGTCCTATCCCCAGTACTCCTCGCGGGCCGGCGCCTCCGGCGCTCGAGCGGTGAGTGGCGCTTATCTCACGGCGGCCGACAACCGCTGTGTCACCGCCGTCGGGACGTACTACCCGTCCGGCGGAAGCACATCCACCGTCAGCCTGAACGGAATTGCCTGCGGCTGAGGCTCACGCTCATCCACCTCAGCTTCGGAGAATGGCCTGGTGCCCTAGATCAACTAGCGGCCGGTGCCCGCGTAGACGACGGCCTCATCAGCGGCATCCAGGCCGAAGGCGGTGTGCGCTGCCGCTACCGCACGATCGACATCATCTTGATCAACAACGACCGAGATCCGGATCTCCGACGTGGAGATCATCTCGATGTTCACCCCCACTTCGGCAAGCGCGGAAAAGAACTTAGCGGTGACCCCAGGGTGGGATCGCATGCCGACGCCGACCACCGAGACCTTGCCGATCCGATCGTCGTAGAGCACATCGAGGAAGCCGATCTCATCCTTGAGGGCGTCGAGGGTGGCCATCGCGGCCCGCCCGTCCGTGCTGGGCAACGTGAAGGAGATGTCGGTTCGCGAGGTCGCCGACGCCGACACGTTTTGCACGATCATGTCGATGTTGATCTCCGTCGCCGCGACCGCCTCAAAGATCCGCGCAGCCTTGCCCACTCGGTCCGGCACGCCCACGATGGTGATCTTGGCTTCGCTGCGATCATGGGCGACGCCAGAGATGATGGCCTGCTCCATTGCGGTTCCTTCCTCGAGTTCGGTTACCCAGGTCCCGTCCCTGTCGTTGAACGAGGACCGTACGTGCACCCGGACGTTCTCCCGCCGCGCGTACTCCACACATCGCAAGTGCAGAACCTTGGCTCCGCAGGCCGCCATCTCGAGCATCTCCTCGTAACTGATGTGCGGGATGCGCCGCGCGCTGGGCACGATCCGTGGATCGGCGGTGTAGATGCCGTCGACATCGGTGTAGATCTCGCAGTGGTCGGCGCTGAGCGCGGCCGCAAGCGCGACTGCGGTGGTATCGGAGGCGCCGCGGCCCAAAGTGGTGACGTCCTTGGTGTCCTGGGCGACTCCTTGGAAGCCCGCGACGATGACGATGTCCCCCTGGTCGAGGGCGGACGTGATGCGCCCCGGTGTGATGTCGATGATTCGGGCGTTGCCGTGGGTACCAGTGGTGATAATGCCGGCCTGCGAGCCGGTCAACGACCGGGCATGCAGACCTTGATCATGAATGGCCATGGCCAGCAACGCCGCACTCATCCGCTCACCGGCGGTGAGCAGCATGTCGAGCTCGCGGGGCGGAGGCAGGGGTGAGACCTGGAGCGCCAGGTCCATCAGCTCGTCCGTCGTGTCCCCCATCGCCGAAATCACCACGACGACGTCATGACCGTGCTGCCTTGTAGCGACGATCCGCTTGGCGACGCGCTTGATGCTGCCCGCATCGGCGACCGACGAGCCGCCATACTTCTGCACGATTCGCCCGTGCGTCATGGGCGTGACCGTCCAGGGGATGGCCTTGGCATCAAGCGGCCCGGGGACGCCTCCGGCAACCCCCAGCCCGAGGACGGCTTCGGCGTCACGCGCCCCACACCACCCTCCTTAGCTTCAGCCCGGCAGTCAACTCTAGGCCATCGGGCCGCGAGCTCCGGCGCTTGAAATACTGGAGAACATGACGGAGCCGGTTGAACCTGCGGCGCCTGATCCCCGTGCCGGAGCCAAGCGGATCGGAGATGCCGAGCGCGACAAGGCGGTCGAATACCTGCGCGAGCACATGGCCGCCGGTCGCCTCGACGCCAGCGAGTTCGACGAGCGGCTGACCAAGGCGCTGAACGCCAAGGTGGAGCCTGACTTGGACGCCCTGTTCACCGACCTCCCGGAGCCTCGGCCAGGCCAGGCGCTGGTCACAACGGAAGCGTTCCAGGCGCCGCCGTGGCAGTCGGAACCGGCGGCGCGTCCCAGCGCTGAGCTGGCAGCCTCGCCGCCAGCCAGGCCGCCGAGCACAGTCAATCGGAACTTTGCCCTCGTGACGGCCACGGCATGGACCCTGGCGATCATCTTCTGTTTCGCCACCGGATGGCAGAACTGGTGGATCCTCTTCATCCCGATCTTCATATCGTGGGGGATGAAGCGCAGGCAGCCCTAAAGTGAGCCCGTGGACGAGATTCGGTGGGGCATCCTGGGACCAGGGCGTATCGCGGAGTCGGTGATCGGCGACTTTCGGCATGTCCCGGCAGCGCGGCCGGTGGCCGTCGGCAGTCGATCGATCGAGCGGGCGCGGGCGTTCGCCGACAAGCACAGGCTGGAGCGGGCGTACGGGTCGTACGACGAGTTGATCAACGCTGACGATGTCGATGCGCTCTACATCGCGACACCACATCCGCAACACCTCCATCCGGCGCTGGCCGCGATCAAGGCGGGAAAGGCCGTGCTGATCGAGAAGACGTTCGCAGCGACAGTGGCCGGCGCGGAGGAGATCATCCGGACTGCCCGGGACCACCAGGTTTTCGCGATGGAAGCCATGTGGACTCGCTTCCAGCCGGCGATTGTGGCGGCCCGAAACTTGATCGCGGAAGGCGCGATCGGCGAGGTTCGCCAGGTGTATGCCGATCTGGGGGTGGACCGGCCGTACGACCCGCAAGACCGCCTCTTCGATCCCGATCTTGGCGGTGGGGCGATGCTCGATGTGGGGGTGTATGTGGTCTCATTCGCCCAGCACTTCCTCGGCAATCCGGTTCGGGTGCAGGTCAGCGGCTCCCGAACACCAACGGGTGTGGACGCCGAGGCCGGGCTGTTACTCGGCTATGACGACGGCCGCGCCGCCACACTGCTCATATCGCTTCGCAACCCGACGCCCGGCCTGGCCCGGATCCACGGCACCCAGGGATGGATTGAGGTACCCCCTCGCTTCCACCACCCGCACCACATCGTGCTGCAGCGGACCGGCGGTGAGCCGGAATTCATCGACCGGGCGCCGAGCGGAACGGGTTATTCCCATGAGCTGATCGAGGTCACCGAGTGCCTGCTGGATGGCCGCACGGAGAGCGATATCATGCCGCTCGACGACACCATTGCGGTGCAGCGGATCTTAAACGGAGCTTGTGAGTCGATGGGCGTCTACCACTACGAGGCGTCGACGTAACGGCGACCCTCAAAGGCCCGGCCAAGGGTCACCTCGTCCGCGTATTCAAGATCGCCGCCGACCGGCAGGCCGCTGGCGAGCCGGCTGACTCTCACCCCGAGCGGAATCAACAGCCGACTGAGGTAGGTGGCGGTGGCCTCGCCCTCCAAGTTGGGGTCGGTCGCCAAGATCACCTCGGTGACGGTGCCGTCCGCCAGCCGCAGACACAGCTCTCTGATCTTGAGGTCCGCCGGTCCGATCCCGTCGATCGGGCTGATCGCGCCACCGAGCACGTGGTAGCGGCCGCGGAACTCGCGGGTGCGTTCGACCGCCACGACGTCCTTCGGTTCCTCGACCACGCAGAGAATCGTCAAATCGCGCCGCGGATCGCGACAGATGCGGCATTGGGTGGACTCGGCCACGTTGAAGCATGTCTCGCAGAACTTGACGGTGTCCTTGACTAGCTTGAGGGTGTCGGCCAGCCGCAGCACATCCTCCGGTTCGGCGGCGAGGATATGGAAAGCCAACCGCTGCGCGCTCTTCGGCCCGATCCCGGGCAGCCTGCCGAGTTCGTCGATCAGATCCTGAACCGGACCCTCGTACATGCTCCTGTTTTCCGCTCAGAAGGGCAGGCCGCCGCCGAGCCCGCCGGCCAGCGGGCCCAGCTTGGCCGACGCGAGGGCCTGACTTCGATTGGTCGCGTCCCGTATTGCTGCCAAGATCAGGTCGGCCAGCGTTTCGGTGTCCTCCGGATCGACCGCCTCCGGCTTGATCACCAGCCCGACGAGCTCACCCGCCCCGGTCATAGTGACAGCGACCAGATCTCCACCTGCCGTGCCCTCGACCCTCATCTCGGCGAGTTCCTGCTGAGCATTGAGAAGCTGTTGCTGCATGGCCTCGGCCTGAGCCATCAGACCGGACATATCGCCTTCGGGGATCATCTGCGGGAACTCCTTCACGGTGAGTGTGCGAACAGCCTACGCACCGTGTTCCTCCTCAGCGATGATCTCCGCGCCGAGGTGGCGAGCCAACAGATCCGTGTCAGAGACCGTGGAGTCGTCAAGATCGGCGTCGGTACGGTCAGCCTCCGCATCCCGATCATCGACCGGCTCCTCTCCCCCGTTGCTTTTGCCCGCGTTTGAGGCGGCACGAGTGGTGCGGACGTGCTGCCGGGCTTGCTGACCCGCGGACGCCGTCTCGCTGGACGGCTCGGGCCAGGGCTTGGGTGCCTGTGGAACCGACGCCGCTGGCGCCGCGCTCACGTCGACCATCGTGACGATTTCGAAGTCGGCACCAAGGACGACGATCAACGCCTCCCGGAGAATGTCCTCGCTGCCGCCTCGGCCGAAGCTGTCCCGGGCACCCGCGTTCGCCATGGCTAGCGTCAACGTGCCGTCGCGGACGTCGGCCACCTGTGCGTTCTGGCTCAGCAGGATCCAGGTGAAGCGGCGCTTTCCCTTGACCTCCTCGAGCACCTCCGGCCAGAGTCGGCGCACGTCCGTGACTGACAGCGATGCGGGAGCGTCGGTTGGAGCCGAGTCGTCGGCTGAGCGTGTCGTAGCCTCAGGCTCTGCCGCGCTGGCTGAGTCTGTCGAATCCTCGGAGGCCGAGCTTGTCCGAGCTCGCCCTTCGACCGGCTCAGGCCTGGTTGGCGGGGCCTCGGGGCTCGTTGGCGGCGGATCCGCCACAGGGGCTGGGCTGGTCGAAGTCTCGCGGGCGCGTGTTGTCGAAGGCTCCCGGGCGCGTGTTGTCGAAGGCTCGGGTGCTGAGCTTGTCGAAGCCGACCCTTCGACCGGCCCTGGGCTCGTTGGCGCACGGCTGAGGGTTCGTCGCGGCTGGTCGGGCCTCGGCGGACGTCGCTGCCCCCACCACACCGAGCCGACGCTCGAGCCGATCCAGCCGGGCGTGGATTCCCCGGTCGTTGACGTCAGCTCCCGGCAACAGGACGCGGGCGCACATCAGCTCCAGATGCAGGCGCGGAGCCGTGGTACCGCGCATTTCGGTGAGTCCCGTCGCGATCACCTCGGCGGCGCGGGTCAATTCACCGGGACCGAGCGCGGCCGCCTGGGAGGACGAGCCGTTCGGCCTGATCTGGCGCCACTTCCACCAGGCCGGAGGTCAGTGCGTCCGGCACGGCAGCGACCAGGACCAGATCCCGAAGCCGACGCAGCAGATCTTCTGCGAACCGGCGTGGATCCTGGCCAACCTCGATCACTTTGTCCACGCAGGTGAACACCCCGCCGGTGTCCCCTGCGGCGAAGGCATCGACCAACTCGTCCAGCAACGAATCCGGCGTATAACCGAGCAACGACGCCGCGTGCCGGTAGGACACCCCCGAGTCCTCGGCGCCGCCCAGAAGTTGATCAAGAACCGACAACGAGTCTCGCACTGAACCGGCGCCAGAACGAACGACCAGCGGCAGCACCCCGGGCTCGACCTGAATTCCCTCGGCGGCGCAGATCTTGGCGAGGTAGTCGGTCAGCACCCGGGGCGGTACGAGCCGGAAAGGATAATGGTGGGTGCGCGAACGGATGGTGCTGATCACCTTGTCGGGCTCGGTCGTCGCAAAGATGAACTTCACGTGTGGCGGCGGCTCCTCGACCAGCTTGAGCAGCGCGTTGAAGCCGGCCGTGGTGACCATGTGCGCTTCGTCGACGATATAGATCTTGTAGCGACTGTTCACCGGAGCGAAGAACGCGCGTTCCCGTAAGTCGCGGGCATCGTCCACGCCGCCGTGGCTAGCGGCGTCGATCTCGATCACGTCGATGCTGCCTGCCGCCCCGCGAGCGAGGTCCCGGCAGGACTGGCATTTCCCACACGGTTCGGCGCGCGGGCCGAACTCGCAGTTGAGCGCCCGAGCGAGAATGCGCGCCGAAGTGGTCTTGCCGCAACCCCGTGGGCCCGAGAACAGGTACGCGTGGTTGACCCGGTTGTTGGTCAGAGCGCGTTGCAGGGGCTCGGTGACGTGCTCCTGGCCGATCACCTCGGCGAACGTGTCCGGGCGGTAGCGCCGGTAGAGAGCTAGCGGCGCGGACCTCGCCGAGAGCGCGACAGGTTCGTCGAACAGCGCCTCCTCCTGAGTGCTGTCGAGCGATTCGAGGACCGGCTCCACGCATGCACCTTATGCCTCGTCGCAGACAGTCAACGTGGTCGGTAGATCCGACCTTGGCACAGCATCGGCTGGAATAGAGTCCAGAATGAGAGGGGTGCCAAGTGAGTCAACCGACGATCTCGCAATCATTGCCCGCAGCCTCGACGGCGCAGAGATTCGGGCACCTCGCCGCGATAGTTGGCGGCGTGCTGTGGGCGCTTGTGGCGCCGGTGTTTGTGCTTTGGGACCAGGCCGAGCTATCTGCACAGACTCTGATCCTGGTCGCAGCTTTCCTCGTGGGCTTCGTGTCGCTGCTTCTGTTGATCTTGGGGCTCGCGCCGCTGTACGCCTTGGGTGTCCGAAGGCTGGGCCGCCTGGGTATGACAGGAGTCCTCATCTCCGCGATCGCCTTGGGCCTCATGGCCGTCGGTAACGGCATTGAGCTGGTCACCGTGGCTGCCCGAGGGCGTGAGAGCGACATCGGGCACACTGTGTTTCTTGTCGCGTTTCTGATCTTGCTCGTGGCTTCAATTCTGATCGGTCAGGTTTTCGTCCGTCCGCGATGGAGCCTCCTTAGCAGGGTGGGCGGCCTGGTATTAGTGCTTTCCCTGCCGCTCGGGAGCCTGTTTCTGCTGCTGGGCAATGCGATCTCCCCCACTACCGATCTTGGATTCTGGGCCGCGCTGACAGTGCCGTACGCGATCGGGCGGGTGCTGCTTGCTGTATCAGCCCCACGCTCGTAGCCGTGCCACGTTGGCGATGCAGGGCGGACCTCCGGTGAGCGTCTGGATCGGCATCTCCGGCTGGACCTACGCCCCGTGGCGGGGGCGCTTCTATCCGAAGGGCCTCGGGCAGCGCAACGAGCTGGCCTATGTCGCCGAGCGGATGAACTCGGTGGAGATCAATGGCAGTTTCTACTCGCTGCAGCGCCGGTCGAGCTATCAGGCGTGGGCGGCGGCAGTGCCCGACGACTTCATCTTCTCGGTGAAGGGTGGTCGCTTCATCACACACATGAAGAAGCTGGCTGGAATCGAGACGCCGCTGGCGAACTTCTTCGCCTCAGGGGTGCTCGCCCTCGGCCGTAAACTCGGGCCGATCCTGTGGCAGCTGCCGCCGAACCTCGGCTTCGATGCCGAGCGGCTGGAGGCGTTCTTCGAGCTGCTGCCCCGCACAGCGGGTGCCGCGGCTGCGATCGCGGTTGATCATGATCAACGCGTACCCACTGACCGCGCACTGACCGAGGCTGCTGATCCGGAGCAACCCATTCGCCATGCCGTCGAGGTTCGCCACGAGACATTTCGGACGACCGAGTTTTACGAGCTGTTGCGCCGGCAGCGGATCGCGCTCGTCGTGGCGGACAGTCCAGGAAGGTGGCCGTTCATCGAGGAGATCACCACGGACTTCATGTACGTCCGGCTGCACGGCCACGACGAGCTCTACACAAGCGGCTACAGCGACGAATCCCTCGACGAATGGGCGGCCAAGATCAGAAACTGGACCGCCGCCGACCAAGACGTCTATATCTACTGCGACAACGACGCGAAGGTCCGAGCGCCGTACGACGCGATGGGGCTCCTGCAGCGCCTGGGGCTCAGTCCCCTGCCAGCAACCAATGATCGCGGTTAATCCCCGCCGACGACGGTGGTCGATTAACAGCCACGAAGACGAAGGTCCCCCGCGTACCCGAAAGAGCTCACTTACCCTTGCTGCCGTCAAGCCCTGGGGGAGTTGGGTGAGGTATCGCCACGCGAGGGACCGACGACGAGTCTACGGGATCAGCGGGCCACCGACTCGCTGCGGTTCAGCGGACGCCTGCTGCGAGCTCGGTGCGGGACGAGGCAAGCTTCAGACGCGTACGAGCGATCCCTCTGCGGTGATGGCGTGGGCATCCTCGTCGTCGAACCAGACACCGCCCTCGCCGAGATAGCGGAACTCGACGGGCTGGCCGGCCGGCACCGCCACCGTGACGCTCCTGGTCCCGTTGCTCCGGCGGACCAGCTGATGTACGCCCGGCTTCCAGTCATTGAACGACCCCACGGCAGACACCTGGCCGTCGTGAATGTCGTCGGGCAGGACAAACTGAATGCGGATCTGGGTTTCGTCTGACTTGATGCGCAACGCCATGAGATTTGGACCTCGCTCGTGAGATATGGACCGCCGGACTCGATGAGGCTATGACCGATCGGGCGATCGTATAAAGCTCGACGCTCGGCTTCTCGGCATAAGGACACTGCACTGTTCCCTCGGTGACGCATGCGTTCGCCCGCGTTGGATGTTGCCGGTAAGGTTCCGCGCGGAGGATTCGCCTAGAGGCCTATGGCGCTCGCTTGGAAAGCGGGTTGGGTTCACGCCCTCACGAGTTCGAATCTCGTATCCTCCGCCCCTCCCACCAGGGAAAACGCTGAGAACGTCGGCGCCGGCGCCTGCGCTACAGACCGTCTCGGTCTTCGGTCTCAGTTGGCATCGCGAACCTGTCCTGCATCCGCCCAGAGCAGGCCGCCGACCTGGGCCGCGACGACATGCCGGATCGGGTCGGTGACATGCTGATACCGTGCGGCCATAGCCGTGCTCGACCACCCCATAATTCGCATGACGGTCCGCTCAGGCGCCGGTGGCACTCGATCGACCACCGAGTCCGCTTTTCGGCCCACTGCGAGCGAATGCGCCTGGCGGTCGTCCGTGAGCGCCGCCAGCAAGTCACCGAACGAGTCGACTAGGACCACGGTCAGACACAAGCCTCCGCCCTCTGACGAAACTGGCTCTCCTAGATCACGGTCGGGCTGCGCCCGACCGGCGGCCTTCGCGCGTCCTCGCCACGCTGCGGGCCGCTGCGGCCGCACAATCATGCCGACGACATCGGATCGCATCCGACGAACAGTCTGAGGAGTGATGGACAGACTGACCGTGCTAGAACCTCGCAGGTGGCCGCTTGGGTCGGCACGCTAGCGCAGGTTGGACGGCTGCACTCTCAGGTCGCTGGTTTGAGAGATCCTCCATCAGGGCCAGGATTCGAGCGGATCGCGAGCCATAGCCTTCGCTTTGTCCCTACTGTCTTGACCGTCCTTGCTGCAATTGCGTTCTGATCAAACCCTTCAAGCGCTGCCCTAGTACACAACCAAAACACTGGACGACCACCCATCGCAACCCGCTTCCGCCGACCCTGTCCAAGCGTCAAGGCAGCAAGTACACCGTAGACGGGCACGACTTCTGATCTGTGGCGTCGGCTAGGGCAAGTCCGCCGCCGGCCTCTTGGTCGCCCGCAGTTTGACTTAGCCGGACAGTGTTGGGTCGATGGCGGTCGCGATGCTGTTGCGCCAGCGAAGGTAAGACCAGTTGGACGATCTGGTGGGGCGCTAGTCCGCTCCCTTCTCCCGTGGCTGCGGACTCGGTGAGTAGTTCGGCGATGCGTCGGAGCTTGGTGTTGGTTTCTTGGGACCAGTGGCGGAGGAGCTGGAAGGCGTTGTCGTCGTTGATGGCGTAATAGCCCATCAGGATGCCTTTGGCCTGTTCGATCACCGGCTGGCTGGCTAGCCGCTGGCGAAGTCCCTCGATCTCGCCGATCAGCGCCGCGACGTCGAGCAGATCGTTCTCGGCCTCGAAGGAAGCAGGTGACCCGTGACCATCGGTGGACGCCTGGCCGTCTGCGTCACGGCATCCGCCAACGGTGGGGTGTCCGTTGTACCGGGATGCCGCGGCGGCGGGCGGGGTGTCTTGTTGAGACTGCGGCATGAAGAGGGCCACCTGTCGGATCGAGCGGGCGCGCATGATCGCCGGCTGATTCCCAACCGCTGTCAGCATAGGCACTCTACGGGCGCCGGACAAGAAGAAATTAGGCAAGCACCAGGTCAGCGAGCGAAGGGGTTGCCCGGTTCTGGTGGCTGGCCGCTGACCCGGGTGATTAGGTCCGCGGCCAGGTCACGGAGCTTGCGTTGGCTGTTCTGGGAATGGGCGCGGAGCAGGTCGAAGGCCTCCTCAGCGGTGCAGCGCTGCTGGGCCATCAGTACCCCGATCGCCTGGTCGATGACCGACCGAGAGCTGAGCGCGGTTTCCAACTGGTTCACCAGCTCGGCGTCGCGGTGTCGCAGGCCGGCGATCTGCAATGCGCCGGCGGCCTGGGCGGCGAACACCTCGTAGGGCTGCCGCTCGGCGACGGCGAACATGTCCGGCCGTTCGAAGCCGTAGAAGTTCATCGCTCCAAGGGTCTGATCCTGGCTGGCCAGCGGCAGGCTCAAGGAGCACCGCAGCCCCTGCTGCAGCGCCGCCTTCGTGTAGATCGGCCAGCGCTTCTCCTCCCTCAGGTCGGGCACCCCCACCGTCTCACCGGTCTGCAGCGTTTCCAGGCATGGTCCTTCGCCGCCCTCGTACTGGGTCTCATCCAAAAGCGCAGCGCGGTCGTCGCTGGAGGACACCGTCAGCAGCTGCCCGTCGCGTCGGGAGGTGATTCCGCATGAGACCCCGGGGACGAGTTCGGCCGACAGTTTCGTCAACTCAGTCAAGAAGTCAGTCAAATCACTGACCGTCATTAGCAGCGACTGGAGCCGGGTCAACGGATGCCCAACGACCTCCCCACCCGCGAGGTACGAAGCGGCACTCGGCCTAGAAGACTGTGCAGAATCGTTCACAGAAGACCCGTCCGGCCCCTTCAGGACCTGCTGGTGTGCACCGTGAACGACGAGACCTGACCGGCCCGCGCGAACAACCCGCGGCAACGTAACGTTACCGCGATAAACCGAGCCGAACCCGACTCAGTAGACCTAGGCCCCCTGCGTTGTGCCCGGGCTACGCTGCTGAACCCGGAACACAACGTCGACCAGGCCGCTGACCTGACCTCGACGGGTCCAGAGGCCGGGACAACTGGGGACGCGATCCAAAAGACAGAAGGGCTGCCTGCAGGTCGCGTGCCGACAGATGCGGGCGGCGCACGGATCGTGCATGAAGCCGAGGCGTTAAGCGGCGACTCCAGTCCCAGCCGGCTGCTAGTACAGCGCCTTCACGATATCCAATCTTTGGCGCGGGTGGGACCAGAGGGTTCGGTCAGGTCTGGTCCGCACCTCACCTGCTGACGGTTCGCGGTCTCAGTTCTGGTCTCAGTTGCCCACGTTCGCCACCGCCCGCCCGTTGGCATCCAGGTCAGACTCCGCTACTTCGCCGGCTACCCGAACGGTCCGGGACAACCGCTCGTAGATTTGGAAAGCGGTTGGGTGCAAGCCGCTCGCGGGTACGAATCCCGCATCTTCCGCCAACCTTAAACTGGCAGTGACCTCCGGAAACGCCGTTCGGATCAGATCGGCCCGCGACGGCGCCGCATCAAACATCGAGGCGGCCAGTCTCAATTCCGGTCTCGGTTTCCGGACGCGGAGTGCCCAAAATCGGGCCTTGCGCTGTCCAGGTGTGTTCGCCGCCGTTCACTGACGTACGCCTTGCCTGACCAACGCGATGCGAAAGCGGCACCGATTCAGGCTGGCCATCGGGCACGACCAAGCCGGGAACTTCGCCCGCGTGCCGAGCGGTTCGCCCGGGGTAGTCACCGTGGTTCGCGGAGTGCCCGGTTCGGCCCGATCTGACCCTCGTGCACTCGTCGACGAGCGCGCCGTCGAAGGCGCGGCCCGGTCGAATGGGGGTCGACATGTGCTCGTCGCGCTCGCTCCGGCCCTACCGACCGTTCCTGCTGACGAGCCGCCAGGTCTCCACGTCGCCCTTGCCTTTCACGTTGACCAGGCCCATCGGTTCCGTGGCGAAGTCGTCGCGCAAGAGCTCCCAGGTCGGACGCGTGATCTGGATCTCGTCCGCTCTCCCGTGCGACTCCATGCGGCTCGCCATGTTCACCGTGTCGCCCCAGAGGTCGTAGAGGAAGCGGCGGCGTCCGATTACGCCCGCCACAACCGGGCCGGAGCTGATCCCGATCCGGAGCCGCAGGTCGCTCTCCGGGAGGCATGTGTGGGCGCAGTCCTTCATCTCTAGCGCGAGGTCGGCAAGCGCGTGCGCGTGGTCGGACCGAGGCCGGGGAACCCCCGCCGCGACCATGTAGCAGTCGCCGATCGTCTTGATCTTCTCGACCTTGTAGCGGTCGACGAGTTCGTCAAAAGTCGTGAACAGACGATCGAGGATCCCGACCACCTCGCGCGGGTCGAGTCGGCTCGCAAGCGGAGTGAAGTCGACGACGTCCGCGAAGAGGATGCTGGCGTCGTCGAAGTGGTCCGCGATCGTGTTGGGCTCGGCCTGCAGGCGCTGGGCGATCTCCTCGGGAAGGATATTGAGCAGGAGCGCCTCGACCCGCGCCTGTGCGGTGTCTCGTCCTTGCGCGAAGGTTATGAGTAACAACATCGCCACAAACGACACCGCGACGATGTTGAGGACGTCGAAGGTCAGGACGAAACCATCGGGCAGGTTGGCGCCGTCCGGCCGCACGACTTCGGAGAGAACGAGCGCGAGCACGATGACGACGACGAAGGCCGCGAACCACGGCCAGGCGCGCGTGGGTCGGTCGAAGGCGACCGCGCCGAGCGGCGCAAGAAGCGACCAAAGGATCACAGAGCTCGAGTCCTCGAGGCCGCCGAGCATGATCATTCCGAGCGCGGGTGCGAGGAGGATCAGAAGGAACTGCGCCGTCCGAAGGAACGCGAGATTTCGGTTCCGAGCGAACACGGCGAGGCTGATGATCGATCCGGCGACATAAGCCCACGGCGTGAGCGCGACCGCCTCCTCGCCCACGACCCAATACAGGCAGCCCCAGAGGAACCCAATTGGCAGGACCAACAGCGCGATCCCGACGAGCAGCCGTTTGCGGAAGCTCAGCTCCGACGAGTCGGCGGAGTCCGCCCCGATCGACAGGACGCGGTCTCCCAGCGCCGCAATCATGACGGACGAGCCTAGTCGACGGTGGCCGTTGGACCTTCGGTCACGTCCGGATTCCAACGGGAATCAGGTCCGCTGATATTGGCCTGGATGGTCTCCTGCAAGCAGCCTCTTCGTCGTCAAAGAAGACGCTTCGGGGCGTCAGAGCGCCGGTCATGAGCCGCTGAAAATCGCCTGCTGATGAGCTCGACGCACGGGCAAAAGGCGGAACAGCGGCGAAAGGCAGGCAGTTTTCGGCGAGCCCAGCGGACTCATCTGCGCAGCCTGATCAGGAGCTGCTGGCCCGGGCGAGCAGATGTGCGCGCTCGGCCTCGTTCGAGGTGAGCTCGGCGGCACGCTCGAACTCAGCTCGTGCCTCCACGGAGCGGCCGAGCTTGGCCAGCAGGTCGCCGCGCACGCTCGGCAGCAGGTGGTAGTTGCGCAGCGCGGCAACGTCGAGCAATCCGTCGGTCACGGCGAGCCCGGCGGCCGGTCCGTCGGCCATCGACACGGCAACCGCGCGGTTCAGTTCGACGATCGGCGAGCGGGTCAACGCGACGAGGTCGCCGTACAGGGAGGCGATGCGCACCCAGTCGGTGTCCTCAGCACGCGGTGCTCTGGCGTGGCAGGCCGCGATCTTCGCCTGGATCGCATAGGAGCCGGTGCCGCCGATTTCCTCGGCCCGATCCAGCGCGGCGAGACCGTGCGTGATCAGCAACCGGTCCCAGCGAGCACGGTCCTGCTTGTCGAGCGTGACGATCTCGCCGTCGGGCCCGGTGCGGGCGCGAAGGCGGGACGCCTGGATCTCCATCAACGCCACCAGGGCATGCGTCTCGGACTCGCCGGCTGCCAACGCGGCGAGCATGCGGCCGAGGCGCATCGCCTCCTGGCACAGCTCGGCGCGTGCCCACTGCTCGCCGGCGGTGGCGGTGTAGCCCTCGTTGAAGACCAGGTAGACGGCCTCGAGCACGGAGCTCAGCCGGTCGGCGAGTTCCGTCGCCGACCGGAACCTCGAAGGGCACGTTGGCCTCGGTGAGCGCCTTCTTCGCCCGGGTGATCCGTGCTGCCATCGTGGTCGTCTGCACCAGGAACGCGCGTGCGATCTCCTCGGTCGACAGCCCGGCGACCATCTTCAGGGTGAGGGCCACGCGGGCTTCGACCGACAGCACCGGGTGGCACGCGGTGAACATCAGCCGCAGCACGTCGTCTTCGACGTGGGGGTCGAACTCGATCTCGTCCATCGGAGTCTCGTGATCACTGAGCTCGCGACCGAGCAGTTCGACCTTGCTCTGCAGTGTCACGGCGCGACGGATCGTGTCGACGCCGCGGCGGCGCGCCACGGCCATGAGCCAGGCGCCCGGGTTGTCCGGGACACCTGACTCGGGCCACTGTTCGAGCGCTGCGACGAGTGCGTCCTGCGCAAGGTCTTCGGCCAGCCCGACATCGCGAACGACACGGGCCAGGCCGGCGATCAGCCTGGCGGATTCGATCCGCCAGACCGCGTCGATCGCCTGCTGGGTCGCTGAGGTCACTACTACTTGGCGGCGGGCTCTGCGCGCGCGCGCTCCTCGGCCGCCGCGATCTCGGCCGGCGAAGGAGTCGCCGAAGTCGTCGGCGTCGAGGATCTTGCGGAGCTCGACCTCGCTGTCGCGCACCGGCGAGCGCTTGACCCACTCGACGGCCTCGTCCATCGAGGCGACCTCCCAGATCGAGTAGCCGGCGACCAGCTCCTTCGTCTCGGCGAACGGGCCGTCGATCACCGTGGCGTTGCCGTCGGCGTCGAAGGCGACCCGCTTGCCCTTGCTGGTCGGCTGGAGCCCGTCGCCGGCCAGCACGACGCCCGCCTCGACGAGCTGCTCGTTGAACTGGTCCATCGCCGCGAACTCCTCGGCGGTACCGAACTCGCCGGCCTCGGACCGCTCCGTCGCCTTGCCCAGAACCATGACCTTCATCGCTGTGCTCCTTCGCGTCTGCCCGGGATCGGCCCCATTGACCGATTCAACCCTGGCTCACCCATGCGTCGAACGGGAAGGGGTGGATTCGACATGACGCCGAAGCTTTCCCACGGTCGCAGGTTTGATCCCTTACGGCCTGCTTACTTGGACCGCGGCGGCGGTTCATCGCGCGTGCGAGTAACTAGCGTTAGTGGTCTTCAGCCCCCAAGAGGAGATCCGCGGTGTCCGACAACGTCTATATCCAAAGTAATGAGGCCGACGGTAACCGGGTGCTGGCCTTTCGCCGCAGCGCTGACGAAATGTTTACGCAACTCGGCAGCTTCTCCACCGGCGGGACGGGAACAGGGACGCCTCACCTGAACTCGCAGGGGTCTGTCGTCCTCACCGGCGATGGTCGGCACCTGCTCGTCACCAACGCCGGCAGCGGCGACCTCAGTGTCTTTGCGACCATCGAGGACGGACTCACCCTCCTTCAGACCATTCCCACTGGCGGCGGGGCACCTAAGAGCGCCACAGAGCATGGCGGTCTGGTCTACGTCCTGAACATGGCGGCGGGGCCCTCGCTCTCGGACGGGGCGGTGTCCCGCTACGCATTGAGCGCCGACGGCAGCCTCAGCCTCGATGACGCCACCGCCGGGATCGCCATAGAGGGCAAGACCGGTCTTCGCGATGAGGATTTGAGCGGCGACGGCCGCTCCCTCTACGTGGTCAACGCCGACTCCCAGCGCATCTTCGGCTGGGCAGTCGGAAACGACGGCACGCTCTCACCGCTTGGTGCGTGGGACGGGCTCCCGGAGTCGGTCGCCGGACTCGCGGCCAGCTGAACCGTGCAGCTCGAGCCGCTATACCGGGCGACATTTGCGACCCCGGAGCGCTGAGCCGTCGAGATTTCCGGCAGACATGGCACAGAAGTTCAGCACATTCTCATCGCCGAAGGGCGCGTCGAGGGACGCCTCTCCGCGCGTTTGCGTGCCTCCAACTACCCGCGCCGGCGGGTCGATGACACGCTCCCTTCTGGCCGTTTGTCAGGAGCTGGTGAGGATGACGAGCTGCTGGGTCGCGCGGGTCATTGCGACATAGCGGTCGACGGTTCCTTCGATGCCTACTTCGAACGCGTCCGGGTCGACCAGGACGACGAGGTCGAACTCGAGGCCCTTGGAGTGTTCCGGGGTTAGCGAATGGATCCGGGACGTTGCCGTGAACGTGTCATCCTCAAGAACCTGCGTGCCGATGACGCAGGCGATACCTTCGGCGTGCGTGCTGAGCCAGGTGTCGAGGACGGAGCCAAGGTCGGATGTCGGTCCGTGGGCGACCGAAACACCACTGGCCCGGATTGAGGTCGGCACGTTGGCGTCCGGGAACACGGCTCGGATCACCGGCTCGGCCTCGGCCATCACCTCTTCCGGCGTCCGGTAGTTGATGCTCAGTGACGCCAGCCTGACGTTGTCAAGCCCTATCCGCTCAAGCCGTTCCTGCCATGACTCCGTGAACCCATGCCTGGCCTGAGTGCGATCGCCGACGATCGTGAAGCTCCGGGACGGGCAGCGGCGCAGCAGCATTTGCCACTCGGCGTCGGTCAGCTCCTGCGCCTCGTCCACCACGATGTGGGCGAACGGGCCTGCGAGAAGGTCTGGGTCGGCGCTCGGCAGTCCGGCCTCGTCGACCAGGGCGTCCCGCAGGTCTTGCTCGACGCAGCGCCGTCACCAGACCCTCCCCGTCGTCGTCGGCCTGGATGAGGTCGTCGACGACTTGATCCATGTACGCCCGTTCGGCGGCGACTGCGGCTTCACGCCGGCGCTGGCGTCGTGACACCTCCGGGTCGCCGAGTCGCTGCCGAGCGGCGTCCAGGAGCGGCAGGTCGGCTACCGTCCAGGCCTGCGCATCCTTGCGCTGCAGCTTCTGTACCTCCTCGGGGGTGAGCCAGGGGGCGCATCTGCGCAGATAGGCGGGCACGGACCACAAGTCGCCCACCAAATCGGTGGCCTCGATCAAAGTCCAGGCGTCGTTGAGGGTGCTGTTCAGCGCCGGATTCTCCCGCAGCGACCGGCGGAGCAGCTCAGGTGGCACCTCCTCGTCGTTCTCGTGTTCGTCGAGCAGGTTGTCCAGGAGGGCCTCACGGACCTGGTCGCGGGCCTCGTTGTGTGGGGTACCGGGGTCGGCTGACTCGAACGCGTCAGCCCAGTCGCCGGCGCTGACCCACAGGTCGGCCCAGTCCGTCTCCACGATCAGACCCTCGGTCGGCGGCTCCTCGTACAGTCTCACTCCCGGCTCGATCGCCTTCACCATCTCCGCAGACGCCTTCAGACGGGCCACGTCCGGGCTGGTCTCGGCGACGGCTTCAGCTCCCTCAGGAACGAGATCACGTATGGTGCACGTCTGCACGCCCTCCTCGCCAAGGCTCGGCAGCACGTCGGCGATAGTAGGCCAGGTACGGGCGGTGTGGACCGACGAAAAGTACTCCACCCTTTGCGTCCGCCGAGGCGAGGGTCCGAATAAAGCAGATAGGCCGCGCGGTGCAGAGCGACGACGGTCTTTCCCGTACCCGGACCGCCTTCGACGACAAGTGCTCCGCGGGAACTCGCGCGGATGATCTTGTCCTGGTCGGCCTGGATGGTGCTGAGCACGTCGCGCATCTGCGGTGAGCGGCTGGTCCCCAGGCTGGCGATGAAAGCGGACTCGTCATCGAGCGCGGCGAATCGTTCGAGCCCATCAAGTCTGAAGACCTCGTCCCAGTAGTCGCTGATCCGACCGCCGGTCCAGCGGTAGCGGCGGCGGCTGTCGAGACCCATCGGGTGGGCGTGCGTTGCCGCGAAGAACGGCTCGGCTGCCGGGGCGCGCCAGTCGACCAGGAGGCGACGACCCGCATCGTCGGTGAGGCCGAGCCGTCCGATGTACACCGGCTCGGGGCTGTCCGTGCCGACCATGCGGCCGAGGCACACGTCCAGGCCGAAGCGACCCAGAACGCGAAGGTTGGCGGTCAACCGGTGAACCTCCAGGTCCCGATCCATCGCCGCCCGCCCCTTGCCACCAGGGGCCTTGCGCTGAGCGTCGAGGCGCTCGGACAGGTCAGCGATCTGCTGCTCCAGGGCCTCCGCGACGGCTGCCAGGTGCTCCTCGTCGCCAGAAATCAATGCCGGGTCGGCCTTGGCAATAAGCCGCTGGGGAAGGTTGAACGCAGTGGTGGTTGTGGTGATCACGGCATCAGCTCCGATATCGATATGAGGTCACGTGCATTGGTCGCGCGTAGCGGCGAATGCCGGCGCGACGAATTGGCACGGCTGTGCGCGGCAAGACGGCTGGTTACTCAGCTGCGCGGGAATCTGGTGGCGATTGGAGCCGGGGACAGTTCTCGGCCTCGAGGTCATGATTCTGCTCCCCAACGGGGGTCTTGCGGCAAGCCCCCGAGTGCGTTATACGTTGGAAACGGCGGAGGAGTGTCTATCGATCGCTTCGACGTTCACTGATGTCCGCGAAACGATGATCACGGGTCTAGAGCGGCTCATCATCTGGCCGACGGGTCTTACGGCACACGCCTATTGGTGACCGAGATTGGGTCTCAGCGGAATCGGCGGAAGAACTTTCGCACGTCCCCGACCAGCAGGTCTGACGCCTTGTGGGCGGCGAAGTGGCCGCCGTGGTCGAACACCGACCAGTGGACGATGTTCTTGTGGTCCCGCTCGGCGAATCGGCGGATGCCGCTGAAGTCGCCCCCGAACGCGGCCACGGCCGATCGGGATCGGTCGTCGGCTCGGTGGGCGGGGTCGCGTGCGCGTTCTCGTAGTAGAGGCGGGCGGCGGAGGCGGCGGTGCCGGTCAGCCAGTAGAGCATCACGTTGGTCAGGGCGAAGTCGGCGTCGAGATCCTCGCCCGAGCAACTGGGCATTCCACGCCAGCAGGCCGACCGGAGAATCCAGCAGCGCGAAGGCCAGCGTCTGGGGTTGCTGGGACATCAGCGTGTTGAAGGACATCTTGTTCTCGTAGAACCACTGCAGCGTCTCCAAGCTCGCGCTGCTCCTCCGGGGTGAGGTCGGCCAGCTCCGCCGGGTCGCCGGAGGGGAACGAGAAGATCTGGGTGACATGCACCCCGACGACGTGCTCGGGGTCGATCCGCCCCAGCTCCGGGCTGATCAGCGAGCCGGCGTCGTTGCCGACCGCGCCGTAGCGGCGCGTAGCCGAGGCGGCCCATCAGCTCGGCCCAGGCCCGGGCGATGCGCGGGTTGTTCCAGCCGCGTCTCGCGGGTTGGGCCGGAGAAGCCGTAGCCGGGGAGGGAGGGGATCACCAGGTGGAAGGCGTCGGCCGGGTCGCCGCCGTGGGCAGGCGGGTCGGACAGCGGGCCGATCACGTCGAGGAACTCGACGATCGAGCCCGGCCAGCCGTGGGTGAGGATCAGCGGCAGCGCGTCCTCGGCTCGGGCGAGCGGACGTGGAGGAAGTGGATGTTCTGGCCGTCGATCGTGGTGGTGAACTGCGGATACTCGTTCAGCCGGGCCTCCCAGGCGCGCCAGTCGTAGCCGGTGCGCCAGTACTCGGCCAGTCCCTTGACGTACTCGAGCGGCACGCCGTAGTCCCAGCCGACCTCGGGCAGCTCGTCGGGCCAACGGGTGCGGGCAAGCCGGGCGTCTAGGTCGTCCAGGTCAGCCTGAGGGATCTCGATGCGGAACGGCCGGATCTCGGCGTCGGAACGGTCGGCAACCGTCATGGTCGCGTGCTCCTTCCAGCGGGTCGGCGCCCTGCCGCCGACGGGGTGGCGTCCATGCTCGGCATGCTAATGCTGTTGCGTCAGGTTCCACCCGCGATGGCTCCGGCCGGGACGCGACAGGGTCAGCGCGGCGGCCAGCACCCACCATCAAGGTTGACTCGACCACACGTCCGCGTGGACAGCGTTTTGCCATCACCTCTGCCACGCAGGGCGGCCGACTTTGCGCACCTCCCTCGGCGGCCTACACTGGCGCAGCCAATAGCGGTGATGACACGCCGCGGTTGTCACCACCCCGCGTCTCGAGAGGGACCTGATGCTTGACGAGGCTTTTCGCCACCAGGTGTGGACCCGCCTTGAGCCGAGTCTCCGCCAAAGCACAACGATCGACGGTTACCTACAAGCAGCCACCGACATGACTGCCGAGGTGATCGAGGTGGTCGGCTCCTACAGCTTCAGCACCAGCCTGTACGGGAACCTGTTGACCGTCGGGACCAGCGACCGGGCGGCGTGGGAGGCGGACCAGGTCGAGTTCGACACCGAGGACGGGCCGTGCGTGGAAGCGCTACGGACCGGGGCCGTCTTCAAGGCAATCGACCTAGCGGAGGAACGACGCTGGCCTGCGTGGACAGCGGTGGCCACCCTGCTCGGCTTCAAATCGGCGGCCGGCATCCCTGGTGAGATAGGTCCAGGTCACCGCATCGCCCTCAACCTGTACGCGGCCGCGCCCCAGGCATTCGACGACGAGACGTTGCATCGGGCGACCCTGTTCACCGAAGAGGTCGCCCGCACGATTCCAGCGGCCGTACGACTCTTCGAGGCCGACGAGCGGGTATCACAGCTCGAAGAGGCCCTTGCCAGTCGATCAACCATCGATCAGGCCCTCGGCGTTTTGATGGCCCAGAATCAGTGCACCCGCGACACCGCATTCGGCATCCTCCGGCGAGCATCCCAAAATCGCAATGTGAAGCTCCGCGACGTCGCCGCCACGATCATCGAACACTTCACCGGCCATCCAGTCGCCGACCCGCCGTCCTTTCAGCCCGCGACGCGGCCCACCACAGCAGCCGCCCGCAGGAAGCAGTAGCAACAGCTCGATCACGCAGTGCCGGACGTTGCCGACGGTGTCAGCGGGTGGTCGGCTGAAGCGGGTGCCGTGACGGCAGTTAGGGAGCCGCCGACACATCGCCAGCAGCTCATGACTGACTTATCGGTTGAGGAAGCCCTTAGTGGTGGCTCAACTGCTCACTGCGGCGCGGATGCGGGCGGCTTCTGCAAGCTCGTTCGCCATCAGCACCCCGTACGTGAACGCACTCCCACCCGAGCCGTCGGAGAAACTCGTCGTGGCGAGGAAGTCTGCTGCGACGATCGCGTCTTGATGATTGCCTAACACGGTCTGAAGGTTCTTGGCTTGCTTCGCGATGTTGGACAGTGCGCCGTCGGCCGGCTCCCCCAGCTCGGCGGCGTAGCGCAACCGCTTCATCGCCTTCCGTGACCGGTGCAACCGTTCAACGTCATCGCCTGCGTTCCGGAGCCGCTTATCTGCCTTCCGTTTCGCCCGGCGCACATACCTGCCGACCTCGGCGCGCTTAGAACTGGCCGCATCGGTGAACGGCGGTGCGGTGCGCCAACTGCGAAGCAGCCGCACCAGACGGGCGTAGCGCTCGGTGCCCATCCCCTCCCGGAGCCGCTGGTACGCCGCCACCCGGTCCTGCTCGAGGGTCCGCCCGATCTCCTTTTCAACCGGACCGCGCACATGCTCCCTCGGCAGGGCGGCCACGCGTGCGGCAAGGTGGCCGCTCAACACGTCACGATCACGGACCTGCCCAAGCAACTCGGCATACCAGACCAACTCCCGGTTCAGATCTTCGGCCGCGGCGGGCTCGAACAGGTCATCGAAGACGCGCAGCGTGCTCCGCAGCCGCCGGGCAGCGACCCGGGTCTTGTGCACAACGTTCTCACCCGCACGCAGGCCAACATCATTGCTGGCAAGCACGTCACACTGCTCCGCGATGTAGTCGGCGACCAGCTCGCCGAGTGTGCCCGACCCTGCACCGTAACCTGGTCGGTCCGGGGAGATCGGAAGACCGCCCAAGGCCTGGTCGAGCTTGTTCCTGCTGTTACTGGCGGTGGCACCGGCCGCACGCAGGACCTTCCCGCACTTCTTGAGTGTCTTCTTCGTTCCCCCCGGGCCGAGCTCAACCTCAACCTGCCGCCACGAACGAACCGGCAGTTCTCCATCGGCGGGGCCGGACCGTACCCGGTCGTCGGCGATCTCCACGACCAGCTGGTCGTCGGCGTCGAAGATGCTGTAAGTCGTCCGGGTCGTCACCAGTGTCGCCACTGCCGCCACCGATTCACCCGCCAGCAGACCGCTCATCGCATTCACCAACGCATGCGGTACGGTCTTCGACCTTGATCGGCTCTGCAACTCTGTCCGCGACGTACCGTTCGGTACTTTCATTGCCAGCCCGTATCCGACCCGCCAACCCGCCGTCGCATCGTCACCCCGAACAGCCGCAAGCCGGCGGCGGGGGTGTCGAAATACGTGCTGTCGAGTGTCCGGACGTCCTGCACCAGCCTGCCGCCCTCGGGGACGAGCACCGCAACCTCCGGCAACTCCCAGTCCTCGTCGACGTCAAACTTGTCTTCCGTCTCCACGTAAGTCCGCACCCCGAACGTCCTCCTCGCCAGATCCGGCCCGCGAAGACGAGGCCAGCATATGAACTAAGAGTGACGACATTGCCACGCCTAGATAAACGACAATGATCCCAACATTCGTGGAGCGGCAGCAACCGTCATTGGTACACCGTTCGGGCCCCGGCGGTTTGGTCGGCCCGCGTGATTCCGGCGGGCCAGCCGATCAGAGCCAGCCTCGCCGTCGAAACAGCAACACCAGGAGGACGCCGACTATGAGCATGAGCACGATTACTGCCGGATAACCCCATCGCCAGCCGAGTTCCGGCATGTAGGCGAAGTTCATCCCGTACATACCCACGATCACCGTCCAGGCGATGCCAATCGACCCCCAGGCGGTCACCTTGCGAACGAAGCGATTGAGCTCGGTGGACACGCGCGTTTGGAACAGGTCGATCATTTCCTGCAAGTACTCGCGCTCAAGATCAGCCGTGTGCTGCAGGTGACGGAAGCCCTGCTGCATATTTCGCACCCGGCGCAAGTCCGTCTGCATCAATCCTTCCTGCAGGTCCATGGTCTCGATCAAGTTTGCGAACGACTCTGCGGCCTGGGCGGCACTGGTACGGATCGCTTCCAGGTCGTGGCGGAGATCGAACAGGTCTTGCAACAACGCTTCGGCTTTCACCGGATCCTTTTGTGAGACGTCACGTTCCAGCCGTGCGATACGAGCCGAAGACTCGCCGATCAGCTCCTCGTGTGTCCGCATCGTTTCGGCCCGGATCGCGGCGATGAGCTCGAACGAGCTGGCCAGACGCAGCTGCCCGCTGTCGAGCCGCTGGCGCACTGCATCGAGCTCGCGCCGCGCGATCTCCGATGTCAGCGACGAACTGGTTGGGCCGAGCACGGTGACCAAAGCCCGCGGTGTCAGGAACACCTTTAATGGCTGAAAACGAAGACGCCCATCCGAGCCGCGGGCGATGCCATTGATCGCGCTGAAGTGGTGGTCGGCGTAGAAGCGCATCTTCGGTACCGGGGATCGGCTGTGGCAGTCCTGGATGTCGCTCGGCCTGACATCAATCAGCTCACCGAGCAGCGCCATGCTGGCCTCATCGGTGTGGTCGAAGTCGAGCCAGAGCGTGCCGCCATCCCGAGCGATGGCGTCACGTATCTCCGTCATCGACAACGATGCCGCGCCCGCCGGTGAGATCAGCCGTGCATCCATGGGAACATCCTGACCGCAACCAGCAGCGACGTCGCCCGATCGGCGCCACCAACATGCATTAGCAGTTCAAGTTTTGGCGCAAGCCAGTTTGAACGCTAGCTCTTCGCAGGTGACCGGCGCAGGGGCAACCGCGAGCTTGATTGGCGACTTCCATCAATCGATCAGGCGGGCGAACTATCCGAACGAGCCGGAGCAATGACCGCTTGAAGTCCGGTGCTCCCGCCCAGTGATGGTGGAAGAAGCCCTTGCTTACGCCCAGGCGCTGGCAATGGTATGGACTTGTGAAAACGGTGACTGTCATCGGTGGCGGACTGGGCGGTCTGGCTGCCGCCATCACTGCAGCCGAGGCAGGTGCGTCCGTCACGCTGCACGAGGCGCACCGAACACTCGGCGGCCGATGGCGCTCAACGCCGGTGCGAAAAAAGGTCGCCGCCAATCCGTCCGGGGATCCGCCCACGTATCGTGCGCACGAAGGGCCACATGTGATCTATCGCGACGGGCCGACGTGGGCGTGGCTGCGGGAACGCCGCCTTCTTGGTGCCACGCGCGGAGTACCTCTGAGTGCTGCAACGCGCTTCAGTTTTTGGCATGAGGGGCGCTTGCGGCGGGTGCCACCGATCGGCTTCCTTCGGGCGTTGCGGATATCACGCCGACCGGATGTACCGGTTGACGAATCGTTCCGCGACTGGGCATCGAAGCTGGTCGGTGAAGAGGCCGCGGAAATGGGCGCCTCCGCTTCGGGCGTGGGAATCTTTCACCACGATCCTGGCACGCTATCTGCCGCGTTTGTCGCAGAACGGCTGTCCCGGGTCTACTCCATCCCGCCCCCGACGTCGTATCGCCAAGGCAGCTGGGGTGCGATGTTTGAAGAGATCGGAGCGTACGCGCGCAGCCTCGGTGTGAGTATCGAACTCGGCTCCAGAGTGACGTCGATCGGCATGGCCATGACGATTGTTGCGACCGAACTGGAGTCGGCTCGGGTGCTGCTCGGTGACGACACTTTGGAGTGGCCGTCTGGACGCGCTGCGCTTCTTGATCTTGGGGTGAAACGCCATCGAGATGATCTTTTCGTAGTGTGTGATCTTGACACGGCTGGCTGGCTGGAAAACTTCACCATGCCCGACCCGACGATTGCGCCAAGAGGCGAGCATCTCGTACAGATGCAAATGCCGGTCGGTTCTGAAACGACCAAGGCTGATGGCGTCGCACGCCTCGAAAGAATCGCCGATCAGGCGTTGCCAGGTTGGCGGATGCGTACGACGTATCGGCTCGAGTCGCTGGCGAACGCCCGCACTGGAGCCGTGGACTTTCCCGGCACCTCGTGGCACGACCGGCCAGCGATAGATCGCGGCGAAGGCGTCTACCTCGTAGGTGACCGTGTGGCAGCACCCGGCCTGCTCAGCGAGGTGAGCCTGAACAGCGGCGTAAGGGCTGCCGAGCTTGCCCTGGCCTGACGATCCGTGCTCGTCCCGCGGTTCAGTGGAGCGGGAAGTACGGGCTCAGCCGGGCCTCACGATGACCTGCTTGACATCCGCCATATAGCGCCCAGCGGCGGCCGCGGCCTCCTCCGGGGTGCTCCCGCTCTGGCGAGCGTCCATGTATGCGGCGTACCAGTCCCACCAGTCATGTGGTGCGGCAACCGCCTCGAACGAGCCGTGACGCTCGGCCGTCTCATGCAACAAATCCGCCAGCGAGGCGACCTCCACGTCAGTCCTCCCACTCCCGTCCGGGGATCCGGGTCGTGACTTCCTGGAGCACCCAGCCGTTGCCGTCCGGGTCGCTGAAAGACGCCTGCGCGAAGTACGAGCGCCCTTCTGCCGCCTCGAGGCCCGGGGGCCGCCGGACCTCCACATCGCTGACCTCTACGCCACGGCGGATTAGATCGTCCCGGGCAGCGTCGATGTCGGACACCACGAGGAAGAGGCCCTGAGCCGACCCCGGTTCAGCCGTCGTCCGGCCCCTGCCGAACTGGATCGAGCACTGGGAATGCAGCGGCGTGAACTGCACCGTCCGGAAGTCGTCGCTGACGACCAGGTCGATGTCGAACCGCCATCCGAGGCTTTGATAGAAGAGCTTCGCTCGATCGACATCGGACACGGGCAACTGAACGACCTCGAGGGCCATGTCGATCGTGGTCAGTTCCGCCGCCTCCGTGGAAGTGGCACTGCCTACGTCGCTACTCATGCTGACCTCCCCTGGTCGGGACGCGTCATAACCGGGAGACACTGGCCCACCGACCCTGTGCAGCGGCGACAAGTCAGACGCCGACGCCGACGGCGCCCCGGCTGCAGGTCTGAGTCCGAGCGTCCCTCCTAGTTCTCCTCGGCCGATCCTCGACCAAGGACGCTCCCCGTGGACTGGACTCACTTTCCTCTCGCCCGGCGCCGAAAGTCAACGATTTCCCGATCGCGGTCAGCACTGCGTAGCACGCGCCAGCAGCCGTTCCCCGGGAACGGCTGCTGGCTTATGGAACCTCTTCAGGGTGCCGTCGGCCGATGAGCGGCTGTCGATCTGAGTTCTCATCTGTTGCGCGGGCGGCGTTCCAGCCGACTGGCAACACCGAAGAAGGCAGCTGGCGCCGACCGTCGTAAAGGGACTGGTCGGCCCCAGCTGCCAATGGACGGGGGTGGCTGCGATCAGGCGGCCTTGATGGCGGAGACCTCGAACTCGAGGGTGACCTTGTCGCTGACCAGGACGCCGCCGGTCTCGAGCGCGACGTTCCAGCTGACGCCGTAGTCCTTGCGGTTGATCACCACCGAGCCCTCGAAGCCGACGCGGAGGTTCCCGAACGGGTCGGTTGCGGCGCCCTCGAACTCGAACGGGATGGTGACGGTGTTGGTGACGCCCCTGACGGTCAGCTCACCTGTCAGCTCGACGCTGGTCGGCCCCGTGGGCTGGACAGCGGTGGAGACGAAGCTGATCTGCGGGTACTCCTCCATGGCAAGGAAGTCGTTGCTCCGCAGATGGCTGTCACGCTGCTCGTTGCGGGTGTCGATACTGGCGGCCTGGATAGTCACGGTGACGGTTGACTTGGTGAAGTCGGCGGTGTCGACGACACCGCTGCCCTCGAAGTCGGTGAACTGGCCACGGACCTTGGTCACCATCGCGTGCCGGGCCACGAACCCGATCCGGGTGTGGGCGGCGTCGAGGACATAGGTGCCGGACAGGTCGGCCAGTGTGGCCGGGCTGGTGGTGGGGCTGGTCATGCGGGCTCCTGAAAAATCGGGGTCACGCCCCAGGATTGGTGACGTGTCACGTACATAGAGTCGAACCTGTGTGACGTGTCAACTATTCCCGGTAAGCTGATCGATATGAACCCGAAGGTGCGCTGGCTGACCGCGCAGGAGCAGCACCTCTGGCGCGGCTGGCTGAAACTGAACACCGAATTGGCCTCGGTGCTGCACCGCGAACTGCAACACGACGCCGGCCTATCGATGCCTGACTTCGAGGTCCTGGTTCACCTCACCGACAATTCCGACGGTCGGCTACGGGTCAATGACCTCGCCCGGCTGCTGAACTGGGAACGCAGCAGGCTCTCTCACCACATCACCCGGATGGAACATCGCCGGCTGGTGGAACGTATGGACTGCCGCGAGGACGGTCGGGGCGCCTTCGTCGTCATTACACCTCAGGGCCGTGCCGCGATCGAGCAAGCCGCTCCCGGTCACGTCAACGCGGTCCGACGGCTAATGATCGACACCCTCGATACCAACGAAAAAACGGCCCTCGCAGCCGTCATCGACAAACTGCTGACCCGACTCGAAGAGTCGCCCACGCCATAGCGACCAACCAAACACCCGCACGTCCGGCTCAGCGAAAGCCTGCTGGCGGCACGATGTCAAAGCGCTCGCACAGCGCCAGCACATCGTGACGATCAGTCTCGCGCGGCTGATAGCCGGTGTGCCATCGCACAGACCACTCGGGAGCGTCGCAGCGGACTGGCACGCCTGCAATGGTTCCCCTGCCCTGAAGGGCACCGTCCGGAAAGACGTCGCCCGCGATGGCACTGCCGTAATGCCAGGTGCTGTCGGCCCGCGGCTCGTAGAGATGAAGGTCAACCCGCAGATGGCGTCCGTCGTGCAGAACGAAATTCCACGGGCGATCCCCAGGCACAGGCAGCACCCGGTCCAGACCGCAGGCTGCAAAAGTCTTGAGCAGAAGGTGTAGCTCGACCGCTGGCAGCCAGAGATCGAGGTCACTATGTGCCCGGGTCTGCTCGCCCAGCAGAGCATCAACCGCCCAACCGCCGCCTACGACTGGGTTAGCTCCCTGCACTTCGAGGTCGACAAGCAACTCGCCGGCTTGCTCGGCGCTCATCCTGTGCGCCCAACTCCGGGGCTGCTTCGTCACCAAGTTTTCTGAGTCCCATGATCGAGCGAGCCAGCCTCAGCCCATGCGGCGCCGTTCGGGTAGGAAAACCTGGTCAGGGAGTCCTTGACCATCTCCATTCCGGCCCCGGGCGCCGACGGCGCCCGATAGCGGCCGCCGCGTATCTCGATCGGGGTGATGAAGTGCTCGTGAAGGTGGTCCACGTACTCGATGCTCCGGCCCCTCAGGCTGCCGGAAACCGCGACGTAGTCGAACATCGACAGGTGCTGGACCGCTTCACACAGCCCGACGCCGCCAGCGTGTGGGCAGACGGGAACGCCGAACTTCGCCGCCAGCAACAAGATCGCGAGGTTCTCATTCACGCCGGCCACTCGACTGGCGTCGATCTGGAGGACTGACAGCGCGCCGGCCTGAAGCATCTGTTTGAAGATCACCCGATTGGCCACGTGCTCTCCGGTCGCCACGGGAACCGGGTCGATCCGCCGGGCGATCTCGGCGTGGCCGAGGATGTCGTCGGGACTGGTCGGCTCCTCCACCCATGCCAGGTCGAAGCGGGAGAGCTTGTCGACCCACGTGACGGCCTCCTCCACATCCCAGCGCTGGTTCGCGTCGACAGCGATGGCGATGTCAGGTCCGACAGTGTCCCGGGCAATCTGGAGCCGTCTGATGTCATCGTCAAGGTTGGCTCCGACCTTGAGCTTGATCTGCGTGAAGCCATCGGCGACCGCCTCCCGACAGAGCCGCTGGAGCTTGGCGTCGTCGTAGCCGAGCCAACCGGGGGCCGTCGTGTATGCGGGATAACCTTCCTTGAGCAGAGCTTGCTTCCGCTGCGCGCGCCCACTGAGCCCGGCCCGCAGGATGGTCAGAGCCTCGTCCCGGGTGAGGGCATCCGTCAGGTAGCGGAGGTCGACGAGGTCGACGATTTCTTCAGGTGTCATCTGGACTAGCAGTTGCCACAACGGCAATCCGCTGCGCTTGGCTTTGAGGTCCCACATGGCGTTGATGACAGCACCGATCGCCATGTGCATGACGCCCTTCTCCGGCCCCAGCCAGCGCAGCTGAGAGTCGTACACCAACCGGCGCCAGGTCGCGCCCATGTCGGCGAGCAGCGCATCCACGTCCTGCCCCAGGATCATCGGAGCCAACGCATCGATCGCCGCGACTTCGACATCGTTGCCGCGGCCGATGGTAAAGACGAAGCCGCAACCAGTCAGCGCGTCGGCGGAGTCGGTGAGGAGTTCGACATAGGCAGCCGAGTAGTCAGGGTCGGGGTTCATGGCGTCGGACCCGTCAAGCTCCCTAGAGGTGGGGAAACGGACATCCCACGTTCTGACCGAACTGATTCGCACCCGATCCCTCTCCCACTCGGGCTCATCCAAGCACGCGGTCACCAGTCAACAACTATCTGATGTCATGCGGATTCGTCGTGGTCAGAAGCGCACTATTCGGTGTTCTGGCGGTGTAGGCGCGTCGCTACGGAGCAGTCCCTCGGCGCGCAGCCCCGACCAGACGTCGTCTGGTATGTCCATCTCGAATAGCGTCGCATTGCGCCGCACCTGTGCCGCCGAGTACGCACCCAGGCAAACAGTGCTGATCGCGGGGTGAGCGAGCGGGAACCGGGCCGCGACCGCCGGTAGGGGAACACCGAATCGCTGGCAGACGGCGGCCAGTCGCTGCGCGCGGTCAAACGTCTCCTGGTCAGGGGGCTCATAGTTGTACGTGGCCGATCGCTGCGGTGTGTCTGTGGCAAGGATGCCGGAGTTGAACACGCCGGCCGCGACCACACTGACGCCCTGTTCGAGGCAGGCGGGCAGCAGGTCGTCGAGCGGGCCCTGTTCCAACAGCGTGTAGCGACCGGCGAGCATGACGACATCGAGGTCGGTCCGTTCCACGAAACGGGTGAGCATCTCGGACTGGTTCATCCCAGCTCCGTACGACGTGATCGTGCCTTCCGCCCGAAGCTCTTCCAGAGCAGGAAAGGCACCATCTAGTGCCTCCCGGTAGAAATCGTCAGGGTCGTGCACAAACGCGATGTCGACCCGGTCCAGACCCAGCCGCTCCAGGCTAGGCCCAGCCCGTAGTGCGGCGCGACATCGAAGTAGCGCATTCCGCACTCCCAGGCGGCGGCGACGGCACCGCTTGATTCCTCGTCCGGAACGGTCCGCAGCAGGTTGCCCATCCCTGCCGCTCCGTACGCCATGGGTCCGACTTGCAGGCCGTGACGGCCAAGCGCGGTCTGCGCTGTGATCTTCGGCGTTCTTGTTTCCTCCCCGTCCGCCATGGCCTTTCCTTTATCAGGGGCGGCCAACTGCCTAGTGCCGGTGGTGATCGGCTCCTCCGGGCTCCCTCGACTCCACGAGCCGCTGCCGGAGCTGTTCCGGCGCCACAACGGTCGAGGCCGGGTGGTCGACCTGAAGGGTGGTGTGGTCTAACCCGTATCGGTCATGCAGCAGGCTTGTGATCGTCTGTCGCCGTTCGTGACAGTCATAGCCAGGGTCGACCAGGACATGCGCGGACAAGGCGGGAAAGCCGGATGTGACTTCCCAAACGTGCAAGTCATGGATGTCTAGGACGCCGTCAACGGCGTGCAGATCCCGGTCGAGGCCAGCAACGTCAATGCCACGGGGAGCGGCTTCGAGAAAGATGCGCCAGGAATCCCGCATCAAGTTCCAGCCCGCATGTGCCATGAGGGCGGCCACGACGAGGGCCGCGATGGCGTCGGCCCGCCCCCAACCGGTCAGCAGGACAACCAGGCCGGCGACCGCCGTAGCAAGAAAGGCAAACAGGTCGTTGAGAATGTGCTGGAAGGCGCCCTCGACATTCAGGCTGGTGCGGTCGGCCCGAGCAACGAGCCAGGCGGCGGCGAGGTTGACAACGATCCCCACCACCGCAGTGACGAGCACCAGACCACCGGCTACATCGGGCGGATGGATGAGGCGCTGAACCGCTTCGTAAAGAAACCAGGCGGACAGGAGCCAGAGAGTCACGCCGTTAGCCTGAGCCGAGAGAATTTCGACCCGCTTGAGGCCGTAGGTGAGATTGCCCCGCGCGGGACGAGCGGCCAGGCGGGCTGCGACCAAGGCGAGAGCGAGGGCGGCTGCGTCCGTCAGCATGTGACCGGCGTCGGAGAGCAAGGCTAGAGAAGACGCGAGAATCCCAACCACGACCTCGACGGCCATGAACGCGAGGATCAAGATCAGGGCAGCGGCGAGATAGCGGCTATTGCGCCGCGCCGCCCCAGACCCGTGGCTGTGGCGGTGGCCGGTCACCGTGGGCCTTCCTCAGGGTCAGCGGGTGTCGCCTCGGTCTTCACTCTCACCCACAACGCCGAGATTCTTCGCGTCCTCGCAGCGGCGGAACAGCTGCCATGCGCCGATAATAGGGTCGCCGGGCGCCAGTCGGTCAACGGTCGTCCGTCGTGCAGCAAGCAACACCATTTCCGGGTATCACCCCACCCCATTCAGGAAGTAGGGCGGCATGACAAGTCCGGCGAACAGCGCGCTCCCCCTGTCCGGCCTTCGGGCGGTGGTGACCGGCGGCGCGTCAGGCCTAGGCGCGGCGATCGTCCACCGCCTCCTCGCTGGCGGCGCGCAGGTCGCCGTGCTGGACCGGGACACTTCGGGCGCGAATCCGGCGGCGCTCGCGGTCACGGCCGACGTCAGCGACGACGACTCGGTTCGCGCCGCCATCGAGATGGTGGCAGGGACCTTCGGTGGCATCGACATTGTCGTCAACAACGCCGGCATCGGAGCCCAGGGCACGATCGCCGACAACGCCGACGACGAATGGCATCGGGTGTTCGATGTCAACGTCTTGGGTGCGGTGCGAGTGACCCGCGCCGCCCTGCAGCATCTGCGGGCCTCCGGGGCGGCGGCGGTCGTCAACACATGTTCGATTGCAGCGACCGTAGGCCTGCCGCAACGAGCCTTATACAGCGCCACCAAGGGTGCATTGGCCGCCCTGACCCGCGCAATGGCCGCCGATCATCTGGCCGAAGGTATCCGGATCAACTGCGTCAACCCCGGCACGGCTGACACCCCATGGGTCAGCCGGCTCCTCGACACGGCCGCCGATCCCGAGACCGAACGTGCCGCGCTCGCCGCTCGTCAGCCCCACGGACGACTCGTCACCCCCGGCGAGGTCGCGGCAGCCGTCGCCTACCTCGTCGACCCAGCCGCGTCGTCGACCACCGGTACCTCGCTGGCGGTCGACGGCGGCATGGACGCCCTCCGCCTACGCACCTGAGATCAGAATGAAGTTTCCACGGCCATCGACCGGTAAAGCATCAGCGAGGGGGTGGCGGCGATTATGACGGCCGCGGTTGATGCCCGGATGTGGGAGGAACTGAAGCGGCCGATGCCAGATTGGTTGCCGGCAGCAAAGCTGGGGATCTTCATCCACTGGGGACCGTACTCGGTCCCCGCCTGGGCAGAACCCAGTGGTGCCCTCGGCGCCGTACCGGAGAATGCATGGTTCACGCACAACGCCTATGCCGAGTGGTACTTCAACACGATCCGCATCCCGGGTAGCCCCGCGGCACACCACCATCACGAGGTCTTCGGCGACGCTCCCTACGATGATTTCCTCGACCAGTGGACCGCCGCGAAATTCGATGCGGCCGCCTGGGCGAGCCTGTTCGCCGAAGCCGGGGCCTCCTATGTCATCCCGACTACAAAGCACCACGACGGGGTGGCGCTGTGGGATGCACCCGGCATGGGAACGCGCAACACCGTCCATCGAGGTCCGCGGCGAGATCTGGTCGGCGCTGTCGCCGAGGCGGTTCGCGAGGCCGGCCTGCGGTTCGGCGTCTATTACTCGGGTGGCTTGGATTGGAGCATCACCGATCTTCCACCGCTCACGTCTTCGCACGATGTGGTGACCTTGCGACCCAACGATCCCGCCTACAACCTGTACGCCAGCCTGCATCTGCGCGACCTGATCGCTCGCTACCAGCCCGATGTGTTGTGGAACGACATCAACTGGCCCGACTCCGGGAAGCGGACGGGTTCCTGGTCGCTGCAAGAGCTGCTGGCCGACTTCTATGCCGGTAACGATGACGGCGTCGTCAACGACCGGTGGGGTGTCCCGTACTGGGACTACCGGACCAGCGAGTACGAAGCGGGCTCCGAGAATGAGTCCGAGCCGGGTTGGGAGAATTGCCGAGGTATCGGCTTTTCGTTCGGTTACAACGGGGCCGAGGACGAGCGGCACATCCTGAGCGGCCGCCAGTTGGCTTGCCACCTGACGGACGTCGTGTCCCGGGGCGGCCGGTTGCTGCTCAACGTCGGTCCGACCGCCGAAGGTGAAATCCCTGAGATTCAGCAGGCGTCGCTGCGTTCCCTCGGCCGTTGGATGGCCGAACTCGGCGATGTCATCACGGTCGCCCAACCGGTGTCACAAGCCGTCGCGGAACCGGCCAACGACCCGTGGCTGCGATGGCTGGAAACTCCGGACCACCTGGTCGCACTCATCGACAGGGCCGGCGATACCACAGTGACCTACCAGCACGACGGAGTCGCTGGCACCGAAGCGAAGCTGGTCGGCGCCCGCGGTTCGGTGCGGGGCTCGGCCGGAAGATTGAACGTCTCGGTGAGCGAGCTGAGTGATGGTCCCGCGGCCGTCCTGCTCCCCAAGGGGTGAAATGGCATCGGTCAGCCTCACTTCGCACCCCTAGCTCGGACTTCACACCCCCAGCAGACGGTGCGGAGTCCCGGTTAGTGGTGCGAAGTGATTCATTGCGATTCTTGGTTCGAAGATGTGGGCAGTCGGTACACCCGCTCGGCGGTGCCCGCCAGAACCTCTCGGCGATCGTCTTCTGCGGGTACGGCGTTGCTGACGACCGCAAGCCATTCTGGGTACGTCGTGGCCGCCGTCATCACTGGCCAGTCACTGCCGAATAGACAACGGGTCGGCCCAAAGACGGCCAGGGCGTGGGCCAGGAATGGCCCGACGGCCTCACCGGTGCGGGGTCCGGCAACGATCTCGGTCATCAATCCGGAGAGCTTGCAGACGACGTTCGGCATGGCCGCGAGCTCCGCGATCTGCCGGCGCCAGCTCGACGCCTCCACGCCGATGTGGGGTTTGCCGAGATGATCGAGAACGAACTGCACATTGGATGCGCGTCGGACGAGCTCGATCACCTCGCTGAGCTGGAAACTGCGGATGCACAGGTCGAAGGTGAGCTCGAGCTCGGCCAGCATGCCGACGCCCTTGAGGAAGGCATCGGTGAGGGCGAAGCCGGGTTCCTCGTCCTGGAGCAGCCGGCGTACGCCCACCACCAACGGAATCTGGCGCAGGACCCTGAGGTGGTCCCGCACTCGAGCGCCTTGCTCCAAGGGCGCGAAGGCGACCACGCCGCGCAGGCCTGGAAGATGTTCCGCCTGCTCCATGAGCCACCTGACTTCGGCCACCCCTTCGGTGTCGTCGCAGTCGGCCTGGACGGCGACGAAATCGCTGACGGGTCCCGAGGCCGCCCGCAGGACCGACGCGTCGACCACGCGGTCCAGCTCCGTGCCATCGAGCCAGGCGTATCGCAGCCGACCCGGGTCCCACAGGTGCACATGGGCGTCGAGAACCCTCATGGGCTCAGGTGCCAAACTTCCATCATCGGCGCCCACTGGTGGCCGTCGGGCGTACCGGGCAGCCTTTCCTGGCAGGGGTCCGTCAGCTGCCACCACCGCTGGGTCGCCGGATCGGCGGCTATTCGAGCCTGATCGGCGGCGTGGTCCGTGCCGAAGTACTCGTAGTAACTGAACAAAATGTCGCCGTACAGGAAGATCGCGTAGTTGCGGATGTTGGCTGCGGCGATCATCGCCTCGACCTCCGGCCACACATCGGCGTGCAGCTCCAGGTACTCGTCACGGTGCTCGGGTCTCAGTCGGATGCAGCTGGCGTGGCGCTCCAATGTCAGACCTCCTGCCGCATCGGGCCGGTCGGATACAGGGGTCCCCCGGCGCTCTTGGTCAACCTGTCGTCCGCGCTCCGAGGACTTGACCGGCGGGTGATTTTCAGGAAGCGAGCTGCGGCGATGCCCTCGGGTGATTTGATGCTCAGTCCGGCTGATGTGGGACTCGTGCTCCATTCTGGCAGCCGTGCCGGCAGCGGATAAATCTGTGCGATGTCGGTAAGTGATGCATCTAGTCCTGGTAGGTCAAGCGTGATATCGGCTGATGCGTGGGCCTGCCGCCACGCCAGAAGGTAAATGTCTGACTGCTCGTGGAATGCGACGGTGGTCCAGGCGTCATTCCAGCTGGGCATTCCCGTGGGAAAGCTTGGTCGTGAATGAGCCAATGCATGACGAGTGCTCTTGTGGACGCCGATGCCTTCCGCGACGAGGGAAAGCTGCTCATCCGTCATGAGGTTCAGTAGGCCGGCTTGATATAAGCGGCCGGCCATGCCCGTGCACATCGTGAAGGAGATCATTTCGTCGGTCATGGTGGCCTGCGGATAAGCCCAGTTGGCAGCCTGCTCTGGGAGAATATGCAGCAGCGCGCCAACCGCTATTGCGGGATAGAGCAAGGGGTCCTGTTGGTCGGAGGTCGACTGGAGTTGCAAGCGGGACAGCATGGCGAAGTCTGAGCGCAGTGCACCTGAGCCGCAGTTTTCCAAGATCAGGTTCGGATGGCGATCGAGTACGCCATCGAGCCAGCTCAGCAGGGCGCGATTGTGCTCGAGCAGGCCGTGGCCGACGCTCGGCGCTGCGTAGTCGGTGCCCGGCCCCGGCGTGACGTTGTAGTCGAGCTTGAAGTAGCCGACCCCCAGTTCGGTGACGAGCCGGTCGACTGCTAAGTCGAGATGAGCTTGGGCGGCTTCGCTGCGGAGATCCAGCAGGTAGCGGTCGCACTCACGGACCCGGATGCCCCCACGTTGCAGGAAAGCCGCGGCGGGCAGGGTGCTGGCCGCTCGGCTGTTGACGCCGACCACCTCAGGTTCCAGCCATAAGCCTGGGATCATGGTGCGGGCTCGAATGTGGTCGAGAAGGGACATCAGACCGCGCGGGAAGCGCCGAGTCGAGGGGGTCCAATCTCCGACGCTGGCCCACCAACCGGCGGTATCGTCGTACCAGCCTGCGTCAATGCAGAAGCACTCGCATCCGACGTCTGCGGCGGCGGCAATAAGGGGCAGCAGCTTTTTCTCGGTTGGGTCTCCTTCAAGAGTGTTCATGTAGTCGTTGAAGATGACTGGGAGGTTGTCGTCCTGCGGATGGCTGCGGCGGGCCGCCCTTCGGTGCTGGGTGAGTTGGCCGAAGGCCTGGTCGAAGGAATTGGCAACGGTGAAGGTCACAGGAATTGTTTTGAAGGCGTTGGATGCCGTCAGGGTGTACGACCAGTGGTGGAACCCATCGGTCGGCCCGAGCACGGCCACATAGGCCCCGTCGGCGCTGTGGTCTTCGGTCGGTCGCCCGGTCGCCTCGTCGCGAGAGACGCTGAGGTTCGCCAGCGATGCGGTCCAGTTCGGACGCTCGCCGACCTCCCATAGCCATCCGCCGTTGTGCTCCACCTGCCATGCCAGGGTTCGTCCGGTAGCCTCCTCCTCGACAGCGCCGGCCGGCACATATGTGCCGGAGGACCAGGTGCTCGTGCTGATCGTGCGAATACAGCTTCGACAGGTCTCACCCCGTGCGCCTGGGTCCGTGCGGATCAGGCCGGGCGCGCGGAGTGGTTGTGACGTCCAGCGGTTCTCGGCAGCCCAGGTGGACTCCGCCCTCCAGACCTTCAGATGGTTGATATCTGTTGAGATCACAGCGCCAGTTGCGAAGCTGGTTACCGCCCACAACAGCAGTGGATCGCTTTGTCCGTCGATCGACAGCTCGGTCGTTGTTCGCACCGCCGGCACGCTGTCGAACGCTTCGAAGGTGCTCACGGCGGTGAGCCCGGTGCCTGGGTCGCGCTGCAGGACGCTGAGGCGTTCGATGCCGTCGGCTCTGGCGGACTCGTGCGTTACGTATCGCAGTGCGCGCCCCAAGGCCGTGTCACTGTGCCTCCCGCTGTTGCTGCCGATCTCGCTGCCAAGGTGGGGAGTCAAGACCTCTACCAGAGGCTGGTGGGCACGCTCGTAGGAGACGGTGAAGCTACTCGTGTCAACGGTGGCGATGTCTACCAACCGCACCGGCCCAACACCGTCAGCCTGAAACCGCAGGCTGATCGAGCTCGCATCCCAAACAAAGTCGTCCACGGTGCCCCCTCAGCGCTTACTTGATTCGCGCCAGTCGCAGATCGGCAAGTAGGTCGAGTTTCCTATCAGCACTCTGATGAGCGAGCGGCATGAACCTCAATACTGACGCGTGATGTCCGGCAAGCTATCCTTTCTCCACGAGTAGATCTGAGTGCTTGACAGTCTGACGAGTCGGGTGACCGTGAGCGATCGCAAGATACCTTCCCGGCGTCGGGCGGTGACGCGGGCCGACGTTGCGCGATACGCCGGAGTGAGCACTGCTGTGGTGAGCTACGTCGTCAATCAGGGCCCCAAAACCGTAGCGCCTCAGACGGCGGCTCGAGTCCGGGAGGCCATCGACCTTCTCAATTACCAACCCAACATCAATGCCCAGGCCCTTCGGAGAGGCACGACCGAGATGATCGGCCTGGTCCTCTCCGACTCCACCAACCCGTTTTTCACCGAGTTCGCAGCGGCCATCGGCTCAGAGGCCCTCGGTTACGGCCACGCTTTGATGATCGCCGGGGCGAGCGGAACGGCAGACACCGAGGCGATCCTGATCGAAGACCTGGTACGCCGCCAGGTTGACGGGCTGATTGTGGCGAGCGTCTACGCCCGACCCGATCTGCTCGTTCGGCGGCTGAACCGGAACGCGCCGATTGTCTGGATTGATGCTCCTGGCGCGGTACCCGGATACGCCAGTATCGGTTGCGACGGTCGCCGGGGTGCTGCTCAAGCTGTGGAGCACCTGACCCAGGTTCACGGTCATGTCAGTGTCGGAGTCGTGGTGGGAGGCGTCGACTCTCCCAGCGGCGATCCGCGCGAACGCGGCTGGGAGGAGGCGCTGCGATCCGCTGGCTTGGAACAGGGACCTATTGCCCGCGTAGATTGGTCTCGTGAGGGGGGCTACGAGGGGGGCCACCGTCTCTTGAGCCTCCGCAATCCCCCGACCGCCGTCTTCGCCGGCTCGGACCTCCAGGCTGTGGGCCTCCTCCGAGCCGCACACGAACGCGGTCTGCGCGTCCCTGAGGACCTCGCGGTTGTTGCCTTCGACGGCACAAAGGAGTCAGAGTTTTGCTGGCCGCCTCTCACGGTGGTCGCCCAGCCCATTGACGAGATGGCCCGAGCGGCCGTGAGGCTTGTGCTCGATGAGAGTAGGCCCGCGCCCTACGAGACGTTCGCTGGTGAACTCGTGATCCGCCAGTCCTGCGGATGTTGACGGCGAAGGGCCGATTTGAGTAGCAGCAGCTCAGGCTCTCGGAAGTCGGCTGAGATGCGCAGTACGCCGGCGCGTGGATCCCAAGGCAAGACGATTCGCGCAGTGGCCATCACTCTCGTCCTGGCACTGGTCGTGTTAACGCTCGAAGTGGCGGCCGGACTGGCGATCAGGCGCTGGCGTGACCGAAGCCAGTATGTCGAAGCGCTGCGCCTTACCGCAGCTATGCAGACCTTTCGACCCTCTGAGCGGGCCGGGCTCGCGAAACCGGTCGTCGCCGCTGATCTGGCGGCCGACCGTTCGGTGCGCACCCTGCCTGCCAGGTGCGCACCCTTGACCCTCCTCGCGACGACGTCTCCACTCGGCGGTGAATCGTGGACCGGGATCAATGGCTCGCCCGCGAAGCCGGTGACCATGCTCACCGTTCGCTATGCCGATGCGTCGGCCGCGAGGGCGGACCTGGCTGACAAACGTCTCGCGCTGCTTCGATGCCGCAACGTCCAGCTCACTTTTCCACCGTTCGACCAGCCCGCGCAGAACTTCGCCATCAGTGATCGGAATTGGACGCGGTCTGCCGTTGGCGGCCGCGTCGCGTACGCGTTGACAGGTGGAGGCAGGCGTTACGACTTCTATGTTCGGCAATACGCGAACACCCTGACCTGGACGTATGGAGATGACGTCAGCACGCCCCAAGTCCGGCAGCAGGTGGTGGATGACCTTGTGGGCCGCCTGAAGGACATGGCCCGCGAGTGAGCCAGAACAACGGGGCAAAGGAGCGCCCCCCGGGGAACTTAATCCCGGAAGGCGCCCCAGACTTGGTGCTTACTGGAACAGCTGGTTGACTTCGTTGTTGGCCTCAGTCAACGACGCCGGTTGGGCCTTGCCGGACGCGACCGCGTCCATGGCCGGGTGCATGATGCCCTCGATCTGCGACGCATGATCGGTGATCGGGAACAGGAACGTCGTCTTATCGTCGATGTGAACGGTGAACGAGCTCACGTCGACGCCCTTGGCCTTGAACGCGGCCTTTGCCTTGTCTGTCCCGGATGGAATCGCGGGGAACACGATGCCCTTCTCTCCCACGATGTTCTGGCAGTCGGGTGAGCCGAGATACTCGACCCACTTCATCGCCGCCGGCTGATTCTTCGACCCCACCCAGATCGAGTCGGCCAGACCGTTGTACATACTGGCCCGCTTGCCGCTGGGGCCAATCGGTGTGGGCGCGAGAGCCGTCTCGGCCTTGGTGCCGAACATGGTGTTGATCATCCAGGAGCCATTGGTGACCATGGCGTACTTGCCGGCCCCGAAGAGATCAGACGAGCTCTGGCCGGTCACGGCCGCGAGCGACGGCATGTAACCCTTCTGGATCAGCGAGAAGAACCAGCCGATGGTCGCCTGGAAATCAGCGTTATCGTAGTTGTAGTGGGTGCCCCACGGATTCTTGTCCGTGTACTGGAAGTTGTTCGAGCCCGTGTACATGCTCCACTGGGTCTGTCCGACGCCGGAGCCGGAGCCGCCGTCCAGGCCGAGGCCGTAGACCTTGATCTTGCTCTTGTCGAAGCCCGGCTCGTCACCGCGCTTGCCGCTCTGGTCGACGGTCAGGTGGGCGATGGCCTTCTCGTAGGTCCCACCGTCGGTCGGATTCCAGGTCAACTGGCCGAGCTGATCGGCGGTCAGACCCCCGGCGTCAGTCAGTTTCTTGTTGTAGAACAGGGCGACGGTGTCGAAGTCCTTGGGCAGGCCGTAGCGCTTGCCGTCCTGACCCTTCCACAGATCGGCCAGACCCGCCTGATACTGGTTGGTGTTGAAATTGTCTTTGGCCAGAGTGTCGTCCAGCGGGACCAGCTGCTGCTGGGTAACGAACTCGGGGTACTTCGACAGGTGATCGGTGAAGACGTCCGGCGCGTCACCGGCAACGAACCCGTTGGTGAGTTTGCTCCAGTAGTCGTCCCAGGCGAACTGGCTGATCTTGATGTTGACGTTCGGATTCGCCTGCTTGAAGTTGTCGGCACAGGTCTGGTAGGCGGCCAGCTGGGCGTTGTCCCACAGCCAGTAATTGACGTCGCCGGAAGCCTGGCTGGTGTCGATTGCCCCGCCCTCCGAGGTCCCCCCGCCGCCACTGTCGGAGCCGCCACCGCAGGCGGTCAAGGTCAGGCTGAGGGCACTGGCGCCGACCAGCAATGCCCCCCACTTGTTACGCAGTCTTGCCATCGTTGGCATTTCCTTTCGGGTTGGTCACCCCAGCGCGTTCGCCGAGGTCGCGATCGATCACAGAAGCGGACGAGGTCACTTGACGCCGGAGAAGCCGATGGAGTTGACGACCTTCTTCGCGAACATCATGAAGAGGATGAGGATGGGCACGGCTGCTACTAGTACGGCGGCCATCAAGCCGGCCCAGTCCGGGCCGCCGGCCGGGGTCTGGGACTTGAAGACGCCGATCGCCACGGTCAGCACTCGGGTGTTTTCGCTGGTGCCCACGAGGAACGGCCAGAAGTAGTCGTTCCACATGTTGATGAAGGTCAAAATGAACAAGGTGACCAGCGGAGCCGAGCTCATTGGCAGGATGATCCGGAAGAAGATCCGCCAATGGCCGGCTCCGTCGAGCTTCGCCGCCTCTTCGATCTCCCGGTTGATCCCCAGGAAGAACTGGCGGAGGAAGAAGATGGCGAACGGTGTCATGAAGAAATACGGCGCGATCAAGCCCGGGAACGTGTTGAGCAGGTGGAGATTCTTGATCAAGATGAAGTTCGGCAGCATGGTGAAGATCGGCGGCACCATCAGCGAGGTCAGGAACAGGAAAAACACGATGTCCCGCCCCGGCCAGCGGAGCCGAGCAAAGGAGTACGCCGCCAACGCACTGAAGAACACCTGGCCGGCGGTGGCCAGGGTGGAATAGACGATCGAGTTGCGCAGGAACAGCCAGAAGTTCACAGCCGCCCCGGAACCGCCCTCGGCCTGCGCTTCAGCGGGCGTGGCGAGGCCGAGGACGCGTTTGAACGCACCGAAGGTGAAATCGACCGGAAGCAGCGACGAAGGATCTGAGAACAGCGACTTCGAGGTTGAGAAGGCGGTGCGCAGCATCCAGTAGAACGGGAAGACCGTGATCAGGATGAGGATGATCATGGCCGCCCACGCGGCTATCCGGCCGGCGTTGAATGACCGGCCGCGAGTCTCGGGTTCAGTCGTGACTGCGGCACGAGTGGGAGCGGTAGCGGTTGTCATGCCAGGGTCCTCTCAGGCCAAGTCGGATTCGCCGGCATTCAGTAGTCGCAGCTGGATGAGAGCGACCGCCGCCAGGATGATGAACAAGATCACCGAGAGGGCGCTGGCGTAGCCGAACTCACCTTGGGTGAAGCCCTTTTGGTAGATGTAGTACTGCATGACTCGGGTGGCGTTTTCCGGTCCGCCGCGGGTCGTGACCGCGACGGTGTCGAAAACCTGGAACGAGCCGGTCACGGTGATCACCAGCACGAGGGCGAGGATCGGGCGCAGCAGCGGCAAGGTGATCCGCCAGAATGAGCGCCATTCCGTGCTGCCGTCGACCGCGGCCGCCTCGTAGACGTAATTAGGGATGGTCTGCAGTCCGGCGAAGACCAACAGTGCGGTGTAGCCCATATGTCGCCAGACATTGACGATGGCGATCGTCGGAATCGCCCACGTGGAATCCCCGAAAAAGGCGATCCGGTCCAGTCCGAGGAAGGCGATGAATTCGTTGACCAGACCAATCTGGTAGTCCAGCAGCCAGAACCAGAGCATTGCCGCGATGACATTGGAGATCAAGAACGGCAGCAGGATGATTGCGCGAACGAAGGTCGACTTGGTGAGTCGATGCATGAGGACGGCGATGGCGACAGCCAGGATGGTCTGGAGAACGATGTTGAAGAATACGTATTCCACGGTCACCCATAACGCGTTCCAAAACAGCTTGTCCTGGAACAGCCGGGTGAAGTTGTCGATGCCGATGAACTTCGGCGTGCCGAGGATGTTGTACTTCGTCAGGCTGAAGTAGAGGCCGCGGAAGAAGGGGTAGACATAGAAGACGACGAAGCCAAGCAGCGCGGGGAGGATGAAAACCAACGCCATCCCGAGGTCTCCTCGACCTGGCGGCCTGTCGGTCCCCCGTATCCCGTGCGGCGCTGTGTCACCGTGCGTCACCGGTACGGCGAGGTCTACCGACCCCGTCGCGCTCATTCGACTTCTCCTACCGCGTCAGAATCCTTCGGATCCCGGACACACCCCACCACGGCAGACGTCATCGTCCCTTCCTCTCGGACTCGGGCACCCGGTCTGGACGCGTCGCCAAGGCGACACCTCACACTTTGGGCTGGAAGTTACACCCGTAGATAGCGTGGGCGCAAGACATCTGCGGAGATGTGTTCTTAGATTGATACATAGGCCCGCTGGCCAGAAATGGTGACCCACTCCCTACTAGCTTGTTGCAGTTCGCACTGTGGCCACCTGCTCTCTCAAGCACGTTCGCTGGTGCGAGGATGTGGACCAGCACGAAGATGTAGGTGACGACCAGCGGAACAAGCGCCATAGTTCCTGTTGCCTTAACTTCGTCTACAGCAGTAGATTGCGCTCCATCGAGTGGCGCCGAAGGGAAGGGACCGTTGTGCTTTCACTTGGCATCTTGGGAGCCGGCCAGTTCGCGGGATCTTTCGCAACGCTGTTCCGGCGCCATCCTGACGTCGGCGACATCTGGGTTGCCGATCTACACGCGGATCGCGCCGCGGCCCTTGTGAACAACGAGGGGCTGAGCGGGACATTCGACGACTTTGACACGATGCTGGCCTCCGACGTCGATGCGGTCGCGATCTTCACCCAGCGCTGGACGCATGGACCACTGGTCGTACAGGCACTTCGCGCCGGTAAGCACGTCTACTCCGCCGTACCGATGGCTGTCTCGGTTGCGGAGGTTGAAGCGATCCTCGCTGCGGTAAGCGAGACCGGACTGACCTACATGATGGGCGAAACCAGCTTCTACAACCCGGCCACCGTCTATGCCCGCCACAAGCTTGCCGAAGGCGACTTCGGTCGAGTCTTCTACAGCGAGGGCGACTATGTCCACGACATGGATCTCGGCTTCTACGCGGCCTACGAGTACAGCGGCGGCGACAACTGGAAGGCCACGGCGAGCTATCCGCCGATGCTCTACCCGACCCATTCAATCGGCGGGGTTCTCGGGGCCCTCGACACATATGCCGTCAGCGTGAGCTGCCTCGGCGTCCGCGATCTCAACAACGACGGTGTCTTCGACACGGCGGTGAGTCAATTCGACAATGACATCTCCAACGCGTCTGCCCTGTTCGAACTTGCCGACGGTGGGGTGATGCGGATCAACGAGATGCGGCGCGTCGGCTACCCGGCTTATATCCGCGAGTCCCGGTTCCGGTTCTTCGGCACCGAGGGCAGCTTCGAGCAGCTTGCCGAGGTGAGCGTCTGGCAGGACAAGGAGCGTGTCACCGACGTCTCGACCATGTTGCACTCTGCTCCGTCGATGTCCACCGACGACCCTGCACTCGATGATGTCGCACCCGAGCTACGGGCTGCCTTCATCTCTGGGCATGCCCCGATTCATGACACGTCGAGGTTGCCCTCTTCCTTCAGCGGTGCTCCGAACGGTCACGAGGGCAGTCACCAATTCCTGGCGGACGACTTTGTCCGGGCAGTGGTCGACCGCACTCTGCCTCCAGTGAATGCCTGGAAAGCGGCACGTTTCACCCTGCCCGGCATCGTTGCCCATGAGTCTGCCCGCCGAGGCGGTGAGCGCCTCGCCGTCCCCGACTTCGGTGATCCGCCCGATGCTCTCGCATTCCGGAAACCCGAGGTTGTGAAACAGCCGGTGTCCAACGAAAGTTGATCGACACCACGCCCGGCTCTGTGAGATTGAGCCGGCCAAAGCCCTGCCAGAGAGCGAATGCCAAAACCGCACCGTGCCAGCGGAATGGTTCGCTAGTGCGCCGGGGGATCAACGCGTCCCGAAGTCACGATGCCTGCCCGGCGGGCTGCGTCGAGCAGTACCGCGGAGGCCACTTCTAGGCCATCGAGAGGTGAGAGGGTGACGTCCTCATGCTCGATGTTGACCAGCATGTCCGGGTCGACTACCTGCAGGGCGGCGAGCCAGGTCGACCAGTAGACGGCGTCGTGCCCGCGGCCGAGGGCCACGAAGTCCCAGGCGGCGTCCTTCGGCCACTCGTTCGCCCACTCGTCGCCGCCAAGATTAGTACGGGCCTCGTCGGCACCGAGCCGCCGGAAGCGGTTGTCGAGCACGCCGTACACCGCGGCGGCCGGGTTGATCCGTGCATCCTTCGCGGCAGCGTGGAAGACGAGCGGTCCGAGGTCTTGCACGACGGCCACTGGATCCATCCACTGCCAGAACAGGTGCGAGGCGTCGAGCTCGACGCCGATATTGGTGGCTCCGGTACGCTCCACCAGCTCGCGGATGCCGGCAGGGTTGAAGACCAGGTTCTGTGGGTGCAGTTCGAGCGCCACCTTGACGTCGAGGTCGGCCGCCTCGCGGTCGATCTCGCGCCAGAACCTCTCGGCGACGGTCCATTGATAGTCGAGGACCTCGAGCGCGGCGGAGTTCCAGGCATTCACGATCCAGTTCGGTCTTCGGCCACCAGCCTCCCCAGCCGGCAGCCCCGACATGGTCACCACGCGGTGCTGGCCCAAGCGGTTCGCGAGCTGGATGCTGCGCCGTACATCGTCGGCGTGCTGCATCCCGATCACGGGATTGGGATGCAGCGGATTGCCGTTGCAGTTCAACCCAGCGATCTCCACGCCCGTGCCCTCGAATAGTCCGAGGAAGTCATCGCGTGCGGCATCAGAAGCGAGGATGCCGTCGAACGTCGGGATGTGCACCGGCGGGAGAAAGCCACCTGAGTTCAGCTCGATGCCGGTGAGAGCCAGCCCGGCTATCACCTGAATCGCCTCTTCCAGCGAGCGGTCGTGCAGGATCGCGTTGTACACCCCGAACTTCATTCGGCACCTCCCTCGACCTCGGTGGCGCTCTGACCCTCTGGTGCCGCCGCACGCTGGGGCGGCACCACCACGGCGGCGCCGCCTTTGGTTGCGGACTTCGTGACGGCCGCGAGGATTTCCATGTTGTGCACGCCCTCGTCGAACGAGGCGTTGCGGGGCAGTGAGTCGGCCTCGTCGATGCCAGCGACCTCCTCAAGGAAGGCGCGCGCCTGATAGACGAACCAATCGTTCTGCCCAAGGCCCACACCTGGAGCGTCCATCGGCAGCCCGCCGGCGACGTACGGATGATCAGGGCCGATGATCACCCGGCGGAACCCCCGCGCCTCGATGGGGCCCTCGTTCAACATCAGCTGGAACTCCGCGGGACGCTCCTGCTCCCACTTCGCGGCGCCGTTCTCGCCGAACACCTCGAGGGCAAGACCGTTCGGGTGGCCAGCGGCGACGCGCGAAACCTGGACGGCGCCGACGCCGCGCTCGAACCGGGCGGTGAACGCCGCGTAGTCGTCGTTCTCGACGGCCTCGAAGCGGTCGCTGACCGCCACACGCTCATGGCCGATAACGGCGCCGAGCGGAACGGGCCGCTCGGTGATAGCAGTGGTGAATCGGCCGCCGCTCACCTCCTGCGCGTCACCAGCGAGGAACTCCATCAAGTAGCTGAGGTGACTGCCGATGTCAGCGAGCGCGCCAGATCCGGGTGCGCCCTTGAACCGCCAGCTGATCGGTCCCTGCGGGTCGCTCGCATAGTCGCACCAGTACCGGCCGTCGACGTGAAACATCCGACCGAAGGCGCCGGAGGTGACCAGCTCGCGGAGGGCGGCGACGCCCGGCGCCCTGCGGAACGTGAAACCGATCCGGACAGCCACTTCGGTGGTGCGGGCCGCCTCCGCCATTGCGCGGGCGTCCTCCAGCTTGTCGCTCAGGGGCTTCTCACACAACACGTGCTTCCCGGCGGCGACCAGACCCTCGACAATCTCGCGGTGTAGTGAGTTGGCCACGACGACGCTGACGGCATGAATGTCGGGGTTCTCCGCGATCGCCTGCCACGATGTGTCGGACCGCTCGTAGCCGAAGCGCTGGGCCGCCGCCGATCCGAACTCGGGGTTGACGTCAGCGATGGAGACGTACCGCAGCGGCGGCAGTGTGGACTGGTAAAGCGTTGGCGCGACCCGATACGCGGCGGCGTGCGCCCGCCCAGCCATGCCCGCTCCAATGACGGCAACGCCAATAGGCATTCTTGAAACTCTCTCTTCCTTGAGCGAGCACTCGGTCTGGCAGCTCTGCACTGCATCAATGAGAATTCGCACGGTTGTGGCTAGATCAGCAGAGCGTCCTAGTCACTATCACACCGCTGTTGACCGGGCCAGACCACCACGACCGGCGGCGGAGGTGTACTGGTAGTGCCTCCCTGATGGAAATGGCTGCATCTAGTGTGAGGACATCTGGTGCCACCCGACCACAATTCATCTGCAATGACGGAGGTTGACCATGGACAAGCGCACTCTCGGCTCCAATGGCCTGGAGGTTTCCGCCATCGGGCTCGGCTGCATGAGCATGACTGGTGGCTACAGCGACCGTCCCGATCGGCAGGAGATGATCTCGCTGATCCGCACCGCCGTGGAGCGTGGCGTCACCTTTTTCGACACCGCCGAGATCTACGGCCCGTACGCCAACGAGGAACTCGTCGGTGAGGCGCTCGCCCCCTATCGGGGTCAGGTGGTGATCGCCACCAAGTTCGGGTGGGATATCGACCCTGTCGAACGCAAGCCGAGGGGGCGGGTGACGAGCCGGCCCGAGGTCATCGAGCAGGTGGTCGACGGCTCGCTGCAGAGGCTAGGAGTCGACACCATCGACCTCTATTACCAGCACCGAGTTGATCCTGACGTGCCTATCGAGGATGTCGCTGGCGCGGTCAAGGAGCTCATCGAGGCCGGAAAGGTGCAGCACTTCGGCATGTCGGAGGCGGCCGCCGGCACTATTCGTCGCGCGCACGCCGTGCAGCCGGTGACGGCGGTCCAAAGTGAGTACTCCTTGTGGTGGCGGCGTCCCGAAGAGGAGGTGCTGGCCGCGTGCGAGGAACTGGGCATCGGCTTCGTCCCTTACAGCCCGCTCGGCAAGGGCTTCCTCACCGGTACCATCACGGCGTCGACCAGCTTCGATGCCAGTAACGACATCCGCAGCACCATCCCGCGGTTCTCCCCCGAGGCCCTGCAGCACAATCAAGCCCTGGTCGACCTCATCACCAGCATCGCTCAACGCAAGGGTGCGTCCCCCGGTCAGATCGCACTGGCGTGGCTACTCGCTCAGAAGCCCTGGATCGTCCCCATCCCAGGCACGCGCAAACTGCACAGGCTGGAGGAGAACATGGGAGCCGCCGACGTACAGCTGTCGACCGACGACCTCCGCGAGATCGAGGATGCGGCGTCGAAGGTCCAGGTGCAAGGCGGCCGCTACAGCGATGCCGCTGAGCAGATGACCAACCTCTAGCCCGCCTTCCGCGTCCACGACGGCAAGACCAAGAGTTGAAAGGTCAGAGTCCGATCGCTCCGACGTTCCGCATCTCTACGGGCGACGACCGGAAGTCCCTTGTCCTGGCGACGATCTGGTCGAGGACACGAGCGCCCACCTGGTGAAAACATCGACGCAGTCGATGACAGCGCTTGTGCGGATGGAGGGGAAGTAGTCGAGGTTGTGTTGGGCGCCAGGCAGTTGGGCGTAGACGACCGGCTGGCGGGAGGCGGTTCGAAGGAAGGTGGCGAAGGTGCTAGCCCACGCCGTGGGTACGACGGAGTCGCGGTCGCCGTGCAGCAGCAGGGTGGGCGGGGCGTCGGAGTGTAGGTGAGCGGCCGGCGAGGTCTGGGGTCGCTGACCATCGAGGGGACCGTAGTAGCCGCTGAGACCGATTGCTGCGCTGACGCTGGTGTCGGCGTGCGGGAAGTCGGGCTGATACCTCGGGTCGTTTGGAGTCAGGGCCGCGAAGAGGGCCAGGTGGGCGCCGGCTGAGTTACCTGCAATGACGATCCTGGTGCCGTCTCCGCCGTACTCCTGAACGTTTTCGCGTGCCCAGGCCAGCACCCGCTTAGCATCGGTGTGCGCGTCGGGGAAGGAGGCCCCGGGGCTCAACCGGTAGTTCGCGCTGAGCACGATCCAGCCGGAGGCGGCGAGGTAGTAAAGCATCGGCAGCGACTCGCGGTCCTTGGCGCCGGAGACGAACCGCCCGCCGTGGAAGTGCACGAACACCGGGGCATCGCCGCGGTGCGAGCGGTGCCGATACAGGTCCAGCCGGTGGAAGCGCCCCGCAGGTCCATAGGCAAGGTCGGTGAGGTGCTCGACATCGCGGCGACGGCGCAGGAACGGCAGCCAAAGGCTGCGGGTCAGCGACATTGGGCGAGGCGATGGATCCGCCAGGCCCGGGACCGCTGGAGTTGCCTCGATGCCGACCAGGTCGCGTTGCAGCGCCGAGTCGAGGACGCGACGGGTGGCCTGCATGCGGGCCACCAGTAGGCCCAAGCCGGCGAGCGTCAGCATTGTCAGCCCAAGCCCGGCCAGGCCCCAGATCGACCACAGATCGCCTAGCGCCCAGGTGATCGCGGTGTTGAGCAGAAGCCAAAAGCCCAACAAAGTGGGCACTTGCGCAGCAGCGAAGCCGACGACGTAAGCGACCGTGGCGGTCCGACCAGAGCCGCGGGGTGGACCTAGAGCACACACCGCACTGATCGCCACCAGAACGACCGGCAGAACGTAGCCAAGTGCCGCCATGCGGTGAAACATACTACAAAAGTAGTGAGGCGATCGGTGCCTGATTGGTCCGACGAGGGCTGGTGCGAATTCCCAGGCCACGGAGACAATGGAAGGAACGGGCGTGACGGCCCGTATCGACGGGTGACATCAGGTCGGAGGGATGCGGCGATGCGGATGGTTTGGAGAGGCACCATCTCCTTCGGCTTGGTGACGATCCCGGTTCGGTTGTATGTAGCCACCGAGAGCAAGAACATTCCCGCCCACCAGATCCACACCAGCGACGGGGGCCGGGTGCAGTACAAGCGAATTTGCTCAATCGACGGCGCCGAAGTCCCGTACGAAGAGATCGGGCGCGGTTATGAGTCGGCAACTGGCGAGCTCGTCGTGCTCAGTGATGACGATCTCTCGATGCTGCCGGCCAAGACGTCGCGCTCGATCGAGGTCATCTCGTTCTTGCCGATGCAAGCCGTCGACCCCATTTATCTTGACCGCAGCTACTACGTGGAGCCCGAACGGCAGGGCGCTAAGCCTTACCGGCTACTGCGCGATGCGCTGCGCAAGAAGGGCCGCGTCGCCGTCGCCAAGGTCACGCTCCGCGATCGCCAGATCGTCGCGGTGTTGAGAGTGCACACCGATGTGCTGGTCCTCGCCACGATGCTCTGGCCGGACGAGGTCCGCGGAGCCCCAGTTCCCGTTCCAGGCGGATGAGGATGAGTGGTCGACGCCCACCCAGGAACTCGGCATGGCTGAGGCGCTGATCGACTCGTTGTCGGATGAACAGTTGGACCCGGGCAGGTACCGCGACGTTCACCGGGAGACGCTGACCGCCCTTATCGATGCCAAGGCGACTGGGCGTGCACCGAGCCAGGATGGCGAGCCCGGCGCGGTACCCCTTGACCTGTTGGCCGCCCTGCGAGCCAGCATCGAGGCGGCGAAGCAACGCCGGTCGACAGGGAACGGTGGACGTCGCCGCGGCACCGCGACCCCCGGTGCAGCCACCAAGAAGCCCACAAAGCCGCCGCCGGCCCGCCGCGAGGCGGCCCCACCGAAGAAGCGCGGCTGACACCACATAAGCCACGTCGCGACACGCCGGCCGCAATACCGTCCGATGCCCGGTGCAGCTGGTACCAACGTCGGCATGAGCAGTTGTTTGGAGTGCCGACAGCACGTCGACCACTGCCACGGCACGCTGGTCGTGCACGGCGACCGCACCCTCGAATGCACAGATGCCGGCTGCGAGCTCCCGGATCTACTGCGACACGTGTACATCATCGACTGCGCGTCGGTGCAGGGCGGATGCTGCGTGGCCGAGGAGACAGTGGACCTCGCGGTCGCGTCCTAGCCCGATTTGGGGTGTCCGCCAATCGGCACGTTAGATTTGTGCCGGCATGACCCAGTTGATCGGACGCGAGCTGGACGACATCGTTCGTGAGCTCTACGCGCTCCCGCCAGCTGATTTCGTGGCTGCTCGGAACGAATTGGTGCGGCAGGCCAGAGCGGCTGGCAGCCGGGACTTGGCCGAACGGCTGCAGCGACTCCGCCGCCCCAGTCGCAGCGCCTGGCTGGTGAACCTACTGGCAAGTGATTCCGCGGCGATGAAACGTCTGTCGGCATTGGGCCGTGAGCTGCGCGATGCCCAGACCGGGCCGGCCAGTGGGGAGTTGCGCGACCTGGCCGAACAGCGCCGGCGTTTGTTCGCGGACCTGCTCGATCAGGCGCGCGCGCACGCCGTCGAGGCAGGCGTGCGGGTGAGCCCCACCGTTTTGTTGGAGGTCGAGGCGACGCTGCAGGCCGCTCTTGTCGATCTCGCGGGTGCGCTGACCATTCGCAACGGTCGTCTTGTCCGACCGCTCTCGCACAGCGGCTTCGGGCGGCGGCCGCGCGTCAACATCCGAGAGATCGAGGTGGCCGCCGAGCCGCCGACAGCTGAGGTACCGGGAGCAACGGCTGAGCTGGAACGATCTCCGGTCCCGGACGAGTTGGCGGCCCGGCGGCACGCCGTGGCCGGTCGCTGGGCCGTCGAGCTTCTCGACGAGAACCGTACGTCGGCGGAAAACAGCGATTCCAGTCCGGCGCCTAAGAGTCGAGTCGAGGCACCTTCTCCGCTTCGCCTTGCGGAGGACGCCCTGGCCGCGGCGGAGGCGATGCACTGGCAGTCCGAATTCGACCTCGCAGACGCCGAGGGCGCCGTTGAGGCCGCCGACGACCGGTTGAGCTCGCTGGACACTCAGCGGATAGAAGCGCGACGGGACAAGGTCACCGCTCAAAGGCATCTCGCCGAGGCGCGGTCCCGGCAACGGGACGCTGTGAATGCTTTGGCCGACGCCCGCCGCCGACTTGACGCCGCCCGGCGACTGGCGGGCCGGGAAGACTAGATCAGCCGGCTTAGCGGCTCGGCATGAGCGGTCTAGGCCTGACTCGTAGCGCCCCGGAAGCCCTGCAGAAAGGTCACGACTTCCGCCGCGACGTCGTCGCCCGCACGCGACCGCTCGGCCGCAACGTCATTGAGGATGGGCCGGTGTCCAACGGAGCGTCGTGGACGCGGAGGCGCCACGAGCGGCCAAGCTCAGCCAGCATCGTCGCGGCCTCCGACAAGGCAAACTGCTCTCCGATGCACATCCTGGGTCCGGCACCGAAAGGCAGATAGGCGCCGCGCGGTTGGCCCGGCGACTTGGGGTCGAAATGGTCGAAATTCCCCGGCAGGCGCCGCAGCCAACGGTCAGGCCGGAACCGTTCGGGCTCAGCCCACCACCGCGGGTCGCGATGCAGCAAAGCTGGGCTGACCAGGCACATCGTCCCCACCTGCAGGGTGCGTCCACCGAGCACCACGGGCTCCAAGATCCGGCGGCTGAACATCCAGGACGGCGGCCATAGCCTTAATGTCTCGGCAAGGACGGCCATGGTCAAGGGCAGTGCGTCTGCCAACTCACCCGCGGGAAGTGCCTCGGGTTGAGCGTCCCACTCGGCCTCGAGATCGGCACGCACCGCCGGCACCTGGTCTATCGCGGCGATGGCCCAGGTGAGGGCCATGGCTGTCGTTTCATGCCCGGCCAAAAGCAATGTCATCACCTCGTCCCGGACCTGCCTGGCGGTAAGTTCCGGCTGAGAAGCCAGCACGTCCAATACCGGTCGCGGTGCAAGCTCAACGGCCCAACGGCCGCGGATCAGGTCGTCGACAACGTTCTCGAGCGCGGCCTTGGCTGACCGCACGCGCACGGCAATGGGCAGCGGTGACCGGATAAGTGTGGGACCCCCTGGAGCCATGGCGAGCCGGAAGCCCGCAAGCAGGTTGGTCAGCGCACGCGCAACCTCCGACGCTGGCTCGCGGAGGTCGGAACCGAACAGCGCCAGACCTGCGCCGTCCAACGTCATGGCCGACATCTCGGCGATCAGGTCGATGTCGCCGCCGTCAGACCACCGGTCGGCGCTGCGCCGTGCCGCGCGGGCAAAGTGCGCCAGGTAGCCAGCGATTCGCGGCGGGTGGAACGCCGGCTGCAAGGCGCGGCGGTGGCGCAGATGCCGATCACCCTCGCTAGTGAGCAGGCCCTCGCCGAGCAGGAGGCGCGCGCGTACGAGTCCGCGGCCCTTCCCGGTACGGCGGGCATGCGTGGTCAACAGCTCCCAGACCTCGGTGGCGTCGTCAACCAGCAGCACCCGCTCGGGTCCCATCCGCAGCGGGATCGTCCCGGCGCCGTCGGCCACCAGCACGTCGAGAAAGTCCAGCGGTGAGCGCCGGAACGCACGGATCAGTGCCGCATTCACCTGGAGCGACCGCACGGATCGGGCGACGAGCTCAGGCACGCTCACCGCTCGAAACTACCTGCAGACCAGCCCGCTCCGGACGGCTCGGTCCGCTCGCGACCGATCGGCATGCCGATCAAGTGGCCCAAAAAGCCCTGGACGCGTTGCGGATCGGCTGACATCGTCAGCACCATGCGACAGGAGGAGATCTGGGACGCCGATACTGCCCAGCGGTACGACACCCCAGGCTCCGGCATGTTCGCGCCCGAGATCTTGGAGCCGACGGTCGACTACCTCGCAAGACTTGCTGGCGACGGCCGAGCGCTGGAATTCGCCATCGGGACTGGTCGGGTAGCCGTGCCCCTCGCCGCGCGCGGCGTCCATGTCACCGGCATCGAGCTGTCTCGTCCGATGGTCGAAATGTTGCGCACCAAAGCCGATCAAGCAGCGATCCCGGTAGTGATTGGCGACATGGCGACCGCCCGCGTCCCCGGCGAGTACACGCTTGTCTACCTGGTCTACAACACGATCTCCAACCTGCTGACCCAGGCGGAACAAGTCGCCTGCTTCGACAACGCCGCCCGCCACCTCGCGCCGGGTGGCCGGTTTGTCGTCGAGTTATGGGTTCCAGAACTGCGCAAGCTTCCGCCGGGCCAGCAAGCCACCGTCTTCAACACCGAGCCCGGATACATCGGCTTAGACACTTACGACGTCGTGCAGCAGCTCGTCGTCTCCCACCATTTCCACTTCGGTGATGGCAGACAGGCGGAGCTCTTCCGTAGCCCACACCGCTATATCTGGCCGGCTGAACTCGACCTGATGGCGCAGCTCGCCGGGTTCGAGTTGGAGGCAAGGCACGCGGACTGGGCCGGAACCGAGTTCACAGCCGACTCCCAGTCGCACGTTTCGGTCTATCGCAAAACCCAGGCTGGATAGGAGCGTGAGGTGTTCGGCGAGGTGCCCACCGCCGAACAAGCCATCGCAAGATTCGTGCAAGGAATGGGACACACTGTCGCCGGCTGATCGTAAGCTCAGGCTGATCGTGAACGGTGGGCGGCTAGCCAGCCGTTTCACGCCTTTGCTGCGATGGCGGGTTCCCCGGCGGGCAGGCGCCGCGGAGCGCCGACGGAGTCGCTCAAAAGCTCTTCCAAACCGATTGCGGTGTCCCGGAGGCGCGCGGTTGAGACGGCGCGGCCCACCAGCTCGCGGAGCTGGTCGTTGACGTCCCAGATGTTGACGTTCATGGCCGCGGTGACCGTCCCGTCGCGGGTCCAGAACGTGATGAAGGCACCGCTGTGGGTGTCGCCGCGGATAACGACCTGGTCGTCGGGGTGGCCGTGGCCCACATACTCCATTCCCAGGTCGTACTGGTCGGTGTAGAAGTAGGGCTGCCAGTCGTATCTGTTGGGCAGGCCGAGGATGGTGCTGGCGGCGAGCTTCCCTTGCCGGATGGCGTTGTCCCAGTGTTCGACGCGTAGCCGGCCCAGCAGAGAGTGGTCGGCGTTGGCGACATCGCCGGCGGCAAGGACATGGCGGTCGCTGCTGCGAAGCTGCTCGTCGACGACGATTCCATTGTCGATCCGGAGTCCGGCTGATGCCGCGAGGCTGGTGTTCGGGGTGACGCCTACGGCAACAAGGACGAGGTCTGCGGGGATCAGGCCCCCGTCGGTTTCGACGGCGGTGACATGTCCGGCATCTCCGATGATGGCGGACACGGTCACACCAGGGCGGAGGTCGACTCCGTTGCTGCGATGCAACTCGGCGAAGTACCGCCCAAGCTCGTCTCCGAGTACGTTCCGCAGTGGGACCGCTCCGCGTTCCAGTACGGATACCTCGCAGCCGGCCAGCCGTGCCGCAGCGGCGGCCTCCAGGCCGATCCAGCCCGCGCCGATGATCACCCAACGCTTGCCCGGTGCCAGCGCACTACGGAGCGCGTCGGCGTCCTGGATCCGCCGGAGCGTGTGGACGCCGGCCAGATCCGCTCCTGGCAGGCTGAGGGGCCGGGGGTCGCGCCGGTGGCAATGACCAGCTGGTCATACGCCACGGCCTCGCCCGATTGCAACCGTACTTCGGACCTTCCGCGGTCGATGCTCAACACTTTCTCGCCGAACCGACCACGCACCTGGTGGTCGCCGTACCAGTCGCTGGAATGGACATAGAGCTCGGCGACGGGAGTCTTGCCCTGGAGGTAGTCCTTCGACAGGGCCGGCCGCTCGTACGGGCGCTCGCTTTCCTCGCCGATCAGCGTCACCGGATGCTTGAAGCCTCCGTCCCGCAAGGTCTGCGCGACTGTGGCGGCCGCGAGTCCTGCGCCGACCACCACACATCCTCTGCCGTTATCCGACATCTCTCTCCTCCTGTGCTTTACGAGTCATCTCTTGAGCCCGTCCCTAGCGGTTCAAGACTGCGAAGAACTCCGCGCGGGCCGACGCGTCTTCGCGGAGGACGCCGGCCAGCGCGGAGGTACGAGTGAGGGCGCCGCTCGCGCGGACGCCGCGCAAGGTCATGCAGGTGTGCTCGGCTTCAATCACCACGCCCACGCCCTTTGGGCGGAGGTGTGTGTCGAGCCAGCCTGCGACTTGCTGGGTCAGCCTCTCTTGAACCTGCGGCCGGCGGGCGAACATCTCCACTACTCGGGCGACCTTGGACAGTCCGAGGATCCGGTCGGCTGGCAGGTACGCCACATGGGCGAGCCCGAGGAAGGGCAGCAGATGATGTTCACACACAGACTGGACGGGGATAGCCTTCACCAGCACGAGTTGGTCGTAGCCCTCGTCGTTGTCGAAGGTGGTCATCTCGAAGTTGCGGGGGGTCAGCATCTCCGCGTACGCCTCCGCCATCCGCACCGCGCTTCTGGCCATGCTCGGGCTGTCGCAGGACACTCCCAAGGCCTCGAGAAAGTCCTGAGCCGCCCGGGCGGCCTCCTCGATGTCCGCCTGGCGGGTACCGGCGCGCCTGCACGGACCTACGGTTGTCGATCTCGAAAGAGACGCTCCCCATGGCCGTCGCGGTTGGCATGTCAGCCTTCTCCCACGCCGAGCGCACTGAGCAGCACCAGAACAAGCGTGCTGACGGCGAAGATTCCATGCAGGACCACTGGCGGACGGGGAATGTGCTGCTCAGCCAGCTCGACAGCGTCCGGCCGAGGATCGCCGCGCATCGCGGCGCGGCCGTCCGTCGCCCATCGCCTCACCAGGAGACCTCCCAGACTGGCGACCAGGACCAGATCTGCGAACGCGATCCACGCCAGCACCGTGTTGTCGGTTACCAGGTAGGCGATCCACACAACCAGCCCGCCCGCGGCGAGCCCGAAGTGGGTGAAGACCCGAGACGGAGGAAAATGCGTCGCCGTGGCACCGCCACGACGCAGCCCTCCACGGCTCAACCACCTGACCAGCATGAACGATCCGAAGGCGGCGGTGATTACCCAGGTGACAAGAGCAGCGATCGGCATCGGCGGGCTCCTAAACGGCGAGGATTATCGGATAATGAAGTCGACGTTAGACCCAAGATGTTGTAAAGTCAAGATATCTCTCCGTTAGAAGGGTCGATGGGAAACTTCGACCGCGATGTCACAGGGATCGGCGCGCTAGCCGACCCTGTACGCCGCCACCTGTACGAGTTCGTCTGCTCCCAGGCCGAACCCGTCAGTCGGGACCAAGCCGCCGAGGCAGTCGGCGTCGCGCGCCACCAAGCCAAGTTCCACCTCGACCGGCTCGAGGCAGAGGGCCTACTGGAAACCGACTACGTCCGGCTCAGTGGACGCACTGGACCAGGCGCGGGACGACCCGCTAAGCGGTATCGACGCGGTCACAAGGAGTTCGCCGTCGCCCTTCCGGCGCGCGAGTACGAGCTTGCCGGCGAGATCCTGGCCGAGGCCATCACTGATGCAACTCGGACGGGAATCCCGATCGCTCAGGCTGTCAGTGAGGCCGCCGCCGCACGCGGAAATGCCATTGCCGAGGACGCGTCAGACCGGCCATCGTCAGCCGGCGCCCCTGCGGACCTCGTCCTCAAGCTCCTCAGCGAGCACGGATACGAACCCCGAGGGGACGGCCGGAGCTACATCTTGGCCAACTGCCCGTTCCACACTCTGGCCCGAAGCCACACCGAACTCGTCTGCCAGATCAACCACATGCTCATCTCCGCACTCGCCCAATCCATCGCGCCGGACCAGCTCGACGCCCGCCTCGAAGCGGCTGACAACCGATGCTGCGTGACATTGACGGTCAAGGACTAGTCGAGGAGATGGAAGCCACAGCCGCTCGCGGGCGCCTCCTCCGGTCGCGCCGGATTCCACCCGGTACGGGTGAGGCGCTGCCAACTGGAGGTCGGTCACGTTGGAGGTCGACCTAGCTCTCCAGAGGCAGCAGTCACGGATCTGAAGGGTCGGCCGGAGGTGTGATGCCGTGAGCGGCACGGAAGGGCGTCTTGATCAGGAGCCGAGTTCAGCGCCGATCGGGCGCTGGATACCTATCCTTGGCTTGCTGCGCTCGTACAACCGCGGGTGGCTGCGTGGTGACCTGATCGCCGGGGTGACCGTCGCGGCTTTGATCATTCCGAAAAACCTCGGTTACGCAGGGATCGCAGGAATCCCCCTACAGAACGGCCTTTATGCAGCCGCCGTGGGCGCCATCCTCTACGCAATCTTCGGTACGTGTCGGCAGATCTCGATGGGCCCGAGTTCGGGGCTCGCCGCCGTCGCCGCCAGTGCGGTCTTGACCGCCGGGATCAGCAGCGAAGCCGATGCCGCCGTCTTTGTCGCTGGGATCACGCTGGTCTCCGGACTCCTCTTCCTTGTGCTTAGCCGTGGCCAAGATGGGCTGGGTCGCCCAGTTCTTGTCTCGAGCAGTTGTCACCGGTTTCCTGTTCGGCGCCGCGCTCGACGTCGTGATCGGCGAGCTGCCGAAGCTCACGGGTACCGAGGCGACAGGAAAGAACGCATTGCTGGAGCTGTGGTCATGGTTGGGCACCATCCCGGACGCGCACCCGACCACCGTGGTGGTCGGGCTTGCCGCGCTCGTCGTCGTCTTCGGTTTACGCAAGGTCGCCCCTCGCGTTCCGGGTGCCCTTGTGCTGGTCGTCGGAGGTCTGCTCGCAAGCTGGCTCTTCAGCCTTGCAGATCACGGCGTAGCTCTGGTCGGCGATATCCCGAGCGGGCTGCCGCGATTCAGCTTGCCGGGTGGACAGTTGATGTTGGACAACGCCGGGACGGTGATCACCGCCGCGGTGGCGTTGCTGCTGATCGGCTTCTCGCAGACGGCAGGCGACGCGAGGGCGTTCGCGGCCAAGCACAACTATCAGATCGATATCAATCAAGAGTCGACTGCCCAAGCCCTCGCGAACACCGGCTCCGGGCTCTTCCAGGGCATGCCGGTGTCCACCAGCCTCTCCGCGAGTTCACTCAACGACCACGCCGGAGCCAGAACTGGTGTCGCATCCATCGTCTCCGGTATCACGGTGCTTTTGACACTGCTGTTCCTCGCGCCGCTGTTCTCCGCCTTGCCCAAGCCAGTGCTCGCCGCGTTGATCATCGAGGCCGTGGTGTTCGGCATGATGGACGTCCCGGAAATGCGACGACTGGCGCGCGTCCAGCGCTTCGATTTCTGGATCGCGTTGCTGGCTGTGGCCGCGACGTTGTTGGTGGGCGTTCTCGCCGGAGTCGTGATCGGCATCGTGATGTCGTTGCTGTGGCTGATCGCGGTGGCGACGCATCCCAACATGCCTGTCCTCGGGCATCGGCCGGGAAGCCAGGTCTATCGCGACCTCGCCGCTAACCCGGACCATGAACAGGTTGCCGGCGTGGTGATCATCGGGCTCGACGGCGGGCTGTTCTTTGCCACCGCTGACCCTCTCGAAGACCGGACCCGAGACCTCCTGCACACCAGCCCGGGTGTGACCGACCTTGTGCTCGACTGCGAGGGCATCGACTTCATCGACTCTCAGGGGTCCGCCAAGGTGGCCGCAATCGTTCGGCTCACCAGCGAGTCGGGGATCACGTTGCGGCTCGCCCGCCTCAAGCGGGCCGTTGCGGCCACGCTGGAACGGGACGGAGTCCTCGAGCAAATCGGAACCGACCGCATACACGGCAACGTGGACGAAGCAGTCCAGGCGGCGCAAAAGGGCGGCGTCGACAACCGACCGGAGCCCACCAGCAGCTGACCGAGTGCAGCACGATGGGGTGACAACTGCCTCCTGCACAGGGAACGTTCGACGACAGCACGGAAATGATCGATCTAAGAGGGAGATCAATGGACTGGACACTTGAAGTGGTGGTACTGCCGGTTAGCGACATCGATCGCTCGATCGCGTTCTACCGCGATCAGGTCGGCTTCGACCTGGATCACCACACCATCAACGAGCAGATGGACGTGGCGCAACTGACACCGCCAGGTTCCGGATGCTCCATCGTGATCGGAAACCTACCGGGCCAGCAGGATATGGTGCCCGGCTCGATGCGAGGACTTCAGCTCGTGGTTGCCGACGCCCAGATAGCGCGGCAGCAACTGCTCGATCGCGGCGTCGATGCCAGTGAAATCACCGTTTTCGACGAGCGCGACGGCGGCACGTTCTTCGGCTTCGCCGACCCTGATGGCAACACCTGGGCCGTGCAGCAACTCAAGGTGCGGGGCGAGCGACCGCTGATCCCGATGGAGGCCAGGGGCAGGTTTGGAGCGTCCTCCGAGTAGCGCCTTGCCGCTGGTGCTACCGCGAGTAGCGCAGGGACACGATCTGGAATGGACGAAAACTCACGGTCGCTGCGCGAGGATCGGCCCAGGTCTGGCCGATGTCCAGCGGGCGTTCCAGCAGGTCGACGCTATGCACCGACTCTGCGGAGAACCCGATCCGCACAGTGGTCCGGGCCTGTCCACCAGAGGCTGCGTAGAGCCGAACGACCAGGTCACCGCTCTGATCCTCAGCGAGCTTGACCGCCTCGACCACGACATCCAGCGAGTCGACGGTAATGAGGGGCGCCACCGCGATTCCGCCGCGAACCGCGCGCAGTGGCAGGTTGATTGCATAGCCCTCGCGCACCGCGTCGAGAATGCCGGCACCGGGCACGACGGCGTAACGGAGGCGATGACGACCCTGGTCAGTCTCCGGATCCGGCCAGCGCGGAGCCCGCAACAGCGACAACCGAACGGTGGTTGTGGTGCCCCCGTCGGGTCGCACATCCCGCGTGACGTCGTGGCCGTAGGTCGAGTCGTTGACCAGAGCGACTCCGTAGCCGGGTTCGGCAACATGGATGAACCGGTGTGCGCAGATCTCAAACTTGGCTGCATCCCAGCTGGTGTTCTCGTGGGTCGCCCGCTTCACGTGGCCGAACTGAGTTTCCGAGCTCGACATCTCCGCCCGTACATCAAAACCGAAGGATGCCTTGAGAAACGTCTCCCGCTCGTGCCAATCGGCGTCCAGTTGGATGTCCAGGGCCCGCGATCCCGGTGCCAGGGTGACCAGCTGCTCGAAGCTGGAGTTCCCGTGACGTCGCATCGTACGGACCCCCACCACTCCGCCGTCCAGCTCGACGGGCTCAGTCCAGTCGGCCAAGGTGAGATCGGTGCGTGTAGCGCGGTAGAAGGAGTCGACGTCCCAGGCGTCCCAGTCGTTTGGCAGGTCCGGATGGAGCTGCAGCAGATTCCCGTGCGCGCCCGGTGCGATCGCTTCACGGCCGGTCGAGCCGTCGATCACTGAAGTGACCAATCCGGCGCCGTCGAGCGTGGCGCGCACGAGGCCATTGCTCAACACGAAACCGTCGACCACCTGCTGCACCGACGCCGCGGGCGGCGCGGGCCGGTCAGTAGCGGCGCCGAGGGCCGGTATTCCGGCGCGCGGGTACGGCGCAGCGTTGAACGTGACCTGCTCCTCAGCGACAGGATCGGCACCCTGGATCGTCTGCAGTGATCTGTTGATCAGCCGGTTCAATTCGGCCGCGACCAGCTCGTACGTCGCGCGAGCCTCACGATTGACCCAGGCGATCGACGAGCCGGGAAGGATGTCGTGGAACTGATGCAGCAGCACTGTCTTCCACAGCCGGTCCAGCTCCTGGTACGGGTAGTCCGCGCCAGTTCTGATCGTCGCGGTCGTGGCCCACAGCTCCGCCTCCCGTAGCAGGTGCTCGCTGCGCCGGTTGCCCTGCTTGATCCGGGCCTGGGAGGTGTAAGTGCCACGGTGCAGTTCCAGGTACAGCTCACCCCACCACACCGGTGGATCGGTGTAATCAGCTTCAGCCCGAGCGAAGAACGCGGCCGGCGACTCGATCTGCACTTGGGGCGAACCCTCGAGGTCAGCGGTGCGCCGGGCGCGCTCCAGCATCTCCCTGGTCGGGCCGCCGCCACCGTCGCCCCAGCCGAACGGTGCCAGCGAGTGGTTGGCGCGGGCGCTATCGGCGAATTGTCGGCTGGCCAGGGCGAGCTCCGCGCCGGACAGGTCGGAGTTATAGGTCGCAACCGGGGGGAAGTGGGTCAAGACGCGGGTGCCGTCGAGCCCTTCCCACAAGAATGTGTGGTGGGGGAAGCGGTTGACCTTGTTCCAGGAAATCTTCTGTGTCAAAAAGTAGCGGGCGCCGGAAAGGGCGATCAGCTGAGGCAGCGCCGCGGAGAAGCCGAACGAGTCTGGCAGCCATACCTCGGCGGTGTCCATGCCGAACTTCTCGGCGAAATAACGATTGCCATGGACGAACTGCCGGACCATCGCCTCGCCACCGGGCATATTGGTGTCCGCCTCGACCCACATGCCTCCGACCGGCACGAACTGGCCTGACTCGATCCTTTCCCGCACACGTTCGAAGACCACCGGGTAGTGCTCTTCTATCCAGCTGAACTGCTGGGCCTGGGACATGGCGAAGATCAACTCGGGATAGTCCTCCATCAACTGGGTGACGCTGGAGCATGTCCGGGCAACTTTCCGTACCGTCTCGCGCAACGGCCAGAGCCAGGCCGAATCAATGTGCGCGTGGCCGACCGCACTGATCTGGTGCGCGCTGGCGTTCGCCCGCTTGGCCAGCAGCGGGGCGAGAACCGCCAGGGAGGCCGCCGCAGTGCCGCCGATGTCATTCAGCCTGAGGACGTCCAGAGCATCCGATATGCCCGCCCAAAGCTGAGCTCCTCGTGGATCGTCGACTGACAGCTGTCCGGCAAGCTGGCCGAGCACCTCGAAGTCACCCACCAGCTGGCGGACACCCGGGTCGACGAGAACGAGCTGTGCCTGCCCGAGGACATAGATGGGCTCCGACGACGCCGTTGAAACGTCGCCGGCGACCGTGGGTACCAGTACCTCGATTGCCGGGTTCGCCGCCGCCTCGACGAAGACCCGCACGTCGATTGCATCCGCCTCGACGGGGAACCAGCGGTTGTAGGGATGCAGCCCTTTGATCGCAGTGCCGTCGGCCCGATACACCAGTCCTTCGACGGTGAAGCCAGGTGCAGTACCGGTGAATCCGAGGTCGACCACGCCTTCGACGAGCTTCCCGGCCCAGTCCGCGGGGACCCGACCGGTGAGTTCGAACCAGGTGGTCCCCCACGCCGGCCCCCAGCGGTCGCCCACTTCTGCCGTGGTGTAGGGCGCAGCCAACGCCTCCGCCACGGCGACGGGCTCACCGGGAACGTCCCACCGGCGGATGGTGAGCGGTACAGCCGCCGAGTAGACGGCGGGCATAAGCCGCTCGTTCAGCACCCGAAACAGCCGCCGCTGGATTTCTGTACGGGCGCTCTCGATGCGGTCGCCGTGAACTTCGTCCCACTGCACTGGCCGAACTTACGCCATCGGCACCGGTGCGGCGGTAGGGGAAGCGCACCATCCCCAGCGGCCAGGCGAATCAGCGACACAAGTCTTCCTCGGCGATCACCAGCCGCTCAATCAAAAGAGAAGCTCCACCCGTCTAGGAAAGAATTTCTGTTTGCCCTAGGGTCAATTTATGGAGCATCGTCGATCATTTGGATTGTTGACCGCGGCGTTGGCGGCCACCTTGGCCCTTGCCTCCTGCGGAAGTAACGACAACAACAATAAGAGCGGCGGTGGCGCTGCCTCTGACCAACCCTCCAAGGGTCCCGTCACCCTCACCTTGATCGAATACCAGAAGATCAGAGCCGATGCGGTGCAAAAGCTGCTGCCGGAATTCGAGGCGGAGATGACCAAGCAGGGTCGCGACGTCAAGGTCAAACTGATCCGTGACATCCTGCCGGATGATCAGTTCAAGACCAAGATCACCCAGCAGTACAACGCGGGAGAGGCCCCTGATGTCACCGATTACGGCGCCAGCTTCGTGCCCGGATTCGCGGGCGCCGGCTATCTCCTCGACCTCACGCCTTACCTGGAGAAGTGGCAGGACTGGCAGGCGTTCTACCCCGACGTCCGGAACCAGATCGTGCAGCCCGATGGGAAGACGTACGCGATACCGCATGAGGCGAACACCCAAAGCCTTTTCTACCGCAAGGACGTCCTCACCAAGCTAGGAGTCGACACCGGGCAGCCGACGACGTGGCCAGACATGGTGGCCCGGCTGAAGCAGATTCACGACAAGACCGGCAAGCCGGCGATTGTTCTCCCCGCGGGAACGTCGTGGGGCGGCGGAACCTTCGGCGAAGGCTTCCTGAACGTCATGCTCGGCAGCGGTAGCAAGATGTACAACGACGAGACCAAGAAGTGGGTCGTGAAGAGCCCGGGCCTTACCCAGACGTTCACGCTGTACGACGAGCTCACCAAGGCCAAGCTGCTGCCCGTGGAGGCGTTGTTGAACCCGGAGCCGTGGCAGCCGACGAAGTACAAGGACTTCCCGGCCGGCAACCTTCCCGTCGCCGCTCAGGGGACCTGGGGCTGGCGCTACGACTGGGGACCTGACGGAGCCACACCTATCAAGGACCTCACCCAGAAGGTGGCCACTTGGCTTTACCCATCTGGTGGGGGCGGCCAGCCGTACGCCGTCGGCGGTGTTGCGTTCTCGTACGAGGTCTCCGCTACGACCAAGAACCCGGACGAGGCGGTCGAGCTGGCCAAGTGGCTGAGCACCGGCAACGCCATGGCCCAGCAGCTGGTAGCCGTGGGCGCAGCAGCGCCTCGTTCAGGAATCGACACCTTGCCGCCGTACAGCGAACAGCCCACCCTGCTCGAGGCGGGTAAGCAGCTCACGACCAGCGTGAGCTTCCCCACGCGGCCGGGACAGGACGAGATCTCCCAGGCCGTCGCAGAAGCGACCGAGGCCATCCTGACCGGAAAGAAGGACGGTCCGGCTGCGGCCGAAGACTTCGCCAAGAAGGCCACGGAGCTTCTCGGCGAAGATCAGGTCGAAACGTCCTGACTTGTCCGCCGCGAGATCGGACCCCGAGACCCGGCCGTCACGGGACGACGGACCTGGGGTAACGCCGCCGAGCGGGGCGGCAACGCGCCGCCGGCAGCGCGGTTCGGCGGTCATCGTGTCGGCCCTCCTCGCCCCGTCGATGGTGCTCATCGGGCTCTTCGTCTTGGCGCCGGTCGTGTACGCGATCTGGCTCAGCATGACCAACAAACGGCTGACCGGGTTCGGCGCGAGGACGCCGAAATTCGTCGGCCTTGAGAACTACACCCGGCTGCTCACCTCTGCCGACTTCCTCAGCTCCATGGGCAGGACTGCCCAATTCATCTTCTTCTCGGCCATCGTCGGTCAGTTCCTGCTCGGCATGCTGGCCGCCGTGCTGCTGACGAAGTCCAGAATTCGCGGGAAAGGGTTGATCGGAGGCGCCATCCTGTTGCCGATGGTCGTCCCGGAAGTTGTCGCCTCGCTCGCTTGGGCCAGCATGTTGGCACCGGGATCAGACGGAACCGTCAACCGCGGACTGGCGGTCGTGGGATTCGCCCCGGTGTCGTGGCTACAGCAGTATCCGATGGCGTCGATCATCGTGGTCAACACCTGGCGAGGCATCGCCTTCGCCATGATCATGTTTCAAGCCGCCATCGAGGGGGTCTCCGATGACCTGATCGAGGCGGCGCGCATCGATGGCGCTGGGGCGTGGAAGGTCTTCCGCTTCATCACGCTGCCTCTGATTCGTGGTCCGGTCTTCTTGTTCCTGCTGTTGACTACCATCACCACCGCCAGTGTTTTCGGGCTGGTGTACTTCCTCACCAGAGGCGGCCCAGGGCAGGCCACTGAGCTGGTCTCGGTGTTCATCTATGAGCGCTCGTTCGCCTTCTTCCAGCTCGGCTTGGGAAGCGCAGCTTCGGTGATCATGCTCGTCGTCGTCCTCATACTTGGGCTCACCTACGTCCGGCTGGCGAAAGTCGAGGTCTGACGTGGCTATCGAGGCGGCCGTACGGCCGGCGACCGGCGAAACCCAGGTCACACGCCGACGGCAGCGCAGCGCCTGGACAGTGCTGAGGCAGGTCGGTGTCTACCTGATCGTGACGGTGCTCGCGTTGTGCTGCGTGATCCCGTTTGCCTGGGTTCTGCTGACCTCGATCGACGCGAATGCCGGGCTCTACCTTCAGGCGCCGACCCTGACGTTGGACAACTTCGTCAAGTTCTTCACTGAGGAAGGGACACCTCGGCTGTTGGCGAACAGCATTTGGATCGCCACCGCCTCCACTGCGCTCACCCTCGGTTTCGGAATCTTTGGTGCCTACGCACTCTCGCGTTACCGGTTCTTCGCCCGTCGCACCTTGATGTTCGGGATCCTGCTGATCCGAGTGGTTCCGCCCACCGCCACAATCGTGCCGCTCTACATGATCATGATCAATTTGGGCCTCAACGACACCTACACAGGGCTCATCCTGGTCGAGGCGGCCTACCAGCTCCCGCTTGCCCTGTGGCTGCTGAAGGGGTTCATCGACTCCATCCCGATGGAATTGGAAGAGGCGGCCTGGATCGACGGCTGCTCCCGGCTTCGGGGAGCCTGGCGGGTGGTGTTTCCACTGGCTCGACCCGGCATAGGCGCCTGCGCGCTCTTCAGCTTCATCAACGTTTGGGGTGATTTCCTCACCCCGCTGGTACTACTCCAGTCGCCGGAAAAGTACCCCATCTCCATTGGCATGTTCCGCGCGTTCTCGGGCAGGAATCAGGTGGATTGGGGCCTGCTCACAGCCACTGCCGTCCTTTACATGGTGCCGACAGTGCTGCTCTACCTTTTCGTCCGGCGCTATCTTCTCCGGGCCACGGTGTCGGGGGCGTTGAAAGGCTAGGGAGACGCAAAACGCGAACGCGTCCTGATATCCGACGAGACGTCAGGGAGCCGACGCGCTTGCCGCCTCAGACGGGAGGTTTTCGGGAAAGTGGCACGCCACATGATGGCCGGAAACTAGCTCGACCAACGGTGGCTCCTGGATCCGGCAGATCTCCTGCGCCTTCCAGCACCGAGTGTGGAACCGGCAGGCCGGCGGCGGATTGATCGGGCTGGGGACATCACCGCTCAACCGGATCCGTTCGCGCTCGTCGCGGCGCCGAGTATCCGCCACGGGCACCGCCGACATCAGTGCGACCGTGTAAGGGTGCATAGGGGCCCGGTAGAGCGCGTCCGCATCGGACAGTTCGACGATCTTGCCGAGGTACATCACGGCCACCCGATCCGAGACATAGCGCACGACAGACAAGTCGTGCGCGATGATCACGTACGTCAGGTCGAACTCCTCCTGCAAATCCTCCAGCAGGTTGATGACCTGCGCCTGAATGGACACGTCGAGCGCCGAGACCGGCTCGTCAGCCACGATCAGCCGGGGCCGCAGCGCGAGGGTCCGGGCAATCCCGATGCGCTGTCGCTGCCCGCCCGAGAACTCGTGCGGGTAGCGGTTGTAGTGCTCCGGGTTGAGCCCGACGGCTTCCAGCAGTTCCTGCACCGATTTCTTGACCCCGCCGGGCGGGGAGACGTGTTGCAGCCGGAACGGGGCACCGACGATCTTGCCGACCGTGTGCCGTGGATTGAGTGAGGAGTACGGGTCCTGGAAGATCATCTGCATCTCCCGCCGCAGCGGGCGCAGCGCCGCATCCTTCAGGTGGGTGATGTCACGCCCCTCGAGCGTGATCTTCCCGTCCGTCGGCTCCAGCAGCCGAGTCAAGAGACGGGCAGTCGTGCTCTTGCCGCACCCTGATTCACCGACAATCGAGAAGGTCTCCTTCTGCCGTACGGCGAAGCTCACTCCATCGACCGCTTGGACGGCCCCGACCTGCCGCCGAAACAACCCGGCCCGGATTGGGAAGTGCTTGACCAGCCCTTCGGCCGTGACCACGTTCGTGTCCCGTTCAGCGCCTCCCGACGCGGGCGTTCGCAGCGGCGCGGTCACAGTCGCGGCGCAATCTCGTCGGTCCAGATCTGCCCACGATCAGCTGGCGACAGGTGGCAAGCCACGAAGTGGCCCGGTTCGATGGGCGCCAACTCTGGACGCAGGTCCTCGCTCCGGCCGCCGTTCCGAGCGGCGTAACCACAGCGGGGATGGAAGGGACAACCGGGCGGCACATGGATCAGGCTAGGTGGCGAACCCGGGATCGCGAGCAGCCGCTCGTCCTGAGGCCGGTCGAAGCGTGGCACGGAGCCGAGCAGGCCCCAGGTGTACGGGTGCGCGGGCCGGTTGAAGAGCTGGTCGGCGCTGCCGTACTCCGCCGCGCGCCCGGCGTACATCACGAGCACGTCGTCGGCGATCTCCGCTACCACCCCGAGGTCGTGGGTAATGAGGATGACTGAGGAGTTGAATTCCCCCTGCAGATCCCGGATCAGGTCGAGGATCTGCGCCTGGACGGTGACGTCGAGGGCGGTGGTCGGCTCGTCGGCGATCAGCAGCTCGGGATCGCACGACAGGGCCATCGCGATCATCGCGCGCTGCCGCATACCGCCCGAGAACTGGTGGGGATAGGAATCGACTCGGTGGCTGGGCTCCGGGATTCCCACTCGTCCCAGCATGTCGATGGCGTGCTTCCGCGCCACCTTGGTGTTCACCTGGTTATGGATTTGGTACGCCTCGATGATCTGGCGACCCACCGTGTAGTACGGATTCATCGCGGAGAGTGGGTCCTGGAAGATCATCGCCATCCGCTTTCCGCGCAGGCCACGGACGTATTCCGGACTCTTGCTCAGCAGCTCCTCTCCATCCAGGAAGATCTCGCCGCTCAATCTAGCGCCCGGACGGGACTGGTTCGATGCCTGCCGGTTGTGCAGGCCCATGATCGCGAGACTGGTCACGCTCTTACCGGAACCGGACTCGCCCACGATGCCGAGGGTGCGGCCACGCTCAACGCTGAAGCTCAGCCCGTCGACTGACTTCACCAATCCGTCGTCGGTCGGGAAGTGGACGCGGAGGTCTAAGACCTCGAGGAAAGGCTGGCTCTCCTCCCCAGGATGGCGGCGGGTGACGTCGCGCAGAGCTGTCGACGTCATCCGAGACGCACCCGCGGGTCGATGGCCCCGTACAACAGATCGACGATCAGGTTCGCCATGATCACGAAGAAGCCGGCGACCAGGGTGACCGCCCAGGATCTTGGGCAAGTCGCCTGTGATGATGGCGTCGTAGCCGTACTTACCGAGACCGTTGAGGGAGAACGTCTTCTCGGTGAGCACCGCGCCGCCCAGCAGCAGGCCGACGTCGAGGCCGAAGATGGTGAGGACCGGTGTCAGCGCCCCGCGCAGGCCGTGCTTGAACACGACGGTCCGCTCTGGAAGCCCCTTCGCCCGAGCCGTGCGGATGTAGTCCTCGGTCATCGTCTCCAGCATCCCCGCTCGGGTGAGCCTGGCGTACTGGGCGGAGAACAAGAACGCCAGGGTGATCCAGGGAAGCAGCAACGAGTACGCCCACATCGCGGGGTTCTCGCTGAACGGTACGAATTGACCTCCCGGCGCGGTGATACCAAGCCGGTAGCTGAAGAATGATAGCGACACGAGCCCGGTGAAGAAGATCGGCAGCGATACCCCGGCCAGCGAGATGCCCATGGCTCCGCGATCGAATACCGTGCCGCGCCGCAATGCCGAGAGGATACCAATGCTCACTCCCGCGACCAGCCAGATCAGCGACGCTCCGATCACCAGTGAGACGGTGACCGGAGCCCGGTCCAGCATCTCAGGCCATACTGGCTGGCGGGTGATGAAGGAGTACCCGAGGCAGGGTGCAGGACACTGTTCTACTCCCGAGCCGTAGTCGTACTCGGCCCCGACAAAGATGCCTTTGACCCAGTTCCAGTACTGAACGACAACCGGGTCGTAGAACCCGAGTCGTTCTGCCGTCAGGTGCACGGTTTCCTCGGTGGCGGACCTGCCCACGTACCGAGCCGCCAGCGTTTCCGGCGTTGCTCCCGCCCATCGTGGCACCAGGTAGAAGATCGAAAAGGTGACCACGCTGAGCAGGAACAGCAAAATCACGGCCCAGAGGAGCCGCCGCACGATGTAGGCGAACACATTCCTCCTTGGCAATCGTCAGGCTCCGACCCGGCCATCCTCGCGTCGCTGGCCTGTTGGCGAGGCTAGCGAGCTGGAGCCGGGCCGGAGCTGGTGATCTTGCTACTCGTCCTACTTCTGGGCACCCAACCCGACGTAGTCGTACATCCCCCAAGCGTCGCTGACGAAGATGTTGGTTGCGTTCTTCGACCGCACCAGCAATGCCTTCGAGTAGACGCCGGGGTAGATGACGGATTCCTCCATCACCTTCTTGTCGATCTGGCCCCAGATCTGATTGCGCTTGTCGGTGTCGAGCTCCTGGAGGGCGCTGTCGAGCATCTTGTCGACCTCGGGGATGCGGACACTGGTGTTGGAGGAGCCACCGGTTTCGCGGATGACCCGCGAGTCGGTGATCTGGGACAGGAAGCCGAAGCCATCCGGCCAGTCCGCCGCCCAGCCGTTGAGCACCAGGCCCAGCTTGTTCTTCACCACGTACGGCGGGTTGCCGGCGTAGCTGGAGAAGTAGTCGCCCGCAGGGTACGGCTTGAGCGTCAGCTTGATCCCCACTCGGGACAGTGCCTGCTGGAACGCCTCCGCTGTGGCCTTTTCCTTGGGCCGCTCGGCGCGGTAGGCGATGTTGGTCGCGAAGCCGGTCGGCTGGCCGCAGGCTTCCAGCGACTTCTTGGCCGCGTCGAGGTCGCCCTTGTGATCTTGACCATTGGGATACAGGTCGAAGGACTGGTAGCCCGGAATCAGTGGCGGCAGCACCGTCGTGGCCAGGTCCCCACCGGCAAACTGGCCACCGTAGGCCGTCTGGTAGGCCGTCTTGTCCATGGCGAACTGGACCGCCTTGCGGCAGTCGATGTTGTCGAACGGAGGCACGGTGGGGTTGATCGAGGTGTACCAGAGCCGCGCTCCTAAGGGGTTGTCCGCGTTCCCCTTGATGTTGGGATCCTGCAAGACCCGGCTCTGCGCCGCCGGCTGAACTCCAGTCCCGGAGATGTCGATGTCGAGGTCACCGCTCAGCACGCGGTTGTCGATGTCGTCGGCGTTGACATTCAGGCTGACCTCGATCCGATCCGGCAACGCCTTGCGGTTGGGGTCCGTCGCCGGGTCCCACTGATCGTTGCGGACGAGGTTGAAGTTCTTGCCGGGTTCGAGGCCTTCGAACTTGTACGGGCCGGTGGAGACGATCGAGTTCTTGTACTTGGCGCCGGTGTCCTTGTCCTTCGGGACCGGCATGGTGTTCGGCTGCCCGGCGAGATAGTCGAAGGCTGCGAACGGCTTCTTGAGGTGGAAGACGATCGTCTGGTCGTCAGGCGTTTCGATTGCGGAGTTGGTGTTCGCATCCTTGGACTTGTACGGGCCCTTGTAGCCGTCCGGCAGGTCGAGAACCGCCTCCCAGTACGCCGGACCGTTCGGGAAGGTCTCCTTGTCGGTCGAGCGCAGCACGTGCGTACTTCACGTCGGCCGAGGTGACCTCGGTGCCGTCGTCGAACTTGACGCCCTTGCGCAGCTTGTAGGTCCAGGTCTTGGCCACCGTCGCTCGCCTGGCCAGCGGCTTCCGCGAGATCCGGCACCAGCGTGATTGCCCTCTTTGCCGGGCGCGGATTTGAACATCATCAGCGAGCGGCCGTACAGCCGCGCGAAGTTCCACGAGTAGGCGTAGTAGGTCTCGCCGGGGTCGAGCGTGTCCCAGTCACCCGCGTTGGCGAACTTCAAGCGTGCCGCCTTTGGCGTCGGAGGGATTGACTACCGCTGTGGTAGCGGCGTCGAACCCGCCGCTACCGGATTGAGTTGCCCGATCCCTGGTTGCCGGTCCCGCCCCCGCCGCCGCAGGCGGAAACCACCAGGGCGGCGGTTACGCCGAGGGCGGCTAAGCCTCTCGTTCGACGTGATGTCGAATGGCTCATTCGTTGTTCCCTTCTGATTGTCGGGGATCGCCCCGAGGTGATTCCTATCGGTTGGCTCGTGGATCGAGGGCATCGCGCAGCCCGTCACCAAACAGGTTGAAGGCCAGCACGGTGATGAAGATCGCCATGCCTGGCCAGAACATGAAGTGCGGCTGGGTGTAGTAGGCCACGGCGTCCGACAGCATCCCACCCCAGCTCGGGGTGGGCGGCCGGATGCCCACGCCGAGGAACGACAGCGCCGCCTCGAACAAGATGTTGGTCGGAATCGAGCAGCGTCGAGTACACCAGGATCGGGCCGATCAGGTTCGGCAACATCTCCGCGCGCAGGATGTAGCCGCGACGAGCACCGAGGCTGCGGGCAGCCTCGACGTACTCACGTTCCCGCAGCGACAGCGTTTGTCCGCGAATGATCCGCCCGATATAGGGCCAGTTGAAGAAGCCGATGATGAAGATCAACAGGGCGATCCGCAGTTGATTGCCCTCGAGCCCGAACGCCTGGTCGGGGAAAACGCCGGCCAGGGCGATGGCGAAGACCAGGAGCGGGAACGCCAGGAAGATGTCCATCAGCCGGCTGATCGAGGTGTCGACCAAGCCGCCGAAGAAGCCGGCGACGATCCCCAGCGTGGTCCCGATGAACACCGACAGCATGGTGGCGAGAAAGGCGATCAGCAGCGAGATCCGGCTGCCGTAGACGATCCGGCTGAAGATGTCGCGGCCGTTCACCGGCTCGATGCCCATCAGGTGGTCCCAGCTCATCCCACCCAACGGGCCTATCGGTGCCAGCGTGCCACCCGCGGTGTCGATCAGGTCCTGGTGGAACTCGTTCGGCGGGTGTCCGAGGACCTAGACGATCAGCGGAGCGAAGATGGCCACGAGAATCAGGAAGATCAGGACGCCGAGACCGACAAGGGCAACTCGGTCCTTGCGCAGCCGCATCCACGCGATCTGCCCGAGGGAGCGCCCCTCGGTACGTCCCACGCCTCCAGCCAGGATCGCATCGGGGATGATGGCCTCGGCCTCGGCACCCACCTCCGGCGGTAGCGTCAACTCCTGTCCCCTCTACCTCTCCTCGAAGGGGCCGTCCGCCCGCTGGGTCGTCGCTGAGCCGTAGCCCGCGTGGGATCAGCCACGGACCCGTCGAGCGGACACCCTCGCCGACGATATCTCGAAGGCTCGCCTATGGTGTCGATTCCGCCATGGTTGTGATCCGACCGAAACGCGCGTGTCGCCGCAGGTTTCCGCGCCTGCCGTGCGGCTAGGCCGCCGGATGTGTGAGCTTGCGACGGGTCCGCTCCGATGACGGCGCAAGTGCGCCGATTTCTGACAACTGTTCATCTCGGTTAGGGTGTTCGCTCGCCCTACCGCGTCCCCGGATCAGGAGAATGATGAGGAACGTCGTACGCGCCCTGAACGCGATGATCACCATTGGCATTGCCATGGTGGTAATCGCGCCCGCCGCTCACGCCAACATCTTGGACGCGATCGTTGTCGCTCACCGTGGCGCCACGACGTCAACTACGGCCGAGGGCACGATGCCGGCCTACCAGTACGCGGTGAAGAACCACGCCGACTATCTCGACGGCGATATCCGCTGGGCGAAGGACGGGGCGGATGCCGACACCGTCGGCGCCATGGTGGTCTCCCACGACTCCACCCTGAACCGGGTCACGAACTGCTCCGGCTACGTCTCGGACTGGCTCTGGTCATCGATCTACGACAAGTGCCGCACCGATGTCGGCAAGCAGCGGCTTATCCGCGTCGTTGATCTGCTGAAGTACGGCAGCTCCGCCGGAAAGAAGTTCGCCCTGGAGCTCAAGCCCTCGACGATCACCGATGCCCAGGCTCGTCAGCTGTGGTATGCGGTCAACGGCTACAAGGTCCAGTTGGAGGCTGGCTACAGCTGCCCTGCCGGCGCTGAACAAGATCAAGAAGCTGGACGCCGCCGACCCAAATCACAGCATCAGCTACGCGCGGGTCACCTCCGGCGGGGGTGGCTGGCCTTCGGTGTCAGAGCTCAAGCAGACCGGCACCAGCGTCCACGCCAGCATGTCGATCCCCGCAACCGTGATGAGCACCTACAAGAAAGGCGGCCTCAACGTCTTCTTGTTCACCGCGAAGAACGAGTCCGACTACGAGAAGATGGCCAAGCTCAACCCGTATGGCGTCGTCGTTGACGACGTGGGTCGGTTCCAGCGCTGGCGGGACGCCCAGGGATAAGCGTTGGCGGGACGCCCAGGGATAAGCGTTGGCGGGACGCCCAGGGATAAGCAGGACTAGCCGGCACAAAGCCGCTGACCAGAGCCTCGACCGTGATTCGGTCGGGGCTCTGGTCATTTGGGTGACAATCCGGACTCGCCGAGCGCGTCGCACATCAATCCCATCGCAGGATCGTTAAAGTCCTTCCCCGCGAGACCAAACTTCCCCCTCTCTCGCAGGAGCACTCATGAGAAAGTGCGTACGCACAATGACGACCGTTGCGGCAGCCGCGATTGCCGTGGCCCTGTCCGCATCACCCGCGCAGGCCGGCTACCTGGACGAACTCGCCGTCGCCCATCGAGGCGCTACGACGTCAACGATTGCCGAAGGGACCATGGCTGCCTATCACTACGCGGTCCGGCATGATGCTGACATCCTCGACGGCGATGTCCACTGGGCCAAGGACGGCGCTGACGCCGACACGGTTGGCGCCATGGTCATCTCGCACGATGCGACCCTGAACCGGGTCACGAACTGCTCGGGGTATGTGTCGCACTGGCTTTGGTCTTCGATCTATGAGAAGTGCCGCACTGACGTCGGCGACCAGCGGCTGATCCGTCTTGTCGACCTCCTCAAGTACGGCAAGTCGGCGGGAAAATCGTTCGCCATTGAGATCAAGCCTTCCTACATCACCAACGCCCAGGCTCGTCAGCTGTGGTATGCGGTCAATGGTTACAAGGTCCAGCTGGAGGCCGGCTATAACGCGCTGCCGTCGCTGAACAAGATCAAGAAACTGGACGCTGCCGACCCCAATCACAAGATCAGCTACGCGCGCATCACATCAGGCGGTGGCGGTTGGCCTTCGGTTGCGACGCTCAAGAAGACCGGCACCTCGGTGCACGCCAACAAGTCGATCCCCGCGAGCGTGATGGCGGAGCTACAAGGCCGGCGGCCTCAAGGTCTACCTGTTCACCGGGAAGAACGAGACCGACTACGCCAGAATGGCTGCGCTGCGACCGTACGCGGTTGTCGTCGATGACGTTGCGCGGTTCCAGCGCTGGCGGGACGCCCAATCCTGAGCAGCCGAATCAGAGCCACACGATGGCGGAGACCAGCAGCGCAAGGCAGGTGATGATCGGGACCATCGTCAGACCCCAAGACTCGTCGGAGCGGGCCGGGGCATGAGCGACTGTGCTGGGGGACTGGCGAAGGGCCCGTCGGGGAAGGTGAGGCAACCGAGGCATTCCGAACTCTTCTCTTGCTCCCGGCAGCACCGCAAGTGCTGCCTACCGGCGTAGCCCCGAGAGCACGATCGTAAGTCACTGAGGCCGCGAACGGAATGGTGAAATTGTCGAGCCGGAATTCCGCCGTACTCAGACCTCGCGCCACACGGTCTAACACCGAGTCGCTTTATCCAATTGTTATCGGTGTCTGCCCGAATTCGTTTTGCGACCTACTACGGAGTGCCGGGACGTGCGCCTCGACCGCGGCGAGGTGAAACGAGGAAACTGGCGCCGATCCGAGGCCTGACATTGCTGGCACTGGAGATGGCTGACCGTCGCCCGGGTGGGTCGCCGCCAACGACAGTCACCGGCCAGCCGAGGCGGTCGGTCAGACCTCGTCGTCGACGTAGGCGACGGTCTCCTGCTCAGCAAGATCAGCTTCGTTGGCTTCACGGGTGCCCCGTGCGAGTTGTGCCGGGAGTTCACCAGGTGATCCGTCGACCTCGACCAAGGGGTCGGCATCGGTGTTCTGCTCGGCCCAATCCGACTCGGGCACCTCGTCCCCGGGCGAGTCTGCGGGTGGATTGGTCATGGCAGCAGTAAATCAGCTACACCGTCGATCGGCCCCCGGCAATCCGACGTTTCCACGGATCGGTCAGCGCCGACGGCGTGCGGTACCGAAGATGCTGCGCACGATCTGGGTTGTCGCGGTTCGCGCAACCTGACGGAAGGTCGTCGAGCCCACGATGTCCGCCAACAATCCGTTGTCCTCCCGTCGTGGGCGCGGGGCCCGCCGAGCGTCGCGCTCGGCCCGGTCATGATCCTTGGCGTCAGCCCTCTGTGCCGCCTCGACCTGAGCTCGGGCCTGCGCTGCTTGTCGCTCCTCTTCCGCCTGCTGGGCACCCGCCTGCAGCTTGCGGGATAGCATTTCGTGCGCCGAGTCCCGATCGATCTCGGCGCCGTAACGAGCCATCAGGCTCGACGCCGCGATCCCGGGCTTCAGCACCTCCTCAGGCGTCGGAGCCATCAACGACTGCGGCGCACGCATCCGCGTCCAGGCCACCGGCGTCGGTGCCCCGTCCGGATCCATCACTGTGACAATCGCCTCGCCGATGCCCAGTTGCTGCAACGCCTCGGCCAGGTCGTAGTGGGACTTGGGAAACGTGGCCACCGTCTGCTTCAGCGCCTTGGCATCGTTCGGGGTGTGCGCCCGCAACTGGTGCTGCACTCGTGAACCGAGCTGGCTGAGCACCTCGTCCGGCACGTCCTTGGGCGTCTGAGTCACGAAAAAGACACCGATTCCCTTGGACCTGATCAGCCGTACAGTCTGCGCGATGGCGTGAAGAAAGGCCTTGGATGCGTCGGCGAACAGCAGGTGGGCTTCGTCGAAGAAGAAGACCAGCTTGGGCTTGTCGGTGTCGCCGACCTCAGGAAGATCGTGAAAGAGGTCGGCGAGCAGCCACATCAAGAAGGTGGAGAACAGGGCTGGCCGCGACTGGAGATTCGGCAGCTCCAGAAGGGAGATGACGCCTTGCCCGTCGCGAGTGACCCGCAACAGATCAGTCGTGTCGAACTCCGGCTCACCGAAGAACTCATCCGCGCCCTGGTCGGAGAAGGTGATCAAGGTGCGCAAGATCACTCCGGCGGTGGCCGCGCTGAGGCCGCCGATGCTCTTGAGCTCCACCTTGCCCTCGTCGCTGGTCAGGTAGCTGAGCACGGTGCGCAGGTCTGCGAGGTCGAGCAACGGCAGGCCGGCTTCGTCCGCGTAGTGGAATACCAGCCCGAGCGAGGACTCCTGCACCTCATTCAGGTCCAAGACCTTGGCCAGCAGCACCGGCCCAAAGGAACTTATCGTGGCGCGCAGTGGCACTCCGTTGCCCTCGCCGCCGAGGGCGAAAAACTCTGTCGGGCACGCCCTGGGCTGCCATTGCTGGCCGATCATTTCCGTACGGGCGAGCAGCTTGTCGGACGGCTGCCCGGGAGACGCGATGCCGGAAAGGTCACCCTTGACGTCGGCCGCGAACACCGGTACACCAGCGGCTGAAATCTGCTCGGCGATCAGCTGCAGGGTCTTCGTCTTCCCGGTGCCTGTAGCTCCCGCGACCAGGCCGTGCCGATTCAGCATGGCGAGCGGGATGCGAACAACCGCCGATGGAATCGGCTCGTTGTTATCTATCAACACGCCAAGCTCGATAGCCGGCTCGTCGAAGGTGTAACCCTCCACGATTTCAGCCACCTCGGAGGATTGCTCGGTCCGCGCGATGGGCCGAGGGTCGTTGGCGCCCGGCGAAGTCATGGCCAAATCGTAACGAGAAGGTGTCCGCCGAGGAGTTCGAAACCTGATTAGAGTGATCCAGTGATTTTCAAGCGCGTCGGGGACCAGCGTCCGTATCCGGACCACGGGTATGTACAGAAGCAGTGGGCGGCTATCGCCCCCCATCAGGTGCGACTTGATCAGTTGGTGACAACCAAGCGAACTCTCGACCTCGAGGCGCTACTCGAGGAAGATTCCACCTTCTACGGCGACCTGTTTGCGCACGTCGTTTCCTGGCGTGGAGAGCTGTACCTGGAGGACGGGCTGCATCGAGCGCTCCGTGCCGCCCTGCAGCAACGGCAGACGATGCACGCGAGGGTTCTAGATCTGAAGTAGCCCTCGGGCGAGATAGGCTGCGCCGAGGGCAGCGGCGAGGAGTATCAACGGTGATCGGTCGAATCTTCCGCATCGTGCGGACCCCGATCACCCTGTTGCTATTGCTTGGCGTACTGTGTTATGCGGCCTGGTGGGGATATACCAACGTATTGCGGCCTATTCCACCCGCTCCCGCTCAGCCCTGCGTTGATCAAAGCATCAACAAAGGACAGCTCAAATCGAGCCAGGTAACCGTCAAGGTTTACAACGGCGGTAACAAGCGCGGCCTGGCTGGTGACGTAGGACGTGAGTTACGCGATCAAGGTTTCAATGTCATTCGCACGACAAATACCGCCGAGAAGATATCCAGGACCGTGATCGTCGGCGCTGAGGCAAAGAATCCCGAGGTGCTTCTCGTTCAGAGCTTTTTCAAGAACGCGGTCGTCAAGGGGGACAAACGCGTGGACCGTACGGTGGACGTCTTGGTTGGAAACAAATACGCCGGCTTCAACAAGGACGCCAAGCGGACGTACACCGTTGACGCCAAGACCCTCTGCCTACCGTCCCAGAGCAGTACCGCCTCTGCGCCCCTTGGCGGTTGATCTCGACCTTCACGACCGATGCTCAGCGTGGGGAAGCGCCAGCGGGCAAGCCGGCCGCCGCGGCCGACCTCCCGAAGACGCTCTTCGGTGCGATCACGCTGCGCCGATGGAGTCACGATCAACAACTCGTCACCGGTCTTGATGCGCTCCCGCGGCGAGGGGTAGAACGGATGCTCGTCCCGGATGATCAGCGACACCACCGTGTGTTGAGGCAGCCGCAACTCGCTGACTTCGACCCCGGCCAGCCGGGAGCCCACCGGCACCCGGACCTGCAGCAGATCCGCCGAAATCATGTTTAGCGGCGCCGCCTCGACCTCCACCTCCCGAGCGGAGTCCTCGCCGAGGAGCCCCAGTCGGCGGGCAACGAACGGCAGGGTCGGCGCCTGCAGGGATGTGAAGATGACGACGAAGACGAGTACCACGTCGAACAGGAACTCCCCCCCGCCGACCGCCTCCGACAGCGGGATGGTTGCCAGCACAATCGGGACCGCTCCGCGAAGCCCGGCCCAGGAGAGGAAGGCTTGCTCGCGCGATGGAATCCGAAAACCCGACGCACAAAGCAGCACCGACAACGGTCTGGCGACGAAGGTGAGGAAGAAGCCGGCTGACAATGCGACGAGCACCGCCTGCAGGCTGACCCTGCCAGGGGAAGCCAGCAGCCCCAGCATGACGAAGAGCCCGATCTGGGCGATCCAGCCGATGCCCTCGACGAATGATCGGGTGGCGGTGCGGTGCGGCAGTTGTGTGTTGCCGAGGATCAACGCGCACGCGTACACCGCGGCGAAACCGCTGGTGTGGAGCATCGCGGCAGCACTGTAGGCGAACACGGCCCACACGAGGGCGGCCAGCGGATACAGGCCTGAGGAGGGCAGCGCTACTCGGCGCAGCAGCCAAACACCCACCCAGCCAAGACCGATCCCGATCGCCAGGCCGGCGAGCAGTTCGACCACGATCAGCCCGGCCAATCCCAGCACGCCACCTCCGGTCGTTTCATGACCCACGGCGATCGAGCTGGCGAGCGTCACCAAGAGCACCGTCGGAGCATCGTTCAGGCCCGACTCTGCCTCCAGCGCGCCCCGCAGCCGATGGGGAATGGGTACGTTCCGGAGCACCGAAAAGACGGCGGCCGCATCCGTGGGTGAGGTAACGGCGCCGAGGAGGACTGCGATCCAGAAGTCCAGGCCCAGGACGTAATGGCCGAACAAGGTCATCAGACTGACGCTGACTCCGACACCGACGGTGGCCAGTACGCTCGCCACTCCCACTGAGGGCCGAATGTCGCGCCACCTGGTCGTCAGGCCGCCTTCGGCCAAGATCAGGACGAGGGCCGCGAACCCCAGCGCCTGGGCAAGATCAGCGTTCTCGAACTGGATTCCGAAGCCCGACTCGCCAATCAGCATGCCCAGGCCGAGGAAGAGAAGCAGCGAGGGTAGGCCGACCCGCGCCCCGATCCGCGCGGCGATGATCGCGGCAATCACCACGACGGCGCTCCCCAGCAGGATGGCGTCGATGTGGATCATGGGCCACATCCTCCCGGAAGTGACGACGCCCCGTCCGAATCGAACGGGGCATCCTTGGCGGTGGCGGCGGGATTTGAACCCGCGGAGGCTTTCACCTCACGCGCTTTCGAGTTCTGCGGTCACTGTTTCGCACGCGTCCGATTCCGTCGTCCGCGCCCGACGTAAGGACCCACTGATCCCTGCCGAACGCTAGCGAACAGAGCTGACTGAGACCACAGCTGAGACCAGGCGCTGGTCTCAGCCGCAACTGCCGGACGTTAGCGCGGTGGCGTAGCCGGTCACTGTGTCCCCAGCCCGGGTTGCCCTTGCATAGCGCTGCGCTGGCCGCCCGCGGGAGGAGCTCGTCGCGACCGAGGAGGCGATCTGAACCCGAGCGGCGTGAACGCAACCCGCTTTCCAAACCCGAGCAATTACGGATGGTCGTGCTCGTCGCGTGCTATCCACGCGTATTGAGCCAAGAGACGTACGGGAACGCCTCAGCGTGCCATTCACCTCCCCTGCGACTCCCACGAGGTGGAGAATCAGGCTCCCCGACCGGCCCTCCGATCGAGACACGAAAGATCAGCAATGACCGCACCGGCTTCGCCAAGTTGTTGGCCTGGACCGTCCACCAGTGATGCGCGGAAGGGATAGCCAGAGGGTAACGGCCGTCAGTGCGTGAGCCAAACCTTCGCGGTCACGAGCACTCCGGTCATCACCACGACCAAGAAGGCAATCAGCGCTAGCCCCCAACCACGCACACCGTGCAGATAGGCGCCCGGCAGCGCAACGAGGACCAACAGTCCGGCGGCAACGACGACGCCGATGTTGGTGGCCCGCTCGTAGTCGACTCCGATGACTTCCAAAACAAGGACCACCACGAGGGGAATAAACGCCGCACTGATCATCGGTGCCGCCACCCGCGCGTGATGGGCCGACATCTGGTGGAGATGCTTGCGCTCAACGTCCGGGTCGCCGATGGTGTACGCGAACACGTGCGTCCCGAAGTAGACCAGGTTGGTTGCCACCACCAGCAACGCCAACCGTCCCGGTGGAACGTCCGCGCTGCCGGCCAGCGTCGACGCGGCCACGACCCCTCCGTAGCAGCCCGCGCTGACCCGCTCGGCGGCCTCCCTGCCGAGGCCGCGCTGGCTGCGCCGTTCGAGCCAGTCCATCAGGTCGACCCCTCCCGCTGCTGGACAGACCAAGCCGAGCATGCCATGGATCGACACAGAGCAGGACGGTGTTTAGCACGCAATCTCTCTGGCTCCCTCTACTCCTACGACGTCGACACCACCGAAGCCCTGCAGTGGATCAGGGCCACCGTCGCCGCACGAGGCAGTTCACTCTAAGCTGCCGCTGCTGCCCCCGACGTGCCCCCGCCCATCCAACGCCAGCGGTCGCCCGCCGTTGCCAGCCACCGCCAATACGGCAGAGCCCCAGCTGTTGATAACACGACCCATCGAGCACCGTCACACGCTGCACTCTCTCGTATTGCGTAGCTGCAGGGGGGCAGAGACTGCCAGCGGGCAACTCCGGCGTATTCAGCCTGAGACTGCAGCGGAACGGGCATCTTTTCTCAATCGCTCAGTGTGGTGTGGGTGAGTAGTGCTGTGGCCGCCTCTGGGTGGCACTTCGGCGCCCGATTGGGTCGTCCTTGAGTTCAGCCCTTGCTCACATCAAACAGATACGAAGATGAACAATTGGGTGAACACTGCCAACGGCCTCCATCGTGGACCCCTGCCAGTCGGTCACCTCTACCTCCCGCGGGTGCAAGTGGGGCCGGTACGCCGTCGGCGCTACGCGCTGGACAGAGCGAGTTCACGGACGGCGCGCCGAACCAGCGATCCAAGAGTTTCGCGCGTCCGAGGGGTCCGACAGCAGATCGGCTGACGCTCGGTGAACCTATGCTTTCGCCGCACGTTCAGAAGGGAGCGTGGACGCGGTGATGGACAGCGGGGTCGTTCCCGAGCAGGGCTTGAGGCGACCCATCGTCGACTCCTTTCTCGAGGAGAGGCTTCGCCCCTCTAGTTCGAAGTGGATGGGTCGAACGCGACCGCTTGATCGCGAGCCTGGATGTCGCAATGGAGCGGCCGGTAACGGTGATCGCGGCCCCGGCAGGATACGGGAAGACCACACTGGTCGCGCAGTGGTCGAGCCGCGACAGTGACCGCACAGTAGCGTGGGTGACCTCGGACACCGGTCACAACGATCCGGTGCTGTTCTGGACACACATCGTCACGGCCCTGTCGCGAGCAGGCTGCCTCATCCGGCCGATGCGGACAGTTTCGTGGCCGGGAACTCGTAATCGCACCAATTCACAGCGATCTCGCGGAGCGGCTGGACGGCCTCCTCTGGGCCCAGGATCGGGCCCAAAATGCGCCCAATCGAGACCATCGCCGAGAACGCCGGCCCCGCCTCGCGGCGGGACCGGCGTTCTGCCTTGTCAGCTTGGCGGTGGCGGCGGGATTTGAACCCGCGGAGGCTTTCACCTCACGCGCTTTCGAGGCGCGCTCTTTAGGCCGCTCAGACACGCCACCGCCGGTGAGATTACCTGCCGCCGGACGCGTGGGCGAATCGGTTCAGCGGAGCACACCAACACCCACATCGCACCCTTAACCCGGACTTCGCACCGCTCACAGAGGGTGTGAAGTCCGAGTTAAGGGTGCGCAGTGGACGGAACCGACCTAGGAGGTCACCTGCCTTGCCTGACTCGAGTCGCTCAGCGGGAGGCGAAGAAGTCGCGCAGCAGGGCACCGCACTCGGCTTCGAGGACGCCTCCGCGCACCTCGACGCGATGATTGAGGCGGGGATCGCGTACGACGTCCCAGAGCGAGGCAACGGCTCCCGCTTTGGGGTCGTAGGCGCCGAAGATCAGCCGGCCGACCCGGGCCAGCACCAGGGCGCCGGCACACATGGTGCAAGGCTCGAGGGTGACGACCAGGGTGTGGTCGGTCAGGCGCCAGGAGCCGAGCGTTTGCGCGGCACGGCGGAGGGCGAGCAGCTCTGCGTGGGCCGTAGGGTCCTGAGCACGCTCCCGCTCGTTGCCCGCTGCCGCCACCACGGCGCCCGAGGGGCCGAGGAGTACGGCGCCGACCGGTACATCGTCGTGGCGCACAGCGGCTCGGGCTTCATCGAGGGCGAGCCGCATTGCGGCCTCCCACGGGTTGGGCATGCGGGCTCAGTCGGGGAAGGCCGATTCGGCCACCTTGCGGAACTGAGGACCGATCTTGATCTTGTCCGCGATCTCGATCAACATCTGGTCACTGCTGAGGTCCAGGTTGTCGATGATCGTGCTCATATCGAAGTCGCTCACGCCAAGGTCGGAGAGGATGCCTAGATCGCCCATTGGCTCAGCCTCTTCCTCATCGGGGTCTGGAATCTCTTCGCCCAGCATGTCGGCGACATCGCGGGCAATCGGCCACTCGGTCGCCGCCCCACCATCGGAAAGGAGCAGTTGGACGTGTTGGCCACGAACCCGGGCGATCACGAAGACCTCCTCGACCAGGCTCACGAAACCGACGGCGCCCGCATCGCCGGGCAGCCGGCGCAGCTGAACGATAAGCTCATCAAGATCGTTGGCCAGGTCCGCTGCCAAGGCTTGCACCATCGGCTGCCCGTCCTCGCGGTACGCGGCGACGACGAAGTCGATCTCGTCGGGCGCGGCGTCGTCAAGATCATCATCATCTGAGCCATCATCGACGGCGTCGGCCTCGGCGTCAGAGTCGACGCCAGAATCTTCCAGGTCGAACGACTCGTACTCGTCGTCATCGAAGTCCGGCATCATCCCTCCTCGCGAGTGTCCCGCAAAATGCGCCCGTCCATCGTGTCAGAAGTCGGCAACGCACACGAGGGGATACCGAAGTCGCTCATCCTCTCGCTACGGTGCTGGCGTGGAACTGACCGTCGTGGACCATCCCCTGGTGGCGCACAAGCTCACCGTGCTGCGCGACGCCAGCACCGACTCGCCCACCTTTCGCCGGTTGACCGAGGAACTGGTCACGCTGCTCGCCTACGAGGCGACGCGGAATGTGCGGGTCGCCCCCGTAACGGTGCAAACGCCCGTCGCGCCCGCGCTGGGCGTCAGGCTGTCGACGCCACGGCCGCTCGTAGTGCCTATCCTGCGCGCGGGACTCGGGATGCTCGAAGGGATGTCCCGATTGATGCCGACGGCCGAGGTGGGCTTTGTGGGCTTGGTACGCGATGAGGTGACGCTGCACGCCTCGACGTACGCCGAGCGGCTGCCGTCGGACCTTTCGGGGCGACAGTGCTATGTGCTTGATCCGATGTTGGCTACTGGTGGCACCTTGGCGGCAGCTATTCGCTACCTCGTTCGACGCGGTGCCGATCACATCACCTGCATCTGCCTGATCGCGGCTCCAGAGGGCATCGCACGGATGACGGAGGTTCTCGACGATCTCCATGTGCCGCTGCACACTGGTACTCGCCGGCCTCGACCAGCGGCTCAACGAAGTCGGCTATATCGTGCCCGGCTTGGGCGACGCCGGCGATCGCCTCTACGGTGTCGCGCACTGACGTTTTGTCTGTCTACTTGTCTGTCTACAGCGCCGATCGCTGACTCCGCGAGGCCGAAGGCCCTGAAGTGACTCTGGTGCTCAGTAGTAATAAGGAAAGCGAGTCCAGTCCGGCGAGCGCTTCTCGAGGAAGGCGTCGCGGCCCTCGACCGCTTCGTCGGTCATGTACGCCAGCCGGGTAGCTTCGCCGGCAAAGACCTGCTGGCCGACCATTCCGTCGTCGATCGCATTGAAGGCGAACTTCAGCATTCGCTGGGCTGTCGGGCTCTTGCCACAAATGACCTTGGCCCAGTCCAGGCCGGTGGTCTCCAGGTCATCGTGCGGCACGACAGCGTTGACCATGCCCATCCGATAGGCATCCTGTGCTCCGTAGGTACGGCCTAGGAAAAAGATCTCCCGGGCAAACTTCTGCCCGACCTGCCGGGCCAAGTACGCGGAACCGAATCCGCCGTCGAAAGAGCCGACGTCGGCATCGGTCTGCTTGAAGCGGGCGTGTTCGGCGCTGGCCAGGCTCAGGTCACACACAACGTGCAAGCTGTGTCCACCACCGGCCGCCCAGCCGTTGACCAGGGCGATCACCACCTTGGGCATGAAGCGGATCAGCCGCTGCACCTCCAGAATGTGCAGCCGACCGATTGATGCCGGACCGGCGTCGTCTGGCTCGTCTTGCTCCGCGTACGCATAACCGCTGCGGGCCCGGATCCGTTGATCGCCGCCGCTGCAGAATGCCCAGCCGCCGTCCCGCGGCGACGGGCCGTTACCGGTCAGCAGCACCGCCCCCAGGTCAGCTGAGATCCGAGCGTGGTCCAAGGCCGCGTACAGCTGATCGACAGTCTGTGGCCGGAAGGCATTACGGACCTCCGGCCGGTTGAAGGCCACCCGTACGACAGGCGCGCCGACCGCGCGATGGTAGGTGATATCACTGAACTCGAAGCCGGTCACCGCTTCCCACAAGTCAGGCTGGAACGGTCCGGTCATGTCAGCCCCGACCGACGTACGGCATCTTGGTCGCCATTACCGTCATGGTGGCCACATTGGCGTCGAGTGGCAGGGCCGCCATGTACACCACAGCTTTGGCAACGTCGCCCAACTCCATCCGGGGCTCCGGCCGTACGCTGCCGTCGGCTTGCAACACGCCGACGGACATCTGACCCGTCATGTCCGTGTCGGCATTACCGATGTCGATTTGACCGCACGCGATGTCGTACGGGCGGCCGTCGAGCGCCGTGGCCTTGGTCAGCCCGGTGATCGCGTGCTTGGTCGCCGCGTAGGCGATCGAGTGCGGCCTCGGGACGTAGGCCGAAATCGACCCGTTGTTGATGATCCGGCCACCGTTCGGCACCTGCCGCCGCATCTGGCTGAAAGCCTCGCGCGTGCAGAGAAAAGCGCCAGTGAGGTTGACCGCAACGCACGCCTCCCAATCCGAGAGGCTGATCGTGTCAACCTCCCCTTTGGGGCCGCCGGCGCCGGCGTTGTTGAACAGCAGGTCGAGCCTCCCGTGTCGCTCGACCGCGGTGCGGAACAAGGCTCGGACGGACGCCTCGTCAGTCACGTCCGCCGGAACCGGGTCAAGGTCAAGGTCAGGATGGTCGTGGGCAAGCTGATCAAGCGGACCGCGTCGGCGTCCGGCAACGACAACCCGCCACCCGTTGGCCGCTAGGGCGGTGGACGCCGCCGCGCCAATTCCGCTCCCCGCGCCAGTGACGATCGCGATCCCCTGCTGTTGCGCCATTGGCCTCCTTCCGTCGTAACAGTCTGTCAGGATCGAAGCATGCGAGTTGCGGTGATCGGGACTGGCACGGTCGGGCGAACCCTAGGAGACGGCCTGGCAAAGGTTGGGCACGACGTTGTCCTGGGCACTCGCGATCCAGCACGCACCAGGGCGCGAGACGAGTGGAGCACGTCGTCGCTATCGCTGGCCAGCTACGGCGAGGTCGGTGCTGGCGCCGAGCTATTCGTCAACGCCACCAGCGGCGCTGCGTCCCTTGATGCCCTGCGGGCCGTCGGAGAAAGGGCGCTCGACGGGAAGGTTCTGCTCGACGTCTCCAACGCGCTGGACCACTCCGGTGGCTTCCCGCCAACCCTCTTCGTCTCGAACACCGACTCACTGGCCGAGCAATTGCAACGCGCATTTCCCCGCACCATGGTGGTCAAGGCCTTCAACACCATGACGGCTGCCGTCATGGTCAATCCCAAGGCCGTCGGCGGAGGAGACACCACGGTTTTCGTGGCCGGCAATGACCCCGACGCCCGAGCGACCGTGGCGGGCGTGGCGACAGATCTCGGCTGGACCGATGTGATGGATCTTGGTGACCTGACCGCCGCTCGGGGCCTAGAGATGTGGTTGCCGCTCTGGCTGCGGCTGCTCAGTGCGGTCGGCGTCCCGATGTTCAACATCAAGGTCGTGCGCTGACTCGAGGCGGTCAACGGACGCCGGCGGTCCGCCGACGGGCTGGGGATTCCCGAGGAACAGAGCCAGCACGACAACCACGGCAGCGACCCCGACTATGACAGCGAACGACATGTGCAGGCCACCCGTCAGCGCAGCCACCGGAGGCTGACCGCTCGACGCCAGGCTCGCCGCCCGAGTAGCCATGACCGTGATCAAGAAAGCCGTCGCGGCCGCACCGGCCACCTGCTGCAGTGTGGCCATGACCGCGCTGCCGTGCGAATAGAGCGACGGTGGCAACGGATTGAGCCCGGTGGTGAACGTCGGGGTGAGCAGGCAGGCGAGGCCGATCGACAGGATCATGTGACTTCCGACCAATAGCCACACGGGGGTGTTCTCGTCGACGGTCGTCAGGACGAGCATCGCCAACGCAATCAGGGCTGCACCGGGCGGAACCAGAACTTTCGGCCCGTGTCGGTCGAAGATCTTGCCGACCGCAGGTGACAGCAGACCCATCAGCAAACCGCCAGGAAGCAACAGCGCACCCGTGGCCAACGAGCTCAACCCCCGGACGCTCTGCAGGTAGATCGGCAGCAGAATAAACGCCCCCAGCATCGCACCCATGGCGAGGCAGAGGATGAGCACGCTCAGGCGGAACATGCCGAGCTTGAAAACGCGAAGATCCAGCAAGGGATCCGCATCCCGCTGCAGCCGGACCTGACGCCAGCCGAACAGCAAGAGGCACACGAGTCCGATGACCAGCGAGGTCACAGCGACGCCCATTCCGGCTCCCGAACTGATGCCGGCTTTGCTGAGGCCGTACACGATGCCCCCGAACGCGGGAATGGACAGGAGCACCGACACGATGTCCAAACGTTGGTTGCCCCGCTCGCCGACGTTGACCAGGCTCCGAGCACCGATGATCAAGGAGGCGAGCGCCACCGGCAACACCAGGAGAAAGAGATAGCGCCACGGCAGGAACTGCAAGATCAGCCCGGACAGGGTCGGCCCGATCGCAGGTGCAACCGAGATGGCGATGCTCACGTTCCCCATCACAACGCCTCGCCGCTCCATCGGCGTCAAGGTCAAAATGGAAGTCATCAGAAGCGGCACCATGATCGCGGTGCCCGAGGCCTGGATGATGCGGGCAATCAACAGCAGCCAGAAACCAGGCGCCAGGCCGGCCACCAGCGTGCCAAGGCAGAACAGCGACATGGCGAGGATGAAGACCGTTCGGGTGGCGATGCGTTCCAGCATGAAGCCCGTAGTCGGGATCACCACGGCCATGGTCAGCAGGAACGCGCTCGTCAACCATTGAACAGTGCTGGCCGAGATGCCGAGGTCCACCATCAGCCTCGGCAGGGCCACGGCCATGATCGTCTCGTTGAGGATCACCACAAAGGCCGCGACCAGCAGGGTTGCGATGACGGTACGCGCATGAGCTGGCAGCGTCGGTTTGGCAGCCGCTTCGACGGTGGTCAAGTCGTCCCTCTTCCTAGACACGGATTCTCAACGGTAGACCGAGGCACCGACAGAAACTCATCGATTTCTCGTCGAGCGGAATCGGGCTCGCCGGACCTGGAGGCCGCTCATGGTGATCGGTTAGCGTCAGAGTCATGGCAAAGGGCAAGAACGACAAGAAGGACAACCGGAAGCCGCCGAAGGTGTCCAACGAGGTCTACGAAGCGGAGATGTTCCGGTTGCAGACCGAGCTCGTGAAGCTCCAGGAATGGACCAAAACCACCGGTGCCAGGATCGTGGTGCTCTTCGAAGGCCGCGACGCCGCCGGCAAGGGTGGCACCATCAAGCGGATCAGCGAGTACTTGAATCCGCGGGTGGCTCGGATCTCCGCCCTGCCGACACCCACGGAACGTGAGAAAGGTCAGTGGTACTACCAGCGCTACATCGCCCAACTGCCGGCCAAGGGCGAGATCGCGCTCTTCGACCGCTCCTGGTACAACCGCGCCGGCGTGGAAAAAGTGATGGGCTACTGCACCCAACAGGAGTATGTGCGATTCATGCACCAGACTCCTATCTTCGAGCAGATGTTGATCGACGACGGCATTCTGCTGCGCAAGTACTGGTTCTCGGTGTCCGATGCAGAGCAACTCAAGCGCTTCAGGTCGCGACAGGCGGACCCGATGCGGCGATGGAAATTGAGCCCGATGGACCTGGAGTCCATCAACCGTTGGGAGGACTATTCGCGCGCAAAGGACGAGATGATGGTGCACACCGACACCAAAATGAGCCCCTGGTTCGTCGTCGAATCCGACATCAAGAAGCATGCGCGGCTCAACATGATCAACCACCTGTTGGCGACGATCCCGTACGAAGAGGTGCCGGCACCAGACGTCACGTTGCCCCGGCGCCTGACTCCGACCGGCAACTATCAGCGCCCGCCGCGCGAGCAGTCCACCTATGTGCCGGACTACGCAGCCACCCTGACCGGCGACCGCGCCACCCCTGCAGATCTACCCGCGCACTGAGTCGGGTCGGAGAGGAAATCATGGGAGTCCTGATTTCGTAGCCTGGCGAGGCGCCGACTCTGCACTTCAACCCGTAACGCCCGGCTTTCGACCCGTGCCACGATGGAAGTCGCACCGATGCCAAGCCAGGAGGTCGCATGTCCGACGAAACCTATGAACCCAATCCGCCCGGTGAGAGCCAGTCGGGTGACATGAACGATCCAGGGGATTACGGCGGCCTGTCCGTCGAGGACGATCCTCAGGGCACCGTGGATCCGGCCGAGGTAGCCGGAACGGCTGACGAATCGGATGAGGACGTCAGCTGAAGCTGTCCCTAGGACGCGTCGTGGAGAGCTCCCATCTGTCCGCGGAACGGTCCACCCGCACCCTCGAGCTGCCGAACCCTGCCATGAGTAAGGCGACCAAGACCGTCGAGGCGGCGAAGTTCGTCGGGCTCATGTACGGGCAGCGTGCGGTCCTCTTCTACTCGGCACGGGTTCGCGGCGACCTCTTCGGCCGGCTCATTTCGCCGGATGACCACACCGATGCGTACACGATCTACGAGCAGATGCGCGCGATCGGGCCGATGGTGAAGACACGGCTCGGCAACTACAGCACTACGAGCTATCGGATCAGCAATGAGGTCCTGCGCAGCCGGAACTTCGGAGTGACGCCCAACGACGGCAGCCGCGACCTGGCCCACAACGACGCCTTGGACCTGTCGATCTTGCAGCTCAACCCTCCAGACCACACACGACTGCGTCGCTTGGCGGCGCCAGCCTTCACGCCGCGCCGGATGGAGGGCTATACCGCCCTGGTCCAGAGGGCGATCAATCGCTTGCTTGACCGTGCCGCCCAGGACGGCGAGTTCGACCTGATGGCCTCGTACGCGTCCCCGCTGCCGATCGCGGTGATGACCCACCTGCTCGGCCTACCGGACGACGCGGTGAAGTTTCGCCGACTGGGTTCGACCGTCGCTCGCGCGTTGGACGGTATCTGGTCGCTGAAGCAGGCCCGTACACTCGCCGCGGCCGACGCCGAGCTCGGGGAAACCTTCGATGAGCTGCTGGTGCGGCGGGCCGCAGAGCCCGGAGATGATCTTGTCTCGGCCTTGGTCGCCGAGCAAGGCGACAAGATCACCGCCGCCGAGGTGGGGCCGCTGGTCAGGCTGCTCCTCATCGCGGGCTTCGAGACGACCGTCAACGCGATCGGCAGCGGGGTGCGCCGGCTGCTCGAAGATCGGGAGCAGTGGGAACTCCTCGTCAGAGAGCCCGACCGGGCACCGGCCGTCGCCGAAGAAGTACTGCGATTTGATCCACCTGTGCAGGAGACCGCGCGGGTGGCTCATATCGACATCGAAGTCGGGGGCGTGTCGCTACAGAAGAACCAGTGGGTAATTCCGGTGCTGGCCGCGGCCAACCGCGATCCCGAGGTCTACCCGGAGCCCAACGTCTTCGATGTCACGCGCGAGTCTCCGGCGGAACACCTCGCCTTCTCTGGTGGCATTCACTACTGCCTCGGCTCGCCTTTGGCGCGGATGGAGCTGGCCATGGCACTTCGAGCCTTGGCGGAGCGGTTCCCTGATCTTCGAGCAGCCGGACCCCTCGAGATGCGGCCCGGTACCACCTTGCGCGGGCCGCTCCGCTTTCCAGTCTCGATCAACTAGCTGCCGCCGGTCGGCAAGGAGCAAACTGCTGGCGAAGGGCACGCTCCGCCGCCAACGACGTGCCATTGATCAGCACTTTCGCTGAAGATCAGCGATCCGACCTTCTGGCGAAACGGGCGTGAATCGCCGCATCGGTCGGCACGAATCCCACACACTCATATCGATCCGCGCCGTCGCCGGGTTGATCGAAGATTCGCTCACCCGCACCGAGCAGGATCGGCACGTAGGCCAGATGCATCTGGTCTATCAACCCGGACCGGAGGTACTGCCGGATTGCCGACGCACCGCCGGCGATCAAGACGTCCTGATCACCAGCTGCTTGGAGAGCGCGGTCGAGTGCGCGCTCGATTCCGTCGGTGACGAAGTAGAACGTCGTGCCCCCTTCCTTGACCACGGGCTCCCGCGCGTGGTGGGTCAGCACGAAGACGTCGTTGTGGTACGGCGGGTTGTCACCCCACCAACCGGTCCAATCCTCGTCGGGCCATTCGCCGCGAATCGGTCCGAACATGTTGCGGCCCATGATCGTCGCGCCGATCCCGGTCCGGAGTCCGGCAGCGAACTGGTCATCGACCCCCTCACTCCCACCGTCTTCGCCACTCATCTCGTGGAACATGCGAGTGGCGACGAGCCAGTCGTGCAGTCGCTCGCCGCCGACGCCGAGCGGATTATCGAGGCTTTGATCAGGTCCGGCGGCGTAGCCGTCGATGGAGACGCTGATGCCGTTCACGCGCACGACCATGGGTACGTTCCTTTCGTGCCAGTCAAATGATCTTCGGTTCGGTCTTGGTGCGGATCTCGTCCTCGCTGACACCCGGCGCCGACTCAACCAGGCGCAACCCCTCAGCGGTGACGTCAAGGACGCCGAGGTCTGTGATGATCCGCTGCACCACCCCCCGGCCGGTGTAGGGCAGGCTGCACTCGTTGACGACCTTGTACGAACCGTCCCTGGCCAGGTGCTCCATGATCACGATCACCCGCTTGGCGCCGTGCACCAGGTCCATGGCACCGCCCATGCCCTTGATCATCTTACCGGGAATCGTCCAGTTGGCGATGTCACCGTGCTCGGACACTTGCATGGCGCCCAGGATGGCGGCGTCGATCTTGCCACCACGAATCATGCCGAATGAAGTCGCAGAATCGAAGACTGAGGCGCCGCGGCGTAACGTGACCGTCTCCTTGCCCGCGTTGATCAAGTCGGGGTCCTCCTCGCCCTCGTAGGGGTACGGGCCGACGCCCAGCAGGCCGTTCTCGGATTGCAACACGATCTCCACGCCATCGGCGACATAGTTCGGCACCAGGGTCGGCAGTCCGATCCCGAGGTTGACGTAGCTGCCATCAGTCAGCTCGGCAGCAGCCCGCGCGGCCATCTCCTCCCTTGTCCAGCTCATGATCGTTCCCGCCGCTCGAAAGGTTCAGGGGCCGGATCGGCCGGCTCAGCCGTCTTATCTGCCGGCTGGGTGCGGGGGCGGACCGTGCGGCGCTCGATGCGCTTCTCAGCGGCTTGTTCGGGGTTCAGGGCCACCACTCGGTGGACGTAGACCCCGGGAGTGTGGATCGCGTCGGGATCAAGATCACCGGGATCCACCAGCTCCTCGACCTCGGCGATAGTGATTCTGCCGGCCATGGCCGCCATCGGGTTGAAGTTGCGTGCCGATTCCCGATAGATCAGGTTTCCGTGCCGGTCACCGCGCCACGCCCGGACGAGGCCGAAGTCACACACGATTGCCTGCTCGAGGACGAAGGGCTTCTCGCCCTCGAGCGTGGCAAAGGTCCGCGTCTCCTTGGCCGGCGAGGCCATCACCACCGAGCCATCCTCGCTGTAACGCCAGGGCAACCCGCCGTCGGCCACCTGGGTACCCACGCCGGTAGCGGTGTAGAACGCCGGAATCCCTGAGCCGCCCGCCCGCAGCCGCTCGGCCAGAGTGCCCTGCGGTGTCAGCTCCACCTCGAGTTCGCCAGCCAGATACTGCCGCGCGAACTCCTTGTTCTCGCCGACGTAGGACGACACCATTCGCCGGATCTGGCGGGTGATGAGCAACTGCCCCAGGCCCCAGCCGTCGACGCCGCAGTTATTGGACACCACCTCCAGCTCATCGACGCCGGAATCCAACAGCGCGCTGATCAGCACGCTCGGTACGCCGCACAAACCGAAGCCACCGACAGCCAACGACGACCCGGATCCGATGTCGGCGACGGCCTCCTGTGCGCTCGCGACCACTTTGTCCATGCTTGTGTTCTACTCCTGCCATGACCGAAGCGTTACGGGTCGGCATCGTGGGTCTCGGCTGGATGGGCCACGTACATGCCCGCGCCTACGCCCGGCTGCGTCACCATTACCTCGATTCAACCCTCCAACCTGTCCTGGTGGCGATCGCCGACAACGCCCCGGATGACCGGCTGGACCATGCAGTGGCGACCTTTGGCTTCACCGCGGTCCACGATGACTGGCATGAGCTGATCGAGCGTCACGATCTTGACCTGGTCAGCATCACTGGCCCCAACTTCATCCATCGCGATGTCGCGGTCGCCGCCGCCGAAGCGGGAAAGCACATCTGGCTGGAGAAGCCCGCCGGCCGCCACGTAGTCGAAACCGCCGAGATCGCCGATGCGGTGCATGCTGCCGGCGTGCAGTCAGCGGCCGGCTTCAACTATCGCAACGTGCCCGCCGTCGAGCTGGCTCGGCAGCTGATCGCCGACGGCCGGATCGGCGCGGTCACCTCCGTCAACATTCGGTTCCTTGCTGACTACGCCGCGCATCCCCAAGGCGCGCTGACCTGGCGCTTCCGGAATGAGTGGGCCGGATCAGGCGTCCTCGGCGACCTGGTCAGCCACGGCGTTGATCTTGGTCGCTATGTGGTCGGCGAGATCACCGACCTGGTGTGCGACCGTGCGATCTTCATTACCCGACGTCCCCAGGTGAGCGGCGCAGCATCTCACTTCTCCCGCGGCACGGAAGGACCGCTGGGACACGTCGAGAACGAGGACTACGTCTGCGCCTTGCTCCGCTTCGAGGGCGGCGCGCGCGGCACGCTGGAGTCGAGCCGGACCGCGGTCGGCGAGCAGTGCACGTACGGCATCGAGGTCCACGGCGAGCGGGGCGCGCTCGCCTGGGATTTCCGTCGGATGAGCGAGTTGCGGACTTGCCTTGATCAGGACTACCAGAACGCCTCCTACGCCACTCACTACGTGGCACCGGGCGACGGCGAGCTGGGGCTGTTCCAGCCGGGCTCGGGAATCGCCATGGGCTATGACGACCTCAAGGTGATCGAAGCGCACCGCCTCGTCCAATCGATCGCCGCGGGAACACCCCGCGGCGCGACCATCGACGACGCCGTACGCGCGGCGCAGCTGGTCGATGCCCTGGCCAGGTCGGCTGAGGATCGGCGCTGGGTGAGCTGCCCTTGAGTCCGATGATCAACGAGTTGGGCCAGCCAGTCGGTGACCCGGTCACGGACTGGTCCCGCTCGCCCTCGTCCGGCGACGTCGGCGCTGAGCGGTGACTACTGCCGCCTCGAGCGGCTCAACGCAGATCGGCACGCTGAGGAGCTCTTCGTCGCAGACCAGGCGGACGCCAGGGGCGAGACGTGGACCTACCTGGCCTACGGACCGTTTCCCGATCTGAAGCCACCGCTGGCTTGTCGCAGCCGACTCAGTCGGTGTCCTTGTCAGCCGCAGCGGGTGCCTTTCTGGTCTGCCATCCACGCTTGGCCGCAAGGCTCCGCCGCCGCCGGGCCTTGGCTTCTTCGACGGCCAGCCTTTCCATTGCCCGCTGCTGGCGACGACGCGCATTCTCCTCCATGCGCAGCTCACGCTCGATCACCGCGGGCGAGCGCACCGGCCAGACATAGTCGATGTCGTCGGGCACATCCGGGAATCGGTGACGATAGTGACCGGGATCCTTACGGATGAGTGCGGACCGATGGCTGCGAAGCACATCAGGGTCGAAGAGCCACTCCGGCAAGCCGCGGGCAGCCGCCAACTCTGGATAGCTCCGTATCGAGGAGATGCCAAAGGACTCGAGGTCGGCGACGATGGTGGCTGCACAGGTGTCGCCGAAGCCGCGCTCGATCCACACGTCGCACATGGTGAGGCCGTAGCGGCCGAGCGCCTCCTCATATCCCTTCCACATGAGCACCGCGGGGTGCGAGCTCCAGGCGTACCCCGGCACGGTGATGGCTCGTACGATCTGAATGACCTCGACCCGCTGCTTGCCCAGGCGCTTGGTGTCGAGAGCGCGCGCTGAGGCTTGGAAGTCGCTGTACGGAGTGAAGGTTTGCATCAGTCATTGCCCGTCCCCGCACGGTGGGCACGCCAGCGGGCAATGACCCGCGGCATCTCCTCGGAGAGAAACGTGAAGAAGTCGCGCATCTCTGACATGCGTTCGGCGGCCTGGCTAGTCTCGGGCACCGCGGCCACGCCTTCGTCGAGAGCGGCGGCCAGTGCGTCGATGATGTCGGTGCGGGTGCCCACAGTCTCGTACCAAGACTCCCCACCCAACGTCCAATGGTCCGTGCGCTCCCCTGGTCGGCGGGCACGGCGTGCCATCCGGGCATTCTCGAGGTAGCGGACAGAACCGCTCACCGCGGCGGGACTGACCTGGAGCAATTCGGCGAATTCGCGCGCCGTCAAGCTGCCGTCCTCCGCGACCAGTAGTGCGGCGAATGTCCGCGCCGCCATCCGCTGCATCCCGGCAGCGGCCAGAACCAGCGCAAAGCGCTCGATGAACGAGCGGACGGCAGGGTTGGACAACTGCTGGTCTTCGACTACCACCATGTGACGCATCATACATATTCTGAAGCTTCTGACCATTCACAACTTCATGAAAGACAGCGTACCGTTGAGATATGTCTACCGTCATCTCGGTGACCGGACTGCACAAATGGTTCGGCCAGACTCACGCCCTCGACGCGCTCGACCTGCAAGTGCAAGCCGGCGAGGTACACGGCTTCCTCGGGCCGAACGGCGCCGGGAAGTCCACCACCGTCCGGGTGCTACTCGGGCTGTTGCGGGCCGACGCCGGCCAGGTCCGGCTGCTCCACGGCGACCCGTGGCGCGACACCGCCAGGCTCCACCGTCGCATCGCCTACGTCTCCGGGGAGGTCAACCTTTGGCCAAACCTCTCCGGCGGAGAAGTGATCGATCTCTTCGGCCGGCTCCGTGGTGATCTCGACAAGAAGCGGCGCGACCAGCTGCTCGAGCGCTTTGAACTCGACCCGAAGAAAAAGGGCCGCAGCTACTCCAAGGGCAACCGCCAAAAGGTCGCGATCGTGGCGGCCCTGGCGTCCGACGCCGAGCTGCTGATCCTCGACGAGCCCACCACGGGTCTCGACCCGGTGATGGAAGCCGAGTTCCAGCGCACCATTCACGAGATCAAGGCGGAGGGGCGCACCGTCTTGCTGTCGAGCCACATCTTGTCGGAGGTGGAGGCATTATGTGACCGAGTCACCATCATCCGCGCCGGCCGGGCGGTGGAGACCGGAACACTCGAGGAACTGCGGCACCTGACCCGCACCTCGGTGACTGCGGTCCTGAGCGGCAACCCAGGTGAGTTCCAGGCCGGCCCCGGAGTGCACGATCTGGTCGTCAACGGCAACAAGATCAGTTTCAGCGTCGAGTCGGACGCGATGAACGGGCTGCTCAAGGTCCTGACCGATTACGGAGTCGAGTCGCTGAAGGCCGAACCGCCGACCCTGGAAGAACTGTTCCTGCGGCACTACGCGGACGAGTTGCGATGAGCATCCCGAAGGCGGGCGCCCTGGCCGGCACCGTCACGCTCATGCGGCACGTCGTTCGCCGCGACCGTTTCCGCTTGATCATCTGGATCGCAGTGGTGGTGGTCATCAGCACCGCCACGTACAGCGCGTACGAGGGCCTGTACCCCACGATGGAGTCGCGGCAAGGCTTGCAAGCGCAGCTTGGCGCCTCACCCTCCCTGGCGCTGCTGTACGGACCAGCGTTCGATCTCATGAACGCGGGCGGGTTCATCGCCTGGCGGGTCGGGCTCTATACAGCTCTGCTGTTGGCGATCTTCGCGATCTTGACTGTGGTCCGACAGACCCGGGCCGAGGAGGACGCCCAACGAGCGGAGATGCTGGCCAGCGGTGTCGTCGGCCGGTATGCGATGCTCGCAGCGGCGCTGGGCGTCGTCGCCGGCACGATTGTGGTCGCCGGCCTGCTCATGGTCGCGGTCTTGATCGGCTCGGGAGCCGATGCCGTAGGTTCTGTCGCCTTCGCGGGAGCCGTCGCCGCTTGCGGAATGGTATTCGCGGCCGTGGCTGCGGTGGCTGTTCAGCTGGGGTCGTACTCGCGGGCGGCGAACGGGATCGCGCTGGGCACGCTGGGCTTGGCGTTCGTTGTGCGCGGCTGGGGCGACGCCACTGATCACCCGTGGGCGTCGTGGCTGTCGCCGATGGGATGGGTCAGCCAGGTCAGGGCGTTCGCGGGGAATCGCTGGGAGGTTTTTGCTCTCTTCGCCGGCGTGTTCGTCGTTCTTCTCAGCGTTGCGGCGCTGCTTGTCCGGCGTCGAGATGTGGGCATGGGCTTGATCCAGCCGCGGGAAGGACGCGCGGAGGCGCCCGTCACGCTGCACGGAGTGTTCGGGCTGGCGTGGCGGATGCAGCGCGGGCTGCTCATTGGCTGGGCGGTGGCCTTCGTCGCCTTCGGGGTGATCTTGGGCTCGTTGGCCACCGCATTCGACGAGCTGATCGGTGACAACGAGCAGGCCAAGCAGATCATCGAGCGGATGGGCGGCACGGGCCAGCTGTCCATCCTCTACGTCGCCGCCATCATGCCGATCATCGGCGTGATCGCCGTGCTCTACGGCGTGGCCGCCATCCTGCGTACTCGGACCGAGGAGACCGAGGGTCGGCTCGAGCCACTGCTGGCGACTCCGGTGACCCGTTGGCGTTGGCTAGGAAGCCACCTGCTGATGGCGCTGGGCGGATCTGCGCTGTTGGTGATCTTGGGCGGAGGCGCCATCGCCGCAGTGGCCTCAGCGACCGTTCCTGATGGGGCGCTCGGCTTCTGGGAGGCGTTCCAAGGCGCGCTGATCCAGATACCGGCGACCTGGTTGATCATTGCCATCTCCGCCGCTCTTGTCGGTGTCGCGCCGAGGTTTACCGGCTTCGGCTGGGCGGCGGCCGGCGTGGCGCTGGCGATCACCTGGTTGGGAGCAGCGCTCGGCCTCCCGGACGCGGCGCTGAAGGTCTCCCCGTTCGAGAATTTGCCGAGGGTGCCGGGACACGAGCTGACTGCTTCGCCCTTGTTGATCATCAGCGCGCTGGTGATCGCCCTGCTGGCGGTGGCGGGCGTCGGGCTGCGACGCCGCGATATCGGCGCCTGATCTGAATCAGTGTGGCTGATAATCCGGCTTTGTCGAGGTGCCCGTGGACAGCGAGCTGGTCGGGCGTAGATCCGCGGCATTTTGCATCAGACTGCAGCGCCCCCCAGCTACCCGTTGTTCTCGGATAAGCCAGTAGGCCATGTGCGCTCCTCCGGCCGAGGACGCAGAGCGAGCAGCTCATTGATCAATTCTTCATCAGCCGCCGTTTCGCCGGCATGGACGGCCGACCGAAGGTGGTGGGACTGACGGTCAGGTCGGTCGAGCCAAGCTGCGTGTAATCCACCGCACGATGCGAGGTCAGGGGGACGGTGGACGGCCTGCACCGATGAGGTCCGGCGCCAAACTCGCGAAACGACACCGATGGAGGGCGTATCCCTAGCAGCACGTCCGGCTCTACGTTTGGCAGAAGACCCATATCGTCCGGAAAGGCTGCACATGAGTAACGCGATCATCAAGCAGCAAGGAGACTCGCCCCTCGTCGCCGACAACATCTGGGAGTTCCGGCTGGGCGCGGGCTCCTTCATTCTGGGTGCCTTGACCGGGACCCTCGTGACGGCGGCGGTGGGAAGGCTCGCGACCAAGAATGGCGCGGCGAAGCCGCCCACGCCGCGCGGGTGGCCGATCAACTTCGCGCACCGCGGAGGGGCGAAGGTCGTACCGGAGAACACCATCGAGGGCTTCCGCGAAGGATTCGCTATGGGCGGTGGGGTCGTCGAATGCGACGTGCATGCCTCGGCCGACGGGGTGATCGTGGTCACCCATGACGATGTCGTCGATCGAACGACCGATGGCACCGGGCCCGTCGTGGAAAAGACGCTGGCAGAACTACAACGCCTCGACGCCGGCTACCGCTTCACCACCGATGGGCGTACGTTCCCTTGGCGGGACAAGGGAGTCAAGATCCCCACGTTGGAAGTGCTGTACGCCGCGTTTCCCCAGGCGCCGTTCAACATCGAGATCAAGGGCGAACGGGCCGGCATCGAGGAATCGGTCTGGCAGCAGATCTCGGCGGCCAATGCGGCGGAGCGGACCATCGTCGTCTCGGACAATGTCGGCACGATCAAGCGCTTCCGAAAGGCCAGCCAAGGAAAGGTGGCGACCGCTGCATCGACGGTCGAACTCTTGCTCTTCTGGGTGCTGCATCTCCTGCGTCTCGGCAAGCTGTACGACCCGCCGTTCCAGGCTCTGCAGCCGCCGGAGAAATACAAGGGAGTGCTGAGAGTCGTCACTCCCCGCTTCGTACGGGATGCCCATTCGCGAGGGCTGCGAGTGGACGTCTGGACGATCGACGACGAGCCGGCAATGCGACGGCTGCTGGGCTTCGGGGTCGACGGAATCATGACCGACCGGCCGGATGTTCTCGCCCGTGTGTTGGGAACCGAGCCGCGCAACTGACGCCGATCGGCCGCGTCCGGGGCCCTGAGTCGAATCGGGGTTTGACAGGAACCGGAGACGGTCGGAGGGTGGATAAGGAATAGATCACATCCAGAAGGGGGATGACTATGGGCAAGGTGGTCCACTTCGAGATTCCGGCGGACGACGTGGATCGGGCCAAGAGGTTCTACGGCTCGGTCTTTGGCTGGCAACTGCAAACGACGCCGATGCAGGGGGGCGAGTACACCAGCGTGGTCACCACGCCGGTGGACGAGCAGACGCAGTCGCCTACGGAGCCGGGCGCGATCAACGGCGGCATGATGCAGCGCACAGAAACCACGCCTTCGCCTGTGATCACGATCGATGTCGAGGCGATCGACGACGCGCTGAAGCAGGTTGAATCCGAGGGCGGCAGTACCGTCACTCCGAGGACACCGATCCCGGGTATGGGCGCGTACGCCTACTTCAAGGATCCCGAGGGGAACGTGTTGGGCTTGTGGGAGACCACCTCGTAGTGCGCCTCAGCGGGTTCTGAGCAATTTTGACGTTTCACGCTCCACAGAGCTCGGCAGAGGACCCGGCCGGTCCATTTGTGGACTGATCAGGTTTGGAGTGGTGCGAGCACCGCCACGGGAATGGTTCGACCCGCTTTGCGGGCGTACCTCGCGACTTCCGGAGCTCGCGCCAGCACCACGTCACGCCAGACCGCGTCACGCTCGTCACCGACCAGCTCACGGGGCCGGCACTGCAACCGCCGAGCTCCGACTTGGACTTCCGCGACGCTAGCCCTGCGCAGGTTACGGAACCAGTCAGGATCGTGTTTGGAGCCGGAGCCGGTACCCCAGACAGCGAAGCCATCAGCGGTGTCGAAGTAGCGCACACAGGTGGTGCGCGGGATTCCCGTTCGCCTGCCGGGTGTCGTGATCATGAGTACGCGGGCGCCCTTGCGGCCGCTCCCGAGTCGGCCATCCGACACTCGGTATAGCCAGACACCGATCCGATTGCCGGTGCGCATCATTCTGCGTCTCAGGGAAGTCACCCGTCACCTCCGCTCGGTTGTTCGTCAACGATCCCGTGATATGCGGGCATTGAGAATGCTTGCACCATTCCCTTCAGGTCGGTGGTGTGGGAGACGTTCGGTTCGCTCTCACTGTCGAATGCCGAAAGCTTTGCCGCATGCCCGCTCGTTGCGCGGGCCTGTCTCAACGGAGTGGGGCTAGGCTCACGTTCATGAAGCTCATCGCCGCAGGCCTTCTCGTGGTCTGGTTTGTCCTGGCCGTCCTGGGCTTCCTGGTCAAAGGTCTGCTGTGGCTGGCCATCATCTGCATCGTCCTGTTCATCGCCACCGCGATCTGGGCACTGATGGGGCGCCGGACGACCTGACCGACCTGGGTCAAGTCTGACTTGAGAGCAGGGCAGCGCCCCCGGTGAACGCCAATGGCGTCGGTTTGCTGGTACCGGCCCTGATGCGGCTACAGTTCAGGCCGTGACTGCGATCCGAGTGGCTGTCGTCGGTGTAGGTAACTGTGCGTCGTCCCTCATCCAGGGCGTCCATTACTACCGTGACGCCGCTCCCGACGAGGACGTGCCTGGACTCATGCATGTCCAGTTCGGGAACTACCACGTCAGCGACATCACGTTCGTTGCGGCATTCGACGTCGACACCAAGAAGGTCGGGCTTGACCTCGCCGATGCCATCAGCGCGAGCGAGAACAACACCATCACCATCACCGAGGTGCCGCGCACGGGCGTGGCCGTGCAGCGCGGACCGACACTTGACGGACTCGGCGAGTTCTACCGGCAGACGATCACAGAGTCGGATGTTGAGCCCGTCGACGTTGTCGCTGCCCTTCGAGAAGCTCAGGTTGACGTCCTGGTCTCCTACCTGCCAGTGGGTTCAGAGCGGGCGGATGCGTTTTATGCTCAATGTGCGATAGACGCTGGCGTCGGTTTCGTCAACGCGCTCCCGGTGTTCATCGCTTCGAACCCCACGTGGGCGGCGAAGTTCGAGGCGGCGGGTGTACCGATCGTCGGCGATGACATCAAGAGCCAAGTTGGAGCGACGATCACCCACCGCGTCCTGGCGAAGCTGTTCGAGGATCGTGGGGTACGGCTGGAGCGCACGTACCAACTCAACTTCGGCGGAAACATGGATTTCCAGAACATGCTGGAGCGGTCGCGATTGCACTCGAAGAAGATCAGCAAGACCCAGGCGGTGACCTCTCAGGTCCCGCATGAGATGCGCGATGCCGATGTGCACATCGGGCCGAGCGACTATGTCCCTTTCCTTGCCGACCGAAAGCATGCCCTGGTCCGCCTGGAAGGACGAGGCTTCGGCGACGTGCCCGTACAGCTGGAGTACAAACTCGAGGTCTGGGATTCGCCCAACTCGGCAGGGATCATCATCGACGCCATCCGGCACGTAGGATCGCCATGGACCGCGGCATCGGCGGTCCGGTGTTGAGCGCCAGCTCCTACTTCATGAAGAGTCCGCCCGTCCAGTACGACGACTCCACGGCGCGGCAACTTGTGGAAGATTTCATTCGCGGCTGAGCGTCAGGCATTTGACGGCGGCCTTCGGAGTGCAGAGTCACGGTGTGCTGGTCCGTGGTCAACTCCCCGATCTCGACCGTGTTCGCTCTGCGACGTCGCGGAGCGCCCGCTCAGCCATGCGGGCGAGTCGGGCCTCTCCTGCTGTCGCGCCAGAGCGCCGGACGCTACTGTGAAGAGATGACAGCCGATGATCAGGTTGAGCCTTACCGCATGCATGTCGACAAAAGCCTGCTGATTACCGGTGCGGTTCTGACCGCCATCGGCGGTGCGGTCGCATTCGCCGGGATGGCCCTCGGGGCGACAGCTGTGTTTTCGGCCGCACGCGACTTCCTACGGCACATGGAGGTGCCGCCGCGAGAGATGGCTGCCAGGCGATGGCGGCAGGCCAAGGAGGCGGCCGGCGCAGGCGCACAGGCTTGGCGCTCGGCCTCAAGCGACTCCCACTGAGCACCTTCTCCGGGCCTGTACCGAGCTGATTTCTCCTCGCTGCGTGTCTGTAATTGTGCACGCCGTCACTTCATCACGCTGTTCGTCGCGGAGCAGGCCAACGGGATGATCGACCGCTTCCTTCTCGTGTCGCTGCCCGCCACTGCGTGAGCCGCCGCGGCCCGCGGAAGTTGGAATCCGTTTTCCCTGGCGAGCATGCCGCTGGCGGCGGACACTGACGGTGTGCGTCGGCTGCTGGTGAGGACCGTCGTTGCGCCGGGCGAACCTGCAGAGGCCTGATGGTGGTCCAGGGAACAAAGACGGCGCGTCGACTGCCGACTGGCCTCGTCACGTTCGTCATGACGGACATCGAGGGCTCGACTCGGCTCTTCCGGGAACGTGGCGATGGGTACGTCCGTCTGCTCGAAGCACACCACACGCTCCTGACCGAGGCCTTTGCGAGCTACCGCGGCGTTGAGATCGCCACCGAGGGCGACGCACTGGTGGTGGTCTTCGATGATGCCGCGGATGCGCTCAGCGGATGCGTTGCCGGTCAGCTCGCGCTGACGTCCCACCCTTGGCCAGAGGGAGCCACGATCCGGGTGCGGATGGGTCTGCACCAAGCCGAGGCCACGCCGACGGGCAACAACTACGTGTCACTTGGCCTGCATCAGGCGGCACGGATATGTGCTGCGGCGCATGGAGGCCAGATCTTGCTCTCTGAGGCGATCGCGTCCGACGTGAGGGCAAGGCTCCCTGCGAACGTGAGCCTGTCCCCGCTGGGTTCCTTCCAGTTGCGCGGGTTCACCGCGCCGGCTCGCCTCTTCCAGGTGCATCACCCGCAACTTCCGGCCGCCTTCCCACCGCTGCGGGTCCAAGGGGTGGTGCACCACAACATGCCGTTCCACCGTGCCGGCTTCGTCGGCCGTACCGAGGAACGGGCTGCGCTTGCCACTCTGATCCGCCGGACCGGAGTCGTGACCGTCGTCGGCGTGGGAGGCGTGGGCAAGACTCGCCTGGCGGTTCAGGTCGCCTTCGACGTCATGGACGACTTCGACGACGGCGCCTGGCTGGTCGAGCTTGCCTCCGCCAGGGACCGGCAGGGCATCGCCAGTGCACTGGCGGCGGTCCTGCACCTTGCGGAGGTGCAGGGACGCAGCCTTGAGGAGGTGGTGCTCGACCACCTCGCGGACAAGGCCGCTCTCATTGTGCTGGACAACTGTGAGCAGTTGCTGGAGGCGGCAGCCGGCTTCACCGAGCAGCTAACTCACCGCAGCCCGAACGTCGTCGTGATCGCCACCAGCCGTGAACCGCTCGCCATCGAAGGGGAGGCTGTCTGGCGGCTGGAGCCCTTGCCGGTGATCGAGCCGGACGCCGGCACGAGGGTCGGTGACGTGCTGGGCGACGACGCCGTCATGTTGTTCGAGCAGCGGGCAGCCATGGCTCGCCCGGGCTTCCGGGTTTCCGATGACAATGCGATCGACGTCGCACGGATCGTTCACCAGCTGGATGGGATACCCCTGGCGATCGAACTCGCGGCGGCGGCGTTGGCCGATAGGTCGGTCGCCGGTGTGCTCGAAGGTTTGTCGGACCGGTTCTCGCTGCTCACCTACGGGCGGCGGACTGCGCCTCAGCGTCACCAGACCCTGCGGGCCGCACTCGAGTGGAGCCTGGACCTCCTCGGACCCGACGAGCGCCTGCTCTTCGGCCGGCTTGCGACGTTCGACCGTACCGGAGGCATGGACGCGGCGCGCGTGGTCTGCGGCACGCCGCCGCTGAGCGCGTCTTCTGTCCCGCAGCTTGTCAGACAGCTGCTCCGTGCCTCTCTGCTGTCCGCCCGGGAGAACCCGGAAGGGTGGAAGATGCTCGACTCGGTCCAAGAGCTCGCGCTGTTGGAGTTAGCCGGAACCGGCGAGGCGCAAGACCTGGCTCAGCGGCACCGTGACTGGTTTACCCATCGCGCCGAGTCCCTCGGCCGTGACGTCGGCCTCCGGGGTCGCAGCGATGTCCTGGCCGGTCTGCTGGCCGACCTCGACAATGTCCGCCATGCACTCGCTACCGGCGTGGACGCAGGTGACAGCGACAATGTGCTGCGGACCGCCACTGCCATGGCGCCGTTCTGGATATCGCACGGCGACTGGAGCGCCGGGATCGGGCACCTCCAGGACGCACTCGCCCTGCCGCACGCCGCCGGTCTCGTCCGTGGACGTGCGCTGGCCGCCCTAGGGAACCTCCTGCTCTTGCGGGGCGAGACGGCCGACGCGGAAGAGCGCCTTCGCGCGGCGAATGAGATCGCCTCCACGGAGCACGACGAGATCACCCTGGCCCGTACTCGGTCCGGGTTGGGATATGTCGCCTTCCGGCGCTCGGAGCTCCAGGAGGCCGAGGGGTGCTGGCGGGACGCATTGGACCACGCACAGAGAGCAGGCGACGAGCGGGTGGCCGCTGGGATCCTGCGGAGCCTCGCCATCGCAGCTGGCAGTCGCGGCGACCAACGCGGTGCGGGCCGACTGCTCGACCGCGCGATCCGGTCGGCCGAGGAGGCCGGAGACGACCAGCTACTGCGGCTCCTGCTCGGCTCCAAAGCGGAGATCGACCTCTGGCTCGGCCGATACCAGGAGGCGGAGAACCTCTACGGCGAGGCGCTCAACCTGGCCTCGACGATCGGCGACCTGTCCGCGCGCCCACTGCTGTTGTCCGAGCTCGGCTGGGTGGCCCTCCTTACCGGTGATCTGGCCACCACGCTCCGGCTTGCCTCCGAGGCTGCCGAGCTAGCCGAGGAGCTCGGCAACCGCAGGACGCTGGCCAGCTCATTGCGGTTGAGAGCGGAGGGACTGGTGCGTCAGAGTCGCTTCCCTGAGGCCGCAGCCGACCTTGATCGCGCGCTTGCGGTTGCCCAGGGCCTGGCCGCTCCAGCCGAGATCGCCGGTGTGATGTGCACCCAGGCTTACACGGCTATGGAGCAACAGCACTTCACCGATGCCACCCGGCTGGCCGAGGCCGCCCTCGCCACGACGTCCTTGGGCCACCCCATGCGGTCGACGTTCCCAGCGTGGGTGCTAGGCGTGGTCGCCCTCGCTGGCGGAGATCTAGACACCGCCGCCGACAAGTTTCGGGCGGGCCTCGAGAGCGGCCCCGCCGAGTCGGCTCCCCGCCACCAAGCCAATAGCTGGTGGGGACTGGCTTGCGTCAGCAAGATTGCCGGACAGATCCCTGACGCCGCCAGGCTGCACCGCGAGGCGCTCGCCCTACGGCAGCGCATCGGCGACCATCTGGGCGTCGCCGAGTCGCTCATCGGGGCCGCGGCAGTCGTCACGAGCGTCGATCGCGCCACGGCGGCTGCCCTGATCAGCGCCGCCGAGAGGTTGCGGACAGAGCTGGCCGCCGTGACGACACCACGACAGGCGGACGACGTCGCAGCCATCCGCGCGATGGTGGGCGAGCACAAAGCGGGCGGTTGCTCACCCAGGGGGAAGCAGGCCGCAAAGAACTGCCGGGGCGGCTGCAAGTTTTGGCTTCAACCGCTCCGGTCAGTTCAGGCAACCGGAAGCCGCCCGCCTCGGCAGGGACTTGCACATCTCCCGAGTTGATGCCCCTGCCTTGACATGGCCACCGCTTCTGTGCGCGCCGGAGACCTCGGCTGGGTTGGCCGCGTCATCACCGGAGAAGGTGACGAAGATTCTCACCACCCATCACGACCCCGACGACGGTCGGGCGTTCAGATTCCTCCGCTGATCCCCATGTCAGCTCCTCGGCGTGCCTGCACGTGAACCGGCTGACGGCCTTGGCGGTCGCGCTGCTCTATCGCGGACAGTCGCACTTGAGGAAGCCGGGCGTGACCGATTCCATCAGCGGTGCACTGGCGATGTCCGGGTTCGAATATCGTTTCCGCTACGTCAGACATACTGCTCACCTGGCGAACCTTTCTGTCTGCCCGCGGGGAGAACAATCACCTCGATCGGCTCTTGGCGACCACGGATCTCAACGGTGCGCCGCTCGAGGTCGCCGGTCGCCATGCCGGCGGCTTCGGCCGCTGCCACACTAACGATCACCTCACCCGCAGCCGCAGCGGATGCGAGTCGCGCCGTGATGTTGACGGCATCACCGAGCGCGGTGAAGTCGTCGACGGTGGTGCCCGCCCGGTCGCCCCAACGAATGCCACGCCGGTGTGGACAGCCGTCCCCGCTGGAATGGACCCCGACGGTGTGCCGCTGGCCTCTGCTCGCTCGGCCAGGTCAATGGCGGCTGCTATCGCCACTGCCGGATGGTGCGGCCCGCTGATCCCACCGAAAAACAGCCCAATAACCTCATCGCCCACGATTTTGTCAACGATGCCGTCATGAGCAACGATCGAATCGGATGCCAGTCGATAGAAGCGATCGAGGAACTTGTGGAAGTCGGCCGGCCGCATTCGTTCTCCCATGGCTGTCGAGCCGCGGATATCGGAGAACAGCAGGGTGATCGGGATCTCTACCCCGGTCAGTTGATGTTTGCGAAGCTCGGATACGCATCTGGTGCAGAGAGCGGGATTGCCGGGGGATCGCCGGTAACCCGCTTGGCTAAAGATGAGGCCACCCACCCCGGCGAATGGAGCCGCGCACAGCTTGCAGCGCGGAGAGGACGGGATTCGTCGGAACGCCTTTCGCTGTCTGGCTAGGCCGGGACCTTCCCCGGTTAGCACGGCGCGGACTCGTTCGGGGGTGCCCTCGGCCGCCATTTGTTCAATCTACCTACACCAGCATCCCCATGCCGGCTTCGATCCTGACCGCTGCCGGAGACCGGCTGCGTGGTGCCTCGACTGTCGAGCCAATCGACCCTGTAGAGATGCAAGTCGACCCGCGGCTGGCGTCCGTCCTGCACGATCATCGCTCCTCCCTTCTGGACCCGCGGTCGCTGATGATTCGGCTGTGCCGTGGGGCGTTTCCGGCTCTACAGTTATGGGGTCGCGGGCTTGGGCGGATCGCGGCTGGAGCGCAGGGTGGAGCAGCGGGCGACGCAGTACGCGAAGAGCGGCCGGGTCAGCATCGCCTATCAAGTTGTCGGTGAGGGACCCACAGACCTGATCTTGGTGCCGGGCTTCGTCTCGCATGTGGAGCTAGCGTGGGAACAACCGCGGTTGGCCCACTTTCTGGGCCGGCTCGCCGCCTTCTCGCGCCTGATCATGTTCGACAAGCGTGGTACGGGCATGTCTGATCCGGTTGAGAGTCCCCCATCTATGAACCAGCGGATGGACGACATCCGCGCGGTGATGGACGCGGTCGGCTCGCGCCGAAGCACTCTGTTCGGAATATCCGAGGGAGGCACCCTCGCCGTGCTGTTCGCGCATGATCACCCGGAGCGGGCGGAGGCGTTGATCCTTTACGGGTCTTGGGCCCGCCGCCTCGCTGGCCCCGATTACCCCTACGGCCCCTCGGCTCCGCAGCTTGAGGAGGTCATTGCCGGGATGGACCGGGCCTGGGCCACCGGCGAATGGTGGGACGGAGGTCGGCCGAGCCCGACCGATGACGAGCGGCACCGCACCTGGTGGTCGCGTTACCTGCGGACTGCGGCAAGCCCAGCCATGGCGCAGAACGTCATTCGCATGAACATGCGGATGGACATACGGGACCTGCTTCCGACGATCCAGCAGCCGACGCTGATCCTCCATCGGACTGGCGACACCTGGATCGACGTCGGTCACGCACACTACCTCGCAGAACACATTCCGTCGGCGACCTACGTCGAGCTACCAGGATCTGACCACCGGCCATGGCTCGGCGACGCCGACGCAATCGTTGACGCGGTCGAGGTCTTCATGACCGGCCGCAAGAGCCGGCCTCGCCGCCATGCGAACTTTGGCGTGGATGCGCTGAGCCGGCGTGAGCGCGAGGTAGCGGTGCTCGCTTCGCAAGGAGCGACGGCGACGGAGATCGCCAGCCATCTCTTTGTCAGCAAGCGCACTGTGGAGAGCCACTTGGTCAGCGTCTACCAGAAGCTGGGGATCGGTTCCAAGACGGAGCTGATTCGCAGGGCGGCAGAGTTCGGGATCTCAGCCAAGCTCAAGATCAGGTTTCCGTATCACTACGGAGGTATCTCCTCTCCAGCGCTCCTAAGTTCATTGAAAAGCCTTTGTTTGGAGGGCGAGATGAACGGGATAGCGCCAACGTGGTCGACGCACCGTGAGCTGGTCCGGGTAGTCCTCGCACCGCGGCACCTCAAGCGGACACTGTCCGTCGCATTGATCGTCGGCACGGTGTTCTTCACCATGAATCAACTAGGCGTCATCCTCGATGGCCGCGCAACCGCCGCGGTCTGGATCAAGGCCGTCCTGACGTATCTGACTCCGCTTCTCGTTTCCAATTTCGGGATCCTGTCAGCGACGCGACGACCTCCTGTCTCGACGTCACAACCGCGGCGATGAAAGTCGAAATCGAGATCATCACCAACTCGTGCAGGTCCTAAAAGCATCCAGAAAGGAATATGGCAATGGACGAAAAGAAAATGACGGAATTCGTCGAGAAGGCGGTCAACGACGTTGGAGCGTTGCTCGGCGGTGCAATGGTAGTCATCGGCGACACGCTCGGGCTTTATCGCGCGATGGCAGGAGCCGGACCACTGACCCCGGCGGAACTGGCCAGCCGCACCGGGACGGCCGAGCGGTACGTGCGGGAGTGGTCGAGCGCCCAAGCAGCTCGCGGCTACCTCTCCTACGACGGCGGCGGCCGGTTCTCTCTGCCCGACGAACACGCCATCCCGCTCACCGATGAGACCAGCCCGGCCTGTGTGATCGGTGCTTTCGAGATCGCTCTTGGCTCGGTTTACGCGACAGACACGATCACTGACCGGTTCCGTACCGGAACCGGGCTCTCATGGGGGGCGCAAGACGCCCACGTCCTCGGCGGCTGCGAACGCTTCTTCCGGCCCGGCTACCTCAACAACCTCACCAGCGCATGGATCCCAGCACTCGATGGCGTCGAGGGCAAACTCAAAGCCGGCGCAGAGATCGCCGACGTCGGCTGCGGCCACGGCGCGTCGACATTGCTGCTCGCCGAGGCGTACCCAGCCTCCAGCGTCGTCGGCTTCGACGCCGATCCGGGCTCCATCGACGCCGCACGCAAGCGAGCCGCCGACGCCGGGCTCTCCCACCGGGTCCGCTTTGAGACCGCTGCCGCGACGACGTTTGGTGGCAACTACGACCTGGTCTGCTTCTTCGACTGCCTACACGACATGGGTGATCCCACCGGTGCATGCGCCCATGTCCATGGCCACCTCGCGCCCGGGGGCACGCTCATGCTGATCGAACCGTTCGCCAACGACGACCTGAGCGACAACCTCAACCCAGTCGGCGCCGCCTACTACGGCTTTTCGACCCTGCTCTGCACGCCGAGTTCACTGTCTCAGGAGGTGGGCGTGGCGCTCGGTGCGCAAGCCGGCGAGGCCCGATTGCGTGAGATCGTCACCGGCGGCGGATTCACAACACTGCGCCGGGTCGCCGAAACACCATTCAATATCGTGCTGGAAGCAACAGCGTCATGAAGTTTGCGCAGATCATTGAATTCAGAACCAGACGGATCGACGATTTCAACAGCAACCTCGATGCCTGGATAAGCAGAACCACAGGCAGCCGCATCCCGCATCACGCGGTCCTGAGCCGGGACCGGGACACAGAGGATCGATACCTGCTGATAGTGGAATTCGCCTCCTACGAGAGCGGCATGGAAAACTCCAACCGCCCGGAGACCGCGGAATTCGCTGCGTTCCTCGCTGAGATCTCCGAAGCACCCCTGGCGTTCCAAAACCTTGACGTGATACGCGAAGAGGACCTATAGCAACACCGCCTGCCATGGACCGCGGGGTGAAGGCCGGGCTCATTTTACACGACTCCAATCTATCTCCCACACGCCTACGCCAAACCCAATACGACTCCAAGGATCAAGAAAGCAAAGTACACACTTTGAGCAGAGTGGACGATAACGCCCATCCAAGTGCTGCGGAATCGCCAGCTCGGAAATGCATACAGGAAGACACCACTAACGACAGACCCAGGGATACCCCAAGGCTGGTGAAGGTGATAGAAGCCAAAGAGCACCCCGTTTGCTGCCCAGCTCCACCTGCCAAATACGCCCTCCATCCTGGGCAGCAACACACCTCGAAACAGAAACTCCTCTCCCAGGACCGTATTGAAGATGGCATTGACCGCAAACAGGGCAAGGAACCACCAGGCGCCCACCAGTCGGTCAAGCATTTCCTGTGATTCAAAAACCGCGCCCAGGCTATATCCCGGAGGCTCGGCGAAAAAGGGGAAGAGTGAGACCCACAGGCCGTCGACGTAAGACGTAAGGGCAAGTTCCCACACGATAATCCCGATCAGAAACGGGATCACCCACAACCACAACTTGCGGCGGGTTTCACCGGTTTTCGGATCGCGCGGCGTGTTGAGCCGCAACCTGCGCTTGACCGTCGCCCAGCGGAGATCGCCCTCTTCCTGGCGGACGATGATCATGGAAAGAACGAACAGCCAGATCAAACCGATCAAGAGCAGCACGAATCGGGTGACGCCCGCTCCCAGCGGATCCGACTTGAAATCAGGTGATACGGCAGGGAAAATGATCCAGCCGAGGATACCCATCGGCACGGCTGCCAGCGCCCAGATGCCCAGGATTCTGCCAAGGGAATACTGCTTCCCGGTCTCAGATGCTGCGTTTGCATGGGCGGCAGCTTCCATCTTCTCCTCCTGCATCTCAATAGTTCGATGCCTATTGGATCAAATCCTGCGGGTATTGTGGCGGGACATTCCTAAATCATTCGCTGCATTTTTGGAACAGCATGAGCTTTTCGGCCGCTGAGGGGGTTCCGAAGTCGAGGAGACTCCCACACGCTGGCTACACCACATCGGCGTCGCCCAAACCCCCTGGTGCTGATCAATGGCCTCGACATAGGCATCTTCCACCCCAGCGCCGGAGAAATCGTTGCCGTGGGTGACGGTGCGTTTTGTTGCGGCAGCCCGGCCAGCAGCTGGGGCGGGCGGCAGATCAACGGCGGCGAAGCCCATCGAAGATGACCGCGAGCACGCGGTCGCGGAGTTTCGGTTCCACTGCTGCCGGTCCGCCGCGATACAAGTCGAGGTGATCAGTGCCAGGCTCGACGCCGGCAAGCGCCACAACTCCGCGACTCTGTCACATCGCCACCACGCTGCTGACCCGAATCGTCGCCTGCTGGCGGACCGGACAGCCCTACGTACTGCGCGACGTCGCCGACACTCCAGTAACAATCGACCACGCCCGCAAGATCATCGCCGAACGCTACCCAAAGACCTCCGAGCCCGACGCAGAACCACCGACACAGCAAGAACGGACCGGCGAAATAAGGAGTCTGAGCTGTTCCCGGTTTCCCGGACTGATCTTGACCCAGTTTCGTGGATACGTCAGTGAGGAGTTGGGCTGCTTGGCATGGATGTGGTTTCGAACTTTAACGGGGTGTGCCAGCCCAAAGCGGAGTGGCGTCGGCGGCGGTTATGGAAGCCTTCAATGTATTCAAAGATGGCGTTCGCCAGCTCGACGCGGGTGTTCCAGCGTTTCCTGTTCAGCAGCTCGGTTTGCATCCGTCCCCAGAATGATTCGATGACGGC
>CAVWIA010000002.1:0-361373 GCA_963754965.1 uncultured Actinomycetota bacterium
AGGCGCGCGAACACCGTCTCGAGGGCGTCGATGCCGGCCACCGCCGCCACGGCCAGCTCGGCATCGTCCTTCGCATCGAGGCCGGCGGGGGTGTCGCTCAGCCGGCTTCTGACCAGATCGCCGCGAAGCGCGCACAGCACGTCGGCCGCGGCCAGCCGCCCGACCACGTCGAATCCCCATGACGCCGCCGCACGCGCCGCCACCACGACGCACAGTGCGGCCAGCGGTACTACCAGCGCGGCCGGCGCGGCGCCGTCGAAGGAACGCGCGGCAACGTGGGCGATCAGCACCGCCTGGGCCAGCACCAGCAGCGCCGCGGCGATCCCGAGCACCGCATCGACCGCAAGTGCCAGCCGCGAGCCGCGGGTGCGCCGCAGTAGCCGGGGATCGATCCGCCGCGGCCTCACTGTCGTCGGCACCGGCATGGCGGCACGCTATCGGTCGCCGGACGCCGGGCCTCTACCCCGATCGGACGAGGCAGGCCGCCGGGAGTCCGTGTCCGCGCCCGTCACACGCGTGACCGGCGTGCTACGTCCGGGTCACGCGGCGCTAGACGTTATCCCCCACGTCGCGGTGTGAGACTCGCCGGGCGCCAGCCGCACCAGACTCTCGCCGCTGCGAAACGCGTTGGGCGGACACGACATCGGCTCGACGGCGAGCGCCCGGCGGGCGACATCCGGCAGCGGATCGCCGCTGAACACCATCACGTACGGGTACGCCTCGGTTCCACCCACAGCGTCCGCCCGGCGCCCGACTCCGGGTCACGCAAACCGACGCGGGCCACTCCGTCGGCGGCCCGTTCCAGGTTGGTGAAGGCGTTGTCGAGCACCAGCCCGCCGATGGCCGCCGCGCGCGGAAGTCGTAGTCGGTGCCCGCGACCGGCGTCGAGCCGGTGGGGCAGGCCGCGCTCGTCGGACCGCAGCACGGTGCCCGCGGGAATCCGCAGCTCCAGCGTGTCCACAGCTCCCGAGCCTGCCGTCAGGTAGGGGTGGGCGCCGCAGCCGTACGGGCAGCTCGCGATCGCCGGCGTTGGTCGCGGTCGTTTGCACCGACAGGCCGGCGTCCGAAGAGCGAGTACTCGATCGACAGCGACAACGAGAACGGGTACCCCGGCTGCGGATGCACTACGTGCGCCATTACCACGCGGTGGGGCTCATGCTCCGCCGCCGTCCAGGCCGCCCAGCGGACAAGCCCGTGGATCGCGTTGCGGTTCGGCACCTTGGTCAGGGGCAGCGAATGGCTGGTCCCGTCGAAGTCGTAGCGCCCATCATCGATCCGGTTCGGCCACGGGATCAGCACCTGGCCGCGGCCGGATGTGCACATGCTGTCGGCCGCATAGCCGTCCAGCACGTCCGCGCCGTCGACGGCGTAGGAACGCAGGCCGCCCCCTACCTCGACCACGACCACGCGCTGGTCGCCCAGCGAGATCTCGAACTGCCTGCCGGAGGGCATCACCACGTCGCCCGAGGTCATCGCATCAGTCCGTCCACCAGTCCTCGACGGTCTCGCCGTCGCCACCCTCGGGACGATCGGATCCGATCGCAACCACCTCCAGCCTGTCCGGCCCGGCCTCCAGCGCACGCACCGTGGCCGGCGCGATCCGCACCAGATCCCACGGCTTGAGGTCGAGGATGTCGTCGTCGAGCCTGATCCGGCCGGAGCCGGCGGTGACGAGGTATGCCTCCTCCTGCTCGCGGTGCCTGTGGCCCAGGGTGTTGCGGTGCCCCGGCCCGTAGCGAAAGACGCTGACACCGAAGTGCTCGGAGTCGAGATGCTTGCGGGCGAAGCGCGCCTCGACGCCCTCGCGGCCGGCGGCCGAGTTCTCGAGCTCGTTCATGTTCACGATCGTGTAGCCGGCCATCGGCACCTCCTGCGACCTGAGAGTGATCTGCCGAAAGCGTAGTGCGACCCAGGCACCGCCCGCAGATCCCGCGCGGCGATAGTCTCCGCCACGCTCATGACCGCGACCGCGATCGCTGCCGCCGAGTCGCCTGAGGCCGCCGGGCCGCGCACGGCCGTGCGCTCGACGCTGGTGGTATCGGCGCCGGCGCCGCCGGCGCCGGCCGACCGGCCTCGCCTTTCGGGGCCGTTACGGCTGGCACCGCGACGAGCTCTACTTCCTGGCGGCGTCGCACCACCTGGCGCTCGGCTACGTCGACTACCCGCCGCTGATCGCCGTGGTCGGGCGCGGCGGTGGTGGCTCGTGTTCGGCACCTCGCTGGACGCGCTGCGCGCTGACGACGATGGTGATCGCGCTGACCAGCGTGCCTGGTGGCGCTGTGCGCGCGCGAGCTCGGCGGCGGTCTGCGCGCGCAGGCGGGCGCGGCGCTGGCCTGGGCGACGGCGCCGGTCGCGCTGGTGCGGCCAGCCTCTTCCATCCGACGTGGCTCGACCTGGCGGCGCAGACGGCGACGCTCTACCTGGTGCTGCGTCGCGCGTCGTCTCGGCCGATGCCGCGGCTGTGGCCGGCGGTGGGCGTCGCGGCCGGCATCGGCCTGGAGGCCAAGTACACGATCGCGACGCTGCTGCTGGCGCTGCTGGCTGGGCTCGCGCTGACGCCCAGCGCCGTCTGCTGCGGACCCGGGCCCTGGATGGCGGCCGCGATCGCGCTCGTCCTGTTGCTGCCGAACGTCTGGCTGGGAGATCGACCACGGCTGGCCCAGCGCCAGCTTCGCGTCCAGCCAGCACGCGCAGACCGCCGCCGACACGCCGCCGCCGCGCTACGTGGCCGGCGCGGCCGTGTTCCTCGCCGCGTGCACGGCGCTGGCCGTGATCGGCGGCGTTTGGATGTGGCGGCGCCCGGCCTTGCGCCCGTTCACCTGGGCGGCGGCGCTGGTTGGTCGGGTTCGGGCTCGAGCAGGGGCGTGCGTACTACCCGCTGCCGGCGCTGATCGTGTGCGTCGCCGCCGGCGCCGTGGCGCTCGAACGCTGGCGCCCGCCGGCCGGTGGCGGCGCCGGCCGCACCTGACCGCGCTGACGGCGTCCAGGTGGCCGTGATCGCGGTTGCGGCTCAGGTGGTCGTGCCGGTGCGCTCGACCGCAGTCATGATCGATTCGCGGCCTCTGGAACGACCCGTTCTTCAAGGACGAGATCGGCTGGCCGGAGCTGGTCGCGCAGACGGCCCGGGCGTGGCGATCGCTGCCCGCGGCCGAGCGCGCGCACGCGGCGATCGTCGCCCAGAACTACGGCGAGGCCGGCGCGCTCGCCCGCTTCGGGCCGCCGCTGGGCCTGCCGCCCCCGCTCTCGGGGCACGTAGCTGGCAGTACTGGCGCCCGCCCGGCTGCCGCAGCGGAGGTGCTGCACCGTCGGCTATGACCCGAGCGAGCTGCGGGGGATGTGCACCAGCTTTCGCCGCTGGCCACGATTCAGAATCCCTACCACATCGAAAACGAGGAGCGGGGCAGGATCATCGCCGTCTGCCGGCTTCCGCTAGCCACTGGGCGACATCTGGGACAGCCGAATCGCCACGGACAACCTCTAGACCGGATCGCCGCGCGGGATTCCACTAGATTGCCATCGATGTACCGGTGGTTCTCGCCCATGTGGTGCTCGACCAGACCGGGAGGTGGTCGTGGCGGTGGGTGAGTCGATCCCGGCACCGCCGGGCAGGCCCGGCGAGCTGAGCCCGGCGCCTGGATCGACAGCGACGCGAGCTGGCTCGAGTTCAATCGCAGGGTGCTGCACGAGGCGTGCGACCCGCGCACGCCTTTCCTCGAGCGGGTGAAGTTCCTCGCCATCTTCGGAAGCAACATGGAACAGTTCTTCATGAAGCGCATGGCGCGGCTGGCCAGACCCCACCGGCCGGGCCGCGCCGGCTCAGCGCGAGCTGGCGGCGCGGATCCGGGCGATGGTGACGTCGATGCTGGACGAGCTGGCCGGCTGTTACACGCAGGTGCTGCGCCCGCGGCTGGCCGAGCACGGGATCCGCCTGGTCGGCTGGGACGACCTCGACGACAGCCCAGCGCGACGAGGCCTCCGCCGTGTTCGAGCGCGACATCTCGCCGGTGCTGACGCCGCTCAGCCTGGATGCCGCGCACCCGTTCCCGTACGTCTCGAACCTCTCGACCTCGTGGGCGTTCCAGCTCGAGGATCCGGTCACCGGCGAGGCGGTGCTCGTGCGTGTGAAGCTGCCGACCGACCTGCCCCAGTGGCTGCGACTGAAGGCGGTCGACTCGTCCGAGTGGGTGTTCGTCGGCCTCGACCAGGTGATCCGGGCCAACGCCGAAGCGGCCGTCTCCGGGAATGCTCGTGGCCAGCGCCAGCGCGTCGCCCGCGACGCCGATGTGGAGCTTGACGAGAACGACGGGCTCAGCAAGCGGGCGATGGTCGAGGAGGAGCTGCGCCAGCGGCGCTTCGAGCCGGTCGTCCGGCTCGAGGTGCAGCCGGATGCCGACCCCGCCATGGTGGCCGAGCTGGTCGACCGCTTCGCCCTGGCGCTGGACGCCGTCTACGAGATGAGCGCCCTGCTCGACTACACGACCCTGTTCGAGATCGCCGGCCTGGACGTCCCCGAGCTGCGTGACCCGCCCTGGACGCCGCTCGCTCCGCGAGTGCTGGAGGCCGCCCCGGACTCCGACATCTTCTCCGCGATCCGCAGCGCCGACATCCTGCTGCACCCCGACGACCCCTGCAACCGGCACCACATACCCCGCCAGATAATCACCGCGCGACCCGTCGCTCCGCAGCACCACCACCGCCTGCGCCACCCCCGGACGGCGCAACAACACCGCCTCGATCTCCCCCAACTCCACCCGCTGACCCCGCAGCTTCACCTGAAAATCGGTACGCCCCAGATACTCCAGCTCCCCGGACCCGCTCCACCGACACCAGATCACCCGTCCGATACATCCGCGCCCGCCACCGCCGCCACCGAACGGATTCGCCACAAACCGATCCGCCGTCAGATCACCCCGACCCACGATACCCCCGCGCCAACTGCACACCGCCCAGATACAACTCCCCCGCCACCCCCACCGGCACCGGCCGCAACCGCCCATCCAACACGAACACCCGCGTGTTCCACACCGGCGCCCCGATCGGCACCCCCACCGTGTCCGCGCCGGTGACCTCGTGGAACGTCACGTCCACCGCCGCCTCCGTCGGACCGTACAGGTTGTGCAACCCGCACCGCCGGCACCAGCGCACGCATCCGCGCCGCCGTCGCCGCCGGCAACGCCTCACCCGACGCGAACACCCGCCGCAGGCTCGTGCACGTGCCGACCGACGCGCCGGCCACGGAACACCGCCAGCATCGACGGCACGAAATGCACCGTCGTCACCGACTGCTCGGCAATCACCCGCGCCAGATACACCGGATCCCGATGCCCGTCCGGCACCGCGACCACCAACCGCGCCCCGACCATGCAACGGCCAGAACAACTCCCACACCGACACGTCGAACGTCACCGGCGTCTTCTGCAACACCACATCGGTCGAGTCCAAGCGCGATACTCCTCCTGCATCCACAACAGCCGATTCACGATCGCCCTCGTGCGGCACCGCCACACCCTTCGGCAGCCCCGTCGACCCCGACGTGAAGATCACGTACGCCGCATTCCCCGGCCGCAACGGACGCCAACCGCTCCCCATCCCCCACCGGATCAGCCGAGAAGCCGGACACATCAAGGGAGTCCAACTCCACCACCGGCACACCTGCGGGCACCACCGCCCGATCCGCCCGGCGTCGCCAGCACCAACACCGGGTCCGCTACCCCCAGCACATATCCCACCCGCTCGCGCCGGCTGATCCGGATCGATCGGAACGTACGCCCCGCCCGCCTTCATCACCGCGTAGATCCCCACCAGCATCTCCACCGAGCGCGCGCACCGCCACACCCACCAACGACTCCGGACCCACCCCCGCCCCGATCAGATACCGCGCCAGCCGATTCACCCGCGCATCGAACTCCGCATACGACAACATCACACCCGCGCACGACACCGCCGGAGCGTCCGGGGTCCGCGCCACCTGCGCATCCAACAACGACGGCCAGGGTCGCGGCCGGCACCGCGCGCGCCGTCGCGTTCCACGACTCGACCACCAACTCCCGCTCACCGGGGACGAGCATCTCCACGTCGCCGACCGGTGCGTCCGGATCCGCGGGCCACCCCTCGCAGAACCCGGACGAACCGCTCCCCGAACCCCTGCCACGGTCTCGCGGTCGAATACGTCCGACGCGAACGTGAACTCCGCCGAGAGGCCTGCCGCGCTCCCCGATGTCGTCGTAGCGCTCCGCGAGCGTCAACTGCAGGTCGAACTTGGCCACCCCGAATTCGACGTCGACGACCTCCACCGTCAGTCCCGGCAACTCGACCCGGGCGGTCGCCGTGTTCTGGAACTCCAGCATGACCTGGAAGAGCGGTGAGTACGCGGTCGAACGGCCGGGCGCCAGCGCGTCGACGACGCTCTCGAACGGGACCTCGGCATGGCCGAACGCCGCCAGGTCCGTTCGCGGGCGCGGGACAGCACCTCGGCGAACGTCGCGGTCGGACTTCACCTCGGTCCGCAGCACCAGCGTGTTGACGAACATCCCCACCAGGTCGTCGAGCGCCTCCTCGCCCCGGCCCCGCGATCGGCGTCCCGATCGCGATGTCGGCGGACCCGCTCAACCGCGCCGCCAGCACCGCCAGCGCCGCGTGCATCACCATGAACACTCGTGGCGTCGTGTCGACGCGCGAGCAGGAGCAGGTCCCGATGCAATCCGCGCGGGAACCGAGAACCGAACGCGCTCGCCCCGCAGTGATCTCTCCGCGGGCCTCGGTCGATCCAGTGGAAGCGTCGATCGCGTCGGGGAGACCGGACAGCGCTGTCTTCCAGTACTCCAACTGCGCCGACATCATGCTGTCGGGATCGTCGTCACCGCCGAGGACCGCCCTGCTGCCACAGTCTGTAGTCGGCGTACTGCACCGGGAGCGGGGGCCAGTCCGGCGTCTGCGCTCGCCGCCGCGCCGCGTAGGCGACCGCCAGGTCGTGGGCGAGCGGTGCGAGCGACGCACCGTCGGCCGAGATGTGGTGAACGACCAGCACCAGGACGTGCTCGTCGGGTCCGGTCCGCAGCAACGCACCGCGGACGGGCACCTCGGCGCTCACGTCGAAGCCCCGAGCCGCCAGCTCGGCGATCTGCGCGCGCAGTGCCTCCTCGTCCCCGACGAGCCTGCGGCGCCAGATCCGGAATCACCTGCGCCGGCGGCACGATCACCTGATGCGGTCCGTCCGCCGACGCCGGGTACACGGTGCGAAGCGATTCGTGTCGTTCGATGACATCCCCCATCGCCGCCCGGAGCGCCTCGACGTCGAGCGTCCCGGACAGGCGCAGCGCCATCGGGATGTTGTAGGCCGGCGAGGAGGTGTCGAACTGGTTGACGAACCACATACGCTGCTGCGCAAGCGAAAGCGGTATCCGGTCCGGGCGCGTGCTGCGCCACCAGGTTCGGGCGGTCGGGGCGCCCCGCGTCGGTACGCTCGACCCACCCCGCCAGCGCCTCCACCGTCGGCGCCTCGAACAGGGTCCGCACCCCGAGATCGACGCCCAGCGCGGCATTGAGGCGCGCGATCACCCGGGTCGCGACCAGCGAGTTGCCTCCGAGGTCGAAGAAGCTGTCGCTTCGAGACCGATCCGCTCCACACCGAGGACGTCGGCGAACACCCGCGCGACCGCCTGCTCCACCGGACCGGCCGGTGCGCGGAACTCGGCCGCCGAGAGGAACTCCGGCGCCGGCAACGCCTCGCGATCGAGCTTCCCCGCCGGGGTCATCGGCATCTCGTCCGAGCACCACGATCGCCGACGGGACCAGGTGCGGCGGCAACTGCCCCGAGACATGGTCCGTCAACTCCGCGGCCGCGACCGACCGTCCGGCAGCCGGCAGCACGTACGACACGAGCACCGTTTCGCCGGACGGCGCCGTTCGCGGCATCGTCATTGCGGTCCGGACGCCGGGGTGGGTGCGCAGGACCGTGTCGATCTCGCCGGGTTCGATCCGGAATCCGCGCACCTTCACCTGGAAGTCGCTGCGGCCCAGGTATTCCAGTGCGCGGTCGGTTCGCCACCGCACCACGTCACCGGTTCGGTACATCCGGTCGCCCGGGCCGCCGAAGGGGTCGGCCACGAACCGCTCGGCACGTCAACGCCGGTTTGCCGTGATACCCGCGGGCGAGGGCGGGGCCCGAGAGGTACAGCTCGCCTGCCACGCCGACCGGTACCGGCTTCAGGCGCGCATCGAGGACGACCTCGTGGAATCCCCGGAGCGGACCTCCCAACGTGACTGCTCCGGCCGGTGACATCGGTTCACTGATGTTCGACACGACGGTCGCCTCGGTCGGCCCGTAGGCGTTGTACAACCTGCGGCCCGGCGCCCACCGCTTCACCAGTTCCGGCGGGCACGCCTCGCCGCCGAGACACCACGTCCCGAAAGTCGGTGAGGCCGCCCGGGCTCGACGGTTCCGAGCGCCGCGGTGGTGATGAATCCGTGGGTGACCCGCTCCGATCGCAGGAGCCGGGACAACTCCTCGCCGCCGTAGATCGTGGGCGGTGCGATCACCATCGTGGCGCCGGCGCCGAAAGCGTGCAGATACTCCAAGACGGACGCGTCGAAGCTCGGCGTCGAGAAGTGCAGAATCCGCGACGCCGACGTCGCCCCGAATCGTGAACACTGTTCGGCCGCAAGGCTCTCCAGGCCACGGTGGGTGACCAGACACGCCCTTTGGGCCGGCCGGTGGAGCCGGAGGTGTAGATCACGTAGGCCGGATTCTCCATGCGGAGGGGCCGGGGCCGCTCGGTGTCGGTGACGGCGGCCATCGGCTGCAGCTCGCACAGAGAGTCCGGAACTCGTCCTCGTCGAGCACCAGCCAGCGGAATCGTGTCCGGCAGCCGGGAACGCTCGGCGGACACCGTGATCCCGACGACGGCGCCGGAGTCGTCGAGCATGTGCTCGATTCGCTCGGCCGGATACCTCGGGTCCACCGGCACGAACGCGGCACCCGACTTGGCCACCGCCAGCATCGACAGCGACCGACTCGATCGAGCGGGTCATGCCCAGCGCCACAAAGTCTTCCGGGCCGATGCCGCGGTCGGCGAGGACGCGCAGCCAGCTGGTTCGAGCGCTCGTCCAGTTCGCGATACGTCATCTCGACGCCGCGACTGGAGAGGGCGACACCCGCGGGATGTGACTCGTGCTGCCGGCGGCGAAGAGTTCGGGCAGCGTGCGTTCCGGGCCGCCCGACGGCCCACGAGCCGGAACGAGGGTGGCGCGTTCGGTGTCGGAGAGGATGTCGATGTCGCCGACGCCGATCCTCGGGTCGGTCGGTCGACCGTCTCCAGGATTCGACGCAGCCGCATCCCGAGCCGGGTCACCGTCGCCGGGTCGAACAGGTCGATGGCGAACCCGAGCGTCGCGGTGATGCCGGACGGGCTGCCGTCGGCGTCGAAGTGCTCGGCCGCGGTCACCCGCAGGTCGAACCTGCCGAGCCCGGTAGTGTCCGGTCCGCTCGCGGCACTCGAACAGCACCTGGACGATCGGCGAGAACGCCGGGGAATCGCTGACCTCGAGTATCCGCGGCAGCTGATCGAAGGGAACGTCGCGGTGCTCGAACGCCTCCTGCGCGACCTCGTGAACGCGGCCGAGGAGATCGGTGAAGGACTCGTCCGGATCGACGCGCTACGCAGCACCACGATGTTCTGGGCCTCGCACCGTTCGGGCGGAGCCTCGGGCCATGTTCCGTCCACCGCGGCCGGCGTTCCGACCGCTACATCCGGGGACGCCCCCGAGCCGGCTCAGCAGAACGGCCAAGGCCGCGTGCAGAACCGCGAAGGTGGTGGTGCCGTGTTCGCCGTGCCAGCGCGAGCGACTCTGCGATGGGTATGCGGCACCGATCGGGAGTTCGACGCGGTCCGCCCTGCAGTGACTGTGCGGCGGGTCGAGCCCGGTCGGACGGCAAGGTCAGCAGTTCGGGCAGGCCCGAGAGCCGTGTCTGTCCAGTACTCGAGCTGTCGCGCTTCGAGCCGTCGTCGCTCGCCTTCGCGAGCCGGTCGCCTCGTGGATCGTGTGCGAGCGCGCGCCTGCGGGTCTGCCGACGATGAACTCTTCCAGCAGTTCGACGAACTGCCGGTGGTGCAGTCGCAGCGCCGAATCCTCGGTACCGGTTCGGATTCGCCCGGAAATCGACGAAGAGTCCGGCCGGCGTGCCGCTCGGGTACACGTTGACCAGCAGATCGTCCACCGGACCGGACGTGACGATGTGGTATTCGCCGACCAGTGGGCCCAGCTGAACCTCCTGGTGGAAGAGCATGACGTTGACCATCGGTCCGTCGAGCCCGGCGCCATTGCTCGCGCCCGCGGTCGCGGCGGATGTCGTCGAGACTGCACCGCTGATGCCGCAACGCGCCCATCAGCTCACGCTGGACCCGGGACACGAGTTCCGCGACCGTGTCGCTCCTCGTCGACCGAGATCGGCAGCGGCGCGACGTTGACCGATCATGCCGCCGGAATTGCGCAGCAATGCCGTTGTCCGGCCGGACACCGGAACTTGCACGAGTACATCGGTTTTGCGCCGTCAGCCGCGAGAGGTAGCAGGCGAAGGCGGCGATGATCGTGGCTGCGGCGGTCGGCGGTCGCCTGTCTGTCGGAACCGCGGAGGCCGGCAACGGCCGACCTCGGACAGCGAGGCACTCTCGAGCGTCGCTCCTGGCGAGTGCGGGCGCGGCGCCGTCGTCGGCCAGCGTCGATCCCTCGACTGCCTCGATTCGCTCCGCCCAGTACTCCCGATCCGCCGCGAACCGATCGGAGCGACCGGTAGCGCGCGTCGATGTCGCACAGCTCACGCAGGGTCGCAGGCCGATTCGGGTCCGGTTCGCGGCCGGCCACCGAGGCCGAGTAGCGGTGCGCGATGCGGTTGACCATCGTCATGGCGCCGTATCCGTCGAGCGCGACGTGGTGAATGCGGCTGTACCACAGGTAATGCGACTCGCCCACGCACAGGATCGAGGTCTCGACCAGTCGATCCGCGCCGAGATCGAGTGGGGCCTGGTAGCCCCGGTGCATCCACTCGTGCGCAGCGGCGACCGGGTCGTCCTCGCCACGAAGGTCGATGACGGTCAGCGGGAATGTCGGTCGCGTCGATCCACGTACTGCATCGGCTGGCCGTCGACCTCGACCACCTTGAGGAGCGGCGACTGGAACTCGCGGGCGACCGCGACGATCTCCCGCCGCAACAGGTCGACGTCGAGGTCGCCGTGCAGCTCCACGTAGTGCGCTATCGAGATCGGCACCTCGGGCTCGGAGTTGCTGCGCGAACCAGGTCGCACGCTGCGCCGCGGACAGCGGGAAAGGCACCGCGTCCGAAAGTTGGGCAGCCGGTTTCCGCGTGTCGACGGGCTTCACGGCGGTTCCTCCCCGTACGGTGTCCCCGACCGGTGAAATTGTGGCCACGTCCGTGATCCGAACTCGCGAATGCGAGAGGCGGAAGCTTCTCTCCGTCCCCCTGATCTTCGTTCGACAGTCACCAGGGCACACAAGACTTCATACTGGCACAGCGGGCGGCTCTGTTTGGCGAGTATTTGCTCTTCGTTATAGTGGGTCCTCGCCTAGCTGGCGCAGAGTGCGGTCAATGCGAGGAGAGGTACGCCTCGAGCACCGGACCGATCACGGCCAGCGACGTCCGGTTCGATCATCTCGTTGTGCCCGCAGTCCACCGGGACCTCGTCGATGCCGCCGGTGACGAGCGGCCGCCACTCCTCGGGCGAATGCTCGTCCGTTCGCCGGACGCGCCTGCCGGCGGGGAAGAAGAGCAGGTCGCCGTCGAAGACCGGCGGGACGAAGTGGTCCATGATCTGCGCCGAGTTCGTGAATCCGGCGCTGATCCGCTCGAGGTGTGCCGCCGTCAGGCCGGTCTCGCTGCCCGAACGACTCGTCGAGCAGTTCGACCGCCCGCGCGTAGGTCAGCGCCTCCGCCGTCCGTGGCTCGAGGTCCAGCCCGAGGCCGTGCAGCAGGTCCTCGCACGGTCGAGCTGCCCGCGGGTCCTCGTCGTCGTCGGGGACATAGCTGTCCATGACCGCCAGGGTCGCCGACCGTCGTCGCCGGCCCGTCGCAGTTCGACGGCCATCGCGTGCGCGATGACGCCGCCGAGCGACCAGCCGAGCAGGTGGTACGGGCCGTGGGCCTGGATCGCCCGCATCTCCTCGACGTACCGGTGCGCCAGTTGCTCGATCGACTCGGAACGTCGCCGCCGCCGCTGATCGATCGGGCAACTGCAGTCCGTACGCGGGGCGGTCCGGCGGGAGGTGCCGCACCAGCCCGGCGTACCCCCAGGACAGCCCGATTCCCGGATGCACGCAGAACAGCGGTCGGCCGGTGCCCTGCGGCGCGCAGCGGGATCACCACCGCGCAGCGCCTCGTCGACGCGGCCGACTCCGTCGACGGCACGTCGTCGAGCCGGCGGGCGAGCCCGGCCGGGGTCGGATCGAGGAACATCGACTGCAGCGGGATCCGTCCGGCCGAGCCGCTCCTGCAGCGCGCGTGACGACCCGGGTGGCGACGAGGGAGTTGCCGCCGAGGTCGAAGAAGCTGTCGTCGGCGCCGACCCGGTCCACCCCGAGCACCTCCGCGAAGACCTCGACGACGATCGCGCTCGGCTCGCGTGCGCCGGCGCCCGGAAGTCGTCGGCGCGTCGAACCGAACTCGGGCGCGGGCAGCGCCTTCCGGTCGAGCTTGCCGACCGGGGTCATCGGGATCTGGTCGAGCACGACGACGGCGGACGGCACCATGTGCGCGGGCAGGCGTCCGCGACGGCGTAGGTACGCAGTTCCGCGGGCGTCGACACCGCGCCGCCGTCGGCCGCGTGCACGTACGAGGCGAGCAGCGGTGTCCCCGGACGGCCCGGTGTGACCGATGGTGGCGGCGAACGCGACCGTCGGGGTGACGGGCGAGCACGGCGTCGATCTCGCCGAGTTCGATGCGGAAGCCGCGGACCTTCACCTGGAAGTCGCTGCGGCCGATGTACTCGAGGGTGCTCGGTCGCCGCTGCCAGCGCACCACGTCGCCGGTGCGGTACATCCGGCTGCCCGGGCTCCCCGAACGGGCAGGCCACGAAGCGTCCGACGGTCAGCGCCGGACCGGTTGTGGTAGCCGCGGGCCAGGCCCGGTCCGGCGATGTACAGCTCGCCGGGCACACCGACCGGGACGGGCTGCAGCCGCTCGTCGAGGACCAGCTACGCCGAATCCCAGCGCGGGTGCACCGATGTTCACGGCCTCGCCCGGACGCCATCGGGTCGCTGACGCTCGCCTGGATGGTGGTCTCGGTGGGCCCGTACCCGTTGAACATCCTGCGGCCCGGCGCCCACCGCGCGACCAGTTCCGGCGGGCACGCCTCGCCGGCCACGGCGAGGACCCGCAGCGACTCGAGTCCGTCGTCGTCGATCGACGCCAGCGCGGTCGGGGTGATGAACGCGTGGGTGACCTGCTCGCGCCGGAGCAGGTCCGCCAGTTCGGTGCCGCCGTAGACGGTGGGCGGCACGATCACGACGCCGGCGCCGACGCGCTGAACGCCATCATCAGCTCGAACACCGAGGCGTCGAAGCTCGGGGACGCCAGGTGCGAGACCCGGGACTCGTGCGGTGACGCTGGAACCGGTCGTGCTCCTCCGCGGTGAGGTTCGCCAGGCCCCGGTGCGTGACGATGACGCCCTTCGGTCGTCCGGTCGATCCGGAGGTGTAGATCAGGTAGGCCGGGTTGGCGAGGTGCAGCGGGCGCGGTCCGGTCCGCGTCGGTGACCGGTGCCGACGACGACGGCCGCGACCTGCGTCGGCGAACGTCGTCGTCGTCGAGCACCAGCCACGGCACCGTGTCCGGCAGGTCGTCCGCGCGATGCGGCGACGGTCAGCCCGAGCGACCGCCCGGCAGTCGGTGAGCATGTAGCTCGATGCGGTCGCGCGGGTAGGTCGGGTCGACGGGCACGAACGCCGCACCCGCCTTCGCGACCGCCCAGATCGACACCACCGACTCGATCGACCGCGGCATGCCGAGCGCCACGAACGTCTCCGGGCCCGACCCCGCGGTCGCGCAGCACCCGCGCCAGCCGGTTCGACCACTCGTCGAGTTCGCGGTAGGTGACCTGCCGGTCCTCGAAGGACAGCGCCATCGAGTCGGGGTCGAGTGCCGCGGCGGCCGTCAGCAGGTCGGGCCACAGCTCGCGGCGCACGTCCGGCTCGCCCGCGCGCCGGGGCCATCTCCGCGATCTCCGCCTCGTCGAGGAGCGGGAGGTCGCCGATCGGCCGGTCGCGGGTCGGCGGTGACGGCGTCGAGGATCCGGACGAACCGGTCGGCGAACGCCGCGGACCGTGTCGGCGTCGAACAGGTCGGTCGCGTAGTCGATCGCGCCGCGACATGCCCGCCGGCGCGCCGTCCGTCGTCGAACTCCTCGGCCAGGATCAGTTCGAGGTCCACCTTGACCACGTCGAGGTCGAGGTCGACGCCCTCGACCTCGCAGGCCCGGCAGTGTCCAGGTGCGGGCGTCTCGTTGTTCTGGAACTCGAGCGACACCTGGAACAGCGGCGAGTACGCCGTCGACCGGGCCGGGTTCGAGCGCCTCGACGACCCGCTCGAACGGCACGTCGGCGTGCGCGAACGCCGCCGAGGTCGACGTCGCGGACCGTGCGCAGCAGGTCGGTGAACGATCGCGGCGGCGTCGACCTGGGTGCGCAGGACCAGGGTGTTGACGAACATGCCGACCAGGTCGTCGAGGGCGGCGCTCGCCGCGGCCGGCGATCGGGGTGCCGATCGGCGACGTCGTCGGTGCCGCCGAGCCGGCCGAGCAGCACCGCGAGCGCGGCGTGCACGGCCATGAACATCGGTGGAGTCGTTGGTCCCGCGCCAGTCCGCGAGCGCGCGGTGCAGGTCGGCGTCGATCGGCGAAGTCGACCCGATCGCCCGCGGAAGGACTGCTGCGACGGGCGCGGCCGGTCGGTCGGGCAGTGCGCAGGACGTCGGGCAGCGCCGGCCAGCGTGTCCGTCCAGTAGTCGAGCTGCGCGGAGATCAGCGACTCGGGGTCGTCCTCCGAGCCGAGCACGTCCTGCTGCCACAGCGTGTAGTCGGCGTACTGGACCGGCAGCGGCGCCCAGTGCGGGGCCGCCGCCGTCGACGCGGGCGCTGTACGCGACCATCACGTCGCGGGCCAGCGGCGCCATCGAGAAGCCGTCGGCCGCAGATGTGGTGCACCACGATGGCCAGCACGTGCTCGGTCGGTCGCCGAGCCGGAACAGCGCGACCCGCAGCGGGATCGCCGGCGGTGACGTCGAAGCCCGCGCGGACCAGCGAGGTCCGATGATCCGCGCGGCAGGTCGCTCGTCGGCGACGGCGACGGGGATCAGGCGTCGGGCAGCGCACCCGCGGCGGGCAGGATCTGCTGGACCGGCTCGTCCGCCGCGGACCGGGAACATCGGTGCGCAGCGACTCGTGCCGGTCGACGACGTCGGTGAGCGCCGAGTCCGAGCGCCTCGCCGTCGAGGTCGCCGGTCAGCCGCACCACGATCGGGATGTTGTAGGCGGCCGAGGTGGTGTCGAACTGGTTGAGGAACCACATCCGCTGCTGCGCGAGCGACAGCGGGATCCCGGTCGGGCCGCGTCGCGCGGGCAGCGAGCACCGGCGCGCCGCGGCCGGCTCCGCGCCGGCGTGCTCGATCCGCGCGGCCAGCGCGGCGACGGTCGGCGCCTCGAACAGGTCGCGCACCCCGATGTCGGTGCCGAGCGGCGCCCGCAGCCGGGCCATCACCCGGGTGGCGACTCAGCGAGTTGCCGCCGAGGTCGAAGAAGCTGTCGTCGACGCCGACCCGGTCGACGCCGAGCACCGTCGGCGAAGACGTCGGCGACGGTGTCCTCGAGTCGGCTGGTCGGCGCCCGGAACTCGGTGCGCGGTGACGAGGAACTCGGGCTCCGGCAGCGCCGACGCGGTCGAGCTTGCCGACCGGGGTCAGCGGGATCTCGTCGCAGCACCATGATCGAGGCGGGCACCATGTGGGACGGGCAGCCGGTCCGCCAGGTGCCGGGCGAGCTCGGCCGGGTCGAGCCGGCGCGGCCCGACGTCGGCACGCACGTAGGACACCAGCACGGTGTCGCCCGCGGGACCGCGGCACGCCGAGGGTCGCGGCGAAGCCGACGTCCGGGCTACGCCATGAGCGCGGAGTCGATCTCGCCGAGTTCGATGCGGAAGCCGCGGACCTTCACCTGGAAGTCGCTGCGGCCCACGTACTCGACGCGTGTGCGTCGGCCCGTCCACCGCACGATGTCGCCGGTGCGGTACATCCGCTCGCCCGGCGCGCCGAACGGGTCGGCGACGAACCGTCCGGCGGTCAGTGCCGGCCGGCGGTGGTAGCCGCGGGCCAGACCGGCCCCGGCGATGTACAGCTCGCCCGGCACCCCGACCGGGACCGGCTGCAGCCGGGCGTCGAGCACCAGCTCGCGACACGCCGCGGATCGGCCCGCCGATCGTGATCGGGTCGCCCGGCGACCATCGGGTCGCTGATGTTGGACATGATCGTGGTCTCGGTCGGCCCGTACGCGTTGGACAGCTGCCGGCCCGGGCGCCCAGCGGGCGACCAGTTCCGGCGGGCAGCCTCGCCGCCGAACGACCACGTGCGGGAGCTCGTCGAGCCCGCCGGGATCGACCGACGCCAGCGCGGCGGTGGTGATGAAGGCGTGGGTGACGCTCCCGTCGGCCGAGCAGCCGCGCGAGTTCCTCGCCGCCGTACACGGTGCGGCGGCGCGATCACCATCGTCGCGCCGGCGCCCGAACGCCTGCAGGTACTCGAACACCGACCCGTCGAAACTCGGCGTCGAGAAGTGCAGGGTCCGGGACGTCGGCGTCGCGCCGAAGCGTTCGCGCTGGTCGGCGGCGAAGTTGTCCAGGCCGCGGTGGGTGACCACCACGCCCTTGGGACGCCCGGTCGACCCGGAGGTGTAGACGACGTACGCGGCGTTGTCCAGCGTGATCGGCGACCGTCCGGTCGGCGTCGGTCACCGGCGCGGCGGACTGCGGCTGCGCAGTTCGGTCGCGAAGTCGGGATCGTCGAGGAGCAGCCACGGCGACGGTAGTCGGGCAGCCGGTCCGGTGCGCGGTCATGGTCACGCCGAGGGTGGCACCGGAGTCGGTGAGCATGTGCTCGATGCGCTCGTCCGGGTAGTTCGGGTCGACCGGCACGAACGCCGCACCGGTCTTGGCCACCGCCCACACCGCGAGCACCGATTCGACGGACCGCGGAATGCCGAGGGCCACGAACGTCTCCGGGCCCGCGCCCCGCGCGATGAGCAGCGCGGGCCAGACGGTTCGACCGCTCGTCGAGTTCGCGGTAGCTGACGTCGCGTCCCTCGTAGGACAGCGCGTGCGCGTCCGGATCGCGCGCGGCCGCCTCTCGAGAGATCTGCGGCAGCGTGCGGGTCGAGCCCGCCCGGCCGGCCGCGCACCGGCGACCAGGTCGGCGCGCTCGCCGCTCGGTCAGCAGGTGACAGCGCGGCCAGCGGCAGGTCCGGACGGGTGGCCAGCGCGTCGAGCACCCGCAGCACCCGGTCCGCGATGGTCGTCGACGGCGCCCTCGTCGAAGACGTCGGGGAGGTACTCGAACTTCAGGTGCAGCCGCGCGTCGCCGGACGCGACGAGGCTCAGCGGGTAGTGGGCGGAGTCCTCGCCCGTCGACGCCGGTGACGCGCATGCCGGCGATGTCGGTCTGTCGGTCAGGCCCGGCGCGGTCGACCGGGTACGACTCGAACACGGTCAGGGTGTCGAAGGCCGCCGCCGGGCCGGCGGCGCCGCTGGATCTCGGCCAGGCCCGAGGTAGTGGTGATCGAGCAGCGCCGCCTGCTCGGCCTGCACCCGGTCCAGCAGCGCGCCCACGCGTCTCGTCGGGTCGAGCCTGACCCGGACCGGCAGGGTGTTGATGAACAGTCCGACCATCGACTCGATGCCGGCGCAGCTCCGGCGGCCGGCCCGAGACGGTGGCGCCGAACACCACGTCGTCGCGGCCGGTCAGCGCGCCGAGCACGATCCCCCACGCCGCCTGGACGACGGTGTTGAGGGTGAGGCCGCGCTCGCCCGCCACCAGGCCCGCAGCCGGCTGGTCTGCTCCTCGGACAGCGTGCAGCCCGATCTCCTGGCTGCCCGAAGTGCGCGACGACCGCGTCCGCGGGCGCCAGCAGGGTCGGCTCCTCGACGCCCGGCGAGGGCCTGCCGCCACGCCTCGTCGGACTGCGTCGATGTCCCGCCGGGACATCCAGACCAGGTAGTCGCGGTAGGGGCGGCACGGGCGGCAGCGCCGACGCGTCGGCGTCGGTCGCGTACAGCGTCAGCAGGTCCCGGATCAGCAGCGGCGTCGACCAGCCGTCGAGCAGGATGTGGTGGTTGGTCAGCACCAGCCGGTACTCGTCCTCGGCGAGCCTGACCAGCAGCGAACCGCATCAGCGGCGCGGTCGCCATGTCGAACCTCGGCGACCCGGTCGGCCGCCACGATCCGCGCGCATTGGCGGCCTCGCGGTCCTCGGCGCGCGTGCCGGCGAGGTCGACCTCGCGCCACGGCAGCTCGACGTGGTGCCGGATGACCTGGACGGCGCGCCGCCCTGGTCGTGCGACGAACGCCGCCCGCAGGTTCGGGTGCCGGTCGAGCAGGGCCTGACCGGCCCGGCGGATCCGGTCCGGGTCGACGGCGCCCCGCAGCGTCAGGGTCAGCTGCACCAGGTACGGGTCGACCGACGCGTCCGAGAGCTGGGCGTGGAAGAGCAGGCCGGACTGCAGCGGCGACAGCGACCACACGTCGGTCAGGCCGGGGAACCGGGCCTCGAGCCGCTCGATCGCGTCCTGTCGAGGTCGACCAGGGCGAGGTCGGACGGGGTGAGCCCCGCCCGCGGTGGGCGCGTCGGCGTGCCGGGCCAGCGCGGTCGACGCCTCCACCCACAGCTCCGCGAGCTCGCGCACCTCGAGGGCCCGCAGGACCCGGCGTCGGGAACGCCCACGTGGCCCGCAGCCGGGCCCGTCCGCGGAGCCGAGGTCATCGCGTTGATGTCGAGGACCGCCGCGACCGGCATCTGCGGCTCGGGGCGTCGTCGAGGTCGGTGTCGGTGACCGGCATCCAGCCGGTGCCGGGGTCAGCGTCCCGGCTCCGCCGGCCAGCCGGCCGAGGTAGTTGAAGCTGATCTGTCGGCGCGGCAGTTCGCGCAACTCGGTCTCGGTTCGTTCAGGTACCGGAGCAGCCCGTAGCCGATGCCGTGGTCCGGGATCGCGAGCAGCTGCTCCTTGACCGCCTTGACCGCGGCGCCCGCGGCCGGGCCGCCGGCGAACGCGTCGTCGAGGTCGATCGCGGACAGGTCGAGCCGGACCGGGAAGATCGTGGTGAACCAGCCGACGGTGCGGGACAGATCGGCGCCCGGGACCACCTGCTCCTCGCGGCCGTGGCCCTCGAGATCGACCAGCGTCGCGGACACCTCGTCGCCGCGGGCGGACCGCCACCGGGTCACCGCCATCGCCAGCGCGGTCAGCAGTCCGTCGTTGACGCCGCCGTGGAATGCCTCCGGGAAGCCGCGTCAGCAGCGTCTCGGTCACCTCGCGCGGGAGCTCGACCGCGATCTTCGCACGGTCGCGTCGGTGTCGACCGCGGGGTCGAGCGCACGCGATCCGAGCACCGGGTCCGGCCGGCCAGCATCCGCCGCCACAGGTCGATCTCCCCGGCCTGGTCGCGTCGCGCGCCTCGACGAGTCCGTGCGCCCACCGCCGCATCGACGTGCCCACCGGCGCCAGGACGGGGTCCTGACCCGCGCGGAGCTGCGCCCAGGCCGTCGCCAGGTCCGGGATCAGGATCCGCCAGGACACCCCGTCGATCACCAAGTGGTGCACGACGATCAGCAGTCGGCCCGGGCGTCGGGTCGCCGCGTCCGAGGGGTCGAACCACACCACCTGCAGCATCACCCCGGCCCGCGGGTCGAGTCGGTCGGCCGCGGCGTCGAGTTCGGCCGCCGCGATCGCGGCGAACTCGGGGCCTCGACGCCGGCGACCGCGACCCGGCGCAGCACCGATGCGGCGCGCACCGACCCCGGTTCGGCGACCTCATCGCCGCTTCGCCGTCGGGATCGCGCGGAACAGCCGCGCCCGCAGCATGTCGTGGTGGTCCAGGACGGCCTGCAGGGTGCGCTCGACGGTGTCCGCGTGCTCGCCCCGGGCGGCAGCGTGAGCAGCGCGGTCTGGGAGTAGCGGCGGAAGTCCCCGGCGGCTCCGGCCGGTCGAGCAGCCAGTGCATGATCGGGGTCAGCGGCATGTCGCCGACTCCCCCGCCGGGCAGCTCGTCGAGCACGACGCGTCGCCCGGCGCCCGCCCGGACGCGGCCACCGGCGAGCGCGGCGACGGTCTTGCGCTCGAACACCTCCCGCGGGGTGAGCACCACGCCCGGCCGCCTTGGCCCGGGTCACCAGCTGGATCGACATGATGCTGTCGCCGCCGAGCGCGAAGAACGAGTCGTCGACACCCACCGAGTCGAGGCCGAGCACCTCGGCGAACAGGCCGGCAAGGACGCGTCTCCGTCTCGGTGGCCGGGGCGCGGCCGGCCGTCACCCGGGCCCCGAAGTCCGGTTCGGGCAGCGCCTTCCGGTCGAGCTTGCCGTTCACGGTCAGCGGCAGCGCGTCGAGCACCACGCACGGCGGCGGCACCATGTGCGGGCGAGCTGGGTGCCGACGAAGTCGAGCGCCGCGGCCGCGTCGACGGCGGCGCCGGGCTCCGGCACCACGTAGCCGACCAGCCGGTGCCGCCGCTGCCCGTCGTCGCGCACCAGGACGACGGCCTGCGCGACGCCGCGGTACCGCGAGCAGCGCCGCCTCGATCTCGCCGAGCTCGATCCGGAAGCCGCGGACCTTCACCTGGAAGTCGGTGCGGCCGAGGTACTCCAGCTCGCCGTCGCGCGTTCCACCGCGCCAGGTCGCCGGTGCGGTACATCCGCGCCCCGGGCGCGCCGAACGGGTCGGCCACGAACCGCGTCGGCGGTCAGCGCCGGGCCGGCCGAGGTAGCCGCGGGCCACCTGCGCGCCCGGCGACGTACATCTCCCCGGCCACGCCCGGCGGCACCGGGCGCAGCCGCCGGTCGAGCACGTACACCCGCAGCCCGGCGATCGCCGCGGCCGATCACGCTCGCCGACGCCGCGACGCGGCGTCGCGCGCGTCGAGCGGCAGGTGCGTGACGTGCACGGTGGTCTCGGTGATGCCGTACATGTTGACCAGCGCGGGCGCGGCGTCGCCGTGCCGCGCGTACCAGCGGCCGAGCCGGCCGAGGTCGAGCGCCTCGCCGCCGAAGACCACGTACCGCAGCGCCAGCGCCGGCGCGGTCCGCCGTCGCCGAGCCGGTCGGCCTCGGCCAGCTGGTAGAACGCCGACGGGGTCTGGTTCAGCACCGTCACCCGCTCGCGCGCGCAGCAGCTCGCAGGAACGTCTCCGGGCGAGCGCGCGGTGACGTAGTCGACGACCACCAGCCGGCCGCCGTGCAGCAGCGGACCCCACAGCTCCCACACCGAGAAGTCGAACGCGTAGGAGTGGAACATCGTCCACACGTCGTCCGCGCCGAAGCCGAACTGCGGCTGCGGTGTTCGCGAACAGCGCGAGCACGTTGCGGTGCGGGACCACGACGCCCTTGGGCCGGCCGGTCGAGCCGGAGGTGTAGATCACGTACGCGACGATTGCCGGGTCGCAGCGGCGCCAGCCGGTCGGCGTCGGTGACCGGCGCGCCGAGTCGCGCGTCGAGCGCGGTGCCAGTCTCCGGATCGTCGAGCACGACCACCGGGCACGTCCGTGCCGGGCAGCGCGATCGACGTCCGCGGCCGTGGACGAGCACGCAGACCGGGCGCGCGTCGTCGAGCATGAACGCGAGCCGGTCGGCCGGGTAGCGTCGAGGTCGACCGGCAGGTAGCCGCCGCCGGCCTTGACCACCGCCAGCAGCGCGACGACCAGGTCGACCGACGCGCGGCAGCGCCACCGCGACCAGCGTCTCCGGGCCCGACGCCGCGGGCGATCAGCAGCCGGGCCAGCCGGTTCGCCCGCTCGTCGAGTTCGCGCGTAGGTCAGCGAGTCTCGCCGTCGCGACGGACCGCGACCGCGTCCGGGTGCCGCGGCCGACCGCGCTCGCGAACAGGTCCGACCAGGGTGCGTCGGTGCCGGCGTCGCGCCGGCGACGTTCCACTGCGGTCGAGCATCGCGGTCGCGCTCGGCCGCGTCGAGGATCTCGATGTCGCCGACCGGCGCGGTCGGGTCGGCGGTCACCGCGTCGAGGACGCCGCAGGAACCGCTCGCGCGAACGCCGCGCACGGTGCCGCGTCGAACAGGTCGGTGCGTAGGTGAACGTCGCCGGCGATGCCCGGCCGGCGCGCCGTCCTCGTCGAACCGCTCGGCGAGCGTCAGCTGCAGGTCGAACTTCGCGACGTGCGCAGTCGACGTCGAGCCGCTCGACCGTCAGTCCGGGCAGTTCGAGGTGGTGCGGCTCGAGCGTTCTGGAACGTCGAGCATCACCTGGAACAGCGGGTGTGCGCGGTGCGACCGCGCCGGGTCGAGCACCTCGACGAGCCGCTCGAACGGCACGTCGGCGTGCGCGAACGCGGCGAGGTCGGCCTCGCGCGACCTGCGCGAGCAGCTCGGCGAACGAGCCGCGCCGGGTCGACCTGCGGTGCGCAGCACCAGGGTGTTGACGAACATGCCGACCAGGTCGTCGAGCGCGCGCCTCGCCGCGGCCGGCGACCGGGGTGCCGATCGGCGATGTCGTCGGTGCCGCGACAGCCGCGCCAGCAGCACCGCCAGCGCGGCGTGCACCACCATGAACAGCGGTCGCGTCGTGCTCGCGGGCGAGCTCGGTCGAGCGCGCGGTGCAGGTCCGGCGTCGATCGTCGAACGTCGACGCGTGCCGCCGCGGTAGCGACGCGCCGGCGGGCCGCGGCCGGTCGGTGGGCAGCTCCAGCTGGTCCGGGCAGCCCGGCGAGCGCGTCCGTCCAGTAGTCGAGCTGCCGCGCGACCAGCGACTCCGGGTCGTCCTCGGCGCCGAGCAGCTCGCGCTGCCACAGCGCGTAGTCGGCGTACTGCACCGGCAGCGGCGCCCAGCCGGGCGCCGGCCCGCCGACGCGCGCCGCGTAGGCGACCATCACGTCGCGGGCCAGCGGCGCCATCGAGAAGCCGTCGGCGCGCGATGTGGTGCACCACGAGCGCGAGCACGTGCTCGGTCGGCGCCGATGCGCGAACAGCGCGCGCCCGCACCGGCACCTCGGCGGTGACGTCGAACCCGCGCGGACACGAGCTCGGCGATGCGCGTCGCGGCAGCTCGTCCTCGGCGACCGTCGACCGGCGTCGAGGTCCGGCGACCGCGTCCGCGGCGGGCAGGATCACCTGGCACGGGCCGTCCGTCGACGTCCGGGAACACGGTGCGCAGCGACTCGTGCCGCTCGACCACGTCGGCGACCGCGGCCTGCAGCGCGTCGACGTCGAGCGCGCCCGGTCAGCCGCACCGCGAGCGGGATGTTGTACGCCGGCGGACGTCGGGTCGAACTGGTTGAGGAACCACATCCGCTGCTGCGCCAGCGACAGCGGGATCCGCTCGGGCCGCGCGGCCGCGCGTCGAGCGCGGGCGGCGCCGGCGCCCGCCGTCGCGCGCTCGACCCGCGGCGGCCAGCGCCGCGACGGTCGGCGCCTCGAACAGCGCCCGCACGCCGACGTCGGCGCCGAGCGCCGCGCCGAGCCGCGCGACCACCCGGGTGGCGATCAGCGAGTTGCCGCCGAGGTCGAAGAAGTCGTCGTCGACGCCGACCCGGTCGACGCCGAGGACCTCGGCGAAGACGTCGGCGACGATCTCGCTCGACCGGGGTCGGTCGGCGCCCGGAACTCGGCGGTGGCGCGACGAACTCGGGCGCGGGCAGCGCCTTGCGGTCGAGCTTGCCGACCGGGGTCAGCGGGATCTCGTCGAGCACCACGACGCCGGCGGGCACCATGTGCGCGGGCAGCCGGTCGCCGGCGAACGCGCGGCAGCGTCGGCGCGGTCGACCGTCGCCGCCGTCGCGCGGGCAGCACGTAGGCGACCAGCGACGGTGTCGCCGGCGGGCCCGGCGCGGCCGACGGTGACGGCGAAGTCGACGTCCGGGTGCGCGGCGAGCGCCGCGTCGATCTCGCCGAGTTCGATGCGGAAGCCGCGGATCTTCACCTGGAAGTCGCTGCGGCCGAGGTACTCGAGCGTCGCCGGTCCGGCGCGTCCAGCGCACGACGTCGCCGGTGCGGTACATCCGCTCGCCGGGCTCGCCGAACGGGTTCGGCGACGAACCGCTCGGCGGTCAGCCCCGGCGCGGCCGTGGTAGCCGCGGGCCAGCGCCGCGCCCGGCGAGGTACAGCTCGCCCGGCGACCCCGACCGGCACCGGCCGCAGCCGCGCGTCGAGCACCAGCTCGCGCGACGCCGCGGATCGGGCCGCCGATGGTGACCGGCTCGCCCGGCGACCATCGGGTCGCTGATGTTCGCCACGATCGGTGGCCTCGGTCGGTCCGTACCCGTTGAACAGTCGCCGGCCCGGGCGCCCAGCGCGGCGACCAGTTCCGGCGGGCACGGCCTCGCCGCCGACGACGACGCACTGCGCAGGTCGTCGAGGCCGGTCGGGATCGACGGTGGCCAGCGCCGCCGGGGTGACGAAGCGCGTGGGTGACCCGCTCGCGCGCGCAGCAGCTCGCGCGAGTTCCGCGCCGCCGTAGACCGTCGGGCGGCGCGATCACCATCGTCGCGCCCGCGCCCGAACGCCAGCAGGTACTCGAGCACCGACGCGTCGAAGCTGGGCGACGCGAAGTGCAGCGCCCGCGACGTCGCGTCGGCGCGCGAAGCGGTCGCGCTGCTCGGCGGCGAAGTTCGTCGAGCCCGCGGTGGGTGACCACGACGCCCTTCGGCAGCCCGGTGGAGCCGGAGGTGTAGATCACGTACGCGGCGTGGTCGAGCCGCAGCGGCGCGCGCGCGGTCGGCGTCGGTGACCGGCGCCGCCGGACTGCGGCGCACAGTCGCGCTGCGAACTCGGGGTCGTCGAGCGACCAGCCAGCGGCGCCGGTCCGGGCAGCCGGTCGCGGTGCGTCGGCGACGGTCAGCCCGACGGCGCGCCGGAGTCGGTGAGCATGTGCTCGATCCGGTCCGGCGGGTAGTTCGGGTCGACCGGCACGAAGGCCGCACCGGTCTTGGCGACCGCCCACACCGGCGAGCACCGACTCGACCGACGGCGGCATCGCCAGCGCCACGAACGTCTCCGGCCCGACGCCCGCGCGCGATCAGGACGCCGGGCCAGCCGGTTCGACCGCTCGTCGAGCTCGCGGTAGGACATCTCGCGTCCGCCGCACGACCAGCGCGACCGCGTCGGGTCGGTCGCGGCCGCCGCGTCGGCGAAGCATCTGCGGCAGCGTCCGGCGGCGACCCGCCGGGCGGCCGCGCACCGGCGCGCAGCTCGGTCGCGTCTCGGCCGCGACGAGCAGGTCGCAGCTGCGGCCAGCGGCATGTCCGGGATCGTCGGCGACGGCGTCGAGCACCCGCAGCAGCCGGTCGCGCGATCGCGTCGACCGCGCCGCGCGTCGAACAGGTCCGGGAGGTACTCGAGCTTGCAGCCGCAGCTGCGTCGTCCGCGGAGGCGACCAGGGCCAGCGGGTAGTGGGTGGCGTCGCGATGCTCGTGACGCCGGCGACGCGCATGCCCGGCGATGTCGGTGTCGCTCGGCCAGCCCCGCCCGGTCGACCGGGATACGACTCGAACACGGTCAGCGTGTCGAACACGGCCGCCGGGCCCGACCGCGCGCTGGATCTCGGCGAGGCCGAGGTGGTGGTGGTCGAGCAGGGCGGCCTGCTCGGCCTGCACGCGGCTCGAGCAGCTCGCCGAGCGTCTCGTCGCGGGTCGAGGCGGACCCGGACCGGCACGGTGTTGATGAACAGCCCGACCATCGACTCGACGCCGGCGAGCTGCGGCGGCCGGCCGGAGACGGTGGCGCCGAACACCACGTCGTCGCGGCCGGTCAGCTGCGCCGAGCACGATCCCCCAGGCCGCCTGGACGACGGTGTTGAGCGGTGACCCCGCGCTCGCGGGCCAGCGCCCGCAGCGCGCGTCGGTCTGCTCCTCGCCGAGCGTCGACGGCGCACCTCGCCGGGCGACGGTGTCGCCTGCGCCGCCGCGGTCCGGCGGGGCGAGCAGCGTCGGCTCGTCGACGCCCGGCGAGCGCGCGTGCGCCCAGGCGTCCGCGCGACGTCCGCGTGTCCTGCGCGGCGCAGCCACGCCAGGTAGTCGCGGTAGGAGCGGACGCGCGGCAGCGCCGCCGGCGTCGCCGTCGGTGGCGTAGAGCGCGAGCAGGTCCCGGATCAGCAGCGGCATCGACCAGCCGTCGAGCAGGATGTGGTGGTTGGTCACGACCAGCCGGTACTCGGTCGTCGGCGCGGTCCGGACCAGCGTGAACCGCAGCAGCGGCGGCGTCGGCCAGGTCGAACTGGCGGCGCCGGTCCGCGGCCAGCGATCGCGTCGAGCTCGCGTCGCGGTCCGCCGGTCGTCGAGCGCGGACAGGTCGACCTCGGTCCACGGCAGCGTCGCACCGTGCTCGGCGACGACCTGCACGGGCTGCGCCGTCGCTGTCGGCGACGAACGCCGCCCGCAGGTTCGGGTGCCGGTCGAGCAGCGCCTGCGCCGGCCCGGCGCAGTCCGGTCGGCGTCGACGTCGCCGCGCAGCGTCGAGCACCAGCTGCACCGTGTAGACGTCGACCGACGGCGTCGGCGAGCTGGGCGTGGAAGAGCAGGCCGGCCTGCAGCGGCGACAGCGGCCAGACGTCGGTCAGCGTCCGGGTACGCGGCTCTCGAGCCGGTCGATCGCGTCCTGGTCGAGCGTCGACCAGGTCGAGGTCCGACGGGGTGAGCCCGCCGGCGTCCGGGCGGCTGCGCGTGCGCGGCCAGCGCGGTCGAGCGCCGCGACCCACAGCTCGGCGAGCTCGCTCGACCTCGGCCGCGGCGAGCACCCCGGTCGGGAACGCCCACGTGGCGCCGCAGCCGGGGCCGTCGGCGCCGTCGGCGGTGACGGCGTTGATGTCGACGCGCCGCCGCGACCGGCATGTCGGCGTCCGGGCGCCGCCGAGGTCGCCGGTGTCCGTCGACCGGAGCCCACGCCGACGTCGGCACGTCGCTCGGACGCCGCCGCCGGCCAGCCGGCCGAGGTAGTTGAAGCTGATCTGCGGCGTCGGCAGCGCGCCGCAGCTCGGCGCGCGCGTCCGCGGTTCAGGTAGCGCAGCAGCCCGTAGCCGATGCCGTGGTCCGGGACCGCGCGCAGCTGCTCCTTGACCGCCTTGACCGCCGCACCGGCGGCCGGTGCCGCCGGCGAACGCGTCGTCGAGGTCGATGCCGGACAGGTCGAGGCGCACCGGGAACATCGTGGTGAACCAGCCGACGGTGCGGGACAGGTCGGCGCCCGGGCACCACCTGCTCCTCGCGGCCGTGGCCCTCGAGGCGGACCAGCGTCGCCGGTCGCGTCGCACGCCGCGGTCGCGCCGCCACCGGGCCACCGCCAGCGCCAGCGCGGTGAGCAGCCCGTCGTTGACGCCGCCGTGGAACGCCGCGGGCACGCGTGGTGAGCAGCGCCTCGGTGACCGTCGGCGGGCAGCTCGACCGTCGACCCTGCTCGACCGTGGCGTCGACGTCGACCGCCGGGATCGAGCGGCCGCGAGCCGAGCAGCGGGTCCGGGCCGTCGAGCATCCGGCGCCACACGGTCCAGCTCGTCGGCGCGGTCGCGCGTCGGCCTCGGCCAGCGCGTGCGCCCAGCGCCGCATCGAGGTGCCGACCGGCGGCGAGGTCCGGCTCGCTGGCCCGCGCGCGACCTGCGCCCACGCGGCGCCAGGTCGGGCACCAGGATCCGCCAGGACACCCCGTCGACCACGAGGTGGTGCGCGACGACCAGCAGCCGGCCCGGCGCCCGGCGCGCGGACGTCGAACCACACGACCTGCACCATGCACGCCCGGCGGCCGGGTCCAGCCGGTCCGCGGCCGCGTCGAGTTGCGCGGCCGCCGACGGCCGTCGAACTCCGGGCCGGTGACCGCGGCGACCTCGATCCGGCGCAGCACGTCGTCCGACGTCGACCGCCCCGGTCGGCAGCACCTCGATGCCGCCCAGCCGTCCCGGCTCGGCGCCGAGCGAGTCGCGCGCGCAGCATGTCGTGGCGGTCGAGCACGGCCTGCGACCGTCGCGCTCGAGCACCGTCGCGGTCGACGCCGGCGGGCAGCGTCGAGCAGCACGGCCTGGGAGAACCGGTCGAAGTCGCCGCCGCGCTCGAGCAGCCACGCGCACGATCGGGGTGAGCGGCACCTCGCCGACGCCGCCGCCGGGCAGCTCGTCGAGCACGACCGGCCGTCGGCGGCGCTCGCCGAGCGCGGCGACCTCGGCGAGCGCCGGCGACGGTCTTGCGCTCGAACACGTCCCGCGGGGTGAGCACCACGCCCGGCCGCCTTGGCCCGCGAGCACCAGCTGGATCGACATGATGCTGTCGCCGCCGAGGGCGAAGAACGATCGTCGACGCCGACCGGCTCCAGACCGAGCACCTCGGCGAACAGACTCGGCGAGCACGCGTCTCCGTCTCGGTGGCCGGCGCCCGGCTCGGTCGACGCCGGGCGCCGAAGTCCGGCTGCGGGCAGCGCCTCCCGGTCGAGCTTGCCGTTCGCGGGTCAGCGGCAGCGCGTCGAGCACCACGAGCGCGGCGGGCACCATGTACGGCGGCCAGCGCGTGCCCGACGAACTCGAGCGACCGCGCGTCGGCATCGAGGTCGGCGCCCGGCTCGGGCACCACGTAGCCGACCAGCCGGTCGGCGCCGTGCCCGTCGTCGCGGACGGTCGACCACCGCGCTGGGCGACGCCGGCGTGCGCGAGCAGCGCGGCCTCGATCTCGCCGAGTTCGATCCGGAAGCCGCGGATCTTGACCTGGAAGTCGCTGCGGCCGAGGTACTCGAGCTCGCCGTCGGCGTCGTCCAGCGGACCAGGTCGCCGGTGCGGTACATCCGCTGCCCCGGGTCGCCGAACGGGTTGGCGACGAACCGGTCCGCGGTCAGCGCCGGCCCGGCCGTGGTAGCCGCGGGCCAGCCCGGGTCCCGGCGACGTACAGCTCGCCCGCGACACCCGACCGGCACCGGGCGCAGCCGCGCGTCGAGCACCGCCACGCCGCAGCCCGGATCGGCGGCGCGCCGATCGTGACCGGCGTCGCCGGGACGCATCGGGTCGCTGACGGTCGGCCACGACGGTGGCCTCGGTCGGGCCGTAGCGCGTTGAACATGCGTCGCCGGCCGGGCGCCCAGCTGGCGCACCAGTTCCGGCGGGCAGGCCTCGCCGCCGGCCACCACGCACGTCGCAGGGCGTCGAGCCCGGCGCGGGTCGACCGATCGCCAGCGCGGCCGGGGTGACGAAGGCGTGGGTGACCCGCTCGCGGCGGAGCAGGTCGGCGAGCTCCGTCGCCGCCGTAGACGGTCGGGCGGCGCGATCACCATGCGTCGCGCCCGCGCCGAACGGCCAGCAGCAGCTCGAGCACCGACGCGTCGAAGCTCGGCGAGGCGAAGTGCAGCGCCCGCGACGTCGGGCGTCGACGCCGAACCGGTTCGCGTCGTCGGCCGCGAAGTTCGCCAGCCCGCGGTGGGTGACGACGACGCCCTTGGGCATGCCGGTCGATCCGGAGGTGTAGATCACGTAGGCCGGGTGCTCGAGCGCGCAGCGGCGCGAGCCGGTCGGCGTCGGTGACCGCCGCGCCCGGACTGCGGCGTCGAGCTCGGCGCCGATGTCCGGCGTCGTCGAGCACGAGCCACGGCGTCGCGTCCGGGCAGCGTGCGTACGCGTACTGCGGTGACCGTGAGGCCCAGCGCGCGCCCCGGAGTCGGTCGAGCATGTGCTCGATCCGCTCGGCCGGGTAGTTCGGGTCGACCGGCACGAACGCGGCGCCGGTCTTCGCGACCGCCCACACCGCCAGCACCGACTCGACCGACCGCGGCATCGCGAGCGCCACGACGGATCTCCGGGCCGACGCCCTCGGCCGATCAGCACGCGCGCCAGCCGGTTCGACGCGCTCGTCGAGCTCGCGGTAGGTCAGGCTCGTCGCCCTCGCAGGATCACCGCGACGCGCGTCGGGATCGACCGCGGCGGCGGCCGCGAGCAGGTCGGGCAGGGTGCGCGGCGCGGCACCGGCGCCGGTCCGCGTGACCGGGTCGAGCGCCGCGCGCTCGGCGGCGTCGAGCAGGTCGATGTCGCCGACCGCGATCGTCGGGATCGGCGGTCGACCGCCTCGAGGATCCGCGGCGAACCGCGTCGGCGAAGCCGGCGACGGTGGCCTCGTCGAACAGGTCGGTGGCGTAGGTGAACGCGGCGGCCATGCCCGCGGGCGCGCCCGTCGCCGTCGAGCGTCCTCGGCGAGGGTCAGCTGCAGGTCGAACTTGGCGATGTCGGTGTCGAGGTCGACGCCGCTCGACGGTCGAGCCCCGGCAGTTCCAGCCGCGGCCGCTCGTTGTTCTGGAACGCGAGCATCACCTGGAACAGCGGGTGTGCGCGGTCGAGCGAGCCGGGGCGAGGACCTCGACCAGCCGCTCGAACGGCACGTCGGCGTGGGCGAACGCGCGCGAGGTCGGTCTCGCGGACGTCGCGCCAGCAGGTCGGCGAAGCGTGCCGCCGGCGTCGACCGCGGGTGCGCAGCACCAGGGTGTTGACGAACATGCCGACCAGGTCGTCGAGCGCGGCCTCGCCGCGGCCGGCGATCGGGGTGCCGATCGCGATGTCGTCGGTGCCGCACAGCCGCGCCAGCAGCACCGCCAGCGCGGCGTGCACGACCATGAACACGTCGAGCTGTGCTCGCGGGCGAGTCGCGACCAGCCTGCGGTGCAGTCTGCGGCGTCGATCGCGAACTCGTGCACGGCCGCCGCGCAGCGACGCGCACCGCGGGCCGCGGCCGGTCGGTCGGCAGCTCCAGCAGCTCCGGCAGGCCGGCGAGCGTCCGCGTCCAGTAGTCGAGCTGCCGCGGCGACCAGCGACTGCCGGGTCGTCCTCGGCGCCGAGCACCTCGCGCTGCCACAGCGCGTAGTCGGCGTACTGCACCGGCAGCGGCGCCCAGCTGCGGTGCCGCGCCCGCCGGCCCGCGCCGCGTAGGCGACCATCACGTCCCGGGCCAGCGGGGCCATCGAGAAGCCGTCGGCCGCAGATGTGGTGCACGACGACGACCAGCACGTGCTCGGTCGTGGCTCGAGTTCGGAACAGCGCGGCGCGCACCGGCACCGCGCGCGGTGACGTCGAAGCCGGCGGCCGACCAGCTCGGCGATCCGCGGCGTCGCAGGTCCGCCGTCGGCGACCGCGATCGGTGACAGGTCCGGCACCACGTCGTCGGCGTCGGCACGATCACCTGGATCCGGCTCGCCGTCGGCGAGCGGGAACACCGTGCGCAGCGACTCGTGCCGGTCGACGACGTCGCGCGACCGCCGCCTGCAGCGCGTCCGCGTCGAGTCGCCCGGTCAGCCGGACCGCGCAGCGGGATGTTGTAGGCCGGCGGAGGTCGGTGTCGAACTGGTTGAGGAACCACATCCGCTGCTGCGCCAGCGACAGCGGGATCCGCGGTCGGGCGCGCGGCCCGCCACCAGCGCGGGCGCGCGGCCGCCCGTGGCCGCCTCGGCTCGACGCGCGCGGCCAGCGCCGCGACCGTCGGCGCCTCGAACAGCTCGCGCACCCCGATCTGCGGTGCCGAGCGCCGCGTTGAGCCGGGCGACCAGCCTGGGTCGCGATCAGCGAGTTGCCGCCGAGGTCGAAGAAGTCGTCGTCGACGCCGACCCGGTCGAGCGCCGAGCAGGTCGGCGAAGATCGCCGCGACGATCTCCTCGATCGGGTTGCGCGGCGCCACGGAACTCGGCGCCGGGCCGGCGAACACCGGGTGCGGGCAGCGCCTTCCGGTCGAGCTTGCCGGTCGCGGTGAGCGGGAACTCGTCGAGCACCACGATCGGCGCGGGCACCATGTAGCCGGGCAGCGCTCGCGCCGGCGACGTCCGCGCACGTCGGCGGTGTCGACGCTCGGCGCCGGTCTCCGGCGACCACGTAGCCGACCAGCTGGTCGCCGGTGAGCGCGTCGCTCGCGCACGACCACCACGGCCTGCGCCACCGCCGGGTGCGCGAGCAGCGCCGCCTCGATCTCGCCGAGCTCGATGCGCAGGCCGCGGATCTTGACCTGGAAGTCGGTGCGGCCGAGGTACTCGCACGTTCGCCGTCGGTCGCGCTCCACCGGACCAGGTCGCCGGTGCGGTACATCCGCTCGCCCGGCGCGCCGAACGGGTTCGCGACGAACCGGTCCGCGGTCAGGTCCGCGCGGCCGAGGTAGCCGCGGGCCAGCTGGCACGCCGGCGAGGTACAGCTCGCCCGCGACGCCGACCGGGACCGGGTGCAGCCGCGCGTCGAGCACGTAGACGCCGGGTGTTCCACACCGGCGCGCCGATCGGCACGACCGCCGCGGTCCGCGTGTCGCTGCACGCCCAGTGCGGTCACGTCGACCGCGGCCTCGGTCGGCCCGTACAGGTTGTGCAGCGTCCGCGCCGCTGAACTCGCGGAACGCATCGGCGGCCGGCGGCGCGGCAGCGCCTCGCCGCTGCAGAACACCCGCCGCAGCGAGCCGGCATCGGCGCGGGTTCGCGCCCGCGGCGAACGCCGCCAGCATCGACGGCACGAAGTGCACCGTGGTGACCCGCTCGGCCTGCGATCAGCCGCGCCAGGTAGTCCGGGTCGCGGTGGCCGTCGGGGGCCGCGACCACCAGCCGGGCACCGGTCTGCAGCGGCCAGAAGAACTCCCACACCGACACGTCGAAGGTGGCCGGGGTCTTCTGCAGCACCACGTCGCGTCGGCGTCGAGGCCGGTACGGTGTCCTGCATCCACGAGCAGCCGGTTGACGATCGCCCGGTGCGTGACCGCGACGCCCTTCGGCCGGCCGGTCGAGCCGGAGGTGAAGATCACGTACGCGGTGTTGTCGGGGCGCAGCGGCGCCGAGCCGGTCGGCGTCGGTGACCGGGCGCGTCCGGCGCGCCGGACAGGTCCAGCGTGTCGATCTCGCAACGACCTGCACCGGCGCCGCGCAGTGCGCCCCGATCGGCGCGCGGTGGTCAGCACGCACACCGGCTGCGGCGCTGTCGAGCACGTACGCGATGCGCTCCGCCGGATGGTCCGGGTCGACCGGCACGTACGCGCCACCGGCCTTGACCACCGCGTACATGCGCGACCACGAGGTCGAGCGAGCGGCGCATCGCGCACGGCCGACCGGCGATTCCGGTCCGACGCCCCGGCGCGATCAGCACGCGGGCCAGCCGGTTCACCCGCGCGTCGAACTCGGCGTAGGTCAGCTCCGGTCCTCGCCGAACACGACGCGCGACCGCGTCCGGGCGTGCGCGCGACCTGCGCGTCGAACAGGTCGCCGAGCGTGGTCGTCGGGCGACTGCGGCTGCGGTGTCGTTCCAGTCGCTCGAGCACCGCGTGCGCTCGCTCGTCGGCGAGCAGCGTCGATGTCGCCGACCGCCGCGGCCGGCGTCGGCGGTCGACCGCCTCGAGCATCCGGACGAAGCGCTCGCGCGAACCGCGCGACATCGTCGGCGCGTCGAACAGGTCGGTCGCGTAGGCGAACTGCGCGTCGATCGCCGGCCGGCCGCGCCGTGCTCGTCATCGCGTCTCGGTCAGCGATCAGCTGCAGGTCGAACTTGGCGGTCGCCGGTGTCGAGCGCCTCGACGCTCGCACGTCGAGCCCGGGCAGTTCGAGCTCGCGTGCTCGCGAGTGCTCTGGAACGACAGCATCACCTGGAACAGCGGTGGTGCGCCGCGGAGCGGGTCGGGTTGAGCACCTCGACGAGCCGCTCGAACGGCACGTCGGCGTGGCCGAACGCCGCGAGGTCCGTCGTCGCGGGTCTGCGCGAGCAGGTCCGGCGAAGCGTGCCGCCGGCGTCGACCGCGGTGCGCAGCACGAGGGTGTTGACGAACATGCCGACCAGGTCGTCGAGCGCGGCCTCGCCGCGGCCGGCGACCGGGGTGCCGATCGGCGATGTCGGTCGCCCGCTCGACGCCGCGCCAGCAGCACCGCGAGCGCGGCGTGCACCACCATGAACAGGCTGGCGTCCGTCGCGCGCCCGCGATCTCGAGCAGCGCGGCGTGCAGCGCGGCGGCGATCGCGAAGTCGACGGTGCGCGCCGCGCATCGACTGCCGGCGGGCCGCGGCCGGTCGGTCGGCAGCTCGAGCACGCTCGGGGGCGCCGTCGAGGGCGCGGCGCCAGAAGTCGAGCTGCCGCGCGAGCAGGCTCGTCGGGATCGTCTTCGGCGCCGAGCAGCTCGCGCTGCCACAGGGCGAAGTCGGCGTACTGCACCGGGAGCGGCGCCCAGTCCGGGCGCCGGCCCGCCGCGCGGGCGTCGTAGGCGATCATCACGTCGCGCGCCAGCGGCGCCATCGACAAGCCGTCGGCGGCGATGTGGTGCACCACGACGACCAGCACGTGCTCCGTCGGTCGCGGTGCGGAGCAGCTCGGCCCGCACCGGGCAGCTCGTCGGTGACGTCGAAGCCCGCCGTCGGCGTCAGCGTCAGGTGGCATGTCGAGCTCGGCTCTCGGCCACCGGTGCGACGCGCGTCGAGATCGCGGGCATCACCTTCGGCGGCGGGCAGGACCACCTGGACGGGACCGTTCGCGGTGTCCGGGAACACGGTGCGCAGCGACTCGTGCCGGGCGAGGACGTCGACGCAGGCCGCGTCCGCAGCGCGTCGACGTCGAGTTCGCCCGGCAGCCGGACACGGCGATCGGGATGTTGTAGGCGGCCGAGGCGGTGTCGAACTGGTTGAGGAACCACATCCGCTGCTGCGCCAGCGACAGCGGCACCGGGCCGGTCCGCGGCCCGCGCACGCGAGCACGGGCCGGGCGCGAGTGCGCGGCGCCGAGCGGCGTCCGACCGCGCGGCGAGCGCTCGCGACGCGTCGGCGCCTCGAACAGCTCGCGCACCCCGATCTCGCGTGCCGAGGGCCGCGTTGACCCGGGCGACCACCCGGGTCGCGACCAGCGAGTTGCCGCCGAGGTCGAAGAAGCTGTCGTCGACGCCGATCCGCTCGACGCCGAGCAGCGTCCGCGAAGACCGCCGGCGATCCGCTCCTCGGTCGGCGTCCCCGGCGCCCGGAACTCGGCAGCGCGGCGTCGAACTCCGGCTCGGGCAGCGCCTTCCGGTCGAGCTTGCCCGCCGGGGTCAGCGGGCACCTCGTCGAGGACGATGACGCTGGCGGGCACCATGTGCGCGGGCAGCGCGGCCGGCGGCGTGCGCGAGGAGCTCGGCGTCGTCGATCGTCGCGTCCCGGCATCGGGCAGCACGTAGCTCACCAGCACGGTGTCGCCCGACGGGCCGGGGTGCCCGATGGTCGGCGCGAACGCCGACGCTCGGGTGCGAGCGCAGCACGGCGTCGATCTCGCCGAGTTCGATCCGGAAGCCGCGGATCTTCACCTGGAAGTCGGTGCGGCCGAGGTACTCGAGCGAGTCTCGCCGTCCCGCCGGCGTGTCCACCGCACCAGGTCGCCGGTGCGGTACATCCGCTCGCCGGGCGCGCCGAACGGGTCGGCGACGAAGCGGTCGGCGGTCGGTGGCCGGCCGCCGGTGGTAGCCGCGGGCGACACCCGTCGCCGGTGACGTACAGCTCACCGGGCACGCCCACCGGCACCGGGTGCAGCCGGCGAATCGAGCACCATCAGACCGCGAAGCCGCGGGACGGGGCGGCCGATGCGTCACCGGCTCGCCGGGCGTCAACGGTCCGCTGATGCTCGCGACGATGGTGGTCTCGGTCGGGCCGTACGCGTTGAACATGCGCCCGGCCCGGCGCCCCACTGTGCGACCAGCGCAGGCGGGCAGCACGTCGCCACCGGTGACGACGCACTCGGAGGTGGTCGAGGCCGGCCGGGTCGACGGAGCCAGCGCGGCCGGGGTGACGAACGCGTGCGTGACCCGTTCGCGGCGCAGCAGGTCCGCGAGTTCGGCGCCGCCGTACACGGTCGGCGGGGCGATCACCATCGTCGCGCCGGCGCCGACGGCCATGAAGCAGTTCGAGGATCGACGCGTCGAAACTCGGCGAGGAGAAGTGCAGGGTCCGGCGAGTCCGCGGTCGACGCGAACCGCTCCCGCTCGTCCGGCGGCGAAGTTCGCCAGGCCGCGGTGGGTGACCACGACACCCTTGGGCAGTGCCGGTCGAGCCGGAGGTGTAGATCAGGTAGGCCGGATGCGTCGATCCGCAGCGGGCCGAGTGCGGTCGGCGTCGGTGACCGCGGCGGTCGACGTGCTCGGCCAGGCCCCGCTCGCCGCGTCGTCGAGGCACGAGCCACGGCGTGGTCGTCGGGCAGTCGATCGCCGGTGCGCCGCGACGGTGAGACCGAGCGACCGCACCGGAATCGGTGAGCATGTGCTCGATGCGGTCGGCCGGATAGTTCGGGTCGACCGGCACGAAGGCGGCGCCGGTCTTCGCGACCGCCCAGATCGCGAGCACCGACTCGATCGACCGCGCGATCGCCAGCGCGACAACCGAATCCCGGCCCGACCCCGCGATCGATCAGCATGCGGGCGAGCCGGTGCGACCGATCGTCGAGTTCGCGGTAGGTCAGCGTGCGTCCCTCGAAGACGAGGGCCGTCGTCGTCGGGGTCGATCGCGGCGGCGCGGCGAGCAGCGTCGGGCAGCGTGCCGGGCGGCCACCGCGGGCGCCCACGGACCGGCGCGAGTGCCGCGTACTCGGCAGGTCGAGGAGGTCGATGTCCCCGACCGGCGCGATCGGGGTCCGCGGTCGCCGCTCGCAGGATCCGGTCGAACCGGTCCGCGAACTCTCGACGGTGGTCGCGGTCGTACAGGTCCGTCGGCGAACTGCGATGCGGCCCGTCGATGCCGCGCGTCTCCGATCCGGCGAGGGAGAACACGTTCGGTGAAGACGCAGGCGCGATGGTCGCGCTGGACCGGGCCGACCGTCAGGCGTGTCCGGCCGGTGTCGTGCGGATCGCCCGCTGTTCGGCGAACTCGAGCATCACCTGGAACAGCGGCGGCTGCGACGGATCGGATTCGGCCGCCGAGGGCGGTCCTCGACGACCCGCTCGAAGGGCAGCGCCGGAGTGCGCGAACGCGGCCCGGTCCGCATCGCGGACCCGGCGCAGGTGGTCGGCGAACGACGATGCCCGGATCGACCTGCGTCCGCAGGACCACCGTGTTGACGGAGGCTCGGCGGCGTCCGGGTCGTCGGGTCGGACGCCTCGCGGCCGACGACCGCGTGCCGATGACGACGTCGTCGGTGTCGCCGAGCCGGCCCAGCAGGACCGCGAGCGCGGCGTGCAGCGCGGTGAAGACACTCGAGCCCGACTCCTCGGCCAGGTCGGCCACGCGGCGCTGGAGGTCGGCGTCGATCGGCGAGTCCGACGATGCCTCGCCGGTCCCGACGGCTCGGTCGGGCGGGGCCGATCGCAGCGGCAGTCGCCGTCGGCTCCGGCAGGCCGACCAGCTCCCGCGTCCAGAACGCGCGGTCCTCGTTGGTCCTGCGCCGGCGGAGGCACCGCGCGCCGAGGCGTGCGCCTCGCGTGGATGTCAGCGGTCCGGTGCTCGGGGCTCGGCCGTGACGAACTCCTCGACCAGCTCGACGAACCGGCGGTGGTGGGCGCGCAGCTCGTCCGTCGCCGTACCGGTTCGGGTTGCCGCGGAAGTCGACGAGGGTCCGCTCGTGGCACCGCTCTGATAGATGTTGACCAGCAGGTCGTCCACCGGGTCCCGAGGTCACGATGTGGTACTCGCCGACGACCGGACCCGAGGGTGAACGCCTGGTGGAACAGCATGACGTTGACCATCGGGCCGGCGAGGCCCTCCGCGGTGCCGGCGAGCCCGGCATCGCGGCGGATGTCCTCGAGGCTGCACCGCTGATGGCGCAGCGCACCCATCAGTTCGAGCTGGACCCGCTGCACGAGCTCGGCGACGGTGTCGTCCGGGCGGACGGTGATCCGCAGCGGGCGCGACGTTGACGAGCATGCCACCGGACCGCTGCAACGGCGCGGTGGTGCGCGCCGACACCGGCAGGTTGATCAGCACGTCCCGCTTGCCCGTCATCCGGGACAGGTAGCAGGCGAACCCGGCGATGCAGCACGCGCCGCCGACGTCGCGCCGACCCGCTGGTCCGACTCTCCGAGGAAAGCCCAGTGCGGTTTCGGCAGATCTTCGCGCTCTCGAGCCGGCTCGTCGCCGCCGCGGGCGGCCTCGCGGGTGGCGAGCGTCGAACCGTGCTCGATGCCGACGATGCGTTCGGCCCAGTACTCACCGGTCGTTCTCGAAGCGGCTCGACGCCCGGTACTTCTGGTCCAGCTCGTAGAGGTCGCGCAGATCCAGCGCACGGTTCGGTTCCGGTTCGGTGCCCTCGACCGCCGCGGTGTACAGCGCCGCGATCCGGTTCACCATGGTCATGCCGCTGTAGCCGTCGAGCGCGACATGGTGAATCCTGGTGTACCACAAGTAGTGCTCGGTCACCGACCTGCAGGACGGTCATCTCGACGAGCCGGTCCCGGGTGAGCCGCAGCGGCGTCGCGTAGTCCTCGTCGATCCACACCTGCGCGGCGGCCATCGGGTCCGACTCGCCCCGGAAGTCGAGGAAGCCGATCGACGGGTCGATGCTGAAATCGACCACCTGGTAGGGCTCCCCGTCGACGTCCAGCAGTCGCAGGAACGGCGACTGGAACTCCTGACCGGCCGCGGCACCGCCGCGATCGCTCAACAGGTCCAGGTCGATCTCGCCCTGCAACTCGATGTACTGGGCGATGAACTTCGGGAACCGTGGGGCTCAGTTGTTGGGCAAACCACATGCTCCGTTGCACCGAGGAGAGCGGGAAGGCCCCTTCGGGAACGTTCACATCTTCGGCGCCGTTATTCGGCTGCGGCGAATTCACACTCGTCATCTCGTTCCCCCAGCGGGTAGAAGACCTTGGATGCGCAAGTCCTGCGCGTGAGACGGACCAACCGACGCCGGTCTCCCACGCTGTACTGATCGTGCTGTACGCGTGGGCCCGGTGTGCGTCGATTCGTGATGTTCGTTTCGGAATCGCCATCGACAGGCGACGGTCGGACCGGTCGAGCAGAGTGCGTCCTACGCTCCCCCGCCTCTGTCCGAGGCTCAGCGGAAGCGTTCGGCCTCACGCGCGAGTTGCACGAGGTCGGCGCACAGCGACTCCACCTCATGGGCCGCCGCACCTTCGGCAACGGCTGTCGCCACGTCCTCGGCGGCACATCGAACCTGGAAAACCCGGTCGACCATGGCGGAGGCTTCCTCCGAGGTGAGCACCACCGCATCGGCGGGGATGCTCGTGCCCTTGACCTGGTTGCGCTGCTCGTACGCGCGCTGCCGGCAGGATTGGCGGCAGTACCGGCGGCGCCGCCCCATCCCCGTCTCGGCCACTTCCCTCCCGCACCACACACAGGAATCGGGTCTGCGGGAGGCGCCGGTCATGGTCAACCACCTTACTGCGCGGCGCCTCGAGGCCCGCCCGGTAAGATGTCGAGGTTGCATCTGCGCGGCGTGCGGGAACCAATCGGGAGGCCGTGGCGTTGTAGATGAGTGTGAACGCTTGGTTCTGGTCCAGGCGTACTCGCGCGGAGACGATCGAGGAGAGGACACAACCATGGCAGATCGCGTACTTCGAGGAAGTCGACTCGGAGCGGTGAGCTACGAGACCGACCGTGACCACGACCTCGCGCCCCGTCGGATGGCCAAGTACCGGTGCGACAACGGTGAGGTGTTCGACATTCCCTTCGCCGACGATGCCGAGATTCCCGGCACGTGGCTGTGCCGTAACGGCCTCGAGGGAACCCTGGTCGAGGGCACCGCGCCGGAGGCCAAGAAGGTCAAGCCGCCGCGTACCCACTGGGACATGCTGCTCGAACGCCGTTCCAAGGAGGAACTGGAGGAGCTGCTGAAGGAGCGCCTCGACCTGCTGAAGGCGAAGCGCCGCGGAGCGTAGCGGAGCTGGAGCCGCTCCACCTGAACGAATCAACGCCGCCCCCGGGGAATCCCCGGGGGCGGCGTTGTCGTATCCGATGCCTTACTTATCTACCGAACAGCGCCTTCGCTTTGTTCCAGCGGTTGCGCATGCCCCACCCGCCCACCTTGAGGAGGGCTTCGCGGACGATCCCGCCGCTCATCTTGGATTCGCCGATCTCTCGTTCCGTGAACGTGATCGGAACCTCGCGGACGTGAAGCCCTCCTGAATGGCCCGCCAGGCCAGGTCCACCTGGAAGCAGTAGCCGTGCGACTCCACCGCGGCGAGGTCGAGCTTCTCGAGCACCTCACGGCGGTACGCCCGGTACCCGCCGGTGATGTCCTTGATCTTCACGCCCAGGGCCAGCCGCGAGTAGATGTTGCCGCCGCGCGAGAGCCACTCGCGGTGCTTCGGCCAGTTCACCACCGTGCCGCCCGGCACGTACCGCGAACCGAGCACCAGGTCGGCGCCGGCGTCGACCTGGTCGAGGAGGCGATGCAGCTGCTCGGGCGCGTGGCTGCCGTCCGCGTCCATTTCGACGAGGACGGTGTAGTCGCGCTCCAGTCCCCAGTGGAAACCGGCGATGTAGGCGGCGCCGAGGCCGTTCTTCTCGGTGCGGTGCATCACGTGGATGCGACCGGCGTCGTCGTTCGACGCGAGGGCGTCCGCGACGTCTCCGGTGCCGTCCGGGCTGCCGTCGTCGACGACGAGAACATGCGTCCGCGGCAGCGCCGCATGCAGGCGCCCGACGATCAGGCCGAGATTCTCCCGCTCGTTATACGTCGGAATGATCACCAGAGTCCGTGCGCTCGGTGCCCCGCTCTGCCCGGAATCGGTCTCCGATGCCATGAGGATCCTCCCTGCCGGCGATTGCCGGCGCCTTCTCGGTACTGCCGTTGACATCAGTGTGCGAACCGATGCGTCGTCGTCGCACCACGGCGAACGCGACGGCAGCGACGGCGCCGACACAGAGAAGAATCTCCGGAATCGGGCCGAGCCGACTAGCCAGCGTAGTACCGGTGCGCAGCGGCACCTGCGACACCAGGGCCGCGGGCACGAAAAGTGCGAGTTTCCGCCACCGTGGATCCGTCGGGGCCGATGATCGCGCTCACACCGCTGGTGGCGGCCACGACGACGGCGCGCCCGTGCTCGACGGCCCGCACCTGCGACATGGCGAGCTGCTGGTAGGTCATCTCGGTGTCGCCGAACGTGGCGTTGTTGGTGGGGACCGCGAGCAGTTCGGCGCCGCTGCGCACCGACTGCTCGAACGCCCGGTCGAAGGCCACCTCGTAGCAGGTCGCGACGCCGACCGGCGATCCCGTCCGCGTGGACGACCCCGTCGCCGTCGCCGGGAACGAAGTTGCCCGCCCGGTCGGCGTACGAGGAGAAGTGCCGGAAGAACCCGCGATACGGCAGGTACTCGCCGAACGGCTGGATGATCTTCTTGTCGTGCCGCTCCTGCGGTCCCGCGTCGCCGTCCCACACGATCACCGAGTTGGTGGTGGTGCGGTCGGAGTTCACGAGCACCGCGCCCACCAGGATCGGTGCACCGATCGCCTCGGACGCCCGGGAGATGTCGGCGGCGGCGTCGGCGTTGCGCAGCGGGATCGATGTCGGAGGCGTTCTCCGGCCAGACGACGAGGTCGGGTTGCGGCGCCGCGCCCGACGCGACGTCGTCGGCCAGTTCGAGGGTGCGGTTCGGACGTGATTGTCGAGGACCGCGCTTGCGTTGGTCGTTGAAGTCGAGTCCGAGTTTGGGGACGCTGCCCTGGATCGCGGCGACGGTGATCGTCCGGTCGTCCCGAGTCCATGCCCGGCAGTGTCGGCCACAGCGCGAGCGACGACGACCGTCGCGGCGAGGGCGGCGACCAGACCGCCTGCGAGCGGCCGCGTCCAGTTCGTGGCGCCGCGCGCCCGGGCCCGCACCGTCGACGGCGACGGATGCCAGTCCGGCACCGGTCAGCGCGACCGCGAAGCTGAGCAGCGGGGCACCGCCGACGCTCGCGAGCGGCAGGAACCAGCCCTCCGACTGGCCGAACGCCAACCGCCCCCACGGGAAGCCGCCGAACGGCACGCTCGCGCGCAGCCATTCCGTGAGCGACCAGCACGCCGCGATCCACAGCGGCGCCAGCGGCAGCCGGGCGACGAGCACGGCGAGCACGCCGAACAGTCCGATGAACAGCGACTCGACCGCGGCGAGCGCGAGCCACGGGCAGGGCTCCGACGAACACCCCGATCCACGGGAGCAGCGGCACGAGGAAGCCGAGTCCCGCGAGGTAGCCGTAGCCGAAGCCCGCGCGGCGCAGCGGCGGCCGGTCCGGCCGTCGGCGCGACGCCGGCGCCACCGGGTGAGCACCAGGACGAGCAGGGCGACGCCGACGGGCGCGAGGAACCACAGTGGACGCGGCGGGAAGCTCGTGGTCGCCGAACTCTTCGGCGACGGGCGATCCACGATGTACAGGACGATTGAGCGGATGTGACCGAAGCGACCAGAACCGGAGCGGCCATTGGCACATTTCGCATGTCCTCGAGGCGTAGCCGGCGTCGCTGACGAGCCGCGCCGACAGGGCTCGGTATCGCATACGGCGGGAAGCACCCGGCTGTATCAGCTGCGGAAGGTTTACCGGTACGGCTCAGGCCAGGTCGATCTGACCGACCGTCCGCCCTGGCCAACGGCGATTCGGAGGTATTCGGCGATACGTTCAGCCGCCTGTGTAGGTGTGAGGTGGGTGTTGTCCACACGCAGGTACTGGTTGGGGTAGAAGAAGTCGCCGCTGGTGCTCAACTGATGGGCAGCGTCAGCATCGAGTAACCGCTGCCGGCTAGCTTCGCGGTCTTGCAAACTACGCTTGTGCTTCAGTCGCAACTCCGTACCCTCGCGAGCGAGTCGAGTGTCCTGGTCGGCGTACAGCTCCACGAAGTCCAACCTGCCGCCAGCGGAGCGAACCGGCTCTGTAAGCCAATCGACGTAGGTTCGATCAGCAGGGTCATCGAAGAACCAGACATAGGTGAAGATCAACACCGGTAGCTCCGCCACCACCGCCTCCTCGATGACCCGACGACGCAACTCGCTCGTCAGCCGGACGAACGAGGGCGAGCCCCACGGGAACACCTCAAGGACGGGCTCGATGCTCATGTGGTTGTGGAACAGCGGGTAGCTCGTCAACGCGCTTAGCTCCCGACCGACAGCCATCTTCCCTACTGCTGGAGGCCCGAACATCATCACCAGGTGCACGGGTTGATCCTCGTCGGCCGAACCGGTCTCCGCCACAATTTGAGAGTTGTGATCTCGTGCGCTGGCTACCGCCAAGGGGGCGTTCCTCTCGCGGGAACGCGCCATAACTACCGCAGCCGACTGCCCGCTGAGGAGGTCGCGCGGATCGTCCGCAAGCCGACCGGCTAGCGGCACACCACGCGTGTCGTAGGTGGAATGGGGTCGCGGCGAGATCATGAACAATAGGCCAACGGTGAGCGGCGCCGGCCCGCCGGCGGCTGACCCGCCTGGAGGTGACGGCATGCAGGTGCGACTACTCCGGTTCGGATCCATCGAGGTCGAGGGGCGGCAGTACCACAACGACATCGTCATCGAGGGCGGCCGGGTGCGGAAACGTAAGAAGAAGCCGTCGAAGCCATACCGCGATGAGTTCGGGCATACTCCTCTGTCGGCTGAGGAGGAGCTGCCCTGGGGGGAAGGCCGGCTGATCATCGGCACCGGCGCCTATGGTTCGCTACCGATCATGCCCCAGGTTCTCGAGGAGGCTGGTCGTCGGGGGGTAGACCTCACCGCCCTCCCCACAGGGGACGCGTGTCGGCTGATTGCCGGCCTCGACCACAGTGAGGTCTACGCCGTACTTCACGTCACCTGCTGACGGGCACCGGGCCCACTCGTCGGGCTGGCCTGCTCAGCTCCGGTCTATTGTTGGTGCTCGGTTTTTGACTCGGGCGCTGTCGTACCCGCCGCCTGCCACAGGCAGACGGCCACGAGCAGGAGCCACACGATGAACAGGCCCACGCCGAATAGCGACGTGTTGCCCTCTACCGTGCGGCCGAGGACGCTGGACATCGAGCCAAGCGCGAACACACCGGCGGCGACGAGTCCCGTGATACCCAACCAGGTCGGCAGGAGCCGGGTACGTAGTCCGGCGAGGGAGACCGCCACGGTGAGCGCGGTAATGGTCCACACGATCGGGATCCGACCCTGCAGGTGGTTCAGCGCCAGTACTGCCGACTGGTCACCTGCATCGGCCACGCCGACGAGCGCGGTCTCGGCCGCCTGGGAGATGAAACCCATCGCGACGAATGCCGCGCCGCTCACCGTGATGGCGGTGGCGAGAGTGTCTCGGCCCGCCTGCCGGATCAGGGATGTGAAGGCGGCGATGAACACGATGATGGCCAGCAGCGCCAGGCCGACCGCGACCTCGCTGGCCAGCAACCTCGACCGGTACGCGACGTTGAACGCTGAGATTCCCGCCGGTGTAGCGTCATCGGGTCCGAGCCCCTGCAGCAGCCGATGCACGACGTAGAGAACATCGAAGACCAGCGCCCCCAGCGCCGCCGTCCGCAGCTCCCACGCCGGATTCTCGGCGACATCGATTGTCATGCCGATCATCATCAAGCAGACGCGGAGATACGCTCAGTCACCCCACGCTCTGTCCCCGGGCGTCATCTGCGTCATGTTGTGAACAGACCCGGTTCCAAGACCAAACTCACACACCGACCGCGACACACGATGCCAAAGTGCCGCAGGACGGACCGTCAACTGGGACTGCCCGGTCCGGCGCCTTGCGCCCGGCGGCAGTGTTCGGCGCCGTCGGCGGGATGGAAGCCGTCCGGCTCCAGGGTGAACCCCGACCCCGCCCCCGGTGGTGGTGAGTCCCCGGGGGCGCAACCGGCGTCGATCTCCTCCGCCAGGAACCCGGCAAGCAGGTCAGCCTCATGACCCGCGTCTCGGGGATCAGCCAACGGTCAGCACAACCCTGCCACCCCAAGCACAAAAGCCGTGGGCCTGCACTCGCAGCCGGCTCAGCTTTCCCGACCGGCTAGCCGATGTGAGATCCGCGGTTCCTTCGAAATCGTTTGGTGTTGACGTCCGGATGGTCCAACCTGTTGATCGTGTGGAGCGCCCACGCAGACGACAACCCAAGCCGGCCCGCCGAACCGGACGAGAACGCGATGCCGGGCCTCGCGCCCGCCGCCGCGCCCGGGCTCGATCCCGTCGAGTTGGTCGTCGACGGGGAGAGGTTCGTAGTCACCCGCCGAGCCGATTCACCCGGCACCTACGACTTCGACTGGATCTCTCACCCTGCGTCGTACGGGTTCACTATCGGCGCGAACTTCGAATGGAGGCCTGACCAGGCCGAGCTGACAGAGGAGATCCACCACTTTCTGGCCGACGTCGACCCCAAGACCGGCTACCTGCCCGACTGATCCGCAGAGGACCGGCTTGCGGGTGGGTCGACCTCCGGAGGGGTCGGACTAGTCTGCCGAGCATGCGCATGCTGCACCTCGGGCTCCGGGTCTCCGATCTGGAACAGTCGCTCGCCTTCTACACCGCGCTCGGTTACGCCGAGCTCGGCGGTGTTCCCGAAACAGAGTTCGGCAGCCTGACCATGCTCCAGCTGCCGGACGATCCCTTCGTCAGCCTCGAGCTCGTTCACGACCCCGAGCGACCGATCGAGAACGTCGGTGCAGTCAACCACCTGGTCGTCCAGGTGGACGATCTGGATGCCACGATCGCAGACCTCGCGGCAAGGGGCGTTGCGGCAGAGCCACCGGCGGAGCCGGGTCCGAGAATCCGGACCTCATAGCTAACCGACCCCGACGGCTACAGGATCGAACTCGTGCAGTGGCCTCCCGGCCATCCGGCCGGCATGACGGCGGCCGACTTTGCCCCCTGACCGAGCGAGTAAGGCCAGCGCTTCCTGTGCTCAAATCTGTGAGAGATCCTCATGTCTCGGCGACCTCAAGCCTGGAAGCATTACCTGGTGGTCTTCGGGCAGGAGGAAGCACCGATGCGCACAATGGACGCAGGACCAGGGCTTCGTCAGGCACACGTCCGACTTCCGGATGGCCGTTCATTGCGGACAGTAGCCGCCGGCAGCGGAGATCCGCTAGTCGTGTTCGAGGCCGGCCTCGGCGACTGCGCATCGATCTGGGTGACAGTGCAGCGGCTCGTGGCCGAGCAGACCCCACGCTGGCCTACGATCGCGCTGGTTTCGGTGGCAGCGACGACGACCCAGATCGCCGCTCGCTGGAGCGCATGGTTGCCGACCTCGCCGCGGCCCTGGACCGAATCGACGTACCGGCGTCGTCTTGGTCGGCACCAGCCTGGGCGGGCCAATTCTGCGCCTGTTCGCCCAGACCCATCCTCAGCGGGTAGCGGGGCTGGTATTCGCCGATACCCCAGTAGCCGAAGCCATGCCGGACTGGTTTGCCCGCAGGGTGCCCGATGACGTTTACGCAGGTCAGGCCGCCAAGGACGACGCACAGACGAACTTTGAATGTTGTTGGTTCGCGGTATAAGCGCGTGGAGCACCGAGTTGGAGGCCCGTCGGTCCGCTCAGGCGCCGCTGAGCGTCCGAAGAGCACGGTCGGCGTGGATTTGCATATGTGTTTCGCTGTTGATGACGTCCAAGATCAGCCCGTCCGTCCCGATGACGAACGTGGTGCGCTTGACCGGTCTGATGAACGAGAGAAGGCCTGGGGAGACCCCGTACGCGCGGGCCACTGAGCCGTCTTTGTCGGATAGCAGCGGATAGTCGAGGTTGTGCTTGGCGGAGAACTGCTTCTGCTTGCTGACCGGATCGACGCTGATGCCCATGCGCTGGGCCCCCACCTTCTCGAACTCGGTTCTCAGATCCCGGAAGTGGCAGGCTTCAGCGGTGCATCCGCTGGTCATCGCGCGAGGGTAGAAGAAAAGCACAACCGGCCCTGCGCGGAGCATCTCGCTGAGCCGACGCGGATGGCCGGCTTCGTCCGGGAGTTCGAAGTCAGGAGCGCGGTCGCCGCGTTGCATGGGTTCACCCCTCCTCATTCGGAGTCGCCGATTGATGCCCAAGCGCGTCAGGGACAAGTCTGCCCTCGGCCCGGCCGGCCCGCTCAGCAACCGACGCGTCATAACGGTTCCACTGGGCGTCCCATCGCGACGAGGGCCGCCAGCCCGAGAATGACGTAGTCCCAAAATAGTGTCGTATCTGGATGGTTGACCGCCGTGATCAACGATGGGGATTGGACGTAACCCTCGTGGTCGGAGAGCAATCCAGCCCGACACTGATCTTGCCCGTGTCACCGATCTGGATCTCGTAAGGCTCTTGTTTGTAAAGAGCTCGTCATAGCGGGAGGTCTCGCATGGACTGCTTCCCTGTCATCCGGTTCGACAGATGTGTGAAGCCCGGACACTGACACCGCCTTACCGATGAACGGCCTGGTTTGCCGGTGGGTGGGCGGACGGGTTGAGCCGAACGGCGGCGACGCCGGGCATGCTGCTCCGGATGAGATCGTCGGCCTGGTGCTCGAGCTGGTGGAACCGGCCGACCGGCATCGCCGGATCGCTGGTCACCGTGGCTTCCACACTGAGCCGGTGCCCGAGCCAGCGCATCCGGACGGTCTCGACATCGTTGATACCAGGCACGGACCGGACGGCCTGTTCCGCGCGGTCGACCAGGGCCGGGTCGACGCCATCCAGCAGGCGCCGGTCGATGCCGCGAGCCGTGCCCGACAGCAGCAAGAATATTGCGGTGCTGATCAGCAGCCCGACGATCGGATCGGCCAGCGGGAATCCGGCCCATACCCGATCACACCCAACACCACGGCCAGCGAGGTGAACCCGTCGGTGCTGGCGTGCACGCCGTCGGCGACCAGCGCCGCGGAGCGGATCCGGCGGCCGACCCGGATCCGGTAGACGGCGACCAGCTCGTTGCCGGCGAACCCGATCAGCGCCGCGGCAAGCACCCAGCCCAGATTTGTCAACGGTTGCGGCTCGAGAACCGGCGGATCGACTCATACCCGGCCAGCACCGCCGACAACGACGATCTGCAACGTCGCGCTGATCGCCAACAAGATCAGGCTGGTCTTCACCGCGCGGATACCGGCGGTGCTGGCTCCAGGGCGTCGTCGATCGAGTCGGCCGCGTCATGACTGTGCGGCAAAAGCAAGCCATAGAAGAACCCCTTCACCCTCGTCGGGTGCTCATGACAGTGATGATGACGCCCAGTTTCGCGCAGACGCACGGTGCGCCGGCGCCGGTCGCGGCAGTTCAGCGGAACGTAGTAGGCCGGTGCCGGCGCGGTCCTCGGCTCTGAACTGCGATTCGGTCGAGACGGGCTAGCTGGGGAGTTGCCGGTGGCGGAGGACGAGACGGGCGAGCGGGTTCAGCCGGGTGGTTCCGATCAGCGGGCTTTCGAGGGCCACATCGGCGTCGAGTCCGCTGGTGGTCCGTTGCGTCGCCGTGAGCACGGTGCGGAAGTCATAGATCCAGGCCTGTCCAGCGGGACCGAGCACCCGGACGATCTCGTTGAGGCCGGCCGCCGGGTCGTCCCAGTGGTGGAGGCTGAGGGTGGAGACGACGAGGTCGACGGAGCTGTCGGCGAACGGCAGTGCAGCGACGTCGCCGACCTGGAAGCGCAGGTTACTTGTGCTGGTTGTGTTGGCGGTCGAGGTGGCGCGCGCGATCATCTCCGGGGAAAGGTCAACGCCTTCGACCTCCACCGTGGGACAGGCCGCGGCGATGAGCCTGGGCACTCGGCCCGGCCCGGTTCCGACGTCCAGAACCACCGACCCGGCCGGAAGCCCGACGTCGGTCACGTCGGCGACGACCCTGCGGTACAAGGGTCTGGCGAGAACGCCGGCAACCAGGTCGTAGCCCCTAGCGTGCCGGGCGAGACCGTACATGTTGGCATGGTTATGGGTGCGCTGAGCGGTGACAGCCATGGCATCTCCTACAGTTGTATCAAGCAACCTTTCCGATTTTCAGAATAGGCGAAACAGTTGCGCGATACAACTGTCAGTTCGGTGTTTCCCGATGACGAGCTGCGTCGGGGATTGCAGCAGCTGGTCCGGCTGAGCCGGATCCTTGAGCCACACAGCGGCGTCGGCATACATGCCTCGTTGTCGGAGGTCATGGCACTGGGGGAGCTTGCTGACGTTGAAGAGATGTCCCAGCACGAACTGGCGCGGCTGCTGGGTCTGGAGAAGAGCACTGTTAGCCGTCTGGTGGCAGGACTCGTCGACCGCGGATGGGTATCACGAGAGCGGAACCCAGACAATCGACGCCTCTACCGACTCCAGCTCACACACGATGGGCAAGCCGCTGCCAGGCAAATCGGGAAAGAACTGCACGCTCGGCACACAGAACTGCTGAACGGACTGACCCCGGCCGAACGCCACGGACTGACTATCGGGCTCGCCGGGATCGCCCGACTGCTCAAGAACCACCACTGACGGCCCAGAAATGGTGACCGACACCATCAATAGACACAACGACGAATCAGGAAAGTAGACGCCCAAGAGAGGCAGCAACTTTGGGTCTTCCCGCTAGCCGACCCCGTTACGGGCGCTCAAGGGGAGGTGACAAAGGACCGCTGGGTGGGTGAGGAAAGGAACGCTAAACCGGACTGGGGCCGCACCACGCGACCGCCTAAGGGGCCGCCGGACGACCCAATGCAATGAGAAGGACGATCGCCGACATAGCTGCTTCTACAACGACTCGGAGCCGTCCCTGCTGTTCATATAACGCATCCCGCCCATCAACTCAAGGCATGCGCTCGCCCCACCTCCGGCAGGCCAGGGGCACGGCTGCCAGGTTCGGCTGTTTGGGCGGGACTCTCTAAGGATCAGTGGATGCCTGCCAAATTGGTGCGCCAAGCGGCGGTTCTGGCGTGGACCGCTCGGACGTAGCAGTGGCACGCGTCCGTGGCGCAGTCACCAAGCCAAGGGGCGTAGCGTCTGACTTGTGACCACCGCGCACGGCGAGCGGGTGGCACTCACCGCATTCGTGACCTATACCGTGCTCGCCGGTGGCAATGCGGTGGGCATCCGGTTCAGCAACCGGGAGCTTGCGCCCTTGTGGGGCGCTGGCCTGCGATTTGCGCTGGCGGCAGCCCTCTTCCTGGCTGTCATGGTGGTGCTCAGATTGGCGTTCCCGCGCGGACGGGCATTGTTGGGCTCGCTGCTCTACGGCCTGTTCAACTTTGCCGGCTCGTTCGGGCTGATCTATTACGGGCTCGTCGAGGTGCATGCCGGACTCGGTCAGATCTTGCTGGCGCTGGTGCCACTGGCCACGCTGTTGCTCGCGGTGCTCTGGCGGCAGGAGCGCCTCCGTGTCGCGGCGGTCGTGGGAATCCTTCTCGCTCTCGCGGGCGTCGCGGTGATTTCGTTCTCCCTTGCAGGAGGACGTGCCTACTGTCGGTGCTCGCCGTGGTTGGCGGCGCGATCTGCTTCGCCCAAGCCCTGGTGTTCGTTCGACGCTTCCCACGCGTGCACCCGGTGAGCATGAACGCCGTCGGCATGACGGCGGGAGCAGCTGTGCTGCTCGCAGCGTCACTCGTTGCGGACGAACCGATCGCGCTGCCTCACCGCCCCGAGACATGGGCGGCCATGGCCTACCTGGTTGTGGTCGGCTCGGTGGTCGTGTTCCTGCTTTACTTGGTCGTTCTCCGGTACTGGGCGGCGTCCCGGGCGTCCTACGGGTTCGTCATCATCCCGTTCGTCACCCTCCTTCTCTCAGCCTGGCTCGACAATGAGCCGGTCGGCGTCGGACTGCTGCTGGGAGGTCTCCTCGTCTTGGCCGGCGTCTACGTCGGAGCCCTACGACCCGCCCGAACTCACCCGGCGGCCGTCAATGCGAAGACTGACATGGGTCCATCCACGGGCCGCTAGACAAGGACCACGACTGTCGATCATGGTCGCTTCGAATTTCCATACACAGGCGCTCGAGGCCAGCGAGCCGTCCCAAATGACGATCGATCCAGTAACCGCGTTAGACCGACCGGTCGGTACTCCGATGGCTCCGCGAGTCGCGACACGGCATTCGCACACTCCCGTTGTCAAGCTGGCACAGACACGTCGAGACGTCCCGCAACCGGACCGTTGACCGGGCACTCAGGTGACGATGCCCTGACCAGAAGCAAGCCCTATCTGCTCCTTCGTCGCGTGTGACCACTCGGCCCAGACCGCCCGCCGCCAGACACCCGATCCACAGGCCCGGTCTAGCCGATTTGTGCCTGCGGGTGCACCATCCGCTTTCTGGAAGCCACCGGCCCGGCGCGCTGACACGGCTGCATGGCCTCGACAAGAGCTGGTGATTTCCCGACATCCGGTGCGTCCCAAAGTCGACTCCGCTTGCGGGCCGTCGCATCGGAGAACTTGACGGGCGTCGTCTGTCAGCGTCATCGCAGGTGGATGAACGAACTCTTGGTGGGATACGCACCCGTATCAACAGAGCAACAAGATCTCACGTCCCAGCGCAACGGCCTGCACGCGCTCGGTGTCGGTGACGATCGAATCTACGTCGACCATGGCTTGACCGGCACGAACCGGGACCGACCCGGTCTGCAACTGGCGCTGGCTGCCTGCCGAGCCGGCGACACCTTGGTGGTGACCAAGTTGGACCGGCTGGCCCGATCCCTGCCCGATGCACGCGACATTCTCGACGAGCTCACGAAGAGAAACGTCAAGCTCAGTCTCGGCGGCTCAATCCATGATCCGACAGACCCGGTAGGACGGCTGCCGTTCAACGTGCTTGCAATGGTCGCCGAGTTTGAGGCCAACCTGATCAGATGCGCACCCGGGAGGGCATGCAGATCGCCAAGGCAAAAGGACGGCTGCGAGGAAAGCAGCCGAAGCTGAAGCCGAACCAGGCCAAGCACCTGCTTGAGCTGCACGATCTCGGCACCTACACCCAAGCCGAGCTGGCCGAACTCTTCGGCGTCGGCCGATCGACGGTGTACCGGACCATCGAGCGAATGCGGCCCATGCCACCAGAACCGGAGCGGCCATTCGCACATCTCGCGAATCCACAGGGGTGAACTAGCCGCCGGCGAACCCCGGCCCGGCGGGCTCATCTCGAGTACAGCGAACCCGTACCCCGGCTCGCCATTCAATGACGTGTCAGCTGCGGAAAGGCTCTTCGAGCGGATCTCTGACTTCGCCGCGCAGATTGTCGCGACGCCGGTGCCGCCGGCGGCCTGTGAGCCGGGAACCTAGAGAAGCTGCTCCAAGAACACCGGCAGGCTGCAGGGACACTTCGCCCCAAGCGCACCGGCTTCGGCACTTGGCTACCTCAAAATGGGGAACCCTCCGCGAGGCAATTCGGCGCACGGACCGACCGCAGAAGCACTCAATTGCCGATGTGAGGACGCCAACGAGCCAACATGAACGGAGAGAGTCGGGCGGCCGGAAAGACGGCCGTGACGCCGGGGGACAAGGACTCCAGCATTCGGTCCGTCGGCTCTCTTGGCGATACCCGAGCGTTGCACGCCCCGGACGTACTCCTGCCTCCAGGCCGGATAATTGATCTCGACTCGACACAGGCATGGGCCACCGGGCGCTGTGGTGTCGTGGTTGGCTGGTGCCGATCTCGTCGTGCTCGACGGAGGGTTGGGCCATGGACGCCGACCGGGCCAGTCGTACCGCGGTGCTGGTTTGCCAGGGTCGCGCGGCTGCCCATGGACGCATCGCCGAGGGCCGATTCGCGGACCCAATGGCGATGGCGTTGCTCCGTGGTGACGAGCGTGTTGCTGTGCGACGGGTGCGTGAGGGTGTCCCGCCCAAGGGCTGGAGCGCGCGGGTCGAGTTCGAGATGGTGCGGGCCAGCGCCGAGGTCATCGTCCCGCGGACGGTCGCCATCGACGATGCCGTCCGCGCCCATCCGGTGCCGCAGGTGGTGATCATTGGTGCTGGCTTGGACGACCGGGCTTGGCGGCTGCCGGAGCTGGCCGACGTCGAGGTCTTCGAGGTCGACCATCCGGCCTCGCAGCGGGACAAGCGCGGCCGGGTCGGAGATCTTCAACCGGTGGCTAGATCCGTACGGTTCGTACCGGTCGACTTCACCCGCGACCGGCTGGACACGGCACTGGCGTCGGCAGGCCATCGGCCCGATGAGCCCACAACGTGGATCTGGGAGGGTGTCGTGCCCTACCTCAGCCGAGCCGAGGTTGCCGCCACTATCCACGCCGTCAGCGGCCGATCGACGGCGGGCAGCCGCCTGATAGTCAACTACCAGTCGCCGGCACTGTCGGCCGCCTTGGGTCGCCTGGTGGCACGGGCCATGACGGCGACGGCACGGCGACGCAGTCCCTGGGCGGATGAGCCCAGACGCTCGTCGTGGACCCCAACAGCCATGTCTGAACTGCTCGCCGGCTACGGCTTTGCCCTCAACCGTGATGACGACCTGCTCACCCTCGCGGAAGACCTACCCGGCCCGGTCCGCCAACGCCGGTCCCTGCAAACCGGACGCGTCGCCATCGCCGATCGATAACCCGGGGCCGCCCGTCGCGACGCGACCGCCGCGGAGCCCGCAGGTTTCCATCGGACGGGTCCGTCGACGCCATCCCCACATGCCGCGTACAGGGCGATTCGCGCCTGCCGAGAGGTCGCCTTCTCCTAGCACTCGCTACGGTCTGGGGTATGTCCCACGAGCGTTTCCTCGCCGCCGCTCAACGAGTGCTCAATGGAGACGATTCGATACGCGCGGCGAACGAGTTGGAGGGCGTCGTCCTAGACGACTACCCAGGGGACGAGCGCTTCGATGAGCTAGGCGAGGTCCTGGCGCTCTACGCGCCTGGACAAGGCACCCCGTATACCGACGTGGGTGAGCTTCACGCCGCCATCCGAGAGGCGCCCGCTCGCCTGGAGTGACGCGTCGGACGACTAGGCGTCCGCTCATGCCGCGATGCGCGCGCATCGCCCAAGCCATCCCGCAGGAGGAACGCTGATCGGGATGGTGCCGCCAGACTGCTCCGGCAGGATGCCTGTGCTGGTTGAGTGGTTGGCATGGACACTTCGATTGGCTGTGACACGTCCTTTCTCGGTGAGGTGGTTGAGAATGGCTGGATCGTCACGTCGGGGAGGCGGGATGCCGGTTGAGCGGCCTCGTGTGCTGATTTCCGGCGCCAGCGTGGCGGGTCCGGTGTTGGCGTATTGGCTGCACCGGTTCGGTTTCCGGCCCACGGTGATCGAGCGAGTCGCCGAGTTGCGGGTGGGTGGCGGTGGCCATGCCGTCGACCTGTTCGGTCCGGTCGTGGAGCTGATGGATTGGATGGGGGTGCTACCCGAGGTCGAACAGGCCCGGACGCAGACCGAGGTGATCGCTCTAGTCCGGCCCGGCCGCCGCCCGGTCGAGGTGCCCGCCGAGATGGTCAGCGAGGGGGGGTCGGAGCGGCACATCGAGATCATGCGCGGCGACCTTACCAAGATCGTCTACGAAGCCACCCGCGGGCAGGTGGAATACGTCTTCGAGGACTCGATCGCGACAGTGCACGACGACGGGAGCCGGGTCGAGGTGACGTTCGAGCGCGGGGGCCCTCGAACCTTCGACCTGCTGGTCGGAGCCGACGGGTTGCATTCGATCACCCGCAGGCTGGTCTTCGGTCCAGAGGAGTCGTTCCTGCGGTTCCTCGGCGGCTACCTCGCCGTGTTCACGGTGCCCAACTATCTCCATCTTGAGAACCGCACGGTCATCTTCACCGTCCCGGGACGCACTGCTGCGTTGTACCCGGTGGGTGATCGGAGCCAGGCTCGGGTGGTGTTGCTGTGGCGCACACCCCGACTGCACGACTACGACCGGCACGACCGGGATGCGCAGCGGCGTCTGCTTCGCAACCTGTACGGCGATCTCGGCTGGGAGGTGCCGCGCCTGCTCACCGAGTTGGACCAGGCCGAGGACCTGTACCTGGACTCCATCAGCCAGGTGGTGATGGAGGCCTGGACGAGTGGTCGGGTGGCGTTGGTGGGTGACGCCGGCTACTCCCCCGGCGCCGCGGTCGGCGGCGGGACAAGCCTGGCGATCATCGGGGCTTACGTCCTCGCGAGTGAACTCGTCAGGGCTGGCGGCGATCACGTCCGGGGCTTCGCCGCATACCAGCGGGCCCTCGAACCCGTGGTCCGGGACAGCAGGATGATCGGCCCCACCGTGATCAACCTCGTCATTCCCAAGTCCCGCCGGCAGATCTGGCTGACCGCTCAGGCGGTGCGGGTCCTTCCGCACATTCCTGCTGCACTGCTGCGCAGGCTCACCGCCTTCGGCGGAAGTGCTGCAGCCATGCTCGACGAGGCTCGACTCAGCAAGCCCGACGAGTTGCCGAGCCTCCGCTGACCCTGATCATCCGGCAGGGCGAACAGTGCCCTCGCGCGCGTTCCGTAGGCCGACCGCTATACGATCCCATGCGCATCTGACCCCTGACCGCTGCGAGCATCACTCGACTCAGGGGTTGGTTGTCCGACTGGCACTCGTCCGACCCATGCCGCGAGGCTGAGCCCATGGACATGACGATGCCGGGTTGCTTCCGGCGACGATGGCGGACCGCTCGTTCGTACTGGGCGGATGCTCCACGGACGAGAGGCGGCCACACATGCTAGCGGTGGAGGTGCTCGGTTGGGTCGGATCAGCTCTGCTGGTCTACTCGGTGCTGCAAACCCGCATTTTGCGTTTGCGACTGTTCAACGGCGTCGCGTCGGCGCTGCTGGTGATATTCAACGCGGCCATCGCGGTCTGGCCGATGGTCGCACTGAATGTGACGCTCACCGCGATCAACGTTTTCTATATCGTGCGGCTGCTACGTGGCAGGCACGACTCGCACATTTTCGAGGTCGTCGAGATCTCTCCGAACGAGGCCTACCTAAAGCACCTCCTCCACGACTTCGACGCTGACATTCAGCACTTCAACCCTGGATTCTCTAGCGATGATGCCGCTCAAACCGATCTCGGCTTCCTCATCCTCACTAGAGCGGAGACGGTGGGCCTGGTCCTGGCGAGAAACGCAGGTGACGGATCAGCGCAGGTCGACCTCGATTACGTCGTGCCCAGGTATCAGGGCTTTACCTTGGGCGAGTTCATATACCGTCCCGGTGGTCCGCTCGCCGCGCGGGGCTACCGAAGAGCGATCGCACCACCCAGAATGCAAAATGCCGGAGATTACCTGACCGACGTTGGCTTCCGGCCTGAAGGCGACGCCATGGTCCGCGACCTCGCCTGAGTCTCAGAACACACCGCTAGCCGACTGCGGCCGAGCGGACATCCCGCTGTACCAACTGTGTCGTTCCCCGACGGATTTGCGCACGGCCGAAGGGGGAAGGGGTTATGGCGCTGGCGGCGCTTGGTGCCTTGAGCTCGCCGGGAGCGTCTGTGGTGCTGTCCGGACGATCCCACTATCATCCGCCACTCACGTGTCGACCTCGCCGCAGACGAGTGGATGTTCGACGTCCAAATCGGCAGGAGCCCGCAGCCCGCATGCGCCAGGCGTCGGTGGCCAGGTCGCGCAGCCGGGTGAGTCGATGGCCTCAAGCCGGACCATCACCAGCGGTGACCAGGCGTAGTCGGAGGCAGTGAAACACCTCCGGCTCGCGCAGCAGCATCTTCTCCCGCCCGGTCAGCTCACAACCCGATTGCCCTCGACCAGGAGTGGCTCGGCGAGCCTCAGCGGTTGTGAGCCATCTTCGCTGAGGATCGGCTCGGCCGAATACTGCGCGACGTAGACGCGACGCACGCGGTCGGTGGTGTTGGCGCCGCTGCGGTGGAAAAGCGTCGAGGAGAAGCACGCGATGCTGCCGGCCGGCACGAGCACCGGATCTCCCGGGTCGCGGCCGAAGTAGCCGACCAGGTCGTTACTCTCCTCGTCGCGGGTGTGGTTGACGACGTCTCGGGTACCGGCACGCGAGTAGGGCAGCAGATACACGGTGCCGTTGGCTTTCGTCATGTCGTCGAGTGCGATCCAGCATGTGAGGTACGGGCGGTGCGGGTAGTCGATGAAGCCCGAGTCCTGGTGCCAGCTGAACGGCATCCCCTGCTCCGCAGCCTTTACGACGTACTGCTCGTTGAACAGGTAGACGGTGTTCCCGAGTGCGGCCTGGGCGATCTGCACCATGAGGTCTGAGCACAGCAAGCGCTCGACTTCGGCGCTCTTGCCGTATGCGTGGACGAAGTAGCGGCTGCCGCGCCGGTCGAGGTCGAGCTGGTCGACGCCGAGGAGATCCATTTCCCGATCGCGCTCGTCGATGAAGCGCTGGCATTCGCCGCGCAGCGTGTCGAGATCGCTCGGCGGCACGGTGCGCTCCAGGACGAAGAAGCCCTCTTCACGGAACTGGCGCGCGTGCTCGGAGGTGATGTGCAGCGCTGAGACGGTCATGTTTCGACCTCCTGTGATTGTGGATGATCACATAATCTGCGGTCATGGCGCCGGTCTCTTCGCGGTGGTCCGCGAGTTCTTATCGTTTCTTGCCATGATCGACGACCTCGGCATTCGAGCTGGCCTCGATGGACGTGTGGTGCGGCACAGGGTCGGCGACATCCGTCCTCGCGCGCATCGCCATGCTGAGCTGGAGGTCAACCTTGTCGTCCGCGGCACCGCCTCCTACCTGCTCGGCGACCGGCGCTATGCGCTCAGGTCCGGCACGCTGACCTGGCTGTTTCCGGGTCAAGATCACCTCCTGGTCGACGAGTCCGCCGACCACGAGCTCTGGTGGGCGGTGTTCCGGCCCGCTCTGGTCGTTCAGATCGCGACGACCCGGCACAACCGACGCCTTCTTGAGGAGGATCCGATTGGGCAGTTCTCGCGCCGTCTCGACCCCGGCCGGGTTCGTCGTCTGGGCGCCCTCTTCCACGAGGTGCAGGATGCGGAGACGGTAGACGACGTTGTTGTCAACACCGGGTTGGCGTACCTGTTGAGCTTCGCCTGGCGAGCGTTTCTCGACAGTGACGACGTTGTCGAAGGCGTCGATCTGCATCCGGCGGTGGAGACAGTCGCTCGCATCCTGCAAGCCGACCCGGACGCAGGTGATCTCGACACGCTGGCGCGGGCTGCACGCCTGAGCTCGTCGCACTTGAGCCGGCTGTTCAAAGAGCAGATCGGCGTGTCGATCAGCCGGTTCCGCAACCACCAGCGACTGCAGCGTTTTCTGCGTATCTACGGCAGGGGGCGTCGCAAAACGGCGCTGGCCGCCGCCCACGAGGCTGGCTTCGGCAGCTATGCCCAGTTCTACCGCGTCTTTCGCGAGCAGACAGGACGGAGTCCGTCCGCGCTTCGCAGCGCTGCCGCCGACTATGACCTGACCTTCGTCCGGGACGATCGCTGAGGGCGCTGGTCCTCGGACGTGAGGCGGCGGACCGCAAGCCGACATGCTTGTGGACACATGCCAAGGATCGACTTCCTCATGAGGATCTACCGACAAAGCAATCCTGTAGAACGAGGCATCCGCTGAGCCGATTTGCTGTCCTGAGTTACGTCCAGCCATGTGGTGTGTGAGTTAGTCGTCGATGAGCGTGGCGTGGTGATGTGAAGCGGCCATCGCGTGATCTTGTTTTGAAGTCCTTCCAAAGATCTTCGACAAGGAGTTACGCGATGACCGCAACACCCAGTATCGACCTGCCGGGCTGGATGGCTGAGCAGCTGTCTCAGGCCAGCCCGGACCTGCTCCGGCAGATGGTGCAGACCTTCGCCGAGGCGTTGATGTCGGCCGAAGCCGACGCGGTCTGCGGCGCCGGCTACGGCCAGCGCAGCCCGGACCGGCGCAACACCCGCAATGGCTACCGGCAGCGAGGCTGGGACACCCGGGCCGGCAGCATCGAGCTGGCGATACCGAAACTGCGGGAGGGCAGCTACTTTCCCGACTGGCTGTTGGAGCGGCGCCGGCGGGCCGAATCGGCGCTGGTCAGCGTGGTCGCCACCTCCTATCTGCTCGGCGTCAGCACGCGGCGGATGGAGAAGCTGGTCGAGCAGCTCGGGATCACTCGGCTGAGCAAGTCCCAGGTCAGCGACATGGCCAAGGATCTCGACGCCCAGGTCGAAGCCTTCCGCACCCGACCGCTGGATGCCGGCCCGTACACCTTCCTCGCCGCCGACGCGCTGGTGTTGAAGGTGCGCGAGGGCGGCCGGACGGTGAACGTGCATGCTCTGCTGGCGACCGGGGTGAACGCCGACGGCTACCGGGAGATCCTCGGCTTGCAGGTGACCTCGGCCGAGGACGGCGCCGGCTGGCTGGGGTTCTTCCGTGATCTGGTTGCTCGGGGACTGTCCGGCGTCAGGTTGGTGACCTCCGACGCCCACCGCGGCCTGGTGGAGGCGATCGGCGCCACCCTGCCTGGCGCCAGTTGGCAGCGATGCCGAACCCATTACGCGGCGAACCTGATGTCGGCGACACCGAAATCGGCGTGGGGCTGGGTCAAAGCATTGCTGCACTCGGTTTACGACCAGCCCGACGCCGACGCGGTGCACGCCCAGTTCGACCGGATCCTCGACGCCCTAGCCGACAAACTGCCCACCGTCGCGCAGCATCTGGATGCCGCCCGCACCGACATTCTGGCCTTCACCGGCTTCCCCAAGGCCATCTGGCGCCAAATCTGGTCCAACAATCCCCAGGAACGGCTGAACCGGGAGATTCGGCGGCGCACCGACGTCGTCGGCATCTTCCCGGACCGGGGCGCGCTGATCAGACTCGTCGGTGCCGTGTTGGCCGAACAGCACGATGAATGGACCGAGATGCGCCGCTACATCGGCCTCGACATCCTCGCCAAGAGCCGCCTCACCAAGATCACAAACGAGACCTCAACTGACCAGGAGGTGACCATCACCGCCATCACCGCATAGAGTCCCGACCAAGATCACGCGGAGACCGAATCAAACACCACTTCCGCAGACGTGACCCTGTCCTGCTTTCCCTCGTCACGTCCCGCGGCGGTGTAGAGGAACCGCCCGTACGACCCGTCCGCTGTCCTGCCCGAAAGCGGGGCCCTAAGCGGAGAGCTCGTTAGGGGACTGTTTTCCGTTCCATCTGTAACCGGTGTTGGGTGGAGCCCCAACTCGATATAGCCGATGCACCAAATACCCCGGATGTGGTCTCGGGAGTCGTTCAGGTAGTGAAGTGGCCCGATGCCGGCGGGAGCGAGGACAGCGTGAGATCGCACGTCCTTGGCGAGCTGGCTCGCTAACAGCCGATAATGATCATGTCGCGGTTGACAACAACCGTGACAGCAACGTAGCCAGACTTCAGGCACCTTCTCGGCTCCGTTACGCCAGGCGACAGGCGTAGATGCACGTCCCTGGACGTCGTGCCCGGACCTTGTAACTGGATGGTCGATGTTGGCGTCGTAAGCGCCCGGGGCCACCGAGCAAATGGCGCACAGAAAGAGATCAACGTACGCACGGGACCGCCTGCGGTTTAGCGAAACCTAGGGCTAGGCGACAACAGTCACCGGAATCGGGCGGTCGTTATCCACAGACTGTCGCAGCACAGGCTTGGTGTCGAATTATTGCTGGATTGTCGTCATTGGGCGCACACGACCACCGCTGGACTACAAACGTTCGAGACCGAACGTCAAGGCAACGTAGGACAAGCATGAACGATCCAGCAGCGAAGGTTCGTGTTCTCTATTCGGTTCCGGAGGCAAATGGCTCTCCTCAACTTGAGTAGGACTCAGATCTATGAGCTCATTCGCACATCCCGACTGGTGACAGTCACCCAAGACCGTCGCAGGCTGGTGCCGGCCGACTCGCTTACCGACTCGGTTCGACTCGAAGCTTTGAGAGTTCGAGGGGGTACGTCGGGCAGAAGTGGGGCGGTCTGAGATATCACGGCGATTTAGAGGCGGTGTAGACGAGGCCGAGTAGACGGCGGGTGATGACTTAGCAGTCCATGCGGCAAGCGCGGCGTTAGAGATGAGTCTCTCAGCAGGAAGGGCGAACAGGCGCCGCAGACCGTAAGCGGACCCGCTTGTGGGCACACATGAGGTCGCAGCCAGTACGGCGGCGGTCTGAGGGATTCTTGCCGCCAGGCGTTTAACGGCGTCGGGGTCTGTGGGAGGGGATGCGCTCCCACCAGTCCACCGTCTCTCCGGCTTCGGTTAGTTGTTGAAGCGTCCTCGCGACAATCTCAATATTCGCCCCGACGCCGCCAGACCAGCAGAACTTCCACAGCTCTTGGGCGGCCCGATGGTACTGATGAATCGTCTCGTCTACGGTGTCGGCGTCGACCTCACCATCGCGATACCGATCTAACTCTTCGGCGACATGCTGGATGAGGTCGGCCAGCCGCGCCTCGTGGTAGGCGGCTACGAGGGCGCGCGCAGCCTTCCGCTCTGTCTTGCTGCCCACGACGGCCACGTTACCCTCGCAAACGCGTCTCGGATTGGTGCGTAGGACTGCCCACATTTCGTCGTCAAACGGGCGTCCGGTCGGGGACCGGACCACTCCGTGTCCGGAGGTGGAGCGACAAACGGAACTGGGTAGCCAGCGACGAGTCGTCTCATGATCTGCGTTCACGGACCCGTTAGCGGGACGCGTTGTCCGGGGAACGGGTCCATTTCTTAGACGCTCAGTTCAGACATGCTCGGACGTTCGTGCCATACAGAAATTCCCACGGGCGGCAGCATCCAATCGGAGGAGCCGTGCCCTCAGGGTCGATGGTGGAACGACCGCGGTTCGGTCCAGGAGCACGCAGTCGGTGTCCATTCCGGTCGAAGGGCTGCCCACACCACAGCTCAGGGCGGATGAACAGCTACTGAGCCGTATGGTCGAATAGCTTCGGCCGCTGACGTGAGGAGACCTTGTGCCCACGTTTCGCACTAGCGACGGAGTGAACCTCAGCTATCTCGAGGAGGGCCGGGGCCGCCCGGTTGTCCTTATCCACGGCTACACCGCCCCGGCGGCGGCCTGGGCGTTGACTACAGACGCGCTCGTCGCGACCGGTTATAGGGTGTTCGCGTTCGACCGACGCTCGCACGGGGAGTCGGAGACCCCGGTTTTTGGCCAGCGGATGGCGCGGCATGGCCGTGACATCGGCGAGCTCCTTGAGCATCTCGGTTTGAACGATGCCACTCTGGTCGGCGCTTCTATGGGCGGCAATGCGATCTGGGCCTACATCGACCAGTTCGGACCTGACCGCGTGCGGGCAATCGTGATCGTCGACCAGACGCCCAAGATGCTGAACAGCCCCGACTGGTCATACGGCTTCTACGGATACCAGCCAGGCAACGCCGGCACGTTCTTCACAGACGGCATACGGGCCACCGGTCGGGGGCGAGACCAGGCGAAGTCCGGGCCGGGGTTCGCCCGCCTGACCGAGCGGCTCAGCGGTCCGCCAGCCTTCCGCGATCCCGCCGCCCCGGAGACGATCAAACTGCTCAACGACCACGCGCTCCAGGACTGGCGGGACGTGGTCGACCGCGTCGAGCGACCGGTGCTGATGATCGCCGCCCGCGAGAGCCAGCTCTGGCCCTGCGAGCACGCCCAAGCCGCGATCGCCTCCAACCCGTTCGGCCGCGCCGAGATCATCGAGGACTGTGGGCACACCGTCAGCTTCGACCAGCTCGACCGGTTCCATGAGGTGCTGTTTGAATTCCTACGCGACACGGCTAAGGACCTGGACTCCGTCACGCTGAAGCCATGACAAGGCCCGCAGCGCGACCGGCTACCGGCACGCGGCCTTCGCCCGGGAACTTGTGTCGCACACGGAACCTGAAGTCCTCGCGGTTCGGGTGATTCATTCAGTGCCGCCAAGCGCGTCACAGTTTACGAACGACCTCCGGTCGGGGCGTTTGCGACTGGTAACGACGGTCGCTCCCTTGTCGATGGCGTACGGCCGCACCAGCTCCCTGGCTGTCAGCTGCAGGGCCTCAGGCGACGACACGGTAGAGGCGCCAGGCCCCGGGTAAGCCCTTCAACTCCTGCTCGCCACGGTCCTCGAACTCAAGCGCGGCGCCGGCGACGAGGTCCTTGACCGTCGACGTGACGAGGACCTCAGACGGACCGGCCAGCGAGGCGACCCTCGCGCCGATGTGCACCGCGATTCCTCGCACGTCGGCGCCGTCGAGCTCGACCTCACCCGTGTGCAGGCCCGCGCGGATCTGGATCCCGAGGTGGCGGACGTCCGCCACCGCGCTCATCGCGCAGCGCACGGCCCGGATCGGCCCGTCGAACGTCGCGAGGAAGCCATCGCCGGCGGTGTTGACCTCCCGGCCGCGGAACCTGCCGAGGTTTGACCGGATCGTCGCGTGGTGTGAGTCCCGGAGCACCCCCCACTCCCGGTCGCCCAGCGCCGCGGCGCGTTCAGTCGATCTAACGATGTCGGTGAACAAGACGGTCGCGAGTACGCGGTCGAGTTCCGCCTCGTCGTCGCGGATCTCCTTCAGGAAGCGCTCGATCTCGACGAGCAGTTGCTCCGTGTCGCCCACAAAGAAGAAGTGGTCCTGGCCGGGCAGCTCGACGAACCTGGCACCCGGAATGCGTTCGGCGGTCCTCCGCACGGCCTCCCGAATGGACGCCGCGAGAGCTGCGGCACAGTTTCGTCTCGCTGCTGTCGAGCGCGGGGATACCGATTGAGGACATCGCGCATTTGGTCGGGCACGCCAACACCCGTACAACGGAAAAGGTTTATCGCAAGGAATTGCGCCCCGTGTTAAGACGCGGCGCGAAGGCGATGGATGACCTCTTCAATGCCCACCGCGCGGCCAACGAGCACCCCCACCTTGCCCCCCGCGTCGAATGAGAACGAAACAGAGCGCTGAAATGACGCCGATGCGATTCAAGCCTGATCAGGAGAGATGGTGAGTGGACCTTGTACGCCTCTATTCAAACCCCAAGGCGGAGGCTGGACGTCTTCGTTTGGTGCTGAGTGCGACCGCTACGCCCAGGCCACCTGAAGGGCCAAGGCGTCAACGGCGCCAGCGCCAGCACCGCCTGAGCATGACAGAAATCACAAACTTGATCAAGAAGTACGAGCAGCAAGCGTCAGTCAAGGACCTAGCCAAGCAGTTCGGCATCCACCGCCTGACCGTCACCGCTCACCTCCAGCGACACGGAGTGAAGCTGCACCAAAACGGCCTGGCCCCCGACGAGGTCCAGGCGGCGGCCCGCTTGTATAGGCAGGGTTGGTCACTGATGAAGCTCGGCGCGAAGTACGGTGTTGATTCCACGACCGTTTGGCGTGCGCTGCGAGCTGCTGGGGTGGTCATGCGGCCGTCGAATCATCGTCGCTAGTGGTGTGACTTAAGCCGACGTTTCGGAGGGCGCAGTGGCGAGTTCGGGTTGGGGGTAATGCTTGGCCAGCCACCTGCCCGCAGCGTGAACGATGACCAGACCGACCACGAGAAGGCCGACACCGATCAGGATTTGGACACCACGCTGCTCCGCCTCCGAGGCGACCTGGCCGGGAGGCGCGAGGAGCAGAACAAGGCCGAACGTGTACAGGCCATACATGAGCCAGTACGTCTTGGTTTGCATGACCGCGAGCACGAAAGCAGCGGCGACGATCAACGCGATGGCCCATGTCGGGGGCGCGATGAGCGCGATGGGGATCGCGGCGGCCGCGCCGACCGCAGTGCCGATCGCCTTCCCCCCAATCCGATCTCGCTTACCGGTCAGAACGTACAAGGCGAGGATCAGGATCGGTTCCGGCACCCAGTAGGGCTCGGTCCACCCAAGTGCCACGCCGATCGCCGCTGCGCCACCCAGGATCGCCCCGAACATGAGCGCCACCACGGTCGCTGTAGCGGCGCGGACCCGCTGGCCCTCGACGACAGCGGCGCCTCCGAACCGGCGGACGAGCACGATGCCGTAGCCCGTCGCAACCGCAGCGATGACCCCATAGGCCACCGCATGTAGTCCCGACGACACCGGGCTGGCGAAGGTCGCCACCAGCGGGATCATCAGCAACGGAAGCATCCACCCGAACCCGATGCCAGCCCCCGCGACAACGCCCGCCACAGCAACCAGAACCACCCACCACCAGTCGTAGGCGGTGAACGCCCCAAGCCCCGCCGCCAGCCCGATCGCTGGCGCCAGGTACAGCATCCGGCGAGTTCCGCCGATCTTGGAACCCAGGGCGCCGACCAGTACGCCGAGGACCATCGCGTTCGCGCCGTACTGCCCCACGAGTGCGTCCAGCAGGACCACCGGCACCACAAAAGCCACCAGAACGGCCAGCACGATATGGATCACGCGTCGCGCCCGCGACTGGTTCGCCGAGGGGTCTGTGGCCCCGCCCTCTACATGCCCCGCCTCAGCCATATACGTTCCTTTCTACATCTCTGAACTGGAGAAAGGTCAATGTTACTTCTCGATAACCCATAATTTGTCGTCTGTCCTTACAAGTACCATGATTTCGACTAGTTGGACTGCTCCGCGTTCATTTCTTAAGCGACTTCATTCTGTTTGGGTATGCTTCATACCCAAGCATTACCACAATAGATTAGGTCACCTTAGGGGAGTCAAACCCGCGAATTTGTGATCCGAGAGCGCAGAACATACAAAAAAGCCGCATTCAAAGCTGAAACTGCTTATGCGAACTTTTGGCTTAATAGAACAAAGTTTCTAATTTGGTGGAGCTTAGGGGACTCGAACCCCTGACCTCTTCCATGCCATGGAAGCGCGCTACCAACTGCGCCAAAGCCCCTTCGATGTCGCTCCGGCGATTCTACGTTCATGATCAGCCCGCTGCGGAGACCACGAAATCCTAGCGCGGCGGCACGAGAGTCAGGAAATCGCTTCGAGTCCGTCATGAGTAGCCAGGGCGTTGTAGGCCTCGATCCGCCAGTAAGTGCCAGAGCGGTGCCGATCGATGCTGACCCACGCACAGTTGGACAGGCCGCCCATCTTCCGCCACATCTCGAAGGGCAGCCCGACGAAGCGGCAGGCGCCGACGCGGCCCGAGAGCCCGTGGGTGGCCACCACCACCGTGGAGCGGTCCTCGGCAGCGGTAGCGATCTCGGTGAGCGCCTCCGCCATCCGCTCGGCAACCTCGGAGGGACTCTCCCCCGTCGGCGATCGGCGGACGTCCTCACCCGCGCGAAGGCGGCGCGCCAGCTCCGGGTCGGCGGCATCCACCTCCCGTCCCAAGAGCCCCTCCCAGGTGCCGACGTGGATTTCGCGCAAGCGCTTGTCGGTCCGGATCTCTAGCCCGGTGATCGCGGACAGCGCTGCGGCTGTCGCGTAGGCCCGCGAGAGGTCGCTCGAGTAGAGCGCCGACGGTGCAAACGCGGCCAGCATTCTTGCGGTCCGTTCGGCCTGCGCCAGTCCCAGTGAATCGAGGGGGATGTCGGCTTGGCCCTGGAAGCGGTTGTCGACGTTCCACTCCGTACGCCCGTGCCGCCACAAGATGATCCGAGCGGCGGTCATCGGCGTTCGTCCACTCCCAGCTCGATTTGCGGACAGTCCCGCCATAGCCGTTCTAGGGCGTAGAACTGCCGCTCCTCGGTGTGCTGAATGTGGATGACCAAGTCCAGGTAGTCCAGCAACACCCAACGTTGCTGACGATCACCCTCGCGGCGGACGGGCTTCGCGCCATGATTCCTCAGTGCTTCCTCGACCCCGTCGACCACAGCGCCCACCTGGCGTTCATTGGCAGCAGTCACCACCAGGAAGACATCGGTGATCGCCAGCTGCTCGGAGACGTCATAGGCGACGAGGTCCGTGCCGAGCTTGTCCACCGCCGCGGTCGCGGCGACGCGAGTCATTTCGAGGGCATGTTCGACAGCAGCCAAAGTCACTCTTTCTCGGTCGTGATGTTCAGATCGCATCTTGCTCGCGATAGAGGCCGCGCTTGGCGATGTACTGCACGATGCCGTCGGGCACCAGGTACCAGATCGGCTCCTCCGCGTTGACCCGCACGCGGCAGTCGGTCGAGGAGATGGCCAAGGCCGGCACCTCCATCAGTGTTACCCGCTTCGACGGAAGTTGTGCTATCGACGGCGAGTCGAATTCGACTCCGGGCCGGGTGCAGCCCACGAAGTGCGCGAGTCCGAAGAGCTGTTCGACGTCGCGCCAGGTCAAGATCTGGGCGAGCGCGTCCGCGCCAGTGATGAAGTACAGCTCCACATCGCCGCCGCGTTCGGAGTGCAGGTCGCGGAGCGTGTCCACCGTATACGTCATGCCTGGCCGGTCGATGTCCACCCGACTAACCGTGAAGCGCGGATTCGACGCGGTGGCGATTACTGTCATCAGGTAGCGATCTTCCGCCGCGGACACCTGCCGGTGAGTCTTCTGCCACGGCTGCCCGGTCGGCACGAAGACCACTTCATCGAGGTCGAAGCGCCGGGCCACCTCGCTGGCGGCCACCAGGTGGCCGTGATGGATGGGATCGAAGGTGCCACCCATCACTCCCAACCGATGGCGAGCGTCTGGGTCGAGATCGGGTCGGCGCACCAACCCAGTGGCACGCCGCTCAGGTGCCGTCACCGTGTCAGCCGGCGCCTAGCTGTGGGGACGTCCCTTGCCAATGGAGAGGGTGAGCAGCAGCAAACCCAGCAGCAGCAGGAAGGCCAGGACCCCGAACCCCCAGGCAGGAATCGGCAGTTCCCGCTCCACTTCGGTCTGGAGCAGCGTCAATCCCAACGTCATGACGGCAGCCTAGCGGCTCTGACCTCTTGACGGACCACTACGGTGACGTGATGCGTTACCTCACGTTTCTTGATCAGGTGCATGCCAAGCTTCGGCCGGAGACGTACCTCGAGATCGGTGTTCGAAACGGTACGAGTCTTGCAATCAGCCGAGCTCGTACGGTCGCCATCGATCCGGCGTTTAGCATCACGGCTGAAATCTCTTGTGATCTTCGGCTTTTCCGGACCTCCAGCGACGAATACTTCAATCGCGCGGACCCGTTGGCGCCAACCGACGGTCGTCCGTTCGATCTTGCGTTCATCGACGGTCTGCATCTCTTCGAGTTCGCCCTCCGGGACTTCATCCACACCGAGCGTCACAGCTCGGCCAAGACGCTGATCGTCTTCGATGATGTGCTCCCCCGGAATCGGGATGAGGCGGCCCGCGTGCGCCACACTCGAGCATGGACCGGAGACGTGTATTCCATCATCCCGGTTTTGGCTCGCTACAGACCGGAACTGACCGTCATGCCGGTGAACACCACACCGACGGGCTTGTTGTTGGTCCTGGGGCTCGACCCGCAAAACCAGACGCTCGCTGAACGCTATGACAAGATTCTTTCCGAGTACCGGCACCCTGATCCCCAGCCGGTCCCAGAGGAAGTGATGGATCGGCTGTCTGTGCTTCCTCCCCAACGGGTTCTCGACGCGAGCTTCTGGAATGTTCTCGCCGACGCTGATTCCGACGCATCCCCGGCTCAGCTTCGGCACGACCTGGCGACGCACTTGACTTCTCTGGGGGGTGTATTCAAAGCGGACCGCGGGGGCGGAGAAGCTGCCTAACGCTGAGTCATCCGGCGATAAAGGCGTCGAGCGAGGGGGTTCCGACTGAGCCGCCGCGCCATCGGCTCGAGCGGTGCCGGCACGGCTCTGCGGAGCCGGGTCATCAAGGGAGCCGGCTTCGCAGCGGCAGCTTTCTTGATCGGCTTCGGAGGCGTGGCCGGCGGAGGCGGAGGAGGAGGTGTAGGTGTGACGCCGATCTCGCCAGTCCCCGTGATCACGACATTCAGACCCGTTGGCGCGGCCGGCGCGGTGCCGAACCGAGTAGCGAGCGTGCTCTCGCCGGCCAAGCCACTGACAAAGAATCGGAGCTTCACCTCGCGCTCGGCCGCCGCGAGCCATGCAGGAAGAGTTAACCGGCCAAGCGTGACCGCGCCGTGTGTGTCAGCCGGCCCTGTGGTGTACATCTCTGGCAAACGAGCCGTGAACAGCGCCCCGCGGGCATCCTCGGTGATGTGCACCTGGTCGACCTCGAGTGACGGCACAGGGGCGAAATGTGTGGCTCCGACGTCGATGACCAACTTGCCCTTCCGGCTGGCAGGAACGACCGGCCTGCCGTCGACGATGCCGGTCTCCAACGGGATGGCGCTAACGGGAGACCGCGCCAGAGGCTCGCCGTCGGCTGCATACAGGTTGCCCATCACCGAAAACAGTCCATCCGGTAGCGGGGCTCCGAGAGCAGCAGACCGTACGTCGAGCTCCCATCCTGCGTTCGCGTCCTCGGCCGTCGGTAACCAGTACTCAGGGCCATTCTCCGGCCCCCGAATCGACAGCAGGTACTTTCGATCGCCGTCTGGATCCGCCACCTTGGCAGCAAGCAGTATCCGGCCATCCCGCCAGGAAGCTGTCACCTCGTGGGCCCTGGGACCCCGCGCATCATCACCCTGCAGTGGCGGATCGTCAGCGCCGGAAGGGCGCACCACGACCGGGTACGTGCCAAGAATCCCGATCCTGGCCGATGCGTCAATCCCGGCCAGATCCGAAGCGTCTCGAAGCGGACCGTGCGTGCGGAAGAACTCGGAGCCGTAAGCAAGCGTGGAAGCGCTGAGGAGCTTCCGAGCGGTCTCTTGTCCTGTCTGGGCGACGTCATGTCGCAACTCCCACGGAATGGGCGTCGTCGCTGAGGACCAACTGGCCCGAGCGAGAAGTAGGTCGCACTCGTTTGCCGCGAAGAAGTCGCTCACCTGACGCAGCGCGTCTGGGTGAAGCCGGGTGGCACCGCCGCCCAGGTGCGGGCTCAAGGGCAAGACCGACGGCGCGCCGACCGCCGCGCTGGTCGAGCGGAGCGCCTCCAGCCAGTGCCCCTCGAAGGGTTGAATCGCCACATGCGGACGACGTCCAGCCAACTGCTCGAGCCGACGACGCAGCGGGACCGTACCTTCCAAGACGAGGAGGATCACGTCGAAATCGCGATAGCTCAAGGACTGAGCGTCGAGGGATTCGACCAGTTCGACGAGGGCCGAGTCGTTCGATTCCACATGGGCGACAACGCTGATCCTGGGCGGCACCCCGTCATCGTGCCAGTAATCAGCCGCGGACCTGCCCCGATCCAGTCACCACGTACTTGGTTGAGGTCATCTCGGGCAATCCCATCGGTCCGCGGGCGTGGAGCTTTTGGGTGGAGATACCGATCTCGGCACCGAAGCCGAACTCACCACCGTCCACGAATCGGCTCGAGGCGTTCACAAGCACGGCGGCCGCGTCGATCTCGGCGGCAAATCGCGCCGCCGACGTTTGCGACTCGGTGACGATCGTCTCGCTGTGACCGGTGCTATAGCGACGGATGTGCTCCAGAGCAGCATCTAGCGAGTCGACAACGGCCGCGGCAATGTCCAACGACAAGTACTCCTTGGCGAAGTCGGAGTCCTCGACAGGCACGACAGGCGCCGTACTCGGCAACTCGCTCGTCGCCGTGCACCGTGACGCCGTGATCTGCCAGAGCCGCCAGCGCGACGGGGAGGAAGCCCGCAGCCGCGTTGGAGTGCACCAACAGCGTCTCGACCGCGTTGCACACCGATGGCCGCTGCACCTTGGCGTTGATCAAGATGTTCGAGCGCCATCTGCTGGTCGGCGGTCGCGTCCACGAAGAGGTGGCAATTGCCGACGCCGGTTTCGATCACCGGCACCTGGCTGTTGCGCACCACAGCGTCGATCAATCCCGCGCCGCCCCGCGGGATCAGGACATCAACCAGGCCGCGCGCCGCCATCAACTCGTTGGTCACCTCTCTCGGCCCGGACACAAGTTGAATCGCCTCAGCGGGCAGCCCTGCCTCGACCAGCCCTGCCTGAAGTGCCTCGACGACAGCGCCGTTGGATTCAGCGGCCGACGACGATCCGCGGAGCAGCGCCGCGTTACCGGACTTGAGACAGATTCCGCCCGCATCCGCGGTCACATTGGGACGAGCCTCATAGATGATGCCGACGACCCCAAACGGCACCCGAACCTGACGGACCTGGACCCCGTTGGCATTGGTCCAGCCACGGACCACGTCGCCGACCGGATCAGGCAACCCCGCCAGTTGGCGCAACCCGTCGACCATTCCGGCGACCCGGTCAGGCGTGAGCCGGAGCCGGTCGATCAGCGCACCCTCAGTCTCGTTCTTCTCGGCCCGGGCAACATCGTTCGAGTTGGCTTCCAGGACCGCCGTCTCCGCCTTTGCCAAGGCGTCGGCCATGGCATGGAGCGCGGCATCCTTGGTCCCCCTGGTGGCACGAGCCAAGACCACGGCCGCGTCCCGCGCTCGCAGGGCTTGATCACGTACGGTCATCACTCAAATCTATCGTCGTGGGCGTGCGGTTACCCGCACCCGATCAGCGCCGAGCGAATTTCGGCGCATGTTCGGGCAGCGCGCCGATGGCGATGAAGGCGGCCGGGATGCCTTGCATGACAGGAAATCGCTGCAGCAGCTTCACGCCGGCAGGTGGACTGGTGGCTTCCGCCTGGATCCCCGGATCGACCCTGTTCGCCACCACGAATCGATGAGCGATCCGTTGGAACGTCTGAGTGATCAGCGTTGGCAGCCAGCGGCGCCGCTGAATTCGCCGCAACATCTCGGTGGTCACCGATCCGGCACGAAGTCCCGGTACCAGCACCCGTGCCGCCGCCACGGCGTCCTGGATGGCCAGATTGATCCCCACCCCGCCCACCGGCGACATCGCATGGGCGGCATCACCTATGCAGAGCAGACCGTCGACGTACCAGCGTTCGAGCCGGCTGAGGACGACATTCAAGAGCCGCAGATCATCAAACGACGAAATCAGCTCTCCACGGCCGTCAAGCCACGGCAAGGCATCCACCAAACGTTGACGGAAGCTCTCGATGCCAGCAGTCCGCAAGGATTCGTAAGAACCCTTCCTGATCACCACGCCTACTTGAAAATAATCGCCACGGTCGATCAAGATCATCAGCAGATTCCTGGATAAGCCGGCCCAGCCCGCCTTCGGGGTCCTCGGCCAGCCGAGGCAGTCGGAACCACAGGACATCCATGGGCGCACCGAAGCTGTGCGGACGGAGTCCCGCGCGTTGCCGAACGACGGAGGTCCTTCCGTCGCAGGCCACCACGAGCCGAGCTTCGAGCCGATGCATGCTGCCATCTCGGGTGTAGATGACTCCACGTACTCCGTCGTCATCGGTGATCAAGTCGGTGACATCGGCGTTCATGATCAGCGAGTAGTTGCGCTCGCACCGTCCAGCCTCGGCCAGGATGTCGAGAAAGTCCCACTGCGGAACGAACGCGATGTGCTTGTGCGGCCCCGGAATCTTGGTCAGGTCGGCTATGCCGTAGGTGCCGGAATCCAGTTCGACGCTCAGCCGTTCCACCCAGCGCAGCGGTAACGAGGCGAATCGTTGGCCGAGGCCCAGTTCGTCCAGCAAGGTGAGCGTCGAGGCGTGCACGGTGTCACCCCGGAAATCCCGGAGGAAGTCGCCGTGCTTCTCCAGCACCATGGTTTCGACGCCCCCACGCGCCAGCAGCAGACCCAGCATCATCCCGGCAGGTCCGCCACCCACAATGCAACACCCGGTTCGTGCGGAAGTCATCACCGGATGAATTATCCCGCGAACGTCAGATCAGTGATGGGGGCAGGGCGCCTTCGTTCTCTAGCAGCCATCGTTTGGTTTCCAGACTGCGCCCGGGCGCACCGCCGGAGTATCCGCCCAACCCATCACTGGCCACCACCCGGTGGCAGGGAATCACGATCGGTATGGGGTTCGCAGCCATGATCGAGCCGATAGCCCTCGCCGGCACGCCGGTCCCGCTCCGCTTCGCGAGTTCACCATAGGTAATGGTTTCCCCATATTCGACCGTCATCAGCGCGCGTAACACGGCCTCGGTCGCCGACGGCAGCGGCGGCAGGTCGAGAGGTAACTCGAAGTTCCGTCGTTGCCCGGCGAAGTACTCCCTCAGCTGGCCGATCGTCTGCTGGACCGTTTCATCCGGCTCCATCGACGCCCCGCGCGGCTCCAGGCGCCAACCGGTGGCCCGTAGGCCTGCCGGTCCCGCCAGGACGCCGATCACGCCGACCTGCGTGTCGTACTGGTCGAAGAAATAGTTCGTCCATGATCTGACCATGGTGCCTCACGCCGGTGACAGTGAGGGCGACGGAGCTGACCCCGATCCGGAAGTAAAAGCTCAGGCCGTGGTGTCGGCGGACTCCATCACCACCAACGCATCGCGGTGGACCACTGTGCGGTCGTAGCCTGCGCCAAACCGAGCAGCCAGCTCGTGCGTGCTGCGTCCGAGCAGCGGCGGGAGCTCGTCGGAGTCGTAATTCACGAGGCCACGGGCGACGACCACCCCGTGCGGATCCGCCAGATCGACGGGCTCACCGGCTGAGAACTGACCCCGAACGGCGGTGATGCCGGCTGGCAGCAGCGACGCGTTACGCTGCACGACCGCCCGTACGGCACCGTCGTCGAGCTCCAAAACGCCGCGAGCGTCGCTGGCGTGCCGCAGCCACAGCAGCCGGGTTGGCCGTCGCCGCCCCGTGGGGTGGAAGAAAGTGCCGACGGGTTGACCTTGCAGGGCCGGCTGTACCTCCTCGGCCGCGGCAAGCACGACGGGAATGCCAGCGGACGTGGCGATGCGGGCCGCGTCAACCTTGGTCACCATGCCACCGGTACCGATACCGGCGCCCCTGCTCGCAAAGTCGACGGTTTCGAGATCATCCTCGTTGCGCACATCGGTGATCTTGCGGGCGGTTGGCTTGGTCGGCCGCTCGGTGTAGAGCGCATCCACATCGCTGAGCAAGATCAACGCGTCAGCATGGACGAGGTGCGCGACCAAAGCGGCCAGCCGGTCATTGTCGCCGAACCGGATTTCGTGGGTTGCCACGGTGTCGTTCTCGTTGACGATGGGCACGACACCGAGTTCCAAGAGTCTGCCGAACGTCCGGTACGCGTTGCGGTAGTGACCGCGCCGGGTGACGTCATCGACGGTGAGCAGGACTTGTCCGACCCCGAGCCCGTGATGGCCGAAGAGGCGCGTGTAGTGGCCCATCAGCAGTCCTTGCCCGACAGAGGCGGCGGCCTGCTGGGTCGCCAGATCCTGAGGCCTCGCTCGCAAGGCAAGGGGCGCGAGGCCGGCGGCGATGGCGCCGGAGGACACGAGAACCAGCTCTCGGCCCGCTAGGCGCGTCGTGGCGAGGATGTCGACCAGCGCGCGGATGCGGCTGAGGTCGATGCCACCGGCAGCAGTGGTGAGCGACGACGATCCAACCTTGACGACGACTCGATGCGCCGACGCGATCGAGTCACGCATCGTCGTCATCCGTCACGTGCCATGACCCTGTGGAGCGGCGGTCTTCGACGAGCCCAGACCGCGCTGTCGGTTCAGACCGCGGGTGGGCTCGGACTGGGCTTCGTCCCCGGAGTCATGATAGGCGCGGTCACGCTCGCGCCGCCGCATGGCCGCGGGCCGCTCCTCGACGAACCGGGAATCCTCACCGCGCCGGCTCAAGATCTCGGCTCCGATGTCGATCTGCGGAGCGAAGTCGAAGACAACCGCGTCCGCACCGCCGATGGCCACCCCATCGCCCGACCGGGCGCCGAGCTCGAGGAGCCGGTCCTCGATGCCTATGCGGTTGAGCCGGTCGGCGAGGTAGCCGACGGCCTCGGCGTTGCTGAAGTCAGTCTGCCGCACCCAACGTTCGGGCTTCTCGCCGCGCACTCGCCACAAGTCGCCCTTCCGCTGAACCTCGAATTCCGGCTGACCGCCCACGGGCTTCGGCTTGAGGACGATTCTGGCCGCGGCGGGCGCTGGCTCGGCCGCGCGACGCGCCGCGACGAGATCAGCCAGCGCGTAGGTCAGCTCCCGCAAGCCCTCCCCCGTTTTGGTCGAGATCGCAAAAACGGGCCATCCGCGCCCCGCCAGATCGTCCTGAACCAGCTCGGCAAGTCCCCTCGCGTCGGGCACATCGATCTTGTTCAGAGCAAGCACGCGTGGCCGATCGCCCAGCCCGCCATGGGCCGCCAGTTCCGCCTCGATCACGTCCAGGTCCTGGAGAGGATCTCGCCCGGGTTCTGCGGTCGCGCAGTCGAGCACATGCACGATGGCGGCGCAGCGTTCGACATGGCGGAGGAAGTCGTGACCGAGGCCACGCCCTTCACTCGCCCCCTCGATGAGTCCCGGCACGTCGGCAACGGTGTAGGTGAGGTCGCCAGCCACCACGACGCCGAGGTTGGGGATGAGTGTCGTGAAGGGATAGTCGGCAATCTTGGGGCGGGCGCGAGAAATGGACGCGACCAGCGATGATTTGCCGGCACTCGGATAACCGACCAGCCCGACATCGGCCACCAGTTTGAGCTCCAACGCGATGGTCCGCGTTTCGCCTTCCTCGCCGAGCAGCGCGAAGCCCGGGCGCTTTCCGGGTGCTGGAGGCTAGTGCCGCGTTACCGAGGCCGCCACGACCGCCTCTTGCCACGACGAACTCTGCCCCGATTCCAGTCAGGTCGGCGAGCTGTTCGCCGGAAACGGCATCGGTGACTACGGTGCCAGTAGGCACTGGCAGGATGACCGTTTCACCGTTGGCGCCGTTGGCGTGGTTGCCTTTCCCCGGCTGGCCATTCGTCGCTCGACGATGCGATTCGCGGTAGTAGTCCACCAGCGTGGTCAGACCGGCCTCGACCCGGAGGATGACTGATCCGCCGTCGCCGCCGTTGCCACCGTCGGGTCCGCCGAGGGGTTTGAACTTCTCGCGATGGACCGATGCGCAACCATTGCCACCCTTCCCGGCGTAGACGTACAGCGTGACCCGGTCGACGAAGCTCGGGATGGCCACGATGCACCTCCTTACCTGGGCTGAAAACGAAAAGGGCGGCCCAGACGCTGGACCACCCTTCTCGGCTGTGAAACGTACTACTGGACCGAGGCGGTGGCCTCGGTCGGTGGGGTGACGTTCACAACGCGGCGTCCCCGCTTGGTGCCGAACTCCACATGCCCTTCCACCAACGCGAACAACGTGTCATCACCGCCGCGGCCGACGCCGTCGCCGGGATGGAAGTGGGTGCCGCGCTGACGGACGATGATCTCGCCGGCGTTGACCAGCTGGCCGCCGAAACGCTTGACGCCAAGGCGCTGAGAGTTGGAGTCACGCCCGTTACGGGTGGACGACGCGCCCTTCTTGTGTGCCATCTGCCTGCCTCAGTTCTCGATCCCGGTGACCTTGACCTGGGTGTACCGCTGGCGGTGACCCTGACGCTTCCGGTAGCCGGTCTTGTTCTTGTACTTCAGGATCCGGATTTTCGGACCCTTGGTCTCCGCCAGCACCTCGGCGGTCACCGAGGCGGAGCCGAGGTCCGAGGCGCCGGTGGTGACGCGATCACCGTCGACCAGCATCAGGGGCTGCAGGCTCACGCTCGCACCGACGGCGTCGTCGACCCGGTCGATTTCGATGACGTCGCCGACCGCAACCTTGTGCTGGCGCCCGCCGCTGCGCACGATCGCGTACACGCCTGACCTACTCTCTTGTGGATATCTGAACGCGTGGCCGTATCCAGCTGCTCTCGACGCAGGCTTGAACCGGCACACCAAAAGTGCGCGCCGGAGCGCACACCGAGGATCCAGGTTACTCGCCGCGCTCGAACAGGGTCAAACGCGCGCGGCGATGACCAGTTGGGCGACACCGAGGAGGTTGCCTTCGCTGTCCCGGACTTGGCTCGAGCGGCAGCCCGGGCTCGCAACGATCCCCGGGCCTGAGCCAGCCTGGATACTCTTCTTCCGTGCTGCCGCGCATCTCCGCAACGGCGTACCTCACGCCGCTGCGCGAAGGTGGATCGCTGCCCGGGCTGGTTGAGGCGGATGACGACGGCATCTATGTCGTCAAGTTCGTCGGCGCCGGGCAAGGGCCGAAGGCTTTGGTGGCGGAAATCGTGGTCGGCGAGCTTGCTCGGTCAGTGGGCATCCGGACGCCAGACCTTGCGCTGATCGATGTCGACGCGGAGATCGGGCGGCGAGAACCGGACGAGGAGGTTCAGGAACTGGTAGCGGCAAGCGCAGGATTGAACCTCGCCGTTGACTTCCTTCCGGGATCAGTGGGGTATGACCGGTCCTTTGCGCTACCGGCCGCTGAGGCGGCCCGAGTGATCTGGCTGGACGCCTTCGTTGCCAATGTCGATCGCAGCTCTCGGAACACGAATCTGCTGATCTGGCACAAGAATCTCTGGGCTATCGATCATGGGGCCTGCCTGCGCTTCCACCATTCGTGGGGCGATCCCGACCGGTTCGCGACCTCGAGGTACGACTATGGCGACCATGTTCTCGCTGGCCGTGCTGATCCCCGCGGCATGCATGATCAACTCGCTATGGCGGTGACGCCCACCCTGCTGGACGAGATCCTCGCGCTCGTACCCGACGCCTGGCTGTTGCCCGATCCTGACCGGCCTGACTCCCAGGCACCGACCGAAGCCGACGAGGCTCGCTGCCGCTATCGGGACTATCTCCTCGCCCGGCTGGCAGCAGCTGACCGGTGGCTGCCATGAGAGCTCCGTTCCAGTACGCGGTCCTGCGCGCTGTGCCACGCGTCGACCGCGGGGAGTTCATCAATGTCGGGATCATCGTCTACTGCCAGCAATGCGACTTTCTCCGTGCCGCCGTGGCGGTAAACGACGTACGGCTCCGGGGGCTGGCTGCCGACGTCGATCTCGAGGCCGTGCGCTCCGCCGCCGAGGCCGTGGTGGCGGCGTGTTTGGAACCGGTCGGGCGTGCTCGGGAGAACGACGGGCTGGCGCAGCGGTTCGGCATGCTGACCGCACCACGCAGCACCGTGGTCCAGCCGTCGCCGGTCCACGCCGGGATCACGACCGACCCTCAACTGACCCTCGACGAGCTGATGAGGCGCTTGGTGATCACGCGCTAGTCGAAACGTGCCTCCTCGCCGGGCTATCTGAGCCAGGATGATCTTGTGCTCCGGCTGGATGATTACTACGTCTGGGACTCCTGGGTCGCTGATGACGGTGACCTCTACCACCTGTACTTCCTGCAGGCTCCGCGCTCGCTCGGTGATCCGGGACCCCGACATGTGAACGCCACAATCGGACACGCCACGTCGGAGGACCTGGTCAATTGGGATTACCTGGGCACTTCCTTTGCCCCGTCAGAGATCGGTCGGATGGCCTTCGACGACATGGCGGTGTGGACAGGCTCAGTGATCAACGACGGACAGCACTGGTGGATGTTCTACACCGCCATCTCACACGCCGGCCACCACTTGTTCGACCAACGCATCGGGGCTGCATTCTCCACCGACCTGCACAACTGGCAGCGGATATCCGACGAGCCGGCGGTTTTCCCGGACTCGCGCTGGTACAAGACGTTGGCCATCAAACCCGCGCCCACTCAGGGACCGGACATCGAACGTAGCAGCGAGACCTGGCGCGACCCCCTGGTCTTCGCTGATCCGGATGGGAACGGCTGGCACTTGTTGATCAGCGCCCGCGACGTCCGCGCGGCCGTCAATGACGACGGGGTGATCGCGCACGCCCGCAGCAACGACCTCAGGCACTGGCAGCTCGAACCGCCACTCTGCCGGCCAGGCGCTGGATTCGGCCAGCTCGAGGTTCTGCAGAACAAGATCATCGACGGCCGCCCGGTACTGGTCTTCACCTGCCACCCGCAGGAGATGACAGCTGAGCGCGTCGCGCAATCCGGCGAATTCTGCACTTGGTCGCTGCCGTCCCCCGGACTTACCGGGCCATGGGACATCGACCTGGCCCGACCGTTCACCGCAGAGCCGGACCTCTTCGCCGCGCCGCTGGTTCAGCAACGGGACGGCAGCTGGGTGATCATCGGGTTCCGCAATACCGAGCCCAGAGGCATCGACGCATTCGAGATCACCGACCCCATCCCGGTCACCTTGGACGAGGAGGGGTACCTGGTCGCGACCACGTAGGTCCGACCCACTGCTGAAGCCTTTCTGGAGGGCCGCGTCCGCTTCCTGGCCGAATAGTTCCGGGGCCCTAGGTATCGGCGCCGACACACGCGGCGCAAAGAGGTATCACGGGCTGCCTCAAAGTGCTCTACTAGTTGTGGCGGCTGCCGGCTCAACATTGGTGCCTTCGGTCGCATTCGGACCCACAGCATGGGCGGGGTCGGCAGTGTCTAGGTGAGGCGATGGTTGAATCCGCCGCAGGATCAACAGGTCGGATCTTCATCAGCTACCGGCGCGAGGAGACCGCCTATCCGGCCGGCTGGCTGTTCGACCGACTCGAAGAAAAGTGCGGCGCCGGTCAAATCTTCAAGGATGTCGACTCCATCGAGTTGGGCGACGACTTCGTCGAAGTGATCACCAGGGCGGTCGGTTCCTGTGACGTGCTGCTGGCCGTGATTGGTGATCGGTGGCTCACGGTCACCGATAAGCAAGGGCGGCGGCGTCTCGACGATCGCAATGACTTCGTGCGCTTGGAGATCGAGGCTGCCTTGAAACGCAAGGTCCGTATCATTCCGATCTTGGTGGATGGCGCGAGTATGCCCCATGCTGATGAGCTGCCCGCTGCAATAGCCGGGCTGGCGCGTCGTCAAGCTCTCGAACTCAGCCCGAGCCGCTTTGAGTACGACACCAGCCGACTCCTGAAAGTACTGGACAAGACCCTTGCCGAGGTGCGGACGGCACAGGACGATGCGGCTGCAATATCCATGTCGTCTGCGAATTCAACCGACCAGCGGATCGACGAGCAGCAGTCGCGTCAACAGCCGGAGCAGACGAAGCAGCGGAGTGCGCTCAGTGTCCCACCCACAGCTGCTGCCACTCCGGCCGCGGACCGGCCAACTCCGGATCAGACCGAACCTCCGGATAGCGCCTCGAAACGCTCCTCCAGATGGGCCCGAATCTTCGTGTTGGTCTTCGGCGGTGTCGTGGTCGTCATTCTGATTGTTTTCCTCTCAATTCGGGAGCCGGCGCAAACCGGAACAGACGCTACCCCGACCTCCTCGCCGACTAGACGGGTGGTTTTCGAGGATGACTTCGCCAGTCGTGCGAACGGTTGGGACGATGCCGGCAGCACGCGTGCGGGGGGCCACTACAAGAATGGCGCATACCGTGTCTACGCCGAACCGACCGGAAAGGGTTCCACCAAGGGAGGTGCACCGCGGAACGCTAGTGGCGTGTACCCGTCAGCTCCACCCAGCCTCGGAATCGAGGTCGACGCGAAAGCACTTGCCGTACCTGAGGGCACCGCGTATGGGCTTGGCTGTCGGATGGCCGAGAACGGTGGTGTGACTCTCTGGCTACTTGTTCACGCTGGGAAACGATTACGTCCTCATCAGTAAGTACGACATTGGTGGCAATTACCGGCAGCTATCACCAGGGACGGGTACGCCGCTCCCTTCCGGTTTCAAGGTGCAGGGCACTAACCGTTTGGAAGCAGATTGCAGTGGTGGCGCGGGAGACCAGGCTGTAACCCTCGTGTTCAGGGTGAACGGCGGGGTGGCTGCCGAAGCGACCGATTCAAAAGATCCGCTGGCTGCTGGCACCGTCGCTCTCTTGGCCGAAGCCTACGAAGATTCGAAGGACGCGGTGGAGGTGGAGTTCGACAATCTGGTCGTGAAAGCGTGAGTCACGCAAACGCCGCACCTCGCCGGAAAAGTGCTGGCGCGTCAAATCGAAGCTCATCGTCGGTTCAGGCTGGCTTGTGATCATCTCCGGCAGCCGCCAGCAGCTCGCGGCGGTGCGCCAACGTCGTTCGGCGGCGGCCGTGGCTTCGACCCAGTTCGATCTCCGCCGCATCGATCCGGTGCCAAGCCGGCATGCCCAGCGGAGAAATGCCGCGCTCGGCCAGCAGCCGATCAAGATCACCGGATCGGCCGTGAGCCACGACGGCGCCGTCGCGGATGTCCGCCAGCAGCGAGGTGACCGTTTCGACGGCATCGGACTTGTTGGTTCCGATCACGCCTGTCGGACCCCGCTTGATCCAGCCCGTGACGTATTCGTCGGCGGAAAACCCATGATCACGAATGACCCGTCCCTCCGCGTGCGGCACCCGGCCAGTGCTCTCGTCGTAGGGAACGCCAAGGAGCGGACGTCCGCGATATCCCACCGCGCGCACCACCAACTGCGCCGGAATATCGGCCCTCCCCCGGTCCCCACCACATAGCCGTCCGAATCGATTGCCGTCCGTTCCACCTGCACGGCCTCGACCCGCTCGCTACCGATGATCCGCGTCGGTCGAGTCCAGAAATGCAGATAGATCCGCTTGCCGGCGCCGGTCGGTTTCCGGTCAGCCCACTCCTGCATCACCGCGACGTTGCGTGCCGCGACCTTGTCCCTTGCCACGACGGCGCTGCTCGACTCGTCAAGGTCGAGATCTTCGGCTGCCATGACGACGTCGACCCCCGGCAGTTGACCTAGCTCCCGCAGCTCCTTGGTAGTGAAAGAGGTGTAGGCAGGACCGCGGCGCCCGAGGATGTGAACCTCCGAAATGCCCTTATGAGCATGGGATTCCAGCACATCGTCGGGCATGTCGGTATCAGTGAGCTCGGGAGCCGACTTGATCAAAACTCGGGCGACGTCCAGCGCCACATTGCCGACCCCGACCACCACTGCGTGCGATGCCGTCGAAATCAGCCCGTCGATGGCGGTGGCCACCAAATGGCCGTCAGCTTGCTGGCTGATCAAGATCGGGGTGCACGTCCGGGTGTCCGCAGTACCAGGCGACGAACTCGGGAGCAGCGATGCTGCCCGTCAGATCTTCGCCCTCAATGCCGAGACGCCGGTCGCTTCCTGCGCCGTACGCGTAGATCACGGCATCGACCACCTGACGCAGCTCGTCGATCTGCAGGTCGGATCCGATAGTGACGTCCCCGTAGAACCGCACCTCCGGGCGTTCCAGGGTCCGCTCCAGAGTGTTGCGGATCGACCGGATCGACTCATGATCGGGTGCGACTCCATATCGCACGAGGCCGAAGGGCACCGGTAGCCGGTCGATGACGACGATCTCCACCGGCACCTCGGCTTGCTGGATGAGCGCTTCCGCGGCATAGATCCCCGAAGGCCCTGCTCCGATAACCGCGATCACATACGGAGTCTCGGCGACGCTCACCAGTCAGCCAGCCGCTGCCGCTTCGGGCTCGAGACGGGGGCCCTCAGACGCCGTCGATCCTTCGACAGGCTCAGGTCGCGTCGTGCGGCCTCGCCGGCCCCGCCGAGCGCCGGATTCCCGATCGGAGTCGCCGTTCGAAGAATCGGTGGCATCGGCGTCGGCCGCCTTGCTCGCCGGAGCCTCGGACTTGCGCCGGTCATTGCGACCGCGGGACTCTCGCGGACGAGCATCGCGAGCGCCGCCGTCAGCCTGCCGCTGGGTCGCCACCGGCATGTCGTGCAACTCGTAGCCCCGCCCCTGACATTGGGGGCACTCGGTGCTGAACGCCTCCAGCAGACCGGTGCCGATCCGCTTCCTTGTCATTTGCACCAGACCCAGGCTGGTGACTTCTGCTACCTGGTGCCGCGTCCGGTCGCGGCCGAGGCACTCGACCAGCCGTCGCAGCAGCAGTTCGCGGTTGCTGGGCAGCACCATGTCGATGAAGTCGATCACGATGATGCCGCCGATGTCGCGCAGCCGAAGCTGCCGGACGATCTCCTCGGCCGCTTCCAGGTTGTTGCTGGTGACGGTGGCTTCCAGGTTGCCGCCCGCGCCGGTGAACTTGCCGGTGTTGACGTCGATGACCGTCATCGCCTCGGTGCGGTCGATGATCAGCGAGCCGCCTGAGGGCAGGAAGACCTTGCGCTCCAGACCCTTGGCGATCTGCTCGTCAAGCCGGTACTCGGCGAAGAGGTCGACATCAGACTCCCAACGTCGCAGGCGATCTTTGAGGTGTGGAGCAACATGACTCACGTACGCCTCGACCGAGTCGTAGGCATCGTTCATGCCGCCATTGCCCTGGATGATCAGCTCACTGAAGTCCTCGGTGAACAGGTCGCGGACGATCCGGACCGTGAGGTCCGGTTCCCCGTAGAGCAGCTGCGGCGCGTTGCCAGCGGCGACCTTCTTCTCGATGTCCTGCCACTGGGCCTGCAGCCGGTTCACGTCGCGAACCAGCTCCTCCTCGGACGCACCCTCGGCGGCGGTCCGCACGATCACACTCGCCTCCCCCACCAGCTCGGACAAAATGTCCCGCAGCCGCTTCCGCTCGTTGTCCGGCAGCTTCCGCGAGATCCCGGAGAGGTGGCCGCTGGGGGCGTAAACCAGGTATCGACCGGGGATGGAGACGTGATTGGTCAGCCGTGCGCCTTTGGCCCCGACAGGATCCTTTGGAGACCTGGACCAGGACCGTCTGCCCTGACTTGAGCACTTTCTCGACCTTGCGGTTCTGGCCTTCGGCGCCGAACGCGTCCCAGTCGACTTCACCGGCGTAAAGCACCGCGTTGCGGCCTCGGCCGATGTCGATGAACGCCGCCTCCATGGAGGGCAGCACGTTTTGCACCCGACCGAGGTAGACGTTGCCTATCAAGCGAAGTAGCGGAGTCCCGGTCGACGTAGTGCTCGACCAGGATGTCGTCCTCGAGCACCGCGATCTGAGCCAGGTCGTCGCGCTGCCGGATGATCATCCTTCGGGCCACCGACTCGCGCCGGGCCAGGAACTCCGCCTCGCTGAGGATTGGCGGTCGGCGCCTACCAGCCTCGCGGCCCTCGCGTCGCCGCTGCCGCTTGGCCTCCATCCGGGTGGAACCTTCGATCCCGGTGACCTCGTGGCTGGATCGTTCGCGACGTGATTCCCGAACCCGTACCACGACGTCGCTGGGATCGTCAGGCGAAGCGGCGGCATCCTCTCCCCGGCGCCGACGCCGGCGCCTGCGCCTGCGCTGGCCATCCCGCTCGGCGGGCTCATCGGTTGCGCCGGGCTCATCACCTGCGGGCTCATCAGCTGCGGGCACTGCCTCGGCGCGCGCGTCCGCTACCTGCTCGACCTTGTCGCCTGACGGCAATTCCAGGTTGTCCGGGACGTCGGCATCTTCATCGTCTGATTCATCACCGCCACGTCGTCGGCGGCGGCCACCCCGTCGCCGGCGACGGCGGCGGCTCGGCTCGTCGCCATCGGCACTGGCCTGTTCGTCGGCATCCTCTTCCGAGCCTTCCTCGACGCGAGCAAGCGAGTCGTCGGGGGCATCTTGCTCGTCACCGAGAGGAACGACCTCCTGGTCAATGGTGACTTGCTCGTGCTGCCCCTCGACGTCGATTGAATCGCCGGACGCGCCGAGCTCGGCGGCCGGCGACGCCTGCACGTCTACTGGCGCTGGCTCTGCCGCATCGGTGACCGCTCTGTCACCGGATCCGTCGGCGGGCTCGTCCCTCGGGGACGTTTCGGCAAGGTCGCTGACTGCCGGGGACGCCTCGTCCGGAACCGCCGCAGCGGCCTTCTTCGCGGACCGCTTGCGGGGTGCACGTTGTCGCCGATTCGTCAACCTGCTCAGCCGGTTCCGTCGTCTTCCTGGCGGACTTCTTGGCTGCCGCCTTCTTCGCTGGCGGACTGGTACGGACCTTCTTCGCGGCGGTCGGGGGCGCCTCTGGGTCAGTCGCGGTCGTCAGGTCCGGCGGGTCTGCTGGCGCACCTTCTCCACCATGGAAGGTCGAGGTCGGCACGTCCTCCGTCGCACGCTCGTCACTCGAAGTCACGGTCTCGATGGCCGGAGCTCCCTCGGTACCTCCTGGCGGCCCAGCCGCCCGTACGGCTGCACGTCGCCGTCGGACCGGAGGCGGCGCATCGGCCGGACGTGTTGCATCGGTTGTGAAATGGGTATTCGTGTCGGGCTCGTGATCGAGCATCCGGACTCCTCAGCGGCGCGAGTAACTGCGCCATGTTCGTTCGCGGCTCCAGCTCAGCTGGGCTGCGGAAGCTTACGTAGACGATGCGAAGCGGCAAGCGCTCCCGCGGTCAGGCTCCCGGTATCAGCGGGCGCGCGTCGCGGTGGAGCATCGGCACACTTCGAGCAACGACCTGTCACGTCGTTGCATTCCATCGAGGTTGAGCACCCCCGGCACTCGAACCACGGCCAGTATCCCACACGTCCCAGCAGACTTCGCGCATCAGCGCTGTGGCGCGCTCGAGGCGGGTTCGTCGATCTCGCCTGTGTTCGCGTTGAGCCACCCTTGCCGGAGCCGAGTGAGGAGTGGTACTTCGGTGGGTCGGAAGTCGGCCGTGAGCCGGCCTAGGGCGGCAACAACATCGTCGGGTCGGACCAGCGGGGCGAAATGAGCGGTCAGCAGCAGCAGTGACGTTCCGTCGATCGACAGCGACATCACGGCGTGGCGAGCGTCAAACTCGCGGAGCCCGTTCTTCGTCATCCGCTGGACCGGCACGGAGGACGCCGCCAGGAAGTGGTCGACGGCCTGCTTGAGGACCACGTCCGACACGCCCACCAGATCGATCCGCCACAGCGAGCCGGTCAGCATCTCGCTCAGCGGTGTCGGGGAAGCTAGGACGACCTCCAGGATGTCCAGCCCGGACGGTAACGCCGCATCCAGCGCTGCCCGCACCTTCTCCGGATCACACGACTCGGCCAGCGCAATCTCCAGATACTCCGCCTCGCTCGCCGCTCCGGTCGGGACGGAATTCGCGTACGAGATGCGCGGGTGCGGCGAGAAGCCCGACGAGTAGGCCATCGGCACGCCCGCCCGGCGCAAGGCACGCTCGAATGCCCGGCCGAAGTCCCGGGAACTGGTGAAGCGAGCACGACCTCTTTTGGCATACCGGACCCGGAGTCGCTGCACCGGCGGGGCGTGCTGTTCGGGCTGGGTTCGACCGGCCACGGCCAGCAACTTACCGCCCTCCGGGGGTGTCACCGTGCGGCAACACTGGCCGGTGTTCGAGCGCGTCCGACCCTTGCCTCGAGAGCGGCCGGCCCGCAGGCCGCCGTGGACGTGCCGCCTTAGGGAGACCTAGAGGTCGATCCGCTCGTTCTCGGCGCCCTCGTACCGCTTGCCGCTGACCTTCGCCTTGGCGAAGCTCAGAATCGATGCAACTCGACCGCCGGGTGTGTCCCAGTATTCGGCCCCGTGACCGGTGACCTTGATCAACACCACGTTGGGATCATCGGGGCCTTGCGGTAGCCAGGCCTCAACCCAGGAGTTCCACAGGTCATGGGCCTTGGCCATGTCGTCGATCACCTGTGCCTCGCCGTCGATCGAGATCCAGGTGTCGCTGGAGGACAGGGTGACTCCGACATGCGGGTTGAAGGTGAGATTGCGCACCACTCCGGAATCGCGCTCTGCGAAGAACCACAGATCGCCGTCGAACTCCACCTCCTGTTGAGCCATCGGCCGACTGATGAAGTGACCTTCCTGGTCCACAGTGGTCAGCATTGCGATCTTGATGTCCCTGGCCAGCTCAGCGAGCCTGCTGACGCTACCGGTTTGCTCTGCCATGTGCTTCCTTCCGAGTCGACTGAGTACCCCGTGCATACCCCGCCGCAGCCCGGGAACCCGTCATAGCTTCCCACTTTGAGCCCGATAGGCAGACTTTGAGCCCCCTCTATGGGGCTCGACGTGCACCGCCGGGGCTCAAAGTCGGGGAATCAAGAGGCACCGCTCGTCGCTTGACGCTCGGCTCATCCGAGTCCGTTGCTGACGGCGGCAATGGGCAATAACGACCGGCCGGTCGGACCAACCTGAATAGTGGTGTCCAATTGGGGGCAGACTCCGCAGTCGAAGCAGGGCGTCCATCGGCAGTCGTCCACCTCGATCTCCTCCAAGGCGGCCTGCCAATCCTCCCAGAGCCACTCACGGTCAAGACCGGAGTCGAGGTGGTCCCAGGGCAGTACCTCGTCGTAGTCGCGCTCCCGCGTGGTGTACCAGTCGAGATCGACTCCGGTGCCGGCCAGCTCACCTTCGGCGCACGCGACCCAGCGCTCGTACGAGAAGTGCTCGCTCCAGCCGTCGAAGCGGCCACCATCGCGCCAGACCGCCTCGATGATCTTGCCGACCCGACGGTCGCCGCGGCTCAGCAGACCTTCGATAGAGCTCGGTTTGCCGTCGTGATAGCGAAAGCCGATCGCTCGGCCGTACTGGCGGTCGCTGCGGATAGCGTCCCGAAGCCTGGCCAGCCGGGCGTCGACCGTTTCATGATCACATTGACCGGCCCACTGGAACGGGGTGTGCGGCTTGGGCACGAAGGCCCCGATGCTCACCGTGCACCGGATATCGCGGCGTCCGCTGACCGATCGACCGGTGGCGATGACCTTCTTGGCCAGGTCCGCGATGGCCAGCACGTCCTCGTCGGTCTCGGTCGGGAGGCCGCACATGAAGTAGAGCTTCACCTGACGCCAGCCGTGGGAGTACGCGGCTGCGACGGTGCGAATCAGATCCTCCTCGGTGACCATCTTGTTGATCACCTTGCGCAGCCGCTCGGAACCGCCCTCCGGAGCGAAGGTCAGACCCGATCGGCGACCGTTGCGGGACAGTTCGTTCGCCAGGTCGATGTTGAAGGCATCGACCCGGGTGCTCGGCAGTGAGAGTGAAACGTTCGTGCCCTCGTACCGATCGGCCAGCTGGCGGGTGATATCGCCGATCTCGGAGTGATCCGCGCTGGACAAGCTGAGCAGCCCCACCTCCTCGAGCCCAGTGGCCTCGATTCCGCCCTGCACCATGGCACCGATCACCTCGATACTGCGTTCCCGCACCGGCCGGGTGATCATGCCGGCCTGACAGAACCGGCAGCCCCGGGTGCAGCCGCGGAAGATCTCGACCGAATAGCGCTCGTGGACGGTCTCAGCCAGCGGCACCAACGGCTTCTTCGGGTACGGCCAGGCGTCGAGGTCCATCAGGGTGTGCTTGACCACTCGGTCCGGTACCCCGCTCCGGTTGGGGACCACGCTCGCGATCCGGCCGTCGGGCAGGTAGTCGACGTCGTAGAACTTCGGCACATAAACCGCTCCGCCTGCGGCTAACCGGAGCAGCAGCCCGTCCCGGCCTTCCGGGCGACCGTCGGCCTTCCACTCGCGGATCACCTCAGAGATCGTGACCGCGATCTCCTCGCCGTCGCCGAGCACGGCAGCATCCAGGAAGTCGGCGATCGGCTCCGGATTGAAGGCAGCATGACCGCCGGCGAGCACCAGCGGATCGTCCTCGCCGCGCGCGCTTGCGTGCAGTGGGATGCCGGCAAGATCAAGAGCGTTCAGCATGTTGGTGTAGCCCAGCTCGGTCGCGAAGCTCAGCCCGAGGACATCGAACGCAGCCACCGGGCGGTGCGAGTCCAGGGTGAACTGCGGCAGCCCATGGCTCCGCATCAGCGCTTCCAGGTCGTCCCACACCGCGTACGACCGCTCGGCCAGGATCCAGTCCTGCTCGTTCAAGATCTCGTAGAGAATGGCGACGCCCTGGTTGGGCAATCCGACTTCGTACGCGTCGGGATAACTCAGGCACCACCGCACGTCGACGGCGTCCCAGTCCTTTACCTGCGAGTTCAGCTCCCCACCGACGTACTGGATCGGCTTGCTCACCCGAGCCAGCAACGGCTCCAGGCGGGGGAAGACGGAGGCAGGCGCCTCCGCGCTCGTGAGGGTCATGACGGGCCCAGCCTAAACGCACTACCGTGGTGACGTCTCTTCCACGAGGGGTGGCCGCATGGCGCTGTGGTTCTTGCGCATCGAGGGCATCACCGGCGACTCCGCGGTCACTGGTCACGAAGGGTCGATTCGGGTCGCCTCGTGGAATTGGTCGGTCAGCAACAAGCAGGGGATGGCGACAGGCGCCGGGTCAGGTCATGCGGTGCTGCATGATCTTGTCGTCACCGCAGCGTCTGGGCGAGCGGCCCTCCAACTCATCGAAACATGCGCGCTCGGCCGCCAACCCGCCACGGCCAGCCTTACCGGCGTCCGTGGTGACAGCGAGCTCTTCATGTTCCTGCGCTACGACCTGTCGCGCGTGTCGATCGAAACCGTGACCCAAACGGTCGAAGACAGTGGCGAGGTGGTGGATCAAGCCGTCTTGCAGTTCCGCGGGCTGAAGGGCACGTTCTGGCGTCAGCTTCCCGATGGATCGGCCAGCCCGCCGCTGTCGATCGAGATCGGCAACCTGCCGCACTGAGCATGCGCGAGCGTCAATTGATCGCGCGCCGCTCGCTGGACGAGTGAGCGAGCAAGACCTCGGTTGTCTTGCGAGCGAGGGAGGAAGCGAGCGGCCATCAGAGCGCGATCGCGCGAGCGAATACGTCAATTCGCGAGCTCGGGAAACCAGAGCGCGATCTCCCGCTCAGCGGATTCGGCGGAGTCTGAGCCGTGAACCAGGTTCTCCCTATTCGACAAGGAGAAGTCGCCACGGATGGTGCCAGGAGCGGCCTTGCGTCCGTCGGTCGCGCCGTTGATCGCCCGCACCACCTCGATTGCTTCGTCGCCCTCCACGATCATCGCAATCGATGGACCTGACGTCACGAACGTACGTAGCGGCGGATAGAACGCCTTGTCGACATGCTCGGCGTAGTGCTGGTCGGCGAGCTCCCCGGTGATGTGACGCAGTTCCAACGCGACGATCGAGAGGCCCTTGGCTTCGAGGCGGCTGATCACGGCGCCGGCCAGACAACGGCGGATCGCATCAGGCTTGATCAGGACGAAGGAACGCTGGGCCGGAGGGGCAGTCGCAGGTGAACTCATGGCCGGAACCCTATCGACGGCCGCGGACGGAGCTCTAGCCCTGCGAAGGCTGCGCCGCGTCCAATCGCTTGCCGAGCACGAACGTCAGCACCCAGAGGCCGGCGAACAGCGCGCCGACGACGAGCATCGTGGGGGTGAGGATGCCGAGGGCCAGCCCGACCAGCTGGGTGAGCCAGCCCAACACGTAACCCGGCGGCATGCGCAGCATCCCCGCCGAGATCAGGGCCAGCAGCGCTGCAGCGCCCCCCAGGCTGCCGGCGAGACTGGGCGGAACATCGGAGTTGAAGATCATCACCGGCACCGCCAGCCCGAACACGATCGCTTCGAAGATCAAGATCGCCAGCAGCACCCTACGCATCGGATTGCGGGCGCTGAGGGTGATCAGGTTCACGGCCATTCCCCGCGGTCGTTCGATTCGTTGGCGCCGGCGTCGGCGGCGTCCGGATCCCAGTCGTCGTCAAGATCACTTTCGTCGGAGGTGGCTCGGTCCTCGCCGCCGAGCAGCGTACGCGCCTCACCGACCGCCACCACGGATCCGGTGATCAGCACGCCAGGCAGGCCGACCCCCGACTCTTCGGCGAGCGCCACCGCGGCATCGATGGCGTCATCAAGCCGAGGCACGACTCGTACCCGCTCGGCTCCGAAGACCTCTGCGGCGAGCTCGCCCAGCTCCTCGGCGGGCATACCGCGGGACGTCGAGGCCACCCGGGTGATGACCACGGAGTTCATGATCTCTTCGAAGACCTCGAGCAGCCCGCGGGCATCCTTGTCCGCCATGACCGCGACCACGCCCACCAACGGTGCGAAGCCGAACGCCTCGGTGATGCCGGCGGCCGCGGCCCGAGCACCGTGCGGGTTGTGCGCAGCGTCGAGCACGATGGCTGGGGACCGCCGTACCAGCTCCAGCCGCCCTGGCGAACGCACAGCTGCGAAGCCCTCGCGCGCCACATCGGGGTTCAGCGCCTTCATGCCAAGGAACGCCTCGACTGCGGCCAGGGCCTGGGCTGCGTTGGCAGCCTGATGCGCTCCGTGGAGCGGCAGGAAGATCTCATCCACCGGCCCCTCTGAGGCGTTGATCCGAAGCAGCTGGCCACCGACCGCCAGCTGCCGGTCGATCACCCCGAACTCGATACCCTCCCGTTGAGTCAAGGCACCGACCTCGGCGCAACGCTCCAGGAGCACCTGCGCGGCCTCCAGCGGTTGACCGGCCAAGATCGCCTGCGCGCCGGGCTTGATGATGCCCGCCTTCTCCCGGGCTATCTCGGCCACCGTAGTGCCGAGGAGATGCGTGTGATCAAGATCGATGGGAGTGATCACCGCCACGTCAGCATCGGCCACATTGGTGGCGTCCCATGTTCCTCCGAGCCCCACTTCGACGACCGCAACGTCAACCGGAGCGTCAGCGAAGGCGGCGAACGCCATGGCCGTGATGATCTCGAAGAATGTCATCTGCACGCCGTCGATGAGGTGGTCGTCAACGACCGCCGCGTACGGCTCGATCTCCCGCCACACTTCGTCGAATCGCTCGTCGCTGATCGGCTCGCCGTTGACGGTGATCCGTTCCGTCACACCCATCACGTGGGGGCTCGTGAACCGGCCGGTACGCAGGCCGTCGGCGATCAGCAAGGAGTCAATCATGGCGGCGGTACTCCCCTTGCCGTTGGTGCCGGTCAGATGGATGACCGGGTAAGAATGTTGGGGGTCGCCGAGCAGTTCGGTCAGCGCGCGGATCCTCCCGAGGCTTGCCGCCACCCGATGCTCTGGCCAGCGTGCCGTCAGGGCGGCGACGATCTCGGCGTGGGTCTGGTCGGCAGGCATAGCGACCCCAGTCTAGGTATCGGGGCCAGTTGACTCTCAAACTCAGCACGGTCAGTCCGCTGGATGTCGTCAGTGCGCATGTTGTCTGTTGAGCCCGATCTTGGCGCAGATGTAAGTTCGTGGCGCAGATCGCGCCAACGTGCGCCTTGCGTGACCGTTCTCTAGGATTTCCCGGTGACCAGCTCGATTTCGGATACCCGACCCGACGCAGCCGCGCCCCGCGCAGCGCCGCGTACCGGAACGTCCGGCTTTAGAAGGCCTCGAGGACAGGTGGATCGAGCGCTGGCGCGAACAAGGCACATACGCGTTCGTGCGACCGGAGAACCGGAGCCAGGTGTACAGCATCGACACGCCACCTCCCACCGTGTCGGGATCGCTGCATGTCGGGCACGTCTTTTCCTACACCCACACCGACCTGATCGCCCGCTACCAGCGGATGCGCGGCAAGCACGTCTTCTACCCGATCGGCTGGGACGACAACGGCCTGCCCACCGAGCGGCGGGTACAGAACTACTACGGCGTCCGTTGTGACCCGACCCTGCCATACGACCCGAACTTCACACCTCCCAGCGAACCCGATCCCAGGCGGCAGCTGCCGATCAGCCGGCCGAACTTCGTCGAGCTCTGCCATGAGCTCACCCACATCGACGAGAAGAGCCTTCGAAGATCTCTGGCGGCACGTCGGGCTGAGCGTGAACTGGGACACGCTGTACACCACCATCTCCGACAACTCCATCAAGGTGTCTCAGCTTGGCTTCCTCCGCAATCTGGCCAGAGGCGAGGCCTACATCGCCGAGGCACCGACCATGTGGGATGTCACGTTCCAGACCGCGGTGGCCCAAGCGGAGATGGAGGCTCGGGACTATCCCGGCCACTACCACCGGGTGGCGTTCTCGACCTCGGACGGGCCGGTCTACGTCGAGACCACTCGCCCGGAGCTCGTCGCGGCATGCGTGGCGTTGATCGCCCATCCCGATGACGACCGCTACCGCTCCCTGGTCGGCAGCACGGTGACCAGTCCGATCTTCGGAGTCGAGTTGCCCGTGCTCACTCATGAGGCCGCCGAGCCGGATAAGGGCTCTGGCCTGGTCATGTGCTGCACCTTCGGCGATCTCACCGATGTGACCTGGTGGCGTGAATTGCAGCTGCCCGCCCGAGTGATCATCGGCCGGGATGGACGCGTCACTTCCGAGCGGCCCAGCTGGATCCGGCAACGCCGACGCCTGGACTGAGTTGGCGGGCAAGACGACGTTCAGCGCCCGAGAAGCAATGGTGGGACTGCTGCTCGCTTCAGGCGATCTCGACGGCGCCCCGACACCGACCCAGCGCAAAGCCAACTTCTACGAGCGGGGCGACAAGCCGCTGGAGATCGTCTCGACCCGCCAGTGGTACATCCGCAACGGCGGTCGGGATCCAGAGCTCAAGGCAGCGATGCTGGCTCGCGGCGAGGAGCTGGCGTGGACGCCGCAGCACATGAAGCACCGCTACGACAATTGGGTCGCCGGCCTGAACGGCGACTGGTTGATCTCCCGGCAGCGCTTCTTCGGCGTGCCGTTCCCGGTCTGGTACCGGCTGGATGGCGACGGCGAGCCCCGCTACGACCAGCCGATCACGCCGAGCGAGGACCAGCTGCCGATCGACCCGAGCGCCGTGCCCGCCCCCGGATACACCGAAGACCAGCGTGGCAAGGCCGGCGGATTCATGGCCGATCCGGATGTGATGGACACCTGGGCCACGTCGTCGCTCACGCCCCAGATCGTCTGCGGCTGGGAGCAGGACCCGGAGCTATTCCGGCTTACCTTTCCGATGGACCTCAACACTCACGCGCACGAGATCATCCGAACCTGGCTTTTCTCACGGGTGTTGCGGGCACACTTCGAGAGCCACTCCCTGCCATGGACCCGCTCCATGCTCAGCGGCTATGTCACCGACCCTGATCGCAAGAAGATGAGCAAGTCCAAGGGCAACGTGGTGGTGCCCACCGACGTGCTGGCTCGCTATGGGTCCGACGCGGTCCGATGGCGGGCGGCGAAAGCGCGACCTGGGCTCGACTCCCCGTTCGACGAGAGCGAGATGAAGGTCGGTCGCCGGCTCGCCCTCAAGCTGTTGAACGCCAGCAAGTTCGTGCTCGGCATCGGTACCGTCTCCGACCCGAAGGCAGTTACCGAAGCGGTCGACCGGGCCTTGCTGGCCGAGCTCGCGACCGTCATCGACAACGCCACCGCCGCCTTCGACGCGTACGACTACACCGGGGCGCTCGAGTGCGCCGAGCGGTTCTTCTGGCAGTTCTGCGACGACTACCTGGAGCTGGTGAAGGAACGTGCATACGGGTCTGGGGATGCGACCGACGCGGCCCTGTCGGCGCGGGCGACATTGACGTGCGCGCTCGACGTGACCCTCCGCCTGCTTGCCCCCATCATGCCTTTCGTCACCGAGGAGGTCTGGTCATGGTGGCGGGAAGGCTCGATCCACCGGACCCGCTGGCCGACGGCAGCAGAAGCGGCCGTCGATGCCGACCCGCAGCTCCTAAACGATGTCGCAGCAGCACTGGTTGAGATTCGCGGAGCCAAGTCCAAGGCCAAGGTGTCGATGAAGACTGAAATCAGCCTGGCCAAGGTCTACGGCACGGCGCCCGCGCTCGCCAGGCTTCGGCTGGTGGAGTCCGATCTGCGTGCCGTGGGCCGAATGACCGGTGAGCTGAGCTGGGTCGAGGCCGACGGCCCGATCGCGATCGATGTCACGCTGGCCGCCATCCCGTGAGGAGTGAGTGATGGATCAGAAGGTTGCCCTCGTCACTGGAGCATCGTCGGGCATCGGCGACGCGACGGCTCGGCGACTGCACCAGGGCGGATATCTGGTTCACGCGGGTGCCCGCCGGGTCGAGCGTATGCAGGACCTCGCTGAGGACGGGATTTCTGTGGTGGCGCTCGATGTCGCCGACGACTCGTCCATGACCGCCGTCGTAGAGAAGATCCTGGCCGACCACGGTCGGATTGACGTACTGGTCAACAATGCCGGCTACGGGTCGTACGGGTCGGTGGAGGACGTGCCGTTAGCCGAAGGCCGTTATCAGCTCGAGGTCAACCTCTTCGGTCTCGCTCGGCTCACCCAGTTGGTGACACCGCCCATGCGGGCGGCACGCGCCGGCAAGATCGTCAACGTCTCATCCATCGGTGGGCATCTCGGCGAGCCGCTCGGGGCCTGGTACCACGCAAGCAAGTTCGCGGTCGAAGGGTTCAGCGACAGCCTGCGGCTGGAGCTGCACGAATTCGGGATCGACGTGATCGTGATCGAGCCCGGGGCCATCCGGACCGAGTGGGGCAGCGGGGCGCTTGACAGCGCTCTGAAGTATTCGGGCGACACCGCCTATGCGCCACAGGTCCGGGCGATGCAGGCGCTCTACGCACGTGCCGACCGCCGGGGCAGCGATCCCCAGGTCGTCGCCGACACGATCTTCGATGCGATCGCGGCCCCCAAACCTAGGGCCCGATACCCCGTTCCTTTTTCAGCCAGGGTGATCATCGCCGCGATGAACTTCGTGCCCGATCGCGTCATGGACGCTGCCCGGCACGCCGCCATGGCCCGACTGGGCAAGACCCGCACGAGGCCCAGCTCCCCCGACAGCTGACGCCGCTTAGGCTGTCGCTCAAACGATGGCGCGAAGGAGCCGCGATGCCTGCCTTGTCGGTGTTGTACCTCGGAGGCTCCGGAATTATCAGCTCGGCGTGTACCCAGCGATGTGTGGATGTCGGCCTGGACGTCTTCGTGCTCAACCGAGGCAGATCGACCACCAGGCCGCTGCCGGAGGGCTGCGAGCAACTGATCGGTGATCTGGCCGACCCGGATTCGGTACGGGCGGCGATCGGCGGCCGGACGTTCGATGTCGTCGCTGATTTCCGCGCCTTCACCCCCGATGAGGTCGCAGTCCCGACTCGATGTCTTCCGCGACCGCATGGGCCAGTACGTGTTCATCAGCTCGGCGTCGGCTTACCAGACTCCGCCAGGGCAGCTGCCGGTCACTGAATCGACACCGTTGCGGAACCCGCTGTCGGAATACGCACAGAACAAGATCGCGTGCGAGGACCTTCTGGTAAGGGCCTATCGCGAAGACAGCCTGCCCATGACGATCGTTCGTCCCTCGCACACCTACGACAAGACACGGCTTCCGTTCGACGGCGGCTGGACCGTCGTGGATCGGATGCGTCGCGGTGCAGAGGTCGTGGTTCACGGTGACGGCACGTCCTTGTGGACGCTGACCCATCACGCCGACTTCGCGCGAGCCTTCGTCGGTTTGCTGGGCCATCCCGCGGCGATCGGTGACAGCTTCCACATCACGTCAGACGAGTGGCTGACGTGGAACCAGATCTTCAGTCTGGTGGGCGCTGCCGCAGGCGTCGAGCCAAAGCTGGTACACGTACCCTCCGACGCCATTGCCGCCGCTGACCCGACGTGGGGCGCAACCGTGCTCGGTGACAAGGGGAATTCGATGATCTTCGACAACACGAAGGTGAAGCGCTTGGTGCCCGACTATGTCGCCACCATTCCGTACAGCCGGGGTGTGCGGGAAATCATCGACTGGTACGACGCCGACTCGAGCCGGCAGGAGGTCGACCCGGCGATGAACGCCACGATGGACAAGCTCGTGGCCCAGTACCGGATCGACAACGGATAGTCGGGTCCGCGCTGCGCCTCTCAGGCGCTCTTCTCGCGGCGCTCTCGCTTCGCAAGCTTTTCGCGCGGCAGCAAGGTTGGCAGCGCGGATTCCTTCACCACTTCGGCGCTGATGATCACTTGGGCAACGTCATCGCTGCTCGGCACGTCGTACATGACATTGAGCAGGACCTCTTCGAGAATCGCCCGGAGCCCGCGGGCACCCGTGCCCCGCAGCAGGGCGAGATCGGCGATCGCCTCAATCGCGTCCGGAGTGAACTCAAGATCGACACCATCGAGTTCGAAGAGCTTGCGGAACTGTTTGACGAGTGCGTTCCGGGGCTCGATCAGGATCCGGATCAGCGCATCTCGATCGAGCGGGCTGACCGACGAGATCATGGGAAGCCGACCGATGAATTCGGGAATCAGACCGAACTTGACAAGGTCCTCCGGCCGCACGTCGGCGAACGGATCGTCTGATTCCGGCCTGCGTAGCGCGCTGTCGTTGTTGAAGCCGAGCGGCCGCTTGCCGACCCGCTGCGCGATGATGTGGTCAAGTCCAGCGAAGGCTCCGCCCACAATGAACAGCACGTTGGTGGTGTCGATCTGAATGAAGTCTTGATGCGGGTGCTTGCGACCGCCCTGCGGCGGCACCGACGCCGACGTCCCCTCCAAGATCTTGAGCAGTGCTTGCTGGACACCCTCACCGGAAACATCGCGGGTAATCGACGGGTTCTCGCTCTTTCGAGCGATCTTGTCAACCTCGTCAATATAGATAATCCCGGTCTCGGCCTTCTTTACGTCGAAATCGGCGGCTTGAATGAGCTTAAGCAGAATGTTTTCGACGTCCTCGCCGACATAGCCTGCTTCGGTCAAGGCGGTGGCGTCAGCAATGGCAAACGGGACGTTCAACATCTTGGCCAACGTCTGGGCCAGATAAGTCTTTCCGCAGCCGGTAGGGCCAATCAACAAGATATTTGACTTGCCGAGCTCGACGCCGTCGTCCTCGGCTCGCCGGGCCGGGTTGGCCGCTTGAGCTTGGACGCGCTTGTAGTGGTTATACACAGCGACGGCCAACGCCTTCTTGGCGTTGTTCTGCCCGATCACATAGCCATCGAGAAACTGGCGGATCTGATGCGGCTTGGGCAGCTCCTCCAGCAGGCCGACCTCGGCGCCCTCGGAGAACTCCTCTTCGATGATCTCGTTGCAGAGATCAATGCACTCGTCGCAGATGTAGACACCCGGACCAGCGATGAGCTTCTTGACTTGCTTTTGGCTCTTTCCGCAGAACGAGCACTTCAGCAAGTCGCCGCTCTCTCCGATGCGCGCCACACCGCCTCCTTGTCCCTACCCGTCCGGACCGCTCGATTTCTCACCCTAACCTGAGGCTCATGCGATGTGGAGCACATTTGCCTTGAGGTCAGTGTGGCTTCGTTGCTCAGACGGGGATGGCTTTGAGCGAGGTGAGTACCTCGTCGATGATCCCGTACTCCAGGGCCTGTTCGGCGGTCAGGTACTTGTCGCGCTCGATGTCACGACTGACCTCCTCGGGGGCTTTGCCGGTGTCAGTCGCCAACATTTCCTCCATCAGCGAACGGATCCGTAAAATTTCCTTCGCCTGGATCTCGATGTCAGAAGACTGGCCGTAGCCGCCTTCGGTGGCAGGCTGGTGAATCAGGATCCGACTGTTCGGCAGAGCGAGCCGCTTGCCTTTCGTACCGGCGGCCAAGATCACTGCCGCGGCCGAGGCGGCCTGACCCAGGCACACGGTCCGGACGTCCGGCTTGATGTACCGCATCGTGTCGTAGATCGCGGTCAGGGCGGTGAACGAGCCGCCCGGAGAGTTGATGTAGATCTCGATGTCTCGTTCGGCGTCCATCTGCTGGAGGCAGAGCAGCTGCGCCATCACCGCGTTGGCGATGTCGTCCGAGATGGGGGTTCCGAGGAAGATGATCCGATCCTCGAAAAGCTTGGTGTAGGGATCGATCCGGCGCATGCCGTACGAGGTGCGCTCTTCCCACTGCGGGATGTAGTAGTCCATGGTCGGCGCAAAGTGCCGGTCAACGTCCGGCGCGAAGTGGGGTGCACGCGCTGTGCTGTCGAGTCGCGGCAGGTCCCGGTTGTTGATCATGCTGGCGTACCTCATTCGTTCGGCGCGTCAGAAGGAAGCTGAGCGGCGTTGGTGTAGACGTGATCGATAAAGCCATACTCCCTGGCTTGTTCGGCGGTGAACCAGCGGTCGCGATCGGAATCAGACTCGATCTGTTCCAGTGTCTGACCGGTGTGTTCCGCAATCAGCCTCTGCATGGTGGATTTGATGTGCAGCGACTGCTCGGCCTGGATCCGGATATCGCTCGCCGTGCCACCGAGGCCACCGGATGGCTGGTGCATCATAATCCGGCTGTGCGGCAGAGCGAACCTCTTGCCGTTCGTGCCGGCACACAACAAGAACTGGCCCATCGACGCCGCCAAACCCATGGCCACCGTAGCCACGTCGTTGGAGATCCAGCGCATGGTGTCGTAGATCGCCATGCCCGAGTCCACCGAGCCACCCGGGGAATTGATGTACAGGTAGATGTCCTTGTTCGCGTCCTCAGCGTTCAATAGCAGCATCTGGGCGCAGATGGCGTTGGCGTTTTCGTCTTTCACCTCGGACCCCAAAAAGATGATCCGGTTCTGCAGCAGCGCTTGATAGACGTTGTCGTCGAGTCCGATGTTGCCATTGCGGCTGGCGGCACGAGGCTGCGTCACCGCAGCCAGAGAAGGATGCTCGAAGGTTGCGTTCACGACCCCGAACCTACGCCCCGGCGCTGACGGAATCGGCCCCGTTCAGCCCGTGTTCGCTGTGGGCGCAGCCGTCGCGCAGGCAGGCCACGGACTTCGCACCACTTATCCGCTCTTCGCACCCTCTGCAGCTGGTGCGAAGACCGAGTTAGGGGTGCGAAGTGGGGTCAGATCAGCGACTCGTCTTCCTGATCCGGGCTCTGCTCGTACGCCTCCGATTCGTCACTCGGAGCCGACGACGGAGAAGTCTCCGGCTCGGAGACGCCCAGATCAACCTTGTTGCCGTTGCTATCCGTCACCTCGGCCGCTGCGACGATCAGTCCGAGCGCTTTGTTGCGCCGGATCTCGATCATGTACTCCTCGATGTGGTGCGGATGCTCCTTGAGATGGTCGGCGATCTGCTGCGGGTTGGACCCTTCTTGCCGCGCCTTACCGAGGATGAGCTGAGTCAGGTCATTCTGGTCGACACCGATGCTGTTCTCCTCGGCGATCTTGTCCAAGATCATCTGAGCCTTGAGGGTCTGCCGGGCCCGGTCCTCCACGTCGGCCCAGAACTGATCTTCGGTCTTACTGTCTTCGACCTCATCGAGATACTGCTCCAGAGTCAGCTGGGCCGATTGGAGCTGGCCGGTGATTTGCTCCTTTCGAGCATCACGCTCCCGGTCGACCAGGTTCTCCGGCACGGCAAACTCGACCTTGCCTAGCAGCTCCTCCAACACGGCATCGCGCGCCTCGCCGGCCTGCTGCTCCTGCGCCGCTTCGGTGAGCCGCTGTCTGGTATCGGCCCGCAACTCCCCTATGGTGTCGAACTCGGATGCCATCTGCGCGAATTCGTCGTCAAGCTCCGGCAGCTCTTGCTGCTGCACCTTGGTCACCGTCACTTCGATGTCGGCTTCCTCGTCCTTGAGCGGTCCTCCGACCAAGGTCGAGGTGAAGGTCGCTGACTCGCCGGCTGACAGCCCGGTCACTGCTTCGTCAAGCCCCTCGAGCATCTGGCCCGAGCCGACCGTGTAGTCCATGTCCGAGGCGGTCGCATCGGGCAGGGACGCCCCATCTTGGGTCGCCGCTAGATTGATCGTCACCACGTCGCCGTCCTCGGCAGGCCGCTCCACCGCCTCCCGCGATCCAAAACGGCGGCGCAGGAGATCTAGCTGTCCGTCGACGAGGTCCTCTGGCACGTCGATGTCATCGACTGAGGCGGACAGCGAGGTGAAGTCGGGTAGCGAGAATTCGGGCCGTACGTCGACCTCGGCCGTAAATTCGATCAGGTCGCCATCCTCGAGCTTCGTCACCTCGAGATCGGGTTGGGCCAACGGGTTGAGCTTGTTCTCCGTTATCGCGGCGGTGTAGAAGCTCTGCCAGGAGTCGTTGAAGGCTTCCTGGATGACCACGCCGCGGCCGAACCGTTGGTCGATCACCATGGGCGGCACCTTGCCCCGGCGAAAACCTGGGATGTTCACGGATTTCGCAATCTCGCGGTAGGCCTTGTCCATGCTGGGCTTCAGATCGGTGAAGGGAACCTCGACCGTGATCTTGACCCGGCTAGGGCTCAACTGCTCGACTGTGCTTGGCACGCTGCTGACTCCTGTGGTGATGCGCGACGAAGGCCGTCCGAGTCGTCCGTACGGAGGCCGCGGCAATCCTACGGTGATGCTCTGGCCGACCCCAAAACATGCGAGAACTGCCCCGATGGCGAGGCCGGCAAGAGGGAGCGCGTGACGTTGGTCGGCGCGGGCCTGGTGCCCTACACTCGACCATCGGACGCCTCGCCAGGCAGGGCGCCTCCGGGGCGTAGCGTAGTGGCTAGCGCGTCTGCTTTGGGAGCAGAAGATCGCAGGTTCGAGTCCTGTCGCCCCGACTCTGCGGCGGCGTGGTGACCGGTAGTCTCCATCCAGCCGGAGTACGTCGCGGGTGTAGCTCAATGGCAGAGCCCCAGCCTTCCAAGCTGGTCATGCGAGTTCGATTCTCGTCACCCGCTCCACAGCGAAAGCCCTAGTCAAGTCACTTTCAGCGTGCCCGAGTTATTCGAACACCCAGATGGCAAGAATGATTAGGCTGGCCATGCGCAACCATGATCATCGGCGCGCGAGCTACCGAAGTGCCTTGTCAGGCGTGACTTTGCGCCTCGAATCGGGCTCCGCTGAAGTTGATCACGACAGATCCGTGACCAATTCGTGCCCAGTACTCACAAGCCTCGGTGTCACGAACGGTTGGGCCCCTTCGCTGCGATGTGCCTGCTGGTCCCCGGCGGGACAGAGTCACCGAGCCGTGTGAATACATGGCGAGGCTCCAGTCGAAGCGATTCGACGAGCCGGATGAGCTCGTCACGCTTCCTTTCGTAACCGTGCAGGTCGTGCTTCGCCCGATCAAGGGCCCGTGGGCGACGCGTCGGCGGACATCAACCAATCCCGCGATGGAGCACCACCCGCACACTAGGCTTCGCGGTGATGACTCGTCCCCATGATGGAGTGGCCCCCTCGGGCGACAACGGGCGCGGCCCATCAACGTGTGCCCCGATGGTCGGCTGACCGTCATGGCCGCGCTCGCCCACCAGCCAGACGTCGCACCGCCACGGTGGCGGGGGTACCTACCTGGTCTCGCGCTGGTCACGTCGTACCGGCGGAAATGGTTGCCCAAAGACATCGTCGCGGGCCTCGTCCTCTCGGCGCTGCTGGTGCCACAGGGGATGGCGTACGCCGATCTGGCCGGGCTGCCCCCAGTGACCGGGCTCTACACATCGATTCTGTGCCTGCTCGGCTACGCCATCTTTGGGCCGTCTCGCGTGCTCGTGCTGGGTCCCGACTCGTCCCTGGGTCCGATGATTGCGGCGACGATCGCCCCTCTCATGCTCGCGAACGGCGACCCTGCTCGCGCCGTCGCGCTCGCCTCGCTGCTCGCGGTGCTCGTGGGCGTCGTGATGGTTGTCGCCGGGCTGGCCAGGTTCGGGTTCGTGGCGGACCTGCTGTCAAAGCCGACGCAGATCGGCTACATGAACGGACTCGCGCTAACGATCATCGTGGGCCAGCTGCCAAAGCTCCTTGGGTTCTCGGTGGACGCCGACGGGCTCGTTGCAGAGGCACGCGCCCTCGTGTCAGGGCTGACGCAGGGCGAGGCGAACGCGACTGCTGCTCTCCTCGGGGTCGCCTCTCTTGTCGGCATCCTGCTGCTGAATCGGCTGCTGCCCAAAGTCCCGAGCGTCCTCGTCGTCGTGGTGCTGGCCGCCGTTGCGGTCAACGCGTTCGACTTGGAGGATCACGGAGTGGACACGGTGGGCGTGATCCCGCAGGGCTTCCCACCCTTCACGATCCCGACTGTCACATGGAGCGATATGCCGCCGCTCTTCCTCGGGGCGCTCGCCATCGCGATCGTCGCGCTCGCTGACACCATGTCCACGGCGTCGGCGTTCGCCGCCCGCCGCAACGAGCAGGTGCGCGGCAACCAGGAGATGATCGGCATCGGTGCCGCCAACATCGCTGCCGGCTTCTTCCAGGGTTTTCCGGTCAGCACCAGCGGGTCGCGTACGGCTGTCGCCGAGCAGGCGGGCTCCCGATCCCAGATCACGGGAATCGTTGGTGCGGCCGTGATCACTCTGGTCCTCGTGTTCGCCACCGGGGTGATGGAGTACGTACCGCAACCAACATTGGGCGCGATCGTCATCGCCGCGGCACTTTCGCTGGCCGATATTGCCGGGACGCGTCGGCTCTGGCAGCAGCGCCGGATGGAGTTCACACTGTCGATCATCGCGCTGCTGGGCGTTGCCTTTCTCGGCGTACTGCCCGGCATCCTCGTCGCAGTGGGCCTGTCCATCCTCAACGTCTTCCGCCGTACCTGGTGGCCGCATCACGCCGAGCTCGGTCGGGTCGAGGGCATCGCGGGCATGCACGACACCGAGCGGTATCCCCACGCCGAGCTATTGCCCGGTCTGGTCGTCTACCGCTTCGACGCGCCGTTGATCTTCGCCAACGCGCGAATGTTTGGCGAGGCGATGCGGGCGATCGTCGAGCAGCACCGAGACGTCCGCTGGATCGTCATCGCCGCCGAACCCATCACCGACGTCGACACCACGGCCTCCGACATGCTGCAGGAGCTAGACCTCTGGGTCAACGAGCGAGGTGCGTCGCTAGTCTTCGCGGAGATGAAGGACCCGGTGCGCGAGAAGATCGAGCGGTACGAACTGACTCGCACGATCGAGCCCGCGCACTTCTTCCCGACGCTCGACGAGGCGCTCGCCGAGTACGTCCGGCAGACGGGTGCGACGTGGCGGAGGCCAGGGGAGGTGTCATGACCATGCCCACCGTGGTTGCGCCGTTGCAGACATTCTTAGGCCGCCCGATCGGGACCCGATGACCAGCCCGACCCCCGCGGAGCCGGTCGAGGAACGGCTCGCCGATCGCCTCAGCACTCGCCTTGGACATGCCCCGCCGTCATGGGCAGTGCGAGTCCTCCGCCGCCTCGGCCGCCTCGACCGTGCCGCCTACCGCGCTGTGGCGGATCTGTCGACACCGCGGTTGGACCGGCCCCTGCGCCGTGTGTCGAATTTCGCCAACCTCTCCAAGCTGTGGTTCATCATTGCGGGAGTGCTCGCTCTTTTTGGCGGTGCACCCGGGCGCCGTGCCGCCGTCACGGGGGTGGCCGCGATCGGGCTCACCTCGTTCATGGTTAATCAACCGATGAAGCTGGCTGGCGAGCGGCGCCGTCCCGACCGTACGCGGCTGGGCGTCCCAGAGAACCGCTGGGTGCCGATGCCGGCGTCGACCTCATTCCCTTCCGGCCACTCGGCTTCGGCAGCGGCGTTCGTCGTCTCGGTCGGGGACGTGCTGCCCCGACTCAAGTCGCCGCTGCGGTTGGCCGCCGTGGTTGTGGCGTTCTCTCGCGTTTACACCGGCGTGCACTATCCGGGTGACGTCCTCGTGGGGGCAACGGTCGGCGCCCTACTCGGCCGGGCGACCTCGAAGGTGGCTCGGCGCCTGCGCCCTGATCCTTCACTGCGGCGGTCGGGTCTGAGGGGCTGAGAGCGGCGACGGCTCTGGAGCGAAACCTTCCAACGAGGTGGGCGCGGTATTAGTGCCGCGACCCGCCTCGTTAGGCTCCGCTCAGGAGACCGCCCCGAGATTTGCGTCGTCGGTTTGGCGGTTGAGACCGAGAGGAGCTGCGGATGCCATCAGATCGCGAGGAACGGATTTCCGACTTCGTGAAGCCGTTCCGGGTCGCGCCGGGGTCCGAAGTGTCGCTGGAGAATGATTTCGATCCAGCGTTCAAGAGCGACGTGGGGTCTAAGAAGCAGGGCAGGGAGTTGCTGGCGCGTGGCATTGAGTTGCTTGCGGAGTATCAGTCACGGCTTTATGCCGAGGACACCCACGGCGTACTCATCGTGCTGCAAGCTCTCGACGCTGCCGGTAAGGACGGCACCATTCGGCATGTGATGAGCGGCGTCAATCCTCAGGGTGTGTCTGTGCACAGTTTCAAGGTTCCCTCGAGTGAGGAACTTGATCATGACTACTTCTGGCGGTTCGCACAACGATTGCCCGGCCGCGGCGCTATCGGGATCTTCAATCGGTCGTACTACGAGGAGGTCCTCGTCGTTCGGGTACATCCGGAGCTGCTGATCAACCAGAAGCTCCCGAAGGAGAGCCGCGCGCCAGGATTGTGGAAACGCCGCTTCCGAGAGATCAACGACTGGGAGCGCAACCTCACCGACAACGGGATCAGGGTGGTGAAGTTGTTCTTGAACCTGTCGAAGGAGGAGCAGCGCACTCGCTTTCTGCGGCGCATCGATCTCCCTGACCACAATTGGAAGTTCTCATCAGCAGACGTACGGGAACGCGAGTATTGGGAGGAGTACCAGAAGGCTTTCTCAGAGATGTTGACGCATACGAGCACCGACTGGGCTCCGTGGTATGTGATTCCAGCCGATCGAAAGTGGTTTGCCCGCATCGCTGCCGGCGCGGTGATCGTCAACACCTTGCTCGAGATCGATCCGCGCTATCCGACGATCGACAAGGAGGCTCAAGAGAGGCTCCAGGAGATCAAGAAAGCTCTTGAGGACCAGGCACCGCCGGGAGCAGCGGCGGATCCCTTCTCCGACACCGAGAGCGAGAAGTCCTGATGGCGACCACCGACAATGCGGGCTCACGTCCGGTGTCTGCCGCGGAGCGCTGGTACGCGGTCGAACTGGACGAGGTTGCGACCAGGGTCGGTGTCGATGTGGATTCGGGGCTGTCCGCAGCGGAGGCCGCGGAGCGGCTGAGACGTGACGGCCCGAACGCGCTTCCCGAGGAGAAACCGCCATCCAGGTTCCGCCGACTGCTCGGCCAGTACACGAGTTACATGCAGATCATCCTCGTTGGAGCCGCAGTGGTGTCACTGGTGATCAAGCAGTGGAGCACCGCCATTGTGCTGTTCGTGCTCAGCTTGATCAACGCCATCGCCGGTCTGCGTCAAGCGGGCAAGGCCGAAAGCGCCATGAATGCGCTCAAATCGATGATGGAGGCGACCGCTAGGGTACGTCGCGACGGGGTTGAAGCTGAAATCCCAGCAGAGCAGCTTGTGGTCGGCGACGTCGTTCTACTCGCGGCTGGGGACGAGGTCCCGGCTGATGGGCGGATCGTCTCCGCAAGCTCATTGCAGATTGATGAATCTGCCCTGACCGGCGAGAGCGTTCCGGCCGCCAAAGACGCCGAGACCTTAGCTGACGGTGATCTTGGCGCCGGCGATCAAGAGAACATGGCGTTCATGCACACGCCAGTCACCCACGGCAGTGGTGTCATGATCGTGACCAGCGTTGGGGGAAACACCGAGGTGGGCAAGATCGCCGGCATGTTGTCGGCGACTGCGGTGGAGGAGACTCCGCTCACCAAGCAAATGAACACGCTCACGCTGTGGATCGTGGGTGCAGCCGGCATAACCATGATCATCATGTTCGCGCTCGGGCTTTACCGCGGGCAGTCGTGGACCATGCTCTTTACCACCGCAGTAGCGCTCGCCATCGCAGCGATCCCCCTCGCTCTTCCCATGGTTGTCCAGGTGGTGCTTTCCCTCGGCAGTGTCGAGCTGGCCAAGCAGAAGGCAATCGTCAAGGACTTGCCGTCGGTCGAGACGCTGGGCTTTACGTCGGCGATCAACTCAGACAAAACCGGAACCTTGACGATGAACCAGATGACCGCCGTCGAGGTGCTCGATCCGACCGATCGCTACACGATCACCGGCAGCGGCTACAGCCTCGAAGGACGGATCAGCCACGCCGCCGGCAAGACGGACACACTCGACCACGCGATCTTGCCGTACGTCATCGCAAATGACGCCAAGCTCGTCGACGGCAAGGTCGTTGGCGACCCGACCGAGGGGGCGCTCCTCGTGCTCGCGTACAAGGCTGGCATGGACATCGATGAGACCAGGGAACAACTGCCGCGTCTGGCGACGCTGCCGTTCGATCCCACTTACAAACTGATGGCAACGTTCAACCAGACCACAGACGCATCGGGCAAGCCGGTCATACGCTGCTTCGTCAAGGGTGCGGCGCCGGCGGTCCTGGGCCGCGTAGCCACTGCCCTTTCCGGCGGGAAAAGCATTCCCATGACCGACGACTTGAGTCAGCGCGCGCAGGCGAACGTCGCCCGGATGGGTGAGGCCGGCCTTCGAGTGATGGCGAGCGCCTACCGGGACCTCGATCCTGCGCAGTTTGATCCCGACGGCGATCTGTTGGACTACGTTCATGATCTTGAGATAACCAGCCTGGTCGCCATGGTCGACCCGCCGCGAGAGGAGTCAAAGGCGGCTGTCCGGAATGCCCAGCGAGCGCACATCCGCGTTCGGATGGTCACCGGCGATGACGTGGTCACGGGCGCAGCGATCGCCAAACAACTCGGCATCGACGGCGACTCGATCCTCGGGGCAGACTTCGCGGCACTGTCTGATCAGGAGCGGCGGGAGCGGATCGACTCGATCGGCGTCGTCGGCCGCGTGGCGCCCGAGCACAAGGTGCTGCTCGCGCAAACCCTTAAGGACAAGGGCGATGTCGTGGCCATGACTGGCGACGGCGTCAACGACGCGCCGGCGATCAAAGCAGCCGACATCGGCGTCGCCATGGGCAGCGGCACCGAGGTTGCCAAGAATGCCGGCCGGATGATCCTCTCCGACGACAACTTCGCGACCATCGTGTACGCGGTCGGGCAGGGTCGCAAACTCTTCGACAACCTCAACAAATTCATTCGCTTCGTGCTGCTGGAGCTGGTCGCGTTCGTTCTAACTTTCCTGGGCGCCACCCTCCTCAATCTGGCAGCGGGCCAGCCTTTCACGCCGGCACAGATTCTCTGGATCAATTTCCTCGTCAATGCACCGTTCGGTGTCGCACTCGGCTTCGACGAGGAAACACCTGGGCTGATGGATCGTCGACCCCGCCCGCGCGGAGAGTCAATTCTCACCAAACCCATGATGATCACTTGCGGCCTCGGCGGACTCTACGTCGCGGTCGCCAACATTCTGCTGATCTTGATCGGCAAGAACTATTACGGCAGCATCCAAGTCGGCCAATCGATCGGTCTGGTCGCCTTCTCACTCATGCTCGTCGTTGCGGCATTTGAGTCCCGCCGCGAAAAGGCGTCAGCATTCAGTGTCGAGACATTCAACAGCCCTAGGATGAACAAGACAGCACTCATCGAAATCGCCCTTGCCTATCTGATCACCCAGGCAGACTTCCTGAACAAACTGCTTGGCACAGTGAGCCTAACCTTCGCGCAATGGGGATTGGCCCTACTCGCCGCCGTTGTTCTGCTACTTCTATGGGAACTTGGCAAGCTGATCGCGCGGCGTACCAGCGCAGCACGCTGACAAAACTGCGCGGAGCTCAGCCCCTTCTGAGCCGGAAGTCAGCAAGCACCAAGTCCAGGACCGAAGGAGTCAACCCGCCGCCGCGCCCCGCCGCCCACGAATGCGGCTCAGATGAGGTCCAGAACGATAGCCAAGACCAGGATGCCGATGATCGCCACGAACGTCGCACGCTCGGTTCGTAAGGTCTGCACCCCGAACACCAGCAAAACGACGATCGTCAGCACGATGCCGGCCACCAGCAGTCAGCAAAGCGAGAGGCGAAGAAGGTCAGCGCCACACTTGATATCAGGTCAACTGCGGGCGGATACATCGAGGGGGCGAGCAGCTGTGGGTCGACCTGCGCAAGGTCACCACAATGAAGATCGCGAAAACCGCAAGCAGGACGATCACAATGATCGACTGGACCCGGTCGATGAAGCTGGCACCCGCGATGTCGACTACCGCAACCGCGAGCACGATCGCCGTCGTCAGCACCTTGCTCGATACAGGCGATGAGGACTGATGGCGCACGGCACGCGGCCTCACCTCGCTGGTCCTTGCGGCGACGTAGACGATCAGGACTGGTTCGTCGAGAGCGACGACGATGCCGGCCGCCCGGTAGCGACGCCACGAATGCTGGACACCCGGACCAGTACGCGTTCTCGGCGTCCCCGATCCGCCAGCGGCGCGGCCAATGGCGCCACCGCCGACGACCGCACCATGCGCAGCAGCCCGACCAGCCCGACCGCGGTCACACCCGGGCCCTATGCGCCACGATGCCCAGCGCCACAGTGAAGGCCCACTCCGACCGCCGTCCAAGCCGCGAAGTAGCTCAGCTGAGCATGGCGCAAGTTGCCGTTCATCGCATTGCTCGCGAACGCCGACGCGGCCACCTTCAACCTGCTGCGCAGGAGCTGGTTTCTTCCCAGTGACAATAACGGCCGGATCGTTGACCGCACTCTGCATCGGCGCCCAGAGGCCAGGCCAAGCCGCTGGCTAAGCCACGAGCAGCCGGCCCCCGCCAACTACCCGGGCCAACACTCGTCGACGCTGTCCTCTTGCACTGCTAATTCCGGCTCCTGTCAATCAAGGGCTGGCGCAAGCGACGGCCGGCGGCGCGTGTCCTCTCCGCTGCGGGCCGCGCCGCCTACTTCGCGGAGGTGGCCGCTGGTTCGCCAGTAACCGTTAAAGCAGGTCATCATGACTCATATGTCAACCACCACCGCGGCGGTCGGTACACAATGAACAACCCCGCCTCTATCACCATCACTCCAGTCCGCGTCGCTGACCTGCTCGCCGAGGGCGAGCTGATGCCGGTCTACGTGCACGTCATCGACCATCCCGATGCGCGGGTGCTGGTCGACACGGGCATGACGGAGCTGCACCCGGCGGTGGCTGACCTCGATCCCCGCCTCCGTCCACTGAGCAAGCAGGACTTCGACCTCGCCGGCATCGACATCGTCGTCAACACACATCTGCACTTCGACCACTGCGGCGGCAACCACCTCTTCGTCGGGAAGCCGATCTACGTCCAGCGTCGAGAGCTCGAGGATGCGCGCAGCGAGGACGACTACACCATTCGCGAGTGGGTCGAGGCACCCGGCGTGCGGTACGTGCCGGTCGACGGCGAACTCGAGCTGCTGCCCGGGCTGCGGCTCGTCCCGGCGCCGGGCCACACCCGCGGCACGCAGGTGGTCGTCGTCGAGACTGGCGGGCGACGTCCGGTTGTCGTCGGCGGCGACGTGGCGGTTTGGTTCGGTGAGCTCGACGAGCCGCACACCGAAGGCCAACTGCGCGTGCGCGCACTCGACCCCGAGCTGGTCTGGCTCGCGCACGAGCACGAGCCGTGGCGACCCCGCCTCTCTTCTGAGGGCCGGGAGCGCTAGGTACGCCAGAAGCAGCGGAGACAGTCCAGAAGTGCAAGCGAATGGGTGACTGTCACGTCATATTGATCATGAGATTCCTGGCGGCTAGCTGTAGGCAGGAGCCTCGAGCGACGTGGAGACCGAGCTTCCCGTCGGCTCCACCAATGGAGTTGTGATCGTCGATTCGCGATCCACGGGTCCAGCCGACTTCTCCGGAAAAGTGACCACAGCGACTGCATACGGTTTTGGAGGATCTACCTGAGCCGTCCCTGCCCATACCAGAACCCCACTCGGTCCAAGATGTAACCGAAGACCATCGGCGGACGGCTGACCAGCATCAGCAATTGCGTGCAGCAGCTGTCGCGCCCGCCTCCGCGACCCAGGCGCATCCGTCGTACGAGCTTTTCTGCTGGACCAGTTCATTTCACGACCCCTTGTGGTTGGTTGAGTCCCTGACATGAACTGTGCTGATTACGACGGTGGTGGGTATCCGGGGCGAGTACGGATGTATCCGATTCCCAACACTGATTCTTCGTGTTGCCTCGTAGTTCCTCATCGGTTGGGTTCGGGCCCGATCTGGATCAGAATGCAACCGTGGGCGCCGATTTGCCACTGGTTGCTCGAGGCGCCGAGCTCGCGATACTGACGGGCGCGATCGAGGCTGCGAAGAGTGGTCGGGGCGACGCTGTGCTGCTCACCGGCGAAGCAGGGGTGGGAAAAACCCGGCTGTTGGTCGAGGCACAACGCGAGGCGGAGCGCCGAGGCGTGCTCGTCTTGAAGGGCCGCGCCGTCGAATCCGGCGGAGCCTATCGACCGCTGGTGGAGGCATTCGCTCGAGCGTCGGCTCCATTTGCTCAGGAGACCGACCTAGCGGGCGTGCGGCCGATCCTCGCCCGGGTCCTGCCCGGCTGGGTCAGTGATCACAATGTGCTGGCTCCGATGGCCGATCCTGCCGCCGTGCTCGCAGAGGCTCTGATTCTCTTGGTGCGCGCCATGTCCGCCGGCGGCGCCGTGCTACTCATCGATGATGTGCACTGGGCCGACGAAGACACCGTGTCCGTGCTCAGCTATCTCGCCGACTCACTCGACCAGCTGCCGCTTGCACTGATCATGACAGCTCGTGCAGAACCGCTGATTCCCGAACCGCTGGAACCGCTGAGCGTTGCACCGTCGATCCGCCAGGTACGGCTGAGCCGGCTCCCGGCACCTGAGGTTGGAGACGCACTCCGCGCCCAGGAGTTGCCCGGGCTCGCGCCGGAGACAGTTGCTCAGCTCGTCGCCGCGGTCGATGGGCTGCCGCTGATTCTCGACGAGTTCGTGCGGCAGCTTCGCGAAAGCCCGGCCAGTGCAATCGACATGAAACATACGACGCTGGCCGCCGCCGTACAGAAACGACTCCATCGCATCCCCGCAGATGCGCGGGTCGTTCTCGACGCCATGTCGGTGCTGGGGGATACCGACAGCGAGCTGTTAACAGTCATCACCGAGCTCGACGACGCGAAGTTGAGCACTGCCATCCACCACGCCGTCTCCAGCACCCTGTTGGTCAGCGCCGCCACACCGCTCGGTGTTATGTGGCGGCACCCACTGATGCGTGATGCCGTACGGGATCTGCTACTACCCCTCGAGCAGCAGACGCTGGCCCGCCGCGCCGCCGATCACCTGGCGAACCGCACGACAGAACCTACCGAAGGGCAGCTTCGGCAGGCAGCCGAGATGTATGAGTTGGCCGGGTACCCCGACCGGGCCGCGCGAGAGTTGATCCGCGCAGCCCGGGCGGCGGTCCGCGGCGCGGCATTGGATGTTGCCGAGCACCACCTGACCGCGGCTCATGCGCTGACCGGCACGTTGCCAGACGCAGCCTTGGAGGTGCTGATCGAGCGCATCGACACTCTTACGCTGGCGGGTCGCGCCGCGGACGGATATCACAGCGGGATCGCTGCACTCCAAAGCGCCGCCGCTGGCGACAGCCCTCGACTACTGGTCGCGACAACCCGCGCCGCCTATAGTGCCGGCCTGCGGGCGGAAGCTGCGCCGCTGCTAGCACGGCTGGAGCAGGTCGCCGAACCGACAGATTCAGACCTTATGGTGCTCCGAGCCAATGCCGCGTCGGCGTACCGAAAGTCAGAGGCCATCCAGTTGGGACAACTGGCAGCGGCGCGGGCCCTGGACGAGGGTCGCTTCGAGCTTGCGTGCGAGGCGTTGCTGGTGGCTGGGACTGCCGCCCAACGACACGACATCGATCTTGCGGGACGCATCCTGCACCAAGCGTTGGCGTTGAGCGAAGCGCACCAGTTATCCATTTGGCAGGTCCAGGCTCTCGCCGAGCTTGGCGTGCTTGACTTGGCCACCGATTCCGATCCCAGCCGGGACTATCAGGCTCGAGAACGTGCAGTCGCAGCCGGCATGCTCGGCGCGGTTGCCCTTTTGGACACGGAGATCAGCATGCTGACCGCCTTCCGCGAGGGGTTTGTGGCCGCGTATCCCATCTGTCTGCGCGCGGATGCGCAGGCCCGGCAGCTGCAGCTGACCGGTCCCTATGCGGTGACTCGCGCTCATCTGGCTCTCTGCCTGCTCTTTGCCGACGACCGACCCTTGCCCGGGCGGACAGGTCCCGCGCCGCCCGCAGAGTTCGATGATCTGATCGCCGAGGCTCTCGCTGCGGGCAAGAAATCCGGGCGAGCGCCATGGGTATTGAGTCTTTACGGGCTGCGCGCCTGGCTCCATGGCGACAACAGCACCGCCATCCGGCTCATCGACGAAGGTATGCGTAACGTGCAAGACGAATGGCACGTCATACCGTGGTGGGGAGTGGGGGCACTGCTGCGCGTCGTCGCCGGCACCGAGCCTGAGGAGGCGTTCGGCCCTCCTGTACTGATCGGACCCCACTACAACTGGGCAGCCCGCGGCTACGGCACGGCCGTTTGGGAGCTCCGACACGGCCGATCTGCGTCAGAGTCGATCGCCGAAGCAGATCACCTCGTCCGGCATACGCCCTTCCACCGCCACATGCTGCGTACGATCATCGCGCCGGTTGTCTACCAAGCCGGCATGGACTCGGCAGCCGAGGGCTGGCTGCGAGAGGCCGATGCATTCTGCAATGCGGCCGGCGAACGCGCCCTGCAACGTCTGGTCCGCCGCACGCTGGCCTCGGTCGGCGCCAAAGTCCCGAAGGGTTCAACATCAACCGTCCCACCACACCTGGCCAGACTCGGGATCACCGCACGCGAGGTAGAGATTCTGCGCCTTGTCAATGCCGGCCTGAGCAATGCCGACATCTCCCATCGCCTGTTCATATCGACCAGAACCGTGGAGTCCCACGTCAGCAGCATGCTGCAAAAGACCGGCCTCACCACCCGGGAACAGTTGCCGTCGGCCAGTACCGCAGAGGACTGAACCGCACAATCGACCCTCCGACTAGCCGTAGCGTTGTTGCAGGAGTTCGGCTACGCCCAAGTCGGCCAGCGCCTGGACGTACCGCGGGAAAACGACGTTCCAGTCCCCATCTGGCGTCGCAGTCGGGCCCTGAGGGTGGCCAACGGCAATGGCGAGGTGGCTAGTTGGCAAAACCAGCGCCATGCGGTAGTCGTCCCAGCACTGCTCAAAGGAATAGCCGGTGATGCCGTGCTGGATCAGCACTGAGTAGTACATCTCCAGCAGCCGATTCTCATGGCGCCGCCGCTCGGATGTGTCGAGGTAGCCGACGAGGAAGCCGGCAAGATCGGGGCCGGGCCGGGCGGGTGTCGCCAGCTGCCAATCGACAATCGCAAGTGACCGTTCGCCGTCTTCGGCCACCAAGAGGTTGTCCCCGTGCACGTCGTTGTGGATCAGCGTCCGCGGCCGGCCGCTGTACATCGAGACAGACACCGCATGCAGGTAGCGCGCGCAAAGGTCGCCAGCCCACAGCAGCTCTTCGGTCACCGGAATGCTCAGCTTGCCCAGGAAGGATTCCCAGGTCTGGGTGAACACGAGCGGCGCCTGCTCGGGCGTCAGTATGCCCTTCATCGCGAGCCAAGGAATCTGGTCGAGCCGGGCGTCCCCCCACCAGGCGGCATGCAGCTTTCCCAGCTCGCGGATGACCAGCTCCGACTCGTTCACAGAACCGCCTGCCGAGTCCAGGTTCTGCATCCAGCTGAGGTCCTCGAGGAGCAGTAGGGACGCTCCGCTGTCCATCTGGACTTCGCCGAAATAGCACCGAGGCGTACGGACCGGGCAATCAGCGGCGAGCTCGCGATAGAACCCGATCTCGCGCTCATAAAACCCTATCGAGTGAACGACCGCGCGCGCTTCTGGGTGCGTGGACGAGAACTTCGCCACCAGAGACCTTGGTGCACACGGCTCCGGCCTGTCGTAGCTGATTTGCAATCGTCGGATCTGCCCGGTGAATCCAAGCTGGCCAACGGGCGCCGACTGGATCGACGTCACCTGCGCCTGATCCAGGGCGCCGGCTTGGTGCAAGGCGGCGGTAAGCCACTCCTGGGTGATCTCGTCAGTATCCGCCGGAACGCCCATGCGGCATCTTCTCCTACATCTGAGGTCGCCAGCGAGATCCATCTACACGACAAATGCAAGCGCCTTGGTGATTTGGTGACTCAAGCTTGCTGATCACAGCCATGACCTCACATCCGTACCGAACACGGACCTATCCGGCCGTGATCACGGATCTCAGCGAGCTATCCGATGATGATCAGTCCTAGTTCAAGCATGAGGAGAGCCAGTCTTGGGCCATTAACGGGCCTTTAGGCACGGTGAGTCGCTGCCCCGACCCGTCCTTGAACGATGCTCGCTCTCCTCCGGGATTTGGACGATCACGCGGCCCTGAGCCCGCCCCCCAAGGCCCATGCCCTCCGGCTAGGTTGGGATTCGAATCTCCACGACACCCGCGCCCAACGGGCGTACAACCCCAGGAAGCAGATGATCCATGACCGAAAATCGATCCATTATCGGCGGCAAGGGTCAGCCCTCCACCGCCAACACGGGGTCCGCCGATCTGAACCAGCTCGCGGAAGACTTCGGTGGTCTGGCTCGCAGCCTCGAGGAGCATGACGATCCCGATGTCATGCTCGCTGAGATCGTGGCCGCGGCGGTGGCCATGGTGCCCGGCGTGGACGAAGGATCGATCAGCGTGGTCACCGGCCGCCGGAGCATCGGCTCCCAGGCACCCACCGGTGACCTGCCGATGCAGGTCGACGCCCTCCAAGAGGAAACGCAGCAGGGTCCGTGTCTTGACGCGGCCTATGACGAACTGACCGTCCGCGTCGCTGACATGGCGAGCGAAACCCGGTGGCCGGAGTTCGCCCGACGAGCCAGTCAGGCTGGGGCGGCGAGCATGCTGTCGCTGCAGCTGTATGTCGAAGGGGACAACCTCGGCGCGCTGAACCTCTACTCTCGCACACCCAACGCATTCGACGACGAGTCGGAACAGGTCGGGTTGCTCTTCGCGTCCCACGCCGCCGTCGCCTACGCCGGCGTCCGGAAGGAGGCCCAGCTCGCCAACGCCGTGGTCAGCCGCGACCTGATTGGGCAAGCCAAGGGCATCTTGATGGAGCGTTACAACGTCAGCGGGGAACGCGCGTTCCTGGTGTTGACACGGATTAGCCAGAACACGCAGCGGAAGCTCCACGACATCGCCGCCGAACTCGTTCGTGAGCGCACCGTTCCAGGCATCCCAGCGCCGCGGACCGCCCCGCACCCGTATTGACCTGCGGAGGATCTCGTTGCTCACGGTCAGGATGGCGATGTCATCCTGCTTGTCGTTCTTCTTGACAACCGCCGCGCCGGACGCGGGAGCTCCGCCGACGCCGGTGGACTCTAATCACGCTCAGCGACCGTTCGCAGCGCCTGTCTGGTCTCGCTGACACGGAAGACGTCGCCCGCCGGTCGGATTGAGCCCGTCTCGCCCGTGCCCGCCGGAACCGCTGTACCGAAATCCTGCCGGCGGCGCAGGCTAGCCATCCGAAGCGACCGGGGTGTAGGACCGAATGTAGGGCGTCATCACAACGTCCGGAATGGTCGACCCACCACGCTCGGCCAGGAAACGCTGCGCCGCAGGCGGGATGGCGCGGTCCTCGGTGCCGAGCAGGTACCAGGAAGGAACCGACCCGATGCCGCCAGAAGCCATTCATATGCTGGCGCAGATGTACCCCCACAGCGCCGCCGTCGCGGCCAGCCGGCCCCACCAGCAGTCGTCCGTGGTCGCTCTGGCTGCGACGACCAGTTCGAGTTCGAGTTCGCGCTCGACATCGTGCTGGACGGTCTCGAGCGCCTCCATCGGCAGGGGTGGAGCTCCGAGCGACCGCGGGAGCGGCATGAGACCAGCTAGCCATCGATGAGCCTCGAGTGCATCATCGTGGTCAGGCGGCCTGCTGAACCCTCTCGAGGCCGTCCAAGATCACATTGAGGCCGTACTCGAACTCATCTCCATCGTCGTATCGGGGCTTCATGGCATGGTCGGTGATGAACTCGACGAGGTTCGGATACTCGTTGGCGTGGACCGGCTCGAACATGTCCTGGGCCACCGCGGCCACCTCGGCCGAGGTATCGAACGGGAGATTCATCTTCGTCATTGCGAAGCCGTAGATGTAGCTGTCCAGCAGCGAGTAGGCGTGAGCTACCAGGGCGGTGTCGAAGCCTGCCGCCCGAAGCTTGCCGATCACGGCGTCGTGGTGTCGCAGGTTGGCTGGGCCTGGACGTCTCCGCGACTCCATCAGGCCGATTGCCCAACGGTGGTGCGCAAGGAGGTCGCGAAGCGACAGTGCCCGCTCGCGCATGGCAGTCTTCCAGTCTGCGCCGCCCGAAGGCAGCCCGATCTCACTGAAGACGACGTCGATCATTGCGTCGACGAGGTCGTCCTTGTTGGCAATGTGGCGATACAGCGCCATCGGCGCGACCTGGAGCATCTCGGCGAGCTGGCGCATGGTGAGCGCCTCAAGCCCACCTGCATCGGCATGGGCGATAGCAGCGCCCAGCACACGCTCCCTGCTCAGGCGCTGGCGCGGCTTCGCTCGCCGGATTGCCGATGTGGCCATTGGCGTCTCCTCGCATTTCGAGTTGGGAAGACCTGCCGTTTGATTGTGTACGACGTACGCAATACTGTATACATCGTACACAGAGCCGCGTGCGTCGTTTTAGAGACTTCTAGCGGGAAACTGAGGCCAGGCATGAGGGCAATCGTTCAAGACAGGTACGGGTCAGCGGAGGTCCTGGAAGCACGGGACATCGACAGGCCGGCGATCGGTGATGACGAGGTGCTCGTCCACGTCCACGCTGCGTCGGTGCATGTCGGTGACTGGATCCTGATGACGGGCGTGCCGTACGTCATGCGCATGGGAACCGGGCTCCGCAAGCCGAAGAACCCCGTTCCGGGGACCGATATCGCAGGGACGGTCGAAGCAGTCGGTCCGCAGGTGCATAGCCTTAAGCCCGGGGATGAGGTGTTCGGTTGGTGCACCGGTGCCTTCGCCGAGTACGCATGCGCACCTGAGAATCAGCTCGTCAAGAAACCGGCCAATCTCACCTTCGAACAGGCCGCCGCCGTCGGCGTGTCCGCCAGCACCGCGCTCCAACTCCTTCGCGACGACGCGAACGTGCGGCCCGGACAGAAGGTCCTGATCAACGGCGCCTCGGGCGGGGTCGGAACATTCGCCGTGCAGATCGCCAAGGCGTTCGGCGCCGAGGTGACCGGCGTGTGCAGCACCAAGAACCTCGGGATGGTCCACTCGATCGGTGCCGACCACGTCATCGACTACACCCAGCAGGACTTCAGAGACGCCGACGTGCGCTATGACGTCATCCTCGACAACGTCGGGGACCATTCGATGGCCGAAACCAGGCGCGCACTCACGCCCAACGGAACCCTGCTGTCCAATGGCGGGGGACACGCGGCCGGCAAGCTCGGCCGCACCATTCGGGGCTTCCTGGTGTCCCTGGTCGTGCGCCAGCAGGGACGACCCTCGGTCAAGACCCAGAACCGATCGGACCTGATTGCCCTGAAGCAACTGGTCGAGGCCGGACACGTCAGGCCCGTGATCGGCGGCACTTATCCGCTGAGTCGGACGGCCGACGCCATCAGTCAGGTAGCAGCCGGTCACGCGCGAGGGACTCTCGTCATCGCCGTCTGACAGAGCCCACACGAACGAAGGAACTCGTCATGACGTCTCCGAATGCAATCCTCATTGAGCCGGCCGTACGACTGACAAGCGCCAAGGTCAGGTGAGGGGTTCGCCGCGGTTGCCCGGTATGGAGTTGGTGAGGGCGTCAAGGATCACGTTGAGCCCGAATTCGAACTCGTTACCGAAGTCATAGCCGGGTTGGAGGATGTACTCGGTCGCCATCTCGGCCAGGTGCGGGTACTCCCCAGCGGGAAACTGCTCCATGATCGGTTCTGTGACTCCGGCGACGGTCTCGGGGCCGTCGAAGGGGAGAGCGGCCTCCTGGATTGCGAACCCGTACACGTAGCTGTCGAGCAGGGCGTAGGCGTGGGCGGTCATCTCCACCGAGAAGCCCGCATTCCGCAGAGTGCCGATCATGGCGTCGTGGTGCCGCAGCGTCGCGGGACCGGGAGTCTTACGGGACTCCAAAAGGGCGATCGCCCAGGGGTGTCGGTTCAGCACCTGACGGGCCGAGCGGGCCCGTCGCCGGATCTCTGAGCGCCAGTCACCATCTCCGGGCGGTAGCTCGATCTCGCTGAAGACCTCATCGACGATGCCGTCGAGGATCTCACTCTTGTTGGCGACGTAGTAGTAGACCGACATCGGCGTGACGCCAAGTTCTGCGGCCAGCGAGCGGATCGTCAGCGCTCGTACTCCTGCTGAATCGGCGACCGCGATGGCGCCGCGCAGCACTCGCTCCCGGCTGAGCGGGAGGCGTTCCTTCGAGGTCTCGTTAGTCGGTTTCAGCATCTCGCCACGGACCATAGCATTGCCATACTTTGTATGGTAGCTTCTTATACAAAGTATGGCTGGCGCTTACGGCCACTCATGGCCTGCTTCAAAAGTCCGCGAGCCAGGTCTCCACCTGGTCTCGGTCACCTCTATCGACACCGACCAGCCCACCTCACCGACATCGCACCTCCACAGGTGCGTGACCATCCACCCGAGGAGAATGACATGACCCTCATCGACGGAACCACAGCAACGCAACGGCTCCCCACGAGACGAGTCCCGATGGACTCGCTAAGGAAGACCGCGCTCGTCGCGGGCGTGCTCTACCTGATTACCTTCATCTCGATCCCGACCCTGTTCCTCTACGGGCCGGTGCTGAGCGATCCGAACTACATCGCCGGCCCCGGCCCCGATACCCCCATCATCATCGGCGGCATCCTGGAAGTGGTCGTGGCTCTCGCTGGCGTCGGTACCGCCGTCGTGCTCTTCCCGGTGATCAAGCGGCAGAACCAGGCGGCCGCGCTCGGGTTCGTCGGCTCGCGGACTCTGGAGGGCGCCGCCATTGTCGCGGGCGTCGTGGCCTTGATGTCGATCGTGACTCTGCGGCAGGCCGGAGCCGGAGCAGCTGGGTTGGTCACCGGCCAGGCGCTGGTCGCCAACTACAACTGGTTCTTCCTCCTCGGACAAAGCCTGATGCCGGTTCTGAACGCCCTACTGCTCGGCTCGCTGCTGTACAGGTCCCGCCTCGTACCTCGAATTCTTCCCCTGGTGGGCCTGATCGGAGCGCCCCTACTGCTCGCCTCCGACATCGCCGTCATGTTCGGCCTGTGGGACCGCATATCCACACCGTCGGCGATCCTCGCACTCCCGATCGCAGCCTGGGAGTTCTCCCTGGGCATCTATCTGGTCGTCAAAGGCTTCAAGCCCTCACCGATCACGGCTGGAATGTCCGTCAACAACGAATCGCATCACAGCACGACATCATCCATAGATCACCACTGACAGGAACACTGCAATGACATCGACAACAACATCCCAAGCCGGTTATCCGGTCCGTTTGACCGGCGAGTTGGATCCGCACCTCTCACGTTGGCTGTGGCTGGTGAAGTGGTTCCTCGCCATCCCTCACTACGTCGTGTTGGCGTTCCTCTGGGTCGGCTTCTTGGTCACCACGGTGATCGCCGGCTTCGCGATCTTGTTCACCGGGCGTTATCCGCGCTCGCTGTTCGACTTCAATGTCGGCGTGCTGCGCTGGAGCTGGCGGGTCGGTTTCTATGCCAACTCGGCTCTGGGCACCGACCGCTATCCACCCTTCACCTTGGCCCGGACTGACTACCCGGCCGACTTCGACGTCGCCTACCCCGAGCATCTCTCCCATGGCCTGGTGCTGGTCAAGTCCTGGTTGCTGGCCATCCCACAACTGATCATCGTCGGGCTACTCACCGGCAACCTCCTTTACTGGTGGACCGCGAGTAACGACTGGGGCTCCGGTTACCAGAGCACCGCTGGGATCTCGTTCCTCGGGTTGCTGGTGTTTGTCGGCGGCTTCTTCCTGTTGATCACCCGGCAATATCCACGGGCTCTGTTCGATTTTGTTGTCGGCATCAACCGCTGGGTCTTCCGCGTTCTCAGCTATGTCGCCTTGATGCGCGACGAGTACCCTCCCTTCCGCCTAGATCAAGGACAGCACGAGCCTGACGCGAAACCTGACGGCCCCGCCACCACACCAGGACCCGTCACTACGCCGGTCACCACGCCGGCCTGAGGGCGCTCCCCGGCTGCCCAAACCCCGGACCGGCTAGACGCCCATATGCACCGAAGGAGCACGAACATGAAACAGGCTCACAGCGGCCCGATGGCCGGCAGGACGGTGCTGGTCACCGGTGCCACCGCCGGCATCGGTAAGGCGACCGCTCTGGGCCTGGCCACGATGGGTGCACACCTGGCGATCACCGGTCGCGACGCCAGGCGCACCGAGGACGCGGCCCGGGAGATCCGCGCAGCCGGCGGTGGGCAGGTCGACGTGTTCGTCGCCGACCTGTCCGCCCAGGCAGAGGTACGACGGCTGGCCGAGCAGATACTCCAGACCCTGTCGAGGATCGATGTGCTGATCAACAACGTCGGCGGGTACTGGAACACCCGGCACCCCACCGTCGACGGGCTGGAGCGAACCTTCGCCGTCAATCATCTCGCGCCGTTCCTGCTCACCAACCTGCTGCTGGACCGGCTGCAGCAGAGCGCCCCGGCCCGCGTCGTGACGGTGTCGTCCAACGCCCACGCCCAAGGGCGCATCGACTTCGACGATCTCCAGGGCGAGCGGTCCTATTCCGGGTCACGGGCCTACAGCCAGTCCAAGCTCGCCAGCGTGTTGTTCAGCTACGAGCTGGCCAGAAGGGTCCAGGACACGTCCGTCACGGCCAACGCGCTGCATCCCGGGGTTGTGCGCACATCGTTCGGCGCCGATGATCCCGCCACCGTGCAGCGAGTGTTCATACCCTTCCTGCGGCGTTTCATGAAAACCCCGGCCCAGGGCGCCGCCACATCGATCTACCTGGCGTCCGCTCCCAACCTCGAGCAGGCGACCGGCCGCTACTTCGCCGACAGCAAACCAAAGAAATCCGCCCAACGCAGCTACGACGAAGCCACCGCGACACGGCTTTGGCAGGTCAGCGCCGACCTGGTCGGGCTGACCACGGCCGTCGTCGCTCCATCACAGCGACGCCCCACACCGAAAATTTGAGGACAATTACCATGAATCACGATACTCGGTCGCTACGCAGGGCCAGCCTTACAGCGGGGCTCGCCCTAGCGTTGATAATTGTCCTGGCCACCTTCGGCGCCTTCGGCGCCGTCGGTGCTCTTGTCACACCGGGAGATGCGGCCAAGACCGCGCAGGACATCCTCGGTTCGGAAGGGCTGTTCCGTTGGGGCATCGCCAGCTTGATCCTCGTGGTGATCCTCGACATCATCGTCGCCGCCGCGCTGCTCACCGTGTTCGCGCCTGTCAATCACAGCGTCTCGACCATGGCCGCCTGGTTCCGAGCCGCCTATGCCGCGGTCTACCTAGTGGCGATCAGCCAGCTCGTGCTAGCGCTCGGGCTCCTGGGCAACCCTGATCAAGCATTACGCGCGGTCGACGCCTACGACACGATCTGGCACGTCGGCCTGAACCTCTTCGGCGTCCACCTGCTTCTGATCGGCCTCCTGGCGTACCGATCCGATTTCATGCCGAAAATCTTCGGCATCCTGCTCGTGATCGCCGGGCTCGGATACCTCGCCGACGGGTTCGGAGCCGTGCTGATCCCCGGATACGCACTCGATATCAGCCGGTTCACCTTCGTGGGTGAAGCCGCGCTCATGTTCTGGTTACTGATCAAGGGCAGTCGCAAGGGCTTCAGCCCACGGGAAGCCGACCGAGGGGATCAGCTCCATACGGAGGCTTTGGTCAACACACCGGTGGGATGAACACCGTCGCCAACCGGCGTCGGTGACGTTAGGGAGAGATCATGAATAACAAGCTGACCGCGATACTGCTGATCACTGCTGCCGTGTTGACGAACGCCGCGTTCACCGTGCTGGGCATGGTGTTCAACTATCCAGACGTATTGGGTGAGCCGGTCGAGGACATTCTTGCTGCCTTCCGGGCAAATCAAACGGCCGTCGTGGTGTGGTTCACGGTGATGGCTCTATCGGCAGCCCTGTTCGCCCCCATTGCCATCGGCGTCGGGCGGCTGTCCACGCATCGCGCGATGAGGATTGCGGTGCCGGTTGGGATCGCCGCAGCCGTCGTCCAGGTCATCGGCCTTGCCCGCTGGCCGCTTCTGGTGCCCGGGTTCGCCGCCGATGCAACCAGTAGCGATCCCGCCGTCGCTGCTGGGGCCCGCGACTCCTTCCTCCTGGCCCACCGCCTCCTCGGCACCGTCGTGGGCGAAACCCTCGGCTACCTGTTGACCGCCGCCTGGACCCTGCTGGTTCTCATCGCCCTGCGTCGAACGTTCGCCCCAGGCTGGTTCACCGCACTCGGAGCCGGGTCAGCCGCCCTCATCCTCGCTGGCGTACTGACACCGCTGCACCTGCCCGTCGTGGACAGCGCCAACTTCATCGGATACGTCCTGTGGAGCGTCTGGCTGGTGATCTTCGCGATACTCATCCTTCGCCATTCCCATTCGCATGTCGCAGCCGCCGTGCCGCAGGGCGCCAGAAGGATGGCGACATCATGACTGACCCGCCGCACCGCCAAGACACGTTCGCTCTGGGTACAGCTCGCGTGGACGCAAGTGTGGTGGCCAAGCCATGAACAGCATTGCGCGTCACCCGGCGAGCTTCGAGTTTTCGGGGACCTTGTGTACTCAGGCTCCAGCCATCGCCCCAGCGTTAGTCAGATGCACCGGCGACCTGCCAAAAAGACCGCCCAGTCCACCGCCTTCGCCTGTTGACAACCTCACTTAGCCTAATGAATCAGTCGCCATGTTTGGACCGACCCACCCGCGGTTTTCTTTGAAGGCGCGAGTATACTGTTGTCCAACGACGGCGGCCCCCAACACTCAGCAGGGGCACAGTTCGCAGACTCCATCGCTGCACCGGGAGCCGCTGCCGTTTCCAATTGACGGGCGGGCATCTGCTCAAGCGAGCCGAGGTGTATGGCCGCACGTCAGGCTGGCTGTGGCATGGGGCGCTGGAGACGTCGTCCGGCTAGTTCTAAGTTGAACATGTAATCGGTGAGGCATTAACGGTGCCCTTCGCAATCCGCGCCGCCAGCATCAATGACAACCGGCGATTCTCGTTTGTCGATTCATTGCCGGCGGTTCATGGTCAAACCATGGCGTCGGTGGCAGCGTAGCAAGATCCGTGATAGAAGCCGGGGCCTGCAAAAGCCACCGAGACAAGAAATGAGGTCCCTAATGGCAGAGAACGAGCGCACCGCCAGTGGGAAGACGAATGTCGATGATACGCGTGGGATGTCGTACGGCGAATGTCGTACCTGGCTCGATCACCATTCCGAGGGACAATTGGGATACATCGGCGGCCGCGGCGCAAGGTCGGTAGTTGTCAGTTACGCCGTGACGGATGATCAAATCATTTTTTTGGTACCTGCCTACAACGAGATCACGCAGTATGTGCCCGGCAAGCAGGTCACGTTCCAGGTTGCTGGAGAAAGCAGCGGACCAGCTCCGCGGCACTACGACACGGTCAATGTGACGGGCATTGCGAATTTGCCACGCCTTGAACAGACCTCCATCGTGCGCAGAACAGATTTCGTGGAGCTCTGGCCGCCAGATGTGATCACGTCGGTGATCTGTCTGCCAATGGCCGAGCTCGAAGGAAGCGAAAGGCAACTGACGCGCGCGTGACTGTTCGAGCGGACCGTGTACGCAGGAGATTCCTCTCATCGCTGCGGCGGAGAGCCGTACATGACCGCGTTGGAGTGCTCGAGCAGCGCACCGTCGGGGAACAACGCGGCTGCGATGTCCGCGTCGGTCGTGCAACCGGCATTGCACAGCACGCAGTCATAGTGCGTCCGTGGCCAACTCAGCGGCGAGGCCGAGCCGAACGACACGGAGCAACGGCCAGGAGGGTGCTCTGCGGGCCGTGCTCGATCGGCATGCCGATGATCGTGGGGCGACCGATGACCCGCTGGTAAGGCTGTTCCCTTCGGCAAGGTGCTCGATGACATCTGGATGGACCCAGCACACAGAGAGCACGCTAGGCCGGCAACTTTGCTTCCATGGTCAGGTCGAGTGCATAGTCGACCTCGCGGCGCGCGGCAGCCACGGTCGGTCCTGTGGTTTCACTGACTAACGTCTGGACGAGATTCAGGCCCGCTTTCTCCATCAGTCGGCGCGAGGCGAGGTCGACGGCCATTATGGTGGCGATCACGGTCGACAGGTCGGCAGCGCGGGCTATCTCGATCATGCGAAGCATTCCCTCGATGTCGTAGCCCCGTCCCCACGCCCTGCGCCGGAGCCGATAGGTCAACTGGACGGTCCGAAGCGGCTTATCGACCGGTGTGATCATGAACCAACCCAGGAAGTTGCCGGTCGCGCGCTCACGGGCAACCCAGGACCCCAGCCGGTCAGCGCGGCCGTTGTGCGCCATCAGTCGTGGCATCTCTTCGGCGAGGACCCGAGCCGCCGTCATCGGTCGACCATGATCGAGATAGCGCATCACCTCAGTATCCGCGCTGAGCGCCACGACATCATCAACATCCGGCCAATTTGTGCGGGTCAGCGCCATGCGCTCGGTTACCAGAATTGTGACAACCCCCTCCGGGCAGAGTCCTCGGGTCAGTAGTGGGTGTGAACGCGTGCGCCTGCCACCACACCTGAGCAGATGCACTCCCGGCGGCCGATCCCGAGCTTGGTGGCGGCGCACCAGCGCGAACTGATCGCGTCATGGGAGACCAGCGGATGCTTGCAGGTCGGGCAAAGATCCGCAGCGACCTCGTCGCTGTCAATAAGGGCGGGAGACGCAGAGTTCATGTCGAGTCCGTACGGGCCCGTCAATAGGGCCGGATGGTGATCGCCTGGGACCGCCGATCAGGTGTCAGCAGGAATATCCCTCGGTGGTTTCACCCTACGCCCCGAAGCGGCACGGAGCAGGTGGGTGTCGGCCGGTTGGGGCGAAGTTCGTTCGGCCACGGTCGGAACGTGTGTCGGCACGAGTGTTGCCAGCCAGCTCGGCGGGACATTCGGCTGACTCTCAGCTGACATGATCAGGTTGCACGAGATTCGCCTTTGGCTAAGTCTTGGACGGCACGGTCGAAGGCAAGGATTCCCCGGACCAGTGCCCGTAAGTCCTCGATGGCCAGTCGGCGGAGGACCGGAGTCGGCATCGTGCCTGCCGAGCTCAGCAGACCGCGGATTGTCGCATTACCTTCGGGAGTCACACTGAGCCGGCGGACGCGGCGGTCCCGAGGATCCTCACCTCGATTCACCATTCCGTGTTCCACGAGACGATCCACGAGACCAGACATCGTGGCGACGGACACGTTCAGCTGCGTGGCCAGCTCGTGACCGGTCGCCCTCTCAGGATCGATGGCAATCATGGTCAAGACCTTGAGCTGCTGCATCGTGATCGGGGTCGAGATCAGGGGTTCCGCCATTGAGGACAAGGCTCGGCGTTCGAAACTGTCCTGAACGCGCTCAAGACGCCTGATCAACTCTTCCTGTTCGCTGGTAGCAGTCGCGTCATCGCGAACGGTCCCGGTCATTGGTCGCCTGTCGTTGTGATCGACGTCTTAAGAAGGATCGTAGCGGCTTGATTATCAAAGTCGTGCTAACTGTAAGCTTCATACGAACGATAATGTCGATGCCTCGGCAAGTCGCGGCTAGCGTCGTGGGACCTGCAGGTGGAAGGGAGCCTGTTCATGACCTCCCTGACGCGGCTCAGCCTGGCCAATCGCGTGATCGTCGGCCTTGCCGCGCTGGCCATCATCGTCTTCGGGGTGCTGGCGACTCTCAACCTCAAGCAAGAGCTGCTGCCATCGATCCAGGTGCCAACCGCGATCGTTACGGCGATCTATCCAGGCGTATCACCGCAGATCGTCGCCGACGATGTGTCCACACCGTTGGAACGCGCGCTCACCGGTGTATCGGGTGTGACCAAGGTGCAGTCGACCTCGTCGAATGGGATCGCGACGATCACAGTCGAATGGGATTACGGCCTCGACCCCGACAAAGTAGTAGCCGACGTCCGGAGCGCGGTCGACGGGATCAAACCGACTCTGCCGGACCAGGTCGAGACCGATGTCATTACCGGCAGGACCGACGACATCCCGGTGCTACTACTCGCCGTCGCATCGGACGCGTCGTTAGACGAAGCCAGCCATCAGGTCGAGAACGTTGCGGTCCCAGATCTGTCAGCCATCGACGGCGTACGCAGTGTCACTGTCACCGGACAAGACACTACTCAGCTTCTCGTCACGCTCCGGCCAGACGACCTTCGCAAGCACGACGTCACAGCCCAAGCAGTCACTCAGACTGTGCAGGGACAGGCAACCATCACACCCGCCGGCAGCAGCTTCGACAAGGACCTCGAACTCGCCGTCGAGGTCGGCACGTCCGCCAATACCGTCAAGCAGTTTCAGGCCTTCCAGGTGCCAACTCCGGACGGTCCAGTCGCGCTGTCCGCGGTTGCCGACGTCGAGGTCGAATCGATCGAGGCGACATCAATCGCTCGGGCTGACGGCCGGCCGGCGCTCAGCGTGGCGGTTCTCAAGGACGCTGACGCGGATGCAGTGGAGATTTCCCACGCCGTGGCCGCCGAGATCCCAAGCCTCGAGGACAAGCTGGGCAACAACACCACCATCACGACGATCTTCGATCAGGCACCGCTGATCGAGCAGTCGATCCACGACCTCTCGGTCGAGGGCCTGCTCGGCCTGGCCTTCGCTGTGCTCGTGATCTTGCTCTTCTTGTTCTCAGTTCGCGCAACCTTGATCACCGCGATCTCGATTCCACTCTCGCTGCTGATCGCAATGATCGGTCTTCAGGTCAGTGACTACTCGCTCAACATCTTTACTCTGGCAGCGCTCACCGTAGCGGTCGGCCGGGTGGTTGACGATTCGATCGTCGTTGTCGAGAACATCAAGCGTCGCGATCTCGGGCACCGTACGCTGACACCGAGCGACGTCCTGGCCTCGGTCAAGGAGGTGGCCCGTGCGGTCACTGCTTCGACTCTGACCACGGTCACGGTGTTCGCACCGGTGGCGATCGTGTCCGGAGTGGTCGGTGAGCTCTTCAGGCCTTTTGCGATTACGGTCGCCGTCGCACTGGGTGCCTCGCTGCTGGTGTCGCTGACTATCGTGCCCGTGCTGGCGTACTGGTTCCTGCGCGGCGGAGCGCGCCACAAACAGGAGCTTGCGCTCCGGACGGCAGGCGATGAGGTCGTTACGACGGCAGAGGTCGAGACACGCACTGCCGAGGAAACCAAGGTGACCCGGTTACAACGGGGCTACCTGCCGATCCTCCAGTTCGGGCTGCGGCATCCATTCGTTACCCTCGGAGTCGCCTTGTTCGTGTTCGTCGCAACACTGGGCTCCGCAACCCTCTTAAAGACGGACTTCATTGGCTCCGTCACCGACCAAACCACGCTCGCGATCAATCAGAAGCTGCCACCCGGCACGCGGTTGTCGACGTCGAGCGCCGCGGCCGCGCAGGTCGAGAACCTTTTGAAGGCCGACCCGCAGGTGAAGAACTATTTGGTGACGATTGGCGGCAGCCTCGTCCCCGGCGCAACCCCGAGCACCAACACCGCGGAGTTCACGGTCTTGCTTGTCGATGGCGCCAGAGCTGAAACCCTGCGTCCGCAGCTTCAGGATCAGATGGACGAGCTCGACGAATCGGCCGGGGACGTGACCGTGACCACGACCAACAACCAGTCGAGCACGAACGACCTCACGGTCACGGTCTCAAGCGAGAACACCACAGACCTCCAAACCGGGGCAAAGCGAGTCCAGCAGCAGCTGGACACCGTCCCGGGGCTGACTAACCTCCGCAGCAACTTGGAGGAGCAGCGCAAGGTGCTCAAGGTAACTCTCGACCAGAAGAAGGCAGCCGCGCTCGGTTTCACCCAAGGGGACGTGGGGCAGGCGATCTCAAGCGCTCTGCGCGGCACTCAGGTGGGTTCCGTAACGCTCGCCGGCGAACAGCGGGACATTGTCGTTCGCAGTCAGGCTGCTGACGAACCGAGCCCCTCCGATATTGGCAACCTCGAGCTGCCCGTAAGCCAGCTGCAGCAACAGAATGCCCAGAAGAAGGCCTCTGACAAGCTTGCCGACAAGCAGAAGGCTTTCACCGAGGAGCAGCAGCAGATAGCCGACGATGCTGTGTCAAATCAGAACGAAGAGCTGCGCACCCAAAAATCCAAGCTCGAGGAAAGTCGCGCGGACACCGTGGATGAGCTGAGCAAGACGAGGCGTCAGCTGGCCGACACCCGCGCGCAGCTGGCACGGCTCAAGGCCAACCCACCGGAGCCGCTTCAGCCCAACCCATCGATGACGCCTGTCCCCGTGACGAGCGACCAGCTGGCCCAGCAGCAGCAACTCCAACAGTGGACCCAGCAGGTTGCTCAGCTAACCGCCGCTGTGGCTCAGACGGAGAAGGCGATCGAGCAGGTCGAGGCGAGCATCGACCAGATCGATGACAGCATCAAGCAGGTTGACAAGCAGCAGAATGCGGCCGATGAGCAGGCCCAGCAAACTTCCGAGCAGCGTGCGAAGCAGCAGAAGCTCCAAGACGAGCAGGAGGCATTGGCGGACGTCCGTGCCAAGCCGGTCAAGGTCAAGGACGTCGCGAAGGTCCACGAGGTGCTGGCTCCGACGACGGTCGCTCAGATCGAGGGAACCCCATCCGTCACGATCACCGCCACGCCGGATGTCAGCGACCTGGGCGCGCTGACTGCGACCATTCAGCAGAGCCTTGACTCAATCACCGACCTGCCGCCTGGTGTGACTGCCACGCTGGGTGGGTCCGCTCAGGATCAGCGTGACGCGTTCAGACAGCTCAGCCTGGCCATGCTGGTGGCTATCGCGCTGGTGTTCATGATCATGGTGGGGACGTTCCGCAGCCTGGTGCAGCCACTGATCTTGATGGTCTCGATTCCTTTCGCTGCGACCGGTGCGATTGCCGGGCTGCTGATCACCGACACTGCACTTGGCGTGCCAGCGATGGTGGGCTTGTTGATGTTGATCGGAATCGTCGTAACGAACGCGATCGTATTGATCGATCTGATCAATCAGTACCGCGGGCGTGGCGAAGTTCTGCACTCGGCGATCACCGACGGCGCCCGACTCCGGTTGCGGCCGATCATCATGACGGCCTGCGCGACGATCTTCGCACTGATTCCCATGGCTCTCGGGCTGACCGGTGGTGGGGCATTCATCTCCGGACCTCTGGCGATCGTCGTGATTGGCGGCCTGGTCTCGTCGACGGTGCTGACTTTGCTGCTGGTACCCGTGCTCTACTCGCTTGTCGAGCGGCGCAGCGAACGGCGCCGGCTGCGTGATGCACAGACTGTGGAGAGCGGGCAGGCGCCCGCGTAGCTATGGAGTCCCGCCCAGGTCACAAGCGAGCCTTTAACGGCTCCGCAATCGCCTCCGCCGACGGATGCCGACGAAAGGCCAACTGATCATGACACCGCCATTTACACCATTAACCGAGACGGCACCGGTCGAGGCCGTCGCGAACTAACGGAGGAACCATGTTGATCACCGATATTCCCATCGCCACCATGGAGGGGACGACGACATCCCTTGGCGACTATGCAGCCAAAGTTGTGCTGGTCGTGAATGTGGCATCGCGGTGTGGCCTCACGCCGCAGTACGCAAAGCTTGAAGCGTTGCAGCGCACCTATGCCGAGCGCGGGTTCACGGTGCTCGGATTCCCGAGCAACCAGTTCATGCAGGAACTGTCCAGCAACGAGGCGATCAAGGAGTTCTGCTCAACGACCTACGCGGTGACCTTTCCGGTCTTCGACCGGGTTCGCGTGAACGGGCGCCACGAGCATCCTCTCTTCACCGAGCTGAAAAAAGCGAAGGATGGGAGTGGCAAGGCCGGCCGGATCCAGTGGAACTTCGAGAAGTTCCTCGTCCTGCCCTCAGGCGAGGTGAAACGGTTCCGTCCCAAGACCGAGCCCGACGATCCATCGATCATCGACGCGATCGAGGCGAACCTGCCGGTCTAAGCGCTCGCTTGCCTCGCTGCCCGCGACCTCCTGGCGCCGAGTCAGTGCCTTGCTCAGTGGACAAGGCAGCCAGGGATACCGTCGATAAGCCAGCTGGAGCCGCGTTCGGCCTTCTCGTCCACCAGGTCGCCGACGTCGTTGATGCACTGCCCGCCTCCGCCTGCCGATCTTGGCTGAGAGTAGATCCGTCGCCGGAGCCGCTCAGCTCTGTTTGACGACGGCGTAGACGACGCGCTCGGCGACGTCGACCACGGCCTCACCGATCCGCGAGGAGCGGCGGTACCGCTCGCGGCGCGTGATCCGCTCCGTGCGGTCCTCGACATCGAGTAGCCCCACCATCCCGGCGTAGTAGGCGGTCTCCAGCTCGCGCTGGGCGGCGATGGCGGCGTCCGCGGATGCAGTCGCCTGGTCGCCGTCGGTCCCGAGCTTTGACAGCGCGTCGTCGAGGTGGCGCAGCGCGTCACTGAGCAGGCCGGCCATCGTGGCGATCCCCTCGTCAGGCGGGGAGGCCATCGCCTCGGACTCCTTCACGAGGTCGGCGACGTAGTTGAGGATGCGGTTGATCCCGCCCGACAGCGCGAACAGGTCCTCAGGCTCGATGGGGGTCACGAACGCCTCCCGGAGCGCGCTCAGCAGGTCGCGCTTGGCGACGTCGCCCTGGCGCTCGGCGTCGCGTACGGCCTGGGCCGCCGCCGCGTCGCCGCCCGCCCAGCGCGCGAACGCATCCACACCGTCGATCGTGACCGTCATCTGGCGGCGCAGCATCCCGAGCACGTCCGGGGTCTCGGGCAGGAACCAGCGCTTGCGGGTCACGTCACCAGCCGCCACAGCTCGAGTGCCACGACGCCGAGCGCCGCGGACACGGGCATGGTGATCAGCCACGCCAGGCCCATGTTGCGCACCACCGACCAGTGAACGTGGTGCCAGCGGCGCCGGCCGACACCGATCCCCACCACCGACGACGCGACCACCTGCGTAGTGGAGACGGGCGCCCCCAGCAGCGAGGACCCGAAGATCACACCGGCCGATGCGGTCTGGCTGGACAGGCCTTCCTCCGGGCGGATGCGGTAGATGCGACGGCCCACGGTGGCAATGATCCGCCATCCGCCAAGCGCCGTGCCGGCGGTCAGCGCCGCGGCGCACACGATCTTCGTCCATGTCGGCGCCGCGAGCGTGTCGATCTGCCCGGCGGCGAGCAGCAGCGCCGCGATCACGCCGATCGACTTCTGGGCGTCGTTGGCGCCGTGGCTGAACGCGAGCGCGGCCGACATGCCCCACTCCCCGGCCCCTACCGGCGCGCGCCAGCGCCGGGTGGCCCGGTGCGCGACGGCCCGCGCCGCGCGGATGAGCAGCAGCGCCGTCACCCCGCCCAGAAGCGGGGACAGCGCGAGCGCGATCAGGATCCCGAACACGCCGACGGGCCGCCAGTGCTCGATCCCGCCCCAGTTGATCGCGTGCACACCGCCCTCGACGACGGCGGCCCCGACCAGCCCGCCCACCAGCGCATGCCCGGAGCTCGACGGCAGGCCGAGCCGCCAGGTCACAAGGTTCCAGGTCACCGCCGCGGCCAGGCCGGCGCCAATCACCTCGACCGTCACGTGCGGCGGGACGGTGACGATGCCGCCGATCGTGTCGGCGACGGCCGCGCCCAAAAACAGCGGGCCGAGCAGGTTGAACACCGACGCGAGCAGAATCGCCTGCAGCGGCGTCGCCGCCCGCGTGGCGACCAGCGTCGCGATCGCATTGGACGCGTCGTGGAGCCCGTTCGTGACGGCGAACCCGATCGCGAGCAGCACCGCGACAACGAGCTGGGCATCCACGGACAGACTATATTGGCCGGCCGTCAGGCGGTCCGGTCATTGCCTGGGCGCGTGTGTGCGTGTGCGTCAGACTTCCCGGTAGCGCGCTCGAATGCCCTGACATCACGACAGCGCAGTCACTTTGGAGGGCGATTGATCGGGCCGTCGTCGTGGGCGGCCAGCCGCTGGGCTTGCCCAGCCCGGGCGTTCACCTTGTCGGCCGCGATCTTGAGGATGACCCGGCCCTCGGGCCCGACCGGGTTCGGGTAGCTGTCCGCGCCGGGCTCAGACACCTGAGATGGCGCTGACATCGGCTGCGGCGACGGCGTCCGCGAGGCGCCAATAGTCGCGCTCGTTTTGGTCGGCGTATGCGGTCGCGAAGCGGACGATCGCCCGGTCGAAGATCGCGCCCTTCCCCAGGTAGGCTGCGATCGCGAGCCGATCGCCCGACCGGGCGTGGGCACGCGCCAACGACCAGCCGCAGGCACGGGCGTAGGCGTGGAGCCCCCATTTGGTAACAGTCCCCAGGTCGATCGACGCCTTCCAGTCCCAGAGTTGGCGGACATAGAAGTCACGCTCGTTGCCTTCGAGGTCCTGGCTCCGCTGCCAGCTGAGGAAGATGTCGGTCGCCGCGTGCGAGATTCGCTGGCCGCGAACAACCCGTTCCCCGTGGTTGGAGTACTCGGTCGGCCCCAAGTAGGGCTCAAGGACCGAGGCCTGAGCCTCCTTCGCCTGCAACACCAGCGGGTCCTTGCCGTCGCGGCCGACGAAGAGAAAGATGGCAGCCCGAGTCCCGACGCTGCCGACGCCGACGACCTTACGAGCCGCGTCGACGAACCGATAGCTGTCAAACAGGTGGCGGCGATCCGGCTCAAGGCCTGCGGCGTAGCCGTCGATGAGCTCCCGCAAATAGTCGTCCTCCGCGCGGGCGTCGGCCGGGTCGAAAAGGTCACGGAACGGGATGAGCAGTGGCGGGACGGCGCGGAAGCGCAACTTGCCAGCCGACCGCTCCGTGAGCTTCTCGACCGCCCGAGTGCTCGTCTTTCGCCGAGCCCTCGCGAACGGCTTGTCGAAATGAATTCGGTCCTTCGCGCCAAGCTCGCCACCGAAGCGCGCCACGAGCTCACTGGCGATCAGCCGATCGTAGAAGACGTCGAGGTGGCTCTCGGCGGCAAAGCCGCGCATCCCTTCCCGGTAGGAGCGTACGCAGCCTGCCACAATCCCCCGCCGCACCTCACTGCCGAGCCCGATATCGCGGCCGGCGATCTCGACGCTCGCCGCCATACGCTTGACATCCCACTCCCACGGACCGGGGAGAGTCTCGTCGAAGTCGTTGGGACCAAAGACGAGCCGACGGTCGGGAGCGGCGAAGCCGCCGAAGTTGGCGATGTGGGCATCCCCGCAGGCCTGCACGGTGATCCCCGAGTCAGGCGTCGCCGCCAGGTCGGCAGCCATCACCGCCGCCGCGCCGCGATAGAACGTGAACGGCGAGACGAGCATCCGCCCGTAGCGGATCGGGACGAGCTCCCGGACGCGCAAGGCTGCTTGGGCGACGAGAATCGCGATCGGATCGGGCCGGTCCGGCGCTGGCGCCCAGTCCCCGTGCGCAGAGCGGGGCGTGACCTTGCGCGCGGCTCGCCCTCGTTCAGCAGACTCCCCCGGCTGCAGTCTGGAGTGGGTCGGGGCAATCACCACGGTGCCACTGTAGAAGACGATCGAGCGGATCCGCGGGCAGGGAACGTGCCCACAATCCGCTACGTGTGCAACACCCGGCCGAGCCGATCCTCAGCGAAGGTGGCTCCCACCCGACTGGGGCTCGCACCGCCGATCCGCATCATGCAGTCGAGATCCGGATCGGCATCCAGACTGGCGAGGTCACCGAGCGCGACGGTGACCTGTACGGGCAGGCCGTGCATGCCGCGGCGCGGGTGATGGCCGAGGCAACTGGGGGCAGATCCTGACCTCCGCCGAGGTACGCAAGCACGCCGAGGGAGTACGGGTTGGGATGCGGGCCGCTGCGATGTTTCAGCGGGAGAGCGCGCTATGGGATCTGTGCAGCGTGCAGGCGTTCGTGATCTACGAGGACGGTGCACTCGGCAGTCGCCAGCAGGCGGCCAGCCTTGCCGATAAGACGCTGGGCATCGCAGAGCGGGTGGGTCACCTCGGCGCGGCGTTCATGGTGATCTCCGACCGGATTCGCGAAGCGGCGATGCTCGGTGACCTGTCGTTGGTGGAGGCGCTCAGCCCGCAAATCCTGGACATCGGCGAACGGGGCGGGCTGCCGTGGCGTTACGTGGGCCACATCTACCAGGGCCTGGCCGCACACTGGCGAGGCGACGCCGACAGCGCTGAGGTCGCGCTGCGCAGTGCGGTCGAGCTGGAGCCGCCGGCAGCGTTCGCCGGGCAAAGCGCTTCGCTGCTGGCGCTACACCTGGCCCACCTCGGGCGCGCCGATGAAGTGCTGGAACTTTTCGAGGCAATCCAGTCGACGCTGCCCACCCTCGACCGAGTAGACGGCATCGGCGCGTGGAATTGCATGCTCGGCTTCGTGGAAGCGCTCTACCTGTGTGGCCTGCACGAGCAGGCAGCAACATTGTCCCCTCTTCTGGAACGGGCGCTCGAGCTGGGGAGGAGATGGATCACTCTCGACGGCCGGCTATTGGAGACTCGTGCTGGCATCGCCGCCGCATCGGCTAGTCGCTGGGACGAAGCCGAACGCCAATTCGCCACTGCCCGCGAGGTCGCCGAGCAAATGTGCAACCGGCTCGAGCTAGCGGACCTGAGCCGGCTGCACGCCCGGATGTTGTTGGACCGCGGCGGCGTAGACGACCACGCTGGCGCCGCCGAGATGCTCAATACGGCGCTGAACTCCTACCGCGCCTTCGGCATGCCCGCCTACGCAGCCGAGTCGGAACGCTTACTGCACCGCGCACGGGGCGCCGCGACGTGAGCGATCAAGCATCCTCGCCGTACGCGTCGTGGTAATTCCACCACTGGTACGGCGGGGTCTGCGGGTAGCCCTCGGGCGAGTCCTCCCACTCCTCCTGGCGCCCGAGCGCGGTGATGTCGAGATAGCTCCAGGTCGTACCTAGCTGCGAGTCGCCCCGCGCGTCGACGAAATAGGTGCGGAAGATCCGATCGCCCTCACGGATGAAGGCGTTGTGCCCGTGCCACTCATCCACGCCAAAATCCTTGTCGAAGTCGTCCGTGAGCGTATACCAAGGGATGAGTTGCCAGCCCATGCGCTCCTTCAACCCCTGGATCTCGGCTTGTGGGGCGCGCGAGACATACACGAGCGTCGTGTCCCGCGCGTTCAGATGAGCAGGGTGTGCGACCTGGTCAGCGCCGAAGGAGCAGCCGATACAGGCTCGCTCGGGGTAGGCGCCGCCCGACTCCGGGTAAGTGGTGACGTCCGGCGCGTAGAAGGCGCGGTAAACGATCAGCTGCCTGCGGCCCCCGAACAGGTCCGCCAGGCTCGCCGGTCCGTTGGGTCCTTCGAAGCGGTAGTCCTTCTCTACCGCCATCCACGGCATCCGCCGGCGCTCGGCCGCCATAGCGTCGAGGGCGCGGGTCAGCTCCTTCTCCTTGACGAGCAGCGCCGCGCGTGCGGCCTCCCACTCCTGCGGTGAGACGACTGGCGGGGTCTTCATTTGCGGCATGTCCTCCTTGGTACTGAGGATGCGGTCCTGACCGAGCGTACGCCCGCCTCGCCCCTCGCGACGGAGACGAGGACGCGTTCCGCCGCTCGTCGACCCCAACCGCTAGGAACTTGCGGCGCACTGGGAGCGGTATCTCGCCATTCGTGGCGCGGAACGGAGAATTACAGCCGGAGATGGCAGAGGTGCGGGGCGATCTCGGCGGCGGCATCGGTGCCGTACGCCTCCTCAAACCGAGCGAAAAAGGAGTCGCCGAAGCGATACTCCTGCGTTCCAACCACCTCGATCGCATAGCTCGCGAGGAGAGAACCCACCTGCGCGCAGCGTTCCAGCGACACCCCCCAGGCGAGCCCGGCAAGGAATCCTGCACGGTAAGCATCGCCGACGCCGGTCGGGTCGACCCGTTCCACCTCCCGCGCGATAGGTATGTGCAGCTGGGGCTCACCCGCGATCAGAACACTGGAGCCCTTGGCCCCCCGGGTGATCACCCGCACCGCGACGCGCTCCAGAATTTCCTCATGCGACCAGCCGGTCTTTTGTGTGATCAGGCCGTCCTCGTAGTCGTTGGAGAACAAGTACGCCGCCCCGTCGATGAGCCGCTCGATCTGCCGGCCGTCCAGCCACGCCATTTGCTGGGAAGGGTCGGCGACGAAGTTGAACCGCCGACTGCGACACTCGTCGGTGTGCCGCAGCATCGCTACCGGATCGTTGGGAGAAATCACCACCAGATCAAGGCCGCCGGCCCGCTCCGCAATCGGTTGCAGCTCGATCTGGCGCGCCTCTGCCATAGCACCGGCGTAGAAGGAGCCAATCTGGGCACCGATCGAGTCGGTCGTGCAGATGAATCGAGCGGTGTGTTGCGTTTCCGAGACCCGTATCGGCCACGTTTGCACCCCGTGCCGCTCCAGCCAGGCGCGATAGTCGGCGAAGTCCTCGCCGACCGACCCCACAAGAAGTGGATCCAACCCCAGCGCGGCTAGTCCGAAACTGATGTTGGGCGCGATCCCACCGCGCCGGATCTGCAGGTCCTCGACCAGGAAGGACAGGGATACCCGATCCAGCTGCTCAGTGAGCAGCGACTCCGCGAACCGGCCGGAGAACCTCATCAGGTGGTCCATGGCTATCGAACCGGTGACGGCGATACGCACGAGGTGAGGGTAACGGGCTGCGGTTCCGCAGCCGCTTTCCGTCTCGCAGAATCCGACATTCATTTCGGCCTGAGCGATCTAAGGCAGGTCGCGCCGCGGGACGGTGAAGCGGGTGGCGGCCTCAGTCGGAGACGGCTCGGTCGCAGTCCAAGAGCTCCATCACTACCTGGGGCAACTAAGCGAGCAGGATCAAATCCGGGTATCGGCCGCGACCCTCAAATCGCGCTAATATGCATCGCTGCCGCGACCTTCCAAGCTGGTCACGCGAGCTCGATTCTCGCCCACGGCATCCTCCCGATATGGAAGCGGGTCAGCACGATGTGGCAGGCCGTCGGTCATTTGCTACCGATCGCGGTCGCTCTCGCCATCAGCTCGGTGCCGATCACCGTGATGATCATCATCTTGTTGTCGCCAAGGCGGAACAAATCGGCATTGCCGTTCCTGTTGGGATGGGTGATCGGCATTGCGCTGGTGGTATTCCTGAGCGCACTCGGTGCCCAGGCGCTGCCCGAGCCACCCCGGCGCACACAGGACACGCTTGCGGCCGTCATAGAGATCGTCCTCGGAGCCATCCTGATCTGCGGCGCAGTGATCTCGTTTCTATGGCGCTCCAAGTCGCAGACCGCGGGTGTGCCGAAGTGGCTGCAGTCCGTCGATTCATTTGGCCCGCTATCGTCGTTCGGCGTTGCTGTCGCGCTCAGTTTTCGTCCGAAGGGTCTGGTGCTCGGTGTTGCGGCGGGCCTAGTTCTACGTGGCGCATCGCTGCGGCCGTGGGAGATCGCGGTCGCCATTGCCATTTACACTGTCTTGGCGGCATCCACGGTCATTGTTCCGATTATCGCGGCACTCCTTGCACCGCACCGCGCAGAACCCCGGCTGGTTGCCGCCCAGGCCTGGTTGTCGAAGAACGGCGCGATCGTGGCGGCGCTGATGCTATTGATGATCGGCGTGGTCATCCTGGGAAAGGGGCTCGCCGGACTCTGATCAGCCAGCAGCAACTCGATCGGGTCTGGTTTGGAGAATCCGGCCGCCGCCTCCCCAACGTCAAATTCCTGCACGGGAGTCTCCTGGGCGGACCTGCAGCCCAATCGTCCAGTGATTCCAACACTGAGGACACGTTCGACTGCTCCTAACCTCACGAACCTCCGCCCAGCGAGGTCAGGAGGTGGACCTCAACAGGTTTGTCGCGCCCCTTCAGCTCAAGCTCGCCCAGCAGCGTCGTGTCCGCGTCCGGCAACAACGCTTTCGTTTCGGGGCCGATCGCCACCGCTCCGGCGGGCGCCCTGCCCTCGATGCGGGAGGCGGTATTCACCGTGTCACCGACAATCGTGTGCGTCCGCCCTCCCTGCGCTCCTAGCAAGCTGACCGAGACCGGCCCCGAGTTAATCCCGACGCGGAACCGCGGCCAGTTCGGATGATCTTCGGCGATGCGGGACGTAGCCGTTTGCAGTGCGAGCCCAGCGCCCGCACCACGGCTGGCGTGATCGTGCTGATCGCCGCGCTTGTTGAACGTCACCATCAAGGCGTCCCCGATGATCCGGTCCACGTCGCCCCCGTACCGTTTCACCACCGCCGGTACGGCGACTGAGAAGTACTCATTGAGCATGCTCGCCACCTCCTCGGGTTGGTGCCTCTCGGAAAATGTCGTGAAACCCTCGAGGTCGGCGAACAACACGGTGATATCCCGTGTCCCACCACTCGTCTGGGGCAGGTACAACTCGGCGAAACGTTCTTCACGCCAGGAAATGCGGGCGCTCAGGGCGACCATGGCAAAGGCGGCCAGAAGCAGCACGTGCCACTCCCACCAGGAGAGGTGCCAATTGCGTGCGAAGGCGATCGCCACCAACGATTCCGCGAGCAGGATGAAGGCTGACGCCACGGCTAGCAACATCATGGCGCGTCGGCGAAGCCAAAGGTGCAAGTAGCGCACGGCACTGGCCGCATACAGCAGCACGGCCGGCACAGCGAGCCAGAAAGGCAGACCCTCCACCAGTTCCGGAGGTCGATTGAGCGGCGGCAGCGATGCCACGGACCACGTTGCCCACAGCAGCATCAGGCCGATGAGCGCAAGCCGAAGGAGCCTGGCGATGTGTACGTCTCGAACGGCTCTGTCACCCGAGAGCTCGGCAGTCGACCGTGCGGCGAACGCCGAGCCGAGAGCGACACCGACTGGTGTGGCGATGGCGAAGCCCGTGTTGCTCTTGCCGAGCACGACCCCTGGAGTGGCCAACGCGTGCAGGGCGAGAAAGCCGGCGGAGGACAGGAAGGCGAGCGAGACGTAGAACAGGCGCGCATCACCTCGCCGCCGGGCCGCCTCACCGGTCGCGTACGCCAGTACGGCGGAGAGAACGGCTGTGCCCAGCACCAACCAGAAGTGCGCAGGATGGTTTTCCCAACGCAAATCGAGAGCCGGCCGCGTCACCAACAGGCCGAGCCCGATCAGAGGCAACGCCAGAACTGCCGTCCCAATGGCTATGCGCGTGGCCGATGATGCGGACCCTGTCACTTCAGGACTCAGCCACCTCAGCTTGGGGCCGTCGCCAGGTACTGGTGGATCTCGGAGACGACAACCGACCCCTCTCCCACGGCGGAGGCAACTCGCTTCACCGAGCCGCCCCGCACGTCGCCGACGGCGAACAGACCCGGCACCGTCGTTTCGTGTGGATGGGGGCGACGCTCGAGGTTCCAGAGGGAGGTGGCTGCTGCGTCGGTTCCGGTGACCAGAAAGTCGAAGGAATCGCGTGCCACTTCTGGCGGTAGCCAATCGGTACGCGGGTGCGCGCCGATCATCACAAACAAACTCTCCAGAACGATGTTCTCCTCGTCGCGGGTGAGCGTGTCACGAATCCTCACCTTCTCGAGCCGCCCCATGCCCTCACCGCCAATGATCTCGGTATTGAGGTGGAGGTGGATGGTTGGATGAGCCGCGATGGTGTCGACGAGGTAGGCCGACATGCTGTGGCCGAGGTCTGATCCTCGTACGACCAAGTGCACCGCCGCGCAGTACCTCGCCAAGTGCAGCACCGCCTGCCCCGCCGAATTGCCAGAGCCAACGACGGCAGCGGTCAGCCCGGTTAAGGCGTGCGCGGCCGTGACGCTGGTGCCGTAGTACACGCCGTGGCCAGTGAGGTCGTCCAGGCTCGGCAGTCCCAGCCGTCGGTACGTGACGCCGCTGGCGATCACCATGGCCCGCGCGCATACGTCGCCGACATCGCGAATGTGCGCCCACAAACGGCTGTCGTCACGGGTGAGCGTGTCCACTTCCCGCGTCACGACGAAGCGGGCACCGAACACCCAGGCTTGCTGGTATCCGCGCTGGGCAAGCTCCGCCCCGCTGAGCCCTCGGGAGAAACCGAGATAGTTGCGGATCAGTGAACTGGACCCGGCCTGACCGCCGATGGCTTCCCGTTCCACCACCAGGGTGCGGAGGCCCTCAGAAGCGGCATACACCGCCGTGGCGAGCCCGGCTGGCCCAGCGCCCACGACGAGCAGGTCGAATTCCCGCTCGGTTTCGGGCAACGACGTCGGAATGCCCCATGCCTCGAGGATCTCGGCGTCGGTCGGATCCACCAGACATGTGCCGCCGATAGCTGGCATCCAGACCACGACCTCACCGTCCGGCTGCCCCGTCCGGGCCAACACTCGTTGGCCGAGGTCTGAGGCGCGGGGACGAAAGGCATGCGGAATACCGTTCCGACTGAGCAAATCTCTGACTGCGTACACCCGTCCGGACTGTTCGGCGGCAACCACGACGACCTCGCGCAGGTTCGATGGCTCGCTGCGCGCCCATTCGGTCACGAATTCGGCAATGGTGCGGTGAAAGAACTCATCGCGCTTGATCCAGGGCTTGAGCACGTAATAGCTGATGTCGCCAACGGCCATGCCCTGCAAGATCTTCTGGGCGGTCTCGGGATGGGCCCAGGCGCCCCAGGCCACCAGGAGGGCGCGGCGCGCGTCCGGATGAAAGGTCCTCGCTGCCCCAAAGATCTCTGCCCGTGGCTCGTCCGGAATCGCGTCATCGACCAGGACGACAGCTACCCTCTCGTGCCTCCGATGCGCGGCTTCCAGAGTTCGGAGAGCATCGTCTGGCAACGACTCACCCCTGATCCTGAAATCGGCCCCGAACGAACGCTGGAGCTCGCCCTCGAGACGACTGAGCTGGCGGGAATCAGCGTCGACCGCCAAAAGCAGCGGCCGGTCGCCCCACTCCTCGCCGATCATGGCACCAGGCTAAGCATTGAACTGGTCGATCTCTGCTGACAAATCGCCGCTCGGTTCGTGGTTTGCCGCAGGAGGTGGTCCGTAACGCGGGCGCAGTAACGGCCACTCCTCGGCGATCCACCGCGGGACCAGCTCGTTGAGCGCCTGCTCGACGACCGTGCCGACGTACTCGTCCCGCACCCACCAGTCGATCTCGGCATCCGAGTCCGGCGTGGACGGCGGGTCGATGTACACGCAGCCGATGAGCTCAGTTTCATCGCGATCGAAAAGAGCGTAGTTGAACGATTCGTGCGCCTCGATCTCATCGGCGTGATGCTGCAAGTCTTGCTGATCTTGTTCGCGCGTCAAGGTAACGGGTGGCCAGCCCCAGCCCGCGCCGTAGATCGACCACAGCCGCTCCCGCGATCCCATCACCGCGGGCATGTCCAGGTCGACGTCAGCCGCGCGGATGGGACGCAAGTGGTGACCCGTGGACAGCCTGACCTCTGTCGGATGCATCCAGCCGTCGGGAAGCCAGTTCACGTTCCGATCTTGCCAGAGAATTTTGAGAGAGGGTTTGTAAACGACCGAACGCATGTTCGCATATTGCGAAACCATGATTGTCGGAGCACTGGCTTGGTCAGGTCGTATTACCCGCGATTTGGCCTTGGAGCGCCACGCCATTGCGTTCTAGCGTGGAGAAACGGCTTGCGCATGGACGGAAGGAATCTGATGGGAATGCTGATGGTCGATTTCATCACCTCGCTCGACGGCTACGGGGCCGCTGAGGGCTGGCCGGGTTGGTGGGGAATGGAAAGCCCCGAGTATCTCGGCTGGCTGGGCGAACAGCCGGAGCACACCGTTTTGATGGGAGCGACAACCTACCGGCTGATGGCAGAATTCGCCGCCGCCGGCGAGGAAGGGGTCGACCAGATGCTGACCCAGCTCGCGAAGGTGGTCTTCTCATCGACCCTGACCGAGCCGCTGGCGTGGGCCAACACGCGACTGGTGAGCGGAGACGCGGTGGAAGCCGTGCGAGCGATGAAGGAAGACAACGGCATCGTGATGCGCACGCTGGGCAGTGTGAGTCTGTGCCGATCGCTGATCACGGCCGAACTGGTGGATCGCTTCCGGGTTGTCGTCTTCCCGGTCGTCACCGGTGCGAGCGGCCAAGATCGGATCTACGACGGATATCCCGACATCAGGCTCGACCTGGTCGAGAGCCGCACCTTCGACGGAGGTCTCCAACTGTTGGAGTACGTGCCGACCGTGCTCGACGGTCCGCCGGGTACCACGGGAGCGGCGAGCTGAGCGACTCGGAAAGCCACGTCAACCGTCGGCACAACCCAACTTTGCCCGGAGCACGTCAATCGCCGTAGCCCTGCTCGGTCTGCTCAGCGATCACCCATTTCCCCACTTTCCATCTCCTCGGCTTCCTCCTCGAGCTCCGCGATCTCGAGCTCGACGGCCAGCGCTTCGACGATCTTCCCCGTGGCGGAGGCAATCCGCGGCGTGCCGACAATCGGCGCGATCGCGGCAAGCAACCCACGGATGCGGTCGGAGTCGATGTCGAGCTCGCTCGCCACTGCGAGATTCATCAGATAGGAGACCGAAGGTGCGTCCACCGCCACCAGGGCAGCAATACGAACCAGCATGAAGGTTTCCGCGTCGAGGGTCGATGCAGCCATAGAGTCCGCGGTCATGCTGGCGAGAAGATCAAGGACCGGCGTCTCGCTGGTCATCTCAGTCATAGTGCTTCCCTTTCGTTACACGCGCAGTTGTCAGATTTTTCGTCTCATTCGACTCGGGAGAGGCAACTCTCGCATCCCCCGTACTGGGTGAGATCGGCGTCGTCCGCCGCCGCACAAGGCAAGAGGCCTGGCAGCGAAACACCGGATTGCCCAGTTGAGCGAGATCGTAGGGCGGGGCCAGCGCACACGCCTCGCCAGTCTCGACGTAGATCGTCCCACCAAGGTGCCCACGGCCGCCCCGACGAGTACGTCGCCCGGGTAGTGGACGCCGTATAGACACGCGAAAATGCCCGAGAGGGAAAGGCGGGGCGGCGTGCATTTCAAGGTGCACGTTCTGGACGAGGTTGACTTCGTATCTGTCAAGGCGGCGCAGCTGAGCTTGCGGGCTTATTCTTCTCGCCCAGGGCTATACGTGTCAGCTCGAGAATGCCGGCTCGGACGCCGTCTGGAGCTGTCGCCGAGGGCGAAGCACCCGGGTGCTTGCGGGCGATATGCACCAGCAACACTCCCGGCAGGATGCGAAATCTCAACGGCGAATCGAGAACGAGCGCCTCGCCGTCGATTCCGGCGGGCAGGGGCTTGTCGGAATCAATTTCGAAGGTTGGGGCTGACCATTCGCGCAACGGGGGGTGTAACGGATTGCCGTTCCGGCGGGGCGCCGTGGGCGGGCCGACGACAATGATGCCGAGCAGGCCATCGTCGATGCGCGGGCGCGTGCCCGAGCCGACCGCGCGGCCCAGCCGGTAGCGGTTGTTGGAGACGAGCACCGCGGCGCCCGCGTGGTGTTCGTATCCCCCCGGCCCAGTCCAGCGCATATCGATGCCGCTGCCGCCAGGCCCCAGCACGTCGGGCACGGTGTCGAGCACGGTACGGATCTTGGCGTCGCGGTAGCCCGCGCGCTGCACCGCCTGTGCGTAGAGGCCGAGCGAGACATTGTTCACGAACACCCGACCGTTGACCTCGGCAAGGTCCACCCGACGCTGACCGCCATCAACAAACGCGTCAAGCGCTCCGACCACGTCGTCCCGGTCGACGCCGAGATCAAGCGCGAAGTGGTTGCGGGTGCCAGCCGGCACGCACGCGTACGGCAGCCCGAGTTCGGCAGCGATCGCGGCGACGACCGCCTGGGAACCGTCACCGCCAGCCATGGCCAACCCGTCCGCGCCCCGATCGACCGCACGACGTACAAGCACTTCAAGGTCGTCGCCGGCCTTGAGCTCGATCGGCTCGATCCCGCGATCACGAGCCTCCTTGGCGAGCGCGAAACGCTCCGCCTTTCCGCCACCGGAGCGCGGATTGTAGAAGAGTACCGGCCGCAGCGGCGACGGAGCACTCGGCAGATCCACGTGGACGCCAATGGTTGCACGTGCTGCCGCCACAGAAACCAGGAGGCCGACCAGGACCAGCACATCGACGAAGCGCGGCCCGACCAGAACAATCAGGGCCACCGCAGCCGCGACCGCGGTGCCGGCGACGATCAACCCCACTGCGCGCGCGATCCGCCGCCGGGTCAGGCCATACCAGGCGGACACGCCGGCAATGAGCGCACAGCCCAGCAGAACCAGGCCGCGCGGGAACTCGCTTATCGCGACCGCTGCTGCCAGCGCGAGCGTTGCCGCTCCCACAACGAGGGCCAGGACCGCTGCCAGTCGCCGCCTCAAGGTAGGGGGCCTTCGTGAGTAACCACCTGAGCTATGCGCCGATCACCCGGACCGACGCCTGCTCGGGCGGTATGGCTGTACCGCATCTCGCGCCCGCCGACTTCCCCGCTCGTCGCCCATTCGTGAGTCCGGACTGGCAGTCATCACATCGCGTGCTGGGTCATTGCGCTTATCGGCAGCACGCATGCGCTTCTCCTCCAGCCGGTCGCGTCTCATGTGGACCATAAGGATGCCGTACGCCTAGGTCATCACACCCTATGGGTGAATTGCCGAAGGACCGCTGGTTGCGGATCCCGGGCTCCAGATCGTCGACTGTTGTCTCGACAAGCCCAGCGCTGCCAGCACTCGACGTTGAGGTGGCTGGCCACCTACCTGGTCTGGCGACGCTGGCCGCCTCTGTTCTAATGCGTCTCAGCGCCGAGGCACGTAGTCGAAGAGGTCAGGGTTGGATCCGGTCCGACCCTGCTCGCCTTTGTCCAGAGCACTGATCGCCGCGATTTCATCCTCGGTCAGCTGGAAGTCGAAGATGTCGAAGTTCTCCTTTATCCGCGACGGCGTCGTCGACTTGGGGAAGATGATGTCACCGCGCTGAATATGCCAGCGCAGAGTGACCTGTGCGGTGGTCTTGCCGACACGCTCGGCGATCGCCCGGATCGTCGGATCCTCGAGTACTCCACCCTGGGCAATGGGCGACCAGGCCTCGGTGAGGATGCCGTGCTCCTTTCCGTACGCCCGGACCTTCTCGTTCGTGAAATAGGGATGCACCTCGATCTGGTTCACCGCAGGCACCGTCCCCGCCTTGTCAGCCAGTTTCTGCAGGTGGTCGACCTGAAAATTCGAAACGCCGATCGAACGGGCCCGGCCGTCTTCGTAGAACTCCTCCAAGGTCTGCCAGGTCGAGACGAAGTCGCCGTCGTAGAGGGTGGGCAGCGGCCAGTGGATCAAGAACAGGTCGACGTAATCGAAGCCGAGCGCCTCCAGGGTTTGGTCGAAGGCCCGCCGAGCGTCGTCGGGTCGGTGGTCGGCGTTGTTCAGCTTGCTCGTCACGAAGACGTCCCCGCGATCGATCCCGGACGCACGAATGGCTTCGCCGACACCCTTCTCGTTGCGGTACATCTCTGCCGTGTCTATGTGGCGATAACCGACGTCGAGCGCCTCCCTCACTGCATCAGCCGTCTCCGGTGGATCGATCTGGAAGACTCCGAATCCAAGCTGCGGGATGGTCTTGCCGTTGTTCATCACAAGATCGGGCACGTGGCTCACGGGACTGAACTCCTCATTGTCGAGAATGGCGAAATGCCGGGACGCCTTCGGTCTACCCAGCAAGGCGGAATCTAACGCTCGCGACCGCGACTCGCAGCAGCCGTCCGTCCGCCTGTCCGTTTGTTCGGCGGTGAGGTTCTCGACGGCGGCGCGGCAGGTTGGGAGGAGGACTGGGCGACTGTGGCGCTCGCCTTGTCAGCGCGCGACTGCGCCGCGGCACGCTCCTCCGGCGGCACGACCGAGGTGGACAGCACCACCATCGACATGCTCTCCACCAGATGGGCCGAATCGGCAAGCCATCGGGGCCCTTCCTCCCCATCCACCACGCCGGTAGAGGTGTTGAGCCGAACAGTCCACTCGTCACCGAACTTCGCCGGCGGAACGGTGAATTTGATGGCGTCCGAATGCGCGTTGAACATCAGCAGGAAGTGATCGTCGGTAATACGGCGACCCATCCGATCCGGCTCTGGGATCGCATCCCCGTTCAAGAACACCATCACGCTCCGGCCAAAGCCTGAGTTCCATTCCGCCTCATCCATGTGGGATCCGTCGGGCTTGAACCACTCAATGTCGCCCAGCTCGCTTTCTCCACCATGCATCGCATCCCCGCCGAAGAAACGGCGGCGGCGGAAGACGGGATGATTCAGCCTCAATGCGATCACGGCAGAGGTGAAGGCCAGCAGCTCCTGTTGATCGGGAGTGAGGTCCCAGTGAACCCAGGAAATCTCGTTGTCCTGAGCGTAGACATTGTTGTTTCCTCGCTGGGTACGATCGAGCTCGTCGCCATGTGACAACATCGGTACCCCTTGGCTGAGCATCAGCTTTGCGATGAAGTCCCGTTGCCGACGACGGCGGAGCCGATTGATCGCCTTGTCCGTGGTCTCGCCCTCGACACCGCTGTTCCAGGAGCGGTTGTGGCTCTCGCCGTCGCGGCCGCCCTCGCCGTTCATCTCGTTGCGCTTCTCGTTGTAGGTCACCAGATCGTGCAGGGTGAATCCGTCGTGCGCGGTGATGAAGTTGATCGACGCCGTCGGACGTCGATCCGAGTGTGCGTAGAGATCGCTCGATCCGGTGATCCGGGACGCGAATTCAGCCAGGAATGCGGGCTCCCCCCGGCAGAAGTCGCGGACGGTGTCGCGGTACTTGCCGTTCCACTCCGTCCACAGTGGCGGAAAGTTGCCGACCTGATAGCCGCCGTCGCCCAGGTCCCAGGGCTCCGCGATCAGCTTGACCTGCGATATCACCGGGTCCTGCTGGATGATGTCGAAGAATGCTGACAGCTTGTCCACCTCGTGGAACTGCCGGGCCAGTGTGGCGGCTAGATCGAATCGGAAGCCGTCGACCCGCATGTCCACTGCCCAGTAGCGCAGCGAGTCCATGATCAACTGCAGCACGTGGGGATTGCGCATCAGCAAGCTGTTCCCAGTGCCGGTGGTGTCGTAGTAATGCCGCTTGTCGCTGTCCACCAGCCGGTAGTAGGAGGCGTTGTCCAGGCCCCGGAAGGCAATCGTCGGTCCCCTCTCGTTGCCCTCGGCAGTGTGGTTGTATACCACGTCCAAGATCACTTCGATGCCGGCGGCGTGCAGCGCCTTCACCATGGCCTTGAACTCAGTCGTCTGCTGTCCTCCGCCGTTACTGGCATAGCCATTGTGCGGAGCAAGGAAGCCGATCGTGTTGTAGCCCCAATAGTTGGACAAGCCCTTGGATACCAAGTGAGAGTCGTTGACGAACTGATGCACCGGCAGCAGTTCGACCGCCGTGACGCCTAGCTTGGTCAGATGGTCGATGATCACTGGATGGCCGACGGCCGCGTAGGTCCCACGGATCTCCTCGGGGATGGCTGGATGCAGCATCGTCAAGCCCTTGACGTGCATCTCGTAGATCACGGTCTCGTGGTACTCCCGCCGCGGCGGACGATCATGACCCCAGTCGAAGAACGGGTTCACCACGACCGAAAGCATGGTGTGACCCAGAGAGTCTTGATCATTGAACGCGTTCGGATCGTCGAATCGGTAGGAGAACAAAGACTCGTGGCCGTCGATCTGGCCGTCGATGGCCTTGGCGTACGGGTCGAGCAGGAGCTTCGACGGATTGCAGCGGTGGCCGTTGTGAGGTTCGTACGGACCGTGCACCCGGAAGCCGTACCGCTGACCAGGAAGCACGCCTGGTAAATAGGCGTGCCACACATAGCCGTCCATCTCGGTCAGGTCAATTCGCCTCTCTGCGCCCTTCCCGTCGATCAGGCAGAGCTCCACGCGATCGGCGACCTCGGAGAAGATCGCGAAGTTCACTCCGGCACCGTCGTAGGTCGCGCCGAGAGGGTAGGGGTTGCCCGGCCAGATATCCATGAACGTCCTTCTGATCAGGTGCTCAGCCATGCCATTGTTGCGTACGGCGATGACACGAACTAGTAAACAATGACAGCGTGCGTCGTGAGGCTTCCGTGCTCCATCTCGACCTCGACGCCTTCTTTGCCTCGGTCGAGCAGCGCGACAAGCCGTCGCTGCGCGGCAAGCCGGTCGTGGTGGGAGGCGTCGGCGCGCGCGGCGTGGTGGCCACCGCTTCCTACGAGGCACGCGCCTTCGGGGTGCGCTCCGCGATGCCGGCGGCCGAGGCGCGGCGACGCTGCCCGCACGCCGCATTTCTGGGCGGCCGATTCGGCGCCTATCGTGAGGCCAGCGGTCACGTCATGCGTGCCCTTCGCGAGCTGTCCCCGCTGGTTGAACCGCTGTCCCTTGACGAAGCATTCGTGGACCTCCGAGGTGCGAGCCGGACCATTGACCTCAGCCCGAAAGGACTACAAAGCATGGTTGCCGAGCTCAAGGCGGACATCGCGGAACGGACCGGCGGACTGACAGCCTCCGTTGGCGTCGCCACGTCGAAGTTCGTCGCGAAGGTAGCGAGCGAGCTGGCCAAGCCTGATGGCCTGCTGGTTGTCGAGCCGGGCACCGAGGTGGCGTTGCTGCGGCCGATGCCGGTCGGCGTGATACCCGGAGTCGGTCCGGTGACCCAGGAACGGTTGGGTCGCCTCGGGGTGCGGACGGTGGCGGATCTGCAGGCGGCCAGCGTCACCGAACTGGTCCAGGTGGTCGGGCAGGCGCACGGTCACGCCCTCACCAATCTGGCGTTCGCCCGCGACGACCGAGCGGTGGAGCCGGAACGCGAGAGCAAGTCCATCTCTGTCGAGGACACATTTGAGAATGATCTTGTCGACCCGAGCGATCTTCGCGTCGTCCTGGCGCGCGACGCGGCGCAAGTGGCCGCTCGACTGCGGGCGGCCCGGCTCTTCGCGCGCACGGTCACGATCAAGGTCAGGCATGCAGACTTCACCACGCTCACCCGATCCCGGACCCTGCTCGGGGCCACGGATCGCGCGGAGATCCTCAGCGACGTCGCGCTGTCGTTGCTCGCTGGCATCGACACCACTGGTGGCATCCGGTTGCTCGGCGTCGGGGTCGCCGGCCTCACCGACGTGCTGCAGGAAGATCTGTTCGCCGACATTGGGTGGGACGCCACTCAGGCGGGCGACGACTCGGGCGTGGAGGACGTGCCGGAACAGGAACGACCCCCGCCGCGATGGGTAGCCGGGGCAGACGTCGAACATGATGATCATGGTCCCGGCTGGGTGTGGGGTTCCGGACGAGGCCGGGTCACCGTCCGGTTCGAAAGCAGGAACACTCCGCCGGGACCGGTGCGAACGTTCGCGATCGACGATCCCGCGTTACGTCTCCTCAGCTGACGCCGAGGCGAGCCGCTGCCTGCGACCAGGCCGGCGAATAGTCCATGATCATCGCCGTTTTCGGGGTGCCATTGGACTGCCAGCCAGAACGGCTGTTCGGGATCTTCGATCGCTTCCACCGTGCCATCGGCTGCCCGCGCGGTGGCGACAAAGCCCGGGTGAGAGGCGACGGACTGATGGTGGTGGCAACTGACTTGCAGGTGATTGCCCACCAGGCGCCGCGCCAAAGAGTCGGCGACTGTCGTGATCGAGATCCAGCCGTACGCGTCCGCACCAGGTGAATGCTCATCGTGGCCAACGACCTCGGGTGTGTACTGGTCCAAGGCGCCGCCCGCTCGCACGGCCATGAGTTGCATGCCCCGGCAGATGCCCAAGGTGGGCAGCGCGCGCTCCTCGGCAGCATCGAGCAGCGCCAGCTCCCAGGCATCACGGTCGCGTCGAAAGTTCCGTGTGCGCGGGTGCGGTTTCTGACCGTAGCTGGCCGGCTCGATATCGCCTCCCCCGGACATGATCAGTCCGTCCAAACGAGCCACGATCTCTTCGGCGCCGGTGCTTTGCGGCGGCACCAGGACGGACGCGCCACCGGCAGCTTCAACCGACCGCACGTAAACGGCGGGCAGCAGATCCGCCGACGTGTTCCACACTCCCCAGGCGGCCGGCTCGCGGTACGTCGACAAGCCAATGAGGGGACGCACATTCATGACTACAGTTTAGAGTTGCCGCGGCGCCTCCATGTCACACGAAATAGCTACAGTTCAAAGTCGCGGCGCCTCCATGTCACACCAAATCTGCCGGCGGGCACTGGCGCGGTCGCCAACCTTGGCACAGTCGGCACCCGACCCTTGTCCCGTACGCTCAGCCAGATGGCGATGTGGGTGGGCACGATCGAGTTCGACCTGCGGCTGGGCGATGTGCATTCGCTGAAGGACAAGCGTTCCGTGGTGCGGCCGCTCATTGCCGACGTCCGTCGCAAGTTCGCGATCAGCGTGGCCGAGGTTGATCATCTTGATCTCCATCGCCGTGCCGGACTAGGGGTGGCCCTGGTCAGCTCGGAGCGGTCGCACGTCGTCGAGGTCCTTGACGCTGTGGAGCGACTGGTCGCCTATCGACCAGAGATCGAGCTGCTCTCAGCCCGCCGAACACTGGCTCACCCCGCGGTCGACTGAGCAAGCGCAAGCCAGGCAGCCGCTTGGCGAATCGGCTCTGGTAGCTCGCCACTCAGTCCACGCCCCTCCCCTAGCTGGTCAGTGCAGCGGTTGATCACTTCCGTACGGGCGCGCCGGGCGAGCTCGTCGGGCGAGCAGAGCCAGCGGCGACCAAGGACGACGCCTAGCCGCTCCGGCAGCAGCCCGAGGACAGCTGCGATCTGGGCCAGCTCGATCAATCCGACGGGTTCGAGGGGCAACCCCTTCAGCCCAGCACCCAGCCGAAGCCCGAGGCGCGCCACCCGTTCCTGGACACTGGATTCTGCGTCGGCCTGGAATTCGGCCGAACCAAGCACGATCGCCAGTTCCAACTCGGCAAGATCACGGCTGACCTTAGGGGCCGGGTTCGGCGCTGACCAGTTGTCTCGTTCGGCGTCCCAGCTTTCGCTCATTGTGCGCAGCCGTTCGATCGCCCCGCGGGTGCGCGTGCCCAGGACGAGCGAGGCAGCGCGCAACCGCAGCGCTGCCAAGCCGAGCCCCGGAGCTGGCGATGAGCAGGCCAGCAGGCCGCTGACCGCGGCATCCAGCAATTCGCCATCACCGTCGGCGGCCGCCTGCCCGGAGAGAAAGGCCAGCACGAGTGGGTCCAGATTCGCTGCCTGGGTGATCCTTGCGGCCAATCGGGCGAGCGCGTCCGCCGCATCCTCTGCTTGCTCGAGATGGCCTTCGCTGAGTGCCTGCTGCACGATCAAGCCTGTCGCCGCGTCGTCAATCCGGACCACCCCGGCCGGCGTTCGTGGGCCGCCGAGCAGGCGGCTGGCGAGTCTGGCCAGGAAGACATCCGGCGGGTCGGCAACAAAAAGCGAGTAGCCGACCACACCCGTCGAAGAGCGCAGCTCCACGTCATAGCTTCCTGGCACGCTGGCCTGGAGCTCGATGGTGTCACCTTCCTCAGCCAGCACATTGAGCCCCGGCGCCACCACCGCTGTGTCTGGTCCAGCGGTGATCCGCGCAGGCTGCTCGGTGATCAAGAAGAACGAACTCGGCACGCCTGGATGGCGTCCGCGGCCGAACGCGCGCGGGTTGGCGTACCAATCCCACTGCCAGCTGAAGATGTAACGGCCGTAGGGTGCCAACTCGACCGTGCCGAGGCTGGCGCCGGCGGCAGTGACGCTCGCAATCGATCCGACTTGCAGCAATCCGCCCAGCATGGGAGGTGCCCCATCGATGGGGTGTACCGAGAAGGCTGCCTCTCGCCCGGCCGCCAAACCCCAGCCGATATGACCCGGCGCAGCCTGCAGCGAAATCTCGACGTCGTTCAGCAGCCGCGGCTCGCCGGCGAGGTTGATCAGCGCCAGCCGCATGCCCCAGCCAGCGGTGAAGGCATGGCGGACGCTCAGCCGCAGCTGGTTTTCCGACTGCCGATCAATCTGAACCTCGTCGGCATCCAGTTGGATGTCCGGCTCGCCCCATGACACGGCCTTCCCATCCAGCCACAAACTGACCCGTGCGGTGTCCGACAGATAGTTGTCATCCGGGCGGGCCCGGTGGCGGGCACCAATGATCACACCGTCGTCGTCGAGTGTGATTCGACCTGGTCCTACCGAGAAGATCATCCGCGGCGCTGGCACTTCCCGCACCAGAACAGGTTGCGCCCCGCTAGAACCTCGGTGCGAATGTCGGATCCACAGACCAAGCAGGGCTGGCCCGTGCGGCGGTAGACGTAAACTTCGCCGCCGCGGATGTCCTGCCGAGGCGGTCGGTCCATCGCCTCCGGCGTGTGCTCGGGGCGTACGGTATCGATCCTTCCGTCTCGTACGCCGATAGGCATCAGCTGGACCAGGTCGGACCAGATGCCGTTCCAGCTGCGCCTGCTGAGTTTGCTGCCTGGCCGGTGGGGGTTGACCCGGTTCCGGAACAAGACCTCGGCTCGATAGACGTTTCCGATTCCCGACAGGATCGTCTGATCCATCAACAGCGCGGCAATCGGGCGGGTTGCCCGCTGGATCCGTCGCCACGCCGCATCGGGATCGGCATCCGAACGGAGCGGATCGGGTCCGAGCGCGGCGATCTGCGCTTCGATCTCCGCGCGTGTCTTGATGGCGCACAGCTGAGGACCTCGCAAGTCGGCGACCGTCTGGACGGTGGCCAATCGCAGCCGCACCTCGCCACGCGGTGGCGTGGGAGCTGACAGCACGAAGGAACCGATCAAGCCGAGGTGTACATGTAGCCAGCGCTCATGGCCGAACTCAGAGAACAGATGCTTGCCGTGCGCCGAGGCTTCGACCAGGACCGTCTGGTCGATCAGGGCCGCCGATTCAGCGAAACGACCCTGCGGACTGGAGGCGGCCACAATCTGACCGGCGAAGGCGTCGTTCAGCCCACGAGCGAGCCGGTGCAGGGTGTGGCCCTCTGGCATAACAGGTCGATTTCGATTTCGGAGCGGGCAGGCTTATCGGGCTTAGGGTGTCAGCATGACAGGGGCGTCGCCACCTGGAGCTCGAACTCCAGGGACGCACGGCGGGGCACCTTACTCGGGGTATGGACATGATCGTGGCGATCTCTGGCCGCGCGACTTCGGTCGCGACGGCGTCTCCGGGTTGGTGACCTTGGACCGCGCGATGCGGGCCCGGGACGTGTCCCGGCCCGATGAAGAGGACGAGCGCGAGGCGCTCGCTGTGCTCGAGGAACTGCTCGCCCGGGCGGAAGGTCGCCGAGCCGTGGGCACGGGCAGAAGTCGGTAGCCACCGAGGACCGCCCACCGACATGGGCCTGCTGAGCTCAACGCACGAGAAGCTCAGCTGGGCGCCTTGCGATCAGCTTCATAGTCGGCGAGCAACTGGATTCTGCGGGCGTGACGAGGGTCGCCGCTGAACGGGGTGCTGAGGAAGATTCGTACCATCTCCAGAGCCTCCTCTTCGGTATGCATCCGGGCGCCGATGCTGATCACGTTGGCATCATTGTGCTGACGCCCCAGCTTCGCAGTCTCGAGGTTGTACGCCAGCGCCGCGCGGGTGCCGATCACCTTGTTGGCCGCTATCTGCTCCCCATTGCCCGAACCACCGATCACGACCGCCAGCGAACCCAGCTCCGCCACGGCCCCTTCGGCCGCTGGAATGCAGTACACCGGATAGTCATCCTCGGCGTCATACGCCCCTGGTCCATGATCGACGACATCGTGGCCGTCGGAAATCAAGGAGGAAACCAGGTAGTTCTTCAACTCGAATCCGGCGTGGTCGCTGCCGATGTGTACGCGCATGTCAGCACTATGTCACCTTGGCCGAGGCGGCGCAGCGGCGCGGAGTGAGGCGATCAGTCCAAGATCGGCTCCTGCGGGCGGGCGCGCTTCAGCTCCCGGAAGCCCGCGAACGCGTCCAGCCTGGCGACTGCATCGAAGACCTGCCCGGCCTCCTCCCCCGGGGGCCGTGGAGAGAAGACGGGACCGAAGAAGGCAGCACCGTCGATCTGGGTTACGGGCGAGCCGGACTCGAAACCCACGAGATCCATCGCCTCGCCGTGTGACCTGCGAAGGGCATCGTCATTGTCTCCCGTGTAGCCGAGCTCGGCCAGTTCAGCCGGCAACCCGACGTCGGAAAGCCCCGCTTCGAGGACCTCCCGGCCGAAACCTTCCTTCCGGACATGAATCCTGGTGCCTAGGGCGGTATAGAAAGTTCCCAGTTGCTCCTGACCGAATTGTTCGCCGACGGCCAGGGCGACCCGGACTGGCGCCCAACCGGCATTGAGCTGAGCGCGCATGTCCTCCGACACGTCCGCGCCGTCCTTCATCACCGACAGGCTGAGCACGTGCCACACGAGCTTCACGGGCCGCACTTCCTGAACATCTAGTAGCCATCGCGAGGTGAGCCAGGTCCACGGGCATGTGGGGTCGAACCAGAAGTCCACCACGCTGGTCGGTGCAAACGGAGTCGAGGCGCCACGTTCCTCGGTCACGGGTAGGCCGGCACCTTCCAGCTCGATGGTCGGCACGGACGTGCCTCGTGCAGATTTCTTCGCCTTGTGATCCTTGTTGTGCCGGCCCTTCTCGTGCTTGTCCTTTTTATGCCCGCGCTTCTTCGCCGCCGTTCCCATCCCGCAAGCGTAGAAGAGATGTCGGGCCTCGGCCTGCCCCGCGTGGGAAGATCGACGTCATGTATCCGGACAACCTGACGCGGGCAGAGGCTCGAGAACGATTTGCCCTGATCAAGACACACGCGTACCAGGTGGAGATCGACCTGACTGGTCGAGGAGTCGATCAGCCGGACACCAGATTCCGATCAACGTCGACAGTGCAGTTCTCGGCCGCAGGAAAGGGCAACTGCCACGTCGACCTGATCGCCGATTCGGTCATCAGCGCCACGCTGGACGGAATCCCGCTGGATCCGAAGAGCTTCGCCGACTCTCGGCTGCCGTTCTCGGTGACTCCGGGAGAGCATGTGCTGAGCGTGGCGGCGACCTTGCCCTACAGCCACAGCGGGGATGGTCTGCATCGCTTTGTCGACCCAGCCGATGGTCGCGTCTATCTCTACACTCAGTTCGAGGTGGCCGACGCCCGCCGGGTCTACGCCTGCTTCGAGCAACCCGACCTCAAGGCCCGCTTCTCGATCAACGTGCTCGCCCCGTCCGGCTGGACTGTCGTCTCGAACGGTGCCTGTTTGAGTAGCGAGCCTCTCGAACAGGTCCATCGCGACGACAGCATGACCAGGCACGTGTTCGCCGAGACGCTGCCCATCTCCACGTACCTGACCGCGGTGGTGGCCGGCGAGTACTACGTCGAGCAGCGCAGTCACGACACCGCGGCCGGACGAATACCGATGTCGATCTTGTGTCGCCAGTCCCTGGCACAGCATCTGGATGGCGATCGGCTCCACCAGATCACGACCGCGGGGTTCGAAGTGTTCGAGAAGCACTTCGGTTATCCGTACCCCTTCGGCAAGTACGACCAGGTGTTCGTCCCCGAGTACAACAGCGGTGCCATGGAGAACGTCGGGTGTGTGGTGATCCGCGACGAATACGTCTTCCGAAGCCGGCAGACCAAGGCCGCCCATCAGGTTCGAGCGAACACGATCCTGCACGAGCTTTCTCACATGTGGTTCGGGGATCTGGTCACGATGAAGTGGTGGGACGACCTCTGGCTCAAGGAATCCTTCGCTACCTGGGCCGCGACGTTCGCGGCCAGTGAGGCCCTCGAGGACCCCACGTCAGCCTGGTCATCGTTCAGCAACGGCAACAAGAACTGGGCGTACCGCCAAGATCAACTTCCAACGACCCATCCAATCGCGGCTGACATGGCCGACCTCGAGGCAATCGAGCTGAACTTCGATGGCATCACTTACGCCAAAGGGGCCTCAGTCGTGGTCCAGCTCGTGGCCTTCGTTGGCCAGGAGGCCTTCCTGAAGGGGCTGCGGACCTACTTCGCTGAACATGCCTTCGGCAACACCGAACTGGTCGACCTGATGAGGGCGCTGGAAGATGCCTCGGGCCGCGACCTGTCCCACTGGTCGGGCGAGTGGCTGGAGACAGCAGGTGTGAACACCCTGTCGGCCGATTTCGACCTCGACCGGGACGGTCTATTCCGCTCCGTCCGGATCAAGCAGGCGGCGGACCGAACCCAGCCGATACTGCGCAGTCACCGAATCGCCATCGGGCTCTACGCTCGGACGGGAAACACGCTGCAGCGGGTCCAGCGCCTGGAGGCCGACATTTCCGGTCCCTCGACGACGATTCCCGAACTGGACGGCACGCCGCAGCCGGACCTACTGCTGCCCAACGATGATGACCTGAGCTACACCAAGGTGCGGCTGGACCGTCGCTCGCTGCAGACTGCCGTCGACCATATCGACGAGGTCGGCAGCCCGTTGACCCGGGCACTGCTCTGGAATGCCACCTGGGACATGTGCCGCGATGCCGAGTTACCGGCCAGCGAGTACATGGAGCTGGTGCTGCGCGGTGTGCCCACCGAATCGGATCTGACCGCGGTGCGCTCCATCCTCGGTCAGGCGCAGAGTGCCGCCAACAGCTATGCCCCTGTGCCGGTGCGTTCCCGGTTGCTTGCCCGCTGGCAGTCGGGCGTGTGCGAGCTGCTCGCTCATTCGGCCCCGGGTTCGGATCATCAGCTCGCGCTCGCCCGCAGCTTCGCCGCCGCGGCGGAAGATTCATCAGCCGCCGAACTGATCCACGGTTGGCTCAGCGGCCACAGAGTCCCGAAGGCCTTGGCGATCGATCCCGAGCTGCGTTGGACTCTGGTCACCAATCTGGCCCGACTGGGCTGGCTTGACGACACCGCCATCTCCGCCGAACTGGAGCGGGATGCGACGATCACCGGCGCCCAACAGGCGGCCGGCGCTCGTGCCGCACAGCCCGCGGCCGCGGCAAAGGTCAATGCCTGGCAGTTGGCCGTCGAGGACGACACGATTCCCAACGGGACCCAGAGCGCGATCTGCCTTGGCTTCTGGCAGCGAGGCCAGGACGAATTGCTCGCTCCGTACATTGCTCGCTACTTCGAGGCCGCAGAGGCGATCTCCTCGGCCTCGGGCATCTGGGCAACCCGGGGCATTTCCATGCGGAACAACGTCCTGCGCTTCCTGTTTCCCTGGCCGGTGGAGAAGCAACCCGTCCTTCTCGAGCTTGACTCCTGGCTCGAACGCACCGAGTTGACCGCATCGGTACGGCGGATCATCGATGAACGACGCGACGATTTGATTCGCGCCCTGCGCTGCCAGGCGGCGGCCGCCCTCGTGCCATGACAGACATGCACACGCAGCGGCCCTCGTGCCATGACTGATATCGCCACAGATGCCACGCCCGACCCGCGCAGACGGCCGCTGGTCGGCGATGTGATCGCAGTCATGGATGAGCTGTACCCCACCAGCGCCGCCCTGGACTGGGACGTCGTCGGTCTGGCGGTCGGGTCCTTGCGAGCAACGGTTAGCAAGATCATGTTCACCGTCGACGTGACATCGCCAGTCGTGGCCCAGGCCGCCGACGTGGGGGCCGAGTTGATCATCGCCCACCATCCGGTACTGCTGCGCGGCATCAGCTCAGTGACGGATGATCATCCGAAGGGCCGTGTGGTCCGCGAGCTGCTCGGCCACGACATCTCCGTCTATGTCGCTCACACGAACGCCGACGTTGCGGAAGGCGGGGTCGCGTCGGCGCTGGCCGACGCGTTGGGGCTTACCGGCAGCCACCCGATGCGGCCGAACCGGCTCGAGCTCGACAAGATCATCACCTTTGTGCCGAGCGATCATGCCGATGCCGTGCTGGATGCGCTGGCAGCGGCAGGGGCAGGAGCGCTGGGCCAGTACGATCGCTGCGCCTTTGTCAGCGAGGGCGTGGGAACGTTCCGCCCGCTGGCCGGGTCGACACCGTTCCTCGGCGCGGCTGGTGTGACCGAAACCGTGACCGAACGGCGGATCGAAATGGTCATGCCGAGGCGAGCACGCAGTGAGGTTGTGCGGGCACTGCTCAGGGCGCATCCGTACCAGACTCCCGCCTACGACGTGATCGAGCTCGCGGAAAGCTCCAACCCCGAGGTCGGACTCGGCCGTATTGGGAGGTTGCCGGAAGAGCTGTCCGTCGGCGAGGTGGCCGATCGGCTGGCCGCCGTGCTGCCGGCGACTGCGGCAGGAATTCGGATCGGGGGAGATCTCGACCGGGTTGCTCGTACTGTTGCCGTGCTGCCCGGGTCGGGAGACGATCTGTTGGAGACGGCCCACGCCATGGGAGCTGATGCCTATGTCACGTCCGACTTGCGCCACCACCGAGCGTCGGAAGCGCTGGCCTGGGCTGATGCGCCGGCCTTGATCGACATCTCCCACTGGGCGGCCGAGTGGATCTGGCTGCCAGTCGTTGAGCGCCTCGTCCGGACTCAGCTCGAGACGACCGGCTTCGAGGTCGACACCGAAATCTCGCGTCTGTGCACCGATCCGTGGCTGGACCGGCGCTGATCAGCGAGTCGCGTGCAGGGTGGGAGGTTCGTACGCCGCCTCGCCGAGTTGGGAAATCCCATACGCGAGGCCACCGATGATGTCGTCGGCCACGAACGACTCGCGCATAGTGGCGGCCGCCAATCGGCACTCCACGTCGTCCAGCAGGCGTCGCGCACCGGTTCCGGTGACGATCTCCAGGGCGTGGAAGCCGGGGTCACACATCACCAGCACCGAATGCGCCGGGTCGTCGAGCGCGCTGTGCAACCGCTCTGCGTAGGCACGCGAGTCCTCCTCCGATACTCCGATGTAGACCGAAAAAGTGAGGCCGGAGATCCGTTCCGCGTTCTGCACAGCTCGGGTGAGCCGCTCGGTTTCCGCCGGTGTGAATGATTCACCAGCGGGCACCCGCACCTCCTGACTCGGACGGCGCCTGTCCACCCTCGATCGCGGCCGGCGACTCCGTCTTCTGCTCGGGCCGACCGCCCACCCAGACCGGCTCGGTAACCTCTTCGTGGACGTCTCCCTTGCGAACCACGTTGAGAATCTTGGCGATGGCGATGACGATGACGATCACCAAGAGGGGCAGTCCGACCAGGAGCCCGAGAACCTGGAGCCAGCTTGGGTCCTCTGCCGGCGGCCAGCCCTCTAGCGTGTCCAGGGGCACTAGCATGATCAGGAGTTTGCTCACGCCCTAACGGTAGCCGGAATCTGCATTCCCGGAGGAGCATGAGCGCCGGGGCGAGGAGGAATCAGTGGACGGTGGTGGCGGGGAGGCTTCTCGAATCGTCCTTGACGCCGACCAGATCGCCCGAGCCTGCGCCCGGATGGCTCACCAGATCCTCGAAGCGAACCGCGGAGCCAAGGGTTTGGTGCTGCTCGGCATTCCCACTCGCGGCGTGGCATTGGCGGAGCGTCTCGCAAAAGCCATGGCCGACGTCGAGGGAGTCTCGATTCCGACCGGCCAACTGGACGTCACGATGTACCGCGACGACCTTCGTCGGCAACCGACCCGGCCGGTCGGCCACACCCGCCTTCCCATCGCGGTGGATGACGCGGTCGTTGTGCTGGTGGACGACGTACTCTTCTCCGGACGTACGGTGCGCGCGGCCTTGGATGCGCTGGGTGATCTCGGCCGACCGCGGGCGGTCCGGCTGGCCGTGCTGATCGATCGCGGCCATCGAGAACTGCCGATCCGTGCCGACCACGTGGGAAAGAACCTGCCAACCGCGGCTGACGAGCGCGTTCGGGTACGGCTGGAGGAGGTCGACGGCGTGAACGAGGTCACCATCGTCCGCGACGACGAGGTCCGTCCTGAGCTTGCGGAGCTCGGCTGATGCGGCATCTCCTGTCCGCCGCTGATCTTGATCTAGCCTCCGCCACCGAGATCTTCGACCTCGCCGAGGAGATGTCGCTGCTCCAAGGCAGACCCGTCAAGAAGCTGCCGGCTCTTCGCGGCCGGACCGTCGTCAATCTGTTCTTCGAGGACTCGACTCGGACCCGATCCTCCTTCGAGATCGCCGGCAAGTGGCTGTCCGCCGACGTGATCAACGTCAGTGCGAAGGGGTCGTCGGTGTCTAAAGGCGAATCACTTCGCGACACCGTGCTCACCGTCGCCGCCATGGGGGTGGACGCGCTGGTGATCCGGCATTACGCCTCGGGCGCTCCGCGGCAGGTGACGCAGTGGATCGACGCGCACGTGATCAACGCCGGCGACGGAACCCACGAGCACCCCACCCAGGCGCTCCTCGATGCCTTCACCTTGCGCCGCCACTTCCGCGAAACGTCACCACCCGATCTTCCTGACTTCGAGGGAAAGACGATTGCGATCGTCGGTGACATCACCCATTCGCGGGTTGCCCGGAGCAACGTGCTGCTGCTCAACACGCTCGGCGCGGACGTGATCATGGTCGCGCCGCCCACGCTGTGGCCTTCCGGTGTCGACTCGTGGTCCGCGCGGTTCTGCACTGATCTGGACGAGGTGCTGCCCCTCGTCGACGCCGTGATGATGCTGCGGGTCCAGCGGGAACGGATGTCTGGTGGCTACTTTCCCACTCCTCGCGAATACACCATCGGCTACGGGCTGACCAGCCCGCGGCTCGAGATGCTCAAGCCTGGGGCCGCCATCTGCCATCCGGGTCCGATGAATCGGGGGCTGGAGATCTCGGCCGAAGCCGCGGACGCCGCCAACTCACTGATCTTGGAACAGGTCGCCGCGGGCGTCGCCGTCCGGATGAGCGTGCTCTATTCGCTGCTGGGCGGGGCGGACGACGCGCCGCCACCGACGGCACGGGAGACAGCCGAATGACCGACATCTTGATCACCGGCGCGGAATGCGTCGGCAGCGGCCGCGCAGACCTGCTGCTGCGCGAACGGCGTCCTGACCGATCCGGCCGAGGCCGGGCCGGACGTCCAGCGATTCGATGCCGAAGGGCTGATCGCCCTGCCAGGCCTGGTCGACCTGCACTGTCATCTCCGCGAGCCGGGCCGCGAGGACACCGAAACGGTGGCAAGCGGCACGGCGGCCGCCGCCCGGGGCGGCTATACGGCGGTCCTGGCCATGGCGAACACCGCACCGGTCACCGACACGGCAGAGGCCGCCGAGCACGTGGCCGAACTCGGTCGACGCGATGGCCTCGCTCAGGTAGTGCCAATCGGTGCGGTCAGCAAGGGCCTGGAGGGTGCGGAGCTGGCGGAACTGGGGCTGATGGCCCGATCCCGCGGCCGGTGTGCGGGTGTTCTCCGACGACGGCAGATGTGTGTCGGACGCCCGGTTGATGCGGCGGGCTCTGGAGTACGTACGAGCCTTCGACGGAGTTATCGCGCAGCACGCCCAGGACCCGCGACTAGCCGGCCCGGACGCCTGCTGCCACGAGGGAACCATCTCGGGCCGCCTCGGCCTGCCAGGCTGGCCGGCTGCGGCAGAGTCGACGATTGTGGCTCGCGATGTCCAGCTGGCCCAGCTCACTGGATCACGGCTGCACATCTGCCACGTCTCCAGCGCCGAGACGGTGGAGGTGCTGCGCTGGGCCAAAGCCAGGGACATTGCGGTGACCGCCGAAGTGACGCCACACCATCTACTCCTGACGACCGACGAGGTGGTGGACTACGACCCCACGTACAAAGTCAATCCCCCACTGCGACCGGCCGAAGATGTGGCCGAACTGCGCCTGGCCCTCGCGGATGGCACGATCGACGCGGTGGCGACCGACCACGCGCCGCACGCCCGCCACGACAAGGAGCACGCCTTCGCCGAGGCGGCATCCGGGATGCTCGGCTTGGAGACCGCGATGGCTGTGGTTATCGAAACCATGATCAACTCAGGGGTGATGGACTGGGCGACGCTGGCGATGAGAATGTCAACGGCACCGGCTCACATCGCCCGGCTGCCCGACCAGGGACGCCGGCTCATCGCCGGCGAACCGGCCAACCTGGTGCTGGTCGATCCGGACATCCGCGCCGTGGTAAATGCCAGCGCCTCGGCGTCGTTATCCCGGAACAACCCCTGGCATGGGCGAGAGCTACCGGACCCGGTCCTGGCTACCTTCTGGCATGGCCGGCCAACGTTTCGGCGCTAGCTCAGGCAAGCGTACGAATTAGCATCTTTCGACATGCCCTCCTGGTTTCCTCCCGCGCTTGCCAAGACAGTCGTATTCGTGCCGCTGCGCATCGCCTTCCTGATCATCCTTGCGCTGATCGCTCGATTCATCCTGCGCCGCCTAATCACGCGGGCGGTGCGGAAGGCCACCGGCCAGCCCCCGCAGTTCAAGTTGAAGGCTGCTCAGGTGCTGGTCGATGCGACGACGCTGCCCGCCGAGCGTCGCGAACAGCGGATCCTGGCCTTGGGATCACTCGCCAGCAGCACCGTCACGTTCGTGATCTTCTTTGTCGCCATCCTGATGATCCTGGCCGAACTCGGCTTCAATATCACCACCATCGTCGCCGGGACGTCGGTGGTGGCTGTCACGCTTGCCTTCGGAGTCCAGAGCATCGTCAAGGACCTGATCTCCGGGATCTTCATGCTGGTCGAGGATCAGCTGGGCGTCGGTGACTACGTAGACATGGAGAAAGCCTCCGGTACCGTCGAGGAGGTCGGCCTACGGATCACCCGGCTGCGCGACGACGATGGCAACTCGTGGTATGTCCGCAACGGTGAAGTAGTGCGGGTCGGCAACTTCAGTCAGGGCGGCACCCAGCGACCGCCGCCAGAGACTCAGCCTGCCTCCTGAGTACCGCCCGCAGACGCGGCGCCTGCGGATTCGGCTGCCAGTGACGCCTCAACGTTGATCTTGGTCCCGGCAAGCGCCCGGCTCACCGGGCAGTTCTTTTCGGCCGCGGCGACCGCCTCCTGAAACTGTTCTTCATTCACGCCCGGCACAACGGCAGAGACATCTAGCTCAATGCCGGTGATTCCCAATCCCGGTTCGAAGGTCACATCTGCCTTGGTATCCAGCGAGGTGGGCGCTGAATGACCGGCCTGAACAAGCTCGTGGGCCAGCGACTTCGAGAAGCAGGTTGCGTGCGCGGCAGCGAGCAGCTCCTCGGGGCTGGTCTTGCCTTCCGGCTCATCGACGCGGGCAGCCCAGCTCACTTCAAAGCGACCCGCGCCGGACGAGACGAGGTGGGTCTCGCCCTGGCCTTCTGTCAACGACCCTTCCCAGTACGTTTTCGCGGTACGGACTGCCATCGAAGACTCCTTCACGTGGTGACTGACATGCTGACCGTCTCATCCTGCCAGGGCCCTGCTCCTGTGTTGGACAATGGTTGCGATGTCCACGCCTGTTCAGCCCCTTACCTTCTACGACGCCGTCGGAGGTCATCAGACCTTCGTCGCCCTGGTTCAGCCGCTTCTACGAAGGCGTCGCCGACGATGCCGAACTTCGCGCGCTGTATCCCGAAGAGGATCTTTCCGACGCCGAGGAGCGGCTGCGGATGTTCCTCGAGCAGTACTGGGGCGGGCCGACTCGCTACAGCCAGCTCCGGGGTCATCCCCGGCTTCGGATGCGTCACGCGCCGTTTGCGGTGACGCCGACGATGCGTGACCACTGGCTGACCCACATGCGGAACGCCGTCGACTCGTTGGGACTCGACCCCGATCACGGGCGCGAGTTGTGGAGTTATCTCGAACGCGCCGCCTACTCCATGGTCAACACCTTCGACGAGCCTCCTGGGCCGACGCCCGGGTTCCAGCTCGAGCTACCTCAGCCACGCTCCTAGAACAGTCCGCTGCTCCTCGGTGAGTCGGGCCTGACCCACGAGGATGGTGCGGGCCGACGCGTACACGGTGCCGCCAGGGTCCGGGTCGCGGATTTCGGCCGCGAGCGTAACCGAGCGGTTGCCCAGGTGAGAGATCACCGTGCCGACCTCGTACACCTCGTTCCGGAAGTCCATCGACCTCAGGTACTCCACGTCCTGCCTGACCACCAGCCACACCTGCGTCGAGTCGTGCTCCGATGGCCATCCGAGGCTTGCCGTCATGAACGCGATCCGGGCTTCCTGTATGTAGTCGTAGTACTTGACGTTGTTCGCATGCCCGTACGAGTCGATGTCGGACCAGCGGACCCGAAGCGGATAGCGATGATCGTTCCGGTTCCAGCGGATCCGGGGCACCGGAGGCAAAGGCTCCGCGGGCGTGAGCACGGCCGAGAGCAGCCGTCGCTCCTCGCCGGTCAGCCGGCGGAGCCTGTCGGTGGCCAGATCGAACGGCACCAAGGTCGTTCGAGCCCGGGCCGCCAGCAGATCACGGTCGAGGAGCTCGTATCCGACGACGAATCTGCTGGCACCCACCGAGTCCACCCACAGATCGACATCGAGCAGCGGCCCCCCGAAGGCGGTGATCGGGCGCAGATATTCGACCTGATGACTGGTCACCACGACGCCTGTCTTGAGCATCTCGTGCAGCGCCGGCGACCCGCTCAGCAGGAAATCGACCCGCGCCTCCTGCAGGTAATCGACGTAGGCCGCGTTGTTCACATGACCTTGGGCATCCATGTCGCCCCAGCGCAGGGGGCAGCGGTAACGGTGCCGGCTCACGCCTGACAGCTAGTCCCGCTCGTACATTCCAGCGAGCAACCCGGCGTGCTTCTCCTCCACCGCCCGGCGCCGAATCTTCTGGCTCGGCGTGACCTCGCCCTCGTCGACGCTCAGCTCACTGGGCAGGATCTCGAACTTCTTGATCGTCTCCCAACGCTCCAGCTGCTTGTTTGCTTCGGTGACATGGCTTTCGATCAGCTCGTGCACGACCGCCGAGGAAACGAAGTCCTCATAAGGCGTGGTGGGATGACCATGCGCTTCGCCCCAATCCGTGATGGCTTCAGGGTCGAGCGCGACGAGTGCGGTCACGTACTTGCGACCCTCGCCGTGCACGACGACTTGGCTGAAGTACGGGCAGGCGGCCTTGAGGGTTCCCTCCACCTTCTGAGGTGCGACGTACTTGCCGCCTGAGGTCTTGATCAGGTCCTTCTTGCGGTCGGTGATCCGCAGGTACCCGGCATCGTCCAGCTCACCGATGTCACCGGTGGCAAACCAGCCGTCGTGCAAGCTCTCGGCCGTCATCTCCGGCAAGTTGTGGTAGCCGTGCATCACACCCGCCCCCTTGATGAAGATCTCGCCATCGTCGCCGATCTTCACCTCGGTGCCGGGTATCGGCGGCCCAACGGTGCCGAACCGGGTCGCCCGAGGGTTGTTCACACAGGACGCTGCACTGGTCTCGGTGAGCCCGTAGCCCTCCAGAATAAGAAGCCCGGCGGCGTAGAACCACTCCTGAACTTCCCGACTCAGCGCAGCCGAACCCGAAACGAAGAATCGAATCCGACCACCCATCCGGTGCTTGATCTTGCTGAACACCAGCCGATCCGCCAGCGCGTACTGGACCGCCAACACCCCCGACGGCTTATCGCCGGCCAGCCGGATGGGCACCGTCTTGCGGCCGACGGAGAATGCCCAGGAGAAGATCTTGCCTTTGATACCCCCCGCCGCGCCGGTCATCACCTTGGCTCGGACCTTCTCGAAGATGCGCGGCGCGCCGGCCATGAACGTCGGATGAACCTCGCCGAGATTGTCCACGATCTTGTCGATCCGTCCGTCCACCGCGGTGGCGAAGCCAATGCGTAGCTGGACGGTGATCAACACCTTGCCGAAGACATGGCTGAGTGGCAACCAGAGGTATTGGACGTCATCCGGGCTGATGATGTCGAACTCCTCGATCGCGACTCCTTCGTACGTCCAGCTGTCCTGCAGCAGCTGCACTCCCTTGGGCCGGCCTGTCGTGCCCGATGTATAGATCAGAGTCGCCAGCTGGTCGGCGTGGATATGTGCGATGGCATCGTCGACCGCTGCCGGGTGGTCAGCCAGATACTGGCGGCCGAGCTCTTCGAATTCCGCCCAGCCGATCACTTTCTCAGAATCATTGCGTCCGCCGATCTGGATGATCTTCACCAGATCGGGCAGCCCCGGGAGATGATCGAGTACCTTGGCGACCTGCTCATCATCCTCCGCGATCACCACCTTGGATGCTGAGTCGGCCAGGATGAAGGCGATGTCCTCGTGCTTGGTAGTCGGATAGATCGTCGTCGTCGCACCGCCGGCACACATGATGGCGAGATCAGCGAGAATCCACTCCATCCGCGTGCCAGAGGCGATGGCGACTCTGTCCTCCGGTCCTACGCCGAGGGCGATCAGGCCGGCCGCCAGCTGGAAGGCCTTGTCCTTGGTTTCCTGCCAGGTCAGCGAGATCCAGCGTTCCCCTTCGAGGTAGCGGAATGCCTCTCGGGTGGACGACGCCGCGACCTGGTCGAGCAGCATCGCGGCAACCGAGGCGGGTCTTTGGGTCGCCGTCATCGTCGTCGTTGAATCCGTCATCGCCACACTGTGAGATTAGCCACATCCGGTCTGGTTTCGAGGTGATCGCCGGTTCTTTCGGCCAAATATCAGTTCGGCGGAGTCAGCTGAGACGTTCCAGGATCATCGCCATGCCCTGGCCGCCACCCACGCACATCGTCTCGAGTCCGAGGTGTGCGTCGCGCACCCGCATGGCATTCAGCAGGGTGATCATGATCCGAGCACCGGTTGAACCGAACGGATGCCCCAGCGCGATCGCACCGCCGTGCACGTTGAGCCGGTCAGGGTCGATTCCCAGGTCGCGGTAGCTCGCGATCACCTGCACCGCGAAGGCCTCGTTGATCTCGACCAGGTCCATGTCGCCGATGGACAGTCCAGCGTTGACCAACGCCCGTCGGCTGGCCTCGACCGGGCCGAGACCCATGATCTCGGGGCTGAGCGCGGTGACTCCGGTGGCGACGATCCGGGCCAGCGGACGCAGACCCAGCTCTGCCGCTCGTGTGTCACTCATGATCACTACCGCCGCCGCGCCGTCGTTCAGCGGGCAGCAGTTCCCGGCGGTGACCGTACCGTCAGCGCGGAAGACCGGCGGAAGGGCGGCGACGGCCTCCAGCGTGGTGCCGGGGCGCGGCCCATCATCCTGCCGTCACCACCGTGCCGTCCGCGAGAGTGACCGGTGCGATCTCGGCGTCGAACAACCCGTTCGCGATGGCCTTCTGGGCGAGATGTTGAGATCGCACGCCGAACTCGTCCTGCTCGGCGCGGGAGATACCGCACAGGGTGGCGACATTCTCAGCCGTCTGCCCCATCGCGATGTAGATGTCCGGCAGCTCGCCGTCGCTCCGTGGGTCATGCCAGCGTTCGTTGCTCGCGGCGATCCGCTGGGTCCGCTGCTTCGCACCAGCAAACTTCGGGTTGTGAGACTCCTCCGAATCCACGCCAGCCGAGCCGAATTCGCGGTAACGGGATACACACTCGACTCCGGCGGAGACGTAGGCGTGCCCTTCGCCCGCGCGAATCGCGTGGAACGCCATCCGTGCCGTTTGCACGCTGGACGCGCAGAAACGGTTCACGGTGACGGCCGGTACGTTGTCGAGGCCAAGCTGGACCGCGATCCGGCGGGCCAGGTTTCCGCCATGCTCGTCATACGGCTGGGCGCAGCCCACATAGATGTCGTCCAGCGTTGCCGGGTCGAAGCCCTCGAGCCGGCCGAGGGCAGCCTCGATCACACCCGCCGCAAGATCATCCGGCCGGATCGAGACCAGCGAGCCTTTCCTGGCCCGGCCGATGGGCGTTCGGGCCGCCGATAACGACGACGGCCTCAGTCACCGCAGCTCACCATACTGACGCGCACCATGCCGCCCTTCACTCTCGGGGATGCTGGCCCCAACAAAGAGGTTTCGCAATCTCAGGTTCGCAATCTCAGTGCCAGTTTCCCACGCAGTCTCAACGAACCGAGGCGGCCAAGACAGCCGCTGAGCACAGCCGGCCCGCGTCAATCCGTGGATTGTGAAGTCCCGGTCGGTACGGTGGGGCATGTGGCGAGCTCCGGCCGACCCCGGTGGCTGAACGCTGAGCAGCAGCGCATCTGGCGCATGTACTTGCTCGGCAGCGCCCGGCTGCATGAACGACTGGATGCCGATCTGCGTGATTCCGGGCTCGATCTCCCCGAGTACGAGATCCTCGTGGTGCTTTCGGAGTCGGAGGAGCGTCGGTGCCGGATGTCAGACCTCGCCGATGCCGTTCATCAATCGCGATCGCGGCTCACCCACACCGTCACCCGGATGGAGCGGGCAAACCTGGTGACCAGAGTCAGCTGCCCGACCGACCGCCGGGGTGTCTGGGCGCAGCTGACCGACGCGGGCATGGACCTGCTCAGCACAGTCGCTCCAAGCCACGTCGCGGCGGTCCGGCGGAACCTGGTCGATGCCGTGGGCAAGGACGATTTCGAGGCTCTGGGCCGGGTGTTCGCCGCAGTGCTGGAAGTCGAGGGCGAGGTCGCTAGCAACTAGCCTTGAGCGCGATCATGACGACCTCGATTGCGCTGCCTTCCGACGCGGCCAAGCTGCTGGCCAGTCTGCGCGATCGAGGGCTTGCCGACATCGTCGATGCCAGCGACCTCGCCCGCGCGCTCTATTCTTCCGACGCTTCGCTCTACCGGGTCGTGCCCGTCGCCGTCGCCAGGCCGCGGACGGTCGACGAACTGAGTGTGGTGCTGGACGCGGCTCGGGCGGCGGGCGTGCCCGTCACCACGCGGGGTGCGGGCACCTCCTGTGCCGGTAATGCGGTTGGCTCAGGACTGGTGGTGGACACCGCTCGCCACCTGAACAAGATCATCAGCATTGACCCTGAGACGCGGACTGCGGTCGTGGAGCCTGGAGTGGTGCAGGCGTCGTTGCAGACCGCGGCCGCACGGTCCGGGCTTCGGTTCGGGCCTGATCCCTCGACGCACACCCGTTGCACGATCGGCGGAATGATCGGCAACAACGCTTGCGGTCCGCGGGCGCTGGGCTACGGCAGGACAGGGGATAACGTCGTCGGGCTGAAGCTGATCACCGGCTCCGGTGAGCGGCTGAGCCTCAACCCGAACAGCTCCACGGCTGGCAGCACGACATTGTCTGCGCTGGACCGGGCCGTCCGGTCGGGTCTTGGCACGATCCGCACCGAGTTCGGCCGGTTCGGCCGGCAGATGTCTGGCTACAGCCTGGAGCATCTGCTGCCTGAGAATCATTTCAATGTCGCCCGCTTCCTGGCGGGTAGCGAGGGAACCCTCGGCGTGATCACCGCGGCCACGATACGGCTGGTCAGCGACGCGCCGCACAAGATCATGGTGGCGTTGGGCTACCCATCCATGGCGGAGGCGGCCGACGCCGCTCCGGTGATCTTGACTCACACGCCAACGGCTTGTGAGGGGCTCGACCGCCGGATTGTGGACGTAGTCGCCCGGACGCGTGGGACCGCCGCGGTGCCGCCCCTTCCCCGCGGCGACGGTTGGGTGTTTGTCGAGCTCGCTGGAGACGATTCCGGTCACCTGAAGACGCGCGCTGAACGGTTGCTGGTCGAGGCTGCTGCACTCGACGGCCGGGTGGTCAGTGACCCGGCGGAGTCCCTGGCCTTGTGGAAGATTCGCGAGGACGGCGCAGGCCTCGCGGGCGTCAGCCTGTCACGGCCTGCGTACCCCGGCTGGGAGGACGCCGCCGTGCCACCGGCCTCCCTGGGTGCCTACCTGCGCGACTTCGACAAGCTCCTGGCTGATCACCGACTGGAGGGGCTTCCGTACGGTCACTTCGGTGACGGCTGCGTGCACGCGCGGATCGATTTCCCGCTGACCGAGCGAGGGGGCGGCGCCCAGTACCGGCGCTTCGTCGAGGACGCCGCGGGGCTGGTGGCTGGGTATGGCGGGTCGATGTCTGGCGAACACGGCGACGGCCGCGCCCGCTCGGCCCTGCTGCCCGCGATGTACTCGGCATCCGCCCTGGACCTGTTTGCCGCCGTGAAGGCGGCCTTCGACCCTGACAATCTGTTGAACCCAGGCGTGCTGGTCGATCCGAGACCCGTGGACGCCGATCTTCGCGCCGTCGCACTGATCGGGCGGACCAGCCCTTTCACGGCCGCTGTGCACCGGTGCAGCGGAGTGGGCAAGTGCATCGCCGATAACACACCCGGACTCGGAGTGATGTGCCCGTCGTATCAGGCCACGCGGGAGGAGAAGGATTCCACTCGCGGTCGGGCCCGGGTATTGCAGGAGATGATCAACGGTGAGGTGATCTCAGAGGGTTGGACGTCACCCGCCGTCCACGAAGCACTCGACCTCTGCCTGTCCTGCAAGGGATGTGCCAGGGACTGCCCCACCGGGATCGACATGGCAGCGTACAAATCGGAGGTGATTGATCGGACATACCGAGGCAAGCTGCGCCCTCGCGCCCATTACGCGCTGGGCTGGCTGCCGCGCTGGGGACGCTTGATCACCCGCTTTGCGATGCTGTCGACATTGATCAACTTGACGACCGGCACGCCGGGCTTGCGGCGCTTGGTCCGGTGGAGCGCAGGAGTTGATCAACGCCGGTCGCTGCCCCGGTTCGCGCGCAAATCAGCGCGGTCGCGTGTTCGGCTTGCCGCGCTCGGATGGCAAGCCTGTCGTCGTATGGGTCGACTCGTTCTCAGACTGTTTCACCGGCGAAGGGGTAGCCGCCGCGGTTGCCGTGTTGTCGGCTGCCGGTTATGCGCCGCAGTTCCTCGATCGCCCGGCGTGTTGCGGGCTCACCTGGATCAGCACCGGCCAGCGTGACGGGGCCCGGCGCCAGCTTCGGGCCGCTCTGGACGTGCTGCACCCTCACGTCGCGTCGGGGACGCCAGTCGTGGGACTGGAGCCGTCATGCCTCGCCGTCTGGCGCAGCGACGCTCATGAACTGCTTGACGATCGGCGAGTGGCCGAGGTTGCGGCTGGTGTGTTCACCCTCGCCGAGGTGCTCGAGCGCACCGGCGACTGGACACCGCCCGATCTGAGCGATCTTGAGCTCGTGGCTCAGCCACACTGCCACCATGCCTCAGTGCTGGGCTGGCGAGCCGACGCCGCATTGCTCGCCAGAACCGGGGCAAATGTCACGACGGTCGGTGGCTGCTGCGGACTTGCCGGCAACTTCGGCGTCGAGAAAGGCCATTACGACGTCTCGGTCGCAGTGGCTCAGCACGACCTGTTACCCGCCGTGCACGCCCGTCCGGATGCTGTGGTCTTGGCCGACGGATTCTCCTGCCGCACACAGCTGGCCGAACTCGGCAACCGCCAAGCCGTCACCCTTGCCGAGCTCCTCGCCTCTCGCCTGTGATCAGGGGTGAGCAGAGTGCCCGGGAAGTCCGTCCGTCCGTTCCGCCTGCTTCATGCGAGCCTCGTAAAGGTGGCGGCGGCCGTCAACGAGTTCATCACGAGCGGCCTTCTCCAATTCACGGAACAAAGACCAGTACGTGTCGTCGTACTCCTCGACCACCTGAAAGGTCCAGCGGCCGTCCAGTACGTTGCGACCATAAAGTTCGGTGTCAAGCCGGTCCGCGATCTTCTCGTGTCCCGCCTCGCGCAACCTCTGCACCGCCTCGCCCAGCTTGCAGTCCGCTGAACCCGTGAGCTGGTGGAACGAGTAGAGATGGCCGCGCGCTCTCTCGCATGCCTCGAGCGCCTCCGATAGCTTGCCGAGAGCGCCGACGGTCGCGTCGCTCACTCCTGCGGGCGTGGTGTGTCCCGGCTCCGGCAAATCCTCACTGTAAACGTGATACACAGTCGCGGTCCTAACCTCGAGTCAACCGGCGGTGGGTCGCCCGGTGCGGGCGAGCGGCCTCGGCGCCGAGGCGGGCGATCTTGTTGGCCTCGTAGTCGGCGAAGTTCCCTTCGAACCAGAACCACTGAGCGTCATCCTCATCGTTACCTTCCCAAGCGAGGATGTGTGTCGCCACCCGGTCCAGGAACCAACGGTCATGCGAGACCACCACGGCGCAGCCAGGGAAATCGAGCAGCGCATCCTCCAGCGACTGCAGGGTCTCCACGTCGAGGTCGTTGGTCGGCTCGTCCAGGAGCAGCAGGTTGCCGCCCATCTTCAGGGTCAACGCGAGGTTCAGCCGGTTGCGCTCGCCGCCGGACAGGACGCCGGCCGGCTTCTGCTGGTCAGGACCCTTGAAACCGAAGGAGGCGACGTAGGCCCGCGAAGGCATTTCAAAGCTGGCCACCTTGATGTGGTCGAGACCGTCGGACACGAGTTCCCAGACGTTCTTTCTGGGGTCGAGCCGCGACCTCCCTTGATCGACGTAGGAGATCGACACGGTGTCGCCGATCCTCAGCTCGCCGGAATCCGGCTGCTCCTCGCCGACGATCATCCGGAACAGCGTGGACTTGCCAACGCCGTTCGGCCCGACCACGCCGACGATCCCGGCACGCGGCAGCGAGAAACTGAGCCCGTCGAACAGCAGCCGGTCGCCGAAGCCCTTGACCAGCTTGCTGGCCTCCAACACGTTGGTGCCCAGCCGCGGACCGGCCGGGATGTTGATCTCCTCGAAGTCGAGCTTGCGATTGCGCTCCGCCTCCGCGGCCATCTCCTCATACCGGGTCAACCGCGCCTTGTTCTTCGCCTGCCGTGCCTTGGGATTCGACCGGGCCCAGTCGAGTTCGCGCTCCAAGATCTTGGCGCGCTTGGCATCGCGCTTGCCCTCGATCTGCAACCGCGCCTTCTTGGTGTCGAGGTACGTCGAGTAGTTGCCCTCGTACGGATGGGCGCGTCCGCGGTCCAGCTCGAGAATCCATTCCGCGACATTGTCAAGGAAGTAGCGATCGTGCGTCACGGCCAGGACAGCGCCGGCGTAGCTCTTCAGGTGCCCCTCAAGCCACTGCACCGATTCGGCGTCGAGGTGGTTCGTCGGCTCGTCCAGCAACAGGAGGTCTGGCTGCGAAATCAGCAGCTTGCACAACGCGACTCGGCGCCGCTCACCGCCGGACAAAACGTCGACGGGAGTGTCGGGCGACGGGCACCGCAGAGCGTCCATTGCCTGCTCGAGCTGCGAGTCGATGTCCCAAGCATTGCGGTGGTCCAGTTCGGTCTGTACATCACCCATCTCGGCCATCAGCGCATCGAAGTCGGCGTCCGGGTCAGCCATGGCCACGCCGAGTTCCTCCATCCTGGCCTGCAACCTCTTGACGTCGGCCACCCCCTCCTCCACATTCTCGAGGACGGTCTTGCCCTCGGTCAGCGGCGGCTCTTGGAGCAAGATGCCGACGCTTGCTGCCTTGGCCAGGTTGGCTTCACCGTTGTTAGGCCTCTCCAGCCCGGCCATGAGTCTGAGCAGCGTCGATTTGCCTGTGCCGTTCGGACCGACGACGCCGATCTTGGCCCCGGGAAAGAACGACAATGTGATGTTGTCGAGCACGACTTTGTCGCCGAGCGACTTGCGAACGTTGTGCATCGAATAGATGAACTCAGGCATGCGGGATAGGAACTTTCGCGTCGATTGGGGAGCGGGCGATCGTGCGCCCGCGACTGCCAATTATGCCAGTTCCTACCCGGAACTCCCGACCATGGCCGGGGGCGGAGCTCCGACACCCGGATCGCGAGGCTGAGCCTCGGCCGCCGCGATAGCTGCGTGCTCGTCGGACTCGGTGTCCTCCGCGACAATCACCCGCTCGACACGGGAGAAGATTGACGTGCCCCGGCTCAGGTCATGGCCGAGGGCGGTTGCCTCGAGGATCAGCCGTTCCACGAGCACCCCGTCCTCGCCCTTGAAGGCATTGGTCCGCAGCTTGCCGATCACTATGACGGGATCGCCCTTACGGATGCTCTTAGCGACGTGCTCGGCAAGGCTGCGCCAACAGGTCACCGTCAGCCAGGTCGTGTTTCCATCGACCCAATCACCACCCTTGCGGTACCGCGGCGTGCTGGCCACCCGAAAGCTGGCCACGCCGCCAGAACTGTTGGTGCGCAGCTCGACGTCGGTTCCGACGTAGCCAGTGATATGGACGTATGCATCCATGTCTTCCTCTCCGACCTCCCGCCTGGGATGGTCAGAGAGGACTATGCGGATCGCAGCGGTTTTCGTACGAGCTGGCGTGAATCTGTGGACGGAGGTACGGGGCCCGTGCTGCCTGTGGATAGCGCAGGACCAGTCAACCGCGCGCGCGTTCCAGCGCCACCCGAGCCCTCTCGTAGCGTTCGCTTTCGGCCTCAACCGGGCCGACCACCAGCTCTTGGGTGGCCTTGCCGATCGAGCGGCGCAGCGCGCGAGTCGCATTGCGTGACCGCCGCCTGGCGCCCACCTCGATCCCGATGCGGGCCAGCCCAGCGACCAGCAGGCCGGCGAGGACTCCACCGACGGCCAACACGGTGGGCGCGGGAAAGCCCCACCAGGTGACTTCTGGCAACGGCGGCAACTGCAGATAAGCCAAGACGAAGGCCGAGCCGAGCCAGGCGAGGCCACCGACCACACCTGCGATCAGGAACCACTGCAGCACCCGGACCGCCTGCCACCAATTGCGATGCGCTGCGAGATCCAGATCCGTCGTCGCAACCGCCCGGTCGAGGGTGTCGGGCAGGACGCCATCGGAGGAGCGGGCAGCGCGCCTTGATGGCATCGGCCCAGCCGCGGTTGAGGCCCTCCGCCGTCTCATCGGCAAGCGCACGGATCGCGGTGTCGACACGCGCCTTCTGCACTCCGGACGTGGCCGGCAGTGACGTGCGGCCGACGCGCGACGGGTCAATCTCCTTTTGCTTGCGACCAGCACCGAGCCGATCCAGGTGCAGTCGGCGTAGCGGATCCGGCTTGAACTTGGCGACCCAAGCAAGCACGGGCCAGCCGGTGGCCAGCCCACCACGCAGTCGCCAAGCGTTGCCGACCGCCTCGGTCACAACCGTCACACCCGCCGCATCGGCCAGGCGCTTGTTCATTCGGTCGATGCTCTGCCTGCTGACTGGGGCGGTCTTCGTCATACCCGAAGCACTCGACAGTCGACTCGCGACGGCACCGACATCGGCCGCCAGACGTCGCGCCGCTGCCTTCTTCTCCGCCACAGCCTTGGCCAGTCTGCTGCGGAGCTCGTCCATGCCCTCGCCGGTTACAGCCGACACAGCGAGCACCTCGATCCCGTCGATGCCTTCGGCGGACAGCAGTCGGCGAAGGTCGCGTAGGCATTGGTCACGTTCGGAGGGCGTCAGGCGGTCAACTTGGTTGAGCACCACCATCATCACGTCGGCGTAGGTCGCCAGCGGAATCAGGTAGCGGTCATGCAGCGCGGCATCGGCGTACTTCTGTGGGTCGACCACCCAGATCAGCATGTCGACCAGCTGAACCAGGCGATCGACCTCCATCCGGTGAGAGAGCTCGGTCGAGTCATGATCGGGCAGATCCAGCAACACCAGTCCGTCGAGCGCCGCCGCCATCGCCGGATCCGGCTCCAGCGCATGCCGACGGGGAATCCGCAACCAGTCCAGGAGTTCCTCGGCCGATTCGTCACCCCAGCTGCAGGCGAGCGCGGAGGAGGTTGTCGGGCGCCGGACTCCTACGGTGGCAAGATTCGTCCCGCTGAGCGCGTTGAACATGCTGGACTTGCCCGATCCTGTAGCACCGGCCAAGGCGACGACCGTCCCGGCGCCGGAGATCGTCAGGCGGCGATCAGTCTGGGCGATGACTCGCTCGGCCTCAGCGACGACCTCGTCGGAAACCCTTCCAGCACACAAGTCTGTAGCCTCGCGAAGCGCCCGGACGCGCTCGACCAGGTGGGCGGTCTCGTCCTTGCGAGTCAGCAATGCGAGCCCCCGACTGGCCATCAGCGAAGCTCCTCGGTTTCGACGATCTCGGCCTCGACGATGTCGCCGGAGCCCGCGGGGTAGAGCTCTGCGAGTTCAGCTACTCGCGCCGCCTCGATCGCAGGCCGCTCGTCTGCGGCGATCAGCGCTTGATCGTGCACCGGCCGGGATCCGACCGCTCGAGGAAGGCCCTCGGCTCGAGCAGCCTCCACTGCGTGCGCGGCCGATCTCAGTCGGGTCGCCTGTCCCGGGTCGACACCGAGACCGTCCAAGATCGCGTGGTAACGCAGCAACTCACCTGCCATGAGTGCCTCGATCCGGGCGTCAAGCTCTGCCTTGGCGGTTTCGGCAAGTCGCCGGACCGCTTGATCGCCGAAGACTGCTTCCAGAACGCGTTGCGCGAGCACCGCCGTACCGCCGGCTACGCCGATCTCGGCTCCCACCAGGCCACCGGTGTGTGCGAAGACCACGATCATCAAGGCCACCCCGACGCCGTTGACACCGAGAGCGAGATAACGAGCCTTGGCCCGCCTGCCCATGCCTTCGTCGGACACGAGGTCCAGGACGGCGCCCTGCCAGTCGCGAATCGCTCGTGCCGCAGCCTGTTCGAAAGAGGGGGAGGACCGGCTCAGATCTGCACTCGTCCGCCCAATCAGATCCCGGCCTGCCGCGTTGGCCTGCCACGACGCCTCTGCTCGTTCAGCCGCCGAATCGGCCTCCTGCCGGACCAACGCCTCCAGGCCTGACTCGACGGCGACCTTGAGGTTCCCAGCACCCGACGGCTCACCCTTGATCGCGGCGACCACACGGTCCCGCAGCCAGCTGACCTTGTGTTCCAGTGCTCGGAAGAACTCACCCGTGCCGACGAATTCATGCCAGCGAGCAAGCACTTCGCCCCGCAGCAGCGTGCCGTCGGCGGTCTGCACCGAAATCGTACGGACCGCCTCGGCGTACGAATGGTCGACTTCGGCGCGCAGCTGCCTCACCACCTCGGCTTGCTCGTCGACCGCGCCAGCCAGCCGAGGCGCCCGGGCGGCGAGCGCTCCAATCGCACCGTCCAGGGTGCGATGGACCACCTCGGCACGGCTGACCTGATCTCGAGCGATCCGGGCGAGCCAGCCGCGGATCGGCGAAATGGCCGAGGTTGGCAGCAGGCCTTGATCATCGACGATGGTCTCAGGCACAGCGAACAGCGGCGACGCGCCCAGACCTCGCTCGCTCATCATCTGGCCGAGATGCGCCGGCACCTCGGTCATAGCACGCGGGGGCACCCGGTCGAGCACGACAGCGACGGCGGCGCTGCGCTCGGCGGCTGAATTGAGGAAGTCCCAGGGCACTGCATCGGCATAGCGAGCGGCTGAGGTCACGAAGAGCCACAGATCGGCGGCGGCCAGCAACTGTGCCGCAAGCTCACGGTTCTCGACGACCACCGAATCGATGTCGGGTGCATCAAGGATGGCCAGCCCCGCCGGAATCGAGTCTTCAGCAACCAGCTGGAGGGATCGGGCCTCCTTGGCGGCGCCGGTAGAGCGGGCCAGACCCGGCAGGATCCGATCGTCAGTGAACCACTCGGCGTCTGAACTGTGATGGACGAGAACCGGCGCCCGCGTGGTGGGCCGGATCACGCCAGGGGCGCTCACCCGTCGACCCACCAGCGAGTTGACAAGCGTCGACTTGCCCGCGCCGGTCGAGCCCCCGACGACGGCGAGCAGCGGTGCGTCGATCGTGGCGAGTCGGGGCAGCACGTAGTCATCCAGTTGACTGGTGATCTCCCGAACGGCGCGTCGTTGCTCGGCGGCGCCCGGCAGCGGAAGCGGCAACGAAACCGGGAGGGCTGCACTTCGCAGTTCAACCAGCGCAGACTCCAGCGGCCGCACCTGGCGAAGGGCTCTACTCACCCGGCGGCTTCCAGTTCGGGTCGACTTCGGAGTACGAGGTCGCCGTTTGTCCCAGCGGAGCGCTGCCGACCTCGTTCGTACTCTCGGAGGCTGGCGTGGCGTAGTAGCCACCAATGCCGGCGGGACCCGGGTAGGTAGGCGCCGGATAGTCAACTGCGCGGGGGGCCGAACGGCGCCGCAGTGCTGGGTAGTCGGCTCGCCCGGTCGGCTGAACGACTGCCTGAGCCCGCACCGACCGAATCCTGGCCAGCAGCACCTTCTCTCGAAGGAGCCCCGCTCGGTCGACGATGCCCCGAGTCATGGCATCACGCAGGTAGGCGAGCTCGGTCGCTGCGCGCTGCATCCGAAGCGTGGCGAGAAAGGCGGAGGGACTGATGAAAATCGCGTGCCACAGCGCACGCAGCCGAATCCGCAACCGCGACAGGGGTTGAGGATCGCCTTGCGGCAACCAACCGACCCGGACGTAGTCGATCAACCGCTCGCGGATCAGCCGCCCCTCGCGCAGCAACTGCCGGACGACGAAGACGATCATGCCGATCACCAGTGGCAGCGCCACGCCGAGATACATCCACAGGAGGCTGGGGCCGCTCACCAGGGAGGCGGTCGTGTTGAAGGCCATGTGCAGGAAGGAGGCCGCGCAGAACCCGGCCAGCGGCGCGACGACCCGGACGACCTTGCTCTTGGATCGCAAAGCCACCGCGAGACCGATGCCAGTCATCGCGGTGAAGAGCGGGTGCCCGAAGAACGTCATCAGCCCACGCACCACGAAGAGTTGCTGCATGGCCTCCAGCGGAGGTGCCTGCCCGAACGACCGAGCTGCATATCGATAGGCCCGCCCGTAGTAAAGGATGTTCTCCACGAACGCGAACGCAGTGCCTGAGAGGCCGGCTAGCACGATGCCGCTGATCCGGCTCACCCAGGCGTAGCGCATCAAGATCGCCAGCCAGAAGAGGACGGTGGCCTTCGACGCTTCTTCAACGAACGGTGCTACGTAGATCGCGGCTCGGGGGCCGGTCGCAGGGTCACCGTCGCCGACGATGCTGAGGTGTCCGGCGGCCCACGTGTTGACCTGAGCGGAGACGAAGGTGGCCACACATGCGCCCCAGCCGAAGGTCATGATCCACACCCAGATGCGCTGGGGGCGGTATCTGTCGGCCCAGAGGAAGATCAGCGACAAGGGGATGGCCGTAATGGCCGCGTACTTGGCGGCGAGGGGAATGGCTTCCGTGCCCAAACCTGGCACCGTGCCGCCCGGCACCTGCTGGTCAGGCACAACTTGACGGTAGAGCAAGATCAGCAATGTCAGGTAGACGCCCAGCATGATCAGGGTCAGCCAGAACATCCTGCTCCTGAGCAGCCGCTTGGGCAGCGGCTCACTCAAATCGGGGTCGACGGGGATGCCGGAGCGTGCTAATGCACGCCGATCCTCGGCCACCGTGGACATGGCGACAAGGCTACCCAAGCACGGGTGGGCGATTCCTTGTCAGCTATGCACCCGTGTTCAGCTATCTCGCCCAGGGCGTTAAGAACGGTTCGATCAACGTGTCGAACTCTCCCGGGCGCCGAGCATGAAGGTCATGACCGCCGTCCATCGACTCGTAACGCGCGTTCGGTATTCGCCGGGCCAGCTCGGCCAGACGATCTTGGCGGATGTGGCTGTTGGTGCCCCCGACGATCAAGGTGGGACAGCTGATCTGCTCGCTCAATTGCCACCAATCGCTCGGCGGGCTGTTCCGCCACCGTTGGATCTCGCTGGCGGCGCGCCAGTCGTGTGTTTCACCGGGCCGCGAGCGCCTGGGCACATCTAGAGGAGGATCGGCCGGATCGGGCGTAGGCATGTCCTCCAGCACCAAGGCCCGAACCAGATCGGGCCGGGTAGCGGCAAGCAGGAAGGCGACGAGCCCTCCGGCCGAGTGACCGAAAGGAATGACCCCGTAGAAACCGAGCGCCTCCAGCAGCTGGATGACATCGTTCCGCATCAGCTCGAGGCTGTACTCCCCCGGCCAGCTGCTTTCCCCATGGCCACGAAGATCCGGAGCCACCACGCGGAACCTCTGGCCGACCAGCGGCGCGAAATGCCGCCAATCAGCCCCCGAGGACGTGAGACCGTGCAGCAGCAACACCACAGCACCATCGGGCCGGCCCCACTCACGGTACGCGAGCGTCGGTCCGCCCGGCAGGGCCACGGACTCCGTCATAGGGCTGAGGCTAGCGAAAACCCACCGTTGCGGACAGGCCTGACTCGCCGGGCCGCGAGAAGGGGGTTCCCGGACTCAGTACGACCAACTCCGGTAGGACTTGGCAAGCCTGGACGGCCTGTCTCCGACCACGACTCCTTCACCGTCGGGGCGAGCCGCCCACCGACGGGCGCGTGGGCGGACCCTACATCCTCCGGAGGTTCCGCCCAGCGGCCGAGTCGGCTCCGACCACATCTGGCCGACAAGTTCACAGACGCGCGCTAACTCAGAACTCCGCGCCTATCGAGCTCTCTATCCAGTGTGAGGGCCGCGTCGATCAGCGCAAGGTGGGTGAATGCTTGAGGGAAGTTGCCGATCTGCTCGCCCGTGAGTGCGATCTCCTCCGAGTAGAGCCCGAGGTGATTGGCATAGGTGAGCATCTTCTCGAAGGTGTTGCGCGCTTTCTCCAGCTGGCCAGCTCTGGCGAGTGAATCCGCGTACATGAATGTGCACAGCGAGAACGTCCCCTCCGCACCGCGCAGCCCGTCAGGTGAAGCCTCCGGGTCATAGCGGTACACCAGGCTGTCGGTTACAAGCTCGCGGTCCATAGCGTCCAAAGTCGAGATCCACATGGGATCCTTGGGGGCGATGAAGCCGACCGACGACATGCGCAGCAGTGACGAGTCGAGCACATCGGTCTTATAGTGCTGCACGAACGCCTGGCGTGCATCGCTCCAGCCGGCCGTCATGATCTGGTTGTAGATGGCGTCTCGTTCGCTGCGCCAGCGCTCCAGTGGGGCTGGACGCCCGCGTCGATCGGCCAGACGGATGCCCCGATCCAAGGCGACCCAGCTCATCAGCCGGCCGTAAGTGAAATCCTGCCGGCCGCCCCGAGTTTCCCAGATACCCTCCTCTGGCTGATTCCAGTTGTCGGTGAGCCAATTCAGCAGGTCGGAGAGTCGCTGCCATCCCATGTGTCCAGGTTCCAGCCCCCGCTGAGCTCCGAAGTACAGGCTGTCGATCGCCTCGCCATAGATGTCGAGCTGTAACTGGTCTGCGGCACCGTTTCCGATCCGCACCGGGCTTGATCCCCGATACCCCTCCCAATCCGTGATGATCTCTTCGGTCAGATCACTCGAACCGTCGACGCGATACATGATGTTGAGCGGGCCGCTTTCGCCGCCGACCTGCTCGCGCACCCTGTCGCCTAACCAGCGTCCCAGCCCCGCCGCCTCTTCAGTAAATCCGAGGCCCAGTAGTGCATACACCGAGAAGGACGCATCGCGCACCCACGTGTACCGATAATCCCAGTTGCGTTCCCCCCCGATCTGCTCAGGCAATGCGGCGGTTGGTGCGGCGACGATTCCGCCGCTCGGCGCATAGGTCATGAGCTTAAGAGTGATCGCGGACCGTTCCAGTGTCTCGCGCCACCGGCCCGTGTACGTGGACTGGGCGAGCCAGGACCGCCAAAACTGCACGGTCTCGTTGAAGAGCTGCCAGGCTTCAGAGACTCGCACCGGTCGCGGAGGTCGAGGTTCCCCTGTTTCCAGAACCAGCCCACGCATCTGGCCGGCAGATAACGTGAGCTCGGCCTGGAGGTCGTCGTGAGAGCCCATCTGGACACGTGCGAGTCGTGCATCGTCCGGCTCGCGTACGAAACTCAACGACATCGCGTGGCGGGCACCTTGGAAGACAACACCGTCCTCGGTGACATGCGTCTCATGTGACTCTCGGCCGTAGTCGAACCTCGGCGCGATATTCACAGCGAAGGTCATCTCACCGCGTACGCAGCGGATCATGCGTACTAGCCGGTGGCGGTCGGAGGCGTCCGTGGTGCTGGCGATCGGCATGAAATCGACGACTTCCCCCACGCCCGCCTCGGTGAGAAAGCGAGTGACGAGGATCGCCGTGTCGGGGTAGTAGAGCTGTTGTCGCCTGAACGTGTCAACCGTCGGTCGGGTCTGCAAGTGCCCACCGCGATCTTGGTCCAGCAAGCATCCGAAGATGCTGGGCGAGTCGAAGCGAGGAGCGCAAAACCAGTCAATGGTTCCGTCGGTTGCGACCAGCGCGGCTGTCTGGAGATTTCCGATCAGACCGTGATCGGCGATAAGTGGATAATTCGACATCAGGCTCGATCCAATCGTCATGATGTGGCCATGCTGGTCCCGAGCCCTGGCTGCGACCTCACCCGCGAGGGGCGATTGGTGGCGACTTGCCCCGTGGGACGATGCCTCAGATAGTCTCGGCCGCTGATCGACTCTCGGAAGCAGGTGGGAAAGATGAGTCAAAGCGCCGCGGCTGGACGCCCGTCAGGCAACCTGCGACTAGTGCTCGCTCCCTTGGCCCTCGCCCAGTTCATCTGCAGTTTCGCCGGCTCGAACATGAACGTGATGATCACAGACATGAGCGAGGACCTGGACACCTCGGTCCAGGGCATTCAGATCGCGATCACGATCTTCCTGCTGGTCATGGCCGCATTGATGATCCCCGGCGGCAAGTTGACCGACCTCTACGGCCGCAAACGATGCTTCATGATCGGACTAGTCGTTTACGCCATCGGTGCCCTGCTGAGCGCGGTATCTCCCGGCTTGGGTTTGCTGATTCTCGGCAACTCCATTCTCGAAGGAATTGGCACTGCACTGCTGATCCCGCCTGTGTACATCCTCACCACGCTGCTGTTCACCGAACTCACGTCCCGTGCTCGTGCGTTTGGGGTGATCAGCGCTCTGGGAGGCATCGGTGCCGCGGCCGGCCCGCTGATCGGTGGCCTGATCACCTCTGCGATCAGCTGGCGCGCCGCGTTCGTTTTCCAGGCGCTCGTCATAGCCGTGATCGTCTGGCTGAGCCGAAAGATCAAAGATCCTCTTCCGCCGGACCCAAGCCGGCCCTTCGACATCTCCGGTGCGGTCCTGTCGGCGCTCGGCCTCGTGCTTGTCGTCACGGGCATCTTGGCCGCTGACAACAACCTGTGGCTGATGCTGATCTTGATCATCGCCGGTGCGCTGGTCCTCGCATTGTTCTTCCGCTCGATACGCGCAAAAGAGCGCGCCGGCAAGGAGCCGCTGCTGTCGACGAGTCTGTTCCGCAATCGCACGTCCAATCTCGGCATGGTGACGCAAAACACCCAGTGGGTGATGCTCTTGGGCACCTCCTTTGTGGTCTCGGCTTATCTGCAAGTCGTTCGTGGCTACGACGCCATCCAGACCGGCGTGATCTTCACGGCCGCAACGCTTGGGCTGCTGGTGTCCTCACTCGCCGCCGAGCGCCTGGCCAAGCGCTATACGCAGCGAACGCTTATCCTTTCGGGCTTCGTGCTCACTATCGCCGGCGTGGCCGTGCTGTTGTTCTTCGTGAGCAACGCGACGACAGCATGGGCGTTTGCTCCGGGCCTGCTCCTGATTGGACTAGGGCTCGGCGCGATGCTCACGCCGTCGGTCAATGTCGTCCAATCCAGCTTTCCGGAAAGCCAGCAGGGCGAGATCTCCGGCCTGTCCCGCAGTGTGTCCAATCTCGGCTCAAGCCTCGGAACCGCGATAGCAGGCACCATCCTCGTAGCCGGAATCGCTGCAACACCGGGTCGCGCGTACGCCCTCGCGATGTCCGCGCTAGCAGTAGTCGGTCTGATTGGCCTGGTTGCCGCGGTACTTCTGCCGGCCAACCTTCAGGCCGCCGCCGGCACTGCCCAAGATGTCCCGCAGCAGGATGGTCCAGGTGGCCGCGAGGGCGTGACAGACCCTGCCAGCTAGCGGACTCTCGGCCTCCAGCTGGTCCTTCCGAACAGGCACGCAGACGCCGCTTCGAGTGTCAACGACGCCGCTGCACCTGGCGGACGCCGGTGTGGGCGCCGCCGCCGGGCAACATGGCGTCACCGGGTTTGGGAGGATGGCCGCGTGGTGGAGCGGGTGTGGTTCCAAAGCACGAGCGGGCCCCGGCTGGCGGGTCTGATCGACCAACCGGAGGGCCGGATCCGCGGCTGGGGCGTGTTCTCCCACGGCTTCACCCTGGGCAAGGACAGCGTGGCGGCGAGCCGGATCTGCAAGCAGCTGGCCCGCGCAGGTGTCGGGATGCTGCGCTTCGACAACCTCGGGCTCGGCGACTCCGAGGGCGACTGGGGCGACGGTTCGTTCTCCCACAAGGTGGCCGACACCGTCCAAGCGGCCCGGTTCATGAACGAATCCGACCGCACCGTCCGGCTTCTGGTGGGGCACTCCTTCGGTGGGGCGGCGGTGATCGCGGCGGCCCACCAGCTCGAGTCGGTGCGCGCGGTGGCCAGCATCGGCGCACCGTACGAACCCGGGCACGTGGAGCACCACTACGACGCGCTCGTGGAACGCATCTACGCCGACGGCGAAGCGCCCTTCCTGATCGGCGGCAAGGCGCTCACCCTGCGGCGACACTTCATCGAGGACGTCCGCGCAGTCGATCTGCGCGAACAGATCCGCACCCTGAGACGAGCGCTGCTGGTCATGCATTCCCCGACCGACAACACGGTCGGCATCGCGAACGCCAGCGAGATCTTCCGCGCGGCGCGGCATCCGCGCAGCTTCGTGTCACTGGAGGGCGCCGACCACCTACTCACCGGCCGCAAACAGGCCAAACGGGCAGCCCTGATCATCAGCGCCTGGGCCGATCCCTATCTCGCCGACAGCTGACGCGGTCGCCCAGTTCCTGATCGCCCCTGTACACGCCGTAGATCCTCACCGCCGATTCAGCACATCCGCAAACGGCTTTGGCGTGTGTCGGCGGATTCGATCAGCCGCGGAGTGCCCGCAGTCGGCGCATCACCCGGCGACTGATCCGGACGTGCGTCGGTCGGCGTTTCGGCTCGGCCGGGGCCTGCGCTTCGGCCGGGGCCTGTGCCACCGCGGGACCGGGCTCCCGCAGTGGCCCGAACGGCCGCGGCTCGTACGCCGCCTCCGTGCGTTCCCGGTCGGTTTGTTCACCCTGGTAGAGCCACTTCAGCCGGTCCAGCACCATCGCGGTCGATTCGGCGCCGCCGGCGTACAGAGAACGCACCCCGGCCGGGAAGTTCACCTCGGCCAGCCGCCGATCGAACTCCGGGTTTTCGTTGCCGGGCTGGTAGACGTGCGCGAGCCCGTTCTTCTCGAGGAAACCGAGGTAGTGATCGAACACCTCGGGCTGGCGCTGGTTGAACGCGGTGAAGTCGGCGCGGTCGTAGAGATCGGCGACGTCGGTGTCCGGCGCGATCGTGGCGGCCGAGCCGTACGGGATGGCATGATAGTCGGCCAGCTCGGTGGTCCGGGAGTCGAAGGCCAGCAGATAGGCCGGGGTGCCGACGGCGAGCGCTGCGATGTTGCCGTGGATCCGGGTGCCGAAGGCGAAATCGCGATCGGCCAGGAACCGGTACCAGACCAGCGGGTCCAGGAAGAACCGGATCCGGTCCTGCCGGTAGAGCGGGTCGTCCGGCTTTGCCGGCATGTGATCATCGAGCGGCTGCGGCAGCGGCACACCCCAGAGCAGCATCCGCAGTTCGTTGATCGTCTGCGGTACGTAAATCAACTCGGGATAGCGTTCCGCGGCCTGTCTCATGATCTTGGCCGCGTTGACCTGGGAGAGCGTCAGGTTCGCAGCGATCCGGCTGTCCCTGCTCAGACCACGATCACTCTTGTGCACCGCCAGGTCGCGGCCGGAGGAGTACAGCGAGGGGCAGCCGATCACCTCGATGTGTTCGTCGCCGAAGCCTAGTGCGGCCAGGCAGCGTCGGGTGATCTCACCGCGGACGCCGACCTTGGTCGATTTGTCCAGCACCGCGGACAGGAAGTTCTTCGCCGGCTCCTGCAACGATTCCGGTAGCTCGACCGCCCGGCGTGTCGCCTGGGCACCGACACCGACGACGACGACCGGCATCTGGAGTTGACGGATCAGCCGGGTCAGCCGGCGGAGCTGGTTGCTGAACGACGGCCGGAAGGCGTTGGCCAGCGGGATGACGAAGGCGTCGAACTCCTCGTTGATCCGGCTGATGGTCTCGGGGTGCAATTCGACCCGATCGGTGACGAAGCCGCTCGAGACCACCTCCGTGTTCGGGACCGACAGCACCTTGTGCACGGCTTCGGCGAACAGCATGTTGCCGGAGTTGCTGGCGAACACGTTCCGCGCCAGGGAGGCCTCTGGTGACAACGCCAGGAAGGGATCCTTGGCCGATCGGAGCAGGATGCGCTTCATTCCCCGTGCAACTCCTAGAACGGTGCCGTTTCAAGACCGGCCGTACGGCCTACCGACGATTCAGGGTAGTCGCCAGCCCTGCCAACCGCCGACGTTCTTCATGGCTCGGGCGCCAGGTCCCGACCAGTGTCGTGCAACTCATTCCTGATTCGAAGTGTCTTAGGCCCATGCGCGGGGCCGCTATTGAGTCAGTGCTCAGCCCGAAGTGAGCGGTCCGCCCTGCCAGTGCTCAAGTCGCGTCAGCTCCGCAACGTCGAGCCGCGACAGCTTGCGGGGTTGCTGAACAGGTTTGCCCAGCGGAACGACGCAGGCAACGGCGTACGTCTCAGGGATACCCAGCAACTCACAAATCCGCGGTTCCTGCGCTACCGCCATGGTCGTGATGGTTCCGCCGAAGCCCTCGTTTCTTGCCGCCAGCAAGATGTTCCACACCAACGGGTATACCGAGGCGCCTCCGACGATACCAACGCGGTCGAGTTCTTTGTCGAAGGCAGCCACCACCCGAAGATCCACGCAGACGAGAAGAACGACCGCCGATTGCAAGAGCGGAGCCGTGAAACTGGTGGGAACATCGGTGGCCGCGATCTCCTGATCGGACACCCGACCCGGATCTATGGTGTTCCAGGGATTCTCACCGGCTTGGCGCTGGGCAACGTACTTCCGAGCCGCTGGAATCGTCAGCTCCAACAGCGCCTGTCTGGTGCTGTAATCCCGAATGATCACAATCCGCGTGCCCTGCCGATTGCCGCCGCTCGGAGCAAATCGCGCGTTGTCGAGGATCGTGTATAGCGTCGCGTCGGGCAACGGGTCATTGGTGAAATGGCGCGCTGCGGAGGTTGTCCGCATTACCTCGTACAACTCCACAATGTCTCTCCCATTCATCGACTGCCAACACAGCGGCCGATCAGCATCACCCAGCCAACTCCACCAGTGACCGAGTGCGGAAGCCAGCTCGTGTTCTTGCTCCTGGCGAGCGCGTCAGCGACCTGGCCATTGGCAGATCGGGCGAACATGGAGCGAATGCAGTTGATCTTGAACCCATCATCGGGCAAGAGCACACTCGTTCGGGGCCACCGGTACTGAGCCGTTCGCTGGGCGCATGGGGCACAGTGGACGCCGTGGATATGTCGGACCTGCTGACTCTGATGCTCGTGCTGCTCGGCGTCCTCTCGCTGCTCGGGGTGGCCGTCATCGGGTTCGTGATGTGGCGCTATCGCGTCCCGCCACGCGGGCTGATCGCCATGATCGGGGCTCTGGTCTACCTGGCGAGCCCGGTCGATGTGTTGCCTGAGGTAATGCTTGGACCGTTCGGCCTCCTCGATGATGCCGGCGCAGTCACTGCCGCTGCGGTCTTCGTCTACAAGCTCGTGACAGTCAAGAGGCGACTCGCGGATGCGGGGGTGAAGGGCCGGCGGCGGCCGGATCTGCTGGAGTGACTATCGGGGCCCGGACCTCGGGCGTCGCGTCGTTCGACAACCGCAGCAGCCAGTCTGCCGGTAGGCGTCGGCTTATGCCCTACAGTCAATCGAGAGCTGACCGAGCTCGAGGACGGCGCGGCTCAGATCCGGTTCAGGGCGGGCGCCGCAGCGAAGCCGCCCAAGCCATAACCAATCTGTGACGACCAAGGAGCATCCATGAGCGTCCTATCCGAGACCTGCACCCTCAGCAACGGTGACCAGATTCCCAAGATCGGGTTCGGCACATGGCTGCTGAAGGAGGGCGAGGAGTGCTACAACGCCGTAGCGGACGCGTTGCGCCTGGGCTACCGCCACATCGACACCGCCCGTGCCTACTACAACGAGGCGTCGGTCGGACGAGCGCTTCGCGACTCGGGCATCCCACGCGAGCAGGTCTATGTCACATCGAAGCTGCCGGCCGAGGCGAAGGACTATCACAAGGCGGTCGAGGAGTTCGAGACCACGATGAGTGAGATCGGGCTGGACTACCTCGACCTCTACCTTGTCCATGCGCCATGGCCCTGGGACGAGGTTGGCAAGGACTGTCGGGAGGAGAACCGGCAGATCTGGAAGGCGATGGAGCAGTTCCTCGCCAGCGGTCGAGTCAAGGCCATTGGCGTGTCGAACTTTGACCGCGACGACCTCGCCAGCTTGTTGCCCGCGTGTGAGACCAAGCCGATGGTCAACCAGATCCGCTGGTTCATCGGGCTCGACCCGTCCGACACGGTGGCGACTTGTGCCGAGCACAACATCGTGGTGGAGGCCTACTCACCCTTCGCGCACGGCCTCATCGTGAACCATCCTGAAATCGGCGACATCGCGGCGCGCTACCACGTCAGCGCACCACAGTTGTGCATCCGCTACCTGCTCCAGAAGGGAGCCGTGGTCCTGCCAAAGGCGACCACGACCGATCACATTCAGCAGAACGCCGAACTCGACTTCGAGATCTCCGCCACCGACATGGCGGTCCTCGACGCCATGCGCGACACCGACAAGCACGAGGACGCGATGGAGTTCCGCTGGGGGTGACCCAATCGCTCTTGGATCTCCGCCGTGCCCCACGCCCTTCGAGCGGACCGGTAAGTGGCCGGGTTAGTCGGTGCGAGCTAGAGCTGCGCCCAGGCGTCGGTGAGGACCGAGCGCATGGCGGATTCGATCTGGTCGAAGTCGGCCTGCCCGCAGATCAGCGGGGGGGCGAATTGCACGACGGCCTGGCCGCGATCGTCGGCGCGGCAGTAGACGCCGGCCTCCCACATGCCAGGGGCGACAAGGCCTCGAAGGATCCGTTCACAGTCGGCGGTGGTGAACGGCTCCTTGGTCGGCTGGTCCTTGACCAGCTCGACGGACCAGAAGTAGCCGTTGCCGCGAACATTACCGACGATGGGCAGGTCGAGAAGCTTCTCGAGCGTCGTGCGGAAGGCGTCTTCGTTGCGCAGCACGTTGCCCAACAGGTCCTCTTTCTCGAAGAGCTCGAGATTGGCTAGCGCGGCGGCGCATGCGACTGGATGTCCGCCGAAGGTGTAGCCGTGCGGGAATGAGGTGGTGCCCTTGCTGAACGGTTCGAAGATCCGGTCGGAAATGATGGCTGCCCCGAGCGCGGCGTACCCGGAAGTCAGGCCTTTGGCGCTGGTGATGATGTCGGGCTGGTAGCCAAACTTGTCAGAGCCGAACATGGTGCCCAGACGACCGTAGGCGCAGATCACCTCATCGGAGACCAGCAGCACGTCGTATGTGTCGCAGATTTCGCGGAGCCGCTCAAAGTAGCCGGTTGGCGGCGGAATGGAGCCGCCGGCATTCTGCACGGGTTCGACGAAGACCGCCGCGATGGAGTCCGGGCCCTCGGCGACGATGGCTTCCTCGACGCGGTCAGCGGCCCATAGCCCAAAAGCCTTCTCGTTATCAGCCAGGTGATCGGGAGGACGGTAGAAGTCGGTGTTGGGCACCTTGATAGCGCCAGGGACGAGTGGCTCGAAGGCATGTTTGAAGGTCGGCACGCCGGTGATGGCGAGGGCGCCCTGGGTGGTGCCGTGGTAGGCGACGTTGCGGCTGATCACTTTTGTCTTGGTGGGCCTGCCGGTGAGCTTGAAGTACTGCTTGGCGACCTTCCAGGCCGTCTCGACCGATTCTCCGCCGCCCGAAGAGAAGAACACCTTGTTCAAGTCACCGGGAGCCAGCGTGGCGAGCCGGTCCGCGAGTTCGATGGCCGGCGGAGTGGCGAACGACCAGATCGGGAAATACGGCAGCTTACGGGTCTGCTTGTCGGCGGCGTCGGCGATTTCGTCACGGCCGTACCCGGCCTGCACGACGAACAGGCCGGACAGGGCATCAAGGTAGCGGCGGCCGTTGCTGTCATACACATAGGCGCCCTCGCCGCGCTCGACGATCGGCACCGGGTTGGTGGCGAAGTTGCCCATCCGAGTGAAGTGCATCCAAAGATGGTCGGCAGCGTGGCTGGAACCGCCCGGGACGGGGGCGTCGGCAATATTGGTCATTCTCACTCCAGATAGTGGGGCCGGCGATCTGGTGGGACGGGCATTACCGGCTTTCTACGGTTCCGGGCGTGCCGCGAATTGGGGCACCGCCCGGGCACTGGTCCCCCAATCCCGTCCCAGAAGCAAGATTGCCAGACTGAGTGGTCTGCGGTCTCTGTCGGTGTCAGCTCCGAGGAATGGGGCCGCCTAGTGTTGCCCGCGGCGACCTCAGATCCCGGGGTCAGGTCCGCTGTTCGCTGAGCCGGCGCCGCATTAGTCGGTCCACGTGCGGGGTGACGGACGCATACGCTGCTGGAATGTCCGACCGGACTCGTGCCGCGCGCGTCGAGGACGTACACAGGCTCGCTGTGGCAATGCCCCACGTGACGGTCACGGCCGGGACGAAGGACAACCCGGTCTACCAGGTGGCCGGCAGGTCCTTCGTCTTCTTCAGGAACCCTCGACCCGATGCGGTCGACCCGGACAGCGGCGAGCGCTACCGCGACGTCATCGTGTTCTGGGTTGCGGACGAGGCCGAGAAGCAGGCCCTGGTCCAAGACGAGTCGACACCGTTCTTCACCACCACCCACTTCGACGGGCATCCGTCGGTGCTCGTCCGAGCCAGCCGCCTGGGCGAGCTCTCCTTGGCGGAGCTGCAGGAAGTCGTTCAGGACGCGTGGCTCGCGAGGGCGTCGCGGCACCGTGCCAAGCAGTGGCTGAGCAGCCATCCGGCCGGCGGTACGCCATCCGCTGGCTGAGGTTTCAGTGCCTAGCCGCCCGCCAACGAGACGTCTCCGGGGATCCAATGCCCAGGCGCGAACGGGCATGTTGGCGCCGAGCCTGCCGATGACGTTCAGAGGATTCGGTCACGGGCTTCATAACGACTGGACTGCAGGTCGACCTCCATTAGGTTTCCTTAGCGTGCTGCGGCGGATCCGCGGTGGGCGGCCATTTGTGGCCAGTCACCAAAGGAGGAGGACGTGACCAACTACCTCGTGCACTACCGGTCGAGCATGACGGCCGATGAGCAGATGGCTCAGAGCACGCCGGAGCAGACCCAAGCGGGGATGGATGCCTGGACGGCCTGGGCCGAGCGGGTCGGCGACGCAGTCGTCGACCTGGGCACCCCGCTCGGAGTGATCGAGACAGGCGGAGACTCCGGCGACCCGATTGGCGTGTATTCAATCCTCCAGGCCGAGTCGCACGAGGCCCCTTGGGAAGCTTCTCGAGAACCATCCGCACAAGGCGATGGCGGCACCGTCGAGACACTCGAGTGCCTCCGGATACCAGGAATGTAACGGCGGATCGTCAGCGAGTCTCCCGATCGGCCAAGCACACGACGGCCGCGGCCCCGCCGAACGCGGTGCGGAACGCTGCTGGCCGGTGACGACGTGGGCTTGTGATCGGAGCGGTCAAGCAGCCGGTTTGCGAGTGCATTGACCATGACGGCGAGAAGCACCGAGCCGACGACGTCGCTCGGTCGGTGCCACAGAAGGACGATGGTGGCCAGCCCGGTGAAACCCACGGCGGGACCGGCGACCAGGACGGCCACTGGCCAGCGGAGGGCCCTGGGTAGGGCGATCATCAGCGCAACCGCCAGCCCCGCGACGGCCGCTACGTGGCCACTGGGGAAGGAGTTTGCAGATGCGGTGAGGGTGTCAGGTCGATCGAGGCCCAGTTTCAGCAGTTCCGCGCCTGCAACGACCGTTCCTGCCGCGACGGCGCCGATCAATGCATGTCGCCCACCGTGGACAACGGCGGTCGCGGCAACCACGATCGCGGTCGCGGTCAGCATGCTGCCGACTGACACGGCTAGCACGGTCACTTCGGCCCACGTGTCGGAGCCGATTGCCGCAGAGATCAGCAGCATGGCGGCCTGGTCGAGCCGCTGACCTCCAGCTGTCCGCACCGCACCGAGGTAGAGCGCGACGAAGCCGATCGCCGACCACCACAGCCACCGCCCTCCGAGTGGATGTCGGGCCCCGTTCGCTCCGAAGCTGGCGCTGCCGGCCAGGACTCCTGGCGATCCGGCAGGCGAGGTGACGATGGTCGGAGTCGGTCCCACCTCCTCAACCTGCCTTAGTAATCTGTTTCTCGGCTGGGTGAGGTCTGTGGTGCAGCTGTGCGGGTCGACCCGCATTCGCTAACCGTGTCATGCCGCGGTTATCGGCAGCGAGCTCTCGATCCTCACAGACTCGAACCTACGCGCGACAGTTAGAAACAGCCCATGATCAACAATGAGATCGTGACCATATTCCCTAGTGAAAGAGCATTTCTTAGACGACGTGACCCGATCGCATGAACAAAGCTCATCGGGCCAGGAAGTCGTACTCCTGGAATGTATCCACCTCGGTGTGCCACCGCTGTTCGACGAACGCGACGTGGGCGGGATGGCCGTTGTAGGCGTCGTAGGCGTCCTGGTCGGCGAACGTCATCGAGAACTGCCACCGCAGGTCGCTCTTCGGGCTGACCTGCCGGTTGATCATGAACGCAGTGACGCCGGGAATCGCGGCCAGGGTGATGCGGCCGGTGTCGAGGAACTCCGCCTCGGCGGCCGATCCCGGTTCGTGGACGAGGCGGAAGACGACGGTGTGCTGGATGGCGGCCATATGGCTCCTGTGGTGGTGGTGCTGGTGGGAAGGCTGTCAGTCGGCGATTGAGATCTCCGCCGCTGCGATCTGTCGGCGCGCCTCGTCGATCGTCGCCATCACCGACACGGTCTCGCGGTGATCATGCAGGGGTGACTCAACGCGGCCCTGAGCGACGTAAGAGGCGAGATAGCTGGCCTGATAGCACAGAGCCTCATGCAGAGTCGCGAAGGTGTCGTCCCGCCAGGTGGTGGACTCCTCCGCCAAGAGCGATCCTGTCGTGAGCGTGACCCCCGACGGCCCGAAGAAGGGGCTCAGGACGTCCAGGCGGCCAGCCGACCCGAAGATCGACGCAGTCACGGGAAGCGACGTCACCAGCGAGGTCGAGGCGACAGCGGTGGCACCGCTCGCGGTGCTGAGGAGCAGATCGGCCCGCTCGTCGACGCCCGTCGATGCAAGCGAGCCGACGGCTGTCACCACGGTCGGCGCGCCTAGCACCGAGGATGCGAACGAGATCGGGTAGACGCCGGCGTCGAGCAGCGCTCCCCCACCGAGCTGGGGATCCCAGAGACGGTGGCTCGGCTCGAACGGCATGACAAATCCGAAGTCGGCCCGGACGAGCCGGACCTCGCCCAGCATGTCGGCGGCGAGCACCTGACGGATGATGTCGGCCTGCGGCAGGTACCGCGTCCACATCGCCTCCATCACCAGCACGCCTGCCGCCCGTCCGGCGTCGGTGATCGCTCGTGCCTCGTCGGCCGACATGGCGATCGGCTTCTCGATCAGGACGTGCTTGCCGGCCGCGATCGCCTCCAACGCCAGATCGTGGTGCAGCGTGTGCGGTGTCGCCACGTACACCACATCCACGCCAGCGTCCTCGAATAGCGCCGTCGGATTCTGGTGCACCGTCGCGATGGAGTGCTCGAGAGCGAACGCTTCGGTCTTGGCACGATCACGGGCAGCAACGGCGACCACGCGTTGCGCCGTATGGGCTTGGAGGGCGCCGACGAAGCTACCGGCAATGCTCGTGCCGATCACGCCCCACCGCAGGACAGTGACGGACTCCTCGGCAAGGAGCCGAGGCAAAGGCAGAGTAAACGACATCCCACTCCCTCTACTTGGCACGTGCCATTGTGCCCGGAAGCGGACGTGCGGGTGGTCGCCGGGTTTTGATCTTGTCAAGTGGCTCGTGGCGTACCCAGTCATGACAGTCTCGATCTTTGTTGATCTGCTCGCCGTGCCGCCGGTGTTCGTCTCCGGACTGGTATGGGCGGTCGCCCGGTGGAGGAGCTTGGGGCGCGCGCGGGCGGACACACTGGCCGACGCAGCGGCAGCGGGTGGTGACCTGGTGGTGGTGAGCATCCCGCCGCGGGCATACCCGGCAGTACCCGAGAAGCCGCTGGCCGGCAAGCCGCTGCTGACAAGGCCGCCGGGCGGCGGCCGGTGCTGGTGTCGATGCCCAGGTACGCGCTGAACACCTGCAGCAACCGGGAGCCCTCGACGCGGAACACGGTGGTGTCGGGCCCCACGAAGACCTCTGCCCAGACCAGCGCGGTAGCGGCCGTGCGCGTCGTGCTGGCGACAGCGCCGCCTACAGGCATGGCCGGTCAGGCTGACGTCATAGGCTGAACTCACGAGAGAGGCGCACTGATGAGTGGAACCGAGAACAACCCAACAGCGACCCTCGAAGCGCGTCTGCGTCTCGGCGCCGGCTTCGCGTCAGCCGATCGGCCGCGCATACTCGGGGCCCTGTCCGCACTCGCGCCGCACCTGTCTGGCTGGGAACACGACCAGGTCGACCTCGAGGTGTCATTGAAAGACACCGAGGGCCCAGACCAGAAGGTCACCCTTCAAGCCTGGCTGGCGGGACGGGCGCACCTCGTAGCCACCTCCCACGAGCGCGACCTTGATCATGCCCTCGCGGAGGTGCGTAGAGACCTGATCCGCCAGCTTGAGGACGAGAGGTCGCGGCGCGAACCTCGCAAGCGCCGGAAGACCCGTTATCGCACGACCTAACCCGGCCGGGGAAGCTCCTTGGGCCGTTTCCGAACCGGGAAATGTCCCGCGGGGGGTGCCCGGCGCTGCCTGTGACGGACCGGCTTGCAGCCCTCGAAAGCCGCTGGACCGCACTGCCAAACCGGGCGAGGTCAGTAGTGGGTGAGCACCCGGGCGACCTGAACGACACCGGAACAGATGCAGGCTCGGTTCTCAACGCCGAGCTCGCTGGCAGCGCACCACCGCAGGCTGATGGCATCGTGCGCTGAGAGCGGATGCCCGCAAGCGCGGCAGAGGTCGGGCGCAAAGTTATCTGCCCGGATCGGTGGCGAGTCACTATGCATGGCGAAGTCCGTAGAGGCCCATGACAAGGGCCAGATAGTGAGCGCCAGCGACCTACCAACCGGATGTCAGCAGCAATGTTCTCTGGTAGTCCCGACAGGACGCGCCACGATATCTGACCGAACCGAGCGCCAAGCCACCTCAAGAGAAGCCGACGAAGCGACTGGAACGCGAAGGTCGACGCGGTCAGCCAGCACCAAGATCAGGCTTCCCCGCGAGATGCAGCGACCGCCGACCAGCGGCTGATGACCCGGACCCTGCCCCTGCCACCGCTCCAGATGGAGGCCACCGCTGGCCTGGCCACCGACTTCGGGATCATCCATTTAACCCCCCTTAATGGGAACGGCTCGCCCTCCAGGCGGGTCCTCGTCGTTCCGAGGTGCCGCACCGTGGTCAGTATTCAGACGGCGGCAGCCGGCTAGCCAGTTGCCCTGGTTCTCCGGCAGTAGTGCAACGTCTGATGAACCGCGCGGAACGCGTGGTTGAATCGATGATCGTGGAGCCGTTGGAATGGGTGCGCGAGCAAGGCATCGTCTTGCAGTCCGCACGCGGCCCCGTACCCAATCTTGCCGAATACATCGCCGGTGAACCCATCCGCGGCAGCTGGTGGGGACAGCGTCCGGCCACGAAATCTTCGCGGTACTCAGCCGCGTTCTCAACTCGCCCGACGTGATCGCAACGCGGCTGGTCAACGGAAAGGTCACGCTCATCCACCGCCGCATATGGCCAGCTCTCGTTCGTGTCGCGGACCGCTTCCCCAAGGAACGCCTGGCTGCCGTCGACGAGGAGCACACTGCCTCGGGCGCCCACCGAACCATCGAGATCCCCTTTCCCGAATGGGTCCCTGCCCCAGAAATCACCGCCGCGACGCTCCTCACTGTCGACGACGCGTTCGCACAACTACCAGCCTGCCTCCGCTGATCCGGGAGGCTGGGCAAGCCTGCGATGGCCGCGCTGGTAGGGGTCATTGCCCACAGGTGCTGGGATCAGATTGTCGGCGACTACGGGCATCAGCCGGCGATGAGTCGACAGCTCGGGAGTATCCCGCCGCGGACATCTCAACCCGGCCGAGTCGGCCGGCCGGGCATGATGCTCAGCGATGCGATTCTTCAGACACCCGAGGGCAGCGAATGCCGACGCCCATCAAGCCCAGCCTGCAAACCTCTGGGCTGCGCTCGTAGGTCCGCGAGCCGACCGGCCGGCGGGCCACCCCTCATTCCTGACTCGGTTGTGGTTCCTCCGTCGCCGCACGTGTGTGCGCTCGGCGTGTAACCACGAGTGCGAAGCGGCCGCGACGACAGTCGGTGCTAGCAGTGCGCCGAGGCCCAGCAGGGCGACCAGCATGGCGAGGGCTGATATGACCAGTCCGACAGTCAATGCGGCTCGCGCCCAAGTGCCAGCGACCGCGAAGCTGAGCGCGGCGGAGCCCATCAAAACGACGTACCACCATGGCCATCGGGACGGCTAACAGACCACCCCGGTACTACAGATTCAGGGGCTTGGGACTAGGTCTGTCGAGATTACGGTTCCCGCGCCAACAAGTTCAGATGGGTGGGACATGAGCGGTTCCAGGAGCCGGCCGACCTCGGGCCCGAGAACCGACAATGCTGCCGCGCTGTACTCCTCGCTCTCCCAGAGATTGAGCACCAGGCGGCGACCTGCGTGCAAGTCGACAACGATGGTGCCGACGTAGCCGGGCTGAGTCCGGTGGATCTGGTCAAACTGTTCCAGCGCGGGTGAATCGGCCAACTTGATCTGGTCGAACGAGTTGAGTCGCACTATGGCAAACATCGTGGTCCTCCTGACCTTCGGTGTGTTCCTACAAGTTGCAGGCTAAGAGAGTGAACGCGTCTCGCAAGCGGAACGCCATGCGAAGTTGATGTCCGACCGCGCCTCCTCCTGTTGATATGCGCTCAATGCACGGCTAACCGGATCCGGCACTTTCTCTCACGGTGTTGCCGACGATGGGCTTCGGGCCCTGATGTGACAGCCTGCACATCAATCTGGAGCCACTGCCGGGCGGCGACCTGATCGGCGCGCAGCTGGCTCGGCAGCGCCCCGGGCCTGTGCTCGATCGATTGCGTCTACGCGCGCGGCCAGTTATACAACCTCGGTCCACGCCGCCACCGCGACCGCCTGCGCGGGCAGCACCTGGACGCGCCCCGGCTGATCCGGCAACGGGGCGCCCTCCTGCTGCTGGTGCCGTAACCTCGCGAGGCGACCGTTCCGCATCGCGAGCTGCCTGGCCTGCGGCTAGCGTGACGCTGTCCGGCCCAGACGTATCGGTGGAGCTTGTGCACCTCTACTCGAACCTGTTGCTGGGCCCGGAGACACTCGCTGAGCTGCGCGATCGAGCTAGTGCGAGGCTGCCCCCGGCCAACAACGCCCCTGTGATGCAAGTCCAGCAAAGGCTCGGCCCCGCACCCATCGAAGAGCTGATCGCTGCATACCGACGTGGGGCCACCGCTGCCGCCCTCGCTGTTCAATTCCAGATCCATCGCACAACCGTCGCCGCATTACTCCAGCGGCAAAAAGATAGGCTCAAAGAGCTCGGGGTGAGTGAATGGGCATATAGCCTCCCCTTCGCTCACCAGGGTGTTTGGCGCCGATGGCGCGCACCAGGGGGAAAAGGCCCAATGGCGGCAACCGATCCGGCTGGTGCCTTGGGGGGCGCGACGCGACGATTGCCCGGCCGTTCCTCCTGCCAGGCTTCCCCGAGAGGCGTAACCATGGACCGTGGCTATTGGGCCGTATCTTTACCTCAGCCGGATGACCGGACAACCTGTTGTCACCGCGGATGGCGTGCGGATTGGCCGCTTGGTCGACATGACCGTTCTGCTAGCCCACGAGCACCCGGTGGTTCGCCGGTTCGCGATCGGTTCGGGCCGCCGCCGTATCCGATATCTCGCCCCGTGGTCGGTCGCGAAAGGGCTCAACGAACGTCAACTGAGGCTGACTGTTGGCCGTGCCGCAATGGCTCAGTACGGGGTCGACCGCAGTCTTCCACTGGACGATAAGGAGTTGTTCCTGTGCCGGGACGTGCTGGACACGCAGGTTGTCGATCCTCGCAGTTAGACGGCTTGCTGGTGTCGGATGTTCTCTGGCCTGGCCCGCGACCCGAGCGATGGAGGTACGCGAGATCGTCGACCACCCTCTACCGTGGACGCAGGTGCTCTCGTCACCACTGCATCGGAGCCCTGTTCGTACTGACAGTTCTCTGACAAGTTGGCTTCGATACGCCGTGCGGGTGTCCGCTTGGCAAGCCGGGTCCGGCCACTGTCGGGCTGACGTCCGACGCGACCCCAGAATCCTTTGGCAGACTCATCCCCATCGAGTTGGGAAGTGAACCCATGCCTCCTTGCCACGAGGCACGAGAGGCCTCGGGCAAGCGGAGCCGCCCAGTCCCCTCGTCGAACTACGTCCATGTCGGTCCTGGTCCTTAGGTGATACAGCTCATGCCTTTAAATCAAGCTCCCAGTTCCCACCACGGAGTCCCTTTGCGGACGATCGCTGCCACCATCGGCATGGTCTTACTGACGGGTTTATCCCTGCTCTTCCTATACGAGGTGCGGCGCACTCTGGTCTGGCTGGTGGTTGCGCTGCTGTTCACGGTCACGCTTTATCCCGTGATCGGCTGGGTCCAACGCCACCTGACCCGATCCCACCGGTTATTGGCGACACTGCTGGTGTTTCTCCTTGTGCTGATTCTGATCGCGGGCCTGATCACTCTCTTCGCCATCCCTCTGGCGCGCGAGGGTGCTTTGTTCGTTCAGCAGCTTCCGCAGCTCATCGAGGAGTCCAGGGCCGGTAGAGGAGTCATCGGCAGATTACTCAACCGGACGAACGCCATCCACTACCTGCAGGAGAACCAGGACCGCATCCGTACCTTCCTCACCGGCCTGACCGCGCCTGCAGCCCGCGTCGCGCAAACCGTTGCGACCGGCGTTGCCGGAGTCATCACGATCTTCATCCTGGCCCTACTGATGGTGCTTGAAGGGCCGAAGCTGGTGGACGGCGCGCTGAATCTCGTTGGTGACCTGCAGCGACGAGAGCGCATACAACACGTGGGTGCGGACTGCGCGAAGTCCATCACCGGTTACATTTCAGGGAACTTATTGATTAGCGTCATTTGCGGTGGGTTGATATATGCGGTCCTGAAGATCATGGGCGTGCCCTTTGCCGGTCTGATTGCCATCTTCGTGGCATTCGCCGACCTCATCCCGCTCGTCGGCGCGACCCTCGGCGCGATCGTCGCGGTCACGGCGGCAGCCTTTCACTCCCTCCCAGCACTCATCGTTGTCGCCATCTTCTTTGTGGCGTATCAGCAGCTGGAGAACCATGTTCTGCAACCACTAATCTTGTCCCGGACAGTCAAACTCAATCCGCTGACAGTGATTGTGGCGATCCTCATTGGGGTTGAGCTCGCCGGGATTCTCGGAGCCCTGCTCGCCATCCCCTTCGCCGGCATCATCCAAGTCATCGTGCGTGACCTATGGGACCACCGAAAAGGTGGCCTCAAAGCGGAGCCCACTACCGGGGAAGAAGAGGTCCCCATCACCGCCGAGCCGCCGCCAAGTAGCTAGCCAGGAAGCCGATCGCATTCCAGGCATGCACCCGCGATCAGGGCGACCAGCGTCCCCGGAGATTCAGCAGAATTGGCCGCAGCCAACGGAGGTCAGGGCAGGTTCAGTGGCGGCGGACCCACGTGGTATCGCCGCATCATTTCGTTGACTTCGAGCGCGATCTCTTCCCGCTCCAGGAACGACAGGTACCGGCCCGTAGTCGGGGCGAGCAAGAACGACGGCATGCCGCCACGCTCTCGGAACCAGCGGCTGCCAGCCGCCTGGGACACGCCAACGGCGACCGCCGCGTTCTCGCTGGTCAGGCCTCTGGTGATCTCACGCCAGAACAAGCGCTCCACATCGCGTCGAAGCGACGGCTTCCCCGGCGACTTCATCGGCGCCCTGCCAGTCAACTCCCGCATCCACCCCGCTGGCCTGCCCATCCGCGCCTCCACCATCAAGGTGTTGCGACGACCAGTTGAATCCGCCCAATACACCGCCGTCCGATACACCGAGCATCTGGCCCTGGAGGGCATCGCACCATCCATCGGGTCAGTCGGCGACGCATACGACAACGGCCTGATGGAGAGCGTCATCGGGCTGTTCAAAACCGAATGCATCGGCTCCTCGATCTTCCACGCCGGGCCCTACAAGACCCTCGCCGATGTCGAGTACGCCACCGCCGGCTGGGTCGACTGGTACAACCACCGACGGCTCCACAGCACCCTCGGAATGGTGCCACCGGCCGAGTATGAGCAAGCCCACTACGCTGCCCTCAACCCCGAGGAACGGCCCGTATGAGAACGGCACGAAAGCCGTGACGCTTCACAACGATGTCCCAAGACACCCGCTAACGGTGTCCCGAGACATCACACTGCGCCCCCGGTAGGACTCGAACCTACGCGCGACAGATTAGAAACAGACCATGATCAACAATGAAACCGCGTTACTACATTCCCTAGTGAAACCGCATTTTAAGCGCAACGTTACGCGCTCGTCGTGAGCAAGAATTATGACCCGATAGAGACCATGTGGGGAGTCATGTGGGGAGCGCCTATGATCTTGAAAGTCGCTGTCCCCAGGTTTCTCGGGCCAGTGCGTGACACCAATTTGCCTGGCGCCCAGCCCGCAAGGTCCTCAACCAACGTTCCGACCTTGGCCGACGTCCAGCCTTTTCATAACTCAGCTAGTCAACGGGATGGTCTTACACGTCGATGCGACGCACAATCAATGAATGCGGCTGATCGAGCGGGAGAGCCAGCTGGCCGCGCTGCGTCAGTATGCGGGCGAGGCAGGCCGCGTGCAGGGCAGGCTCGTGCTCATATCTGGCGAGGCTGGCGTAGGCAAATCCGTACTGGTTGAGGAGTTTGCTCAGGAGTTGGACGATGCTCGCTGGCTCTGGACTGGCTGTGATGGCTTATTTACGCCCACCGCGCTCGGACCGCTTCTTGATATCGCGAGCCAACTAGATGGCGAACTCCTCCGGCTCTGCCGCGCTGAGGCAAAAAGAGATCAGTTGTACGGCGCGCTGCTCCGACAACTCGGCGACCTGCAGAATCCCGCCGTTCTCGCTATTGAAGACGTGCACTGGGCTGATGAGGCAACGCTGGATCTGCTGAGCTATCTCGGTCGGCGGATCCAGCATCTGCGGGTGTTGCTCCTGGTCACTTACCGCGACGACGCCCTTGTCGCCAACGATCCACTGCGGCTCACGCTCGGAGCGTTGGCAAGCCAGCGGGCGACCCGCTGGCTCACCCTGGGAGCGCTGTCGACGGCCGGTGTGGCGACATTGGCTGAGGGCAGCGGGATTGACGCGGCTGAACTCCATCGGCTGACCGCCGGTAATCCGTTCTTCGTCACCGAGGTGCTCCAGGCCGGCAGCGACGCGCTGCCGGTGTCGGTTCGTGATGCCGTGCTTGCTCGGACGCGAACATTGAGTGCGCCGGCCCGCGAGGCGCTCGAGGTTGCTGCCCTGGTCGGTTCTCGGATGCGGTCGGGGCTGTTGGTGTCGTTAGTCGACAATCCCATCGTCATAGATGAGCTGATCAGTCACGATCTGTTGATCAAGGACGGAGATGATCTTCGATTCCGCCACGAAATAGCGCGTGTCGCAATCGACGCGGCCGTCCCGCCGTACCGAAAGGCGGCCGTCCACAGCAAGATTATCGACACGCTGCTCTCCTCCGGCTGCGACGACGATGCACGATTGGCCTTCCACGCGGAGGGTGCCGGGAACGCAGAACTCGTCCTCACGTACGCACCCAGGGCCGGACGTCGTGCCGCAGCACTGAGTGCCCGTCGGGAGGCTGCGGCTCAGTACGAGCGTGCCCTGCGATTCGTGCCAGAGACCGATATCCGCCGACGGGCTGAGTTGCTGGACAGCCTGGCCCAGCAACTCAATTTCGTTGATCGACGGGAGGACTTGGTGGAGACGTGCTCTGCCGCAGTGGCGCTGTGGCACGAGGCTAGGCGACTCCAAGCGTGAATTCGATTCGCTGCTCAGTCTGGCGGGGAATCTGTGGTGGCTGTGCCGCGGAGCGGACTCCAGCCAGGCTTCCAAGGAACTATTGAAGCTGGCTAAGTCGTTCGGTCCCAGCCCGCAGCTCGCAAAGGCATACCACACTCTCGCGTCTCGCCACTGGAGCCGAAGGTCGGTACGAAGAGAGCCTTGCCGTGGGCCGACAGGTTCGGGAGATGTCAGACCAACTTGGTCTGGGTGACGTGATCAGCGATTCCCTCAACCTTGAAGCTCTGGTCGTCCATGCCATGGGCAAGGACTGGACGCTCCCGATGCAGGCAGCGCTGGAGACCGCGCTGTCCGGCGGCCACGAGTATCAAGCCGGCGCCGCATTCGCCATTATGTACTGGCTGTACTGCGGCGATCTCCGCGACCAAGAGGGTGAGCAGATCTACAACCAGGCTATGGCTTACTGCGACGTACACGACATCGGCACCTTCGCCAACTGCTTGCTGGCCGACCGCGCTGGCGTCTTTGAGAAACTTGGCCGCTGGGACGAGTGCATGTCCATCACACACACGATGCTTGAGGAGCGGCCGCTTTCCCCGGCAAACCGGATACAGCCGCTGTGCTACCAGGCGAAAGTGATGGCGCGTCGAGGACAAGACGGAGTTTGGCCGCATCTGGACGAGGCGATGCACTTAGCCCTCGGTCTCGACGAGCCGGAGTGGCTGACCTTTGTGGGTCTGTCACGGATCGAGGCGTACTGGCTCGAAGGCCGGCTCGATGCCGCGCTGGCCGAACTTGATCGAACTCGCGATGCCTCGGCCGGCGTGGTTGTCCTCTCCCCTGGCTGGGTACCTCTGTGGACGCGACGCCTCACCGGAATCGCCGAGCCAATTGATCTTGAGCCGTTCGCGTCACAGATCGCCGGGGATGCTGCCCATGCCGCCGAACTGTGGGATCGGCTGGGCTACCGCTATGAAGCCGGCCTTGGCGCGACTGGATACCCAGGACGAGCCCCTCCTGCGAGAGTCGCTGGCGCGGCTTTCTGATCTTGGTGCCGAAGCGGCGGCTCAGCTGGTACGCCAGACCATGCGGGACCTTGGCATCCGCTCCATTCCCGCGGGCAGGCGTCCGGCAACCAAGGCGCACCCACGAGGGCTAACCGTACGCGAACAGCAGATCCTCGAGCTCGTTTCCCAAGGCCACTCCAACGAGGAAATCTCCGGACAGCTTGTTCATATCGGTGAGAACCGTCGAGCACCACGTGTCCGCGATCCTCGGCAAACTCGGCGCCACCAGACGCAAGGATGCCGCCGAGCAGGCGCTCAAGTTGGGCCTGACCCGTGCCGACCGCTTATCGGTGTAGGCGGCCACGAACCTAGGTAGTCGTCTCGCCAACATGGGAGATCAACTCCCATGAGTTGAAGGTCGCGTGCTCCTACGGTCGTTTCAAACTTCCAGACCGAAGGAGGAGCCATGCCGCTCTACATGGACGTCCACAGGCTCGATGGTGCAGTGACCTTCGAGGATGTGGGCAAAGCTCACCAGGCCGATCTGCAGACCCAGGCCAACTACGACGTCAGCTATCTGCGCTACTGGGTGGACGGGTCGCAGGGAAGGATCTTCTGCCTCGTTGAGGCTCCCAACGCCGATGCCGCGGCGACGGTTCATCGCGAAGCGCACGGCCTCGTCGCTGAAGAGATCTACCAAGTTCAGGAGGGGTCATGAGATCGCTACGCACCATGGCCGCCGCAATCGCCGGTGCCATCCTGCTGGTGAGTCAAGCGGGCGCCGCTTTCGCGCAGGTCCCATGCAATCCTGGAGTGGCTTCGGCCGCGGCGGGATCGGCCACCGCCAAGTACCACAACCTGGATGTGGCGAAGATGGCCGGCTATTCGATCTTGGCCGACACTGCCGGAATCACCTGCATCGCCGAACCCGGGATGGGTGCCATGGGGGTGCACTATGTCAACGGTGAGCTGGTGAAAGACCCAGCCATCGATGCGACCCATCCGGAGGCGCTGGTATACGCACCGGACGCCCACGGTCGGCTCCATCTGGCTGCAGTTGAGTACGTGGTGATCAAGTCCGACTGGGAGGCCAGCCAACCCCAGCCACCGAATATGGGCTACCCGACTGCGGTGACCCCCGCACCGCCGATGCTTTTCGGACACACGTTCAACTTCACCGACGCACCCAACAGATACGGTCTGCCACCGTTCTACTCACTGCACGCATGGGTCTGGAAGAACAACCCTGCCGGCACATTCACGATGTGGAACCCCAGCGTGCACTGTGATCAGACTTAAGGCCTAGACCTCATGACGGCCGGTATGGGCGAATAGGTAGACAGCGGCGTCAATCCCTTGCCGAGCAAGCGATGTCGGGCGCCCCCGGTAGGACTCGAACCTACGACCGACAGATTAGAAGGCTGCTGCTCTATCCTCTGAGCTACGGGGGCCAGCGCCCGGGACAACGCCGGACTCGCCGCGAATCCTACGCTCGAAGGTCTCCTCCGCGAGGCGACGGAAACGAGTTCCGGGCCATTCTGCTCGCCAGATAGGTTCAACGGATGGCCCCGAACCGCGACCCGCCAACCTCAGGTGTTGTGCCGTGGCGACGGCTCATTGTGCCGGTGTACGGGCCGACGATGCTGATCTCAATCGGCCAGGGTGCGGTGTTGCCGATCATCGCACTATCGGCGCGATCGCTGGGGGCAACGGTCGGTATGGCTGCGCTGGTGGTCGCTTTGATCGGCATCGGTCAGCTGCTCGGGGACCTGCCCGCCGGGGCCGTCGCTGCACGGATCGGCGAGAAGCGTGGCCTGATTCTGGCTTGCGCGCTGGACTGCTGCGCCCTGTTCGGTGCTTTCCTGGCGTCGTCGCTGGTTTTGCTGGCCGTCGCCATGTTCGCAACAGGGCTGGCCTACGCGATGTTCAGTCTCGCTCGACAGTCCTATCTCACCGAGGCGATTCCGTTGCCCATGCGGGCCCGGGCGCTGTCTACGCTGGGCGGCACCTTTCGATTCGGCCTCTTCATCGGTCCGTTTGTGACCGCGGCCATTCTCAGCTTCGCCAGCATTGGAGCGGTGTACGCGTTCGGCGCACTGATGAGCCTGGCCACGGCGATCTTGACCGCGTTCTTGCCCGATGTGACCCTCGAGCACCGGCGGGCGCACGCTGCCGCTGGTGAGCCCCATCGCTCGGTGGCGTCGGTCCTGTACGAGCACCGCCGGGTCCTGCTCACCCTCGGCACAGGCATCCTGATCATCTCGGCGGCGCGGACCACCCGTTCAGCGCTCGTGCCGTTGTGGGCCGACAGCCAGGGAATCGACGCCGCCACCACGAGCGTGATCTTCGGCATCTCCGCCGGCTTGGACCTGCTGCTGTTCTATCCCGGTGGCGCGATCATGGACCGCTTCGGGCGCGTTTGGGTCGCTGCGCCTTCCTTGATCATTCTCGGCGCGGGTTTTTTGCTGTTGCCGCTGACGTCCTCCCCCGCCGCCATTGCGGTCGTGGCCGCCCTGATGGGTTTGGGCAACGGCCTCTCCGCCGGCATCGTGATGACGCTCGGTGCCGATGCGTCGCCGAGCCTTGGCCGGGCCCAGTTCCTAGGCGGCTGGCGGTTGTGCAGTGATCTGGGCAACGCCGGTGGGCCGCTGGTCATCAGCGCGGTGTCCGCGGTAGCAACGCTCGCCGCGGCGGCGTATGTGATGGGCGTGATAGCGCTCGCCGGATCTGGTTGGCTGATCAAGTGGGTACCACTGTTCGCGCCGCCGCCCCACCGTCGCCCACGGCCGGCGGCTCCGCAGGAGGCCAGTCGACCATGATCATTCTTGAGCTCAAGGAACCATAGAGTATGGCCGTGAGCGAACTGCTGGTCTGGGTCGACTGCGAGATGACCGGACTGGATCTGACCGCCGACGCCCTCGTCGAGGTCGCCGTGCTGGTTACCGACGCCCAATTGCAGGTCCTCGGCAACGGTGTCGACGTCGTTATCAAGCCCAGTGCCCAAGCGGTCGACCAGATGGGCGACTTCGTACGTACCATGCACTCGACGTCGGGACTGCTCACAGCTCTTGACGGGGGACTGTCGATGCGAGAGGCCGAGCAGCGCGTGCTGGACTACGTTCGCGAGTTCGTTCCTGAGCCCCGGAAATCGCCCCTCGCGGGCAACACGGTACATACCGACCGCGCTTTCCTGGCCCGTGACATGGCGGAGTTCGAGAGCTACGTGCACTACCGCAACGTCGATGTCTCCAGCATCAAGGAACTCGTTCGGCGCTGGTATCCCCGGGTCTACTACCAGTCGCCCGCAAAGTCTGGGAACCACCGGGCGCTGGCGGATATCCAGGAATCCATCGAGGAATTGAGGTACTACCGGGAGACCGTTTTCGTGGAGCTGCCCGGTCCCGACAGCGCCACGGCAAAGGAGATCGCGGCCCGCCACCAGGGCGCCGTCACTCAACGGGTGCCGGATTGAGCCGGTACACTTCACGCTGCGCTCGATGCCGTAGGCCACGTCGCGAATGGTGGGTGTAGCTCAGCTGGTAGAGCCCCTGGTTGTGGTCCAGGATGTCGCGGGTTCGAGTCCCGTCACTCACCCCAGTCCTGCCCGCGGTGGCCAACGATTGAAGCGCATGCGGCTGGTTAGGGAACAATGGACGCCATGTCGATGTCGTCCTGGGAGTCCGCCGACGGCACCGTGACGCTCAGTGAGCGGCGACTTCAGCTGCGGCCAGGGCCGCGGGTGCGGCTACGGCCGCGACCGCGGCAGGACGAATGGCGGCCGTGGCTTCCCGCCTCACCGGGCGAGGGTCCGGTGCATCGATTCGCGGTCAGGTCATGCTGTGGCTCGATCCGCATGCGCTACGCAAGTTGCTGGCCAACAAGCGAATCGCGATGGTCTCCGGCACCAACGGCAAGACCACGACCACCCACTTTCTCGCGGCGGCCGTACGGACGTCACTTGGTCCTGTCCGCCGATCGGCTCGTGCACAACGCCGACGGGGCGAACCTCCATGCCGGCATCGCCTCCGCACTATCTCGAGCGCCCCAACGCCGACATCGCCATCTTGGAAACCGACGAGCGAGTGGTCGCTGACCTGATCAGGCTCGGTCGCCCCGACGTGCTCGTGTTGCTGAACTTCAGTCGCGACCAGCTGGACCGCCATCACGAGATCAAGGCGCTCGGCCGCAGCTGGCGCAACGCGCTGGCAGACGCGGGCGCCGATGGTCCGGTGGTGGTGGCCAACGGTGACGAGCCACTGATCGTCTGGGCGGCGCAGACGGCACGACAGGTCGATCTGGGTCGACACCGCGACCACCTGGACGCAGGACGCGTCGCTGTGTCCGCAGTGCGGCTCCACTCTGGCCCGCGAGCAACCGACCCATGCGCCCGTTCGCTGACGGGTGGCCGAGCGCGTCGCGCACCGGCTGGTACTGCACCGGTTGCGATCTTGCTCAGCCGAAGGGCGATTACGTGGTCGAGGACGGCAAGATCATCGACCAGCATGCCCAGCTGTGGCAGCCTCGCCTCAACGTTCCCGGAGCGTTCAACATCAGCAACGCCGCCTGCGCGTTGGCCGCTGCGGAACTGATGGGCGTCGACCCCGGCACGGCCCTCGTCGGTATGCGCCGGGTCACCTCCCCGGCCGGCCGTTTCGCGACCGCGACCATCAGCGGCAGCACGGCCCGACTGCTGCTGGCGAAGAACCCCGCCGGCTGGGCTGAGGCGCTGCCGCTGGCCCGGACTTCGACGGTGATTCTTGCGATTGATTCGGCTGCTGCTGACGGCCGTGACGTGTCGTGGCTGTGGGATGTCGAGTACGAGCAACTGGCCGACCGCACGGTGGTCGCGACCGGACCGCGCGCGCAGGATCTCGCGGTCCGCCTCTCCTACGCCGAAGTCGAGCACCGCTGCATTCCTGATCTCGCCGCAGCCCTGGCCGGGCATCCTGAGCCTGTCGATGTGATCGCCACGTACACCCCGTTTCAGCGGCTGCGCAAGATGGGTGGCGTCTGAGAATGGCTATTCGAGGACTCGGTGAGCGCGTTGAGATCGTGCTGGTCTTCCAATCGCTTCTCGGGAATCTACGGCGATCGTGGCAACGCTCAGGTGCTGCTCAAGCGACTGAGCTGGCGAGGCTTCGATCCGGTGCTCACCATTGTTGAGCCGGGTGATTCACTTCCCGATACCGGCACGGTCTACCTGCTCGGTGGCGGCGAGGACTCGGCGCAGGTGTCAGCCGTACGTGCGCTGCAGGCCGACGGCGGGCTGCATCGGGCGGTCGACCGCGGGGCGGCAGTCTTCGCTGTGTGCGCCGGCTACCAGATCATCGGCAAGTCGTTCACGGTGGGCGCCGACGACGAGGTGATCGAGGGCCTGGGCCTGCTCGACGTGACCACCACTCGAGGGCCGGTCCGTGCGGTCGGTGAGATCCTCAGCCGTTGGCAAGACCGTGACGGTGACGAGCAGTGGCTGACTGGGTTCGAGAATCACGGGGGATACACCCGTCTCGGACCGCAGGCCCGGCCGCTGGCAAGCGTCGAGATCGGCATCGGCAACTGTGACGACGGAACGGAGGGAGCCGTCGCGGGCACGGTGATCGGCACCTATCCGCATGGCCCGGTGCTGGCACGCAACCCGGCCCTTGCTGACCACGTGCTGGAGCTGGCGCTTGACCGCAAGCTTGCACCGCTGATTCGTCCGGAGATCGACGAGCTCCGCCGGCAGCGGCTCCATGCCGTACGTAAGCTCGCCCGCTGATCTGCCGGCCAGCTCTTCGTCATCCTCGGGGTCCGACAGGTCAGTCGGACAGCATGCTGACCTGGCGTCGGTTCGCCGGCCTCGCCGGGATAGGTTCTCAGCCATGCAGACACGTTCCCTCGGGTCCTTCACCGTCTCGGCCATTGGCCTGGGCGCCATGCCGATGTCGTCGAACAACGACAACGAGATCCCCGAGGAATCCCAGTCGATCGCGACCATCCATGCGGCGCTCGATGCCGGGATCACCCTGATCGACACTGCCGACATCTACGCCCCGTCGTGGGACACCATGGGTCACAACGAGGAGCTGGTCGCCAAGGCGCTGAAGAAATACGGCGGAGGCACTGATGACGTCGTGGTCGCGACGAAGGGTGGCATCACCCGCAGTGAAGGCAACACGTTCGGGCGTGACGGATCCGCTGCCCTACCTCCGATCGGCGGTCGAGAAGTCGCTGCGCCGCCTGGACGTGGACGTGATTGATCTTTACCAATGGCACCGGCCGGATCGCTGGCAGGTCTATGGCGAGGTGATCGGTCACTTCAAGACGCTCCAGGACGAAGGCAAGATCAAGGCGATCGGGATCTCCAACGCGAACGTCGAGGAGATCGAGGTGGCGATCCAGGTCCTCGGCGAGGGCGGCCTGGCAAGTGTGCAAAATGAGTTCTCGCCGCGCTTCCGAAGCAGCCAGGTTGAGCTGGATTACTGCGGTGAGCGAGGCATCGCCTTTCTGCCGTGGAGTCCGCTGGGCGGGACGGGCGGCGGGGGACGGGAGGTCGGCGAGCGCTTCACGGTGTTCAGCGAGATCGCGCGCGGCCACGGCGTCAGTCCGCAACAAGTGGTCTTGGCCTGGGAGCTGTCGCTCGGGCCTCACGTGATCCCTATCCCTGGAGCGCGCCGACCCGAATCGATCACGGATTCCGCCAAAGCCGCGAGTCTGGTCTTGTCCGATGCGGAGCTTGCGCGTTGCACGCGCCAGCGGCGGGAGCGGATGACGGACGACGCCGATGTGATCATCGTCGGCGGCGGCCACAACGGCTTGGTGGCCGCGGCCTACCTGGCGAGGGCGGGCCGCAGGGTGGTCGTTGTCGAGGCGCGCCACCAACTCGGCGGCGCCGTGGTCGGGCGAGCAGATTTTCTCCGGCATGGCGGTCAGGCTGTCCCGATTTTCGTACCTGGTCTCGTTGTTCCCGAATGTGATCATCACTGATCTTGATCTTGACTTGGAGCTGCGGTCGCGTCGCATCGCGTCCTATACCCCGGTCGGCGGCGGCGGATTGCTGGTGGAGCGCGACGCGGGCAGGCTGACCCGCACGTCGTTCGCTCAGCTCACTGGCAGCGACGCCGAGTACGCCCGCTGGCAGAAACTGACCTCGCGACTGCAGAGCGTTGCGTCAGTGGTGGCGCCGACCTTGACCGATCAACTGCCTCGAGCGGCCGAGATGCGCGAAAGGCTGACCCCGGCGCTCTGGACGGCGATCGTCGAGCGGCCCATCAGCGAGCTGCTGGAGGATGCCCTCGCCGACGACACCGTACGGGGTGTAGTCGCGACCGACGCCTTGATCGGCACGTTCGCTTCGCTGGCCGATCCGAGTCGGCGGCAGAACCGGTGCTTCCTCTACCACGTCGTCGGCAACGGCAGCGGCGAGTGGAAGGTGCCCGTCGGCGGCATGGGGCGTGTCGCGTCCCAACTGAGCGACGCGGCACGGACGAGCTGGAGCCGCCTTGAGCACAGACACTCGGGTCGCTCGTATCCAACCGGACGACAGCGGTGGAGGGACGGTTGTGCTCGCCGACGGCAGCCGCCACCGGGCACCGTTCATCCTGGCCAACTGCGCGCCGAGCGTCCTGCACTCGCTGCTGGGCAATCGGGCCGAAACGCCGGAGGGCTCGCAGATCAAGATCAATCTACTTGTCCGGCGGCTACCCCGGTTCCGCTCCGGCATCGACCCCACCATCGGTTTCGGCGGCACGCTGCACCTGGGCCAGGGCTACCGGCGACTGCAGCAAGCCTACGAGGAGGCGGCCTCGGGCCGGATACCCGACCCGCTGCCCTGCGAGGTGTACTGCCACACTCTGACCGACCCGTCGATCTTGAGCGCCGAGCTGCGGAATGCCGGTTACCACACCCTGACGTTGTTCGGTCTGCACACCCCCGCACGGCTCTTCGTCACCGACCCGTCGGGCGCCCGCGAACAAGCCAAACGGGCGGCACTGCGTGCCTTGCAAGCTGTGTTGGCTGAGCCGTTGGAGAACTGCCTGGCCGTTGACGCCCAGGGCGCTCCCTGCGTGGAGGTGATGTCACCGCTCGACATGGAGGCTGAGCTCCGGATGCCCGGTGGGCACATCTTCCACGGCGAGCTGAATTGGCCGTGGCTGGCCGACGACGCGATCGGTGTCCAGCGCCGCGGAGCGCTGGGGCGTTTCCACCGACTACCCGGGAATCTTGCTCTGCGGTTCGGGAGCCGTCCGAGGTGGTGCAGTCAGCGGTCTGGGTGGCCACAATGCGGCGATGGCCGTCCTGGCGACTGACTGAGCTTCCGGTGGGCGATCCCCGTGCCTGCGCACCGCAGCACGCTCCTCGGCCTCTGTCGGATCTGCAGCTACCGCCGTCCTCCGGCGTCGACGACATCTTCGCCCAAGAGGGTTTGTTATTTTCCACCGCTGTGCGGCTTTGCTAATGTTGCTCGTCGCGCGCGCCGCTAGCTCAATTGGCAGAGCAGCTGACTCTTAATCAGCGGGTTCGGGGTTCAAGTCCCCGGCGGCGTACTTTCGGCGTTGTATGCCTTCGGCTGAGGCTTGACTTTTCGGCTTCGGCTGATGCTTTACACGGTTTCGGTTGATGGTTGACACCGGTTTCGGTTGATCCTTGACACTCCCGTATGAGGGAGTTGAGTGTGGCCGAGCAGCGGTATCGCGCGGTGCTCGCGGTGATCAGTGATGGACGAACCGTTAAGGAGGTGGCCGCCGGCGTCGGGGTGTCGCGGCAGACGCTGCACGCCTGGCTGGCCAAGTACGAGGCCGGCGGCCTGGAGGGCTTGGCGGATCGATCGCACCGGCCGCGGGGGTGTCCGCATCAGATGCCACCGGAGGTGGAGGCGGCGGTGTTAGAGGCCCGCCGGAACCATCCGTCGTGGGGGCCGCGGCGGATCGTGATCGAACTCAATAGGCGACAGTCCGAGGGTGCGGGTCACCGAGTCGGCGGTGTATCGGTGTCTGCGGCGGGCCGGGCTGATCGAACCGGACGGTCGCCGGCGCCGGCGCAGGGATTGGAAACGGTGGGAGCGTGGCGGGCCGAATGAGTTGTGGCAAACGGATGTGGTCGGCGGGTTTCTGATCGCCGGCGGCGGTCAGGCGAAGGCATCGACCGGGGCGGATGATCATTCCCGGATGGGCGTCCGGCCGAAGCTGATAGCCGAGGAGCGCAGAACCCGACTGGTCTGGTGACGGGCTGACCGCCGCACTCCACCACATATGGGGTGCCGGAGCAGAATTTTCCGACGGAGAACGGCAAAGTCTTCACCGGCAAACACAACCATCCGCCAACCGAGGTGTCGTTCGATCGAATCTGCCGGGAGAACGGGATCGATCCATCTGTTGACCCAACCCCGTCCGCCGACTACCACCGGCAAGATCGAGCGATTCCACCGCACGCTGCGGGCCGAGTCCGACACCCGCCGCACCTTTGCCAGCACCGGGGACTGGGGAGGTGAGGAAGAAACACGCCCAAGGCAGCAGAGCCGAGGGCTAACTTGTGATTCAGAGTGTCAAGGATCAAGCGAAGTAGATCTCTGTCAAGGATCAACCGAAGTCGAACAGGCGTACTTTCGGCCTCCTGGCTAGCGGAAACGCTGGCCAGACTGTCGGGCGAGTGGTCGCATGTCGCTCATATAGCGCATAATCTGCCCTTGTGCCGAGGGGGGTCCAGTCGTGCCGGCGGCCAGTTCCAGTCGCATCATCTGGGATGATTGACACCCGTAGCTCAGTCCCGGATCGCGGCCGGCGGCCTGGCAGCATCTCTGAACCATCCAGGCAATTTCAGCTAGCGGTGCATACCGGTAGCCGCCTTCTTGCGGAAGATGCGCTGGCGTGGCTGACGTGGCTCGACGAGGGTTGTCTCGAGGTAGGTCAGCACAACCATCAAAAGGGCGACCCCAACGAAGATGGCCGACATCACCGCTAGGAACTCATCGATGTCGTTCATGAGCGCCCCATACCCCGATCACAGGCCCACGTCACATCTCAGTCAACTTCCACTAGAGGGTTGCTGGCCAGGTTGACCAAGGACCGCAGCCTGCCCGGCGATAGGGCGGATTGTGGCCGACGCGCGAGCCTCAGACGGCCTGCCGCGCTACATGTGGACGATCAGAGGCCCGACGCGACCAGGCACGTGCACACGATCCTGGCCGCGGATCTCGAAACGCCGAGGACGTAGCAGGCCCGAGCTACCCGGACGCCGTCAGCGTGCAGGTCAGCGACCAGGCCGAACCGGTCTTTTGGGGGCACCACCTGCTCGACCGCTGCGGCTGCCTTCCGGAGGATCTTGACCTCTTCCTCCAGATCACGAATCCGCGCCTGTGCAGCGACCAGCTCCCTCGACGCCTCGCTGGTCGTGCCCGGTTTCAATCCCCGGTCGACCAGGTCACGGCTCTTCCACCGGTACAGGCACAACTCCGCAATTCCGAGCAGTTCAGCGACCTCGACCACGGTCCGGCCGCTGGCGACTAGATCAAGCGCCTTGCGGCGGAACTCCGGCGGGTAGGGCTTAGGCATGACAACGGATCCTTCCGGTCAGCCGAGCATCAGACCCCTCTCGACACGCGAGTCCGGAAAACTGGGTCAAGATCAGTGATGGCGTAGTGATCATGCCGCTGTTTCGGCGGTCGTGTGAAGGGTTTCGTAGTCGATTGGGGACAGGTAGCCGATTGCGGAGTGGCGTCGCTGCGGGTTGTACCAGGCTTCGATCCATTCAAAGATTCCGTTGGCCAGCTCGGCGCGGCTGGACCACAGCTTGCGGTCGAGAAGCTCGATTCAAGCGTGGGCTGGTGGCGCCTCGTCTGGGACCACGGAGAGGCGCTCCCTCGTCTTGGCCGCGGATACGACGTTCCCCTTCGCTTCCAAGATCGAGGCTGCGTTTTCGAGCGCAGCCCGAGCCTCGTCCGGTCGGCCGGCGGCGATGAGGACTTCGGCGAGATCGGCCCAGACCGCGGCATGCGAGTCCGGGTCCTCGGCTCGACCGATCAGCTCGAGTGCATCTCTCACCAGCGTCTCGCCCTCTTCAAAGAGCCCATGGCGAGCGAGCACCCGGCCGCGGACGGTTCGCCAAAGGGACTGGGAAGAAATGTCGTTGGGTGCCGCCAGCCGCTCGCTGATCGCGGTGAACTCGTCAGCCTCGTCGTCTCGTCCTTGCTGGAGGAGCGCGGCCGCGAGGTATCCGGCCGTCGTCGATAGGTAGTACTTCTCGCCCATCTGCTCGAGTGCGACATAGTCGCGTCTAAGCTCGCCCTCGGCGGTCACAGGATCGCCGGCGAGCATCTCGATCAAACCCGATGACTGGGACGTCAACGCGGCGTGGAAGTGCCATCCGAGTTCGTCGAGCGCGGCCCTGCTCTCCCGATACAGGTCGCGAGCCAGCTTGAAGCGACCGCGCATGGCTTCCAGGTGCGCGAGCGTACGCGTCGTAACGGCAGTGGCCTTCCGGTCGCTTCGTGTCCTTTCGAGGATGTCCTGACAGATCAGGATGGCATCCGGGACTGGCGTCGTCCCGTACAGCGCACAGGTGGCGAGGGCCGGGAGGTTCCGGGCCTCGAAGAGCCTGTTCCCCGCCAATCGAGCTTGATCGATCATCCGGGTCGCCGCGGTCTCGCTAGCCCTCCAGCGACACGCCTCCCAGTTGACCAATGTGAGCAACCGCCAGGCGCGCGCCAACCCCTCGTGATCCTCGAGCGACTCGAGGAGGGGGATCGCCTCCGCGGCCTCGGTGCCGACCGCTTCACCCTCCCCGCTAGGATCCGTCGCGAGACGCATATCCAGCAGAACCAGTTGCCCCGTGACCTCGAGGCCGCGATCGCCGAGTTGCTTCGCTTCCTCGATCCCCAACGTCGCGAGGGTCTCTGCCGCCGAGAAGCTACCAGACTCGATCGTCGCCTCAGCTGCCGACAGGAAGAGGCGGGGTCGCTCCCGGTCCCCCAGGGGCAGCAGTGAGGCCGCTCGCTGCAGCAGATTAGCTGCAGCGCGCATGTCGCCCCGGGCAAGCGCGCGGCGGCCGGCCGACGTGAGGTGCCTCGACCCTCGGAACCCCACCTCTCGGCCGTGATCGTCGAGTGGCGCCAGCTCGGCGAGGATCAGGTGGCTCTGCTCAAGGTGGTACCCACGGATCTCCTCGTACTCCATCATGCGGTCAGGCGCGACCCGCTCGAGCCAGTCAACGAATGCCTCGTGGAGCTCGGCACGCGTGCGCTTGAGCAGGCCCTGGTATGCGGCGTCTCGGACGAGGATGTGGAGGAACCGATACGCCTCTTGCCCGACGAAATGGCTCGTGTCGTCCTGACGGATGAGCTCCTTGCTCGACAAGCTCTGCAGGCTCGGTGCGACAGCATCTTGGAGCGAAGGAGGAGCAAGCTCCTCGACGGCACCTCGGTAGAAAACCTGACCGATGACGGCGCCGCGCTCGATCACGGACCGTTCCGTGGCGCCGAGCCGATCCAGGCGGGCACTGAGCAACGCCGAGATCGTCGGAGGGATCGTGATCGCGCCGACGTCGGACAGCACGATCCATCCACCCTCCTCGTCTCGACGAAGGGCACCGTCGTCCATCAGCATCGACAGCATCTGCTCCACGAACAGTGGATTGCCCTCGGCGGCTTCGATGATTCGGTTGCGGACGCGTTCATCCAGCGGGGAGCCCAGCAAGTTCTCCACTACGAGCGAACTCTCTTCCTCCGAGAGCGGATCAAGCGTTATCGTCCAGATATCCGCGGTCTCTTCGCCCCACTCTGGATGTTCCTCGAGCAGGTCCTTGCGCGCCGAACAAACAAGAACGATGGGCGCGTCGGCTGACTTGACCAAGAATCGCATGAGATCGAGGAACGCTCCCTCCGCCCAGTGGATGTCGTCGATGAGGACGATCAGCGGCTTACGAGCAGCGAGCCGTTCGAGCAGACGCCGCGCCGCCCAGAATGTCTCCTGGATCGGGAACATCGTGTCGAACAACCCGATCGCCGCCCCGACCCGCTCGGCGACATCCGGTTCTTGGGCGAGCGTCTCGAGTTTGTTCCTGGCCAGTTCGTAGGGCTCGTTGTGCCCGATGCCGGCCGCCTCACGCACGACCTCTGCAAACGGCCAGAATGTGATGCCGTCTCCGTAGGAGAGGCAGCGTCCGCGGAGTGGCCAGACCTCTTCACCGGCGCGGGCAAGGAATTCCCGAAGGAGCCGGGACTTGCCAACGCCGGCGGTGCCGAGCACCGTCACGAGCTGCGCGTGCGCATTCGATCGAGCCCGCCCGAGCGCATCCATCAACTTGGCAAGCTCAGTATCCCTTCCGACCATCGGCGCATCCATCCGCCGGGCCACGCCTTCGTCCGACGAGACCGACAAGAGCTTGTACGCGAGCACGCGCTCGGCCTTCCCCTTCAGCTCGAGGGGCTCAAGAGGCTCTATCTCGACGGCGTCGCGCACAAGCCGATAGGTGGGCTCGCTGATCAGGATCTGGAGGGGAGGCGCCGCCTGCTCGAGCCGAGCCGCCGTGTTCACGGTATCGCCGGTGACCAGACGCTGTCCGCTCGACACGTCCCCCGCGACGACCTCGCCAGTGTTCACGCCCGTCCGGTTCTCCAGGCGCACGCCCCATCTCGCGTCAAGGCGCTCGTTCAGCTCCTCGAGCCGCTTCTTCATCTCCAACGCCGCTCGCACGGCGCGGACGGCGTCATCCTCGTGGAGCTTCGGGAGCCCGAACACCGCCATGATGGCGTCGCCGATGAACTTCTCGACCGTGCCGCCGTGGCGTTCGAGCACGGTCCGCATCTCGTTGAAGTAGACGCTCAGGACCTCGCGGAGCGACTCGGTGTCTAGCCGCTCCCCGAGGTTGGTGGAGCCCCTCAAGTCGGTGAAGACGACCGAGACGGTCCGCCGAACCCCTTGTGCCACCGTCTCGGGCACCAGGCTCGTGCCGCAAATCCCGCACACGCGGAACCGATCCGGGTTCTCCTCCCCGCAGCTTGGACAGATCTGCACATCGGGAGTCTAGGGCGGGGTTTCTCCGGGCCTTGGCCGCGTTCCTCAATCCACCGGCCAACGACAGTTCGCCTGACCAGTGGCGAGATACTGTCAGCTGGGGACAACTCCGGGCCCTCCAGATGATGGTGTTATGTGGAGGGCGTGAACACACGCGCGACCAGTGACAGCCATCGGCTCCCCGCCAGGTTGGCTCATGACGAACCCTGACAAGAGCCAGCTCAGTGGCGTCCAGAAAACCCTGCTGTACACGTTGTACTACCGGGCGCTCGACCAGCGTTCGAAGGCCCCGATCGTCGGCGATGCCTGGGCGGCCGACGTGCTCGACCGGATCACAGCCGACAACCGCAAGGGGTTGCGAACGGCGAAGCTGGGCGCGTCCGGCCGCTTCCCGCCGCTGCTGCGGGCCAGGCGGCTGGACGACTGGACCCGCGAGTTTCTTGCCCGCCACCCCGACGCGTCGGTGCTGCAACTGGGCTGCGGACTGGACAGCCGCGCCTTCCGGCTCGACGTACCGGAGACAGTCCGGTGGTACGACCTGGACTTCCCGGACGTCATCGAGCTCCGTCGCCGCCTCTACCCAGAACGTGCCGGCTACCGGCTGCTCGCCTTCTCGGCCACCGATCCCGGCTGGCTGGACGAGATCCCGGTCGACCGCCCCACCCTCATGGTCGCCGAGGGCGTGCTGCCCTACCTCACCGAAGCCGACGTCCGGCAGCTGTTCGCACGGCTCACCGACCAGCTCCCCACTGGCGAACTGATCTTCGACGGCGTCGCCGGCCCGACCGCCCGAATGTCCAAGCTGTTCCAATGGCGCCTCGGCGATCCCCGCGAGATCGAGCGCTGGAACCCCCGGCTCACCCTCATCGACGTCGTCCCAGTGGTCGCAGACTTCAAACGGATCCCCTACCGTGTGTACCGCGCCAACTTTCAAGTGATGAACAAGATCCGAGCTATGCGCAACGCAATGCGGCTACTCCGCTACCGTTTCTGAACCCTTATTGACCTCGGCGGATGTCTGCGAAGGTGCGAAACAATGACCTGGTCAAACCCAGCCGGGTCGGGAGTTCGGGATGAGGGTCGTGCATGGCCGAGGGCTAGTCGGTGTCACTCGCTGAGCAGCACAACGACGGACACCCCGGCTCGGTCGACCGGCACGATTGGTGGAAGTCCGCCGTGGTCTACCAGGTCTACCCGCGCAGCTTCGCCGACAGCGACGGTGACGGCGTCGGCGACCTCGGGGGAATCCTGAACCACCTCGACCATCTCGAGCTGCTCGGTGTCGACGTCGTCTGGCTGGGTCCGGTCTACCGCTCGCCGATGGCTGACAACGGCTACGACATCTCCGACTACCTCGATGTCGACCCGCTCTTCGGCACGCTCAAGCAGCTCGACGAGCTGATCGCGCAGTTGCACGCGCGGAACATGAAGCTGGTGATGGACCTCGTCGTCAACCACACCAGTTCGGCGCACGCCTGGTTCGCGGAGTCCCGCTCGTCGACGGACAACCCCAAGCGCGACTGGTACTGGTGGCGCTCCCCGCGGCCCGGTCACATGCCCGGGTCACCAGGAGCTGAGCCGACCAACTGGGGCTCGGCGTTCTCGGGCCCGGCGTGGACCTACGACGATCACACCGGCGAGTATTACCTGCACGTGTTCGCCCCCGATCAGCCCGACCTCAACTGGGAGAACCCGGACGTGCGGCAGGCGGTCTACGCCATGATGCGCAACTGGCTGGACCGCGGCGTCGACGGCTTCCGGATGGATGTCATCAACGTCATCTCGAAGGTGGTCGGCCCGGTCGGCGACGACGGCCGCGTGACGCTGCCGGACGGCGTGGTTGGGGGCGAGCGCGACCCGCGCTGGCCGGGTGTCGTCGACACGGTCAGCTTCGCCGACACGCCGGCGTTCGTGCTCAACGGACCTCGCGTTCACGAGTTCCTTCAGGAGATGCACCGCGAGGTCTTCACCGGGCGCCCGCCCGGGCTGCTCAAAATCGGTGAGACGCCGGGCTGTCCAGTGGACGAGGCGGTGCTCTACACCGATCCGTCGCGCGGCGAGCTGGACATGGTATTCCAGTTCGAACACGTCGATCTCGACTCTGGCCCGAAGGGAAAGTGGGACGTCCTGCCGATGACGATGCTCCAGCTCAAGCAATCGCTGGGACGTTGGCAGGATGCGCTGGCCGACGTCGGGTGGAACAGCCTCTACCTCGGAAACCACGACCAGCCGCGCTGCGTCAGCCGGTTCGGCTCCGACGCACCGGAACATCGAGAGCAGTCCGCGAAGGCGTTGGCAACCGTGTTGCACCTGCACCGCGGTACGCCCTACGTCTACCAGGGCGACGAGCTCGGGATGAGCAACCCGGGCTTCACACGGCTCGATCAGCTGCGCGACGTCGAGTCGCTCAACCACTACGCCACCGCGGTCGCGCGCGGCGAGGACCCGGCCGACATCATTCGGGCCCTGGCCTACAAAGGCCGCGACAACGCACGGGTGCCGTTGTCGTGGGATGCCTCGCCAGGTGCCGGTTTTACCACCGGTACACCTTGGCTCGGCCTCCACCCGCTGTCCGGCTCCGTCAACGCCGCCGCGCAGGTTGACAACCCCAACTCGGTCTTCTCGCACTATCGCCGGCTCATTGCGCTGCGGCACGCCGAGCCCTGCGTCGCGCACGGGACGTTCCGGATGCTCCTGGCCGACCACGAGCAGCTGTACTGCTTCGAGCGCTCCTTCGGGGACACCCGGCTGCTGGTGGTGGCCAACCTGTCGTCCGCAGCTGACCTGCTCCCGGACCTGTCCGAGCTGGCCGCGTGGGCCTCGGCGGAGGCGCTCATCGCTTCCGTTTTCGGCTCCTCCCCCGCCCCCACTGACCCGCTCGACCCCTGGGAGTCCCGGATCTTCCGCTTGACCTGACCTATTTCAATGCGCGGGGTTTCGGATTGTGAGTTGATCGTCCCAGTGGTGAGATGAGACGCGTCGGGATCGATGCGGCGGCCCGGTCATCCCTGCCGAGGAGTGGCGTGAGCTCTGCTATCGAGGTGCAGGAGCTGGTCAAGCGGTACGGCCGCGTCCCTCCGGCGGTGAACGGTGTCACCTTGTCGGTTGCCCCGGGCGAGATCGTCGGATACCTGGGACCTAACGGCGCCGGAAAGACGACCACGATTCGCTGCCTGCTAGGCCTACTCAGACCGACCAGCGGCTCCATCCAGCTGCTTGGCGCGAGATTGCCGGGAGCGCTTCCCCAAGTTCTGGAAAGGGTCGGGCACTTACCCGGCGAGTTCAGCCTGTGGCCCCAGATGACGGGCGCCAGATGTCTGGACTACCTGAGCAGGCTGCACCACCGTCCACCGCGGCGGCGAGCAGAGCTCTGCAATCGATTCGAGCTCTCGGAGACTGACTTGGCCCGCCAGGTCAGGTTTTACTCGCGCGGTATGAGACAGAAGGTCGCCATTGTTCAGACCTTCCAGCATGATCCCGAGCTGGTGATTATGGACGAGCCGACAGAGGGCTTGGATCCCGTCATGAAAGAACGCTTCTTGCAGCTGCTGGATGAGCATCGCGCGGCGGGCGGCAGCACGCTGCTGTCGTCCCACATCTTGTCCGAAGTCGAGCAGGTCTCTGATCGAGTCGTCGTGCTGCGCGCTGGCATCGTTGTTCGGGAGATCAGCCGGCATGATTTGGAGGATCGAGTGCGCCATTGCGCTGCCACGTTCGCGGTGGCCGCAACTGAGGAGATACCGGAGATGCTTCCCGGCGCATTCAACCTCGCGCGGGTGGGCCACACCCTCCGCTTTGATCACCGAGGGGATATGGCGCCGTTGATCGCCGCCCTGGCGGCTCTACCGGTAGTTGATTTCGTCAGCGAACCGGGAAGCCTGCTCGATGTCTTCTTCGAGATATACGGTACGGAGTCCCGATGAACGGAACAGTTTTGGCGCACGTGCTGCGGCAGACCTTCCGTACCTCGGTGGCCCTGTGCGCCGGCGCCATTGCGTTCTTTTACCTGGTGTTAGCCGCGTCCTCCTCGTTTCTCAGTGAAATGAGCTTCGACATCCCGTTCCTTCGCGATCCACCGCGCGCAATGCTGGCGTTATTCGGGGGGTCGATCGACTTTTTGCACGCCGGAGGGTGGCTGGTCGTCGCTATGGCCCACCCGATAACGCTGACCTTATTCACGGTGGCGGCCTTGACCACGGCAGGCAGCATCGCCGCAGAAGTCGAACGGGGCACGATCGACTTCGTCCTGAGCCGGCCAGTCCGGCGATCCTCATACCTCTTGGCTGTTGCCGCAGCCTCACTCCTCCTCGTCACCGCGGTTGAGTTGTCGGCGCTGCTCACGACGTTGTTTGCCCGCTTGACAATCAGCGGCCTCGCGGCGCTTCCGGTCAGCGGACTGCTGCGGGTGTTCCTCGGCTCCTGGACGATTTTCGCCGCCATTTCCCTGGTGGCGGTGTTGATCAGTGCCAACGTCAGCCTCAGGAGCCGCGCCTTAGCCCTTTCGGTGGCATTTGTCGTTATCAGTTTTCTCACCAACGCTGCGGCATTGATGCTCGATCAGCTGTACCCGATTCGTCGCCTATCCCTCTTTCACTATTTCCCGGCCGCCGAGATGCTGCAGTCCACGTCCACGCTGACGGAGCTTGTGGTGCCGGGCATGGTTGGGGGGTTGGCATTGGTCGCGGCTCTGCTGTCGTTCTCCAGGCGCGACATCGTCCGCTGAATGCGGGGTGCTCGGAATCGTCAACCGGAGCGTGTGTATGTACCGACCAGCCTGCCGTGCGCTGTTGTGATCGACTCGATAGCCTGCAGCGCCGTGTCGAGTTCAACGCCATCTTGAAGCCCGGTCGGCTGGGATAGCGCACTGACCGTGAACCTGTAATGGTGGGTGCCGCTAGGTGGACACGGCGGAGAATACGAGGCACGAGCCGCCGAATTCGTCGCCTGGATCGCGCCAGAAGGCAGCGCACCCGCACCCACGTCTGAAGTTTCCACGGGCATGTCCAGTACGACCCAATGCACGAATGTGCCTCGTGGTGCGTCGGGGTCGTCGACCACGAGGGCCAAAGCCGCCGTACCCGCCGGGACACCCTCCCAGGACAGGGGCGGAGGCTCGCCGTCGCCATCGCACGTAAATTGCTTGGGGATCGATTGCCCGTCGGCGAAAGCAGGGCTGCTCACCATGATTACCTCGAATGCTTCCACCACTATCTCCTCCCTGGACAAGGACTGGCCGCCATTTGCCGGGCGTGGTGCTCGCGACCAACGCAACTAGCAACAAATCAGCAAGCGGAAGGGGCACCTGGCCAGCGTCTCACGACGCCCATCCTGATGAGTCGGGCAAGCTTCTCCACTACGTCGATAGACTCCAACGATGACGATCGTCGCCATGCGCGCTGCAGTTCTACGTCTCGCGTCTGCCGACTAGCGACAAAGGCGAGCGCCACACGACGTCTACCCATTGCACTACGCCATCGGAGGTTTCGTGCCCAACTCGAGTGCTGTGCTGTACGCCGCCGGCGATCTGCGCATAGAGGACCGGCCCGAGCCCCAACCGGGCGATGGCGAGGTTCTGGTCGAGGTCGCCGCCGTCGGCATCTGCGGTTCCGATGTTCATTACTACGACCACGGCCGAATCGGTGATTACATCGTGGTCGATCCGATGATCGTCGGACATGAATCGTCCGGAGTCATCGTCGATGTCGGTTCTGCCATCGACCGGGTCGAATCGGTCAGCTGGTCGCGCTGGAGCCCGGAGTGCCCTGCCGCTCCTGCCCGCAATGCTTGGTGGGCCGCTACAACCTCTGCCCGAATGTTCGGTTCTTCGCCACGCCTCCTATCGACGGTTCAATCAGCCGGCTCGTGGCAATCGACGCGGCCTTCGCGCATCCTGCGCCGGAGGGCCTCACCGCGGAGCAGGCCGCCATGGCTGAGCCGGTCTCGGTTGGTGTGTGGGCCGCTCGGAAGACCGCTGTCGGCCCGGGCGATCGCGTGCTGGTAACGGGCGCCGGCCCGGTCGGGCTGTACGCCGCTCAGGTCGCCCGGTCCTTCGGCGCCGCGCGCGTGACCATCACCGATGTCAGCGACTTCCGACTCGCCAAGGCACGGGAGCTCGGCTTGGCCACGGGCCAGGCCGCCGAGCCATTGACAGACGAGTTCGATGTGCTTCTCGAGTGCTCCGGTGCGCAGCCTGCATTGACGAGCGGCATGCGAGCCATGGCACCCGCCGGACGTGTGGCCCTGGTCGGTATGGGCGTCAGACTCGGTGAGCATCGACGTACCCGTCGTGCAAGGCCGGGAACTGACGATCAGCGGCGTCTTCCGCTACGCGAACACCTATCCTCTGGCACTGCAATTGATTGCCTCCGGCGCGGTGAACGTTACGGACGTGATCAGTCATCGATTCCCGCTGGCCCAAACCGAGCAGGCGCTCACGATCGCCAAGCAGGATCCCCGGGCCCTGAAAGCCGTCGTGCTGCCCAGACCTGAACTCGGCGCATACATCCTCCCACTTTGAGCCTCGCCGGCGCACCTTGAGACCGATACAACGGGCTCAAGAAACACCGACGGGGCTCAAAGTCGTCATGAACGGTGGACGCGGATGTCAGCTCCGTCGGGAGCGCAATCAAAATGAGCCGGAGACAGTTCTGGCGTAGCCGCAGGTGCGACTACGCCAGAGGTCTGTGTTCGGACTGCGCTACTTCACGCCACCCGCCGTCAGGCCGGCGACGATGCGGCGCTGGAAGAGCAGCACGGCAAGAAGCAGCGGCACGGTGACGATCACACCGGCGGCCATGATGGTGCCGTACGGGGTGTCGAAACCAGTCGTACCGGTGAACTTGCTGATCGCAACGGTCGCCGTCTGCTTCTCCGGCGCCTGCAGGAACGTCAGCGCGAGGAGGAACTCGTTCCACGCCCCGATGAACACGATGATCGCCGTCGTGAACACACCCGGTGCGGCCAACGGAAGGATGACCTTCCGGAAGGCCACCGCCGGAGTGCAGCCGTCAACCATGGCCGCCTGCTCCAGTTCCACCGGCATCTGCTTGAAGAACGCTGTCAGGTTCCACACCGCGAGCGGGAGGCCGAAACTCAGCCCGGGAACGATGACGGCCTGGTAGGTGTCAATCCAGCGCGGGAACCACTCGAACGGCGCCGTCGAGGAGAACATCTTCAGCAGCGGTGGGATCAGGATGATCAGCGGGAACATCGAGCACGCCATGATGAGCCAGAGCACAGGCCCCTTGCCCCTGAAGGCCAAGCGGGCCAACGCGTACGCCGCAATGATGCCGAACAGCAGCGTCAGAACCGTCGTCGTGCCGGAGACGATGAGCGAGTTGATGAGCGACCTGCCGAAGTTGTTCTGCCCGGCGAAGACGCCCTTGTAGTTTTCGATCGAGGCGGGGTTAGGAAGGAACTCCGTGCTACGGCCCTCACTGGGCAGCCGCAGCGAGGAAACGATCATCCAGTAGAACGGGATGATGCAGTAGAGAACGATCAGACCCATGCCCACGTAGGACGCAATCACGCCGATGCGTGCCCTAGCGCTCGGCTTCGGATGGGCGAGCGCCTCAACCTCTTCCTGAGACAGATGGGCTTCAGCGGTCTCGGGAGTCGTAGCGGTCGTCATCAGTGAGCACCTCCCATCGCCTCAAGTGGTGCAACTTCACCTGTCTTGGCTTCATCTGGGTCGCCTCGCTTCTTCTTCTTCTTGGTCTTCGGTGGCGCACTGTCGCCGATCACGTCAGCGCCGAGGATCTTGACGAACAGGAACGCAACGAGCAGAACGTAGATGAACAAGATGATGGCGTAGGCCGCCGCGGGACCATACCGTGTCTGCGCCGCCTCCTGGTACGCGAATATTGACAACGTCTCTACCCGGTACTTGCCTGGGCCGATCATGCCGTAGGGAAGGTCGAACATCCGCAAGGTGTCGAGGGTCCGGAACAGGACCGCGACGACAAGCGTCGGCTTGACCATGGGCAGGGTGATGCGAACGAACGCCTGCCAGGCCGTGGCCCCGTCCACCTTCGCCGCCTCGTAGACCTCCGCTGGAATGGTCTGCAGGCCAGCCAGAGTCAGCAGTCCGATGAACGGTGCGGTCTTCCACACGTCAGCGATCACGATGGCCCAGAACGAGGCCCCGGTGTCAGCCAGCCAGAGAATTTCCTTGCCGAGGATCTTGTTCATCACGCCGGATGAGTCGAAGATCAGCTTCCACATCAGCGCCGAAACGATGGTCGGGATCGCCCACGGCACCAGGATGCCGGCCCGAACGATGCCCCGGCCCGTGAAGGCCTTGGCCATGATGAGCGCCATCGCCACGCCGAGCACAGTCTCCAGCAAGACGCAGACGATCGTGATCATGGTGGTGTTGAGGAAGGCATTCCAGAACCGGTCCATGGTGCCCCACGAGCCGTCGACCTGGTTCGAGCCGGAGAAGATCGCGGTGAAGTTGTCTAGACCGACGAACTTCTCGCCACCCGCCACCATGCCGGTGGTGGGATCGACGCCGGAGTTGGTCGCGTAGAACGACTCCCGGATGGACATGAGCACCGGAATTCCAGCGACCACGATGATGACGATGAGAGTGGGCGCCAGCAACAACCAGGCGAGCCGCCCCTGCCCATCACTCAGGGCGTTTTTCTTGTGCTTGTGGCCGTCGTCTGTCGCGGCCGGCACGTTTCGAGCTTCCGCCGTGGCTGTTGCCATCCGGCTGACCTCCTTCTCGAGATGCACCGAGTTCCCGACTCAGCAGGTGGCCGAGCCGGGAACCAGGGGCGGACAGCTACTACTTGATCAGAGTCTGCAGCTTGCTCTGTAGTGATTGCAAGGCCGCATCGGGAGCAACTTGGCCTTGCAGTGCACCGTAGGCGGCATCCTGGATGGCCAGGGTGACATCACCGTACTCGACGGCCTTAGGCCGCGGCTTGGCGCCCTGAATCGACTTCAGCTGGATTGGCATGAACGGGAACTTCTTGACCAGGTCCGCATCGCTGTACAGCTCCTGCAGCACGGGGGAGTTGGAGGTCGCCAGAGAGGCCGACTTCTGCTGGTCCTTGGAGGAAATGAACTTCAAGAAGTCCACCGCCGTACCCTTGTTGTCCGCGTTCTTGGCAATCGCGTAGTTGTGACCACCGAGGCTTGAGACGCCCGGACCGGTAATACCGGGGAGGGGTGCCACATCGAACTTGCCCACGATGTCGGACGAGCCGTCGTTCTTCTGGGCGAGGTTGTAAACGTAGCCCCAGTTGCGATGGAAGATCAGCTGGCCCTTCTGGAACGCCTGCCGGCCCTGCTCTTCCTGCCAGGTGATGGCGGCCTTGGGGATGTCGCCGCTCTTGAACCAGTCGACCAGGGTGGACAGACCCTTAGTGGCCTCCGGTGTGGCGACGTTCGGCTTGCCGTCGTCACCAACGATCACGCCGCCCGCGCCATGGACCGCCTCGTCGAAGTTGACGGTCAGACCCTCGTACTTGTTGTACTGGCCGGCAAAGCAGTCCAACTTCGAGTTGTTCTCGCCCTGCTTGATCTTGTCGCACGCCTGCTTCATCTCGTCGAATGTGGTGGGCGGCTTCAGGCTGTACTTGTCCAGCAGGTCCTTGCGGTAATAGAGCAAACCGCCGTCGGATGTGCTCGGGTAGGCGTACAGCTTGTTGAAGTAAGTCGCGCTGTCGACCGTCGCGGGAATAAACCCTTCAGTCGGGAACTGATCGGTAGGCAGCGCCTCGATGTAGCCCTTCGCGGCGAACTCCGCGGTCCAGACCACGTCGACGCTCAGCACCGCCATCTTGGGGTTCTTGATCTGCGTGTTCTGGATCATCTGCTGGCGCTGCTGGTCGGCGCTGTCGGGCAGCTCGTGGTCGATGACCTTGCCGTTCGGATGCTGATCGTTGAACGCCGCGACCTGCTTTTTGAAATTCCCGGAGACGTCCTTGCCGTGCCACACCTCGATGTCACCCTGCTTGCTGAAGTCGGCACCGGCGGAGGCGGATCCAGAGGCTTGCGGGCTCCCTTCGTTGCCACCGCCACCGCAGGCGGCAACAGCAAGGAGAGCACCGAGGGATGCACCCGCGATGAGGACGCGGCGTGCGGGTCGAACGAAAGTCATGAGGCCTCGCTTCGTCTAGGTCAGGCACCCGTCCGGGGCGCCACTTCCACTTCGTCACACTAGAGGGAGATCGTCATCCGAGCGCCACACCCTGAGCAAAACGTTAAGATTCGTTATAGATCGCGTAACACACGCGAGACGATTTGAGAAGAGCAAGTCACAAGTAGAGGCCGGTTTTTCCGTCCGACAATCGCTCGGCCGCGACCGCGTGCAGATCCCGCTCGCGCAGCAGCACATAGTCCTTGCCGCGGACTTCTACTTCGGCCCGATCAGCAGGATCGAAAAGCACCCGGTCGTCTACCTTCACGGAACGGACATGAGCGCCGACGGCGACTACGGCGCCCCACACAAGCCGGCGGCCGATCGCTACCGTGGCCGGAATCAAGATTCCCGCGCTGCTTTTCCGCTCACCCGGCTCACCTTCGGTCGACACGAGAACCCGATCATGCAGCATTCGGATCGGCAGCGTCTCAGGATCGGACATGCCCGCGGGCCTCACTCAGGAACGCCGCCTCACGCGGCGTACCAGGGCCCGGATGATCAAAAGGAAGGTGACGAAACCGGCCACCGCAGCGCCAACCACCGCCAGGCGGTCGGTACGAAGATCGCCACGAGCGTTGAAGACCTTGGACTTGGCGTTCTCGAACTCGGTGTTCGCCAATTGCTTGACTCGACCGATCGACCGCTGCTTGATCCGGTTGGGATGCACTTGGTCGATCAGCGTCTCGAACCGACGCCGTCAGCCGGTCCCGGGTCGCTGAAAGGTCGGCCTCGATCTGCGATGCATTTCGCTTTCGCTGCTGGGTGTTGTCCGACACGCTGTGCTCCCTCACGCTGATGATCGCCGTCATCGCCAGACGACTCGCTCGACCGACAGCGTATTGCAGCCGTGCGTCGGCTCGGACGACCAGTGCGCACGCCGTCGGATTGCGCGCAGGCCCATTAAGGTGGCTGCTCATGGCTACCCATCTCTCCCCCGGTGACCCGGCGCCGGCCTTCACTCTGCCACGATGCGAACCGCAGCAGATGTATCGCTGGCCGACTTTGCGGGTCAGCGCGTGATCGTCTACTTCTATCCGGCGGCGATGACCGCCGGCTGCACCACCCAGGCGGTCGACTTCACCGCCGCCGTTCAGGATCTGGCGAACGCCGGGGTTCAGGTCGTCGGTATCTCGCCGGACGAGCCCGAACGCTTGGCACAGTTCCGGGAACAGCAGTCGATCGGCTTCCCGCTGCTGTCGGATCCGGAGAAGTCCGTGCTCAATGCCTACGGTGCGTACGGCGAGAAGCTTCTCTACGGCAAGCTGATCGAGGGCGTGATCCGTTCGACGTTCGTCGTCGACGTCGACGACAAGGGGCGCGGCGATATCGCGGTCGCGCAGTACAACGTGAAGGCCACCGGTCACGTCGACAAGCTCAAGCGCGAGTTAGGACTGTCATAACCGGGGGCCTCGTGAAACGTGTTCTAGGCGGCCTCTTGGCGGTCGGCCTGCTGACCACCGGTGGCTGCTCAGGTGGCGGGCCGAATCCAGCACCCGCAGACCTTCCTTCCTCATCATCACCGGCAGGCACGCCGGGGTCATCGAGCGCTTCGGGCTCAGGGACTCCGCAGTCGTCCGCAGCCGCGGAATGCCTGAGCCACCGGTTTCAGCTCCTTCGGTTCGTCGCCGTCGGAGGAAACCAGGCGTACGGCACTGGTGAAGGCGGCGACGTCTACATCACTTTCAGGAATCAGTCCGGAAATGACGGCAGCGTCGCTGATCAGACGTACCGGCTCGAGGGGCTCGGAAAGGATCCGATCCGGCTCACGCTGGCAGGTGTCACGGGCGACCTGACGGTGGACGGCACCACCGAGGGCACCTACCAGCTGCAGGGCACCCAGGTGACGTTCACGTCGACCACTTCCGAGGGCTCGGCCACCCTAAAGGCTGGCGGGCGCACCCAGAAGCTGCCCATGACCGACGTTGCCGCCATCGTCGCCCCGAAGGGCTCAGCCGCAGTGACGTGCACGGACAAGGCCCTGACGCTCACCGCCGAGTCGGTCCGCTTCGAATCGCTCGGCGCCGAGCGGAGGAACGATGAGCCGGCGCCGCGAGCGCAGCGAGCACGTCCGGCGCCGTGGCGAAGAGCGACGACGACGGCGCCTCAGAGCGCGATCGCGCGAGCAGGACACCCCTGCGAGCGTCACTAGATCGCGCGGCGCCGAGCGGAGGAACGATGAGCCAAGGCGCCGCGAGCGAAGCGAGCACGTCCGGCGCCGTGGCGAAGAGCGACGACGACGGCGCCCCGGAAGCGCGATCGCGCGAGCAGGACAATACAGTGCCGAAGGAGGGACTCGAACCCTCACACCCGAAGGCACAGGAACCTAAATCCTGCGTGTCTGCCAGTTCCACCACTCCGGCCGTCAAAGTCGGGCCAATCTTACGATTCAGCGGCTGGGGAGACCGCCGAACTCCGGGAGCTAGCGGCCTACGGATTCTGCGCGACGCCTTCTCGAGGTTGGGTGGTGTTCGCGCCGGTGATGGCGGCATAGCTGGCGCCAGCGATCGCGCCGCCGATCAGCGGCGCCACGATGAACATCCACACCTGGGCCAGCGCCGCACCGCCCGCGAACCATGCGACACCGAGCGATCGAGCGGGATTGACCGAGAGGTTGGTGACCGGGATGCCGACCAGGTGGATGGCCGTCAGGCCGAGGCCGATGGCGACCGGGGCCAAACCTTTAGGCGCCCGATCATCGGTCGATCCCAGGATGATGTAGAGGAAGATCGCCGTCAGCACGATCTCGGTGATCAGGCAAGCCACCAGGTTGTACCCTCCGGGTGAACGGTCGCCATAACCGTTGGAGGCGAATCCTCCCGCTCTGACATCCGCTGCGCTCGTCCCGGCCCTGCTGATGGCAATGAAGAACAGCAGCGCTGCGGCCACTGTCGCGGCGACAACTTGGGTCAGCACGTACGGCAGCACGCTGCGCCACTCCAATCGCCTGGCCACGGCCAGGCCCACGGTGACGGCCGGGTTGAAGTGCCCTCCCGAGACGTGGCCGAAGGCGTAAATCCCCGACAGCACAATCAATCCGAAGGCCAGCCCCACGCCCGCGAAACCGATACCCAGCTGGACTTGGTTGTCGTTTAAGAACTCGGCCGCCAGAACGGCACTACCGCAACCTCCGAACACCAACCAGAACGTGCCCAGAAATTCCGCGCCCAGCTTGGCGACCAGAGACGGTTCCCGCATGCTTCTCCTCGGTGTCATTTGCGAGCCGACCGCCAATCCTAGGGGTCGCCCTCGGCATCGTTGAGTCGGCCACCCCTCGCCGACACTAAAGAGCTCACTTGGGGCTGAGTGAGCCGGTGGTAACTCACGAAGCTGAAGCCGTCGTGATCCTCTCGCGCGGTCTCCCGCCACTCGTGCGGCTCGATCGGAGGAAACGTGACATTTCCTGCCGGCTCCAGATCGACTTCAGTGATCTCCAGGGCCTCCAGGCGGGGCCAGGCCGCGCGATAGATCTCGCCGCCGCCGGCGACGAAGATCGTGTTCGGAGCAAGATCACCAGCCAGAGTCAAGGCTTCGTCCAGGAAGGGTACGGCGCGCACAGCGTCGCGGCGCCACGTCTTGTCGCGGGTGACGACAAACGTAGTACGGCCCGGCAGCGGACGGCCGATCGAGTCGTAGGTCTTGCGACCCATGATCAACACCTGTCCCATGGTGAGATCTCGGAACCGCCGCCAGTCCTGCGGAATGCGCCACGGGATTTCTCGGCCGTCGCCGATGACTCCGTTGCGCGCAACGGCCGCGATACCGACGATCATCGGGCCCTCAGACGGCAATGGGGGCGCGAATACCCGGATGGGGATCGTAGGCCTCGAGCGAGATGTCGGCCAGCGTGAAGTCGTCGATCCCCTCGACCAGTGGATTCAAGATCAACTGCGGCAGCGCGCGCGGTTGCCGGGTGAGCTGCAGCCTGGCCTGATGAACATGATTGCGATAAAGGTGCGCATCGCCGAGGGTGTGCACGAAATCGCCCACACCCAATCCGCACACCTGAGCGACCATGTGCGTCAACAGCGCGTAGGAGGCGATATTGAACGGGACGCCCAAGAACACGTCTGCCGACCGTTGATAGAGCTGGCACGACAACCGGTTGTCGGCCACATAGAACTGGAAGAGGACATGGCACGGCGGCAACGCCATCTCCTCAAGATCGCCGACGTTCCAGGCGCTGACCAGGTGGCGGCGCGAATCGGGATTGGATTTGATCGAGGCGATCACCCGAGCCAGCTGATCGATTCGGCCACCCTCCGGGGACGGCCACGAGCGCCATTGGTAGCCATAGATAGGGCCCAAGTCACCGGCGTCATCCGCCCACTCGTCCCAGATCGTCACGCCCTGCTCCTGCAACCAGGAGACATTGGTGCACCCTTTGATGAACCACAACAGCTCGGCGAAAATCGATCGGGTGTGCAACTTCTTGGTGGTCAACAGCGGAAATCCGTCGTCGAGGTGAAACCGCATTTGATAACCGAAGCAGCTCAACGTGCCGGTTCCCGTTCGATCACGCTTCTCGATGCCCGACGTCAGAACGTGGTCAAGGAGTTCGAGGTAGGTCTTCACTTAAGCGTCCTCCCGTACGCCTAGTCGACGCAGCTCGGAGATGAGCACAGGAACGATAGCGCGAACAGCGTGGCCACGATGGCTGATCGAGTCTTTCGCGGCCGCCTCGAGTTCGCCGTTGGTCATCGTCTGGCCGTCGGCCACGAACAGTGGATCGTAGCCAAACCCCTGATGGCCCGCGGGTCGGCTGGCCAGCCTGCCCGTCATTTCGCCCATCCGAACGTGCTCGGCGCCGTCGGGCAGAACTAGGGCCATGGCGCACACGAACCGGGCAGTACGATCGCCCGGCTCGACATCGAAGAGTTGGCGCAACAGCAACTCATTGTTGTCATCGTCGGTGGCATTCCGGCCCGCCCAGCGTGCGGAACGTACGCCCGGCATGCCGTTGAGTATGTCGACGGCCAACCCGGAGTCATCGGCGAGCGCAGGCAGTCCCGTGGCTAGGCAGGAAGCGCGGGCCTTGAGCAGAGCATTGCCTTCGAAGGTGCGCTCGGTCTCTTGCGGTTCCGGGTAGTGCGCCACGGCCTCCAGACCGACAATCCAGATGTCCGGAGCGGCGCCGAAAACAATCCGGCGGAGCTCGTCGAGTTTGGCGCGATTATGGGTGGCAAGCACGACCCGGTGATGGATACGCGCCGGCGTGGTCATAGGAGAAGGGCCTGCTGCTGCAGCTCAGTGAGCTGTGCGCAGCCCACCGCCGCCAGGTCGAGCAATGTGTTCAAGGTGGCCCGATCGAAGGATTCCTTCTCGGCCGTCCCCTGAAGCTCGACGAACTCACCGGCCCCGGTCATCACCACATTCATGTCCGTGTCGGCACCGGAATCCTCGGCATAGCAGAGGTCCAGCATCGGTGTACCACCGACGATGCCGACCGAGACGGCGGCCACCGAACCCGTGAGCGGCTCGCCCGGCAGCAAATTGCGATCCCGCAGCCATGTCACGGCATCGGCGAGGGCAACGTAGGCCCCGGTGATCGATGCCGTACGCGTCCCGCCGTCGGCCTGGAGCACGTCGCAGTCCAGAACGATGGTGTTCTCACCAAGGGCGGGGTAGTCGATGATCGCTCTCAGGCTCCGACCGATGAGCCGGCTGATCTCGTGTGTGCGACCACCGATCCTGCCCTTGATTGACTCGCGCTCCGAGCGAGTGTTCGTCGCCCGCGGCAGCATGGCGTACTCGCTGGTCACCCAGCCTTCACCCGTCCCCTTACGCCAGCGTGGCACCCCCTCGGTGACGCTCGCCGCGACGAGCACCCGAGTGTCTCCGTACTCCACCAGCACCGAGCCCTCGGCCTGTGCCAGCCAGCCGCGGGTGAAGCGAATGTCCCGAAGTTGATCGTCGCCGCGACCGTCACCCCTCATGTCTTCACCCTATTTCGGGGCCACGACTCAGCCCGGCAGGCCATCGTCCAGCCCTTCCGCCGGTCGCGTCGGATTGCCGATCGACCACGTGGCGCCAGGGGTGGCGAGTGCGATCGGGCCAGTGAAGTGCGGCAACGCCTGAGCTCTGACCTCGTCACGATCGTTCCAGGGCGGGATATGCGTCAGCACCAGCGCGCCAACCGCTGCACGCGAGGCGGTCTCGGCAGCTTGCCGCCCGGTCAGATGAAGGCCGGCTGGGTTCGGCCCTTCGAGAAATGCGGCTTCAGCGACCAGCAGGTCGACCCCGCTGGACAACGTGGTCAGAGCGTCACACGGGCCGGTATCCCCGGAATAGACCAGCGAGCCACGGGCGCCACCCATCTCGTCGACGCGGATCGCGTACGCCTTGACCGGGTGATTCACTTCAGCGGTACGGACAACGAACGGGCCGATCCGTTGGCTGTCGGCCCAGTCGCGATAGTCGAAGTGCTCCGATATCGGTCTACCGCTCTCCCCTCCACCATCGGGCTGCACGACCTCGTAGGCGCGCCCGATCCGCTCAGCGGTGCCAGGCGGTCCGTACACGGGTTGGACCGGCCACGGTGCGGTTGGTGAGTAGCGCGCCGCGATGAAGTAGGCGCACAGATCGAAGCAGTGATCCGGATGCAGGTGGCTGAAACCGAAGGCGTCCACCTGGGACGGATCGAAATACTTGTAAAGCGCACCGAAAGCACCGGGGCCGAGATCGAGGACCAGAGTGAATGTGCGGCCCTGGTACGGAGCCTGGACCAGGTACGAAGCCGCCGGTGAGTCTGGACCGGAGACCGATCCACTGCAGCCGACAACGGTGAACTCCACAGCCGGCCTCAGACGAACTGCTCGACATCGACGACCAAGTCCCCCATCAGGCGGCGCCCGATGCCTTCGAAGGATTGGGGGCTTCCTGTCGTCAGGAACCGATGGCTGGGTTGGCGTGGCCGGTCATGAGCCAGCCCGAGTCTCGTCAGAGTCGCGTACGCATCCTTGGCGCACTCTTCGGCGCTGGACACCAGGCTGACGGAATCACCCAGCACATAAGAGATCACGCCGGTGAGCAGACGGGTAATGCGTGCAGCCCAAGATCAGCGTGTCGATGTCGGCGGCCCACAGCGGATCCAGGTACGTGCGCGCGCAGGCGAGAAGCTCCGGACCGCCCGTGATGCCGGCCTCGACGAACCCGACGAACCGCGGGCAGGCGACGGTGTGCAGGTCGACCTGTGGAGCCGCAGCGAAGGCGTCGTCGTATGCCTGGGAGTTGGCGGTCGCCTCAGTGCAGATCACTCCCACTCGGCCCGACCGTGTAGCAGCCACCGCCCGCCGGGCAGCCGGCAAGATCACTTCGACGACCGGTACGGCGTACCGCTCCCGCGCATCGCGGAGGACGGCGGCGCTGGCGGAGTTGCAAGCGATCACCAAGATCTTCACGCCTTGGTCGACAAGATGATCAAGACACTCCAGGGCGTACTCTCGAACGCTGGCGATCGGCTGTTCGCCGTACGGCGCGCGGGCCGTATCGCCCAGATACACGATGTCTTCGTTCGGCAGCTGATCGATGACCGCACGCGCCACGGTGAGCCCGCCGAATCCCGAGTCGAAGATGCCGATCGGCGCCTCGGTGTCGGCCATCACGGGTGGTCAGCCTACGCGAGCCGGTAGCGTGGCGGCGAGGAGGCGCCACAACAGCCATCGACGAGGAGGCAGGAGGCAGGAGATGACTCTTGACCTGGCCGCCCCGGCCGCCGAAATGGCCCGCATTGCGGCCGCGATTCCCGAGGACCAGCTGAACGATCCAACTCCGTGCCCGGGAATCGACGTGCGGGGCATGCTCGCCCACGTCCTCGGGCTCAGCGTCGGCTTTCGCGACGCTGCTCGGAAAGTGGAGGGACCGACCACCTCCACACCGCCTGGGCCGGCCACGTTGCCCCAAGACTGGCGGGAACAGCTGCCGCGTCGGCTCAGTGAGCTCGTGGCGGCGTGGCGTGAACCCGGAGCTTGGGAGGGTGAGGCGACGGTGGGCGGCGTTACGTCACCGGCGGCACAAACGGCGGCGTTCGGTAACAACGAGCTCGTCGTCCACGGTTGGGACCTCGCGGTGGCGACGGGCCAGCCTTACTCTCCGGCCAAACCGAACCTGCAGGCTTCCTACCAGCTGGCGTCGTCCATCCCGGACGATCCAGAGGTGCGCCGCGGTCTGTTCGGGCCGAGGATCGCTGTACCGGACGAGGCGTCTCTGCTGCAACGCACCCTGGCCGCCGCCGGCCGGGACCCGCGCTGGCGGCCAGGTTAGGCCCAGACCTGGGTATCCAGGAACTGCTCGCTGCTGTCCAGGTCACCGGTATAGGCACCGGTGGAGAGATACTTCCAACCGCCGTCGGCGATGATCAGCACGATGTCGGCGGACTCGCCCGCCTGCATCGCACGTGAGGCCTGAGCCAGACCGGCGTGCACGACGGCACCGGTGGAAAGGCCTGCGAAGATACCCTCGCGATCCAGCAACTCTTGGACCCGACGGACCGAGTCCCGGGAGCCGACCGAGAATCGGGCGCTCACGAGGGAGGCGTCGTAGAGCTCGGGAACGAAGCCCTCGTCGAGATTGCGCAGCCCGTAGACCAGCTCCCCGTAGCGCGGTTCGGCGGCGATGATCTTGACGCCGGGCTTCTTGTCGCCGAAGAAGCGGCCAACCCCCATCAGGGTCCCGGTCGTGCCGAGCCCCGCGACCACATGGGTGACCTCGGGAAGATCTTCGAGAATCTCTGGACCCGTGGTCAGATAGTGCGCCTCGGCGTTGGCCGGGTTCCCATACTGATAGAGCATCACCCAGTCCGGGTGCTCGGCGGCGAGCTGTTTGGCCACCCGAACGGACTCATTGGAGCCACCGACAGCCGGGGAGGAAACGATCTCTGCTCCCCACATGTTGAGCAGCTGCTTGCGCTCCGGCGACGTGTTCTCCGGCATCACGCAGATCAGCCGATAGCCAGTGAGCTTCGCCACCATGGCCAGCGAGATGCCAGTGTTGCCGCTCGTCGGTTCCAGGATCGTGGCACCGGGTCGAAGGGTGCCGTCGAGCTCAGCGGTGCGGATCATGTTCAGCGCCGCCCGGTCCTTGATGGAGCCGGTCGGGTTGCGATCCTCGAGCTTGGCCCACAGCCGTACCGACTGACTCGGCGACAACCGAGGTAACCCGACTAGCGGAGTGTGGCCGACCGAATCGGCCAATGAGTGATACCGCGCCATCTGACGTCCTGCTTAGCCGCCGGCAACGGCAGGCAGCACGACGACGACATCGCCATCAGCGGTGGGCGCCTGGAGCCCACCGGAAAAGCGCACGTCCTCGTCGTTGACGTATACATTGACGAACCGTCGCAACCCCTGCTCCTCGACGAGTCGCTCCTTCAGACCGGGATGACGGTCCTCGATATCGTCGATCACCTGCAGCAAGGTGGCTCCGTCGCCGTGGACGGCTTTCGCTCCGCCGGTGAAGGTGCGCAGGATGGTAGGAATCCTTATTTCTATCGACATCGGGTCCTTCTTCTCGTTCCGCGAATTCACGTCTCAATCAACGTGCCGCGCCCGAGGTGCTATTCCGTGATCTCGATCTCTTCCTCGGTCACAACCCGGTCCAGTATCCGGTAGGAGCGAACTTCGACCGGTCCGTCTTGGTGACCGGACGCAGCCGTCGACACCAGCACGTAGTGAGCTTGCGGCTCCGCGGCAAGCGAGATGTCAGTACGGGACGGATAGGCCTCGGTGGCGGTGTGGGAGTGGTACACGACGATGATCTCCTCGTCGTTCGCGTCCATTTCCTGATAGAGCCGAAACTGCTCGGCAGGGTCGAAGCGGAAGAACGTCGGCGAGCGATCGGCGTTGATCATCTGGACGAGCCGGGTCGGCTGATCCGAACCGGCGGCGCCAATGATCACGCCGCACGCCTCGTCGGGGTGGTCGACGCGGGCATGAGCGATCATGGCGTCGCACATGGCCACGGGCGATCTTGAGCACGGCGGTCAGGCTAGTCTGCTTGCTCCTGGCTCGCTGGACGGTTCGGACTCTGAGATCCCGGTATCGGCGATTCCGAGCCGATCCACCAAGACCAGGAAAGCATCGGCGAACGGATGACCCTTCGACCGCAGGAATGATCGCCTGCCAGTCGAGCTGTTCGCGGACCGCTCGGACGGATGGCAGCAGCGCGGCGAAATCGGCGTAGTGCTCGGACAACGACAGCAGCTTCGCGATCATGATCGGCGTCGGTGGCAGAACCGGAATCCGAACGCCCAAGGATCTCTCTCTCCGTCGCCGTGGCGATCAAGCTGCGCTCGACCGGCACACCGGCCAGGCGATGCAGCACGTCCACGAGATCGTCGTCCAAGTAGGCCTTGAACAGCCAGTCCTCTGGTGGACGGTCGATCCGGAAGCGTGCAGCGGAGAGACGAATCCACGGCTGCCTGCACGTCCTCTTCGGGAACCACCATGTCGACGTCGTGGATCGGCTCTGGCGCACCGCCAGCCCACAAGGCATAGCCGCCACCCAGCGCGAATGGCACGCCGTCAGCCTTGAGGGCAGACGCCGACTGTTTCAACGCCGAACGGAGCCCGGTCTCCTCGGTAGTCGAGCCATCCGCTGACTCAATGGTGCTGATGATGAGTACCTTCTTTCCATGCGCGTGGCCTCGTTCAACATCTTGCATGGCCGGGCGCTCAGCGACCAACGGGTGGATCTCGATCGTCTCGCGGAGTCGATCAGGTTCTTGGATCCTGACATCCTTGCGCTGCAGGAGGTCGACCGCCTGCAAGCGAGATCCCACGGAGCTGATCTCACGGCCGTGGCCGCAGAGGCCATGGGAGCGGTCTCCCACCGCTTTGTCGCTGCCCTGTCCGGCACGCCGGGTGCTACGTGGATGGCCGCGACGGAGGACGACGTGCCGGGCGTTGCCTCGTACGGGATCGCCTTGTTGTCGCGGTATCCGGCGCGAAGCTGGCAGGTGATTCGTCTGCCGCAGATCCGACGGCGCGTTCCCGATGTGGCTACCTGGACCCGCGCAAGATCATTGTGGTCAACGAGGAGCCACGGGCGGTCGTGATCGGCGACCTGGAAACCCCACGCGGGCCGCTGGTCGTGGCCAATACGCACCTCTCGTTCGTTCCCGGCTGGGGCCGGTTGCAGCTGCGCCGCATCTCGTCGTGATCTTGCTGCCTTACCGGGTCCGGTCCTGCTGATGGGCGACATGAACATGACACATCCGAAACCTGCGCGGGTGACGGGCTACCGCGCACTGGCGGTCTACCCGACGTTTCCGGCCGCGGCGCCGAGACGGCAACTCGACCACATCTTGCTGCGGGGTGATCTTGGCCGCGTGATCGGGAGCAGTGCGCCGGAAATGCCGCTGTCCGATCACCGCGCGCTCGTCGTCGATATCGCTGAATCGGAGGAATCGCGTGCTTGAGACCGACAACTATGTCCGCTTCGAGACGGTCAGTTCCGTGGCGGAGACCGATCGTGGACTGCTTGCCGAGTTGCATGACGAGCAGCTGCGCATCGATCTCATTCGCGATGATCTGGTGCGGTTCAAGATCAGCCGGGCGCGGCAATTCGACGAGTCACCCACCTTTGCTGTGTGCGCTGATCCATTGGAGAACTCCGGTGGAGTTCCGGGTTGAGCGGGATGCGGACCAGGTCCGACTGATCACGGCCGCCATGGTCGTCAGCTTGTGGCTACATCCGTTTCGGCTCGACGTGCACCGCACCGACGGCACGGTGGTGATCGAGACGGCGGCTGATCATGACGGCCAATACTGGGCGTATGCGACGCTGAACGACGCATTCACCGTGCGTCGCCGTTGCCGGCTCGAGGACGCGATCTTCGGGCTTGGCGAGAAGACTGGTCGGCACAACCGCAACGGCCGCGACTTTGTCATGTACAACGCCGACGTCCTCAACCCGTACGCCGCTGCCGAGTTCATCGCGGACAAGGCGCCCGGCGATCCGCGGGGTGACCCCACGAGCGTCGACTACGACCCCTACTACGTGAGTATCCCGTTCTTCTACCACCAGACTTACCCCGATGGCCGGATGGCCGCATCGTTCGTCGACAACGGTTATCGCGGCAGCTATGAGTTCTCCGAACCCAGCGAGTACCGGATCAGTTTCCGCGGCGGTCAGTACACCGAGTACGTCTTCGCCGGTCCTGACATGCCGGAGATTCTCGACCGCCTACACCTGGTTGACCGGGCGGAATTGCACCTCCCCCGCTGTGGTCTCTGGGGTACCACCAATGCCGGTGGTTCCACTACACGCAGCAGGCGGTCGAAGCGCTGGCCGATCGGCACCGGCAGCACCAGATCCCGTGCGACGGCCTGTGGCTGGACATCGAATACATGGACGACTACCGAGTCTTCACCTGGAATCCCGACCTGTTTCCCGATCCACCTGGGATGCTCAAACGCCTCCGGGAGCAGGGCTTTCGGGTAATCACGATCATCGATCCGGGCGTCAAGTACGACCCTGGCTATGAGGTGTTCGACTCCGGCCTGGATCGCGACGTCTTCTGCCGCACCGAGGGAGGCGACCTCTACATCGGCCAGGTCTGGCCGGGCAACACCGCATTCCCCGATTTCGCGACCGAGGAGGCGCGCGATTGGTGGGGCGATCTCAACGCGGAGCACGTCGAGTCCGGGCTGGCGGGCATCTGGAACGACATGAACGAGCCGGCCACGGGCCAGATTCCGCCGACTCGAATGCTCTTCCGGCACGGCCAGGATTCGCACGAACGGCACCGCAATCAGTACGCGCTGCTCATGGCAATGGCGACCACGGCCGGGCTACGCAAGGCGATGCCCGAGCTGCGGACTTTTGTCCTGTCACGTGCGGGGTTCGCGGGCATTCAGCGCTATGCGGCGAACTGGCTGGGGGACAACCAGTCACGTTGGGATCACTTGTGGCTGAGCATTCCGATGGGTAATGGCTTCGGAGTATCGGGACAGCCGTTCGTGGGCGCCGATATCGGCGGCTTCCAAGGAAACTCCAGCGCCGAGTTGTTCCTGCGCTGGATGCAGTACGGAGTCCTGACCCCGTTCTGCCGGAACCACTCCGAGATCGGCAACGTCGACCAGTACGCCTGGGCTTGGGGCGATGTCATTGGAGATCACGTCCGGGACGCGATTCGGCTTCGCTATCGGCTGCTGCCGTACTTGTATGCCTGCTTCCTGTCGGCGGCAGAAACCGGGGCTCCCATACAGCGTCCGATGATCTTCGACCACCAGTACGACGCAACGGTTCGTGATCTCGATGATCAGTACCTGCTGGGTCGCGACCTGCTGGTCGCACCCGTGACCGAGGTCGGAACGACGGCCCGCCAGGTGTATCTGCCGGCGGGTGAGTGGTTCGACTGGCACTCCGGAGAAATGTTCGGCGGGAATCAGTTCATCCTCGCCGCCACACCGATGGACCACATTCCTGTCTACGCGCGAGGGGGTGCGGTGATCCCCATGTGGCCCGATGCGCCCCTTTCTACGGACGGCTACCACCCCACGGAGCTCGAGCTCCATCTGTTCGTACCAGGGGCCGATGGGCGGCATACCTCCATGCTGCAGGAGGACGACGGGCTCACCTTCGCCGCCCTGGACGGAGCGTGCTACCGGACGACATTCGACCTCGAGCGAGCGGGCGACCAGATCCACGTCCGAGCCTCCGTTGGCGGCCAAGGCTATCCGGAGTTCGCCCGCGAGCGTTTCACGCTGGTCCTCCATGGTGCGGACCCAGCCACTATTCGTGCCGACGGGGTGGACGTGACTGGAGAGGCCGGTAGGTTCGTCTTACCGAACAGCGGCGCGCCGTTCAATCTCGAGTTTGCGGCCTAACACCCGCGTCCGACGATCGATCGATATTCGCAGAGCCGAAGGCACACGACAACCTCACCGACGGGTAGCCGCGCCCAAACCCCGGTCGACGGCGGGCGGCCCAGCTCGCCAGTGATCGCTCATCCTGTGACCTAGAGGGAGGCGGTGCAGGCATCTCGAACGTCACCGAGCAGGTCAGCCGCTCTCGTGATCGCGGCCATCAACTCGTTCGGCTCGGCACCGAGCCTGGCAAGAACGTCGTTCGCGCTGCGTTCGAAGTCAGCTGGTGCCTGAGGCAAACGCCCGGCGGAGGCCACGGCACCCTTCTCGTTGATAACCCACCGCCCGGCACGCCCGTGGAGTGCGTACGCGCAGAGTTCGACGATGCGAAACAGACAACCCGCTACGTACACGGTGTCGCCTCGAGATGCCGCCTTGGGCAGCGCGTCCAGCATGAAGCCGGCCTCCCAAAGCCTGGCGACCAGGGCATCGCCTAGCGGGGCGGGATAGGGCGCGACCTGTCGCTGGAGCGCTACCAGCTCCCCGGACGGATCAGCGAGCACGACACCCAAGGCGACCTCACCGGCATAGCTGGACTCCAGCACACCCATGGGGTGTCCCACCTGAAAGTGAAAGTTCACGCGGCCGGCGCGTGCGTTCTGGCAACAGAGGTGCACCCGATCCAGGTCGCGGTAGAGCCAGTCCACGGGTGTGTCCGCGATCGTCAGCCAGCCGCCACCATCTGTCCACTGACCCCACGCACCCCGCTCCGTCACCACGGCGTGCGAGCCCGCCACCTCTCGGGCCAGGTCACCCAGTCCAGCAACGTCGAGCGGAGGTCTGTAGTACAAGCCGAGATCAACATCGGAGTCCGCGGTGTGCTCGCCGCGGGCCCGGCTACCTCCCAGCATCACACCGTGGATCCCGCGGATGGCGACCAGTCGCTCCGCCACCTTGCGGAGGTGGTCCTCTGTCAGCACCTGGCGATCGTCACTCAATCAGGCCCGCCGTCGAGTCGAGCAATTGCAACAGGTCATGCGCGGCCAGCTCGATTTTCTTGTGCCGCCATTCCGATGCGCGGTAGACGCACGCGATCAAACCAGTACGGTGCACGCGCCGAAGGTCGCCGTAGACAAAGGCGTAGCGAGCTTTGGTCTCGTCGTTGGCGCCCTCGGTCAGTCCCAGGTGCCAGGCGCCATACTCTTCCCACGAGTGTTTCTCCAAGAAGGCGTTCTCGGTCTCGGCTTTTGGCTGCGCATTCCCCCAATCGCTGTCGAGCACGTATTGCTTCGCTTCGATCAGCGCCCGGCATTTGGCCACCCCAGCCGGATTCACCGTGTATTTCGCCATCTCCCACCTCCGTTCGGATCATCTACAGCGCCGAGATCAGCGTCTCCTCGGCGAAACCCAGCCAGTCATAGACGCTGACCATGAAGCTGCGCGGGTCGTCATCGGGAAGATCGGATAGCGCGTCGGCCGCTTCGGCGTCCGCAATACCGAGCCGAGTGGCGACCGCGAGCCGGACACTGGTCAGCGTCCGCAGCCACGCCTCGGTCTCCTCGGCCGGAATGCGCAGCGGATGTGTGCCCTGCTCAGTCTCGGCCAGCCGGTGCAGCACGGTCATGGCATCGGTGATCTTCTTCCCGCGCAGCCCCCGCTCGGTGAACCGCCGGAAGTCAGACGCCGCCGCCGCATCGTGGGGGTAGGCACTCGGAAACAGCCGTTTCAGCACAGGATCACTCGGCTCCTCTGGCTGGTCGGGATCGACCTCCAGCTCGCGGACGAACTCATTGAAATCGTCCCGACCGGCGTCGGAGGCATACTTCTCCGGCTCGCCGTCGGAGACCAGTTCCACCACCTGATTGATCAACGACGACAGCAATTCGACTTCGTAGCCGCTGAGCTCGGTCGTAATGAGCCCGCGCCGCCGGCTGAACTTCTTCATGGCAGGCGCTTCACAGTTCGTCAGCCTTGTCGAGGGTCGCCCATAATCCGTACTCCTGCATGGCGGTGACGTCCCGTTCCATTTCCTCGCGCGTTCCGCTGGAGACGGTTGCCTTGCCCTCGGTATGCACCTGCATCATCAGCTTGTGCGCCTTCGTCTTCGAGTAGCCGAAGTAGGTCTGGAAGACGTGGGTGACGTACGACATCAGATTGACCGGGTCGTCCCAGACGATGGTGACCCAGGGTGTCTGCGGGACCGTTACCTCGGCGGGTCGCTCCGCTACCGCGGTCCCGCCCGCCGGCACCACTCCGACGCCCTCCGACTCACCCACGTGGACCATTCTGGCCCTGCCCTAGGGTGACGCGTGTGAGCGGCACCGGTTCGACTTCTTCGTCGCCTTCGACGCCATCGCCTTCGACGTGGGGGCCACGAGAGGTGCCGACCACCGCGCTGCTGACCGACCATTACGAATTGACGATGCTTCGGGCGGCTCGCGAGGCCGGCACGGCGGATCGGCGCTGCGTCTTCGAGATGTTCGCTCGAAAGCTGCCCGAAGGTCGGCGGTACGGCGTTGTGGCCGGCGTCGGCCGGGCGCTGCGTGCCCTTCGCCAATTCCGCTTCGACGACGAGGCGATCCGATTCCTGTGCGATCGGGACATCATCGACTCGCCGGCCGCCGATTGGCTGGCCGATTATCGCTTTGCGGGCGACATCTGGGGCTACCCCGAGGGTGAACTCTACTTTCCCGGCTCCCCCGTAGTGATCGTCGAGAGCACCTTTGCTGAGGGTGTGGTGCTGGAGACCCTGCTGCTCAGCATCTACAACCACGACTCCGCCATCGCGTCCGCCGGCTCTCGGATGACGGCGATGGCGGGGAACCGCCCCTGCATCGAAATGGGTTCTCGGCGCACACAGGAACTGGCAGCGGTGGCGGCTGCGCGCGCCGCCTACATCGTCGGATTTTCGAGCACCTCGAACCTCGAGGCAGGTCGCCGCTACGGGGTGCCCACCAGGGGTACGTCCGCGCATGCATTCACGCTGTTGCACGGCACTGAACGAGAGGCCTTTCGCGCCCAGATCAGCGCGCTCGGCGAGGACACCACACTGCTCGTGGATACCTACGACGTGTTCGCGGCCGTACGGACCGGAGTGGAATTGACCGGCGGCCGGCTAGGGGCAGTACGGCTGGATTCGGGTGATCTTGGCCTGCTCGCGACCCAAGCGCGGGAATTGCTGGATTCCCTCGGCGCGACTCATACCAAGATCATCGTCACCAGCGATCTGGATGAGCACACCATCGCGGCTCTCGCCGCGGCACCAGTGGACGGATATGGCGTCGGAACCGCGCTGGTGACGGGCAGCGGACACCCGACCTGCGGCTTCGTCTACAAGCTCGTCGCGCGTGCCGAAGCCAATGGCGCGGATGCTCCGCTCGCGCCGGTGGCCAAGAAGAGCGTCGACAAGATCTCGATCGGCGGCCGGAAGCACGCGCTGCGCCGGCTCTCCAGTGACGGTGTCGCCGAAGCGGAAGTCGTCGGTGTCGACGTCCCGGCCGAGGGCGACCGGAACAATCGGACGTTGCTCAGTCGGCTCGTCAAGGGCGGTGTGGTCGTCGGAGATGAGCCGCTCCAAGCGGCCCGGGACCGCCACGACCGGGTACGCGCCGAGTTGCCGCCGGACGCGTTGAAGATGTCCAAAGGTGAGCCGGTGATCGCGACCGTGCACGTCTGAGGGTCGCCCGGGCGCCATATATCGCTGACCGACTCACTGAGATAAACACATTTTGGCGTATCGCCGGGCGACCGCCTGTGCTCCTCCTCATGACCCGCGCAGCAGCGAGGGTAGGCAGGCAGGGGGGAGAGCACCAAGATGTTTGGGGTTGGTCAAGGTCAGGTGGCTCGATGAACAGCGTCGCCACGTTGGCCGGTTCGGTATCGACGGCGCTGTTCATCGGCAGCACGCTGCCGATGTTGTACAAGGCCGCCCGCACGAAAAATCTCGGCAGCTACAGCGTCGGCAACATCGTCCTGGCCAACGTGGGCAACGCGGTCTACGCCATATACGTCTTCAGCCTCCCGGCTGGACCAATATGGGCATTGCACACCTTCTACATGTTGAGCACGGCGCTGATGCTCTTCTGGTACCTGCGCTACGAACTCAGCAGGCGCCGCGAGACGTCTCGCGAAGTTGATCACGCAGGCGTTTCGGGGCAACCTGCCGGTAGGCGTCCAGCACCACGGCATCGAGTTCCGGCTGCGTCACCTCGAGCAGCTGCACCCCCAGCCAGCCGCGATGCCCGACGTAGGGAGGTCGGAAGAAGCGAGTGGGCTCGATCTCGACCATTTCCTGCTGGACACCGTCGGGCGCCGCGCACCAGATCGCCAGCCGGCCATCCTGGTGATGATCATCGAGGAACATCACGAAGCATCGTTTGTCTGCAATGAAGAACGCCGGACCGCCATGGCTGACCCGCTCAGACGTCTCCGGCCAGCGCAGCGCCGCGGCTCTTACCATCTGCAGCGCTCGGGCCACATCGGTGCTCCGATAGTTCGGCATGACTCGGTTCAGCGCAACGCGACGACTTGAGTGTGCGCAGCGAGATCATGCAGCGCCTGCCGCTTCGGATGCCACAGCGGGAAGAGGGCGTCGATCAGCCTGACCGCCCCTAGCACGCCGAACGCTCCAGGCAGAACCCAGATCGCCGACCGGAGAACGACGACCGGCCAGGGCAGCGGACCGCGCGCGAGCCCAGCATCGACGGGCACGACCCGTAGGCCGCAGACCAACTTTCCCGGCGTCGCCGCCTTCCATCGCAGGAAGATGACCAGGTAGATCATCTGGAGGGCGAGGGTGACCGACGTGATCGCCAACTGGTCGTTGCTTGACAACAGATCGGTGGGGTTCAGCTGCGGCGGGGGTTGCCCAGTCTGTGCCGCTCGCACGATCGCCGAAAAGGCGTCCGACATCGCGCGGACGAGCCGCAGGTAGATCGGCGCCAGCACGATCGCGCCGACGATGGACAGGATCAGGCCGTCGATAACCGTGGCCAGGACCCGCCACCACCAGCCCGCGAGCGGCACGCCGTCGGCGGTTTGGGGGGCTGCCGGCCTCCTCAATGCCGGCTGGTAACCAGGAGCCTGCCGATGCTGCGGATATCCTCCCGGCCCTGTCCCCTGTTGCGGCAGTGCACCGTCTCGGGGTCGAGTGTTGCGCGACCATTGCCATCCATCCCAGTACCGCTCTTGCGCCGCGTTCGCAGGGTCTGGATACCAGCCGCCGGGGGCGGCGTGCCGTCCAGGCGGGACGGGTGGTGAGCCGACGGGAATCTCAGACACGCCTTCTATCCTAGGTTCGCCCGTCGCTGCCCTCCGCGTCCGCAAGCTCTGCCTCGGGCGTGACACAGACCTTCAGAGCCCCGGCCACCACCTCGGCGGTGAGCGTGCGACATTCGCCCTCCGCCACGTCACCGTCAAGCTGATAGGAATCGGATTGACCCAGCCGGACCTCGACGCTTGTGCCCTGCCACTCGTCGACCCGGTCGTCGGAGTGTCGCCGGAAGGTGATCAGCCGGATGAACATCCGGACCCAATGCGTGAAGCGGTGCGGCGAGGCCACGTAGATGTCCAGGCGGCCGTCGTCGGCCTTGGCGCGGGGCAGCAAGGTGATCCCGCCGGTCAGGGTGCCGACGTTGCCGATCACGCAGATCATGGCGTGTCGGCGGCGCGGGCGACCGCCGTCGATGGCGATGGCCATGTCGATCGGCAACCGGCCTAGGGCCTTGGCGGCGGCCAGGAAATAGGCGCCCGGGCCGATGACCTTCTTGAGGTGCGGGTTCGTCTCGTCCATGATCATGGCGTCCATCCCGGTGCCGGCCATGACGGCGAAATGCTCGCTGCGCCGATCATCGACGGTGAGCTTGATCAGATCGATCGCCCGGGTGTGCATCCGTATCGCGACATCGACGGCGTCCGATTCCTTGAGGGGAAGATCAAGAGAGTGTGCCAAGAGATTTCCGGTGCCGGCAGGCACCACGCCCATTGGTATGCCGCTGCTGGCGAGCCCGTCCGCGACGATGCGCACCGTACCGTCGCCGCCAGCGGCGATCACCAGGTCGACGGCGGCCTCGACGGCACGCGCCGCCATCGAGTGCCCCGGATCGTCCTCCGTCGTCTCCAGCCAGATCGGTTCCTCCCATTCGGTGGGAACGAGCATCCGATCGACCGTGGTGCGAAAGTCCTCAGATACCTTCGTGGGGTTGAAGATCACCGCGCATCGCCGTCGCTCCGGCTGGTCAGCCACTGCTACTCCTTACCCCCGACCAGCACTTGGCCGTGAGTTCTTATCGTGTCAGACACCAGCCTCACCCCAGGCGCACGCTCATTGACTCTTCGCGCCCCTGGACCCAGGCGGGCAGAATTGCAGTGATGGAGATGGTTGGCCGCTACCGGTTGGACCGGCGCCTGGGTGCCGGTTCCTTCGCGACCGTCTGGCTGGGCCACGACGATGATCTTGATGTCCCGGTCGCGGTCAAGGTGCTCGCCGAGAACTGGGCCGCCAACCAGGATGTGCGCAGTCGCTTCCTGACCGAGGCGCGGATCATGCGGAAGATCCGGGACCACCGCATCGTCCAGGTCTACGACATCGGCACCCTTCCCGACGGCCGACCGTACTTCGTGATGGACTTCATCGACGGTGGCTCGATGGACGACCTGCGGCGGCAGTTGCTCCAGCCGGCACGGGCGCTTCAGCTGTGCGCAGAGGCGTGCCGGGCTATCGAGGTCCTCCACCAGAACAACCTGATCCACCGCGACGTGACGCCCGGCAACCTGTTGCTCACCCGTGCGCCAAATGGGGCGATCCGAGTCCTGATCGCCGATCTCGGGGTGGCCAAGTCCATGGTTGACATCGCCGGAGGGACGATGACCGCCGGTACGCCGTGCTACATGGCCCCTGAGCAGGCCGCGGGCCGGCGACAACTCGATCGCCGCGCCGACATCTATTCGTTGACGGCCGTCACTTTCGCGATACTCACCGGGAGCCCACCCTTTCCAGCACGCAACATCAACGACATCGTGAGTCGCGACCCGGCAGCGACACCGGCTCCGATTGCTGCCCGTGTTGGCGCTCCTCCGATCCTGGACGCCTTGATGGCTTCGGGCCTGGCCGCCGATCCGGACCGCCGGCCACCGACGGCCGCAGTGCTGGCCGACGCGCTAGAGGGCATCAGCGCGCAGATGCGGCTCGCTGCCGCCCCGCCGCCTGCCATGCGCGCCGGGCGGCACAAGTATGTCGATACCGTGGCGCAGACGGAACATTCAGCCGCACGACGGCCTGCTTCTTATTACGTGCTACTGAGCCTTTGGGCTCTCGCTCTGTTCGCAGCCTCGATGTTCGTGACGATCATGGTGCTGAGGTAGCGCGACGCCGCACTCGCTCATCGAGCGAACTCGTTGCGTACCGGGCCGATCCGCAGCGAACTGGCGACCGCCAGCAGGGTCACGACCATCATCGCGGTGTAAACCACTCCGAAGGTCAGCGACAGGTTGCCCGTCGGGCTCAGCGCAGCGAAGACCGTGCCGCTCACTCCGACGAAGATGCCGGTACCGAGCGCATCGAAGACGTTCAGCGAGGACGCGTTGCGACCCTGGACGGATGCCTCAGACAGCGTCATCACCGCTAGCGAGGTGCTGGAGGTGGCGAGGCCCATCCCGAACCCAGAGAATATCCAGCCCAGCCCCACGAAACCGAACCACAAGCTTGGCCAGATCCCCACCATGGCAACGATCGAGACGCCAACCGTGACCGACAGGCACCCGTAGGTGATCAAGCGGTCCCGGCGGATCTTGAGCCAGGGACGAGACTGCAACCAGGAGCCGGTGGTCCAGCCGATGGTGCCGACGGTCAGTACCGCACCGGCGAGCAACAGCGAGATCTTGCGTTGCTCCACCAACATGAGCGGAATGAAGGCCTCGCTCCCGAAGTACCCGCCGGGGAGCAGTCCACGTACCACGATCACGGCCGGGAGCCCGCGGCCGAGCCGCAGGAAGCCTGGTGGCATCAGTCGGGGCAGGCCGACGAACAGACCCGCGACACCGGCAATCAGGAGTGCCAGCGCGAGCAAGTCCAGTCGTTGCCCGGCCAGCTGAATCGCTGCGGCCGCCAATGCGACCAGCCCCGCAGCCCACAGTGACGCCGGCCGGGCGGCGGGATCGCCCTCATGCGGCCGATGTGAGCGGATCATGATCAGCAAGGTCGGGAGCACCATCGCCCCGCCCAGCACGACCAGCGGAAGGACGGCGATGAAGACCCAGTGCCAGCTGAAGGCCGAGGTGAGCCAGGCGGCGACTGGTGGACCGACGAACGACGGAAGCACCCAAGCCGTCGAGATGTAGGTGAACATCCGCGGCCGCTGCCGGGCGGAGTACGCCTGGGCGACGCAGACGAAGATCGCGGTGTTGATCACCCCGCTGCCCACGCCTTGAATCAGCCGGCCGCCGATCAGCTGGGCTATGTGTTGCGCCGTCCCTGCCACGACCAGACCTGCCGCGAAGATCACCAAGCCCACCAGCAGCGGTCTGGCTGGACCGATCCGATCGCTCAGACGACCGGTGACCACGGTGGAGAACAGCATGCCGATGACGAACAAGGAGAACAACCAGGCGTAATAGGCGACGCCGTCGAGTTCGCGGGCAGCGACCGGCATGGCGGTGGCCACTGCGATCGCCTCGAACGCGATCGCCACGACCGTCATGCACAGGCCGACCGTGAGGTTGCGCAGCGACACCCACGTTGCCGCCGCCCGCGGCGTTGCCGGCCGATCGATCGTCATCGCGCCCAGTCCACCACCCGGACCCACGCGCGGTCAGCAGGGAGGTCGAAAGACCACGATGTCTAGACTGGCGCGAATGAGCGAGCAGCTAAGTCCCGGCGCGCAGACCATCGTCGATGAGCGAACAGAACAAGCTTCCGAGTTCCGCGTCGAGGAGGGCGACCACGAGCGCTTCTCGCACTATGTACGCAAGGACAACCTCACCGAGGCCATGGTGATGGGTACGCCGGTAGTGGCGTTGTGCGGCAAGGTTTGGGTGCCCAGCCGTGACCCGGAGCGCTTTCCCGTGTGCCCGGAATGCAAGGAGATCTGGGAAAGCCTCGCTAACGACGACGAGTAGCGCGGCTATCCGCTGCGCGGCTGCTGGACCTCGACCGGCTGCCCTCCTACGCTTCAGCCATGGAGGATCCTGAACCGGCGCAACGCACCCTGGTGCTGGTCCGACATGCGAAATCCTCCTGGGACTCCGATGTGGACGATCATGATCGTCCGCTGTCCGGGCGTGGCCGACGCGACGCCGTGGCGATCGGACAGGACCTGGAGAGACGGGGCATCCGTCCAGACCTGGTGCTGTGTTCGACGTCCGTCCGGACCCGGCAGACGTGGCAGCAGGCGGTCGCCGGTGGCGCCCGCGCTGGTGAGGTGCGCTATCAACCCGACATCTACCACGCGTGGGTGCCTGAACTGACGTCGATCATCCGTGAGCTGCCCGAGACGGTGTCTACGGTGTTGATGCTGGGCCATGCACCGGGCATTCCCGACCTGGTCGAGTTTCTCGCCGCCCGGGATCACGGTTCAGCCCAGTGGGCTCGGATGGACGAAAAGTTTCCGACCGCGGCGCTGGCCATCCTCGCAGTGACCGGTCCCTGGTCGGAGGTGGGCCGATCACGGGCCACGCTGGCCGCCTTCGACGTCGCGCGCGGTTGAGCGCGCCGCGCCACTCAAGCGGCTGGCGCCATGTCGACGCTGACCTCCATGTTGGACTTCTTCGCCTCAGTGAAGATCACTCCACGAACCGGAGCAACGTCGCCGTAGTCGCGTCCCCAGGCGACCGTGGCATGCGAATCGTCGCACAGCCGGTTGTTCGTCGGGTCGAGGTACAGCCAGCCGGCGTCCGGCACCCAGCAGCCCACCCAGGCGTGGCTGGCGTCGGCACCGATCGGTCGGGGACGGCCCGGCGGCGATCGGGTCGCCAGGTAACCGCTGACATAGCGCCCGCCGAGACCGAGACTGCGCAGGCCCGCGACCATGAAATGCGCGTAGTCCTGGCAGACGCCGGTGCGCTGCTGGAGCAATTGAGTGACCTTCGTGCTCAGCGTGGTGGACCCGGACTTGTAGGTGAAGTCGGCGTACACCCGGTGCATCAGGTCCGTCGCCGCCTCACCGATGGGCCGCCCCGGAGTGAACGACTCGCGTGCGTACGCTTCGATGTCAGGCGGAATCTCCACGTACGGTGAGCCGAAGGTGAAGTCGGCGGCCTCCCAGGCGTCCGGCACATCGGTCCGCTCACGCGGCCGGGCCTGCTCCCAGGGCACGCCAACGCTTCGGGAGCCAGCTCTGTGCGTTGACAGCTCGATCACACTGATCGCGGTGACCCGGAGCTCGGTATGCGGCCGCACGACGTGGAAGTAGGACTTGGTGTTGCCGTAGGCATCGCTGTGGCGGAACAAGTCGGCGGGCTCCGGGTCGATCTGCACTTCGTGAGCCAGGCAGTCGCTGCCAGGCCAGGTCGCGCGGCCGGAGGTATAACTGGCCGAAGCTGCTGGTGACATCGGAGTCGTAGGTGTAGGTCGTCGTGTGCGCGACGCGGTAGGTCTTCATCGCCCCGCCTCGCCCCGGCGGGACTACCGACATCGTTGCTTCGGAACATCGGCCTCGGAGCCGGCGGCAGCTGCTGGTAGGCGGCTCGGATCGTCTCGGAAAGATCGCGAAGCTGAGTTTGCAGCCCGCTCAGGAACGCGGCCAGCGCGGGTCTTTCGTCGCCGCTGACGTGGCAGAGTTCGACGGGGTCAGCGCCCCGCACACGCTCGATCATCCCGTCCAGCAGCCGCAGCTGCCGGGCGGTGGGTGAGGTGCTGGGGATGGCCAGCAGATCGCGTCCGCACGCGGGTCAGCTGAAAGGCGAGCGAGCGGGGGTTGATGGGATCGAAGACGAGTAGTTCGACCAGGCCCTCCATCCGCGCGCGCAGCTGGTACCGGCGACGGAACGTGACGATCGACTCCGCCGCAGCAAGCACGGCTTCGGTCACCAGCCGGTCGATTTCCGGCGAGCGCTCGGTGCAGACGGTGACCCGCAACAACGCCGACACCTGCAGCGCTCGCTCGAGACCGCGTCCGGAGTCGAGCATGTACCAGCCGGGATCGCGGACCATGTTCTCGCTGACGATCCCGTTCAGGGCGAGCAGCCCCGAAAGCACCCGTTCGCTGGCGTCGGTCAGTTGGAGCCCCTGATCGTACGGATTGGCCGTCGAGCGCATGCAGCGCCCGATCGACCTCGGCCAGCACCATCCACACGTCTTCGGACAGCTGATCCCGGACGCCCTGCGCGGCCAGCGACAGTGACCCGATGGACTGAGAAACCGTGCCGGCCCGATGCCGATCAAGCACCATCGAGCGGAGCTCCGGGATCATGGCTCGACGCCGCTTGCCAGGAAGCCGGGATAGGTGGCACTGACGTGGGTGACCGCCTGCAGCAAGACTTCGAGAGCGCCTGCCCCTGGGTCGTTTCCCGATCGGTCTCGATGGCGACTGTGCGGGCCGCCAGGATCAACCGGAGCAGGTCTTCGGCACGCTCGGCGTAACGACCGAACCAGAACATGTCGCTGAGCACCCGCGGCACCATCGCGGCCGAGCTGGACACGGTGGGCACGAGATCGCCCGGCGCCTCGGTGAGGCGCCGCGGCGCCGCAATCCGAACGGCCGTGATCGGCTCTCGGCCGACGATCCAGACGTCCTTGGCGACTCCGCCGTCCGGAGGGGTGACCAGCGGACCCCTGTGGTTGAACTCGTCGGTGACCCGAGCCAAGCCGCCGAGCATCGCGATGTACGAGTTGTCGCTGCGCACCGCGAACGAGCGCAGCACCACCTGCCGGCGGACGAGCCGATCATCTTGGCTGGTGGGTACGGACGACAGCTGCAGCACCTCCTGGCCGACGTAGCGGTGCGGGAACGCTTTGATTTTGCCGGTCAGCTGCTCGCGCTGTTCGGCGGTCAGCGCCGAACCGATCACGCTGCGACCGTGGCCACGACTGATCGGCCGGATGACCAGGGAGTCGACGTTGGCGAGCACGTGATCAAGGGATGCCGGATCGCCGCACCACCAGGTGTCCACCGACGGTAGCCGCAGCGGTTCACCTAGCAGCCGCTCGCACAGCTGCGGTAACAACGGCAACAGCGCTGGATTCTCCAAGATCCCCGAGCCGATGTTGTTGACGACGCTGACCGTGCCCTGGCGGACGCATTCGAGGAGGCCGGTCACGCCGAGTCGAGAACCGGCGCGCAGCTCCAGCGGGTCGGACCAGACCGGAGTCGACCCGGCGCAGGATCACGTCGACCTGCTCGAGCTTGCCGAGGACGCGCATCCACACGCGGCCGTCTCGGACGGTCAGGTCACTGCCCTCCAGCAGCGGATAGCCGAGCAGCGAGGCGACGAAGGCCTGGTCGAAGGCGGTCTCGGAGTGGGTGCCCGGGCTCAGCACGACCACCCGCGGGTCCTCGACGGATCTCGATGCCGCATCGACCAATGCGATCCGCATGGCCTGGAAGAACGGGGTCAGTCGATGCAGGTGAGCTTGCTGGTAGACCTCGGGAAGCACCCGGGAGACGACACGGCGGTTCTGCATCGCGTAGCCGGCGCCAGAGGGTGCCTGCGTCCGGTCGGAGATCACCTTCCACTGGCCGTCGGAGTTCCGGCCAAGATCAACAGCGACAGTGAACAATCGCTGGCTGGTCGCGGCCGCCGCACCGATCACCGGACGCAGGTACTCGTCGTGGTCGAAGATGGCACTCGGCGGCAGCGCGCCGCTGGCCAGCAACGAGCGGGCCCCGTACAGGTCAGCCATGATCGCGTCGAGCAGCTCGGCACGCTGGACCAGCCCCGTCTCCAGTCGCGACCACTCACGGTCGTCCAAGATCAACGGCAGGGGGTCCAGCTTCCACGGCTGCGGCTCGTTGATCACGGGCACTCCGCCGTCGGACTCATCGGCGATCGAGATCGCCGCAGCCGGGTTGGGCGTGTAGGTGACGTTGTCGTCCTCGAGCAGCCGTTCCACTTCGCGCTGTGCCCGCAGCAGATCCATCTCGGCGAACTCGTCGAGCCCCTCGGCAAGAGTCGACCAGCCCTTGGCGTACGGTCCCGTCGGGCGCGGCGAACTCGTCGAAGCCGTTGGCGGTGGAGAACATGTCCGGCTGACTGACGGAGGCGAGGTAACGCCCGAGAACCGTCATCGACGACTCCGCTCACCCGGAGACTTGACTGTCACGAGCGGCCCCAACGGCGCGGTACTCGTCGACGCAGATCCAAGGTGAGGGCGTAGTCGGACCCCGACAGCTCCGCGCCAGGCGAGCTGTGAATCGAGGGCCGGTACGTCGATCACGCCGGTCGTGTGGCCTCCCGCCTCGAACCGGCGCGCGCGGCGGGCCTCGGCCTCCTTGGCGTTCACCGGCGGAGTGTCGTACGAGCGTCCACCAGGATGGACAACGTGGTAGGTCGCGCCACCCAACGACAGCTGTGACGCCCGGTCGATCAGGTCGAACCGGAGTGGCGTGTCGAGGTCGAGCGTGGGGTGCAACGAACTCCATGGCTTCCATGCCTTGTAACGCACTCCCGCGACGTAATAGCCGGGTGTGCCGGCCGCAACCAGCGGCACCGGCAACCCGTTGCACGCCAGCAGGTGTCGAGCTGGCTCGTAGTTTCGGACACTGACCTGAAGCCGCTCGGTGGAGGAGTCGACATAGCGAGCGGCGGCTCCCGAGGACGAGTCATCGCCAAGCACGCTGCCACGGCTCGATCGCGGAGCGTAGCTCCAGCTCCACGCCGTCGCCCTCGGTTCCCCCAACATGGGTGATGCCGATCCGGGGGAACCGGAACTCCGCGAACGGCGCCAGCCACGCCCGGTCGAAGTCGATGCCATGCGCACGAAGATCATCCACCACGCGGAGATATCAGCCAGCACGAAGTGCGGCAGGAGGAACTTCTCGTGCAGCGAACTACCCCAGCGGATCAGTGGCGCCGAGTACGGCACCTCGGCGAACCGGGCGACGAGTGCACGTACCAGCAGTGCTTGGACGAGCGCCATGTCGGGGTGCGGGAGGCATTTCGAAGGCACGGAGCTCGAGCAGTCCCAGCCGGCCGCGCAGAGCGTCGGGGTTGTAGAGCTTGTCGATGCAGAACTCGGATCGGTGGCTGTTCCCCGTGATGTCGGTGAGCAGGTAGCGCAGGGCGCGGTCTACCGCCCAGGGTCGGTGGTCGTTGTCGTCAAGTTTCTCGATCTCGGCGAAGGCGATCTCGAGTTCGTACAGCGTCTCCGGGCGGCCCTCGTCCACCCGTGGCGCCTGGCTGGTCGGTCCCACGAACCGGCCCGAGAACAGATAGGACAGCGCCGGGTGGTGCTGCCAGTAGGTCAGCATGCTGACCAGCAGGTCAGGGCGTCGCAGCAGCGGTGAGCGGTCGGGCTGGGCCGCACCGAGGGTGAGGTGGTTGCCACCACCGGTGCCACTGTGCCGGCCGTCCAAGCCGAAGGTCTCCGTGCCGAGCCGTTGCTCACGGGCGATGCGAAACAGGGTCGTGCGTCAGCTCGCTCAGCTCCCGCCAGCTGCGGCTGGGGTGGACGTTGACTTCGATCACTCCCGGGTCCGGCGTGATCAGCAGATGATTGATCCGGGGATCAGGGGGCGGGCCGTAGCCTTCCAAGATCAGCCTTGTGCCCTCGGCTGCAGCTACCCTGCCGATCAACCCGACGAGCTCGATGAACTTCTCCAGCTTCTCCAGCGGGGGGAGAAAGACGTGCACGAAACCGTCGCGTGCCTCGACCACGACGGCGGTGCGCGACGGATGGTCACCGGGGTCGACCACAATGGCTCGCGGGCGCGCTGTCGGCATCGGTCAGCGGATCGGGATGGAAGTAGCTCGCTTCCCCGACGAAGTCCGGGTCCTCCCAGGACAATGAGCCGAGTGGCAGCCGGGAACCCGCGGGGGACTCGCCCCGGACCAGCACCAGCCGACCCCGGCGGGTGCGCCAGGCGGCGCTGGCCCAGCCTTCACCCCACCAGGCGGGAGCCAGCGGCAGCGCCCAGGCGACCGGCGCGGCGGAGACCGGTCCAGTTCGGCGATGAATGCGGGATCCGCCGTGGTCGGGTCAACCTCAGGACGCGGACCTGTGGGCCGGCCGACCTCGTCGGCCAGCGCGGCCAGGGGATCCTCGTAGCAGGCTTGGAGATGCTCGGTCGGCAGACCAAAGGCCACCGTGATCGCCTTGGCTAGCTGCTCGGCCTTCGCTGCCGAATCGTCCTCGGCCTGTTCGCGCGTCGAACGGATCGGCGAGCAGATCCGGTTCGTCCCAGAGCGGCTCCGCGTCCTGGCGCCAGATCAGCCCGATCTGCCAGCGGGGCAACGGTCTCGCCCGGGTACCACTTGCCCTGACTGCGCTGAACCAGCCCGCCTTCGCCGAACTCTCTCCGCAGCGCGGCGGCGAGGTTGTTGGCCAGCTCGCGCTTCCGCGGACCGTCGGCGGCTACGGTCCATTCCGGTGCGGTGGGGTCGTCGAGCGCCACGAAGGTCGGCTCGCTGCCCATGGTCAACTCCACGCCGGCGTCTGCCAGACGGACGTCCACCTCGTCGCCGAGCCGCTGCAGGTGGTCGATCTGAGCCGGTGTGTACGGTCTGCTGACCCGCGGGTCCTCATGCACCCGTCGCACGGTGTTGGCGAAGTCCAGCGTCACCGCACAGGGCTCGGTGGCCCCCGTGATGGCGGCCGCCGAGGCCGGGTGCGGAGTGGCGGCGAGGGGGATATGGCCCTCGCCGGCGAACAGCGCCGAGGTCGGGTCAAGGCCGATCCATCCGGCGCCCGGAATGTAGACCTCGGCCCAGGCGTGCAGGTCGGTGAAGTCCTCACTGGTTCCGCTCGGACCGTCGATCGGCTGCTGATCGGCCGCGAGCTGGACAAGATAGCCGGAGACGAAGCGGGCGGCAAGTCCGCATTGCCGAAGGGCGGTGACCAGCAGCCACGCCGAATCTCGACAGGAGCCGATCTTGCGGGACAGGGTCTGATCAGGGGTCTGGACGCCCTCCTCCATCCGCGCCGAGTAGGCGACGTCGCCGTACACGGCGGCGTTGAGATCAGCCAGGAAGGTGACCACGGGTTGGCCGCCCTCGGTCACCGTGGGTTGCCGTGCCAGCCACTGCTCGATGACGGGCCCCACCGTGCCTGCGGCCGGCTCCAGGTATGGCTTCAGGTCGTCGGCCAAACCGGCGCGGATATCGGAACGGGTATCGCTCCGCGTAGTCCTCGACGAAGAAGTCGAGCGGGTTGATCACGCTCCATGTCGGCGATCAGTCCGACGGTGATGTCCAGCTCGACAGCCTTGCCCGGAAAGACAACGCGAGCGAGGTAGTTGCCAAACGGGTCCTGCTGCCAGTTCAGGAAGTGCTCGCGAGGCGAGATGGTCAACGAGTACGCCTCGATCGGCGTCCTCGAGTGCGGCGCTGGGCGCAGCCGGATGACGTGGGGACCGATCGAGACGGCGCGGTCGAACCGGTAGGTGGTGCGATGCTCGAGAGCGACCTTCACTCCCATTGTCGCAACTCCTCGAGTCCCCTCAGTAGCGGTAGTGGTCGGACTTGTACGGTCCGTCCACCGGCACTCCCAGGTATGGGGCCTGCTTGTCGGTCAGCTCGGTCAGCCTCGCGCCGAGCGCGTCGAGATGCAGTCGCGCCACCGCCTCGTCCAGGTGCTTGGGCAGCGTGTAGACGCCGAGGGGGTAATCCTCCGGCTTGGTGAACAGCTCGATTTGTGCCAGTACCTGGTTGGTGAACGAGTTGCTCATCACGAAGCTGGGATGACCGGTGGCGTTGCCGAGATTCATCAGCCGGCCCTCACTGAGCACGATCACGCTGTGTGCCGGCGAGCCGTCCTCGGCGAATTGCCATTCGTCCACCTGCGGCTTGATGTTGATCTTGGTCGCCCGAGGGTGGGCGGCCAGGCCGGCGATGTCGATCTCGTTGTCGAAGTGGCCGATGTTGGACACGATCGCCTGGTGCTTCATCCGGCTCATCTGATCTGCGGTGATCACGTCCCGACAGCCGGTGGCGGTGACGTAGATGTCAGCGATGTCCAGCACGTCGTCGAGCCTGGCCACCTGGTAGCCGTCCATCGCCGCCTGGAGGGCGCAGATCGGGTCGACCTCGGTCACGATCACCCGGGCACCCTGGCCGCGCAAGGATTCGGCGCACCCCTTGCCGACGTCGCCGTAGCCGCAGACCACCGCGACCTTGCCACCGATGAGAACGTCGGTCGCGCGATTGAGCCCATCGATCAGGGAGTGGCGGACGCCGTACTTGTTATCGAACTTGGACTTGGTCACCGAGTCGTTGACGTTGATCGCCGGGAAGAGCAGCGCCTCGTTGCGCAGCATCTCGTACAGCCGATGGACACCTGTGGTGGTCTCCTCGGTGACGCCTCGAATGTGATTGGCGATGTCGGTCCACGAGCGGCCGTCAGTCATCGTCCGACGCATCATGTCGAGCAGGACGTGCCATTCTTCGGGGTCCGAATCGCCTGCCTGGGGCACCTCGCCGGCCTTCTCGTACTCGACGCCCTTGTGCACCAGCAGCGTCGCATCGCCACCATCGTCTAAGATCATGTTCGCGAATTCGCCATCTGGCCAGATGAGAATGGCATCCGTGCATTCCCAGTACTCGGTCAGCGTCTCGCCCTTCCAGGCGAACACCGGCACCCCGCGCGGCTGCTCAGAGAGTGCCATCCGGAACCGACAACGACCGCGGCGGCCGCATGATCCTGCGTCGAGAAGATGTTGCAGCTGGCCCAGCGGACGTCGGCGCCGAGCGCCACCAACGTCTCGATGAGCACGGCCGTCTGCACCGTCATGTGCAGCGAGCCGGCGATTCTGGCCCCGGTGAGCGGCTTGGAGTCTCCGTACTGCGCCCGCATCGCCATCAGGCCTGGCATTTCGTGCTCGGCCAAGCTGATCTCTTTGCGGCCGAACGTGGACAGGCTTAGGTCGGCAACGTGAAAATCCATGCCTTAGAGCCTAAGCGCAAACGCGCGCCGAACTTGTCAAGCCCATCACGAGCGCCTTCCCCCGGGGCGCAGGACGGGTTGATCAGTGGCCAGGAGACGCCGGACGCTCGGGGCGCTCGTCCGGCACGTAATTGGGGTTGTAGATGTCCGGCTCGAGGATAGAGGGCCGTCACCACCGGCTCGGCGGCACGGATGTTGACCTCCGCCCGGTCGATCGTGTCCGCGACCTCAACCGCCGTGGCTGAGCCGCTCACCCCGATCTTGGCCGCCACCAGCACCTCCTCCGGGCCGAGATGCAACGTCTTCATGTGGATCATCCTGATCCACCCCTGGAGTGGTGGTGAGCGCCTGCTCGATACGCTCCACGGCCTCTGAGCTGGCGGCCTCGCCGAGCAGCAGGCTCTTGGTCTCGACCGCCAGGACGAAGGCGACCGCCACCAGGAGCAACCCGATCATCGTCGTGCCGATCACGTCGTAGTAGCCGTTGTGGGTGAGCAAAGTCATCCCGACCCCGAACAAAGCGAAGACCAGACCGAGCAGAGCCGCGAAGTCCTCGAGCAAGATCACCGGCAACTCTGGGGCCTTGGCCGAGCGGATGTACCTGCTCCAACCCTGCCTGCCGCGCACCTTGTTGGATTCGCTGATCGCGGTTCGGAAGGAGAATGATTCGGCGATGATGGCAACGGTCAGCACGACGATCGGCACCCACCACCAACGTCCGTCGAGGAGCAGGTTCGGCTCGCCCGCATGTACTTCGTGGTACTTGTGGTACGCCTCGTAGAGCGCGAAGAGGCCGCCGACGCTGAACAGCACCACCGCGACGATGAAGGCGAAGACATAGCGCTCCCGGCCGTAACCAAATGGATGTTCCGGCGTGGCCGCCCGCTGAGCACGGCGGCCACCGACCAGAAGCAGGATCTGATTGCCCGAGTCGGCGACCGAGTGGATGGCTTCGGCGAGCATCGAGGAGGCGCCGGTCAGCGCCCACGCGGCGAACTTGGTCACGGCGATGAAGATATTTGCCGTCAGGGCGGCGACGACGGCTCTCGTGCCACCCTCTGCGCTCACAAGCCGATCCTGCCAGAAGCGATGGGCGAACGATCGTCGAGAAGGATCAAAGGCTCAGATCAGCGCTCCAGGTTCCGCCCGAGCCCAACCGCGAGGTACACCGCGGCGAACATGCCAGTCTGCAACAAGGTGGCGTAGCGCTCGACGTCCGAACCGGTTTCGTGGGCGATGGTGCAGGCCCGCACGTCGTTCCGCTCCGCGGCAGCCAGCAGCCGCGAATGGTCGCTACGGATGATCGTCTCGTTGTTCCCGTCGTCCAAGAGCAGCAGCGTCGGCCGCCGATCGGCCGAAATCCCGTCCTCGAACGGATCCTCGAACGGGTCCCGGGGGCCCGCCGTGTCGAGGATCGGCAGCAGCTCGTCGGCGTCGGCCGCCAGCGCGGCTCGACCGCTGGCAGCGCGCAGTGCCTCGGCCAGCCGACGACTCGCCCGTGCCGCCAGCACCGAACCGCCCCACAGCAGCGGCTGCGCGTCCGCCAGCCCCAACGCCAGATCCTTGGCCGGGTTCTCGGCCACGTCGGCGTACGGCGAGCAGTCCTCGGCGACCTGATCCATCGCGTCGGCGACGAGATTGGGCCTGACCTCAGGTCCGAGCTTCATCTCGTTCAGTCCCGCCAACATGACGATGGCCGCCGCTAGCGGATCGGCAGTGGTGGTGGGCAACAGGGTGGTCGAGCGGGACGCGGCATGCTCGGCGATCAATGACGCCGTCGGGCAGGCGATGATCAACTGCGAACCGCGCCGTACGGCTTCGTGAACTGTGGCGATCAGCCCGGGGGCGGCATGGTCGCTTGCCATCACGATGACCACGTCCAAGCGCACCCACCCATCCCGGGCAGTCCGTGACTCGGCCAAGCGACAAAGGGCACCGGACAGACCGGCTCGAGCATCGCGCGAATGAACCGTGCCTCCGAGCCGGCAGCGATCACCGCCCGAGGTTGTGGCAGGTCGCGCAGTTGGCCGATCGGCTCGATTGCGTCGGCTGTCTCCCGGCGCACTCGCGCGCCGGCCTCGGCAAGGCGACGCAGAATGGGATCGGCGGACGCGAGCGCGTCCCGGTTCTCCAGCGACGAGTCGTCGAAGACGGTCATCGATCAGCGATACTCAGTGGCCGTCGGGGCGCCGCGCTTCGTCGATCAGTAACACTGGAATGCCCTCCCGCACGGGGTACGCCAGGCCACATTCGGTGGCCAGGCAGACGAGTTCGTCGCGATTCATGATCAACGGCGAGCGCGCCGTGGCAGTTGGGACAGGCCAGAATCTCCAGCAGTTCCGCGGCCAATTCGACGGCCATCCAGTTCCTCCTCCGACGCACCGCGAAGATGCGATCGCTACGCGCGGATCAAACCTAACGTTTCGTCGCGGAGCGCCGCCATGACTTCTTCGGTCGCCGCCTCGACGTTCAGCCGCAGCAGCGGCTCGGTGTTGGACGGCCGGACGTTGACCCACCAGTCGGCACCGGCCACGGTGAGTCCATCGACGCGATCTTGCTTGACCGCGGTCGGCGAAGGCGGCGGAGACCCGCTCCATCGCGAGTTGTTGATCATCGACTCGTGAGTTGATCTCTCCTGAGGCCGCGTACCGAGTGAACCCCGCCGCAAGCTCGGACAGCGGTTTCGGTCGTCGCGCCCACCATGGCTAGGACATGCATCGCCGCCAGCATGCCGGTGTCGGCGCCCCAGAAGTCGCGGAAGTAGTAGTGCGCCGAGTGCTCGCCGCCGAAGACGGCCTCATGCTCGGCCATCGCCGCCTTGACGAACGTGTGACCAACCCGAGTGATCACAATCTTGCCGCCGGCGGCCTCGACCACCTCCCGCACCGCCCATGAGGTGATCTTGTTGCAGACGATGGTCGCGCCCGGCACCCGCCGCAGCTCGGCACTGGCGATCATGGCGGTGATGGCTGACGGGCTCACCACCTCGCCCCGCTCGTCGAGTACGAAGCATCGATCAGCGTCACCATCGAAGACCAGCGCGAGGTCCGCGCCGCGATCGCGCACGGCCTGCGACGCATCGACCAGGTTCTCCGGCTCGAGCGGATTGGGTGGGTGATTGGGAAAGCTGCCGTCTGGGTCGGTGTAGAGACCGATCAGCTCCAGATCGCTTCGTCCCAGCACGGCCGGCAAGCGTGTGCCCCGCCATGCCGTTCCCCGCGTCGACCACGACCGCGAGCCGGCGGATCTTCGACAGGTCCACCAAAGAGTGCAGATGGTCAGCGTACGCAGGCAGCAGGTCCTGTTCGGTCCGCTTCCCCCGCTGTGCCGCGGGCGGAGTCGGCACGAGCTTGTCGCGCGATCGGCGATCGCCACGAGTTGTTCGGGCGCGATCGGCTTTGGCGCCGGCGAGACAGAATTTGATGCCGTTGTAGTCGCCCGGATTGTGGCTAGCGGTGAACATGGCGCCGGGTAGGTCGAGCCGTCCCGAGGCGAACCACAACTCGTCGGTGCTGGCCAGCCCGATGTCGATCACGTCTGCTCCACGGCTGAGAACGCCGTCGGCAAACGCCGCCGACATACGCGGACTGCTCAACCGCATGTCGCGACCCACGACCAGCGACCCATCCGCGAACGTGAGAGCGAGGACATCCACGAGCGCGGCGCCAATGGCGTGTGCACCCGCCTCATCCCATTCCGGCGCCGCGCCCTCGGTCACCCCACGGATGTCGTTGGCCTTGAAGATTCCCCGCGTGATCATCGCCGGAATACTAGCGGGGATCTACGTTCCCGGGATCCGCCAGCACCGTGAGATGCCCGCGACGGCCCAGTTCAACGATCCCGGCAGGTCGCGGTCTGCGATCGTCCGCTGAGCCCGAGTCGTAGGACAAGTCCGACTTCCCGGACGGCGTCGGCAAGGGCGAGCAGGTCGTCGGTGCTTGGCCTTGGCTCCTCGTCGGCGACGAGCCGGATCATTTCCCAGCCGCGTGGCGCGGAGAGCGCCTGGGCATGGGACGCGCACAGGTCGTAGCAGTGCGGCTCGGCCTGGGTGGCCAACGGGCCGAGGACCGCGGTGGAGTCGGAGTAGACGTAGGTCAAGGTGGCCATGGCCGAGCCGGAGCAGCCGGCTCGCGAACACCGCCGCGTCCTCATGTGGGTGAGGCTACCGGCGGCCCGGCTGGGAACCCGGTAGCGCGAGCGCGTGTCAGGCGGAGCAAAAGTGCGCGAACCCGGGCGGCGGCACGCTGACGGCTAAGGTGACGGGTATGCCTGCAGGTGGGCGTGACCGGCACGGACGGGGGCTGCGCGGACCGCTCGCGCTCGCAGGCCCCCTGAACCCGCGTGCGGCGTCACCTCCAGCTCGGGCCGGCAAGTCGGAGTTCTTCGGCGACGCGGTGCAGGCGGCGGTCGACCGGATCAGCCGACAGTGCCCAGATGCCCTCGCCGGTGTGGCCATCGGCATCGAGGATGTGCCATATCTCGAAGCGGCGTGGACCGGTCCACGAGTACCGCTCGCTGCCGCTCTGGACGCCGTTCCTGACCAACCCGCGCGGGTGGTGGTCTTCCGACGCCCGCTGGAGCATCGAGCCGCCAGCCGCCGCGGGCTGCGCATTCTGGTGTACCGGACGATTGTCGAACAACTGTCCGCCTTGACCGGCCGCAGCGTCGACGAGATCGACCCCGAGGGCCTCAGCGAGGAGGACTGAGCGGACGGCAACGTCGGCGGCCCTGGATCAGCGGCCGATGACCCACGCGGCCATCCATCAGCGGGCGACGCCAGGATCTGGCACTGGCACCGGAGCCCGACTGGCCACGTCCGGTGAGGTCAGCGGGATGGTTGCCAAGCCCGCCACATCGCCCTCGGGCTGCTCGAGCCGGATGCCGCCATAAATGCCCGAACCTTGGGGGACCCGCACCACCACGTACGACGGCGCTGCCGAGGTGAGGCGGCGGGTAGCAGTCGTATTCGCGGTCAGTAGTACGTCGCCAGTCCTCAGGCTGACGCCGGCATAGCTGAACACCTCGAAGGTGACCGGCGTGTCGACGTCGGATCCGTTGGTCAGGATCAAGTCGCTGTCGGTTCCGTTCGCGGTCGCGATGGCGCTCACTCCATCTCGGACGAGCGGCATCGCGGCCGACTGGATTGCCACGTCGCCCTGAGCCGAGTCCCGTCGCGCGGTGGAGAGCACCGCTCCGGTGACCGGCTGGTCGCTGATCAGCTTGATTGCGCCCGGCTCGCCCGCCAGACCAGCCGTGAGGTCGACTTCCGCCGTACTCTCCGGCTCGATAGAGAGACTCTCTGCTCCGGCCGGAGCGAATGCTCCCTGAATGCCGAGTGCGGAGATCGTGACAGCCGCTCGCGACGTGCCCGGATTGGTGACCACCAGGCGACGGACGCCGTCCCCGTCCGGGATGGCGGGAATCACGGCCGACGTCGCCGGGGCAGCAGCGCCAAGTTGCCAGTCGGCTCCGGCGGGCTCCTGCTTGTAGCGTCGCAAGTCCCGCGCAACGGCGGCAACCCGGCCAGAACTCGTCCGAATGGCTACGGACAGCGGCCCATCGGTTTGGACCAGTGCACTGATCGAGATGGTCCGGGTGCTGTGTCCCCTCACAGCGATGCCGGGACTGCCGGGCACAGCCACCCTGCCGCGGCGACCGAAGAATCGAAGGTCCACCACGGCCTGGGCGTCATCCGGGTTGGTCAAGATCAGCTGGGTCTTGTCGGTGTCACTCGTCCCGACTCCGGGAAACCAGTGCAGGGTCGTAGGTGGTGAGCACGGTGCGGCCATCAGCCCGGCCTGGTCGCCAGTGGTCGCGCTCCCGAGAACAGCGGCGCTAGCGCCGGTAGCCATTACCCCGCCGGCGGATACTAGGACGGTGCCGTCGGGTTCGGCATATATCTTTCCCTTGCCTTGCTCGGTGATCTCCAGCTCAGCCTTGCCACCGGATAGCGGCTCGGCCCGCAGCTCCCCCTGGCGTTCCGGTTCGCGGCGGACGGCAACGGCGCCCACGCTGACGCGGCTGTCGTGGTCCTTGGAGACGGTGCAAACGTACGTCGTCCGACCAACCAGAGCGACCCGGTTGGAGGCGGTCGTCGCCGACTGGGCGCCCAGTAGGGAGCCTCCGCCTCCGATCAGCACCAGTCCAGCCGCGGCCGCGAGCAGGCTGACCGCACGACGGCCGAGTGTCCGCCGCCCCAGGCGAAGGGTGAAGTCGCGGTCACTCATTCCGAGACTTCTGTTCCGATAGCCGCCCGCCGCGCCGACGTGGTGGGGTCGCGCACTTCGGGTCGCCGGATCGCCGGTGCGGCCAGCACGGCGGCGACCATCAGAGCGGCGAGCTGTCCCACCAGCAGCCACCGCCACGGCGCTCGCAACGTCCAGCTGACGGCGCCGCCGCTGGCCGGGAGCGCGAATGCCTGCTGCCAGCCTGCTGTCTGGGCCGACAACGGTTCGCCGGCAAGCGTCCCCTGCCACCGGGGATCGGTCGCTTCCCCGATCCGGAGTTCGCGACCTGGCGCTCCGGCCGGGACCGTGCCCGACTCGACGGGACTGCGACCAGCCGAATCGACGACCGCGGTGCGGGTGACTGCCGGCACGAGTTGCCAAACGATGCTGCGTTCATTGCCGCTGGCGGCTCCCAGCCCTGGCGTGTTGTCGATCCGTGCCTTGGCCTCCTCGTCCGCACCCGTCACCCAGAGGTACCCAATGCCCAGATCGGCGAGCTGAGGGGCGAGGTCGGCGTCCGCCGTGCCGGCCACCAGCCGAATCACCAGGTCCTGAGTCTGCTGCCGGGCTGTCACCGAGCCGCCGAAAGTGCCGCCGCGGTCGGCATCGCCGAGCCGGACCTGATCGTCGGCGACCACCGAATAGCGCGCCCGGCCGGCGGAAAGATCGATCGCCAGAACGCGGGTCCGCGCGTCCGACGCAGCCGCATTGAGGACGTACGGCGGGATTGCGTCGAGATGCACCCGGTCGATCGGTCCCCTGGCACCGCCCCAGATCCACCAGCCGGCACAAGCCAGGGTGACCACCGCTACTGCCACCCAGGCCAACACACTGGCTGGCTGCATCCAGGTGAAGCTGCGGGCACTGAGTTCCGAGGCCAGCGCCTCCAGCCCGGCCCCGCCGGCAAGAGCTAGGGCGGCGAACGCGATGAGTAGGTAACCGGCCACCCATGGCCGGACTTCGGTACCGGCCGGCGGCACGCTGACCACCAGCCGGGACAGGATCACTGCCATGGCCAGGGCAAGCAGGGCCACCGTCCAAGCGGCCATGATTGTGCGACGCCGCGGCTGCCGTACGAGGCCCAACAGCGCCACCAGCCACAGCACACCGAACATGACGGCGCTGAGCCACAACGGGGGCAGGCCCACACCAAGTCCTTGGCCGATGAAGAGCTCCCAGACGGCCGGAGCCTTGGCGCCGGAGCCCGTTACGGGGTCGGCGAGGGGCGAATCAGGTCCGACGAACAGCCGACCAGGCACGGCAATCAGCGTCGGCCACCACGGAGCCAGCACGAAGATGGGCACGCCGAGGGCAATACCGATACGGCCCATCTTGCGTGGCGTGCGGCGTAGCGCGACGGCGCCGAGAGCACCGGCCAGCAGGGCGAAGATGATCATGGATGGCTCGAACGCGACGAGGATGACGAGTACCACGCCGGCCCCCCAACCACCTCGCCACGCTTCGGGGGTACGCACCCGGCGCAGCACGAGCGCTCGCACCGCCAAAACGAGCAAGGGCAGACCTACCGCCAACACACTCAGTGAGAGCCGGCCCTGATTGGTACCTCCGAGTAGCACTGGCAACAACGCGTAGGTCGCGGCGACCCAGACTCGCACCCGACGGCTGTCCATCACCCGGCGGGTCACCGGGTAGGCGGCGAGCAGAGCCAGCGGCACGATCCCGCAGATCAGCAGCGTGACCAACCACTCCGGCTGGCCAGCGAGGAAGGTGGCACCGAGCGCGACCAGGGCGAGCCATGGCGGACTGATCTGACCGGGAGCACCAGGGATCGCCTCCCAGGCGGCACTCCAAGCTTGGCCGAGTGAGGAGGACGCGGGCAGCAGCGCCGGGCCAACGAGCGCGCCAGTGCCGAACAGGCTGCGACTGGCGACAATGCTGGCCGCTGCCGTGCCGGCCGCCGCCAGAACGGCCGGGCTGAGCCATGCACTTCTGGGTTTCTCCTCCGCTACCGAGGTGAAGTCATCGCCGGTGAGCTCATCGAGGGAGACCGCATCCGAGTCGCCGGCGACCGAGCGATACCGCTTCGACACGCTCCCCAGCACCGCCTCGCCCGCGATCCGCAAGCTTGACCACCAGGGGGGACGGAGCAGGTCGATCCGCTCCTCGGCGCCGGGGGCACGATGGAGGCCCGCCACTCGGCGGCGAGCGGCCCGGATCCGGCCGGGATGAGCGATGAACGAACCCAGGGCGGCCAGCTCGTCCACCGACCGACTCGGTACCTTCCCCAGCAGGTAACCCACCGCGTGCAGCAGGCAGCTCCAGACCAGTCGGAGCCATACCAGCGGCAATCTGGCGGTGGATGCATGAGCGGCGACCACCTGCATGCCGAGCTGACGATCCACCTTGCCCGGGCGCCGACTCGACGCGCTCTTCGGTCGCAGTCCCGCTCGGCCCACCTCTCGATGGGTCATCCGCGCGAGCGGAGTCGTCACCACGTGATAGCCGCGCAAATGAGCCCGCCAACCGAAGTCGACGCCGTCACGAAAGATCGGGAGGCCTGGGTCGAGGCCGCCCAAGTCCTCCCAGACACCCCGACGAACCAGCATTCCGCACGTCGAAACGCCGAGCCGCTCGCCCGGCTCGTCGCGCTGTCCCTGGTCGATTTCGCCCGGTTCAAGTTGTAGATCGCGGCGTCCGGTACCTGAGATGCTCACCCCGATCTCCGCCAGCCGCTGTCCGCTGTGCCGGCTTTTCGGCAGCACGAGCTTCGGGCCTGTGACGTCGATGCTCCGATTCACCACGACATTGGCGAGCAGCCACCACAACGCATCGGGAGCGGCGGCTGCGTCGTCATGCAGTAACCACAGCCACCGGCTGCGATCTCCGATAACCGCCGAACCGGCCCCCTGCTGTTCACCGGCCTCGTGCCGATCCTGGGCGAGGGCCGCCTGCACCGCAGCACCGAATCCGTACGACCGCATGCCGTCATACACCGCGTCGATCAGACCCTGTTCAGCAGCCCGATCGAGTAAGGCTCTGGTGGAGTCCGTGCTGGCGTTGTCAATCGCGATCAGGCGGGTCGGTCGGTGCGTCAGCGCCCCAAGAGCGGCCAGAGTGCCGGGCAGCCACCTGGCCGCATCCATCGCGACCAGGACGCCGATGACATGGCAGCCGCTGAGGTCGACGCGGTCGCTTTCTGCATCTTCTTGAGCCGTCCAGGCCCACGGATCGTCTACCGACTCCTCGTCGCGCGAGTTTCGAAGATGGGCCCACCCCTCTTGGGTTTCGGCACCTGCGGACAACTGTCTTTCCTCGCTGCGGGTTTCCCCTCGACGGGCCAGACGTCGCCACGTGCACTGCGCCGCAGCACACGTGGTGCAGCACAGCGGTGGAGCGCCCGGCTGGGCGCCCCTACTTTAATGCCTCAAACGGCGCGCTTCTTGAGCTTGCGGCGCTCCCGCTCGCTGAGACCACCCCAGATGCCGAATCGCTCGTCGTGTGCGAGCGCGTATTCCAAGCATTCGCCACGAACGTCACAGGACAGGCACACTTTCTTGGCCTCGCGAGTCGACCCGCCCTTCTCGGGAAAGAACGCCTCCGGGTCGGTCTGTGCGCACAACGCACGTTCCTGCCAGCCGAGCGCACCGCCGTCGTCGACATCACGTTGCTGCATTTCTCAAACCTCCTCGACCCGACTGAGCGGCCCGCCTGAGCCGGCGACTTCGCGGGTCGACCCGGCGGCGGGATGTGCCGTTCGTGCGAGTTGAGGATCACGTGCGTTCGACTTCTCGCTAGCCAAATGACACATATGAAATTACATGCCCGTAAATACTCGAAAGTCAAGAGGAAACCTGCTATTGGGCCGTTCGGATTCCGCCGGGTGAAGGGGGTCAGGGCTCCCGGCCGGCGCGATCGGCGCGGGAGGGGTCCTCTTCGTCGGAAATCGGGTGCCAGCCGCTGGCTTCGCCGGGGGTGCCCCAGCCAGCCGCAGGTGCGCCGAGCGCCGCGTCTCCAGCCGTGTGCCAGGCCGCTCCGGAGGCCGAATCGGGCTGCCAGACCGGCTCGAGCTGAGCGCTCGGTAGGGCAGGTTGGGCGGATTCGGTCACGTCGGAATCGGCATCGGACGTCAGAGTCGTGTGTTCAACGGCTGGTCCCCTGGAAAGGAGCTTGGCGAGCCCGAGAACCACCAGCACCGGCACCATCAGATTCAAGAGCAGGTCCAGCCAGGTGATGACCGGCGACACTGGCTCGACCACCGGTGCAATGATCGCCAGCGTCACCGACGTCAGAATCGACAGCACGCTGCCGATCATGGCCAGTACGGTCAGCATCCGGGCGTGAGCCGTCCGCTTGCCCAACACGCAACTCGCCACAATCAGACCGAGCACGATAATCGTCAGCGTCTCGGGCATCCGGGATACGACATAGCCGTACCCCACGAACCCGACCCACTCGATCAGCACCTGCAACAGCAGCACGGCGAGGACGCCGAAGGCGGCGGGCTCGCGGAGCCGTCGCAGACCGTCCACCCACCCAGCCTATGAAAAACTGGTCGGGTGCGCATCGTGATCATGGCCGGCGGCGTCGGCGGATCCCGGTTCGCGCGTGGGGTTCGACGGGCGTATCCGGACGCTGAGCTTACGATCATCGGCAACACCGCCGATGACATCACGGTGCACGGGCTCCGGGTCTGCCCGGATCTCGACACGATCATGTACGCGCTGGGTGACGGTCATGATCCCGTCCGTGGATGGGGCCGGCGGGACGAGACCTGGGCAGTGCTGAGCGAGCTCGAGGCGTACGGGGCCGGGCCGTCATGGTTCTCACTCGGCGATCGTGACGTCGCCACCCATCTGATCCGTACCCAAATGCTCGCCGCCGGCCATCGGCTGTCGGAGGTGACGACGGCTCTGGCCGACCGCTGGCTCTCGTCAGACCCCCTGCTGTGCCTGCTGCCGATGTCCGACGATCGGGTTGAGACGCACGTCCGAATTGCGGACGACTCGGCACTCGGCGGCAGCAGAGATGTCCACTTCCAGGAGTACTGGGTCCGACTGCACGCCGAGCCGGAGGCTCTCGGGGTGACCGTCGTGGGTTTGGATGCCGCGACGCCTGCGCCGGGGGTGACCGACCGGCTCGCTCGCGCCGACCTGATCCTGATCGCCCCTAGCAACCCGGTGGTATCGATCGGGCCCATCCTCGGGGTTCCAGGAATCGCTGAGGCAGTACGGCAATCGCCAGCCGCCGTGGTCGGTTTCGCCGGCGTGCTGGGCGGCGCTCCGCTGCTGGGCATGGCTCATCGATTGTTACCCGCGATCGGCGTCCGGGTCGACGCGGCGTCGATCGGCCTGCACTACGGACCGCGCACGGCCGGTGGGGTTCTCGACGTCTGGACGATGGACCTGCGCGACGCCCCGACGGCAGCAGCGGTCGAGCGGGCCGGTCTGCGGGTTGCCGTCGCGGACTTGGTCATGTCCGATCCGGACGCCACCGCTGCTTTTGTCCACTACGCGGTCAAGACCGCCGGGTCCTGATCGGCCAGACCATCGACGGCGAAACACGTTCATGATCACGATCTTCGCGCCGGGCGGGATCGGTGAGGTGAGGGTGCGCACTGATCTGGCCGAACTCGTGGCTGACGCGGTCGCTGCAGCGCCCGAGGGCCCGCTGCTCGACGGCGACATCGTGGTCGTCACGTCCAAGATCATCAGCAAGGGTGAGGGCCGCATCCGCTCAGCCGTCGAGCGCGAGCAGGCCATCGAAGCCGAGACGGCTCGCACGGTGGCCGCTCGCGACCAGACGCGGATCGTCCGGACGCACAGCGGGTTGACGATGGCCGCGGCCGGAGTGGACCGTTCGAATGTGGCGGCCGGATCGATCCTGCTGCTGCCCCACGATCCTGACCTCAGCGCGCGGACGTTACGGGATGGCCTGGTGGCTCGCTGCAAGGTTCGGCTGGGTGTGATCATCTCCGACACCGCGGGTCGCGCCTGGCGCATCGGCCAGACCGACCACGCCATCGGCGCAGCCGGACTGCGCATCGTCCAGCACTATGCCGGTGAGTGTGACCCGTATGGCAACCCGCTTTCAGTGACGGCCATGGCGGTCGGCGACGAGCTTGCCGCAGCCGCCGACCTTGCCAAGGGCAAGCTCAACCGACGGCCGGTAGCGGTGGTACGGGGTATGCAGAGCCTTGTCGTCGACGACGACGCGGATGCAGCCTCATTGCTGCGACCGCCCGCCTCCGATCTGTTCGGTTACGGAAGTCGCGAAGCGGTCCTGGTGGCGGCGCTCGAAGCGACCGGCCAAGCCGAACGGTACGAGGAGCTGGTGGGACGAGAACCTATTGAGCTGATCCGCACGGTGCTGGACGGCAGCCGGCTGTCTGGTCCGGCTACCCATCTGCTGAGGCGAATGCTGGAGTTCACATATCGCGTTACACTCGCGACTTCTGAGCACAGCGCCACGGCGGGTGCCGGGAACCAACCAGAGGAAGAGCCACCGTGGCCAACGCCAAGTTGAAGCAGAGCGCGCCGTCCGCCAGCAGCAGACGCGACAAGCTGGCCTCCTTGGAGGCGGCCCGAAAGAAGGAGCAGCGACGCCGGACGATCAGCCTGCTGGTGATCTGCGTGGTGCTGGCCACGGCACTGCTCGCCTACCCGGGATACCTGTTCGCCAGTGACTACATAGCGCGCAACGCCAGCCTCGAGGATCTCGGCACCAGCGTGGAGAAGGCCGGCTGCGACCCCATCGCCGAGAACGTCGCCACCGGCAACCAAGAGCACGTCCAGGAAGGCACCAAGGTCAACTACGACCGCTTCCCGCCTGACTCCGGTCCGCACTACCCCAGCCCGGCCCCCTTCACCAAGCGCTTCTACACCACCGAGGACCGGCCTCCGGTGGAGGAACTCGTGCACAACCTCGAACACGGTTACACCGTCGTCTGGTACCGCAGCGACCTGTCGGGCAAGCAGCTGACGGCGCTGCAAAACATCACCAAGACCTTCGGAAAGGACGATCAGAATCCGGCGAACAAGTTCATCGCCGCGCCGTGGAACGACGCCTCCGATGGCGGCGCCATGCCGGCCGGTAAGAACGTCGTGATCACGCACTGGTTCGCCGATCCGAACAACCCAGGCGACCCCGCCACCCAAAAGGGAATTCGGCAGGCCTGCACGGCCGTCAGCGGCGCTGCGATCAAGGACTTCATGGCCAAATACCCGTACACCAGCTCTCCGGAGCCGAACGGCGCTTAGTTTCCTCGGCTGATGCGACTCCCCGGTCAGGCGTAAGACCGGCCGAGCTGAGCCGTCACCTCGGCGACGAGGTCCTTGATCCGCTCGGCTTCGCTGGTGGGACATACCAGCGTGATCTGGGACGTCTGCACGATCACCGTGTCGCTGAGACCGACCACCGCGACGAGTCGGTCGTCCTCGGCGTGGTTGATCACCAGATTGTCCCGGGCGTCGACCAGGACGCTGGCTCCAGAGATGGCATTGCCGTGCTCATCTCGAGGTAGCTGCTCACTCAGGGCCGCGAAACCGCCCACGTCGTGCCAGGTGATGGGTAGCCGTACGGCAACGACCCGAGCACTCCCGTTGCCTTGTGAGACAGGCTCCATCACGGCGTAGTCGACGCTGATCTTGTCCAGCCGTGGGTAGATCTCGGCCAGCTGGTCCGGCGCCGCCGCCAGTCGGGTCACCGCCGCGTAGGTCTGCGGCTGGAGCTGCTCGAGTTGAGCGAGCAGCGTCTGAGCCCGCCAGACAAACATTCCGGAGTTCCACCAGTAGTCACCAGAGGCCAGATAGGCCTCGGCCGTGGCGCGATCGGGCTTCTCCTTGAACTCCACCACCCGCATACGTCGGGATGGTCCGGGATGGACGCGCCCCGACGCAGATAGCCGTAGCCCGTGTGCGGTGAGGTCGGCACCACGCCGAAGGTGACCAGGACGTCCTCATTGGCCTCGACGACCTCGAAGCCCTCGACCAGCGCGGAGCGGAAGCTCTCCACCGGATGCATGATCTGGTCGGCGGTCACCACGGCAATGACCGCCTCTGGATCCCGAGCCGCCAAGACGGCGGCCGGCCACGCCACCGCGTTGAGGGAGTCGCGCCCTTCCGGCTCACCGAGAATGTTGGCCGGATCCACCTCCGGCAGCTCCGCGGCCACCAGATCCGCGTAGTCCGCCCCCGTGCAGATCAGCACCTGCCGGGCCGGTACGACTCCCTCCAGTCGCTCATAGGCGATCCGCAGCAGGCTCTTACCACCGACGACCTTCAGCAGCTGCTTGGGCATGCCCTGGCGGGACAGCGGCCAGAGGCGCTTGCCGGAGCCCCCGGCCATGATCAACACGTAGCGCATGCGGCTCAGCGTAACGGCGCCCCCGGCCGCGCAGGGTTGGGTCGGACGGCCGTACCATCGGCGCTCATGGTGACCTCCATCGCCGAGCGGCTGGACTCCCGGATCCGCGGCGGCAGCGGAGGGGAGCCGCTGATCACGTACTACGACCTGTCCACCGGTGAGCGGACGGAGCTGTCGGCGACCACCTTCGGCAACTGGGTCGCCAAGACGGCGAACCTGTTAGCTGAACTGGCGATGGGCGAGGGCGACGTCGTACGCCTCGAACTCTGCGATCACGCTCCCGGTCATTGGGTGACTCTGGTGTGGGAAGCGGCGTGCTGGCGAGCAGGGGTCACCGTGGCCGCCGTCCCGCAGGCGAGTCGAATCGCCGCGGTGGTCGTGGGTCCTGACTGGATGGGGTACGAGACGAGCACCGCGACCGAGGTCATCGCTTGCTCGCTGCATCCGCTCGGACTCGGCTTTCCCGACGAGCTGCCGACGGGAGTCCTCGACTATGCGCTCGAGGTGCGGGCACAGCCGGACACCTATGCCGGCTTGCCGACATCGGCCTCCACCATCGCATGGGTGGACGAGACGCGTTCGTTGCCGGCGGCTGAGTTGGTGAATGTTGCTGCGGACGAGCCCGCGCTTCGCCGACTGGTGCGGCCGACAGATCCGTGGAGCACCGTGAAGAGCGCCCTGCTGACGCCCCTCAACACGGGTGGCTCAATCGTTATCGTTGTTGGCGACGACGGCCCTGCATTGTCACGACTCTATGAAACCGAGCTCGTCGACCGCTGATTCGGCTTTTGTCCCCAGCTTGACGCGATAACGTCGCCGAACGCGCGAACGCCCCCGCGTGGTCAGAAGCCTCTCGCGACTATGGCGACAGCCTCGGATCGCTTCCAGAACCATGAGGAGTTCACTTTGTTCAAGAGTCGCGCACGCACGCTCGTCGCGATGGTTGTTCTGGGCTTGGTGCCCCTGGGCCTGGTCGCCGCGCCCGCTTCTGCCGATACCACGGTGACAGGTTCTTGTACCGACGGCGGAGGCGTTGTGTGGCAGACAAAGGTCGAGTGGAAGGCCACGTACGTCAGCTCTGGCGTGACCAAGATCGGAGTCGATTACGCCGGCTGGACAACCAACCGGGGTTCGACAGCCACAGATTCGACCGTCAAGACCTACGGGCCTGACGGCAAGCTGTTGAACACTCAGACGAAGACCGCGACCTTCGACTACAAGTCGGGAAATGCCTACGACTCCCGGAACCCGGTCAATCCGCCGAGTTCGCCCGGTAAGTCGAAGGTGACAATCACGCTCGGTCGCGATGGCGACGGCTTTGGCAACTGCACCGTCACCTACGTTCAGCCGTCAACGAGCGCTGACCCGGTTATTGCGGCAGTGGGTGATCTGGCATGCAAGCCCGGTGCCACCGTCACCGCTTCCGCCTGTCAGCACAAGGCGGTGTCCAGCTCGATTCTGAATGCTCGGCCGGCGGCATTTCTCGCATTGGGAGATCTCCAGTACGACAACGGCGAATTGTCCAACTTCAAGACCGCGTACGAGACCTCCTACGGCCGCTTCAAGGCCTCGACCCGGCCTGCCCCGGGCAATGAGGACTATGAGACGACGGGCGCCTCGGGCTACTACAGCTACTTCGGCGCCTTGGCCGGAAGCTCGTCGAAGGGCTACCGCTCCTTCAACCTCGGCGCGTGGCACATCGTGCAGCTGAACACCGAGCGTGACATCTCGGCGAGCGGAACTCAGGTCCAATGGTTGAAGAGCGACCTTGCCGCGAACACGAAGCGTTGCGTCCTGGCATACATGCACAAGCCGCGCTGGGGAAATACCGATCGGCCGGAATTCCAGCCGATCTATACCGCGCTGGTCGACGGCGGCGTCACGCTGCTACTCACCGGTCATGAGCACAACTATCAGGCTCAACCGAAGCGAGGCGCCAGCGGCGCGGAGTCCTCCACGGGCGTCGCTCAGTACATCGTGGGCACCGGCGGCAAGAGTGTCTGGAAGAACGCCTCCATTGCCGATCAAAAGCCGATTGCCTTCAACAGCAACACTTTCGGCTGGCTCAGGCTCACCCTGCACTCGACGTCGGCAGACCTGAAGTTCGTGCCGGTCGGCGGGAGCTTCACCGATAGCCGGACTGTCACCTGCAACCCGTAGTCGAGGACCGTACAACGGCGTCAAAGCCAATATCGCTCACCCGTTCTATTTTGTCAGTCGTGCCTGGGAGCATGAAGGCATGAGGGAGAAGACTCCGAGGACAGTCGGATCGTGGCGAACGAGGTTGCCGCCGCCCGCCGGGAGGCAGCCATGGCCCTAGCCAGGCTGGCTGAGATCTCGATGAAGTACGCCGACGTTCGAATCACGTCCGTCGGGCAAGACCCGCCGGATCTCGAAGGCCTAGCCGAGCCAGACCCGGTGAGTTCGTCGCCGATGAGTTGTCGCTGATGCTGCGAGAGCAGCCGTACGCGGTGCGTTGCCTTCTCGCCAGATCGCGCCGGTTGTCACCAGCCATGCCGACCGTCTGGCAGGCGCTACCGCGATGGCGATCTTGACGCCGAGCAGGTGCGCGTGATCGATCGGGTGGCCCGCCGCGTCTGCGGAGCCGCTCACCCTCACGGCGATCGACGAGCAGTCGGTGGAGGCGGCGCAGTCGCGCTGCCCGAAGCAGCTCGCGGCGTGGCTGCTGCGCTTGGTCGTGCGGCTGGAACCGTGGCGTTCGAGAGGCGTCACCGACGGGCGCTCGCCGAGCGCCGGGTGATGGTCGTACAAGGTGCCGACGGCATCGGCTACGTGACCGGCGAGGTGTCCGCGGCCGACGCTGCGGCGATCGACGGGATGCTCGCGGCGGCCGGCCCGAAGCCTCGGTGGTGACGATCCGCGCAATGAGCAGCAACGCCGCTCAGATCTGTTCGCCGACCTGCTGCTCGGCCGCCTTCGCTTTGCCGACGATGAGGACGAGACCAGTCCACGCTGCGATCAGCCAGGACTCGGCCGAGGGCGACGAACAGCCGAAGTGGCTGGAGGTCGAAGACATCGATCCGGACACCGGCGAGCTTCTTGGCACCCATCTGCAGGCGATCGATGCGGACAGCGAAGCAATTGGCGAGCCGATCGATCCGGCGATGGCATCGGCGGCACGGCTTTCTCCAACGGTCGTCAGGCAGCCACGGCAACTTCGGATCGGCGTTGTCGTGCCGCTGTCCAGCGTGCTGGGTCTGAGCGACACGCCGGGCGAGTTGGCCGATCGCTCGGGCCTGATTCCCGGCGTCAGGTGCTGCGCGAGCCAGATCGCCGACGTCCTCGAGCGGGACAGCCGGGACGAAGTCTTGTTCACTCGGCTGCTGACCGACGACGGCGGACGGTTGTTGGACACCACCGAACTCGGCCGGTACCCTTCGGCAACGCTGGCGCAGGCGATCAAGGTCCGGGCCGGCAACCTGCCGGTTCCCGACTTGCAACGTCCCCGCCGACCGCTGCGATCTTGATCACCACGAGCCTTGGCCGGACGGAAGCACATCGGCGAAGAATCTTGATCCGTTATGCCGGCGCCACCACCGCGGCAAGACCTTCGCCTGGCTGGCCAGCGTGCGAGAACGACGACACAGTCGACTGGACCATGCCCGACGCCGAACGGTATCGGTGTGTCGATGAACCGTTGCCTACCGGATTCGCGGCCTAAAGACCGTGCATCGAGCCTCGGCGATCACCCGAGGGTCAAACGTCGCTCCGGCTCTAGGCGTTCTGCGGGAAGCCGAGGTTGAGGCCGCCGTGGCTCGGATCCAGCCAGCGGGAGGTGATCACCTTGCCGCGGGTGAAGAAGTGCACGCCCTCGACGCCGTGGGCATGGGTGTCGCCGAACAGCGAGTTCTTCCAGCCGCCGAACGAGTAGTAGGCCATCGGCACCGGCACCGGCACATTGATGCCGATCATGCCGACCTTCACCTCGTTCTGGAACTGCCGCGCCGCCCCACCGTCGTTGGTGAAGATCGCCACGCCGTTGCCGTAGGGGTTGTCGTTGATCAGCTGCACGCCCTCGTCGTAGCTGTCCACCCGGACGACCGAGAGGACCGGTCCGAAGATCTCGTCGGTGTAGATGCTCATCTCCGTGGTGACATGATCGAACAGCGTCGGACCGACGAAGAATCCGTCACCGTCGGCATCCACCGTCGGCTTCCGGCCGTCGACCACGAGTGTCGCGCCGGCCTTCTCGCCGGCATCGATGTAGTTCGACACCCGATCTTTGGCCTGCGAGGTGACCAGCGGTCCCATGTCGCAGCCACGGGTGCCGTCACCTGTCCGCAGGCTCACCGCCCGCTGGGCGATCTTGTCCACCAGCTCGTCGCCGATGTTGCCGACGGCTAGCACGGCGGAGACGGCCATGCAGCGCTCCCCTGCCGAACCGAAGCCAGCGTTGATCGCCTGGTCGGCGGCCAGATCGAGATCGGCGTCGGGTAACACCAGCATGTGGTTCTTCGCCCCACCCAGCGCCTGCACCCGCTTGCCGTGGGTTGTCCCGGTCTCGTAGACGTAGCGTGCGATCGGCGTCGAGCCGACGAAGGAGATCGATGACACGTCGGGGTGGGTCAACAACCCGTCGACCGCGACCTTGTCGCCGTTGAGCACATTGAACACTCCGTCCGGCAAGCCGGCCTCCTGCCAAAGCTCGGCCATCCACAGCGCCGCGCTCGGCACCTTCTCGCTGGGCTTCAGCACCACCGTGTTGCCGGCGGCGATGGCGATCGGGAAGAACCACATCGGCACCATGGCCGGGAAATTGAACGGCGAGATGATGCCGGCCACGCCCAGCGGCTGCCGGGCGGAGTGCACGTCGACCTTGGTCGACGCGTTCTCGGTGAACGCCCCCTTGATCAGATGCGCAATGCCACAGGCGAACTCCACCACCTCCTGCCCCCGGCTCACCTCCCCGAGCGCATCGGACAGCACCTTGCCGTGTTCGGAGGTGATGATCGCGGCCACCTCCTTCTTGCGGGCGTTCAACAACTCGCGAAAGGCGAACAGGATCTGGGTCCGCCTCGCCAGCGAGGTGTCGCGCCACGTCGGGAACGCCGACAGCGCAGCCGCCACTACCTCGTTGACGTCGTCCTCGCTGGCCAGCGCCAGCTGGGCGGTCACCTCACCGTTTGCGGGGTTGGTCACGTCGGAGAACCGGCCACCAGTCCCCTCGAAGGTCGCGCCAGCCTTCCAGTGATGAAGCGTCGTTGCCATGTCTGTTCCTTAGCTTTGGCTGTTGCTGCTGGACACGGAAATCGCGGTGTCGTCGCCGAAGTGCTTGCCGATCAAGACGAGGGCCTCGTCGCGTTGCCGTTCGGAGATACCACGGGCGTCCTCTTCCCAACCGAAGACGCAGCTGCTGATCACGCCGTCGAACTCCACCGAGGCCAGGGCGGCGAACACGGCGTCGTAATCCACCTCACCGCGGCCCATCTCCATGTGCTGGTGGACCCGGGCAGTGTTGCCCGGCGGGTTGGAGATGTAACGCAGACCGCTAGAAGTGACGTGGTTCCACGCGTCGGCCAGGTGCACATAGCGGACCTTGTCGCCGGCCGCCTCGATGATCGTTGCCGGGTCGTGGCCCTGGTGAAAGGCGTGCGGCGTGCAGTAGAGGAAGCCGATCCAGTCCCGATTGAGGCCTCGGATCAGGTGCAGCGCCTCCAGCCCGTCCTCGATGAAGTCATCGGGATGCGGCTCGAGAATCAACTGCAAGCCTTCTCGCTCGAAGATCGGCAACAGCTCATCCATCGACTTGAGGAACTGCGCCTCAGCCGTTTCCGGCGCCTCCGGACGCCCATTGAACTCGGAGTTGATGATCTCCACGCCCAGATCGACGGTGATCTCAATAACCCTCTTCCAGGCCCGTACTGCCGCCTGACGTTGATCTTCGTCTGGGCCCGACCAGCGCAGCACCGGTAGCACCGAAGCAATACCCACGCCCGCGTCGCTGGCGATCTTCTTGAGCTTCTTCACCCCGGCGTCGTCGACCCGGGGGTAGCGAAAGAACGGCAGGAAGTCGCCCTTGGGCGACAGCTCCATCCAGTGATAGCCCAGGCTCGCCACGATGTCAGGAAGCTCGTGGACCGAGCTGCTCGAATAGAACATCTGGGGGTCCAGAGCAAGCTTCACGGCCGGTCGCCGATCAGGTCAGGGGCCGTGATGCCAGGTTCCGGTTCGTCGGCGCCGAAGACCACCCGGCGGGCGTTCGGTCGCGACAGGTTCGTCCCCCCGTCCAGCCGTACGGGTACCTTTTCGCCGGTCCGCAGCGCCTGCACGCCCGCCTCGCAAACCGCCACCGCGGCGAAGCCGTCCCACGCGCCCGGACCGTCGACCGTGCCGTCCTTGGCAGCGTCCACCCAGCGCTGTAGCTCGGTTTGGTAGGCGGCACCGAAGCGCTCGATAAATCCATGGCTGAGCTGGCCACCCGAGCGTCCATCCGTCGTCTTGACCTGCAGGTGCTGGTCCTGACCGATGACCGCGCTGCCCTTCTCGCCGACCACTTCAGTGCGCACTTCGTAGGCAACCTGTGTCCGCACGTAGATCTCATCGGTGACGATCCGTCCCGATTCGGTCTCGAAGACCACCAGCATCGGATCGTTGGTGCCCTTCGGCGCGATGCTGGTGGCCGCACCCTTGATCACCTGGACGCTGCCCAGTTCCTCGTCGAGCAGGAACCGCGCGACGTCCACTTCATGCACCACCGAGTCACGGATCATGAACTCGCCAGTGAAATGATCCCCGACTGCCGCGTTGCGATGGATGCAGTGCACCATCAGCGGATTGCCCAGTTCACCTGACGCGATCAGGTTCTTCAGCGCCACATACTCGGCGTCGAAACGGCGCATGAAGCCGACCTGGACAAGTTGTCTGCCTAGCGCCTTCTCCTTCTGCACCAGCGCGTGGGCCGAGGCGACGTCGGTGGTCAGGGGCTTCTCGCAGAGCACCGGGATTCCGCGATCGAGGCATGCATTGACCTGCTCAGCATGCGCTGCACCCGGCGTCGCGAGGAGCACTGCGTCGATCTCCGGGTCTTGGATCGCTGCGATCGGATCGCCGACCACCCTGGCGCCGACCTGGCCGGCCACCTGCTCGGCTTTCTGGGCGGAGAAGTCGTTGATCACCGTCACCTCCGCGCCGCGGATGCGCCTGCTCAGCGCATCGACGTGGAAGGCGCCCATCAAACCGACACCCAGGACAGCGACTCGAAGATCGGTCATCGGGGGCTGCCGAAGTCGATGGTGGCCCCGCTGCAGGAGCTGAGATAGGCCTTGGTGCGTTTGGCTATCGGCAGCGGCATATCGGGCGTGCACGGATAAAGATCGTGCTCGATGATCGCGTCGAGATCGCGGCCGAGCGCGGAGACCTCGTCGAGCAGTGGGCCCATCTCCGGCACTCCGAGCGGCGGCTCGATCATGGCACCCATCCGCACCGCCTCGGCGAACGACAGGTCCTTGTCGAGCACATGTTGGACGACCAAGGGGTTCACCTGCTTCAGGTGGAGATAGCCGATCCGGTCCGGATAGTTCTTTATCAACTCCAAGCAGTCACCGCCGTAGTAAGCGACATGCCCGGTGTCGAAGCACAGGTTCACCCACCGCGGATCGGTAGCGTCAAGGAACCGCTCGATCTCCGGCTGGTAACCCACGTGGCTGTCGGCGTGAGAGTGGAACTGCACGGCGAGTCCGAACTCGTCGAGGATGCGGCGTCCCAGCTCGTTCATGCCCTCGGTGAGCTGCGTCCACTGCTCCGGGCTGAGTTCGCGACCCTCCAGTTCCGCACCGGTCTTGTGGTGTCGCCACGTGTCGGGTATCACCACGATGTGCTTGCCGCCGACGGCCTGGGTGAGCGCCGCGACGTTGGTCACCTGGGCCCACACGTCATCCCAGGAGTCGGGCCGGTGCAAGTGCTCGAAAACCGTCCCGGCCAGTACCTTTAGGTCGTGGGCATCGAGCTGGTCCTGCAGTTCCGCCGGATCCTTCGGCAGATACCCGTACGGACCCAGCTCGATCCAGCCGTAACCGGCCTCGACCACCTCTCGGAGAAACTGGTCGGCGGGCAGCTGCTCCGGGTCGATCGGGAACCACACGCCCCAGGAGTCCGGAGCGGTACCAATGGTGATCGTGGACACAGTCCTCCCTACACGAAGAGTTTTTGGGTTGCTTTCTGTTGTTCGTACAGCGTGCGAGCGTTTCGAGTGGAGTCGAGTGTCGACGTCTCGCTGACCGGCACGTCCCACCAGGACTCCGAATCCGGCGAGCCGATCATCGGATCAGTCTCCACGTAGATCACGACGGACGCGGTTGCTGCCTTGGCCGCCTTGATGGCGTCCGCGAACTCGGCCGCAGTCGAGGCCTTGATCACCTCGAGGCCGAAACTGGCCGCATTCGCCGCCAGGTCGATCGGCAGCTTCTCGCCATCCAGACGACCGGTCTTCGGGTCGCGATAGCGGTAGCTGGTGCCGAACCGCTGAGACCCGAGGGATTCCGACAGCGATCCGATCGAGGCAAAGCCGTGGTTCTGCACCAGCACGGTAATGATCTTGATGCCCTCCTGCACCGCGGTGGCGAGCTCGGTAGCCATCATCAGGTACGAACCGTCGCCCACCATCACGAACACGTCCCGGTCCGGGCAGGCCAACCGCACGCCAAGCCCACCGGCGACCTCATAACCCATGCAGGAGTAGCCGTACTCCACGTGGTAGCCCTTCGCATCCCTTGTCCGCCACAGCTTGTGCAGATCCCCCGGCATCGAGCCGGCAGCACACACCACCACATCCCGCGGATCGGACAGCTCGTTGACCATGCCGATCACCTCGCTCTGGGTAATCAGGGGCGTTAACTGGGTCGAGGCTGCAAGCACCTCGTCCGAGGCTGCAAGCACCTCGTCCGGATCCCCCTTCGACTCCCGCAGATACGCGCCCCGCACGGTCTCGTCCCACTCGGCGTTCAGCTCAGCGATGGACTGTGCGTAGCTCTGGTCCACCGAGTATCCCTGCAGCAGCGGTAGCAGGGCCTGGAGCGTCTCCCGAGCATCGGCCTGGACAACGAGTCCAGCGTGCTTGATCACGTCCAAGCCGGCGACGTTGATGTTGACGAACCGGACGTCCGGGTTCTGGAAGGCGGTCCGGCTCGCCGTGGTGAAATCCGAGTAGCGGGTGCCGATCCCGATCACCACATCCGCGTCGCGAGCGATCGCGTTGGCGGCGGTGGTGCCAGTCGATCCGATCGCGCCAAGGCACTGCGGATGGTCGTAGATCAGGGTGCCCTTCCCGGCCTGGCTTTGGCCGACCGGAATGCCGGTCGCCTCGCAGAACGTGGCCAGCGCACCAGTCGCACTGGAGTAGTGCACTCCCCCGCCGGCAACAATCAACGGCCTCTCAGCGGATCGAACGACCGCAGCCGCGGCCTCCAGCACCGACTTCTCCGGCACTGGTCGAGCCACATGCCACACCCGGTTGGCGAACAGGGCCTCAGGCCAGTCGTACGCTTCGGCCTGCACGTCCTGCGGGAAGCACAGGGTCACCGCGCCGACCTCTGCCGGATCGGTCAACACCCGCATCGCCGACATCAGCGCCGCCGGCAACTGCTCCGGCCGCCAGATCCGGTCGAAATACCGCGACACCGGCCGGAATGCGTCGTTCACCGTCACATCGCCTGAGTCCGGCAACTCCAGTTCCTGCAACAGCGGGGAGGCGCTGCGGTCGGCGAACGTGTCGGCCGGCAGCAACAGCACCGGCAGCCGGTTGATGGTGGCCAACGCCGCGCCGGTCAGCATGTTGGTCGCGCCCGGCCCTACGCTGGTCGACACCGCGTAGGTCTGCAGCCGGTTCTTCATCCGGGCATAAGCCACCGCTGTGTGCACCATCGCCTGCTCGTTACGGCCCAGCACGTAGGGCAGCGTTCCGGGCTCCTCAACCTCCGCCTGCAGCAGCGCCTGACCGATCCCGGCGACATTGCCGTGACCAAAGATCCCGAAACAGCCGGCGAACAGCTTCTGTTCTACGCCGTCGGACTCCGAATACTGGACGGCGAGAAACCTCACCAGTGCCTGCGCCACGGTGAGGCGGACTCTTTGTGCGGGATGGCCCGGGGAGGTCGTCTCCGCCGCTGGCGCCACTGTCCTGGTCAACGCGCCGCATCCTTTCCGGTAAGTCGGGGATCGATCGCCTGCCGGCTCCAGCTCTCGCGGACGAAGGCCTGATCCGGACGATCAGAGATCTTCCAGGCACGCTCGGTGCCCGGACCGGCCATCACATTCAGGTAGTACATGTCGAATCCAGGAGCCGCAACGCAAGGTCCGTGCCATCCATACGGGACGAGCACGGTATCTCCATCGTGCACCTCTTCCAGCAGCTCGATGTCCCGGCCCGGCGAGGACGAGGTCCGCATGAGCCCAAAGCCCTGCTCGCCGTCGGGGCCGGCAGCGATCTCGAAGTAATAGATCTCCTCTAGCTCGGACTCGGTGTCGGTCGCCTCGTCGTGCTTGTGCGCCGGGTAGGACGACCAGTTGCCGGCCGGAGTGATCACCTCACACGCGATGATCTTGGACGTCGCCAGCGCGCCAGGGGTGCCGAAGTTGCGGACCTGGCGGCTGGAGGGGCCGGCCCCACGGAGCTCGACCGGAACCTCCTCAGCGGAGCCGTAGCGCAAGGGCAGCGACTGCTCGGTGCGGGCGCCGCACAGGGCGAACCGGCCGCCTTCCTCTGACCGCAGTGTGACGACTTGGCCGACGCCCACGTACGCAAGGTCCGTCGGTCCGGCAAAGACGCTCTCGCGGCCGTCGAGATTGAGCCGCGTGTCGGCGGCCTCGACCGCCACCGAGCCGCTGAGCGGCAGCACGATCACCTCGTCATCACCGGTCACCACGCGGTGGCTGCCGGCCGGATCGAGCGAGACGATGCGCAATGAGGAGTACCCCCACCCCGCCGACTCCGGCGTGACGTCCACCGCGTAGTCCGGCGACATCGCCGCTCCGGCCGGCAGGTAGTACTTCGACCTCATCTGAATCACCGGACGAGTGACACGGCCGCGTCGACCGCCTTGGCGACATCGTCGTCGGCCGGAAACAGCATCGTACGGCCGGCCACCAGCCCGCGAACCGACGGCAGTTTCAGGGCAGCTTCCCAAACGGCATAGGTTTCGTCGGCAGCGTCATCCGGGTCGCCCCCCAGTAACAGCGTGGGCAGCGTGGTCGCATCCATCACCCGCTCCATCTCGTGCACGACCGGAAGCTTCAGCCAGGTGTAGGCGCTGGTCGCGCCCAGTCCCTGGGCAATGTGAACCGACTTGGTGACAGCCTCCGGTGATAGATCGTTGACAAGCTTGCCTCCACGCCGACCGGACATGAACGGCTCGACCATCGCGATCAGCCTCGCCCGGTTCAGCTCCGTGACGGCCCGACCACACTGCTCCAATGTGGCCACCGTGCCCGGATCGCTCAAGTCGAGCCGAAGCAGCATCTTGGCTCCTTCGAAGCCCGACTCAATTGTCCCCTTTACGTCGTAACCGGTGTTGCGGTCATCCATCTCGAACGATGCGCCCTGGAGGCCGCCCCGGTTCATTGACGCGAAGACCAGCTTGTCCTCCAGCGCCCCGAGCAAAAGCAGGTCCTCGGCGATGTCAGCGGTCGCGAGCAGCCCATCGACGCCAGGCCGAGACAACGCCGTCACAAGTCGCTCGAGCAGTTCAGTGCGGCTGGCCATGGCCATGGCATTGCCACCGGCACCAAGCGCCCCTCGAGCGGGATGATCGCAGGCCACGATCATCAACCTGCCGTCATCGCCGAACAGTGATCTCCGACGACGCGACGCGAGCAGCCTCGAGATCCGCTGCGGATCGCGGCTGCGTACCTCGTTGATATCCCCAATCGTGGCGAGGAAGTGCGCCGACGGTAGCGCGTCGGTCATGGTGCTCATCGAGCATCCGCGCTTGCCCGCTGATCAGCCCGATCGGCGTTCGGATCGCCACCGGCCAGCAGCGTCTCGATCTCGGCCGAAGTCGGCATCGCTGTGGAGCACTCCAAGCGAGAAGCCACGATCGCCCCGGCGGCGTTGGCATGCTGCAACACCTTGGCCAGCGGCCAGCCGGCCAGCAGACCGTGGCACAGCGAGCCGCCGAACGAGTCTCCGGCGCCGAGTCCGTTCAGCGGCCGTATGGGTATCGGCGGTGACTCGACCCGTTCCGTACGGGACTTGCCCAGCACGCCCTTGGGTCCCTGCTTCACGATCGCCAGTTCCACTCCTGCGTCGAGCAAGGCGTCCGCAGCCTTCTCCGGGTCCGTTTCGCCGACCGCGACCTCGCACTCCTCCCGGTTGCCGACCGCCACTGTGAGCTGGGGAAGGACCTTGCGGACCTGCTCGGTGGCAGCGGCTGGACTCAGCCAAAACATGGGACGATAGTCGAGATCCAAGACAGTGAAGGGTTTGCGGTTGCGCGCCTCCAGTACCGCGAAATGCGACTCGCGGCTGGGCTCCTCGCTGAGTCCGGTGACCGACATCCACATCAGATCCGTGGCCCGGACAGCGTCGTAATCGATATCCGACGGCTTGATTTGCATGTCGGGAGCGGTCGGCCTGCGATAGAACCAGATCGGGAAATCATCCGGCGGAAAGATCTCGCAGAAGGTCACCGGGGTCGGATAGTCGTGGTTGGTCACCACATAACGGTCATCGACGGAGAGTTCGCGCAGGGCTCTGCGAACATAACGCCCGAATGGGTCGTCACCCACGCCGCTGATGATCGCGGCCCGGCGGCCGAGGCGCGCAGCAGCAACGGCGACATTGGCTGTGGTGCCGCCCAGATACTTGCCGAACGTCGCGACGTCCTCCAGGCCGACGCCTATCTGCAGCGGATAGATGTCGACCCCGCTCCGCCCAAACGTGAGCACTTCCAGCGGACCGCCGAACTCGTCAGCCACACGGGCAGCGACGTTGCTCATCGATCTCCTCCTGAAAGGCGAGTCAAGGATGTGCCCTCTGACCGTCGATTCGAATCAGAGGCATGCGATCTCCTGGCTGGCGGTGAGAACTAGGTTGTCATTTGTAAGGACATAGTGTCAATTCGTGGAGCGGGATGTCGGAGGGCGCACTCCGACGAGAAATCCGACCCCCCACGCCATGTGGGTGGCCACCAGCACAAGCGGCAACCGCAGCCGTGCTGCCGCCGACATGGGGCCAGCTGTCGCCGAGCCGGCAACGACCAGGGCCAGATACCCCGCCGGCGCCAGGAATCCCGCACGGAGCAGGCGAGACGGAATCAGCAGGCCGAGTAACCCGACGCCGGCTCCGATCCCGACGCCGAGAACGGCTACCGGAGGAGCGAGGTAACGAGGGCTGGCGGTGCCCGGGTTGCGGCGCAGCACTTCACGCCGCCACTTCCCGGTTTGGTACATCTGTGCGATGAGCGCCTGAAGGCTGGAGCGCGGTCGGTAGGTAACCCTCAGTTCGGGAGAGAACCAGATCTTGTGGCCATGGCTGCGCAACCGGTAGTTGAGCTCCCAATCCTGTGCGCGGTGCAGCGTCTCGTCAAAACCACCGACGGCTTGAAGAGCCCTTTTCTGGAAGACGCCGAGAAAAACCGTCTCAGCCTCCCCCGCCGGTGAGGCGGCGAGGTGAAAGGCGCCGCCGCCAAGACCCAGCTTGGTCGTGTACGCGGCCGCTACCGCCTGCTCGAACGGGGAGTTACCCCGAGCGTCCATAACCCCGCCGACGTTGGCCGCGCCTGTCTCGTCGAGCAGTTCCACCGCCCGCTCGATGTAGCGGTCCATCAACTCGCCATGGCCGTCGACACGGACGATGATGTCGTGACGGGCCGCGGCAATGCCGAGATTCAGGGCATGCGGCGTGTTTCCGGCCGGGTTGTCCACCACACGGATGCGAGGATCGCCAGCTGCCAGTTCATCAGCTATCTCGTGGGTACGGTCCTGGCTCGGTCCGACCGCCAAGATCACTTCGAGCTCGCCCGAATAGTCCTGGCCCAACACCTTGTGGACCGCGGCAGCCAGATGGCGTTCTTCGTTCCGAATCGGCATGACCACGGATACACCTGGCCGAGTCGCGGCGATGGGGTCTTGGACAACGGCCACCCGGACATCCTGCCAGGATCGGCCCGGTCAGGCGCTGCAGATCTCGCTCAGATCGTTCGCCACCGGTCCTCGGGTCCGGGCAGCTGACGCCTCGGGCTGCTTGGGCGTCGTGGTCCGTGGCGGCGCGACGCCACCGGCAGCCGGCGGCGTGTCGGCCGTTGGCTGCGTGCCGACCGTCGGCTGAGCATCGGCCGTCGGCGTCACCTTTTCTGTCGGCTGGACCACTTTCTGATCTGCAGCCTCCGCCCGCTGGATCTTCGCGGCCACAGTCGCTCGGATGACACTGAAGTCCGGGTGGCCGGGCATGATGAGCGGTGGCATGAAGGCGACGCTGGACACCGGGAGCTGCTTCGCGGCGAGGGCGAGATGCACCATCGTGGAAAGATCTGACGTCGGAATGTCCGTTGCCATGATCTCCTCTCCGGCGGCCGCGATCTTGTTGAACTTCGTCATCACGGTTAGTGGATCAAGCTCATTCAGCATGGCGTTCATGACGCATTTCTGCCGAACCATCCGGTCATAGTCGGACGAGTCCGCCCGGGAGCGGGCGAACCAGAGCGCTTCCCGACCGTTGAGGTGGCGGTTCTTGCCCGCCTCCACGTAGCCGGAGATCGGCGAGGAGCCCCCACCGATCGGCACCCGCCGGTAGACGTCCATGGTGATGCCGCCGACCGCATTGACCAGGGACTCGAATCCTTTCAGGTCGATGAGGACCCAGTAGTTGATCCGCAGACCGGTGGCGCCCTCGATCGCTTCCTTCGTAGCCTCGGCGCCTGGGTTCTGCACACCGGGATACAGCTCGCGATGGGCCATCGCATACGTGTAGACCGCGTTGAGCATGCAGGTGCGATCGGAGCAGTAGTAACCATCGGGGTAGGCCTTGTGCATCGGCGACCCGTCTGGGAACGGCACCCGCTCCAGATTGCGGGGCAAGCTGATCAGCACCGTCCGGCCCGTCTCTGCATCGACACTGGCCACGGTCATGCTGTCCGGTCGAAGGCCGACGCGGGTCTTGCCGGCATCGCCCCCCATCAGCAAGATGTTGTACCGGCCAGCCTTGGCCACCTGGTCGCCGCCGCCGGTGAACACGGATGCCACCAGGTTGCGCTGAGCAGAGAACAGGGACGCCGCAGCGACGAGTCCGCTGATCACAGCCAAGATCAGGACCAGATTCGCCACGGTGAGAAAGATCCGGTGCCTACGAGCGAGATCGGGTGGACTCGAGATGCGCCAGGCGTCGATCAGCAGCAGGGCCCAGCCGAGGCCAGCGATGATCAACCCGACCTGAATTGCCCGCAGCATGGCACCGGAGGTGGCCACGGCCACCGCGCCGCTCGGCCAGAGCAGAGCGAGGATGCCGACGGTGGCCAGCAGAGCAATCAGCCCAGTCCAAATGCGAAGGGCCAGCCGGCCGACCCGCTTGTTGCCTGCGGCCATTTGTGCCGAGCCCGGCAGCAGCAGCGTCATCCCGATGAAGGTCACCGCTCGGCGCAGTTTGATGCGCTGACTGCGCTTCTGGGCGGTGTGCCAGGAGGGTGCGAGACGGGGTACGTCTTCGGTGGTGCGAACAGACACCTGTGGCCTTTCGAGTCTGCTGAGGGGGAAGGTGCTGAGCAGAGATCGGTGTCAGTATCTCCACCCCCAGGCCCACGCCGCGCCGTGCCACGCCGGGCTGGGGTGCCGCAGATTCGCGTACCCTCGTATCCATGTCGCCCAGCCGCGATGAGGATCTGGACTGGCTCTACGGCCGGGACCGGACGCAGCCCGCTACCTACGCACCGGAACCCACGAAGGTGATACCGGGTCCGCCACGGGGTGCTGCACCACCAGCCGGCAATCCTCCGCAAGCGGCAGTCCATCCGCCCGCGCCCTACGGGCGGCCGCCGAGTGGCTTTCCCGCGATGCCTGGAAACGGCAACCGCCCCACCGGACAGCCCAACGCGGGGCCTGTACCCGGAGGCGGATCCCGAGGCCCCGGAACGCCCGGCCCTGGACCGACTGCCATGCCGCCCGCCAGACCGCGGAAACGCCGATCGGGAGTCCGAACCTTCTTTACCGTGCTGCTCGTCGCGCTACTGGTCTTCATCATCGGACTGATCGCGATTCCGGTCTATGCCTGGAGCCAGGTCGAGCGGGTTGATGACATTCCGGCCGGCAAGCGGATCGCCGATCAGCCTGGCCGAACCTTCCTGCTGGTCGGCTCGGACTCCCGGGAAGGACTGAGCAAGGCCGAGCAGAAGAAGCTCGGCACCGGGAGCACGGCGGGCAAGCGCACCGACACGATCATGATCGTGCACGTGCCGCCGGGTGGAAAACCGGCGTTGATCTCCCTGCCGCGGGACTCCTATGTGTCGATCCCGGGTCATGGCCAGAACAAGATCAACGCCGCGTACTCCTTCGGCGGTCCGAAGCTGCTTGTCCAGACCGTCGAGGAGAACACTGGCTTGCGGGTCGACGGCTATGCCGAGATCGGGTTCGGCGGCTTCGTCTCGATCGTCGACGCTGTCGGTGGCGTGAAGATGTGCCTGCCCAGTGCGATCAAGGACCGTGACAGCCACCTCAATCTCAAGAAGGGCTGCCAGACCCTCGACGGAATCAACGCTCTCGGCTACGTCCGGATGCGCAAGGCCGACCCCCGCGGGGATCTGGGCCGCGTCGAGCGCCAGCGCGCTGTCCTGGGGGCAGTGGCCAAGAAAGCAGCCACCCCCGCGACGGTCCTAAACCCCGTGCGCTACTGGAGGCTATCCACCGCCGGAGCGAATGCGGTACGACTGGGCGAGGACACGACGTTCGTGGAGACAGCATCGCTGGCCAATGCGATGCGCAAGATCGCCGGCGGTAACGGCCGCACGCTCACCGTGCCAGTGGCCAACTCGGACGCGTTCACGCCGGTCGGCTCAGCGGTGCTGTGGGACAGCGCCAAGGCGAAGGCAATGTTCGCCGACGTCGCCCGCGGCGACACGTCGAAGCTGTCCAAGTACGCGAAGTAGCTCAGCGTCGGGTAATCGCGCGGCGCTGCCTGGACGAGTGAGCGAGCGCGACGACGTCGTGCGAGTCGAGTGAGGAAGGCAGCGACTCAAGAGCGCGATTGCGCGAGCCGCGACAAGACCGCGGCGAGCGTCGGGTAATCGCGCGGCGCTGCCTGGACGAGTGAGCGAGCGCGACGACGTCGTGCGAGTCGAGTGAGGAAGGCAGCGACTCAAGAGCGCGATTGCGCGAGCCGCGACAAGAGCGCGCGGGCCATAACGATCCGTTGCACCTGGTTGGTGCCCTCGTAGATCTGGGTGATCTTGGCGTCTCGCATCATGCGCTCCACCGGGTAGTCGCGCGTGTAACCGTAGCCGCCGAGCAACTGGACGGCGTCGGTGGTGATCTCCATCGCGACGTCGGAGGCGAAGCACTTGGCGGCAGCGCCGAAGTACGTGAGGTCGGCGTCGCCGCGTTCGGACTTCGCCGCCGCGGCGTACGTCAACTGCCGGGCGGCCTCGAGCTTCATCCCCATGTCGGCGAGCATGAACTGTAGGCCCTGGAACTCCGCAATGGCCTTGCCGAACTGCTTGCGCTGCTGAACGTAACCCAGCGCGTAGTCCAAGGCGCCCTGGGCGATGCCTATCGCTTGCGCGGCGATGGTGACCCGAGTGTGGTCGAGGGTCTGCATAGCGGTGGCGAAGCCGGTGCCCTCGTCACCGATCAGTCGCGATTCGGGTATCCGCACTGAGTCGAGATAGACCTCACAGGTCGGTGATCCCTTGATGCCGAGCTTCTTCTCTGGCGCTCCGAATGACACGCCGTCATCACTTTTCTCCACCACGAATGCGCTGATCCCCCTGGATCGCGCGCCGGGATCGGTCACTGCGAACACCGTGTAGAAGTCGGAAACTCCGGCGTTGGTGATCCAGCGCTTGACCCCGTTCAGCACGAATTGATCACCGTCGCGTACGGCCCTCGTCTTCATGTTGACCGCATCGGATCCGGCCTCCGGCTCGGACAGGCAGTACGAAGCCATAGCCTCGCCACGCGCAACCGGCGGCAAGTAGGTCCGCTTCAGGTGATCACTCCCGGCCAGGAGCCACGGCAGGGTGGCGAGCTTGTTGACCGCGGGGATCAGTGAGGTCGATGCGCAGGCACGGGCGATCTCTTCGATCACGATCACGGTGGCCAGGGCGTCGGCACCGACCCCCTCGTACGCCTCCGGAATGTGCGGGGCGTGGAAGTCGGCCGCCTTCAACGCCTCGAAGGACGCCTTGGGAAACTCCGCGAGTTCGTCGGCCTCGGCCGCGTTCGGCGCGACCTTCTCCTCGCACAGCTCCCGGACAGCGGCGCGGAATGCCTCGTGCTCCTCCGTTGGCCGGTAGAGATCACCGAACCCGCTCACCGGGGCAGCGTAGCTCGCCGCGCGCCTAGAGCGTTCGCAGCAACGGATCCCAGTCGTCGGGCAACAGCGACGGAATCTCGACCGTGCTCTGGACCGGTACGTAGGCGACCGTTTTCATCGCCTCGCTCATGCAGATCATCGCGTCGAGGACATGGAACGCCAGCCGGCCCTGCGCTCGGTGCGCGGTTCCACTGCGGATGGCGCGCGCCATGTCCAGCACCCCTGTCCCCCGCGAGGACTGCTGGGTGGTGGTCGCTACCACGGAAGGCTCTTCTTCGTCTCGTCGCTGCAGGGAAATCTGGCCGTCGAACATGTTCGGGTTCGGGCACACCATCGTGGCCTCGCTGCCCGTCAGCTCCAGCACGGCCCGCCGCCGGGGCGAGTCGAAGGAGAAGATCATGGTCGCCGACTGCCCGGACGCGAATTGCGCCGCCGCACTCACGTGCGTGGGCACCGTCACCGGAAACGACTCGCCGGCCTTCGGCCCGGAACCGATTACCCGCGTCTCTCGCGACTTGGATCCGATAGCGGCCACAGAGCCGACGGACCCCAGCATCGATATCAGAGCGGTCAGGTAGTACGGCCCGATGTCGAACAGCGGGCCGGCGCCTTCGGCGAAGAGGAACGCCGGATTGGGATGCCACGACTCCGGTCCCGGCAACTGCATGAGCACCAGCGCGGTCAGCGGTGTGCCGATGTCTCCGCGTTCGATCAACCGACGCGCGGTCTGGAGGCCAGCGCCCAGAAAGGTATCTGGCGCGCAGCCCACCCGAAGACCCGCAGCGTCCGCCTGTTCAAGGACGGCCTGGCCGCTGGTCCGGTCGAGGGCCAGCGGCTTTTCGTTCCACACGTGCTTGCCGGCGGCGATGGCCTGGCTCGCCACCTCCGCGTGGGCGGCCGGGATGGTCAAGTTGACGACAATCTCGACGTCAGGATGAGTGAGGACAGCGGCGACTCCTCCACTCGTCGGGACCGAGTGTTCAGCAGCCTTGGCGGAAGCCGCCTCAGGAACAAGATCTCCCACGGCGAGGACGTCGACGTCCGGGAAGCTGGTCAAGTTCCTCAGGTATGTCTCACTGATGGTGCCAGCGCCGACGATGCCCACGCCGACGGGACCCGTCCGGTCCACAGTCAGGGCCGGCCTGCGAGCAGGAACTCTCGACTGCGGCCTACCGCCTGCAGCACGTCACCTTCGGTGTCGTCCAGCTCGATCACCGGAAGGGCGTCGGGCGCCGCCCCGATGATCTCCCGGATCGGCAGCGTTCCCGAGCCGACCGCGACTTGACGCTTGACGTCGAGGGTCCCGTCCCCGTCCTTGACGTGCAGCGCCGCCACCCGATCGCCGAGGCGCCGCAAAAGGGCGGGCACATCGGCTCCACCGGCATAAGCCCAGTACGTGTCCACCTCGAGCACAACCTCCGGCTCCAGGTGATCGGCCAGAACCTCGAGAGCGTGCCGACCGTCGATTCTCGACTCCAGCTCGAAGTGATGGTTGTGATAGCCGACCCGAAGGCCGTGGCTTGCGGCTCGGCTCGCAGCAGCATTGAGCTCGTCTGCGATCTGCGCGATGTCCGCTTCAGCCTGCCAACGTTCGGCATCGACATGCGGATCGATCACCGTCTCGATGCGAAGTTCGCTGGCCAGAGCGAAGGTCTCGTCCTGATCAGCTGCCCGCAGACTCATATGCGTCGTCGGCGCGGAAAGCCCGTGCCGGGGCAGCCCGATCCGGAGCTCATCCGCGAAGTCGACGAGGCGGAACGGTTCAACCTGAGTGAAGCCCATTGCGGCGATCGCTGCCAACGTCCCGTCGAAATCAGCGGCCAAGGCATCACGAACGGTGTAGAGCTGAAGGGAGAGTTCCGGCACAGTTGAGCCTCCATCGAATCGGCGCGACGCTGGCTACTGTACGAACACGCCGCCGGGCTGACCAGAACCACCCCGGGCGCTCCGGTGTAGAGCAGATGCGGGCCAATCCACCCAGGACGAGGCAAGTGGTGAGGAACGAGGCGATCAGCGAGGTCTCGGATACGGACCTGGTGGCGGAGGCGCTGGCCGGTGACGCAACCGCCTTCGCGCACCTGGTGCGCCGCCATGCCCCGATTGCCAAGCGGATGGCGCGATTGTGGGGAGCAGGCGCCGACGCTGATGACGTGGTTCAGGACGCGTTCGTGAAGGCGCACGCCGCACTGGCCGGGTTCCGCAGTACCGGTGGCTTCCGGCCCTGGCTTTTGAGCATCGTCCACAACGAGACTCGCAACCTGCATCGCGGCCGAGGTCGGCGAGCATTCCGGGAGTCGCTCGCTCAGCTACCCGATGACCTCTGGACCTCAGATCCGGAGGAGGAGGCGATGATCACCGATCGTCGGCACCGACTACTGGCGACGATCCGCGAACTGCCGGTCGAACTCCGCGAGGTTGTGGCTTGCCGGTACTTGATGGAACTCACCGAAGCCGAGACGGCGGTCGCGCTGAAGGTGCCGGCCGGCACAGTGAAGTCGCGGCTCCATCGGGCGCTGAGCAGGCTGCGGACGGAGGTGAGCCATGACTGATCTTGCCGATCTCGAAGAGCAGTTGCGCGCCCTCGGCCGCAGCATCACCATCGAACCGCCCGCTGATGATCTTGAAGAGCGAGTCCTTGATCGGGTGCTGGCCGAGCGGCCCGGACCGTTCAGGCGCGCCTGGCGCTGGCTGGTCCGATCACGGCGCCGGCTGGTCGCCATGATCATCGCCGCCGTGATCATCGCGCTGGGCTTGACTCCGCCCGTACGGGCGACCGTCCTGGAGTGGCTGCGGATCGGCGGCGTGGTGATCAAGACTGTGCCACCCCCGGCTACCGGCGCCTCCCCGACTCCACAACCACCGCCCACCAGCGGACCGACGATGGCGGTCGCCGAAGCGCAACGCCTGGTCGACTTCCCGTTGAGCCTGCCCCAAGGGCTGGGTACGCCCGCACGGGTCAGCGTTTCTGACGACCGGCGGGTCGTGTCTATGGATTGGGGTTCCGGTGCCGCCAGGGTTCACCTCGACCAGTTCGGCGGAGAGCTGTCATGGGTGTTCGTCAAGCGCTATTGGGAAGACGTGACACCCACCACGGTGGGTGGGCGAGAGGCGGTCTGGCTGGCGAAGTCGCACCCCATCGTCTATGTCGATCGCCAGGGCATGGAACGCACCGAGCAGGCCCGGATCGCCGGCCCGTCCCTGGTCTGGCAGCGCACGGTTGATGACTCTGAAGTAACCCTCCGGCTCGAGGGCAACGTCAGCCTGGCGCGTGCCTTGGCCATCGCCGGATCAGTGAAGTGACCGCGTTTTCAGGTGCGCTCAGCGAGCAGCTGCCTGGCCAAGAGAGTGCCGCCCGCGGTCGCTACGGGAAAGACCACCACGCCGGCGAATGGGATGGCCAGCAACAAAAAGGTCGGGACGGCAAAGCCGAGCACCCGCAACCGTTTCCGCCCCATAGCCGCTCTGCGTTCGGCAAGCCGTAACAGTCCCCGGCGCTCGAACGCAGAGCCGATCAGTTCGATGCCGAGCATCCAGCCGCCGAACACCGCGGAGGTCACGGGGACGACTGTCTGGCCGATCGCGGGAATGAAGCCCGCAACGAAGAGCAATGGCGCCACCACGGCGGCGATCCCGATCAGGGCGAGTGCCTGCCGCACGTTGCGCAGCACTCCGCGAGCGGCCGGCTCGTCGAGCACCGGCACCTCGCCGAACTCGCGGTCGACGTCCTCAGAAATCTTGTCGTAGAGCGGGGATCCGATAGCGAGGGTCAGCGCAGTGAACGAGATGACCATCAGCAGGACCACTCCACCGGCCAGCGTCAGGCCGACGAGAACCCTGACCACCGATGCCGTCTGCGCTCCCCACGTGTCGGCGAAAGGCGTCACCACCCGGACCAGCGGATCCAGCTCAGCGAAGAGAACGACGAGCACACCGACGAAGATCACCGAGCTGATGGCCGGCGGAATGGCGCCCAGCAGGAAAAGTCGCGGCCGGCGGACGATCAGGGCCAATCCGCGGCCCAGCAGGCCAACCCCTATCCCAAGCTCCGCTGCCGCATTCGCCACGGTGGCGACCCTAGCCGGTGCTGACCATCGCCTCGACCAGAACCAGCTGACCGTCGGCGGTGTCTCAGCAAGAGTGTTCGATCGGAGGTGCAATGTGTGGTTCCGTCAACTGGTGATCGGCCGCAAGAGGTTTCTTGCGGCATTGATCGCCTTGCTAGCCGCTGTCAGCTGGTGCGCCGTCGTCCAGCCCGCCTCGGCCGGCGGGCCGACCAGCGTCTTGCTCGCGAACCCGCAGACCGGCCGGGTCGCGGCGCTCTATTACACGGACAGGGCATACGACCGGCTTGCCGACGCCGTGGGTGCCTTCGCATCCGAGACCGGGTCGACGGATAGGCCTCCGGCGGTGCCCGACGACCTCACCGGCGAAGTCCGGCTCACCTGGCTGATCCACGACATGAGCATCTGGCGCATCGATCGGGTTCATGCCACCACCGAGGATGGGATGTGGCTGCAGACGGTCGTCCGGACCGACGGCGGCGATGTGTTCGATCAACCAGGAACCTGGCACCGACCCGTCGATCCCAAGGCCCTCGCCGCCGCCCTCCAAGACGCTCGTCTACTGACCCGGTCTGCGGGCGAGAATCCCTCGATCGCATCGAGCGCCGAATCGCGCCCAGCCGCTGTGACCGACGCTGCCGAGGTCGACTCGCCTCGCGCCGGTTGGTTGGTGGCCGTGGGGATCGGCGGGCTGCTCATCGGAGCAGTCGGAGTCATGTTGCTGCGGCGCGTACGTGCTGGCCGGCGGGAGCGGTACGTGCTGACGGACTAGACCGGCCGGTCGGGCCGGGAGGCCGCTCGTACGGTGGCGCCCTTGGCCTCGGCGGCCTGCCGGAGCTGATCTTGGAAGTCGACCATCCGCTGCCGCAGGCGAAGGTCACCTGCGGCCAGGATGCGCACGGCAAGCAGGCCGGCATTGCGGGCGTTGCCGATGGCAACCGTGGCCACGGGCACCCCAGCTGGCATCTGGACGATGGAAAGGAGGGAGTCCATCCCGTCCAGGTATTGCAGGGCAACGGGGACACCGATCACCGGCAATGGTGTGACGGCGGCCAGCATGCCGGGCAGGTGGGCGGCACCGCCGGCTCCAGCGATGAGCACCTCGAGGCCTCGGTCGTGCGCCTCGCGGCCGTAGCTGATCATGGCGTCCGGCATCCGGTGGGCCGATACGACATCGGCCTCGAACGGCACGTCGAACTCGGCAAGCGTCCTCGCCGCCGCCTCCATCACGGGCCAGTCGGAGTCGGAGCCCATGACGATGCCGACCAGGTGCGTTCGGGCTGGGTCAAGCATCAGGATCTCCGCTCAGGTATGCCGCGGCGTGCCGGGCCCGCCGTCGGGTGCCGTCTAGATCATGGCCGAATGCGGTGACGTGGCCGACCTTGCGTCCCGGCCGCACTTGTTTGCCGTAGAGCTGCACGCGGAGCTTACGATCCCGAGCGAAGCAGTGCAGCAACGCCGACGGAAGATCATCGATCGTGCCCCCGAGAACGTTCACCATCACCGTCCACGGCACTCGGGCACTTGGATCGCCCAAGGGAAGATCAAGGACCGCGCGCAGGTGGTTCTCGAACTGCGAGGTGTGCGCGCCGTCGATGGTCCAATGGCCGGTGTTGTGCGGCCGCATGGCCAACTCGTTGACCAGGATCGAACCGTCAACCCGCTGCATGAGTTCGACGGCGAGAACACCGACCACGCCGAGCTCGGCGGCGATGGTCAGGGCGAGCTGCTGTGCCCCGGTGGCCTGGGTCTCGGACAGGCCTGGCGCAGGCGTGATCGTCTCGACGCAGATGCCATTGCGCTGCACCGACTCCGAGATCGGATAGGCCGCAGCTTGGCCCGCCGGGGAGCGGACGACCAGGGCGCTCAGCTCACGGGTGAAGTCGATGAATTCCTCGGCAATGATCTGCACACCCTCCGCCAGGTCGCCGAACGGCTCTGCGGCCTGGGCGGCCGAGTCGATCCGCCAGACGCCTTTCCCGTCGTAGCCACCGCGGGACGTCTTCGCGATCACCGGCCAGCCGAATTCGTCCCCGAAGGCGTTGGGCTTCTTGCAAGGCTTCGACAGCAGGTCGAGCGGGCTCTTGATGGCAGCGATCATGCCGGTGGCGACGCGGGCGTAGCGCGCCGTCGTGTCCGAAGTTTGTCGTGCCCGAGCAGCGCCTGGATAACGCGAATATCGGTGCCACGTTCAAGTAGGTGGGTGGCAAAGGAGTGTCGAAGCGCATGGAGCGTTACGCCTCGCGGATTCCGGCCGCATCGGCCGCTTCATGGAACAGGCGGTTGAGTTGGCGGGTTGTCATCGGCTTACCGGGCCTTTGGCCTGGAAACAGCCATCGCTCCTCCACGGGAGTTGTGGAATCGAAACCCCGCTGGCGCGTCTTCCACCATTGCCGCAGCAGGTCGAGCGTGTCGGGCGACAGCATGACATTGCGGTCCTTGCGGCTCTTGGACTGCTCGACCCGAATGATCTTCCTGCGCGCTGTCGATGTGCTTGACCTTTAGCCTGACCACTTCGCCGGCGCGCAGGCCGCAGCCATAGCCGAGACCGAGCAGCACGCGCACCTTGAGGCTGCTCGCGACCGCGAGCAGCGCCGGGTCTCGTCCGGGCTCATCACCAGCGGAATCTTCTGCGGCTCACGGAGGTGATAAATCTCGGCCGCAAGATCCAGTCGCCGCAACGTCACGCGAAACAGGAACCGCAGCCCGGTCATGATGCGGTTGCGATTGCAGATGCTCGCGCCCGTCTCGGAAAGATACGGTTGAAACCGGCGGATATCCTCCGCCGTGGCCGTGTCCGGGGACCGCTTGAGAAATGCAGCGAACCGCTTGCAGCTGTGAATATGGCCCCTCTGCGTCCCCGCGCAGAGCTTGCGTGCATTCATGTCCTCGATCATGCGCTGGCGCAACGGGCTGACCGTAACCGTACTCATGGGCAACTCCTGTCTTGGATGAGGTTGACGACACCTCGATCTTCAAGACAGGCCGACCTGCCCGCTATCGACGATCTCTCATAGGTTACCGCGCCCTCGGGTAGGCCCCCCGCTTCAGCGGGCTATCGCGCAGCGAGTCACCGCGTCGGCGGCTATAGCGGCTGCAATTGTAGTTCGCTGACGAAGCCGGCGTCCCGGGGTATCCGCAGCGGATTGCTATGCTGAGGCACGGAGTTCTTCCGCTTCTGACCCGATGTATGGTCCGGCCGTGCGTTGCAAGAGGTTTTCGTCGAGCTGTGGTTTGCGGTCTTGCATCAATGTATCCGGCCTCTGATTGGAGCTTTTGCTCCGGGCCACCATGGATATCAGCGCGCATGCGTTCTCATTAGCGGACAGGCCTCAAGTGGGCCATTGGGGTCACCAGTGTTCGCATGCGCCGGGAAGACCGATCCTCCATCTCTTCTTATTCCTCTCGCAGACCTCGGCTGGAAACTGTTGATAGGGTTACGTCATCGCTTGCTCCTCATATCGCGCAGTTCCTTTGTTCGAGCCAAGGGCCGTTCCTTCGTCCCGGCCCGCAGAACGTCGATCGCGTCGCGCGCTGGGGCGGTCAAGGCCGGCCGTCGCGCTTGGCTTGCGGCTGGCTCCGGCGTTACCAGGCAGCGCCTTGACCGCGCCGAGCACGGCGCGAGGATCAAGCGGTTCGGACGTCTGCATCGTCGACCCTCGTCAGCTCGAAGGCGCGTCCTTTAGCCAGCACTGCCCAGGCGATGCGGGCGAGCTTGTTGGCGAGCGCGATCGCCAGCACGTTGTGGTGCAACCGCCTCTTGGCGGCTTCGATCCAGGATTTGAGCCCGTAACGTTCCCAGTTCTTTATCCTGACCAGCACAACCCATGCCGCCTGCACGAACAGAACGCGCAGGTAGCGATTGCCGCGCCTCGAGATTTTGCCGAGGATCGTGCGGTCTCCCGTCGAGATCTGCTTGGGCACCAGTCCGAGCCAGGCGCCGAAGTCGCGGCCTTTGGAGAATACCTCTCCAGTGCCGATCGCGGCCACCATGGCGCTCGAAATGATCGGTCCGATGCCAGGCACCGTCATCAGGCGCGAACATGCCTGATCTTGACGGGCCAGTGCTTCGATCTCGTCGGATAGGCCATCGATGCGCTGATCCAGCCGTCGCCAGTCGCCTGTCAATTCCTCGATGACACGCAACATGCGTGGCGACAGGGCATCGGTGCGCGTCGCAAGGATGGTGGGCAGTTCCGTGCGTAGGAAGCCGATGCCCTGTCGCACGGCTATCCCGCGTTCCAGCATGAAGGCACGAATCTGGTTGATGATGCCGGTGCGTTGCGACACCAGCCGCTCGCGCACCCGATGCAGCGCCTGCAGATCCAGTTGTTCCGCAGTCTTGGTCGCCACGAACTTCATCGTCGGGCGCTGCACGGCTTCGGCAATCGCTTCGGCATCATTGAAGTCGTTCTTCTGTCCCTTGCTATAGGGGCGGACATATTTGGCCGGCATCAACCTGGCATCGTGACCCAGCGATGCGAGTTTGCGGCTCAGGTGATGCGCGCCGACGCAGGCTTCCATGCCGATCAGGCAAGGCGGTATATTGGCGAGCCGCGCTTCGACCTGGCCACGCGACCACTTTTGCCGCAGCACGATGGCGCCGCGCGCATCGTGGCCCACGACGTGGAACGAGTTCTTGCCGATATCGATGCCGATCACGGCGATCGCGGTATTGGGTGTTGTCTGAGACATGGCGTGCTCCTTGTCCTTGGCGCCCCTTGCCAGCTTCGCTTGCTGGCGGGGCAGGAGCACGGCCGGACCATCCCATTAGCGGTGGATATGCAGCTCTGACCATTGCAGCTTGAGTCGATTTCTGCTCATTATGCGTGCCGAAACGACGCCCACCTGAGGAATTGGCTTCCTCGCTGGGGGGAACGTCGATGCGGGCTGGCGTATGGGCGTGAAGCAATCGGGGTGCGGGGCCAAATGCTCGACACGCAGTTAGCGGATCCTTCGATGGAGGTGCGAAGCGGCGCCCGATCGCCCGAGTTACGGCTACTCTATGAGACAGCTCCTGTTGGTCTCGCATTTCTCACCCCTGATTGCCGCTATCAGCTGATCAATCGGCATTTGTGCGAAATTTGCGGCATTTCGGTCGCTGACCATATTGGCCGGTCGGTGCGAGAGACGATTCCTCAAGTTGCCGAACAGGTCGAAAATATAGTTCAGACGATTTTACGGACCGGAAATTCAATCACAGGCATAGAAATCAGCGGCCAGCGACCGGATGGCGGAAACGCAAACCGCATTTGGATTACCAACTGGTATCCTGTCATAGCGACAGATGGCAGCATCCTCGGTATCAACATCGCATCTGAGGAGATTACCGACCGGAAACGAATGGAGGCGGCGCTTGCTGCAAGCGAGGCCAAGTCTCGCGAACTCGCCGACAGAATGCACAATTTGAATGAAGTGCTGGAGCAGCGCGTCGTGGCAGAGGCGCAGGAAAGGATCCGCATCTGGAACACTGCACGCCGAGAAATTTCGGAGATAAGTCAGCACCTGACAATATCAGCGATGGTTGCCTCAATTGCGCATGAGGTAAGCCAACCCCTGGCCGCAACCTTACTGAACGCACAGTCCGGCATGCAATTACTCTCCGAAGCAAAGCCCGATATGCACGAGGTACGCGTGGTAATGAAAGATATTATCGATGACGCACATCGTGCCCATACGGTGCTCGATGGCATCCGCTCAATGTTCCGAAACGATCAACGGGCAAGAACCACTGTTACGCTGAACGAGCTCATCGGTGAGGTTCTCGCGGTCGTTCGCGGGGAATTGGACGCTCATCAGGTATCGCTGCGGACGGAGTTAAGTGACCGTCTCCCAACGGTACCAGCCGCCCGAGCGCAACTTCAGCAGGTGCTTCTCAACCTCGTTATGAATGCCATCGAGGCTATGAGTCCAGTCACCGCTCACGAACGCGTGTTAATCGTGAGATCCGAAATGGGAGAATCCGGTAACGTGCAAATCACAGTGGAGGATACTGGCAGTGGAATTGATCCGAGTCTTGTAGACCGTGTTTTTGAGGCGTTCTTCACGACGAAACCCCTCGGCATGGGGATGGGGTTGTCGATTTGCCGCTCAATCATCGAATCTCACGGCGGCCTCCTTTCGGTTTCGGCGCGAAGTCCCAATGGATCGAGTTTTTCCGTCAAGCTTCCATCAACCCCGCCGGACCGTGTTTAGGAAGATTGGCTCTGTTTTTGGCCCAAATGCGCAGTGCCGACTGCGCCGAGCAATGTCCGGTGCTGAGGGTGAAGCCGATGCTTGTACTGAGTTCTTCTCAGTTTGACCCATCCGAGACATCGCCGGCCGAATTTAGCGTGGTGCACACGATGCTGCCCGGTTGACGTCACGATGCTGCCCAATTGACAGTAGGCTGTAAGTCTTGTGGGTGACTACGCCACTAGCCAGTGTCATAAAATAACAAACGGCCCCTTGATTTGGACCATCTTGCGACCTCGCACGTTGGCGACTTCAGTGTGAGGTACTGCAGCAAGCCGCGGCACGGCGATGGGTGTTGGAAGCGCGAAGTTGGGGTATTCCCGCGGCGGTAAGATCGCTCAGCGCCTCGAGCGCAGCCCGCTTCGCGGCTGAACGTTTTAGGCGCTCGGTGGGGCACCTCGGCTCTGGTGGGGAGGATTTTGTCGTGCGCTATCGTACAAGATTGGTGTTGCTGGTCACCGGACTTCTTGCCAGCGCAATAATCATTCTCTCTGCACTCCTCGCCTGGAACACTCGTAATGCGTTGCTCGCTTCAGCTGAAGACTCCGGCCAAATGGTCGCCAAGCTGCTAGCGCGCAGTGCCGGGCTTGCCAACGAAATCCCGGGCGAAGTTGAGAACATGCTGGGTGCCCAGATGGTGGCCGAGGCCCGAATTGTGGCGCACTTTGTGGATGCGGCGGAGAAGGCGGGCTTCACGCCGGAGGAAATAAGCCGGCGTTTTCGCCAACTTGCTGAAACCACAGTGCTCAACGAGTTCTGGGTCACCGATGAAAAGGGGCACGCCTATCTCAGGAACATCGATGTCGACTTCACTTTTAGCCCTTCGGCACAGGAGCAGCCTCAGGCACATGTTTTTTGGCCGCTGCTCACGGGTCAGAAGGACCAGGTCATTCAGGAAGCGCGTCAACGTGAGATCGATAACCAGCACTTTAAGTATGTCGGCGTTGGGGGTGTCGACAAGGCGCGCATCGTGGAGGTGGGTTACAACGCAAAATATTTGAACGACCTCAAGGCGCGCGTAGGCCTTGCTCGCGCGGTGCAGTCGCTCCTTGGTACCGGCGACATCGATGCCATTTGGGTATTCGACACCCAACTTGGGCAGCTTGCGGGGGAGATGATGGGTCCCGCTTCCATGCGGCATCCAAGCGAACTTGAGATACAGTCGATCCGGAACGCGCTTCAGGACCACCGCACTCACTTCGTGCCGCTGGCAAATGCTCTAAGCGTGATAGCCCCGATCAAAGCTGACGGCCAAGAGGTCATTGGTGCGGCGCTGGTCAGAATTTCGACCGACCATTTGTGGCAGGCTATCTGGAATCAGATAGGCATTGCATCTCTCATCGCTGTCGCCGTATTGGCGGCCGGCTTTGCGTTCTCCTACCTGCTCGCAAAGCGTGAGGTTGCACCGATCGAGCGTCTCACAGCGGCAGCAAGTGCTATCGAAGAGCGCGATTTTGACACCAGGTCTCTGGCTGCGGTCATAGCGCGGCCTGATGAAATAGGAAGGCTGGCTCGCGTATTTTCGGAAATGGGAGAGACAGTGCTTGCCCGTGAAGATAAACTCAACTCGCTCGTACAAGAAAGAACTCGTGCACTTGCTGAGCGCACTGAACAGCTTGAAAGCCTCTCAAACAAGCTTTCCAAGTATCTTTCTCCTCAACTCTACACTTCGATTTTCCATGGCCGCAAGGAGGTTGAAATCGTCTCCACCCGCAAGAAGTTGACGGTCTTCTTCTCCGACCTTGTCGGCTTCACCGAGACGACGGAACATCTTGAATCCGAAGAACTCACCGACATTCTCAACCGCTATCTTAACGAGATGGCGAGCATCGCGCTTAAACATGGTGCGACGGTCGACAAGTATGTAGGCGACGCAATCGTTGCCTTTTTTGGCGATCCGGAAAGCAGGGGTGTAGCCGAAGACGCCAAGGCTTGCGTGGCGATGGCAATTGAAATGCAGCAACGAATTGCCGAGCTCGAATCCGAGTGGCAGCGTGTTGGTCTTGAGCGCCCGTTCCGCGCTCGGATGGGCATTAATACCGGTTTCTGTACGGTAGGAAATTTCGGCAGTCAGAAGCGGATGGACTATACGATTATTGGGCGCACGGTGAACGTGGCGGCCCGATTAGAGTCTGCTGCTCGGCCTAGCACAATCCTGATCGCGCACGAAACCTGGACACTGGTGAAAGACGCGATCCTGGCCAAGGAAGTTTCGCCGCTGATCGTCAAAGGGGTTGTTGACCCGCTGCATGCCTATGAGGTCATGGGTTTCCGCAAAATGCGACCGCGCAAGGTAATTCGACGCAATATTGACGGTGTCAGGGTTACGATCGAGCTTGGACACGACGACGGCGAACAAACCATTCACGTTCTTAAGGGGATCATTGGTGAACTCGACCGCGATAGAGCCCCCATTGAAGGAGAAGCTGTCGTTGAATGCCCACTGAATGGCCCGATCCTGGAATTGTCGTGAAACCGCAGACATCAGTCGTCGGGGCATGGAAGAACCTCAACCGTTAGGTCTTGGTGAGGGCACAAAGGTCCATTTCGGCTTGGGGGCGCCGACCAATCCGATAGGCATTTGATATCACGGGACGGGCTCAAACCCGAACAGTCACGGAGTTTCTGGGTACGCTCGAAGCAACAGTATGGCAAAGCAACCCCCCTGCAGCAACCTTCGCTAAACGACACCGTCGCTGACGCTGCGTCTGTCAAACCGGCGGCGCGGCTCCGGCTCAATGGCCGCTTCTGTGCAGGTTTTCGGATGCCGGCATGGCGAGACCATCCTCACGCTGGGAGGGCCGGCGTCCGAAAAGCGCCAAGGCACGAAATCGCGGGGTGTGGGGCGCCGACGGTGCAGCGGGCGCTATGGGGATTTGGCGCCGGCGTGAGTGTTGGGGAAGTTGAGCTGACGCTGGCGATCGGATCGCTTTAGCTCGAATCCCGGGCGTTGGTGCTGGCGCGAACGAGCGGATTGCACTTTGTTCGACGGGGTCTGCGGTGCGATCACGGGCCAATCGTGCTGATCGGCGCAAGCGGGTGTGCTGTCGGGCGAGAGCCGGCGACAATGGCGCGCTTCGGTGCGGTGCTGGATCAGCGATGACGGCATCATGAGGTGTCGATCCTGATCTCTGTCGGCGCACGCGGGGGTCGATGCTTTGGCTCGCTGCCGCGCGCGAAGGTCTCGATGATGAACATGCGTCCGCCGCAGCCCGGGCACGGTCGTGGCAGCATGCGGGGTTCGTCGGCCGCTTGGGCCTGTGAGGTATCTTGCTGTTCGGAGCGGAGCGGCACGGCGAGCATCTGGCGCGCCCGCGCGATGTTGGCGGCGCGGCTGCCACTGGCCAGCAGTCCGTAGTGCCGGATGCGGTGGAAGCCCCCGGGCAGCACGTGCATCAGGAAGCGTCGGATGAACTCGTGGGTCGACAGCGTCATGGTCTGATAGCGGCCAGGCCCCTCGATCCGGTAATCCTTCCACCGGAAGGTGACGCCGGTGTGGTCGGCTGCGATCAGGCGGCGATTGGAGATGGCGACCCGGTGGGTGTAGCGCGACAGATAGGCGAGCACGGCCCTGGGGCCGCCGAACGGCCGCTTGGCATAGACCACCCAATCGATCTTGCGCAGCGGCGCCAGATACGCCTTGAAGGCTCTGATGTTATCGAGGCTGGCGAGGACGCCAAAAAACTTGAGACGTCCGGCCCGGTGGGCGGCGACGAGCCTGGCTAGGAACAATCCCCGGAACAGGCACGAGAGAACCTTCACGGGCAGGATAAAGTCGGGCCTGCACGGTACCCACCGCGTGCCATCAATGGAGGTGCCGCCGCCCGGCACGATCATGTGGACATGGGGATGATGGGTCAGTGCCGAGCCCCAGGTGTGAAGCACCGAGGTGATGCCGATGCGGGCGCCGAGGTGCTTGGGATCGGCCGCGATGGTGGTGATGGTCTCGGCCGAGGTCGTGAACAGGATGTCGTAGATCACGGCCTTGTTCTGATAGGCGATGTCCGCGATGGCGGCCGGCAGCGTGAACACGACATGAAAGTACGGCACCGGCAGCAGATCGGCCTCGCGCGCGGCGAGCCATTCCTTGGCGGCGGTGCCCTGACACTTCGGACAATGGCGATTACGACAGCTGTTGTAAGCGATGACTGTGTGCGGGCAATCTTCGCAGCGCGCCACATGGCCGCCGAGCGCCGCCGTGCGGCAGCGCTCGATGGCCGACATCACCTTCATCTGGTCGAGGCTGACGTGACCGGCATTGGCACGACGCCACGCCGCTCCGTGGTCGCGGAAGATATCCGCGACCTCCAGCACCGGGCGAGACATGAGCGCGGGCCGTTACGTCGGCGGCTGGTCTTTCCTGTTCTTCTTGGGCTTCCTGCAAGGCTTCGACAGCAGGTCGAGCGGGCTCTTGATGCCAGCGATCATGCCGGTGGCGACGCGGGCGTAGCGCGCTGTCGTGTCCAACTTGTCGTGCCCCAGCAGCGCCTGGATAACGCGAATATCGGTGCCACGTTCAAGTAGATGGGTGGCAAAGGAGTGTCGAAGCGCATGGAGCGTTACGCCCTTGCGGATTCCGGCCGCATCGGCCGCTTCATGGAACAGGCGGTTGAGTTGGCGGGTTGTCATCGGCTTATCGGGCCTTTGGCCTGGAAACAGCCATCGCTCCTCCACGGGAGTTGTGGAATCGAAACCCCGCCGGCGCGTCTTCCACCATTGCCGCAGCAGGTCGAGCGTGTCGGGCGACAGCATGACATTGCGGTCCTTGCGGCTCTTGGACTGCTCGACCCGGATGATCTTCTGCGCGCTGTCGATGTGCTTGACCTTCAGCCTGACCACTTCGCCGGCGCGCAGGCCGCAGCCATAGCCGAGACTGAGCAGCACGCGCACCTTGAGGCTGCTCGCGACCGCGAGCAGCCGCCGGGTCTCGTCCTGGCTCATCACCAGCGGAATCTTCTGCGGCTCACGAAGGTGATAAATCTCGGCCGCAAGATCCAGTCGCCGCAACGTCACGCGAAACAGGAACCGCACCCCGGTCATGATGCGGTTGCGATTGCAGATGCTCGCGCCCGTCTCGGAAAGATGCAGTTGAAACCGGCGGATATCCTCCGCCGCGGCCGTGTCCGGGGACCGCTTGAGAAACGCAGCGAACCGCTTGCAGCTGTGAATATGGCCCCTCTGCGTCCCCGCGCAGAGCTTGCGTGCATTCATGTCCTCGATCATGCGCTGGCGCAACGGGCTGACCGTAACCGTACTCATGGGCAACTCCTGTCCTGGATGAGGTTGACGACACCTCGATCTTCAAGACAGGCCGACCGGCCGGCTACCGATGATCTCTCATAGCTTACCGCGCCCTCCGCTAAGCCCCCCGCTTCAGCGGGCTATCGCGCAGCGATTTAGTGCTTTGGCCCAAATGCGAAGTTGCCAATCGCCGCTTTGAGGTCTGCTCCCGGGAGGTCAGCGGACTAGAATTGCTCAGGTTGAGGTTTTCGCATTTTGACCCATAGCGGTCGCGATGAGAGCTACGCCTTGCCTTCGTTTACCCACTGCGGCCAGGTGGGGCGGACCATCTCAAACCGATCCGCGGTCGAGCAATACCATCGCGCCGCATGCATTGCACCGAATAGATCCAGCCTCGGCGCGTCGACGACGCCGTGGGCGGCATCGAGGACGAGATGATCGGAAACAAACGCAGTAACGACTTCTCCGAACATGACCGCTTGGTCCGAATTGAAGGACAGTGCGGTCAACAGTCGGCACTCGAACGCCACAGGACTGGTGGCAACACGCGGCGGCTTAACTGAAATCGAAGGCTCGGCCTGAAGGTCGGCGAGCGTCAGTTCGTTCCTTCCCGGAGGTGCGTCGATGTTGGTGATATTCATGGCCTCGGCCATCGATCGGGGCACGAGGTTTACGACGAACTCGCGCGTCGCAAAGATGTTAGCCGCCGTGTCCTTGAGGTGCCGTTCGGGATGCGGCAACACAGCGATCATGAGGACCGGCGGATCGTGACTAACCACGTTGAAAAGGCTGTACGGTGCAGCATTGAGCGCGCCGTCGATCGAAAGAGTTGTTACAATGGTGATGGGCCGTGGGAGGACAGTGCTGAGGAGAAGCTCGTAGCGGTCCATCGGCGTCATGGCTTGGAAATCAAATTGCATGTCTCCCTCCCAAATATCGAACACACATCGCGCTATCATATGCCGTCCCATTCTGTGTCGGAAGCGCGCTGCGTTCCCGTGCCTCTTGCTCCTGACGGGGCGTGTGTCCCTTTGGCACCTTTCGGACCCCATGCGATGTCTGGTTTGCGTCCGCGAGACCCAAAGTCGACGTCGACCAGCGACTTTGAGCCTGTGGTTTCACGCCCTGGGCATTTCCGGTTCGGTGATTTGCATGGCCCTGCAAGGATGAATTGACGGGGCGCGATGCGACAAAATAGCCCGCTGGGCAAATCAGCAAATTCGTGTCCAGTCGGCTCGAAAAAATGTTCTGCTTCCGCTTCGCGGCAAATCACTTCTTTATCCCTCACCGTCTCGTCCCCCTGGAGGGGCGGCTCGCGATCGTCACGATACGCGGGACGGGATGCGGTGGACGCGATGGTAGCGCACTGCGCGGACGAACGATGCCGACGCGGACGGCGAAGTCGTGTGGTCCTGACGCCTCGACGCTGGCGTCAAGTTGGCGATGATGCGGAGTTTTCGCATCACGCTGGCGACGGTGACAACAAAGCCCGATCACCGGGGAGATCACGAAGGAAACCGTTAAAACCATCGCGCAGGAAATGCCGGATGTTTTCGGTGGACCTGTGGTGACTAACGCGCGTGTTTTCTACACTACACGCGCGGCTGCGGGTGCACTGAGCGCCCGGCATTTCCTGCGCCCTCTTGCTTTTTGGGCGGAGTTTTCTTGCAAAACCCGGACACAGCGTGTCGCGAGAATAACGAGTTATGTCTTTCGTCATTCTGGGGCCCTGCTTTGAATTCCTGACATGCGGCCCATGCGTTTGCCGAGTTGCGAGCCCCGAGCGGGCCTGCTTCAATGCATAAGGTCCGGAGGAAACCCGTCATGACCGCAATGATCGCAGGCGGCGTCGATTGCGACCTGCATCCGGCCGTTCCGCACCTGACCAGCCTGCTGCCATATCTCAACGATTACTGGCGCGACCAGGTCACGACCCGCGGCATGGTCGATCTGGTGTCGCAATCCTATCCGGCCAATTCGCCGATCACTTCGCGGCCGGATTGGCGGCCCTCGAAGGGCAAGCCGGGGTCGAGCCTCGCCGACATGCAGGCGCAGGTGCTGGACCGTTTCAAGGTCAGCTACGGCATCTGCAATCCGCTCTACGGCGTGCAGATGGTGTTCAGCGAGGACATGGCGGAGGCGTTCTGTCGCGCGCTGAACGACTGGCTGGTCAAGGAATGGCTCGACAAGGACACGCGGCTGCGCGGTTCGATCGTGATTCCCGTGCAGAGCGTCGAAAAATCGGTGGCCGAGATCGAGCGCTGCGCCGCCGACAAGCGCTTCGTCCAGGTGCTGATGCTGGTGATGGGCGACATGCCCTTGGGCAAGCGCGCCTACTGGCCGATCTATGCCGCGGCCCAGAAGCACGGCCTGCCGATCGGCGTCCATGCCGGCAGCAATTATCACAACCCGCCCACCTCGGTTGGCTGGGGCTCCTATCACATCGAGGACTACGTCGCCCAGGCGGCGGCATTCCAGACCCAGTTGACCAGCCTGATCGTCGAGGGCGTGTTCGCCCGCCATCCAGGCTTGAAAATGGTGATGCTCGAAAGTGGCTTCACCTGGCTGCCGTCCTACCTCTGGCGGCTGCACAAGTTCTGGCGCGGCATCCGCATGGAAACCCCTTGGGTGAACCGTGCCCCGCTCGAAATTGTGCGGAGCAATATCCGGTTTTCGTTGCAGCCGGTCGACGCCCCGCCGGATCCCGAGACGTTAAATCGCCTGTTGGACCATATGCAGTCGGACGAATTGCTCCTATTCTCGACCGACTATCCGCATTGGCAATTCGAGGGTGATGCCGCGCTGCCCGAGGGTATTTCGGACGACCTTGTCCGCAAGATCATGATCGACAATCCGCACGCGACCTATCCCCGCCTGAAGCAATTGGCGCCGGCATGATTCCCAAAAAGGAATCCGCTTTTTGGAGAACTTCGAGCCCGGACAGATCGAGGAGACCGCGCCATGAACATGCAGTTTCGCTCTGGCGCCGGGCCGGGCGCATCTGCCGGCGTCGGGACCGCGATCGCAGATTGCGACATTCACCCCGCGCGCAAGAACGGTTTGAAGGATCTCTATCCCTATCTGGCCAAGCGCTGGCACGAGCATCTCAAAGTCTACGGCAAGCATCCCTATCAGGGCATGATGGAAGGCCCGCCCTATCCGAAGGCCCAGCCGAACGCCTCGCGCCGCGATGCCTATCCGCCGGAAGGCGGCCCGCAGGGCTCCTCGCTTTCCTTCATGCAGCAGCAGCATCTCGATCCGAACCAGGTGGCGCTCGGCATCCTCTGTCCGCTGCAGACCGGACAGGGCATCCGCAACCAGGATCTCAGCGCGGCGCTTGCGACCGCTGTTAACGACTGGCAGATCGCGGAATGGACCGGCAAGGACAGCCGCCTCAAGGGGTCCATCGTGGTGGCCAACGAGGACAGTCCCGCCGCGGCAGCCGAAATCCGCAAGCGATCCGGCGACAGGAATTTCGTGCAGGTGCTGCTATTGAGCCGCAATGTCGAGCCGCTCGGGCAGCGCCGCTATTGGCCGATCTATGATGCGGCCGCGGAAGCAGGCCTGCCGGTCGGCATCCACGCGTTCGGCTTCGGCGGCAATCCGATCACCGCGTCGGGCTGGCCCAGCTATTACATCGAGGAAATGGTCGGCCATTCGCAATGCCAGCAGACAGCGCTTGCCAGTATCGTGCTGGAAGGGGTGTTCGAGCGGCATCCGGGCCTGAAGATGGTGATGATCGAGGCCGGCTTTGGCTGGGCGCCGTCGCTGTCGTGGCGGCTCGACAAGAGCTGGCAGCGGATGCGCAGCGAGGTGCCGCACGTCAGGCGGCCGCCATCGGAATATATCCGCGACCACATCTACTGGACCACGCAGCCGATGGAAGACCCCGAGCGGCGCGACCATCTGTTCGACGTCATCGATTGGGTCGGCTGGGACAAGCTGCTGTTCGCGACCGACTATCCGCATTGGGATTATGACGAGCCGTCGCGGGTACTGCCGCCTGGTGTCAGCGATGCCAACCGGCAGGCGTTCTATCTTGACAACGCGCGCAAGCTTTACGGGGGCGCATGATCGCGAGAACCGCAACTTCTTTCGATGAGTTCGTGCGAAGAGCAATAGCATGACCCGTCACATCGTCGCGCCGGTAGCCGAGCTGCCGCCGGGAACAAGAAAATTCCTCACCATCGACGAGCGCCCGATCGCGGTCTTCAACATCAATGGCGAATTCTTCGGCCTGCTGAACCGCTGTCCGCATCAGGGCGCCGCTCTTTGTGAAGGTCCGCTGATCGGGCTCGCGCAATCAACCGATCCCGGCACCATCGAATATACCAGAACTCGGCGAGATTATCCGCTGCCCTGGCACGGCTGGGAGTTCGACATCCGCACCGGCCAGTCCTACTGCGATCCCCGGCGTTTTCGGGCCAAGGCATACCCGGCGCATGTCGAGCCCGGCGCCAGCGTGGTGAAGGGGCCGTATGTGGCCGAGACGTTGTCGGTCTCGGTCGAACGCGATTACGTGGTGGTGGATTTGTGATCGTCATTCCGGGGCGCGCGCTTACTTCGGCTGGAGGGTCCGCTGAGCGATGTTTGCCAACTCGCGCCTTGCATTCACGCGCCGACGCGGAACGAACACCAGGCCCGAAAGGACAGCCTGCCTCCACACCACCCGGCATGCAAATGTACTGCTAAAACCGTTGAACGAGAGATCGAAATCGCTGGCAAACAGGTAGTAGGGCGTTGAAAGACAGGCTCCAATGGCGTTGAAGTCGTGCACGATACACGGATGGACCCCACTAATTCCATCGAAAGAAAGTAGCGCAGGCAAATCGATGACTTTGCGCGGCAGGGCGCGACGTTCCACCAAGCGTTCGATCATGGAGAATTCCCCTTGCTTCCATTCTCGGTCCCGCCGAACCCTCGCAACCAGGATAACACCAGAAGTTGCGAAAAACAGGCAGCATTACTGTCTAGTTAAAATTGGATCAAATTTTCTAGTTAACTTCACCCCGATCAACCAAATGTGCGCCGGGTGCTGTCGGGGGCACTGGCCCAAAATGAAGACGTTCATCACATCGGCCGCACCCGGTTCGGTGCTCGAGCTACCGATTAACCGTAAGCCCGGCGGCCGCTCGCGGTGAATGAGGCGCGTCGTTTCTGACGGGTCAACTTTCGAACTCGCCAGAACCGGCGCAGACGTTGATTGAAAACACCGCACCGGTGAAGGCGACGTGCGTCTACTCCGCCGCGCCTCGCTTCGGCATCATCGGCCGCTCGCGCGCGTAGCGCACCAGGGCGACGTAGCGGTAGATGCCGTGCACGAACTTGCCATAGGGCATGGTGATGAACAGCGCGAACACCACGCCCAGATGCAGCGCCAGCAGCGGTCCCATCGCGGCGCGTGTCGCGCAAGCAGCAAAAGCGCGAGGCCGGTCAGCGCGGTCAGGAACAGCATGGCGATGAAAGCCACGTCCATGCCAGCGCGCTGCTGGTCGACCAGCACCGGGTCGCGTTTCCACTTCTCGGTCAGCAGGCCGATCGGGCCGACCAGAAGTCCGATGCCGCCGAGCGTGCCGAGCACGACCGGCAGATCCCACCACGCATACGGCGCCTCGCGCCCGAGCAGATAGTGATAGAGCGTTGCTACCGACGTCGCGGCAAAGCAAAGCGGAAAACCGTAGAAGGTCAGATGATGATAGATCTTGCGCCGGTCGGTCGGACGGTCGTCTTCGTTGAAGCAGCCGCCGCCGCCGCCGTCGAGATAACGCAGTTCGCCGGCATCACGCATCGCCTGGAACAGCGATCCGGCGTCGGCGGTGTTGCCGATCGGCTCGCCGATGTCGCGCCAGAAAGCGCGTATGCCCATCACCAGCGCGGCGACTGCGTAAAGGAACGCCGCGCCAAACAGCGCCGCCATCGCGTTGTGCGGCATCAATTGGTAGAACGCACCGGGCCCGGTGTGGAGCCGAACAGAGCACCGCGTGGTCGTTGAACGCGGCAAAGCCGAAGATGAATGCCGCGACGCTTGCGGCTGCGATCAGGCTGATCGCAAGACCGTTGCGCGCGAACAGGCCGGAGAGGGCGCCCGGCCACGCATAGGCGGCATAGGATTCCGCGCGCGCGATCGCGAGCGTCTGCGGGCACGTTGACGTTGTATTCGTGCGGCGGCGAGAACTGGCAATCGGTGTAGCAGGCGCCGCAGGCGTGGCAGAGATTGGCGAGATAATTGAGATCGCCGTCGGAAAAGGCGCGGCGCATCTCCATCGCCGGAAACACCGCACAGAGGCCTTCGCAATAGCGGCAGGAATTGCAGACCGTCATCAGCCGGTCGGCTTCCTCGAGGATCCTAGTTCCGTGCATTTTGCGCCGCTTCCCGTCCCGCGATCCGTCCGAACACGCTGCCGATGGTCATGCCGATGCCGGCCGCGTAGCCCTTGCCGAGCACGTTGCCGGCCATGATTTCACCGGCGGCGAACATGTTGGCCGAGGGCTTGCCGTCCTTCATCACCATGCGCGCCTGCTTGTTCACACGGGTGCCGAGATAGGTGAAGGTAATACCAGGCCGCACCGGATAGGCATAATAGGGCGGCGTCTCGATCTTGCGCGCCCAATGTGTCTTCGGCGGCGTCAGGCCTTCGGTGCGGCAGTCGTCGAGGATGGTATGATCGAAGGTGCCGGGACGGACCGCGGCGTTGAAGTCGGCGACGGTCTTCTCCAGCACCGTTGGATTGAGTTCGAACTTGCCGGCGAGCTCGGCGATGGAGTCCGCCTTGATCGGAGGAAACAGCGTCGGCATGAAGCTCGTCAGCACGCTGCAGTCGAAGATGATGTAGGCGACCTGGTCGGGCTGCGCCGCCACCAGGCGGCCCCAGATCGCATAGCGTTTCGGCCAGATGTCCTCACCCTCGTCGTAGAAGCGCTCGGCAAACTTGTTGACGACAATGCCGAATATGACGCAATCGTGCCGGGTGATGATGCCGCCGTCGAACTTCGGCGCACGCGCGTCGATGGCGACCGCATGGCACTGAGTCGGGATCGCCGACCTCCTGCACACCCTTGTCGAGCAGCATCTTCAGAATCGGCGCCGCGGTTATAGGGCGTGCCGCGGATCAGGAAGTTGTCGGCGGCCTCGCCCCAATATTGCTTGAGCCATTCGATGTTGGCCTCGAACCCGCCGGCCGCGGCGACCAGCGCAGAGGCACGGATTTCGGTGGCTGCCGCCGATCGGCCGTTTCAGCGTCGCCGACAGGAACATGCCGTTTTCGATGGTGAGGTCGATGACCTCGGCGTCGTAGACGAACTCGACGCCGATTTGTTCGGCGGTGAGATACAGCGCGTTCAGCATCGCCCGGCCGCCGCCAAGGAAGAACGAATTGGTCCGCCCCAGGCTCAGCGTGCCGCCAAGCGACGGCTGCCAGCGCACGCCCTGTTCGACGACCCAACCCAGGATGTCCTTGAACTCGCGGATCATGTGCTGGCCAGCTCCTCGTCGGTCTGGCCGCCGGTCAGCCACGACAGATCGTCCCAGAATTCCTGCTCGGTATAGGGCCCGGTGAGGATGTCGGTCGCGGCGTCATGCGCGCAGCGCATGTTGCGGGTGTGTCGGGTGTTGCCGCCGCGATAGAATTTCGGCGCGCCTTCCAGCACCAGTACCGACGCACCGGACCGCCGCGCGCTGATCGCGGCGCACAGCGCCGCGTTGCCGCCGCCGATCACCAGCACGTCGAATTTCCGGTTCAGATCAACCATGCAGCCTTGTTATCTTTATTGGTATGGAAATTAAAGCTGTCGCCCGAAGGACGACCCGATCCACCGGAAGCGCCGGTGCGGAACTAAACGACCTGGGTCAATGCGATCAGCACGCCCGTTACGGTAAGCGCACCGCCGATGCGGGTTGCGATCTGTGCGAACGGCATCAGTTGCATACGGTTGGCCGCGGTCAGGATCGCGATATCGCCCGTCCCGCCCTGTCCGCTGTGGCAGGCGGTGACGATCGCGGTGTCGATCGGGTACATCTTCAGCCAGCCCCGACAAAAAATCCCGTGGCTATGATGGCTGCCACCGTTGCGACAATCGTGATGATGTAGGGCAACGTGAAAGCCGCCACCAGCTTGTCCCAGGGCGTCAACGCCACCCCGATCGCGAACAGCAGTGGATACGTCACGGCGGTCGAAAAGAATTTATAGACGTGAAACGCGCCAAGCTGAAGCGACGGCGATACCGCACGGGCCAGCTTCAGCAGCACGGCAATCAGCAGCATCACCACCGGCGCGGGAAAGCCGAACAACCGCTGCGCCAGCGCGCCGATCAGATAGAGTGTCACGGCGGTAACGACGGCGGCCGCAACGGTTGCTACATCGACATGTTCCTTCGGATCTTCTTCCTCGAATTCCAGCTCGTCATGCTCGCCCGGTTGCAGGCGTCCCTCGCCGGTCAGATGCGGATACTTCTTCCCGACAAAATTGAGCGTGCCCGACAACAAAATCGCTGTCAGGCTGCCCAGCATCACCGGCGGCAATACCTGCGCAAACAGGTCGCCCTGCGGCTGGTGAAGAATTTGCGAATAGCCGATCGAGAGCGGAATTGCCCCTTCGCCCACGCCTCCCGCCATGATCGGGACCACGACGAAGAAGAACGTGTGGTAGGCGCCGAGACCGAGCATGATCCCGACAAGTGTCCCCACCGAACCACCGGCGAGCGAGCCCGCGGCCAGCGGAACGAATATCTTGAGGAAGCCCTTGATCAGGACGCCTCGATCCATTCCCAGGATGCTGCCGACGATGATGCAGGAAATGAACAGGTACAGAAAGTTCGAATCCCTTGTGAAGTTCTTGACCGAATCCAGGATCGGGGCGGGCAGCAAGTGATGGAATGCGAGGTAGGACGGGATGAAAGTGGCGAAGATCGCCGCCGCGCCGATGTTGCGGATGACCGGAATTCGTCTGCCTAGTTCGGCGCAGGTAAAGCCGCCCATCGACAGCAAGACGATCGCCATCAGGATATCGGATGGCACTTTGCCCGTGGCCGCGAATCCGGCGATCACGGCAAACAGGATCAGGAAAACGGGTAGAGGAATGATGCCGATCTTGTAGTCGACGATTGCCCACCAGCGCGCGGGCCAGAACCCATGAGCTTCGCTTTGCGAACTTGTTTCGCTTTGCAAGCTTGACTTGCTTAGCAGAGCTGGCGTTTTGCTCCCGGAGTCTTGCAATTTGCTTCCCCCGCGCGGCCGATAAGGTTCTTGTCCGTTGGCCGTTGTTTTTGAGCACCCAATCTGCCATGTCCGCGCGGCGCAACCAACCGCAAAACGGCCTGCACGGGATACCTCGGCGGGCGCGGATTTTTTCAGGGCTTGTTCTGTGCCGAGGCGTGGAGCCATTGCCGGAACGCCGCGAGCTTGGGCGGATCGGCGCGCCCCTCTGGCGAAACCAGATAAAACCCGGCATCGGCGGGCAGCGTAATCTTGAAAGGAACCACGAGCCGTCCCTTGGCGATATCTGCCTCGACATAGGAGGTGCGGCCCATCGCGACGCCGATCCCGTCGATTGCGGCCTGCACCGTCATCAGGATCAGGTCAAAGGTCGGTCCGGGCTGCTTGGCAATATCGGTCGGCAGCTCCGCCGCGGTGAGCCACAGTCGCCAGTCGTCATCATAGGCGCCACTCGTATGCAGCAGCGTATGATGGGCGAGATCTTTCGGGCACCGCAGCGGCTTGTTGCCGGCGAGGAGCGCGGGGCTGCATACCGGAAACAATTCGTCGGCGGTCAACCAGTCGGCGCGCACGCCCGGCCAGTGGCCGCGTCCATAGCGGATCGCGGCGTCGACATCGCCGCCGCTGAAATGGACCAGAGCGGTCGAGGTGGTGATGCGGACGTCGATGTCGGGATGGGCCTCCTGAAACCTCGACATCCGCGGCAGCAGCCATTTCGCAGCCAGCGAGGCCAGCGTCGAGATCGTCAGCACACGATCATTGTCCTTGCGCAGCAAGCGGTCGGTCGCCAGCCGCAGATCATTGAATGCCGCGCGGATGCCCGGCAGATAATCCTTGGCTTGCGGGGTCAATGCCAGTGCGCGGTTCTGCCGGACGAACAGCCAAATCCCCAATTCCTCCTCAAGCCGACGGATCTGATGGCTGATCGCGGTTTGCGTGACGTTCAGCTCGGTCGCTGCATTGGTGAAGCTGAGATGCCGGGCGGCGGCCTCAAAGGCGCGCAGCCCGTTCAGCGATGGTAGCCTGCTGGTCATGCCGGAATCTCCAGATACATGACTTTATCTCATCTTAACGGAAACAAAGTGTCGTTTGTAGAAGGGCGTATTGGCGCGGATAGTGGCTACACGACACTTACGTTTGGGAGATCGAAATGTCCATTCATTCATACCGATCGATGATAAATCATCATGGCTCTGGATTGTGGACCCAGCTTGAGGAAACCATCCGGATTTGGCGGGAACGCACGAGAAGCCGGCGGGAGTTCGCACAATGGACCGATCGCGACTTGCATGATGTCGGCCTTTCCCGCAGCGACGTCATTCATGAGATTGAAAAGCCATTTTGGCGGGCTTGAACGCAGCCGGGCGGGCGCCGCCTTGATGAGGGGCGCCGGCCAACTTTTTTGAAGGGAGCGTCCGATGAGCACCCTGCGCCTCGATGATCTCAAGCAATATTCCGACGTGCTTCGCTCCACCAAGGGTGCCGCCTTGGTCGTTCGTTTCGTCGAGCCGCGCGACGCCGGAACGCTGCAAGGCTACTTCCGCTCGCTCTCGGTTCGCTCACGCTACAACCGCTTCTTCAGCGCGATGAGCGAACTGCCGCACAATCTGCTCGACCAATTCATGCATGTTGGCGAGCGCGACGAGTTCAGCGTGGTCGTGACCACGGAGATCGAGGGGTCCGAAACCATCGTCGGCGAAGCGCGCTACGCGTTCCACCCCGAGACGGAAAGCGTCGAATTCGGCCTGTCGATCGACGATCGCTGGCAGGGCCAAGGCATCGGATCGGCGCTGCTGCTCAATCTGGAATGCCGCGCGGCGGCGTTGGGCGCGCAGCGCCTGCTCGGCGACACCCTGCGTTCGAACGAGGCCATGATCGGTCTGGCCCGCAAGTCCGGCTTTACGTTTACTGCCAATCCTGACGATTGGAAGCTGGTGCGGTTCGTCAAGCAGATCGATACAAGTCCGCAGGACATTCCCTGCGCCAGCTCGCGGCTCGCTGCCACGGGGATCGCCGGTGGTGTTACCGCCAACGCCTAGTTTCCCGCGAAGACCGCCGATGAAGGGCTGCACATCTCGTCGCTGGTTGTTCTAGAATTTCTCGAGCCACGGCCGCACCTCCAGCTCCCAGGTCCAGGCGCTGCGCGGCTGTTGCAGCACGTTCCAGTAGCTCAAGGCGATGGCATCGGGGTCGAGCATCGAGTCCGGACGTGCGGCGGGCTCGACCCGCGCCGCGCTGCGAATGCCGCCATCGATGACGAAGTGAGCGACGTGAATGCCCTGCGGCGACAATTCGCGCGCCATGCTCTGGGCCAGCCCGCGCAGCGCGAACTTGCCCATCGCGAACGGTGCCGATTGCGGATAGCCCTTGACGCTCGCGGAAGCGCCAGTGAACAGGATCGCGCCATGCTTGTTCGGCAGCATCCGTTTCGCCGCCTGCTGCGCTACCAGAAAGCCGCCGAAGGCACTAACGGTGATTGCCTGGGCCACTTCCGCCGGCACCAGATCGACGAACGGACCACGGGCGCGGGCGGAGGCGTTATAAACCATCACGTCGGGGCTGCTGATCTCGCGCTCGACCAGGCCGAACAGCCGCTCGACCTCATCGGGGTCGGTGGCATTGCAGGCAAAGGCGTGAGCGCCGGTCTCGCTGCACAGCGCACCGAGCTTTCCGATCTGGCGCGCGGCGAGCGCGACGCGAATGCCCTCGCGGGCAAACAGCCGCGCCAGCGATGCGCTCAGGCCTTCGCCGGCGCCGACGATAAGGGCGGTCGTGTATTTCGGCGTCTCCATCGGCGCGTCCCTCGTTGGGGTGAGAGTCCGTATCTATGTGGGCGGTGCGCCGGGGCAACCCGGCGGCTTCGGGAGCCCGTCGAGCGTTTGATCGAGGGCTGAACGATGTCCGTCCGACGGGCGGTCGCCTTCAATTGTGCCGGTTGATGCCTTGATCGCCCGCGTTTCGGTAGACGATCGATCGCAATCAATCATCAAACATCGGCGGCGGCACAAAACCGCCGAACTCGCGCTCGATCAATTCCGCCAACTTGAGCGGCGTGCGGTCTTCCAGCCAGGCGCCGACGATCTGCACGCCGACCGGCAATCCTTCCGGCGACAGTCCGAGCGGTATAGCGGTGGAGGGCAGGCCCGGCAGCGTGGCGATGCCGGGCCATGCCAACTGGTCCGGATAGGGATAGTTCTTGCCGTCGATGTTGATACGACGGGTTTCCTGATCCGGCGAATGATCGTGCGGATAGGCCGGCGTCGGCATGATCGGGCAAATCACCGCATCAAAGCTCTTGAACAGCTCACGCCATTGCGCGCGCAGCCGCACGCGCCCGCCGTCGGCCATCATCCAGTCACGATGGCTGAGCGTGATGCCGCGCAAGCGCTCGGCGCTGAGACTTATGTCATCAGGTGAAAGCTGGGCAGCCGCGGCTTGTGCGTCAGAATAGGTTTCCGGCTGGAACGAGGCGGCAAGGAACGACATCAACAGCCGCATATAGAGCCGCGTGGAGGCTGCGAAGTCAGGCAGCAGCGGGCTTTGGCGCGAGACGGTGACGCCGGCCTTGCCGAGATTGGCGGCGAGCTTTTCGATCGCCGTTCGCACGTCCTCGTTGGTCGGCATGAGGGGATCGGTGTCAATCAGCAGCAGGCGAAAATCCTTCAGCGCATTGTGCCGCGAGGCGGGCAGCGCCAGCCGATAGCCCTTGCCGGCCTCCAGCGGGTCAGGCCCAGCGATCACGTTGAGCAGCAATGAAAGGTCGACGGCCGAGCGCGCCATCGGCCCGATCACCGCGAGATCGCGGTCGAACGGCAGCGGCGGAAACGGTGGCGGCGTGTGGCCGCGCGATGGCGCCAGCGCAAAGGTCGGCTTGTGGGCGTAGACGCCGCAGTGAAACGCCGGCACCCGCAACGACCCGCCGATGTCCGAACCCAGCGAGAGCGGACCGTAGCCAGCAGCCAGCGCCGCCGCCGATCCGCCGGAAGAACCGCCGGGCGTGCGGTCGAGATCGAAGGGATTGTTGGTAGTGCCGTAGATGTCGTTGTAGCTTTGCCAGTCGCCCAGCCCGAGCGGCACGTTGGTCTTGCCGAGGATGACGCCACCGGCGTCCTTGACGCGCGAAATCGGCAGCGCGTCATCGGGTGGCACGAAATCCTTTTGTGCCGGAAAGCCCCATGTCGTCGGCAATCCTCCGACGTTGTACGAATTCCTTCACCGTCATGGGGATGCCGAGCAGCGGTTTGCTTTCGCCGCGCCCGCGCGCCGCATCGGCGGCGCGCGCGGCATCGAGCCCGCGGGCAAAATCGCGAACACAGATCGCATTGATCTTGCCATCGTGGCGTTCGATGCGCGCGATCACGTCCTGCGCGAGTTCGACGGCCGAGACTTTCTTTGCCGCCAGCGCCCTCGACAGTTCGGTCGCGCTTTCAAAACTCCATGATGATTTTGCCAAGGCGCTTTCTCCCTATCGTCCTGCCTGGGCTAATGATGCTCAGTTCCTTGGCTGGCGGCAACGCGGCCTTTCGGATGGCTCGTATCGCGGAATGGCCGTCGACGGGAACACTTCTATCCCGGCAGCATCCGCTGCATGACGCGGTTGCGGTAGACCAGAAGGTAAGTCAATGCCGCGATCACGTGCAAGCCGATCAATATCAACAAGGCCATTCGAATTTCTGATGCCAATGATCGATGGCGCGTAGCGCCGTGGGATTTTCCGAGGCCAGCATCGGCAGCGGCGTCAGGAAGAAGAACGAGATCGACCAGCCGCGAAGAGCGGGAAGTCGCGGTTTTCTTTTGCCAGAACCGATATTATTTCAGCACGGCTCGGCGTTCCAGCGCCTAGAAAATGCTGTAAGTGTCCGGGCTTTCGGAAATTACCGGTATCGACGCGCTGACCTCTCAGGATGCGCCAATCAGGATACCGACCGCAAGCACGATGGCGCCGCCGAGCACGATCTGGAACACCGCCCGCAGGAACGGTGTATCCATATATCGCGCGCGGACAAAGGCGATTGCCCACAATTCGAAGAACACGACGACGCCGGAAATCGCCGTCGCGGTCCAGAATGCGTTCGGCCATGAATCCGGTACCAGATAGGGCATCGAGTGGCCGAGGCCGCCGAGCGCCGTCATGGTTCCACTGGCCGCGCCGCGCAGCCAGGGCGAACCACGTCCGGTGAGCGATCCGTCATCAGATAGCGCTTCGGCAAACCCCATGCTGATGCCGGCGCCGATCGAGGCGGCCAGTCCCACCAGAAAGGTTTGCCAGTTCTGATGCGTCGCGAACGCGGCTGCGAACAGTGGCGCCAGCGTCGACACCGAGCCATCCATCAATCCGGCGAGGCCAGGCTGGACATATTGCAGCACGAACATGCGGCGGCGGGTCTTGTCTTCATCGGCGCGGACACTCGGGCTGAGAATCCGGTCGGTCAGCTGCGCCGCGCGCTTTTCATGGCCTTGCTCCGCTTCGGCAAGATCGCCGAGCAGCCGACGAACACTGACATCTTCGGCCTGTTCGGCTGCCTTGACGTAGAAGCGCTCGGCTTCGAACTCCATGGTTTCGACTTCCTTGCGGATAGTGTCGAGCGACAAATTCTTGGTCAGCCAGATCGGGCGCCGACGCAGGAAGCCCCGCACGTTGTCGCGGCGGATCGGCGGCAGATGCGGGCCGAAACGCTGCTCGTACAGTTTCAGCAGCCGGTGACGATGGCCTCGTTCCTCTTCGGCCATTTCCTCGAATATCTTCGCTGAATCCGGATAGCGCCCGGCAAGGTCTTCGGCGAACGCCATGTAGATCCGGCTGTCTTCCTCTTCAGCGGAGATTGCGACTGCCAGCACCTCGCGCTCGGTTAGATTGGCAAAGCTCTTCACGGGAAGGGAACCTCTAATTTAGAATAATTCTAAATTATAATATCTCTTTCCCACGGTCAAACCCGGCATTGCGATCCCGATTGATCGGTTTGATAAGCGACAGGCGGCTAACCGGGTTCGGAGGGAACCGTGGCGCATCCGCCGTGTTTTAGCGCAGCGCCAGGGCGCGACGCACGGCGGACTCATCAGCGCGACCGATCGGAATACTTCCGACCGTACGAACGCGCGCACCAGATTGAGCAGCCGGAAGGGATTGAGATCGCCATCGTAATCGGATTTCCAGCCGGTGCGGCCATAGCCGCGCTGGTCCGGCGCGATCACGTGATAGCCGGCTTCCGCCAGCGCCGGCATCAGTTTGTGCCAGATAGGCAAGTTCGGGAAAGCCGTGCAGCAGCAGCACGCAAGGCCGGCCTCGCGTTTCGAACCCGGCTTTCAGGACATGCATCGCATGCCGTTGATCCCGTCGACAAAGCGCAATCGGATCGCGGAAGGGCCCGGTATTCTTGCGCCCAAGCTGTAAGGACGTGGATGGACAAGCCGACATCAAGGAACCCGGTTACATATGTTGGCGAATAGCGAGTAACAGTGGCGAATGGGAAGTTGCGAATAGCGAATAAGGACTGGAATAACTTTTTCCCTATTCGCCATTCGCTACCCACCATTCGCAATCAATCAAGAACGAAAACCTTGAAGGGAACGACCAAGGGAAAGGCTCAATCATGCAGTTGAAGGACGTTGCCGTCATCATCACCGGCGGAGGATCGGGTCTCGGCGCCGCCACCGCGCGCGCCATGGCCGCCAAGGGCGCGAAAGTCGGCGTGCTCGATCAGAGCGAGGAAAACGCCGAAAAGATCGCCGCGCAAGTAAAAGGCATTGCCCTGCACGCCGACGTTACCGACGAGGGACAGGTCAAGGCAGCGCTGGCAAAAGCGGAAGGCACCCATGGCGTCGCGCGAGTGCTGATGAACTGCGCCGGCATCGGCGGATCGCAGCGCATCATCGGCAGGGACGGCGTCTATCCACTGGACAAGTTCGTCCGCGTTATCAATGTCAATCTGATCGGCACCTTCAACGTGCTGCGTCTGTTCGCCGAGCGGCTGGCGCCCGCAGCGCCGATCGGCGAAGAGCGTGGCGTTGCCATCAATACCGCGAGCGTTGCGGCCTATGAAGGCCAGATCGGACAGATCGCCTATTCGGCCTCGAAGGGCGGCGTGGTCGGCATGACGCTGCCGGCGGCGCGCGATTTCGCCAGCCTCAAGATTCGCGTCAATACCATCGCGCCGGGCCTGTTCCTGACGCCGCTGCTGATGGGATTGAACGAGGAAGCCCGCAAGAGCCTCGGTGCGCAGGTGCCGCATCCGGCGCGGCTCGGCGACCCCTCCGAATACGGCGCCCTTGCCGTGCACATCGTCGAGAACCCGATGCTCAACGGCGAAACCATCCGCCTCGATGGCGCGATCCGCATGGCGCCGAGGTAGCATCGGCCTTCCCGCAAGCGATCCGCGCATCGTCGCCAAGCGCGTGCTCAGTCTCGCCGGGCGACATTCGGGTCGACACGGATGTGTCGTTCAACCGGATTCCGATCAAGAGGTGATAACGATGGCGGAAACCGCAGCCAAATCAGCCGGCGCCCGGTACGGCATTCCCGAGCGCATCGGCGTACTCGAGGAATTGCTGTGCGAACGCTATTCGGTGCGCGCGTTCCAGCCCACGGAAGTGCCGCGCCAGACCATCGAGCATGTGCTGAAGGCAGCCCAGCGCACGGCATCATGGTGCAACAGCCAGCCCTGGCAGGTCGTGATCGCGAGCGGAGCCGCCAAGGAGCGCTTTCGCGAGGCGATCCATGCCAAGGCCCGTTCAGGCGCTCCCGAGGATAACGACTTTCCGTTTCCGCGCGAATATCTAGGCGTCTATCTCGAGCGCCGCCGCGAAATCGGCTTTCAGCTCTACAACACGCTCGGCATTCCGCGCGGCGACAAGGCAGCTTACGCGAAACAGGCGCTGGAGAACTACAATTTCTTCGGCGCACCGCATGTTGCAATCATCCATACCAACGAGGCGCTCGGGGTCTATGGCGCGATCGACTGCGGCGCCTACGTCAGCAACTTCATGCTGGCCGCCCAGGCGCTCGGGCTCGGCACCATTCCGCAGGCATCGCTGGCGCGCCAGTCCGGCCTGATCCGCCGCCACTTCAATCTTGCCGAGGACCGCCGCGTGGTCTGCGGCATTTCATTCGGCTTTGCCGACAACGCTCACAAGATCAACAGCTATCGCACCTCGCGCGCCAGCGTCGCCGATACCGCGACGTTCGTCGAGGAGTAGGTCTCTCGCAGAATTTGGGCGCGCGCTTTTCCGCGAATGCGCCGATGCCTTGCGGTCTCCCGTCGGACATTCTCGCCTCCATTATTCGATTATTTGTTTTCGAGCTCGCGCCGTTTGGCCTCGGCATCGATGGTTGTTGACAGATCCGGATGCCGCGCCATCAGCACGCGGAAATCGACGAGGTCGAGCACCAGCAGCTTCGATACCCGCGTGGTGGCGATATTGGCGGAACGCAGATTGTTGCCGAGCAGCGCCATCTCGCCGAAGAACGCGCCTTCGCCGAGCCTGACCTTCTTGCCGGGCAGATCGACCTCGACCTCGCCGGTGGCAATGAAATACATGCAGTCGCCGACCTGGCCCTTGCGGATGATCATGGTGCGCGCCGGCAGGTCCATGGTGCGCAGCATATGGGTGACGTCGGCGATCGCCGCCGGGCCGAGTGCTGCGAAGAACGGCACCTTGCTGACGGTTTCCCAGGTCTTGAGGAAGTTGTCGCGGCGGGTTTCCGCGGCGAAGCCGGTGGCGAGGATACCGGTCCACAGGCCGAACACGCCGAGGCCGCAGATCATCACGAACGCCGCGACGACGCGGCCAAGCGGGGTGATCGGCACCACGTCGCCATAGCCCGTGGTGGTCAGGGTCGCGACCGCCCACCACAGCGCGGCGGGGATGTTGCCGAAGGTCGCCGGCTGCACGTCGCGCTCGAGGAAATAGACGGCGACGGAGGCAAGAAACAGCACCATCAGGAAGATCACCAGCACGCTTAGCAGCGGCCCGGATTCCTGCACCAGCACCCGGCGCGATTGTCGCAGCCCGCGAATGCCCGGGATCACCTTCAACAGCCAGAGCACACCAAGCAGCCATGCGGTCTTCGGGCTGGTGCCGAGCGCCAGCGCCAGCGGCACGGCGATTGCACTGGCGGCGTCGACGATCCCCCGGACCGACAGCAAATAGGGCACCACCCGCTGCCCCAGGATGGCCTGGCGCAGCCGTACCACCCACTCGAAGATGAAGAAAACCAGGCACGCGAACAGCAGTGCGTTGATCAAAAATGCAAGGCGTCGTACGCGGACTCGATGCTGAGCAGGATCATCAGGACGATGCTGGTCACGACGGCCACATAGGCGGCCTTGGTCATGTTGCGGCCGGCTGTTGCGGCCACAAATTGCGCCAGGGCGGTGGCTTCGAGCGGCTTTGACATCGGCAGGCAGCGTCTCGGTAAAAGGAAATGGATTCGGGCCGTGCCCCGGCGCGACCAGTCCGACAAATTGCCCAAGCGGGAAAAGGCCGTCAACGACCGCCGGCAAACAGAGTTAGCGCGTGGCCGGAACGGCCTGTGAATAGGGCTTTGGACTAAGGGCTTGGGAATAAGGGTTGCGATATAACGATCATGAAAAGGGGCCAAGGCGTCATTTTGTCCGGCATTGCCGGGATTTCATGACAAAACGTCGCTTTTTCCCCGTATATCCAAAACCGGCACGAACATTATGATAATTGACGCGCTGGACGACGCCCGGCGCTCTTGCCTCAAAATTGGTTGACCCCGATGGATACCTCACATTTAGCAGAGCACGCCGGCACCGCCGGCACCCTGTTCGCTTCCGTCTTTGTGGTCGCGACCACCACGATGCGGACCATGATCCCGTTGCGGGTCTTCGGCATTCTCACCAACGTCGTCCTGATCATTTCCTCGATCCCCTCCCATAACTATCCGACCGGCCTGTTGCATTGCGGGCTGTTGCTGATGAATTCCTATCGGTTGCATCAGATGCTGCAGCTGGTGCGCGACGTGAAGCGATCGGTCAACAGTGATCTGTCGATGGACTGGTTGAAGCCTTTCATGACCGAGCGCAAATGTGCGGCAGGCGAGATCCTGTTCTACAAGGACGAAAAGGCTGAAGACATGTTCTACATCGTCAGCGGCCGCTTCAGGCTGGTCGAATCCGGCATCGAGTTGCCGGTCGGCGCCATCGTCGGCGAGCTCGGCATGCTATCGCCGTCGAATGTGCGGACCCAGTCGCTGGAATGCATCGCGCCCGGAACGATCCTGAGCGTCAGCTACCGCAAGGTTGAGGAGCTATACGTACAGAATCCAGAGTTCGGCTTCTACTTCCTCCGGCTCGCCAGCGCGCGGCTATTCCAGAATCTCGGCACGCTGGAGCAGCGCCTGATGCAGCAGACCGCTCCGGCCGCTGCCGCGCCCAAGTCCGCCTGACGGAGCGGGACTTAGGAGTGGCCAGCGTTCTTCTTCGCTTCGCTATCTGCTCGCCGATATCATCGGCGACGACGACGAGCCACCGCCGTTGCCGCCGGCCAATCTGCCCCCCGTCCTGGTGCCCGAGGTCAGCGCAGCCATCGAGCGCCTGATTGATTATCAGGGCCCGAGCTACGCGCAGCTTTATGTCGATCGGCTGCAAGCGCTTCGTCGGCGGCCGGGTGTCGACGCCGTAATGCTCGAGGAGATCGCCGGTTTGATGGTCATGCGCATGAGCTACGCAGGATCCGATCCGGATCGCGCACTGAAACTCGTCGAGAGCGAGACGGGTCTGTCCTGCGCCCGCCAACCTGGCGGCGATTCAGGAAATTCCGGATCGATGAGTTGATCGGCGCGCTTCCGCGGTGGCCGCCAAACCCGTGCTCGATGCGCTGGAATGGGTGGATTGGACGTCACGCACCGTTTCGATCCGGTTCAGCGCGGCGAGCCGCTGGCAGGTTCGCCGCCTGAAGATCGAGGCGGCGTTGCGGCGATGGCGGCTGTTTTCGGTGCGCTATGCCTCGGAGCGGGTCTGGGTCGAGCGCTGGCTGCATATGATCGACCGCGGCCTGACCAAGCAGCCGCAGGCCGGTGCCCGACGATCGTCCGGACCGCGCCGACATGATCCAGGGCTATGGCAGCGTCTACCGGCATGGACTTGCCGACTGGCACGCGATCATCGACGGGCTGGTCAAGCCGACCTTTGACGGCGAGCTGCCCTTGACCGATCTCGCCGCCGCCATTGCCGAGGCGCGCGCCGCCATTGTGCCCGATCCGCGCCAGGTCGCGCTCAAGCGCAAGATCGCGGAGATCAGGGCGCGCGCCATGTCCGAAGCTCTAGGTAGCGGTGCGGTTGCCCGCTATGCGCTCCGCACGGGCTTAATGATCATCGGATTGTTGCCGTGGCGGACATGGCGCTTGAGGTGATCGTGGCGAGCGTTCGCCACGAGATCGTAAATTTCCACAAACGGGCGATAATTTCTGCCTTGCGGTAATGTCCCGCTATGCGCGTATCGCAGACCGCGCCTAGGCGGTAAAGGTTATCCTCCCTGTCAGGACGCACATCGGCATCACACAGCTATCGCCGTTCGGCTACACCCGGGTTTTTTCGGGTTTCCGATAGGTGCATTTCGGCTCGGGAGATGTCATAAATGGACGTTCCGGTTGTGTGATCCGGATTGGAGAAGATGTTTCGCTGACGCCCTGAAGTCCTTCATTCTTCCCGGTGTGGGTTTTTAGTTAGTCCCAGCAAAGGGCGTCAGCCTTTGTTTCCTTCCCTGTCATCCTCAATTCCGGTAGGCGCGCTTGTCGGATGGATGCTCGTTCTTACCTTCAAGCACATCATCGCCGATTTCGTACTGCAAACTTCCTGGATGGCGCTCGGCAAGGATCAGAAGACCGGCTGGGCATTGCCGCTGCTGGCGCATTGCCTCGTGCATCTGGCGGTTGCGTTGATATTGATCTTGATTCTTCGCGCCGCGATTCTGGTTTCTCGCTTTTGTCGATTTCGCGATTCACATCACGGTAGATCGCGCCAAGGGGCTTTGCGCTTCCACTTTCGACGTTAACCTGGAGCATCCCTGGTTCTGGACGTTGATCGGCGTCGATCAGGCATTGCATCACCTGACCGGATTTGGCCTGGCGATCTTTATCGCGGCGAACGGCGGCTGATTTCCATCAAATCGCATTTTTGCGCGACGTGAGCTCACGCCGGCAGTCCTGTCGTTCCGATTCGCGATACCAATTCAAGTCCCCCCGTAGACTACCGGCTGCCGTGGTTAACCTTTCGTTAGAGAATTGCATTGCATCCTCGCCGGAGGGAGAAACTGCAATGCTTTCGAGCCGCGAAGCCTTTGACAACGACTTCTGCCCGATCCGGGACGAGTTGCTCGGCGAGATGTATCGCGCCAACGAACACGGCCTGGCGAAGCTGGTCGAGAGTGTCTGCCCCGAGGTCCGGGCCATGCTGGCGCTGTTCTGCTATCGCCGCAGCCATCTGCATTCGTTGGCGCTCGCCGTTGCGGCAAGTTGCAGCGAACGCGACCTGATCCAGTTGGGTGGACGAGTTGGCTCCGCGCTTTACGCTTTGTCGCGCGAACCGGCAGGGCATTCTTCACCGTCGTCCGCTTACGGCCACCGCAAACCCATCACGCTGTCGACCAAGCCGCTCAGCACGTTCGCGCCGATCGAGGACGAAATGGACGAAGATGTCGCCGAGCCCGTGCCGGCCTGAAGCTTAGCCCAATAGCGGCAATCCGTGCCGCTTCCGCGCCATGTTACACTCGGCGTCGCCGGGCATGCAGGTCCGGCAGACTTCGGGCCGCACTGCATAGATGCCGCACGACGTCGCCACACCGATCCTGCCGGTCAGCGCCGAACAGCGCTCGCCGTCGCAGCGCATGCCGGACAGCCGTTCATTGACCAGCTTTGCCGGAATCTGGTCGAGCGCCGAATCGTCCTCGATGGTGAAACGCGGCCAGTTCGACGAATAGGAACAGCAGGCCCCGCAGGTTTGGCAAGGACTGAGTTCAGCGGTCGGTCCATCGATGGCGGAATTGATTTTCTCCATGCCGTTGCTCTAGCACGAACCTGGAGGCACGACAGGTCAGGAAACATCACGGAGCTGGAAGATTCACGTATCCGCCGGGTGTTGCCAGACCATGCTGCGGCGCCATTTCGCCCGCAATGTGGCCCGTCGTTCCGGATAGGGGTCGTCGAGATAGTCGGCGGCGATCACCCGGTCGGTACGAAAACTGCGAAAATCCTTCCGAAGCTCGCACCACGCGGCCAGAATCCACACCGCCTCGTGATAGCCGATCGCGATCGGCCAGATCGTGCGTTCGCTGTCGCGGCCGTGCTCTTCGCGATAGCGCAGCATGATCTTCTTGCCTTCGTGAATTTGCGCCCGCGTCCGAGCCATGTCGATCCGGTCGGGCTCGCGCGCCAGCTTGGCCGGGCGCGGCTGGCCGGCTCCAGCACGAACGGCCGCAGGCGTTTCCGGAACGGTGTCGGCGATTTTCGCGATGAGATCCAGCGCGAAGCAGAACGGGAGCTGGCTTGCCGTATCCGCGCATGTCGCGCGATAAACCGATCGGGCCTCGCCGGATTAGGGCGCGAGCGCCGGTTCGCCCTTCAGCGCCGCGAGTTCGGCTTCCAGTTCGGCGATGCGGCCGTCGCGCACCGCCAGCGCCTGCGCAACATCGGCGGCGTCGAATTTTTGCGGGATGTGCTGCGGGCAGTTGGTGTCCCAGGCTTCGATCTGGAACAGGATCACCTGCTCGGGCCGCGCCTTGTAGCCCCGAGGCATCAGCGATCGCGTCAACGCCGGATCGTCATCGACGACCCGCGCCTCGCCCCATATCTTGACCCGGCGGCGATGGGCATAGTCCATCACGAAAAGATGCGCCTTCGGATTCTCCGACAGATTGCCCAGGGTGATGAACTGGCGGTTGCCGCTGTAGTCGGCGAACGCCAGCGTGGTCTTATCCAGGACTTTGACAAAACCCTTCGGTCCGCCCCGGTGCTGGATGTAGGGCTGGCCTTCGGCATTGGCGGTGGCAAGAAAAAAACTGTTGGTCTGCGCCAGGAACGCCGCGAGATTGTCGTCGACTTCGGTACGCCAGCCTCCGTTCTCCTCGACATGGGCGTAGGCATCGCGCGATCCCTTGCGGGTCTGGATCGTTTTCACCGCCGGGGTGAATGCGACATCGCTGGAATAGGTGTGAGCGCCTGACATGGAAGCAACCTCCGATGCTCGCGGGCGGAATTCAGCCCGTTGGATCCCAGAGATAGGCCTGTCCAGGATTCAAACAATCAGCGGGATTGACACTTCATTATTGCATTATATGAAATAATATCATGGACCGTCTCGACGCGATGCAGGCCTTTGTCGCGGTTGCGGACTTGCAGGGCTTTGCGCCTGCCGCCCGCAAGCTCGGGCTGTCGCCCTCGGGGGTCACCCGGCTGATCGCGGCGCTTGAAGAGCGCCTCGGCGCGCGGCTGTTGCAGCGGACCACACGCTCGGTGAGCCTGACCGATGTCGGCACCCGCTATCTGGAGCGGGCGCGACGCTTCCTTGCCGATGTCGAGGAAGCCGAAAACTCTGTCGAGGGCGAGCGCACCCGGCCGAGCGGCCGGCTTGTGGTGTCGGCGCCGATCGGGTTCGGCCGCCTCCATGTCAGTCCGGTGATGTCGAAATATCTGGCGCGCTATTTCGAGGTTTCAGCCGAATTGCGCTTGTCCGATCGCATCATCAATCTGGTGGAAGACGGCGTCGATCTCGCGGTCCGGATCGGACATTTGCCGGATTCGACGCTGGTGGCGCGTCATGTCGGCGAGATGCGGCGGATCTTGATCGCCTCCCAAGCGTATCTCAAGCGACGCGGCGAGCCGAAGACGCCGCAGGCGATCACCTCGCATGACACGATTCAGTTCGGCGCGGCGCCGGACTGGCGCTTTGTCGAGGACGGCCGCGAAATCCGCGTCGTGCCCACGCCACGCTTTTCCACCAACAGCTTCGATGCCGCGATCCGGTATGCCGAGCAGGGCGGCGGACTGACGCGGGTGATGGCCTATCAGGCCGCCGACGCACTCAAGCGGGGGCGGCTGAAAATCGTACTGGCGAAATTCGAGCAGCCGGCCCTACCGATCCACATCGTTTACCCGACCTCGCGGCTTTTGTCCGCCAAGGTCCGCGCCTTCATCGATCTCGTGACCGAAACCGACGCCTGGCATTTTGACTAGCTCGTCGGCACCATCCGAAACGTCGCATTGCCGCGCGCGATCACCATATCGCCCGCGGTGACCAGACATTGCGCGAAGCAAATCGTATTGCCGCTATGGCGCCGTTGCAACGCATGCCCCGGCAGGTGCTGACACTACTTCGAATCGACCAGGATGACCCTGATATCGTTGACATTGGTCAACGTCGGCCCGGTCAGCAGCAGGTCGCCGGTCGCGGCGAAGAAAGCGGAAGCGTCGTTATTGGCGAGATAGGCTGAGCGTATCGAGGTCGAGCGATTTCATCCTGGCAAAGGTGGTCTGGTCGATGATCGCGCCGGCCGGATCGGTCGCGCCGCCCGCGCCGCCGTCGGCGCCGTCGGTATCGGCCGCCAGCGCCGAAATGTCGGGTGTGGCGTCGAGCAGGCTTGCCAGCGCCAGCGCATATTCCTGGTTGGGGCCGCCGCGACCCTGGCCGCGCACGGTCACGGTCAATTCGCCGCCGGACAGGATCGCCGACGCGCTTGCCTTGCTCGCGCGCCGCTAGCGCGCGTTCGGCGTGCTGCGCCGCGACGTCGCGCGCCTCGCCTTCGAGATCGGCGCCGAGATCGATGATGTCGTAGCCAGCTTCCCTGGCGAGCCCGATCGCGGCGTCGAGCGATTGGCGCGGTCGCGCGATCAACTCGAAACGGGCATGCGCGAAAGCAGCATCGCCCGGTTTGCAGCTTTCGTTTTTGCCGTCCTCGAGTGCGCGCCGCACGGCGTCATCGACCGCGAGATTGTATTTCGCGACAATGGTGCGGGCATCCGCCAACGTCGTGGGGTCCGGCACGGTCGGCCCCGAGGCGATCGCGGACGGATCGTCGCGCGGCACGTCCGATATCGCGAGCGTCACGATCTCGGCGCGCTCGCCCGCGCGCGCCAGCCGGCCGCCCTTGATCCGCGACAGATGCTTGCGCACGGTGTTGATCTCGCCGATCGGGGCGCCCGAGCGCAACAGCGCCCGCGTCACCTGCTGCTTCTGCGCGAACGAAATGCCTTCGACCGGAGCGATCCAGTTCGCCGAGCCGCCGCCCGACAGCAACACCAGCAGGAGATCGCCGGCCTCGGCGCTTGCGGCGAGCCGCAGGCTGTCCTCGGCGCCGTTCAGGCCCGCTTCGTCGGGGACGGGATGGCCGGCTTCGACCACCCTGATCCGCCGTGTCGGTACGCCATGGCCGTGACGGGTGGTCGCGATGCCGCACAGGCGCCGCGGCTCCAGCCCAAGCTTGTCGAGATAGTGCCGCTCGGCGGCTGCCGCCATCGCGGCGGCGCCCTTGCCGGCAGCGAGGCAGATCACCCGCCCCTTTGGCGGCGGCGGCAGATGCGCTGACAGCACGACGTCGGGGTGGGCTGCGGCCACGGCGGCATCGAAGATGGCGCGCAGCAGAAGACGCCGCTCGGTCATCGCTTCACGTGAGGCAGGATAAGGAACATGGGATGTCGGTTATCCATCCGTTTCCGGCAAAAGAAAACCCCCGTGCCATTCGCCGGCCGAGATCGCGAATCCATGACGTGCCACGGTCTCGCCGGAACGCTCGAGCCATCGCGCATGACCTCTTCCCCGGTAGGTCTCGGCCAAGTGCCGAACGCCGAGGTTGGCAAGCGCGGCATAGCCTAGCCACATGGCTGGTGGCGCCAACTGATACTTCTCGAACCGCGGAACCGGTGTAAGGTAGCCCAGCTTGGTCAAACTATAGGTCAGCCGCGAAACGTGGTTTGGCAAGTTGGTGCAGGCCGCTATCTCTTGATTGCCAGGAAGTCGTTCAGGGAGAGTGCCGTGAGCGAAGTGGTCAGGCTTGAACGTCATGATGTGGTTGCCATCGCTACCGTCGACAGCCCGCCCGTAAACGCCCTGAGCGCTGCAGTCCGGGGCGGTATCCTGGAATGCGTGAAGGACGCCATCGCCGATTCCGGCGTGAAGGCGATCGTGCTGACCTGCGCCGGCCGCACCTTCATCGCCGGCGCCGATATCACGGAATTCGGCAAGCCGCCGAAACCGCCGGGCCTGAGCGAGGTGCTGCTCGAGATCGAAAACAGCCCGAAGCCGATCGTGGCCGCGATTCACGGCACCGCGCTGGGCGGGGGTCTCGAAGTGGCGCTGGCCTGTCACTTCCGCGTTGCGACCAGGGACGCAAAACTCGGTCTGCCTGAGGTGAAACTCGGCCTGCTGCCGGGCGCCGGCGGAACGCAGCGGCTGCCGCGCGCGGTTGGGCCCGAGCTTGCGGTCAGGATGATCGTCGGCGGCGATCCGATCAGCGCGGCGGATGCGCTGAAGAACGGTCTGATCGAGGAAATCGTCGAGGCTCCGGCGGCCGGCAGCGAAGCCTTTGCCCGCAAGGTGCTGGCCGAGAAGCGTCCGCTGCGCAAGCTGCGCGACGACGACAGCAAGCTCGCCGCGGCCAAAGCCGACCGTTCGATTTTCACCAACGCGGTCGCCGCCATGACCAAGCGCGCGCGAGGGCTGGAAGCGCCGTTCGCCGCGGCCGACGCGGTTGGTGCCGCGATCGATCTGCCGTTCGACGAAGGTCTGAAGAAGGAGCGCGAGGGTTTTCTCAAGCTGGTCGCCAGCGACCAGTCGAAGGCGCAGCGCTATGCGTTCTTCAGCGAGCGCGAGGCGGCCAAGATTTCCGGCGTGCCCGAAGGCGACCAAGCCGCGCAAGGTCGAGCGGGTCGCTATCATCGGCGCCGGCACCATGGGCGGCGGGATCGCGATGTCGTTCGCCAATGCCGGCATTCCCGTCACGCTGATCGAGACCGGCGAGGAGCAGCTCAAGCGCGGATTGGGCGTGATGCAGAAGAATTACGACGCCTCGGCGGCGCGCGGCGGCATTCCAGCGGACGCGCCGGCCAGGCGCATGGGCCTGATCAACGGCGTGGTTGGCTTGGAGAACGTCGGGGATGCCGACCTCGTGATCGAGGCGGTGTTCGAGACCATGGCGGTCAAGAAGGAAGTATTCGGCGCCCTCGACAAGTTCGCCAAGCCGGGCGCGGTACTCGCCTCCAATACCTCATACCTCAACATCGACGAAATCGCAGAGGTGACCAGCCGCCCGCAGGACGTGCTCGGCATGCACTTCTTCTCGCCCGCCAACGTGATGAAGCTGTGCGAGATCGTTCGCGCCGCCAAGACCGCGCCGGACGCATTGACCACGGCGGTCGCGGTGGCGCGCAAGATCGCAAAAGTGCCGGCGGTGGTTGGCGTCTGCGACGGCTTTGTCGGCAACCGCATGCTGGCGCAGCGCGGCAAGCAGGCCGAGAAGCTGTTGTTCGAAGGCGCGCTGCCGCAGCAGGTCGACGCCGTCGTCACCAAATTCGGCATGCCGATGGGCCCGTTCGCGATGGGCGATCTCGCCGGCCTCGACATCGGCTGGCGCTCGCGCAAGGACCGCGGCATCAAGTCGGAAATCGCGGACGCGCTGTGCGAGGCCGGCCGCTTCGGCCAGAAGACCGGCAAGGGCTACTACAAATATGAAGGCGGCTCGCGCTCGCCGCTGCCCGATCCGGAAGTCGAGAAGCTGATCGACGAGACGCTGCAGCGGCTCGGCCGCGAGCGCCGCGCCGTCAGCGACGAGGAAATCCTCGAACGCATGATCTATCCGATGATCAACGAGGGTGCGCGGATTCTGGAAGAGAAGATCGCGGCGCGGCCGAGCGATATCGACGTGATCTGGCTCTATGGCTATGGCTGGCCGATCTATCGCGGCGGTCCGATGTACTATGCCGACAGCGTCGGTCTCAAGCATATCGCCGACCGGCTGTCGTTCTACGCCAGGGAAACCAACGATCCCTCGCTCGAACCCGCGCCGCTGCTCAAGCGCCTCGCCGCCGAAGGCAAGACGTTTGCATCACTGGCGCAGACGGCGAAAGCGGCTTGATGGATAGCCTTCCACGTCAAGCTCGACATAAATCCGCCCGGCCCGAACAGCAATTCGCAACAGGAGGTCATCGATGACTGACGCCGTTATCGTTTCCACCGCCCGCACCCCGATCGGCAAGGCCTATCGCGGCGCGCTCAACGCGACGGAAGGCGCGACGCTGCTGGGACACGCGATCGGCGAGGCGATCTTGCGCGTCAAGATCGATCCGGGGGAAGTGGAAGACGTGGTGATGGGCGTGGCGATGCAGCAGGGCACGACCGGCGGCAACATCGCGCGCAAGGCGCTGCTGCGCGCGGGCCTGCCGGTCACCGTCGGCGGCACCACCATCGACCGGCAATGCGCCTCCGGCCTGCAGGCGATTGCGCTGGCGGCGCGCTCGGTGATCTTCGACGGCGTCGAGATCGCGGTCGGCGGCGGCGGCGAGTCGATCAGCCTGGTGCAGAACGACCACGCCAACAAGTTCCACACCCAGGATCCGGCGCTGCTCGAAGATCAAGGGCGAGGTCTACATGCCGATGATCGACACCGCCGAAGTCGTGGCCAAGCGCTACGGCATTTCGCGCGAGCGCCAGGACGAATATTCGCTGGAGAGCCAGCGCCGCACGGCAGCGGCGCAGCAGGGCGGCAAGTTCAATGACGAGCTGGCGCCGATCGCCACCAAGATGGGCGTTGCCGACAAGGCCACCGGCGAGATTTCCTTCAAGGACATCACGCTGTCCAGGGACGAAGGCCCGCGGCCCGATACCTCGGCCGAAGGCCTTGCCGGCCTCAAGCCGGTGCGCGGCGAAGGTTTTACCATCACCGCCGGCAATGCCAGCCAGCTCTCGGACGGCGCCAGCGCGTCCGTGATCATGAGCGACAAGGAAGCGTCCAGGCGCGGCTTGAAGCCGCTCGGCATCTTTCGCGGCTTTGTCACCGCCGGCTGCGAGCCCGATGAAATGGGCATCGGCCCGGTGTTCGCGGTGCCGCGCCTGCTCAAGCGCCACGGCCTGAAGGTCGACGACATCGATCTCTGGGAATTGAACGAGGCCTTCGCGGTGCAGGTGATCTATTGCCGCGACAAGCTCGGCATCGATCCCGAGAAGCTCAACGTCGATGGCGGCGCGATCTCGGTCGGCCATCCCTACGGCATGTCGGGCGCGCGCCTGACCGGTCACGCCCTGATCGAAGGCCGCCGCCGCAAGGCGAAGTATGCGGTCGTCACCATGTGCGTCGGCGGCGGCATGGGCGCCGCCGGCCTGTTCGAGGTGTTGCAGTAAATCCAAGGTCATTCCGGGATGCGCCCCTTGGCGCAGGCCCGGAATCCATACTCCCAGTCGTGGTTATTGATTCCCAGATGGGCAATTGCGCAGCTTCGATTGTCGTTAAATCGATTTCGCTCACAGGAGAATCCGATGGATCTCGCATTCAGCAGGGAAGAGATCGCGTTCCGCGACGAAGTGCGCGCCTTCTTCAGGGACCACGTGCCGCCGGCGACGCGGCAGAAATTGCAGGAAGGCCGTCACCTGTCCAGGGACGAGATGGTCACGTGGTGGCGCATCCTCAACGAGAAGGGCTGGGGCGTGTCGCACTGGCCAAAGCAATATGGCGGCACCGGCTGGACCTCGGTGCAGGACTACATCTTCAATGAAGAGCTGCAGATGGCGCCGGCGCCGGCGCCGCTCGCCTTCGGCGTCAGCATGGTCGGACCTGTGATCTACACCTTCGGCAACGAAGCGCAGAAGAAGCACTATCTGCCGCGCATCGCCAATGTCGACGACTGGTGGTGCCAGGGCTTTTCCGAGCCCGGCTCCGGCTCCGATCTCGCCTCGGTGAAGACCAGGGCCGAGCGCAAGGGCGACACGTACATCATCAACGGCCAGAAGACCTGGACCACGCTCGCGCAATATGCCGACATGATCTTCTGCCTGTGCCGCACCGACACCACGGCCAAGAAGCAGATGGGCATCTCCTTCATCGTGTTCAGCATGCAGTCCAAGGGCGTCACGGTGCGCCCGATCCAGACCATCGACGGCGGCTACGAGGTCAACGAGGTGTTCTTCGACGACGTCGAGGTGCCGGTCGAGAATTTGATCGGCGAGGAAAACAAGGGCTGGGACTACGCCAAATTCCTGCTCGGCAACGAGCGCACCGGCATCGCCCGCGTCGGCGTCTCCAAGGAGCGCATTCGCCGCATCAGGGAGCTGGCCTCGCAGGGTCGAGTCCGGCGGCAAGCCGGTGATGGAGGACCAGGGCTTCCGCGAGAAGCTCGCCGCGGTCGAGATCGAGCTGAAGGCGCTCGAGCTGACGCAGCTCCGCGTCGTCGCCGACGAAGGCAAGCACGGCAAGGGCAAGCCCAATCCGGCGTCCTCGGTGCTGAAGATCAAGGGCTCGGAAATCCAGCAGGCCACCACCGAACTGCTGATGGAAGTGATCGGCCCGTTCGCCGCGCCCTATGACGCGCACGGCGACGACGGCAGCAACGAGGCGATGGACTGGACCGCGCAGATCGCGCCGAGCTACTTCAACAACCGCAAGGTCTCGATCTATGGCGGCTCCAACGAGATCCAGCGCAACATCATCACCAAGGCGGTGCTGGGGCTTTAGGCGCGAGCGGGGCGGTCACACACACCTTCGTCATGCCCGGCCATAGTAGTCAAGCTTGCGCAGACTACGTAAACTTGTCTGTGGTGCCGGGCATCCACGTCTTCCTTCTTCACGGCAAGACGTGGATGGCCGGGACAAGCCCGGCCATGACGAAAGAAAAGGAATTGGCGGGAGAGAGTAAAGACCATGGATTTTGATCTGACCGAGGAGCAGCGGCTGCTCAAGGAAAGCGTCGACGGGCTGTTGACCGATGCCTACGATTTCGACCAGCGCAGGAAATTCATGGCGGAGCAGGGCGGCTGGAGCAAAGCCTTCTGGGGCAAGCTCGCCGAACAGGGCCTGCTCGGGCTGCCGTTTTCGGAAGACGATGGCGGCTTCGGCGCCGGCGGGGTCGAGACCATGATCGTGATGGAGGCGCTCGGCAAGGCGCTGGTGCTGGAGCCGTATCTTGCGACCGTCGTGCTCGGCGGCGGCTTCCTGCGCCATGGCGCCTCAAGCGAGCAGAAGGCCGCGCACATCCCCGGCATCATCGACGGCAGCAAGCACCTTTGCCTTTGCGCAGCTCGAGAAGAACTCGCGCTACGACCTGCACGACGTTGCGACCACCGCCAGGAAAAAGGGCGGCGGTTGGGTGATCGACGGCGAGAAATTCGTCGTGCTCAACGGCGAGACCGCCGACATGCTGGTGGTCACCGCGCGCACCAAAGGCAGCCAGCGCGATCACGCCGGCATCGGCGTGTTCCTGGTGCCGGGTAACGCCAGGGGCGTGGTCAAGAAAGGCTATCCGACCCAGGACGGCCTGCATGCCGCCGACATCACCTTTACCGGCGTCGAGGTCGGCGCCGATGCCGCGATCGGCGATCCAGAAAATGGTCTTGCGCTGATCGAGCGCGTGGTCGACGAGGCTCGCACCGCGATGTGCGCCGAAGCCGTCGGCGCGATGGATGAATCGCTGAAAGCCACGGTCGAATATCTCAAGACCCGAAAGCAGTTCGGCGTGCCGATCGGCAGCTTCCAGACCCTGCAGCATCGCGCCGCCGACATGTTCGTCGCGCTCGAACAGGCCCGCAGCATGTCGATGTTCGCGACCATGGCCGGCGATTTCGACAACGCGACAAGAGCGCGCCACCGCGGTCGCCGCCGCCAAGGTGCAGATCGGCAAGTCCGGAAAGTTCATCGGCCAGCAGTCGATCCAGCTCCACGGCGGCATCGGCATGACCAGGAGGCCAGGATCGGCCACTACTTCAAGCGGCTCACCATGATCGAGAACACGTTTGGCGACACGGACTATCATTTGCGCCGCGTCACCGAGAGCGGCGGGTTGGTTTAGTTGTCATTCCGGGGCGCGCTCATGCGTGAGCCCGGAATCCATACTCCCGGCATTTGCGTTCATCATCAAAATTCGATCACAGGGAATATGGATTCCGGGCCTGCGCCTAACGGCGCATCCCGGAATGACGAGTGCAATGAAGCCTCACGGAGCAACAATGAAATCCACCCCGTTCGATCTCACCGGCAAGGTCGCCGTCGTCACCGGCTCCAGCCGCGGCATCGGCCGCTCTTCGGCGGAACTGCTGGCAAAGCTCGGCGCCAAAGTGGTGATCTCCAGCCGCAAGGCCGACGCCTGCCAGCAAGTCGCCGACGGCATCAACAAGGCCGGCGGCGACGCGCATGTCATTGCCTGCAACATCTCGCGACGCGAGGAAGTCGAGGCGCTGATCACGGGCGCGACGAAGCACTACGGCAAGGTCGACATTCTCGTCTGCAACGCCGCGGTCAATCCCTATTACGGCCCGCTGCTCGACATCGAGGACGAGGCCTTCGACAAGATCATGGGCAGTAACGTCAAGAGCAACATCTGGCTGTGCGCGCACGCGATCCCGCCGATGGCGGCGCGCGGCAAGGGCGTCGGTGGTGATCATCTCCTCGATCGCCGGCCTGCGCGGCTCGACGGTGCTCGGCGCCTACGGAATTTCCAAGGCGGCGGATTTCTCGCTCTGTCGCAGCCTCGCCGGCGAATGGGGCCCGAAGGGCGTGCGCGTCAATTGCGTCGCGCCGGGACTGGTCAAGACCGATTTCGCCCGCGCGCTGTGGGAAGACGAAGCGCGCCTGAAGCAGCGCTGCGCCACCACGCCGCTGCGCCGGATCGGCGAGCCCGACGAGATCGCCGGCGCGGTCGCCTATCTCGCCTCCGATGCCTCCAGCTTCATGACCGGCCAGACCATCGTGGTCGACGGCGGCGTGACCACGGCGGCGGCGTAATCTTACCCTCCCCTTGTTCAGACCGGAGAGATGGTGGACGGGTGTTCGGAGACATCGTGGACACTTTCGGTTCTGCCGTCGAGAGGCCGGATGTCGACGGTAGCAATCATCTGGGTTCGAAAGACGACATCGAAGACGCCGTCCTGTGTGGTTGGCCGGAAGGCGATCGACTTGCCGCGGAAGGCCTTGGGGACTTTGATGGCGCGGCCGAGGAGGCTGACGTGACCTCCCTGTTGGACGCGGCGTACGATGTCGCCCGGCGCGTATTCGAAAGGAGCGATGGTCTCCACATAGTCGCGCGGGCTCGGCTGATAGCGGCTGGCCGGAACAGCGAGCTCGAGCGCCTCGTGCGGCCGTTGGGTATTGTAGACGTTGCGCCAGCGCTCGAAGGCGCGTTCGGCGGCGGCGAGATCGGCGAAAGGCGGCCCGGACAACACCTCGGCCTTGAGGCTGCGGTGGAAGCGTTCGTCCTTGCCCATGGTCTGCGGATGGTAGGGCCGCGAATGGCTGATCCGGATGCCGTGCTCGATCAGCCAGACCCCGAGCGGTGTGAACGGGCTGCCCGGTCCATCGCCCCAGGGCGAACCATTGTCGGTGATCATGCTCTGGGGCAGACCGTACCGGCGGAAGGCGGTGATGAGCTGCTGCCGGACCGTCTCGGTCCGCTCGTTGGCGCAAGCCGCAAGTACCACCGAGAAGCGCGAGTGATCGTCGAGCACAGTCAGCGGATGAAGCCGGCCTGTGTGCAGCGCCACATGGCCCTTGAAGTCCATCTGCCACAACTCGTTCGGCTGCGTCCGCTCGAAGCGGGTGAAGGCAGACTGGCCGCCACCATGCGCGCCCAGTTCGACCCCATTCCGCTTCAGGATCGCCGTCACCGTCGAGGGCGCCGGAACTCCTTCCTGCCCGAGATCCTTCAGCCGCCTGGCGATCTTGCGGCCACCCCAGGCTGGATGTTCGCCACGTACCGAAAGCACTGCTTGCTCCGTGACTGCAGCGCTGCGCGCCGGCGAACTGTGCGGCCGACGCGACTGCTCCAAAAGCCCCATCGTCCCGGCCGTCTGCCAGCGCTCCAACCACTTGTAGCCAGTCGTCGGGCTGATGCCGAAGCGGCGGCACAACTGCCGAATATTGGCCCCTTCCACCGACGCCAACATCACAAATTCCAACCTCGCGTCCATCCGGGACACCTCGCGGAACGGCATCCGACAGCCTCCTTGATTCGCTGTCGAAAGTGTCCACGATGTCTCCGAACACCCGTCCACCATCTCTCCGGTCTGAACACCAGGGGAGGGTGAAGCGTGATATTGACGAACCCCCGCCAATCCCCTTTCCTCGCCGCAACACAAACGTCACTTCCGGAGAGCAACGCTGATGTCCTATGTGCTGGCCATCGATCAGGGCACCACGTCCTCGCGCGCGATTGTGTTTCGCGCCGACATTTCCATCGCAGCGATCGCGCAGCAGGAATTCCCGCAGCATTTTCCGGCGTCGGGCTGGGTCGAGCACGAACCGGAGGACATCTGGACCTCGACCATCGCGACCTGCCGCGAGGCGCTGAACAAGGCCGGCGCGGGGCCTAAGGACATCGCCGCGATCGGCATCACCAACCAGCGCGAGACCGTCGTGGTGTGGGACCGCGCCACCGGACAAGCCGTGCATCGCGCCATCGTCTGGCAAGACCGCCGCACTGCCGATATCTGCGCGCAACTGAAGAGCGAAGGCCACGAGCCCGCGATCTCGGCCAAAACCGGCCTGATCATCGATCCCTATTTCTCCGGCACCAAAGTGGCCTGGATCCTCGATCACGTTCCCGGCGCGCGCGAGCGCGCGCGGCGCGGCGAACTGTTGTTCGGCACGGTGGATTGCTATCTCTTGTGGCGGCTGACCGGCGGCAAGGTGCATGCGACCGACGCCACCAATGCCTCGCGCACGCTGCTGTTCAATATCCACACCGGGCAGTGGGACGATGAATTGCTGAAAATCCTGCGGGTGCCGCGCTCGATGCTGCCCGAGGTGAAGGACTCTTCCGCGAAGTTCGGCGACAGCGTGGGCGAATTGTTCGGCGGTCCCATCGCCATTGCCGGCATCGCCGGCGACCAGCAGGCGGCGACGATTGGACAAGCCTGCTTCTCGCCCGGCATGATCAAGTCGACCTACGGCACCGGCTGTTTCGCGCTGCTCAACACCGGAACGACGCCGGTGGCTTCGAAGAACAAGCTGCTCACCACCATCGCCTATCAGCTCGGCGGAAAACGCACCTACGCGCTGGAAGGCTCGATCTTCGTCGCCGGCGCCGCGGTGCAGTGGCTGCGCGACGGCCTCGGAATCATCAAGCAGGCGAGCGAGAGCGGCCCGCTCGCCGACCGGTCCGATTCCGCCCAAAGCGTCTATCTGGTGCCGGCCTTTGTCGGCCTCGGCGCGCCCCACTGGAATCCGCGGGTGCGCGGCGCGTTGTTCGGCCTCACCCGCAACACCGGCCCCGCCGAACTCGCGCATGCCGCGCTGGAGAGTGTCTGTTACCAAACCTTCGATCTCAGGGCGGCGATGCGTGCCGACTGGCCGGGCGCGAAGGCCGCCAACGTGCTTCGCGTCGATGGCGGCATGACGGCATCCGACTGGACCATGCAGCGCCTCGCCGATCTGCTCGACGCGCCCGTCGATCGCCCGATGATCCAGGAAACCACGGCGTTGGGCGCGGCGTATCTCGCGGGGCTATCGGCCGGCGTCTATCCCGAGCCGTCAAAGTTTGCTGACAACTGGCGGCTGGAGCACCGCTTCAAACCCGCGATGAGCCAGGCGACGCGCGAGCGGAAGTTGGCCGGATGGGCGAGGGCGGTGAAGGGACTGTTGGCGAGCGATGAGGGGGAGGGGTAACAGAGAAATATTCAACAGCTTCTTTTTAGAGAGCTAAATGTCAAATACAAACCGCAGGGTTCGCTTCGAGTTAAACTCCGATCGGTTGTCGGAAAATTATCGGCTCGGCCGTATTCGCTAGCGCTGAAGTCGTTAACCTGCATTTTAACGCGCTTTCTGTTGAGATTCCCGAAAGACTGCCGGAGGGACTTGGGGTTATCTTCAATTTCAGGGGACCCGAATTAAACCCGGATCAGCGCCGTGCGATGCACGAAGATTGGATTCTAGGAAAGGCATTTCAGGAGCTTTTGCGAGCTGTGCGTCACGCGCTTGAAGAAGCGCACGTAATGACCGCCCTGATAACCAGGGAACACAAGGTCAGGTCTACTCAAACCTTAGAAAACTTTCTAAAATCATTTCAACGCAAGGCAGCGGGCCTGAGGTTTCCCGAGTTGCTCGCGGCTGTGAATGAGTTGCTTGATCCGAAATTGGATTTTTCCGATTCGTACGAGTTGTTGCAGATAGCGAGAAATTGTCTGGAGCATCGCGCTGGCATCGTAAGTCATTTGAGACTAGAGGTGCCCCGTTTTTCATTTTAAATGTACCGCGAGTGAAGTTGTTCTATATGCGAGGGCAGGATGAAATTGAACTCGCCATAGGCGAGCGAGTTGATGCTGGTGACGGTCGCCCGGAAGTCGAAATCTTAATGAGATTTGAAGTTCGACGGCGGTCTATTTCGGTAGGAGAGAGACTAAAGGTTTCGCTTGCTGAATTTAATGAGATAGCGTTCGCGTGTGACTTCTTGGGACAGCAGCTTGCAAGTCGCCTGCCAAAGCCAAAATTGGACATATCTGAAGTGTAGTCGGCTCCGTACCCACACAATCTAGCCCGGCAGGCAAATCACCAAAACCTGTCCAGCCCTCTTCTCAAAAATTTTCTGCTTTCCTCCCGAGGCAAATCAGCTGCCTATCGCGTGCGTCCTGTTCCGAAAGAGGGACGTATCGCGATCGTCACGGAACGTTGGAGCGGGATGCGGTGGACGCGATGGCGTCGTCGCGCGATTGATGCGCGCGGACGAGCGGCGCTGATGCGGACGGCGAAGTCGTGTGGTCCTGACGCCCCGACGCTGGCGTCAAGTCGGCGATGATGCTTTCGCATCACGCTGGCGATGGTGGCAAGAAAGCCCGGCTCACCAGGGAGAGCTCGAAGTAAGCCGTAAAACCATTGCGCAGGGAAGGCCGGACTGCTTCCGCCGAACCTGTATGCTCGTGTGCGCTTTTGCATGCATTTTTGCGCACGAGACCGCGGGTGCAGCGCGCACCCGGTCTTCCCTGCGCCCTCAATCTTCTGAGGGACAGCGACGCAACACTCGGGCGCATCGTGCGGCGAGAATGCGAAGGCGCGTCCGGCTGTTTGAAAATTGAAGCCTTTCCCTCGTCATTCCGGGATGCGCGAAGCGCAGGCCCGGAATCGATAACCCCTGCGTCAGTTTGAAATGCCAGGATACAAATCAACCCAACCCGGATTTTGTTCTTCAATCAGGCGAATCTTCCAGTCCCGTCGCCACTTCTTGAGTTCTTTTTCGCGAGCGATCGCGCTTGCGATGTCATCGTAAATTTCGAACCAGACCAGTTTGTCGACGCCGTATCGCGATGTGAAGCCATCGACCGCCTTGGTTCGATGTTCGTGTCCTCGGCGCACGATGTCCCGGGTCACGCCGAGATAAAGCGTGCCGTGCTTTCTGCTGGCAAGGAGGTAGACGTAGTACGGCATCGCGGGCGCAGGGGGTATGGATTCCGGGCCTGCGCCAAGAGGCGCATCCCGGAATGACAAAGCTAATTCTCGAAGAACTCGTGAAGTTCTACTACGCCCTTGCCGCCTTCTTGCGATAGGCCAGATGCACCGCGCAATTGCAGCCGGGCGGATGCGAGGCCAGTTCCTGGGCGGCAACGTCGTTGGCGGGCTCGGCCTTCGGCGCGGCAGCCGGCGTGGCTTCCTTCGCCGCGCGGTTCTTCGATTGGATCCTGCGCCGGAATGTAGTTCAGCACCGGCGCCAGCCAGCGCTCGGTCTCTTCCACGCTCATGCCCTTGCGCGCGGCGTAGTCTTCCACCTGGTCGCGCTCGATCTTGCCGACGCCGAAATAGAAGCTCTCGGGATGGCTGAAATAAAGCCCGGAGACCGAGGAGCCCGGCCACATCGCAAAACTGTCGGTCAGCTTCACGCCGCAGTTCGCTTCCGCGTCGAGCAGGCTGAACAGAGTCGCCTTTTCGGTGTGGTCGGGTTGCGCGGGATAGCCGGGCGCGGGCCGGATGCCGGCATATTGCTCGAGAATGAGTTCGTCGCAGCCGAGCTTCTCGTCGGGCGCATAACCCCAGAATTCCCGGCGCACCCGCGCATGCATGCATTCGGCAAAGGCTTCGGCCAGCCGATCGGCCAGCGCCTTGCACAGGATCGAGGAGTAATCGTCATTGGCGTGCTTGAAGCGGTCGGCAATCACATCCTCGCCGATGCCGGCGGTGACCACGAAGGCGCCGATATAATCCGGCACGCCCGACGAAGCCGGCGCGATGAAATCCGACAGCGCGGTGTTGAAGCGGCCCTCGCGCTTTTCCAGTTGCTGGCGCAACGTATGGAAGGTCGCGATCTTCTCCTTGCGGCTCTTGTCGGCATAGACGTCGATGTCGTCGCCGTTCGTGTTGGCCGGCCAGAAGCCGATCGTCGCCTGGGCCTTGAACCATTTTTCCCTGACGATCTGCCCGAGCATGTTGCGGGCGTCGTCATAGAGCGAGCGCGCGGCCTCGCCGACCTTGGGATCGTCGAGGATCGAGGGAAAGCGCCCGGTCAGCTCCCAGGTCCGGAAGAACGGCGTCCAGTCGATATAGGAAGCGATCTCGGCGAGGTCGTATTCCCTGAACGTCCGGGTGCCGAAGAAGGTCGGCCGTTGCGGCGGCAGCTTTGCGAAGTCGATCTTCATCGCATTGGCGCGGGCGGCGACAAGCGACAGGCGCTTCTTGTCGGCCTGGGCGCGGAAATGCGCCGCCGATATTTTCGCGTAGTCGGCGCGCACTTCGGCAGCATAGGCCTCGCGCCGTTCCGAGCAGCAGCGCCGACGCCACGCCGACCGCGCGGCTCGCGTCATTGACATGCACCACCGGTCCGCTCTGGTAATTGGGATCGATCTTCACCGCCGTGTGCACCCGGCTGGTGGTGGCGCCGCCGATCATCAGCGGCACCTTCAGGCCCTGGCGTTCCAGTTCGCCGGCAAAGAAGCCCATTTCGTCGAGCGAGGGCGTGATCAGGCCGGACAGGCCGACGATGTCGGCGCTCTCCGCCTTGACGGTCTCGATGATCTTGGCGGCCGGCACCATCACGCCGAGGTCGATCACCTCGAAATTGTTACATTGCAGCACGATGCCGACGATGTTCTTGCCGATGTCGTGCACGTCGCCCTTGACGGTCGCCAGCACGATCTTGCCGGCGTTCTTGCGGCCATCGCCGGTGATGCCATTGGCGAGGTTGCGCGCCTTTTCCTCTTCCATGAACGGCATCAGATAGGCGACCGCCTGCTTCATCACGCGGGCGGATTTCACCACCTGCGGCAGGAACATCTTGCCGTCGCCGAAGAGATCGCCGACCACGTTCATGCCGGCCATCAGCGGGCCTTCGATCACATTGAGCGGGCGCTCGGCGACCTTGCGCGCGGCCTCGGTGTCTTCGTCGATGAATTCGGTGATGCCGTGCACCAGCGCGTGGGAGAGCCGCTTGTCGACCGGCCATTCGCGCCAGGCGAGGTCCTGCTCCTTGGTCTGCTTCTCCTTGCCGCGGAATTTCTCGGCCAAGCTCAGCAGCCGCTCGGACGCATCGGCGTCGCGGTTGAGGATGACGTCCTCGCAGGTCTGGCGCAACTCGGGGTCGATGTCGTCATAGACGATCATCTGCCCGGCATTGACGATGCCCATGTCCATGCCGGCCTTGATGGCGTGATACAGGAACACCGAATGCATCGCCTCGCGCACCGGCTCGTTGCCGCGGAACGAGAACGACAGGTTGGAGACGCCGCCGGAAATATGGGCGTGCGGCAGGTTCTGACGGATCCAGCGCGTCGCCTCGATGAAGTCGACGCCGTAATTGTTGTGCTCTTCGAGCCCGGTCGCGATCGCGAAGATATTCGGATCGAAGATGATGTCTTCCGGCGGAAAATCGACCTGGCCTGTCAGGATGTCATAGGCACGCTTGCAGATCTCGGTCTTGCGCGCAAAGGTGTCGGCCTGCCCCGCCTCGTCGAACGCCATCACCACGACGGCGGCGCCGTGGCGGCGGGCGATCTTCGCCTCGTGGATGAACTTCTCCTCGCCTTCCTTCATCGAGATCGAGTTCACCACCGGCTTGCCCTGGACGCATTTCAGGCCGGCCTCGATCACGGCGAATTTGGAGGAATCGACCATCACGGGAACGCGGGCGATGTCGGGTTCGGCGGCGACGAGGTTGAGGAACGTCACCATCGCGGCCTCGGAATCGAGCAGGCCTTCGTCCATGTTGACGTCGATGATCTGGGCGCCGTTTTCGACCTGGTCGCGCGCGACCTGCAGCGCCGCCGTGTAGTCGCCGGCGGTGATCAGCTTGCGGAATCTGGCCGAGCCGGTGACGTTGGTGCGTTCGCCGATGTTGACAAAGGGAATCGCGGGCGTGAGTTCGAACGGCTCGAGGCCGGACAGCCGCAGCCGCGGTTCGATGATGGGAACGATGCGCGGTTTATGCGGCGCGACAGCCGCGGCGATCGCCGCGATATGGCCGGGCGTGGTGCCGCAGCAGCCGCCGACGATGTTGACGAGGCCGGCTTGGGCGAATTCGCCGATCAGCCGCGCCATATATTCCGGGCTTTCGTCGTACTCGCCGAATTCGTTGGGCAGGCCGGCATTCGGATAGGCGCACACCAGCGTGTCGGCGACGCGGCCGATATCGGCGATATGGGCGCGCAGATCCGCAGCGCCGAGCGCGCAGTTGAAGCCGATGGTGATCGGCTTGGCGTGGCGCACCGAATTCCAGAACGCCTCGGGCAGTTGTCCCGACAGCAGGCGGCCGGATTTGTCGGTGATGGTGCCGGAGATCATCACGGGCACATCAATGCCGCGCTCTTCGGTGATTTCGGCGATGGCGTAGAGCGCCGCCTTGGCGTTCAGCGTGTCGAAGATGGTCTCGACCAGCAGCAGATCGACGCCGCCGTCGAGCAGGCCCTTGATCTGGTCGCGCATAGGCCGCGCGCAGATTGTCGAAGGTGACGGCGCGGAAGCCGGGGTTGGAGACGTCGGGCGAGATCGAGGCGGTGCGGTTGGTCGGGCCGATCGCGCCAGTGACAAAGCGCGGCTTGCCGTCCTCGGCGGTGATGCGGCTCGCGGCATTACGGGCGAGCTTGGCGCCTTCGAAATTCAGTTCATACGCCAGATCGGAGAGGTCGTAGTCGGCCTGCGCGATCGAGGTCGAGGAGAAGGTGTTGGTCGCGACAATGTCGGCGCCCGCGCGCAGATATTCGGCGTGGATGTCCTCGATCGCCTTTGGCTGGGTCAGGATCAGCAGGTCGTTGTTGCCCCTGACGTCGCGATGGAAATCCGCAAACCGTTCGCCGCGGAACGCCGCCTCGTCGAATTCGAGGCCCTGGATCATGGTGCCCATGGCGCCGTCGAGCACCAGGATGCGCTCGCGGGCCGCCGCGAGCAGCGCGGTTCGCTTGGGAGACGTCGGCACCATCATCGGTCAGGCGGCTTTCTGCGCGCCCTGCGGGCGAATGCCGAGCAGGTGGCTGATGGCGAACACGAGGTCCGCGCGGTTCATGGTGTAGAAGTGAAAGGTGTCGACGCCGTGCTTGGCGAGCTTCTGTACCTGGCCGGCCGCCACGGTCGCCGCAACCAGCTTGCGGGTCTCCGGATCGTCGTCGAGGCCTTCGAATTTTTGCGCCAGCCAGTCCGGCACCGTGGTGCCGGCGCGGGTTACGAAGCCGCGCGCCTGCTTGAAATTGTGCATCGGCATGATGCCGGGCACGACGGGAATATCGATGCCGCGCTGGCGCACGCGGTCGAGGTAACGGAAGTAGAGGTCGTTGTCGAAAAAGACCTGCGTGATGGCGCGGCTTGCGCCCGCATCGACCTTGGCCATGAGCGTGTCGATGTCGGCATCGAAATCCGCGCTCTCCGGATGCTTCTCGGGATAGGCGGAAACCGAAACCTCGATGTCGGGATAACGTTTCCTGATGCTGGCCACGAGTTCGGCCGAGGTCTTGTAGCCGTCGGGATGTGCGACATAGGGCGTGCCGATCCCGGTGGTGGGATCGCCGCGCAGGGCGACGATGTGGCGGACGCCGACGTCGTGATATCGCGCCACCACGTCGTCGATCTCGCCGCGCGGGGCGTTGACGCAGGTCAGATGCGCGGCCGGAGTCAGACTGGTTTCGGCGAGGATGCGGGCGATGGTGGAATGGGTACGCTCGCGGGTCGAGCCGCCGGCGCCATAGGTCACCGAGACGAAATTGGGCGCAAGCGGCGCCAGCCGATTGATGGTCCCCCACAGGTTGCGCTCCATCTCCTCGGTTTTCGGCGGGAAAAACTCAAAGGAGATGTCAGGCGATTCCGGCGCCCGGTGCCCATCGGTCGCGGGGGGTGTAACTTCTGTCATGGCGCCGCAAACTCCACTTCCGCAAGACAAACGTCGGTTTTTAGCTGGGTCGCCCTAAAATATGCCAAACAGGGCCGTTCAAACAGCCCATCGATGGTGGGAATTTGCCCAATTCATGTATTAAAACGGTTTTTATGTCGAATAATTGTAGCAGGTGGGCGATGCCAGTTATATGTGGCTTGCTGATATCGACAGGAAAACAGTGTTTTATGAAGGTTTTACGGACATTGCGGATTGGGATTGCTGGAGCTTGCTGGAGTGGGCAAAAGGTAAATATGACAATTTATCAATATATATCCCACTTTCCCACTCGGATCGGCGTGGCTTCTGCGCGCCTGATCTGCGCGGCAGAGGCTATGTGGGCCGCGCCGGGCGCATTAGTTTGGCGCGATGATACCTGTTTCGGCCCTCGGCCTTTCCGTTGTCACCACCGGCACCCGGCCGGCCGCCGCTCTGCGCAACAGCATCGATCTGGCGCGCCATGTCGACCGGCTCGGCTATTTCCGCTACGGGCTGGCCGAACATCACAATCTGGCGTCGGTCGCGAGCCCCGCGCCGGACCTGATGATCGGGCAGATCGCCGCGGTCACGAGCCATATCCGCACGAGGCGCGGAAGAAATCCTACAGCCTGCTAGCGGATGCGTTCGGGCTCGGCACGAAGCAGGCGGCGTAACTTCTAATCGTCCTGCTTTTCCATGAAGGTGGCGCGAAAGGGATGGCCCGGATAGACGCCGACGATGCGGAGTTCGCGCGAAAAGAATTTCAATTCCTCCAGCGCAAAGGCGAGATTCTTGTCCTCGGGATGGCCCTCGACGTCGGCATAGAATTCGGTCGCGAAGAAATTGCCGTCGATCATGTAGCTTTCGAGCTTGGTCATGTTGACACCATTGGTCGCAAAACCGCCCATCGCCTTGTAGAGTGCGGCGGGCAGGTTGCGGACCCGGAATACGAAAGTGGTGACCAGCGGCTCCGATCCCTGAGTTGCCCATTTCGGCTCGCGCGCCAGCACCACGAAGCGGGTGGTGTTGTGGGTCTCGTCCTCGACATCTTCCACCAGGATATCGAGCCCGTAGATCTCGGCGGCCAGCCGCGAGGCGATCGCGGCGCAGCTCTTGTCGTCGCGCTCGGCGACGAGGCGGGCGCTGCCGGCGGTATCGCCGGCGACGACCGGCTTGATGCCTAGCTTGCGGATGACGCGGCGGCACTGGCCGAGCGCGTGGACATGGCTTTCGACGGTCTTGATGCCGTCGAGCCTGGCGCCGCGCGGGGCCATCAACTGGTGATGGATCGGCTCGAACCATTCGCCGACGATGAAGAGGCCGGATTGCGGCAGCAAATGATGGATATCGGCGACCCGGCCGGCCACCGAGTTTTCGATCGGGATCATGCCGAGATCGGCGTCGCCCGAGCTAATCGCGGCCAGCGCGTCCTCGAAGGTCGGACAGGGCATCGGCTCGGCGCCGGGATAGGCGTTGATGACAGCGATGTGCGAATTGGCGCCCGGCTCGCCCTGGAATGCGATTTTCATGGTGTTGGCTGGTTAGTCCCGCTCCGCACAGACCGCGCAGTAGAAGACGACCTCGTCCTGGCCGTCGCCATCGAGATCTACCGGGTACGCCTCCCAGCCCTGCGTCTCCCCCTCCGCCTCGACCCCGCACTCCTGGCCCTTCACGCCGGCCCCGGGCCGGGTAGCGATCCTAACGCCCGCACGACGCAGCTTCGTGGCGATCCTAACGCCCGCACGACGCAGCTTCGTCTGACCGAGCAACATGCCGCCGCAGCGGGCGCGGGTGATCGATCATCCGCTCGGCGTCCCGGCGCACACGGCGGAGGCGAAGACGAGCAAACCTGACCCATCCCTGACCCCGTGAGCGACACGCCAGTGTTCATGCGAGCTGGGGCCGATTGGCACGTTGGCGGCCACTGTCAGCGCTCAAGAGCCGAGGCTGATGGGACATAGCTCGAGCCAAAGCGGCACGGGCCGTCGGTCGCCACCGTGGATGGGTCTCAGCGAGCGACGGCTCGGATCCCCTCGGCGTCGCCGATTGCGCAGAAGAACCGGCGCGTGCGGTAAAGCGAGCCAGAGGCTGAAGTTGGCCCCCGCGACGAGGCAATCGTCCGGGGGCCTGGCGGCGAGGGAGTAGCTCGCCACGCCCTGCATGGTGGCCCGTCGTGACGGGCTGCGCGCCGGTCGTGTGCCACGGCCGGTTCGTGCCACAGATTCGTGGCACAGACCCCCGAAACCGGCACTTCCAGGGCGTCGCGTGGCTGCGTGGGTTCGGGCCGCCGGGCACGCCGGGAACCGCATTACCATGCGGGTTTGTGGCGGTTCCTGTCGTTGTCTGGCGTTGCCTGTCGGAAACAGGTTGGTAATGCGGATGAGAGGACTTGAACCTCCACGCCCCGAAAGGCACACGGACCTGAACCGTGCGCGTCTACCAATTCCGCCACATCCGCGCGACGGTGAATTCTAGCCAGCGGCACGCCTGCTGGCATCCTGCACGGCAACCGCCAGTCCACTTTGGCGTCAGACCGACCATGACCCGGATCCTCGCCCTGACCTGCGCGCTCGCCCTCTGCTGCCTTCCCGCGGCGTCGGCCGCGCGTGAAGCGACGCAAGTAGGCGGCGCGGGCGGGGCGGCAACCGAGGTCGTCGTCACGCTGTCCTCGCCGCCCCTTGCCGGGGGTGGAGGCGCCGCTGCACGGGCAGCGGTCGACCGGGAACAGGCACGATTCGCCGTTGCGCTGCGCTCGACGATCCCCACCGCTCGGATCCGCTGGCGCTACCGGATCGTGCTCAACGGCGCCGCCGTCGTCGTCCCGCGGGACGCCGTCTCCACGCTCCGGTCGCTTCCCGGCGTGAGGTCGGTCGACTCGAGCATCGCCTACCCGGTCTCCACCACGACGGCCGCACGGAAGGCAACGGCCGCGAGGACGTGGCAGACCGGACTCGCGAACCAGGGCGACGGCATGAAGATCGGGATCATCGACGACGGCGTCGACCAGACCCACCGCTACTTCTCACCCGCCGGGTACACGATGCCGTCCGGCTTCCCGAAAGGACAGGCGGCCTACACGACCGCGAAGGTGATCGTCGCGCGCGCCTTTGCTCCCGCCGGAACGACCTGGAAGTACGCCGGCAAGCCATTCGACCCGGTGGAGTCCGGGCACGCGACGCACGTCGCCGGCATCGCCGCCGGAAACGCGGGCACCTCGACCGGGAGCACGACGGTCTCGGGAGTTGCCCCGCGCGCGTACATCGGCAACTACAAGGCGCTCAGCGTGCCGACGCCCGGCGTCGGGCTCGACGGCAACGCCGCCGAGATCGTCGCCGCGATCGAGGCAGCAGTGAAAGACGGCATGGATGTGATCAACCTCTCGATCGGGGAGCCGGAGGTGGAGCCGTCGCGTGACCTCGTCGCACGCGCGCTCGACGCAGCGGCCGCCGCAGGCGTCGTCCCCGTCGTCGCCGCCGGGAACGACTACGACGACTTCGGCCGCGGCTCGCTCTCCTCGCCGGGCACGTCCGACCGCGCCATCACCGTGGCTGCGGTCACGAACCCGAGCTCGGGCCGGGCGAGCCTAGCCGGGTTCAGCAGCTCCGGGCCCTCGGCTCTGTCGCTCCGGCTGAAGCCCGACATCAGCGCGCCGGGCGTCTCGATCCTCTCGTCCGTACCCGGGAACGAGTGGGCGGCGATGTCCGGCACGTCCATGGCGACGCCCCAGATCTCCGGCGCCGCAGCGCTCCTACGGGAGAGGCATCCCGACTGGTCGGTGGCGATGATCAGAGCCGCTCTCGTCGAGACCGGGACCGCCGTCGACGTCGACGGTCAGCCCGCGCCTCCGACGAGGGGAGGCGGTGGGCTCGCCGACCCGTTGAAGGCGGACGTGCCGCTCGTCGTCGCCTCTCCCGTCTCGGTCTCGTTCGGGCTCGTCAAGGCAGGCGCCGCCGCGCCGGCCCGCGTCACCCTCGCCGACACCGGAGGTGGCGCCGGGGTGTGGGACGTCGCCGTCGAGACCGTCGCGGCGTCCCCCGGAGCGAGCCTCACGGTGCCCGCGACCGTCGCCATGCCAGGGCCGCTCGACCTCGTCGCGGTCACGACCACCGCGGCCGCCGACGGCGACCTCAGCGGCTTCGTGCGGCTGACCCGCGGCACCGACGTCCGCCGGCTCCCGTTCTGGCTGCACGTGTCGCGACCGGAGCTCGGGGGCGCGGCGTCCGCGCCCATCGGCGCGGCGGGGCTGCACACCGGCAACACGAGCGGCAAGCCGTCCCTCGTCTCCCGCTACCGCTACCCGGACGTTCCGGCCGGGGGCGCCGTTTCGTCCACGCTGCGGGGGCCCGAGCAGGTGTTCCGCGTGACGCTGAGGAGACCCGTGGCCAACTTCGGCGTGGCGATCATCGAGCGCGCCTCGGGAGTGCAGGTCGAGCCCCGCGTCGTCGCGGCCGGGAACGAGAACGAGCTCACCGGCTACCCGGCGCTGCCCGTCAACCTCAACCCGTACCTCGCGCAGTTCGGGGCTCCGGTACTCGCGGCCGGGGCCGTGCGCCCGCTCGCGGGCGCCTACGACGTCGTCTTCGACAGCACGACAGAGGATGGAGCGGGAAGCTTCACCTTCCGCTACTGGTTCGACGACACACGACCCCCGACCGTGACGCTCCAGCAGCCGCGTGTGTCCCGCGGCACCCCGCTCGTCGTGCGCGTGAACGATGCCGGCTCGGGCGTCGATCCCGCGACCGTCAAGGTCACGGTCGACGGCACCACGCGCGCGGTTCCGCTGCGCGCGGGCATGATGCGGATCCCGACGGCGACGCTCAAGCGGGGGCCGCACGTCCTTCGCGTACAGGCCTCCGACTATCAGGAGTCGCGGAACATGGAGAACGTGCCGCCGATCCTCCCGAATACGCGTGTGCTCAGCGTGAGGATCGTCGTCCGCTGACCTGCGCTCGCGTTCGGCCTTTCAGTCCGGAGAGAGGCTGAAGCCCCTCACCAGAGGTTCAATGCGGGTCCCGCTCCTCGATCGTCGGCAGCGCCTCGAGATCGGCCTGGACGCTGCGGACGAACTCGTCGTCGTCCGTCGACACGACGCGGAGCTTCGCCTTCCGCTTCTCGCGCTCACGCCGGCGCCGGGCGTCGGCGCCTACGAGACGCTCGAACCTTGGCCACTCCGCGGCGACGACGATGCCGATGCCGATCGCGAGCAGCACGATCCACGGCCAACTCACGGCATCAGTGTAGCCGCCGAGTGCGGCGTCTCACAACGTGAGCAATCAACATGGAGTCTTGCCAGTCTCTACCGCGCGCCCTCGACCCAAATCTCCATGGCCAGATCCGCGAGCGGCACGCCACCCGCCGGTGTCACGAGCCACGTGTCCTGCATGTAGAGGCAGTCCTCTCCGTTCACGGCGATGGCGTGTGGGTGCATCGAGAGGACCATGTTCTCCTCCAGCTCGGTCTCGACCCCCTCCCCCACCTTCGGGAACTCGATCATCGTCATCCCGATCGAGTGCCCCGTGACGTGGCCCAGGTGGTAGCCGCGCTCCTGGAATCCCCGCGAGACGGCCGTGTGCACATCGTGGCAGGTCGCGCCCGCATGGATGGCCGTGCGCGCGGCCTCGTAGTACTCGGTGTACGCCTCCATCATCTGCTTCGTATCGTCGGACGGCTCGACGCCGGCGGCGCAGATGGCCCGTGAGACCTCGACCCAGTGCATCCCCGGCCCCGCGACCTCGAGCGACGGGAGCACGAAGCCCCCCAGCACCTCGTCCGAGCGCGCGATCTTGAACTCGGGGCGCGCGTACGTGTCGGTCCCGGTCAGCACCATGTTCATGGTCAGACGTCCGCATCCCTCCGCCACGAACCACTCCTCCGCCGCGGCCATGACCTCCGCCGCGGTCTTGCCGGGGGCGTACGCCTCGTACCAGATCTCGAACCCGCGCTGGTTGATGCGGACGGAGTCGCGCACCGATTCGAGCTCGGCCTCGCTCTTGACCGCGCGGGCGAGATCGAACTCGACGTCGAAGGGAACCAGCTCGATCCCGTCGAGCGCCTGGTAGTCGCGCACGGCCATGATGTAGTCGAGGCCGAAGACGCCGACGCGCTTCCAGCCCCCGGCGCGAGCCTGAGCGGCGATGTGCTCCCCGGGGCGCGGATGGAACACCTGCTCGAGCGCAGTCGTCCCGTGCTCGCCGACGTACCTCGCCTCCGAGGGGAAGACGACCGAGACGCTCCCGTCAGCGGGTACGACGACGTAGGCATAGCGGTGCACGATCTGGAACCCCGACATATAGGTGACGGCGCCCTCGAACCCGCTGTATTCGCTGCCCGACACGATCAGGGCGTCGAGATCGTGCGCCTCCAGCGCCGCCCTGACGTTCCGGTGCCGCCGCTCGAGCTCTGCTCCTAGGTCCACGAGGCTTCAACTCCTTTGACGAGTGCGGTGATCGTGTCGTGCGCCGGGGTCGGCACGCCGAGCTCCCGGCCGAAGCGGGCGATGCCGCCGTTGAGGAAGTCGATCTCGGTTGGATGGCGGGCCTCGATGTCCTGGAGCATCGACGCCTTGTGGCCGTAGGCGACTTCCGGTTTTGCAGCGTGGTCGATCAGGTCCTCCGGATCCGCGTCGAGCCTGATGCCCTGCGCGGCCGCGACGGCCTTGCCCTCGTCGACGAGGGTGGTGACGAGCGCGCGAAGGTCGGGTCGCTCGCAGACGCGCCCGTGCGTGAGCCCCGTCAGGGCGCCGATCGGGTTCGTGGACGCGTTGAAGATGACCTTGCGCCACTGCGCGGGCCGCGCATCTGCGACGGCGCTCGCGGGCATCCCGCCGCGCGTGCATGCGTCTGCGAGCCGCTCGACCTCGCCCATGGTGGCGGGCGCGGGCTCGAAGGGCGAGAACGTCGTCTCGCCCTTGACGTCCCACTGGACGTGCCCGGGCTCGAGCAGCTTGCCGGCCGGGAAGGTCGTGCCGCGGATGACGCGGGAGACGTGACGGGCGAGCGTCTCTTCGTTCCCGACGCCGTTCATGACGGACGCGACGGCGCCGTCCGCGAAGGCGTGCGCGGTCATGGTGATGGCGATGTCCGCGTGCATCGCCTTCGTGGCCACGATCCCGAAGTCGCACTCCGGCAGGGTCGACGCATCCGAAGTCGCGCGCAGGCGCCCGAGGACGTCGCCCGCACCGGACAGGCGCAGGCCGTTCTCGTTGATCGCGTCGACGTGGGCCCGGTAGGGATCGAACGCCCAGACCTCGACGTCGGGGAGCGTGGCGAGATTGGCCGCGAAGAGCGACCCCACCGCTCCACAGCCGATGATGCAGACTCTCATGGCGACTCTCCCCGAGCGACGGCGGGACGGTGGGGGTGCAGGCGGCCGAGCGAAAACTCGCGGCCGCCGGTCAGACCGGACGGGCGCACGACGAGCACGAGCCCCATGAGGAGCCCGACCACGACGATGCGCGTGCCCGCCGGGAGGTCGATCGTGCGACCGGCGACGCCGAGCCCGTTCTCGGCCTCGGCGAGCAGCGAGTCGAGCCCGGAGACGGCGAGCGCGCCGACGACGGCGCCCCACAGGCTCGTCATGCCGCCGATCACGAGCATCGCGAGCGTGATGAAGGTCAGATCGAGGTACAGCGAGTCGGCGCCCGTGGGCAGCAGGTGCACGTACAGGCCGCCGGCGAACCCTGCCAGGAGCCCCGAGATGGTGAACGACACGAGCCGCTGCCGGTAGACGGAGATCCCGACCGCGCGGGCCGCGGCGGGATCGTCCCGGGCCGCGCGCAGCTGCCGCCCGAAGCGGCTTCTCTGGTAGACGAACGCGGCGACGACCACGAGGAGCGCGCCGACCGTCGCCTGCAGCAAGCCTGTCGTCTCGGGCACGGAGGAGAAGACGTTCAGGCCCGGCCCGACCTTGTCGCTGTAGCGGAGCAGGTTGTTCGTGATCTCCAGCACGGCGAACGTCGCGATGCCCGCAGCGAGCCCCGAGAGGCGCATGAGCGCGAGGCCCGCGAGCAGCGCGAACGCTCCGCCGGCGGCAGCGGCGATGGCGAGCGAGGGGACGTTGCCGACCGTGGTGTCGCGGAGGAAGCCCGCGAGGTTCGGCATCGTGGCGGGCTTCTCCTCGCTCGGTATCGCAAGCACGCCGGCCGCCCAGGCGCCCACAGCGACAAAGCTGATGTGGCCAAAGGAGACGACGCCCGAGTTACCGACGAAGACGTAGAGCGCGACCACGAAGGCGACCGCGACGAGCGCGTTGATGAAGTAGATCTGCGACGAGCGCCCTGTCAGCGAGCCGAGCAGCGCCGCCACCACGATCAGCACGGCCGGCGCCACGAGCTGCGGCCATGCGCGCACGACGTTCATACGCGCTCCACCATGCCCGCTCCGCGCGTGAACACGCCGGCGGGCCGCACGAGGAGGACGAGGATGACGAGGCCGAAGAGGAACGAGGGCAGGTACTGGCTCTGGTCGGTCGGAAGCGCCCCGCCCAGCAGGCCCGAGACGTAGCCGATCGCAAAACCGCCGAGTGTCGCCGAGAGCAGCCTGTTCATGCCGCCGACGACGACGCCCGCAAGCACGACAATCGTGTCCTGGAGCGCAAACCCGGGTGTCACGAGCGGGAACTGGATCGTGAGCATGATCGCGACGATCGCGGCCAGGATCCCGGAGATCAGCACGGCCGACGCGATCACACGGTTGGCCCGCACACCGAGAAGGCGGGCCGTCGTGAAGTCCATCGAGGCGGCCTTCATGTGGAGCCCGATCGATGTCCGCTCGAGCAGCAGGACGAGCGCGCCGAGGCAGATCGCGGCCACGACGATCGCCACGATCGTGACCTTGCGGATGTCCAGGCTTCCGATCGTGACGGGGCGGTTGAGCGTCACGAGCGACGCGGCGGGCTTGCCGAGCGGCCCGAACCAGAGGAGCGCGATGCTCTGGAGCAGGAAGGCGACGGCGAAGGTGGCCACCAGCATCACCGCCGGGGACTGCAGCCGCAAAGGCCGGAAGACGAGCCATTCGAGCGCCGCAGAGAGCGCGAGCACGACGGCGAAGCAGAGGACGATCCCCGCCCAGACGGGCCAGTCCCATTCGGATGCGAGCGCGAGCGCGAAGGCTCCGGCCATGATCAGCTGTCCGTACGCGAAGTTGACGAGCCGCAGGACGCCGAACACGAGGCCGATGCCGACCGCCATGAGAGCGTAGATCGCCCCGAGGCCGATGGCATCGATCTGGACCTGCAGGTCGACGACGTCCCGCACGAAGCTGGCGACGATGATCGTCACGAGAGGTACGCGGCCACGAGCCTGTCGGTGTCCGCGGCGTCTTCCGGGTCGAGGACGAGCCGGAGCTCTCCGTTTGCCACCAGGTACGTGCGGTCGGCGAATCCGATCGTGCGCTGGGCACGCTGCTCGACGAGCAGCACCGTCAGCCCGCGACGCCGGATCTCGGCGAGGGCTTCGAAGACGATGTCGACGATCTTCGGGGCGAGCCCGAGAGACGGCTCGTCGAGCAGGAGGAGTCGCGGCCCGGCGACGAGGGCCCGTGCGATCGCCAGCTGTTGCTGCTGCCCACCCGACAGCGCCCCTGCAGGACGGCGCCGGAACTCGCGCACGACGGGGAACAGCCCGAAGACCGCGTCGAGCTCGGCCGCGGCTCCCGACCGGTCCCGCCGGGCCGCCAGGCCGAGCCGGAGGTTGTCCTCGACCGTGAGGTCGCCGTATATCCGCCGCCCCTCGGGCACGAGGGCGACGCCCGAGCGCGCGATCTCCTCGGGAGCCCGCCCGCGGAGCGAGCGGCCCGCGAGCCGCACCTCGCCCGCGAACACCGGCAATCCGCCCATGATCGCGAGCAGGGTCGTGGTCTTGCCGGCGCCGTTCGGCCCGATCAGCCCGACGATCTCACCCTCACCGACCTCGAACGACAGGTCGCGCACCGCCGACACGGCGCCGTAGCGCACCTCCAGTCCTTCGACCTCGAGCAGCGGTGCGCTCACGGGCCGTCCTCCCTCACGGCGGAGTCCCCCAGGTAGGCGGCTGCGACGTCGAGGTTGGCACGGATCTCCTCCGGCGTCCCGCCGGCGAGCATCCGGCCCTGATCGAGGACGTAGATGCGGTCGCACACGTCCATCACGAGGGCCATGTTGTGGTCGATCAGGAGGACGCCGGCACCGTGCTCGTCGCGAACGGACCGGACGACCCCGGCGAATGCGGGCACCTCCGCCTCGGGCAGCCCCGCCGCCGGCTCGTCCATGAGCACGAAGCGCGGCCTCGTCGCGAGCGCCCGCGCCACGCCGAGTCGCCGCTCGTCGCCGTGAGGGAGGTTCGCGGCCGGGGCGTCCGCGTACCGCGTCAGGCCGAGCCCCGCGAGGACGCCGTCGGCGCGGTCCTGCGCTTCGCGCGGCGACGCCCCTGTCCCCAGGGCCGCGACTTCGACGTTCTCGCGGACCGAGAGGCCCCGAAACGCGTGGCTGTGCTGGAACGTCCGCGTCAGACCGGCCCGGCCGCGGCGGTCGGGGCTCCAGCCGGTCACGTCGCGCCCGCTCAGCTCGACCGTTCCCCCGTCGGCGCGGTCGAATCCGGTCAGCAGGTTGACGAGCGTCGACTTCCCCGCGCCGTTCGGCCCGATCAGCCCCACGACCTCGTGGTCGTGGAGCTCGAGGTCGACGCCGGCGAGCGCCTGCACGCCCTGGAAGGACCGCGAGACTCCGGCGGCCCGGAGCGTGTCTCCGGGCCGCCGTTCGTCGTTCGCCTGCGTCTCGACGCCTGCCAAGATCTCAAATCTTGGGGACGACCTTCGCGACGACCGAGCCGACCACCTGCGCCTTGTTGTCCTGGATCCTGATCACCCGGTACTGGCGGCCGAAGACCGAGTGGAGGCTCGGTGTGAAGCTTACGAGCCCCGAGAGCGTCGGGACCTTCCTGAACTTCTCCAGCTGGGCCGCGAGCGCGATGCCCTGGGTCGACTTCGCACGGCGGATCGCGGTCGCGACGCCGTCGATGGCGGCGGGGCCGGTGATGAAGCCGCCGGTGCCCGCCTTGACCTGCTTCGCGAGCTTGTTCACGCCGGGGACCGGATCGTCACCGAACACCGACGCGTACGTGACGAAGTAGTAGTTCACCGCCGGCTGGTCCTTCGAGACCCAGTACGTGCCGTCGCCGGCCCACGAGTTGAGGAAAGGCGTCTCGTTCCCGAGCGACCGGAGGCCGTTCATGATCGTCGGCATCGCTCCCCACGGCGGTGCTGTCGCGGTCACGATGACGTCGGACTTGACGCCGTTCAGGCGCGTCGTCACCGCCTGCCACGACGCCGCGTTGCCTCCGCCGGCGGGAGCAGACTGGTAGGTCTCCTTCGCGACGACTTTGCCGCCGAGCTGCTTCCACCGCGCCTCGAACGCCTGCACGACGTTCTTGAAGTACACGATCACGGTGTCCGTCGCGAGCGCGGCGTTGCGCCACCCCTTCGCCCACGCGTACTGGGCCATCGCCGACCCCTCGTCCTGGGCGACGTTGCCGAACGTGAAGGCGAGCCGGCCCTTCGGGCCGAAGCGCTTCGGCCCCATCTGATCCGGTGCCCGATGCACGGCGCCACCGCGAGCACGCCCCTGTTGATCGCCTCCTGAACGACCGGTGCGGCGAGATCCACGTCGCAGGTCGTGAAGATGATGTCGGCGCCCTGACCGAGCAGCTTC
>CAVWIA010000003.1:0-997721 GCA_963754965.1 uncultured Actinomycetota bacterium
TCCCCGGGAAATCGCAATTGCCATAGCTTATTCTTACGAAGGTTTCTAACACTAGCGCGCCTGAACTATTGTACTGGCGTATGTTCGTAATCGCGTCGACCCCCCCCGGTATCATTCATGCAACCCGCAATGGACCGACGACGACCTGAGACCGTGGCGCGTCTATGCCATGTTTGGATCAATCGAGTCCGCGCGCGGGGCCTTCGACGCCAGCGTCGCCGCGCATCCTGACAAGATTTGGTACATCAGACAGAGGACGCGGGTCGTGCAGCGACATCCTGACGAACGCGAAGCTAGCTGAGCTAGCGAGAAAGACAGCCTGTGTCATGTGCGGCGCATAAATGCGAATACCGAAAATGCGTAGACAAGACGATCGTTGTCGAACAGGTTTAATGGACGGTTAAAACAAAAGGCGGCGGAGCTTGTGCCCCGCCGCCTCCGGTGAAGGGCCTGCGTTGCCGGCGGATTAGCCGAACAGCCGCAGCACGGCCTGGTCGGCCTGCGCCGAGAGCGACAGTGCCGTGGTGGAAAGCTGCTGGCGGGTCTGCAGGGCGAGGAGGTTGGCGCCTTCCTCGTTGGTATCGGCCAGGACGAGAGTGTCACCGCCGGTTTCCAGCGTATTGATCATCTTCTTGGTGAAGTCCTGCCGGTTCTGAACGATCGAAAGGTTGGAACCGAAATTGGATGCCTGGGAGCGCAGAGATTCCAGCGCATGGCCCATCGTGTCCAACATGCCGTCGATATTCGCATCCGAATCGAAATCTGCTGCCGTCACCGCGGTGACTTTCAGATAGGCGCTGTTGATCGCGATTACATTGCCGTCCTTGTCGCGTGGCCTGGATTTCAATCGATGACACACCTGTTTCATTGAACACAAGTTTGAGCTTGTCTCCGCGAAGGAGATTGACGCCGTTGAAATAGGCGTCATCGGCGAATTTATCCAGCTGATCGCGCAACGTATTGAACTGCTGCACCAGCGTCTTGCGGACATCGTTGCCAGCAACGTCGGCGGTATTCGCGCCGCCCGTGACGGTGCCGGCTCCGCCGATCCCGCCGATCGTAAGCTCGGCTGTGGACAGGTTCTGGATGCGCAGCTTGCCGTTGTCGGTGCTGGCGAGAACTTTGCCCTGGAGCGCCGCGGTATTGTTGATGCTGGACACCAGGTGGTCGACCATCTTGGCCGTCTTGGTCCTCGTGGACGCGGTACCACCGGCAGTGACGCCGACGCCACCGGCCGTGAAACCGAACTGCGCAGCGGTAATCGCCGCGCCAGCGCCGCCGTTGGCGAAGGCGAAGTTGGTCATCGAAACTGCGGCTGTGCTGCTGTCGCCGGCTCCACCGGTGAAGACGAGGGCCGTGGTGAACGAGACGGCAACGTCCATGTTGGCGGCTGTGAGGCCGGTGCTGATGGCGCTTGCCATTTCCGCGCCGGTGACTGCGGCGCCGCTGGTAACCGTGATGTTGTCGGTCACCGTGCTGCCCACGGTGACTTTCAACGTGTTGGCGCCCGCGCCCTTTGTGACGGCGACCGCTGTCGTCGAGGTGCTGCCATTGCGGGACAGGGCGAAGGAGACCGAGTCGGCCGCTTCCGCGAAGTCCATGGCGGAATAGGCGCCGCCGGTGAGCACGCCCTTCGAGGTCGTCAGGTCAACGTTGACGGGAGTTGTACCGACGGCGCCGCCGGAGAACGAGACTTGTTCAGTGCCGACCGGTGATGCGGGCAGGTTGAGGCTATAGGAATCGGTCTTGAATGATTTGTCCTGACGCGCCTGACGCAGGGTGGACTGCATCGACTGCACGGTGCCGGTGATCGAGGTCAGCGCGTTGTCAGCTGCTTCGAGCGTCTTCATGCCGTTGGATATCGAGTCCAACAGTGAACTCAGGTCATTGGCGCGAGCATGCAGCGACGATGAGGTATAGAAGTTGACCGGGTTATCGAGCGCGGAGTTCACCTTCTTGCCGGTTGCGAGACGGTTTTGGGTCTGCGGCCTGCAGTGAGAGCAGGTTCTGCCGGACGCCGCCCGACAAGACAATGTTACTCATGTAATGGCATCCCCCAATGAGCTGGCACGCGCCACGAAGCGCTCATTGGGCGATATTGATCTGTTAACCCTAATAGAGAGTAAAAGAATGTATTAACAGGAGGTTAGACGCGCCATTTGGGATGAGCAAAAAGAAAAACGGCGGGCAAAGCCCGCCGTTTCCGGAATCCAGATTAGTGGATCGATTAGAATAGCCGCAGCACGGGCGTGCCAACACGTTGCGAAGCGTTGCCGGGATCGATGCGCTATGGCCCTTCAGGGGGTTGCGGACCCGACCGAGCGTCGTCGCCATTCAGTGACCAAGGGGCGCCAGGCCCTCGAGGAGCTCAAATTGGGCGTTCTGGGCGGCAAGCTGGACAACTCGCTCCTGCTGCGGCTCAAATCCGCGGCAGCGGGGCTGAAGGATTCGTCCGGAGACCGGAATGTGGATGCGGTGATTGCGGAAATCGACCTACGGGTCGAGGTCGAGCTAGCCAAGCTGGGGTCGGAACCAACCCTCTAGCACCCGCCGGTAGATAACCTCCGAAACGGTGTCACGCCGGTGTTGTCTCTCTTTTGGTACCCCTATATAAGGCCCTCCCGCGACGCTGCCACCGCGGGCAGCAGGGTAACGTGTGAGACTTGGATGAGCCTTACCAAGGACAAATCGTACCGGCCCTCGGTCAAAGAGCCGTTCATGAATGAGCGCCAAAAGGCCTATTTCCGCCAGAAACTGCTCGACTGGCGTGACGACATCCTGAAGGAAACCAAGGAAACGCTGCAACATCTGCAGGACGAGAATCAGAATCACCCGGACATTGCGGACCGGGCCTCGTCCGAAACCGACCGCGCCATCGAGCTGCGCGCCCGCGACCGCCAAAGGAAGCTGATTGCCAAGATCGACGCCGCCATCGGCCGCATCGACGACGGTTCTTACGGCTATTGTGAGGAGACCGGAGAGCCGATCTCGCTCAAGCGCCTTGAAGCCCGCCCGATCGCAACCCTTTCGATCGAGGCCCAGGAACGCCACGAGCGGCGCGAGCGCGTATACCGCGACGAGTAGGATGTTACGCGAAATGCGAATGCGACGGTGCGTTAGTGCCCCGCGCGCAGGAAAGTCACAAACCTTTCGTCTTTTCGTCTAACAAGAGTTACTCGATTCAGTCATCCGTCCCGCGAGACAACGCGCTGACGGGAGTCCTGATGACCGCAGTTCGCACGAAGCCTGCTCTCGTCAGACCATCCTCACTGTCAAGACGTTCAATCCTGCGCGACGCGTTCGCCGGCATGTCCGGCGTGGCGATTAGCAGTGTCGCGTCGCCGCTGATCAGCTACGCATCGAGCCGTCCGACGCTTACGCACGGACTGCAAACCGGCGACGTCACGCACGACGGCGCCGTCATCTGGGCACGCACAGATCGGCCCGCGCGCATGCTGGTCGAGGCGTCCACGTCGGAGACTTTTCAGAGCATTCGCGCCAGCGCCGTTGTAGATGCGTTTCCGGAAACCGATTTCACGGCCAAGGTCGCGCTCGACGGTTTCGCGGAGATTTTTTTACCGCGTGAGATTTCAGGATCACGCAACGCCGACGATCAATCAACGAACCGCAAACAGGATCGTTCCGCACCGCGCCACTCGAGCCGCATACGGTGTCGTTTGTCTGGTCGGGCGATGCAGCCGGGCAAGGCTTTGGTATCGATCATGACCGCGCCAGACCATGCTGAAGCATGAGCCGGATTTTTTTATTCATTCCGGCGATAGCATTTACGCGGATTGCGAAATCTCCTCACAGCTCACCCTGAAGAACGGCGATATCTGGCGCAATCTCGTCACCGAAGAAAAAGTCGCCGAGACGCTCGCCGAGTTTCGCGGCAACCACAAATACAATCTGCTCGATACGAACGTCCGGGATTTCAACGCGACATGTGCCGAGCTTTGCGCAATGGGACGACCACGAAGTCACCAACGACTGGGTGCCCCGGTGAGTTGGTGACGTGGCATCGTTACACCGAGAAAAGCATTCTCGCGTTAACCGCGCGGGGCGGGCACGCCTTCCACGAATTCATGCCAGACGCGGCAAGCGGTGACGGAAGCCGGGCGGGTTTATCGCAAGATCGCTCACGGGCCGTTGCTCGATATCTTCATTATCGACATGAGGTCCTACCGTACGCCGCTGAAACTCGGCGACGACAGCGAAATTCTCGGCGTCGCGCAGCTGGCCTGGCTCAAGCGGGAGCTGATGAATTCTCGCGCGACGTGGAAAGTGATTGCCGCCGATCTGCCGATCGGTCTGGTCAGCGACGATGCTGTGGCGCCTGGTGATGGACCGCCCACTGCGCGAGAGCACGAAATCGCCGGGGTGCTGTCGTTTATCAAGCATGGCGGAGTTTCGAACGTGGTATGGCTGACGGCGGACATGCACTACACCGCCGCGCACTATTACGATCCGAACAAAGCGGTGTTTCAGGACTTCGAGCCGTTCTGGGAATTTGTGTCCGGGCCACTGCACGCCGGAACCTGGTCGCCGGGACAGCTCGACAATACGTTCGGTCCGATCGCGATGTTTGCAAAGGGAGCTAACGCCGAACAGGGTGACTGTCTTGCACCATGTTATGGTCTGCAATTCTTCGGTCACGTCTCGATCGACGGCGAGAGCGAGCGCCATGACAGTCACGCTGCGCGATGTTGACGATCGTGCCCTATGGCAGACAACGCATCTCGCCGACGCAGCAGGGCACGCGTCGCCAGAAGTGGGTGCACGGCTAGTCAGAGATTATCTGTGAAATTACGCGGCCTCGGGCGGGGAGACGCCAGAGGCCGCCGATTGCCGTTCGTCATGGGAGAGGACAACGGCGGGGAGCTGCTAGAAACTAGAATGGCAGGACGACATCCATCAACCGCTGGCCGTACCGCGGTTGCTGTACGTCGTTGAGCTGACCGCGGCCGCCGTAAGCGATGCGCGCTTCCACAATCTTGCTTGAGTTGATCGTGTTGTCGCTCTAAATATCTTCCGGCCGTACGATGCCTGCCACAACAAGTTCGCGCATTTCGAAATTGACCCGGATTTCCCGGCGGCCCTCGACGACGAGATTGCCGTTCGGCAACACCTGCGTCACAACGCCGGCCACGTTGGTCTGCAACGCTTCCTGCCGATTTGACGCTGCCTTTGCCGTCGGTGGACGTGCTCGAGTCCTGCGTAAACAGTTTGGTCGGCAAGGTTGAGTTGATGATCGGCAGGGTCTTCTTTCCGAAGAAATTATCGACGTTGTTTTCGTCTGCAGATGTCCGGCTGCGATGTGTCTGATTGGCAATCGCCGCCTTGTCGGTGATGTTGACCATCACCGTCAGGATTTCACCAACCTGCCGGGCGCGCTGATCCTTGATCGGTGCGCAAAAGACGACAGCACGACAACGATTCGGGTAAACGATGTCACCATCACCAGAAATGGACGAGCGCCAGGACCGAAATTGATGCTGATATCCTGAGCCGCGGCGATGGTAGCCGATCCGGTCAATGCTACTGCGGCCGCCTCCGTCGCAAGACGAACACGGCGGCCGCTCATGCGCCCTGTCACGAACTCCCGGGCTTGCGGCCGAGCAGGCTGGCCATTTCGCGCTGGAGGTTTTCGTAGGTCGCTGCCTCTTCCGCGGAAGTTTGCGATTGAGCGGGGGCGACGGAAGGAGCCGTCGGCCGCGTTGACAGCCGGCTGGGGTGGAATTGGCGGCGCGGCAGTTGTCGTCCGGCGCAGCGGCTCTGGCTGTCTGACGGACACGGTAGCGCTCACGCGAGGTGCAGGTTGCGGCTGCTGCGGCACGGCGCGCGTGCCGTTGGCGCCAAGCGGGCGGCGGAGCGCAGCTTCCAACCGCTGCGCCATGTCCGCGAGACTTTGATCGTCGGGGGAAGGTTCGATTGGCCGGGGGGGCAGCCACGGCTGCTTCTGGGGTAGGTGGCGGTTGCACCGTCGGCTGCGGCGGCCGGATCTGACCGTTTATGTGTACTCGATGGGCATCGAGATCCTGCGCGAAACGTGCGAGCGGTTCGTTCAGAGCCGGCGGGGCAGTGGCGTCGACGGGCAACGGCGGTACCGCGGTCACCGGAGGCGGTACGATTGCGGGTGGATGTGCAAATGGAACCTGCGGCACGCGCGGCTCCGCAAAAATATCAGGCTCGAGCACGTCGGCGCGGACGGTAGCGGCGGGTGGAGTGGGCTCGAACACAGAAATTGGCGGCACGCGCACTTCGGCTTCGGGCCGCTGTTCACGCATCAGCACGGGTTCGGCGCGGACGTCGAGACGTGGCTCCGGAACGGCAGCAGGCTCGGCACGGACCGGTGCATCGTCGGTGTGTGGAACTGTCGGTGTGGCAACCGCCGCTCGAGGAACCGCTACAGGTTCGATAGCCGGCGCACGAACTTCGGCCTCTGGCTCGCGCACCGGTGCAATCGCGGCACCTGAAATATTCGATTCGACCAGTACATCGGTCGGCCCGCCGATCAGCAGCAAATGTTCGACGTTGTCGCGCCGGACGATCACAAGGCTACGCCGGCTATCGACCTTAGCCGTATCGACTACGGCAAGGCGGGGCTGACGCCCGCGCTGTGCAGCGCCGCGGACCAGCGCTTTGCCCCCGAATTTCCGTACGAGCAAAGCCGCCGCGCCGATCAGCAGCAACACGATCGCAAACGAGACCACGAATTTGACAAGCAGCGGTAATTCCATGCCGAGAATCGCATCCATCGTTCGCCTCCGCCGTGCCGCTACGGCATTCAGGCCAATCGGTCCGCCTACCATATCCGTCGGAGGGAGCGCTCCCGTGTCTCTATACGAATCGTTAACGCCGAACCAGTCGAAATCGCTGCCGAATTGTCAATTTGCCGCGGGCTGTGGTCTGCAGATGCCATCGCGGGGCAAAATTTTGACTCCGCGTTAACCATACACCCGGCAAATTCTGCCTATGCCGACGTAACACCTTCCGGTGTTTTGGCCGCGCTACTTACAATGCCGATGACCGATATCCCGATCCTGTCGGTGCTCCGTACCCGGATACACTGCCACCAGGACAGGCAGCACCTGCTGGCGGAAACATGCCGAACTTCCGGCCCGGCGAACTCAAGGAACGTCCGATGGTACGGCGGCGCCGGTCGCACTGAAGCTCGCGACGACCAATCCGGCACACGTCGGAACGGTAGGGGAATCTCAGTTCCAGACCGTGCGGGCCAATCACATGGAGACCCGCCCAGGCGGTCACAGCGTGAACATCGAGGATGAGATGCTCAAGGTCGCGCAGCACCAAATGGACTATCAGGCGGCGAGCGCGCTCTACACACGCAGCCTGGGCCTGATCAAGACAGCGCTTGGCAAAAGATAGGCGGAGGTGAACCTTGGATTTCACGAAAACGATCGGATAACAAGACCCTGCATGCGGACGCTCCCCGTTGCGGCATCTGGGCTGCGCTCCCAGGCCGGGCGCATGCGCATCATCTCGAAAAATATCGCGAACGCCGACTTCCACTTCGCCAACTGCGAACGCCGATCCCTATCGCCGCGGGATCGCGACGTTCAGGTCACAGCTCGATCGCGAACTTGAGGCGCGGACCGTCGGCACCAGCCGTGCGCGGCCCGACATGAGCGAATTCACGTCGAAATATCAGCCGAGCCATCCCGCCGCCGATGCCAAGGGTTACGTGAAGTATCCCAACGTGAACTCGCTGGTGGAAATGACCGACATGCGCGAAGCGCAGCGATCCTATGAAGCGAACATGAATGTAATCGGCGCCGCTCGCCGGATGATTCAGCGCACCCTTGAAATTCTCCGCGCCTAATAGCGAATTTCAGCAAGGACGAGGTTTGAACATGGCAACTCCAGGAATTGCGGCCAACGCTTACGCAGATAGCCCGGCTTTCGGACCCTTCCGGTGTCAGCGGGGCTCTCAGCAAGGCCGCGGGCAATGCCGAAGGCGCGAGCTCTCCACAGTGCTCAAGGATGCAATCGGATCGATTGCTGCGACTGGCGCGAAGTCGGATGCACATGCAGTCGGTGGCCGGCGGCAAAGCCAATGTGCTCGACGTGGTGACAGGGGTTGCCGAAACCGAGGTCGCCATCGATGGTTTGGTCGCTGTTGGTGCAGGCCTACGAAGAAATCATGCGGATGCCGATCTGATGATTCAGGCAGGGTGGTGATGGGATGAATGGCGCCGAAGTTCTCGATATTGCGGGCGATGCGATCTACACGCTGATGATCGTGTCGGCGCCGCTAATGCTGGTTGGCCTGGTGGTCGGCGTGGTGATCTCGCTATTCCAGGCGCTGACCCAGATTCAGGAAATGACGCTGGTTTTCGTCCGAAAATTCTGGCCATGTTCATCACGCTGGTGCTGGCCTTGCCGTTCATGGCGCAGGTGCTGCAGGGCTACATGATGCGACGCCGTAGTTTCAGGAACGTGAAATCGAAAAGCGGCACTAGAATTGCCGCTTCGACCCTGATCGTGATGGGATTTTCCGGCTCCATGAGCCTAGAGCTGATGAACCAGGCGTTGACCTCCTGGTTTTTGGCGACATCCCCGCGCTCCAGCGCTTGATCGAGACCGTCGCTGTGTCGGGTCTTCTGTTTTGTCGTTCTCGTCCTGATGCTCAGCCATCGAACCTGCCTAGTGCTCCGTTTCCGAAGTTCGTGCTTCGTTGAGGCCATCTCCGATACGAACTTCGGAAACAAAAGGGGCACTCGCAACCAATGAGTCGAAGATTTCGCCGCTTGCCGGACGGCTGTTCACAGGCGTTTATGAATTTCGTCAAGGGCCTCATCAAGCTGGCGGTGGTCGGGACGGGTTTTCTCCATGCTGCTGTGGCCTCGGCGCGGCCGTATGGAAGGCATGGTCACTTTGGATGCAATGAGCATTCTCACGGTCACCCACAGCCTCTCGCTCATGCTTCTGGGAGCCGTCGTAGCGATTATGGCCATCGTCGCGGCGATCGACTACCTGATGCAGTACCGCCAATGGTACGAGCGGCAGAAGATGTCGCTGCGTGAGATGAAGGAGGAGTTCAAGGACACGGAAGGCGATCCGCATATCAAGGCCCGCATCCGGCAACTCCGCATGGAGAAGTCGAAAAAGCGCATTATGGCAGCGGTTCCTAAAGCCACGGTCGTCATCACCAACCCGACCCACTTTGCGGTTGCTCTGCGATAGGAACGCGGCATGAACGCGCCGATTTGCGTCGCCAAGGGCGTCGATGCGCTCGCGCTCCGGATCCGCGAAGTCGCCGGCAAGCACGGCGTACCGGTGATCGAAAACCCGCCGCTCGCCCGTGTGCTGCAGGCCACCGTGGAGATCGATCAGGAAATCCCGCCGAGCACTACAAGGCGGTGGCCGAAGTGATCGCGGCGGCCGCGCGGTAACCTCTTGCGGCGTTGACCGGACTGGGGCACTCAATGAGACTGCTGATTCGGCAAGGTGCATCCGCCTAAATGACGGCCATGGACGTAACAGATCGACCTGCCATCGACCGAACCAGCCGCCGCGGCAGCATCGTTCTAGTGCTGCTGGTCGCCCTGATCCTGATCGCCGCCGCCGCCGGCCTTGTCGTCATCGGACGGGAACGCGCCGGGCCTTATATTCTTGTCCTGCTGTCCGTCCTCGGCATGATCGGGGTGTTTTCGCTGTTCGCCGTGGCGTCCGGCATTCTACGGATCGCAGGAGAAGAGGCGAACCAGGTACTGAAGCCGGTTGTCGATGGCGCCAACGACGGCATTGTGGTGACCGACGCCAACGGGCGCGTGCTTTACGCCAACGCGGCTTACCGAGCGCTAGTCAATGCAGTTGACCCGAACGATGTACGGCCGGTGGAGCGCGCCTTTATTGGCGATCCTAACGTGTCGGAAGCGGTGTTTCGTCTCCTGCGCGCCGCGCGGGAAGGCCGCCGTCTGCAGGAAGAGGTGAGGGTCGCCGGTCCGCGCAACGAACCGGCGCGCTGGATCAGGTTGCGCATCCGGCCGCTTGCCAACGATGGCAAATCATCCCGCGTGACGGTCTGGACCGTCGCCGATGTGACCCGCGAGCGCGAGCGGCAGGAAAACGTCTTTCAGGAACTGCAGCAGGCGATCGACTATCTCGATCATGCGCCGGTTGGCTTTTTTTCGGCGGAATCGGGTGGCGAAGTCTCCTATCTCAACGCGACGCTAGCATCGTGGCTCGGCTACGACCTCGCCGAGGTCGGCAGCGGCGGGTTGCGGCTGTCCGATATCGTCGCGAGCGATGGCGCAGCACTCCTGACTGGCATCGGCGGCGTGCCGGGCGAAGTGAAGACCGACACCTACGACCTCGACTTCAAGACCCGCGGCGGCAAGACGCTGGCGGTGCGGCTCTATCACAAGGTCGCGTTTGCGGCCGATGGCTCGTCCGGTGCGTCGCGCACGGTGGTTCTCAACCGTACCGAAGGCAGCGAAGCGGGCCGAGCGGCCGAAGTGCGCTTTGTGCGGTTCTTCCAGAACACGCCGATGGCAATCTCCACGGTCGATAAGTCAGGGCATGTCATCGCCACCAACGGGCTGTTCGAGCGCACCTTCCAGTCGCTGCTCGTAAGCGGCGGCAAGGGCGAAGGGCGCTCCATCCTTGCCGTGGTGAACGAGCGCGACCGGCCTTCGCTCGACGCGGTGATTGCGAACGCCGCGCTGGGCGCGAGCGACCTGGCGCCGCTTGAACTGCCGCTGGCCGGCAAGGGCGAGCGCTACGCGCGCTTCTTTGTGACGCCGGTCGAGAAGGAAAACAGCGCTCACGAGGCTGCAATCGTCTATGCGCTCGAGACCACCGACCAGCGCAACCTGGAACGCCAGTTTGCCCAGTCGGAGAAAATGAAGACCGTCGGCCAGCTTGCCGGCGGCGTCGCCCACGACTTCAACAACGTACTCTCTGCCATCATGATGGCGACGGACTTCCTGCTGAACGCGCACAAACCGACCGATCCAGCGTTCCAGGACATCATGCAAATCAAGCAGAACGCCAACCGCGCTGCCAGTCTGGTGCGGCATCTGCTGGCGTTCTCGCGACGGCAGACGCTACGCCCGCAGGTTCTGGACCTTGGCGAAGCGTTGTCTGACCTCGAAATGCTGCTGCGCCGGGTGATCGGAGAAAACGTTAAACTGGAAGTGGTGCATGGCCGCGAACTGTGGCCGGTCAAAACGGACCTCTCACAGCTCGAGCATGTCATCGTCAATCTCGCAGTGAATGCGCGCGATGCCATGCCGAATGGCGGAAAGCTCACGGTTCGCACTGCCAATGTCATCGAGGCGCAAAGCCGCCAGCTTGGTTACAAGGGGCTGCCGGCGGCGGATTATGTCCTAATCGAGACCGCTGATTGCGGCACTGGCATTTCCCCGGAAATCATCGAGCAGATTTTCGAGCCGTTTTTCACCACCAAGGAAGTCGGCAAGGGGACCGGTCTCGGCCTCTCGACGGTTTACGGCTTCATCAAACAGACCGGCGGGTACATCTACGTCGATTCCGAAATCGGCAGGGGTACGACCTTCCGCATCTATCTGCCACGCTATGTTGCAACCGAGGCGGACCTCGCGCTGCCGAAGCCGGAAGCGGCGCCACAGCCGCAGACCGCAAAGTCCGCCGACGATACCGGGCAGGGGACGATCCTGTTGGTCGAGGACGAAGAAGGTCTGCGCGGCCTCAACGCCCGCGGTCTATCTTCGCGCGGCTACAACGTGCTGGAGGCCGGCAACGGGCTTGAAGCGATCGAGGTGCTGGAAAGTCGGAACGGCAAGATCGATCTTGTTGTGTCCGACGTTGTCATGCCGGAAATGGACGGGCCGACATTGTTCAAGGAACTACGCCAGCGCAATCCAGATCTCAAGATCATTTTTGTGTCGGGCTACGCCGAAGAGGCGTTTTCCAAGAGCCTTCCTGAAGGCGGCCAGTTCACCTTCCTGGCCAAGCCGTTCACCTTGAAACAGCTTGTCGCGACGGTGAAGGAAACCATCGACGGCAATGCCGAGGCGCGGTCGGCTTAGTCAGGGCTTGCGGAACTTCAGGACGAACTCGTCCACCCGGATCGGCGAACGGAAGACTGCGCCGGTTCGGGGATCGTCCGGATTGCGCAGGAATCTCGCTTCGTCCGCCAGCACAAAACCCGCCGCAGCGAGTTCCGTCTTGACCGAACTTTCCTCGATCCGGTGAACCGTGTTGGTCACCGAGGTACCGTCACCCTCTTTCGCCGCATGGTCGGCGATGACGAGGACGCCGCCTGCCTTGAGCACCTCAAACAAACGCTTGTTCATTGCGGTGCGGTCGACGCCCATGTGAACGGTGTCGTGGTAGAAAAAGAAGAAGTTGATGACGTCGACATTCCTGACGTCTGCTGGAACCGGATCTTCGAACGGCCGCACCAGGTAAGTGACGTTCGCCATTGCGGGTGACTTGGCGCGCGTCTCGAACCGTTCCCGCTGCGCGCTGTCCTGAGCGAATACCTTGCCGACAGCTCCAACAGCGCGCGCGGCTAGTTCGGTGCTGTAGCCGCCGCCCGCTCCCATATCCAGAACGGTCATCCCCGGTGTAATCTCCGTGAAGGCGAGCAGCTTGACGGGATCGCGTCTCTTGTCGGTTTCGCGGTCAGCATCGCTGCGATCCGGTGCCGCAACGATCGCCCCGTAATCGACCGGTGCCTGTGCCAACGCGGGCAATAGAGCGCCAATCGAGAGGACTGCGGCCAAGCCGCGGCCGATAAAAGTCCGGTGCGTGTTAACGCACACCGTTCCCCCACATCGTCTGCGCCTTCACCGGGTCATAGCCGCGCGGGAAGGCGCAAACAAAACCAATGTAGTCCCCATACTCGCGATGGATGCTCGTGATGAGAGCGACCTTGTTAAACCGGGCGCAGTGCGAGGCGGCGCGATTATTTGCCGTCAGTTCCGCTTCCTGCGACCACGGAATGATGCCGCCGGTATCGTTGCCCCGGAACCCATCCCATTCGACCCATGCGGCGGCAGGCGTCGCAAGCGCAACGAGGGCTAGAGCGGTCAGCAGCGGCTTGACGGTCATCGGTCGTCTCCATCGGAACGATTGTTATTAAAGCACAATTCGAGGCCCGGAATAAGCGCAAATCTTTCGATCCAGTAGAGGCTCGGCTGGTGTGACATTGGCACTACAGGGGTAAATGACATGCTGCCTTTTCTATCTCGCCGGGCCTTTGTGCTTGCAGGCTTGGCCATTTCGGGCTCGGCACCGCCGGTGTTCGCAGCCGAGATGTCTGCAAAGGTGTTTGTGGAGAATATATACAGAGCTTACGTGTCCAAGGCCGGGAAGGGCGGTAACGGCGTTTCGATTGCCACCGATGCCGCTGTCAGGCGTTATTTCTCGCCGCCGGTTGCGGCGCTTGTCGTCGCCGATGCCCGTCAGGCGAAGAAGCGCGACGACGTCCCACACTCGATGGTGACCCTTCGTCGGGCACCAGGACTAGGACATCAGTGCCGTCGCCGTAGAGATGAACGACAGCGAGACGACCGCCAAGGGAGCGTGACGCTGACCAACGAAGGTAAGCCCGAGAAGATTTCGCGATCACTGGTCAAGACGCCGAATGGCTGGCGCATCGATGACGTCATCTGGACAGAAGGCTCGCCTCAGGGACTTTACAAAAAGCCCTAAGCCGCCTTACGCTGCTCAGGCGCGTCTGCCGTGGCCACGGTCTGTTGGGAGACGATCTGCTTGGAGACGATCTGCTTGGATATGGCCCGCTTGGCGCTTTCCTTCTTGACCTTGCTGCCCTGAACCTTCGTCGGCTGAACCGCCGTGGTTTTCGCCGCTCCGGTTCGTGCCTCTTTGGCCTGCGTGATTCCGGCCTGTGCCGCCCTGGCTTGCGCTGCCGCGATCCGAGCCTGCTTGGCGAAGCGCTTCTTGCGGGCCAGCCTGCGCTGTTCGCTTCGCTTCTCCTGGCATTTGTCGCATTTGCAGCCGAGCGGCTTGATGATCAGGTCGAAGTAGTCCTCGCCGTAATCGTAGGTGATTTCATCGTCCGGCCGAATCTTCTTGATGGCCCGGATGATGACTTTCTTCTGCCGCGTCACATCCGATTCGGCATTGGGACGGCAGGAATGGTTGGCATAGCGCGCAAGATTGCGACGGTTTGAGCCGTCGATGGTCCAGCGGTTGTTAATCTCGTAGAGGTATTTATTACCTCGGTCCGCGAGCTTGTCGGCTTGCTCATTGCGCAGGCGCCGCCCGCGATACTCCGCGATGATTGTCCCCTTCGGGATGACGTCCGTAGCGAAAAGGCCAAGCCCCGTTTTGGAGCGGCCAACGCGAAAAGATTTGCGAGTTATATCTCCGCATTACATGCGTGCAGCACGCAACGCAAATAGTTGCAGCGCCTTTTTCACAGATTCTCCGTGTCAACCTGTTTGAATCAACCGATCGCGTTCAGCACTTTCCCCCCGGCGGCGACGGGCTTTGCGGCGATGAGTACGAAGGCGATGATGCAGGGCTCGGTCCCCCTGTTGAACCAATTGTGGATCGTGCCGCGTTGAACCAGCACATCGCCGGCGCGCAAGCGCACGAACTCGCCATCAAGCTCCATGTCGATTTCGCCGGAGATGACGACGGCGTAGTCAATCGAATCGGTACGATGATTGCGCGGCGAAACTCCCGGCGCGAAGCTGATCACGCGGAATACAGTGCCGTTCGCGAGCGTCGTACCGGTCTTGAGCGTCGATTCGTCCGTATCGCCGTCGTTGTTCACTGGAAAACCTTCCGTCGTCCAGATCACCTTGGGGTTCGCGCCGGGCCTGCTTTCGGCGGTGCTGGTGACGGTTTCGTCGATCATGACGATAGCTTTGCCGTTCTTGTCGTGACCGGTGATGATGCGGCGGACGGTGATGGGCATGTCGAATCCTTAAGATGTTTCCTGGTTCTTCACGCATTCTGCGTGCCCGCATCGTTGGGCCGCTTAAGCTTGTCAGCTGGCGGGCAGGGCAGCAAGCCCGAGAGGATTGCCCTAAGCGGGATGCAGGGTGCGGATGTTTGCGTGCGTCAGGCAAAAAAGCGACGCCGGCCCGAAGCGTTTGCTGCGGGCCGGCGCAATAACTTGCGTTCGGATTAGTACGCGTTGAAGCGGTAGTTCAGACCGATCTTATACTGATTGACCTTCAGGCCAATGTTGACCAGCGTGCCGTCGCTGGCAGTAACGTTCTTGTTGCCGAAGTCCATGTACGCGTATTCGGCCTTCGCCAACCATTGCCGCGTCAGCGCGAACTCGCTGCCAAAGCCGACGGTGTAGCCGACGTGGGAGTTGCTTGCTGAGGAACCATTTATCAGCACGCCCGCCGGATTGAAGCAGCTCGACAGCCCGCCAACGAGCGGCGGTGAGGGCGCGAGACCGTTCGCCGGACCCTGGTTGCAGGTCAGGTTGTAGTCGGCATCGGTCCAAGCCGCGCGCCGCCCTTGACGACGCAAACCGCGATCACGCGCTACCTGACACAAAAGGGCCGGCCCGCGACACAGACCGATGACCGACGAGTTCGTCGCCGAACTGAGCAAGCAGTCGTCGAGCGTATGTCCGGTGGAATGCCCTGAAGGCAAGGCTGTCAGCGGCAGTGTCTGTGTCGCGACCGCTGCCCCGCCGCCAGCTTCGGCCAAGAAGGATGACGACGACAAGCCGGCGTCGCAGCGTCAGAAAAACCGCCGCGAGGAAACCGCGTCGAAGCCACAGCAGCAGAGGCAGTCGCGTCAGCCGGCATCGTCCTCTTCAGGACGCTTCAGCGGTGCGTCGATTGGTGTTGGTTTCTGACTGGTGTGGGCGCCGTTTGGCTTGCGCGGTTAAAACTAGCCAAGAATTAACGATACAAGGTAAGCAAGTGTTTATCGCACAATTCAAAAAATCATCGCGCGGTATTTCGCAGCGGCAATCTGCGGCAAGCCGCATGATATCGTTTGCAAGCAACTGCCAGGTGTCACACGACGGCTTGGACAGGAGGCAACTCATGGTAATTCTTTTGGGTGCTTTTCTGGTTGTCGACGCTGCCATCATCCTGTCGGCGTACTACAGCCACGTTGTGGGTGCCGCTCAAACCTGCTCCGCGGTTGCTCCGCTGTGCATGTATCCCATTCCGATGTTCATCCTCGGCGTGATCGCGGCCGGGCTGCTGCTGTTGCAGAAAAACTAGTGCCGTTTTTTGGATTAATCGGCGGCACCAGCGTTCGCCGCTATCGTCATTGCGGCTTTGCCGGGGTTTCGGCTGCAGCCTTCAGTTGCGCCAGCCCCTTTTCCATGTCCGGCCCCAGCATTTTTTCGGGGTTTATGAACAGGCAGATCGCCTTGGCGATGAAATCATTGTGGCCGCGAATGCGCCAGGTGACGTTCGTCTTGTCGCCCTCCGGCTTGAACGAGAATTCGGACGTGCTTTTGCCTTCGAACGGGCGGACAAAATCGACCGCAACATGCACGCGCTCGCCCGGTTGGCTGTCGACGATCTTCATACGGCCTTCGCCGATCTTGTCATTGCCGGACCAATCCCGCGCCTGTTCCGGCTGCGGGTCCGTCGAATGAAATTCTTAGCATTGGGATCGAGCTTGGCCCACGGCGACCAGGCATCCCATTTGCGCAGCGTATTAACCTGATCAAACACAGCAGGCGCCGGCGCCGTCACTGCGACGCTGCGGGTCACCAGCGTTTCTTTGGGTTGCAGATAGACGACCATCGAAAACCCGGTCACGATCGCAAGCAATCCTACAACGATCTTTTTGAACATGTGCTTTCTAAACCTGCGCGCTGGACAAGTAATTCGGCGACGCTGCGAGGCTGCACTATGCGTGCGCGTCCGCTGTCAAACCCTGCCGGAGACGCGGTGGTCGGTCGCCAGATAAAAACCGGCTGTGCCGTGACGATTACGGCTGCGCGGGCGCTTTGATGATGCCCTGGAAGCCGGAAAACGCCTTGCGTTGCGATGGCTCCAGCACCTTGAAATGCTCTAACGCGCCATCAATGCTAATCGCCTCCAGCGAGGTAAGCACCACGTCGACTGCTGAGCCGGACACGGTGAATGGCATCGGCAACCGCTCGAGCGTGACGGCTCGACCCTTGGTGTGATGACCGGCGACACCGTGTACACCGGCCGCCGGCCGCTGACCGCCTATGCGTAAATGGCAGTAAGTGCAGCGAGCGCCTCCGGCGTCATGAAATCGTCGAGAAATCGTGCTGCCATAATACTCCGAAAGCTTGTCGCCGTGCTCGCGAATGCGATAGCGCAAGGTAGGGCCTTCGCGGTTGACATCCATGACACACAGGTTGTCGAGCGACGAGACGATCTCCGTTGCATCGACCTGCGCGACCACATCGGAAACAGATAGTCGCCGCGGAGCCGAGTAGCGGGTCAATTGGCGCTGCTTGATCGACTTCACAGCGTTCTCGGTGACGGGTTTGAAAGAATGTAGAATTATTGCGCTCGGCGTTGTTCATGCAGTGGCATTTCGATAAATACGCCCCGGGCCAACGACGGCGTTTGTTAGGGGTATCAATTAACAATTCGGTGAATGCATGGCGTAATTTTTGATATGCGAAAACTGACAGGCTGCCACATTTTGCGAGTTTCATGTGGATAATCCGGTCGCTGCGCTGGCGTAAGGTCTCGTCGCCCAAGTCTTATCTCCTCAAAAAATTGGGCGGCAACGGGATGTAATTGGGAAGCGCCATGAACGACATTGCTTACTCGCCGGCGATGCGCCTCGCTTCGCTCATACGCCGCGGAAAGATCGGCAGCTTGGAATTGCTCGAACACTTCCTTGCGCGGGTGGAGAAATACAATCCCGCCCTTAACGCTATTGTCGCGATGGATGTTGAAGGAGCGAGGAAACGAGCGCGGGCGGCAGACCGCGCGCTGAAAAAGGGCGCGCCCAGGGGGCCGTTTCACGGGTTGCCGATGACGGTGAAAGAATCCTTCAACGTGGCTGGTTTGCCGACTACCTGGGGCGTGCCGGCTTTCAAGGATCGCAAGATTGCGACTAACGCGCTCGCGGTCGAGCGCTGGCTCAATGCGGGCGCGGTGATTTTCGGCAAGTCCAACGTACCGGTGATGTTGGCCGACGGGCAGAGCGTCAACCCGGTCTATGGACGGACCAACAATCCGCGCGACCTTACGCGTACACCCGGCGGATCGTCGGGCGGTGGCGCTGCCGCGGTTGCCGCCGGTCTCGCCGCGATCGAAATGGGCAGTGATATCGCATCGTCAATTCGCAATCCGGCCCATAACAATGGCATCTTTGGCCACAAGCCGACCTACAATCTGATTCCGACCCGCGGCCATTCGCTATCCGATGTGGTGACTCCGGTGGATATCAGCGTGGTCGGGCCATTGGCGCGTAGCGCTGGCGATCTCGATGCTGCGCTCGCCGTATTGGCTGGGCCTGACGACATCGAAGCCGTCGGCATGAAATACACCCTGCCGCCGCCACGCAAGAAAACACTAAAGGAGTTTCGGGTTGGCGTGATCCTCAGCGATCCGGTTTCCGAAGTCTCCGATGACGTGCAGGACGTGTTGCAGCGGCTCTATGATTTTCTCGCCAGGAAGAAGGTAAAGGTCAGCGCGACTGCGCGGCCGGAAATCGCGATGAAGGATGTCGAGCGCGTCTTTGCACAGCTGCTTTCTGCGGCCACCGGCTCACGTGAGCCTCGCGAAAATTTCCTTGCCAATCTCAAAGAAACTCAACGTCTGGACGACGCCGACAACTCGCTGCGCGCGCACAATTTGCGCGGCACGACGCTCTATCATCGTGATTGGCTCGCGTTGAACGAGGAACGCAACCGCATGCGGCACGCCTGGCACGCTTGGTTCAAGGATTACGATCTCCTGCTGTGCCCGGTCTATCCCCTAGCGCCCCATGCACACAGCGACGAAGGAACCGACACCCGCGTCTATCGCGTCAACGGGAAACCGGCATCGCATTTCAATCTTTTGTTCTGGGCCGGTCTCTGACCGGCGTCGCTTACCTGCCTGCGACGGCCGCGCCTGCCGGTTTTACCGAAGGAGGCCTGCCCGTCGGCGTTCAGATCGTCGGCCCGCATTTCGGCGACCGCACAACTATCCAATTTGCTAGGCTGCTTGAACAGGAGTGGCAGGACTTCGTGCCGCCGAAAGGATTTGAGTGAGATTGTTTTGAACGCGGGTGTTGATGAGGCTCGCCGCTGCGCTACCCTGCGTTATCAAATATTGGGAGCACGAGATGACTTGTCGGATGTCGATATTTATCCGCAGCGGTGTGGCGGCTGTCGCATTCGCAGCCGGTATCACACAGGCGCAGCAGTCGGGAGCGGCCGATGCGCAGCAGCAAAATGAAGAAGCAGAAGAAGCCGACGACACGGCAGGAAGTCGACCAGTCGGTCGGCACTGGTACCGTGCCGGCCAAATAATCGCAGCTCCGTGCCGAAAGCAATATCAGCAATACCTGCAGTTCGCGCCGAGCGGCCGGTAGCGCGCCGCCATACCCGCATTCGAATCTGCTTGATCTGAGCAGCCGTTGCTGTAGCAGTCCACGCTGCACATCTAGAAGGGCAGGGAAACACATGACCATCAAGTTCCATCACATTCATCTCAAGTCGCGCGACCCGGAAAAGACCGCGACGTGGTACGGCAAGGCGTTCGGCTTCAAGGTGACGGAACAGATCGTGCGTCCCGCTGGCGACCTTTTCATCACCTGCGCGACGCCGGACGGAACCTCGATCGTGATCTCCGGTGACAAGACCGGCGAGACGCTCCCTCCCGGCGATGCGAAAACGCATCTCGGCCTGGAGCACTTCGCCGTTGCGACGGAGAATTTCGATGCCGATCTTGCCCACCTCCAATCGCTCGGCGCGCCTGTGCTCGGCGAACCGGTGACGACGCCGGCCGGCATTCGCTTTGCCTTCATTGAGGCGCCCGATGATGTACGCATCGAGTTGATGTATTTTCCGAAGAAGTGAGACTTGCGGCATTCGTGGTGTCACCCTCTCCCCTATCCAACCCTGCGCTTCGCCGTCTGGCAGTCGCTTCGCATAGCCGGCAAGCGCAGGCCCAGCCACGTAACCAACGGCGCGCGCTGATCACAGAGCGGCGACAGGTCAAAAGAAAAATCGCCTTTTTCACGCTGATCACGTCGGCAGCTCGCTGCGACCTCGGGGACTGATTGAAGAGCGAACCGCTCATCTACAGAGAAAAAAACCCTTATGAAGCGCTAAAGCTCGAAGCGCTTTGCGATGCAAGAAAGCGTCGAGCAACCACTGACAGGGAAATCTGAAACAATTGGGCCCGCCTCACGGCAGTGCGTGTTCTGAGGTTAATCTAAACTCGGAAACGCCTTTCATGAGCTGTCTTACGAATGATCTCCGCAAACCTTTGCGCGCTAGCCGGTAAAACCCGGTCACTGGCCCAACTTAGCCCCAGCGAACGGGCTGCTCCCGATTCTGCAAGGCCCACGGCCACCAAAAGTTTTGCACTGTGCTCAAGCCCTATCAGTTGTTTTGGCATGATCGCTACGCAATCACTGTTCATGACAATGGCTTTCATTGCAGTCATGGAATTTGTTGCAATGCGTGCATCCGGCCATCGGATGCCGGCAACAACGAACAGTGCTTCCAACTGATGGTGATAAGCACTTTGCTCGCTGGGAAGTACCCACGGAGCGTCCTTCAACTGTCGCAGCGACACCTTTCGATGCTTGGCCAGCAGGATTGCCGGTGCGTGCAATAACGCAGAAGGGATCGGTTGCGAGGGCTTCCTCCTCAACACCCTCGACCGGGGGATAGACACCAATCGGACCCACCATCAGGTCTAGTGAGCCGTTCAGAAGACTTGCCATCGCGTCGTGAAAGACTGTCTCTACGACTGACACCAGAACCTTGGGGGATTCTTGTTGCAAACGGCCCAGTGCACGCGGCACCAGATGCGCTGCCGCAACGGGAGTCACCCAACGACGATGGGTCCTTCAAAGCCATTTTCTTGTGAAGTTAGGTCCTCACGCGCCCTTAGCATTTGGGTTTCAACGATCTCTGCATCGACGTACCAACGTTCGGCCGGCATCTGTTAGCCGAGCGCCATAGCGGCCGCGTGATAGCAATTGGGTGCCAACGTATTTTTCTAACTGGGAGATGCTGTTGGACAGCGCAGGCTGCGATAATTTGCGCGCCTTAGCTGCGCTACTGAACGAACCTAGCCGCGCGATTGCCAGAAGATTGAACAGCTGTTTTACGTCGATTTCCATTCACAAAACCTATGGAATGAGTAATTTACTTTATTTGACATTTATGGATAGCCGCAGTCAATTTCCCGTTGTCTCGTACCCTTGGGAGTTCGGATTTGAACGCGCATCAGAAAGTGCTGTCCGGAGTTCATCTGGTTGGAAGCGTTGGCCTTGATACCGTTGAAGACGTATTCAAAACCGCCGGCGAGGCACTTGGAGATCAGCTGAAACGTGTACCTGATGGAGAGCCAGGCTCACGGCGTCTTTGGGTCAGCTTTCAATACCCGTTTCTGCGCTCCAGCCCATTCCTGCGTCCGGATCCGAGCGGCGCAGTCAGGAAAACTTCTGGCTTTCCGCTGCTTTGCCTTGGCTGACGGTGTTTTGCCTGGAGATGTGCGGTTTGGCGAGCTTGGCTATGCGCGTGAGGCGCGTGCTTCATATTTGGATTTTTGCGCAGCGCGAGACCGTGGCGAATTGCGCAAGGACGCACGGTTTCAAGTGTGTCTGCCAACCCCTATGGGGGTAATCTACGCATTTTGCACCGCGCGCGATTTAACGGCGATTGAGGCAGCATACGAACAGGCAATGATTCGTGAAGTGGAAGCCCTGTGTCGTTCCATTCCACACGAGATCTCTGCATTCAGTGGGATTTCTGTCACGAGCTGATTATCTGGGACGGTCAACCGCAGGACATGTTTCCCGTTATCAACGCTTCCCACGCAGAAATAATCGAACGCATTGTTCGAATTTGTAAGCCAATTCCAGCTGACGTCGAACTGGGTTTTCACCTTTGCTATGGAGATTTTGGCGCAAAGCACTTCGTCGAGCCCGTAGACGCGTCAAAGATGGTTGAAGTGGCCAATGCAATGGCCGCCGCGGTCGAGCATGAAATCGCATACGTCCACATGCCGATTCCAATCGCCTGGAACGAAGAGCGTTATTTCAAGCCTTTTGGCACTTTAAAACTTTCGCCGAACACTGAGGTTTATCTCGGTCTCGTTCACATGTCCGATGGCGTAGTTGGTGCACGTCACCGCATCGATCTCGCAAATAAATACGTAGGTGCATTTGGAATTGCTACAGAATGCGGCATCGCGCGAGCGAGAAAAGCGGGGCTCATCCAAGACATTTTGAATCTTCAAGAACGCGATTTTAAAAGATGAAGGAGCCGACATGAAAGCTGCCAGTTAAATTTCGGAGCACGGCCGGGACAAAACAGGGAGGTTAGATTGATACGTCAAGCTCATAGTTGGATTCGCGATGGCTTTAAGTGTGAGCGTTTCGCAGGCTCAGGAATGGCCCTCGGCGCGCCCAATCAAATTTATTGTTTCACAGGCCGCTGGCAGCACGCCGGATATCATTTGTCGCATCCTGGCCGACCAGCTTTCTCCCTTGCTGGGCCAAGCCATTGTCATTGAAAACCGCCCGGGCGGCGGCAATGTAATCGGAGCCCAGGCCGCCGCGCGTTCCGATGCCGACGGGTATACGTTCTTCTTCGCTACGGCAGCCGCGCTCGTTACAAACCCTTACACGATGAAAAATCTGCCCTACGACCCGACGAATGACTTCGTCCCCGTCGGCATGATTGCCAAAGGGCCTTTCTTCATTCTCGTAAATTCGCAGGTGAAAGCTAATTCGCTGAAGGATGTCTTCGCGCTTGACAAGGCCGAACCAGGAAAGCTTTCCATCGCAACGGAAGGTGCCCGCAATTTCACCGGTATCCTTGCGTCGTGGCTCAAGCGAAACGCCGGCGCCTCCCTCACGGAGGTGCCTTACAATACGATCACGCAAGGGATTCAGGATACGATTGCTGGACGCGTTCAGGTTATCAGTCTGCCGATCGCCTCCGCCGTTCCATTTCTGGAAAAGGGTGAACTGAAGGCCGTCGCGGTCAGCTCCGCAAAGCCAATGCCTGGCTTTGACAATATCGAACCAATCGCGGCGACCTTGCCGGGCGTTGAGCTTATCGGGTGGTTTGTCCTTGTGGCACCAAAGGGCACGCCTGCTGTCGCGGTGGACAAAACGAACCGCGACCTCGAAAAAGTTCTGACTGACCCAAAAATCAAGAAACGGCTTGGAGAATTGGGCTTTTTCACCGACGGCGCAGAGACACCTGATGCAACGGCAAATTTTCTTAAAGCCCAATACGAAACATGGGGGAAGGTTTCGCGCGATATCGGACTTGAACCGCAATAAGTGAAAGACCTGCAATCACGAAAATAAATTGGGTAGGAAACGATGAGAACGTCAACAGCAGTAGGTTTGACCCTTTGCTTGGCGCTTCACATCGCGTTTTCCGATGTACAGGCGCAAAACTATCCGAATCGTCCCATCAGACTTATTGTACCGATTTCTGCGGGCGCGGTTACGGACGTTGCGTCTCGGTTGATGGCGCAGGAACTCTCCGATCGTCTCGGCGGCAACCCTGTCATTGTAGAAAATCGTCCCGGTGCCAGCATGGTTATCGGAGGCGCCGAGTGTGCCAAATCATCGGGTGATGGTTACACGTTGGGTGTCGTCAGTCCCGACACTATGTCATTTAACCCGTTTACTGTGCCCAATCTGCCCTACGATCCTGACCGAGATTTCCGGCCCGTAACAAACATGTACTATGTCGTCGAGGGTCTTATCGGCAGGCAAGACCTATCGGCCAATAGCATTGATGAACTAAAGAAGTTGGCGATTGCCCGACCTGGGACAGTTAATTTTGGCACGCTTGGCGCCCGTACTACCACTGACATGTACCGCCTTTGGCTGAATGAAAAATGGAAAACCGACTTCGTAAGCGTCCCGTACAAAGGCGGCAACGAAATCGTCGGAGCGTTACTCGCGGGCAGCAATCGATATTTCCAAAATCGGGATGGGCAACATTGCTGGCCAATTAAGCGAGGGGAAGATAAAGGTATTGGCTCTGCGCAGTTCGGCTTGCAACAATTGGTCCGACTGTACCAACATTGACTGAAGCCGGACTTGGCAGAATTCCCAGGCGGCCCCATTTTTTGGGGCGTCGTGGTTCCGAAGTCCACGCCCGATGCGATCGTAGACCGTTTACACAAAGTATTGGTCCAAGTGTTACGCAGTCGAAAGTTGCGAATTTGCAAAGAAACAGTTCCTTGAGGTCGATGCGTCAAGCCCCACAGAGTTCGCGGCCTTTCTGAAGGACGATCGCGAGCACGCGCGTCTGCTCGTCAACAAATATGGCAACGCTCAGTAAGCCAACATGTCCACCAAGTTAGGGCGGCGGTGACTACACAGGTAAGGTCAGCCATGGTTGCCGCATATGTGAGGTACGCAGCGTTGAGGTTGAAGTGTCATCCTTGGCTGAATCAATACGTTTCTATCGAGACATTTGGAAGCTAAGGGCGGTTCAAGCAGATAGTCATTCGGCATACCTCCGGGGAACTTGCTCGGCCCATCACATCTTGGGTCTTCACGCGGCAACAAGTGTACCCGCAGTCAGACGGGTCGTGCTTGATGCAAGAAATCGCGAAGACGTTGATGAATTTTACGAGAGACTTTCCAATCGCATCTCGAATGTCGAGAAGCCGAGCACAATTCCGAAGCCGTTAGGTGGGTATGGATTTGGTTTCAAGGATATTGAAGGTCGCAATTTCGTTTTAGTTTGCGACGGCGCGCAGAATGATCAGCCAATGTCGCCTACTCCTGACCTTCCGACCAAAATCAGCCACATCAATCTCAATTCTCTAAAGTATGATGAGACGACATCGTTCTTCACCGAGCTTCTCGGCCTTCGCGTGATCGACGAGTCCGGGCGTGCTCGGTTCTTTCATGCGGATTCGAGCGACCACTTTTCGATTGCGGTTGTCAAATCCGACAATGCTACCCTCAATCATATTGCTTTCGAACTTGTCGATCTCGATTCTGTCATGCGTGGTGCAGGACGGATGCGGGATAATGGATATCCAATCGAGTGGGGGGTTGGCAGGCATGGTCCGGGAAATAACGTGTTCGCCTATTTCGCGGGCCCCGATGAAATTCCGATCGAATACACCAGCGAGGTCTTGCAGAGTCGACGATAGCTACGTGCCACGCGGGCCAGACTATTGGACATTTCCACCAGGTCGTACGGATCAATGGGGTGTCACCGATGCACCGTCGGCCCGGCTTCACCGCATCCAGCAGTTGTTTGCGTTCACGGAAAGTGGATTTCAGACGAACGCCGTTTGCTTCCCGGATCATCATCACCTCGCCAAAAAGACTCATCAAGAAAGCGTTTTCAATGAACGCTGACGAATATGACGTGATCATCATTGGATGTGGTCCGGTTGGCGCAATGGCTGCAAATTTGCTCGGACAAGCAAACTTGAAATCGCTCGTTATCGAACGTGAAGAGCAGTCGCACCCACTACCTCGAGCTGTGCATCTCGATCATGAGATCATGCGGTTATTTCAGGATGTGGGACTGACCAGGGATCTGCTGCCCCTTTTCAGGGAGGCTCAAGGACATATTCATATCGGCGCGGACGGCGGCGTTATTCGTTACTTGGGAACCGCCGGATTGCATAAGCGGTTTGGGTGGGCAAACGACTACTTCTTTTTCCAGCCGGAGTTGGAGAATATCCTCCGTGTTGGTTTTGCCCGATTTCCCAACGTCGAAGCCTTGTACGGCACCTCCGTTGTATCGCTTACGTCCAGGACTTGTCGAGCGTTACCGCAACCTCCGATCAACTGGCCAGACAGAACGGCAGGTAAGGGCACGTCACGTCATTGCCTGCGATGGCGCCAGCAGCCCAACCCGCAAAATGCTTGGTATCCAGCTTCTCGACCTAGACTTTGACGAGCCGTGGTTAGTTGTTGACGCTGATATGGGCGGCCCACTCCATTTTCCCGCATTCAAGGGCGTACCACACGGCGCGGACCTACAGACATTATCGGTGATGCTGTGTGACCCCACGCGCCCCGCAACATAGTTCCGGGACGTGGTAGTCACAGGCGTTGGGAATTCATGCTTCTGCCGGGTGAGACCGAAAGTGAAATGATGCAGCCGCAAACCGTCAAGGCACTGTTACGGCCTTGGATCGATGATACGCAATGCAAACTTATTCGCGCGGCCACTTATCGCTTTCACGGCCTTATCGCCGAGAATTGGCAAGTCGGAAACATCTTTCTTGCCGGTGATGCCGCACACCAGACTCCTCCTTTCTTCGGTCAGGGCATGTGTCACGGCATGCGCGATGTGGCTAATCTCGCGTGGAAGCTAAAACTGGTCCACAGCGGGGTCGCGCCGGCGACACTCTTGGATACCTATCAGCTTGAACGCGATCCTCATGTTCGGGCGGTCGTTACCGCTGCCATCAATGCGGGTAAATACATTTGCGAGTTGGATCCTGACGCCGCCAACACTCGCGATGTAGCACTCCGAAAAACCTTAGGTAGTATGGCCCCGAGATCCGCCGGCGATCTTATTCCACCGATCGAGGCAGGAGTGGTTAGGGAAATTGGCGAACGCTTTATCCAGCCGCGGGTTGGTAAGACGGACCGAGTAATGCTTGACGATGCGACCGGCGGCGGCTTCGTCTTAATTAGCAAATCGCCAGTGGTGCTGCCTGAAAATCTAAAAACTTATGGAAACGCGTTGGCGGTCGCTCTTTTGTAGTTGCTACAAACCCGGCACCAGCCACAAACCTCACCGAACTGGAGGACACGGACGGTGATCTCGCTGAATGGCTTGATTCCAAGGGCGCCACAGCGGTTCTCGTGCGCCCGGATTTCTACGTTTTCGGGACGGCCACTTCGTCGCACTCTACACCGGAGCTTGTTCGCGACCTGCTCGATCAACTCGCCATCGCGGATGTTACGCGTATGTCCGAGGCAGCTGAATCTCCATTTAGGATGTAGTCATGAACGACAACCTTGAGCTAGTTACACTATGAAGACGGTAAATCGCGGGTGCAATTGATCTACGAACTGTTCAGGGCGAAACTCTGAGTCAGATGCAATCTTTCGGCGTACCTATTACACCTCGCACAACGGAGCAGGATAGATGAAACCCCCGTTTCATGCGGATCACGTTGGGAGTCTCATTCGGCCAAAATCTCTGATCGACAGCCGTACAGCGCACCTCGATAATAAACTCTCTGCTGAACAACTTCAACGCACGGAAGACGATGTGATCATTGACTTGATCAGCATGCAGGAGCGCGTCGGCATCAATGCCATCACGGACGGAGAGGCGCGTAGGAATAACTGGCGCGATCGCTTCTTTGAAAGCGTAGAAGGCTTCAGTGCAGATCGGATCCCAAGTTCCTTCATTTTTACGTCGGACGATGGAGTACAAAGTCGTGGCATGCCGATCCCGGTCGTCACCGGAAAATTGAAACGTCGCAAGACGATGACAGCCGACGATTTTAAATTTGTTAAACAGCGCACTAAGAAGACCGCAAAGGCGACTTTACCTTCACCTTCAGCAAACCACTTTTTCTCTGGCGACAAGTCGTTGGAGAAATCACCCTATCGAAGCCGCGCGGAGTTCTTCGCGGACGTAGCGGCAATTTATCGCCAAGAGATTGCCGATTTGCACGCCGCTGGGTGCACCTACCTCCAGATCGACGAAGTGCCAATCGCGGTTCTGTGCGATCCGAAGAACGGTGACCGCGTTCGCGAACGCGGTGAGGATCCGAACACACTGGTCGCCGACTATATTGAGGCTATAAATGATAGCATTCGAGATAGGCCGGCGGATATGACCATCTGCGTACATCTATGCAGGGGCAACTCCGGAAAGGGTCAAGGTAGTGGCGGCTACGATGCAGTTGCCGAGCTTCTCTTTCAGGAGACTGACGCAGACGGCTTTTTCTTGGAATACGATACCGAACGCGCGGGAGATTTCTCGCCTTTGCGTTACCTCCCCAAAGGAAAACACGCAATACTTGGGGTGATCAGCACTAAAATACGCGAACTCGAACCGATCGACGATGTCAAACGTCGGGTCGATGCGGCCGGCAAATATGCGTCGGTCGATCAACTTGGCATCAGCCCGCAATGCGGCTTCGCATCAAGCTACAAAGTTGATCGATTTACCAGCGACGACCAGGAGCGCAAGCTATCCCACGTAGTTGAAATTGCGCGGCAGATCTGGGGATGATTGCTCACAACGGAAAGCTATGCTGCCCAAGGGATTCATGTTGTCTCAACGGAGGTTTGGGATGCAGGCGATCACTCGGATCATCCTTTGTCTCTTGCTTTCGGTCACGGGCGCCGTAGCTCAAAGTTACCCCAGTCGCACAGTTAAACTCATCGTTCCAACCGGACCAGGTTCCGCTACCGACATAATGGCGCGACTGCTCGCCGACGGAATGTCCCAAACGTTGGGGCAGACCGTCGTTGTCGAGAATATGTCCGGAGCGTCTGGCATCCTCGCGCATCAATCGGTCGCTCGCGCAGAACCAGACGGCTATACGTTACTAATCACCAACACGTCCGGAATGGCGATCAATCTCGTTTCATTTAAACAATTGCCATATGACCCTAGGAGCAATTTCGTTGCAGTAGGGATGGTTTGCAGCCTTGGGCCGCAAATGTTGTCCGTGAATTCAGAGCTGCCTGCCAAATCCGTCAGTGAACTAATAGCGTATGCCAAACAAAGTCCTGGGAAATTATCAATCGCATTCGATACAACCGCCGGCGCCGGTGTGTTCGCAGCGAAAATGTTTAACCGACGTGCCGGCCTTGATCTGGCCGAGGTACCCTATCGCTCGGCTGCACAAATGGCTCAAGATACCGCGAGCGGCATCAACCAGATCTTGATGAGCTCGATTGCTGCGGCCAAGCCTGTAATAGACTCGAACAAAGTACGGATGCTCGCTGTCACATCAGAGCAGCGTTTCCCCGGTCTTCCCGAACTGCCGACGATATCGGAAACTCTTCCTGGTGTGATTGTGAACGGCTGGTTCGCGATTGTCGCTCCGGCCCGTACGCCCGTGGATATTACGCGGCGAAAAGCGCGTCGAACGTTCGGGCCTCGGCCTTGCGCAGATGGGATTTTATCTTGGCGAAGGCCTGCTCAATTGGGTTCATGTCGGGCGAATAAGCAGGCAGGAACAGGAACCAGGCGCCGCGTTGCTTCAGACACTGCGCGGCCTTCTCGCTCTTGTGGACAGCCAGGTTGTCGAGGATCACCACGTCACCCTTTGCACAAGGTCGGGGCGAGCTGTGTCTCGATGTATGCCTCGAACGCCAAGCGAGTGACCGGTCCGTCAATGACCCACGGCGCGCACAACTCGTTGCACCGTAGCCCAGCGAGAAAGGTATGGGTTTTCCAGTGTCCAAAGGGAGCTCTCATGCGTAGCCGCTGGCCCCGGCGCGAGCGCCCGCGCAGGCGCGTCATCTTGGTGTTGACATACGTCTCGTCCACGAAACACCAGGCGGTGCGGCTGCTTGGCGCATGCGCGGCTGGCGCTGGGCGTGCCAGACGCGGCGCTCATCCCGCACATCGGCGCGTGCGCACTCCGCCGCCATCAGGCATTTTTTTATATGAGAAGCCGTGCCGGCACAGGAAGCGCGAGAGCATCGCGGGAGCCGCAACGATCCCATGCTCGTCCAGCAAGAGAGCGGCCAGTTCGGGCATGGTGATGGCGGGCCTCGCCTCGACCGTCTGGATCAGGAACGCCTCATAGGGCATCAGCTTGCCGCGTCCCGGTGGGCGGCCTTGCCGCGCCGGCGCGGGTGAGCCGAACTGACGCTGGCGCTGCATCAGCTTGATGGCACAGCTGTCGCTGACGTCAAAGTGGCGGGCTGCCGCCCGGCAGGAATGGCCGGCCTCGACAAAGTCGGCAACCCGCATCCGAAGATCGAGAGAATAGCAGTGACCCATGATCCACCTCCCATGCAAGAGACTGAATCACAGATCGCACCAGCCCAAAACCCCGGGAGTCGAATTTCCAGTCCGGTGCTCTAACCTTCCGCTACACCGAAGCTGGCCCTGAGGGGCTCGTGACCGGCAAGCGTGCCATTGTGGTGGAAAGCCGCGGCGGCCTCTACAGCGAGGGCCCGGCCCAGGCGATGGACTCGCAGGAGCCCCACCTTCGCACCATGCTCGGCTTCATCGGCATCACCGACGTCTCCTTTGTGCGGGCGGAGCGTCTGGCTTTCGGGCCGGAGATCCGCGATCAGGCCATTGACGGAGCAAAGGCCGAGCTCGGACGCGTGACCGGGACGGCTCTCGCCGTTGCCGCCTAGCACAAAGGGCGGGCGGACCAATTGCTTGGAAACGGAAGAAGGGGTGCCTGAAGGCATCTGGAATCCCCTTCTTCCAACCCTCCCGACAGATGGGTTGTCCACCCCTGCACACGCCCGGATCCTGCGCCGATCCTGGCTGACGACATTGGAATTTTGAGAGAACAGCCATGGACCGCGACAATGGCCAAGGCTCCCTAGGAGCCACCATCACTGCCGTGCTCGTGCTCACCGGGACGGTTGGCGTGCTTTATCTGCCGCTTTTTCTCTAACGGATCTCCCGCTCGCTCCCGCCTTGGGCAGGCCATGCTACCGTTGACATCAACTCAGGATGGGTCTTCGTACGCTAGCAGAGGGATGAGTACTCGTTGTCCCCTTGCGTCGGCCTTGGGGCAGCATTCAATGCTGCTTCCCATGCGTGTCCTTTGAGGGCCAGCCGGACGCTGTTCGATCCATAAGCGCGCCTGCATCACAGGCCTGAAGTTTAGCAGTTCTGCGCAGAGCATTGCACCGAGGATAATGCCGCGGCTGGCTCGCTCCTCGGATCACTCAGCCATCGCGGCGTCGACTGATGTCAGAGCCGTCATGTTCGTGATCCGCCGGACCGTGCTCGTCGGCGTCAGAATATGGACCGGACGCCGAACCCCGAGCAGGATTGGCCCGACCGTGATCCCCTGCCCCGCAACGGCCTTAAGCACATTGAAGGTGATGTTAGCCGCATCCAAGTTCGGCATCACCAACAGGTTGGCGGTCTGAGTTAGGCGCGAGCCGGGGAACACCCGATCGAGGATGCCTTTGTTGAGGGCTGCGTCCCCGTGCATCTCGCCCTCGACCTCAAGATCGGGCGCCTGCCTCTGGATCTGCTCGAGGGCTGCCCGCATCTTCGCGGCCGAAGCCGTCTGGGAACTGCCGAAGCTCGAATGCGAGAGCAGCGCCACACGCGGCGTGACGCCGAAACGCCGAACCTCATCCGCGGCCAGCAGGGCGATCTCGGCAATCTGCTCGGCTGTCGGGGTCTCGTTGATGTAGGTATCGGTGATGAACACCGTCTGGTTCGGCAGCATCACCACGTTCATGGCGGCTAGCGTGTCGATGCCTGGTTTCCGCCCAACGACGTCGGCCACATGCCTCAAGTGGGCCTCGTAGGCACCGTAGGTGCCGCAGAGGAGGCCATCCGTTTCATGGTGACGCAGCAGCATAGCCCCGATCAGTGTGTTGTTGCGGCGCATGTCGACGAGAGCCGTGTCACGGGTGAGACCCTGGCGTCGGCGGAGTTGATAATAATCCTCGGCCAGGTCTCCCAGGCGCGCCTCATCATCGACGCTCACCACCTGGTAGTCGCGTCCCTCGGTCAGCCGCAGGCCTAGCTCCCGGATCTTGGTGCGGATCGTTTCTGGACGCCCGATCAGCAAGGGCTCGGCAAGACCCTCCTCGACCGCCACCTGCACGGCCCGCAGCACACGCTCGTCCTCGCCTTCGGCGTACGCTACGCGCTTGCGGGCCTTGGCGGCTGCGGCAAAGACGGGCTGCATGATCGTGCCGGAGCGATAGACGAAGCCCTGGAGTCGATCACGGTACGACTTCAGATCCTCCAACGGGCGCGTTGCGATCCCACTCTTCATGGCGGCTTCGGCCACCGCCGGCGCCACCGCCGTGATCAGGCGGGGATCGAAGGGCGCCGGGATCAGGTACTCGGCCCCGAAGCGGATGTCGCGCCGGCCATAGGCGGCCGCGACCACGTCCGACACGTCCTCCTTCGCCAAGGCAGCGATGGCACGGGTGGCGGCGAGCTTCATCTCCTCATCGATCGTGGTCGCGCCCACATCAAGCGCACCGCGGAAGATGAAGGGGAAGCACAGGACGTTGTTGACCTGGTTCGGATAGTCCGAGCGCCCGGTCGCGATGATGCAGTCCGGGCGCACGGCTTTGGCTGCCTCCGGGCGGATCTCGGGCTCGGGATTGGCGAGGGCGAGGATCAGCGGATTGTCGGCCATGGCTTGCACCATCTCGGGCTTCAACACGCCAGCCATGGAGACGCCCAGGAACACGTCCGTATCGGGCATCACGTCGGCCAGCGTCCGGGCATCGGTCTGCTGAGCATAGCGCTCCTTCTGCGGATCCATGCCCTGCGCCCGGCCGACATAGATGACGCCCTTGCTGTCGGTGACCCAGACGTTCTCACGCCGGACGCCGAGCCCCACCAGGAGGTCGAGGCAGGCGATGGCGGCCGCGCCAGCGCCGGAGCACACCAGCTTGATCTCGTCGATACGTTTGCCGACGACCTCAAGGCCATTCAGCACGGCGGCCGCCGCCACAATGGCGGTGCCGTGCTGGTCATCATGGAAGACCGGAATCTGCAGGCGCTCGCGCAGGCGACGCTCGATCTCGAAGCATTCCGGGGCTTTGATGTCCTCGAGATTGATGCCGCCGAAGGTCGGCTCGAGGGACGCAATGATGTCGACGAGCTTGTTGGGATCAGTTTCGTTCACCTCGATGTCGAACACGTCGATGCCGGCGAACTTCTGGAACAGGCAGCCCTTGCCCTCCATCACAGGCTTGGAGGCGAGCGGGCCGATGTTGCCGAGGCCCAGCACCGCCGTACCATTCGAGACCACGGCCACGAGGTTGGAGCGGCTGGTATAGAGAGCGGCGGCGGCCGGATCTGCATGAATGGCCATGCAGGGGGCAGCGACGCCCGGGGAGTAGGCAAGAGCCAGATCGCGCTGGTTGGTCATGCCCTTGATCGGCAGGACGGCAATCTTCCCAGGTCGCGGAAGACGGTGGTAGTCCAGCGCAGCTTGGTCGAGGCTCGCCGCAGCTGTTTCGTCCGTACTGGAGGTGGTGAAGTTCGCTTCTTGGTTCATGAGCATTCCCTCCCTGGCATATTCGAGAATCTTAGCATTTGCTGATAGTCGGGCGAAGTTCCACGCTGATGGTCGATCAGCCAAAACCATAGACCAAACCTTCAGTCGCGACACGCGTCTTCTCTCTCTAGCGGCCAGTATTAGCCCATGGTCTGGCTACCACTGATCGACAAGAGCGCACTTACCTCCTCAGCGTTCGATTGCTTGCCGTTTAGGTCCACCTTGAACTCGGCCTGCGTCTTGGCCTTGATCTCCTCGAGCGTGACGCCGTCGGCGAGCTCGATCAGCGTCATGCCGGAGCCGCCCTTCTTGTCGATCGAGAACACGCCGAGATCGGTGATCACCAGGTCGACCACGCCGGCTCCGGTGAGCGGCAGGGTGCAGGCCTTCAGCAGCTTCGGATCCTCCGAGCCGTCCTTGGCCTTGGCCACATGCTCCATCACCACGACGACGCGCTTGACGCCCGCCACGAGGTCCATGGCGCCGCCCATGCCCTTCACCATCTTGCCGGGGATCATCCAGTTGGCGAGGTCGCCGTTCTCGGCCACCTGCATGGCGCCGAGGATCGACAGGTCGATGTGCCCGCCGCGGATCATCCCGAAGGAATCGGCGCACGAGAAGTAGCTCGTGGTCGGCAGCTCGGTGATGGTCTGCTTGCCGGCATTGATCAGGTCGGGATCCTCCTCGCCCTCGAAGGGAAACGGGCCCATGCCGAGCATGCCGTTCTCCGACTGCAGCTGCACCTGCATGCCCTCCGGGATGAAGTTCGACACCAGCGTCGGAATGCCGATGCCGAGGTTGACGTAATAGCCGTCGCGCAGCTCCCGGGCGGCGCGGGCGGCCATTTGTTCGCGGGTCCAGGCCATCAGACTTCCTCCCCTGCCGCGGCAGGCGCGGCGTCGCGCGCTTGCGGGTGGTGCGTTGCTCGATGCGCTTGACGGGGGTCGGCACATGCACGAGGCGCTTCACGAAGATGCCCGGGGTGTGGATGCCGTCCGGCTCGATCTCGCCGGCCGGCACCAGATGCTCGACCTCGGCGATCGTCATGCGCGCGGCGGTGGCCATCATCGGGTTGAAGTTGCGGGCGGTCTTGCGGTAGACGAGGTTGCCCTCCGTGTCGCCCTTCCAGGCATGGACGACGGAGATGTCGGCGAACAGGCCCGTCTCCATGACGTAGTGCTCGCCGTCGAACTCGCGCACCTCCTTGCCGTCGGCGATGATGGTGCCGACGCCGGTCTTGGTGAAGAAGGCCGGGATGCCCGCGCCGCCGGCCCGGATGCGCTCGGCCAGCGTGCCTTGCGGGTTGAACTCGAGCTCCAGCTCGCCGGAGAGGTACTGCTGGGCGAACAGCTTGTTCTCGCCCACGTAGGACGAGATCATCTTGCGGATCTGGCGGGTCTCGAGAAGGCGGCCGAGGCCGACGCCGTCCACGCCGGCATTGTTGGAGATGAAGGTCAGGTCCTTCGCGCCCGAATCACGGATCGCCTCGATCAGCGTCTCCGGAATGCCGCAGAGGCCGAAGCCCCCGGCCATGATGGTCATGCCATCCTTGACCAGGCCAGCGAGCGCGGAACGCGCATCGCTGTAAACCTTATCCATTGATCAACCCCCCATCATTTCGAGATCCGACTTTTACGATCACGGTCCTGTCGGCAGGATCTTCGTCGATACGCACAAGCCCGTTTCCATAGCGGCGACCGTTCTCGACATAGCGTGCTGCACTCGAACGGAGACGTTGAATGGCATCGGCATCAAGTGAGCGCACGACCTTCGCCGGCGAGCCGACGATCAAGGACCCGTCCGGGAACTCCTTGCCCTCGGTCACAAGGGCGTTCGCTCCCACAATCGAATTGGCCCCGATTCGGGCTCCGTTGAGGATCGTCGCTCCCATGCCGATCAGCGTGTTTGAGCCGACGGAGCAGCCGTGCAGAATGGCATGGTGCCCAACCGTGACATCCTCGCCAATCGTGAGCGGATATCCCATGTCTGTGTGGAGCACCGCGCCATCCTGAATGTTGGCGCGGGCACCGATCTCAATCCATTCGTTGTCGCCGCGGAGCGCGGCACCGAACCACACACTGACATCGGACCCGAGCCGGACGCGGCCGATCACGTTGGCATCCGGTGCGATCCAGATCTTCTGCGGGTGCGGAAGATTCAGGAGCAACTCCATCAAGGCTGTAGATCGGCATCACTCGGTTCCTTCGAAAGCATACCTTGGGTCCCCGGCAGCAAGCACGCTGCCGGGATATTGGCTTGAGCTCTCACGCCACCTGCTCGACGGGCGGTGTCCTGGGGCGCGGTGCTATGGCTTCGACATCGCCCAGGGAGACTGCATCTTCGTCTCCGGCTTCTCCGCGTAGCACGGCATCCATGCGAGCCTGGTCGAGTTCTCCCTCCCATCGGGCCATCACGACGGTGGCGACACCGTTGCCGATCATGTTCACCAGCGCCCGGGCCTCGCTCATGAAGCGGTCGATGCCAAGGATCAGGGCCATTCCGGCCACCGGGATCGTGGGCACCACCGAGAGCGTTCCGACAAGGGCGATGAAGGAGGCGCCGGTCACGCCGCTCGCGCCTTTCGAGGTCAGCATGGCGACGGCAAAGATGGCCAGCTGCTGCGTCAGACTGAGGTCGGTGTTGGTGGCCTGGGCCACGAACAGGGCCGCCATCGTCATGTAGATGCTGGTGCCGTCGGTGTTGAAGACGTAGCCGGTCGGCACGACGAGCCCGACGACCGGCTTCGAGCAGCCGAGGCGCTCCAGCTTCTCCATCAGGGACGGCAGGGCCGAGTCGGACGAGCTGGTGCCCAGCACGATCAGGATCTCTTCCTTGATGTAGGCCAGGAACCGGAAGATGTTGAAGCCGGCGGCCCGCGCGATCGCCGCCGAGCACCACCACCACGAAGATGATCGACGTCAGATAGAACGTGCCGATCAGCTTGGCGAGTGGCCCGAGCGAGCCGATGCCATAGCGGCCGATGGTGAAGGCCATGGCCCCGAATGCCCCAATCGGGGCGAGCTTCATGATGATGTTGATCGCGCCGAAGACGAGGCTGCTCGCCGCATCGATCATGTCCTTGACGGGCTTCCCTCGATCACCGAGCCGCGCCAGCACGCATCCGAACAGGAGCGAGATCAGCACGACGGGCAGGATGTCGCCTTTTGCAAACGCATCGATGACCGTGTTCGGGATCACGTTCAGCAGGAACTCGGTGACGGTCTGCTCCTGCGCCTTGCCGGCATAGGTCATGACGGCCTTGGCATCGAGGGTGGCGGGGTTGGCATTGAAGCCGGCGCCGGGCCGAAGCCAGTTTCCGACAACCAGACCGATCGACGAGGGCCAGCGTCGAGACGACCTCGAAATAGAGCAGCGCCTTGCCGCCGATGCGGCCGACCTTCTTCATGCTCTCCATGCCGGCTATGCCGGACACGACGGTGCAGAAGATCACGAGCGCGATCACCATCTTGATGAGCTTGATGAAGCCGTCGCCGAGAGGCTTCATTTCGACGGCAATCGTTGGCCAGAAATGACCGACCATAATCCCGATCGCGATGGCGATGAGGACTTGGACGTAGAGGATCTTGTAGAACGGCTTCCGTGGTGGCGTCGATGTTGTGGTGGCGGTGGCCATTGCACCCTCCTTGGGTCAAGGGTCTCCATCACGCGTCCCTCGGGAGGCGATGCTGAAGCGATTGTTCGGACGTTTCTCTGGAGTGAGACGGGCGGCTTCCTGGCCGTCGCGGTGTTCGTGTTATCGTCTCATTGGTATCGGCCTGCTGCCCCGGCAGGCCGAGGGTCTTCAGGCGTCTGCGCTCGGCCCGTCATTCGAGGGGCGCGCTGACCTCGTCGCTTCAGTTACCTGAGGTCTTTTGATAGAGCTTGCCGAAACGATCAGCGTCACTCCGTACGACGCGGTCGAACTCCTGCGGCGAGGACGACACCAGATAGACGCCCTGCGCCTCGAAGCGGGCCTTCATATCGGTCGCACTGACAATCTCGGCGATATCCTTGCCGACCTTGGCGACGATCGGCTTTGGTGTCGCCGCCGGCGCCAGAACCCCGAACCATGCGTCGTAGTTGAAGTCGGGCACTCCTGCTTCCGCAAAGGTCGGGACATCGGGCAGTTGTGGCATGCGTTTGGTGCCTGTCACCGCGAGGGCCCGCATCTTGCCGGCCTGGATCAGGTCGCCGCCCACATTGAAGAAGGTGAAGCCCATGGCGGAGTCGCCGCGGAGGATGGCAGTCTGGGATTCGGGCATGCCCTTGTAGGGAACATGCACCAGGTCTGTTTTGGTGGCCTGCCGAAACACCTCGGCCGCGATGTTCGTGGCGCTTCCCAGCCCGGCCGAGCTGTAGTTGAGGGCTCCCGGCTTGGATCGGGCCGCCTCGATCAGGTCCTTCAGCGATTTAACGGGCCCATCGGGCGGAGCCACCAGGATCGACGGCATCGACGCAACCTGCGTCACGCCGACGAAGTCGTTCAGCGGATCGAAGTTCAGGGTGCGGTTCATGGCGCCGATCACGGTGTGCCCGTTTGACGTCAGCATGATCGTGGTGCCGTCCGGTGGCGCCTTGGCGACGCCCGCTGTGCCCGCGATGCCCGGCCGGTTCTCGACGATCACCTGCTGCTTCCATCGCACGGAAAGCTTCTCGGCAACAGCACGGGCCAGAATGTCGGTCATGCTGCCCGCAGAAAACGGCACCACGATCCGAACCATCTGATTTGGGTAGGATTGGGCAGGATCGGCCGACTGGGCCGAGGCCGAAATACTCGTGAACGCGGTACTCGCAACAAGGATAGCAGCTGTTAGAAAACCACGACGGTTCATAGGTACCTCCCTTAGTGACCGTTCGGCGTCACGCCTTTGCCGCTTGGAGTGGCATGGCGAGCAGGATGGTGGCGGGCTGGTTGGTGTTGTTCTTGAGGGCCCGCCCCTCGTTCGGTGCGATGCGGCACGAGTCCCATGGGCGGAGCACCGCCTCCTCGTGGCCGTTCGAAATCGTGACCTCGCCGTCGAGGACGACGTACATCTTCTCCAGGCCCGAGGCGTCGAGCGTGGTGCCGCCGCCGGGCTCGATGCGTGGAGACCCCGAGCCAGAGACTGTCGGCGGGCCCGGCTTCCCGGCCCTGCAGGCGGACCATCCGCATCAGGTCGTGGCCGGGCGCTTCGTAGGCGGGAGCGGCGTCAAAGCGGACGATGTGCATCGGACTCACCTCACCGGCCTGGAACGCAGGACGATCGCGGTCGCGGGACGACCCCATGCACCTTGCACGTAGGCCTCGGCGGCGTCTTCGAGCGCGTAGATGCCGTTCGGATTTGATCGGGAACGGTTTCAGGTGGCCGCTTGCGAAACCGGGAGCGAGTTCGCGCAGCACGTCCGCGGTCTCGACCGAGGACAAGCGCGAGGGTATCGATGCCGACATAGGTGTGCCGGCCGCGATAGAAGGCGAAGATGTCGAACTCGACGATCTTGTTGACCGCCGCGATGAAGATCTGCCGCCCGAGCTTGGCGAGCGACTTGCCGTGCCGGCCTGGTAGTAGGGATCGCCGACGGTGTTGAAGACGATGTCGGCGCCCTTGCCGCCGGTCAGTTCCTGCACGCGGGCCGCGACATCCGTCGACGAGGAGTCGATGATCTCGACGGCGCCGATTGGCGTGGCCCTCGTAGGCTTCGGCCTGCGGACGACACCGATCACGCGGGCGCCACGCCACGTGGCGATCTGGGCGGCCGCCTGGCCCACTTTGCCGTTGACGCCCAGCACCAGCACCGTTTCGCCCGCCTTGGGCATGCCGGCGCGACGGAAGCCTTCGAGCGCCGTGACGAACGGCACGCCAATGCCGGCGGCCTCCTGCAGGCTGATCGTTGCAGGCTTCTCGACGACCGCGCCCGCCTCGACCACGAGATGGGTGGCATGCGTGCCGTCGCGGCGGATGCCAAGATCGCCGGACGAGCCGAACACCTCCTTGCCGACGAGGTCGGCTGGGCCCTCGACCACCACGCCGGCAAAGTCGCGGCCGGGCGTGCGCGGAAAGACGGCGTAGGGCATCAGGCCGATCGCGGCCTTGACGTCGGACGGGTTGACGGCCGCAGCCTTGATCTCGACGAGGACGTCATCGGGCCGGCTCCACGAGAGACGAACCTGTTCGATGCAAGGGCGCGACGCTGCGCGGCGTCAGCGCGCCTTGGCGTTGAGGCGCAGGCACGTTGCTTCGAGCGTACGCGTGGAGATTGGAGCTGATGAGAGGGATGCAGCGGTCACAGGGACTCCTTCGGATGTGTTGGCGGGTTCAGGCGACGTGCTTCGCGTCGGCAAGGCGGGTCGGCAGACCGATGATGTCGCGGGCTTCGCGCGGCGATGGCGATCTGCGCCGCCGAGGTCCTCGACGATGCGGCGGGCCTTCTCGACCAGGGCGGCGTTCGACGGCGCCAGCACGCCGCGATCGAGGTAGACGGCGTCCTCGAGGCCGACGCGCACATGGCCGCCGGCAAGGTAGGAGAGCGCCACGACTCGGGAAGGCCGTCCGTCCGATGCCGATGGCCGTGAACTGGGCGTCGGCCGGCAGGAGGTTGCGGGCGTAGAGCACGGTTTCGGGCGACGGCTGGAAGCCGTAGCGCACGCCCATCACGAAGGAGCACAGCGACCGGGCCTGCCAGCGTGCCGTCCTTGAGCAGGTCGTGCATCAGGGCGATGTCGCCGGAGTCGAACAGCTCGATCTCGGGCTTCACGCCGGCCTGCGGCGATCACCGCTCGCCATGCGGCGCACGTTGCCCGGCGTGTTGATCACGACCTCCTTGCCGGAGTTCATGGTGTTGAGGTCGAGCGTGCAGATGTCGGGACGCAGCGCCGCGATGTGCTCGACGCGCTTCTCCGGCGCCAGCAGCGTGGTGCCGGGACCGGCGACCTTCGGATCGTCCTCGGAGGGCACGAAGCGTCCGCCGGGACCGGTCGTGAGGTTGAGGATCGAGCTGGGCGTTCTTCGCCCGGATGCGCTCGACGACGTCGCGGTAGTAGTCGAGCGTCCATCGACGGCTTGCCGGTGCCGGGATCGCGCACGTGAAGATGGACGATGGCGGCGCCGGCCTCGGCGGCGCCCAGCGCCGCATCGGCGATCTCCTCCGGCGTGATCGGCAGATGCGGTGTCTGATCCGGCGTCGTCAGGTTGCCGGTGACGGCGCAGGTGATGAAGACTCTTGTCGCGGGGCGAGCGCATGGTCGGCCTCCTCCTCAGAGCGCCCGGCCGCCGTCGACCTGGATCGGTGTGTCCGGTCGAGTAGCCGAGCATGCGTGGCGCAGGCGGTGATCGCGGCGGCGATGTCCTCGGCTGTCGGCGATGCGCTTGAGCGGAGTCGAGGCCGACACCTTGTCGTTGAAGTCGGCGCCGCGACCCGGCACGAAGTCGGTGTCGACGACGCCTGGCGATACGGCCAGCACGCGGACCTCCGGCGCCAGCACGCGGGCGAGCGCCTTGGTCATCACGTCGATGCCGGCTTTGGCGGCGCAGTAGGCGATCGACGAGCCGACGCCGGTGAAGGCGGCGATCGACGAGATCGACACCACCAGCCCGTCGCCGGAAGCCTTGAGCAGCGGCGCGAAGGTGCGGATGGTGGCGAACTGGCCGCGCCAGTTGACCTGGAACATGCGGTCGATGAGTTCGTCGTCGAGCGCCTCGAGATCGGCATGCGGCACCGGCTTGGTGAAGCCGGCCGCGTTGACCAGGATGTCGAGCCGGCCATAGCGGGCCTCGATCTGCTCCCGCAAGCGCAAGCAGCGTGGCGGTGTCGGCGACATTCGCCGGGTAGGCCGCATGGCGGTCGCCCGAGCTCAGTGACGAGCGCCGTCGCCGATTGCGTGTCCCGCTCTGTCGTCATGTGGGTCACGACGACCGTGGCGCCCGCCTGGGCGAGCATGCGGCTGGTCGCGGCGCCGATCGCCCCTGCGCCGCCGACGACCAGGGCAACTTTGCCCTCGAGGGATCGCGGATAGGTTGGGCGGCGCGGCTCGGGTGCAGAGACGGATCGGCCGTAATGGCAGTTGCTGATGACATGGCTGGACCTCGTTGGATTGGGCGAGGTGGTGGCTTCACTTGATCGGGGGCTTGGGCAGCTTGGCTTCGCCCGGCTCCATCACGAACTCGTAGTCGAGCCGGTACCAGGGACCGGTGACGTCCGCCGCGGGCGGCGTGCCCTCCCCGGGCCGGAAATTGCCGATCAGGTGGCGGGTGACGCCGAAGACGACGTCGCTTTCGAGGCGCTCGTCATCGTCGACGAAGACCTGCGTGATCAGCGTCTTGTAGCCGGGCTTGAAGCCGAGAAAGTGCAGGTGCGCCGGGCGGTAGGGATGGCGCTTCTGCGCGCGGAGCAGGTCGCCGACGGGCCCGTCGGTCGGCACCGGATAACCGGCCGGCTTCACGGACCGGAACCAGATGCGGCCGTCCTGGTCGGTCGTGAACTTGCCGCGCAGGTTCATCTCGCACTGGTTGGCATCCTGGTTCTCGTAGAGCCCGACGGGCGAGGCCTGCCAGACGTCGACCTCGACGCCCGCCAGCGGCTGGCCCGTGGGATCGGTGACGCGGCAATTGGCAAAGAGCGCCGGACCGGGCGTGGGGGAACGGACGATCGAGCCGCCGTTCTCAGTCTGGGGCGAGTGCATGCGCCAGAACGGCCCGAGCAGGGCGGAGGCCGTCTCGGTGGCGCCGTTCTGGCCATTGTTGAGCAGGCAGACCAGGGTCGAGAAGCCGATCGCGTCCGAGAACAGGATCGCCTCGTTGTGAAGGTCGTGGCTCGCCTGACCGATGCGGTTCAGGAACTCGATCCCGAGGTCGAACTCCTCCTCGGTGAGGCGCACCTCGCGGGCGAAGGCATGCATGTGCCGGACGAAGGCCTCGGCGATCTGGCGCAGCCTTTCGTTTTCGGCTCCCGCCATGGCGGCGATGACGATGTCGGTGATCGAGCGCTCGTCGGTGATGATGTTCGACAAGGCCGGGGGCTGCGAGGCTAACGCGGCGTTTTGAGCGGTCATGGCGCTCCTCCCTTTCGCAATCGATTGCACAATCGATTGCAGCGGTTTACTGCAATCGATTGCAGGAAGTCAAGCGGGTTGTGCTCTTTGATTTGAGATGCGACGAAATGGAGCTATGACGTTGCTGAGTGTTGAGGTTCGAGCCACCGTGAATGAGACGACCCGCCTGCCCGCGACCCTGCAGTCTGGTGGCCGATGCCGCCGGCGTCCACCGTTCGACGGCGTCACGTGCCCTGAATCCGGCTGCGGCCCACCTTGTCGCGCCGGAGGTGGTGGAGCGGGTCCAGGCCGCAGCCCGGAGGCTCGGCTACCGCCGCGACGTTCTGGCGGCGGGGCTTCGCACGAAGCGGTCCCGCCTCGTTGGCATTGCGGTTCCCGATATGGCCAACCTTGTCTTTGCCCCGATCCTGAGCGGGATTGAGGAGACCCTCTCGGCCAACGGATACTCGGCCCTGATTGCCAATGTCGGCACGGATGTGAACCGCCAGCTCGAGGTCGTCGACCAGCTGATCGGGCGCCGGGTCGAGGGTCTCGTGCTCGCGACGGTCCAGCAGGACAACGATCCGGTCCTGAGCCGCTGCCTCGAGGCGGGTGTTCCGACCGTGCTGGTCAATCGTGCTGAGGCCCGCAGCCGGGCACCGTCCGTGATCTCGGATGATGTGAACGGCATGCGCTTGGCGGTCGAGCACCTGGTCGGCCTCGGGCACCGCCACATCGGGCACTTGGCAGGGCCTCAAAACCTCTCAACCGGTCTCCTGCGCCTGCAAGGGTTTTGCCAGGCCATGCAGGCGGCAGGGCTCGACGCCGGTGCCGTCGTCGCCGCAACGGCCTACACCCGGGAGGCAGGCAAGGCGGCGGCGGCCACGCTGCTGGATCGCTTCCCCGATGTGACGGCCGTTGCGGCAGGCAATGATCTTTTGGCGCTTGGCCTGTACCAGGAGTTAGGAGCCCGCGGGCTGTCGTGCCCTGAGGACGTCTCCGTGGTGGGGCACAACGACATGCCGTTGATGGACATGGTCCACCCTCCCCTGACCTCCGTGCGGATCCGGCACCAGGAAATGGGCGCCGAAGCGGCTCGCCTGCTCCTCGACCAGATCTCGAATGCTGGTGTGGAGATCACAACCCGGATCACTGCACCGGAACTGATCGTACGCGGGTCCACGCAACATTGCGGCCGGCCATAGCGGACGGAGATCCGGCCGGGTGGAAGGTGGCGCACGCGGGGTTGAGCGGCTCCTGCGCTATGCCAAGGCATTGTTCAGGTGATGCCGATGGAGCCGGGCCGAACAGGCAGGCTCCGATCAGATCCACAGGCTTCAGGATCTCGCCCCGCAGGGCTGGCTCAGCGGAGTCGGGAGCCGTCAGAAACTTCAGGAGGCAAATGGCATGGGGCAGGAAGCAGCCGCTCCGCAATGGCGTGGTCGCCATGCACTACCGGCGCGGGCGTTGACTTGAGCAGCTTCATCGCGCTCAGGTCGGAGGACCGCCGGAGCGTAATCCCTTGTCTCCGGCTCGGCTCAGTTGGGCTCACGCGCTGCTGAGGTGCTTGCCACAAGCTGACTTTTCGAAGATCCGCTAATGGGATGGACCGGCCGTGCTTACCGGCGCACCCTTCATCGAGGGGCGCCCAGCACGAGGATCTGAGCCATGCCCACAGCTCCGCTTCAGCACGTTGCCACCCTTGGCATCGACATCGGCAAGAACAGCTTCCACCTGATCGGCCTGGACGCGCGCGGCGCCATCGTCCTGCGCCAGAAGCTCTCGCGTGGGCAGGTCGAGGCTCGGCTGGCCAACATGCCAGCCTGCCTGATCGGCATGGAAGCCTGTGTCGGCGCCCATCATCTCAGCCGCCAGCTTGCTGGCCCTGGGCCACGACGTGAAGCTGATCCCGGCCCAGTTCGTGAAGCCCTTCCGCAAGAGCCACAAGAACGACTTTCGCGATGCCGAGGCGATCGCCGAAGCCGTGCAGCGGCCGACCATGCGCTTTGTGCCCACCAAGACGGTCGAGCAGCTCGATCTGCAAGCCCTGCATCGGGTTCGCGCACGCCTGGTGAGCCAGCGCACGGCGGTGATCAACCAGATCCGCGCCTTTCTGCTCGAGCGCGGGATCGCGGTGCGCCAGGGCTGCGATCGCTGCGGCAGGCGCTGCCGGACATCCTGGCCAACCGCACTGATGTGCTCACGCCGCGCATGGTGCACCTGATCGAAGACCTGATGCAGGACTGGCATCATCTCGACGAGCGCATCGATGCTGTCACCGAGGAGATCGAGGCGCTCGTGGCCGCGGACGAAGCCTGCCAGCGTCTGATGAGTGTGCCAGGCGTCGGACCGATCATCGCCAGCGCCATGGTGGCCGCGATTGGCAACGGTGCCGCCTTCCGCCGAGGCCGCGACTTCGGCGCCTGGCTCGGGCTGGTGCCGAAGCAGATCTCGACCGGCGACCGCACGATCCTGGGCCGCCTGTCCAAGCGCGGGAACAGCTATCTGCGCTCCTTGCTCGTCCAGGCCGCCCGCGTGCTGCTGCTTTGGCCAGCCAAGTGGCCCCAGCACAGTTTCGGGAACTGGCTCACGGCGGCTCGACGCGGCTGCATCACAACGTGCTGGCGGCAGCTCTGGCCAACAAGCTGGCGCGGATCGCCTGGAGCGTGCTGAGCCAGAACCGCACCTATGAACCACGAACAGCGGCTGTGATGGGCTAAGGGCAGCATCGCCCTGCCCTGCATCAACCGCTTGGAGCTCGCCGAGGTCTGCGAGAGGAAGACGAGATGGAGAACGGTCGCGCCGTCGCATCTGTGCTCTGGTGACCCGTTTGGCCACAAAGGGCCGATCCGCTTATGAGAACGGATGCGCGCGGATATCCATGATGGCCAGGAGCGCTGCTCCACGAAGGGCCGGATACATTAGCGCAAGACCAACCTCACCATCTCGAAAGCCTCTTGCGACGCACGGCCGGTCCATACATTCGGGTCAAACATTTCACATTCCGGCTGCTCAATGAACGTCGGCTCCTTAGCGCCGACGCGGACCAAGCGCTTAGGTTTCAGGTGTGCCATTCTGAGACCGTGACGGATGCAGCCGTTTCCATGTGAATGGCACTGAATTCCGCAATCCTAGAGTGATCGCAGGATGTACAGGTGGGAGATTGAAATGGGTGATCGAGCCGTGCGGGCGGCGCTGGAGCGCCATTGGAATGCTTCGGACGCAAACGATTTCAAGATTGAACATGAAATCTACCGCGACGATGCTGCTCGATTATCCGCAATCGGACGAGCGGATCCGCGGTCGGCAAAATATTCAGGAGAGCCGATCCGTCCAGCCGAACAAGAAGCGCTTTATGGTCCGGCGAATGATCGGCAGCGGCGATCTGTGGGTCACTGAGTTTGTACTGACCTATGACGGGATACCATCCTACGTGGTGAGCATCATGGAATTCCGAGACGGACTGGTGGCCCACGAAACGCAATATTTCTCTGATCGGTTTCATCCTGCACCCTCGCGTGCGCATCTTTGTTGAGCGAGTAAGCGAAAGCACGTCATATTGAGCACATGCCTTGCCTAGCGGCTCAAACGCGGAGGGAGTAAGCTGCAAAAACGAGAATGTCCGCTAATGGGTCAGGGGCAGCTTTTGAACATGCTCGTGAGAACGTCTGCGTACCCTCGTTATCCGGAAGTTCGGCTAAGGTCAGCCCCGTGCGAGTACCAGATCTTCGATCCGCCGCCAGTCCTCATTCCGTGAACGTGATGCGCCCGCTCGACATCGTTCATCGCCGCAACGATCCTGAGATCTTCTGGCGACCAGATCCCGAAGAACCTCGCTGTCTCGTTGCAGACCTCGGCCGCCAGCGTGGCGTTCGTGTCGCCACCTGCTGCGCGAAGAATCCCGTGCTCCTTGAGGTGTGCTCCCCGGGGCGTTCCGGTTCGGCCTCAACCGCGGGCTTGATGCGGTTCGACAGGTGGGTCGAGCTTCCCCAGCTCGGCGCCGTCGATCGGCACCCTGACCACGCCGCACTCGCTGTCGCCCGGCACCACGATCAGCTTTTGCCCCGGCCAGCATGGTGCGAATTCGGCACTGCCCACGACGTCATCGTCGGCGACGTTACCGGCGATGCGGCGCGCTGAAGATGTCGCCGATGCCGTTGATCGACATCAGCTCCGGGGGCACACGCGAGTCGATTCAGCCGATCACCAGCGCGAACGGAACTGCCCGCCGGCTGTCGACCTTGACCTTGAGCGAGCAGGTCGCAGTTGCGCATCGTCTGCGACAGGAGCGCTCGTTGCCGGCCTTGGCTCGGCCGGGCATGCGTCGGGGCTCAGCACCGCCACCTGCGCCCTGTTACGTCGTCGCCGCGCACTGATCGGCGGCAAACGCTCTTGCGAAGCTGGCCGCGGTGCCCGCCAGGGCTCCCGAGCACAGCAAGTGCCGTCGTAGCAACATCTCAGACCTCCTGTGACCTGTCTGTCGGCGACGAGCCAGATCTCCGCCCTCATTCGGCCGCGGCGCCTCCAGGTCCGGTGCCACCTCGTGAGGCCGCTCGGACACGTTCGTCTCGGCGGGCGGGTCGATCCGGAACCAGGCCACGTACAACGCCGGCAGGAAGACCAGGGTAAGCAGGTCGCCACCGCCAGGCCGCCCATGATCGCATAGGCCATCGGCCCCCAGAACACGGTCGGCGCGATCGGGATCATCCCCAGGATCGCCGGCCGCGGGTGAGCAGGATCGGCCGGAAGCGATGCATCGTCGCCTCCACGACGGCGTCCCACGGATGCCGCCCGTGCGCCCGCTCGGTCTCGATCTGGTCGATCAGGATCACCGAGTTGCGCGCGATCATGCCGATCAGCGCCAAGACGCCCAAGATCGCGACGAAGCCGAGCGGCTTGCCCGACAGGAGCAGCGCGACCACAACTCCGATCACGCCGAGCGGCGCGACGCTCAGCACCAGGAACAGGCCGCTGAAGCTCTGGAGCTGGATCATCAGGATGGTCACCATCAGCACCAGCATCACCGGCACGACCGACGAGCACAGACGCTTGCGCCTTGGCGCTCTCCTCCGCCGTGCCGCCCACGACCACCCGGTAGCCGTTCGGCAGGCTCGCATTCAGCGCGCTGATCTTCGGAGCGAGCGCGCCCACGACCGTCGTCGGCAGGCTTCCAGGCGCGATGTCGGCCTGGACGGTCAGCGTGGGCAACCGGTCCCTGCGCCACACGAGGGGGTACTCCAGCCCATAGTCGACCGAGGCAAACTGGGTCAGCGGAACCGTGCGCCCGTTCGGCGAGGCCACCTGGAGGGTGCGCAGCGTCGCGAGCGATACGCGCTGGTCGGCGCCGGCGCGCGCGACACGTCGACCAGATAGATGTCGTCACGGACCTGGGTCACCGTCGAGCCGGTCACGACAGCGTTGAGGGCCTGCGGCCAGCGCGCGCGAGCTGACGCCGAGCTGGCGCGCCTCGTCCTGGTCGATGCGGACGCGGACCTGCCGCGCCGGCTCCATCCAGTCGTAGTTGATGTGCCGCGCGCGCGGGTCGGACGCGATCACAGGCGCGAGATCGAGGGCGATCTGGCGCACCTGGTCTTTGTCCGGCCCGGTCACGCGATACTGCAACGGCCAGCCGACCGGCGGTCCCAGCTCGAGTGGGGAGACGCGCGCGACGACGTCGGGAAACTGCTCGGCAAGCGCCTGCTCGAGCTTCGCCTGCAGCCGCTCGCGCGCGTCCATGTCCTTCGCGACGATCACGAACTGCGCGAAGAACGGATTGGCGAGTTGGACGTTGAGCGTCAGGATGAACCGGATCGCGCCGCGGCCGACGTAGGTGCTGTAGTGGTCGACGTCCGGGTCGTTCTTCAAGAGGGCCTCGAAGCGCTTCGCCTGTCCTCGGTCGCAAAGATCGAAGCGTTCTGCCGGCAGCGTCAGGTCGACCGCAGTTCGGGTCGGTCGGACGCCGGGAAGAACTGTTGCGGCACAAACCGCACTAAGAAGATCGCCGCGCCGAACGCAGCGATCGTCAAGCCGATGGTTAGCCATCGCGCGCGTATCGCCCCTCTCAAGAACGCCCCGTAAACACTCACGAGTCTTGCTCGGCTTGGCGTCGGCTTTCGGCTTGGGCACCTTGAGGATCGCCTTGCCGATCAGCGGCGCGAAGACCACCGCGACCAGCCACGAGACGATCAGCGAGATGGCCACCACCGCGAAGATCGAGAACGTGTACTCGCCCGCGGAGCTGCGCGCGAAGCCGATCGGCACGAAGCTCGCGATCGTGACAAAGGTGCCGATCAGCATCGGCGCCGCGAGCGTCGGTAGGCGTAGGTCGCCGCTTGGTCGTTCGTGTCGCCTGCAGCAAGCCGTTGATCATCGCATCGACCGTGGTCATCGCGTCGTCGACCAGCAACGTGAGCGCGATGATCAGCGCGCCCAGCGAGATGCGATGCAGATCGATGTGCACGACGTCCATGATCGAGAACACGATCGCCAGGGTGAGCGGGATCGCACAGCGCGACCACGGTGCCGGGGCGCATGCCGAGGCTCACGAAGCTGCACGCCAGGATGATCAGGATCGCCTGCCACAGCGATGCCAGGAAATCGTTGATCGCGACGTCGACCGTGACCGCCTGGTCCGCGACCAACGTGGGCTCGATGCCGACCGGCAGGTTCGCCTTGATCTCGGCCATCGCCTTTCGAATGTTGTCGCCGAGCGCAAGGATGTCGCCGCCGTCGCGCATCGCGATCGCGAGACCGATGGCGGGCTGGCCATTGACGCGGAACATCGGCTGCGGTGGATCGACGAAACCCCGCCGCACGGTGGCGATGTCACCGAGCCGGAAGATGCGGTCGCCGGCGACGAAGTTGACCGCCTCGATGTCCCGCTCGTTATCGAACGCCCCGGAAACGCGCAGGAACACGCGCTTCTCGTCGCCGGTCTGGATGACGCCGGCGGGCCGGATGATGTTTTGCGCCTGCAAGGTCGCGAGGATCGTCGGGTAGTCGAGGTCGCAGGCCGGCCAGCCGCTCGGTCGAGAACTCGATGTAGATCTGCTCGTCCTGCGCGCCCAGCACTTCGATCTTCGACACGTCAGGCACCTGCAGCAGGCGCGAGCGCACGGCCTCGACGTAGTCGCGCAGCTCGCGGAAGGTGAAGCCGTCGGCGGTGAACGCGTAGATGATGCCGTAGGTGTCGCCGAAATCGTCGTTGAAGAACGGGCCGACGACGCCGGTGGGAAGGGTGCCGCGGATGTCACCGATGTTCTTGCGGACCTGGTACCAGACGTCCGGGACACCTCGGACGGCGGCGTCGACTGCTTGAGATCGACGAAGATCGTCGTCTGTCCGGCCGTTGTGTAGCTGCGCACCGTATCGAGATGGTTCGTTTCCTGGAGCTTGCGCTCGATGCGCTCGGTGACCTGCAGCAACGTCTCCTCGACCGTCGCGCCGGGCCAGGCCGCCGCGACGACCATCGTCCGGAACGTGAACGCCGGGTCCTCGCCGCGGCCCAGTCGCAGGAACGACAAGGTGCCTGCGACCACGGCGACGATCATCAGGAAGATGACCAGCGAGCGCTTGCCGAGCGCCCATTCGGAAAGATTGGGACCGATCACTGCTTGGCCTCGAGCAAGCGGACCTTCTGGCCGGGCCGCAGAGCCTGGACGCCCGCGGTCACGACGACGTCACCCGGATTCAGGCCCGAGGAGACAACGACTCTCGCCGAATCTAGCGACGCCACTTCGATGTTGCGCGACGCTACGGTTCCGGTCTTGGGATCGACGATCCACACCGCCGGTTGCCGGTCGGACCGGATCACCGCAGAAGCCGGAATCTCGATGCCCGCCGCGCTACCGAGCTGCATGCGTCCGGTCACGGTCGTTCCAAGGCGCATCGCTGCGGGCGGATTGGTGAGTCCGACCCTGACCTGAAGGTCCCTGTGGCCGGATCGGCTCGGGGCGAGACCTCCCGCACGCGGCCGGTCGCCGTCACGTTCGGATCCGTCGGTCAGGGAGACCGTGATCTCAGGATTGGCGCGGAGCCCCGTCCTTGATCTGGGGCGACACATCGAAGACGGCGTCGCGTCCGCCCTGACGCGCGACCTGCACGATCATCCGCCCGGCCCGCACCACCTCGCCGGGCTCAGCGCCCTTGTCGGTCACGGTGCCATCGGCGTCGGCGTAGAGGTCGGTGTAGCTCAACTGTTCCTGTGCATTGCGCAGCTGGGCCTGGGCCGAGTCGACGTGCGCCTGGGCTGTCTGGAGCCCCTGCTGGGCCTGGTCGAACTGAACACGGGTGGTGAAGCCCTTTTCCACCAAGGCCTGCTGGCGCTCGAAGGTGTTTCGCGCCTGGGTGAGCTGGCCCTGGGCCGCCGACAGGTTGGCCTGCGCCGAGCGGAAGGCGTTCTGCTGGATCAGCGGGTCGAGCCGGGCCACCAACTGTCCGGCCTTGACGCGGTCTCCGACATTGACCCGGCGCTCGAGCATGCGCCCGTCGATGCGGAACGCCAGGCTTGCTTCATCCTGGGCGCGGATCTGCCCCGTGAGGCTGACGGGCGCGCCGCTGGCCCGCCGCTCGACGGTGACGGTCTTGACAGGCCGGATGTCCGGTGGCGGGGCTTCGGCCTGCTGGCACGCGCCCAGCAGCCCGAGGAGGAGCAGTGCGGGCCACGGCGCCGCGTCACCGAGGCGTCCGAGATCCCCGAGACGAGCCGCTACCTCGACCTCGACTACGCCTGCCTGCGCTGGTCGGACAAGCCGTACGTCTGCTACGGCACGTCGGGCGAGAAGGCGCAGGACGCGGTGGAGCTCGCGGCGATCGCCTGCGGCGGCCGCGACGCGATCGCCGCCGCGCCCGCGATCATCGGCATCGTCAACCCGAACAGCCCGCTCGTCTGGGACTCGCTGATGGTCGAGTGCCTGATGGCGTGGGCGGCGGCCGGCGCAGCCGGTGGCGATGACGCCGTTCATGCTGGCGGGCGCGACGGCGCCGGTGTCGCTCGCGGCGGGGCTGTCGCTGCAGATCGCGGAGGCCCTGAGCGGCGTGGCGATGGCCCAGCTCGTCCGGCCGGGCGCGCCCTGCCTGTACGGCTCGTTCTTCTCCGGCGTCGACATGCGCAGCGGCGGGCCCGCGCTGGGGATGCCCGAGGGCGTGCTGGCGACGCTCGCGGGCGGGCAGCTGGCGCGGCACTACCGGCTCCCGTACCGCGGCGGCGGCGGCCTCTGCTCCGGCAACGCGGTCGACGCGCAGTCGGCGTTCGAGACGGCGATGGCGCTGTGGGCCACGTACCACTCCGGCTCCGACCTCGTGCTGCACGCGGCGGGTGGCTGGAGGGCGGGCTGACGGCGTCGTACGAGAAGTTCGTGCTCGACGTCGAGGTGCTGAAGATGTTCGACCGGCTGCGCGAGGGCGTCGTGGTGGACGCCGGAGCACCTCGCCTTCGACGCGATCCGCGACGAGGGGCCGGCGGGCATGTTCCTGGCCTCGCCGCATACGCTCGAGCACTACCGCGCGTGGCTGCACATCTCGCCGCTGTTCCGGTCGCAGGCGTATCCGACGTGGCTGAAGCAGGGCGCGACCGACCGCCGATCAGGCGGCGGTCGCGGAGTGGAAGAAGCTGCTCGACGCGTACGAGGATCCGGGCATCGACGACGCGGTCGACGAGGAGCTGCAGGAGTTCATGGCGCGCCGGAAGGTGGTGCTCGACGCATGAGGGACGCGCGGCACGACATCCTGTTCGAGCCGGTGCCGGATCGGCCCGGTGACGCTGCCGAACCGCTTCTACCAGGTGCCGCACTGCACGGGCTTCGGCGTCACGAAACCGCACACGCAGGCCGCCCACCGGGGCATGAAGGCGGAGGGCGGCTGGGGCGCGGTCTGCACGGAGTACTGCTCGATCTCCCCCACGTCCGACGACGAGCCGTACGTGTCGGCGCGGCTGTGGGACGACGGCGACGTCGCGGCGCTGCGGCTGATGACCGAGGCGGTGCACGCGCACGGCGCGCTGGCCGGGCGTCGAGCTCTGGCACGGCGGCTCGCACGCGAACGTCCGCGAGAGCCGGCTGCCGCCGCTCGCGCCGAGCCAGATCGCGAGCGAGCACGGCCGTGGCTGGTGGCGCAGGCGATGACCGCCGCGGACATCCGCCGCGGGCGCAGGAGCGCGTGGGTGGCGGCGGCGCGCGGCGCGCCGTCGAGGCGGGCTTCGACATCGTCTACGTGTACGGGTCGCACTCCTACCTGCCGACGCAGTTCCTGTCACCGCGCACGAACCGGCGCAGCGACGCGTACGGCGGCTCGTTCGAGAACCGCGCCCGGTTCTGGCTGGAGGCGATCGAGCGGGTGCGCGAGGCGATCGGCGACCGCTGCGCGATCGCGGTGCGGGTCGCGGCCGACTCGTTCGCCGCGACCGGCATCGAGCCGGAGGAGGGCGCCGCGTTCGTGCGCGCCGCCGATCCGCTCGTCGACCTGTGGGACGCGGCGATCGGGGCCGAGGCGCGGCGAGCACCGCACCGACTCCGGCGCGTCGCGGGCCTATCCGCAGGGCTACCAGCTGGAGCTGACGCGGTGGATGCGCGGCGCGACGGCGAAGCCGATGGTCGGCGTCGGGCGCTACACCGATCCCGACCTGATGGCCGCGCACGTGGCGAGCGGCGCGCTCGACGTGATCGGCGCCGCGCGGCCGTCGATCGCCGACCCGTTCCTGCCCGCCAAGATCCGCGACGGCCGCTACGACGAGATCCGCGAGTGCATCGGCTGCAACCAGTGCTACTCGCGGGCCAACTACGCGCGGCACCTGGGCTGCACGCAGAACGCGACGGCGGGCGAGGAGCACCGCCGCGGCTGGCATCCGGAGCGGTTCGAGCCGGCGGCGAACGCCGCGAAGGACGTGCTCGTGGTCGGCGCCGGCCCGGCCGGGCTGGAGTGCGCGATCGTGCTCGCGCGGCGCGGCTTCGAGCGGGTGCACGTGGTCGACGCGGCGCCCGAGATCGGCGGCCACCTGCGCTGGCTGCCGCAGCTGCCGGGACTCGGCGACTGGGCGCGTGTCTCGACTGGCGCCGGATCCAGCTGCGGAAGCTGCGGCGCCGAGATCGAGGTGATCAGCGGCGAGGAGCTGACGGCGGACGACATCCGCCGGCTACGGCGCCGAGCTGGTCGTGATCGCGACCGGCTCGTCCTGGGCGGCGGACGGGTTCAGCGTCTACGCCGCGCTCGGCGGCGCCGTCGCGACCGCGCACGTCGTGACGCCGGAGCGCGTGCTCGACGGGCTGCCGGACGGCGATGTGCGCGGTGCTCGACTGCGAGGGGTACCTGGTCGGCGTGGCGTGCGCGGAGCTGGCGCTGGAGCGGGGCCGGCAGGTCACGTACCACTCGCCGTTCGACGTCGTCGCGCCGCTGCTCGACGAGACGCTCGAGGCGTGCGTCGCTGCGCACGCGGCTCGCCGCGGCCGGCCTGGCGACGGCGCCGCTGCCGGCGCCGTCGCGGAGCTCGACGCCGAGCGCGGTCGTGCTCGTCACGCAGCGCCGCTCCGACGACGCGCTGTACCACGCGCTCGATCGAGGATCCCGGGCGACGTCGAGGGCGTCTACCGCGTCGGCGACTGCGTCGCGCCCGGATCCTGGCGGACGCGATCTTCGACGGGCACCGGCTGGCGCGCGAGATCGACCGGCCAGACGACGTCGCGCTGCCTGGTGCGCGGCGGCGTATCGGACGTCGCCGAGGGCGAACCCAGGCAGCCACGCGCGACGCGCGACCCCTGCCGGACATCGCGCCAGCAGGGTCCGCGCCGAGGCGTCCTGCGAGCCTGACGTCGCGAAGCCGTCGATCAGGTACGCCGGCGCGCTGGACACGTGACGAGACGCGCGACCTCGCGCGTAGCGTTCGTGCCACGCGAACGCTCACGCTGCCGAGGGCGCCTAGGCCGGCGCGTGCGTCTGCGGCGTCAGCACGTCCGGCCCCGGCAGCGACGGCCAGGCTGCCGCCGTCGACCGGGCACCGAGGCGCCGGTCATGAACGACGCGTCGTCGGACAGCAGGAACGCGACGGCGGCGGCGATCTCGGACGGCTGCGCGCTGCGCTTCATCATCTGCAGCGCCGTTGATCATCGCCGCCTGCGCAGCGGGTCCGGCGCGTCCTCGATCTCGCGCTGCCACCATCGGCGTCAGCGTCGCGCCGGGCAGGATCGCGTTCGCACGGATGCCGTACGTGGCGTACTCGACGGCGATGGCGCGGACGATCGCGCCGACGGCGCCCTTCGAGATCGCGTAGACGCCGATCTTCGGGTACGACCTGACGTCGTGGATCGGAGCTGGTGCAGACGATCGCACCGCCCTCGCCGCGCTCCATGAAGTGCCGGATGGCGTGCTTGCAGGTCGAGGAAGATGCCGCTCGTGTTGACCGCGATGCAGCGGTCGAACCAGTCGTCCGGCGTGTCGTGCAGGAGGAGCGAACGGCGACTCGATGCCGGCGTTCGCATGCACGGCGTCGAGCTTGCCGAACCGCTCGACGGTGGTCGACCAGGCGCTCGACCTCGTCGCCCTGCGTGACGTCGGTGCGGACGAACGTGATCGCGTCGTTCGCCGCCGCGACGCCTCGCCGCCTCCTCGTTGACGTCGGCGATCACGACCTGCGCGCCCTCCGCCGCGAGTCGCTCGAGCAGACGCGCGTGCCCGATGCCGCTGGCACCGCCGGTGACGATCGCGACGCGGCCGTCGAACCGGTGCGGGATGGGCGGGCTGACTTACGGCGCCATGGCAGGCCTCCTCGGGAGCGGGCGCTGCGATCGTCGCAGATCGGAGCGGGTCGCCGGGTGCGCGGCGCCGCCGCTCGGGAACTTCAGCGCCGACGTCGTCGCCAGGCGGGCCCGTACTCGGCTCGTCGGCGGGCGCCGAGCACGCCTCCACCACCAGCTCCGACAGCTCGGCCAGCTCGAGCCGGTCGGCCGAGCCGGTCGTCTTGATGGCGTCGTCGTACATGGTCACGTCCTTCGGGCACGCGACCACGAACTGACGTGACCCGGCCTCGCCGAGCGCCACCGCCTCGTGGATCCGGTCCTCCGACGGCGGCCGGCCTGCGGCTCGCGCATCCAGATGCGACCGCCGCCGGCGCCGCAGCAGAACGAGTTGTCGCGGTTGCGCGGCATCTCCACGAGCTCGAGCCCGATCCGCGCGAGCAGCTCGCGCGGCGGGTCGTAGACGCCGTTGTAGCGGCCGAGCGCGCACGGGTCGTGGTAGGTGACGGTGCGCCCGAGCGGCTGCGCGCACCGTCAGCGCGCCGGCGTCGAGCAGCTCGCCGAGCAGCTGCGAGTGGTGCACCACCTGGTCGGCCGTCCAGGGCGCGCCGAGCGCCGGATACTCGTTGCGGAGCGTGTTGAAGCCGTGCGGATCGCTGGTCAGGATCCGCGCGAACCAGCACCGTCGAGGTCTGCTCGATGTTCTCCTCGGCGAGGCTCCGGAACAGCCCCTCCTCCCCCGCCCGGCGCACGTCGTTGCCCGCGGTGCGCTCGGCGTCGTGGAGGATCCCGAAGTCGACGCCGGCCGCCTGCGAGCAGCCGCGCGAGGGCGAGCGTGTTGCGCTGGTTGCGCGGATCGAGGCTCGCGTAGTCGCCGACGAACCACAGCACGTCGACGGGCTCCTTCCGGGCGTCGCGCACCTCGAAGTCGAGCTCCCGCGTCCAGCGTGCCCGCTCGCGCCGCGACTCGCCGAACGAGTTGCCGCTCGTCGCCACGGCCTCGAGCACGTTCTGCAGGCCCTCGTCGAGGTCGCCCTGCTCGATCAGGCCGCGCCGCAGCAGGTTGATGATCGGCACGTGCTCGATGCCGACCGGGCAGATCTCGACGCACGCCATGCACTGCATGCACGACCACAGCGTGTCCGACGCGATTCCCGGCGCCGCGCCCGCGCGCGCCGTCGTGCTGCAGGTCGAGCACGAGGTCGCGCGGCGACAGCGGCAGCCCGGCGGCGGTGGCCGGACAGGCCTCGTGGCAGCGGCCGCAGCGCGTGCAGGCGTCGAGGTCGATCAGGTGCCGCGGGCAGGAAGTCGGCGAACGTCGCGTACCCGGCCTCCGGCTCGGCCGGCAGGTCGCGCCCGACGGCGGGTCGCGCACGAGCCACGCCGGCCGGCCCGGCCAGCATGTGCAGCGCCTTCGTGTGCGGGATGATCGCCACGAACGACAGCGCGACGATGCCGTGCACCCACCACGTGACGTGGCGCAGCGACTCGGCGGTCGCCGGCCCGAGCCCGGCCGCGTGCAGCCCGTTGCCGACCGCGTAGCCGAGCGGCGACCACACCTCGAAGTCCGGCCGGTCGATCGCGATCCGCAGCGACTCGAGCGCGAACCCGCTCAGCGCCAGGAAGAACAGCAGGCCGCAGGAACGCCCAGTCGCCGGCCGTGTACGTCAGCTTCGACGGCCGCGTCGGTCAGCCGCCGCCACGTCGAAGTAGCCGAGCCCGACCACGAGCGCTGCGCCGAACAGGTCGAGGAACAGCGAGTAGCCCTTGTAGAACGCGCCCTCCCAGAACGTCCAGCCGAGCAGCGGCTCCGCGAAGTCGTCCTGGATCGCGAGGATCACCGTACCCGGCGAACAGCACCAGGAACCCGTAGAAGACGCCGGCGTGCGCGTACGCCGCCGCGCCGGCGCGCCGCCGGATCCAGACGTGCGTGAGCACGATCTTCAGCGTCGCGCCCACCCGCGGCCGCGCGGCAGCGCCGCGGCCGCTCCGCCAGCGCCGCACGCACGCCGCCAGATGCCGTACGCGAACAGCGCCGTCGACACCAGCGACGCGAGGTACCAGAGCCCCTTCTCGACGCCGCCCATGCCGGCGAACGTCTCGCGCGTTGCGGTCACGCCTGGCGCCAGATCGGCCCGCGGTCGATGACCGGATCGAGCAGCCCGTCGCGGAGCCAGTAGTCGCTCTCGTCGTCGGCCGCCGGATCGGCTTCTGCCCCGGATAGCCGATCAGGCGGCGCACCCGCGGGTGCAGGTAGTAGGCGCCCGTCGCCATCAGCCCGAGCGCGAGAACGCCGCCGGGTCGTCGTCGTGCAGCGCCCGCGCCGTCGCGCCCGACGCCAGCGCCCGTTCCAGGTCGGCCTCCCAGGTCGGGCGGGTGGCGAGCGCACGGTCGAGCCACTTCTGCTCGATCGCCAGCGTGGACGGCGCCGGCAGGTCGCCGGTCGCCGGCAGGAGCTCGTCGGCGAGCCGGGCGAACGCCGGCGCGCTGCTCGGCGTCACGTCGCCACCACCTGCTGCGGGCGGCGTTCGCGATGTGCTCGGCGGTGCGCAGCGCGAGCGCGCAGATCGGTGGACGTCGGGTTCAGGCCGCCGGCGGTCACGAACAGGCTGCCGTCGACGACGAACAGGTTCGGCACGTCGTGCGTGCGGCCCCACGGATCGCACACGCTGGTGGCCGGATCGGTGCCCATCCGCGCCGTGCCCAGCAGGTGGCCCGGCTGGTCGTTGCAGATCCGCAGCGGATAGGTGGCGATCGCGCCGCCCGCCAGATGCGCCTCGCGGAGCCGCTCGAGATGCCAGTCGAGCTGCGCGCCAGTTGTTCTCGGCGATCGTGTAGGTGATCTTCGGCGCGGGGATGCCGTCGCCGTCGCGCAGCGTCGGATCGAGCGTCACGGTGTTCGCCTCGTCCGGCAGGTCCTCGGTGATCGCGCCCCAGTCGATGCAGCGGCCGATGTGGCTCCGCACGTGCTCCTGCAGCGCGCGCCCCCAGGCCGCGTCGAACGGCTGGCCGTCGAGCAGCGAGATCATGCCGGTGCGGCCCCTGCGTCGGCATCACCTGCCACTTCGCGCCGCGCACGAAGCCGCGGTCGGTGTCGGTCTCGTAGAACTGGAACGAGTGGATCGGCTGGCCCGCCGGCCCTTCCACGACTCGAGATCCTCGTCGTAGAACCCGACCACGACGCCGGTCGGATGCAGCATCAGGCGCCGGCCGACCAGGCCCGGACGAGTTCGCGAGACCCTCGGGATGCTGCGGCGACCGCGACAGCAGCATCAGCCGCGGCGTGCCGACGCCGTTGGCCGCCAGCACCACGAGGTCGGCCTCCTGGTGATGCTCGGCGCCGTCGCGGTCGCGGTAGATGGCGCCGCCGCGCGCGGCCGCGCGCGTCGACCGTGATCTCGCGGACGCGGGCGCCGGTGACCAGCCGCGCGCCGTGCTTGATCGCCTCGGGCCAGTGCGTCAGGTCGACGCTCGCCTTGGCGCCGTGCGGGCAGCCGGTCTCGCAGGTTCCGTACCGGGCGCAGCGCTGCAGGTTGCCGTAGTCGCGCGAGGCGATCGCGTTCGGCGCCGGCCACCAGTGCCAGCCCAGCGCGTTCATCGCCCTCCGCCGCCTTCCGCCCGTACGCGTGATCGGGATGCGGCGGCAGCGGCGGCGGCGCGCCCGGCGGCAGCGCCGGGTCGCCGCCGAGCCCGGCGCACGCCGAGGTCGCGGTCGGTGCGCTCGTAGTACGGGAGCAGATCGGCGTAGCGAGATCGGCCAGTCGTCGCCGACGCCGTCCAGGCTGCGGACGCGGAAGTCGGACGGCATCAGGCGCGGGAAATGCCCGCCGAAGTGCAGGGTCGAGCCGCCCACGCCCGCGAACATCTGCGGCATGATCTCCGCCTCGGCGACGTCGACCGGGTAGTCGTCGGGGCGCCGGCGGAGGTTCGGGTCGTGATGCCAGCGCTGCGACAGCTCGAGCTCCCACTCCGGCCGGTTGCCCGGGTACTCGGAGGCGTTCACCCAGTGGCCCTGCTCGAGGCAGACGACGCCGAAGCCGCGCTCGGCGAGATGGCGGCTGACGATCGCGCCCGAGGCGCCACTGCCGATCACCAGCACGTCCGCGCGGTCAGGCATGGCGTGGCACCCTGACCGCTCCGGCCCGCACCGTCAAGGCGGAACGGGCCGGGGCGCCGGATCGCGCGCCCCGGCCCGGTCGATCAGGCGCCCGTCGGCGCGGTGCCGGCGGCGCGGTGCCGCTCGGCGGCGCCTGGCCATCACCGTGGCCACCCGGCCCGGAGCCGAAGCCGGTCCTCGTCGCCGTCACCTTGAAGTTCGAGTCGAACTTGAGGGTCACGCGCGTGCCGTCGGCCTTCTGCATGTGGGCCTCGTACACGGCGCCGCCCGAGTCGGTCTCGACCCGGATCACCGTCGCGCCCGGCAGCGCGGCCTTGGCGGCGGCCGTGACCTTCGCAGCAGTGTCGCCGTGAGCAGCGTCTCGCCCGGGCCGTGCTTCATGGTCGACGGATCGGGCGCGGTGGCCGTGCCCGGCGTCGTCGTGCCCGGCGTCGTGGTGGCGGTGGCGACGGCCGGCGTGGCCGTCGACGAGCCGTCGGTGGCGGCGCCGGCCGAGCCCGGCGACGCCGACCGGACGCCGAGGGCGGCGGCCGCCGTGATGATCCACGTGACGGACGCGGGTTCGGTCGCTGCATGCGCTGCTCCTTCGGTCGGTTTGCGCCCTGGCACCGGGGCTGGCCGAAGCGTCCAGCGGCGCGTCGAAGAACAGCGTGAGAGCCGGCGTAGGAACGCGCAGCGTCAGGCGACGCGCGGCGGCCGCTGCGCGTCGCGAAGCCGCCGCAGCGGGCCGCCTCCCGCACGCGCTCGGCCGGATCGCGTCGCCGGCAGCACGAGCCGCCGCCCCGTTCGACCCCTCGACCGCCCGGCGGCACGCCTTGCCGGCAGCGACTCGGGCCGGTACACCGCGTCGTGCGACATCGTGCATCTCCGCGAGCTCCGACGCGATCGATCACGACGACGCCCCGCGCCGCAGCTCCTGCGTCTCGGCCACCAGGAACCGGCCGCGGCGGACGACGAGCGTGGGCGTCGTCGAGCCGGACGATGCTCCCGTCGCAGCGCTCGGCGATCTCCGGCGAGCTCGTAGCGCGCAGCGGGTCGTCGCCGATGCGTCGCGATCCGCGCGCCGTGCACGCGCGGTCGCGCGGGACTGCGCGGCGCTCGTGCGCCTCGTGCATCGAGCATCACGGCACCGAGCAGGGCGCGGCGACGATCCTCCGAAGACTGATCGTGGGAGATCACGCCGTTGTCATCGGCCGATCGGCGGCGCTTGACTTCCCCGGTCGGGTGCACTCGCGCAGACGTGCGTTCGCCGCCGATCTGCCCGACCCCGCGGGCAGGTCGTCGCCGACGGTCGTGACCGGGTCGTAGCGGCCGCGGTCGACGAAGTCGGTGACGGCGCCGGCCAGCGCGGCCAGCATGAACAGGCCGATCGTGACCGCGATCGCCGGCCGCAGGTCGACCACCTCAGCCGACTCGGACCGGCGAGCGCCGCACCGAGCACGCCGACCCCGAACGAGAACGAGTAGATGAAGGCGATCGTCGACGCCCGGTCTGCGGGCTCACGTCGCCATCTGCATCGTCGTCCGGAACCGGATGATCACGACGCCGTTGCCGAAGCCCGAGACGAGGATGCCGACCGCGATCAGCGGGATGTTCGAGCTGAACAACATCGGCAGCAGGCCGACGCCCATCACGACGATCCCGAGCAGGAAGGTCGCCGTGCGCCTCGGCAGGAACGGCCCGGCCCAGGCCCCGAACACGAGCCCGAACGCGTGCGTCGCGAGCACGAACCCGATCGCCGCGGCCGACGCCGCGACGGCGCCACGCAGCAGCGGGATCGTCAGCGCGTTGCCCATGCCGACCGCGGCCGTGGCGACCGGCAGCGCCGACCAGCACGACGCGCAGCCGCGGGTGGCCGGCCATGCGGCGCGCGCCGGCCGTGACCTGGTGCCGCCAGGACTCGTGCGGCATCGTGCCGCGCGGCGCGCGGGGATGAACGGCAGCGTCGTCAGGAGCAGCGCCGAGAGCAGGAAGGTGACCGCGTTCATGCCGAGCACGACCTCCGGCGCGTAAGACGCCGATCAGGACGCCGCCGATCGCGTAGCCGACCAGCGTCATCAGGTCGTCGATCGAGAGCGTGGCGGCGTTGGCCGCGTCGAGGTTCTCCTTCGATACGAGCATCGACGTGGCCGAGGTCGCGATGATCTTGTACGCGCCGGCGCAGGCGCCGTTGACGACGCCAGCGTGACGACGATCGGCGGCCGGTCGACGCATCACCAGCACGAGCCACGACGCGCCGGCCGGAGCTCGAAGATCGCGAGCGCGCGCACCGGCGGCAGGCGGTCGAGCAGGCGTCCGAGCAGCGATGCCGATGAACACCGTCGGCGCGAACTCCGCCACGTACAACAGCGACGCCCAGGTCGTCGAGTGCGTCTGGTCGTAGAGCCGGACGGTGAGCGCGCACGGCACCGGCCCAGTTCCGAACATCGTGATCGCCAGCGACAGCCAGAACACGGCGGAACCCGTTCTCCGGCGGGCCGATGGCGACGCTCAGGGCAGGGCGGACGACGTGTCAGCACGCAGATCCGTTCGGGGGCGACTGCGCCGTAAGGGGCGGCGCACGATCCCGCCATTGTGACGGAAGATCCGGCGTCAACGCTACGGGCGGCGCACAGGTGCGCAGCCGAACCTCCGTCATCCAGCGCAACCCGCCACTGGAGTCGCCATGGAGCACGCCGAGGCGCGACCGGGCGGAGCGCGATCGGCGCTGGGGCGGCTAGGAGAGGTCGACCACCGGCGCGTCCATCGGCCGCCGCCACGCAGCTCGGGTGGTGGCGCAGAGCCGCTCGTCGAGGTCGTCGAGGTCGCGGGCGCGGGCGATCGCGGCCGCTCGCCGACCCGCGCGTAATGCGCCTGCACCGCGTCGCCGCCGATCACGAGGCCGGCCGGTAGGCCTGCCAGCCGACGAGCATGTAGACGTAGATGTCCGCGACGGTGTAGCGCGTCGCCGACGGCACCACGTCCGCCCGCGCAGCTCGGCCTCGAGCGCCGCGCCGATTCGGCGAGCTCCTCGTAGCCCTTCGCGCGGACGCCGTCCGTCGCTCATCGCTGGTGAAGAACTGCGGCGCCATGATCCGCTCCCACAGCGGCCGGAACGTGTCGGAGAGCCACGACCAGCCAGCGCAGGTAGGCGCCGCGCGACGGGTCGCCGGGCGGCGGCTCGAGCCCTGCCGCCGGGAACCGCTCGGCCAGGTACAGCAGGCAGGCGCCGGTCTCGTAGACCTCGGCCTCGCCGTCGCAGATCGCCGGCACGCGCCGCCACGGGTTGACCTGGGCGAAGCTCGCGGGCCGCGAGCGCTCGAACGGCTCGATGTCGATCGGCGTGGTACTCGACGCCGATCTCCTCGAGGGCGCAGCGCACCGCGAACGAGGTGCTGCCGGTGATCTGGTAGAAGTCGAGCACGGCCGCCTCCCGGGGGGCGGCAGCGTAGCCGGGGCGTGCCGCGGAGCACGGCGGCGGTGGGGCCACCCCGCGCCGGTCGCCGGCGGCAGGTCGCGGACATCGTGCGACCCGGCACGAATGTCGCGCGGGGCTCCGCCACCGCTCCGCGAGGGTCGGTAACCGGGCACCCTGCGGACGATGCTCCGCACCGCCGCGCTGCTCGCTGCACCGGCGCCGCGTCGGCTGGCCCGCCCGCCGCCGCCGGCGCGCACCCCCTACCGGGTGCTCGTCTTCACCCGCACGGAGGGCTTCCGGCACGACTCCATCCCGCCGCCGTCGGCGCGCTGCCGTGCCATCGGCCGCACGCGCGGCTTCACCGTCACCCACACCGAGCGGTCCGGCGCGTTCACCGAGTGTCGCTGCGCCGGTTCCGCGTCGTCGTCTTCCTGCTCACCGACGGCGACGTGCTCGACGCGCCGCAGGACGCGGCGCTGCAGCGCTACGTCAGGGCGGTGGCGGCTTCGTCGGCGTCCACTCCGCCCCGAACACGGAGCGGCACTCGCCGTTCTTCGGGCGGTTGATCGGTGCGCGGTTCCGCGGCCACGCCCCGTTCCAGGCCGCCATGGTCCGCGTCGCCGACGCCGCCACCCCGCCACGCGCGGTCTGCCGCGGGCGAGCGGCGCCTCGACGAGTGGTACGCGTTCGACGCCAACCCGCGCTCGCACGTGCACGTGCTGCTGACCGTCGACGAGCGCACGTACCGGCCCGGGATGCTACGCGATGGGCCGCGACCATCCGATCGCGTGGAGCCAGCCGGTCGGTCGCGGCCGCGCCTTCTTCACCGCGCTCGGCCACGCCGGCGCTGCCTACGCCACGCGCGCGATGCGCCGGCACCTCGGCGGCGCCATCGTCTGGGCGGCGCGCCGCCTGGCACGCCGGCCCCCGCCCCTGTCCCGGGGGCCGCGCCCCGCCGCCGGACCGGCCGGTGGGCAAGGCGGAGCGCGCGGGCGTGTCCGGGCGTTCCCGTCCGCCGATGCGGGAAACGCGCGGCGCGGCGGCTACTGGTGTCCCGAGGCGGAAATCGTCGACAGATCGCCGCGAGCAGCAAGCTGACAAGGAGCAACCCCGAGCGGCGGCGGGACGCCGTCGGGTTTCCGACGCAGTCAGGCGCCGATTCGCGCGCGCGAGATGCGGCGAGCTCGACGCGGGCACTAGGCTGTCGCGCGGATGTCCGCCAACGAGATCGGCCAGGTCATCGCCGCGGTCGCAGCGATCGGGCTCGCGGTGCTGCTCGTGCAGCCGGTCGCGTCACGGCTGCGGGTGCCGGATCCGCTGGTGTTCCTCGGGCTCGGCGTCGTGATCGCGCAGTGGTCGCGGTGCGCAGGACGCGGTCGACCGCCGACGTCGTCCAGGTGGTCGGCACCGTCGCGCTGATGGTGATCCTGGCGGACGGCGGCCTGCGCTGCGGCTACCGCGCGTTCCGGCGGGTGCTGGCGCCGGTGCTCGCGCTCGGCGTCGGCGGCACGCTGATCACGTTCGCGCGGTCGCCATGCTCGCCCACGCGGTCGCCGACCTGCCGTGGTCGGTCGCGCTCATCCTCGGCGCCGTGCTCGCACCGACCGACCCGGCCGCCGTGTTCTCCGCGCTCGCCGGTCAGACGGCGCGGATCGGCCGCGATCGGCCGCGTGCTCGAGGGCGAGGCCGGCCTGAACGACCCGATCGCGATCGCACTCGCGGTGCAGTTCGTCGACGTGGCCACGCGCGGCGGCGAGCCCGTCGGTCGGCGACGTCGCCGCACGATGGCGCGCGAGGCGTGGTCGGCGTCGCCGTCGGCGTCGCGCTGGCGGTGGCGCTGACGCGGGTGCTCGGGCCGCGTTGGCCGACGATCTCGGCCGCGCCCGCGCTGGCGGTGCTGGCCGGGCCGGCGCTCGCGTTCGGCGGCGCCGCGCTGCTGCACGGCTCCGGCTTCGTCGCCGCGTACCTGTTCGGGCTCGTCGCCGGCGATCGCATGGTCCCGTCAGCGCGACGGGGTCATCTCGCTGCACAGCGAGCTCGCGCACCTCGGCGAGGTGGCGATGTTCGTGCTGCTCGGGGTCGCGATCACGCGCGTCGCCTCAGCGACGCAGCTCGTCGACGGCGTGCTGATCGCGGTCGCGATATGGTCGTGATCCGGCCGCTGGTCACGTTCCCGACGCTGCGCGCGTTTCGCTACACCCGCGGCGAGGCGACGTTCGGGTCGCTGGCGGGCTACGCGGCGCCGTGCCGGTGCTGCTCGCCAGCCTGCCCGTGGCGGCCGGGCTGTCGCGGACGGCACGGACATGCTCGCGCTGACGGCGGTGGTGGTGATCGCCTCGCTGGTCGTGCAGGGGATCCCGCTGCCGCGCGTCGCCGACCGGCTGCACCTGGCGGAGCAGGCGTGATCGCCGCCGTCGCGCCGGGCTACTTCACCGACCCGGCCAGCAGGCCTTGTACGAAGTAGCGTTGGAAGGCGAAGAACACGATCAGCGGGATCACCATGGAGATGAACGCACCCGGGCCGATCACGTCGATATTCGACGAGAACGCGCGCATCTGTTCCCGTAGCGCGTAGGTGATTGGCTTCGCCTGACCGGCGAAGATGAGGGCGATGAGGAGATCGTTCCACACCCAGAGGAACTGGAAGATCGTCAGCGACGCGATCGCCGGCCAGCCGAGCGGGAGAATGACCTTGCGGAAGACGCCAAACTCGGTCGCGCCGTCCATCCGGGCCGCCTCTAACAGGTCTCGGGGGATGCCGACGAAGAAGTTGCGCAGCAAGAAGATCGCGAACGGCAGTCCGAAGGCGATGTGGAAGGCCACCACGGCCGGGATCTGGCCGAAAGATCCCGAGGGTGCCGAACAGTTTGGCGTCGGGATCAGGGCGACCTGCACGGGCACCACGAGCAGCGCCGACGACGGCGATGAAGATCCAGTCGCGGCCGGGGAACTCAACCCAGGCGAAGGCGTATCCGGCGAGCGCACCGAGGATCACAACGAGGAGCGGTGGCCGGCACAGTGATCAGGACGGTGTTGACGAGCGAGCCGGTAATGGTCGGATTGTGATAGGACGGCCTTGTAGTTTTCGATCGTGAGCTGGCCCGGGTCGCTAAACACCGTCCACCAGCCCGTCGCGCTGTTGTCCGGCGGCGCTGCGGAAGCTTGCCACGCCGAGCCCGACGGTAGGCAGAATCCAGATAAGCCCGATCAATATGACGACCACCTGGACCACCGAGGAACCAGCCCGGTAACGATTCTGCTTGCCAGGCCGCGTTGGGGTGCGCCAGCGACGCCGCCGGTGTCCCGTTCGGCGACCGCCGTCGGGGCAGGGTCATCATGATCCCCTCCTGAGCCGTCGAAGGTTGAACAGCATGGCCGGGAGTCACGAGCAGGAACAGCAGCACGGCGAGCGCGCTGCCGAGCCCGAAGTTGAGGCCCCCGCCGAACGAGACCCGGTACATCTCCAGCGCGATCACGTTCGCGTCGTCCTGGGACGACTCGGGCGCGAGGATCAGCACCAGGTCGAAGATCTTCAGTACATTGATCACCAGGGTCACCAGGACGACCGTCAGCACCGGCCGCAGCAGCGGGACGGTGACCCGGCGGAAGACCTGCCACTCCGTGGCGCCGTCGACCCGGGCCGCCTCGAGGACTCGCGGGGGAGGGCGGCCAGCCCGGCCGCGATCAGCACCATGGCGAAGCCGGCCCAGATCCAGACGTAGGCGCCCATGATCGAGGGCGTGACCAGGCGGGGCGAAGCCACGTCACGCCGCCGTAGGGCTGCGCGAACGTGGACGGCGCGATGGAGGCCTGGTAGGGCCCACCGCCCTTCAGCCCTGTGAACCGGAAGCCGCCGTCGTCGCCGGTCTTCGCCGGTCGACCTTCTTGCCACCCGCGTCGCGCAGCTCCACCTGCACGCCCGGGAGGCCAGCTCGCCCTGCTCCACCACCCCCGGCTTGCCGCCGCCCGGCTTGAAGTCACGCCAGACGGTGCCGACGACGTGCGTCCGCGGACGGCCGCGGCGTCGCCGCCTGCCGCGCGCCCGAGGGCACCTCCCGGGGCGGGATCGCCGTCAAGCCGAGCAGCGCGGCGCCGCCCGCGGCGACGGGCTGCTTCAGGTCGATGCCGCGATCCGGACGCACCACGACCACGTTCGCCTGCGATGGCCGCGCCCGCGCCAGCACGCCGGTCGGGCTGACGGCGTCGTGGACGACGGCGATGGCGGCGTTCAGCGCACCGCGGTTCGGGTCCTGCTCGTACACCGACGCCAGATCATCCCGGCGGCGAACAGCGAGATCGCCATCGGCATGAAGACGACCGTCTTGAACGCGACCGACCACCGGATCCGCTCGGTCAGGACGGCGAAGATCAGGCCGATCGCGGTGATCAGCGCCGGCACGACCGCGCGACCCAGATCGCGTTGTTCTCGATCGCGGTGCGGATCGTGTCGGAGCTGAACAGCCGCCGGTAGTTGTTGAAGCCGACGAACCGGTTGCCGGTGCGGTCGTAGAAGCTCCGCCAGATCGTGCAGATCGTCGGGTGCACGATCCAGACCAGCAGGAAGCACCCGCCGGGGCGAGGAACGCCGCGGCCAGCGGCCGGCGGCGGCGCTCCGGACGCCCCGAGGCGGCCGTGTCCCGGGCCGCCAGATCGGCGGCCGCCTGACCGGTCGGTGCGGCGACCCGGCTCATCAGAGCTACGAGCCGTACGCCTTCTTCCGCGTCCGCCTCGAGCTGCGTGGCGGTGCCGTCCTTGACGTTCTTCGGGTCCTTCAGGAAGTCCTGGAAGTCCTTCCACTCGCCCTGCCCGACGGTGGCGCCGAACTCGGCCGGCTGCAGGTCGGACATGTCGAACCGGAACGTCTGGGCATCCGCCAACGCCGTCGCGGGTCTCGCGGCGGTGATCGCGTCCGGGTAGACGCTCGGGTCGACGTTCTTGTTGGCCGTCGAGGAAGCCGCCCTTCGCGGCCCAGATCGAGGCCGCCTCGGGCGTCTTGGTGCAGATTTACTTGACGAGCGCCTGGACGGCGGGGCGTGGTCCTCTGAACGTGATCACGGTTCTGTCGCCGCCACCCATCACGACTGCCCGGGCGAGTTGTTGATGGACGGGAACGCGAACACGTTGAACCCGCTCTCGGGCTTCGCCTTTTTCGTGGGGACGGACAGGATCGACGCCGGCCACGAAGCTCGCCTTCGAACACCATCGCGGCCTTCGGCGGCTCCGCGAACACCTGCGAGACCGAGGTCGGGAAGTCGTTCTGGAGCGCTGCGGACGCGCCGCCGGGCGATGTTCGAGGTATCGCCCACCACTTTCGCCATCTCCGTCAGCGCGGCCTTCACGCTTCGGGTCGGTCCACGGGATGGGCGTGGGTGGAGAGCTTGTCGTACATGTCCGGGCCCGCCTGGGCGGAGGATAGATGTTCTCGAACAGGTCGGTCAGCGTCCAGCCGTCGGCGCCGCCCAGCGAGTACGCCGGGATGCCGGACGACTGCAGCGTGCCCGCGCTGGTCATCAGCTCGTCGAACGTCTTCGGCGGCTGGATGCCGGCATCCGTCGAACGGCCGGGACGTTGTACCAGACGGTCGACTTGTTGGCGGCCTTGAAGACGAAGCCGTAGAGCTTGCCGCCGATCGTGCCGAGCTGCGTGATTGCATCACCGAAGTTCTGCGTCACGTCGCTCTTCGCATAGTCGATCGCGGCTGGAGCGCGCCCTTGGCCTGGAAGTCCTTCATCAGGGCCGGGCTGCGGGCACCGACGCCATGTCCGGCGGCTTGCCGCCGGCGACCGCCGTCGCGAGGATCGTCGGGCAGCTGGTCGCCGTGCCGGCGTGTACTTCCACCGTCACGTTCGGGTACTGCTTCTTGAAGCCGTCGAGGACGGCCTGGAAGTTCTTCTGCTCGTCGCCGGTCCAACGACCCCGGAAGGGGACACCGTCCCGGACACGTCGCTATCTCGCGGCCGTCGAGGCGGCGCCGCCGCGGTCGAGGCGGGCGCCGCGGCGGGGCTGGTGGAGCTCGAGCTCGACGAGCTGGAGCCGCCGCCGCATGCAGCGACCGCGAGGGCCACCTCACCACGGCGAGGGCGGGCCGAACAGGTGTAAGCGCTGTCTCCTCATCGTGCAGGTCCTCCTCCTCATCAGTCCGCGATGCCGAGGCTCGTCTCGGCATCGAAGGTGCAGGGCGTCGGGATCGACGGGTGAGTCGGCACCTCGTCGCCCTCCTTCACCTCGGAACGGCGGTCGACCCGGGCCACGACGATCGCGGTGCTTGTCGTCCGCCGCGACGCCGAGCGCGGCGCGCTCGTCGCCGATGTCGCGCGCCAGCTCGCGGGTCTGCGTCGGTGTGCGCGGGGGCGTCGCCGTCGATCCGCCAGGTGCAGGACGATGTCTCGGAGCCGAGCGCCTCGCGGAGCTCGATCCGCGCCGTGCAGCTGCTGCTCCGCGCCGCCGCCGTGCTCGACTGCGGCGTCCTCGAGGCCCTCCGGCCGGATGCCGAGGATGACCCCGCCGCCCGGCATAGCCGGCGAGCGCGGGTCTTCGGCGCGGCCTGGCGTCGAGCACGCAGGCGCTGGGAGCCGAGGGACAGACCGTCCAGGCGGTCGGCCCATCGCGGTCGACCTCGGCGTCGAGCAGGTTCATCGCCGGGCTGCCGATGAAGCCGCCCACGAACAGGTTGCACCGGGCGGTCGTAGAGCTCCTGCGGCGTCGCCACCTGCTGCAGCTCGCCCTTGCGCATGACGGCGACCCGGTCGCCCATCGTCATCGCCTCGACCTGGTCGTGCGTGACGTAGATCGTGGTCACGCCGAGCTCCTTCTGGAGCCGGCTGATCTCGGCGCGCATCTGCACCCGGAGCTTCGCGTCGAGGTTCGACAACGGCTCGTCCATCAGGTACACCGCCGGCTGCCGCACGATCGCCCGCCCCATCGCGACGCGCTGGCGCTGGCCGCCGGAGAGTGCGCGCGGCTTGCGCTGCAGAAGGGTCTCGATGCCGAGCGTCGCCGCCGCCGCGGCATGGACGCGCTGGTCGATCTCCTGCTTCGGGATCTTCCGCACGCGGAGCCCGAACGCGATGTTCTCGTACACCGTCAGGTGCGGGTAGAGCGCGTAGCTCTGGAACACCATGGCGATGTCGCGGTCGCGCGACGGCACGTGGTTGACGACGCGGTCGTCGATCAGCACCGCGCCGCCCGTGATCTCCTCGAGCCCGGCGAGCATCCGCAGCGCCGTCGTCTTGCCGCAGCCCGACGGCCCGACCAGCACCATGAACTCACCGTCCTGGACGGCGAGATCAAGATCGTCGACAGCCTTCGTCCCGTCGGCATAGACCTTGGTGACGTCCTCGAAGGCAACCTCGGCCACGTAACCTCCAACGCCGGAACAGCACGTGGTCTCCTCCGCCCCGGGGCTGAAACATCCAGGCGGCGCACAACGACGATCCGCCCTGACCGTCGAGGCATCCGTCGCCATCGCTGAGACGGGACTACCGTGCAGCGAGGAACGACTTAGGGTGCCCTAACAAAGGGCTGGGACATCGGGTACCCTAAGTCCTCGGTGACGGCCACCCCAGCCGGCCCCTCTCCTGCGGCCTCCCCGCCGATCTCGACGTCCCCGCCTGGTTCCACGACCGCGTGCGGCCGGTGGTGGCGCCGTACTCCGACGACTGCGCCGGCGGGCGGTCGGACGTCCCTCGACGGCGCCGTCGCCCCGACCGCGATGGCGGCGATCGAAGACGCGCAGCGGCGGCAGTCGGGCGCGCGGCGACGCGTGGCTGCGATCGACCGCCGGCTGGTCGATCGGGATCGTCGCGGCGGCCGTGGCCGTCGGCGTCGTCCGCGACGGGATTCTCGTCCACCCCGTCGACGACGCGCTCGAGCTGCTCCAGATCGACGGCGGCTATTGCGGCGACGTGCGGATCGCCGACGCCCCATCTCGGTCGCGGCCGGCCACCCGTGGGCGGGCCGTGACGGGGTGCACGCGGCCGGCGGCCACGACCGACTCGAGGTGGCCGCGATCGCCACCATCGTCGGGTTGGCCGCGCCGGCAGTGGCGGCGCTCGGCGAACGATCGCGCCTCGGGCGCGCCGATCTCTGGGCCCAGGCGGCGGAGACGACCGCGGCGGCGCTGGTGCCCCTGGCTGCGTTCGAGGCGGCCCCGCCCGGGGAGCTGCAGGCGGCCGCGAAGCGGTTCCTGACGCGGCGCGGGCGACCGTGAGGCGGAGCCCCCGACCTCTGGATCGCCGACGCCGCCGGCGCGCCGGCGCTGATCCAGCACCGCGGCTCGTGCTGCCTCTCCTACCAGTGCGACCCCGACGCCGCCGACCACCCGCCGGTGACCCGCGCTGCCGAGTACCTGGCCCGGTTCGGCGACGACGAGCCGCGCTACTGCGGCAACTGCCCGTTCCGGACGCGCGGACGTCGAGGCGCGGACGCGGCTCGAGGCCGAGCGCGCGGCGGGCTGACGCTCCAGACTGCCGGGGTGGTGCCGCCGCAACCCGCCGCGCGTGGTGACCGATTGGGAGCCCGGCCAAGGCGTCCGATTGGTACCTGGCCACCACGACCGGCACGCCTCTATGATCGGGCGATGCCCGGCGAGGCGAAGCTCGAACGGACGGATGCCGGCCTCGTGCCAGCGAGCGACGGTTGGTTCGTGGTGAACGCGACGGACGCCCGCTGGATCCACCGCGAGGGTCGCGGCGACAACGCGCCGCTGACCGGCTGGACGGACGACGAGGCCGAGGCGTGGTTTCCCCAGCTCGGCGTCGATCTCGTGGTCCTCGGCCCCGGGGAGCCGCTCGGCATGTACCACTGGGAGGCCGATCCAGGAGGCCTTCCTGGTCCTCGCGGGCGAGGCGCTGCTGCTGATCGAGGGTGAGGAACGGCTGCTCCGCGCCTGGGACTTCGTCCACTGTCCGCCCGGCACCCGGCACACGATCATCGGCGCCGGCGAAGCGCCGTGCGCGATCGTCGCCGTCGGCGCCCGCGAGCATCGGGCGGGTGGTCGGGGTGGCTACGTCGCCGACGAGGTGGCGCTCCAGCGTGGTCGCGCAGGCGGGCGGAGACCGACGATGCCGCGGTCGCCTACGCCCGCTTCCGCGGTTCCCGAGGAGCACGTTGCGCAGCCGGCCTGCTGCCTGGGCCTGAGCCGCTACGCCCAGGCCGGTCTACACCGGCCACGTGCCGCGGCCAAGGCCACAGACGAGCTTCGCGATGATGGTGCAGGACACCACGGGCATTCCGATGGACCGCGTGAACATCGTGGGGCGACACCGACAAAGTCGCGCGGCGAAGGGACGATGGGATCGCGTTCGCTGCAAGTCGGTGGCTCCGCCGTCCTGCAAGCGTCCGAGATCGTGATCGACGAGGCGAAGAAGATCGCGGCCGAGTTGCTCGAGGCCAACGTCGACGACGTCGTGCTCGAGACGAGCAACGGCACGTTCCACGTCACCGGTACCACCTGCGGTCGCACGAACGTGGGCAGAGGTGGCCACCGCGGCGATCGGCGCCGACGAGTCCGGTGCCGGGCTGTGCGGACAGATCGACTTCCACGAGAAGTCGACGACGTTCCCGTTCGGCGCGCACGTCGCAGTGGTCGACGTCGACATCGAGACAGGAAGAGTCGACCTGCGGCGCATGGTCACGTGTGACGACGCCGGCCGCATCGTCAATCCGCTGCTCGTCGAGGGCCAGCGGCATGGCGGCATCGCGCAAGGCGCGGCGCAGGCCCTTCTCGAGGAGATCCGCTACGACGACGACGGCAACCCGATCACGTCGAACTTCGCGGACTACGGCATCATCAGCGCCGCCGAGTTGCCGACGTTCGAGCTGGAGACGATGGAGACCCCGACGCCGGCCAATCCGCTCGGCGCCAAGGGGATCGGCGAGTCGGCGCGATCGGTGCGACGCCGGCCGTGCAGAGCGCGGTGTGCGACGCAGTCGCCCATCTCGGCATTCGGCACATCGACATCCCTGCACGCCCGAGCGGGTGTGGCGAGCGATCGAAGCCGCCAGGGTGAACATCGCCAGACCTACGACGTCTTGGCCACCCGCGTTTTCGGGAAGGAGTGGAGCGTGACCGATCAGGAAATGATCAAGGAGATCGACGACTCGTCGATGAGGAGCGTCAACTCCACGAGCACGGCGTCGGCCGGGGGTTGACGCCCGAGGAACAGCAGCGGCTCACGCAGGTCGAGGTGCGCATCGACCAATTGTGGGACCTGTTGCGCCGTCGCCCGCGCACGCCGCCGCAGCGGTGGCGACCCGGACGAGGAGCAGCTACCGCGACCCCGACACTGTCGAGCACTATCAGCAATAGCCGTCGTGTGTGCGTGAACCGCCCTGTCAGGGCCGTTCGCGCGCGCTCGAAGCGCCACAGGTCGATCATCCGCGATGTGCGCGTTACGGCGAATCAAACTTGACCCCGCTCGATCGTCGAGTCGCAAACGTGCGAGAGGAGCGATCCATGATCGCGAGTCTGCTGGTGCTTGTCGTCATCTTGTTCATTGCCACCTTTCCCGCGACATGGCTTCTCATGTTGTTCCTCGGCAACTGCGGCCTCGAGTTGTCGTATTGGGGAACGCTTCCGCTCGGCATCCTCGTGTCGCTCCTGATCGCGGGCGCTACCTCGGCGCTCGAGCCACCCGGCAGAGCGATCTGATCCCTCAGCGCTGTCAGCCGGGCGTCGGGTAGAGGATCAGCTGCGTGCAGCGATAGGCCGCCATCGTCCGCCCGGTCGACTCGTTGGTCACGGTCGCATCCCACACCTGTGTCGTGCGCCCGAGGTGGAGCGGCGTTGCCAGCCCACTGACGACCTGCTCCTCGAGCGCGCTGGACATGAAGTTGGCTTTGGATTCCACGGTCGTGAAGCTCCCCGCATCGTCCGGCCAGTTCCGGCTGACGCCGAACGCGCAAAGGGCGTCCGCCAGCGCGATCACCACCGGCGCCCACAAGTAGCCGGTGCCTGCGATCAGCGAGTGGGTGACGGTGAGCTGTCCGGCCAGCCGGCTCGTGTCGCTCTCGTCGATGGTGATGCCGAGCAGGTTCAGGAAGTTGTGGACGTCATAGGGCGGCGGCATCCGCCAAGCCTCGCAGCGCGGCAGACCCGCTCAGCGCATCCAGGCCAGTTGGACGACGAGCAGCACGCCGATCGAGCACACGCAGAAGAGGTGCTGGCGATAGATCGTCCGAGCGAGCGATGACTGCAGATCGATCGGATCTCGCCGGGTGCCGAGCCGCACCGCGCTCGGCACGGTGCGGGCGGCAGCCAGGCCGATCGGGCCCGAAGCCAGCAGCAGCGACAGCCAGCGTGCCACTGGCGCACCGTCCGACCGGACGATCTGGGCGACGATTGCGGACAGCGTGGCAGCCATGGCCAGCACGACCAGCCGATTCATGGGCCGTGCGTCCGTGGTGACCCGGCGGTAGTAGCCGGCGATCGAGCCGACCACTGCCTCCGGAAGCTCGCCACGGGGGTGCGGCGCAACTTGCACGTCGTACATCAAGTCGAACCACAAGACTGCGAGGAGAAACCCGGCTCCGGCTGTCGCGACCGCCTGCACGGTCGGAGTGTGGCACGGGCCGAGCTACTTCTCGCCGAGCGCCCTCGCCAACTCGGCGCGGCCCATCTTCGAGCGGCCTGCGAGGTTGCGGCGTTTGGCCATGTCGTACAGCTCTTGACGCGTTTTCGGATGCGTCGAGCCCGTCCGCTTGCGGCGAGCAACGGCGGATGCCTGCTTCCCGAGCGCGGTGCGGGTCTTCTTCGGCAGATTGGCGATCGTCCGCTTCGACTTCGACGCGCTGATCGCCTTCTTGATGTTGCGCTTGGCGGCCTGACGTTGTTTCGCAGTGGCCATGACGTCTCCCTTCGATGTCGACTGGAGATCGTGATGGTCCTACCCACTTCCGGCGACGTCATCCCCACGGAGCGAGCGTGGGAAGGTCTGCGCGCTCGAGCCGGCCATACAACCACGCCAGCTCTTCGCGCTCGTCGAGCGTTCCAGGAGGCGGAGCGCGCATGTCGGCGCCGAGCCGATGCGGCAGCGATGCGCGCAACCGGGGGAGCCAGGTGTGGACGAAGTCGTCGGGCCAGGAGCGAAACGTCACGCCCACGCCCAGATCGACCACGTGCACCTCGAGCTCCTGCCAGCGTCGCGCCGGCAGGTCGGCGAGGGGGCGTTGCGCGGCCACCCACGTCGATCGTGATTACGTCCCACGTCTCGTCGGCAAGCGCGGTCCACGCGTCGTCGAGGCGCCGGGCCGACGATCGCACGTCCTCCACCAGTTCGGCCGCGGAACGGGCCGAACCGGCTTCGATCTCGGCCGCTCGTCCTGCATACCCGCCGGGATACTGGTCGACGGTCTCGCCGCGAGCAGCGGCGTCGCAGCGTCGAGTGTGACTGTCGGCGTTTCGGGCCACGTGCGCGAGGACGTGGCCGACGGTCCATCCCGGCAGCAACGACGGGCGGGTGACGATGCCGACCAGGTGCGTTCGGGCTGGGTCAAGCATCAGGATCTCCGCTCAGGTATGCCGCGGCGTGCCGGGCCCGCCGTCGGGTGCCGTCTAGATCATGGCCGAATGCGGTGACGTGGCCGACCTTGCGTCCCGGCCGCACTTGTTTGCCGTAGAGCTGCACGCGGAGCTTACGATCCCGAGCGAAGCAGTGCAGCAACGCCGACGGAAGATCATCGATCGTGCCCCCGAGAACGTTCACCATCACCGTCCACGGCACTCGGGCACTTGGATCGCCCAAGGGAAGATCAAGGACCGCGCGCAGGTGGTTCTCGAACTGCGAGGTGTGCGCGCCGTCGATGGTCCAATGGCCGGTGTTGTGCGGCCGCATGGCCAACTCGTTGACCAGGATCGAACCGTCAACCCGCTGCATGAGTTCGACGGCGAGAACACCGACCACGCCGAGCTCGGCGGCGATGGTCAGGGCGAGCTGCTGTGCCCCGGTGGCCTGGGTCTCGGACAGGCCTGGCGCAGGCGTGATCGTCTCGACGCAGATGCCATTGCGCTGCACCGACTCCGAGATCGGATAGGCCGCAGCTTGGCCCGCCGGGGAGCGGACGACCAGGGCGCTCAGCTCACGGGTGAAGTCGATGAATTCCTCGGCAATGATCTGCACACCCTCCGCCAGGTCGCCGAACGGCTCTGCGGCCTGGGCGGCCGAGTCGATCCGCCAGACGCCTTTCCCGTCGTAGCCACCGCGGGACGTCTTCGCGATCACCGGCCAGCCGAATTCGTCCCCGAAGGCGACCAGCGCGGCAGCATCGGCGACAACTCGGTTGGTCGGGCAGGGCGCTCCCAGGGCGGTCAGCCGGTCGCGCATGATCGCCTTGTCCTGCGCGTGGAGCAATGCCGCGGCTCCGGGCCGTACCCGCACCCCGGCCGCTTCCAGGTCTCGCAGCAGGCCGGTAGGAACATGCTCATGATCGAAAGTCACGACGTCACAGCCGGCGGCGAATCCTCGTACGGTCGGCGGGTCGGTGTAGTCGCCCACCGTCACGTTGTGCACCACCGTCGCCGCGGACGTGTCCGCCCCTTCAGCCAGCAGCCGTACCCGCACGCCGAGGGCGATCGACTCGGCATACATCATCCGCGCGAGCTGACCCCCACCGATGATGCCGACCGTGAACGGGCGAGCACTCACTCGGCGAAGCGTACCGGCCCGTCCGTGGAGCGAGCGCGAGCCGGGAGAATAGTTACCTCAGCTTGAAGATCAGCGAGCGCTGCACGGCGAAGTTGACGGTGGTGGCCACGCCCTGCGCGATCACGAACGCGATCACCTGAACTGCCACCTGGCGGAGGCCCTGGTCGATGAGCCACACGTACAACACGCTGAACAGCCCCACCTGCAGGGCGAAGGTGAGCGCGTAGAGCGCCACAACGGCCAGGAAGCGCCGCGTTGACGGAGTGGCCCGGAACGTCCACCGCCGGTTGATCAGGTAGGCCGTCGTCGTGCCGGCGAGGAACGAGAGCGCCTTGGCGGGAGTGTGGCTGAGACCCATCGCCATCAAGGTCACCAAGAGCCCGAAGTCGACGATCGCCGACAACCCCCCGGTGAGCACGAAGCGCACCAGCTGATCGCGCAAACCGAGTGCACTCTCTCGCTCGTCGAGCGGCAGCTCTACCGGCTGGGGCAGCTGTGAACCGTGACGGCCCACTCATCCGTGGCGCCGTGCACTCGGCCACTGAGGCTCGCGACGGCCCACAAAAGCGGCGATCCCCTCGCGCCGGTCATCCGAGTAGGCCGCGTGCTCCCAGCCTTCGTTTTCGATCAACAGGCCGCTGGGCAGATCGACGTCGAAGCCGCGACGCAGCGCGAGCTTGGCCGCACGAAGACTTACCGGGGAGTTGGCCGCGATGTCGACGGCCAGCTGAAGCGCCGTCGACCGCGCTGTTCCCTCGGCGACCAATCGGTCCGCGATCCCGATCCGAAAGGCGTCATCCGCCTCGATCCGACGGCCCGTGAAGATCAGATCCGCGGCCCGGTTCCAGCCAACTCGGCGGGGTAGCAGTTGCGTCCCACCGCCCCCGGGAATCAGTCCCAGCCCGACTTCGGGCAGGCCGAAGACCGCTGTGTCGGAGGCGACGACCAGGTCGCAGGAGAGCGCGAGCTCGCAACCGCCACCGAGCGCATAGCCCTCAACGGCAGCGATCGTCGGGATCGGAATGTTCCGGACAGCCCCGAACGCGTCTTCGATGATCGGCCGCTGCCGCCGCAGGTCATGGTCGGTGAAACTCGCGCGCTCTTTCAGGTCGGCACCCACGCAGAAGGCTTTGGCGATCGAACTGGTCATGATCACCACGTTCAAGGCCTCGTCCTCGAGGACCTCTTCACAAGCCTCGGCCAGCTGGCGGGCCACCTCTGTCGAGATGGCGTTGAGTGCCTCGGGCCGGTCCAAGATCACTTCAGCGACCAGCGGCGCAGGTCGTGCGACCCGAATGCTCACATGCCCCCCTGCTGATCAGAATCCGAGCCCCGTAGGCGTGGAGCATCTGGCGTGCTGCCGAACAGCAGCTCTGTCATCTCCAGGTGGAGGCGTTCGACATGCGGCACGTCGTCGAGCTTGATGGTGCCACCCTCAGCTGCCGTCTGGATGAACAGTGTGCCGCAGCCGAGCATCCGATCAACCAAGCTGCGCTCGTACAAGACGTCGTTGATCCGCATCAGCGGCATGTCCTTGCCGACTTGGGTGAGGATGCCACGCCGCGTGATGAGGCGCCGGTTTGTGACGGTGTAAGTAGTTGTCCACCAGCGAAGGAACGGGACAACCACTAACCATACGGCCAGGACCAGACCGACCAGCGCGATAGCCAGCTGACCGATAGGCCGTGCGCTCTCGGGAATCAGCGCCGACCCCGACGCCGACCGCTAGACAGAGGACGACCAGTGCCACGGCCGGCAAGATCAACCGTTTGGCGTGTGTCCGGGTGTGTATGACGACACGCTCATCCGCACCGAGCAGCTTCGGGGAGAACGCCACGGCTCAAGGCTAGACACCTCGCAGATGAATCACGTCTCCGGCGCCGACGACCTGAGCGCCGGAATCCGTGCCGACCACCAGCCGTCCAGCGCTGTCCACCCCAGTCGCGATTCCCTCGATCGGAGGTCTCCCGACGAGCTCGACCCGCACCCGCCGGCCGATCGTTGCGCAACGCTCCCGATACTTCGCCGCCAGTTCCTCCGCCGTCTTGCCCTGATTCCACACGAGGTATGACGCGCCGAGCGCCACCAAACAGCTACGGACTACCTCGGTTCGTGAAAGCGGACCGCGAACCGTCGACTCGCCGGCGTGCAGAGCGAGCGACGTGGCTGACGGCACAGGTAGGTCGGCGGCCGTTCAGGTGCACGTTGACACCGAATCCGATGACCACCGCCGGTCCTCGCGTTGTGTCGATCCGCTCCGCCAATATCCCCGCCACTTTCCCCTCACCGATCAGCACGTCGTTCGGCCATTTCAGCGACGCCGGCACGCCCGGATACTGGCGCAGGCCGTTCGCCACCGCCAATCCCGCAACCAGGGGCAGCCAGCCCCAGCGAACGGGCGCGACATCGACCGGACGCAGCAGCACCGAAACCGCTACTCCCGACCCTGGAGGAGCCGACCAGGTTCTCCCCTGCCGGCCCCGGCCGGCGGACTGGAAATTCGCGATCAACACGCTGCCTGAGGGTGCGCCGCCGCGCGCCTGAGCGGCGAGATCGAGGTTTGTGGAGCCGGCTTCGTCCACCACCTGCAGATCCGCCCAGGGCGCGTCATCACGCAGCAGCGCCTCGCGCAGCCGTGCCTCGTCGATCCGGTCCGCGATGGTCACACATCCTCTATACAGTGGCTAGAGTCCACACATATGGACCGCCCCACCGCCGCGACGGAGACAGCCAGCGTGAGCGAAGCGAACGACACTCCTCGGGGTGAGCCACGCGAAACAGCCGGCGTGAGCGAAGCGGGCCCCGGCTCTCGCGGCGAGCGACAGGATGTCCATACGACCTCGGGCAAGCTTGCCGACTTGGATCGCCGGATCGACCAGGCAGTTCATGCCGGCTCCAAAGCCGCGGTGGAGAAGCAGCACGCCAAGGGCAAGAAGACCGCGCGCGAGCGGGTGGAGCTGCTCCTGGACGCCGGATCCTTCACCGAACTGGATGAGTTCGCTCGGCACCGCGCGGCATCGTTCGGCTTGGAGAACAGGCGCCCGTACGGAGACGGCGTGGTCACCGGCTTCGGCACCGTCGACGGCCGGCCGGTGTGTGTCTTCAGCCAGGATGTGACGATCTTCGGCGGCAGCCTGGGCGAGGTGTACGGCGAGAAGATCGTCAAGATCCTGGATTTCGCACTGAAGACCGGCTGCCCGCTGATCGGCCTCAACGAGGGCGGCGGAGCCCGCATCCAGGAGGGAGTGGTCTCGCTCGGGCTCTACGGCGAGATCTTCCGCCGGAACACCCACGCCTCGGGAGTGATCCCCCAGATCTCCTTGATCATGGGACCCGCCGCCGGCGGACACGTCTACTCTCCGGCCTTGACCGACTTCGTCGTGATGGTCGACCAGACATCGCAGATGTTCATCACCGGCCCAGAGGTGATCAAGGCCGTGACCGGCGAAGACGTCAGCATGGAGGAACTCGGCGGCGGCCGGACTCACAACACGAAGTCCGGGAATGCGCACTATCTGGCGGCCGACGAGGAAGACGCCATCTCCTACGTCCAGACACTGCTCGGTTTCCTGCCCCAGAACAATCTTGAGGATCCACCATCGTTCGACTTCGTGAATGATCTCGATCCCTCCGACACCGACCGCGATCTCGACACCTTGATTCCCGACTCTCCCGAACCAGCCATACGACATGCACGAAGTCGTCTCCCGGGTGCTGGACGACGGTGACTTCCTCGAGGTACAAGCTCTGTTCGCACCGAATGTGATCATCGGATTCGGCCGGATCGACGGCCGCAGCGTGGGCATCGTGGCCAACCAGCCGCTGCACTTCGCCGGCTGCCTGGACATCGACGCGTCCGAGAAGGCCGCGCGCTTCGTCCGCACCTGCGACGCCTTCAACGTGCCCGTGATCACCTTCGTCGACGTGCCCGGCTTCCTTCCTGGCACCGACCAGGAGTGGAACGGCATCATTCGACGTGGTGCGAAGTTGATCTACGCCTACGCCGAAGCCACCGTCCCGCTGGTCACGGTCATCACCCGCAAGGCGTACGGCGGTGCGTACGACGTGATGGGTTCCAAGCACCTCGGCGCGGACTTCAACCTGGCCTGGCCGACGGCGCAGATTGCGGTGATGGGCGCGCAGGGTGCGGTGAACATCCTGTACCGCAAGGAGATCGCCAAGTCCGACCAGCCGGAGGAATTGCGCGCCGAGCTGATCACCGAGTACGACGACGAGCTCACCAACCCTTACATCGCCGCCGAGCGTGGCTATGTCGACGCGGTGATCAGCCCGCACGAGACGCGCGTCGAGATCACCCGGTGTTGCGCCTGCTGCCGGACCAAACGGCAGACCCTGCCGCCCAAGAAGCACGGGAACATCCCCCTGTGACCGAACCCGTGCGCGTGATCAAAGGCGATCCGACCGAGGAGGAGCTCGCGGCCCTGCTGATGGTCTTGCGTGGTCGCGCTTCGAGCGCCGAGGCGTCAGCGGACACGACGGCCAACAACGGCTGGTCAGCCTACTGGCGGAGCCTGCGCGCTCCGATCCGTCCCGGTCCAGGCGTCTGGCGGGCCGCCGGGCCGAGAAGGCTGACACGACGCCGCCCAGCGTTAGAGTGAGACGGCGCTGCCAGCAGGCAGCCGAGGCGGAAGGTCACGATGGACAATCTGGACGACATCGTCGCTGGTATTCCGATGAACGCGCTGGCTGACCAGCTTGGCGTAGATCCCCAGACCGCAGAGTCAGCCGTTCGGCAGGCGTTGCCGGCTCTGCTGGGTGGGCTCCAAGCCAACGCCGCGGACCCGGCTGGTGCCGCGTCGCTCGCCGGGGCTCTGGAGCAGCACCCACCCGATCTGATCGCCGGTGGCGTGGACCTCAATCAGGTCGACGCCGACGACGGCCAGAAGATCGTCGGCAACATCTTCGGCTCGAACACCGATCAAGTGGCTCAGACCCTGGGCGGCAGCGTCGGTGGCAGCGGGAACCTGATCAGGAAGCTGCTGCCGCTGCTGGCACCGATTGTGCTCTCGTACTTGTCATCGCGGATGCGGGGCGGGACGGCCACCGGCAATGCGCCTCAAACCAGTGGCGGGATCGGTGATGTGCTCGGCTCCATCCTCGGCGGCATGGGGACGGGCGGCTCGGTGGCGGGTCGGTTCTCGACATGCTCGGTGGTTTGCTCGGCGGTGGTCGGCGCTGACCGAGCCGCCGGCAAAGAACGTTCTCGCGCGGTCGATGCAATCGCGGATCGCTACGTCGACGAATGCGTGACGCGATATCCCGAGGTCGCCACATACCTCGGCGTCGAAGGCCATGATCATGAATGGGGTGATTACTCGCCGGACGGGCTGAACGAGCAGATCGCGCACACCCGACGCACGATCGCCGCGCTGCACGCCGCTCCGAGCGTCCGACGACCGCGAGCAGACAGCCAAGGACGCCATGCTGGAGCGCCTGGGCCTGGAGGTGGAGCTCTACGAGGCGCACATCAGCCAATCTCGGGTCAGCGTCATCGCCGGCCCAGCTCAGGAGATTCGGTCCACCTTCGATCTGATGCCGACCGAAGGTGAGCGACGCCTGGCGCAACATCGCGGCACGGCTGCGGAACCTCGATCAGCCTCTGGGTGGCGTCCGGCAGACCCTGCGCGCAGAAGCCCGCGACGGAAACGTGTCGGCTGTCAGACAGATCAACGGCACGATCGAACAGATCCGATCATGGACCGGGCAGACCGGCGAGGACGACTTCTTCGCCGGCTTGGTCGGGCAGGCGCCCGACGAGCTGCCAGATTCCCTGCACTCTGAACTTCTGGCCGCAGCCGACCAGGGCCGTACCGCCTTCGACGACTTCGCGACCTGGCTGGGTACCGAGCTAGCGCCGCTGGCTCCCCGCCTGGATGCGGTCGGTGAGGAACGCTACGCCCTCGACTCGCGGTACTTTCTTGGCGCGGTCATCGATCTCGACGAGGCCTATGCGTGGGGCTTCGACGAGCTTCACCGCATTCAGAACGAGCAGCGGGCCATCGCCGAGAACCTGATCGGCAGCGCCGACATCAAGGCGGCGTGCGCCGCGCTGGACGAGGACCCGGAGCGACAGATCCGGGGAGCCGAAGCATTTCGGGAGTGGATGCAGCAATTGGCCGATCGTGCGGTGAGCGAACTGGCCGGCACCCATTTCGACATCCCCGATCCGATCAAGCGGATCGAGTGCTGTATCGCCCCGACCCACGACGGGGCGATCTATTACACCGATCCCACCGAGGACTTCTCCCGGCCCGGCCGGATGTGGTGGGCGGTTCCCGCCGGGATCGAGGCGTTCTCGACGTGGAAAGAGGTCACGACCGTCTACCACGAGGGAGTGCCTGGCCATCACCTCCAGATCGCGTCAGAATGCCTATCGCTCCGATCTGTTGAACCGCTGGCAGCGCAAGCTCTGCTCCTGCTCCGGCCACGGTGAGGGTTGGGCGTTGTACGCCGAGCGGCTGATGGACGAGCTCGGCTACCTCGAAGGCGGCGATCGGATGGGCATGCTGGACGCTCAAGCCTTCCGCGCCATCCGGGTGATCATCGACATCGGCATGCACCTGCAGCTGCAGATACCGCAGAACAACCCGTGGAAGTTCCGTCCCGGCGAGCGCTGGACCCCGGCCGCCGGGTTCGAGTTCTTGAGCGCCAACTGCTCCGGTGATGAGCCGACGCTGCGGTTCGAGCTCGACCGATATCTCGGCTGGCCTGGGCAGGCGCCGTCTTACAAGGTGGGCGAGCGGATCTGGCTGGACGCCCGTGACGAGGCTCGGCTGCGCAATGGTCGCAACTTCAACCTGCGCCAGTTTCACGCCGACGCGCTCAACCTGGGGTCGCTCGGGCTTGACCCGCTGCGCGCCGCACTCGCGCGGATCTGACCTTCATGGCGTACCGAGTCCGGCTGATTCTGGCGTCGGCGTCACCGGCCAGGCGGCGCACCATGCGAGCCGCCGGCCTTTCCTGCGAGGTCATCGTTTCCGGCATCGACGAGACCGCGCTGAACAGCGGACCGAGTGCTTGACATCGTGGCCGGGCTGGCGCAGCGGAAAGCCGAGGCAGTGTCAGGCCGGCTCCGCCCAAAGCGGCGGCCGACCGTTATCATCGGCTGCGACTCCATGTTGGAACTCAACGGTCAGCCGTACGGCAAACCGGAGACGGCCGACGCCGCCATCGAGCGCTGGCGGATCATGAGCGGGCAGTCGGGCGTGCTGCAGACCGGACACCACGTGATCCTGCGTGACGGCGGCAGGACGGTTGCGCGTACGGCGGTTGCAGCCACCACGGTCCACTTTGCTCAGCTTTCCAGTGCGGAGATTGAGGCATACGTCGCCACCGGCGAGCCGCTGGAGCGTGGCTGGAGCCTTCACCATCGACGGTCTGGGCGGCGCCTACGTCACCGGCATCGAGGGTGATCACCACAACGTCGTCGGCATCAGCCTGCCGCTGCTGCGCACCATGCTGTGCGAGCTCGGCCTGGACTGGCCCAGCCTGTGGCTCGGCCGCTGAAGGGCTTGCTCGGCGAGCTGCGGCCGTCGCTATGCGACAGCTGCGGGTCGCGTCGCCCGGTCCCAGCGCACCAATAGACCGAGGGTGATGATCTGCAAGGTCGCCTCAAGCAAGACGGCGAACTGATAGACGTAGCTTGAGAGCAGGTTGCCAAGAACGAGCATCAGCAGCATCGCGCCGTAGCCACAACTGACCGCGAGACGTCGACGGAGCCGCCCTGGGCGGAGCGCCCACCAGGTAATCCCGGCGAGCACCGCGACGACGGCGTTCAGGCCCCACGTGACCAGAAAGACGATCCTGCCGATGTCTCCGACAGGCTGGTCGCGCACGCTAAGCGTAGCGCCCGGCGTAGTTCCTCGGGTGTGAAGGCGACGCCGATGAGCAGCAGGAGTTGAAGCAATCCGAGGACGCAGAAAAGAGCCATTGCCAGTCGCGCAAATCGACGGGCACGATTGGCGGGCAGCCAGGAGGCGACCACCCTCCGGATGCGGCGATCGGCGCGGCCGACAAAGGCATAGGGCTCATCGACTCGATCAGCCATCGCCATGGAAGTCTCGATGCCGCCGAGCAACGCCGCAGAGGCGTCGTCGAGTGAGCCGGTACGGGCCTGGCGGACATGATTTTCCATCGCGCTGATCTCTCGTTGGGTGGCCGTGCCGTCGGCGATGGTCTGGCTCAGAGAAATGGCGGCAAGCAGGTGAGCCCGAGGACTGCGCAGCTGGTGACGTCGGACCAGTTCGGTGACCAGCAGGATGAGCAGCAGACATCCGTAGACGATGGGGGCCGCCAGTGGGAAGAAATAGTCGTTCTTCCGAGTGATGAACTTGCCAACTTCGTCGAGAAACAGACCGAACCCGACTCCGGTGAGCAGTGCCACGACGACGGCCACCCCGCGGTTCTGCACGATCAGGGACGAGATGCCGGCAAGGAACAAGGAGAGGCCGCCCCATAACGCGTGGGCGAGATGGAACGTCGAGTTGCCGATCTGCGGATAACCCGTGAGCACGAGGAAAAGGCGGGTCAGGGCCACGGTCAGGGCACAGCTCACCAGGACGATCACCATCAGCCGCGTCGAGCGGTCGGAGACGAGAAGAAACGGGTTCGGGCTGGGAGCTGCGGACGCGGGAGTTGCCCCCGATTCCTGTGCCGCCGACTCGGTGGATCTCATGACGGGCTCCTCTTACTTCACCGGCGAGCGTAATCGCTGTTTGAGCACAGCAGCTACTAACCGAGTCCCCGGTCGGCGAGGATTGGCGGATGAAGTACGAGGTGATAGCTGAGGCATATCGGGACTTGGAGCAGACTTCCGGTCGTCTGGTCTTGATTGACCGGCTGGCGGCACTACTCGGCGAGACCCCGCAGGATTTGCTGCCGACCGCCTGTTACTTGTGTCAGGGGTTGGTGGCCCCTGAATTTGCGGCAGTGGACCTCGGGTTGGCTGAGAAGCTGGCAGTGCGCGCGGTGGCGACAGCGACCGGTGTCGAGCCGACGAAGGTTGTCGCATCAGTGCGCGAGGCGGGCGACCTCGGCCAGGCTGCTGAGCAGCTACTGGAGGCGACGGCCGCAGATCGCCAGCCCGAGCTGGAGGTAGCTGCAGTCGTTGACACCCTTCACGAGATCGCCCGCGCCGAAGGGTCTGGCTCGCAGGGTCGCAAGCTCGAGTTGCTGGCTGGCCTGGTGGCACGGCGACCCCTTTGGAGGCTCGCTACCTGCTCCGTTTGGTGACCGGCAACCTCCGGCTAGGGATTGGCACGCCGACGATTCTGGACGCGCTTGCGCAGGTATACACCGGCAACCGGAAGGACCGGCCGGTACTGGAGCGGGCCTACAACATCTGCTGCGATCTTGGCCTGGTCGCGGCCACATTGGCCTCCGGTGGACTGGCCGCAGTGCAGGATCTGCGAGTGCGGCCTGGCAACCCGGTTAGAGTCATGCTGGCTCAGCGGCTATCCGACGCCGATGAGATTCTCGGCAAGCTCGGCGGCCGGTGCATGGCGGAGTACAAGTACGACGGCATGCGGGTGCAGGTTCACCGCAGTGCCGATGGCGAGATCGAGTTGTTCACTCGGCGGCAGGAGCGCGTGAGCAGCCAGTTCCCCGACGTGGTCGAGCTGCTGCATGCCGGGGTGGGCCCACGTGAGGCGATCTTGGAAGGCGAGGTCGTCGCGTACGACGCTGCCGCCGGGGAGTTGCGCCCCTTCCAGGAAGTCATGTTCCGTCGGCGTAAGCACGGCATCGCTGAGGCTGCACGTGACGTGCCGGTCGGGCTGTTCTGCTTCGAGTTGCTCTACGCCGACGGCGAGGATCTCACCGGCCTGTCCTACCTGGACCGCCGATCGCGGCTCGCCGAAGCGGTCACGGTGTCGGACCGTCTCCGTCTGACCACAGCACTGGAGGTGGCAACTGCGCCCGCCCTTGAGGCTGCCTTCGAACAGGCGGTGACGGATGGGTCTGAAGGTCTGGTGTGAAGTCCACCGCGCCGGGGGCGGTCTATCAGGCGGGTGCACGCGGCTGGTTGTGGATCAAACTCAAGCGGGACTACCGCACCGAACTGGCAGACACCATCGACCTCGTCGTTGTCGGCGCCTACGCCGGCCGGGGCCGGCGGCGAGGCACCTACGGTGCTGTACTGATGGCCGCGTACGACCCGGAAACGGAGGTCTATTCGACGGTCGGCAAGTGCGGCACCGGCTTCTCCGACGCCGAGCTCGCCGCGCTTCCCGCGCGGCTGGCTCCGCTGGTCCGGAAGCAGCGGCCGGCCCGGGTCGACTCGCGCGTTCCCGCCGACCTGTGGTTCGAGCCAAGCCTGGTGCTCGAGGTGCTCAGTGCCGAACTCACGCTGTCGCCCAACCACACCGCCGGCTGGGGCAGCTCAAGGACAACGCCGGGCTGTCGATGCGGTTTCCCCGATTCACCGGCCGCTGGCGTGACGACAAGGGGCCGCAGGACGCCACGACCAGTCAGCAGCTGGTCGAGCTCTACCGCACCGCACGCCGTTCGCCCGCGAAATGAGGAAACTGGTCAGCCGCTGAAGAGTTGCTGAAGGACCGCGGCCGCCATAGCGCTTCTCGCCCCGTCGAACCGAAGACTGAGCACAAGCCCCGGCAGCGTTCCGAGGCGAACCAACACTCGACAAGGAGTACGTCATGAGCAAGACGGCCAAGATGATCGCCGCCGCGATCGGCACCGTCGCCTTGGCCGTTGCCATCGGCGCGGGCCTCGCCTACGCCGGACCCGAGCAGCCTCCAGCGGCTAGTCCGTCGGCGACACCCAGCGCGAGCCCGACGGAGAAGCCCGATCGAAAGGACAACGCAGACCCGACTCGGCGGCATCCTGGCCTACTGCGGCGGGCCCTGCATGGCGAGGCCACGCTTGGCGGCGAGAAGCATCGCGTCGTGGTGTTTCAGCGCGGCGTCGTGAAGACAGTGAGCGCAACCTCTCTCACAGTCATGAGCGAGGACGGGTTCACCGGCAGCTACGTGTTGAACACTGACACCCGGATCCACAAGGAGAAGCAAAAAGCGAGCCAGTCGGACATCAAGGTAAAGGACAGGGTTCGGGTGCTCGCTACCAAGGACGGCTCAACGCTCACCGCGAGAGTCGTCCGTGACCAAGGCGACTGAGCTCAGACCGCCGCCACCGTCAGGACGATCAAGATCACGTTGAGCGCCGAGATCACCACGATGCTCAGCCACGCCAGCCTCAGTGTCAGCGAGCGGGTCGGCACGAACGTCATCAACCTACGGTCGGCCGCGATCCGGACCAGCGGGATCAGCGCGAACGGGATGCCGAACGACAAGATCACCTGCGAGACGATCAATAGCCGAGTGGGCTCCAGCCCGACAGCGAGCAGGATCAACGCGGGTACCGCGGTGATCAACCGGCGGCCCAGCAGCGAGATCCGACGCCGCAGCAGACCGTCCATGATGACTGCGCCGGCGTAGCCGCCGACCGAAGTGGACGCCAGCCCGGACGCCAGCAGAGCCAGCGCGAACGTCCAGGCGATCACCTGCCCGAGGCGGTCCCCGATTGCGGCATGGGCGGCGGCCAGGCCGTCGATCTGCAGTCCTGGCAGCGTGCTCGCTGCTAGCAGGAGCATGCCGATGTTGACGCTGCCGGCGACGATCATGGCCAGCGTCACGTCTACCCGGATCCCCGACAGGATGGGTTCGGCGCAGTCGGCATCGGCCATGCCGTGCCGGTCCCGGACCAAAGCCGAGTGCAGGTAGACCGCGTGCGGCATCACCGTTGCCCCCAGCATGCCCACGGCGAGCAAGGCACTCTCGGCACCCGGCCAGCCGAGGAATCAAACCAGCCGCTGCGGCGACGGGATCTGGCGGCGCGATCACCAGCCCGGCCAGGAAGCCGATCGCCACGACCGCCAGCATGCCGGTGATCACTCGCTCGAAGCTGGCCTGGCTGCGGTGATTCTGGAACAGCAGCAGGCCGGTCGAGACCGCGGTCGTGATCACCGCCCCTACGACCAGCGGCAGTTCGAAGAGCAGGGACAGGGCGACGGCGCCGCCGACGATTTCCGCGACGTCGGTCGCCACCGCCACCGCCTCGGCCTGGAGCCAGTACGCGAGCCGGGGAATCGTCCGGGTCCGGCGGCCGACCAGCGCGGGCAGCGACTCGCCTGTCAGCCAGCCGACCTTGGCTGACAGGTACTGCACGAGGCCCGCCATCAAGGTCGCGGCGACGAGAACCCAGAGCAGCAGGTAGCCGTAGGATGCGCCGGCCGCGGTGTTGGTGGCGACGTTGCCCGGGTCCACGTACGCGACAGCGGCGACGAATGCTGGCCCAAGCAGCCGTGTGCGCTGCAGCAAGGCCTCTCGCCGTACCAACATCACGCTGCCTCTCCCGATTACGACGAGCCGGCCGTCCGAGGCTACTCGGGCCAAGGGCCCATGCCGCGAAACGTGCTATCGCGGCCGCAGAAGCACCGCCGAGCGTGCCGCCAGTGCCGGCCGCAGTCTGCGGTGCCGGTGAAACTACCCGGCCCAGCCGTAGCCGTCGAAAGTCATCGTTCCGCGCTCGTCACGCCGAAGGTCGAAGCCGGCGGCCGGCAGGCTCCGACGCAGGTAGTCGGCGACCTCCGCGGGTGACGGCGACGACAGCACGACCGCCACGTTGGTGGTCTGGTCGACCTTGGATGCCAGAACGGCGGTTCGGGGAAGGGAGAACTCCTCGACGGGACCATTCGTGAAACCGAGTGCCGCCAGGGTCACACCGTCCGCAGGCACGCTCACCTGCGGCGGCGCGGGCGGCGGTGCGCTTGTCGGCGGCGTCACGCCCGCCTGGTTGCCGGCACACGCCGCCAGCATCACGGCCGCGAGGATCACCACCAGGAGAGTCGGCCCGCGGGCTGGCTGGGGCATGGCCCATACGGTAATCGCCGACTTTCGACCTAGTCGGTCGCGAACGCGGTCCGTATCTCAGGTAGCTGTCGGTACCCTTCGGAGGTCATGTCCGAGCACTCCGTCATCGCCGTGCGCACCAGCCGTCTGCCGGCTCCGCTGCGCGCCATGCGACCCCGCCAGTGGTTAAAGAACGTGCTGGTCGTCGCCGCTCCGCTGGCGGCCGGCCGGATCTTCGAAGCTGGACGTCCTGATCAATGTCGGCCTGGCGTTTGTGGCGTTCTGCTCTGGTCAGCGCCACGGTGTACCTGCTCAACGACGTCCGCGACGTCGAAGAGGACCGGCTGCACCCGAAGAAGCGGCTGCGACCGATAGCCGCGGGTGAACTGAGCGTGCGGGCCGCGTTACTGCTGGCCGCCGTCACCGGAGCGGTGGGCTTTGCGATCGGGTTCTACACCGACGTCGCTCTGGGCGTCACGCTCGCCGTGTATCTGCTGCTGCAGGTGCTGTACTCGGCATTTCTCAAGCATCTGCCGGTGGTGGACTTGGCGATGGTGGCCAGCGGCTTCCTGCTGCGGGCGATCGCGGGTGGCGTGGCCGCAGGCATCCCGCTGAGTCAATGGTTCTTGCTGGTGGCGTCGTTCGGTTCCTTCTTCATGGTGGCCGGCAAGCGCTATTCGGAGATGAAGGCGCTCGGCGCCGACGCCGGAACCCGGCGGTCGCTGACTCGATACTCGGAGTCCTATCTCCGGTTCGCCTGGATGCTGGCCGCCGTGATGGTATTGATCTCCTACAGCTTGTGGGCGTTCGAGAATCGGGACGGTCAGCCACCGCTCGGTGTGCCCTGGACCGCAGTCTCGATCGCTCCGTTCACGCTGGGGTTGCTGCAATACGCCCTCGAGGTCGACTCAGGCAACGCCGGCGAACCCGAGGACGTCGTTCTGCATGATCATGTTTTGCAAGGGATCGGATTGGTGTGGCTCGTGGTGATCTTGGTGGCGGTGTTCCGATGAGTGGCGAGCGGGACGAGGAGCAGGTCCCGCCGATCAGACCCTCAGTGCCGGAGGCGCAGCCGATGGTGCCGCTGCACGGGTGGGGTCGCGGCAACGTCGACCCGGGCGCACCTGGCCGAGATCGACTCGGTGGCCGATGCGTCTCCGTCCTGCGCAAGGCCGACAGGAGCGAGGCGTCGTCCCACGAGGGCTGGGCCGCAGCTACGGCGACGCGGCGCAGAATGCCGGCGGCACGGCGCTCGACCTGACCAAGCTGGACCGCATCCTGCACGTCGACGCCGAGGCGGAGCCGCCGACGGTGACCGTCCAGGCGGGGGTCAGCCTGGACGCCCTGATGCGGGCCCTGCTGCCGTTGCGACTTTGGGTGCCGGTCCTGCCCGGCACCCGGCAGGTCACGATCGGCGGGGCGATCGCCGCCGACGTGCACGGCAAGAACCATCACACTCAGGCAGCTTCGGCAACCACGTGCTGTCCCTCGATCTGCTCACCGCCGACGGCGAGGTCCGTACCGTCTCGCCGGACGGCGAGACCGCCGAGCTGTTCTGGGCCACCGTCGGCGGCATGGGTCTGACCGGAGTGATCTTGGGCGCCACCCTCGATCCTGCGAGCGCACCGAAACGGCGTACTTCACGGTGGACACCGACCGCTGCACCGACCTCGACGACCTGATGGCCAGGATGAGCGAGGGCGACGAGAACTACACCTACTCGGTGGCTTGGTTCGACGCGGTCACCACAGGACAAGCACATGGGCCGGGCGGTGCTGACCCGTGGCAACAAGGCCCGCGCGCACGACCTACCGTTCAAGCTGGCCAGGGATCCACTGAAGTTCGTGGCGCCGTCGCTCGGCACGATCCCGGAGATCTTCCCGAATCGGATGATCAACGTCGTCACGGCGAAGGCCTTCAGCACCGCCTGGTACCGCAAGGCGCCCAAGCACCGGGTGGGCGAGCTGCAGAACATCACCGAGTTCTTCCACCCGCTGGACATGGTGGCGGAATGGAATCGACTGTACGGGCCGCACGGCTTCCTGCAGTACCAGTTCGTGGTGCCGTTCTCCGAGGCTGAGACCTTCCGCACCTGCTTCGATGATGATCGTCAACTCCGGTCACCTGTCCTGCCTCAACGTGCTCAAGCGATTGGGACCGAGCAACCCATCGCCGCTGTCCTTTCCGATGCCGGGCTGGACGTTGACCGTCGACCTACCGATCGAGCCAGGCCTGGACAAGCTCTGCGATGCGCTGGACGAGCAGGTGGTGGCGGCTGGTGGACGGGTCTACCTGGCGAAGGATTCCCGGCTGAGCGCGGAGACGTTTCGCAACGATGTACCCGCGGCTGGAGGAGTTCCTGACCGTGCGCCGACAGGTGGATCCCGACGGAATCTTCAATTCCGATCTTGCCCGCCGTCTTGAACTGCGCTAGGAGCAGGACGTGGACATGGAGGTGGCGTGATCAACGCCGTGGGCACACCGCAGTCGCTGCTGTTGCTGGGCGGCACGTCAGACATCGCTTTCGCGATCGCCCGCCGCTACGCCACGGAGCGCGGCCTTCGTGTCGTGCTCGCAGCGCGACCCAGCGAGCGACGCGATGCAGCGGCCGCCGAACTGCGCCAGATGGGATGCCGGTCGAGGAAGTCGATCTCGAAGCCCGGGATCCCGGATCGCACGCGCAGACCATCGAGCAGGCGTTCGCTGGCGGGGACATCGACGTCGCCGTGGTCGCCTTCGGCCTGCTCGGTGATCCCGAGCAGGCCTGGCGGGACCCCGATGTCGTGCTGGAGCTCGCCGAGGTCAACTACACCGCTCCGGTTCACCTCGGAGTATTGCTCGCCGCTCGAATGCGGGTGCAGGGATACGGGTACATCGTCGCGCTGTCCAGCGTGGCGGGAGAGCGAGTCCGTCGATCCAATTTCGTCTACGGGTCGACCAAGGCTGGCTTCGACGGCTTCTTCCTCGGCCTCGGTGAAGCGCTCCGCGATCATGGCGTGCACGTGCTGGTGGTTCGACCAGGCTTCGTGAAGTCGAAGATGACGCGCGGCGTGAGGAGGCACCGCTTGGCCGTGACTCCTGAGCAGGTGGCAGACGCTGTGGTCGCTGCCGTGAAAGGCAAGCGGCAGCTCATCTGGGTGCCGACTCCGATGCGCGTGGTGATGTCCGGTCTCCGCCACGTCCCGCGACCGATCTTCCGCAAGCTGCCCATCTGAGGGGTCGCAGGGCAAATGCTCGCCGAACGCTGCTGAGGGTGAAGGGAGTTCTCGCCGGTTTCGTCACCGTCGGCGCCGTCATCGGCCTGGGCATCCTGCTCGCCCATATTCGGATTCTCGACGAGGCCAGTCAGCGGCTGCTGATCCGGCTGGCCTTCTTCGTCGCCAGTCCGGCGCTCATGATCACCGTGCTCGGCGAGGCGGACATCTCCCGGATCTTCTCGGCCACCTTGGTGGCCTCGGTGACCAGCGTCGTTGTGACCGCGTCGGCGTATCTGGTGCTGGCCCGGTTGGTGTGGCGGCGTACGGCCGGCGAGACCGTGATCGGGACGTTCGCCTCGGCGTACGTCAACGCCGGCAATCTGGGTCTGCCGATTGCCGCGTACGTGCTGGGTGACGCCTCCCTCATCGCGCCCATGTTGCTCACCCAGTTGCTCGTGCTGCAGCCGGTCGGCCTTGCCGTGTTGGACCTGCTGACATCTCGTGGTCGCGCGTTCACTACCGGCCGACAGCAGGTGCTGCGCATCCTCAGCCGTATCGTCCGCAACCCGCTGACCATCGGCTCCCTCGTGGGCTTGCTCTTGTCGATATCCGGGCTGCAGCTCCCGGCGGTGATCGCCGATCCGCTACACCTGGTCGGCTGGCATGGCGGTGCCCGCGATGCTCCTGGCCTACGGCGTTTCGCTCCGCCTGGGTCCGCTGCCGGGCTCCGGTGAGCCACCCGTGCAAGTGGCCACCATCGTGACCCTCAAGCTCGTCGTTCAGCCGTCGTGCGCCTATCTCGTCGCCAGGCTTCTCGGACTGCACGGTTTGGAGGTCCTGGCGGCAACCGTGATCGCCGCGCTGCCCACCGCTCAAAATGTGTTCACCCACGCGGTGCGGTACAACACCGGAGTTCTTCTCGCCCGCGACACCATCTTCATCTCCACGCTCGCCTCAGTTCCGGTCCTCATCGTCATCGCGGCGTTGCTGACCTGAGGCAGTTTGGGAATGCCTGCCGATTTCATACGGGCGGCACTCCGTGCCGATTTCATACGGGCGGCACTCCGTGCCGATTTCATACGGGCGGCACTCCGTGCCGATTTCACACGGGCGGCACTCCGTGCCGACGATCGGAGAAGTGCCGGTTCTTCGTGGCCGCAGCGGCAAAGCGCGCCATGAGCTCAGTGCGAACCTCCGCCGGTTCGACAATGGCGTCGACGACCAGCTCGCTGGCCAGGTGCAGGATGTCGATGTCGATCTCGTAGTCGGCCCGCAGGCCGTCGACGAATGCGACCCGCTCGGCCTCGTCGGCGATCTCGGCGATCTTGTTCGCGTAGACCGCGTTCACGGCCGCCTCCGGTCCCATCACCGCGATCTTCGCCGTCGGCAGCGCCAGGCAGGCGTCCGGTCCGAAGCCGGGCCCGGCCATGGCGTAGAGCCCCGCGCCGTAGGCCTTGCGCACGATCAGCGAGATGGTCGGCACCGTCGCCTCAGCCACGGCGGTGATCATCTTGGCGCCGTGCCGGATGATGCCCTGGCGCTCGACTGCGCTGCCGATCATGAAACCGGGCACATCGGCAAGGTAGAGCAGCGGGACGTTGAAGGCGTCACACTGCCAGATGAACCGTGCCGCCTTGTCGGCGGAGTCGACGAACAGAACTCCGCCCTTGACCAACGGCTGATTGGCCACGATGCCGATCGGTTGCCCCTCCAGCAGGGCGAAGCCGGTCACCACTTCAGGCGCGAACAGCGGCTTGATCTCGAAGAACGAGCCCTCGTCCACGATCGCGTCGATCACCGTGGCGATGTCGTAGCCATGCGACTCTTCGGCCGGCACCAGATCGTCGGTGAACTCACGCGCCGGGGGCGCCGGATCGTAGTTCCGCGGCGTGTCCCGCCAGTTCTCCGGCAGATAGGAGAAGTACTGCTTGGCCTGCGCGATCGCGTCCACGTCGTCGGCAGCCAGTTGATCACCGCACCCGGAGACGCTGGCGTGCATGCGCGCGCCACCCATCTCCTCCAGGGTGACCTTCTCCCCCACCACCATCTCGGCCATTCGGGGTGAGCCAAGGTACATCGAGGCGTTGCCTTCCACCATGATCACGACGTCACAGAACGACGGAATGTAGGCACCGCCGGCCGCGCTCGGACCGAAAAGGCAGCAGATCTGCGGCACCTTGCCCGACAGGGCCACCTGGTTGCGAAAGATCCGGCCCGCACCCCGTCGGCCGGGAAATAGATCGACCTGATCGGTGATCCGGGCTCCGGCGGAATCGACGAACCAGAACAGCGGCAGCTCGTCTCGCAGCGCCACCTCGGTGGTCCGAATGATCTTCTCGACCGTACGGGCACCCCACGATCCAGCCTTGACGCTGGGATCGTTCGCGACGACCAGGGCGGGCCGTCCCGAGACCAGCCCTCGTCCGGTGACCACCCCGTCGGCCGGCAGGTTGTCCGCCAGCGCGTTGGCCAGCTGCCCGTCCTCGACAAAGCTGGCCTCGTCGAAAAGCAAAGCCACCCGCTCGCGAACGTAGAGCTTGTCCTGAGCCGCCAGCTTCCTGGCCGCTCGAGGCTCGGGCGCCAGGGTCTCCTCACGCGCGGCCCGCACGCGCTTGCGCCACATCGGTCAGCTCGTCCATCGCCCTACTCCACCGGAAGGCCGAGCGTCCGGGCAATCAGCAGCCGCTGGATTTCCGAGGTCCCCTCGCCGATCTCGAGCACCTTCGCATCGCGGTAGAACCGAGCGATGGGGTACTCCTCCATGAACCCGTAGCCGCCGAACACCTGGGTGGCGATCCGGGTGGCCGCAACGGCGGACTCGGAGGCGTACAGCTTGGCGATGGCAGCGGCCCGCTTCAGCTCGATCGGCCGGCGCACCGTGATCACGCAGACTGGCCGCGGCGTAGACCAACAACCCGGCGGTATGAGCCATCACGTCAAGATCGGCGATCGGGAAGGCCACCGCCTGATTGCGACCGATCGGGCCGCCGAAGGAATGTCGCTCCAGTGCGTAGCTCCGCGAGAGATCGCGACATGCTCGAATGCAGCCGAGCGCGAGCGCAGCGATGGCGATCCGTCCGTCGTCCAGCGTCGCCAGGAACTGCGCGTAGCCCTTACCGCGCTCACCGAGAAGATGATCATGCGGCACGCGTAGGCCGGAGAAGCTGAGCGGGTGCGTGTCGGAAGCGTGCCAGCCCAGCTTGTCGTAACTCGACCCGACCGTGAGCCCCATCGTCGAGCGCGGAACCATGATCGTCGAGATCTCCGCTTTCCCCTTGTCTCGCGTTCCTGTGCGCGCGGTGACGGTGATCACGGACGTGATCTCGGTGCCCGAGTTCGTGATGAACTGCTTGGCCCCGTTGATCACCCACGAATCCCCGTCGAGGGATCGCGGAGGTCCGCAGGGCGCCCGCGTCAGAGCCCGACTCCGGCTCGGTCAACGCGAAGGCGCCAAGCGCCCGGCCGGCCAGCAGGTCCGGCAGCCAACGCTGTTTCTGTTCCTCGGTGCCGAAACGCGCGAGGGGATTGATGCCGAGCCCGACCGCCGCCTCCAAGGTGATGCCGAGTGACTGGTCGACCCGACCGACCTCCTCGATGGCGATACACAGGCTGGTGAAGTCGCCGGCTCCGCCGAACTCCTCCGGCCCGGCCAATCCGAACAGCCCAAGATCAGCCATCTGGCGGACCGCGTCCATCGGCAGCTCATGGCCTGCGTTCCATTTGGCCACGTGCGGTGCCAGCTCCTGCTCGGCGAACTCCGCCACGACCGCGCGGAAATCGGCGTGCTCGGAGTCCAACGCGTACGGCGCGCCCATGGCGCCAGTGTAAGGCGATCAGGTCCGCCTTAGTTGATCTTGCCCCGGCCCGACGGCACCGAGTCAGTCCGCCGGAGAGCGCTCAACGGACAGGGAGGACACCCCGTCCTGCTGCCCGGTCACGTCCCAGAGATGATGGACGACGTCGTGCAGGAAGTACTGGCTGAGACTCGCGACCGTGAAGTCGGATCCGTTCGAGCGCCGTCCCTTACGACCAAGCTGAGCCGGCCCGACGGAGGCCAGCCGGGCCACGAAGGCCTCCGCAGCGGCCTCGAGCTCGTCGGCCACCACCTCCGGATCCTGCTCCCGATAGCGCTCGCGAATCGCAGTCTCGTCCTGGTCCCAGTTCTCGAAGATTGGGTCGTCCTCGGCCAGCATCTGCGCCAGGCGGCCGTCGAAGACGCGGAATGCCGTCTCGGACATGGGCGCCGTACTCGAGCGGTGACCAGACATCCGGCAGAGGGACGCCTCGTCACGGCTGGGCTGGACCGAAGGATCTGAATCCATTCCTCGGCCGCCACGAAGGCCCGATCCGGTATTTCTGTGGGCTCGACCGCGCCAGCCTCCAGTCCGCAGTCGGGGCAGCGCCGCGTCAGCGTCCAGGTCCAGTCCTTGGTGTCCGGCTCCGGTTCCACCCGAGCAAGAGTAATCGCGTTCGGCAGCGCCGTTTCCTCCACAGGCTGGTGGATCGAGGCTGTGGAGAAGTTGATCACTTCGGTGCATAGACGGCCCTAGCATGTGGATCCGTCGGTGGACGCCGAGATTGCTCGAATCTCTTTGTCACAAGGCCTTGCGGGCCGGATCGCAGCGAGGGGTAGAAATCTCTTACGCCCTCACCGCAAGGTGAGAGCGGGGCAGGGAAAGACCGAAGGTCCGTACGGTGAGGTCACTCACCGCAGCAGCCGGTGACGGGTTGGTGGGATCTGCTTGGTCGCCCAGTCGGCTGGAGACGTCACTGACTCTGGCCAGTTCGTGGGCCTCTTGCGACTCATACTCGCGAGAGGCCCACACCTTTGTGGCGCAAGAATGGCTCCGTGTCGATCGACCTGAATGCGGATCTCGGGGAGTCGTACGGGCGCTGGACCCTTGGGGACGACGCGGCGATGCTGTCGCTGGTCACCAGCGCCAACATCGCCTGCGGCTTCCACGCCGGCGACCCGACGACGCTTCGGCAGGCCTGCCGCCAGGCGGTTGAGGCTGGCGTGGTGATCGGCGCCCAAGTGGGATATCCCGATCTGGCCGGATTCGGCCGTCGGTTTCTGGACATGTCCGCGGCCGACCTGACCGCCGCGGTGATCTACCAGATCGGCGCCCTGGACGGGTTGGCGCGCTCGGTCGGTGGGCAGGTGCGCTACGTGAAGCCGCACGGCGCCCTCTACAACACCGTTGTCGATCATCAAGAGCAGGCGGCAGCCGTGGTCGAAGCGGTGCTGGCCTACGATCCGACCCTTCCGGTGCTCGGCCTTCCGGGTCGGCGATTCTCTCATGCTGGCCGGGAGTGCTGGCGCTGCGAACCGTGACCGAGTACTTCGTCGACCGCAATTACACCGCCGACGGCCGGCTGGTCGACCGTCGCCAACCGGACGCGTTGATCACCGATCCGGCGATGGCCGCTCGTCGGGCGGTGGAGGCCGCCCGGGACGGCCGCGCCGAATCGTTCTGCACGCACGGGGACTCACCGTCCGCGGTGGAGATGGCCACCGCCGTCCGGGAGGCCGTGCTGGCCGCGGGTATTACCATCGCTCCGTTCGTCGACTTGACATGACCCGCCGGGTGATCGACTACGGTCCCGCGGCGGTCCTGCTGGAGTGCGCGGACCTGGCCGAGGTACTCGGGCTGCTACCCGCGGCTGCGCGAGCAACCAAAGATCAACGAGGTGATTCCGGGCGCCCGCACGGTGCTGCTCCGGCTCGGTGCGCCCCTGGATGAGGCGGACCGTCGCGGGCTGATGTCGATGGCGCCGACAAGCAGCCGAAAACCATGATCAGGTTCGAATCCGGATCGAGGTCGACTACTCCGGGGACGACCTTGCGGAGGTCGCCGGCTATCTCGGGACCACCACCGCCGAAGTGGTGGTGCTGCACACCCATCAGATCTGGACGGTCGGGTTCTGCGGGTTCGCACCCGGCTTCGCTTACCTGCAAGGCGAACATGACCGGCTGCGGGTCCCCCGGCGGCCGGCGCCCCGCTCCAGCGTGCCGGCGGGTGCGGTCGGGTTGGCGCACTCGTGGTCGGGAGTCTATCCGCGCGCCGGCCCCGGCGGCTGGCAGCTCATCGGCCATACCGACGCTCAGCTGTGGGACCTCAACCGGACTCCGCCAGCGCTGCTCCAGCCCGGTTTCCAGGTCCAGTTCATCCCGACGGCATCGTGATCTTCGTCGAGCAGACAGGGCCGCTGGCCTTGATCGAGGACCTCGGCCGGCCCGGCTTCGCCCACCTCGGCGTGTCCCCGTCAGGCGCAGCCGATCGAAGCTCGTCCGCACTGGCCAACCGGCTCGTGGGCAATCCAGCCAGCGCCGCGGTCATCGAGGTGACGCTTGGCGGGTTGATCATCGTGGCGAGGCAGTTCCATTGGGCCGCGGTCACTGGTGCCCCCACGCAACTTTGGATCAACGATCAACCGACGGCGTCCCACGCGCCCTTCGCCCTCTACCCCGATGACCGCCTCCGGGTCGACCCGCCCGGCGACGGTGTTCGCAACTACCTCGCCGTCCACGGTGGGCTACGACCCCCCAAGGTCCTCGGTAGCCGATCCACCGATGTGCTGTCCGGGTTGGGTCCGGAGCCGCTTCGATCTGGAGACTCGATCGTCGTGGGTCGCACCGCGCATTCCTTGCCCGGGGTCGATCTCGCTCCCCCGCATCCACCGAGCAAGCGCCTCGCCGTCCTCCCGGGTCCCCGTCGCGACTGGTTCACCGACCAGGCATGGTCCTCGTTGCAGGAAAGTTCATGGACTGTCTCCGCCGACACCGACCGGGTGGCCGTACGGCTGGAGGGTCCGCGACTGAATCGGCGCATCAAGGACGAGTTGCCGTCCGAGGGTCTGATTCGCGGCGCGATCCAGGTTCCGTCGGCAGGCCAGCCGTTGATCTTCCTCGCCGACCATCCGGTGACCGGTGGCTATCCGGTGATCGGCGTGCTGACCGAGCGGGCAGCCGATGCTGCGGCTCAGCTCAGACCCGGCGACGAGGTCAGCCTCCATCGCTAGACTCCCGGAGTTAGGGCGGTCGGTCTCCGTCCGTTCTGCTCGCTCGGAGGACTCGTGGTCATTCGCAAGGTGCTGGTTGCCAACCGAGGCGAGATCGCGGTACGGGTCATCCGGGCGGCGGCCGACGCTGGACTGCCGAGCGTCGCGATCTATGCCGACGCCGACGCCGAGGGCCTTTTCGTCTCGCTCGCCGACGAGGCCTACGCGCTCGGCGGAACGACCCCCGCCGAGACCTACCTCAACATGGCCAAGATCGTGCAGATCGCGACCAGAAGCGGCGCCAACGCGGTTCATCCCGGCTACGGATTTCTGGCTGAGAACGCGACGTTCGCTCAGGCCGTGACCGATGCCGGGCTGATCTGGATCGGTCCACCGCCTTCGGCGATCGAGGCACTCGGCGACAAGGTCAAGGCTCGCCACATTGCCGAGCAGGTGGGCGCCCCTCTCGTTCCCGGCACGCCGGATCCCGTGCCGGACGCGGCAGCGGTCGTGGCCTTTGCGGAGGAACACGGGCTGCCCATCGCGATCAAGGCGGCCTACGGTGGTGGCGGCCGCGGTCTCAAGGTCGCCCGCGAGATGGCCGAAATTCCGTCCCTCTTCGAGTCCGCGACCCGGGAAGCTGTCACGGCCTTCGGCCGCGGGGAGTGCTATGTCGAGCGCTATCTCGACAAGCCGCGACACGTGGAAACTCAGTGCCTGGCTGACAGCCACGGCCACGCCGTCGTGGTGTCGACACGCGACTGCTCGCTCCAGCGGCGACACCAGAAGCTGGTCGAGGAGGCGCCCGCACCCTTCCTCTCCGCCGAGCAACGTGACCGGCTCTACTCGGCCTCCAAAGCGATCCTGAAAGCTGCCGGCTACGTCGGCGCCGGAACCTGTGAGTTCCTGATCGGGCAAGACGGCACCATCTCGTTCCTCGAGGTCAACACCCGCTTGCAGGTCGAGCACCCGGTGTCAGAGGAGGTAACCCGACTGGACCTGGTCCGGGAGATGTTCCGGATCGCGAACGGTGAGGCCCTCGGCTATGACGACCCGGTGATCACCGGTCATTCCATCGAGTTTCGGATCAACGCCGAGGACCCCGGACGCAACTTCCTGCCCGCGCCGGGCACCTTGATCAACTGGCGCGCGCCCGCTGGGCCGGGTGTGCGGGTCGACGAGGGATACCTGAGCGGCATGACGGTACCAGGCACCTTCGACTCGCTGGTTGCCAAGATCATCATCACCGGCGCGGACCGCGAGCAGGCCATTGCCCGCGCCCGCCGGGCGCTCCGGGAACTTGTGGTCGAGGGGATGCCCACCGTGACGCCGTTTCATCGCGCGGTGCTGGACGACCCCGCATTCACCGCTGCTGGCGGTGCCTTCGGGGTACACACTCGCTGGATCGAAACCGAGTGGGCCGCCGAGATCCCGCCGTACGACGGTCCGGCGCCGTCCACCCGCGAGTTGACCGAACGCGAACGGGTGGTGGTCGAGGTCAACGGGAAACGGCTGGAGGTCGTCGTTCCGGCCGGCTTCGGCGGTGCCGACGGTGTCGCAAGTCCCTCGCGCGCCCGAAAGCCCGTTCGGCGAGGCGGCAGTGGCTCGAGCGCGAAGACACCCTCGGGCAATGCCTTGACCTCTCCCATGCAAGGCACGATCGTCCAGGTCGCGGTAAGTGAGGGCCAGCTGGTCCAGGCCGGGGACCTCGTCGTCGTGCTCGAGGCCATGAAAATGGAGCAGCCGCTGAACGCTCATCGAGGTGGGAAGGTCACCAACTTGACCGCGTCGGCCGGGGCGACTGTCACCAGCGGCGCGATCCTCTGCGAGATCACCGACGCCTAGTCGGATGGCTTGAGAAGACAGTAAGAACCGGCTCAGACTGTATTGAAGTGCCACCCGGCTGGGCAGACTTGACGTTGTGTTTGAACTAGTCGTGCTGCTGCTGCTGGTGGTTGTCATCGGCGGCGGTGCGGCGTTGTATCGCCGGCATTCCACGCAGCAGCGGGAGGCGGCCGAGCGCGCCGAGCTGGAGTCGGTGCTGACCACCTCACGGCGCGCCGCGGACGAGGACGTCACAAAATTCGGTGAGGAACTGCAGCGTCTGGACTCCGATGTGGCAGGCCACGAGCTGGATGAGGCGATGCAGCAGGACTACCAGCGCGCACTCGATGCCTACGACGACGCAAAAGTCTCACTCGACGCGGTGCGCAGACCCGAGGAGATCCGCCACGTCACCGAGATCCTCGAGGACGGTCGGTACGCCGTGGCCTGCGTCAAGGCGCGGATCGCCGGCCAGCCGCTGCCGGCCAAGCGACCTCCCTGTTTCTTCAATCCCGCTCACGGACCCTCCTCGCGCGATGTCGAATGGGCCCCTGCGGGGGGTGTTCCGCGGGCGGTGCCTGCGTGTCCAGCCGACGCCGAGCGCGTCTTGGCAGGAGCCGATCCCTACATCCGTACGGTGCAGGTCGGAGCGCAGCGCGTGCCGTACTGGCAGGGTGGCCAGGCTTACGCCCCGTGGGCGCAGGGCTATTACAGTCGGTGGAGCGGCAGCGACCTGCTGACCGGGGCACTGATCGGCAGCTTCCTCTTCGGCGGTATGGGCAACGTCTTCGGCGGAGTTGGGGATGCCATGGGTGGCATCGGCGAAGGTGTTGGAGAAGCTGTCGGTGGCATTGGACAGGGTCTCGGGGATGTCGGTGGAGGCCTTGGCGACATGTTCGGGGACATCTTCGACGGCTAGGCCAAATTGTCGGCCAGCTGCTTCAGCGTTTCCGAGCAACCGGAATTGATCTTGACTGTGGCCAGGTCGTCGCCACGCGTCGGGCCACGGTTGATGATCACTACCGGCCGGCTGCTTTTGGCGTTGTGTCGGACGAAGCGGAGCCCGGACATCACGGTGAGCGAGGATCCGAGCACGACGAGCACGTCCCCCATGCCCACCAGCCGGTAGGCGCTCTCGACCCGCGGCTTGGGCACCGCCTCGCCGAAGAACACAACATCAGGTTTCAGTCGGCCGCCACACACCAGGCAGTTCGCGAGGACGAAGTGCCGCCAGGTGTCGACCACAGCGTCGCCGTCCGGCCGCAGTTCGGCGTGCGACAGGACCGGTGGATCGTTGAGATCAGGATTGAGCCGGCTCAGCCGATCTTGCAGGCCTCGACGAGACGAACGGTGTCCACAGTCCAGGCAGATCACGGCGCCGATGTCTCCGTGGAGCGTGATCAAGGGCGAGCTGCCAGCGACGGTGTGCAAGCCGTCGACGTTCTGGGTGATCACACCGCAGAGCCCCGCCTGCTGAAGATCCACCAGGGCGAGGTGGCCATCGTTCGGCTGAGCGTGGCCGATCCGCCGCCAGCCCAGGAACGAGCGCGCCCAGTACCGGCGTTGCGCCTCAATCGACGAGACGAACTCTCCGTATTGCATGGGTGTCGCCCGAACGGACGTCGGACCGCGATAGTCGGGTATCCCCGAATCGGTGGACATGCCGGCTCCGGTGAGAGCCACCCAGTTCCGGCCACCAAGCAGGTCGACCGCCGCTTCGAGACCAGGTGGGGCCAACACCGTCACGATCAGCCAACCGATCGATTGCTGTGGAGGCGCCGCGCGGCCTCGGCAAGGGAACCCGTGAGCGAGGGGTAAACGGTGAACGCGCCGGCGACCTGGTCCACTGTCAGCCGGTCGGCCACGGCGATGGAGATGGGATAGATCAACTCGCTGGCCCGGGGCGACACGACGACGCCACCGACGACGATCCCCGTGGCCGGCCGGCAGAAGAGCTTCACGAAGCCGTCCCGGCTGCCCTGCATCTTGGCCCGTGCGTTCCCACGCAATGGAAGGGTCACCGAACTGGCCGGGACCTCGCCTTCATCGACCTGCTTCTGCGTCACTCCGACGGTGGCGATTTCCGGTGCGGTGAAGACATTGGAGGAGACGTTCATCAGGTCCAGGGGCGTAACCGCGTCGCCCAGCGAATGCCACATCGCGATCCGGCCCTGCATGGCCGCAACGGAGGCCAGCATCAAAACGCCGGTGCAGTCCCCGGCGGCATAGATGCCCCTGGCTGAGGTGCGGGAAACCCGGTCGACTGTGATGAAGCCTCCGCGCCCGAGGTCCACTCCAGCCTCTTCAAGCCCGATGCCGGAGGTGTTGGGAACGGAACCGACGGCGAGCAGACAATGGGAGCCGGTGACTTCGCGGCCGTCGGTGAGACGCACCGTCACCTTGTCACCGTCACGGGTTACCGCTTCAGCTCGAGACTTGGCCATCACCGTCATCCCGCGCCGGACGAAGACGTCTTCCAGAACCTGAGCGGCGTCGGCGTCCTCGCCCGGGAGGACCCGGTCGCGGGAGGACACCAGCACCACGTCGACGCCCAACGCCTCGTACGCACTGGCGAACTCTGCGCCGGTCACTCCGGAGCCGACCACGATCAGCCGATCCGGCAGCTCACACAGCTCGTACACCTGGGTCCAGGTCAGGATCCGCTCGCCGTCAGGCTTCGCTTCGGCCAGTTCCCGAGGACGAGCTCCGGTGGCCAACAAGATCATGTCCGCATCCAAGGCCTGTTCGCCGGAGTCGGTCTGTACGACCACCCGCTCTGGCCCGTCGAGCCGGCCCAGGCCGGTGATGATCTGCACGTTCTCTCGCTCGATCCGGTCCGCGATGTCTTCGGACTGGCTCGTGGCGAGCTCGAGCACTCGCTGATTCACCGCAGCAAGATCAACATGAACACTCGAATTCGCGCTGCCCTGGCCGGTCGACCCGAATCGCAAACCGAGCTCGGCCGATTCCCGCACTTCGGTCATCACCTCAGCCGTGGCGATCAGTGTCTTGGACGGGACGCAGTCGGTCAGCACCGCAGACCCGCCCAGGCCGTCAGACTCGACGAGCGTCACGTCGCCGCCCAGCTGGCTGCCCACCAGCGCGGCTTCGTATCCGCCAGGACCGCCGCCGACGATGACTACGCGGGTCACGGACGCATTCTTTCACGTGACACCAGTCCGGGAACGGTCGTCAAAAGCTGGCCACGGCGTCGCCCCTGTCCATGATCGCCCGCTGGCGATAGCCTCCTGCCGTGCTCTACGCGGCCTACGGGAGCAATCTGGACCCACGCCAGATGGCTCGGCGCTGCCCGCACTCGCCCTTGCGGGGGATTGGCTGGCTCCCCGGCTGGCGGATCACATTCGGCGGTGAGGGCTGGGACGGGGCGCTGCCGACGTTGGTCGAGGACCCGGGCTCCCAGATTTTCGTCGCGCTGTACGACGTGACCGAGGGCGACGAATCCACCCTTGACGGCTGGGAAGGCGCCGACCAGGGCCTCTATCGGAAGGTCCGCGTTCGAGTCGCCACTCTCGACGGGGGGCTACCGGCATGGGCCTATGTACTTGACGACTTCGAGGGCGGCATCCCGAGCGCTCGTACGCTGGGACTGCTTGCCGACGCCGCGGAAGCCGCAGGCGCCCCTGCAGATTATGTCGCCGAATTGCGCTCCAGACCCTGCACCAGCGGCTGGTAGCGGTAACCACCGCATCGCCGAGCGTCGCCCTATAGTGCGGCCATGGGAGCGGACGTGGCAGAAGCCGTCAGTTCGGAAGACATCGCGCGCGATGCGGCCGCATTCGTGCGAGCCCGCTTCGCGGTCCCCTCGATCGATCTTGCCTTCGTGCTCGGGTCGGGCTGGTCGGCAGCCGCAGACGATCTTGGTGCGGAGATCGGCCGCTGCGACCTGGTCGAGGTTCCTGGCTGTGCGCGTCCGACCGTGATCGGGCACGGCGCAGTGTTGCGCCTGGTTCGTACGGCCGCCGGCAAAGTGGCGGCGATATTCACCGGCCGGACGCATCTGTACGAGGGCCGGGGCATCGGACACGTGGTCCACCCGATCCGGACTGCAGCCGCCGCCGGCGCCCGGGTCGCGGTGCTCACCAATGGCTGCGGCGGCCTCAACCCGAACTGGGCCGTGGGCACGCCGGTGCTGATCCGCGATCACATCAACCTGACCGGAACAACGCCGCTCCTCGGACCGACGTTCATCGATATGTCGGCGGTCTATACGAGCCGACTCCGTGAGATTGCCCGAACCGTCGAGCCCGGCCTCGACGAAGGCGTCTACGTGCAATTCCACGGACCCCAGTTCGAAACCCCGGCCGAGGTCAAGATGGCCGGCATCATCGGAGGCAACCTGGTCGGGATGTCGACGGCTCTGGAAGCCATCGCCGCCCGGCAGGTGGGCTTGGAGGTGCTTGGTATCTCGTTGATCACCAACCTCGCGGCAGGCATCTCCCCCACCCCGTTGAACCACGAGGACGTGCTGGAGGCTGGTCGGGAGGCGGCGCCTCGACTGCGCACGCTGCTGGCCGGAATCGCCGCCGCCCTGTGACGGCGCCGTGCGGATCGGCGCAGACCTGGTGGTCGCCAACGACCCCGATGCGGACCGGTGCGCGGTCGCGTCTGCCGCCGCCCGACATCGCCAAGGCCTCATCCGCGCGGGTGGAAGCGCGTTCCATGCTGCGCCGATTCCCGACTGATCTAGCGAATGCCCTCGGCGTCTCAGTAGCTAGGTGACAACAGCCACATCGGTGGCTCAATCCTCGCTCATTGAGCCATCCCGCGCTAAGATCTTCCGTACGTACCGGCTAGCGCAAGAAGTTATTGTGCGCACACTCAGGGGGCCACGATGGGCGAGCAGACCCACATCTCGGCAGCGGATGTCCACAAGACCCTGGCGAACCACGTGCTGACCGACGGCATGAAGCTTGTCGTGGATCTCAAGCGGAGTCGCGGCTCGCGGTTGGTGGATGCGCGCAACGGCAAGCGTTACCTGGATATGTACACCTTTTTCGCGTCGGCGCCGCTGGGCATGAATCCGCCGGGCATCGTGGACGACCCGACCTTCATGAACAACCTCGCGGAGATTGCCGTCAACAAGCCGGCCAACCCGGACATGTACAGCACCGCCTACGCGGAGTTCGTCGAAACCTTCGTCCGGGTGTTGGGTGATCCGCACCTTCCCCATCTGTTCTTCATCGAGGGCGGCGCTCTGGCGGTCGAGAACGCCCTCAAGGTGGCCTTCGACTGGAAGAGCCGGCAGAACGAGGCCGCTGGTCGGGCGCGTGAACTCGGGACCAGGATCCTTCATTTCAGCCACGCCTTCCACGGCCGGAGCGGTTACACGCTGTCGCTGACCAACACGGAACCGAACAAGACGGATCGCTTTCCGAAGTTCGCCTGGCCGCGGATCGACGTACCCGCGATCGCCTTCCCGCTGCAAGATCATCTAACGGAGGTGATGGCGGCCGAACGTCGGGCGCTGGAGCAGGCCCGAGCGGCATTCGCAGCGTATCCGCACGACATCGCGGCGTTCATCGCCGAGCCGATCCAGGGCGAGGGCGGCGACAACCACATCCGGGCCGAGTTCTTCGCGGAGCTGAAGAAGATCGTCCACGAGCACGACGCCTTGTTCATCTTCGACGAGGTGCAGACCGGGGTCGGTACCACCGGTACGGCGTGGGCCTATCAGCAGCTGGGCGTACAGCCGGACATCGTCGCGTTCGCCAAGAAGGCTCAGGTCGGCGGGATCATGGCCGGTGGCCGGGTGGACGAGGTGCCGGACAACGTGTTCGCCGTCTCGGGCCGAATAAACTCCACTTGGGGTGGTGGCCTTACCGATATGGTCCGCTCGCGTCGCATCCTGGAAGTGATCGAGGCTGAAGGCCTGATCGAGGCGGCGGGGCCGAAGGGGGCGCGACTGGTGGACGGGCTGATCGGGTTGCGACGCGACATCCCCACCATATCGAACGTGCGCGGACGCGGACTCTTCGTCGCCTTCGATCTCCCCTCGCGCGAACAGCGTGACGCCGTGATCTTGCGCCTTCGCAAGGCCGAGCGGGTGATCGTGCTGCCCTGTGGAGAACTGTCGGTCCGGCTGCGCCCGGCGCTGTCGGTGAGCCACGATGAGATCGACGAGGCGATCCAAGCGATCGGCCGGGCGTGCGCACGAGTCGAGTCTGGAGCCGCTGTATGAACACCGTGGTGACCTCCATCATCGATGGGGCCCCTGTTTCCGGCGTACGGACTGTGCCGAGCACCAACCCGGCAAGCCTGGATGAGGTGGTCGGAGACGTGTCGTTCGCCGATGCCCCCACCTTTGTGCAAGCCGCCGAGTCGGCCAGCAAGGCTCAGCCGAGCTGGGCGGCTGTACCGGCTCCGATACGCGGTAGGGCGATCGCCCACATCGGCCGGCTGATCGAGGACAACACTGAGGCGCTCGCGCGCCTGATCACGAAGGAGATCGGCAAGCCGTACGCCGAGGCGCTCGGCGAGGTTCGAGAGATCGTCGACACCTGCGACTTCTTCCTCGGGGAGGGGCGTCGGCTGTACGGCCAGACGGTGCCCAGCGAGATGACTGACAAGCAGTTGTTCACCCAGCGGCGGCCGGTAGGGGCCGTCGGCGTGATCACGGCGGGCAACTTTCCCGTCGCCGTGCCAGCCTGGTACATCGTGCCGGCGCTGGTGACCGGCAACACCGTCGTCTGGAAGCCGGCCGAGTACTCGGCGGTGATCTCTGCGGCGCTGCACGATCTGTTCGTCCGAGGCGGGGGTCTTCCCGACGGGGTCTTCAACCTCGTGCACGCTGACGGCGCCGCCACCTTCGTCGGGCTGCAGCAGTCGCTGGAAAGCGGGTTCCTCAACAAGGTGGGATTCACCGGCTCATCGGCGGTCGGCCGCGAGATCGGCGCGCTGACGGGGCGCCACTTGCAGACCGCCTGCCTGGAACTGGGCGGCAAGAATCCTTTGGTGGTGGCTCCGAGCGCCGACCTCGATCTCGCCGTGGAGGGCGCCCTGTTTTCAGGATTCGGCACCGCCGGCCAGCGTTGTACGTCTCTGGGCACCGTTCTGGTGCACGAGTCGGTTCATGATCGTTTCCTCGCCAAGTTCACGGCCGCGGTTGCTCGGGCCAAAGTCGGTGACCCGACCCAAGACGTCCTGATGGGCCCGATGCTCGACGCGAAGTTCGCCGACCGCTTCGAGGACTACCTGACCTGGATCCAACCGCATCACGTGGTGCACGGCGCATCCGGCCAGATCAGCGCCGAGAACCCCCGCGATGGCTTCGTCGGGGATCCGAGCACCGGCCTCTACTACCACCCGGTCGTCGTCGACGAAGTCCGCCCGGACGATCGCATCTTTGCTGAGGAGACCTTCGGACCCATCGTCGGCGTGGCCACCTACGGCGCCTTCAGCCAGGCACTCGAGCTGGCCAACGCTCCCGGTTACGGACTCTCTTCAGCGATCTACACCACCGACCCCAAAGAGGCTTTCGCGTTCGCAAACTCGATCGGCGCCGGCATGGTGTCGATCAACAACTCGACCTCCGGAGCGGAGGCGCACCTGCCATTCGGCGGCAACGGCAAGTCGGGGAACGGTTCTCGGCAATCGGGAGTGTGGGTGCTCGACCAATTCACTCGGTGGCAGGCGGTCAACTGGGACTACTCCGGCCGGCTGCAGAAGGCGCAGATGGACATCGTTGAACTCTCCTCGGACACCACGTTCCGCCTCTAGGTCAGATGCACCCGCTCGACGTCCACTTCCGCACCCGCCTCTCGGGCCCTGAGCCCGTAGCAGGGCCGCGATTCGACAAGCCGACCACCGCGCGGTCGCTGGACCTGTGGGCCTTGTTCGAGGCTCAGGCGACGAGCCGGCATCTGGACTTCATGGCGCGCACGCTGCAGCAGCAGGGGCGTGGCTTCTACACGATCGCCTCAGCCGGCCACGAAAGCAACGCCATGATCGCAATGGCCACCCGGCCGACCGATCCCGCGCTCTTGCACTACCGCTCGGGCGGTTTCTATGTGGCGCGAGCGGGCCGCGTGCGCGGTGCCGGCCCGATCCGCGACGTCCTGCAGGGGCTGCTCGGTCTGGCAGGCGAGCCGATCGCCGGTGGCCGGCACAAGGTGTTCGGGCATCCCGACCTGGCGATCATCCCGCAAACCTCGACCGTCGCCTCCCACCTGCCTCGAGCGGTAGGGCTCGCAGTAGCTCTGCATCGGGCGCATCGCCTCCGAGTCGAGTGCGAGTGGCCCCAGGACGCCGTGGTGATCTGCTCCTTCGGCGATGCGTCGGCCAACCACTCCACCGCGGCTGGAGCGATCAACACCGCGATTCATACCGCGTACGGAGGTTTGCCGGTACCGATCCTTTTCGTTTGCGAGGACAACGGCTTCGGAATCTCCGTGCCTACGCAGGCGGGCTGGATCGAGTCGGCGTACGGGTCCCGGCCCGGGCTTCGGTATTTCGGGGCTGACGGCGCCGACCCGGCCACGGCCTGGCCGGTGATCGGCGAGGCGGTTCAGTTCGTCCGCGGCCACCGTCAGCCGGCCTTCCTGCACCTGAAAACCGTACGGTTTCTGGGTCACGCCGGAAGTGATGCCGAGATCAGCTATCGCAAGCCCCGGGACGTGGAAGCTGACTATGACCGCGATCCGTTGCTGGCGACGGCGAACCAGTTGCGAGCCACTGGTGTGAGTGGCGACGACGTCCTTGCCCGCTACGAGGCGATTCGCGCTGAGGTGGAAGCTGAGACCGAGCGGCTTCAAGGCGAGCCGCGACTGAGTTCCGCGTCAGAGGTCATGGCTCCATTGGCACCGAGACGGCCGGAACGGGTGGCCGAGTCTGCCGAAGCCCTGGCCGCCGGCGTCAGCGTCCAACCTCGCACGCTTGCGGAATCGATCAATGCGACGCTGCGAGACATCCTCGCCGCGGACCGGCGAGTAATCGTCTTTGGTGAGGACGTGGGCGTCAAGGGCGGTGTCTACGGCGTGACCGGCGGTCTGACCCGACGGTTCGGCGCGGCACGAGTCTTCGACACCGTGCTGGATGAGCAGTCCATCCTGGGACTAGGCCTGGGAGCGGGACTGGCCGGCCTGATACCCATCCCCGAGATCCAGTACCTGGCCTACCTGCACAACGCCGAAGATCAACTTCGCGGTGAGGCAGCCACACTGCCGTTCTTTTCGACCGGCCACTTTCGGAATCCGATCGTGGTGCGCGTCGCCGGCCTCGCCTATCAGAAGGGGTTCGGCGGCCACTTCCACAATGACAACGCCCTCGGGGTACTGAGCGACATTCCGGGAATCGTCGTCGCGTGTCCCGCCCGTGCGGATGACGCTGCCGGCATGCTTCGGACCTGCGTAGCGGCGGCCAGTGTCGATTCCGGTGTCGCGGTCTTCCTCGAACCGATCGCGCTGTATCACCGTCGTGATCTTCACCAAGCGGGCGACGGTGGCTGGCTCGCTGCTGATCCCGGCAGGTCGGTCCCTCTCGGCCGCGCCCGGCTCTACCGAAGTGGCGCAGGTTCCGGCCCCTCGGCAGATGTCCTGAGCTCGTCGAAGGGCTCGGGGACGAGCGCAGACCTGACCATGATCACGTTCGGCAACGGCGTGCCGATGAGCCTCCGGGTGGCTCATCGGCTCGGTGAAGGCGGCATCGCGGCGGACGTGCTCGACCTCCGCTGGCTGGCTCCGCTGCCCATTGACGATGTGCTCGCCGCCGCCCAATCCACCGGGAGGGTGCTGGTGGTGGACGAAACCCGGCACGCCGGCGGCGTCGGCTCAGGGGTGATCGCCGCACTGGTCGAAGGTGGCTTCGCGGGCCGGATAGCGCGCGTCGCCAGCCGCGACAGCTTCGTGCCACTCGGCCCGGCCGCCGACCATGTGTTGCTCGGCGAAGATGAGATAGAGAAAGCAGCGCTGCACGTGCACTCAACGGAGAACCTATGACCAGCCCGCTCGAACTGCTCGACGTCGATCATCTGCTGACAGTCGACGAGCGAGATATCCAAGCGGCCGTGCGCGACTTCGTCGAAAGGCGGGTGAAGCCCTCCATCGGCGACTGGTACGAACGCGGCGAGGTCGATGTCGGCCTGATGAAGGAAGCGGGATCGCTCGGACTGCTCGGCATGCACCTGGAGGGTTACGGCTGTGCCGGGGCGAATGCTGTCTCGTACGGACTGGCCTGCCTCGAGCTGGAAGCCGGCGATTCCGGCCTCCGGAGCATGGTCTCGGTACAGGGATCACTGGCCATGTTCGCGATCTGGAAGTTTGGGACGGAGGACCAGAAGAACACCTGGCTACCACGGCTGGCCACGGGCGAGGCGATCGGCTGTTTCGGCCTCACCGAGGCTGACTTCGGCTCCAACCCGGCGGGCATGCGAACCCGGGCGAAGCGCGACGGCGATGAGTGGGTGCTCAACGGCACGAAAATGTGGATCACCAACGGATCCGTAGCGGACGTCGCGATCGTCTGGGCCCAGACCGATGAAGGTATCCGCGGCTTTCTCGTGCCTACGGACGTCGCGGGCTTCTCGGCGTCCAAGATCACCAAGAAATTGTCGTTGCGGGCCTCGATCACCTCGGAGCTGGTCCTTGACGGTGTGCGGCTACCGGCCGAGGCCGTACTGCCCGACGTCGTCGGTCTCCGCGGTCCGCTGTCGTGTCTCAACGAGGCTCGGTTCGGCATCGTCTTCGGCGTGCTCGGCGCGGCCCGGGACTGCCTCGACGTCGCCTTGGACTACGCGGGGGCCCGGGAGGTCTTCGACCGGCCGCTGGCGTCCTTCCAGCTGACACAGGCGAAGCTGGCCGACATGGCGCTGGAACTCCAAAAAGGCTTCCTGCTCGCACTGCATCTCGGGCGGCTGAAGGATGATCATCGGCTGGGGCCTCGCCAAGTGAGCCTCGGCAAGCTCAACAACGTCCGCGAGGCGCTCGCGATCGCCCGGGAGTGCCGGACCATCCTCGGCGCGAGCGGCATCACCTTGGAGTATCCGGTCCTCCGGCACGCGAACAACCTGGAGTCCGTGCTGACCTATGAGGGCACCTCGGAGGTGCACCAACTGATCATCGGCGAGGCGCTGACCGGCGAGAGCGCCTTCAGCTAGTGGTGCGCGAGCTCGGCGCGGATCTGATGTCGAGACTCGGCCCAGATCAAGGACTCGACCACCAGGGTCAGCGTCAAAACACCGGCGACGACCCAGAGTTGTGCCAGCGCCGGTAAAGAGTCGATCAGCGGCGCAGCCAGCAGGATGACGGCCCCGGCGGCGAGCCGGATCACCGAGAGGTGGTGCACTGTCAGCCACTTGAAGACCACGTGCGCCAACAGGTAGAGGGCGACGCCGCCGACCAGGGCGCCCAGCACGACGCCCTTGAGTGGGTCCGCCAGCGTGTGGTCTGTGGTATCTGAGACGTACTCCAGGACCTTCTTCACGCCGAAGGCGGTCAGGACCACGCTGATCACCAGTGGGAGGTGGGCGAACGAGTAGGCGTTGCGTCCGAGCCGGGGGCGCGTTTCGATCGGTTCGGTGCTGAGGGCATGCTCGCCCTGCAGGGCACTGACGTCAAAGTAGGCCCACCACATCGCCGAGGCGAGCAAGAGCCCGAAGACCGAGGCGACGATGATGGGCACCGAGATCGGCCGCTCCGCCACACCCACGCCGATGGCGACGATCGACTCGCCGAGGGCCACGATGATGATCAGCCCGTGGCGCTCCGCGAAATGTCCGGGGGCGGGCAGGCGCCAGCCGGAGGCTCCGCCGAGCGCCGTGCCAACGTAGTCGACCACCAGGGCGGCGACCCAGAGCGCCGTCTGCGTCCACCCCTCGAAGCGCGTCGCGATGAGTAACAGCGTGGTTCCGCCGAGCACGCTCGGAGCGAACCGCAGTACCTGCCGGCGCAAGCCGCGATCATGCGCGGACAAAATCCAGAACAGCACCAAGTGCATGAGGCGAAAGATCAGGTAGCAGATCGCGAGCACGACCGGACCCGAGAGGCCGCCGGGCGCGTCGTCGAAAGCCTCGGGAATGCACAACGCCATAAGGAACATGGCGGCCATCGAGACCAGCATGACGAGCTTTATCTGGGCCTCTTCAGCGCTCACCACGTTGGCCACCCAGGCGTACCCGGTCCAGCTCCACCACAGCAGCATGACCACGAGGACGCCCCGCAGCACGCCGTGCCAGGACAGCTCGTGTGTCATGTAGGCGGTCACCTGGGTCAGGGCGAAAACGAAGACCAGGTCGAAGAACAGCTCCAGCGGAGTGACCGAGGCCTCTTGGGTTCCCTGCCGGATCTCCAGCCGACGTATCTGCACAGGCCCATTGTGCCCATGACGCGCAGGCTGTCGCGGAGGTCGAGGTTGGTAGCCGCTCAGGGGCTGATCGGCGACCAGGAGGGGCCGGTCTTCCCCAATTTTTCGTCAAGCTTTGCGAACAGCGGGGTCGGCCTGTTGAGCGGTGCGCCGGGTTGGATCGGGCGGGACTCCCAGCTCGCCTGCTCGGCCGCGTAGTCACCCATGATCACCGGGTAATCCTGCGCACCCTCTTCGCTGACCTCGCGCACCTCGGGCTGCGCAGCCCACACGCCACTGCCGCCCAGCGCCTGGTGCACCTTTTGTGCGGCATGCGGCAGGAACGGCGTGAGCAGGGTGTTCACGTCGGAGACGACTTGCAGCGCGGTGTGCAGCACGGTGTCGCGGCGCGCCAGATCGCTGCCGAGCTTCCACGGTTCGGTGTCGGAGATGTACTTGTTCGCCGCCCCGGCGACGCGCATCGCCTCGGTGATTGCCTGCCGGAACCGATTCCGGCCAAGCAGCTCCCCTACGTGAGGAAAAGCCGCGCGCGCTGTTTCCAGCAAGTTCGTGTCTACGTCCAGCAGCGTCCCAGGTGTCGGGATCGCGCCATTGTTCTTGTGGGCCATGGAAATCGACCGGTTCACCAGGTTGCCCCACTCGTTGGCCAGCTCGAAATTTGTGCGCCGGACGAATTCATCCCATGTGAAGTCGGTGTCGGTCGTCTCTGGTCCGGCCACCGAGATGAAGTAGCGCAGCGCGTCGGGACCGAACTCTCGCAGGAAGTCGCCGACGTAGATCACCCGGCCGCGGCTGGTGGAAAACTTTGAGCCACTCATCGTCAGGTATTCACTCGACACCAGCTCATCGGGCAGCCGGAGCTCGCCCAACGGCCCGACTGTGCCGCCATGATCGCCTTCGCCGTTGTGCCCGAGCAGGATCCCCGGCCAGATCACGGAGTGGAAGACGATGTTGTCCTTGCCCATGAAGTAGTAGCCGCGGGCGTCCGGGTTGATCCACCACTCCCGCCACGCGCCCGGATCTCCGCTCCGCCTGGCCCACTCCACCGACGCCGACAGATAACCGATCACAGCGTCGAACCAGACGTACAGCCGCTTCAGCGGCTGATCCCGCCAGCCGTCCAGGGGAACCGGGACGCCCCAGTCGAGATCACGAGTGATGGCTCGGGGTCGCAGGTCCTCGAGCAGGTTCTGGCTGAACTTCAGCACGTTGGGCCGCCAGTCAGTTCGGCCCGCCAGCCATTTGCCGAGCGATCCGGCGAGCGCTGGCAGGTCGAGGAAAAAGTGCTCGGTCTCGACGAACTTCGGGGTCTCGCCGTTGATTCGGGAAACCGGGTTGATCAGGTCCACCGGATCCAGCTGGTTGCCACAGTTGTCGCACTGGTCGCCGCGGGCGCTGGGATAGCCGCAGATCGGACAGGTGCCCTCGATGTAGCGGTCGGGCAGCGTTCGGCCCGTGGACGGGCTGATTGCGCCCATCGCCGTCTTCGGAACCACATAGCCGTTCTTGTGCAGGCCCAGAAATACCTCCTGGACGACTGCGTAGTGATTGCGGGTGATGGTTCGGGTGAAGAGGTCGTACGACAGCCCCAGCCCGCAGAGGTCGTCGACGATGACCCGGTTGTACTTGTCGGCGGTCTCCCGCGGCGTGAGGTTCTCGCGCTCGGCCTGTACCAGGATCGGCGTTCCGTGCTCGTCCGTACCGGAGATCATCAGCACCGAATGGCCGCTCATCCGCATGTACCGAGAGAAAACATCGGACGGCACCCCGAAACCGGACACATGCCCGATGTGCCGCGGACCGTTGGCGTAGGGCCATGCAACGGCGGTCAGCACGCGCGAACTCATGCGCCCAACCCTAGTGTCGCGACATCGCGGCTCAGCCGAATTTTTGGATCCGGTCGATCAGTGCTCGGCGCACCTCGTACGGCGCGAAGGCGCTCTTGGCCGCATTGCGGCAGAACCAGCGCACCATCTCGATCGAGTAGTCGAAGGCGTCGCAGAGCAAGCCGAACTCATGCGTCAATGTCGTCGCGCTCATCAGCCGATTGTCGGTGTTCACCGTTACCCGAAAGTCCAGGTCAGCGAGGACGGCGATCGGATGCTCGGCGATCGACCGGGCGGCTCCAGTCTGCACATTGGACGACGGGCACATCTCCAGGCAGATCCGCTCATTGCGCACGTAGGCCGCGAAGCCGCCAAGCTGAGCGGCGCCGGACTCGTCAAGCGTGATGTCCTCCATGATCGCCACGCCATGGCCGATCCGGTTAGCGTCACACACCTGCACCGCCTCCTCGATCGACGCCAAGCCGCCGGCCTCGCCGGCATGGATCGTGTAGTAGGCGTTGTTCCGCCGCAGATACCTGAACGATTCGAGAAACCGGGCCGGTGGGAATCCCCTCTCGGCGCCGGCGATGTCGAACCCCGCAACACCGTCACGGCGGAAACGCAGCGCAAGGTCAGCGATGTCGCGGGTGGGCTCGACGTATCGCATCGCGGTCACCAGTTGGCGGACGATGATCTCGTTTCCGCGCCGCGCGCATGCGGCCATGCCTTCGGCCAGGCCATCGCGCACCGCCTCGATCGCCTGCGCCGCTGACAACCCGGCCCTGGTGTGCTGTTCCGGCGCCCAGCGGACCTCACCGTAAAGCACCCCGTCGGCCGCGAGGTCCTCGACGAACTCCCGGGCGACGCGGCGCAGCTGATCGGGCGTCTGCATGACCGCGATGGTGTGCTCGAACGTTTCCAGGTACTGGACCAGCGACCCCGAGTCGGCGGCCTCCGCGAACCATCGACCAAGATCATCCGGGGCGGTGGCCGGCAGTTGGTGACCGATCTCCCTGGCCAGCTCCGCCACGGTGTGGGGCCGCAGGCCGCCGTCGAGATGATCGTGCAGCGACACCTTCGGGAAGGCGCGCAGCTGTTCACGATCGACTCCCACTTACTCCCCCTCGTCTGTGGTCGCGGTCAGATCAGCGGCATCGAAGGCGCTCGGCAGCACGTTCGACATCGGCTCGATCCCGCCCGGCGTCTGCACCAGGCAGTGTGGGCCGCCATGCTCCCAGAGCAGCTGCCGGCACCGGCCGCAGGGCATCAGCACGGCACCGGCGGCGTTCACGCAGACAACGGCGATGAGCCGCCCGCCCCCGCTCGCGTGCAGGGCGGACACCACGCCGCACTCCGCGCACAAGGCCAGCCCGTACGAGGCGTTCTCCACATTGCAACCGGTGATCACTCGGCCGTCATCGGTCAGCGCCGCAGCCCCCACCGGGAAGCCGGAGTACGGCGCGTACGCCCGGAGGATCATGTCGCGCGCAGCATCCCCGAGCGCGACCCAGTCGATCGCGTCCCGGCGCTCGGGTGACGTGCTCACTTCTCGTACAGGATGCCGTCAGCCGCCGGTGGTCGCACCCGGCCGAGCAATTGCGCGGGTGGTCGCCAGCTCGGCGAGCACCTTCAACCCGATCGGAATGCAGCCCTCGTCCACCGTGAAATTGGGATGGTGGAGGTCCGGGCAGGTCGCCATTCCGGACGCTCGCACCCCCAGGCGTGCGAGCGCACCGGGCCGCTGAAGCAGCATCCAGGAGAAGTCCTCGCCGCCGAGGGACTGTTCGGTTCCCGTCACCGCCGATGACCCCAGCATCTCCGTCGTCGCGTGGATCATCCGGCGAACTCCGGCGGAGTGGTTCACAGCAGGGGGGACACCGTCGGTCACGGAGACCTTGATGCCTACTTGGAAGGGAGCCACGATCTCCTCGGCAAGCTCAGGCGTCAGCTGCTTGGCCAGCTGCCAACCGCGGTTGTCCAGGGATCGCAGCGTGCCTTCGATGGTCCCTGTTTCGGGGATGGCGTTGGCGACCGTTCCAGCGTTGATCCGGCCCCACACCAGCGAAACCCCGCTGCGCGGATCGACCCTCCGGGACAACAACAGTTGCATGCTGGTGGCGAGGGCTCCCAGTGCTCCGACCAGGTCGGAGGTCAGGTGGGGCCGCGAGGTATGTCCGCCGGCCCCGGTCAGGATTATCTTGACCCGGTCGACGGCCGCTGTGATCGGGCCGACCTTGAACGCCAATCGGCCCACCTCGGTCCGCGGGTCGCAGTGCAGGGCATAAACCTCGCTGACGTCAGTCAGCACGCCGCCCTCGATCGCGTCCACAGCACCTCCGGGACTCATCTCCTCCGCCGGCTGGAAGATCAGCCGAACCCCTCGGACGAGCTGGCCTTGCTCGCGAAGCCGGGCCAGCACCATGCCGACCCCGATCAAAATCGCGGTGTGCACGTCGTGACCGCAGGCGTGGCAAATCCCTGGGTGAACCGACGCGAACGGAAGAGTTGTGCCATCGGAGATGGGCAGGGCATCGATGTCGGCGCGCAGGCCCAGCAGCCCGTCTGCGTAGTCGAACCCCTGCGGCAGAACGTCACAGTAGGCACCGGTGCCGATGGGCAACACCTTGGCCACGAGGCCGGAGCGCTCCAGCAGGTCGACGATCAGTCCAGTGGTGCGGTACTCCTCATGGCCAACCTCAGGGTGAGCGTGGATGTCGCGTCGGATGGCGATCAGCTCGCCGAGCAGGGCCTCGGTCTCTCGCGCGATCGCGGATCTGCGGGCCGCAGGGGGGACGGGAGCCTGCATCGCCTCAGTCTGGCATGCGGTCGCCGCGTGACGGCGCCCTCCCTTGCCCGGCCGCAACGTGGCGATTGATCGTTACGCTCGCGCCCACCGGCCACGGAACCAGCGAGGATCGCCGCCCGCCGTGGAAGCATAGTGGCGTGGTAACGGCACTCGGCCTCCTCCTGGTGGCAGCCGTCGTCGTGACGGTCACCGCAACCGCCGAGCGGATCCGCTTCTCGGCGCCGCTGCTGCTGATGCTGGTCGGCATTGCCGCCTCTTACCTTCCCGGCGTCAGCGTGCCGCCGATCACGCCCGGATTAGTGCTCGTCGGATTCTTGCCACCGCTGCTGTACGCGGCGGCCATCCGTACGTCGGTAATCGATTTTCGCGCCAACAAGCGACCGATCGGCTATCTCTCGGTCCTCCTGGTCGTGGTCACCGCGCTCGGGGTCGGGTTGGTCACCTGGCTCATTCTTCCGGTGCCGTTCGCGGTCGCTTTTGCGCTCGGTGCGGTGGTGGCGCCTCCCGACGCCGTGGCGACCACGTCCATCGCCCGCCGGGTCGGCATGCCCCGGCGGATGGTGACAATTCTCGAAGGTGAGTCGCTGGTCAACGACGCCACCGCCATCACGTGCCTTCGGTTGGCCATCGTCGCCATCGCTGGCGCAGTGGGGATCGCAGACGTCACGTTCGGATTCTTGATCGCCGCGGGTGGGGGCGCCGTCGTGGGTCTGGCCGTGGCGGCTCTGGCGGTGCTGGTCCGTAAGCACATCAGGCAGCCGGTGTTCGACACTGCCGTCTCGCTGATGCTGCCGTTCGCCGCCTACCTGCCTGCGGAAGCAATCCACTACCACGAGTTCCACGGCTCCGGGGTGATTGCCGTCGTGGTGGCGGGACTCGTTCTCGGACACAAGTCCGCGGTCATCCAGTCCGCGCAGTCTCGGGTCAGCGAGCGCGTGAACTGGGCAACGATCCAATTCCTGCTGGAGAACACCGTCTTCCTGCTGATCGGGCTTCAGGCCAGAGGGATCGTCACCGAGATGGCCAACTCGCCCCTGTCGGCTGCCCGTATCGCCGGGTTCTGTGCCGCCGTGCTGGCTGCGGTGATCGGGCTGCGCCTGGTCTGGGTCACCACGGCGAGGTCCTTCTTGTTCCGCCGAGACACCGACGTAGGGGACCGCACCCCACGGTTGTCACACAGTCTTGTCGTGGGCTGGGCCGGCATGCGCGGCGTGGTGACTCTCGCCACTGCGCTTCTGCTCCCGCCGGGCGTCGAGCAGCGGGAGGTGTTGATTTTTGCCGCCATGGTGGTCACCGCAGGCACGCTGCTGCTCCAAGGGCTCACCCTGCCGGCGCTCGTCCGGGCACTCCACCTGCGGGGACCCGATGCGCGGTCAGATGCGCTCCAAGCCGCGACCGTGCTGCAGACGGCCAGCAATGCCGCCATCGATGAGCTTGACCGGATCCGAGAGCCGGACGACACCGACGAAGCCGTCTCTTTGGTCCGTTCTCGAATCGCCGCCCGGCCGGATGCGATGTGGGAGAAGCTCGGCCGCAAGGACGGGACCGAGACGCCTGCCGAGGAGTATCGCCGATTGCGGCTGGCCACCTTGGCCACGGAGCGCGAGGAGGTCCTGAAGATTCGGTCCTCGGGAACGGTCGACCACGATGTCATCGAGGAGGTGCTGGCAGCACTCGACGTTGAGGAGTCCATGCTGACGATATCCGCGCAACGCGCAGAGCAGCTGGAGGACGGCCAGACGGTCGCAACGCCACACACGCCACAGGGAGCGTGCGACCATCTGGCCTCCGCGCCCCTGGAGAAGAAGCCCGCTGGCCTGGAGGTGTGCGAGGACTGCATCCGCGAAGGCACCCGTACCGTCCACCTGCGCATCTGCCTCACCTGCGGCAAGGTGGCGTGCTGCGATTCCTCGCCCGCCCACCACGCGACCCGGCATTTCCGCAACAGCCGCCACCCCGTCGTCCGCAGCTTCGAGCCAGGCGAGTCCTGGCGGTGGTGCTTTCTCGACGAGCGGATCGGGTGAGCTGGCCGCGATAGGCGACAACCCCCGTAGCAGCCGCCAGGATATGTGTGTATCAGGGTGCGCAGACCAGGTCTCTTTTCAGGCATGCATGGACTGACGGCTCGCCGGGCCGACTTCTCACCATCCTTCTGAGCAGATAGGCGACTCGTATGACGTCAGAACAGCAGGAGCCCAGCGCTCTCGTCGATACGAGAGGTATGGCCGACCAGCCGCGCCGCACTGATCCCGAATTGGATTTCCTGATCCGGCACGCCAGCCGGGCCCTTGACCCGACAACGGCGGTCCGCTTCCGCGATCAGCAGGTGCATCCAACCGTGTACGGCGGGTCCAGGCTGCTGGTTCGACCAACCGTCGATGAGGATGCCGTGCTCGAAAGGCTGACCGAGATCGCCAGCGAGTTCGACCTGGATGTGGAGGTCAATGCTGGTGATGAGCACTTGCGGCAGCTCGCGCGAGAGGCAGGCATCGGTCCGGAGGACCCGCAGCCCTTGCTGCGCCGGATTGAGCTGGTTCCGCGGTCGGAGGAGGCGCTGGTCCAGCTACCAGACGCCTGGCCGGTGCTGCAGAGGTTCCGTGCGAGCTATCCAGCCGATGCGCCGCAGCGCCAAGCCGTACAGCTTGACCATGTGCTCACCTCGCACAGCGACAGCATCGTCGGCACGCCGTATTGGAAGATTCCCGGGACCGGCGGTAATCCGTACTGGAAGATCCCGGGCAGCGGCAACCCCTACCTCGATGTCCCAAGTGGAGTCGCTGAGTACGCCAGACCCGGATTCGGTGGCCGGGCACCGGTGGCCTGGGTGGGCCCCGAGCCCGCGACGCGGGCGGAATGATCCTCCTGACGGACAGCGCTGGCCCGTGATCGCGGTGCTGGACACCGCTATCGCCGAGCACCGGTGGTTTCCGGAAGGGATCGTCATCCGCGACGTTCGCTGCGCCGATCTTCCCATCGGCCTCCCTGCCGCCGCCTCGGCGGAAAGCAATTGGCCGACCAGCGAATCCAACTAGACGGACGAGCTAGACCCAATCGAAGGGCACGGCACGTTCATTGCCGGTCTGATCCGGCAGAAGTGCCCCGACGGCGACCATCCTCGCCGTGCGGGTGATCCAGGATGACGGAGTCGTGGCTGAGGCGGATCTGCTTGACGCGCTCAACAAGCTATGGCTGCGGCAGAAGCTGGCGATCGCCCACCACCAGCCGGAAGACCTGATCGACGTCGTCTCCATGTCTCTCGGTTACTACCACGAGGATTACGCGGATCTCGAGTTCGATCCGCTGCTGCTCGCACCGATCCGGGCGCTCGCCCAACTCGGCGTGGTGATCGTCGTCTCCGCGGGCAACGACGCCACCACCCGCCCGATGTATCCGGCCGCCTTCGCGCCCTATCCGGACGGAGTCATCGCTGACGTGCTACGGAACGAGCTTCCGGTGGTCGCGGTCGGCGCCAGCAATCCGGACCGCTCGGTCGCGCTGTTCTCCAACGAGGGTGCCTTGGGTCCGCGCTCACCGCCCAGGAGCGGCTCTGGTCAGCACCATGCCGCCCTTCGACGCGGCGGGTTCACCGAGCGTTGAATTCGAGACCGAGCGTCGCATGACCGCAGCCCTGCGCGAGCCATTCGGCGAAGAACGTTCGCTCGACCATCGATCCGGACGACTTCACGTCAGGCTTCGGGGTCTGGAGCGGCACCTCGTTCGCCGCACCCATCCTGGCCGGTGAGGTCGCGCAGTACCTGACCGGCCAGGTGCTTACTGCCGCCGACGACGTCGATCCAGGTCACGCCGTCGAGCCGCGGCTGGGACGCAATCAGCGCACCGAGTGCCGACGTTGCAGCGGCCGGGACAGAAGTCGGGCTATGAGGCCGGACGACGGCCGAGACATGGACACTCCGCAGGTGGCACCCAATGACCGGAACTGTGGAAGACGAGTCTGGCCGCACGGGCCGGCCGGCTGTTCGCCGAGTACCGCGACGGCGACACGAGCAAGATGGGCGATCTCGTCCGGATGCTGACCCCGATCCTGTGGCACACGGTGCGCGCGTCGCGGCTCGATTCGGCCACCGCCGAAGACGTCCTGCAGACGGTCTGGCTGGCTTTGGTCCGCAAGGCCGACACGATCAACGAGCCCCTCGCGGTGCTGCAGTGGATGGTCGTGACCACCAAACGCGAGGCGTGGCGGGTGGCCCGGAACCAGGCCAAGGTCCGGCCCGAGGACATGGAGAACAGGCCCCGACGAGCCGGAGTCGCCGCCGATCCCGTCGAGGACGAGGTGATTCGTGGCGACGACCAGCAACCGGCTCTGGCACCACATCGCGCAGCTCCCGGATCGCTGCCGGACTCTGCTCCGGGTGATCGCCTTCGCCGATCGACCCGACTACGCAGAGCTGGCCAAGTCCCTGGACATGCCGCAGGGCAGCATCGGCCCCACCCGGGGCCGGTGCCTGGCCAAGCTGCGGCTCCTGCTCGCCAACGATCCATCCTGGGAGATCTCGTGAACACCTTCGACGCCGACCGCGAGGCCGAGCTGGCCGGCCGAGCCGCTGGACTCCAGCGACGCCGCGCTGCTCAACTCGTTGCGGGCGCTGTACGACGAGACCGATCCGGTGCCCGACGGCCTGGTCGAGCGCATCGAGTTCGAGCTGACTCTCGACGCGCTGCAGGCCGAGGTCGCCACCTTGATCACCTGGACTTGGCGACGCGCACGTCCGAAGCACGGCGACCGAGGCGGTCCGAACGATCACGTTCACCAGCGAGAGCCTGACCACCATGGTCACGTTCACCCCGCAGCCGGACGGAACCGTGCGGGTCGACGGCTGGGCCGCACCCGGGCGCCGGGTTGCGGGTCGAGGTGTTGCTTGCCGGACGGGTCCCGTGAGACCCAGCGCCGACGCCGACGGCCGATTCGTCTTCGACGATGTGCCGAGCGGCCTGGCCAAGTTCGCCCTGTACGTGCCGCGCGGAACTGAGGTCGCGACGGTTCTCACCCCCACGATCGAGCTCTAGAGTCGCCTTAGGACGATCACGCTGAGGGGGCCATGGATCCGGTCGAACGGGCCGCACAGCTCCAGGAGCGTGCCCTGTCGCAGTCCGCACGCAGCCGATTCGATCTGGCCGACCGGGGCCTGCGAAGGGCGCTCGACTACCTCAATCGCGCCGAAGTCCTCGCAGCGACCGGCCGCCCTGGCGCTCAAGGTCCGGGTGCTGACCACCCTTGTCCACGGTCGAGATCGAGCTGCGTGGCCGGGGAACGAGCCAGCGACTGAGTCCTGAGGACTGTTGGCGCAAGCGCAGGCTGATCGCGGATCAACTCGCCGATCCTGGCGTCGCATTCGCCGTCGAGAACGCGCTTGCGCTCAGCGTTGCGCCGTGGTGCGTCACGAGGAGGCGCTGGAGCACTTCGAGGCAGCAGAGCGCCACGTCGCGATGCGTCCGTCGAACGAGGCCTCGATCCTCTATCTCAACCGCGGCAACCTCCGGTTGCAACGTCTCGAACTGGCCGCGGCCCGGCGCGACCTCGACCGCTGCATCGCCCTGGCCGCTGCCGTCGGCGGGGAAGCGAGCGACAGCCGGGTCAATCGTCAGAATTCATGGCCCGGCACAATCTGGGCTACCTGGAGTTCCTGGCCGGCAACTTGCCGCAGGCGCTGCGAGATGATGGACGAAGCGGCCGCCATCCCGGTCGTCGCGTCGCACGCCATCTCCGCGCTCGACAAGGCGCGGGTGCTGATCGAGGCCGGGCTGAGCGACGCGGCCGACGCCGTGCTGCTCGAGCGCCGAGCGCGAGTTCCGTCGCGGCCGGCTGTACCACGAGCTGGCCGAGACCGAACTGGCTCGCGCCGAGTGCGCGGTCCTCGCCGGCGATCTCAAGACGGCACGGGTGCTCGCCGGATCGGCGCGGACCCGGTTCGCCCGCCGCGCCGATGACCGCTGGCGCCGAGTCGCCGAGCTCACCCTGCTGTCCGCCGATCTCGCCGACGGCCGGCCGCCGACTCGGCTGATCGGTCCGGCGGAGCGGCTGGCCGAGGAGTTCGGCGAGCAGGGACTGCATTGCAGTCCCGCACAGCCGAGCTGATCGCCGCGCCGCCCTGACCCCGTCGGGCCAGCTCGAACGGGCGGAGCGGCTGTTCGCTCAGCTTCGCCGCCGTTGTCGGCCGACCGACCCGATCGCGGTCGGCTGCAGCAGCGGACGTGGCGGCCACTCTGCCGCGACAAGGCCGGTCAGCGCGCTGCCCGCCGGCAGGTCCGGCTCGGTCTTGCCGAGCTGAGCCGCCATCAGGCGAAGTTCGGCAGCATCGATCTGCAGACCTCGAGCGCGATCCACGGCGCGAGCGCTGGTCCGGCTCGATCTCGAGCTGGCCTGGCCAGAGGACGTCCCGGCCGGCATCTTCGACGCGATCGAACGCGGCCGAGCGGTCTCGCGTCGGCTGACCGCGGTGACGCCGCCCGCCGGCGAGTCCGCCGACCTGCTGTCGGAGCTCCGAGCCGCAGAGCGAGATCCTCAAGGTGATCGGCGACGACCCGGCCGCCGCGCAGGAGGCCGCGGCATTCGGCAGCGGATGGCCGGCCTGTACAGCCAGCTCAGCGCCATCTCCTGGCGGGCCGACGGCGCCGGCGATGTCGCCAGCCGGCGTCGATGGCGACCGTGGCGTCGATGGCGGACGCGGACGGACAAGACGCTCGTCTCGTACTGACCTCGGCGGGCCGCTGGTCCGCGGTCGTCCTCGGCGCGGGCGAGCCGCGGCTGGGTCCGGCGATTACCCGGTGCCGACGGCACGATCCTCAGGCACCATCGAGCTGTCCCGCCGCGCCCAGGCCGACCTGGACGTGCTGGCGTACGGCAGCATCCCGAGGCGCTGCGCCGCGCCACCGAATCGTCACTGAACCGATCGCTGACCGCGCTGGACGATCTCCTGATCGCGCCGCTCGACCTCGGCGACCGGTCGCTGGCGATCATCCCGACCGGCCCGACCACCACGCTGCCGTGGAACTGCCTGCCCAGCCTGCGCGGCCGACCGGTCGAGGTCGCGCCGACCGCGACGTCCTGGCTGGCAGGCGCACGGGCCGACGGACAGCGAAGGGCCGGTCCGGGTCGGGGCGCTGTGCGGCCCGGGCCTGGACACGGCGCCGGACGAGGCGGACCGGGTGGCGACGGCTGTGGAACCGCCGCAGGCTGCCCGATCGCGTCCGGGACGAGCTCCGCCACCCGGGATCGGCTGGCCGACGCGCTGGTCTCCGACACCGTGGTCCACGTCGCGGCGCACGGCTCGCACGTCCGCCAGAACCCGATGTTCTCCTCCCTCGAGCTGACCGACGGGCCACTGTACGCCTACGAGATCGCCGACCGGCGGGTGGCGCCGCACGTCGTGCTGTCGGCTTGCGAGCTGGGCCAGGCCACCACCCGACCCGGCGACGAGGCGCTCGGGCTGACCCGGGTGCTGCTGCAGCTCGGCGCGCAGTGCGTGGTGGCGGGCGTGGCTCAGGTCGCCGACGAGCTGGCCGGGCAGGTGATGGCCGACTACCACAACCGGCTGGCCGCGGGCGACGACTCGGCGAGCGCGCTCGCCGCCGCCACGGCGCAGGCCCGTACGCACCGTTCGTCTGCTTCGGCTCCTCCTGGCGCGCCGACCCGTCGGCGGAGTCCGCTCGTCCCGCCGGCCGGCGTGACGCGCGAGCGGCTCGGGCGCAAGCCGACCTTGCGGTAGACGTCGGCCACCGTCGGCTGGCCACCTCGCGGGCCTGCTCGGCGCCCGCGGCCAGGATCGACTCCAGCTCGGTCCGCTCGTCCAACAGCTCCAGGGTCCGCTCCCGAAACGGCGTGACGAAGGCGATGACCGCGTCGGCGACCGCCTTCTTCAGATCGCCGTAGCCGCGGCCGCGGAAGTCCTCGACGAGGACGCGAACGGAGTGTCGGAGAGCGCCGACAGGATCGTCAGCAGGTTCGACACGCCGGGCTTGTTCGACCTCGTCGAAGACGATCTCCCGGCCCGAGTCGGTGACCGCCGACTTGATCTTCTTCACGTTCAGCCTCGGCTCGTCCAGCAGCTTGATCACTCCGGCTGCGCGAGAGCGCCGACTTGCTCATCTTCGCCGTCGGCTCGGCCAGGTCCTGGATCTTGCCGACGGAGTTGACGATGTGCGGCTCCGGCACCACGAAAGTCGGGCCGAAGCGGGAGTTGAACCGCACCGCCAGATCGCGGGTCAGCTCGAGGTGCTGGCGCTGGTCCTCGCCGACCGGGACCTGGTCGGCCTGGTAGATCAAGATGTCGGCAGCCATCAGGATCGGGTACGTGAACAGTCCGACGCTCGCCGCCTCGGCCCCGAAGCGCCGACCTTGTCCTTGAACTGGGTCATCCGTTGGGCCTGACCGAAGCCGGTGAGGCAGCCGAGGATCCAGGCCAGCTGGGTGTGCTCCGGCACGTGCGACTGGACGAAGACGGTGGACTTCGCGGGGTCGATACCGGCGGCCAGCAGCTGGGCGGCGCTACGCAGCGTCTGCTCGGAGGATCACCGGGTCCTGCTCGACGGTCAGCGCATGGAGGTCGGCGACGCCGTAGAACGCATCATGCTCTCCTGCAGCGGCACCCACTGCCGCAGCGCACCCAGATAGTTGCCGAGGTGCAGCGAGTCGGCCGTCGGCTGGGCGAGGGAGAGGACCCGGGGCCGAGGATCGTGGGTGGGCATACGCGCCATTGTTCCACGCCGGCGCCGGAGCTGAGCGTTTGACTCAGTGCTGGTCCGGCGGCAGTCGTCTGCCGGCTGGACGGCAGCCTCGGATCGTCGACCCGCCGCACCAGAATCGGACGACGCACGGCGACCGTCCAGCTCGATCACCCGCAGCTCGAGTCCGGGCTCGACCTCGGTCGCTCTCCGCCAGCGACCTCGGCCTCGATCTCGTCACCGACGGCCGGCAGCTGGCCGAGCTGGGCCATGAAGTAGCCGGCGAGGGTGTCGTACGGCCCCTCCTCCAGCACGAAGCCGGTCTTCTCGGCGAACTCGTCCAGGCTCGTCAGACCGTCGACCTCGAACTCACCGCGCAGGCCGACCTTGTCCTCGACCACGACGTCGTACTCGTCGGTGATCTCGCCGACGAGTTCCTCGACCAGGTCCTCGATGGTGACGATGCCCGCCGTGCCGCCGTACTCGTCCAGCACGATGGCCAGATGTGCTGGCGCTCGCGGCGCATGTCGTTCAGCGCCCGCAGCACGCGGACGGTGCTCGGGCAACGTGACAGCACCGGACGGGTCACCTCGCGGATCGGTGTCGTCCGGGCGCTGACGTCCGGATCAAGCAGGTCGCGCAGGTGCACGAAGCCGATGATGTCGTCGGCGGACTCTCCCATCACCGGATAGCGGGAGTGCGGCGCCTTGAGCACCTCGCGGACCGCCCGGTGGGCCGGCATGTCACCGGCAGGAAATCGACCTCGGTCCGCGGCACCATCACCTCGCGCAGCGCGCGCTCGCCGGCAGCGAAGACGTCGTCGACGATCTGTCGCTCCTCGTCGGAGATGGTGGTGGAGCCGCTGACCAGCGCCCGGATCTCCTCGTCGCTGACCTCCTCCCGCCCGGGCCGCCGGATCGCCGCCGAACAGCCGGACGAGGACGTTGGTCGAGGCGCCCAGGAACCAGATCACCGGCCGCAGCACCGTGGCGACGAAGTCGACCAGAGGCGCCAGGGCGAGCGCGATCGCCTCCGAGCGCTGCAGGGCGAGCCGCTTGGCAGTCAGCTCGCCGACGACGATCGACACGTACGAGATGAGCACGGTGACCAGGATCAGCGCGATGGTGGCGGCCACCCCTGCGGGGAGTCCGGCCCGCACCAGCACTCGGGCGAGGCTTCTGAGAGCCGGTCCGCGCCGAAGGCCGCGGCAAGAAAGCCGAACAGCGTGACGCCGATCTGCACCGCGGACAGGAACACGGTTGGGATTGTCGTTGAGTCGAGCGACCGGCTGGCCGCGCTTGCCGCGGTGGGCCAGCTGCCGGACCTGGCTGTCGCGCAGCGAGACCAGGGCCATCTCGGCGGCGACGAACACGCCTCCGACGCTCACCAGCACCAAGATCAACGCAATGTTGAACAAGACCGAGTTCACCGCGGTCAGGTCATCCTCGGGTCCAGGTAATCAAGTGCTCGACGCTCACCGAGCTAGCGTAGTGACTTCGTACGTGCTCTCGAATCCGGAAGACATCGCACGCGACGCGATCCATGGATGCGCGCATGACGTGCTCACATCGGCTGAGCAGGGGATGGATTGTGAGAAGATCCCCCGGTGACTTTGCAGGTGAGCGTGATCGGCACCAACTATCTCGGTGCCACCCATGCCGCCGGCATGGCGGAGTTCGGCCACTCCGTGATCGGGGTGGACATCGACGCCGATCGGGTCAAGACCCTGAACAGCGGTCAATCCCACATCTTCGAGATGGGCCTCGAGCCGCTGCTGGAGAAGCACACGGCGAGCGGCCGGCTGAGGTTCACCACCGACTACTCCGAAATCGCCGACTGGGCGGACGTGCATTTTCTCGCGCTCGGTACGCCGTCCGGCCCCGGTGGCGCCGCTGACCTCAGCCAGTTGTACGCAGCCGTCGACACGTTGGCCCCGTTGCTGACCAAGCCGACGCTGATCGTGGGCAAGTCGACAGTTCCGGTCGGTACTGCTATGCAGCTCGAGCAGCGGTTGCGGGCGTCCTCGCCGGCTGGCGATGGAGTCGAGGTCGCGTGGAATCCGGAGTTCCTGCGGGAGGCGCATGCCGTGGAGGACACGTTGGCACCGGATCGGCTGGTGTTCGGCACGCACTCGGAGCAGGCGCTCCAGCTGCTGGAGGAGATCTACGCCATGCCGTTGACCGAGGCCACCCCGGTCGTTCGGTGTGACATCGCCACCGCCGAGCTCATCAAGGTCGCTGCCAACGCCTTTTTGGCTACCAAGATCAGCTTCATCAACGCGATGGCACGGATGTGCCAGGCCGCCGGCGGTGACGTCACCCTGCTGGCGGATGCGATCGGCTACGACAAGCGCATCGGGCGGGAGTTCCTGAACGCCGGCCTGGGCTTCGGCGGCGGCTGCTTGCCCAAGGACATCGCGGCACTTGCCGTGCGGGCCGAGGAGTTGGGCGTCGACGTGCTGACGTGACTTCATTCGGTCGGTGGAGGCGATCAACGACGGCCAGCGCACCGAGCTGGCCGAGCTCGCGATCGACCAGGCCGGCGGCGATGTGCACGGCAAGACGGATCGCGGTGCTCGGCGCCGCATTCAAGCCCGGTACAGACGACACGCGCAATTCGCCGGCCGCTTACGGTGGCTGACTACCTGCACGCCCGGGGTGCCGACGTGCGCATCTACGATCCCCAGGCTCGCTTACCGCATCGGAACGGATTCACTCAGGTCACCACCGTGGAGCAGGCTTTGCGCGGGGCGGAGGTCGTGCTGCACCTGACCGAATGGCCCGAGTTCCGTCAGCTGGATCCAGAACGGCTCGGCGAGCTGGTCGCGTCCAAGATCATCATCGACGGTCGACTGAAGTTGCACGCCCCGACGTGGCTGAACGCAGGCTGGAAGGTGGTTCAGATCGGCCGCGCGGCGACGATTTGATCTGTTCGCTCGCGCGATCGCGCTACTAACCCGCTGTCTTCCTCCGCTATCGCAAAGAGGCAGACTTCGCCATGCTTCTATTCGAAGTCCGGCTCGGGGACGGCGGACTTGATGAGGCGCGCGGAGTAACGGGTGAAGCCCGGCCGCAGCTGGATGCGTCCAGGCCGGATCGCGGCGACGTCTGCCCAGGGCACCAGGAACGAGTCCCGATGTAGCCAGTGTTCGAGTTGAGCGATCGGCCAGGGCGAGCGGATCTCCATCCGTTCGAACCCCAGCGGTGAGGACTTCGTGTGCGGGCTGACGATCAGGCCGTGCAGCCTCGCAGGAGGCATCGGCTGGTCCGTGCTGCTGCCCTCGAGGACGAACCGGACGTCGGTAACGTGGCCGACCCGGTCCTCGGAGTACACCGCCGCGCCCAGCAGGTCACTCAGGATCATGCCGGCCTCCAGGAATGCGCCCGATGATGTGATCACGCACCCAGCGCTCTGTCCACGTGAGGTCGAGTGTCTCGCCCTTGACGGCGAGTCGGATCACGACGCCCACCTCGTAAACGGCCGACCAGGCAATCCGCTGCAACCGCGACGACGGAGGGCGGCCACCGAAAATCCGCGTCCCGAGGACCGGTCCACTCAGCAAGGCCACGATCTCTGGCGCCGGCGTGCCAGGGGCGATGTTCTCGACACTGTCGACGTCGGACAGCTCCAGGTCCGACACTGCGGTCACTGGCACCGATGCCACGTCATGCACTTGGCGGTCGAGCAGATGCAGGTGGGCATCAAGCACCCGGCCGGTGCCGGCTTCCGGATCCATTGGGTACTCGGGTTTCATTTGCCCGCTCCGGTGATGATCATCAGGGGAATGGCCGCCAGCGAGGCCACCAAGATCACACAGAGGTAGCCGACAGCGACGGCACCGGTGAGCCGGCCGTTTACCAGCCTTCCCATGTATTGCGGGTCGTTCGCGATGATCAAGATCGGAATGTACGTCAGCGGCAGTGCGATGGCGGAGAACACCACGGAGAGCTCGGTGACCAAAACCGGATCCACTCCGGTGAACAACACGCCCATGCCGATGATCACTACTACGATCATGACGAGATGGAAGCGCGCGGCCTGAACGGGCCGGCGGAACTTTCCCCACGACCAGCCGAAGAACTGGGCCAGCGTGTACCCACTCGACAACGTCGTCTCGAGCGCCGCACCGAAAGTGGCGGCAACGACGCCCAGCAGTACAACGGCCACCAGCAGCTTGCCCGCGGCCGCGGCCATGGGCAGCATCAGCTGCCCGAGTGTGCTCACCTGGATGGCCTGGGGCAGCAGCACGACCGCCGCACATCCGGCGATGGCGATGGAGAGCACGCCGCCGAGCGGAAAGCCCACGAGGACGTTGGCTCGGGACTGGTTGAGGTCTTTGGACTTCCAGCCCTCCTCCACTGCACCTGAGGAGAAGAAGAAAACTTCGTACGGAGTCATCGCCGCCCCGAAGAGGGCTATCGCGTAGTACCAGTAGGTGGTTGCCTTCTCCTCGCTGAACTCGACCTGCTGCAGGGCCTGGCGGCCAAGGTCGAGCCACGGCGGGTCAAGCAGGAACAAGGCGACGGCAAAGCCGATCAGGGTCAGCCCGACCAGTCCTGTGACGTTCTCCAGGATGGAGAACTTCACCCGCCAGACCACCAGCCAAACCGCCAGGCCGGCGAACGGCACCCAGAGGAGATAGGAGACGCTGCTCGCCAGTTCCAGCGCCAAGGCCACGCCGCCGATTTCGGCAGTCACAGTCATCAAATTGATCAAGAACGAGGCAGAAAGGTTCGCCAGCGCGGCGCGCGGGCCCAGCCGCTCCCGGATGAGTTCGAACGTTGCGCGGCCGCTGACCGCCGCCACTCGGCCGGACATTTGGGCGAACACGCAGATGCCACCCACGCCGAGGACGACCACCCAGGCCAGCGAAAGGCCGAAGCGAGACCCGACGACAGCGTTGGTCACCATGTCACCGATATCGAGGAACCCGCCAATGGCGGTGAGAATGCCGAGCGCCACGGCGAAGAGGCGCTTCATCGGCTGCTCTGGAGCTGATCAAGGATTCCTTGCAGCGCCTCTGCCGAGGATTGCAGCTCTTTGGTTGCGGCGGCACACGATCTGTTCTGCGAAAGGCAGTCCCGGCCAGCCAGGGACGCGGAGGTTGCCTGGCGCGTGGCGGCGAGGGCAGCATCTCGGAGGGCCTCGTCGCCTTGGTGGGAAACCTCTGCGGAGGTGATGGACTTCTCCGCCGCGATCAGCTCGTCGGTCATCGACTTCAGCACGGTCTCGGCGAGGCTGGTCGTCACGCGGTTCTGGTCCAGCAGGTCGAAGGTTAACTGGTCGCTCTTCACGGCGGAACGTGCTTGCTCCACCGGATCGAGCAGGTGCTGAGCGATCCCCCCGCTGCAGCCGGCGAGCAACATCAGCGCCACCAGGCCAGGCACTGCCGCGCGAAAGTGGTGTCGCGTGCGTACGCGGTGGCTCGGCGGCATCGCAGGTTTCGGGGTCAGGTTCGGAGGCACGAATCGTTCAGGCGGCCGTCGCCGGCTGGAGTTGCGATCAGCCCAGCTTGGCGGCGAGGTTCTCGTCCAGCGAGCCGAGGAAGTCCTCCGTGGTCTGCCACTCCTGGTCGGGCCCCACCAGCAGCGCGAGGTCCTTGGTCATCTTCCCGCTCTCGACCGTGGAGATGACCACGTCCTCCAGCGTCTCGGCGAAGTTGATCACCTCGGGAGTGTCGTCCAGCTTGCCGCGGTGCTTCAGACCGCCGGTCCAGGCGTAGATCGACGCGATCGGGTTGGTCGAGGTCGGCTTGCCCTGCTGGTGCTGGCGGTAGTGCCGGGTCACCGTGCCGTGCGCAGCCTCCGCCTCGACGGTCTTGCCGTCCGGCGTCATCAGCACGCTGGTCATCAGGCCGAGCGAGCCGAAGCCCTGGGCCACGGTGTCGGACTGCACGTCGCCGTCGTAGTTCTTGCAGGCCCAGACGTAGCCGCCCTCCCACTTCATCGCCGCGGCCACCATGTCGTCGATCAGCCGGTGCTCGTACGTCAGGCCGGCGGCGTCGAAGTCGGACTTGAACTCGTTCTCGAAGACCTCGGCGAAGATGTCCTTGAACGCGCCGTCGTAGGCCTTCAGGATCGTGTTCTTGGTCGACAGGTAGACCGGGTAGTTGCGCTGCAGCCCGTACGAGAACGACGCCCGCGCGAAGTCGGCGATCGATGCGTTGAAGTTGTACATGCCCATCGCGACGCCGCCGTCGGCACGGATAGTTCGCGACCACGTGCTCGATCGGGTCGGAGCCGTCCTCGGGGGTGAAGGTGATGGTCAGCTTGCCGGCGCCGGGCACCTTGAAGTTGGTCGCCTTGTACTGGTCGCCGTGAGCGTGACGGCCGATCACGATCGGCTTGGTCCAGCCCGGCACCAGCCGCGGGATGTTGGAGATGATGATCGGCTCGCGGAACACCACGCCGCCGAGGATGTTGCGGATCGTGCCGTTCGGCCAGACCCACATCTTCTTCAGGCCGAACTCCTTGACCCGCGCCTCGTCCGGGGTGATGGTCGCGCACTTCACGCCGACGCCGTGCCGCTTGATCGCGTTCGCGGCGTCGATGGTGACCTGGTCCTCGGTGGCGTCGCGGTGCTCGATGCCGAGGTCGTAGTACTCGAGGTTCACGTCCAGGTACGGGTGGATCAGGCGGTCCTTGATGAACTGCCAGATGATCCGGGTCATCTCGTCGCCGTCGAGCTCGACGACGGTACCTTCGACCTTGATTTTCGCCATGGGCGCGAACCTCCGACGTGATCGGCGTTGGCGGCGGGTTGCCGGCTTCAAGTTATCCAACCCGGCGTCGGTCAACCCGGAGGGTCGTCAGCTCAAAGCCAGCCATCGGCTGCTGCGTCCTTCGGCTCGATCAGGACAGCCAGTTGCCCGAGTTGTCGCGCATGACCGCTTCGACGCCGTAGGGGCGGCGCAGCCGGCTCCTGCCGGAAGGTCACGCCCTTCGCGACTGAGCTCGGCATAGGTCGGATTGCAGTCGTCGACGTGAGACGACCCCGCGCATGAAGAGATTGGGCCTTTCACCACCGACTCCTCACTCGTCGACAGCGATCATGCCGGGCCGGTCCTGTGGCCGCTGCTCACGCAGCGTACGCCTGCTCACTCGGCCACCAGTCCGTTCGCCACCGGTCGCAACAGGCGTTCGTCGTCCCGCTCCTCGATCCGCCGCCGACGGACGGCCTCGGCACGTCCAGCCACACGGTGACGTCCCAGGGCACCGGCACGCCGTACGTCGGTGGCCGACACCCCTTCGACGATGACCGGCACACCCGGAGGCACGTCGGCCGCGGTCCCGGCTCGTCGGCGAGGAAGTCCCAGCGCGAGTACCGAGCGGGACGACCGGCCAGCAGCGGGTCGAGCACCTCGGCGACGAAGCGTTCCCGATCCCAGCCCCGTACGGATGGGCGGGCGAAGTCGTCGACGTGAACGACCATGCGCATCTCGGCACCAGGGCCGCGATCTCGGCAGCGAAGCTGGTCTTGCCGGCCGCCCCGAGGCCGTCGATCCCGACCCAGCGGGTACCGATCAGCTCGGCCAGCCGGTCGCGCACCCATCGCGCTGCCTCGGCTCTGGTCAACCGCGTGCACCTCACCTCCTCCCACGATGCCGCTCGCAGCTTGCTAGCGTCAGCCTACGAACCCATCGGGGGGTTCAAGGCAGCCGAGGAGGAGTCGTGAGCACACCGGTCAAGGTCGCCGTCACCGGGGCCGCCGGCCAGATCTGTTACAACCTGCTGTTCCGCATCGCGAGCGGCTCGCTGCTCGGTCCGGACCAGCCGGTCGAGCTGCGGCTGCTGGAGATCACGCCGGCCCTGAAGGCGCTGGAGGGCGTGGTGATGGAGCTGGACGACTGCGCGTTCCCGCTGCTGGCCGGCGTCGAGATCGGCGACGACGCCAACATGGTCTTCGACGGCGTCAATCTCGCCTGCTGGTCGGCGCCCGGCCGCGGAGCAAGGGCATGGAGCGCGGCGACCTGCTGGAGGCCAACGGGGCGATCTTCCAACCTCAGGGCAGGGCGCTCAACGACCACGCCGCCGACGACGTCCTGGTGCTCGTCACCGGGAATCCGGCCAACACCAACGCGACTGATCGCGATGAGGAACGCGCCCGACATCCCGGCCGAGCGCTTCAACGCCCTCACTCGGCTCGATCACAATCGGGCCAAGGCGCAACTGGCGGCCAAGACCGGAGCCAGCGTGAACGACATCACCCAGATGACGATCTGGGGCAACCACTCCGCCACCCAGTACCCGGACCTGTTCCACGCGCTGGTCAACGGGCAAGAACGCCGCCGAGCTGGTCGACGACCAGTCGTGGATCGAGTCGACTTTCCTGCCCACCGTTCAGCAGCGCGGCGCGGCGATCATCGAGGCCCGCGGCGCCAGCTCGGCCGCGAGCGCCGCCAACGCGACGGTCGATCACATGCGCGACTGGGTGCTGGGCACTCCGGAGGGCGACTGGGTGTCGATGGCGGTCCCGTCCGACGGCTCCTACGGAGTGCCCGAGGGCCTGATCTCCTCCTTCCCGTGCACGACGTCAGGTCGCAGCTACCAGATCGTGCAGGGATCTGGAGATCGACGACTTCTCCCGGACCAAGATCGACGCCAGCGTCGCCGAACTGGCCGAGGAGCGCGATGCCGTCAAAGCGCTCGGTTTGATCAGCTGACGGCCGAAGGACAGCGATCGCGCTGCCGAGCCTCGGCAGATGCGCCAGAATTGACGCATGACTTCGGCCGATCAACCGGACTTCAGCCGCGAAAACCCTTCGACTGACCCATCAACCGGCGAGTCGCAAACGCCGCAAGGCGGTTATCAGCCGGGCTCGCCGTCGAACAGCATGCCTCCAGGACCAGCATTCGACCAGCCGCCCGGATCACCGTACGGCACGAGCCCAGCCGCCTCCCCGTACGGGGCGACCCCCTACCCGACCACACCGCCCTACCCGACCGCACCGCCCTACGGCGAAGAACAGCCCTACGCTGCTGGTCCGGTCTACGGCGAGAGCCCGTACGAGACGAGCCCCTACCAGGCCAGCTTCGGCGCCAGCAGTCCGTACGGGATGGAGACCTACGCCGCCGCTCCGGTACAACACCCGCAGGCAACGCTCGCACTGATCCTCGGGATTCTCGGCTTGGCTGTCTGCCCCTTCGTCGGCATCGCGGCCCTGGTGGTCGGCAACAAGGCGCGTAAGCAGATCGATGCGGCGCCCGGCCAGTTCGCCGGTCGCGGGATGGCGACCGCTGGTTTCGTCCTGGGCATCGTCTCCGTGACGCTCATCGCGCTCTTCGTGCTGCTCGTCATCCTCGGCATTGCCGGCGCCTTTGGCAGCTGAGAAAGGACACCGCCGTCAGCGATGACATGCGGGACAATGAGCCTATGAGCAATCCACACGACCCGGACGGCGTTCAAGGCAGCTCCGATCAAGGCAGCTCCGATCAAGGCAGCTCCGATCAAGGCAGCTCCGATCAAGGCAGCTTTGGACAAAATCCCGGCGGTTATGGCCAGAGCTCCAGGGGGAATGAGCCGAACCGCGGCTACGGCCAGAATCCCAGCGGCTACGACCCCGAACCCAGGGGCTACGGCCAGAATCCCACCGGCTACGACCCCAACCCAGGTGGCTACGGCCAGAACGCCGGCTACGACCCCAACCCAGGTGGCTACAGCCAGAACCCCGGCTACGACCCGAACGCCGGCGGCTACGGCCAGAATCCCTGCTGGCTACGACCAGAACGCCGGCGGATATGGCCAGGACTCGCGCAGCTACGCCGCGGCGCCCTACGGGCAGGGCTACGCAGCAACCGCAGGTGATCATCCGCAGGGTACGACGATCCTCGTCCTGGGCATCGTCGGCATCTTCATCACCATCTGTGCACCGATTGCCTGGTATCTGGGCAGCAGAGCGATGAAGGAGATCAGGGCCTCCGGGACGACGTACAACAATCAGCAGCAGATCGTCATCGGCCGGACGCTCGGCATCATCTTCACCATTCTTGCCATCATCGGTCTGGTGTTCGCGGTGCTCTTCGTGATCATCGCCCTCGTTGCCGCATCGCAAGGGGCGGGCTGACCCTGGCCACCCCGGGGGTCAGCGACCGGACGGGACGACAATCGCGAGGGCGATGATGGCCACACTGCCAACCGCCAAGGCCGCAATATCGAAGGCCTTGCTGCGCACCTGCAGAAGCCCGGCTTCTCCGCGCGGCAACACGGCTCTCGTTACCGCTCCAACGCCGAGAAACGCTCCGGCAATCAAACAACCTAGCCGCCAGAGGTCCTCTCCGATCACCGCGACAGCCAGACCGGCGGCCACACCGAGCACCACGATCAGCAGCGGCCACTGCCGCATCGAGGGGGGTACGGGCCTACTCACTGCCGACCGGTGCTGATCGCCGATCACCGCTGGTACGAATCGTCGACGGCGAGTTGCTCGGCCCGGTCCACGACGTTGGTGAGCAGCATGGCACGAGTCATCGGGCCTACGCCACCCGGCATCGGCGCGACCCAGCTCGCCACGTCGTAGACGCTCCGGTCAAGATCACCGACCAGGCCGTCGACGGTCCGGGTAATGCCGACGTCGACGCACACGGCGCCTGCTTTGATCATGTCTGCGGTGATCAAGCCGGGGCGGCCGGCCGCGGCGATCACGATGTCCGCCGTCCGGGTGTGGGCGGCCAGCTCGACGGTGCCCGTGTGGCAGAGCGTCACGGTCGCATTCTCCGTTTTGCGGGTCAGCAGCAGCCCCAGCGGCCGGCCAACGGTCGTTCCGCGGCCGACCAGGCACACATTGGCACCACCGACCTGGACGCCGTTGCGACGCAGCAGCTCAACGATGCCTCGGGGCGTACAGGGCAAAGGCCCCGGAGCGCCGAGCACCAGGCGCCCGAGGTTGACCGGGTGCAGGCCGTCGGCGTCCTTCACGGGATCCACCAGGCTCAGCGCCCACGTATCGTCAAGGCTGCCGGGCAGCGGCAGCTGGACCAGATATCCGGTGCACGCCGGGTCGGCATTCAGCTCGCCGATCGTGGCCTCGAGCTCGGCCGGGCTGGTCGACGCGGGCAACTCAACCTGAATCGATGCGATACCGACCTGCGCACAGTCCCGGTGCTTGCCCGCAACGTACGATCGGCTGCCGGGATCGTCGCCGACGAGCACCGTGCCCAGTCCGGGGGTGATTCCCCGCTCGGCCAACGCTGGCTACCCGATCACGCAGCTCCGCCTTGATCGTCGCCGCCAGGGCCTTGCCGTCCAGTATTTGTGCTGTCATCTAGGTCGCCTCATCTGCTCGCCGGATCAGTGCAGGAAGTGCCGTGCGCCGGTGAAGTACATGGTGGCGTCTGCCTTCGTGGCCGCCGCTATCACGTCGTCGTCACGCATCGATCCGCCCGGCTGCACCAGAGCCCGCACGCCGGCATCGAACAGGATCGTCGGCCCGTCGTCGAACGGGAAGAAGGCATCAGAGGCCGCCACAGCACTCGCGGCCCGCCCTCCGGCCCGCTGCACCGCCAACCGGCAGGAGTCGACGCGGTTGACCTGGCCCATCCCGATCCCGACCGCCGCGCCGCCGGAGGCCAGCAGGATGGCATTGGACTTCACCCCCCGCACCGCACGCCACGCAAACTCCAGATCTGCGAGCACCTCCGGACTGGCGGGCTGCCCTGCTACCAATCGCCAGTTCGCCGGCCGATCTTGATCATTATCGACGGTGTCGAGAGTCTGCATCAGAAGGCCGCCGTCGATCCGCCGGGTCTCGGCACCGGCGGAGACGTACGGCTCGACCACGAGGATGCGTATGTTCTTTTTCGCCGCGAGCACATCGACCGCTCCGTCGTCGTACGCAGGCGCGGCGACGACCTCGGTGAACACTTCGGCCACCTGCCGGGCCATCTCTACGCTGACCGGCCGGTTGGTGGCGATCACTCCCCCGTACGCCGACACCGGATCGCAGGCATGCGCGCGCCGGTGTGCCTCCGCGATGTCAGCGCCGATGGCGATTCCACAAGGGTTGGCGTGCTTGATGATCGCCACCGCCGGAGCGGTGAAGTCGTACGCCGAGCGCCGGGCTGCGTCCGCATCGACATAGTTGTTGTAGGACATCTCCTTGCCGTGCAACTGCTCGGCCGTGGCCAGGCCGCCGGGGAGAAACCCGTTGCGATACAGCGCCGCCCCCTGATGGGGGTTCTCGCCATAACGAAGCCCCGCCGCCTTGTCCCAGGTTCCGCCGATCCAGCCGGGGAATCCCGTTCCGTCGCTGATGTCGGCGACAACGCTGCCCATCCAGCTCGCCACGGCAACGTCATAGGTGGCGGTGTGGATGTACGCCGCCGCCGCCAGCGCCTGCCGCTCGGCCAACGTGAAGCCTCCGGCGCCCAATGCGGCCCGCAACTGCGGATACTGTGCCGGTGACGTGACGACGGCCACGCAGGCATGGTTCTTGGCCCCGCCGCGGACCATCGCTGGTCCGCCGATATCGATCTGTTCGATGCATTCCTCCTGCGTCGCACCAGACATGACGGTTTGGCTGAACGGGTAAAGGTTGCTGACCAGCAGCTCGAAGGGCGCGACGCCAAGATCAGCCAGCTGGTCGCGATGGGCGGCCAGGCGTACGTCTGCCAGCAACCCGGCGTGCACCTTGGGGTGGAGGGTCTTAACCCGCCCGTCGAGACTTTCGGCGAAACCAGTGAGCTCTTCGACCGGGGTGACCGGCTAGGCCGGCCTCGGCGATCGTGCGTCCCGTGGAACCGGTGGACACCAGCTCGATGCCTGCGTCGACCAGAGCCTGGCAGATCGGGACGAGATCGGTCTTGTCCGACACCGACACCAGGGCCCGGCGGATCGCTCGGCGGTCAGCGGGGATCGTCTCGCTCATGTCGTGTCACTCCATCGCAGTCTTCGGCCGTCCAGGTGCCAGCTCCGGGTGGCCATCCGGTGCACCGTCTGAACGAGGAGGTCGCGCTCGGCAACCTTTATTCGCTCGTGCAGGTCCTGCACGGAGTCGTCGTCCTCCACCCGCACGGCTACCTGGTCGACGATGATGCCAGTGTCCACGCCATGGTCGACCAGAAAGATGGTCGCGCCAGAGATCTTGACCCCGTACGCCAGAGCGTCTCCCGGACCGTGCGTACCAGGAAAGGATGGCAACAGCGCAGGATGAGAGTTGATCAGCCTTCCGCCATAAGCCGCGAGGAACTCCGGACCCACCAACTTCATGAAGCCGGCCATCACGACAAGTGATGGCTCGAACTCCGCCACCAGCTGAGTCAGCTGCCGGTCCCACTCGGCTCGATCGTTCCCCGGAGAAAGCGGATGTACGAACGTCGAGATGCGCGATTTCTCCGCCCGCTGGAGGCCCGCGATCTGGTCCCGATCGGCGCCGACCCCGACGACCTGAGCGCCGAACTCGGGTTCGCCGCACGCATCGATGAGCGCCTGCAGCAGCGTGCCAGAACCCGAAATCAACACGACGAGCCGAAGCGGGTCGGTCGGAAGCGGCACGCCGGAAGCCTATCGGGCGGACGGGAACCGAACGCCGATCACGCCGCTCGTCATGGCTGCCCGAAAGTCAGCGGCGTCGACGTCGCAGCAACCCCAACACGAAACCGACCATCATTCCGGCCAAGCCCATCGTGGTCGGCGCCATGATCAACAGCGGCACCAGCCGCGGGCCCAGCGCCGTCAGCCGAACCGCTCCGAGATCGCCGCCGCTGGCCCAGGCCAGGCAGCCGAACACCAGGCCGGCGACCAGTCCTGACAACCCCCCCACCAGCGCGCTGTGATCGAAGCGGGTCGCCGGACGACGACCAACCACGATGCAAGCCGCCACTGCGCCGGCGACGACACCGCCAGCCAACCACCACAGTTGAGCCGAGCTACTGACCCCGCTGGCCGGCAACGCTCCGAGCAGCGGCAGACCGGGCAGCATGCCCAGCGCGGTACCCGCTGGAGCGACCACCGAGCTCGAGCCGATCGAGAAACCTGCGCCGAGCGCGTAGGAACCGGCCCAAATCACGGCATTGGGCGCGAGGGCGAGCTGCAAGACGAGCAGGGCCACTCCTCCGGCGACCCCGGCATCCAACGCGTGAGTGAGATCGATGACCCGGGACAGGTGCCGAATCAGGCCTGACGCCAAGACCGCCGACCCGGCGATGACCATCACCAGCTGAGCGCAGAGAACACCAGAGCACAGAGCCGACCACCATTCCGGCCGCCGGCCGGTCCGATCCATCGGATCCGCCCGGCTGACTCCCAGAACGGCTGACAGCCAGATCACCAGTAACACGAAGCCGAACCGCGAGAGGGAGGCCCACCCGTCACCGCTCGCCAGCGCCACAACGACCACCGGTGCCAGGTAGCCGGCGGCGGTCGCTGCGCTGATCGCGGCAAGGCGAGGCGCCGATCGCCGTCTGGCTCGGCGGGCTGCGAAAGCCGCCGATCTGCAGACAAGGTAAGCGAAAGCAGCTGTCGCGCCCCACGGCACGATGGTCACGCTGGCCGAACCCAGCCGCGTCCCCACACCATTGCTGAGCAACCACACTCTGGTCCCGACATCCAGCGACTCAGCCAGTGTTCCAGGCTCAGCTGCGAGCCAGCCCAGAACCACCGTTCCAGCGACCAGCACCCATCCCGTAAGTGAGCTGAGCACCCCGCCGGCCATGCCCAATGGAAACCAGCCCAGCAACGGCTGGTCGGGGTCCCGCTGGTCGGGCCCGCGCCGCCTCGTTTGCCGTACGGTGGCGTGCAACGAGATCGCAGGATCGGCGCGCCGCGGAGAGAGCAGGGAGGCCATATCCCTCCCATGCTGACTCAGCGTTTGGTTCGAGATCGGCCGGACACGCCACCAGCGGGTATGGTTTTCGGTGATCTTCGTCCCAGGCAGCGAATTGGCGTGGGACTGTTCGCAACGAGGAGTCGCTCACGCATGGTCGATCCGGACCCCGGAGCCTATCGCCCCCGGCGCGCATTTCTCGAGCCTGATCGCAGTGATGATGACGACTCGGTTGCCGCTGATGTCAACGGCTCATACGACACTTCCGCCGAGCCCGCCGTCAACGGCAGCCGAGCCCGCCGCGGCGGCTCCCGGGTGTTGCACGAACCTGCCGAGTCACCGTACCCGGCGACCTCCACAGAACCCCCGCAATCGGGCGAACCGGCGAAGCCCCAGCCGCCCGACGTGGCCACTCCAGACTCGTTCAGCCCGCCCCGAACAACCGCCATCGAGGACAGCGGCTCTGACTGGGCCGCCTCCCGCCGCAGCATCTTTGCCGACCTGGACAACGACGAGGCGCCCCCACCGCTCTACCGCGATAGCAGCCCGGCCCCACTGATCTCCGACGAGACCGGGACCGGCACCTCTGCTCCTCGAAAGCCGGCTTCCGATGAGGCAGAGACCGACACCGGTCGCCAGACGTGGGTACGGCCGGCGTTGGCGAGCGCACCCCGTCGCCAGCGGTCTCCCGACCCGGAAGCGACTACCATCCTGCCGCGAACCTCCTCCGGGACCGGGAAAGGTTGGCAGGACTCGATCGATGATTTCTCTGACATCGAAGACGGTGGGTCCCGCTTAGGAAAAAGGACCAAGTTGGCCCTGCTGATCGCGGGGATCACCGCCGTCGTCGTGGTGGGCCTGGCCATCGGCTGGGCGGTCTTGGGGATCGGCGACACGCCGACCCCACCGACTCCCTCGTCGACTGCGCCCACCACAGGGCCGTCCGGGGCCGCGGAGGTGTTGAACGACGACTCGATGCTCAACGCCAAGGACGCGAAGAAGGTCAGCTCCGATCGGACCTGGAAGGTCGCCCTGACCCAGCGCGGTATGACCGCAGACTTGGCTGAGCCCGCCTGCCTGGGTGGCGACCCGCCGGCGGATCAGCCGGCCTCGGTGCAGACAATCGTGCGGCTGCTCAGCGCCAACGGCAAGGAGCCACCGGGCATCCTGCATGAGGCAAACGCATTCAATACCGCCGACGATGCCGCGCAGGCGTTCAGGGTCGCCGCGAAGACACTCGGTGGTTGCGCCGACGCGGGCGAGTACGTCCAATCCGGATGGAGCGTCACGGGTCTGGGAGATCAGGCAGTCGGTCTCGTGGTGGTCGTCGAACGAGAAGGCAAGACCCAACATCACAGCGTCGTCCTGAACCGTACCGGCAAGGTGACGAACATCGTTGACGTTGTCTGGACCGGCGATCCCGTGGACATCGACAGGGTCGCCAGCGCGCTCGCTGCTGCCACGGCTGCCCAGTGCAGCAAGGTGGGGGGCGCCTGCCCGGAAAAGCTGTCGGTGAAGGCTGCGCCGCCACCCATCGGTGGTGACCAACCAGGCTTCCTAGCCGCCGGCGACCTGCCACCAGTTGGCCAGACCGCCTCGCTCTGGGTCGGAGATGTTCCCGACGTCCCACGCGGGGACTTTGTCGGCGCGCAGTGTGAGAACGTCAACTGGGCGACGACCCCGGCCAACGCTCGCACCGCGCGTACCTACCTCCTCGAGGAAGGTGCGGATCCAGGGTTTGGGCTCGACGAGGTCATCCTGACCATGAAGAACGACAAGGCCGCCAAGAAATTCGTGTCAGATCTTCGATCGACCGTCGACAAATGTCCGAAGCGCAAGCTCACCGCGAGCGTGCCTTCGCCGAAGTCCGTCTCCGGCTCGGGAGCCAACGGAACGAAGATCGACGGCTGGGCGGTCACGGTGACCCAGAAGGTGAGTAACGGCTCTCTCAAGTACCGCCTGGGTGCAGTGGCCGCCGGCCCGAAGGTCGTCTACACCTTCCTCAGCCCGAAGGGCAAGTTCGATCTGAGCGACGACGAGTGGCGCACTGTCGCCGTTCGGGCCGGTCAGCGTGCCACACAGATCAACTAGCGCAGGCGCAACTACCTGGCGTTAGCTGCGAGCTCGGTCATCACGTCTCGCATGAGTTGGGCGGTTTCGCTCGGCGTCTTGCCAACCCTCACTCCCGCAGCCTCCAACGCCTCCTTCTTGGCCGCGGCCGTCCCCGACGAGCCGGAGACGATGGCTCCGGCATGGCCCATGGTCTTGCCCTCCGGTGCGGTGAACCCGGCAACGTAGCCGACCACAGGCTTGTCGACGTTGTCGGAGATGAACTCCGCTGCTCGCTCCTCCGCGTCGCCGCCGATCTCTCCGATCATCACCATCGCGTCGGTGTCTGGGTCGAGGGAGAACGCCTGCAGCGCGTCAATATGGGTAGTGCCGATGATCGGATCGCCGCCGATGCCCACCGCCGACGAGAAGCCGATGTCGCGCAGCTCGTACATCATCTGGTAGGTCAGTGTGCCCGACTTCGACACCAGGCCGATCCGACCGGCCTTGGTGATGTCCGCCGGGATGATGCCGGCATTGGACTGACCGGGCGAGATCAGGCCCGGGCAGTTAGGCCCGATCAACCGCGTCGAGGACCCTTGGGAAAGCGCGAAGAACTCGGCACTGTCTTTGACCGGCACGCCCTCGGTGATGATGACCGCAAGCGGAATCTCGGCCCCGATGGCCTCGAGTACTGCAGCTTTGGTGAACTTGGCCGGAACGAAGATCACAGTCACATCGGCGCCGGTGGCCTGTACGCCCTCGGCGACGGAATTGAAGACGGGCACCCCGCCTGCATCGAATTCGACGATCTGACCGCCCTTGCCGGGGGTGACGCCGCCGACGATGTTCGTGCCGGACTTCAGCATCCGCTGGGTGTGCTTGCGGCCTTCGGAGCCGGTCATGCCCTGGACGATGACCCGAGAGTCGGAGTTCAGGAAGATTGCCATCTCTTGACGCCCCTCAGCTCGCGGCCAGCTGGGCTGCCCTGCGGGCAGCACCGTCCATGGTGTCGACCTGCTCGAGTCCTGGCAGCCCGGCTTCGGTCAGTATTTTGCGTCCTAGTTCGGCATTGTTGCCGTCAAGCCGTACCACCAGTGGCACGTCCACGTGCTCATCCCGGCTGGCCAGCAGCTCAAAGGCTTGCACGATCCCGTTTGCCACTGCGTCGCAGGCGGTGATCCCACCGAAGACATTCACGAACACACTCTTCACCTGGTCGTCGCCGATGATGATCTCCAAGCCGTTCGCCATCACCTCCGCGCTGGCGCCCCCGCCGATGTCGAGGAAGTTGGCCGGCTTGGGGGAACCCGAGAACTCCTCCCCCGCGTACGCGACGACGTCGAGCGTGCTCATCACCAGCCCCGCACCGTTACCGATGACTCCCACCGAGCCGTCGAGCTTGACGTAGTTCAGATCCTTTGCCTTGGCCGCCGCTTCGAGCGGGTCCTCGGCTGAGATATCGGCAAGGGCGTCGTGCTCGGGATGCCGGAAGACCGCATTCTCGTCCAGAGACACTTTTCCGTCCAGCGCGATCATTGCTCCGGCCGCGGTCTTGACCAGCGGGTTGACCTCGACCAGCGTCGCGTCTTCCTCGGTATACACCTTGCCCAGCAGCTGCAGCACGTCGGCGATTTTCGCCGCATCGTCGCCGTCGAAACCGGCGGTGGCCACGATCTCGTCGGCTTTGGCCTGGTCGATGCCAGTGTTTGGGTCGACCGGAACCCGCGCCAGTGCCTCGGGCCGCTCGACCGCGAGCGTCTCGATGTCCATGCCGCCCTCGCGGGAACACATGGCCAAGTAACAGCGGTTGGCTCGATCGAGCAGCAGTGAGAAGTAGTACTCGTCCGCGATGTCGGCGCCTTCGGTGATCATCACCGTCTGGACGATGTGACCCTTGATGTCCAGGCCAAGAATTTCGTCGGCCCGCGCGGCCGCCTCGTCCGGTGTCTTGGCGATCTTGACGCCGCCCGCCTTGCCGCGGCCGCCGGTTTTGACCTGGGCTTTGACCACGACCACTGATGTGCCCAGTTGGGCTGCGGCCGCTTTGGCCTCCTCCGGGGTCGTCGCGGTGATGCCGCGCAGGACGGGCACGCCGTAGGCCTCGAAGATGTCACGCGCCTGGTACTCGTACAGATCCACACTGACCTCCTGCTGACGAGGGCTCGAGCGAAAACGAGCCTAGTGGTCGCCGATGGCGGCGGCAGAGGAGGTCAGGAGGTTGCCGTCCGAGGAGGGCGCACGTTGGCCCGGACCCAGTCCACGACCTCCGCCATACGCGAGCCTGGTGTAAAGACCGCGGCCACGCCCATCTGTGCCAATGGCGCTCGGTCAGCCTCGGGAATGATGCCGCCGCCGAAGACGACGATGTCGTCGGCGCGCTCAGCCTTCAAGAGCTCGACGACCCGAGCAAAGAGTGTCATGTGCGCTCCGGAGAGGACCGACAGGCCAATGGCGTCCGCATCCTCCGCCAGCGCCGTGCGCACGATCTGTTCAGGTGTCTGGTGCAACCCGGTATAGATCACTTCCATGCCGGCATCGCGGAGGGCGCGAGCCACCACCTTCGCGCCGCGATCGTGACCATCCAGACCGGGTTTGGCCACTACGATCCGCAGCGGCGTCGACGCCCTCGCCGGCTCAGGATCAGAACCAACGTCCTCGGGATCGCGCTGCTCAGCGGCCACGAGGACCAGCGTAGTGACGGACAGCCTAGGATTGGCTCCACCGAGTAACAGAAGCGACACCGCTCTCACATAGTGGTGAATTGTTTGAGATTTGGTTACCTGTCCGTTATGTTCTCTTCAGCGTCTGAATCTCGGGGAAATCGAAGCGGACGTCCACGTGCCGAATCGTGTCGGCCTCAGGGCTACTCGATCAAGCAACGGGTCGGCGGCGGCCGCTTCGTTATGCTCCGCCGCGCGCGCACTGATGGTCGACGGTGAGGAGCTGGTCGGTGGCAGCACAGTCCAGGCGTCTTGCGCGCCGGGCATTCGCCGCCGATCTCGATCCCGTGGAGCGCCGCGGCTGGCTCTCGCACGGACTTGCCGCCCTCGTGGTCTCCGGCTTGGGCCTGGCCGTCGCAGGATCGGTTGCTCTGACCACGAACGCCCAGACGTCGAACTACGCCGATGGCCCGATAGATACATCGGTCACTCTGGGCAGCCGTCAGCCGGTGCAGCCAATGCTGTCCGACAAGGCCACCGGGCAGAAGAAAGTCACCGAGTCAGCAAGTCTGCGCGCCTTCTCGCCCAAGGCTCCGGAGGTCAACGAAACGTCGCGGACGGCCGAGCTCCGCACCGCTATCGTCAACGAACGGGCCGCGCAACGAGCCGAGGATCTGTCCAAGACCGCGGAGGATGTCTCCCGCGCGGCTCGCGCCGCCGGAACGGACGCACGAGCCGAAAGCCTGGCGGCTGCCGACCGTGCGGTCCGGAAGGCGGCTCTGCAACTGGCACAGGAACGATTGCGCCGCGCAATTGCCGCGCGCATCGCCGCCGAAAGCACGCGCGCCGCGTCCGAGCGTGGCGTGGTGCGAAGCTCTCGCTCATCCGCGCAGAGCATCAATATCCCGAGCAGCGGCAACGCCGTGTCGCCGGTCCCCGGCGCCGTGATCGGCGCCTCCTTCGGGCAGTACGGTCTGTGGTCCCGGTACCACACCGGCCTGGATTTCCGTGCGGCGTACGGCACACCGATCCGCGCGGTCAAGTCTGGAATCGTGCTCTACGCAGGAAACTCTGGCGACTGGGCCGGTAACCACGTCGCCCTGAAGCATGCTGACGGCATGACCACCATGTCGTCCCACATGTCATCGATCGCGGTCGGTGCGGGCCAGACGGTACAGGCGGGCCAAATCATCGGATATGTCGGGCAGTCCGGCCGGGCCTTCGGCGCCCACTTGCATTTTGAGCTTTACCCGGTGGGGGTCAAGTACGGCGACGTGTACAAGGCGATCAACCCGCAGCCGTGGCTCAACGCCGCTGGCGTCAATACAAACTAGGGCCACCTGGCACCCTCGCAGCAGATTCAGACCACCCAGGCCAGTGGTCTAGCCAAGATTTTGCGCTTCGTTATATTTCCGTTATGGTTTGGACGGTTGATCGCTAGACCACTCGGGGCCTCATTCAGGCGGAAGCAAGGTACGACTTCTGGCCGGAGGCACGACCTGCCCCCGTCGTACGAGGAGAGCCTGACTTGGCTAGAGCCACGCAGCATGCTGCCGCGCGCCGCGCGACCCCTCCCAGCATCGCCGACCGGCTGAACCGGCAAGCCCGGGCCTTCCTGCGCTCCGATCGCCACGGCGCCCGCCGGGTCCTGATTGAGAACATTCGTGAAGACAAGCGGGGTTGGGCACAGCACGGCATCGCCGCACTGGCCGTGTCGGTGCTGGGACTGGGCGTGGCCGGCTCGGTCGCTCTGACCGGAGCCGCTGAGCCTCAGCCGGCACAGGATGCCCAGACGACGGTCGGGCTGTCGGTGCAGGCTGGCGTGACGAAACCATCGGGCTTCGATCGGAACGGGTCGGGCAGTCGCGACGAGACACGCTCTGCGCTGAGTCCAGAGAAGATCACGAGCCGGGCCGAGCAACGGACAGAGGCCCTGACGAAGGCGGACAAGCAGGTCGAGACGGCTGCTCAGCTCAAGGCTGTCTCTGCCAGAGAACAGACGCTGAAGGATGCTTCCAAAGCCGCCCAGAAGCAGGCGATCCGCATTGCCGCCGGTCGGTCGACCAGCGGCGGCAGCGGCGGAAGCCGCTCCACGGCTGCCGCCCATGTCGGTGATCTGTCGAGCACCGGCAAGTCGTGCTTGCCAGTGACCGGCGGCTACACCGTCGCTGCCCGGTTCGGTCAGATCGGACCCTGGGCGCGCTACCACACCGGAATCGACTTCTCCGCTCCAGTCGGCACCCGAATCCACGCCCCGGCTCCCGGCGTCGTCATCAACGCGGGAAGTGGACCAGCGAGCGGATGGGCCGGCACGTATGTGGCCATCCGCTACGCCGACGGAACGCAATCGCTCAGCGCCCACATGTCGTCGGTGTCGGTGAGCGTCGGCCAGACCGTATCGCCCTGCCAGGTAGTCGGCGCAGTCGGCATGACGGGCAGGACTTTCGGGCCACACCTCCACTTCGAGATTTACCCCGCCGGCGTTACGCCTGGCGACGTCTACAAGGCCGTCAATCCGGAACCCTGGCTGCGGAGCCGCGGGCTCACCCCGTAGCTTCGTGACCCACTCCGAGCTGTCGAAGGGTTAGAGCTTTTCCAGTGGCGCGTGCTTCAGCGAGAGCCGCTTGATCCCGGCGGAGCCGAAATCGACATCAGCCTTGACGTCTTCGCCGGAACCTGAGGTGGTGATCACCTTGCCCATGCCGAAGGTGGTGTGCAGCACCCGGTCACCTGCTACGAGGCTTGGGATGCGCCGCTGCTGCCGGCCGGCGCCGAACCCGACAGTGTTGCGCCACTGCTGGGAGGCTTTCGAGGTGGCCGAGGTGTTGCGCCAGGTGCTCACCGCGCGTTCCGTGCGTCGCCAGTCGAGCAGCCGATCGGGGATCTCGTTGAGAAAACGACTAGGCGGGTTGTGTTGCGGCGCTCCCCAGGCGGCGCGAACGATCGCCCGGGACAGGTAGAGGTGTTTGCGTGCGCGGGTGATGCCGACATAGGCCAACCGTCGCTCTTCCTCCAGCTCGTCCGGGTTGGACAGTGCGCGCTGATGCGGGAACACGCCGTCCTCGCAGCCGGTCAGGAACACATTGTCGAATTCCAGCCCCTTGGCGGTGTGCAGGGTCATCAGCGTCACCACGCCTGAGTCTGCGCCGTCCGCCGCAGTCGGAATCTGGTCGGAATCGGCCACCAGAGCGACCCTCTCCAGAAAGGCGCCGAGGGAGGCGTCGGGTTCTGGCGCTCCGGCCGCAAGCTCGAGGTCTTCATTGGGGTGGTCTTCAAGAAGCGGTGTCCTCGGCTCGTCGAACGACTGCTGGATGCTTCCATCCGAGCCTGTCGAGGGCCCGGTAACGGCCGCCCGATCCAAGACCCCGAACTCCGCGTAGAGGTCCGGCTCCACCTCGGCGGCCGCTACCCCCGTGACGAACTCCTGGGCCACCGCAACCAGCTCGACCAGATTCTCCAAGCGGGTCTGGTCCTGGGGATCGTCCGAAGTCTTCAGCTCGTTCAGATAGCCGGACTTCTCGAGCACGCTGGTCAGGATCTGGTCGGCCGGCGCACCGGCGGCGACCATCCCTTCGTGCTGGTCCAGAAGCTCGGCGAATCCCTGCAGCAGGCGAACCGAGCGGGTGGCCAGTCCAGGGATCTCGTCTATCCGGCGTAGAGCCTCGCCAAAGCTGATCCGAAGCCGGGTCGCCAACTCGGCCACCGCCGCCTCCGCGCGGTCGCCGATGCCACGCTTCGGCACGTTCAGGATTCTGCGTACCGACACATCGTCGGCGCGGTTGGAGATCGCCCGTAGATAGGCAATGGCGTCGCGTACCTCCCGCCGCTCGTAGAAGCGGACCCCGCCGACCACCTTGTAGGGCAGGCCTACCCGGATGAACACCTCTTCGAACGCACGGGACTGGGCATTCGTCCGATAGAACACAGCGGTGTCGCGATAGCGGCCCTCGCCGGCGTCACTGAGCCGGTCGATCTCTCCCGCCACGAATTGGGCCTCGTCGTGTTCAGAATCGGCGACGTAACCCACGATCTGCGCGCCGTCGCCCGCATCCGACCACAGGTTCTTGGGCTTGCGACCCGCGTTCTGCACGATCACCGCATTCGCCGCAGTCAAGATCGTCTGGGTGGACCGGTAGTTCTGTTCGAGCAAGATCACCCGGGCACCGGGGAAATCGGAGTCGAAGTCGTTAATGTTGCGGATCGTGGCGCCGCGGAAGGCGTAGATGGACTGATCGGAGTCGCCGACCACCATCAACTCCGGTGGTGTGGTGAGCGGGCCCTCGCCTTGCCCCTCGACCTCGACCGAACACAGCTCGCGGATCAGCGCGTATTGCGCGTGGTTGGTGTCTTGGTACTCGTCCACCAGAACATGCCGGAACCGGCGCCGGTACTGCTCGCGCAGCTCGGGAAAGGCCTGCATCAGGTGCACGGTGGTCATGATCAAGTCATCGAAGTCGAGGGCGTTGGCAGCGATCAGCCGTCGCTGGTATTCCGCGTACGCCGCTGCGTACGACTCCTCGTTGACCGTCCGAACCCGGGCGCCGGCCGACTCATGGTCGACGAGGTCGTTCTTGCAGGCAGAGACCCAGTTGAGAATGCCCCGCACCGGGAACCGCTTGGCATCGAGATCAAGATCGTTCGCCACCAACTGCATGAGCCGCTTGGAGTCGGCATCGTCATAGATGGAGAAGGTGCGTGACATGCCAAACCGAGCGATCTCCGACCGCAGGATGCGAACGCACGCCGAATGGAACGTCGAAACCCACATCAATTTGGCCCGATTGCCGACGAGATCCATCACCCGGCCCCGCATCTCGGCCGCGGCCTTGTTCGTGAAGGTGATCGCAAGGATCGAGCCGGGGTGCACGCGCCGCTCGCCGACCAGGTAGGCGATCCGCCGAGTCAGCACCCGCGTCTTGCCCGACCCGGCGCCGGCAACCACCAAGACCGGTGCCCCCTCGTGCAGCACCGCCTCCCGCTGTGGCGGATTCAGGCCTGCCAGCAACTTCTCGCCGGTGAGCCGGGACTTCGATCGCGCGCGAGGCACGGTGACCTCCGGAAACGAAACGTCGGCGTACACATCCGGGACGGAAGCCGGAGCCGGCTCGACGTGGGGCGCACTGGTCATGACTGAACCACCCTAGACGCAGTCGGCGACACCGCCCGGTCTGCCTCGCCGGCAGCGCCGACTGGTCCCGGATGGTTGACCCAGCACGGACTAGATTGGATCGCATGCTGGTCCGGCGCATCTCGGTGCGCACCATTCTTCGACGCATCGTGCTGGCTGTACTCGCCGTACAGGGGGCGACCCTGGCCGCCCTCGCCGTGGTGGACTACCGGCGCAAACGCAATCGCGTACCGGCGAGATTTCCTCGTATCCCGCCCCGCTCGGTCACCGCCGGCGGCTCGGAGGTGACGGTCTACACCTACGGTGAGGATCTCTACGCGGACATGCTGGACGCCATCCGCCAAGCGAAGTCACGGATCTTCTTCGAGACCTTCATCTGGAAGGGCGACGCCGTCGGTCAGGCGTTCAAGACGGCTCTGATCGAGGCGGCCGACCGGGGTGTCAAGGTCTATGTGGTCTACGACGAGTTCGCCAATCTGGTGGTGCCTCAGTCATTCTTCGCATTGCCGAGAAACATCGCGGTCCGAGCTCATCCGGTGATAGCCAGCGGCATCCGGTTCCCGCGCAACAGCGGGCGTGATCACCGCAAGCTGCTTGTCGTGGACGACCTGGTGGCCTTCGTCGGCGGTTACAACATCGGGTCGCTATACGCAACCGACTGGCGCGACACCCACGCACGGCTGACTGGCGACATCGTCTGGGACGTCCAGAACGCCTTCATCGACTACTGGAATCTGTTCACCGGGCGACGTCGGGCGGCGCTCCCCGACTTCGGCACCCGGAGCTGGCAGCCGAACATCCGAATCCACCGCAACATCCCGCGCAACATGGTGTATCCCATTCGTGGCATGTATCTCGAGGCTTTCGACCGCGCGGCGCACCACATCTACCTCACCCACGCATACCTGATCCCCGACCAGGACATGCTGGACGCCCTGGTCCAGGCGGCGGCGCGCGGGGTGGACGTCCGGATCATCGTGCCGGCCGAATCCAACCACATCGTCGCGGACTGGTTGTCGCGCGGCTACTACGGTTACCTGCTGCGCCACGGAGTACGGCTGTTCCTTTACCAGGGGGCGATGGTTCACGCCAAGACGGCCACCATCGACGGGCAGTGGTCCACGATCGGCACGGCCAATATCGACCGGATCAGCCTGCTGGGAAACTACGAGATCAATCTCGAGGTCTTCAACGCCGACGTGGCACGCCAGATGGAGGAGATCTTCCGGATGGACTCCACGAACACCATCGAGCTGACCCTGCCGACCTGGCAACGGCGACATGCGATGGTGAAGTTCTCCGAGAAAGTGCTCACCCCGCTCCGCCCGCTGCTCTGAGCGAGGACGCTAGGTCCAGGCAGCCGGATTTGCCACCAGGGTGGAGACGAAGTCGGGCAGCTCACCCGACGAAACGTGAGCCAACGTGACGCCTTCGAGGATCGTTCGCTCCGATGCCCGCAAAGCGATCCAGACCTGCTGTAGCGCCGACGCGGCGCCCGAGTAGTCCAGGTGCTCCGGACGACTGCCGCGGACGTTGGCAAGTTCACCGTCGAGAGCTCGGATGACATCGGCGATGCTGATCTCCGCGGCCGGCCGCGCCAGCCGGTAGCCGCCCTCGGGCCCACGCTGGCTGCGAAGCAGCCCACCACGACGCAGTTCACCGAGGATGCTCTCCAGATACTTGTTCGGTATCTGCTGCGCGGCCGACAGCTGCTCTACGGTGCGCGGCGCATCCGCTGCGGCCAGCTCAGACGCCGCCCGCAATGCGTAATCCACTCGCGCCGACAATCTCACCTATCCGACCCTATCCGTGCCGCCAGGAGGCTAGACCAGGCGCCGATCGGTAGCCCAACGCGTGAGCTGGTGACGGTTCGACAGCTGCAGCTTTCGCAGCACACTGCTGACGTGGGTTTCGACGGTCTTGATCGAAATGAACAGCTCCTTCGCGACTTCCTTGTACGCGTACCCGCGGGCGATCAGGCGGAGGACCTCACGTTCCCGTTGGGACAGCCGGTCGAGATCCTCATCCACCGTCGCCAGATCGATGCTTCCGGAAAAGGCATCCAGCACGAAACCCGCCAAACGTGGTGAGAAGACGGCGTCACCGTCGGCGACCCGACGGATCGCGTCGACGAGTTCGGCGCCGTTGATCGACTTGGTGACGTAACCACGGGCGCCTGCTCGGATGACCCCGATGACATCCTCGGCTGCGTCGGACACCGAGAGAGCCAAGAACTTCTGGTCGGGATTTGTCGCGTGCACCTTCCGCAACACCTCGACGCCACCGCCTCCGGGCAGGTGGACGTCGAGCAGCACGACGTCCGGCCGGGTGGCGAGGATGACCTGAATTGCCGAGTCCGCATCAGCGGCCTCGCCCACCACGGCGACAGCACGGCCGATCTCAGCCTTGACTCCGGTGCGGAACATCGCGTGGTCATCCACCACGACCACCCGAGACGGGCCGCGAGGCCGTGCCTCAGCGTGTCGTACCGGCTCTTCAGCCGGGGGCGGTAGCGGCGGGGTTGCTGCAGGGGTGCTCATGGCATGATCTCCAGTCTTACTTCGGTGCCCTCACCCGGGCGAGAACGCACGCTGGCCTTGCCACCGTGCCGCTCCATCCGGTCCAGGATGCTGCCCTTGACGCCCATCCTGTCTTCGCCCACGTCGTCGAGATCGAAACCGTGACCGCGATCACGAACGAAGACTTCGACCCGGTCATCGTCGACCTCGGCGTAGACATCGATCTTGTCGGCTCCCGAATGCTTGGCAGCGTTGACGATGGCCTCTCGCACCGCTCGGACCAGTGCTTGCACCTGATCGGATGTGTCGCAGTCACCGACCACGACCACGTCAACCGGTACGCCCCGCTCGTCCTCCACTTCCGCCGCAGCAGCGGTGAGCGCCGCTTTCAACGTTGTCTCTGGAAGCTCGTCCTCGTAGAGCCAGGTCCGCAGCTCACGTTCCTGGCGGCGGGCCAGCTGAGAAACCGCCTTCGGATCGTCGGCATGACGCTGGATCAGCGCCAAGGTCTGCAGCACGGAGTCGTGCAGGTGCGCCGCCATGTCGGCGCGCGCGTCGGCGCGGACCTTCTCGGCGCGTGCCTGGTTGAGGGCGGCGCGGGAACGGTGCAACCAGGGCGCAAGGACAACGGCGAGGCCTGCCAAGGCGAGTGTGGTCATCGCCATCACTTCGGGCAGCTGATCGATGTGACCCTCCTGCGCCAAGACGATGCCGAAGGCAGCGCCCACGAGGCCAAGGCCGACGATGACCCGAACCAGTGCTGGCCAGCCGCCGCGTGCCACGAACGGTGCCAGCCACACCTTTCCGCCGGCTTCCGCCCGCCATTTCTTCTGCTGCGCGGAATCGGCCTGTCGCCAGACCAAGGCGGCGCCGGCGCAGGCAAAGGCCACCGGCCAGAAGAGTTGCTGGCTGACGCCGAAACCACTGGTCTGCACAAGCCAAAGCAGGCCGCCGCCGAAGGCGACCAGCGCCACGAGCATCCCCCAGTCCACACGGCGCCTCGGCCTCGACGCGTCGCGAAGTCCCGTCCGGCTGGCCGCTTCGAGCCCGGGTGCCGTGGTCGTCGGCTCGGGTGGCAACAGCAGCCACAGCGCGCCATAGGCGATGACACCGAGGAACTGAAAGATCAACAGCGCCACGAAGCCAGCCCGAATCACCATCACCGGCCAACCCAGATGCCGGGCGAGCCCGGTACAGACCCCACCCAGCATCGCGCCCTCGGCCACCCTGGTCGCGCGGTGACGCTCAAGGGCTGGAGCGTCGGGCGTGGTGGGCTCCGTGCTACGTGCGGTGACCTCGGTGTCAGGTGCGGTGAACTCGGTGTCACGTGCAAGGGGCTTGTCGAACCGCCGCCCTTCGGCAGGCTCGGGGTCCGTCAAAGCTTCAGGGCGCGGCGAATCTGCGTCAAGGCGCGGCGACGGGTTGGCAGACATGTCTCCTCCAAGCCTCACACCGGCAGGCTCTACTCGCCAGCAGGGGTGACCCGGAGCCGACCCTCACCGAGGAGGACCGAGGCCCCCAACCTTCAGGGCGGCGACCGACGGCCGGGGAGCATTTGGGGGTCGTCCCTGATGGTGTGATCCTAGCTCTGTCGGCAGGATGTAGCGGTGAGCTCGATATGGACCATCCGCCGCAGCACCACCGACAGCAAGTTGACCGGCCTCTGCGGTGGCGTGGCTCGGTACTGGGGCGTCGACCCCACGCTGGTCCGGGTCGGCATCGCCTTGCTCGCCCTGAGTGGCGGCATCGGTGTGGTGCTCTACCTCGCAGGCTGGCTGCTGATCCCCCAGGACGGAAAGACGCAAGCCAGAGTCGACGAGCTCTTCGGTCCGCAGGTGCGTCGCTGGTCGAAGGAAGTCTGGCTCGCGATCGTCGTGATCGCCTGCATCATCTCTTTCACCATCCTCGGTGCTCTGACACCCTTCGGAGCCGGCCCGGCGGTGGTTCTCGTAGGACTCTGGTACTTCGGCTTCTACAAAACCCGCAAGCAGGCCGGTGCAACACCCGCGGTGTGCCCGCCATTGGGGTCGGATTACGAGTTCATCAGCCATCCCGGTCCGCCAACCCCCTTCACGGAAGCTGCCGCGGCCTGGCGCCAGCGGATCGAGGAGCATACGCAGCAGGTATCGGCGCAGCGCGCGGAGCCATCGGACGGCGGCCCGCCCACGGGAGCGACCTTTTGGCCGGCGCCACCAGCCACCAATGGCGGGGGGCCGAGCCCGGCGGACCTGGAACGTGAGGAGCATCAGGCGTTCCTGGCCCAACCTGACCCGGTCGGGCTCTACTCCCCAGCCGGCGAAGCGCCGAGCCAAGAGTTCTCAGTGCTGAGGCCGGGCAACACCCTTGCCGCGAGGCGGCTCCGCCTAGTGTCATTGATTGCCTTGGGCCTCACCCTCTCCGGCTTGGGAGTCGCGAACTATCTCGGCGCAGGCGTGCCACCGGTGACGTTCTTCGGTGCCGGCCTGCTCGTCGTGGGGATCACCTTGCTCGCCGCAGCATGGCTTGGCCGAGCTCGCGGGTTGCTGCCACTGGGCATCCTGCTGCTTGTCGGCCTGCTGACAACCTCTGTGTTCCAAACGGTCATCCAGCGTGACGACTGGGCCCGGACGTTGCACAGCTACACGCAGACCTCGCAACTGCCGCTGAACGGGGACAGCCGTGACGTCGGTCGGTTGACCACCGACCTGAGCAAGCTGAGTTATACGGGGGACGTCACCTACCGTGCCCACGTCGATCTTGGCAGTCTGACGGTGGTGGTGCCTCCAGGCGCCAGAGTGCGTGTCAACTACGCCACCGATTCCGGAGTCGTCCAGGTCTTCGACACCGTAGTCGCTGCTGGCACGGAGCTGCATGGCACCTTCGAGCCGGATGCCGGCAGTACCGCCGCTCCGGTTCTGAATCTCGACTTGTCGGTCGACAGCGGAAAGATCCTGGTGCGACGATGAGACGGGTCGATGTGGTGGCCCTTGTCCTCGGAATCGTGCTGACCGCCCTCGCCGCTTTGTCTCTCTGGTCGACGCTTGTCGGCTCGATCGACTGGGGCATGGTCCAGATCGTCGCGCCGTTGGGACTCGTAGCCACGGGGATCGTCGGTTGGCTCTCTCCCGCAATCGCAACTGAGCTCTCCAGCACAACCGACAGAAAGGGCGTTTCATGACCAGTCCATCACTATCACCGGCACCTCGGAGATTAGAACGCAGTCGCTCCAATCGCGTTCTCGGCGGCGTCTGCGGTGGCTTGGCGACCTACCTCAACATGGATCCGACGTTGGTTCGGGTGCTGACAGTGGTGCTGACGCTCTTCACCGGGGTACCCGTCGTGGTCTACCTGGTGCTGCTGTTGGTCGTACCGGAGGAGGGCTCGGATACCCCGCCGAGCGTGCCGCCTGGACGTCAGCGGTGGCTTTGGCCAGACCATTCCCTCGACCCAAGCCGTCGGCCGGCGATGCTGTCTGGGGGCCAGGCGGTGCTCCGTGGGAGCAGCCGGCAGGGACTCGACCAGCCCCCGCTGAACCGGCCGCGACTCCCCCAGCACCTGCTGAGCCTGCACCAGGCCCGTCACCGGTTCCACCCGCGACCGAGCAGGGTCAGGAACGCAGTCAGGACCCGCGGCCCGACGGCAATCCGCCTTCGTGACCACCCGAGGGAGCTATCAGGCGGTTCGCACCAGTTCGAGAAAGTGGCGGTGAACCCGGAGGTCACCCGCCATCTCCGGGTGGAAGCTGGTGGCGAGGACGCAGCCCTGGCGCACCGCGATGATTTTGGTGCCGGCACCGGGGACCGCCACCCGACCCACCACCTCGACGGCCGCACCCGCACGCTCGACCCAGGGCGCGCGGATGAAGACCGCATGCATCGGACCGGAGATACCGACCAGATCGACATCAGCCTCGAAGGAGTCGACTTGGCGGCCGAACGCGTTGCGCCGAACGGTGATGTCCAGACCCCCGAAGGTGCGCTGGTCCGCAGTGCCGTCCAGCACCTCGTCGGCAAGCAGGATCATCCCGGCACAGGATCCGTAAGCCGGTAGACCACCCCGGAGAGCGGCAATAAGCGGGTCCCGGAGCCCGAAGATGGCGGCGAGCTTGTCGATTGTCGTGGATTCGCCGCCCGGCAAGACGATTCCGTCGAGAGATTCGAGTTCGGCCGGGCGCCTTATCGGTCGGGCGTCGGCGCCGCACTCGATCAGGGCCGCGAGGTGCTCCCGTACGTCCCCTTGCAGGGCAAGGACACCTATCGTGGGCGCGCTCACCAACCGCGTTCGGCGAGCCGATGTGGCTGCGGCAGGTCTGGCGTTGAGGAAGGGCCGGCGTCGGGAGGGGGGACATTGATCCCGACCATCGCCTCCCCGAGTCCACGGGAGACCTTGGCGATCACGTCCGGATCGTCGAAGAAGGTGGTGGCCTGCACGATGGCGGCAGCCCTCTCGGCCGGGTTACCCGACTTGAAGATCCCGGAGCCGACGAACACACCCTCGGCGCCCAGCTGCATCATCATTGCCGCATCAGCGGGAGTGGCGATGCCACCGGCGGTGAACAAGACCACCGGCAGCTTCCGCAGCTGAGCGATCTCGGCGACCAGTTCGTACGGTGCCTGCAGATCCTTCGCGGCGACATACAGCTCATCAGCCGCCAGGCCGCCGAGCCGTCGGATCTCAGCGCGGATCGAGCGCATGTGCGTGGTGGCGTTGGAGACGTCGCCGGTGCCAGCCTCACCCTTGGACCGGATCATGGCCGCGCCTTCTGTTATCCGCCGAAGCGCCTCGCCAAGATTGGTGGCGCCGCAGACGAAAGGCACCCGAAACTGCCACTTGTCGATGTGATTCGCATAGTCGGCCGGGGTCAGCACCTCCGACTCGTCGATGTAATCCACGCCGAGCGACTGCAACACCTGCGCCTCGACGAAGTGACCTATGCGGGCCTTGGCCATCACAGGGATGGACACCGCCGCAATGATTCCAGAGATCATGTCGGGGTCACTCATCCGTGACACGCCGCCTTGAGCGCGGATGTCAGCAGGAACCCGCTCGAGAGCCATCACGGCGACCGCGCCGGCGTCCTCGGCGATCTTGGCCTGCTCGGGGGTGACCACGTCCATGATCACACCGCCCTTGAGCATTTCCGCCATACCGCGCTTGACACGCGCAGTGCCGGTCGAGGTGCCAGGGGAGTTGTGGGACATGCGGGTGCTTGACCTCTCTTTGAATACTTGGCGAAGCAATCCTAGGTCGTCTGACGCCCGACTCCTGGCTATTTCAGGGCGATCGGGTGCCGACGGAATCGATCCGCACCAGGGCCTTCCGGCCAGACTGCTCCGTCACTCCCATTCGATCGTGCCGGGCGGCTTGCTCGTGATGTCGAGCACGACCCGGTTGACCTCCCGGACTTCGTTGGTGATTCGGGTGCTGATCTTCTCCAGCACCTCGTACGGCAGCCGGCCCCAGTCGGCGGTCATGGCGTCCTCGCTGGTCACCGGCCGCAGGACGATCGGATGGCCGTACGTTCGGCCGTCGCCCTGCACGCCGACCGAGCGCACGTCAGCGAGCAGCACCACCGGAAATTGCCAGATATCGCGGTCCAGCCCGGCGGTAGTCAGCTCGGCGCGCGCAATGGCATCGGCCTCGCGGAGGACCGACAACCGCTCACGCGTCACCTCACCAATGATCCGAATGCTCAGCCCGGGCCCTGGAAACGGATGCCGCCAGACGATTCCGGGCGGCAGGCCCAACTGCTCACCGACGGCTCGAACCTCGTCCTTGAAGAGGGTGCGCAGGGGCTCGATCAATGAGAACTGCAAATCGTCAGGAAGGCCACCGACGTTGTGATGGCTCTTGATGTTCGCCGCGCCCTGGCCTCCCCCGGACTCCACCACATCCGGGTAGAGGGTGCCCTGCACCAGGAACTCCACATCCCCCGCTTCGCCCACCACTTCCCTGGCCGCGGCCTCGAAAGTCCGAATGAACTCCCGGCCGATGATCTTGCGCTTGACCTCGGGTTCGGTCACCCCGGCCAACGCGGACAGGAACTGAGTGGCGGCGTCGACCACCTTCAGATCAACACCTGTGGCGGCCACGAAGTCACGCTCCACCTGCTCCGCCTCGCCCTTGCGCAGCAGGCCGTGATCGACGAAGACGCAGCTGAGCTGGCTGCCAACCGCTCGCTGAACCAGCGCGGCCGCTACCGCGGAGTCCACGCCCCCGGAAAGTCCACAGATCAGGTGCTTGCCCCCGACCTGCTGCTGGATTGCGAGCACGGCGTCGTCAACGATGTTGGCCGGCGTCCAATCCGGTGTACAGCCGGCGATGTCGTACAAGAACCTTTCGAGCACGAGCTGACCAGCCTGGGAGTGCAGCACCTCGGGATGCCACTGCACGCCCGCGAAGCCACGGTCGGCGTCTTCGAAGGCGGCGATCGGAGCCCCGGCGCTGCTGGCCAAGGCGCGAAAGCCGGTGGGCGCCGCGGCCACCGCGTCGCCGTGGCTCATCCACACCCGCAACGACGTCGGTACGCCGGCCAGCAGTGTTCCTGGTTCACTGATCGTGGCCTGGGTACGGCCGAATTCGCTCAATCCCGTCCGGGCGACATCGCCACCCAACGCCCGGGCCATGGCCTGGAAGCCGTAACAGATCCCGAAGGTCGGGACGCCAGAATCGAAGAGATCGGGGTCCACCTGCGGTGCGCCGGGCGCGTAGACCGACTGTGGACCTCCGGACAGAATGATCGCCTTCGGTCGGCGGGCGACGATTTCGGCCGCCGGAGCGGTGTGGGGCACGATCTCCGAGTAGACCTTCGCCTCCCGCACCCTGCGCGCGATCAGCTGGGCGTACTGAGCACCGAAGTCGACCACCAACACCAAGTCGTGTTCGGTCACGCGTGGCATCCTCCCCATTCGAAGGCAGAAGTCTAAGGCCCGGTGTTTGCCACACCCTCCTAGGCGCGACCGATGCGCCGGAACAGGCGAACCACCATGACCAGCAGTGACGCGAACTGCCGGCCGCTCATACCGTGGCTTGGCGCGACCGGCAGACCGCGCTGGGTGCCGACGGCCTGCACGTCGACGAAACGGTGGATTCCCTCTCGACCCTGGCGTCGACCAGTCCCGGAGTGCTTCATCCCGCCCATGGGGGCGTCGATGCTGCCAAAGGTCGCGGCGAACCCCTCGTTCACATTCACCGTGCCGCAGGCGATCTTGCTAGCCACCTGCCGACCGCGCTCTGCATCACTGGTCCAGACACTGGCATTCAAGCCAAACTCCGAATCGTTGGCCCGAGCCACCGCCTCGTCCACATCGGCCACCGGGTAGACGGCGACGACGGGCCCGAACGTCTCCTCGGCGTAGCAGGCCATCTCCGGAGTCACCCCGGTGAGCACGGTCGGTTCGTAGAACAACTCACCGAGGTCAGCGCGCCGGCGCCCCCCGGTGAGCAGCGTCGCGCCCTTGGACACCGCATCCTCGACATGATCGCTCACCCGCTGCGCCTGACGATGGTTGATCAAGCTGCCGATATCGTGGTCGTAGTCGAGTGCGTGGCCCAAGGTCAGGTCACGAGTTCGGGACACGAACGCCTGGCAGAAATCCTCCATCAACGTGTCCGCGACGTAGATCCGCTCGATCGACACGCAGAGCTGACCCCCGTTGGAGAAGCACGCGCGAACCGCACCCTCCGCCGCCACCTCGATGTCGGCATCGTCCAAGATCAGCAACGGATTCTTGCCACCGAGCTCCAGCGAGCAGCCGATCAATCGATCGGCACAGCGCATGGCCACGGTCCGGCCGGTCGCCGTCGACCCGGTGAAGCAGACGTAGTCGCTGACGTCGATCAGCTCCGGACCCACGTGATCACCAGCCCCGTGGACGACTTGCCAGAGGCCTTTCGGCATGCCGCAGTCCTCGAGCAGTTCGACTGCGGCGAGACTGACGAGTGGAGTCTGCTCATCCGGCTTCAAGATCACCCCATTGCCGGCCACCAGGGCGGCCAATCCGTCGGAGATCGCCATAGTCAGCGGGTAGTTCCAGGGGGCGATGATGCCGATCAGACCCTTCGGCACGTAGTGCCGATCAATCCGGGTCAGTCCGGGGAACAGGCCCTGACCCCGTTCGGACCGGAGATAGCGGTGCGCGCGGCGAGCGTAGTAGCGGGCTGTCACCGCCGCATGGAGCACCTCCTCAGTGGCACTCAATCGGGCCTTGCCAGCATCGCGTTGCACGAGATCGACGAAGGTGTCCACCTGATCGACCAAGCGATCATGAAAGCGAAGGAGGACGGCCGCTCGCTCCTGCACCGGACGCTCTGCCCATGCGGCTTGCTGCTGCCGCGCGCGCTCCGCCGCTGCTTTCACATCCTGGGGGGTTGATGTGGGCAGATCGCCCACCGGCGCTCCGCTGACAGGTGAGTGCAGGGTCCGCGCCCGACCGGTGGCCGTCAGGTAGCCGACGAGGTGAGAGACGTCCACAGGCAGGGAGCCGGGACCGTGGCGCGGTTCCGTTGCCTCAGGCGCTCGGCTCATGACCCCGCCCCGCGCACCTCGCCAGCTTATGCCGGCTCCGATCCGGGAGGACAAAGATAGTCACGTGGATTGCGATGTCGTCATCATCGGCGCCGGCCTGTCGGGGCTGGTCGCTGCTCGCGAGCTGAGCCGCAGCGGGGCGCTCGGTGATCCTGGTCGACGGCGAGCCGCCGCAGTCAATAGGTGGGCAGGCTCACTGGTCCTTCGGTGGGCTGTTCCTCGTCAACTCACCCGAGCAGCGCCGGCTCCGGATCCGGGACTCCGAAGAGCTGGCGATGGCGGACTGGATGGGCAGTGCCGGGTTCGACCGAGCAGAAGATCACTGGCCCCGGCAATGGGCAGCGGCGTACGTGCACTTCGCCAGCGAGGAAAAGCGCCGGTGGTTGCACGATCTTGGCGTCCGCTGGTTTCCGTTGGTGCAGTGGGCTGAGCGCGGCGGCTACCTCGCTCCCGGGCACGGCAACTCGGTGCCGCGCTTTCACGTCACCTGGGGCACCGGTCCCGCCCTGGTGGAGCCGTTCCTTTCCCCGGTTATGCAGTCAAGACGCGTCCGAGTTCGACACCGGCACAAGGTGAGCTCGCTCGAGGTCAGCACCCGGGGTGTGCTCGTCTCCGGTGCGGTGCTGAGCCCGTCGGATGTCCCGCGCGGTGCTCCATCGACCCGAACGCAGATCGGCGAGTTCAATTTCGTGGCTCAGGCCGCGGTCGTGGCCAGCGGTGGAATCGGCGGCAACTTCGACCTCGTGCGGCGTAGCTGGCCCCGGCAGTTCGGTGACCCGCCGGACCAGCTCATCGCCGGTGTACCCGATTACGTCGACGGCTCAATGCTGGAAGCGGCTCAGCGAGCGGGTGGCCGGTTGATCAACCCTGACCGGATGTGGCACTACCCGGAAGGCATCCTCAATCACAGCCCGATCTGGAGTAACCACGGCATCCGCATCCTGTCCGGACCGTCGTCGCTCTGGCTTGATGCCCAGGGTCGTCGATTTCCGGCCCCGCTCTTCCCCGGCTTCGACTCCCTCGGTGCATTGCGACACCTCGCAGCCAGCGGCCAGGACTACTCGTGGTTCGTGCTCGATCAGGCGACGATCGGCGCGGAGTTCGCTCTGTCTGGCTCAGAGCAGAACGCCGACCTGACCGGGAAGGACCTGCGACTGCTGGCCGGCCGGCTGCGACCCGGTCCCACCCCAGAAGTGGAAATGTTCCTCGAGCGAGGCCAGGACTTCCTGCGAGCGGACAATGTCGGTGACCTCGCCGCCCAGATGAACGAGCTGGTAGGCGAGCGGCGAATCGAAGCCGAGGACCTGCGCCAAGTGATCGCCGCGCGCGACCTTCAGGTGCGCAGTGGCTTGGGTAAGGATCACCAGGTGGTCGCCACCGCCGCCGCGAGGCGGTTCCTCGGCGACCGGCTGATCCGAGTCGTGACGCCGCACGAAATGCTCGATCGGAGCGATCCGGGGTCCGGTAGGGCGGGTGCCGGCGGGCCGCTGATCGCCGTACGGCTGCACGTCCTGACCCGCAAGACGCTCGGCGGTCTGGAGACCGACCTCGACGGTCGGGTCCTGACTGCCGACGGCTCGCCGCTTCCGGGGGTGTATGCCGTCGGCGAGGCGGCCGGCTTCGGCGGCGGCGGCATGCACGGCTACCGCGCCCTGGAAGGAACGTTCCTCGGCGGCTGTCTGTTCAGCGGCCGTACGGCAGGGCGGGCGCTGGCCACCGCCCTCGGTCGCCATCGACGGACCTGAACAGCGCCCCGACGTGCGATCAAGCAGATGCTGATTTGCGCAGCGCGGCTTCGTGGTGGCGCACGACTTCGGCCACCACGAAGTTCAGAAACTTCTCGGCGAACTCAGGATCCAGCTTGGCGTCTGCGGCGAGTGCCCGGAGCCGGGCGATCTGCTGAGCCTCCCGTTGCGGATCGGCGGGCGGCAGGCCATTCCGGGCCTTGAGGTCCCCGACCTGCTGGGTGATCTTGAATCGCTCGGCCAGCAGATGAACCAGCGCCGCATCCATGTTGTCGATGCTGTCCCGTAGTCGGCGCAGCTCCGCGGCCGCTTCGTCCTCCACGGCCGTCAGCCTAAGCGCTGCCGCACCCGATGGACTGATCACGCTCAGCCAACGACGACCTCGACGCGCTGGAACTCCTTGAGCTCGGTGTAACCAGTCGTCGACATCGCCTTGCGCAGGGCACCGACCAGATTCATCGTCCCGTCGGGAACGGTGGACGGGCCGAGGAGGATCTGTTCCAAGGTGCCCACAGTGCCGAAGTGGGCACGTTCACCCCTCGGCAAGTTGGAGTGCCAGGCTTCCGGACCCCAGTGGTACCCACCGCCTGGCGCCTCTTCTGCTTTGGCCAGGGGCGAGCCGACCATCACGGCGTCGGCGCCGCACGCGATTGCCTTGGCGATGTCACCAGACCGGCCGACCGAGCCGTCGGCGATGACGTGGACGTACCGGCCGCCGGACTCGTCGAGGTAGTCTCGACGAGCTTCCGCGACGTCCGACACAGCCGAGGCCATCGGTACGGCGACCCCGAGGACCGAGCGGCTGGTCGCCGCCGCACCGCCGCCGAACCCGACCAGCACGCCGGCCGCGCCGGTGCGCATCAGATGCAGTGCCGCTTGGTAGGTGGCGCAGCCGCCTACGATAACCGGCACATCGAGTTCGTAGATGAACTTCTTGAGGTTCAGCGGCGTGAGGTCGGACGAGACATGCTCGGCCGAAACGGTCGTCCCGCGGATCACGAAGAAGTCGACGCCCGCGTCCACCACGGCGGCGGCAAACGCCTGGGTGTTCTGCGGCGAGAGCGACCCAGCCGCGGGAACGCCGGCGCCGCGGATTTCGGCGATTCGCTTGCCGATCAGTTCCTCCTTGATCGGCTCGGCGTAGATGCGCTGCATCAACCGAGTGGCCTCGACCGCGTCCTGAACGGCGATGATCTGGTTGATCATCGGCTCCGGATCCTCGTAGCGGGTCCACAGACCCTCGAGGTTCAACACGCCAAGGCCGCCGAGCTGGCCGATCTTGATGGCCGTAGCCGGTGAGACCACTGAATCCATCGGCGCGGCGATCAGCGGATAGTCGAACGTGTACGCGTCGATCCGCCACTGCAGCGACACCTCCTCGACCCCGCGGGTGCGCCGGGACGGGACGATGCTGATGTCGTCGAACGCAAAGGCCTGCTGGGCACGCTTGCTGCGGCCGATTTCGTACATCTGCGACCTCAACTCGAGTAGTTCGGCGCCTCGACCGTCATCTGGATGTCGTGAGGGTGCGATTCGCGCAATCCGGCCGAGGTGATCCGTACGAAGGATCCTCGCTCCTGCAATTCGGGCACGGTCGGCGCGCCGGTGTAGAACATCGACTGCCGCAAGCCACCCACCAGCTGGTAGGCGACCGCCGCAAGCGGGCCGCGGAACGGCACCTGGCCCTCGATGCCCTCCGCAATCAGCATCGAGTCGTTGCCGACGTCACTTTGGAAATACCTGTCCTTGGAGTAGGACGCGCTCCGCCCGCGCGATGCCATCGCCGCGAACGAGCCCATGCCTCGATAGGTCTTGAACTGCTTGCCATTGACGAAGATCAGCTCGCCGGGACTCTCCTCGCAGCCGGCCAACAACGAGCCCAGCATCACGGTATCTGCGCCGGCGACGAGCGCCTTGGCGATGTCGCCGGAATACTGCAGACCGCCGTCGCCGATCAACGGCACGCCGGCCGGTCGACAGGCGCGGGAGGCGTTGTGGATGGCGGTGACCTGAGGCACGCCCACGCCGGCGACGACCCGCGTCGTACAAATGGAGCCGGGCCCAACGCCCACCTTGACCCCGTCGACTCCTGCATCGACGAGCGCCTGCGCTCCCTCGTAAGTGCCGACGTTGCCGCCGACGATGTCCACGTCCGCGGCCGCCCGCTCCGACTTGAGCCGATGGATCATGTCCAAAACGCCGGCGGAGTGACCGTGTGCGGTATCGACGATCAACAGGTCGACGCCTTCCTCGATCAGTGCCATGGCGCGCTTCCACGCATCACCGAAGTAGCCGACCGCAGCCCCGACACGCAACCGGCCCTGATCATCTTTGGAGGCGTTCGGATACAGATCGGACTTCACGAAGTCCTTCAGGGTGATCAAGCCCTTGAGCCGACCTCGGTCGTCGACCAGGGGCAACTTTTCGATCTTGTACTCCGACAGCAGCTTCATCGCGTCGTCACTGCTGATGCCCTCGCGCCCGGTCACCAGCGGCATCGGCGTCATCACGTCCCCGACCAGCCGGGCGGGGTCATGTTCGAAACGCATGTCGCGGTTGGTGACGATTCCGAGCAGTCGCATGTCTTTGTCGACGACAGGTACGCCGGAGATGTGGTAGCGACCGCACATCGCGTCAGCCTCACCGATGGTGGCGTCCGGCGCGATGGTGATCGGCTCGTCGATCATGCCAGCTTCTGATCGCTTGACGACATCGACATGATGGGCCTGGTCCTCGATCGACAGGTTGCGATGGATGATTCCGAGGCCGCCCTGGCGGGCCATCGCCACGGCCATCCGGGATTCAGTCACTGTGTCCATCGGGGAGCTGATCAGCGGAACCTTCACCGTGATGCGCTTGGAGACCAGAGAGCTGGTGTCGACTTCGGACGGCATGATCTCACTCTGAGCCGGCTGGAGCAGTACGTCGTCGAAGGTGAGACCGAGGGTCGCAAACGGCTCCGGAACACCGGACGGCGAGAGATCAGATGGGAGCGACAACAGCGGACCTTTCCTGCCGTGGACATCACATGCTATCTCCGGACAGCTCAGCGCTCGATCAGGAACTCGATTCCGGCTTCTTGCCAACGTTGCGAAGGGAACCAACTTTGTTCAGCGCGTCGAACCAGAACGGCGCGCCGAGCGACGCCGCTGCGGCGGTCAGTAGCAAGCCGACCAGCTTCAGTATCAGTGCGGCTCCGCTGGACGTCGCCACCTGCCATCGGGTTTGGGTCCAGCCCACCGGGAGCTTGAGCTGCTCAAGATTCTCGATTTCGTTCGGCAGGCAATCGCTTCCCGTCGGCTGACCGCTTTCATCCACTGCGCAGAGCTGATCGCTGGACGCAGCCTGCAGGACTGCAGCACGCACACCGCTGTCGACGTAGAGCGAGCGGGAGATCGCGACTGTGTCAATGTTGAAGGCGAACGCCACCACGAGCGCGATGGGGATCACCCAGCGCTTGGCCCATCGCTTGTACGAACCGCTCACGCGGTCCATCTGACCGTCGAACCACGATTCGAGGCTGGCCTGCAGCCTCTCCAGGCTGCCGCCTGCGGTCTTCTCCAGCGCGGATATCACTTCGTTGAAGTGTTTGTGGGAAGCTCGGCGAGTCGTGGGTGTCAAGCGAATTCTCTGCGTCGAAGGGTCGATCTCCGGGTCGACCGCAATGTCGATCAGCGCCTTGGCGAAGACCGCTGCTGGAAGATAGGCGGGATTGCGACGCACCTTCCCGGTGGGGGTGGTGTGTTTGTAGGGCTGTACGAGAGGGTGCGCCATGAGCTCGTCGAGCAATGGTGCTGGCGAGCTGTCCTCCGTTGGACCACTCGGGCTGTCGCCAGGTGTCGGAGCGCCGGTAGCCGGGATGCCTTGTTTGGGCGCTGCGACCAGGGCATTGGAGTACATCGTCAGCTCGGCGTTGGGTTCAGCAGGAAGAACCCGGTCAAGCATCCGTTGGGTTGCTGGAGGCTGCGCTGGCGCGGCCTGACCGTCCAAGAGATCCCGAAGACCGCGCAGCAGGTACTTTGATCGCTTCTTTATCACGTTGGCCCAGGCCTCGACTGCGCCGGAGCAGATCACCGCGGTCGCATAGAAGACGAAGACAAGGCCGAAGACGGTTTCGAAGACTGCGCTGTTAAGCATGGCCTGCCACCTCCGCCGGACGAGGGCCACCGATATCCGTAGCTGACTCTAGAAGAAGGCAGAGCCGCCGAGCCGGACCGACATGTCCGGGAGACAGGGGCGATAAAAGGCGAAGGGCCTCCTCAATGCTGAGGAGGCCCTTCGTTGCGAGCAATCAGTGCGTGTGTCCGTGCCCCGCGGCGGAGTTGTCTTCCTCCTCGGGCTTCTCGACCACCAAGGTCTCGGTGGTGAGCAGCAGGGAGGCGATGGACGCCGCGTTGGCGAGCGCTGAACGCGTTACCTTCACCGGGTCGATGACCCCGGCGGCGAACAGGTCGCCGTACTCGCCCGTCGCCGCGTTGAAACCGTTGCCCGGCTCCAGCTCGGCCACCTTGGAGGTCACGACGTAGCCCTGCTCACCGCCGTTCTCAGCGATCCAGCGGGTGGGCTCGACGACCGCCTTGCGGACGATATTGACGCCGACGCGCTCGTCACCGGTCAACCCGAGATCGTCCTTCAGGGCAGCAGCTGCGTGAATGAGGGCCGAGCCGCCGCCGGCCACGACGCCCTCCTCGATCGCGGCGCGCGTCGCGGAGACCGCGTCCTCGATCCGGTGCTTCTTCTCCTTGAGCTCCACCTCGGTGGCTGCGCCGACCTTGATGACGCAGACGCCGCCGGCCAACTTCGCGACCCGCTCCTGGAGCTTCTCGCGATCCCAGTCGGAGTCCGTACGCTCAATCTCGGCCTGCAGCTGGGAGACCCGACCCCGAACGTCCTCGGGCGCACCAGCGCCGTCGACGATGGTCGTGTTGTCCTTGGTCACCACGATCCGGCGAGCCCGGCCCAGCACGTCCAGACCCACCTGGTCGAGTTTCAGCCCGACCTCGGGGGCGACGACCTTGCCGCCGGTCAAGATCGCGATGTCCTCGAGCATGGCCTTGCGGCGGTCACCGAATGCCGGCGCCTTGACGCCTACGGAGGTGAACGTGCCGCGGATCTTGTTGACCACCAGGGTGGACAGCGCCTCCCCGTCGACGTCCTCGGCGACAACGAACAGGGTGCCCGACGCGCCGATGACCTTCTCCAGCAGCGGCAGCAGATCGGTCATCGAGGAGATCTTGCCCGAGTTGATCAAGATGTAGGGGTCTTCGAGGACGGCCTCCATCCGATCTGGGTCGGTCACGAAGTACGGCGACAGGTAACCCTTGTCGAACTGCATGCCCTCGGTGAACTCGAGTTCGGTTCCGAAGGTCTGCGACTCGTCGACGGTGATCACACCGTCCTTGCCGACTTTGTCGAAGGCCTCGGCGATGAGCGTTCCGATCTGCTCGTCACGGGCGGAGATCGTGGCGATGTTCGCCATGTCCTGGGTGGTCTGAACCTCGCGGGAGTTCTCCCGCAACCGGTCTTCGACGGCAACCACAGCTGCGTCGATGCCGCGCTTCAGACCGACCGGGCTGCAACCCGACGCGACAGCCCTCAGACCCTCGTGCACCAGTGCTTGGGCCAGCACCGTAGCGGTCGTCGTCCCGTCACCGGCGATGTCGTTGGTCTTGGTGGCCACCTCTTTGGCCAATTGAGCACCCAGGTTCTCGTACGGGTCATCGAGTTCCACGTCGCGCGCCACGGTGACGCCGTCGTTGGTGATCGTCGGCGCACCCCACTTCTTGTCGAGCACGACGTAGCGGCCCTTGGGGCCGAGGGTGACCTTCACCGTGTTGGCGAGGGTGTCGACGCCGCGCTCCAGCGAGCGCCGGGCCTCCTCGTCAAACTGAAGGATCTTTGGCATGTGTGAGTCCCCCTGCTACTTGTTGACGACGGCGAGGATGTCGCGGGCGTTCAGCAGCAGCAAGTCCTTACCGTCGTACTTGACTTCGGTACCGCCGTACTTGCTGAAGATCACGACGTCGCCCTCGGCGACATCGAGCGGGACGCGGTTGCCGTTGTCGTCGATCCGCCCGGGACCGGTGGCCAGCACCTTGCCCTCCTGCGGCTTCTCCTTGGCGGTGTCCGGGATGACCAGCCCGGAGGCTGTGGTTTGCTCTGCTTCGAGCGGCTGAACGAGGATGCGATCCTCGAGCGGCTTGATCGTGACTGCCACGTTCAAACCCCTTTCACATGTGATGTTGGTTGGTCTGCGATGTGCTCGCTCGGGGACGTCGTCGCGGTGCCGTCCCAGGCGAGCTAGCACACTCGGCATGAGAGTGCTAACTAGACATTAGCACTCAGCTATCGTGAGTGCCAGGGGCCATACGCTCGGCGACGAGCGCGCGTGCTCCGTCGATCGTGCGGGTGAGAATGAGTGTCGCCTGGTTCGGCCCGTCCGGGCGCAATTTGCGCCGCAACTCTGCCGGATCGACATCCAGACCGCGCTTCTTGATCTCCAAGGTGCCGATGCGGTGGGTACGCACCCAGGAGCGCAGCACCCGGCGGTCATAGGACAGGACCTCATGAATTGTGAAAGCCGTCGCGTAAGGGCTTGGTCTGCGGTGGTCACTCGTGAGGTAGGCGATCGAGCGGTCAAGCAGGACCGCGCCGAGCGATCGAGCGAGGACCGGGATGCCGCCGGCCCGGATCACCGCCCCGTCAGGCTCGTAGAGGTATTGCAACGGTCCAGATACGTCGAGTCTTGGACTATCTGCGGAAACGATCAGCCGGTGATCTGGCCAGATCAACGCCGAACGCCTTCCGGGTGAGTCTGGACTGGCCGAGAGGCAGACCTCAACCGTGTCGCCGCGGTGGCTGACCCACTCCGCGTCGACGCCGTGAGGAATCAGGGCGTGAGGAAGCGCCGGGCCCAGCTTGACCAGGGCTGGCCGGGTCCGATCCAGCAGCCGGAGCACAAAAGACCACGATGGACGGAAGTCCTCGACCCGCCAGACACGACCGGAACTTGTCCGCCGCGCCGGGTCACAGAACACCCCGTCATCGGGCCCAAGCTGGTCGATCATCGTCTCGGCGTCGGCGCACACCACCCGGGCGAAGCCGGTCAGGTTGTGCGCGGCTGCGGCGGCGGTCGGCGGATCGACCTCGGCGGCGACTACCTCCAGTCCCGCGCGCACGAAAGCCATCGCGTCGGCGCCGATCCCGCAGCCCAGGTCGAACACCCGCCGGACGCCCGACGCGACGAAAAGCTGCGCGTGGTAGGCGGCGACGTCTGGGCGGCTGGCCTGCTCCAGGCCGTCCCGAGTGAAGATCATTCCGGCGGCCGACTCACCGAACTTCGTACGAGCCTGACGTCGGAGCTCGGCCTGCGACGCCGCGGCAGCAGCGAGGGCAGGGCCGAAACGGGCCCGGAGCCGGGTAGCAGCCGCCAAGGAGCTGGGATCGGGTTCGGCTTCCGCGGCCGCCAACGCCTCTGCGGTCAGGCCGAAAGGCAGCTGCCTCAGGTCAGACATCTCTTCATTCTGATCGACACCTCTACGCCGCTCCGAGGAGCCGACGACATGAGCCGTTTCGAAATCAGCTTGCCGGCAGCTTGGCGAACAAATCGTTCAGGATGGCGTCCGCATCGACGTCTCGGATCTCGCGGATGAGGTGGCGTGAGTGATGGCTGCCCCAACTGAGGTCGTCGTGGAGAACCGGACTCCTGGTCAGCGTCGAGGGACACCAGGCAGGCTCCACGAGCCATGCGATGGGCCCGAGGTCCCACAGCGGTTTCATCCGGGCTCCGGCATGGTCAAAGTCGCGGAAGATCTGGGCAAGGTAAGCGCCGATCGCCCCATGACCAGCAACCCGCTGCTCCACCTCGTGCCGCGTGGTCATCAACTTCTCGGTGACCTGATAGCAGGGCACATGGACCAGAGGAACGCCCGAGTCCAGCAGGACACGGGAAGCGTGGAGGTCTTGTGCGGCGTTGTACTCAGCTCCCGGTGCCCACCAGGTGCCGTTCCCACCCAGCCACACGACCACGACCTGGGTTGCGATATCCGGCGCACCGAGCAGCGCCGAAGCGACATTGGTTGGCGCGCCCAGGGCCACCACGTACAAGGGGTCGGCGTTTTGTCCGCCTTGCCGGGCCCGGGCGATCAGGTCCACGGCCGCCGGACTTGGTACCGGAGTGTGGGCATCAGGAAGCCATTCCTGGGCACCGCGATAAACCCGGCGCGCCAGGTCGTCCGCGCCCACGGCCTCCAAGACCTGCATGATCTCTGCGTGGCTCTGCGCCATGCCCTCCGCCGGGGGCACCGAGAATCCGGGCGAGTCAGTGTGCTGCACGCCAGGCGCCGGCCGCTGGAAGGGCGCCGCGTAGACCGCCTCCACGGCCAGCTGTTCGGGAGACAGGATCGCGTAGGCCAGCGCGAACTGGTCGTCGATTTCGTTGGCCGCGTCGGTGTCCACCACGACCCGCACCCGGCCGCTGACCGGCTCGAGCCGCTGAACCCTCAACGCCTCTGGCAAGCTAATCGGCGATGCCACCTGAACCGGCTTTCCAAGGGCAGCGAGCGCGTTGTGAAGGCGAGTTGATCCAAGCTCGATGCCTCGATGAGCGTGACAGGGTCATTCCCAGCTCGATGGAGAGCTCGAAGCAACTCGGCTTCCTTGGCGGCTGTCCACCCAGTACACCGAGCCCCGAGGCGCCATCGCCAATCTCCGAAACCGTCATGCCGGTAGAACCGAGCGGTCGTTGCTGCAATTGATGCTCCTCGTCAACATGCTGGATCCCTTCAGCCATCCTGGCATCGCCTTCACGCTCGCTGGACATATCGACCCGGCCAGCACGGTCATGAAGGCAGAGTCACCGCGGAGTCGGCCGCATCTAGGGGGGTTGGGGTGCACTGCTGGTGTAGGTGTGGCCGGTGGGGGTGGTGATTATCACGGTGTGCTGTCCGGTGAGTCGTTCGACCAGGGTGTCGGCCATGATCTGATCCCGGGACCGCTGATCGCCGTCGGCTTTCACCGTGTCGGTGTGTTTCCGTAGCGCGGCCAGGCAGGCCACCCCTTGTTCGACCGGTAGGTAGCCGGACAGGATCGCCATCGTGTCCGGCGCCGGCCGCAAACCGACCCGACGATGCCGCCTCTCGGTCCGGCCGCGCTCCACGAACCCGTGCGGATCGGCCTGGTAGGCGTGGGTGCGGGCACACGCCGCCGCCCGCCGCGGACCCATCCCGTCGATACCAGCGGCAACAATCTGCTGATCCACCGCACGTCGGGCCGGTGCCGGAAGATGCCGGGTTTCCGATACGACAAGGGAGGCGACGTACTCACCGATCCGCCCAGTGGTGAGCAGGTGGAAGGTGGCCGGCAGGTCAAACCACAACGCCCGCGCGATCCCCAGCCGGCGCGAGCCATCGGTCGGGGACACCTGGCAGGCCAACCCGATCTGGTCGGCGATCCCACGACCCACCGCTTTAGGGTGCACATCGGCGGCGATCTGCTGCTCCACCTGGGACTGGGCGAACCGCACCGACTCCGCCGCCTGCAACGCCGCAGCGGCCGCCTTCAGCCTCTCCAGCCGGGCAATCCGATCAACCCGGACCGCATCAGACACCTCACCGACATCACACAGCTCCGCACACGCTGCCACACCGTCGGCTAAGTCCGCCAGCATCCCATCCAGCCGAGCGCACAGCGGATCAATCGGTGGAGCTATCTCCGGCGCTGACACCAACGCGACTGACATAGGTCAAACGCTATCGGCAGCCACCGACACTATTCACTCAAACGTTCGATAAACTGTAACGACCGCCACCGCTCCCCAGCCGCCTGGGCGACGCACTGGCGCAGCCGGATAGGGGCAGTGGATGACCATGCCGCCGCGCCGCGGTGACGAACTCGGCCGCCCCGGTTGAGGACCAATTGTCATGACTTCTTCATAGAGTCGGGGCATCACATCCCGTTGGTTCCCAGGAGCATCGCCATGAAGCAGTACCAACTCACGATCGATCAGAGCGAGATTGAGGGCCTGAGGCGACGGCTGGCGGCAACTCGCTGGCCCGCCCAGCTTCCAGGCGTGACTGACTGGTCCAAGGGCGTGCCAGTCGATCAGGCCAAGGCGTGGGCGCGGGAACTCGCCGAGTTCGACTGGATGTCGTTGCAGGACGAGCTCAACGCGCTGCCGCAGTTCGTCACAGAGATCGACGGCGAGTCGATTCACTTCGTGCACGTCCGGTCCCCCCGCCAGAACGCCATCGGGCTGCTCGCCCTACACGGATGGCCTGGCACGGTCGTCGAACTGATCGATCTCATCGGACCACTGACCGCGCCCGAGTCGGATGACACGCCGGCCTACCACGTCGTCATACCGTCCCACCCCGGCTGCGGGCTTTCTGGTCCCACCAGGCAGCCAGGCTGGGGAGTCGATCGGACCGCTAGGGCGTACGCCGCTCTGATGGCCGAGCTCGGATACTCTTCCTACCTCGTGCAGGGGGGCGATCACGGCGCGGTGCTCGCGCCGCATCTAGGTCGGGTTGATGTGCCACACGTGCGCGGTATTCACGTCAATGCAGCGACGATCGGGTTCATCCCCATGGGCCCGGTCGACGAGGAGACTCTGACCCAGCTGAGCGCCGCCGAACGGCACCGGATCCAGCTGATCAGCGACTTCATGACCGACGGGAACGCGTACAACCTGATGCAGGCCACACGACCGCAGACCATCGGCTACGGGCTGGAAGACTCGCCGGCCGCACTGCTGACCTGGATCGTGGAGAAGATCGAGGCGTGGACCCATGCCCCGGCAGCCCTGTCCAATCCGCACTATCGCGCCCGGCACCTGGCCAATGTGCTGCTGTTCTGGTTGACGCGGACCGCGACGTCCACAGCCAACAGCGTCTACGCCGAGTACCGCCAATTGTTCGCCGACCCCGCGGCGTTCGCCAACTCCGGCGTGCCGACAGCCGTCATCGCCTTCGCCGAGGATCCTTCGATCCGGCGGTTCGCCGAGCAGGCCAACACAATCGTCCGATGGACCGACAGGGACGACGGCGGCCACTTCGCGGCCCTCGAACAGCCCGACACCCTGATCGCCGACCTTCGGTCGTTCACCGAACAACTGCGATCAGTCGGCTAGCTCGAGTACAACAAGCAAAGCCGAGCGTGGTCGAGCACGGCTGGCGCAGCAGTGAGCGTGCTTGTGGCTTCCTTGGACCTTTGAGGCCGCAGCGCTGAACCTGTCCGAGATCAGACCAGGATGCGGGACACCGGCAATGAAGAATCGGCCCCGATATCCAGGGCTGACGGCCGCCCGTCGGCCATCACGATCTCTGCGCCCAGAGCGGCGATCATCGCCCCGTTGTCGGTGCAGAGCGCAGGACGGGGCGTCCTGAGATGCACGCCACACGCGGCGGCACGCTCGGCCAGTAATGTCCGCAACCGGCGATTGGCGGCCACACCGCCGCCAATCAGCAAATCAGTTGCCCCGGTGGCAGCGCACGCGTCCATCGCTTTCGCGCTAAGCACGTCACAGACCGCTTCTTGGAAGCTGGCAGCGACATCAGCGATGGGTACCGAGTTCCCGTCGAGTTCCCGCTCCTCCACCCACCGTGACACCGCGGTCTTGAGACCGGAGAACGAAAAATCGAATCGATGCTTCCCTCGGTCCTTCTGGGTAGTGAGGCCACGAGGAAAGGCGATGAAGGTCGGATCGCCGGTTGCGGCACGATCGATCACTGGACCACCGGGATAGGGCAGGCCGAGCAGCCGGGCCACCTTGTCGTAGGCCTCGCCCGCCGCGTCGTCTACGGTCGAGCCGAGCTCGGTGATCGTGCTCGACATGTCTTCGACCAGCAGCAGCGAGGTATGGCCGCCGGACACGAGAAGGGCGACGCAGGGCTCCGGCAGCGGTCCGTGCTCGAGGACGTCGACCGCCACGTGGCCAGCCAGGTGATTCACCCCGTACAGCGGCTTGTCCAGTGCGTAGGCGAGCGCCTTGGCACCAGCCAGACCGACTACGAGGGCGCCCATCAAGCCCGGCCCCGCTGTGACCGCGATGCCATCAAGCTCGGTGAGATCGACGTCAGCCGTTTGGCAGGCCCGATTGAGGGTCGGCACCAGGGCCTCCAGGTGAGCCCGGCTGGCGATTTCAGGTACGACGCCGCCGTACCGCACGTGGAGGTCGACGCTGCTGGCGACCTCGTTGGCCAGGAGTTCATGGCCACGGACGAGGCCGACACCAGTCTCGTCGCAGGAGGACTCGATGCCCAGGATCAGTGGACCGCTCACGGCACCCTCTCGGGAGGGGCAGTCCACGTGTCGAGGTCGTACAGCTTCATGATCAAGGCGTGCTGCCCAGGTCCGTAGTAGTTCTCGCGGGCGGTCAGCTGCTCAAAGCCAACCCGCGCATAGAGCGCGATGGCTGGATCATTCGTGTAATCCACCTCCAAGATCATCGCTCGGGCACCGAGGTGACGGACAGCGCTGACCGCCGCGGTCGTCAGCTCGGTCCCTACACCTCGCCTGCGATAGCCCGGCGCCACCACCAGGCGATGCAGATCGGCCAGCTCACCGACGGTCTGTACGGTGATCACACCGACGGGAGCATGAGCGCGAGCTATGAGCACCGTACGGCCTTCGCCCAGCAGCTCGCTGAGCCAGCTACGTTCACTCCAGCGCTCTGTCTCAGGGAATCCGGCGCCCTCCAACGCCATGATTTCCGCCAGATCGTCGCGGCGTGCCCCAGAGATGTGAATCCCATCCGGACTCATCTCGGCGACCCGGCTCGGGCGCCGAACCAAGACCGACTTGCGGCGCGTCGGTTCGGTTGCATCGGCGCGGCGTAGATACAGCGGCTCGGTTCCGACTGCAGGAAGGTGCAGGCCGGCATTCGCCAGCACTCCAGGATCGAGAGATCGAGGGCCCGGCACGGTCGACAGCCGATCCGGATAGATGTCTGCCGCCGGACCGACGACCGGGAGCGACGGCACCTTGCCGGCAGGGCCGACCTCGGGGGCGCTGACGCGGGTACCGGAAGCGGCGTACCGTGCCCAGTACACCTCACGCCGACGGGCGTCGGTGGCAACGACGAAGTCATCGTCCGGCGCGCGTTCCGCGACGTAGTCAGCCGCTATCACGTCGAGCGAACAAATCCCGTGCAGCCGGATCCCGAGCACTGCCGAAAGGACCTGCGCCGTCGCTATACCGACGCGCAATCCGGTGAACGGGCCAGGGCCCATGCCGATCACGAGACGCTCGACCTCAGGCAACCGACGATCGCCTTGCTTCAGGCAATGCCTCACCAGTGGGATGAGTTGCTCGACGTGGGCGCGGGCGTCGGCCACCGTCGCGGTCGCCAAAACCTGGTCACCTGACGCGAGTCCGACGTTGACGACTGTGGAGGTGTCGATACCGAGAACAAGCGGCGGGCCAGGTTCGGCATTCACGACTGGAGACCTTCAAGATCAACGTGGTGCCACCGTCGACCGACGCCACGAATCAGTACCAGGCGGGCATTGTGATCGCCGTTCGGTGCGGGCTTGATGTCGATCTCCAGTCGATCTTCGGCCAGTCCTTCGGCCAGCCCCATGCCCCATTCAACGAGAGTGACCGCGTCGGCTGTGTGCGCGTCCAGATCAAGATCATCCAATTCGGCTGCGTTGGACAGCCGGTAGGCGTCGACATGGACCAGGTCCGGCTTACCCGTCTGTGATCGATGTACCCGGGAAAGCACGAAGGTCGGCGAAAGAATGGGTCCGGCGCTGTCCAGAGCCTGCCCAAGACCTTGGGCCAGCGTCGTTTTGCCCGCGCCAAGCTCTCCGGAGGCGACGATCGAGATCACCGCGCTGCAGCACGGTGGCCAAACGAGCACCCAACCGCTGCATGGCCTCGGCGGTGGGCACCCCGACGGCCACCGGCAGGGTCTTGGTCAAGATCACACCGTGCGGAACGGTACGGGCGAGGCCGAAACCGCGGTGGTGCCAAAAGGCGATCAAGTCGGCCAGCTCTTCGCGGGCAAAGAGCTCCGCCCTCCGAAAGCCCAGTTCGGCGGCATAGTCCTCGGCCGAGGCCACCATGGTGGAGGCAACGCCGTGCCGCTGGAAGTCGGGGTGAACCGAAACCCGAGACCAACGAGCGACGCCGGGAACCGCCTCAGACACCATGATCACGCCCGCCGGGCGGCCGCATACCGTCGCGAAAATCGCGCTGCCCCCGCGAGCGAAGGCGTCTCCGATGCTTTCCGGGTGTCTCGTCGATTGCCGTGGACGGTGGATCCAGGGCCGGTCGGGCCCCGAACGCAGCATGGATGACCTCGACCATGCCCTCGGCGTCGGTGGCGCTCGCCACCGACACGACCAGATCGTCAACCGAAACGCTCACCAGCGGTCAATCGTAGTGGCCGGCTCGCTTCACGAGCCCGTCGAGCACCTCGTTGCAGATGGCGGAATGTTCGATCATTCCCAGATGCCCACAGTGGGGCAGCCGCCGCGCATCCGTATCCGGGAGCAGCTCCAAGATCCGGTCGGTGTGGGTCACCGGTGTGAAGAGGTCGTCCTGGCCTCCGATAACCGCGGTCGGGATCCGGCTGAGCACGTCGAAGGCCTTGTACTCGTCCAGTTCGCCGAACGCCGGGTAGAAATCGGCGATCACCTCCAGCGGCGTCTGAGCAAGCATCTCGCTGACGAACTCGACATAGCTGGGAGGTACGTCGGAGGCGAAGGCGAACCGACGGGTGACGACATAACCAAGGTCGGACCCCGCGCGGCGGCCGTGCTCGACGAGCTCCGGAATGCGATTGAGAGCGGCCAGCATCGGCTCGGCGACCCTAGTGAAGGTGCGCCCGGAAAGCAGCGGGATCGGCGAGTGCTCGGCCATCTCTCCGGCCGCGGTCGAAAAGAGCGCAACTCCCCGGATCTGGCTGCCGAATCGCTCCGGCTGGCTCTGCACCAGGCGCATGATCGTCATGCCGCCCATCGAGTGACCGATCAAGATCACTGGGCCGTCACCCACCACCTCGTCAAGGATCTGCGCAAGATCATCGGCCAGCTGCGGAATTCGGCAGTGCTGCCGGTCGGACCGGCTGGAACGGCCGTGGGAGCGCAGATCGTAGAAGACCTGCCGGTAGTGGCCGCGGAAGTGCTTGCGCTGGAAATGCCAGCAATCAAGGCTCAGGGCGTAGCCGTGGACGAAAACCAGGGTCGGGTCGCCGGCATCGGCTCCCTCCACCTCGTCGATCTCGGTGTGCAGAACCACCCCGTCTGGCGTGATGATCTTGGGCCCGTCAGCGCGAAGCCCGAAGAAGTTCTCGGTCTCCTCGCTGGCCCGCCGGAAGATCCGCTTGGTGACGATGCGCTGTTCGAGTTCGAGCCCAGCGGCGATCCCGCCCGCGGCGAGGGCGGTGACTCCGGTGACCAGACCCAGGCCCCTCGCGATCCGACCCGCCATCAGCCGGCCTCAAGGTCGGGCTCGCGGGCGTTGAGAAAGACTCTTCGCACCCGAGTACCAATGCGGGTGACGATCTCGTAGCCGATGGTGTCGCACCACCGGGCCCAGTGCGCCGCCGTCGGCTCGCCGATATCTCCAGCCCCGAAGATGATCACGTCGTCACCGACGCTGGCTGGATGCGGCCCGAGATCGACAACGAACTGGTCCATGCAGATCCGACCGCGAACCGGCGCCTGCCCGCCTCGCCACCCGACCCGGGCCGTGTCGCCTGCGTGCCGCGGAATACCGTCCGCGTAGCCCAGGGGCACCAGACCCACGGTGGTCGGCTCAGCCGCTATCCAGGTCCAGCCGTACGACACGCCGTCACCCGGGTTCAACTCCTTGACGTTGATCAACTGTGCCCTGAGCGTCATCACTGGTCGCAGCTTGACGCCGGCCAGGGAGGCGATGCCGGGAGCAGGGTCGATTCCGTAGGCAGCGATCCCGATCCGGACCAGATCGAGGCGTGCCTCCGGGATGGTGAGGGCGGCGGCCGAATTGCTCAGGTGCCGCAGCTCAGGCTGCAGTCCGGCAGCGCGAGCCACCTTCTCGGCGTCGAAGAAGGCGTCCATCTGCCTGTCAGTGGCAGGGTGACCGGGTTCGTCGGCCGCGGCGAAATGAGACCAGATGCCGACGACCTGGAAGGCGCCGGCCGCCTCGCCCTCCGCGGCCGCAGCGCAGACGTCCGGCCAGGTTTGTGGCGAGGCGCCGTTGCGGGAGAGCCCAGTGTCGATCTTGAGGTGGATCCGGGCTCGTCGTTCGGCCGTTGCCGCGGCAGCGGCGAGACGGGAGAGCTGGTCGAGAGACTGCACGGAGACATCGACGTCCGCCGCCACCAGATCGGTCAGGTCCTCGTCGGGCCCGTACAGCCAGGCGAGCATCGGTCCAGCGTCGCCGGCGTCCCGCAGAGCCAAGGCCTCGGCCGGGGTGGCGACACCGAGCCAATCAGCGCCGGCGGCGCGGGCCTCGCGGGCACAGGCCAGCATGCCGTGCCCGTAGCCGTCCGCCTTGACCACGACCATGAGCTTGGACTCGGTGACGTGGTGCCGGATCGCGGCCAGATTCCCCCGGAATGCGGCCAGATCGATATCAGCGCGGGCGGTCGCCGGGTCGATGCCCGGAAAAGTCTCCAGGCTCACCTCACTGTCCTCCTGAATTCGCCGATCATCGCCGCCCGGCGGCGCTGCAACCGGCCGATCTCCTCGGCGATCAGCTCAGCGACGCGCTGCGGGGGCAATGGACCAGGATGCCGGCGCGCGGTCAGCGCCTGGACGGAGGCAGCCCGGACGCCGGCGTCCAACGCGGGGCGTCCAGCGGCCAGCAACGTTGCACAGAGGCCACCCAGCACATCGCCCGAGCCGGCCTGACCGGTCCACGCCGGGCCAGGAAGCGCGACCGAGATCGCGTCGGTGTCCGGGCCGGCCACCAGTTGGGTCGCGCCTTTGAGAAGGACCGTCGCTCCGGTGCGCTCGACTGCTTCTTGGACGGCGCGTACGGGGTCCTCGGTCACCCAGGACCGTTCCTCGCCGAGAAGCTTGGCGAGCTCCCCGGCATGCGGGGTCAGCAGCCAGGTGCTCGGGACTTTCTCGGGCAGGTACTTCAGACCGTCGGCGTCGACCACCGCTGGCAGGTCGGAGTCGAGGGCGGTTGCGATCACATCGCGACCGTCAGGCCTGTCCCCCCAGCCGGAGCCGAGCAGGTGGGCTTGCACCTGGCCGGGCGAGAACACGACGTTGGGGAGTACCCGGCGGATGATCTCCGCCGGCTTCGCCGCGCCGAGGAAGCGCACCATGCCGGCGCCGCCGTGCACCGCCCCGTACGTCGAGAGGACCCCGGCCCCCGGGTAATGGTCGGAGCCGGCGTCGATGCCGACCACGCCGCGGGAGTACTTGTCGCTGCGCGCGTCCGGATAGGGCCAATCCGCGAGCTCGTCTTCCTCCATCTGCCGTAGCCATCGGGCACCAGGCCCACTCGGCTCACCGAGCCCGATGTCGATCAGCTGGATCTCGCCACAACGGCCGCGAGCCGGCTCCAGCAAGTGGCAGGGCTTTTGCGCGCCGAAGGTCACCGTGCGTGTCGCTTGGATCGAGGACCCGGGAACCGCTCCCGTATCGGCGTCCACCCCGGACGGCAAATCGACGGCCACAGTGCGCACGAACCTGGAGTCGAGTGCGCCGGCCAGCCTCGCTACCCGGTCTGGCAGGCCGGGGCGCCCACCGATGCCGAGGATGCCGTCCACCGCGATGTCGGGCGTTGGCAGGGCCTGTCCTGAACTCGTAGAAGGGCTCCGCTCCCCTGCCCTGAGCTCGTCGAAGGGCCGCTCGTTTTCGATCAGATCCCACTCGTCGATATCGATCAAGCGACCACCGGCGCCTCGGAGGGCCGCCAGTCCGCGTGCGTGGGGTTGGCCCAGACACCGAACAGCCGTCACCGCCGCACCGTGGCGAGCCAGCCGGGCACCGGCAAAGAGCGCGTCGCCACCATTGTTGCCGGGCCCCACCAAGATCAAGATCTTGCTGCCGTAGACCCGGCCGGGAGCCTCAGTAAGCTCCCGAGCGACCACGGCGGCCACACCGCTGGCCGCCCGCTGCATCAGCGTGTCCTCGCCCACGTCGGCAATGGCCTCGGCTTCCATGGCGCGGATCCTCGCCACGTCGTACGCATCGATCACTCAAGCCTCGCAAACCACCACGGCGGATGCGATCCCCGCGTCGTGGGACAAGGAGAGATGAATAGTCCCGACGCCGAGCTGCTTCGCCCGATCGGCCACGGTGCCGGTGATCGAGAAAGCAGGCCGGCCGTGGTCATCGGTGAGCACTTCGGCATCCAACCAGGACATGCCCGACGGTGCACCTAGCGCCTTGGCCAACGCTTCCTTGGCGGCGAACCTCGCCGCCTGAGAGGCGATCGGGCGTTCGGCTTCGGCCGGCGTGAAGAGCCGCGCCACCAGTCCTGGACGCCGCTCGACCGATTCGGCAAACCGGGCGACGTCGCAGACATCGATTCCCACTCCGATGATCATCCGTGGTCGCTGACGACAGTCATTCCACCGTGACGGACTTGGCCAGATTGCGCGGCTGGTCGACGTCGTGGCCCTTTTGTGTCGCCAGCTCGCAGGCGAACATCTGCAGCGGCACCGTGGCCACCAAGGGCTGCAGCAGCGTCGACACCTTCGGCAGCCGGATCAGGATGTCCGCGAACGGCTCCACTTCACGATCGTCCTCCTCCGCCAGCACCACCGTGCGAGCTCCGCGGGCCCGGATTTCCTGGAGGTTGGAGACCACCTTGTCGTGCAACATGTCCCGACCTTGCGGAGGTACGACCACAAAGACCGGAAGTTGATCTTGCACCAGGGCTATGGGGCCGTGTTTCAATTCTCCGGCGGCGAAGCCCTCGGCGTGGATGTAGGCCAGCTCCTTGAGTTTCAACGCTCCCTCGAGGGCGACGGGATAACCGACGTGCCGTCCGAGGAACAGCACCGAAGGCTCGTCGGCGAAGTCCGCGGCCAGTTTCAGCACCGAATCGATGCGGTCAAGCACGGCGCCTACCGCGGCGGGCATGGTGGCGAGCTCGCGCATGGTGGCGGCGATCTCGTCAAGAAACTTGGTGCCCCTGACCTGGGCCAGGTAGAGGCCGAGCAAGTAGCAGGCGACGAGCTGGGTGAGGAAGCCCTTCGTCGAGGCGACCCCAACCTCGGGACCGGCGTGCGTGTAGATCACCGCGTCTGACTCGCGCGGGATGGTGGAGCCGTTGGTGTTGCAGATGGCCAGCACGCGGGCGCGCTGTTCACGCGCGTGCCGGATGGCCATCAACGTGTCGGCCGTCTCGCCCGACTGGCTGATGGCTACAACGAGCGTGCTGGGTCCAACGATCGGGTCGCGGTAGCGGAATTCACTCGCCAGCTCGACCTCGCACGGGATTCGCGTCCAGTGCTCGATCGCGTACTTGGCCACGAGACCGGCATAGAAGGCGGTGCCGCAGGCGACAACCACGATCTTGTCCACCGCACGCAGCTCTGCCTCGCCGATCCGGATTTCGTCGAGAGTGAGCTTGCCGTTCGCGTCGTGGCGGCCGAGCAGGGTGTCGGCGACAGCCTTCGGCTGCTCGTAGATCTCCTTACGCATGAACCAGTCGTAGCCACCCTTTTCGGCGGCCGAGAGGTCCCAGTCGACGTGGTACGGCCTTACCGACGCCGGCGACCCGTCGAAGTTGGTGATCATGATCATCTCTGCGGAGATCTCCACCACCTGGTCTTGGCCGAGCTCGATCGCCTCGCGCGTGTACTCAATGAATGCGGCGACGTCCGACGCCACGAAGTTCTCCCCCGATCCGACACCAACGACCAGCGGAGAATTGCGGCGGGCAGCCACGACGTGGTCCGGGTCGGTGCTGTCGACGGCCACCAACGTGAAGGCGCCCTGCAGCCGCGCACAGACTGCGCGCATCGCGTCGGCCAAGCTGCTGCCGGCAGCGACCTGTAGTCCGAGCAGGTGAGCCACGACCTCGGTGTCAGTCTGCGAGGTCAACGTGACGCCGGCCCGGTGAAGCTCGGCGCTGAGCGCCACGTAGTTCTCGATGATGCCGTTGTGCACCAAGGCGACGCGGCCGCCGGCCGAAACGTGCGGATGGGCATTCACGTCATTCGGAGCGCCGTGCGTAGCCCACCTCGTGTGGCCAAGGCCTAGCCCGGCGCGAGGCAGCGGGTCCTCGGCGAGGAGCTTGTCGAGGTTGGAGATCTTGCCCGCCTTCTTGGCGAGGTGAATGGCGTTCTCCGCGACGATCGCCACCCCGGCGGAGTCGTACCCCCGGTATTCCAGTCGTCGCAGCCCCTCGACCACTACGTCCAAGGCGGCCTGCGGCCCGACGTAGCCCACGATTCCGCACATAGGCAGCAAGGCTAATGCAGACTCGGGCACGCACTAGATTTCTGACATGCGGCGCGACGGGCAGGCGCTTGGCCCGTACGTGGAGCGGAGTCGGGCCGACTGGGCTGAGCTGGCCGCTTCGGCCCCGATGGCCCTGGACGCGGCCACCCTCGATCGGTTGCGCGGCCTCGACGACCCGACCAGCCTGCTCGACGTCCGAGAGGTCTACCTGCCGCTGACTCGACTGCTCAGCAGCTATGTGCTGCACACCGGTGAGCTGCATCGCTCGACCAACGACTTTCTGAAGCTGTCGGTGAGCCGTACGCCGTTCGTGATCGGCATCGCGGGCTCGGTCGCGGTCGGCAAGTCGACCACCGCGCGGCTGGTCCGGGAGCTGCTGGCAGCGTGGCCGGAGCATCCGCGGGTATCGCTGGTGACCACCGACGGGTTTCTGCTGCCGAACGCGGAGCTGGAGCGGCGGGGGCTGATGAGCCGGAAAGGCTTTCCCGAGTCGTACGACCGCCGGGACCTGCTGCGCTTCGTGATGGACGTGAAATCCGGCAAGGACGAGGTGACGGCACCGGTCTACAACCACCTGACCTACGACATCGTGCCCGACGCATCTGTGGTGATCCGGCGGCCCGACATCTTGATCTTGGAGGGGTTGAACGTGCTGCAACCGGCGCGGACGCGGGCCGACGGAACCAGCGGGCTGGCGGTCAGCGACTTCTTCGACTTCTCGGTCTATGTCGACGCCGATGACGACGACGTCCGCGAGTGGTACGTCCACCGGTTCCTGGCGCTCCGGGACACCGCCTTCCGCGATCCCCGCTCGTACTTCACCCGGTACGCCGACCTCAGCCTGGATGAGGCGGTTCGGCAGGCGCAATACGTATGGGACACGATCAACGGGCCCAACCTCAGCCAGAACATCCGCCCCACCCGCAGCCGAGCTACCGCGATCCTCCGGAAGGGCAGCGATCATCGCGTGGAGTGGGTCCGGATCCGCAAGGTTTGATCAGGTCGAGCTGCGGAGTATCAAGACTGGACGGAGCGACTCCTTTGTTCACGAGTCCGCTCACCCGCGGCACGGGGAAACGTTGCGCACCTGGCCTGTCGATGCGGGGCGGACTCGCGCAACGCCAATCAGCGATGGTGCGACCGCAACCGATAACGTCGCCAGCATGACCACAACGCAATACCCCACCACGTCGTCGAGGCAACGGATGACGCTCGGCGCCGGCACCGCGATGAAGATCGGATTCTTTGGGGCGTTCGGCGCCTTTTTGTTCATGTTGATCGTCTACGCGATTATCGGCCTGATCGCTCTGGTGCTCGTTGTCACCGGCTCCTTCGATTCCCTGGTGAATCTCCTGCCGAACTGACCGCTCGAACTCAGACCGGGGCCGACCCGTCGACGGCGGTACTCAGAGTGCGAGGTGGGAGCGTACGGCGTCGGCCAGCCGATAGGCGACATCATTGGCCGCCTCGAAGGTTTTCGCCTCCACCATGACGCGGACCAGTGACTCGGTTCCCGACGGTCGGAGCAGCACCCGGCCGCTGTCGCCCAACTCCTGCTCGGCTTCGGCGACGGCCCGAGTCAAGTCGGGATGAGAATCGGCCCGCGCCTTGTCCACGCCTGGCACATTGACCAGCACCTGGGGCATCCGGGTCATCACCATCGCCAGCTCGGCCAACGTCTGACTGGTGTTGGCCATGACGCTCATCAGGTGCAGTCCGGTGAGTACCCCGTCACCGGTCGTGGCGTGCTCCAGCATGACCACGTGGCCAGACTGTTCGCCACCGAGTGAGAACGGGCCTTCGTGCATCGCTTCGAGTACGTACCGGTCCCCCACCTTGGTCTGTTCGACGCGAATTCCGTTGTCCCTCATGGCCTGAACGAACCCGAGGTTGCTCATCACGGTGGCCACCACGGTCTCGTTCTTGAGCCGGCCAGCGTCCCGCAGGGCCAGCGCCAAGATCGCAAGTATCTGGTCGCCGTCGACAACGTTGCCGTCGGCGTCGATGGCCAGGCAGCGGTCGGCATCTCCGTCGAGAGCGATGCCGATGTCCGCCTGCTGCTCGACAACGGCCGAGCGGATGGAGTCGAGGTGCGTCGAACCACAGTTGTCATTGATATTGATGCCGTCCGGCGTGGCATGGATCCGGATCACCTCGGCGCCTTGAGCCTCGAAAGCCGCCGGAGCCGCGACATAAGCCGCACCGTTGGCGCAATCGACGACGACCTTGATGCCCTCGAGACTGACCGGGGCGCCCAGGCTCGACACAAGATGGGCAAGGTAGTGCTCCACCAGGCCGGGATCGTCGCGAACCCGTCCCACGTCCGCACCAGTTGGTCGAAGACTTACGCCGTTGAGTGTGGTCGCGGTCATCCGGGCCTCGATCGCGTCCTCCAGCTCGTCGCCCAACTTGGCTCCGCCTCGCGCGAAGAACTTGATGCCGTTGTCTGGCATCGGGTTGTGGCTGGCCGAGATCATCACTCCGAGGTCCGCGAACGTGGCCCCGGTCAGGAAGGCGACGCCGGGCGTGGGCAAGACCCCTAGCCGTATGACGTCGACGCCGGCGCTGGCCAGGCCGGCCACGACCGCCGCTTCGAGAAACTCACCGGAAGCGCGCGGATCCCGCCCTACCAGCGCGACCGGGCGGCGATCGCCGAAAGCTCCGGTTTCGACCAGCACAGCTGCAGCCGCGACGGAAAGGCCGAGCGCCAGCTCGGCGGTGAGCTCATCGTTGGCTCGGCCGCGAACCCCATCGGTGCCGAACAGGCGACCCATGGTCGCGAGGTCAGCGCTTGCTGTACTGCGGCGCCTTGCGGGCCTTCTTCAGACCCGCCTTCTTGCGCTCCTTGATGCGCGCGTCGCGGGTCAGCATGCCCGCCTTCTTGAGGGAGGGGCGGCTGGCTTCGGCGTCCACGGCATTGAGCGCGCGGGCGACACCGAGCCGCAGGGCGCCCGCCTGACCGGTGACGCCACCCCCGTGGATCCGGGCGATGACGTCGTAGGAGCCGGCCACGGCGGCGGCCGCGAAGGGCTCAGCGACGATCTGCTGGTGCACCTTGTTGGGGAAGTAGTCGTCCAGATCGCGACCGTTGATGGTCCATTGGCCACTTCCGGGAACGATCCGAACCCTGGCCACCGCCTCCTTACGTCGACCAGTAGCCCCCGAAGGAGCCACCACGGCGGGTCGACCTGCGGGACCCTGGGACACCTGCGGCGTCGCTTCGGAGCGGTAGGCGATCTCCCGGTCGTTGTCAACGAAGGGAGTGATCTCGTCCTCGGTCGTCTCGGTGGCGGTATTGCTCACTGCGTGGTTCCTTGCTTTCGCTTTGCGGGCTACTGGGCGATCTGGGTCATCTGATACGGCTGGGGTTGCTGGGCACGATGCGGATGCTCGGGACCGGCGTACACCTTGAGCTTCTTGATCAGCCTGCGGCTGAGCTTGTTCTTGGGCAGCATCCCCCACACCGCGAGTTCAACAGCCTTACGGGGGTCGCGATCGAGCAGTTCGCCATAGGGCACCGAGCGCAGGCCGCCAGGGCGACCCGAGTGCCGGTAGGCGAGCTTGTCGGTCCGCTTGTTACCGGTGAGGGCGATCTTCGACGCGTTTACCACGACGACGAAATCACCACCGTCGACGTGCGGCGCGTAGGTCGGCTTGTGCTTGCCCCGCAACAGCGTCGCGGCAGTCACGGCCAGCCGGCCCAGGACGACGTCGTCCGCGTCGATCACGTGCCAGGACCGCGTGATGTCGCCAGGCTTGGGGCTGTAGGTAGACATGACCAGACTTCCGTTGTAAAAGACCAGTTGTGTGCGAGGGTGTCAGGCGCGAACTCGCTGAGCACCTGTTGCAGGGCAGCATGAGCCGACCTGCGTTGACGCAACAGCCCTCTAGGCTACCCGCCATCGGTCCGGCCGGTCAAAAGTGAGAGGGCACCAAGGCGAGCGAGGAAGTGTCGCCAACGTCATAGCTGCCCCTACTGGTTCGCCCGACGTGGGTCAACGTAGGTTTACCGCATGGCCGATACGCTCAGCATCCGCGACAACCGGACGGGTCGCGAGTATGAGGTCCCGATCACCGACGGCACGATTCGCGCCGCAGACCTGAAGCAGCTTGCCGTCGACGGCGAGCCCGGGCTCGCCACCTACGATCCTGGCTTCGTCAACACCGCGTCGTGCCGAAGCTCCATCACCTACATCGACGGCGACGTCGGCATCCTCGAATATCGCGGCTACCCCATAGAGCAGCTCGCCGAGAGCTCCACGTTCTTGGAGGTCTCCTACCTGCTCCTCTACGGCGAGCTACCGACCCAGGATCAGCTCGACAACTGGGTCCACGAGGTCACGTACCACACGTTCTTGCACGAGAATCTCAAGCAGTTCATCCAGGGTTTCCGCTACGACGCCCACCCGATGGGCATGCTGATGGCCGCGGTCAGCGCGCTCTCGACCTTCTATCCCGACGCACGGGATATCAAGGACCCCGAAAACCGCAAGTTGCAGATCACTCGGTTGATCGCCAAGATGCCCACGCTGGGCGCGTTCGCGTTCCGTCACGTGCAGGGCAAGCCGTACGTTTATCCGGACAATCGCCTGTCCTACACGGAGAACTTCCTGGCGATGCTGTTCAAGATGAGCGAGCCCACCTACGCCGCCGACGAACGGCTGGTGAAGGCACTGGAGATCTTGTTCATCTTGCACGCCGACCACGAGCAGAACTGCTCAACCAACGCCGTCCGCTCCGTCGGCTCGGCGGAAGCTGACCCCTACTCCGCTGTCGCCGCCGGGATCGGCGCTCTCTTCGGACCGCTGCACGGTGGGGCCAACGAGGCGGTACTGAAAATGCTGAAACGGGTGGGCTCCACCGAGAAGATCCCCGACTTCATCGAGGGTGTGAAGGGCGGCAAGGAAAAGCTGATGGGCTTCGGCCATCGGGTCTACAAGAATTACGACCCGCGAGCCACGATCATCAAGAAGGCCTGCGACGACGTCTTCGCCGTCACCGGTGTCAATCCGTTGCTGAAGGTCGCGATGGAACTGGAGAAGATAGCCCTCGAAGACGAATACTTCGTCAAGCGCAAGCTCTACCCGAACGTCGACTTCTACTCCGGGCTGATCTACGAGGCGCTGCAGTTTCCGCCGGAAATGTTCACTGTGCTGTTCGCCATCGGCCGGACCCCGGGCTGGCTAGCCCAGTGGTCGGAGCTGGTGGAGGACAAGGAGCAGAAGATCGCCCGGCCGAAGCAGATCTACACGGGCATGCGCAGCCGGGACTTCGTGCCGATCGATCAGCGCTGATTTCGTGGGGTGGGACAGATGCCAACTGCGCAGATGCTCCCAGTTCATCTGCCGCCACCACTCGCCCGTCCAGCTCGGCGACGTCACGCGGTAGAGCGCGACGGTGTCGGCTTGAAACCTTTCGGCGGTGTTATCGCGAGGCCGGAAACGTATTCAGGCTGCCGGCCAGTGTGGCGTGAGGCGGGAAGGCAGCCGCGACACGAAGCCGTATTGCGCGCGCAGCTGCGTCGTGATCGCGGTGACTGCCGCACACGTCGGCGGATCGGGTCGCAGCTACACGCCGAGGACGTGACGGCGACAGCCGCTGCGGGCGCCGCTGCCGCCTTCGCCGCGATGGTGCTGATCTCCCGGCGTAGTCAAGGTTCCGCGGCGTCGGAAGGTCGCATCCTCCTCAAGGAACGGCTACGCGCCCCGCAGCAGGGGGAGCGGCGCTCGCCATCTGCAGTGTCCTGCTGCTCGCGGTGAGCTGATTACCGGGATCGCTGGACGCGGCCCTCGTCCCACACCGGCTCGGCTGACTCGTAAACGCTGCCGTCGGCACCGAAGATCAAGAACCGGTCGAAGCTGCGGGCGAACCAGCGGTCATGGGTGACGGCGACCACCGTCCCCTCGAACGCGGCCAGCCCATGCTCAAGGGCCTCGGCTGACTCGACATCGAGGTTGTCCGTCGGCTCGTCCAGCACCAGCAAGGTGGCCCCCGAAAGTTCGAGAAGCAAGATCTGCAGCCGGGCTTGCTGGCCTCCGGACAATGACTCGAAACGCTGCTCGGCGGCCTTCGCCAATTCGTAGCGATCCAGCTTCCGGGAGGCGTCCTCCCGCCCCATCCCGGCACGGTAGTGATCGCCGCGGTGCAGAATCTGCAGCAGAGTACGACCCGCCAATTCGGGATGATGTGAGGTCTGCGCGAACCAGCCGGGTCGCACCCGGGCGCCCAGCTTGGCTCGGCCGGTGTGAGCCACCGGGTCAACCTTCTCCTCGCCCACTGGGCGATGCTCAAGGTCCGGGTCAGAGCCGCCCCGGGCCAGCAGGCGCAGGAAGTGCGACTTGCCCGACCCGTTGGAACCGAGCACTGCGACCCGGTCTCCGAACCAGATTTCGGCGTCGAAGGGCCTCATCAGTCCGCTGAGCTCGAGGTCGGTGATGACGATCGCCCGCTTCCCGGTACGGCCTCCGGTGAGCCGCATCGACATGTTCTGCTGCAGTGGAACAGCCTGAGGCGGGCCAGCGTCTTCGAACTTGGCCAGTCGGGTCTGGGCCGCCTGGTAACGCGACGCCATGCCGTCGTTGTACGCCGCCTTCTGCTTGTACATCAACATCAGCTCGCGAAGCTTCGCGTGTTCCTCGTCCCAGCGGCGCCGCAGCTCTTCGAAGCGCTCGAAGCGGGCGCGCCTGGCCTCCGCGAACGACCCGAAGCCGCCGCCATGAACCCAGACCGTGTTGCCGGCCGCACCGAGCTCGATGGCGGCAATCCTCATCGCGGCCTGGGCCAGCAGTTCCCGGTCATGACTGACGAGCAAGATCGACTTAGCTGTCGTCGCGAGCTGAGTCTCGAGCCACCGCTTGCTCGGCACGTCCAGGTAGTTGTCCGGCTCGTCGAGGAGCAGCACCTCGTCCGGCCCGCGCAGCAAGGCCTCGAGGGCGAGACGCTTCTGTTCCCCGCCGGAGAGCGAGTTGACCTCTCGCCACTTGGCGCGCTCGTACGAGGTGCCCAGGGCAGCCGTGCAGCATGCGTCGAAGACAACTTCCGCCTCATACCCGCCGGCGTCGGCATAGTCGGCGAGAGCCTGCGCGTATGCCAGTTGCGTGGCTTCGCGCTCGTCGGTCATGAGCGCCAGCTCGAGCCGGTCCACGTCCGCCACTGCGGCGCGCAGCCTCGGCGGGGACAGGGAGAAAAGCAGGTCGCGGACCGTCGAGTTGTCCCGGATACTGCCGATGAATTGGCGCATCACGCCCAGGCCGCCGCCGCGGGAGATCGAGCCGGCCGTCGGAGCAAGATCACCGGCGATGATCCGCAACAGCGTCGTCTTACCCGAGCCGTTGGCGCCCACCAAGGCCACGACCGAACTCTCGCCGACGCGGAACGAGACGTCGTCCAGCAGGGGCCGACCGTCGGGAAGGGCGTAGGACACGCCGGAGAGATCGACGTGGCCCATGAGCCTCGACGCTACCAATGCTCGGCATGCGGTCGCGATCGGTTTTCGGCGCCACCGGACCTACCTGATGCGCCGCGGATGCGAGATTAACGAGCGACCGGGTTTAGCGGGCGGTTAGGCGGCGAGGAGGAGGGCCAGGGCGGCAGTGTCGGCATTCCGCTGCGGATCGATGCCGGACCGGCTGATCATCTGGGTCACGGTGCCTTCGACGTCGGCTTCCACCCAGGCGGCGCGATGGTCGAGACCAAGATGCGGGAGGCCGGGCAGGAAGACACACCCTGAGGCAACGTCGTACTCGGGGACTGAGGAGAGCGTGCTGGACGGAGGGTGCAATACCAGCAACCCCGGAGGCTGGGGATCAGCGAACTGTCCCGGGCGCAGCGGATGTTCTCCCATCAATTGGCCCTCGGCCGCGACGAGTCCGACGGCACGGGGCTGGGGCTGTTCGGGCAGGTCCTCCCGAATCCGGAAGACGGTGCTGACGGGAAGCAATCCGGGCACAGCGGCCATCTGCACGGCGAGCACCAAGAACTTTGCCCACTCCACGGTGTCGTTCGGCCAGCGACCGATCAGCATGAAGCCGTAGAGCGAGCCTTGCGATTGCAGTGGCGCAACCTCGATCGATGATGGCCGAAAGCTATCCATGATGACCTCCTTCGACACACTCCGAGAAGCTCCGACCCCGCACGCACGACCAGCGGCCTGCGCCGCACCCTCCTCTTACCCTCGACAGTCCGTGTCCTAATCGTCGCCAGAGAGCCCTTAGCAGGCAAGAGGGCACGAGTGCCAGCGCCCGGGACTTTGCCCAACTGCTGCACAACTGTGACCAGATCGACACGTACGCCGCCCGACGCATGTCCTCGGGCTCAATTCGGTCTCGACTCGTCCTTTTGATCGCGCGCGAGCAACAATGTTCGGTATGCGTGCTGGTTCGAGGTCTGGTCTGCGGTGGGCGGCCCCTTTGGCGGTGGTCATGGCTGTCGCCGCATCCGGCCTGGCCGGTTCGACAGCAAGCGCCGAGCCGACGCTGCCACCGACGACCCCGGAACAGTTGCTCGTCGATCTGCAAAACGTGTCGGTGCAGAATCTCTCGGGCACTGTCGAGCAGGAGGCGAACCTTGGCATCCCGGCCATCCCTTCGGCCGGCGGCTCCGACAGCTCGGAGTTCAACTCGCTACTGACCGGCACGCACAGACTCGGTGTCTGGTTCGCCAGCCCGGACAAGGCCCGGATCGCACTCTACGGTGACCTCGGCGAGTCGGATGTCATTCGGAACGGCAACGACGTCTGGACCTGGTCGAGCAGGGAGAAGAAGGCCACCCACTCGACGGTGCCGGCAGACGCGGGCACGAAGACTCCTGGACCGACTCCCAGCGACCTGCCGAAGACGCCCCAGGAGGCGGCCCAGCAGATCCTCGCGACGATCGGCCCGACCACTGACGTGAGCATCGACCGAGCGGTCACCGTCGCCGGGCGCCCCGCGTACGATCTGGTGCTCCGGCCCCGTGACAAGGGATCGCTTCTCACCGAGGCGCGGTTAGCGGTCGATAGCGAGACCCACGTGCCACTGAAGGCCGAGGCCTTCGCCGGTGATACGACTGTGGTCCGGGTGAGCTATACCGCGATCGACTTCGCCCAACCCGATCTCAAGGTCTTCGAGTTCACTCCGCCGCCGGGTGCGGAGGTCTCCGAGGCGCCTCCCAAGGCCGGCGACGAGTCCAAGGCGCCGACTACGGAGAGCGCAGACGCGCCGAAGGTGGTCGGCGAGGGCTGGACGACCGTGGTCATCACCAAGCCGGCAGCGAAGGACTCCAGCGGGTCCACTCCAGGCACCGACAACCAGCTCGAGGCTTTCGTGCAGCAGCTACCGAAGGTGTCTGGTTCCTGGGGATCCGGACGGCTCCTTGCGGGCACCGCCTTCACCGCGGTGCTCACCGATGACGGCCGGCTGGCGGTCGGTTCGGTCGCTCCCGACGTCGTGTATGCGGCCCTGGAGAAGTGAGGTCGCTTCCGGCCGTTGAGCCCGCCGACGTGTCACCGGTCGTGACACGGGGCCTGACAAAGCGGTTCCGGCACCAGGTCGCGGTCGATGATGTCGATCTTGACGTGCCGCCGGGGGCAATCTACGGATTTCTCGGCCCAAATGGTTCGGGTAAGACGACGACCATCCGAATGCTGTTGGGACTGATCCGACCGACCGCCGGCAGCGTTCAGTTGCTCGGGCACCCCGTACCTGGGGACTCGAGGGACGCCTTGCGCCGCGTCGGGTCGCTAGTCGAGGGGCCGGCGTTTCATCCTTACCTGTCAGGCCGGGCCAATCTGTTCCGGCTGGACGCGGCGGACCGTTTCGCCGATCCGGCTACGGCGTCGAAGCGCATCGACGTTGCGCTGGATCGGGTGGGCCTGCTGGCGGCCGCCGGCAAGCGCTACCGTGCCTATTCCCTCGGCATGCGGCAGCGGCTGGCCATCGCCAGCGCGTTGCTGATGCCTCGGCAGCTCCTCGTGCTTGACGAACCGACCAACGGGCTGGATCCCCAGGGAACTCGCGAGGTGCGACATTTGATCGCCAACCTCGCCGCGGACGGCAGCGACGGTGTTTGTCTCGAGTCACCTGCTCGCCGAGGTGGATCAGATCTGCAGCCACGTCGGTGTGATGTACGAGGGCAGGCTGGTCTCGCAGGGATCCATGGAAGACCTGCGGAGCGATTCGGTCAAGACAGTCCAGGTGGACACCGATCGGGTCGCTGACGCGGCCAGCGTGCTGACCGAGCTCGGCTTGACTGACATCTCGCAAAACGCGACCTCTGTCACCGCCACCCTCGGGGACGTCGCAGTCGAGAAGATCGTGCCCAACCTGGTGAACGACGACGTGCCCGTCCTCGGATTCGCGGTACTGAAACCGAGCCTGGAAGACGTCTTCGTCTCCTTGACCGGAGAGGGCTTCGATGTCAGCGGTTGACGTGCTGGCTGTCGGCACGGCTCCACGAAGGAGGGTCTCGCCGCGTTTCCTGCTCTCCGAGCTCAAGATCATCTACGGTCGACGGCGAAACCTGGCGGGATTGGGCGTGCTCGCTGTCGTGCCGGTGATCATTGCCATCGCAGTCCGGGTATCCTCACCCGGAGCCGGCGGCGGTCCCGACTTCATCAGCTCGATCACCGGCAACGGGCTTTTTGTGGCGTTCGCCGCGCTGACCGTCGAACTGCCGATCTTCCTGCCCCTGGCGATAAGCGCGATCTCCGGAGACTCGGTGGCCGGCGAGGCGAACCTCGGAACGATTCGCTATCTGCTCACCATCCCGGTGGGACGCACCGGCTGCTGATCACCAAGTATGCGGCGATCGTCATCTTCGCCTTCGGCGCCACGGCCCTGGTTGCCCTGGTGGGCGCGATCATGGGTCTCGCGCTCTTCGGCGGCGGCGACGATGACGACCTTTTCGGGGAGTCAGGTGAGCTTCGGCAGCGGAGTGCTCCGGCTGGTGCTGAGCTGCGGCTACCTGGCGGCCGGTTTTGCGGCGCTGGGCGCTACTCGGCTTGTTCGTCTCCACCCTCACCGAGCAACCGATCGGGGCCACCATCGCTGTCGTACTGATCAACGTCATGATGTTCGTCTGCGACCGATCCGCAGCTGGACTGGCTCCATCCGTGGCTGCTGACCCACTGGTGGATCTTCTTCGGCGACCTGCTCCGAGATCCGGTGGCCACCGACAACCTTCAGCGAGGGCTGATCACGTCGGCGGTCTACGCCATCGTCTTCTGGCTCGCGGCCTGGGCCCGCTTCTCCACCAAGGACATCTCCAGTTGAGCGCCGTCAGACCGACCGAAGCCGGTGCGGCGGGACGTCACCTCGTTCGTCCGCCGGAGCACCCGGATGCGTCCACAGCAGCGGCGGGCCTGGGAGCGGTACTACGACCAGTTCGTGCTGCGCCTGCCCCGCGCCGAGACGACCACGTCGATCAAGCCAGGCATGTCGGTCGATCTGGACGCCGCCTTCGGCCGCTCGGCACCGCTGATCGTCGAGATCGGACCAGGTACCGGCGATTCGCTGGTGCCGATGGCCAAAGCGCGGCCATCGGCCAATCTCCTCGCCTTCGAGGTGTACCAGCCGGCCATCGCCAGCATGCTGGTCCAGCTCGTCGGCGAACGACGTTCGCAACGTGCGGATCGTCGAGGCGGATGCCGTCGCAGGTTTCCGGTCCGTCCTCTGCCCGAGCCGACGTCGATTGCGTCTGGATGTTCTTTCCGGATCCATGGCACAAGGCACGGCACCACAAGCGTCGATTGCTGACCGCCGATTTCGCCGACCTTGTGGCGTCCCGGATGCGGCCCGGCGCGAGTCTGGCGGCTTGCCACCGATTGGGAGCACTATGCCGGCTCGATGCGGGATGTGCTCGACGATCATCCAGCATTCGTGAACAAGCATCCGGAGGGTTGGGCACCACGGTGGGAATGCCCGACCGATCACCCGCTTCGAGAAACGCGGCATCGCTCACCGGCCGCCATATCTTCGATCTCGCGTATCGCCGGGTCTAAGTTCGCTACGTGCGCTGGCGGCTGGACATTGCCTACGACGGCACCGGCTTCTCCGGCTGGGCGGCTCAACGCGGCAGGCGCACCGTTCAAGGCGAGCTCGAGGATTGGCTGCCCAGAGGTGCTGCGCCTCGATTCACCGGTGAGCCTGGTCTGCGCCGGCCGCACGGACGCCGGCGTGCATGCGCGCGGCCAGGTGGCCCACGTCGACCTGCCTGAACGGGCGATCGACCGACGACGGCCGAACGCTCGTCCGCCGGTTGGATCGGGCGCGTTCGGAACGACCTGGCGGTACGTCGCGATCTCCGCCGCACCACCGGGTTTCGATGCACGGTTCTCCGCCATCTGGCGTCGCTACGTCTACCGGCTGAGCGACGCCTCGGTGCCTCCGGATCCGCTGCGGCGCCACGATGTCGCACGAATCGGTCAGGTGATCGACGTTGACGCCGTGAACGCGGGCGCCCCCGCCCTGCTCGGCTTGCGCGACTTTGCCGCCTTCTGCCGGCAGCGCGAGGGCGCCAGCACGATCCGGACACTGCTGGATCTGCACGCCGAGCGGCGCCCGGAGATGATCGAGATCACCGTACGAGCTGACGCCTTCTGTCACTCGATGGTGCGGTCGTTGGTCGGCGCACTGGTCGCGGTCGGGTCGGGTCGCCGCGACCTCGACTGGCTGGCGAAGCTGACCGACCTCGGGGTGCGCGACTCGGCGGTCCAGGTGATGCCACCTCCGGACTGACCCTCGAAGAAGTCGGCTACCCACCCGACGATCAAGTGGCCGTGCGGGCCGAGCAAGCCCGCAATCGGCGGGTGACGCCCGCGACGGTGTCCGTCGATGACTGATCACTACTTCAGCGCCGCACCCGGCGCGGCCGAGCGGCGCAGGATGATCAAGGTCGACCTCTGGGGCACCGGAGTGCAGCTGGTCACGGCGGCCGGCGTGTTCTCCCCGGACGGGCTGGACCGGGGCACCGCGATCTTGCTCCGGACTTCTCCGGTGCCTCGAGGGAGTCGCACGACTTCTTGATCTTGGCTGCGGCTATGGCCCGATCGCCCTCGCCCTTGCGCTGCACTGCCCGGAGGCAAGGGTCGACGCCGTCGACGTCAACGAACGCGCGCTGGCTCTGTGCCGGGACAACGCCACTGCGCTCGGGGTCGCGGACCGGGTTCAGTCAGCCGACCGGAGGACATCGACCCTGACGTCCGCTACGACGAGATCTGGTCGAACCCACCGATCCGGATCGGCAAGGAAGCGCTGCACGTGCTGCTGGACGGGCTGGCTGCCCCGGTTGCAGCCGTCCGGGGTCGCGCGCTTGGTGGTCGAGCAAGAACCTCGGTGCCGACACTCTGCAACGGTGGCTGATCGCTCAGGGCTACCGGTGCGAGCGGACCGCGTCGGCTCAGGGCTTCCGGGTACTGGAGGTTCGGACGGCCGGCTGATCAGGCTGCTTTCTCCGACACCGCCCGCATCACCTCGGGCCATCGCCGGTCGAGCAGCTTGCCGCCCTGATAGATGCCGATCCGGGCGACCAGCAGGCCCCAAGCCAGCCCGATCGGGACGGTCAAATAGCCGACCCACGACCACTTGATCGACGCTACCGCAGGCACGGCCACCGGCATCGACAAGATCAACGTGCCGAGGACGCTCGTCGCGAAGGACAGCAGCGAAGGCAGGCCTCCGCTATTGCCACGCGAGAAGGGACTGGTTCCCGGCGGTGGTGCCGGCCACTGCCAGAAAGTTCCGACCACCGCCCCCACACCGAGCCCGGTCAGCAACAGCCCGAGCGTCAGGCCGACCACCATGATCAGCATGTCCCAGCGACCGACCACCACCACGGCGATTCCGATCAAGAGCACGAGCAGAGGACCGAAGATCGTGAGAGTTGCCATCACCCGGCCCGACCGATCGTCATGGCCTGAGACGCCGGTCGAGATGTGCAACCAGATCGCGGTTCCGTCGTACGCCAGATCTTGCGACACGATCATGCCTACGAAAACCGCGATGAACGCTGGTGCAAGCATGGCGATGGACCCACCGGCCTGAGGATTCGTCAGCTGAGTGACGATGATCACCACCGGCGCGATCAAGAATCCGGCGATGCCCGCGACATAGCGCGGGTCGCGCCGCCAGTACCTCAAAGCCCGACCGGCGACGCCGCCCGCGGGCGACGCCGGGTAGAGCCGGTCCACAAAGCCGGCCTCCCGGACCCTCGTGGAGCCTCTCCCGCCCTCGATCGGCTCGACGAGTCGCGCGCCGAGAAAGCGCCCCCACGCCGCGCACAGCCCGAGCGTCAGGCCGGTGGCGAGAGCTAGGTGGATCGCCGCTACCAGCCAGTGGCCACGGGCCACGTCGGCAGGGATGGACCAGGCCCAACCGAACGGCGTCCATGCCGCCAGCTGCGCCAAGTCGGCAAGGGTCTGCCGTATCTGGAAGAGACCGACCTGGGCGAGGCTACCCAGCACGTTGCCTCCGATAGCGAGCCCAGCACCGAACAGGGCGAGGACCACGAAAGCCAGGTCGCGAAATCGCCGCGAGGCAAGGAACGCGGCGAATGCCGCGGTGCTGGCTCGAGAAAGCAGGAAGCAGGTCGCGGTGCCCAGCGCGAAGGCCAACAACGCGGCCAGCGTCAGCGGCAACGAACGAGCCCAGGTGACGATCAGACCCGCTGAGACCAGCAACGTGGCGATCCCCGGCGTGCCGATCAGCCCGGCGATGAAGAGTCCGGGGAGCAGCTGGCTCGCGCGGACCGGGAGCAGCGCAAACTTCGCCGGATCCACTGTCTCGTCCACGCCGTAGACCAGCAGTGACATGACCAGCCATCCCAGCGTGAGCAGGGCGAACGCCAGCACCGTGACGTCGGCGGTCAACGAAAGCGAGGTGGAGCGGAGCGCAACCAGGCCGGCGAGAGCCAGCACGACCACGCCGAGGGCGTAGACCATGCCGATGATCAACCCGACCGTTCGCCAGACGCTTCGTCTGAGGCTGTTCCGCAACAGCGTCAGCTTCAGCCGGACGAGGAGCGCAACCACGACAAGGCCCCCTCTCCAGCCGCCTGAAAACCGACCAGCTCGAGGAAGCGCTGCTGCAGCGATGAACCCGCCCGAACCTGGTCCAAGGTTCCCGCAGCCAGCACTTTTCCTTCGGCCACGACCGCCAGCTCGTCGCACAAACTCTCCACCAGCTCCATCACGTGGCTGGACATCACCACGGTGCCGCCGCTGCGTGCGTAGTTGCGCAGAATCGAGCGGATCGCCTCGCCAGATACCGGGTCGACCGACTCGAACGGCTCGTCCAAGATCAGCAATCGTGGAGCGTGGATCAGCGCGCAGGCCAAGCCGATCTTCTTCGTCATCCCGGCCGAGTACTCGACCACCAGCGTGTCGGCGTCTTCGCGCAGACCCAGTGCATCGATCAGTTCAGCGGACCGGCTGGCAATGTCCGTTGCCGGCACGCGCCGCAGCAGCCCCACGTAGCGCAACAGCTCCAGCCCGCTCAGCCGATCGAACAGTCGCAGGCCGTCTGGGAGCACCCCCATCAGGGACTTGGCCTGTGTGGGATCGTGCCACACGTCATGATCAAGGACAACGGCGGTGCCGGCGTCAGGTCGCAGCAGCCCGGTCGCCATGGACAGGGTGGTGGTCTTGCCGGCTCCGTTCGGTCCGACCAGGCCGAACATACAGCCGCGCCGTACCGCCAGGCTCAGGTTGTCGACGGCGCGCTTGGTCCCGAAGCTCTTGTACAGGCCGACCAGCGACAGCGCAGGCGTCACGAACTCCAGTCTTCCAGGGGATGCCCTGCATCGCGCGGCGCCGTTGATCGTAGGATGCAAGGTGATCGACGCCTTTGATCTTCACCCACCTTCTCGAGAGGATTTCGATGGCTCCCTACGACCTCCCCGATCTCCCGTACGACTACGGCGCCCTGGCCCCGCACATCTCCGGGGAGATCATGGAGCTCCACCACTCGAAGCACCACGCGACGTATGTCAAAGGTGTCAACACTGCGCTGGAGAAGCTCGAGGAGGCGCGAGACAACGACTCGTTCGACACGGTCGGCGGGCTGGAGAAGAATCTCGCCTTCAATCTTGGCGGGCATATCAACCACTCGGTCTTCTGGCCGAACATGTCACCCGAGGGGGGCGACAAGCCCGACGGCGAGTTGGCGGCGGCCATCGACGAATACTTCGGCAGCTTCGACAAGTTCCGCGCCCACTTCGAGGCCAATGCCACCGCGATCCAGGGCTCCGGCTGGTCGATGCTGGTGTGGGACACCCTCGGCCAGCGGCTCAATATCGTGCAGCTCTACGACCAGCAGGCCAACCTGCCGCTCGCCCAGATCCCGATCGTGTTGCTCGACATGTGGGAGCACGCGTTCTACCTGCAGTACAAGAACGTCAAGGCTGACTACGCCAAGGCGTGGTGGAACGTCGTCAACTGGGCTGACGCTCGGGCCCGCTTCACCGCCGCTCGTTCGCAGACGGCCGGGACTGATCACCTGGGCCTGACGGTCAATCGTCACGGTTCGGGCGTGGTACTCGAGTCCGGGCGTGTGACACTGAGCGCTTTGACTGTGTCGATCGTGTCGGCTTCGGCCGGGGATTTGTCCGGACGATATCGAAGTACGCGGGCGAAACGCAGCGCGACGCCGCCGGGGTAACGAGTAGATGCCTGCAGGCCGTCACAGGCGACCTCGACGACCATCGACGGCTCGACGTAGACCGCGCCCGCGCTGCGGCGGACCTCTCGTGCCAAGAACTGCTCGGTCTGCCAGGCCAGCATCTCGTCGGTCAGTCCTTTGAACGTCTTACCGAGCATGATCAACTGGTCGTTGACCGGATCTCGCGCAGCCAGGTGGAGGTTGGACAAGCCAGCCCCGCCGGCGCCCGTGACCCCACTCGGCCGCTGTGACGATCAGGTCAAAGGTGTGCCGCGGCTTGAGCTTGACCCACCCGGAATCGCGCCGACCGGCCGCGTACGGAGCGGACAGGTTCTTGACCACCAGGCCCTCGTACGCCCTTGGCCACCGCTTCGCTGAACACCGTCGAGACTTCCCCCAGGTCTGAGCAGATCGCCCGGGGCACGATCAACGACGGTGGCAAGATCTCGGTCATCACCTCGATTCGGCGGGTCAGCGGCTCATCGAGCAAATCTTGATCATCGACCCGAAGGAGATCGAAGAAGAACGCCTGCAATGGCAGCCGCTCCGCAGCCGCCGCCACATCGGCACTGCTCATGGCCCGGGACGCGACGACCTGGAACAGCTCCGGTCTGCCGTCGACGCTCAAGGCGAGGACCTCGCCGTCCAGCACGATCTGATCCGACGGAAGAGCAGCGACGAGCTCCACCACATCCGGCATCCGCGCCGTCACGTCGTCCAGACTGCGTGTGAAGATCTTGATCGTCGGGCCCTTCCGGTGCACCTGAACCCGCACACCGTCCAGCTTGAAATCCACAACGGCAGGAAGGCCGGTCTTGGCCACGGCTCCTTCCGGGTCGGGCGCGCTCGCCGCCAGCATGGGTTGAACGGCGGTGCCCACCTGGAGCGCGACGGCATCGAGTGCGACTCGGCCACCGGTCATGGCCAGCCCTGGCGGCCGCTGTCGTCGAGGAGAGCAGCATGGCGGCCCGGCGGACGGAAGCGAGCGGCACGGCGAAGGCGGCCGCGAGGCCCTCCTGCACCTGGGCCTCCAGCGCCCCCTGACGGAGGTCACCAAAAATGAGACCGCGGAGGAAGTCCTGCTCGGGCTTGGTGGCTTGAGCGAAAAGGTCATAAGTAGCGGCGGTGCGGGTGGCCGCGGAGCCGGCTCCGTGAAGCGCAGAAATCTCCTCGAAGGCCCGGTCGACGTCACCGACCTCGAGCGACGGCGTCGAAGCTGGCGCAGGGAGGCTCTGTAGCGAGCGCCATCCCAGGCCCGTACGTCTCTGGCGCAGCTCACCGGAGAGGTAACAGACCACGACCTCGATGTCGTCGGGTGTGGCGTCGGCCAGAACGGCCGCGATCAGATCGCGCTTGGCGTTGCGGGACCGAGTCGCCGACAGCTGGTTCCACGTCTCGGCCAGCCGGGACAGCAGCATGCTCAGCATTCTGCCGGTTGCCAGTGAGGACGGCGCACTGAGCGCCGCCCTCAGGTCTGGACGAGTCAGGATGGGGTGTCGCGTGACTCCGTTGGCGGTGCGGCCGCCTCCTCATTCGATGTGTCGTCGCTGGGAGCCTGCTGCGATTCGGTCAGTGCTTCACGCTCCTCGGTGTCAACGACCAGCTCCTCGGCCGGCGCCTCTTCGGTCACCAGCTCCTCGGCGTCGAGCTCGGTCGCCTCAACGGGTTCGGCCGGCGCCGGCTCATGGGCTGCCGCCCGGGTCGGCGCTGGCTTCTCCGCCGTGCGTGTTGGCGGGGGCTCATCAGCAGCCGCTTGCCCCGCTCGAGCCGGAGATGCGCTCTTGGCCACCTTCTTCGCCGGAGCCTTCTTGGCCGGTCCGGTGCCCTTGGCGTTGGCCTTCTTACTGTCCTCGACCGACTCGGCCACGAGCTCGATCACCGCCATCGGAGCGTTGTCACCCTTGCGAGGCCCCACTTTGGTGATCCTGGTGTAGCCCCCCTCGCGATCGGCGAAGGTAGGCGCGATCTCAGTGAACAAGGTGTGCACGATGCCCTTGTCCTTGACAGTGGTCAGCACGATCCGCCGCGAGTGGATGTCACCGCGCCGCGCCTTGGTGATCAACTTCTCTGCCAATGGCCGCAGCCGTCGAGCTTTGGCCTCGGTGGTCACGATCCGTCCGTGCTCGAAGAGCTGGCTTGCAAGATTGGCCAGGATGATGCGCTCGTGCGCGGGACTGCCGCCCAGCCGAGCGCCCTTCGTCGGTGATGGCATTTTCTCTCCAGAGCTTTAGTTAGGTAGGACCACTGCGGGGGTTCAAGGGGGTCGCCCCTCTGCTCAGTACTGCTCAGTTTCGGAGAAGTCGACGTCCTCGTCATCCAGGTCGTCATAACGGCCGATGGCAGTCAGCGGATCGAAGCCCGGAGCGCTGTCCTTGAGCGACAGGCCCATCTCGTGCAGCTTCAGCTTGACCTCGTCGATCGACTTCGATCCGAAGTTGCGGATGTCCAGCAAGTCCTGCTCGCTGCGGGACACTAGCTCGGACACCGTGTGGATGCCCTCGCGCTTGAGGCAGTTGTAGGACCGCACGGTCAGGTTCAGGTCCTCCACGGGTAGCGCCAGGTCGGCGGCCAACTGCTCGTCGATCGGCGACGGGCCGATCTCGATTCCCTCGGCCTCAAGGTTGAGCTCCCGCGCCAAGCCGAACAGCTCGACCAGGGTGCGCCCCGCCGACGCCACGGCGTCACGCGGGCGGATTGCCGACTTGGTCTCGACATCCAAAATCAACTTGTCGAAGTCCGTCCGCTGCTCGACGCGGGTCGCCTCCACTTTGTAGGTGACCTTCAGCACTGGCGAGTAGATGGAGTCCACAGGGATTCGGCCGATCTCGGCGTCGGCGGTCTTGTTCTGAACCGCAGAGACATAGCCGCGGCCGCGCTCCACCACCAGCTCCATCTCGAGCTTGCCGTCCTCGTTCACGTTGGCGATGTGCAGGTCGGGATTCTGCACCTCCACTCCCGCGGGCGGCGCGATGTCGGCCGCCGTGACCGCTCCGGGGCCGGCCTTGCGGAGGTACATGGTGACCGGCTCGTCCTCCTCGGAGGAGACGACCAGGCCCTTGAGATTCAAGATGATCTCGGTGACGTCCTCGACCACCCCTTCCAGGGTGGAAAACTCGTGGAGGTTGCCGTCGATCTTGATGCTGGTCACCGCTGCGCCCGGGATGGACGACAGCAGCGTACGACGCAGCGAGTTGCCGAGCGTGTAACCGAATCCCGGCTCCAGCGGCTCGATGACGAAGCGGGACCGATTGTCGGCCACCGGCTCCTCGGACAGCGTGGGTCGCTGTGCAATCAACATGACAGTTCTTCCTTCCCCGCGGAACCCGCTATTTGACCCCGCAGACCCGGACCGCATCCGGCGGCCCGAGATCACGCGCCATGAGCGTGTCGAAGCGCTCTGGGGCGTGCCTTGCTTGGTTACTTGCTGTACAACTCGACGATCAACTGCTCTTGGACGTCGATGACAATCTGCTGGCGTACCGGCAGTTGGTGGATCAGGATTCGGCCGCGTTCAGGGATGACCTGCATCCAGGCGGGCACCTCGCGCTCGTTGTGGGTCTCGCGGTTGACGATGTGCGGCGTCAGCTCGCGGACCTTCGGAGCCAAGTCGACGACGTCATGGGGGCTTACCCGGTACGACGGGATATCGACCTTCTGGCCGTTGACCAGGAAGTGGCCGTGCGCCACGAACTGACGAGCCTGCCTTCGGGTCCGGGCCAGACCGGCCCGGTAAACCACGTTGTCCAGCCTCGACTCGAGGATCTGCAGCAGATTGTCACCTGTCTTGCCTTGCAGCCTGTTGGCTTCCTCGTAGTAACGGCGGAACTGCTTCTCCAGCACGCCGTAGGAGAATCGCGCCTTCTGCTTCTCCCGCAGCTGCAGCGAGTATTCCGACTCTTTGGTCCGCCCTTTGCCGTGCACGCCGGGCGGGTAGGGACGGCGCTCGAACGCCGAGTCGCCGCCGACCAGGTCAACACCCAGCCGACGCGACTTTTTGGTCATGGGACCGGTATAGCGAGCCATGTGTCAATCAGTCCTTGTCTGTGGGTGCCTAGACGCGACGCCGCTTGGGCGGGCGACAGCCATTGTGCGGTATGGGCGTGACGTCGGAGATGGCGCCGACTTCAAGGCCGACCGCTCCTAGGGAGCGGATCGCGGTCTCCCGGCCAGAGCCGGGGCCCTTGACGAAGACGTCGACCCGCTTCATGCCGTGCTCCATCGCGCGCCGGCCAGCAGCCTCTGCCGCCATCTGGGCGGCGTACGGGGTCGACTTGCGAGAGCCCTTGAAACCAACCGTGCCAGCCGACGCCCACGCAATTACCGCGCCGGTCGGGTCAGTGATCGAGATGACGGTGTTGTTGAACGTGGATTTGATGTGCGCGTGGCCAGAGATCACGTTCTTCTTTTCCTTCTTACGCACCTTCTTCGCGGCGCCGGTGCTGCGCCCTGCGGTAGCCATTACTTTGCCTTCTTCTTGCCGGCGACGGGTTTGCGGGCGCCCTTGCGAGAGCGGGCGTTGGTGCGGGTGCGTTGGCCCCGAACTGGCAAGCCACTGCGATGACGACGTCCTTGGTAGGAACCGATCTCGACCTTGCGTCGGATGTCGGACGCGACCTCACGGCGCAGGTCGCCCTCAACCTGGTAGTTCGCCTCAATCCAGTCACGCAAGGCGACCAGTTGTTCGTCGGTCAGTTGATGGACGCGGACGTCGCCACTGATCTGGGTGGCTTCCAGTGTCTGCAGGGCGCGGGTTCTGCCGACGCCGTAGATGTAGGTCAGGGCGACCTCGAGCCGCTTTTCGCGCGGCAGGTCGACACCGATCAAACGGGCCATCAGGCGGTTACCTTTCGTCTTGTCGACGCACGTTCATGCCCTGTTCTGATCCTGTCGAAGGGTCAGACGTGCGCCGCGGAGGTGTCTGGCATGATGCGTCCCCGGCTGCCTTCGACCTGGAGTTCGCTGCCAGGTCACCGGGGCCTCGGCCTCCGACCGAGGGTGAGTTCGAAATCGCTCTCGAACGTGCAGTCACGCTTTCTGGGATCTTGCTCAGCCCTGCCGTTGCTTGTGGCGGGGATTCTCGCAAATCACCATCACGCGACCGTGCCGGCGGATCACCTTGCACTTGTCGCAGATCTTCTTGACGCTCGGCTGGACTTTCATCGAGCTTCTTTCTTGATCAGGCTCGGCATGCGCGAACATGCCTCGCCGTGGTGGATGGTTTGCGTCTCGTACAGATGGTGGATGAGACGTGGTCACTTGTGCCGGTAAACGATGCGGCCGCGAGTCAGATCGTAGGCGGAGAGTTCGACGACGACTCGGTCTGCTGGAAGGATCCGGATGTAGTGCTGCCGCATCTTGCCACTGATGGTGGCTAGGACCTTGTGACCGTTGGCCAGCTCAACGCGGAACATCGCGTTGGGCAGGGCTTCGACCACGGTGCCCTCCAGCTCGAGTGCGCCTTCTTTCTTCGCCATGACCTCCCAATCTGATTGCACGCCACAACGACCACCGGCAAGGGTGGCCGACAGACGAGCATACGCGGTTTGGTGGACTGACCCAAATCGCCGGGGCGGACCCAGAGGAGGAGTGGTCGCAGATCGGCGAGGATATCAGGTGCTCGGCACCAGACCGCGCAACAGCCGCTCCCGGTAGAGATCCACGCTCTCCCGGAGCGCCTTCAGGATGTACGGCGGAACGTCCATCCCTTGCCGGTGCGCCCACAGCAGGCGGCTCTCGACCCGGCCCACTTCCCGGGCGTAGCCGTGGAGATCCGCGTCCAGACCCAGATCGGAGATCACCCCGCCCACGTCCGCCTTGTACCGCCTGATGGCGTTGGTGCCGACCAGGTCGTAGGACTTCTCCCGGCGTGAACTTGCGACGACTTGGGTCCTGCGGACCGACGCGGATATGCGTCTGCAGACGAATGTCGCTCCACCACCAGCTTCGGATTGTGGATGGTCCGGTCGACAGAATTCAGCGGGATCGGCGGATACAGCTCCCCGAGGCGCTGGACATGCTCCGCAATCTTGCGCTGCGCGATGTGTCGCCGGGGCACAATGACCATTCTAAGTAGGCCGGTATCTGCCGAGACTGGTCTGACTTCGCGCTTCGTCGGTCTGGTGGCCCGAGATACGAGCCCAGGCGCTCAGAACACCAGGACGAAAAGCATCGCGATCAGGACAATCGCGACGACCAGCACGGCAATCAGCAACAGAGCGAAACGGCTGGCGCTTCGCGTGTCGGCGAGCTGACCCGGCTCTCCTCCGGCACTGGCGACGATCTCGGGATTCTCATACGTTGGCATCGGCGGCAGGCCTTCGACCACGGGCAGCAGTTGACCCATCCGAGTCGCTGCAAACAGCTGGTCGAGACGGAACTGGTAGTCGTCCTGCTCGAGCTTGCCGTCTGTGAAAGCGGCATTGAGCCGCGAGCTGAGCTGCTCTCGCTCCGCCTCCGTGACCAGCGCGTCAGGTGTGCTGCGGTACGGAGAGGAGATCGGCAGGTTGCTGCTGTTCACCTATGCGAGCGTACCCGCCGAGGCCACCGTGGGTGTGCGGTGTGATGCGCCCATCATTTTGGGCACTCTCGACCGTCAGGTCAGCGCCGAGATGCCCGTTGTCGCGCGGCAGCCTTCGGCGCGTCGGTCACCGGGTGCTCGGGATCGGCGAAGTCAGGAGTCGAGTTGAGCAGCGCACCCAGCCAGCGGCCACGGTCGGCATGATCGACCAGCAGGGACTTGACCAGGAGCGTGGCCGGAACGGCCAGCAGCGCACCCAGCGGACCCAGGATCAGCGCCCACACGATCAAGGACAAGAAGGCGATGGTGGAGGCAATGCCGACGGCATCGCCGGTGAACCGCGGCTGAATCAGCGTCTGGATGACGACGTTGACCGCGCTGTAGGCGGCGATCACGGCGATCGCTGCGCCCCAGCCGTCGTCGAGGAGGGCGATCAGAGTTGGCGGGATCAGGCCGAGGACGAAGCCGATGTTCGGGATGTAGTTGGTGACCAGAGCCAACACGCCCCAGGTGAGGGCAAGTGGTACGCCGATGATCAACAACGCGAAGACGTCGATGATGGCCACGATCAGGCCGAAGACCGTAGTGACCACCCAGTATTTCCGCACGCTGTCGCCGAAGTCGATGAGAGCGTCGGCGATGTTGGGACGGAGGTTACGCAGCAGGGACAGCCGCTCGCCGAACCCTGCGGCATCGAAGGTGATGAAGACCACCATGGCCAAGACCAGCAACAACACGGACAGACCGCTGGTGATCGTGCTCAGTATCCGGGAAGCGACACCGGTGAAGCTGGACAGGTTGAAGCCCTCGACGGCACCCCGCAAGTCGGTAGTTTCAATGCCGATACGGCTCAGCTGATCAAGAGCAGAGTTGAAGAGGTTCGTGAACTCCTCGGTGTACTCGGGCAGCACATTGACCAGCCTGGTGAGCGACCAGACGGTCGAGCCCAGCACCAAGATCAGCAGTCCGTAGACACTCAGTAGAACAACGACGCTCGCCAGCCAGCTGGGAACGCGGCGCCGCACGAGAATGGTGCGCAGCGGCTGCACCGTGATCACCAGGGTCAAGACCAAGAAGCTGGGTCCGACGATGCTGGACACCGCTTTGATTCCCGCCGCAATGACCACCATCGAAGCCAGAACGAAAAGTCCGGACGAGGCGGTTGCCAGTGCTGACGCTGCCGAGGCCGGTTTGGGTGCGGTGGCCGCCGCCGGGCCCCTATCGAGTCGTGCAGCAGGCATGGTGCCTCTTCCCTTGACGTCAAGCCGGCCGGGAGCGGGCTCCTCGCCGGGGGAACATCAGTATGGTCCCTCACCTCAGTTAGCCACTGGCTCCCGGCCGCAAACGCTGCAGCCGCAACGCCGTCAGCCTTCAGCCGCCTGCTGCGGGCTCGAGACGGTTGTTCAGGCCGTTGCTGGAGCCGGAGCGGCCCGATTCTGCCGCATCGCCAGAATGGCGCTCACTACGGTGGCGACCCCGATGAAGATCAACAACCAACCGCCCAGAGCGACGAACGTGCGCAGCGCCGACAGCGGCCAGACCAAGATCACGATTGCCGCGACGATCGACAGCGCGCCTAGTGCGATTGGCCACAGCCGCGCACCTGAGGTCCGCCGAAATCCGACCACGATCGAAATGATTCCCTCGACCAGCCAGCCGCACGCGACCAGGATGATGATCCAGAGCAGGGTCAGGCCCGGGTTGCGCAAACAGAAGATGCCGGCGAGCAAAACGAGCACTCCCAAAGTGATCGACAGCGCTCGCTCACCACCGTCCAGTTCCCGATCGGTGATGCCGCCAATCACCCGCACGATGCCGGCGATCAGCAGTTGTAAGCCGAAGAGAATCGCCGCGACGAGCAGGCTGATGCCGGGCCAGGCCAACAGCAAAATCCCGAACAGCAGGGCGCTGATGCCGACAACGAGGCCAAGGGTGCCAAGACCTCGGGGAACTTCCATTGTCCGGCTGTCTGTCATCGATGTCATGGTGGCTCCACTAGCTCGGATAGGCCTTGCGACCGCGCCACTCGGCAGGGGCGCGAGGTCACGCTAGCAGCGCTGGGCGCCCCGATTTCGTTCTGCGTCGTGCGTTTCAACGATTGAGCGTGTCGGGAAGACCGAATCGAGCGAAGAGTGACGTGTCGAAGAACGTCGCGACGTGTGAGACACCGGTGCTGCCGAGGGTCAGGACTTGTAGCTGAAAGGCGCCATACGATCCGTCGGGTCGCTTCATATACAGGGCGAACGCAGGCTGACCGTTCGCCGACACCGGGAGCAGGACTTGATCACCGGGCCCTTCGGCAGGGCAATGTCGGTCGATAAGCTGTCCGATGGCGTCCGCCCCGCGGTACCAGCCGACGTACGGCGGCATCTCCCAGACGGCATCCTTGGCGAGAAGCTGCACGATCCGCTGCACGTCGTAGTTCTCAAAGGCGGCGACGTAGTCCGCCAGCAGTTCCTTGGCGCGGTCGTCGGTCATCGGCTCGCCGCCCGCCTCCGGCTCCATCTTGTCCAGCTGAGCGCGAGCTCGCTGCAGGCTGCTGTTGACTGCGGCCACCGACATGTCCAGCAGCTTGGCGACTTCGCTGGCTTGCCAGGCGAGCACGTCGCGCAGGATCACGACGGCCCGCTGCGCGGGAGTCAGATGCTGCAGCGCGGCAATGAACGCCAGGCGCACGCTTTCCCGATCCACGACCTCGTCCGCCGGGTCTGCCGCCTGGCCGGCCCAGACCACGGCGTCAGGCAGAGGCTCCAGCCAGCCGATTTCCGGGCGCGCGTCCAGCGTTCCACGCGGATCGGAGCTCGGTTGACCGAGTCCGGTCGGCATGGGGCGGCGCTGGCGGCCGTCGAGCGCGGTCAAGCAGACATTCGTGGCGATGCGATACATCCAGGTCCGGAGGGATGATCGGTTCTCGAACCCGTGAAACCCACGCCACGCCCGCAGATAGGTCTCCTGGACCTGATCCTCGGCCTCCTGGATCGAGCCCAACATGCGGTAGCAGTGCGCGGTCAGCTCGCCACGCAATGGCTCTGCCAGCTGCGCGAACGCATCCTCGTCGACGGCAACGGTCATGATGGCAAGCTACTCGCCGACGCGGACAATCTGTCTCGAGAGCGCAAAAAGGGTGCCGAGGAGGGCCACGTCGGCGCGTCCCGTGTTCGCGAATAATCTCTACCCGGACATCCTAAATTCATCGCCCGTTGAATTACGGCCTCGACGGCTCTATCGTCATTACATGACGACGGTGCTGGACCTTGTCGATATCGACGGTTCGATGATCGACGCGGTCGGCGGGAAAGCGGTCAATCTCGGCATCATGCGTGCCGCCGGCCTGCCAGTTCCAGACGGCTTCTGCATCACCACCCAGGCCTATTCGGAGGCCGTGGCCGACTCGCTCAATGATCTGATCGACCAGTTGGCCGAGCCGAGCGACTCCGACACACTCGATCGACTCGCCGACCAAGCGCGGACGCGTGTCCTCGCCGCACCCGTTTCCGACGAACTTCGCCGGAGAATCGTTGGGCACTACCGGGCACTCGGCGAGGGCGCCGCACCGGTCGGGGTACGCTCGTCGGCGACCGCCGAGGACCTGCCGTACGCGAGCTTCGCGGGTCAGCAGGACACCTACCTCAACGTGGTAGGTGAGGACGCCGTGGTCAGGGCGGTGCAGCGCTGCTGGGCATCGTTGTGGACCGACCGGGCAGTGAGTTACCGAAAGACGAATGGCATCGAGCACCGTACGGTGTCGCTGGCTGTCGTGGTCCAGCGGATGATCGACGCCGCGGCTGCGGGGGTGATGTTCACCGCCAACCCGGTGACCGGGACGCGGCACCAAACGGTGATCGACGCCAGCGCGGGGCTGGGTGAGGCGGTCGTCTCGGGCGCTGTCAATCCGGATCACTTCGTGGTGGATTCCGCACGGCGGACAATTGTCGAGCGGCGGCTGGGTGACAAGCGAGTGGTGATCCTGTCCAGGCCGGGGGGCGGGACCGATTCCCGCCATGTCGAGGACCGAAGTGCCGAACCATGCCTGACTGATGACCAGGTTCTCGAGTTGGTGAAGCTCGGCGGGCGGGTGACGGCTCTCTACGCCTCGCCTCAGGACACCGAATGGGCGCTTGACGGTGCCGGGCGATTTTGGCTGACCCAGGCCCGCCCGATCACCACCTTGTACCCGGTGCCGGGTCAGGACCGGGCAAGCCTCGGCTCTTCCTGTGCATGACGCTGGCTCAGGGTCTCACCCGGCCGATTACTCCCATGGGCCTGGCGGCCTTCCGGCTGATCGGCTCCTCCGCGGCGGCGGCATTCGGCCGCCCGCCGGTTGACCGGCGCGCCGGGCCGCCGCCGCTGGCGGTCGCCGGACAGCGGGCCTTCCTGGACATCTCGTCCGCCCTTGGCAGCAGGCTAGGTCGGAGACTCATCGTTGGGGCGTTCGGTGCAATGGAGGCTCGGTCCTCCGGCGTGCTCAAGTCCCTCGCCAACGACCCCCGATTTCCGATCACCAGCCGCGTGCCATGGCGAGCGATTCCTCCGATTGCCCGGCTCTTCGTGGTGCGAGCCAAGGTGCCGCTCCGAATCGCCGCAACGTTGATCAGTCCGGCCATCGCACCCCGATTGATCGCCCGCACGGAACGGCGACTGCGTATCGTCACCAGCCTGCCCGCCGACGCGACGATCAACCAGCGCTTGGACCACGTGGAACGGCAGTTGGGTAATGATCTGTTTCTGATCATGCCTACGGTGTTCAGCCCCGCCGCCGCGGGTCTGCTGATCCTGCGGATGGCGCGGAATGCCCTCGGAGATCTTGCCCAGCCTGGCGACCTCCAGACCGTGCTGCGGGGGCTTCCGAACAACGTGACGACCGAGATGGACCTGGAACTGTGGCGGCTGACCGAGCGGATCCGCGATGATGCCGACTCGGTCAGGGCGTTCTCGGGCGGCACCACAGCATCGCTGACGGCTCGGTATCGGAACCATGCGTTGCCCCCCGTCGCGCAGCAGGGATTGACGGCATTCCTCCGCCGTTACGGGCACCGTGCGGTCGCAGAAATCGATCTCGGCATGCCGCGGTGGGCCAACGACCCGAGCCACATCATCGGGGCGATCGCCAATTACCTACGGCTGAACGATCCTGATCTCGCTCCGCCGGCACAGTTCCGGGAGGGCGAGGTGGCCGCCCAGGCGATGATCACCGAACTTGTCTCGCGCGCCGAGCAGCAGGACCGGCTCAAGGCTCGCCTGATCAACGTTGCGTTGCGCCGGGCACGGCAACTGGTGGGATTTCGGGAGAGCCCTAAGAATCTCTTGATCACCGTCCTGGCGGCAATGCGCGAGCAGCTGAGCACGATCGGCGAGGAGCTGGCGAGACAAGGCCAGATCCAGACGGCGGAGGACATCTTCTTCCTCGACATCTCCGAGGTCCGACGAGGGCTGGCGGGTGAGGTCCTGCGTGATCTGGTGGCTGAGCGGCGCCAGGCGTACGAAATCGAGCTCCGGCGTCGGCACATCCCTCGATTGCTGCTGTCCGACGGAACCGAACTTGAGGCCGTGGCGGGAGCGGCACGCGGGGAGGACGGCGCGATGTCGGGCAGTCCAGCCTCTCCAGGCATGGTGACCGGACCGGCCCGTGTCGTGCTTGATCCTGTCGGAGCCCATTTGGAGCCGGGCGAGATCCTCGTCGCGCCGTCGACTGACCCCGGCTGGACTCCGCTGTTCCTGACCGCGGGCGGCCTGGTGATGGAGATGGGCGGCTCGAACTCCCACGGCGCGGTCGTCGCCCGCGAGTACGGGATTCCGGCGGTCGTCGGGGTGCCCGAGGCGACCAATCTGATCGAGACTGGGCAGCTCGTCACTGTGGATGGGGCGGCGGGAGTGGTAAGCCTGGCGACAGCTCCGGCCTAGGGTCGCCCGGAGCGCGAAGCACGCCGAGGAAGTCACCGATACTCGTGTGCTGCTCCAAAGGATGGCGTAGCGGCCTGTTCGTGGCGACCGTATAGGTATTGCGGCGGCCGACGCGCTGAACCTCCAAGTAACCCGCATCGTGAAGATCCCGCACGATCAGCTGGACGGCCCGTTCGGTGATTCCGACACTGAGGGCGACATCCCGCATCCTGGCGTGCGGGTCGGTCGCGAGGGCAACGAGGACGTGGCCGTGATTCGACAGGAATGTCCACGCACTCGAAGGCTGGCTCACCGCGTCAGCTTAAACGCAACAAGTTTCGCGAATCTCAGTGAGGGCCGAAACTGAGGTTAGCGGATCGCAGCTATTGCGGGGTCAGCTCGTTGCGCCGGGCGTCCAAAGCGGCGAATAGCCGGGCGGAGACCTCATCGATCGCGCCCAAACCGTCGACCTCGACAAGGACGCCGCGATCGCGATAGACCTCCAGCAGCGGCTCCGTCTCCCGCGCGTAGATAACCTGACGCCGCCGAATGGTGTCCGCGGTGTCGTCCGCGCGACCTTCGATCTGAGCGCGCTTCAACAACCGATCCACAACCTCGTCGACGTCGGCCAGCAACGAGATCACCGCGTCCAGGGATTTGCCACTGTTCTCGAGGAAGTCGTCGAGAGCCTCGACCTGCTGCGGCGTACGGGGGTAGCCGTCGAGCAAGAAGCCTGCGACGCAGTCGCTCTGGGTGAGCCGCTCGGCGACGATCGCATTGGTGATCTCATCGCTCACGTAGCCGCCGGAGTCCATGATGGCTCGCAACTGGCGCGCCAAGGGCGTCTCGCTGGTCTTCATGGCGCGGAAGATGTCACCAGTGGAGATCGCCGGTATCTCGTAGTGCTCGGCGACGCGCTGGGCCTGCGTGCCCTTGCCGGCGCCTGGCGGACCCATCATCAACAGACGCATCAGCGGAGAAACCCTTCGTAGTGACGTTGCTGGAGCTGGCTCTCGATCTGTTTGACGGTGTCCAGTCCTACGCCCACGATGATGAGGATCGAGGTGCCGCCGAAGGGGAAGTTCTGGTTCGCGTTCAAGAAGATGAAGGCAATCGAGGGAAGCAAGGCGATCAGGCCCAGGTAAAGCGAGCCGGGGAACGTCAAGCGGGACAGCACGAAGCTGAGATAGTCCTCGGTCGGCTTGCCGGCACGGATGCCCGGGATGAAGCCGCCGTACTTCTTCATATTGTCGGCGACCTCGTTCGGATTGAACGTGATCGCGACGTAGAAGTAGGCGAAGAAAACGATCAGCAGGAAGAAGCTGATCATGTAGACCGGATGGTCGCCCTTGACGAAGTTCGCCGAGATCCAGCTGGAGATCTTGCTATCAGGCCGGAACTGTGCATACAGCGCCGGCAGGTAGAGCAGTGACGAGGCGAAGATGACCGGGATGACGCCTGCCTGATTCACCTTGATGGGGATATAGGTGGTGGAGCCCCCGAACATCCGCCGGCCGACCATGCGCTTGGCGTATTGCACTGGGATGCGGCGCTGAGATTGCTCGATGAAGATGACACCAGCCATGACGACCAGTCCCAGCGCGAGAACTAGCAGGAAGACGACCCAGCCGTTGGCGCCGGGGCGAGCGACCTTGATGCTCCACAGAGCTTGGGGGAAGGTGGCCGCGATCTGAGTGAAGATCATGACCGACATGCCGTTGCCGACGCCGCGTTCGGTGATCAGCTCGCCCAGCCACATGATGACACTCGTGCCCGCGGTCATGGTGAGGATCATCACGACGACCGGGAAGATGGACTTGTCGTGGACCAGGCCGGGACAGCCGACGAACAGCCGGTCGTTCACGGCCACCGTGACGAAGGCCGTCGAGTTCAGCACGGCCAGCACCAGGGTCAGATAGCGGGTGTACTGGGTGATCTTTGCCTGCCCGGCCTGGCCCTCCTTCTTGAGGGCCTCCAGCCGTGGGATGACCACCGTGAGGAGCTGCAGGATGATGCTCGCCGTGATGTAAGGCATGATGCCGAGCGCGAACACTGCGAGGTGCAGCAATGCGCCACCGGAGAAGAGGTTGATGAGCGAGTACAGGCCCTGGTTGGCGCCAGTGGTTGCCTGCTTCACGCAGAAGTCGACCTGCGCGACGTTGACGTTCGGTACAGGAATGATGGAGCCGAGCCGGAAGACGGCGAGGATGCCGAGGGTGAAGAAGATCTTCTTCCTCAGGTCCGGAGTCCGGAATGCGTTGGCGAACGCGGCGAGCACTCCTGCCCTCCCTTTCTGTCTGACAGCCCTGGCACGTCCCGTGGACGACATGCCGTCGGGTACGACGCGAACGCGCAGGACCGCCCGACTTTATCAAGCTTCCGGCCGAAACCCCTATCGCCGCCGGCCCCGGTTCGAGCGTACGTCCCCTCATCCGATCTGCGGAGACCGTGATGGCGCATCTCCCCTAGGGTGTGGCCATGAAGATTCTCGTCGGCTATATCCCCACTCCCGAGGGCCTCGCCGCGCTGGACTGGGCAACCGAACATGCCAGGCTGACCGGCGGCTCGCTCGCCGTTCTCAACACCGCGAGAGACGGGGACTACTCCGATCCGGTGTTCGCGTCGTCGCAGGACATCGACGCGGTCGAAGCCGATCTGACAAAGCGTGGCGTGCCCTTCGACATCCACCGCCCCACCGACGGGACGTCGGCTGCCGAAGCCATCGTTCGAGTGGCCGGGGAGATCGATGCCGACCTGATCGTCATCGGGCTGCGGAGGCGGTCACCCGTTGGCAAACTGGTCACCGGCAGTTCGGCGCAAACGATTCTGCTCGCCGCGGATTGCCCAGTGGTCGCCGTCAAGCCCAAGGCCTGACCTGCGGAACTAGAACGGGCTCAGAGCTCGGTCGTGCTACCTCCGGCGGCAGCGATCTTCTCCCTTGCCGATGCGGAGAACGCCTGGGCGGTCACCTGTACGGCCACCGTGAGGTCGCCGTTACCCAGAATCTTGACCGGCTGACCAGCCCGGACGGCGCCGGCGGCCACCAGATCGTCGACGCCGATTGTGCCGCCATCGGGGAACAGCTCAGCGAGCCGGGACACGTTGACCACCTGATACTCGACCCGGAAGGGGTTCTTGAACCCCCGCAGCTTGGGCACCCGCATGTGCAGCGGCATCTGGCCGCCCTCGAAGTTCTGCGGCAATCTGTCCCGAGCGCCGGATCCCTTGGTGCCTCGGCCGGCTGTCTTGCCCTTAGAGCCGCCGCCTCGACCCACCCGGGTCTTCGCGGTCTTCGCGCCCGGTGCCGGGCGTAGATGATGGACCTTCAGTGTCATGTCAGACCTCCTCGACGGCCACCAGATGCGACACCGTCTTGATCATGCCGCGGACCTCGGGCCGGTCATCACGCACCGACTCGTCACCGATGCGCCGCAAACCCAACGTGCGCAGCGTGTCCCGCTGATTCCGCTTGCCACCCACGCCGCTTCGCACCTGGCGGACCTTGATCTGTGCCATTACGAGCTCACCGCACGCCGGGCCCGCAGGATGGCCGCCGGTGTGACGTCCTCGACTGTCTTGCCACGCCGCTTCGCCACGTCCTCCGGCTGTTCCAGCCCTTGCAGCGCCGCGACGGTAGCGTGCACCACATTGATCGCATTCGCGGAGCCGAGGGACTTGGCCAGCACGTCGTGCACGCCGGCGCACTCAAGCACCGCGCGGGCCGACCCACCGGCAATCACACCGGTGCCAGGCGATGCCGGGCGCAGCAGGACCACACCAGCCGCCTTCTCACCCTGCACGGGATGCGGGATGGTGCCCTGGATCCGAGGGACCGCGAAGAAGTGCTTCTTCGCCTCCTCCACTCCTTTGGCAATGGCCGCCGGGACCTCCTTGGCCTTGCCGTATCCGACACCCACCGTTCCGTCGCCGTCGCCCACGACCACCAAGGCAGTGAAACTGAACCGCCGGCCGCCCTTGACGACCTTGGCGACCCGGTTGATCGCCACGACCCGCTCGATGTAGTTGCTCTTCTCCTGCGCCTGGCCACCACGACGATCGTCACGGCCGCGACGCTCCCCACCGGTACCGCTTCCGCGGCGCTGGGTTACCGTCATCGCTTTTCCTCCCGTATCTCGTTCGAGGTGCTTGCAGCCTCGAACCAATCGTTCGTTCGATGTGCTTGCAGCCTCGAACCAATCGTCGTGTCCATCTAGAAACCGAGGCCGCCCTCGCGGGCGCCGTCTGCCAGCGCCGCGATCCGACCGTGGTACTTGTGGCCTGCGCGGTCGAAGACCACCCGCTCGACCCCGGCAGCCTTCGCCCGCTCGGCGACCAGGCCACCGACCTGCTTGGCCTTGTCCGACTTGTCGCCGGTGGCTGTCCGAAGGGTGGCTTCCATGCTGGAGGCCGACGCCAGCGTACGACCTGCCGTGTCGTCGATCACCTGTGCGGCGATGTGCCGGGCGGAGCGGGTGACGACCAGCCGGGGGCGCGCCGGCGCGCCGAAGATCTTCTTCCGACCGCGCAACTGGCGGCGCATCCGGGACCGGGTCTTGGCCGCCGTGCCCTTGTGTGAAGACAGCGAGACAGCCATCATTTACCAGCCTTTCCGACCTTGCGGCGGACCTTCTCGCCCGCGTACCGAACGCCCTTGCCTTTGTATGGCTCAGGCTTGCGCAACTTGCGGATGTTGGCCGCAACCTCGCCCACCTGCTGCTTGTCTATGCCCTGCACCGAGAACCGAGTTGGTGCCTCAACGTTGAAGGTAATGCCCTCCGGCGCAGTGACCTTGATCGGATGGCTGTACCCGAGCGCGAACTCGAGCTCGGTCGGCCCCTTGGCGATCACGCGGTAACCAACTCCAAGGATTTCCAGCTTCTTCTCATACCCGTCGGTCACGCCGGTGACCATGTTGGCCACGAGCGTCCGGGTCAGGCCGTGTAGCGACTTGCTGAGCCGCTCGTCGTCAGGCCGGCTGACCTCGAGCTCGCCGCTTTCAGCGCGCACCACCGTGATCGGTTCCTTGACGACGTGCTGCAAGGTGCCCTTGGGCCCCTTGACCGAGACCGCTTGGCCGTCGACGCTCACCTCGACACCGGACGGAACCGGCACGGGGAGCCTGCCAATGCGTGACATGTCCGCTACCTCTCTCGTCTCTCGCCGCTCACCACACGTAGGCGAGCACTTCGCCGCCCACGCGGGTGTTGTGCGCCTGCTTGTCAGTCAGCAGGCCCTGAGATGTGGAGATGATCGCGATGCCCAAGCCACCGAGCACCTTCGGCAGTCCAGTCGACTTCGCGTACACCCGTAACCCGGGCTTGGAAATCCGCCGCACGCCCGCGATCGAGCGCTCCCGGTTCTGCCCGTACTTCAGCGTGATCGACAAGGTCTTGCCGACCTGGCCCTCCGCCGGGTCGTTCACCTCATACCCGGCGATGTAGCCCTCGTTGGCCAGGATCTCCGCGATCCCCACCTTGATCTTGCTGTGCGGCATGGTCGCGGTCTCGTGGTACGCCTGGCTGGCGTTCCGCACCCGGGTCAACATGTCCGCAATCGGATCCGTCATCGTCATTTGCTTCTACTTCTTCCTCAATGTGGTTTCCCGCACGTCGAGCGAGACCTTCACCGTTAGATCTGTTGGGGTTTCGAGCTGCCCGGCATCCGGAAGCCGTGCGGCCAGACCGTTGGGGATGGTCTCTGCTGGGGGTGGGTCGCAGGGGCGCGGATGGGCCTGGCCCCCGGCCGAAGCCTGCGAGGCCGGGTGGTTGCCCCAAGCCCCACCCCCAGCAGAGAACATCGCCGACACCGCCTACCAGCTCGACTTCGTGATGCCCGGCAGCTCGCCCTTGTGTGCCATGTCGCGTACGCAGATCCGGCACAGCCCGAACTTGCGGTAGACCGCCTTGGGGCGGCCGCACCGCTGGCACCGGGTGTAGGCCCGGACGGCGAACTTCGGCTTGCGCGCCTGCTTGACGCGTAGCGCTGTCTTGGCCATATCTGATGTGCCCTTTCTCAGTTCGTCCGGAACGGGAACCCGAGCTGCCTCAGCAGCGCACGTCCCTGCTCGTCGTTGGTCGCGCTGGTCACGAAGGTGATGTCCATCCCTCGCACCCGATCGATTCGGTCCTGGTTGATCTCGTGGAACATGACCTGCTCGTTGATACCGAAGGTGTAGTTGCCTTGGCCGTCGAATTGCTTCGGCGAAAGCCCACGGAAGTCGCGGATCCGCGGCAGCGCCAGGGTGAGCAGCCGGTCGGCGAACTCCCACATCCGATCGCCGCGCAGTGTCACATGAGCGCCGATCGGCATGCCCTCACGCAGCTTGAACTGGGCGATGGACTTGCGGGCCCGGGTGACGACCGGCTTCTGGCCGGTGATGGTGGCCAGATCGCGAACGCCGCCATCGATCAACTTCGAGTCGCGAGCCGCCTCACCGATGCCCATGTTGACCACGATCTTGACCAGGTTCGGGATCTGCATGACGTTGGGGATGGAGAATTCCTGCTGCAACGCCTTGGCGATCTCATCTCGATAGCGTTGCTTGAGTCTGGGCACGCTTCGCGTCTCAACCGTCGCTGTACTCATCAGATCTCCTCTCCGGTTGCTCGAGCGATCCGTACGCTCCGGCTCGACGTGTACTCCGAGCCGTCGGGCCGGCGCTTGATCACGTCCGAGCGGGTGTAGCTCACCCGGGTCACCACCTCGTCGCCCTTGTCGTTCTTAACCACGAGCTGGACGTTGGATGCGTGAATCGGAGCCTCCGACGACACGATCCCGCCCTTCGTGGTCTGCCTCGACTGGGGCTGGGCTGAGGTGTCGCGCAGGTGGCGCTTGACGATGTTCACCCCGGCCACGGTGACGCGGTTGCGATCGGGGTAGACCGCAATCACCTCGCCGACCAGGCCCTTGTCCTTGCCGGAGATCACCTTGACGCGATCTCCCTTGCGCACATGCAGCTTGCCGTTGTGCGAGGTCATTTTGTTTACTGCCATCTCTCAGATCACCTCTGGTGCGAGCGAGATGATGCGCATGAAGCGCTTCTCGCGAAGCTCGCGGCCGACCGGACCGAAGATGCGGGTGCCGCGCGGCTCGCCGTCGCTCTTCAAGATCACCGCGGCGTTCTCGTCGAACTTGATGTACGAGCCGTCTGCACGCCGGCGTTCCTTCGACCGTACGCACGACAACGGCCTTGACGACCTCGCCCTTCTTGACGTTGCCGCCCGGGATGGCGTCCTTGACGGTGGCGACGATGACGTCACCTATGCCGGCGTAACGGCGACCGGATCCGCCGAGCACGCGTATGCACAAGATCTCCTTGGCACCCGTGTTGTCGGCGACCTTGAGCCGCGACTCCTGCTGAATCATCTCTTCTCCTGGTTACGTGCCCTGAGCCTGGCGAAGGGCTCGTGACCCGCCCCCTTCGACAAGCTCCGGGCGCGTTGCATGACTACTTGGCCTTCTCGAGGATCTCGACCAGCCGCCAGCGCTTGGTGGCGCTCAGCGGGCGGGTTTCCATGATCCGCACCCGGTCTCCCAGCCCGGCGCTGTTGGCCTCGTCGTGCGCCTTCAGCCGGGCGGTCTGGCGCAGCACCTTGCCGTACAGCCGGTGCTTGACCCGGTCTTCCACCGCCACGACGACGGTTTTGTCCATCTTGTCGCTGACGACGTAGCCCTCCCGGACCTTCCTTCGCCCCCGCTCTGCGGCGGGCGCATCGACTGGCCCCCGCTCTGCGGTGGGCGTATCAACCGGCCCCCGCTCTGCGGTGGGCGTATCGACCGGCCCCCGCTCTGCGGCGGGCGAAGGGTCTTCGGCGGGAGGCCGCGTCTGTGTTGTTTTCTCGCTCATCAGGCCTTTACTTCCTCTGCGTCCGGATCCTCGACGATGCCCAGTTCACGCTCTTGCAGCACGGTGTAGAGCCGTGCGATGTCCTTGCGTACCGCACGAAGCCGGCCATGCGATTCGAGTTGACCGGTGGCGGCTTGGAAGCGGAGGGAGAACAGCTCCTCCTTCAGCTCCGTCACCTTGGTGTTTAGCTCGCTTCGGCTCAGACCGCGCAGCTCGGCGGCCGTGGTCGCCTTCGCCATCAGATCTCACCTTCCTCGCGCTTGATGAACCGGGCCTTCATCGGCAACTTGTGAATCGCCAGGCGCATCGCTTCGCGCGCCACGTCCTCATGCACGCCGGACAGTTCGAACAGCACCCGGCCGGGCTTGACGTTGGCGATCCACCACTCCGGCGAACCCTTGCCCGAGCCCATTCGGGTCTCGGCCGGCTTCTTCGTCAACGGGCGATCTGGGTAGACATTGATCCACACCTTGCCGCCGCGCTTGATGTGCCGGGTCATCGCGATCCGAGCGGACTCGATCTGCCGGTTGGTCAGGTAGGAGCCCTCAAGGGCCTGGATTCCGTAGTCGCCGAACGCAAGTTTGGTTCCGCCCTTGGCGACACCACGACGGGTTGGGTGGTGCTGCTTGCGGAACTTGACTTTGCGAGGAACGAGCATCGCTCAGCCCTCCTGTCCTGCGGATTCGGTGCCAACGTTCGCCTCCACCGGAGCCACCACTTCTGGCGCCCCTTCGGCGGGAGTCCTGCGCGCTTCGGCGCGACCAATCCTGCGCGCCTTCGGCGCGACCAAACTCCTGCGCGCCTTCGGCGCGACCAAACTCCTGCGCGCCTTCGGCGCGACGCCGACCGCCACGCTCGGGACGGGTCTCGGTACGGCCCGGTCGGCCGGTCCGGGTCGGCCGGGTCCGGCCGCCGGCCGCGCTGCGGGCGGCCTTCTGGGCCGCGCGCTCGGTACGGGTGCCGGCCACGTCACCCTTGTAGATCCACACCTTCACACCGATCCGACCGAAGGTGGTCTTGGCTTCGTGGAAGCCGTAGTCGATGTCGGCGCGAAGCGTGTGCAGCGGCACCTGGCCCTCGCGATAGAACTCCGAGCGGCTCATCTCCGCGCCGCCGAGTCGGCCGGAGCACTGAATCCGGATGCCGCGGGCGCCGCCGCGCATCGCGCTCTGCTGCGCCTTGCGCATCGCGCGCCGGAACTGAACCCGGGAGGCCAGCTGCTCAGCGGTGGCCTGCGCGACCAGCTGGGCATCGATCTCAGGGTTCTTGACCTCGAGGATGTTCAGCTGCACCTGCTTGCCAGTCAGCTTCTCCAGGTCGCTGCGGACGCGCTCCGCCTCGGCGCCGTTGCGGCCGATGACGATGCCCGGGCGAGCGGTGTAGATGTCCACCCGAACTCGATCCCGGGTGCGTTCGATCTCCACGGACGAGATGCCCGCCCGCTCGAGCCCCTTCGTCAGGAGCTTGCGGATCTTGACGTCCTCACCGATGTAGTTGGAGTACAACTTGTCGGCGTACCACCGGCTCTTGTGATCGGTGCTGATGCCCAGACGGAAACCGTGCGGGTTGATCTTCTGACCCATGCTAGGACTCCGAGCGGGCTGCAGCCGCGACCATCGTCCTGGGCTCGACGACGACGGTGATGTGACTGGAGCGCTTGAGGATGCGGCTCGCGCTGCCCTTGGCTCGCGGCCGGATCCGGCGCATCGTGACGCCCTCGTCCACGAACGCGCGCGAGACAAACAGATCGTCACGCTTGAGGTTGCCGGTCTGCTCGGCGTTGGCGACTGCGCTCGCGACCACCTTGTAGACCGGTTCGCTAGCCGCCTGCGGCGCGAACTTGAGGGTGTCCAGGGCGTCGGAAACGTCCAGGCCACGCACCAGCTCGATGACGCGGCGCACCTTGGTCGGCGAGACGCGAACTTGGCGGGCGATCGCGTACGAACCGGGACGGTCGCCGAGCAGCGCCTGCGCGGCGGCCGGGGCGTGAGTCCTTGCTCATAGTGAATGGTTCCTTTTCTGCTTCCGCAGCCGCATCAGCGGCCAGGTGAAGGCGCGACGAATCATCGCCGACGACTCTTCCGGTCGTCCTTGACGTGGCCCCTGAACGTGCGGGTGGGTGCGAACTCCCCCAGCTTGTGGCCCACCATGGAATCGGTCACGAAGACCGGAACGTGCTTGCGACCGTCGTGCACCGCGATGGTGTGACCGATCATCTCCGGCACGATCATCGAGCGACGCGACCAGGTCTTGATCACGTTCTTGGTTCCCTTGGTGTTCTGCACCTCGACCTTCTTGGCCAGGTGATCATCGACGAAGGGGCCCTTCTTCAGGCTGCGTGGCATAGTCCTCTAGCTCCTGCTCAGCGCTTCTTGCCGGTCTTGCGGCGGCGGACGATCAGACGAGAGCTCGCCTTGTTCTTGTCGCGGGTCCGGCCTTCCGGCTGGCCCCACGGGGAGACCGGGTGACGACCACCGGAGGTCTTGCCCTCGCCGCCGCCGTGCGGATGGTCGATCGGGTTCATGGCCACGCCCCGGACGGTCGGGCGCTTGCCCTTCCACCGGTTGCGACCAGCCTTGCCCAGGGCGATGTTGGACTGCTCGGCGTTGCCGACCTCGCCGATGGTCGCCCGGCAGCGAACGTCGACCATCCGCATCTCCCCTGACGGCATGCGGAGTGTGGCGTTCCTGCCTTCGCGGGCCACCAGCTGAATGCTGGCGCCTGCGGAACGGCGCAAGCTTGGCGCCGCCGCCCGGGCGCAGCTCCACGGCGTGAACCGTGGTACCGACCGGGATGTTGCGCAGCGGCAGGTTGTTGCCCGGCTTGATGTCGGCACCTTCGCCGGCCTCCACCTGGCTGCCCTGCCCGAGCCCATTGGGAGCGATGATGTAGCGCTTCTCGCCGTCGACGAAGTGCAGCAGCGCGATTCGGGCGGTGCGGTTCGGGTCGTACTCTATGTGCGCGACCTTGGCCGGCACGCCGTCCTTGTCGTAGCGCTTGAAGTCGACCAGTCGATAGGCCTGCTTGTGGCCGCCACCGATGTGCCGCGTCGTGATCTTGCCGCTGTTGTTCCGGCCGCCAGTCTTCGGGCTGGGCACCAGCAGCGACTTCTCCGGAGTGGAGCGGGTCAGCTCGACGAAGTCGGCCACGCTCGCGCCGCGGCGCCCTGGCGTCGTCGGCTTGTACTTGCGGATAGCCATGTCGTTCGTTCGTCCTTTGTCTGCGTCAGCCGGCCGGCGCCGAGAAGATGTCGATCCGCTCGCCGTCGGCCACGGTCACGATCGCGCGCTTGGTGTCGGGGCGCTTCCCGAAGCCGCGGCGCGTCCGGCGCACCTTGCCTTGCCGGTTGATGGTGTTCACGCCGGGTCACTTTGACGCCGAAAACTGTTTCCACTGCGATCTTGATTTCGGTCTTGTTGGCCTCCGTTGCGACGAGGAAGGTGTACTTGTTCTCGTCCAGCAGGGCATAGCTCTTCTCGCTCACTATTGGGGCAAGCAAGATGTCGCGGTGGTTGCGGATCTTGACGCTGCTCACTTCTCGTCCTCCCCGATCGCTTCGGGTTCTGAGCTTGTTGGCACGGGTCCAGAACTTGTGGCCGTGGGTCCTGAGCTCATAGCAGCGCCGGGAGTCGCTTCGACAGGTTCCGCGCGGGATTCCCTAGACCCTTCGACAGCCTCAGGCCGCGTGTTGGCTGGCTCATCGGGTGCATCGGCAGGAGCGCTCAGCTCGTCCGGCCGGGTGTTCTCGGGCTCCCCTGTCTGCATGGAGCCGGGAACCGGCGCCATTTGCTCGGCGCCGGGAACCGGCGCCGCAGGCGGCTCGGAGACCTCCAAAGAGGTGGCCGGAGCAGCCTCGCTTTCCCAGGCGATGGCTTTCCCCGACTTCCCGGCGGTGGGACCGGCCACGTAGGCATTCAGCGCCGCGGAGGTGAAGACCACCTCATCGTTGACCAACACGTCGTAGGCATTGAGCTGGTCCACGGCGATCGTGTGCACCGTGATCACATTCCGCAGACTCAGCCAGGCCAGATCCTCGTCGCGATGGATGATGACCAGCACCTTGTCCGAGTCGGTGATTCCCCGAAGCGCCGCGACCGCCGTCTTGGTGGACGGGACATCGCCGGAAACCAGCTCACTGATCACGTGCACCCGGCCGTCCCGGGCCCGATCGGAGAGCGCCCCGCGAAGGGCGGCGGCGATCATTTTCTTGGGCGTGCGCTGCGCATAGCCGTGCGGCTGCGGACCGTGCACCACGCCACCGCCGACGTACTGCGGTGCTCGTACCGATCCCTGGCGCGCCCGGCCGGTGCCCTTCTGCCGGTATGGCTTCGCTCCGCCGCCGCGGACCTGGCCGCGGCCTTTGGTGGAATGCGTACCCTGCCGCGCCGCGGCCAGTTGGGCCACGACGACCTGGTGAATCAGCGGGATGTTGGCCGTCACGTCGAACAGCTCCGCGGGCAATTCGGCCGTGCCGGCCTTGGCGCCACTGGCGTCGACCACATCGACCGTTCTGTTTGCACTGGAAACAGGAACGCTCACGCTGCCTCTCCCTTCTTGACCGCGCTGCGCAGGACGACCAGACCGCCCTTACTGCCGGGGATTGCGCCCCTGATCAACAGCGAGACCGCGCTCGGCGTCGACGGCGTGCACGGTGAGGTTCTGCACGGTGACGCGCTCGACACCCATCCGGCCGGCCATCCGCAGGCCCTTGAAGACGCGGCCTGGGGTGGCACAACCACCGATGGAACCCGGCGAGCGGTGTTTGCGGTGAACGCCGTGGCTGGCCCGTAAGCCGGAGAAGCCGTGCCGCTTCATCACGCCCGCGGTGCCCTTGCCCTTGCTGATCCCGGTCACGTCGACAACCTCGTCCGCGGCGAACAGATCGGCTGTCAGCTCCTGGCCCAGGGTGTACTCGCTGGCGTCGGCGGTCCGGATCTCGACCAAGTGCTTCCGCGGCGTGACGCGGGCCCTCTCGAAGTGTCCGGCGCTGGGCTTGGTGACCTGCTTGGCCCGAATCGGGACCGAAGCCCAGCTGAACGGCCGAGTAGCCGTCGGAGTCCGGGCGTGCGCACCTGGGTCACGACGCAAGGACCGGCCTGGACGACGGTCACCGGGACGACTCGGTTGTTGGCGTCCCAGAGCTGGGTCATGCCGAGCTTGGTGCCCAGCAGACCCTTCACCTTCCGGTCCGTCTTGACGGTGGAGTTGCTCATGATTCTGTGGTCCTCAGAGCTTGATCTCGATGTCGACACCAGCCGGCAGGTCCAGCCGCATCAACGAGTCAACGGTCTTGGGAGTCGGGTCGATGATGTCGATCAGCCTCTTGTGGGTGCGCATCTCGAAGTGCTCACGGCTGTCCTTGTACTTGTGCGGCGAGCGGATCACGCAGTACACGTTCTTCTCTGTGGGCAGCGGCACCGGGCCGGCGACCTTGGCACCCGTCCGCGTGACCGTGTCGACGATCTTGCGCGCCGAGGAGTCGATCACCTCGTGGTCGTAGGCCTTCAGCCGAATGCGGATCTTCTGTCCCGCCACTGTTCGTCCTTCTCTCGTACCGCTGGTGTGTCCGACCCACGCGGTCGGGCGTGTCGCGCCACTTCTTCGCGCGCACAACCTTGCAGTCGTACGTGCTGGAGGAGTGTCCCGGACCAAGGGGCCGGGGCTCAGGAGTCTCGCGGTTCGGCGACCAACCTTGGAACTCAAGTCGAGTTGCAGGCACGGCACGCCCCGGCGACCCCGTCGGAGCAACCTGACGATTCTGTCAGATGGGTCAAGCCATATCAAATCGCGGACATTGCCTGCCCACCGCAACAATGGGCGCCGAAGTGGCCATATCGGCTCATGAGCAGGCACTTTTCAGCGCAAGGCTCTCCGAATGCAGGCGATCACCCATCCGAAGCACTCGGTCGATGATGTCGCCGTGCAGCACTCCCAGAAGCTCAACTTTGCGGCGCCAACCCGGTGAAGATCGCCTGAGGTCCAGCCCCAGAGTGCGGCGGCCTTAAGCCGTTTGCGCCGCCGAAAATTGCCAGCGCAACAGTGTTCTCGGAAGTCTTCGCCGGCATGTCGGCACACTTGCAGGCAATTTTCGGCACGCCCCTTCTCCAGAATCCGGCGCATCGCCCGCCGTGGCTTCGAGCTGGTGCCACGATGTTCCGGTGACAAGTGAGCGCGCCACGCGTCAGACTGCGCGCTGGGGTAGCCGCCGGGCATCGCGCCACGGCCGAGGCCGGCGCGGCGCTGCTCAGGCAAGGCGGCAGCGCAGTGGACGCCGCCGTCGGCATGATGCTGGTGAGCTGCGCGGCTGAAACGATCTATCACCGGGCTGGGTGGCGGCGGCTTTGCCACCTGCTACGACCAGGCCACGGGCGAGGTCACCTGCGTGGACTTCTTCGTCAGCGTTCCTGGCCTGGATGGCAAACACCGCAGCTCCGGCACAGCTATCGAGGTGATGTTCGTCTGGACAGCAGATGCCGTACGAGATCGGGCCAGCTACCGTCGCCGTACCGGGCGTTCCCGCAGGTGCGCTGCACCTATGGCGTCGGTGGGGACGCCTGCCCTGGGCCGACGTGGTGAAGCCCGGGCCTTCACGCGGCGTCGGAGGGTTCGCCGTTCGCCGATGCGCACGCCGCTCTGCTACCACGGATCGCCCCCGCCATGTGCGTGGGTGAAGGGATCAAGGTCTACCAACGCGCCGGACGGGAGCTATCTCCAGGGCGGCGACCGGCTGATCCATCCCGATCATGTCCAGGCGCTACGAGTTGCTCCTGGACGAACCGGACGCCTTCTACCGCGGTGATTACGCGGAGGCGCTGGTGGACGCGGTCGACGATGGCGGGGCTCTCAGTCAGGAAGATCTGAAGGCCTATGCGGTGGTCGAGTCCACGCCACGGACCGCGGAGCTCGAAGGCTTCACGGTGTACGCGCGCGGGAACGATCTGGACGACGTCTTGCGGACTTTGGATCACGCCGGCGAGCACTTCCCGGCGACCCAGCCACCGATCCGGCGTCGGCGCTGGCGTTGGTCGAGGCTCTGCGGGCGCCGGCGAAGCGGGCCGAGACGACCAACATCGTGGCGGTCGACGAGAACGGCGACGGCTGTGCCGTCACCACCAGTCTTGGCCTCGGCTCGGGGGTTTGGGTACCGGGTTTCGGCGTCCACCTCAACTCGATGATGGGCGAGGGCGAACTGGTTCGCGAACAGCTGCGAGCCCGGGGTGCGGATGGGCTCGATGATGTCACCGCTGGTCGCCCTCGACGATCAGGGACTAGCGCTCATCGCAGGCGCCGCGGGCGGCAGCCGGATCCGGCCGGCTCTGGTTCAGTGCATGCTGCGGATGCTGCGGGGAATGACGCCGCAAGAGGCGATCGACGCACCCCGGCTCAATGCACTGCGCGACCTGGTTCGACTGGAGCCGGGCTTCGCGCCCGAAGTGCTCGAAGCGCTGCGGTCTGCCGGCGACCGGGTCGTGGTCGCTGATCATCGCGATCCTTACTTCGGCGGCGTCTCGGCGATCAGCCCTTTGGGTGGCGGGGCGGATCCCCGTCGCAGCGGCTACGTGATCATGCTCTGAGCCCCGTCTGGGCAGGAGCTTGCGATGCGTAGGGTCGGGGCGTGGCCATACCCTCGTCGACCTATCGTCTTCAGGTCCAGCGAGACTTCACTCTTTACGACGCGGCCACCTTGACCGGGTACCTAGCGTGATCTCGGCGTCGGAGCCGTCTATGTCTCGCCGCTGCTCCAGTCGACCATCGGCTCAGACCACGGTTACGACACGACCGACGTCAGCCGAGTCGATCGCGATCGAGGCGGCGAGGAGGGACTCCGCGAGCTGCTGACGGAGGCGCGGAGCCGCGGGCCTGGGCGTGGTGATCGACATCGTGCCGAACCACCTGGGCATTTCGGTGCCGGCCGAGAACCCAGCGTGGTGGGACGTGCTGCGACGTCGGGCAGGAGTTCGGAGTACGCGACGGTGGTTCGACATCGACTGGAGTCGCGGTCGGATCGTGGTGCCGATCTTGGGCGACGACCCGACGCTGCAGCATCACGGACGGGGAGCTGCGCTACTTCGAGCACCGCTTCCCGTTGGCGCCAGGGAGCTGGCAGCAGGGCGACGACCCGGACGCGGTCCATGCCCGCCAGCACTATGAATTGGTCCACCACTCGCGGGGAAACGCTGAGCTCAACTACCGGCGGTTCTTTGCCATCACGACATTGGCGGGCGTCCGGCAGGAAGATCCAGCGGTTTTCGACGCTACACATGATCAAGTTCAGCGCTGGATCGAGCGCGGGAATCGACGGGCTGCGAATCGATCATCCAGACGGTCTGCTCGATCCAGCCGATTACCTGAGCCGGTTGCGAACCGTCGCTCCGGACGCCTGGATCACGGTCGAAAAGATCTTGGAAGCCGGAGAGGAGCTGCCCGCCGACTGGCCGGTGTCCGGCACCACGGGCTACGACGCCATGCGCGAGGTCAACGGAGTCTTCGTCGATTCGGCACAGGAAGGCGCCTTCACCGATCTTTACCAGCGGCTGTCGGACGATCGGCGCACACTCGCTGAACATCTCGAGGCAGCCAAGCGGATGGTGGTGACCGAACTGCTGCCGGCGGAGATCCGGCGGATGGCCGCGCTGGTGCCGGACATCCCGGAGGCGAGCGCAGCCCTCGCGGAAGTGGCGGTGGCCTTCGAGGTCTATCGGTCGTATCTGCCGGAGGGCGCCGAGCATCTCGACCGCGCCCTCACCACCGCCGCCAAGCGACGACCAGCGCTCAAGGCTACGCTCGATCACCTTGCTCTCCGTCTTCATGATCATCGCGACGAGCTGGCAGAGCGGATGCAACAGCTCACCGGCGCCACCATGGCCAAGGGCGTCGAGGACACGGCCTACTACCGGTATGCGCGTTTCGTGGCCCTGAACGAGGTCGGTGGGAGATCCCGCCCAGTTCGGTATCCCGGTCGAGGAGTTCCACGGACTCCAGGGCGCCCGCCAAGATCATCAGCCGGATTCCATGACCAGCCTGTCAACTCATGACACCAAACGAGGCGAGGACGTACGGGCGCGACTTGCCGTGCTGTCGGAAGTGCCCGACGACTGGGTTCGCTTCGCCGAGCACTTCCTCAGCTCGACGAAGATCCCCAATCGCTGCCTTCGGCTACTTCATGGCTCAGAGCCTGGCGGGAACCGGCCCGATCGAGCGCGAGCGCATGCACTCACTACGCCGAGAAGGCGATGCGAGAGGCGTCCGACGGAACCAGTTGGACCGAGCCGGATCAGGCCTTCGAGACCTTGGTGCACGCGGCCGTCGACGCTGCCTATGACGAACCTGACCTGCGCGCGGCCTGGGACGAACTGGATGCGCTGATCACTGGTCCTGGCTGGTCCAACGGACTCGGACAAAAGCTCGTCCAGCTGACCATGCCCGGCGTACCCGACGTCTTCCAGGGCTCCGAGATCTGGGACAACTCCCTGGTCGACCCCGACAATCGTCGCCCGGTGGACTTCACGGCTCGGGCAGAACTGCTCGCCCGGGTGACCGACGGCCGCCCGCCGGTCGATGAGACCGGCATTGCGAAGTTGTGGATTACCCGCCAGGCCCTCCTGCTACGCCGTGAGCATCCGGATTGGTTCCGCAGTTACCAACCGGTCCGGGGCATGGGCTCAGCGAGCAATCATCTCGTGGGGTTCGACCGCGGCGGCGCCATCACCCTCGCCACCCGGCTGCCGGTCCGCTTGGCTGCGGCCGGCAGCTGGGGGGACACGAGACTAACCCTTGGACGTCGGTACGTTGATCAACTGACCGGCCGGAGTGCACAAGGCGACGTGTTACTCGGTGATCTCCTTGCCGATTACCCGGTGGCGCTGCTGACGGCGGCCTGAGCGGAGTCCTAGTCGAGGACGAACGTGACCAGCAGGTTGACCCGGTAACCGCTGATCTGGCCGTCGCGGACCTCGACCGACTGCTCCTTAACCCACGCTGATGTGACCCCGCGAAGCGTGGAGTTTGCCCGGTCGAGGCCGATCTTCACGGCATCCTCGAAGCTGGTGTCGGACTTGGCGCTGATCTCGGTGACGCGGGCAACACTGCCTGACACGATGACCTCCTGTAGTCGTGGTCGAGTGCTGACCATTCAATCGCAGCTGGTTGCGCTCGACTAGCCGGGGGCATCGCAAACTGACCTCGGAGACGCCGAAGGCCCCCGGCCTTTAGAGCCCGGGGCCTTCGGCGTTGATCAAGAGATCTTGTTCGGGTCGTCCGGCCGAATCCCCTCAGGTGAGGATCGCGCAGGCGGTCACTTCAGGTCGTACGGCCGCAGGCGGTCACTTCAGGATTTTGGTCACCCGTCCGGCGCCTACCGTACGGCCGCCCTCGCGGATAGCGAACTTCAGCTCCTCTTCCATGGCGATCGGCTGAATGAGCTGCACGGACATGTCGGTGTTGTCACCGGGCATGACCATGTCGGTGCCCTCAGGCAGATTCACCACACCGGTCACGTCGGTGGTCCGGAAGTAGAACTGTGGCCGGTAGTTGTTGAAGAACGGCGTGTGCCGGCCGCCCTCCTCCTTGGAGAGGATGTAGACCCGCGCCTCGAAGTCGGTGTGCGGCGTGGTGGTGCCGGGCTTGATCACGACCATGCCGCGCTCCACGTCCTCGCGCTTGGTGCCTCGGAGGAGCAGCCCGACGTTCTCGCCGGCCTGACCCTCGTCGAGCAGCTTGCGGAACATCTCCACGCCGGTGACAGTGGTGGTCTGCTTGCCTTCGCGGATGCCGATGATGTCGACGGTTTCGTTGACCTTGATCACGCCGCGTTCAATGCGACCCGTGATGACCGTGCCACGACCAGTAATCGTGAACACGTCCTCCACCGGCATCAGGAAGGGCTTGTCGACCTCACGGACCGGTTGCGGGATGTAGTCGTCGACCGCGTCCATCAGCTCCTCGACTGCGGCGGTCCACTTGGCGTCACCATTCAAGGCGGGGAACGCCGCGACCTTGACGACCGGCAGGTCGTCGCCCGGGAACTCGTACTCGCTCAGCAGCTCGCGGACCTCGAGCTCGACCAGCTCGAGGATCTCGTCGTCGTCGACCATGTCGCACTTGTTCAGCGCAACCACGATCGCCGGCACTCCCACCTGCCGAGCCAGCAGCACGTGCTCGCGGGTCTGCGGCATCGGGCCGTCAGTGGCCGCGACCACGAGGATGGCGCCATCCATCTGGGCCGCGCCGGTGATCATGTTCTTGATGTAGTCCGCGTGACCCGGGCAGTCGACGTGCGCGTAGTGCCGCTTCTCGGTCTGGTACTCGACGTGCGCGATAGAGATCGTGATGCCGCGCTGCCGCTCCTCGGGAGCCTTGTCGATCTGATCGAAGGCGGACACCTCGTTCAGGTTCGGGTACTTGTCGTGCAGCACTTTGGTGATCGCCGCGGTCAGCGTCGTCTTGCCGTGGTCGATGTGCCCGATGGTGCCGATGTTGACGTGCGGCTTGGTCCGCTCGAACTTGGCCTTTGCCACTGAGGGCTCCTTCTTGGTTTTTACTTGCCACGCGGTCGCGAGGCGTTTCTTGGTTTTGGGTTTGGTCGCCGGTCCTGGCCCGGCCTAAGTTTTCCTGCCCGTACGGCCGGCGTCAAACGCGATCCGTGTGGCTGTGGATCACTCGCCCCGCGCCTTCTGGATGATCTCCTCGGCGACGCTCTTCGGGGTCTCGGCGTAGGAGTGAAACTCCATCGAGTACGAGGCCTGGCCCGAGGTCTTGGACCGCAGGTCTCCGACGTAGCCGAACATCTCCGACAGGGGCACCAGAGCCTGGATGACCTTGTTGCCGTGCTGGTCCGTCATGGCCTGGATGTGGCCGCGCCGGGAGTTCAGGTCGCCGATGACGGTGCCCAGATAGTCCTCCGGCGTGGTCACTTCGACCGCCATGATGGGCTCCAGCAGTGCGGGGTCGGCCTTGCGCGCCGCCTCTTTGAACACCATCGAGCCGGCGATCTTGAAGGCGAGCTCGGAGGAGTCGACATCGTGGTACGCGCCGTCGACCAGGGTGACCTTGACGTCCTCCACGGGATAGCCCGCGAGCACGCCGAACTGCATGGCGTCCTGGATCCCCTCGTCGACCGCCGGGATGTACTCCTTGGGGATCCGGCCGCCGGTGATGGCGTTGACGAACTCATAACCGGAGCCGGGTTGCAGCGGTTCCAGGTTGACGATGACCCGGCCATACTGCCCTGAGCCGCCGGACTGCTTCTTGTGGGTGTACTCGACCTTCTCCACCCTGCGGCGCAGGGTCTCCCGATAGGCCACCTGGGGCTTGCCGATGTTCGCCTCGACCCGGAACTCGCGCTTCATCCGGTCGATCAGCACCTCGAGATGCAGCTCGCCCATGCCGGCGATGATGGTCTGACCGGTCTCGTCGTCGGTGTGCACGCGGAACGTCGGGTCCTCCTCCGCGAGCCGCTGGATAGCAGTGCCCAGCTTCTCCTGATCGGACTTGGTCCTCGGCTCGATAGCCTGCTCGATCACGGGCGCCGGAAAATCCATCGACTCAAGAACGACCTGCGCGGTGGGATCGCTCAAGGTCTCACCCGTGGTGGTGTCCTTGAGCCCCATCACGGCGACGATCTGGCCGGCGCCGACCGATGCGATCTCCTGCCGCTTGTTGGCATGCATCTGGTAGATCTTGCCGATCCGCTCCTTGCGGCCCTTGGTCGCGTTGAGCACCGTTGAACCGGCCTCGAGTTTGCCCGAGTAGAGCCGGATGTAGGTCAGCCGACCCAAGTGCGGATCAGCCGCGATCTTGAACGCGAGCGCCGAGAACGGATCGGACTCGACCGGATGCCGCTCGATGCGGACCGACTCGTTGCCCGGCTTGAACCCGTCGATGGCCGGTACGTCGAGCGGCGACGGCAGGTAGGCGATGACCGCGTCGAGCAGCGGCTGCACACCCTTGTTCTTGAAGGCGCTACCGCAGAGCACAGCGGTGATCTGGGACGAGAGGACCGCACGGCGAATGGAATCGGCGAGCAGCTCCGGAGTGATCGAAACCTCGTCGGTGAGGTATGCCTCCATCAGGTGGTCGTCATAATCGGCGACCAGCTCGATCAGCGCGTGGTGCGCCTTTCGAGCCTTGTCCACCATGTCAGCCGGGATTTCCTCGACTGTATAGTCCTCGCCGATCGTGGTCTCGCCCCGCCAGGTCAGAGCGCGCATCTTCACCAGGTCCACAACGCCGATGAAATTGGCCTCGGAGCCGATCGGCAGTTGCAGGACGGCTGGTATCGCGTTCAGGCGGTTCTTGATCGTGTTGACACAGAAGTCGAAGCTGGCGCCGGTGCGGTCCAGCTTGTTCACGAAGCAGATTCGGGGCACCCGGTACCGGTCGGCCTGACGCCAGACGGTCTGAGTCTGGGGCTCCACACCGGCGACGCCGTCGAAGACCGCGACGGCACCATCGAGGACCCGCAGCGAGCGCTCGACCTCGACGGTGAAATCAACGTGCCCGGGGGTGTCGATGATGTTGATCTGGTGGTCTTTCCAGTGACAGGTCGTCGCGGCGGACGTGATGGTGATGCCGCGCTCCTGCTCCTGCTCCATCCAGTCCATGGTCGCGGCGCCCTCATGTACCTCACCGATCTTGTAGTTGATGCCGGTGTAGAACAGGATGCGTTCGGTCGTGGTCGTCTTGCCCGCGTCGATATGGGCCATGATCCCGATGTTGCGGACCTTGGACAGGTCAGTCTTGATGTCGACAGCCATGGTGTGGCTTCAACCTCTCCTTAGATGATTGCGTGCTCGTACGGATGCCGGTGCGGCTTCCGCGGAGCTGAGCCTCGGGCTGGGATTACCAGCGATAGTGGGCGAACGCCTTGTTGGCCTCGGCCATCTTGTGGGTGTCCTCGCGACGCTTGACCGCGGCGCCGAGTCCGTTGGAGGCGTCCAGCATTTCGTTCATCAGGCGCTCGGCCATGGTCTTCTCCCGCCGTTGCCGGGCGAAGGTGACCAGCCAGCGCATCGCCAACGTCGTCGCCCGGGCCGGTTTGACCTCGACCGGCACCTGGTAGGTTGCGCCGCCGACACGACGGCTCTTGACCTCCAGGGACGGGCGCACATTGTCAAGCGCGCGCTTCAGGGTCTGCACCGGGTCGACGCCGGACTTCGTCCGCGTCCCGTCCATTGCGGTGTACACGATGCCCTGGGCGATGGTCTTCTTCCCGTCGAGCAGGATCTTGCTCACCAGCTGGCTCACCAATGGTGATCCGTATACCGGATCCACCATCACCGGACGCTTCGGGGCGGGGCCCTTGCGAGGCATTACTTCTCCTTCTTCGCGCCGTACCGGCTGCGTGCCTGCTTGCGGTTCTTCACGCCCTGAGTGTCCAGCGTCCCGCGGATGATCTTGTAACGAACGCCCGGCAGATCCTTCACGCGTCCGCCGCGAACCAAGACCATGGAGTGTTCCTGGAGGTTGTGACCAACGCCCGGAATGTAGGCCGTGACCTCGACCTGGGAGGACAGCCGAACCCGAGCCACCTTCCGCAGCGCGGAATTCGGCTTCTTCGGAGTGGTCGTGTACACGCGCGTGCAAACGCCCCGGCGCTGCGGGGAGCCTTTGAGGGCAGGTGTCTTGGTCTTGCTGACCTTGTCCTCGCGGCCCTTCCGGACCAGCTGCTGAATTGTGGGCACCGCGTGAGATCTCTTTCTGTGAGTCGTTCGGGGCGCGAGCCACCGGTCGTTACCGAGGATCGCCGTGCGGGACGCCTCAAGGTCGGATGACATCGGGGCACGCACAAAGAGTCGGGCAAGCCCGAACACGAAGATTTAGGGTATCTCGTGAGCGGGATGCGGTCAAAGTGCCAAGCGGCAGGGAGCTCAGCGACCTGACGACTCGCCACTGGTTTCAACGCCTGGAAGCGGCGGCGGTATTCCACAGCGGATAAGGTCAGGACGCCGATATCGGCGAGGTCGACCGGGAAGCGAGGAATGCGATGATCGGGATAGTGTTGGCAGCTGGCGCCGGCCGCCGGCTGCGGCCGTACACCGACACGCTGCCCAAGGCGTTGATCCCGGTCGCCGACGACACCGCGATCTTGGACATCTCCTTGCACAACCTGGCCGCTGTGGGGCTAACCGACGTCGTCGTGGTGGTTGGCTATGCCGCGGACGCAGTGACCCAGCGAGTCGGCCAGCTCGAGGATCGGCACGGCGTACGGCTCCAGTTGGTCTACAACGACAAGGCCGAGATCTGGAACAACGCCTATTCGATGTGGGTGGCGCGTGAACACATGGCCGGTGGCGCACTGATGGTCAATGGGGACACCGTGCATCCGCCCTCCGTGGAGGAGGCTTTGCTGGCCGCACGCGGACCGGACATCCTGCTCGCGGTGGACCAGGAGAAGACTCTCGGCGAGGAGGAGATGAAGGTGCTCCTCGACGCCGACGGTTATCTCACAAAGATCACCAAGTTGATGGATCCGGCAGGCGCCGACGGGGAATACATCGGCGCGAGCCTGATCGAGCCGACTGCCGTGCCTGCGCTGGCCGCGGCGTTGCAGGCGACCTTCGAGCGCGACCCGAATCTGTACTACGAGGATGGCTACCAGGAGTTCGTCGATCGCGGTGGCCGGATCGGTACGGCGCCCATTCCGATGGGCACGTCCTGGGTGGAGGTCGACGATCATCGTGATCTCGACCGGGCTCGAGAGATCGCATGCCTTTACTAGCGCGGATGCTGGCCAGTCCCCTCTTCGTCGATATCCGGCCGGGTGCGGTAGCCGATCTTGCGGGCCTCCTCCACCGTCGCAATATCTCGACCAACGGCAGGGTGCTTGTTGCGGTCGGGCGAGGCCAGGGCGAGCAGATCTGGGCCCCACTCCAGGCCGAGCTGCCGGAGGCTGACCGCTTCGTCGTAGGCGGCGCCAACCTCGCAGCGGCGGGCGAACTTCAGGCCGCCCTGGGCGCCCACGGCTACGACGCAGTGGTGGCCATCGGTGGCGGCAAGACCTTGGATGTGGCCAAGTACGCGGCAACCCGCGCCGCCTTGCCGATGGTCGCGGTGGCGACCAGCCTGGCCCACGATGGACTGTGCTCGCCGGTCGCCTCGCTCGAGCACCCCCATGGGAAGGGCTCGTTCGGGGTGGCCATGCCCATCGGTGTGGTCGTCGATCTTGATCTGGTGCGGACAGCGCCGCCGATCCTGGTGCGGGGCGGTATTGGGGACGTTGTCAGCAATCTATCTGCCATCGAAGACTGGAGGCTGGCCGAGCGGGAGCGTGGGGAGATCGTCGACGGGCTTGCCATGGCCTTCGCGCGCAACGCCGCGGAGGCAATCCTGCATCGGGACGACAGCATCGAGAACGACGATTTCGTGATCACGCTTGCCGAGTCGCTGGTGTTGTCCGGCATGGCGATGGCCGTGGCCGGCACCTCCCGACCGTGCAGCGGCGCCGACCACGAAATCATCCACGCGATCGACAACCTCTATCCGCTGACCGCCGGGCACGGTGAGCTCGCCGGCCTCGGAGCCCTCTTCGCCTATCACTTGCGTGACAACGACGACATGTTCGACCTGATCTCCCGTCGGCTCTCCCAGCACGCACTGCCGCGCACGCCCGCCGACCTGGGCCTCACCGACGAGCAATTCATCGCCGCCGTGCGCGACGCGCCTGCGACCCGGCCGGACAGATACACGATTCTCGAGCACCTCGACCTGGACGAAGCGGCGATCCGGGACCGGGTCAAAGGCTTCGTCGAACGCCTGACCTGACTGCTGCCGAGCGATCAGCCCGCTAGCGCGGACTCGCGCAGTTCCGCGTCAAGGTCGTCGCCGGCCTCGAGTAGCCGAGGCAACAGATCTCGATCTGTCATCAGTGCGCGGAAGGCCATTCCGATGGTCACCTCGTGACCGGGACGATAGACAACCGCGATCGGGTCTCTCGCGACGATCGCGCCGGGCGAAACCACCCGGAGGTAGGCACCTGGATGTCCGAACGCGGTGAAAGTCTTCAGCCAACCGGTCAAACCCATGAAACCGCGGAATGTTGCGCATGGAAGGCGTGGCGACGTGACCTGCAGCACGACGTCTCGTCCGATCCGCCATTGCTCGCCGAGTCGAGCATCGTTGAGATCGAGGCCAACGGTGGTCAGGTTCTCTCCAAAGGACCCATTCGGCAGCTCACACCCCAGCTCTTGTTGCCACGCATCCAAATCCTCACGGGCGTAGGCGTAGACCGCTTGGCTGTCGCCGCCGTGATGTTTACCGTCACCGATGAAGTCACCCTCCAGGCCACTCCCCAACCCGACGGTCTTCGGTCCTGGAGCGCGTACCTCGACCGGATCCTCGTACGGCCGCTTGCCGATACCGGTGGCTAGATCCCTTTTGTACGGGTTGGGTTGCGGCCGCCCGATGTTGACCGACTGCAGGAACGCCACCGCGCCAGGCTACGTCGCATGAAATCCCAGCACCTGCGACGCACCTGTGTTGTGCGGCTCCTGTGAGCTGCTGTGGCTGCCGTATGAAGTCCACCGCAGCAAGCCAATCCGTGCTCCATCGCTCGTAGCTTGGTGTCGAAACCAACCGAAAGCCGGCACAGAAGGGCCATTCGAGATGCGTGTTCATCACCGCGAGGACGACCTTGAAAATCATGATCGAGGTCTCGACTACGACCTGCCTCGGCTGCTCCAGCGCCGAGGGATGCTGAAGCTGGTGATCGGAGCCGGGCTGGCCGGTGCTGGAGTCATCAGTCTCGCCGCCTGCGCCGACGAGATTTCCAGCGCCGCCTCGCCGACCGGTCAAACCGCCGGCGGTCCCCCGGGCGGCGGAAATCCTGGCGGTGGGGCAGCCGGAGGTCAACAGACCAGCGACACCGGGAACGGCGAACTCCCGGAGGAGACGGCCGGGCCCTATCCAGGCGACGGGTCGAACGGTGCCAATGTGCTTACCGAGAGCGGCATCGTCCGCAGCGACATCACGTCCAGCTTCGGAGCCAGCACCACAAAGGCCCCGGGCGTACCACTCGCCATCACCATGACGATCAAGGACTTCGCCGCGAACAAGAAGCCGCTGGCAGGAGGTGCGGTTTACCTGTGGCACTGCAACCGGGAAGGGCAATACTCCCTGTACTCGCAAGGCGCCACGGGCGAAAACTACTTGCGCGGAGTCCAGGAGGCCGACAGCAACGGCACCGTGAAGTTCACCACGATCTTCCCCGCCTGCTATTCGGGACGATGGCCGCACATCCACTTCGAGGTCTACCCCAGCCTGGCCAAGGCCACCAACGGCGGCAACAAGATCGCAACGTCACAGATCGCGCTGCCCGAGGAGACCTGCAAGGCCGTTTACGCCACCTCCGGATACGAGCAGAGTGCTGAGCAATCTCAGCCGGGTCAGCCTGGACAGCGACAATGTGTTCGGCGACGGCTACGACCTGCAGCTCCCCACGATCACCGGCGAACCGAGCGGTGGCTACCAGCTCACCTTCGAGTGTGCGGTTTGATCACTCCGCCCGTCAGGGCCCGAGATGCAACCGATGGTATGCAGCGTTCCAGCGGAGCTCGTTGCCGAACCGTCGCGCCGTCGTATCGGCGTCGATGATCACCAGCTCGGTACCCGTCATGGCGGCGAAGTCGCTGAGCTCCTCGGTACCGACGGACTGGGACAACACGGTGTGATGAGGCCCTCCGGCGGCCAGCCAGCACTCCGCAGACGTCGCGAGGTCAGGCAGAGGTTCCCACACGGCTCGAGCCACGGGAAGTTTGGGCAGCGGCTCGTCCGGAGGGACGACGGTCACCTCGTTGAGCACCAGCCGGAACCGATCGCCCAGGTCGCAAATTCCCACCACGACGGCCGGACCGGGCTCCGCGTCGAAAACCAGCCGAACCGGATCCTCACGCTCCCCGATGCCCAGCGGATGGATCTCCACCCGGGGGCGGCCGGTCGCGATGCTTGGGCACACTTCGAGCATGTGCGCGCCGAGAATCTTGGGAGTGCCGGGGCCCCAGTGGTAGGTGTAGTCCTCCATGAACGATGTGCCGCGGGACGAGTCGCGCCCCATGGCCTTGATCGTGTGGAGCATGACCGAGGTCTTCCAGTCTCCTTCGCCGCCGAAGCCGTAGCCCTCGGCCATCAACCGCTGCACCGCCATTCCGGGAAGCTGGCGCAGGCCGCCCAGATCCTGGAAGTTCGTGGTGAACGCGCCGAAGCCCCCCTCGGTAAGGAAGGCGCGTAGCCCCGCCTCGAGCCGCGCACCGTAGCGGAGGGATTCGCGTCGGTCGCCGCCAGCCGCCAGCTCCGGCACCACCTCATAACCTTCGGCGTACAGGCCAAGAAGTGAGTCGACGTCACCGTCGGGGACGTCGTCCACCACTGCGACAAGATCATTCACGCCATAGGTGTTCACCGACACCCCGAAGCGCAGCTGAGCCTCGACCTTGTCGCCCTCGGTGACAGCGACATCGCGCATGTTGTCACCGAATCGGGCAAGCTTCAGTCGGCGCACTGCGGTGGCGCCCTCCGCCGCACGCTGCCAGGCGGCGATGCGCCTTACCACAGCAGAGTCCGAGACATGTCCCACCACCGTCTTGCGAGGCACGCCCAGCCGGGTCTGGATATAGCCGAATTCTCGATCACCGTGCGCTGCCTGGTTGAGGTTCATGTAATCCATGTCGATCTCGGCCCACGGCAGCGACACATTGGCTTGGGTGTGCAGATGCAACAGCGGAGTCCGTAGGGCATCCAGGCCGGTGATCCACATCTTCGCGGGCGAGAACGTGTGCATCCACGCGAGGACACCGACGCAGTGCGGGTCGGCGTTCGCGTCCAACATCATCCGGTGGATGGCTTCGGCGTCGGTGAGCACCGGCTGCCACTCCACCGGCAGCGGCAGGCCACCCGACCCGTTGAGCTGATTGACGATCTCCCGCGACTGGCGTTCTACCTGCTCCAGCGTCTCGGGGCCGTAGAGACCTTGGCTTCCGGTCAGGAACCAGCAGTACGACGCCGATGCCATGAGGCTTCCTCCGTTCGCAATGTGATCAATGTTGGCCGTACGCGTGCTGGTAGCGCTCGAAGAGCGAATCGACATCCGCTTGACCAATCGGCAGCGGCTGACCTATCTGGCGGGCGATGTGCACCGTGCGCGCGACGTCCTCGCACATCACCGCTGACTTGACCGCTGCCGTTGCGGTCGGGCCGATGGTGAAGACGCCGTGGTTCTTCATCAGGACCGCGGAAGAGCGATGTCCGGACAGAGTCTCCACGATCCCGCGACCGATGGAGTCGTCGCCGATCAGTGCGAACGGACCGACGGGGATGTCACCTCCGAACTCGTCGGCGATCATGGTCAGCACGCAGGGGATCGGTTCGCCTCGAGCGGCCCAGGCGGTGGCGTACGTCGAGTGAGTGTGCACCACGCCGCCGACCTCGGGCATGTGCTGGTACACGTAGGCATGCGCCGCGGTATCCGAGGATGGCGCATGGTCGCCTTCGACCAGATTGGCCTCGAGATCGGTGACCACCATGTTCTCGGCCGACAGCTCGTCGTAGCTCACGCCCGACGGCTTGATCACCAACAAGTTGCGGCCAGGAACGCGCGCGGACACATTGCCCGCAGTCCAGACCACCAGCGAGTTCCGCGGGAGGTGATCATGCAGCTCCGCGACGTCGCGGCGAATGTGCTGCACCAGATCGCGGATCTCGGCATCGATGCTCATTCCCGGGCCCCGGACTCGTTGCTGTGCGCCCGGCGACGCAGATCGCGAAGATGGTGCATCACTTTGTTCTCGCCTCGCCCGAAGTAGTCGTGCAAGGTCCGATATTCGGTGAACAGCTCGTCGTAGAACGCCACATTCTCCTGAATGGGGGTGTAGACGTTCTTCTCGGCGCGTCCCATAACCGCGGCAGCGGCCGCGACGTCCGGATACGCCCCCGCCGCTACGGCCGCGTGGATAGCCGAGCCGAGGGCCGGCGCCTGTTCCGACGACACCACGGTCAGCGGCATGTCGAGCACGTCGGCGTAGATCTGCATCAGCACGGTGTTCTTGATCAATCCGCCCGCAGCCACGAATTCCCGAACCGGTACGCCGGCGTCGTTGAATGCCTCGACGATGGTGCGCGTTCCGAACGCGGTCGCTTCGATCAGCGCTCGATAGATGTCCTCCGGCTTGGTGGCCAGGGTTTGACCGACGATCATCCCGGACAGTTCATGATCGACCAGAACCGATCGGTTGCCACTATGCCAATCCAGCGCCAGCAGACCGTGCTCACCGACCTGCTGCGCCGCCGCCTTCTCGGTCAGCAGATCATGCACACCGATGCCGCGTGATCTGGCTTCGGCGGCGTAGCTCTCCGGGACGCCGGTCCGTACGAACCAACCGAAGATGTCCCCTACCCCGCTTTGGCCGGCCTCGTATCCCCACAACCCTTTGGTGATCCCGCCGTCCACCACGCCGCACATGCCCGGTACTTCGTGGAGCCGGTCGGAGTTCATGGTGTGGCAGGTGGACGTACCCATGATCGCGACCATCTGGCCCGGCTCGATCGCCTGCCCAGCTGGGTTTGTCACGTGAGCGTCGACGTTGCCGGCTGCCACGGCTATCCCCTCTGGCAAGCCGGTCCATTCCGCGGCGCGTGCCGACAGGCTCCCGGCTCGGTCACCGAGATCGATGATCGGCCAGTCGACTTTGTCGGTGACGAAGTCGGCAAAGTCGGGATTCAGCTCGGCCAGGAACTCTCGGCTCGGGTACTGCCCGTCCTGACGGATGCCTTTGTAGCCGGCCGTGCAGGCGTTCCGGCTATAGCTGCCCGTCAGCTGCCACACGATCCAGTCAGCGGCCTCCACCCAGTGCTGCATGGCCGCGTACGCCTGGGGGTCCTCCTCGAGAATTTGCAGGCCCTTGGCAAATTCCCACTCGGAGGAGATCAGGCCGCCATACCGTGGCAGCCAGCGCTCGCCGCGTTTGGCCGCCAGGTCGTTGATCCGGTCTGCCTGCCCTTGAGCCGCGTGATGCTTCCAGAGTTTCACGTAGGCGTGCGGTCGCCCGACAAACTGCGGCAGCTCGCAGAGCGGTGTGCCGTCGTCGGTCGTGGGAACCATGGTGCAAGCGGTGAAGTCGGTGGCAATCCCGATCACGTCGTCCGGATTGGCGCCGGCGGACGTGATTGCTTCCGGCACCGCATTCCGCAGGACATCGATGTAGTCAGACGGCACTTGGAGCGCCCAGTCGGGTGGCAGCCGGACACCGGTGGCCGGGAGTCGATCGTCGACCACCGCGTGAGGGTAAGCATGAACGGCGGAGCCGAGTTCGGCGCCGTCGGCGACACGGACCACCAAGGCCCGGCCCGAGAGCGTACCGAAGTCGACCCCGACGACGAGTGCTCGTACCGGGTCTACGGCCATGGTGACTCTCCTTGGCTTACTTGGTGGCGCTGCCCGCCCGCCTCTTGTTGCCGGCGAGTGCGCGAGCCAGATCTTGACTCTGTCACGTCCTTGCCGATGCCATCGTCACGGGTTCGACGCGGCGGCACGGTCGGGATAGATGTCGATATCGGAGGCTTTGACTGCTGCCCACATTGAGCGGCCCGGGACGATTTCCAAGTCGGCGACAGCGGCCGGCGTGATCTCGGCGAGAATCGACGAGCTCCCGTCGGGTGCGCCGGCAACGGCTACTCGTACGCCGGCTCCGTGCGGCTCCAACGAGCTGACCACGCCGAGCCAAACGTTCCGCGGTGACCCGGCCGGTCGCTGAGCGAACAGCGCGACCGCGGCTGGAGAGAACGCGACGTAAACGGGGCCGGTGGCTGACTGTGCCAGCTGCACCGTGCCGCCGCCCGGCAAACTGACGAGGTGACCAGACGCGACTCCGCTGAGCATATTGAGACCCACCAGTCGCGCCACATAGTCGGTTTGCGGTCGGCGCGCGACCTCCACCGGTGATCCTGCTTGAACGACGCGACCACTCTCGATCACGACCAGCCGGTCAGCCAGCACGGAGGCATCGATCGGGTCGTGGGTGACAACCACGGCCGCTCCGCGGTAGTCGGCGAGGTGTCGGCGCAACTCGCTACGTACGAGGAGTCGAGTGCGAGCGTCGAGGGCCGCCAACGGCTCGTCCAGGAGGAGCAACTCGGGGTCAGTGGCCAGCGCGCGGGCCAGCGCCACCCGCTGAGCCTGGCCGCCAGAGATCGCTCGTGGCTTGGCCGACGCCAGCTCCGCGATGGCCATCCGGTCCAACCACCCGGCCGCCACCCGACGGGCAGCCTGTCGGCCATGCCCGCGAGCTCTCGGCCCGAACGCCACGTTGTCGAGCGCACTCAAGTGGGGAAAGAGCAAGTAGTCCTGGAAGACCACGCCGACGGGTCGTTCGTTCGGGGGGCGGTGAATCTGGTCGTCGGCCATGGTAACGCCGGCGATCGCGATTCGGCCGCCGGTGATGCGGAGCAGTCCAGCCAGTGCCCGTAGCGCCGTCGATTTCCCCGCGCCGTTGGGTCCCAGCAGGGCGACAACCTCACCGGCGGCCACCTGCAGCCCAATGTCGAGCACGAAGGCGCCCCGCCGAACGAGGAGCTCGGCGCGCAAACCTGTGACATCGCCTACCATCTGCTGAACCATCGGTCGCGAAGCAGGGCCAACACGGCCACCGATGCCGCGAGCAGCAGAACCGACAGCAGCAATGCCGCGCCCGGGTCGGTCTCCAGGGCGAGATAGACCTCGAGTGGCATGGTCCGCGTGGTCCCCGGGAAGCTGCCCGCAAAGGTGATCGTGGCGCCGAATTCGCCGAGAGCTCGGGCCCAGGCCAGCACCGTGCCGGCGGCGATACCGGGTGCCACAAGCGGCAAAGTCACCCGCCGGAAAACGGTCAGGGGGTCGGCGCCGAGGGTGGCTGCTGCCTCCTCGTAGCGTGCGTCGGCCGCTCGAAGGGCGCCCTCGACCGCCAGCACCAGATAGGGCAAAGCCACGAAGACCTGTGCGAGCACGACGGCATACGTGGTGAACGGAAAGGAGAAGCCGGTGACCGAGTAGATCGGTCGACCAAGGAGGCCGGAGCGACCGAGCAGCGAAAAGAGGGCCACTCCAGCGACGACCGGCGGAAGGACCAGCGGAACGGTGACCAAGGCCCGCAGTGCGACGGCACCGGGAAGGTTCGGACGAGCGAGCAGCCAGGCGAGCGGGTACGCCGATGACAAGCGTGATCAACGCCGCTGCAGTGGCGGTGATCAACGACAACCGAAGCGCCAAGAGGGCCGATCGACTGCTCAGCACCTCGGCGGCATCCGCCCAGGGAGCGCGGAGGATCAGCCCGGCGAGCGGCAGCACGAGGTAGAGCAGAGCGAACAGAGCGGGCAGCGCGAGGATCAGCGGCACTCGGTCGCCGGTGCCGGACCGCGAACGAGGCACCAGCGACCTAGGGCTTGCCGAAGCCGGCCTTGCGAAGCACCGCCTGTCCGTCGGCGGAAAGTACGTGGTCGACGAACTGCTGAGCGCCGGCAGCGCTCATCGAGCCCTTGAGAACCGCAATGGGATAGACGTTCACCGCCTGCTGCGCCTCAGGGAACTCCAAGCCCTCAACCGCGTCTTTGGCGGCAATCACATCGGTCCGATATACCAACGCCGCATCCACCTCGTCGGAGGAGACCTTCTGCAGGGTCGCCTTGACGTCCTGCTCCAAGGTGTCCGGTGCCGGCGTGATCTTGGCGGCTGCGAATACCTTGACTGCCGCCGCGCCGCACGGCACCTGGGGTGCACAGATCGCGATCTTCTTGCTCTTGTCGGCGAAGTCCTTCAGGCCCTTGATCCGGCCGGGATTTCCTTTGGGTACGGCGATCTGGAGGGTGTTCGAGACGAAGTCCGTCGGAGGCTCGGCGGCGCCTACGTCGGTGACCGTCTTCATGGTGGCGGGGTTGGCGGCGGCGAAGACGTCGAGCGGGGCGCCTTCGACGATCTGGGTGGCCAGTGTGGCGCTGGAGCCGAAGCTGAAGTCCACCTTGGTGCCCGGCTTGGTGGCCTCGAAGTCCTTGCCGATCTGCGTGAAGGCCTCGGTCAGCGACGCGGCGGCGGCCACAGTGATCGTGTTCGGAGCCGTCGCTGAGCTGGCCGACTCGGGCGGCCCGCCACCGCAGGCCGCCAGCAGCAGAACGGCCACGCCGGCGATGGACGGCGCCACGCTTCGTCTATGCCCCTGGCGGCGCTGGCCGGGCCCGGGGGTCCGGCTTGGTGCGAGACGGCGCCGCAATCGGCCCGGTTCTCCAACATCTGCGGCCGTGTGCGCAGAGACGCCGTGAACCAGCTGCGGGACGATGGTCACGGTGCCTCCGGGACTTCGACGACCACGTGGGTGGACTTGACCGAGGCGACCGCCAAGACGCCGGGCTCGAGCTGCAGCTCCGTTGCGGCCTCCGCCGACATCAGCGACACCACCCGAAAGGGCCCGCACTGGAGATCGACCTGGGCCATCACGGAGTCCTTGACCACGCGGGTGACCAGACCGGTGAGCCGGTTGCGGGCGCTCTCCGCGACTGGACTCCCGAGTGTCGGCGCTGTCGCGATCTCCTGGGCATGGGCAGCCAGATCGGCGCCGTCGATCACTGCCCGTCCCGTTGCGTTACTGGTGCGCAGACGCCCCGAGTCGACCCATCGCCGAACGGTGTCGTCCGAGACCCCCAACAGACTGGCCGCCTGAGAAATCCGATATTGCGGCATCCGCTGATGCTATCAACCGCGCATGCGGTGTTGGTTGCCCGATCCGCGAACGGCTCGGGTCTCGCCCAGCCTTGACGTACCGGACGTACCAGACCAGCATCAGAGCGCTGCTCATGACGTAGAAGGAGTGCAGAACCCACACTGGTCCAGCCGGCAGCTGGAAGACGTAGATCGAATAGATGACGTTGCCGATGTTGGCGAGCACGATGTTTCCCAGGCTGTACGACCCCAGATCCTTCGTCCTGCCCGCCTTGATCAGCATGGGCAACGCGCTCAACGCGAAGATCACCGTCGAGGCGGTGCCGGCCAGGAGCGCAAGAGTGCCGCTCATCGCTGTTCTCCGACCAGCGCTGGATCTCCGGATCGCGACGCCCGTCGACCGACCGAGTAGAGCCTGGCCGTCAGCACGATCAGGATCTGTTCGGTGAACATGCTTGAACGCTAAGGAGGCAACCCCCTGATCCGCGTCGGGCTCAGTCCCCAATCTTCAGGCACCGGCGTTGGGTAGTTCTACCCAAATCGGGCCGAAGTCGCCTAGACGAGCTGGTGCTCGTAGGCGAAGGCCGTGGCGGCTGCGCGCGAGGACACGCCGAGCTTGCCGAAGATATTGCTGACGTGCCGGTCGATGGTCTTGTCGGCGAGGAACAGCTGCCGGGCGATGGTCGAGTTCGTCGCACCGGTGGCCACCAGCCGCAAGACCTCCAACTCGCGGGCGCTGAGGCCGAAGCTCCGTCCTGCGGTGTCCGACTTCGTCCGGGTATCGAGGACTGCCAGGTCGGGAGCAGCGCCGAGCTGTTTGAACATGGCTCGGGCGGCGTTCCACTCCATCTCTGCCGCCTCCTCGTCGTTGAGCGCGCGGTCCGCCTCCCCGATCAGGACGCGAACTCGGGCCACGTCGTACGGCGCGTCCACGTTTCGCCAGCCCTGGTGGGCACGGGTCAGGGCCATCAGGGCCTGCTGCGCGTCACCCTGAGCCAGCAGGACGGCCCCAAGGGCTTGGTCCGCGGAAGCGCGCAATGCCGGTGTGTCGAGGGTGCCGGCAATGGCGGTCAGCTCGTCTGCGGCCCGATGTGCCGCCGCGTGATCGTCGGTAGCGAGCAAGATCTGGACCTGGGCCGGAAGCAGCCGGCAGCGAAGCACGTCCTCGTTCGTTTGGGCTAGCACACGATTGATCGCGCTCACCGCCGCATCGGTCTTTCCTTGTGCCAGCCGAAGCAGGGCAAGACCTGGATAGGGGTCGTAGCCCGCGTCGGCAGCGCGTCGGTAGCCGTCCTCCGCGGCATGGATATCACCCTTCAGCCGATGCCCTTCAGCCTGTTGGTAGTAGGCGCCTCCGACGGCATAGGCATCGCCTGCGCGAAGGAAGCGTTCGCCGGCCTGCTCGGCCTGTTCGGCGGCTTCGCTCCACCGGCCATGCAGCCGCAGCAGCTCGGATCGGTGTACGAGGCACTGCCCTGGGAACGTGTTCATCTGCGGCTGCTGGTCACACCAGGAGGCCATGGCCGATGTCCATTCACTGGCGCGGCGTAGTTCAGCGAGTTCCTGGCACGCGTCGATGGCCGCGCAGTAGATCGCCCCAGCGACCAACGGTGACAGCTCGTCCGCGAGAACTCCCACCATCGCCTCGTCGATCAAGGCGAGGCCTGCTGGAACCTGCCCTTCCCGCACTGAGCTGCGTCCTAACAACAGCAGGGCGAACGCCAACAGATCAGTCTCGTGTGTCTGTCGGGCAATAGTGAGGATCTGCTCCAGGAGGGGATGTGCTGCTTCGTATTGACCACCGACCACAAGCCCATAGGCGGACGGCAGCATGACGTACGCGCGAGCCGCGCTGCCCGGTGGCTCCTCGTGCAGGAGCCGGTTGGCGCGGCCGACCCACCCGCCGACCTGGGCACCGTCACCTCGATTGCCTAGATGAAAGCAGATCCAGAACAATGAGCGAGCCGACTCGAAGAGATTGCCAGCTGCGGCATGAAGGGTGTGAGCTCGCTGCAGTGCGCGCAGCGCGGCGTCGACGTCGCCGCTCAGGGCGGCCGCAGTACCGAGCAGATCGAGATCATCCGCCGCCATGAGAAGCCGGGCGTCTGCGGCAGTCAACGCCTCGAAGGCTGTCCCCCACTCGCGCCGTTGCGCTGCGGCGCGACCTCGCTCCAGGTCGTCGTGGACCACGATCCACGATATCGCCGGCCAACCCTACGCGGCAGGACTACGCGGCACCGCCGTTGCCGGCCTCGCAACGCTGACCTGACGCAAAGGGGCGGCCCTTTCGGACCGCCCCTTTGCGTCTGGTGCTGCTTCAGCGATAGTCGCCGAGGTCGAACTCCTCCAGCGGTACTGCTGCGCCGGACCCCGAACCGAAGTCGTAGTCGAACGAGTCGTACCCGACCATGGAGTACGCCTGCGCCTTTGCTTCTTCGGTCGGCTCGACCCGGATGTTGCGGTAGCGATCCAGGCCGGTGCCGGCCGGGATCAGCTTGCCCAGGATCACGTTCTCCTTGAGCCCGACCAGCGAATCCGACTTGCCCTGGATCGCAGCGTCGGTCAACACCTTGGTGGTCTCCTGGAAGGAGGCCGCCGACAGCCACGACTCGGTGGCCAGCGATGCTTTGGTGATTCCCATCAGCACCGCTCGACCTGAGGCCGGAGTACCGCCCTCAGCGACCACCTTGCGGTTCTGTCCCTCGTACATCAACCGGTCGACCAGATCACCCGCAAGCAGCTCGGAGTCGCCCGACTCGATCACCGTGACCCGGCGCAGCATCTGCCGGATGATGATCTCGATGTGCTTGTCGTGGATCGGCGCACCCTGGGTCCGGTAGACCGACTGCACCTCGTCCACCAGGTGCTCCTGCACCCGGCGAACACCGAGAACCCGCAACACGTCGTGCGGATCCGGTGTACCGGCGGTGAGCTGCTGACCGACGTCGACATGATCGCCGTCTTCCACCAGCAGGCGCGCACGGCGGCTGACCACGAAGTCCGTCGCCTCCGACCCGTCGTCCGGCGTGACCACGATCTTGCGCAGGCGATCGGAGTCCTCGATCTGCACCCGGCCGGCAGCCTCCGAGATCGGGGCCTTGCCTTTCGGCTGGCGAGCCTCGAAGAGCTCCTGGACGCGAGGCAGACCCTGAGTGATGTCGTCACCGATCACACCACCGGTGTGGAAGGTGCGCATCGTCAGCTGGGTACCCGGCTCACCGATGGACTGCGCGGCCACGATCCCGACAGCCTCACCGACGTCGACCAGCTTGCCGCTGGCCAGCGAGCGGCCATAGCACATGGCGCAGGTCCCCGACGACGACTCACAGGTCAGGACGCTGCGCACCTTGACGGTCGTGATCCCCGCATCGACCAGCTTGGCGATGTTGACGTCGCCAAGATCGACACCGGCCGTGAGCAGTACCTCACCGTCCGGGCCGAGCACGTCGGTGGCAAGGGACCGGGCGTAGACAGCCGTCTCGACGTGCTCGTCGAGGGTGAGCCGGCCCGACTCATCGCGGGCAATGGTCTTGGTCAACCCACGCTCGGTGCCGCAGTCCTCCTCGCGGATGATCACGTCCTGGGCGACGTCGACGAGCCGACGGGTCAGGTAACCCGAGTCCGCCGTACGCAGCGCCGTGTCCGCCTGACCCTTGCGACCTCCGTGGGTGGAGATGAAGTACTCCAACACGCTCAAGCCCTCACGGAAATTGGACTTGATCGGCCGGGCGATGATCTCGCCCTTCGGGTTCACCACCAAACCTCGCATGGCGGCAATCTGGCGCATCTGCACCATGTTCCCGCGGGCACCGGAGTGCACCATCATGTAAATCGGGTTGTTCTTGTCGAAGTTCTGCTCCATTGCCGTTCCGAGCCGCGAGGTGGCATCGGTCCAGATCTCGATCAGCTCCTGGCGCCGCTCGTCCTCGGTGATCAGACCGCGCTCATACTGCCGATCGATCTTGCTGGCCCGGTCCTCGTAGACGGACAAGATCTCGGCCTTGTCGGCGGGCGTCGAGACGTCACCGATGGACACGGTCACCCCGGACCGGGTGGCCCAGTGGAAGCCGATGTCCTTGAGCTGGTCCAGGCAACCGGCAACATCGACCTTGGGGTAACGCTCGGCAAGATCGTTGACGATCTGGCCCAGCTGCTTCTTGCCGACCTCGTAGTCCGCGTACGGATAGTCGTCCGGCAACGCCTCGTTGAACAGCGCCCGGCCCAGCGTCGTCTCCATCATGATCGTGCCGTTGGCGTTGACCTCGATGCCCGGCCGGCGGAACGATGTCCCGCAGCCGCAACTTGATCTTGGCCTGGACGCTCAGCTCGCCGCGGTCGAACGCCATCAAGGCCTCGGCCACCGAACCGAACGCACGACCCTCGCCCAGCTCATCGTCGTTCTGCATGGTCAGGTAGTAGATGCCGATGATCATGTCTTGAGTCGGCATGGTCACCGGACGACCGTCGGCCGGCTTGAGGATGTTGTTGGTCGACAGCATCAAGATCCGCGCCTCGGCCTGTGCTTCGGCGGAGAGCGGCAGGTGGACGGCCATCTGGTCGCCGTCGAAGTCGGCGTTGAAGGCCGTACACACGAGCGGGTGGATCTGGATCGCCTTGCCCTCGATCAGCTGCGGCTCGAAGGCCTGAATACCGAGCCGGTGCAGAGTCGGTGCCCGGTTGAGCAGCACGGGGTGTTCGGTGATGACCTCCTCGAGCACGTCCCAGACCACCGGTCGCTGCCGCTCCACCATCCGCTTCGCCGACTTGATGTTCTGCGCATGGTTGAGATCGTCCAGCCGCTTCATCACGAACGGCTTGAAGAGCTCCAGCGCCATCGCCTTGGGCAGACCGCACTGGTGCAGCTTGAGTTGCGGGCCGACCACGATCACCGAGCGACCGGAGTAGTCGACGCGCTTGCCGAGCAGGTTCTGACGGAACCGGCCCTGCTTGCCTTTGAGCATGTCCGAGATGGACTTGAGCGGTCGGTTGCCTGGGCCGGTGACGGGACGGCCGCGGCGGCCGTTGTCGAACAGCGAGTCGACTGCCTCCTGCAGCATCCGCTTCTCGTTGTTGACGATGATCTCGGGCGCGCCGAGGTCGAGAAGTCGCTTCAGCCGGTTGTTCCGGTTGATCACCCGGCGGTAGAGGTCATTGAGGTCCGACGTGGCGAACCGACCACCGTCCAGCTGCACCATCGGACGCAGGTCAGGCGGGATCACCGGCACGCAATCCAGCACCATGCCGGTCGGCGAGTTCTTCGTGGTGAGGAAGGCCGAGACGACCTTGAGCCGCTTGAGGGCCCGAGTCTTTCGTTGGCCCTTGCCGGTCTGAATGATCTCGCGCAGCGCGGCCGCCTCGCCCTCGAGGTCGAAGGTCTCCAACCGCTTCTGAATCGCGTCCGCGCCCATCGAGCCCTCGAAGTACTTGCCGAACCGGGTCTTCATCTCCCGGTAGAGCACCTCGTCGCCTTCGAGATCTTGCACCCGGAGGTTCTTGAAGCGGTTCCAGACCGCCTCGAGCCGATCGAGCTCCCGCTGCGCGCGGTCGCGCAGCTGCTTGACCTCACGCTCGGCGCCCTCACGAACCTTGCGCTTGGCGTCGGCCTTCGCGCCCTCGTTCTCCAGGCCGGCGAGGTCCTCCTCCAGCTTCTTCATCCGTGTGTCGATGTCGGCGTCGCGCCGGTTCTCCAGCTGCTTGCGCTCGACGTCGATCTTGGCCTCCAGCGACGACAGGTCGCGGTGCCGGGCCTCATCGTCCACGCCGGTGATCATGTACGCGGCGAAGTAGATGACCTTCTCGAGGTCCTTCGGGGCCACGTCGAGCAGGTAGCCGAGCCGGCTCGGCACGCCCTTGAAGTACCAGATATGGGTCACCGGAGCGGCCAGCTCGATGTGGCCCATCCGCTCTCGGCGCACCTTCGAGCGGGTGACCTCGACGCCACAGCGCTCGCAGATGATGCCCTTGAAGCGAACCCGCTTGTACTTGCCGCAGTAGCACTCCCAGTCCCTGGTGGGACCGAAGATCTTCTCGCAGAACAGGCCGTCACGCTCGGGCTTGAGCGTGCGGTAGTTGATGGTCTCTGGCTTCTTCACCTCACCGTGCGACCACTGCCGAATCTCGTCGGCGGTGGCCAGGCCGATGCGGATCTCGTCGAAGAAGTTCACATCAAGCACGTTGCTTGTCTTCTTTCTCTATGCCTTGCTCGGTTGGTCCTTGTACCTGCCTGAGCCTGTCGACGGGTTCCTCGCCTCTCGACAGGCGCAAGCCGCGGTTTGCCTTTGCTCAGACCTCGTCGACGATTCCCAGCGATTCACCTGGTCGGCGCGACAGGTCGATGCCGAAGTCCTCGCTGCTCCGGTAATCCTCATCGGAATCCCGCAACTCCACCTCGGTGCCGTCACTGGAGAGCACCTCGACGTTCAAACAGAGCGACTTCATCTCCTTGACCAGCACTTTGAACGATTCCGGGATGCCGGGCTCGGGGATGTTCTCCCCCTTGACAATGGCCTCGTAGACCTTGACCCGGCCGGGGACGTCATCGGACTTGATGGTGAGCAGTTCCTGCAGAGCCCAGGCCGCGCCGTACGCCTCCAGGGCCCACACCTCCATCTCGCCGAACCGCTGGCCGCCGAACTGGGCCTTACCGCCCAGCGGCTGTTGCGTGATCATCGAGTACGGGCCGGTCGAGCGCGCGTGGATCTTGTCGTCGACCAGGTGGTGCAGCTTCAGCATGTAGATGTAGCCCACGCCGACCGGCGCTGGGAAAGGCTCGCCACTGCGACCGTCGAAGAGCCGAGCCTTGCCATCGGCGTCGACGAGGCGGGTGCCGTCGCGATTCGGCAGGGTGTTGCCGAGCAGGCCGGTGATCTCTTCTTCCGTGGCGCCGTCGAACACCGGCGTAGCCAGCTTGGTATTGCCACCGACGTCGGCCAAGCCGACATCCCGGAGCCGGTCCGCCCACGCGCCCTTGGCCCCGTCGAGCTGCCAGCCCTGCTTGGCCACCCATCCCAGATGGGTCTCCAGCACCTGGCCGACGTTCATCCGGCTCGGCACACCAAGCGGGTTGAGCACGATGTCGACCGGCGGTGCCGTCCTCAAGGAACGGCATGTCCTCGATCGGCAGGATCTTGGAGATGACGCCCTTGTTGCCGTGCCGGCCGGCGAGCTTGTCACCGTCGGAGATCTTGCGCTTCTGGGCCACGTACACCCGGACCAATTGGTTCGACGCCGGGCGAGAGCTCGTCCTCGGAATCCCGATCGAAGACCCGGACCCCGATGACCGTGCCGGATTCGCCGTGCGGCACCTTGAGCGAGGTGTCGCGGACCTCGCGAGCCTTCTCGCCGAAGATCGCGCGGAGCAGCCGCTCTTCCGGGTGTCAGCTCGGTCTCGCCCTTCGGGGTGACCTTGCCGACCAGGATGTCGCCGGTGCTGACCTCGGCGCCGATCCGGATGATGCCGCGCTCGTCGAGATCGGCGAGCATCTCCTCACCGACGTTCGGGATGTCGCGAGTAATCTCCTCGGCACCCAGCTTGGTGTCGCCGAGCGTCGACTTCGTGCTCCTCGATGTGGATCGAGGTGAGCACGTCGTCCTGAACCAGACGTTGGCTGAGAATGATCGCGTCCTCGTAGTTGTGACCTTCCCACGGCATGAACGCCACGAGCAGGTTGCGCCCCAGCGCCATCTCCGCCTGATCGGTGCACGGACCGTCAGCCAGCGGGGTACCGACCTCGACCCGCTGTCCCACCGTGACCAGCTGGGCGCTGGTTGATGCACGTGCCCTGGTTGGACCGGCGGAACTTGGAGAGCCGGTAGCTCTTGTACGTGCCGTCGTCGTGGGCGATGTCGATCAGGTCGGCGCTGACAGAGGTGACGGCGCCGGCCTGGGTGGCCACCGTCACGTCACCGGCGTCGACGGCTCCGCGGTACTCCATGCCCGTCCCGACAAACGGAGCCTCCGAGCGGATCAGCGGCACGGCCTGGCGCTGCATGTTCGCGCCCATCAAAGCCCGGGACGCGTCGTCGTGCTCCAGGAACGGGATCATCGCCGTAGCGACGGACACCATCTGCCGCGGCGAGACGTCCATGTAGTGCACGTCAGGGGCAGCGACCTCGTCGGCTTCGCCGTGGCGCTTTCGGACGAGCACCCGCTCTTCGGTGAACTTGCCCGCCTTGTCCAACTTGGCATTGGCCTGCGCGATGATGAAACGGTCTTCCTCGTCGGCGGTCAGGTAGTCGATCTGGTCGGTGACCCGGCCCTTCTCGACCTTGCGGTACGGCGTCTCGACGAAGCCGAACGCGTTGACCCTGGCGAAGCTGGCGAGCGACCCGATCAGGCCGATGTTCGGGCCTTCCGGCGTCTCGATCGGACACATCCGGCCGTAGTGCGAGGTGTGCACGTCGCGCACCTCCATGCCGGCCCGATCTCGGGAGAGGCCGCCCGGCCCGAGGGCCGACAGGCGCCGCTTGTGGGTCAATCCGGCGATCGGGTTGGTCTGGTCCATGAACTGGCTGAGCTGCGAGGTGCCGAAGAACTCCTTCAGCGCCGCGACCACCGGCCGGATGTTGATCAACGTCTGGGGGGTGATGGCCTCGACGTCCTGGGTTGTCATCCGATCCCGGACGACCCGCTCCATGCGGCCTAAACCGGTGCGCAGCTGATTCTGGATCAGCTCGCCCACCGTACGCAGCCGGCGGTTGCCGAAGTGGTCGATGTCATCCTCTTCGACCAGCAGCTCACCGCGCGGGGACTCCAGTGTCTCGCGGCCCTCGTGCAGCGCGACGACGAAGCGGATCGCAGCGACAATGTCCTCGATCGTCAAGACCTGCTTGTCGAAGGGCAGTTCGAGGCCAAGTTTCTTGTTGATCTTGTAACGTCCGACCTTGGCCAGGTCGTAGCGCTTGGCGTTGAAGTAGTAGTTCTCCAGCAGCGCCTGCGCGGCTTCGCGGGTCGGCGGTTCGCCCGGGCGAAGCTTGCGATAGATGTCGAGCAGGGCCTCGTCCTGGGTGGAGGTGTGATCCTTCTCCAGGGTGAGCCGCATCGACTCGTACTCACCGAACTCCTCCAGGATCTGCGCGTCGGACCAGCCGAGAGCCTTGAGCAGCACGGTGACGTTCTGCTTGCGCTTGCGGTCGAGCCGGACGCCGACCATGTCGCGCTTGTCGATCTCGAACTCCAGCCACGCACCGCGGGACGGGATGATCTTGCAGGTGTAGATGTCCTTGTCCGAGGTCTTGTCCGTGGTCTGCTCGAAGTAGACGCCAGGTGAGCGGACCAGTTGCGACACCACGACACGCTCGGTGCCGTTGATGACGAAGGTGCCCTTGTCGGTCATCAGCGGGAAGTCACCCATGAAGACGGTCTGGCTCTTGATCTCGCCGGTCTCGTTGTTCATGAACTCGGCGGTGACGAATAGCGGCGCGGCGTAGGTGACGTCGCGATCCTTGCACTCGTCGACCGTGTTCTTCGGCGGCTCGAAGCGGTGATCGCGGAATGACAGGGACATGGTCCCGGAGAAGTCCTCGATCGGTGAGATCTCCTCGAAGATCTCCTCCAGGCCGGACTTGGTGTTGATGTCCGTGCGGCCCTCGCCCAGCGCGGTGGCGACGCGGTTGCGCCACGCCTCGTTGCCGACGAGCCAGTCAAATGAGTCGATCTGCAGGTCGAGCAGATCTGGAACTTCCATCGGTTCGGCGATCTTCGCGAATGAGATTCTGCCGGTAGGTGATACAACGTTGCTCTTGGAGGCGGTGCGCGAGGCGGCCAACAGTGGGTCCTTCCGAGGGCTCGCGGGCGGGCGTAACAGGCTCCGCGCATGGTGAACGGCCCGAGTCAAATCGAACGATCAGACGCGGGGTCGACAAAGTGCGAGGGGCAAAATCCAAATATAGACGCGCGCGCAGCATTGGTCAAGGGCCAGAGCGCAGCAAAGACTAGAGCAGTCAAATCTCCCGACTGCCTTGGCGGAGATCATACTCCCCGTCGGAGCATTGACAAGGCCTGTGGGGCCGAGACCTTTGTCCCCTTGCGCGCGGCACGGAGAGGACGGGATGATCATGAACATGGGCCGCCGAGACGATGACGACGACGATTACGACGCACCGCAGAGCTTCAGTGCGATAAGTCCCACCCGCTGCGCGGAGCTGCTGTCAACCCAGAGCGTCGGCCGAGTCGCCTGGCAAGGCCCACACGGGTTGCAGATCCTCCCGGTCACGTACGCCTATTACGAGGGCAGCATCGTGTTCCGCACAGCTGTGGACAGCGTGCTGTCGGACTTGAGCAGCTCGACCGACGTCGTCTTCGAGATCGACGAGATCGACCAGCACAATCACCGCGGCTGGAGTGTGGTGGCCAGCGGGCACGCTGAAGCGGTTGCCGAGCAACAGGAGGCCGATCGCCTGCTGACTGACGCCGGTGTGGTGCCGTGGGCGCCGGGCCTGCGCAACGTCCTCATCCAGATCACTCCGCAGAAGATCACCGGACGCACGGTCGCCGCTCGTTGATTCGCGGGCCTGGCGCGCCTCACAACGTCCTTGCCCCAGGTCCCCTGCTTGCGCTGTCGGAGGCCACGACGCCGCCGCTGACCCAGACCCGGGCGATGTCGGCCGGGGACGCCAAGGCGAAGATCTTGGCGAGGGCATCCGACTGGTCGGCGGCGTGCTCCAGCACGGTGGCCAGGGTGCTGCCATCGCGGGGCTTCAGCCAGATCGCGTCGAACTGTTTGCCGACGCCCAGGTCGCCCACGACATCGCCCAGCCCGAGAGCCCGGGCGCCGGCCCGGGTGCAGAGGTAGAGCAGGTGCGCAGGAGTAAGCGGATATCCGTCCGATCCGAGCAGCTGCTGGATGAAGTAGGCCTGCAAGCCCTCTTTGAGTAGACACAGGCCAGTTCCGGCGCCCACGTCGGAGCCCATCGCCACTTGTGCGCCGTGCAGGATATGCCGGCGCAGCGGAAAGAGCCCGCTGCCGAGCGCCGCATTGCTGGTCGGGCAATGGGAGACCCAGGCTCCAGCCGAAGCGAGCAGATCCAGCTCAGCGCTCGTGGAATGGATGTTGTGAGCGAAGACGCTTCTCTCGGTCACGAGACCGTGGTAGTCGTAACTGCCCAAATAGTGCTCAGCGCCCGCGAACAGCTCGACAACACGGTCGACTTCAGCGGTGTTCTCATTCATGTGTGAGGTGAACCAGATCCCCTCCGCCGCCTGCATCAGTTCCGCGCACGCATCGAGCATGGGCTCCGAGGCCGAGAGGGAGAACCGCGGCGTGACCGCATAGCGCAGCCGGCCCTGACCGTGCCAGCGTTCGACGAGCTTCCGTCCTTCGGCCAGGGCAATCTCCGGCGTCGTCAGCAGTTCCGGCCGCAGGATTCGATCGCTCACCACCTGGCCCGCGGTGATCCGTAGGCCGCTCTGCTCCGCCTCCGAGAAGAAGATGTCCATTGCGCTGGCGAAGTGCGCTCCGAACACCAGAGCGCTTGTCGTTCCGGAACGGGCGAGGCAGGTCAAGAAGTCAGCGGCGATGGTGTGCGCGTATCCGTCCTCCGCCAGGCGGCATTCCTCCGGCAGCGCACACTTCTCGAGCCAGTCGAGCAATGTCATGCCGAGACCGGCGATGGCTCGCAGCTGCGGATAGTGCACGTGGGTGTCGATCAAACCGGGAAGCAGAACGCCGCCACGCAGCTCGACAACCTCGTCGTTAGGGTGCTGGCTTCTGATCTCGACGAACGGGCCGCGCGCGGTGATGACGCCGTCGCCTACGACGAGGCCGGCGTCCGAATCGGCCGCCAGCGCATCAGGCCCGTCGCGGAACGGATCGCCGGGTGTGTCCATCACCATGGCGCGGTAGATGGTCACGTAGCCCGCTGCCCTTCAACCGGCTCAGGGCCTGCCTTCGCTCTGCCGACCTTGAGCCCTTTCGGTGCACCTCGAGCCTCATGTAAGGGGCTCAGAGAAGGTCGACGGGGCTCAAAGTCGGAATGCGGGCGGGGGGTCATGGCGGTGATGAGTTGGGCGGCGACACCGACCGCGATCACGGCGGGCTCCTTGCCGCGAAGTTCCGGGAGGCCGATGGGGCTGGTGATGGTGTTGATCGCGGCATCTGAGTGGCCGGCTTCGGCGAGGTGATGGCGGAAACGGGCCCACTTGGTACGCGACCCGATGAGACCGATGCTGGCGAATCGATCAGCCCGGATCGCCGCGTCGCAAAGCGCGAAGTCCTCTGCGTGATCATGCGTCATGATCACCACGTGCGCACCGGCCGGCAGCCGCTCGAGCACCAGCTCTCCCACCACTGCTCGGTGAACCGTGACGTCCGCCAAGCCGGCGGTGATGTCGGCGAGCCGGAGTTGATCAAGCTGCTCGGCCCGAGAGTCCACCAGGTCGAGCCGGATCTCCAGCCGGGACAGGATTCTGGCCAGCTCGAAGCCGACATGCCCTATCCCGAAGATCGCTACCACCTGACGCGCTGGGAACGGCTCCAGCAGTATCCGCACCTCACCGCCGCAGCATTGCCGGCCGTGATCATGTCGGGCATGCTCGTTCAGCCGCGACGCGAGCACCTCGGTCGCCGAGGACTTGGCAGCGATGAGCTCGCGCGCCCGGAGGATCGCGGTCTCCTCCAGGTTCCCTCCGCCGACGCTGCCCCAGGTCTGCTCGGTGCCGACCAGCATCTTGGCGCCAGCGTCACGAGGGGCATGGCCGCGTACCTCGATCACGGTGACCAAGACGCCCGGCGCACCCTCCCGGCGTAGCTGCGCCAGCGCGTCGAGCCAGTCCAATTCAGACTCCAGCCAGCGATCCGGATTGGACCGGCCGCTGCTGTTCAGAGCCCGCGGACCGGGCGCCTTCGATGGCCCAGAACACCGCCTCCGGAGTGGCGGGACTACCCAGCTCCACACCGTGTCCGTCCGCTCCGAATGCCCCGGCCGCCTGCCGAAGCGCCTCGCGCACGCTGAAGGCGAGCATCAGCGGCGGTTCACCGACGGCCTTCGAGCCGTAGACGGCACCTGGCTCGGTGGCTCTCTCGTAGAGGTGGACGCGGAACTCCTCGGGCATTTCCGAGAAGCTCGGAATCTTGTAGGTGCTCGCGGCCTGAGTATTCAGGCGCCCCCGATGCGGGCCGTCGCTGGTGTCCCACCGCAGCTCCTCCAGAGTGAGCCAGCCCGCCCCTTGGACGAAGCCGCCCTCGATCTGGCCCAAGTCGATCAGGGGCGACAGGCTGTCGCCGACGTCATGGACAATGTCGACCCGCTTCAACCGATACGCCCCGGTGTAGCCGTCGACCTCGACCTCGGAGATGGATGCGCCGTAGGCGAAGTACTTGAAGGGCTCGCCCTGCATCCGTTCCGCGTCCCAGTGCAGTCCAGCAGTCCGGTAGTAACCGGCGGCCCACAGCGAGATCCGCTGGAAGTACGCGTCATTGACCACTCGCCGCCAGTCGAGCTCCTTGTCCGAGAAGCCGATGCCGGTCACCTTGCCGTCGGCGAACCGGACGTCGGCGGGGTGCACGTTCAGCTTGCGGGCCGCCACTTCGGCCAGCCGCTCGCGGATCTGGTCACAGGCGTTCTTGATCGCGCCGCCATTGAGGTCCGCACCCGAGCTCGCAGCCGTCGCGGAAGTGTTGGGCACCTTGTCCGTACGGGTCGGCGCCAGCCGGACGTAGCTGAGGGGCACGCCCAGCGCCGTCGCCGCCACCTGGATCATCTTGGTGTGCAGGCCTTGGCCCATCTCGGTGCCACCGTGATTGATCAACACCGACCCGTCCTTGTAGACGTGCACCAGCGCACCAGCCTGATTGAAGGCGGTCAGGTTGAACGAGATGCCGAACTTCACCGGGGTGATCGCCAACCCTCGCTTCACGTCGTCGTGAGCTGAGTTGAACGCCTCGACCTCGGACTTTCTCCGGTCGTAGTCGCCGCGTTCCTTCACGAGCCGCCAGATGTCGGCAAGCCGCTCGGCATGCCGCACCGGCTGTCCGTACGGAGTGGTCTGGCCGGGTGAGTAGAGGTTGCGCCGCCGTAATTCCTCCGGATCGATGCCGAGTTGCGGCGCGCAGCGACCGAGCACCTCTTCGATCACCATCATGCCCTGCGGACCCCCGAAGCCGCGGAATGCGGTCTGGCTGGTCTTGTTGGTCTTGGCGATCCGACCGTGGACGTGGATGTTTGGCACCCAATAGGCGTTGTCGATGTGGCACAGCGACCGAGCAAGCACGGGCTCCGACAGGTCCAAGCTCCAACCACCGTCGCTGGTCAGGGTGGCCCGCAGCGCCACCAGCTTCAGGTCGTCGTCGAAACCGGCCTCCCACGTGCTCAGGTAAGGATGCCGCTTGCCCGACATCGTGATGTCCTGCGTGCGGTTCAAGCGCACGCGGACCGGGCGCCCGGTGATCGTCGCGCCGAGGGCCGCGATCGCCGCGAATCCGTGCGGTTGCATCTCCTTGCCGCCGAAGCCGCCGCCCATCCGCAAGCACTGCACGGTCACGGCATGGCTGGAAACGTCGAGGACGTGAGCGACGATCTCCTGAGTCTCGGTGGGGTGTTGGGTGCTCGACTGGATGAAGATCTGGCCGCCCTCGTCGACGTGCGCCAATGCGCAGTGGGTCTCGAGATAGAAGTGCTCCTGGCCGCCGTACTCGAAGGTGCCAGCGAACCGGTGCGTTGCTGCCTTCAGCGCCGAGTCGGCGTCACCGCGTGAGAGCACCCGCTGGTGGCCCTGAAAACTGTCCGCGGCGATCGCTTCGGCCGGGGTCAGCAGCGAGGGCAGCGGTTCGTAGCTCACCTGGATGGCTTCCGAACCGAGACGGGCCGCCTCCTCGGTTTCGCCCAGCACCCAGCAGATCGCGTGACCATAGAACATGACCTCGCTCGGGAAGAGCGGCTCGTCGTGCTTGATGCCGGCGTCGTTCACCCCGGGCACGTCGTCGGCGGTGAGCACCTTGATCACGCCCGGGACGTCGTACGCCGACGACACGTCGAGCTCAGTGATCGTGGCATGAGCGTGCGGCGCCTGAAGCGGCCAGGCGCTCAACGTGCCCGGAAGTCGGTCGACGAGGTCATCGGTGTAGAGCGCCTGGCCCGTGACGTGCAGGGCGGCCGACTCGTGCGGAAGCTCTATGCCAACCAGGGGCAAGTTCGGCCGTTCGGCAAGAGGGGAGAACGTCGGGTTCGTCATGCGCTGACCTCCTGCCGGGCTGCCGGATTGGCCGCATAGAACTTCAGCAACGACGTGCGCAACGTTGCCGCCCGATAGCGGGCGCTGGCCCGGTGATCATCAATTGGCGTGCCTTCATCGCCCAGGATTGCGGCCGATTCGTGGGCGATTTCGCGGGTCCACGGCTTGCCGACCAGCGACTGCTCGGTCACAAATGCACGGATCGGAGTCGCCGCGACACCGCCGAGACCGATCCGAACCGCCTCGACCAGCTCGCCGTCGAGGCGCATGGCGAAACCGACCGCGACGCTGGAGATGTCGTCGAAGCGCCGCTTGGCGATCTTGTGGAACGCCGCAATGGGAGCGAGTGGAAGGGGGATCCGTATGGACTTGATCAACTCACTCGGGCGCAGCTGCGTCTGTCGGTAACCGGTGAAGTATTCGGCGAGCGCGACCTCCCGCTCACCGTTCCGCGAGGCCAAGATCAGCGAGGCCTCGAGCGCGAGCAGCGCAGGAGGAGCGTCGCCGATCGGCGAGGCGGTTCCGAGATTGCCGCCGAGAGTGGCCCCGTTGCGAATCAGCCGGGACGCGAACTGCGGAAACATCTCCGCGAGCAGGGGAATTCGTCCGTTCAGTCCTCGCTCGATCTCGGTCAGCGTCAGCGCCCCACCCAGGTCGATGTGATCGTCGCCGAACTCGAGGACCCGGAGTTCTTCCAGACGATCGAGAGCGATGGTCAAGGGTGCGCGGGCATGCCGGAGATTGAGCTCGACCCCCCAGTCGGTCGCGCCGGCGACCAGCTGTGCATTGGGATGGTCGGCCAAGATGTCAAGGGCCTCGGCGAGATCGAGCGGCCGGAGATAATCGCCCTGAGCGGAGGTGATCTTCGTGCCGATCGGGGCTGGGGCCGACCGCTCGCACCGGGTCAGGACGGGATCGTCAGCCGCAGGCTGACCGAGGGCGTACGCAGCGTCGCGAATCGGCCGGTAGCCGGTGCACCTGCAGAGGTTGCCGCTGAGGGCATGCAGGTCGAAGCCGTTGGGTCCGTGCTCGTGGTCGGGCGCTTTTCCGGGAGCCGTCGGATCGGCTTGCCCGTCACCGATCTGACCATTCCCGCGCCCGGCGCTGGCTGAGGGCCCGTCCGTACCGGGCTCTGCTTCGGCAGCACGCTCGGTGTGGCCGGTGGGCGTCCGATCGGGACGGTAGTACTCCCCCGCCATGGAGCAGATGAAGCCCGGTGTGCAGTACCCGCATTGGGAGCCGCCGCGCAAAACCATTTCCTTTTGTACGGGGTGTAGGGCGTCGACGGTGCCCAGGCCTTCGGCGGTGATCACCTCTTGACCCTCGAACCCCGCTGCTGGCACCAGACATGCATTGATCGCCGTCCAACGGCTGCCCTCCCCATCGGGCCGGCTGATCAGCACGGCGCAAGCCCCGCACTCGCCTTCCGCGCAACCCTCTTTGCTTCCGGTCAGGCCGACCGCCCGCAGCCAGTCAAGAAGAGTGACATGTCCACCGACGTCTACGAGGGTTCGTCGCTGACCGTTGACGGTCACTTGAGATTCCACTCAGACCCTCCCCAGCTCGGCATTCACTGCCGCTCCGTCGAGCCGCGGCACACCGACGTGCGTGGTGCGGGTGACCTGGCTAAGAGCCACCAGTGAGGAGGCTGACTCTATCCGAGTGAAGATAGAGATACAAGGATTTTGGAATTTTGATTCCGCTATACGGAATTTGCCCGGTTGGTCGAGTGGTTCGCGTTGGGCTGGATCGGGGTGCGAACCACACGGTCCGCACCCCGATCAGCTCACTTGACTGAGACGGACGCGCCAGCGGCCTCGAGGGCCTCGCGGGCCTTGCCGGCGGCTTCTTTGTTGACCTTCTCCAAGACAGCCTTCGGAGCCGCTTCGACCAGATCCTTGGCCTCCTTCAGGCCGAGGCTGGTGAGGCTGCGGACCTCCTTGATGACCTGGATCTTCTTGTCGCCAGCGGCCTCGAGGATGACGTCGACCTCATCGCTCTCCTCTTCCTCCGGGGCAGCCCCGTCGCCGCCACCAGCGGCGGGAGCGGCGGCCGCAGCCACGGCAACCGGCGCCGCCGCGGTTACCCCGAACGTGGTCTCGAACTCCTTGACGAACTCGCTGAGCTCGATCAGGGTCAGCTCCTTGAACGCGTCGAGGAGCTCTGTGGTACTGAGCTTCGCCATGGTGGCGGGTCCCTTCTTACTTGTCGTCCGCGGCCTCTGCCGCAGTCGTATCGGGCGCGGCGGGTGCCGCTTCGGTGGTCGGTAGGTCGTCGGCGGCGGGTGCCGCTTCGGTGGTCGGTAGGTCGTCGGCGGCGGGTGCCGCTTCGGTGGTCGGTAGGTCGTCGGCGGCGGGTGCCGCTTCGGTGGTCGGTAGGTCGTCGGCGGCGGGTGCCGCTTCGGTGGTCGGTAGGTCGTCGGCGGCGGGTGCCGCTTCGGTGGTCGGTAGGTCGTCGGCGGCGGGTGCCGCGTCAGTGCTGGTGACGTCATCCGCGACAGGTACCGCGTCAGTGGTCGGTACGTCATCCACGACGGGTGCCGCTTCGGTGAGCGTCGTTGGTGGGGTCGGCACCTCCTCGGTAGCCGCCGCTGCCTCAGCTTGTGCAGCAAGGTCGACGTTGCTGGGCTCTGAGAGGTCCTCGGCCGGCTCGCCGGGCCCGGCGATCAGCGAGGGGTTCTCCTCCGCGGCGGACTGCAGTGCGCTGAACAGCCGCGCAGCCTGTGACAGCGGTGCAGAGATCAGCGATATCGCCTGGGCCAGCACCCCCTGCATGCCACCGGCGATCCTGGCCAGCAACACCTCGCGCGACTCAAGATCGGCAAGCTTCCTGATCTCATCCGGCCCGAGAAGCCTGCCCTCGACCACGCCGCCCTTGATCACTAGCTGTGGATTGGTACGAGCGAAGTCCCGCAGGCCCTTCGCCACGATGACGGGATCTCCGTCGATGAAGGCGATGGCCGTGGGACCGACGAGCTGCTCCTCCAGGCCGTCGATTCCGGCTTCGCGAGCAGCGATCGTGGTCAGCGTGTTCTTCGACACTGCATAGCTGGCGCTCTGGCCCAGCGAGGTGCGCAGTTCCTTGAGCGCCTTCACCGAGAGTCCGCGGTACTCGGTCAGCACCGCTCCCGCTGAGCTGGTGAACTTCCCCTTCAACTCGGCGACGGCAGCCACTTTGTCCGGCTTCGCCATGGTCCCTCCAGTTCGTCACGCACTACGGCCGTAGCGCTACCGAAGGGCAAGCTGCCGAACAACAAGAAAGCCCCGGCACACAGGCACGGGGCAGGTCAGGAAACCTGGATTCCTGAGCTCGAGCACCTGCGCGGGCATCCTTGCGGAACTTCGGATCAGCTCGAGATGAGCATGATCAACCAGCGGTCTTCGGTGCCTCGTACCTTACCCGGCCCATCCCCGGTCGACAAATACGTCGAGCGGCCGCCACTTACCGCCCCGCCCTACTCTGAGCCAGTGAGCTACGTCCGAGAAGCCCGCGAATCCGACGTCGACCGCATCCACTCGCTGGTCGTGGAATTGGCCACGTACGAGAGGTCGGCGCATCAGGTCAAGGCCACACCGGATCAATTGCGCGCCGCGCTCTTCGGCGTCCAGCCGGCCGCATACGCACTGGTGGCCGAGATTGATGACGAGATCGTCGGCTTCGCGCTCTACTTCCGCAACTTCTCGACCTGGGAAGGGGTCCATGGCATCTATCTCGAGGACCTGTACGTCCAGCCTGAGCATCGCGGTGCGGGGTACGGCAAGGCACTGCTGAGCTCACTCGCTGCGTTGGCCGTCGAGCGCGGGTATGCCCGGCTGGAGTGGGCTGTTTTGAACTGGAATCAGTCGTCCATCGACTTCTACCGCGGCCTCGGCGCTGTGCCGCTGGATGACTGGATCGTCTACCGCCTCAGCGGTGACCCGCTACTCCAGGTCGCGCGACATGCTTCCGAAACACCAGCCTGAACGCGTCCGCCATGCGCCTTCGGAACGCGGGCCGAGCTGGTCGAAGCCCCGAGCCATTCGAGAGGCTCGGGGCACCTGAGGGACAGGCTCACGACAAGTAAGAAGAGGCTCAGTCTGCGTTGGACTACTCGGCGTCTGGCCGGGTCTTGTTGGGATCGACCGGCACACCGGGACCCATGGTGGTGGAGAACGTGATCTTGCGGAGGTAACGGCCCTTCGAGGCGCTCGGCTTGAGGCGCAACACTTCGTCCAGCGCGGCGTAGTAGTTCTCGCTGAGCTGCTTGGTGCTGAACGACGACTTGCCGATCAGGAAGTGCAGGTTCGCGTGCCGGTCAACCCGGAACTCGATTTTGCCGCCCTTGATGTCCGAGACAGCCTTGGCCACATCGACGGTTACCGTACCGGTCTTCGGGTTGGGCATCAGTCCGCGCGGCCCGAGCACTCGGCCCAACCGGCCGACCTTGCCCATCATGTCGGGCGTGGCGACTACGGCATCGAAGTCCAGGTACCCGCCCTGCACCTTCTCGATCAGCTCGTCAGCACCGACCTCGTCGGCGCCTGCCGCCATGGCCTGTTCGGCCCGCTCGCCGGTGGCGAAGACGATGACTCGCGCGGTCTTACCGGTGCCGTTCGGGAGGTTGACGGTACCGCGCACCATCTGGTCCGCCTTGCGCGGATCGACGCCCAATCGCATCGCAACGTCGACCGTCTCGTCGAACTTGGCCGTCGTGTTCGCCTTGGCGAACTCCAGTGCTTCGGCCGGTGCGTAGAGCTTCGCCTTGTCGACCTGTTCCGCGACCGCGGTGTATCCCTTGCTGCGCTTCATCTCTCTGGTCCTTTCATCTTGGCCAGTTCTGGTACGGGCCGCGCCGGCTCTTCCAGGGTGGTGTGTGGTCCGGAAAGTGCTGGCGAATTGCCGCTCTCCGGCTCCGGGAGGTGCCGTTATTCAGCACTTTCCGGCCGAACATGTGTCAGTCGGCGACGGTCACGCCCATCGAGCGGGCGGTCCCCTCGACGATCTTCATAGCCGACTCGACGTCGTTGGCGTTCAGGTCAGGGAGTTTGGTATTGGCGATCTCCCGCACCTGGTCGCGGGTGATCTTGCCGACCTTGTCCCGCTGCGGGACCGCAGATCCCTTGGCCACGCCGGCCGCCTTCTTGATCAATTCCGCGGCCGGCGGCGTCTTGGTGATGAAGGTGAACGAGCGGTCCTCATAGATGGTGATCTCGACCGGGATCACCGTGCCGCGCATGGATTCGGTCGCGGCGTTGTACGCCTTGACGAACTCCATGATGTTGACGCCGTGCGGGCCGAGGGCCGTACCGACGGGCGGCGCCGGGGTGGCGGACGCGGCGTTCAAGGCGACCTTGACGAGCGCTGCGACCTTTTTCTTGGGAGGCATTCTTCTTGGATCCTTCTTCTGGGCTGCTGCCGGCGGCTGCCCGCAGCGTGGTCAGGAGCGGGTCGATCTTGACCCGATCGATGTGTGGATGCGGTGTGCGGGTCACACCTTCTGTACTTGCGGGAAAGTGAGATCGACGGGAGTCTCCCGGCCGAGAATCTCCACCAGCGCCTTCAGCCGCTGGCTGTTGACATTGATCTCGGTGATCGTGGCGTGGACACCAGCGAACGGACCGTCGACCACCATCACCGAATCGCCCACCACGAAGTCAGCGACCTCCACCTTCTTGCGCCGGCGGACGGGGCCTTCGCTGGTCGCTGTCGCTGCCGCCAGGACCGCCGGGGCCAGCATCTTCTCGACCTCGTCGTAGCTGAGCGGCACCGGCTGATTCGAGTGACCGACGAAACCGGTCACTGACGGGGTGTGCCTGACGGTCGACCACGACTCGTCCGTGAGATCCATCCGGACCAGCACGTAGCCAGGCAGCACCGTCCGCTTGACCTGCTTGCGCTGGCCGTTGCGTATCTCGGTGACTTCCTCGGTCGGCACGATGATCTCGTAGATGTAGTCCTCCATGTTGAGCGAGGACACCCGGTTCTCCAGGTTCTGCAGGACGCGATTCTCCATGCCGGAATAGGTGTGGACGACATACCACTCGCCCGGCTTGAGCCGTAGCTCAGAGCGGAATGCCTCCAGCGCCTCGGCGCCGGCGTCGTGCTCAGCGGCATCGAACGGTTCGTCGGCCTCCGGCTCGGCAGCGGTGCCGAAGTCCAGGTTGATCTCGGAGTCAGGAGCCTCGGCGGCCTCGGCGCCCGGGCCGCCGAAGTCGAGGTTGATCGATACGTCGTCATCGGAGCTCGAGCGATAGCTGTCACCGCCCAAGTCGATGTCGAAGTCTCTTTCGACTGGTGCAGGGGCGCTTTCGGAGCTGTCCGTGACATCGGCCGGGACGTCGATGGACTCCGGGGAGCGCGACGGTCCCGCCACCGGTTCCGCCTGGTCTCGCGGATCCTCGGTTGGGTAGGTGTCAGACACGTCGGTATCTCCGTAACTTGGCTGAGAATGGGTCATTAGCTGAAGATCTTGAATACTGCCGTGCCGAAGCCGAGGTCCAGCAGGCTGACGTAGGCAATGACGAAGAGCACGAAGACCAAGACGACGACGAAGTACTGGAGCACCTGCTGACCGGTGGGATAGACCACCTTCCGCAGCTCTCCGATGGACTCCCGGACGAACCGGACGGGTCCGGTTCGTTCCTTCTTCGCCGGCCCGCGCCGCTGGCTGGGAGTGGCGCGACCTTTCGATTCCCGACCGGCCTTGACTGGGGTGGTCGATTCCGTGGGTGCCACAGAGGTGCTGCGGCGGCGGGGCGCACCAACGCCGACCAGCCGGCCGACATCGCCGTTCAGATCGCCATTGGGCGCTTCATCCTCGCGCCGGCCGTTTGTGGACGTGCGGGTGGGGTCGACGACGTCCTCCCCACTCTGCAGGGAGTCGTCGTTCAGCTCAGTGGCGTCGCGCGACTGCTCTGTCGGCTCTTCCCTGTCTGCCACGCCGCTACCTCTCCGCTGACTAGCCTCTCCGTCACTTGCAGGGCAAGAGGGACTTGAACCCCCAACCTTCGGTTTTGGAGACCGATGCTCTGCCAGTTGAGCTATTGCCCTTCGGCGTCCCCGCCACGGTCATCCGGGCGGCCACAGGGACTCTGTGAGGGCGCACGGAAACAGTGGTGGTTTGCCACCAAGAGATCGAGTGTACTGAGGAAGCTGACTCGAGTCGAACGTCACCCGGCCAGACGCTGCTCCACGGCGGCGAGCAGCACACAAGTCGCCAGGCCGTCGATCGCGGTGGCGACGTCGTCTGGGGACGGAAAGGTCGGCGCGATTCTGATGTTGCGGTCCCGAGGGTCATTGCCGTACGGGAAAGCGGCTCCTGCGCCTGTCATCGCAATGCCAGCCTCCTTGGCCAACGCGACCACTCTGGTGGCGGTGTGGTCGGCGACATCGAGGCTGATGAAGTAGCCACCGTCCGGGTCCGTCCAGGTCGCTGCGGAAAACTCGCCCAACCGCTTCTCGAGGATGGAGGTCACCAGCTCGAATTTGGGGGCGATGAGATCTCGATGCTTGCGCATCAGCGCATGGACGCCCTCAGGGCTACCGAGGAAACGGGCATGCCGCAGGTGATTGATCTTGTCCGGGCCGATGGTCCGCCTGCTCAGCTGGGCCAAATACCAATCGACATTAGCGGGCGAGCTCGCGAAGAACGACACGCCCGCACCGGCGAATGTGATCTTGGACGTGGAGGCGAAGAGGAACACCCGGTTCGGGTTGCCGGCGGCGGCTGCCATGCCGAGAACGTCGAGCGCCGGCGTCTCGGCATCCGTGAGATGGTGCACGGCGTACGCGTTGTCCCAGAAGATGCGGAAGTCCGCGGCCGCCGTCGGCATGGACACGAGCGCGTCGGTGACCTCCTCGGTATACACCGCGCCGGTCGGGTTGGCGTAGGTGGGGACGACCCAGATGCCCTTGATGGAGGGATCGTTGGCGACCAGTTCGCGCACCTGATCGACGTCCGGCCCGGAAGCGCCCAGGGGCACTGGCAGCATCTCGATGCCGAACTGCTCGCACAGCGCGAAATGCCGGTCGTAGCCCGGCACCGGGCAGAGAAAACGGGTCGGAGTCTCGATCCACGGCCGGTCGGAGTCGGTGGTTCCCTTGAGCAGGGCATAGACGAGCGTGTCGTGCATGATCGCAAGACTCGCGTTGTCCCCTGCCACCAGCTGCTCGACGGGGACGTTGAGAAGGGGAGCGAAGATCTCACGGATCTCGAGTAGTCCCATGGTGCCGCCGTAGTTCCGGCAGTCCGTACCGGCCGAGTCCGTGTAGGAGTCCTTCCCGGGGAGCTCCAGCAGCCCGTTGGAGAGGTCGAGCTGAGCGGGGGCTGGCTTGCCCCGGGTGAGGTCCAGCTTCAGTCCCTGAGCCACCAGCTCGTCGTACGCGGAGGTGAGATCGGCATGCAAGGAGGTCAGTTCTTCGCGGCTGAGGTCGGACAGGGACATGGTCGTGTTTCCGATCGGATCAAGATTTGGGCCGTCGGCGAGTCTATCGATCCCGCCGATCGCTGAGGCGCCCTTTTCAACCGCCGCACACCGAGAGCCGCTACCGAAACTGGCGGCCGCTACCAAAGATTCGCGAGCGGCTGCCAGTTTCGCGCGCGGCTGACGTCCCGGTGCCCAGGGCTGGCGGTCCCGTTGGCTGGGTGAGCGAAGGTCAGGCCCGAACACCGACCACGGCGCTGTGCGGCGCTAGCTCGGCTTCCGGTCCGGACAGCTTCGCCTCTCCGACCTCCAGCAGCGGCTCGATCGCGAAGGGCAGCTCGATCCTGGCGAGCTCGTCGCTGAAGTTGCTGGCGATGATCATCTCGCCCGCGCTCCACCAGCAGCCACCCGCGGAGGTGATCCGACCTCGCCACACTGTGATCGAAGCGAGGATCGGTCAGGTCGGGATGATCTCGCCGCATTTGAATCAGCCGCCGATTGAGGTCGAGCAGCCGTGCGGACCGCTCGCTGTCCAGCTCGGCCCAGTCAAGCTTGGAGCGCTCAAACGTGGCCGGGTCTTGCGGGTCGGGGACGGCGGAGGTGTCCCACTCCATCGCGGCGAATTCGGAGAACCGTCCTGTTCTGATCAGGTCGGCGAGCTCCGGCTCCGGATGGGAGGTGAAGAACTGCCAGGGCGTGCGTGCGCCCCACTCCTCTCCCATGAAGATCATCGGGGTGAATGGACTCAGCAAGGTGATCACCGCGGCCACGGCCAGCTGTTGGTCGTCGACCTTCCCCGAGAGCCGAGCGCCGTCCGCCCGGTTACCGATCTGATCATGGTTGTCGGAGCAGACCACGAGCCGCCAGGTGGCGGTTCGCCAGGTGTCGATGGGATGTCCGTGAGTGCGTCCGCGGAAGCTGGAGCGCGTCCCGGTGTGGAAGAACCCCTGCTCGAAGACCTTGGCCAGCGCCGCGGCCGAGTCGAAGTCCGCGTAGTAGCCGGTCTTGTCACCAGTCAGGCTGACGTAGAGAGCGTGGTGGAAGTCGTCACTCCACTGGGCCGTCAACCCGTACCCGCCCGCCTCCCGGGAGGTGATCAAGCGCGGATCGTTGAGGTCCGATTCCGCGATCAACGGGAACGGCTTACCCAGGGCGGCGCTCAACCCACCGGTTTCCATCGCCAGATCTTCAAGGAGAGGGACGGCTCGCGCGTCGTACAAGGCGTGCACGGCGTCCAGCCGCAACCCGTCGACGTGGTAGTCCCGCAGCCACATGGCCGCGTTGTCGAGGATGTAGCGACGGACGTGGTCGGAATGCTCGCCGTCCAGGTTGACCGCGGCGCCCCAGGTGCTGGCGGCGTTCTCGGTCAGGTACGGGGCGTACTGCGGCAAGTAGTTGCCACTCGGTCCCAAGTGGTTGTAGACGACGTCCTGGATCACCGCCAGACCGCGGTAGTGGCACGCGTCGACGAATTGCTGATAGGCACGCGGGCCGCCGTACGCCTCGTGCACCGCGTACCACGCCACGCCGTCGTAGCCCCAGCCGTGGGTCCCGTTGAAGGCGTTCACCGGCATCAGTTCGACGAAGTCCACGCCCAGCCCAACCAGATGATCAAGCCTTTCGATCGCGCTGATCAGTGTGCCGGCGGGCGTGAAAGTGCCCACGTGTAGCTCGTAGATCACTCCCCCGGCGAGTTGCCGGCCGTACCACCGGGCGTCCGACCACGCAAAAGCAGCCGAATCGAAGGTCCGGGAAAGGCCGTGCACTCCGTCGGGCTGTCGGCGGGAGCGGGGGTCTGGCAGCGGTGTCTCGGAGCCGTCGAGCAGGTAGCCGTACGCGACCTCGCCGGCGGTGAAAGTCGGCAGGCCTTCGGCCGGGCACCACCACCCTTCCTCGTCGCGTTCCATGGCGACGACCGTGCCGGTCTGGTCGGGCTCGAAGGCCGGGCGCACGAGCAAGTCCACACGTTCTGGCCGGGGAGCCCAGACTGCGAATGCAGGAATCGTCACAGTTCACATCCGACCAGGGCCGGTTCGGGGATCAAGGTGAGCCCGAACCGCGCCCACACCCCGCCGCGGATCTGCCGCGCCAGCTCGACGAGGTCGGCTGCGCTCGCCGCTCCGCGGTTGGTCAGCGCCAGGCTGTGCTTGGTCGAGACCTGGGCGGCTCCATCCCCAAAGCCCTTGCCAAAGCCGGCACGCTCGATCAACCAAGCGGCACTGATCTTGACGCGACCGTCCGGCTGGGGGAATCGGGGGGCGTCGGCAGGGAGCGCCGCGCTCTGCTGCGCATCAAGAATGGGGTTCGTGAAGAAGGAGCCGGCGCTCCAAGTGTCAGGGTCGTCGTCATCGAGCACCATGCCCTTGGCGCGCCGGAGGTTGAGCACTGCTTCCCGAACGGCTGCGGCCGGCGCTCTGCTGTTCAGTTCGACCCCGAGCGTGCGTGCGAGTTCCGGATAGCGAATCGGCCCCGACATCGACCCCAGCCGGAGTTGGAACGTGACCGACAAGATCACATACCGACCCGCTTCGATCTTGAAACGTGAGCTGCGGTACGCGAATCCGCAATCTGCCGCCGCGAAGGTGCGGATCTCCTGGTTCCTGCGGTCGTATGTCCGTACCGTCTCGATGGATTCGGCCACTTCAGCTCCGTAGGCGCCAACATTCTGCATCGGGGTGGCACCCACCAGGCCGGGGATTCCAGACATGGCCTCCAGGCCGACGAATTCCTCCTCAAGCGTCCGCACGACCAGCGCATCCCAGTCCTCGCCGGCCGCGACCGACACGATTGCCCCGGAACATCCGGAGACATCCACCTGGACGCCCCGGGCCTCGATCTTGACGACGGTGCCCTCGAAGCCGACATCGGCGACCAGCAGGTTCGAGCCACCACCCAAGATCAACACTGGCTCCTCGCGGGCGTCGAGGTCTCGAATGCAGTCGACCAACTCGGGTTCGCTCGCGACAGCGATCAGGCGCCGAGCCGGGCCGCCCACACGCAAGGTCGTGAGATCGGCCAGAGGGACGCCCGATCGCACGTCGGGCGCCCGCAGTTCAGGCTTCAAGATCGACTTCTGCACGCGCCACTCCCAGCACTTTCTGACCGCCGGACGTTGCTTCGATGGCGATGCTGAACTCGGTTCGACTCCACGGCCGCCACTCGGGCCGTGAATGAGACCTCGACGCCGTTCTCGTCGTCCGGAACAATCACCGGGTTGGAGAACCGGACGAAGTACGACGTCACCCTCGCCGGGTCGCGTACCCAGTCGGTCACTACCCGAAGCGCCGTACCCATGGTCAGCATGCCGTGGGCAACGACCCCCGGCAGGCCAAGCTTGGCGGCAAAGTGGTCTGAATAATGAATCGGGTTGAAGTCGCCCGAGGCGCCGGCGTAGCGCACGAGGGTGGCGCGCGTGAACCGTACGGTCAAGGACGGCAAGTCGGTTCCTACCTCGATCGGCTGCGCAACCGGCAAGGAAGGGCTCATCCCGCCTCCCTGGAGTGGACGAGCGTGGAGACGGCCGTACAGGTCACGTCGCCGGCGACATCGTGCACTTCGATCGAGCAGGACATGATCTCGGCGGCCCCGCGGGTACGCACCTTGTCGATCGTCAAGGTCGCGGTCACCCGGTCGCCGGCGCGCAGCGGACGGACGTAGCTGAATCGTTGGTCTCCGTGGATGATGCGGCGCAGCTCCAACTCGAGGTCCGGGTCGACGAACATCTGATCCCAGGCAGCGAAAGCGATCATTGCCACCAGGGTCGGAGGTGCCAGCGGCGAATCCCCGCGTAGGCCGGATTGTCGTCGCCGAGGGCAGCCGCGAATTCGGCGATCTTGGCGGCCGTGATCTCGTAGACCGGAGTCGGCGGGTAGCGCCGGCCGGCATGCGCTTCGGACAGGGGCACGGGCCCACGCTAACCGAGACCCGCGCTGCCGATCGCGCGCGCATACCGGTCGGAGATCACGGAGGCAGCGCCGACTCCGATCGGATCTGCGATCGGCCAACCGTGTTCGGCCGCAAGGTCGATGACGGGGTCGAGCAGCAGCCCGGGTGAGAGGAACAGCGGCACGATCGCGCGCGGTTCGGGCAGCTGATCGATAACGGCTTCCGGCCGCGGCTCGCTGGTGCCGAACGCGGCGAGCACGGGCGCCGACCGTACCGACTCCAGGCGGGTGGCAAGGTCGTGAACCGCCGCGTTGGCGGCCTCCCGCGAGGAGCCGACGGCGTAGAGCAGCAGCGATGCGTTCGCCGCTAGGTCTGAGTCTGTGGCAGTTGTCTGCAGCAGCTGCACGACGTCGTCTCCAGTGCCGACGATGTCGGCCACGATCAGGTCGACCCTGGACACGTCCGCGGCAGCACGGACAGTCTGCGGCACGTCGATCGTCGCGTGGAAGGCGGCGGTAAACAGCAGCGGAACGACGACGGCCCGCTGTAGCCGTCTGCCGCCAACGCGAAGGCGACCGTCTCGAGGTCGGGCTCGGTGAGATCGAGGAAGGCTGCGCGAGCCGGCGCTCCGCAGCGATCGCCGACCGCGTTCATCAGCTCTTCCAAGGCGGGAGCGACGCCTGGGTGTCGGCTGCCGTGAGCCAGGCCGAGAACGGGAAGGTCAGCGGGACGCAAGCTCATCTGTCGCCTTGTGCGCAGAGGCGTGGACCGATCTCAGTGCAGAAGCCTCATCTGTGGCTTCGTGCGGAGAGACCGGAACCAGCGTCGCCCGCAGAAGCCTCATCTGTGGCTCTGGACGGAAAGACGCGATCAGACGGTCGAGTCAGCGAGTCTCGCGATGCGCCGTGTGCGTACGACAACGCGGGCAGAACTTCTTCAGCTCGAGGCGATCAGGGTCGTTACGCCGGTTCTTCTTCGTGATGTAGTTGCGCTCCTTGCACTGCGTGCACGCCAATGTGATCTTCGGCCGCACGTCGGAGGTCTTGGCCATCGCTTTCCTTCGATCTGCTTGATTGGTCTCGCTTGAGTGGTAGCGGGAGCGGGACTCGAACCCGCGACACAGCGATTATGAGCCGCTTGCTCTACCGCCTGAGCTATCCCGCTGCAGTCCCTACCGCCGGCGTACCGGCCGTTCAACGCATCCGAACGGGTGCCGTATTCCGTCGATGCGCGGTTGCACCGAGGTCGCGGACCGAGCCCCCATGCGGAATCGAACCGCAGACCTTCTCCTTACCATGGAGACGCTCTGCCTGCTGAGCTATAGGGGCCGGCTGGACGCCCGCTGAGGGGTCGTGCCGACCCACCAAGATACACAGCGCGCCGGCGGGTGCGCGAATCGCAACTAAGGGGCTCCAGACTGCCTTGAGGACCAGCGATTCCGCTGCTTCGGCCGCACCCAGCCAGGATGCGTCTGGCTTATGTATCGCCGTGCGCCCAAGGTGCTCTACTTGTTGTGGCGGCTGACAGCTCGGTTGGTGCCCTAGGCCGTATCTGGCCTCGTCGCGTGCGCGAGGTCGGCGGAGTGGCACGGTGAGGGCGATGGCTGAATCCGAAGGATCAACGGGCCGGATCTTCATCAGCTACCGGCGCGAGGAGACTGCCTACCCGGCCGGCTGGCTGTTCGACCGGCTCGCAGAGCCGTTCGGCGGCCAGGTCTTCAAGGACGTCGACTCGATCGAGCTGGGCGACGACTTCGTCGAGGTGATCACCAGGGCGGTCGGTTCCTGCGACGTGCTGCTGGCGCTGATCGGTGATCAGTGGCTCACGATCACCGACGCAGGATGGGCGGCGTCGCCTCGATGACCCCGATGACTTCGTGCGCCTGGAGATCGAGGCTGCCTTGACGCGCAACGTCCGCGTCATCCCGATCCTGGTTGACGGGGCGAGGATGCCTCGTGCCGATGAGCTGCCGCCGAGCCTGGCCGGGCTGGTACGCCGTCAGGCCCTCGAGCTCAGCCCGGCCCGGTTCGACTTCGACACCAGCCGGCTGCTGAAGGTGCTGGATAGGACCCTTGCCGAGGTGCGGACTGCACAGGCGGCTACGGCGGCCTCGACGACGGCGCCGGCAGGGAAGGCGCCAGACCCGCGCACCACCGCGCCGCCGACCCCGGCTGAACGGCGGGAGCAGGCGGAACCGAGTCCACCAACCAGCATTCCGCAGAACATTTCGACTACGCCCGCCGGGCCGTCGCCCTCGGACCTGGACAAACGGCCGGAGAAGACGTCCCGACGCCTCTCTACCCGGGCGCGGGTTCTCGCAGGGGCCGGCGCGCTCGTCGCAGTCATCTTAGTGTTAATCGCCATCGCCGCTGCCAACTCACCCGAGCCACCTACCCAGACGGTCGGCCCGTCCTCGGGCGTCAGCATGTCCTCGAATGTCACCCCTGCCCGGGCGGACTCTGATACGGCCGTCGTGTTGGCCTCGTTCGAGAAAGGCACTGAGGGATGGTTGCCTAATCCTGACCAAAAGGACAACGGGACGGTGAGCCAAGCTTCCGACTTCCACACCCTGGGGTCCTTCAGCCTCCGGATCGACAACCGTGGCCTTCCGGGGAGGGGTTGGTACGGCAAGAACTTCGATTCTCCCATCGATATCAGTGGCAGGACGGTGAGCGTCGACATCAGTGACGCAGGAGGTGGGGACTCATACCGCTATCGCGGTTCAGTTCGGCGACGCCAACTGGACCTGGTGCCAGTCGCCCGAACCCTGGGGCACTGTTGATGCCGGCACCGACCAACGCACGGTCACGCTCGACCTGGCTACATGTCCCGATCGCCCCTCAGCAGGATCCGGCGAGCTGAATGCCGTCTGGGTCTCGTTCGGCGGAAAGGGCTCATTCCGGCTGGATAACGTCCGGTCGAGTGAGGTCTTGCGTGCACGAATAAGCAGACGTCACCCGCCCCACCTCCCCAAAACGGTCGTACACGACGATGCCCCGAGAAGGTGCTCAACCCGGCTCCTCAGTAGGTGGCTCGACCTCCGCTGATGTCGTAGACGGCTCCGGTGGAGAAGCTGACGCGTTCGGAGCAGAGGAATGCGACGAGCTCGGCGACCTCCTCGGGCCGGCCGACCCGTTTCATCGGTATGAGGCTGGTGATGTGCGCGAGCACTTCGGGTGAGGTCGAGTCGTTCATCGGCGTGGCGATGACAGCGGGCGCGATGACGTTGACCAGCACGCCGGTGGTGGCCAGCTCCTTGCCTGCGGACTTGCTCAGTCCGATGACGGCTGCCTTGGACGCCGAGTAGATCGACAGGTTGGGGTTGCCGTCCTTGCCGGCCATGCTGGCGAAGTTCACCACCCGACCCCAGCCCCGATCGACCATGCCGGGGACGCACGCCCGCATAGTGTTCACCGTGCCGATGACATTGACCTCCAGCACGCGGCGCCACTCCGCGGCGGTGGTCTCCAGCAGCGGCTCGTTCGGGCCGACGATCCCGGCCGAGTTGACCAGCACGTCGACCGGCCCAGCCTCTTCGGCCGCCTTCTGCACGGCTACCTCGTCGGTGACGTCCACCGTCATGTCGGCGCCGCGGAGGTCGAGCGTGATCACGGTCAGGCCGTCGGCACGGAGCCGCTCGGCGGTCGCTGCCCCGAGTCCGCTCGCGCCACCGGTCACAAGTGCGGTCCTCATGGTTGTCCTCGCCCTCCTCTAGGTAGCGGTTGTCGTGATGCGCGCCGGTCAATGCGACTCACGACTCACCACCGACCCGCTGGACCCAACGAGGAAGTCGAGGTCGGCGCCGGTGTCGGCCTGCTAGCACGTGGTCGACGTAGAGCCGCTCCCAGCCACGCTGGGGGTTGGCGAAACCGGCGAGCGTGGCCTCGCTCGGCGCGCGTCCGGCGAGTTCGTCGTCGGAGACCTCAACGTCGAGGCGCCGGGCGGCGACGTCCAAGCGAATGATGTCGCCGGTCTGTACCAAGGCGAGTGGACCCCTGGCGGCGGCCTCGGGCGCAACGTGCAGCACGACGGTCCCGTACGCAGTGCCACTCATCCGTCCGTCGCAGACCCGGACCATGTCGCGGACGCCCTGCTCGAGAAGCTTTTTCGGCAACGGCATGTTGGACACCTCAGGCATGCCGGGGTAGCCCTTGGGTCCGCAGCCGCGGAGGACGAGCACCGAGTCGGCGTCGACGTCGAGGTCCGGGTCGTCGATCCGAGCGTGGAAGTCCTCGACGGAGTCGAAGACCAGGGCCCGACCGCGATGGCGCAGCAGGTGCGGCGAGGCAGCTGCAGCCTTGATGAGCGCGCCGTCGGGGGCAAGGTTGCCGCGGAGCACCGCAATGCCGCCCTCGGCGACCAGCGGCGCCGACCTGGGCCGGATCACTTCGGGATCCCAGCTCGGCGCGTCTTCGAGGTACTCGACCAAGCGGCCGGCCGGTGACAGTCAGTGCCGCCGGATCCAGCAGGTCGCGGACCTCACGCAGGACCGCCAACAACCCACCGGCGCGGTGAAAGTCGTCCATCAAGAAGCGGCCAGCCGGCAGCAGGTCCACCAGCAGCGGCACCCGCGAGCCGATCCGATCGAAGTCGTCAAGCGCCAGGTCGATGCCGAGTCGGCCGGCGATCGCCAGCAGATGAACCACGGCGTTGGTCGAACCGCCGATCGCGGCCAACGCCACGATCGCGTTGGCGAAGGATGCCTGGGTCAGAAACGTGCTCGGCCGCCGATCGGCGGCGACCATCCCGACCGCCAGTCGCCCGGTGCCGTGGGCCGCCTCCAGCAGCCGGCTGTCCGGAGCCGGAGTCCCAGCGACGCCGGGCACGACCATGCCCAGTGCCTCGGCGACCAAGGCCATCGTCGACGCAGTACCCATCGTGTTGCAGTGCCCGCGGCTGCGGATCATCGCCGACTCCGAACGCGTGAACTGCTCCGTGGACAGCGTGCCGGCCCGGACCTCCTCGGACAGCCGCCAGACGTCGGTCCCGCAGCCGAGCGGTGTGCCGCGGAAGGTGCCGGTCAGCATCGGACCGCCGGGAACGACCACCGCGGGCAGGTCCACCGAGGCCGCCGCCATCAGCAGCGACGGAATGGTCTTGTCGCACCCACCGAGCAGCACGACCCCGTCGATCGGATTGGCCCGAAGCATCTCCTCAGTGGCCATCGCCGCCATGTTCCGCCACAGCATCGCGGTGGGCCGGACCTGCGTCTCGCCCAGCGACACCACCGGCAGCTCGAGCGGGATGCCGCCAGCCTCATAGATCCCGTTCTTCACCGAAACGGCAACCTCGCTCAGGTGCGCGTTGCACGGCGTCAGGTCCGACGCGGTGTTGGCGATCGCGATCTGCGACCGACCGCGAAAGGCCCCATCGGGCACGCCACGCCGCATCCATGCCCGGTGGATGTAGGCATTGCGGTTATCGCCGGCGTACCACTGGGTGCTGCGAAGCGCCATTGGGAAGCCTTTCCAACTGTCGAAACAATGATCTATGATTTGGAATTACGATGCACAGTACGCGCGTATCGAACTCCGCGACAAGTCCTGGTCAGGTGGGCCCCGACGATGAATTTCGCCTCGTCGGCTCCGACCGGGTGCTCGCCGTTCTCAAGGAGCTCGCCCGATATCCGGACGGCGTAGCCCTCGAAGAACTGACCCGGACCATCGGCAGCCCCAAGTCCACCGTTCACCGCGCCCTCAGCTCCCTGCGCAAAGCCGGTCTGGCCGACCAGGACGCCCGAGGCCATTACCTGCTGGGCGACGAGTTCCTGCGGATGGCCTTTGCCCACCACGAAGCCCGGCCCGAACACCTCCGCGTACGGCCGGTGCTGGAAACGCTGGCCGCTCGGTTCGGGGAGACCGCTCACTACGCGGTGCTTGACGGCCGCGAGGTTGTCTACCGGGCGAAGGTCGATCCACCGTCCGGTGCGGTCCGCCTGACCTCCACTATCGGCGGGCGCAATCCTGCCCACGCCACCGGTGTCGGCAAGCTGCTGCTGGCCTACCAGCTGCCCACTCGGGAGGAGGTGGCAGCCTGGGCCGGATCCTTCGGGCTCGCCCGACGTACGCCGCGGACGCGGTGCACGGTCAAGGATCTGCACCACGATCTGCAAGAGATTCGTGAGCGGGGATACGCCACCGACGACCAGGAGAACGAGGTTGGGGTCAACTGCGTCGCGTTGCCGGTCTATGCCACGTCACCGAGCACGCCGGCGGGGGCGGTGAGCGTCAGTGGGCTGACGTACCGGACGCCGCTGCCCGTTTTGGTGGACGCCGTCGACGAGATCCGGGATGTGCTCGGCCGACTGGCTGAGGCGGGTCGATGACCTGCACTCCCACCTGGCCAGGATTGTCAGTGCCGTTCCGGATCACAGATTTGACCACGACTGACCGCCGCGGCTGAGTGCCGCCGACCTCTCTGGAGCTTCCGTGTACCTCATGCGCATCGGCGCAGCCGGCGCCGAGAAGCCTGTCGCCCGCATCGACGACCAGTCCTACGTCGACCTGTCTGACGTCGTCGACGACTTCAATGAGGGATTCTTCGGCGCTGGCGGGCTGGATCGCATTCGGCCGGTAGTGGCAGAACGGGCGGCCGCCGGGCAGGTGTCTCGGTTCGCCGGACAGCGAGTGGGCGCGCCGATCGCCCGACCGCACCAGATCTTGTGCATCGGGCTGAACTACCGCGACCACGCCGCCGAGACCGGTCAGGCCGTACCAGACGAGCCGATCCTGTTCACCAAGTCGCCGAATACGCTGGTCGGCCCGTACGACGACGTGCGGATTCCGCGCGGGTCGACCAAGCCGGACTGGGAGGTGGAGCTCGGCATCGTGGTCGGCCGACGGACAAGCTACCTGGACTCAGTCGAGGCGGCCCGCGACGCGATCGCCGGCTACGTGGTCGTCAACGACGTCAGCGAGCGGGCGTTCCAGACCGAGCGCGGGGGGCAGTGGAGCAAGGGCAAGTCCGCCGAGACCTTCAACCCGGCCGGCCCGTGGCTGGTCACCCCGGACGAAATCGACGACGTCGCGCGCACTGGACATGTGGCTGGACGTCAACGGCGTCCGCCGGCAGACCGGCAACACCAAGACGATGGTCTTCGACCCGTACTTCGTCGTGCACTACTTGAGTCAGTTCCTGGTCCTGGAGCCCGGTGATCTGATCGACACCGGAACGCCTCCCGGTGTGGGGATGGGCTTTACTCCACCGATCTGGTTGCAGCCGGGCGATGTGATGGAGCTCGGTATTCAGGGTTTGGGCGTTGCAGCGCCAGAACGTGCTCGCTCCACGGTGACCACGACGATGCGGGCCTACGTCTTGACAGGACCTGGCGAGGGAGCGGTACAGGAGGTGCCGACCCCGTCGACCACGCCCGGTGAGGTCGTCGTCGACGTGGAGCGGGTTGGTCTCTGCGGTACCGACGTGGAATTCTTCAGCGGCAAGATGGCCTATCTCCACTCCGGCCACGCGTCGTATCCGATCCGCCTCGGTCACGAGTGGGCAGGTACGGTCATGGCCATCGGGGACGGCGTGGAATCTGGCTGGCTCGGCCGTCACGTGATGGGCGACACCATGCTCGGCGATGGCACGTGCCGGCGATGCGGCCGGGGCAACCAGCACGTCTGCGAGCACCGGCAGGAAGTCGGGGTACGCGGAAACCGTCCCGGCGCGCTGGCCGAGCAGCTGGTCGTACCGATTTCCTCGGTGCATGCTCTGCCGGACGCTGTCGACGCAGCGCTCGGCGCATTGGTCGAGCCGGGCGGCAACTCCTTCCGCGCCGCAGCGGCCGCTGCACTCAAGCCCGGCGACCGGGCTCTGGTGCTCGGCCCGGGAACCATCGGCTTGCTTACGGCGATGTTCGCGCGCGCCGACGGGGCCGATGTGCACCTGATGGGGCTAACCGAGGAGTCGCTCGCGTTTGCCCGAGCTCTGGGGTTCGAGAACGTCTGGACCGAGGACAACCTCCCGGACCTGCCCTTCGACGCGGTGATCGACGCCGCCAACGCGGCGCACCTGCCCGCTCTAGCCCTCGACTTGGTCGAGCCGGCCGGCCGAGTGGTCTATGTCGGCCTGGCCGGCCACCCAAGCCTGATCGACGCCCGCACGCTGACCCTGAAGGACGTCACCGCAGTCGGCATCCTGTCGGCCTCCCCTGGACTGGACGACACGATCTCCGCGTACGCAATGGGTACGGTCGACCCCCGCCCACTCATCGCCGCCACCGTCGGCCTCTCTGAGGTCAGCGCCGTGCTCAGCGGCCAACGCCCCTCCGGTGCGGGTCCCGGGCCAAAGATCCAGGTCGACCCACGACTCAGCTGACCCGATCCCGGAGAGGACCGATCTCGGGGCGTTCTCACTACCAACTGTTCGCACCGGCTCGGCGCAGCCTGGTATTCGATTCCTACACAGTCAGAAGCACGATGCCGAGCGCGATCAGCCAGAGGGACCAGGCGGTATAGGCGATCGCCACGTCGTATTGACTCATGTTGACAGCCTCGGACCGTGTCCATTCCCCGCCAACAAACGAGTCAGCTTGGAAGCTCCTCTGGCTCGGACTGGTCGCCCTTCCTTAAGCCACCACGGGTGACCTCGACCCGGGCCACCACACAGACCGTGGTCAGCTGCTCCCTGGTTGTCGTCATCCTTGCCGTTACGCCGTGGCCCTACGTGTGGCGGAACTACGTCCGCGCCACTGGAGACCGGTGGCGATAGCCAGCCGCCGGCACCACCTCACTACAGCGGTCGGCTCCGGTCCGACGCACCCGGGCGGGAGCCGACCCACAGCGGGTCAGCGCATGATCTACCTCATATCGACCTCACTCGAAGCACCTCACTGAAAGATCAACCTCGTGTCTAACGCCACCTTCAACATCGGAGTCCTCGGGGCCGGACAGATTGCCCAGGCCGCCCACTTTCCCGCCGTACGCAAAGCCAAGACCGCACACCTGTACGCGATCTGCGACGCCGCCGACGACCTGCGCGAGCGGATGTCCGTCGTGCATCAGCCCACCACGACCTTTGGCGACTACGACGCGATGCTGGCCGACGACCAGGTCGACGCCGTCGTCGTTGCCGTGGCCGACCAGTTCCACGTCCCGCTGGCAGTTAAGGCCCTCGAAGCCGGAAAGCCTGTCCTGGTGGAGAAGCCGATGGCCACCACCGTCGAGGACGCCCGGGCGCTGGTCGAAGCCGCACGCGTCAACGACCGGGTAGTCCTGGTCGGGCACGAGAAGCGCTACGACCCCGGGATTGCGTTCGCCCGCGACTTCATTCAAGACGGGATCGGTGAGCTGATCGGGCTCAAACACTGGTACTGCGACTCCACCTACCGTTACAGCGTCACCGACACCCTGCAGCCGATCATCGAGTCCAGCGCCGCCGCCCGTCGACCGCCGGGTGACCCCAAGGCCGACCGGAAGCGATATCTCGTCCTTGGCCACGGTTCCCACATGCTCGACACCGCCCGCTACCTTGGCGGCCCCCTGACCGCGATCCGGGCCCGGCTGTCGACCAAGGCCGACACCTACTGCTGGTTCCTCGAGGTCGCCTACGCCAACGGCTGCCTCGGCCAGCTCGACCTGACGGTCGCGGTTCGGATGGACTGGTGGGAAGGCTTCCAGGTCTACGGGTCCGAGGGCAGCGTGGTCGGGAAGATGTTCAACCCGTGGCACCTGCGCGCCGCCAAGGTGCAGGCTTTCTCCACCAAGGACGACCAGTACCACCAGCCCATCGGGGAGGACGCGAACGTGTTCCGGCTCCAGATCGAGGACTTCGTGACCGCCGCCACCACGGGCGCCTCCCCCCGCGGCGCGACCGCTGACGACGGCCTCGCCTCTGTGCAGGCCATGGTCGCGCTCGCCCACTCAGTCGAGTCTGGTGACTGGGTGCAGCTCGACGCCGTCGAAGGCGGGCTGTGATGCAGCTCGGCATCTTCGCCAAGACCTTCACCCGACCCGACGTCGCCAGCTGCCTGCAGGCTGTCGCCGACGCCGCCATCCCGGCTACCCAGTTCAACTTGTCGGTGGTCGGTCTGCCCACCATCCCAACTGAGCCCGTCCCGGCCGGCACCCTCGACAAGGTACGCGCCGCGGCCGACAGCAGCGGCGTACTGCTCGCCGCGATCTCGGGCACGTTCAACAGCGCCGACCCCGACCCCAACCGACGCCAAACCCACCTCGCACGGTTCCCGCTGCTGGCCGCCGCCGCCCGCGAGCTCGACATCCCCATCATCACTTTGAGCAGCGGTTCCCGCGACCCCGACGACATGTGGCGCTGGCATCCCGACAACGCCACACAGAACGCCTGGGACGACTCCCGGGCAACTCTGCGCAGCTTGGCGGACATCGCCGAAGGCGCCGGCGTCCGGCTGGCCGTCGAACCCGAGCACGGCAACGTCGTCGCCACGGCCGATCGCGCGCTGGCCATGCTGGCCGAGATCGACAGTCCCGCTCTCGGTTTGGTCTACGATGCGGCGAACCTGCTCGACCCTGACCACTACGATCCCGCGGCCGCCGAACAGGCCATCACCGCCGACATCACCGCTCTCGCCGGCCATATCAGCCTCGCACACGCCAAGGAACTCACCACCGGCCGCGCCGCCGTGCCCGCCGGAGCAGGATTCCTGCCCTGGAGCCATATCGTCGGCACCCTCCGCGCGCACGGCTTCGACGGCACGCTGGTCGCCCACGGGCTGGCCGAGGCCGACGTCGCCCAGGCCGTCCGCACCCTCGCCGCCGCCCTCACCAGCACACCGGCATGAGCATCGACCTACATCGCTCCTGCTGCGAGCCTTCACGCCAGCAGCCCCACCGCCTCAACCCACGACTGGGCCCAGGTGAGCGTGCCCACCCTCGTCATCGGCCACCGCGACGACCCGTTCCACCCCTACGCCATCGCACAGGCATACGCCGGCGCCATCCCCACTGCGCGGCTGTGCACTGTCCCCAGCAAGGACGCCGATCCCGAGGCCTTCACGCACCAGATCCGTTCCGCACTGCACACCTTCCTCATCCAGACGTGCACACTGTGACCGTGTCTAGCCCGCACGAGACCTCAAGCCCCTACACCGCCGCAACCCGGGACGCGGTGATCGTCGTTGACCTGGGCGGCACGCAGATCCGCACGGCCGTGTTTAGCGCGGCAGGGACCATGCTCAACCGGCGCACTGTGCCAACGCCCCACCTTGCCGGGCAAGCGGAGATCGCCGCCCTGGTAATTGATCACGAGGCGATGTTCGGAGAATCCGCTACGGACTCGGATTCGGATTAAGGTGCGAATACGCGTCGTATACAAATTCGTTCCAGTCATTCGCACTTGAAATAAACTGAATCTTAGTGGCTGGGAATGCCAGGGCCGGGAAATCGTCGATGCGAGGTTCTGGCTTCTGTTTCCCTAGCGATTCGGAAGAGTTTATGGCATCGGAGTAGCCACTGAATTGGATATTGGATTCCTTGGTGGGCTCGCCAAGGTCAGGCTGCACCAACACGCTCGCGCTCCAGCTGCTCGTACGTTTGCTGGAACAGCAGCTCACAGTCGCCTGGGCTTCCGGTCATCACGGGCCTGCGCAGGGATCGGCACCACCTGATGCCTCGAAACGGGGCGTCTGCAGTATCGCGTCGATGTCCACGAAGTCGTGCAGCGTGTTGGCGGCTACGAGAGGCGCGTCAGCCTGAACATCGGGAAGATGCGTGACGTCTTGGTCTCGTACGCGGCGAACCCCGGCCGCAGCTCGACGAGCCGGGCCCAGAGTCCGTCGCGTTCTTCGCCCGCCACCTCAGTCGCCTCGACCAGGAAGGTCTCGGTCCCAACCTCGACGTCGATTCGAGGGTGTTTCTTCAGGTTGTAATACCAGTCTGGGTTAGTCGGAGCCCCGCTCTTGGTTGCGGCGATGATCATGTCGTCCCCGTCTGGCAGATAGGTGACAGGGTTGACGCGCTCAGTGCCGGAGCGTGCGCCGACGTGGTGGATGAGGATCATGTGCGCACCCTCGAAATAGCCCCCGACCTTGCCCCCGTTAGCGCGGAATTCTTCGATGATCTTCTGGTTCCAATCGTTGGGCCCGCTGGACTCACTCACCGGTGGCCTCCTGATGTCGCTGTATGAGTTACTGCCGTCAATCTATGCCAATAGTGAACCCGGAAAGTTGATCATCTGCTGGCCTTGGCCTAGAAGGGCAGAATTCGCGGCGGCCAATGATGAACGTCATCCGATATGTGTGACCCGGGATAGGCCGCAAGCATCACCAGCGCCCGGGTGGGGTGGCACGTGTTCCCACCCACCGACAAGCAGCCGAGCTGAGCGTGGTTCACGTGCCGCTGATGTCAGTTCGTCACCACCATTGACCCTTCGTGGGGGCCGTCGAGGGTCCGCAACAAGTTCTGGTGGACGCGCTCACCCGAGCACGATGGCGTCGGCGTGATGTATAGCGCGCTGGACTGCCTCACGCCCATCGAGCACAAACAGACCTACCACCCGTGCCAACGACCCCGACGGCAACCGCCGCCGGGAGAACTCGCCCTCCACCAAACCCGCGGCGGTTGAACGGAAGTCCCCTCGACATGTGTGCCCATCCGAGACGATCTCACGACCAACTCGGGCGCCCGGACCAGACGCCATTCTGACGAGTTCCGAGTCAGCGCCTCGCCGAGCCAGCCGTGAAAGGGTCGAGGGAGGAGCGATTCGGGCGCCAAGAATTGCGAGCCGGCGTTGTTCACAACGCCGTCGAACAATTCGGTGGGACGAGACAGCCTGCCTGCGCCGGGCGACGAACGGCGCTAACATTCAGCACCGAGCGAGTGAGAGGACATGGCGGCAGTTACGTTGACCGAGGTGGCCCACAGGGCCGGTGTCTCGGTGGCTACAGCCTCTCGCGTCATCAACGGCTCAGATCACCGCACACCAACGGAGGCGGTCGCCGAAAGGGTGCGTGCCGCCGCCGAGGAAGTGGGCTATGTCGCTAATGCCCAGGCGCAAGCACTCGCCCGTTCCACCACCGGTTTGATAGGGCTGGTGGTTCACGACATCGCCGACCCCTACTTCTCCGCCATCACCCGAGGTGCTCAGCAAGTCGCCCGCGATCACCACAGCCAGGTCCTGCTGGCGGGAGCTGTACGCGAGGAGAGCGCTGAGCTCGATGCGGTGGCTGCCTTCAACTCCTACAGAACAAGAGCGATCATTCTCGTCGGCTCTCGTCGGCGGCACACTGAACAACAGCTGACGCGCGAGCTGGCTCGTTACATCTCGAACGGCGGCAGCGTGGTCACTTTCGGCGAGTCCACTATTCCTGGTGCTCAATTCATAAGGGTGGGCAACCGCGACGGCGGGCGTCTGCTCGTCACCTCATTGATCGAGCGCGGCGTCACGCGCTTCGCTATCCTTTCCGGCCCTCCTGATCTGAACACCGCTCGCGACCGCGTCGCTGGCTATCGCGAGGCCCTCGCCGAGGCGAGGCTGCAGCCGTTGGCCAAAGTCCAGGGCGACTTCAACAGCCAGGGAGGCTACGCCTCCGCCCTCCGCTGTTGGGGACAGTTGGCCGGACTCGACGGACTTGCGAAGCCAGCCCAGAGGGGGCGAGGCCGCACCTCGAAGCCAGCTCATCGAGACAGCGTCTGCCTTCTGGCGGTGAACGACGTGATGGCCCTGGGAGCCATAACGGCCATGCGCTCGCTTGGCTTGCGCGTGCCCGATGACGTCCAGGTCGCAGGCTTTGACGACATACCCACACTGCGCGACCACTTCCCCGGGCTGACGACCTTCCGGCTGCCGTTGGAGTTCATGGGCCGGAAGGCGACGGAGCTTGCCATCACGGCAGAGTCGACCGGACCTGTGGACATCGCAGGTGAGGTGGTCCTGCGGCAGAGCGCTGGCTGATGCCGACCGTGGCAGGTTCCCCGACTGGTGACGCTCAGCTGACCCGAAGCGCCGGCTCGGGTCGGTGAACGCCACGCGGGCGGTACCCCAGCAGGTCGGAGATGCCGACCAGGTCGGATAGGAGCCAGACGATCGCTAGCCACATCTCCGTGCCCTGCAGACCCGGCTCGCTTCGGCCTTGGATTCGGGTCACGGGAGTTGGGGCCTGGAAACCGAAGCCGAGACCGTCCCTCCAGTGCCCGAGCGCGTCGCGCAGCAGGTAGGTGGCCAGGGCGTTGATCTCGGGCGATCGGTAGGACGTCTGTTGCTGCGCCAGCCACAGGGGGTGGGCGATGTCCAGCACGTTGCAGGCGTTCTGCCGGTCCGGCGCAAAGTAGGCTTGGTTCTTGGCATGTTGCAGCACCGTGTCGATCACCCGCTCGGGATAGGGCAGCGGCAGACCGAACTGGGCGAAGGTACCGCGGGACGCCCGATAGAAGCCGTTGACCACCTGCAGTAGGCCGTTGTTCTTCTCCGGATCCCCCCACATACCCGTCCGCGGGTCGGCGTGGGTCAGCATCCAGCCGAACACAGCCTCCACGGCGCCCTGGACTCCTACTGCTCCACGGGGCAGGTTCCAGCGCAGCGCTGTGCCCACCGTGTCGATCCAGGCTCCGGAGCTCCAGGCCCGGCCCGCCCAAGGTTGACCCTCGATGTATTCGACCAACTCGGCTGCACTGGCCTCTGCGACCAGGTGCACAGGTTCGCCGAACTCGCTGCCGAGCAGGTCGAGCGCATAGCCGACACAGAGGACGTGGTAGTTGGCCTCGCCGTCGAAAAGGTCGGCGGGGGCCGGCAGCGGCAGGCCCTCGCTGTCCAAGGCAGGCACCAGGCCGGTCTTCGGGTCCTGCATGCGCAGGAGCCGGTCACGCTGCTCCTCGGCGGGCAGCTGCGTCGGCGGCCCCCCGAGCAGCAAGTCCGCGATCTCGATGGCGTCGCACTGTGCGCGCACCGTGGGCGACTGTCCCGGTCGATCGAGGAACAGGCCGCTCCGTACCTCGGGGTCCCAGGAGCGGGCGAGAATGTCTGCGGTCTGCTCGCGGGCGCGGCCGACGAACCCGGCAAGTCGCTCGCCCAGATCCTGGCTGGCGGTGCTCGCGGCGCCCTCCGTGGGGGGGACCCTCCAGCGGATCAGCCGGGCCGGGTTGCCCCCGACCACAGCTCCGGCCGGCACGTCCTTGGTCACCACCGCGCCTGCGCCGATCACTGCTTTGTCGCACACGTTGACCCCGTCCAGGATCACTACGTGGGAGCCCACCCAGACGTCGTTGCCGATGGTGATACCGCGGGACGAGACAGGCTGCCGGAAGACCTCCAAGTTGGGGTCCGTCATGGTGTGGTTGAAACCGAGGATGGAGGTGTGGGCGCCGATCCTGACGGCGTCGCCCAGGGTGATCGTGCCGCGCAACACTGCGAAGGGGTTCGCAGTGCAGTTGCGCCCGGTGCGAAGGGTGCCCGTGACGTAGGCGTGCGCGGCAATGTAACTGTCGTGGCCCAGATAGAGGTGCTCGGTCTGGACGGCAGCGAGTTCGCTGATGAAGCAGTTCTCCTCTATCACCGCGTCCGTCTGGTTGCACATCACCTGTTGGAGTTCCACCTGTCGTACGCGCTCGGCCTCGCTGGCGTGGCGCCAAAAGAACCACGGGGAGAAGTCGAAGTGATGTTTGTCGAAGGGTGCTGCTGCGGTATCGATCATCTGGCTGAGGTGTCCTTTTCGACGGATTTCGGCTTGGTCTGAACCCTTCACAGCGAGCAAATCAACGTGTGATAGCGTTTGCCAGAAGTCTTGGAAAGCGTTTACCGTACTCTAGCGTGGACGTCACAATGGCCATCGCGAAGGTAACCAAAACCATCGCGAAGGTAACCAAACCATCCGGCTGAATCACTCCGGGAAGTGGTGACGCGGTGTGAGTTCCGAGGTCAATCTCGACCCTGTAGGTAAGCACGTGCCACGACCGCCGGGTGATGACGGGTCGGCCCTCGCAGCCGTCGACCATACAGCGCAGCGGGCCGCGCCCCCGCATCACCGCCGAAAGTTGTCCAGGGACAAGCTGCTCGTGCTGCTGCTGGGAATTCCCGGCGCCTTGGCGCTCATACTGTTCCACTACCTGCCCCTGCTGGGCAACGTCATCGCGTTCCAGGACTATCAGCCGTATCTTGGGCTCACGGAGTCCGAGTGGGTGGGATTCTCGAACTTCTCATTCCTGTGGGACGGCAACCCTGAGTTCCTCAACGCCCTCTGGAACACCCTGATCCTGACCGTGATCCAGACGGTGCTGGTCTTCCCGGTGCCCCTCGCCCTGGCGCTGCTGCTCAACAGTCTGGCTGGCGAGCGGCTCAAGCGGCTGCTGCAATCCATCTTCTACCTACCGCACTTCCTGTCCTGGGTGATCGTGGTCGCCCTGTTCCAGCAGATGCTCGGCAACGCTGGCATGCTCAACACCTTCCTGGTGCAGCACGACCTGCCCATCCTGCACATCATCGGCGTCCCGGAGATGTTCAAGGCGCTGGTCACCAGCCAGGCAATCTGGAAGGACGCCGGCTGGGGCACGATCATCTTTTTGGCCGCGATCTCGCGGATCGATCAGGAGCAGTATGAGGCGGCGGCGGTGGACGGCGCCACCGCGTGGCAGCGGCTAGTCAATATCACCCTTCCTTCGCTCAAGGGACTGTTCATCTTGCTGCTGATCCTGCGGCTGGGCAGTAGCCTCTCGGTCGGCTTTGAGCAAATCATCCTGCAACAGGGCCCAGTGGGTCTCCAGGCCAGCGAGGTACTCGACACCTGGGTTTACAACAACGGCATTCTCGGTGGCAACTGGGGCATTTCGGCAGCCGTCGGTCTCTTCAAGGGTGTCGTGGGAGTGCTGTTGGTCGTGGGAGCCAACAAACTCGCTCACGCGTTCGGCGAACGAGGAGTGTACGAGAAATGACCACCCTGGAGCAGGTGACCATCGGCACTGACACAGTCTCCGCACCAGTGCGCGCGAGCGGCAAGCGGCCGCCGTGGATGGAGAAGCCCAACCCGATCACCCAGGTGGTGAAGCTCCTGGCGCTTGTCATCTGCGTGGCCCTGGTCGTCATCCCGTTCTGGTCGGTGATCGCCACCTCGATTGCAGACCAGACGACGATCAACGCCTCCGGCGGCGGCATGGTCATGTGGCCCAAGGGCGTCACTTTCTCGTCCTACGCCGCAGTTCTGTCCGGCGGCGTGGTCACCCGAGCCGTGGTTATCTCCATCGGAATCACCGTAATCGGCACCCTGCTGTCCCTGGCCGCCACGGCCGGGCTCGCATACTGGCTCTCGCGGCCCAACGCCCTCCTGGCCAAGCCGATCCTGATGCTGGTCCTCGGGGCCGTGCTGTTCTCACCGGGCCTCATCCCGACCTATCTCGTGGTCAAGCAATTCAACCTTCTGGACTCGTGGTGGTCGCTCATTCTGCCGGTGCTCGTCAACGCCTTCAACGTGATCGTGATGCGGGCGTTCTTCCAGGAGCTGCCGCAGGAGTTGTTCGAATCTGCTGCCATCGACGGCGCCTCCTCGGCCACCATTCTGTTCAGGATCGTGCTGCCATTGTCCAAGGCGGTGATGGCGGTTATCGGGCTCTTCTACGCGGTGGCCTACTGGAACGCCTTCTTCAACGCGATGCTCTACATCCAGTCCACTGACAAGTGGCCGATGGCGCTGGTGCTCCGGACCTACGTGGTCAACCAGACGACCATCGGTGGCGACCAAGTGTCAGCGGAGGTGATGCCCCCACAGCTCTCACTCCAGATGGCCATCCTGGTCATCGCAATCGTGCCGATCCTGGTGGTCTACCCCTTCCTGCAACGCCACTTCGCCAAGGGCGTGATGATCGGCGCCGTCAAGGGCTGAGACATAGGTTCTCGGCTTGCCCCGGCCCACGAGAACATCTGACGAAACCGACCGGCGGGTCGGATCAAGGAGGATCCATGTCAGACAGTGCATTCAGTCGGCGCACGCTGCTCGCTGGCACAGGAGGTGCTGCCCTGCTGCTCGGGGTGCCAGGCCTGAGTGCCTGCGGGAACGGCACCAAGGGCGCCGGAAACACGGCCACGGCCAACACTGCGGTGGCACTCCCGACCTATGTGCCCTACACCGGGCTCAAGCCTGACCTGCCGGGCAGCGAGGCGGGCGTCGACCCAGCGTTCCGCAACTTTCCCAAGACGAACCCCAAGTCGGTGCCGGAGGTCCCCGGCAAAGGCGAGACGTTGACCGGCATGGCCAATATCTACTACGCCGCGCCCCCGGGACCCGACAAGAACAGCTTCTGGGCCGGGCTGAACCAGCGCATGGGGGTCAAACTTGACATGCAGATGGTCAGCAACGCCGACTACCTTCAGAAGTTCCCCACCGTCATCGCCGGCAACGAGCTGCCCGACATGCTGCAGACCCCCAACGGCTCCCCTCCGCCGATTCCCAACCTGCCGCAGCTGTTGGACAAGCGGTTCACGAACCTGTCCGAATTCCTGTCTGGAGACGCGGTCAAGGAATACCCCATGCTGGCCAACCTCCCAACCCGGACGTGGAAGTCCGCCGTCTTCAACGGGGGCATCTACGGCATCCCGATCCCGCGAGGAGCGATCGGCGCTTACCACTTCATCAGGCTGGACTTGTTCGAGGCGGCAGGCGTCTCGCCCACCCCGAAGAGCTATGAGGAGCTGGTCCAGACCAGCCAAGCGTTGACGGACCCGAAGAAGCGCCGCTGGGCCTTCGGCCTGATCAACCAACCCCGGCAGCTGCTCGGCCGGATGAACGACGAGCCCAACATCTGGCGGGAGGAGGGAGGCAAGCTCACGCACATGTACGAGACCGACCAGTATGCGCAGACCATCACCGACCTGATCGCCATGTGGAAGTCCGGGGTCATGCACCCCGACTCGTTCAACCCGGCGCAGCCGTTCAAGCAGCTGTTCAACGCGGGCACCGTTGCCATCAACGCCGCCGACGGCTATCCCGCGTGGACCCAGTACATGCTGGACAACGCCAGCAACCCCAACTTCAAGCTGGGTTTGATGCCGGCCTACCGGCGTGAGGGCGGCAAGCTGGCGAACTGGAACCTGGGCAGCGGCTTCTTCTCGATCACCCTGCTCAAGAAACAGGACGACAAGGAGAAGCTCAAGACCATCCTGCGCGTGCTCAACTGGCTTGCGGCTCCCTTCGGGACCGAGGAGTACCTCTACCGGCTCTACGGCGAGGAGGGCGTCGACCATACAGTTGACAGCGCCGGCAATCCGGTTTTGACGAAGACCGGCACGGCCAACACCGTTGTGCCCATCCGATACATGGCCGACGCCCCGTTCGCCATCTATATGCCGGGCCGGCCGCAGGACGCCGACACCCAACACAAATACCAGTCGCTGGAGATTCCGACCGGGGTCAGTAACCCGACCATCGGCCTGTTCTCCAACACAGCCGCGAGCAAGAACGCCACGGCCGACAAGGCCTTCAACGACGGCGTCAACGACATCATCCAGGGCCGCCGGCCGTTCTCCGACCTGAAGAACCTGGTGTCGACATGGCGCACCGCGGCGGGCGACGCGATGCGCAATGAATACCAGGACCAGCTGCAGAACGTGAGTGCCACGCCGAGGTGACGAGCCAGTCCACTCCGCTTTCCATCCTGAGGGTCGGAGTGGACTCACTGTCTGGCCAGCTTCGCCAGGACGGGACTCTGCACGACCCCGTGTTCGGGGCTCCCACCCAGTACGGCAGCGCCTACTACGCCTGGTGCTGTGCGGTGCTGGGGGGAAGGCTGGAGGACGGGGAGGGCTACCGAGACCGGGCCGCAGGCCTGCTGTCGGAGGCGATCGACCACACGGCCGACCCAGAGAGGCAGCCGTACGCGTCGGAGTTCGACCGGCAAACGCTGAGCATCACCGGTCGGCTGAACCACCGGGACTTCACCTGGCCGCCGATCCTCAAGACCTACCTAGCCTTGGGCGAGCGCGCTGAGCGGGATGGATTCCGGAAGCGGCTGGCCGAGGTCGATGTCGAAGCGTCGTTCCGGTCACGGCCGCCGTCCAACTGGGCGGCGGTGTGGCTGAGCGGGGAGTGGCTGCGGATGGCGGCGGGGCTATCTTCCACATCGTCTGACGAGCTGGACGCTTGGATCGATGTGTTCTTCGAGGTCGGGGATGCCGGGTTCGACCTGAACCTCGGGATGTACCTGGAGCGTGGGAATCCCAACGCTTACGACCTCTTCACCCGGGCCCACTTCACCGACCTCCTGCTGCAGGGGTATGCCGGTCGCAACCGGGACCGGCTGGAGAGCTTCCTGACCACCGGACTTCGCCGAAGCCTCAACGTCCAGCTGTCCGACGGATCTCTGGCCTCGGGCTACCGCAGTGCCGGCCAGACCTGGGTGCTGAGCGCGCAGGTGGCGCTGTTCACCGGCTCACAGGCACTGGGGTTGGGATCGTCGGCGGACCAGGAGGGCGCCCGGCTCGGGGCGTGGCGGGCCTTCGGGTCACTGGCCCGTTGGCAGCGACCGGAGGGCTACTTCTCCCCGGTGCAGAACCTGCTCGCCCCCGAGCTGCGAGTGGGCTATGAGGCGTACACGGCAGATGGGCATTACTCGCCCCTGGCGCTCGGCTTCCTGGCCTCGGCGGTGTACGCGGGGTTCGGGGACGACGATCCGCCGTCGGGTGTGGAGCTTGACGGGCGCCCGGCGGCGACGCTGGCCGAGGGAGCGCCTACGCACCGCGGCGCGGTCCACCTGGGCCGGCTCTCGATCGCAGTGCATGCTGAGGCCGACGACAGCTACGACGCCACCGGGCTGGTGGACATGACCTTCGGCTCAGGCCGTCAGTTGCACTTTGTCAGCGCTGCACGCCATCTCAGCGGTGGCCCGTGGCTGGTTCCCGGGCTGGCGTTACGGGACGGCCCGGGAGCCCAGCCGCTCATCGCGGTCGGCGCACTCCGGCACAACCTCAGCACTCGACTCGCTCGGCTAGGCACTGCCGGGTTGCAATTCGAGACCACGATGAGCGACAGCGACCGGCCTGCGCGGCGCTACCGCTGGCAGGGCTCGGTGGGCGAGAGCGGTGTGGAGTTGGTCGAGACGGTTCCGGGCTGGCCAGGGTGGCTCACGCTGCTCGTGCCCTACCTGCGCGACCTCGGCTCGGCCGCGACCACCGTGGTGTCGCTACTCGACTCCGGGGTCCGGTTCGCGCTCGGTGACGAGTGGGTCGAATTCGCGGTGGAGGGTGAGATCGAGCGCGGAATCGACCTTCCCTACGCATACGAGAGCCGCCGCGGCCTGTGCGGCCTGGTGCGGCTGGACCTGACCGAGCCCGGGGAGACGGTTCGCTGGTCGGTCGTCAGTTCCGACTGATCCGCTCGGGGCCTTAAGTGACGCCACTAGGGGCGCCGAACCGGGACAATCAGGCCATCCGGTCCAGGTCCTGACGCATGACGGCAAAGCGGAAGGGAGTGTCCTGCGCGAGGTGCTCGATCTCGTCCAGGGCCAGGGCCGTCATCCGGTAGAGCTCGGTTCCCATCGAGCCGGCGATGTGAGGTGTCAGCTGAACATTGGGCAGGCCGTAGAGGACGTCACCGGGCTCGAGCGGCTCCGGCTCGGTGACGTCCAGCACGGCGTTGATCCGCCCCGACGCGAGCTCCGTCCGAAGGGCCGCGTGGTCCACCAGCAAGCCCCGAGCCGTGTTGATAAAGGTGGCGCCGTTTTTCATTCTCGCCAATTGGGCGGGTCCGATCATGTTGATCGTGCTAGGAAGCAGCGGGGCGTGCAGCGAGACGACGTCGCTGACGCTCATCAGTTCCTCCAGGCTGACCAGTGCTGTTCCCAGCTGGGTCGCCTCGTCGGCGGTGAGGGTGGGGTCGGACACGACGACGTCCAGGTCAAAGGTCTGCAGCCGGGCCAGCACAAGCCGCCCGATCGTGGAGGCACCGATGATGCCGACGGTCCGGTCGTAGTTACCAATCAACGGCAGGTCCTCGCGGCCGACCTTTCGCTGGCGCTTGGTGTAGAGGTGCTGGGCGGCCTGAGTGGCCTTGCCGGCGAGAATGATCTGGGCCAGCGTGAACTCGGCCACCGGGACGGCGTTGGCACTTGCGGCCGTGGTCACCGTAATGCCGCGGTCCCAGCAGACTCGGTCGACATGGCCCTTGACCGTACCGCCGGCGTGGGCGACCAGTTCCAACCGCGGCAGCAGCGCGAGAGCCGCGCTGTCGATCCGGGGGCAACCCCACCCCGTCAACAGCGCATCCACGGTGCTCAGGTCGACCGGCGGCTCCTCGAAGTTCGTGATCACCGCGTCGAAGTCGCAGGTAGCGAGCTGATGCAGCCGGGTACGCAGTCGCGGAGAGAACAGGGCGTCACGAAGTTCGGGGCCCGATAGGGCGAGAGCGACATGAGGACGCCGACTCATGGCGTCGCACTCGTGAGGTGGCCAGAAGGCCAGTGCCGGTCCAGCCAGCGCTTGGCGCTGGTGAGTGCCTGGTCCAGCGGGACGGCCTCGGGGTGCCACTTCTTCTCCCACTCCAGGATCACCGGCCCGGCGTAGCCCTCGCGGATGAGCAGCTCAGCGAACTCGTCAGTGGGCAGGGTGCCTTCCCCGATCAGCAGCGGGGTTGGATCGGCTGGCAGGTCGGCGTCCTTCACCTGCACGCCGCCGCGCCCCGCTGCGAGCCAGGGCGAGAGGGCCGCCCAGGACTCTTCCAGCGTCTCGCCCACGCGCCATGGATGCATGAGATCCCAGATGGCGCCCACCGCACCGGTGACCTGTTCGAGGACGGCGGCAATGTGCCGCCCAGTGGGGTGCGAGTCATGGGTCTCTAGGGCCGGCAGCACGCCGCAGTCCTCGGCGTAGGAGGCAACGGCGTTGAGCCTGTTCGCCGCGCGCGCGTTCACCTCTTCCTGAGGCTGGAGTAGCTGGGGCACCCGGTCGTACGGTCCCGGCTCGACCGGTGCACCCGGGAAGACCCGAACCATGGGGGCGCCCAGGTCGGCCGCGAAGTCCAGCGCCCCGACCAGCGAGCCGACGATCATCTCGTCCTCCGCAGCCGACCCGACCTTGACATAGCTGGCGATGCCCGTCACGATCACGCCGGCGTCCTCGATCTCGGTACGGACCGCGCGCCGCGCGGCCCGGGTCAGGGTGGGATCGGCGATCTCACCGACGCTCAGTCGGAGCTCGATGCCAGCAAAGCTGGTCTCTTGGAGCCAGGACAGCACCTGCTGCAGGCTCTCTCCGGGGGCACCGAGTGTCGACGCTGACAAGGTGACCATCGGGGCTTCTCTCCTCAACGCTAGAGCGGTAGGGGTGGGTAGAGCGGCTGAGCAAGCGCTTTCCGCGCTTAGGCTAGCGCTCCTCCCCCGCCGACCCAGTGGGAAGGACGGACGTGGGAGCAGACCTCCTGAGCATCACCTGGGCGATAACGCCGCTCTGACCGACCAAGCTTTTGCGGACTTCGCGGACATCGGGTTCACCGCCGTCAAGGCTGACGTGCCGGAAGGGATGACGGCGACCGAATACGCCGACCGGATTGGCAGCTACGGCCTCGCTCCGTCGTGAGCCTATTCAGCTCCCCGTTCGACAAGACGATCGACATAGTGGACGAGATTGAACGCGCGAAGAGGTTCGCCGCCGATCAGGTTGCCCTCGTCTTGGATCGGACGATGCATGCGGTGTGTTAACGCCGCTGGTCGGACGCTACATCTGAGGCAACGCGCTGGACGAGCTCCCGATCGCAGTTGCCGCCAGTCATGATCGTTGCGGCCACGGCACCGTCGGCGCGTGCAGTGTCCGCAAGCAGGCCCGCGAGGGCGATGGCGCCGGCCGGCTCGGGCATCTGGTGCGTGGTCTGCCACAGGCAGCGCATCGCCTCCTCGGTCGCTTGGTCGCTGACCTGGACGAACCGGGCTGCTCCGCGGACCATCACCTCAACAGCGCCCTCGTCCGGCACCCGGGTGGCGACGCCGTCGACGAAGGTGTCGGCCTCCGGTGTGGTGACCGGGACCCGGGCCTGGAAAGAGAGTGCATATGCCGGGGCGCCCTCGGCCCCGACAGCGACGACTTCGGTGCGGCGGCCGAGCAGGTCACGGACAGCGATATTGGCGCAAAGCCCGGAGCCCTGACCAACCGGCACATAAACCACGTCGAGGTCCGGAGCCTGCTCGTGCAGCTCGGCAGCGTAGGTCGCGACGCCGGCGACCAGGTCTCGGTGGAACGACGGCACGATGTGCAGCCCGTGCTCCTCGGCGAGCCGAGTCGCGTGCTCGCGCGCCTCCTGGAAGTCGCGCCCGTGCACGATCAACTCAGCGCCGAACCCCTCGATTGCGGCGTTCTTGTCCGGGCTGTTGCCTTCGGGGACCACGATCGTGACCGGGATGCCGTGCGCGCGTCCGGCGTAGGCCAGCGACTGGCCGTGGTTGCCGCGCGTGGCTGTGATCATGCCGCGCACCGGGCGTTCGGCGTCGAGCAGCCGCGCCACGTAAACCAGCCCGCCGCGCACCTTGAAGGCGCCGGTTGGAGTGGCGTTCTCGTGCTTGACCCAGGTCGGTGTGCCGGTGACCTTCTCCAGCAGCGGCCAGCGGTACGCCGGCGTCACCGGCACATGCGGCCGCACGATGCGCAAGGCGGCGTCGAGATCGGCCCGCGTGATCACGGGATGAGCCTAAACAATCCCGCGGCGGGTACGGGTCATTCCCTGGTGCCACGGCGTCGGAATCTCGGGGGTGCCCACACATCCATCGCCCTTGACGATTACGAGCATTTGGTGCCACGCTCCCCAAAGCATGTCCCCCACCCAGAACTAGGAGTGTGCTGTGCCTGACCCCTACATCGGAGAGATCAGGATGTTGACCGGTCGCTACGCGCCCCAGGGCTGGGGCTTGTGTGACGGCCAACAGCGGAACGTTCGCGACTACCAAGGCTTATTCAACTTGATCGGCACCACCTACGGCGGCGACGGAAAAACCGCTTTCGCACTACCGAAGCTGGAGCCATACCAGGGCGTCAACTTCTATATCTCGTTCTACGGCACACCCCCGAGCCCTGCCTAAGGGCTCGTGACGGACCAGTTTTCACTGCGACCTGGGGCGGCCTCCCGCCTGATAACCGCCTGAGTCTCAAGCTCATGGAATGAGTTAGCGCCGGTGCTGATCGATCGCCAAGCCTCCTAGGAAATGGCAGTCATAACGCTGCCTGGCTCGATGCCTCGGGAGTGGTGATCGGAGAGGGCCCAAATCCTTTCACGATGAGGTAGACACCCAGCGAAAACTCAAATATGGCCACCGGCAATGCGAGGAGCGCCGCGGCAGAACTTTGTCCCCAGAGGCCGATCAACGTCCCGAGGGTGGCGACGGCGAGCAATGGCGCTCCGATGAGTGCGATCAGGGGCAACCCCGCGGCACCAGGCGCGACTGATAAAGCAGGAAACCCAGCAACAGGTCGTTCACGATCGGCATAAGGCTTTGTGAGAGCGCGAAGATCCGGCCATAGAGGATAGCCAGCGTCTGGCCCGTGATCAACGCACCGTTTCCCGCACCGGACTGTCTCAAAATCACGATGGCCAGGAGGCAGGCGACGCCAGCTTCACACTTTCGGTCGCATGCCTGCCTCGCTGTCGAGCATTGCCATCTGGCGCTCGTCATAGCGATCTCCGGCCACCGCGTCGGGCGGCACCGCACGCTCGATGGCAGCGAGGTCATCCTCGCTGAGCTGCAGCTTGAGGGCACCGACCGCTTCTGCGAGCCGATCGCGCCTTGTAGTACCCACCAGGGGGACGATGTCCTGGCCGCGAGCAAGCACCCACGCGATCGCGATCTGGACAACAGTCACGCCCCTCGCCTCGGCGATGGCACGCAGAGCATCGACGAGGGCAAGGTTGCGTTTCAGGTTCTCTGGGCGGAAGCGAGGCATGCGGGCACGCATGTCAGCGGGTGCGGCGGCCTGCTTGCTCGACCAGGTTCCTCCGAGAAGCCCACGCGACAGCACCCCGTAGGCGGTCACGCCCACGCCCAGCTCCCGGCAGGTGGGCAGGATTCCCGCCTCGATTCCCCGAGAGAGCACTGAGTACTCGATCTGCAGATCAGCCACCGGATGAGCGGCGTGGGCGCGGCGTACCGTTTCGGCTCCTGCCTCCGACAGACCGACGTGACGCACGTAACCCGCGTCGATCATCTCCGCGATGGCACCGACCGTCTCCTCAATTGGCACCAGCGGGTCCACCCGGCCCAGGCGATAGATGTCGATGTAATCGGTGCCGAGGCGGCGCAGGGAATAGGCCAGAAAGTTCCGGACGGCCACTGGTCGGCCGTCGATGCCGATGAAGGCATTGTCGGGAGCGCGCAGTGCTCCAAACTTCACACTGATGACGACCCGGTTCCGATCCCGGCCGCGCAGCGCCTCCCGGATCAGCAGCTCATTGTGCCCCATGCCGTAGTAATCTCCGGAGTCGAGCAGGTTGATCCCGGCGTCCAGTGCCGCGTGGATCGTGGCGATGCTCTCTGGCTCATCCGCAGGACCATAGGCACCGGACATGCCCATGCAACCCAGCCCAATCGCAGAGACGAGAGGACCGGTCGACCCAAGCTGTCGTGTGATCACAGAAACCCCTGTACTTCGTGTTCCCGGCCAACCTACTCAGCCGATCTCAGCTGCCGCAGGCCGCTTGACCTTTCCGCCCCGGCTCGTCCAGCTGCCCGCAGCGTCTTTGGTGCCAGTCCCGTATGCGGACCGTCTTACGAAGACGCGGACCCATCGAGATCGTCGTTCCGAGCGGGACTGTCGGCTGAACGGTTGGAACTGGCTGGTCTGAAATCCGAGCGGAGTAAGACCGTGACTGACCCCCACGACTTCCCCCGCTCCCGCTGACCTCTGATCAGCCTGGTCGGCAACCCACAGCCGACCATCGGGGGAGACAGCGATGCCGGTGCGAACGTGAGCTAGAACATTGCGCCCGCCCCGGCGCCAAGAAGATTCGCCTGTGCAGTGGCATCGTGGCCCGACGCGCTAGGACCTGCGGTAGGCCTGGTAGAGCTGCAGGGGCTTGGCGACGCCTTTGAGCTCGACGGCTCCGAGCGGGTCGAACCACACCTGGGGGTCGCCAGAGCGCTGGGCTGTCTCTTGGCTCACCACCACCTGTCCGGCCTGTGCATAGGTAGCGATCCGTGCCGCCAGGTTGACGGTTCTTCCGTAGACGTCTCCGTCTTGTGAGATGACGGGGCCGGTGTGGATGCCCACGTGGGCTGGTGGTAGATCGAGCCTAGGACCGCGCTCGACCAGGTCAAGGCCGGCAACCACGGCTGTCCCTGGCTCCCGGAAGTAGAACATCCCGCCGTCCCCTAGCCATCTGATGGGCCGGCCCCCTCGACGACGCGAGATGTCGTTCACCAGCGCGACCAGCCGCCCCGCGACCTGTGCAGCGGCCTCGTCGCCGCGCTCCTCGGTTAGCCGGGTATAGCCAGTCAGGTCGACAAAGCAGATAGCTGGTGGCTGTGGCACTCGTTGTTGCAGACCAGAGCCCTCAAGTGCCTCCTCGACGTGGTTGATGGCGTGCTCGGTCCAGAGGTGCTCGCGATGGCGACGGTAGACCATCAGGAGCGCCCTCTCCAGCAGCCCGATGACCCGGTCGCCGAGCTGGGTGCCGATCTCAATCAGCTGACGCTCGTCTAGTCCTTCGGCGCGGAGGCGGCGCTCAATATTTGCCTCGTAGTAATCTGCCTCGGCCTTGGCGATGCGGCGCAAGTTGTCGGCGTACACGGCCAGCAGCCGCAGGGTGGCGTCGTCGGCTGCTCCCGCGCCGCGGAACAGCCGTGCCACCTCCAGCATGGTCGCGTCGTCCTCGCCGGCCCTGTCGCCGGGTTCCGGAGGAGCGAAGCCGAGCGATTGGTGGAGCGCCTGTAGGAAGCTCATCGGCGCCCGATGGTCGGCGGCGAGCTGCTCATAGGAGTACTCCAGGCGTTCGGGCAAGGCGTACGCCGGCGCATCTAGGAATGCCAGCGACAGGGCGCCCCGATTGACCAGCGTAAGGATCGTCTCGACCGAAAGCCCCGCCGCCGTCCAAGACCGCAGCAAACGGACACGCCGGACCGCCCCGGCGAGTTCCATCTCGCCCTCCTCGGCAGGCAGCGCGCCAGCCGCGACCAGCTGTCGCACAAAATCCTCGGGCACGTTCGCGCGCTCGGCCACTTCTTGGATGCGGTTATACACCTCAGCTCCTGCCTCCTGGCCTCTTCATTGCTGCCCAAACCCGACCGGCTTGCGGACACATGCCCGAGGATCGACTTCCTCATCAGGATCCACCGACAACGCAATTCTGTAGAACGAGGCATCCACAGAGCCGATTGCTGTCCTGCTTCCCTCGTCCACGTTCCGTGGTGGTCTGGAGGCACCGGGTCCATGTGACCCGTCCACTGTCCTGCCGAAAGCGGCCCTAAGCGGAGCACTCCCGGGCACTGCATTCCGTTCGCGGCCGTACAGCATGCGGCCCCGAGACCACATTGATGAGCCCCTACAACTGTCCCGCGGTCGGGCCGCCCCTCTCCACGCTGCTGGTGGTGGATCACAAGGATGAGTTGCTCGCCTGTGACGCCGCCCGCCGCGCCTGCGAGCGCCTGCCTGCCAGGCGCCCGTTCCTGATGCCGACCAACTGAACCCCGCAAGAAGGCAGGCGGTCCTCACACGCACGACTTCTCGGCAGATCCGTGCGGATCCCTCTGCCAGCGGGTTGTTGCGCCGTGTGTGCCAGCCCCGCTAGCTCGCGAACGACGGCATCCAAAAGTTCGGTCGCCAGAGCAGGAGTGAGCGAAGCACGGCAGTAGGCCGCGAGGGCGTCGAATCGCACTTTGGAGATCGGATTCATCGCCTATGTCCACTCCTCGCCCTTCCCGACGCGGAGGCTTGCCGAAGAAGGACCGCAGCGGTGGGTGCACGGGCAGCATGACGAACCAGGGCCGGTGAGCACTCCCGGCATCGTATGTTCGGGGTGAAGGAGTGCAGCCGTGCGGGCGCGTACGCATCAGGGTCGGTGTCGACCGCTCGTGCATCTATAACTGGATTTGCCGGCTACTCGGCGGCAGAGTCCTCCAGCCGGAACCCAACCTTCATAGCGACCTGCACGTGCGAGATCTTTCCATTCTCGAGATGACCGCGGATCTCCCCCACCTCGAACCAGTCGAGTCCCCTCAGCGTCTGCGACGCGCGCATGATGCCCGAGCGAATGGCGGCGTCGACACCGTCAGGTGACGTTCCTACGATCTCGGTGACTCGGTACGTATGGCTGCTCATCCGACACCTCCAACGAAGGTGGGAAGGATATCGCGACCTTGATCCGAGGGATCGATCGGCTTCATCCCCAGATGCGAGTCCAGCGCCCGTCAACAACTGGCCAGCGGCTTGGGCTCCCTCGTGGGCGGCGCGGTGGAGTAGCTGTGCACCCGGTGTGGGCGCCGCCGCTGGGCACAGCGGCCGTCACGGGGTTTGGGAGGATGGCCGCGTGGTGGAGCGGGTCTGGGTTCCAAAGCACGAGCGGGCCCGGCTGGCGGGCCTACAGATCCGCACCCTGAGACGAGCGCTGCTGGTCATGCACTCCCCGACCGACAACACGGTCGGCATCGCGAACGCCAGCGAAATCTTTCGCGCGGCGCTGGTGCACCGACGGCGAGCATTCTCAGCGCGATCAAGGTCCTTGCATCAAGACCCCCACCCCTGGGCTGCGTTGAAGGTGGCGGGGGAAGAGGTGCCGGTCGCGGGCTCGGCAGCGAGCACCCATCCGTCGCTCCACCGGCTTGTACGCTGCTTCCGATGTGCCTCTTGATCGTGATCAGCGGCGTCGTCCCGGGGATTCCGCTGATCGTGGCGGCCAACCGTGACGAGCGCCGCGCCCGCCCGGCGATCCCGATGACCCGGCTTGACGGGCTAGGCGGACCGGCCATCCGCGGAGGGCGCGACGAGGTCGGCGGGGGCACCTGGTTGGCGACCAACGAGGTCGGCGTGGTCGCTGGGCTGACAAATCGGCCGCTGCGCGACGGTCCCGATGCGGCCAAGCGATCCCGCGGCGAGCTGCCCCTCGCGCTCGCCGCCCATCCCACTGCAGCTGCCGCCGTCGAGGCCTTCGGCACGGCCATCGATCCGGGCGCGTACAACCCATCCTGGCTGCTGGTCGCCGACCGCAATGACGCGTTCTTCGTCGATGTGACCGCCACCGACGAGGTCATCGTCGAGCACCTCCGACCGGGAGTGCACGTGCTCGAGAACCGCGACCTCCACGAGCCGTCGCCGAAGGCAGAGCGGGTGCGCGAGCTGCTCGATCCCGCCCTGCACGGCCAGGACACCTCGCTGCTCGAGATCCTGCCGACGCTGCTGGCAGATCACGAGGTGCCGCCTGGCGAACCACCGGCCGCCGCCAGCAACCCGCGCCTCGCCGTCGCCGCCCGAGCCATCTGTGTCCATGCCGACGAGGACGATTACGGCACCCGTTCGTCGGCCATCATCACCGTCGACGACCACGCCGGCCCGCCGAACATCCGCTGGACCGGCGACGCCCCGTGCCACGGCCGATGGGAGCGTTCGGACTCCCTCTGGTCGAGATCCGCCGGCCAGTAGGACATTGCGAGCTCGAGGTCGGTCGCCGACTATGTCGTTGTGGCGCGCCGACAACACGCGGGGCGCCATGCCAAGCAGATCGCCAGCGCTACGCCGGAGCCGGCGGTCACCCACTTGATTATCCGACAGGCACCCCTGCATGAGCGCGCCGAGCGGGTAAAGCGCGGCATCCGCGCAGCTTCGTGTCACTGGAGGGCGCTACCTAGGCGGAATTACCAATCACAACCCGTCGGTTTGTGCCGACGATGACTCACGTACGCCTGGACCCACTCGGGCAACACTCGCCCAGGCCGTCCAATCCTTCAGCGATCCGAGCTCGGCCCGAGATGATCAACATCCGAATTTTGGTTTCGTCCTGCCTGAAATGCTGCGCCACCTGCGCAACCGTGTACCACTCGGGATCGAGGTCTCGGGCTGTCTGACGCTCGATGTGCTGGGATGGTTCCGACTCATCGCTGAGGTCCTCGTCGAGCCGAGTCTTGCTGCGGCATCTTCGGCACTTGGTCGCGCGCCTGGTGTGCAATCTTCGTTCTGTGGCAGGTGTTGGGTTCGAACTATTCCGAGGGGTTCACTGGCTAGGGGCGATACCGCCCAAACGCCTACTGACTTGGGGGAATGCTGTTCAACACTACTCATCGTTACCCGCGAATCCTCAACGCCTGACGGACTCTAGACGGACTCTGATCATGGTCGGCGGTTCTGATCAAGATCAACAAGAAGGGCAGAACAAGATCAACTAGCAGGGCCAGCTGACACCCGATGTGCCAGTTGAGCGGCCCGCCAGGAGGTGCAACTCCCGACGGGCCAGGAGATCCACCAACTCGCGAAAGGAAGCAAGATCTCCATGTCTAAAGTTACTGAGCTGGCCGCTGACCAGATCACCCGTACCGACGCACTCGGCGTCGAGCTCGTCAAACCACCCGATGCGCCAGCGGTGATCTTGGTCCGTTGGCCGCTGGCGGCGAGTGTGCTCCCGCCGACCCCGAAGGCGCTCGCCGATCTCGCGGCCTCCCTGGTGCGGACTCTGGCCGAGGCACAGAGCAGGCTGGTGAGAGGATTCCACCCATGAGGGCGGAACGTCGGACATTCCAAACGACACCGTCATCCGATGCGACCGGTGCGGACGCAAAGCGCGCTTCGGACGAGCCCAGGCCTGGAACGTTGAGGTGCGCGCTGGCGTAATCGCCGGATTCCTCTGCCCCGCGTGCCAGACCGCCGAGGAGAACGCCGAAGCCGAAATCAACGAGACCACCCTGGACTACGGTCAGGATGCGTTTGGCCGATCGGTTGCGCGGCCAAAGGCACGCGCGGACGACTAGCGCCGAACGGGGCCAGGACAAGGCTTGCCGCGATCCGGGCGGCCGCCTGGGACGACTCGGCTACGATCCAAGGCTGGCTAAGATCGCTAGTGCTAAGTCGGGGAGCATCACCAGTGAGATCGCCGTGTGCAGACAGACATCACCTCGACTAGCGAAAAATAGCGAGCAAAAGTGGCGGCACCGCTGCGCGGCATTAGTGGCGGGGCGGCCATCGGAGAGCCGGATCAGCGGGGTCTCGCCGTCCTCGGCGACACGCGTACCGGCGGCCGCTGGAGGACGACCCGAGCGGAGAACAGTCGCCCAGTCGTTCTTCATCCTGACAAACGGTCCGCCGTCGGATTCGGCTCTTTCGAGCGTCAGTTCGGCACCTGTGTTGTAGTAGTCGAATTCGCGGTCGGCGTAATCGTGAAGGTTCTCGACCGGGCGGGGTGTCTTGCCGCCGGTCCTGATACGGCGCAGTGAAGGTGGTTCCTGTGAGTCTTCAACAGAGCCTCATCGACCTCCTCATCGTCGCCGTGATCGCGGCGCTGACCCCCATCGTGGCGGGACTCCTCTCCCGGCTGCGCGTGCCTCAGGCGGTGATCCTCATCGTCGGAGGGATTTTCGTTGGACCGCAGGTGTTGGGGTGGGCTGACCCGGCGGGTCTTGAACTGGTATCCAACGTCGGTCTCGGGTTCCTCTTCCTTCTGGCAGGCTATGAACTTGAGCTAACGCTGTTCCGTGAGCGGGCCGGACGGCTGGCATTGACATCCTGGCTCGTGACGCTGGTTGTTGCGATGGGAGTAACCGCAGCCTTGGCGGCGGTCGGCTTCGTCCGCGCGTTCGTGCCGGTCGCGATCGGCTTGACCACGACCGCGCTGGGCGCCCTCCTACCCATCCTGCGAGACAACCGGATGTTAGCGGGCCGGTTCGGTGGGTTCATCATGGCTGCCGGAGCGGTTGGGGAATTCCTCCCAATCGTGGCCGTCGCCGTCTTCCTCAGCGCCAACGGCGCGTTCCTTGGCCTACTATCCCTCGTCGCCATCGGGGCCGTCGCGCTACTGCTTACCTTCGTCCCGCGTCTGGCACGCAACGAGAAGATCCAGGGAATCCTTTCCGAGGGTGAGCACGCGACGTCGCAGACTACCCTTCGCTGGACCATGGTCCTGCTCTTCGCTCTGCTGGTGATCGCCGCGGATTTCGGGCTCGACGTGGTGCTCGGGGCCTTCCTTGCCGGCGTGGTCTTGCACCGCTGGGCGCCCGGCGATGTGCACTCCTTGGAGGCCAAGCTCGACGCGGTGGGCTACGGCTTCTTCATCCCCGTCTTCTTTGTAACGTCCGGTATGAGCCTCGACCTTCACTCCATCGCCGAGGCACCGGCGCGCCTACTCGTCTTCTTCGTCCTCTTCCTCGTCGTCCGTGGCCTCCCCGCCCTGCTGTTCTACCGGCGCGACCTACCGATGCGTGAGCGAATCCAGATGATGCTGCTCACAGCGACCGCCCTCCCGCTGCTCGTCGCGCTGGCCAAAATCGGTCTCGACTCGGGGACCATGCTGCCCGAGAACGCCGCCGCACTCGTCGGGGCGGGTGTGCTCTCCGTCATCGTGTACCCCGCGGTCGCGATCAGCCTCCGCCGCTCCGGCGCACGCCCACTCGTCCAGACACCGGAACACGACGGCAACTGACCGCCACCGATATGGTCGGACAGGGCGACACGATGGAAGGCCGGCGTGCTAACCGGGCGCGGAGCTCATACCAGCGGACTACGCAGCGTTATTCGCTTCGCGTTAGCGTTCGAGCGTGGATTTCTCCGGAGCTGAGTCAAGGCCTGCCACGGAAGCCGACGGTGTTGCGCTGGTGACGTTCAACGAGTCACGTTGGCCGCCCGCCGCTGCTGTGTTTGTATTCATGATCCTCAACATCGCAATGCGGATTTGGTTGCCCAGGGAACCGGTCATCGGCGTTCCGTGGTTGCTTCCGGCACTTGAAGTCGCCACGATCGGTGTTCTGGTGTTCGGCCGCCCGGCAGACTTGGCCAGGCACCGACGCTGGCTGCACCCCACCGCTGTCACGCTGGCAACCCTGATGGTTGCTGCAGCACTCTGGGCGACGGTGCGCCTGATCGACGACCTGATCCGCGGATCGGCGCTGACCAACGACCCCGCCCGCCTGCTCGCCGCCGGTGCCCTGGTGTGGCTCGGCAACAACCTGTCCTTCGCGCTGCTGTATTGGCTGATTGACACTGGCGGCCCGACTATGCGTGCCCGGCAGTCGTTGCCGACCGACTTTGCGTTCACTCAGCACTTGAGCCCCGAGCTCGGGCCGGATGGCTGGCGGCCGGTGTTTCTGGATTATCTACACCTGGGTTTCACGAATGCGACCGCATTCAGCCCAACGGACGTGATGCCACTGACCCACCGCGCCAAGTACACGATGCTCGTGCAATCAACGGTTGCCCTCGCGGTAGTCGGTCTCATCGTTGCCCGAGCCGTAAACGCCTTCACCTAACAAACGGCCGGATGCATCTGATGCAGGCCGACCGGCATATCTCGGCGCAGCGGCAGTCACCCCGATTTGGGCCCTCGAGCTATTACCCCGGACGGCCACGGCAGTGTCGGTTCTGTTTTGGCGCCGTCGCCATCGGCTCGCGCCTCTCGCCGTACCGGCCAGCGCCGAGAACGTCGGGGTCCAGCGGCGCCCGGGGGCTGGGACGATCAAGCGCCTGGTAGATGAATATGTCCACTGCGACGGTACCGACGGGTCACGGGCGGCGTCTACCGTCTAGTCCTCACCTTGTGGTGCTGGCTTGATCTGACCTGCTGTTGCTGGCATTTGGTTCGTATCCTCGGCGTTATAGCTGGCAAGCAGCTGCAATTCGCGGTCCTTCTTGGGGAATAAGAAGTACACGATCGCCGCGCCGACGACGATTGCGATGATCCCGGCGGTGTACGCCCAATCGGCACCAGCCAGGAATGACGACGTTGCCCCTTCTATGATCTGCGTTGAATACTGCGGGTACGGCTCAGCTATTGCTGCAGCGCTCGAGAATGACTTGGTGAGCTGACTCTGAACGCTGGTTGTGACCTGCTCAGCGTTCGGCGACGCCGCAATCGTCGTCGAGGCTGCCGAAGCGTATCCCGCTGTGAGGAGGGCACAGAAGACCGACTGCATGATCGCACCGCCGAGATCTCGCTGCAGATCTGCGGTCCCGGAGGCCATCCCAGCCCGCTGGACGGGCACCGACCCCGTGAGGGAATGAGACGCAGGGGTGCCCGCGAAACCCACGCCGATCCCGATGAGCACATAGGCCACCCCTACCTGCCAGTAAGGGCTGCCCTCTGACCAGAGCAGAAGCATCCACGCAAACGCGAGGAACAAGGACACATAGCCAGTGAGGAGTGTGAACCTGGCCCCCCGCGTCTCGATGAGCTTTGCTGAACGAGGCGCGACAAAGATCATAAAAACCACTGCGGGCAGGAAGGCCGCTCCGGCTTCGAGCGTGGAGTAGCCATTGACGTTCTGGAGGTACTGCTGGCTGACGAATGCCGACCCCATCAATGCGCCGAAGATAATGATCCCAGCGCAGGCCGCGACCCAGAAAACACGACGCCCGCGACGTGCAGGTCATACAGCGGGTTGGCTGCACGATGCTGTCGGATGAAGAACGCGATCGCTGCAGCAACTGCGATCGCAGCGAGGCCAAGCGCGAGGGTTCCCCGGTTCGGGACCGGCGCGAAGTTGATCGCCAGGATGAGGGTTCCGACCAGAATGACAGAAAGAACGCCGCCGAGATTGTCAACTGGATCTGTCGTTTCGTTCACGTGGCTCGGCACGAAGACGACTGCCATCACTAGGGCAATGCCCGCCATCGGGAGCGTGATCAGGAAGACCGATTAGCGCGCCGGCGACCAGAGGTCCGAGTGCGGCAATCCCGCCGCCGATGGCTGACCAAAGCGCGATCGACTTGGTGCGCCCCGGCCCGGACCACAGGGCGGCGATCAGAGCCATTGTTGTCGGATATGCCATGCCCGCCGAAACCCCGCCAATTACACGTGCCGCGAAAAGCAACCCGTCGGTTGGGGCATACGCGGCAAGCAGGCAAGCCGGCACGGACAGGGCCATGCCGAGGACGAGCATCAGCTTGCGCCCATAGCGGTCGCCGAGTGCGCCGAGATACAGGACCGATGCAGCCAAGCCGAGCGAGTAGCCGACCGCGATCAAATCCAAAGTCGTCTGCGAGGAGTCGAACGCCTGGCCGATCGATGGCAGTGCGACATTAGCGACAGAGAGATTTAGGTTGGCGACCGCGGCGACCGCGATGAGTGAGATCAGCACTAAGCCCGCTCGCGCCGGCTGCGCAGGGGACCCGGCTGCGTCGGATGTCTTATCCGGCATCGTGTCGTTCACCCTTGTCCTCCCTCGGCCGTCTGTATCGAAACCGAGGGATGCATGCGTCGCCCACCCGGATGAGCGTAAATGGTCTGACGCGGCATCAGGTCAACTGAAAAGCGACCCATCACGCCTGTCTCACACCGGTCGTCTGTTCGGGCTCCTCTGCCACGCCCTCCTCGGGGAGCAGGCCCTTTTGGTCGAGGACGTACAACAAGACGAAGGCGGGCACAATCAAGAGTGCGGCGAGGGCAGAGGCGACGAGCACGGCCGTGATTGTTCCGGACGGTGCTGCCGCCTGAGATACCGTCAGCGATTCCGGGAAGCAGGTAGTCCCATTGGGCGACTCCCCACCCGAGAACGAGTGCCCCCGCAGCCATTACCGCCGCGACGCGTCCCCCTCGGCGCGGCCGGCCCCGAAGCAGCACAAGCGCGCCAAGCCCCGCTAAGACCGAGACCACGACCAGAGGCAGAGCGCGGGAGGTGAGTCCGTCGAAGAGATAGTCCGCATCGTTGCGCACTACGAACAGACCGACGATGGCAACGATTCCGGCCACAGCGCCTGCGGCCAGAGCGCGGATGCGGAAGTACCTGACCATCGTGTCGTCGGAGAGCCGACCGGCGTCCCAGGTGAGAAAGACCGCGGCCACGTATGCCGTCACAGCTACGGCCAGCAAGCCGGCAACGATGGAGGTTGGGTTGATCCAGCTGCTCACTGGATCGCCGGCTTGACCGCCAGCCGGCACCCGCCCGGAGGCGATCCCTCCGGCGATGGCGCCGAAACAGTAGGGCACCAGGACTGAGGAGACGGCGAAGATGGCTCCGAAGTGGCGCTGGATGCGGGTTCGAAACACTGCTTTGCGAAACGCAAAACTAGCGCCGCGTAGCACGATGCCAAGTGCCGCGAGCGTGAGGGGTACGAACATGGTCAGGGTGATCGACGCGTAGGCCTCCGGGAAACACGTCCACAGGACGACGAAGACGAAGATCAACCACACATGATTCGCTTCCCACACCGGGCCGATCGAGTGGTCGATGACTTCGCGCGGCCGTTTCCCACGCTCGGCGCCTCCCGCCCCCAGGTCCCAGAACCCCGCGCCGAAGTCTGCACCCCCGAAGATGGCGTACATCGTGACGGCGGCGAACAGGATGATCGCGGCGGCGGTGCTCATCGCGGATATCACCCGGGCCTGTCGGCCAATTCGCGCGGCCCGTAGGGGACGTCCGCCTCTTCGAGAACGGGCTGGGCTCGGGCGCGGCGGCTCATCCCCCGCAACACCAGGATCAGGGTGGTGCCTAGTGCCGCGTACAGGAGCGCGACCGCGATGAAGGTGATCCAGACACCTGTATTGGTGGTTGCGGCGTCTGCGACCCTCATCATTTTGTAGACAATCCAAGGCTGGCGGCCGACCTCACTCAGGATCCAGCCGGCTTCCATGGTCACCACAGCGAGGGCGCCGGTGACAGCGGCGAGGCGGAGGAACCATTTGCTTCGAGGCATGTCTCGTCGGAATATCCAGGACGCCCAGTACCAGAGCGTGAAGAGGAACAGCAATGTGCCCAGGCCGACCATGATGTCCCAGCAGAGATGAACGATGTTCACTTCCCGGATCGACGGTCGCTGATCAGCAGGCACGCTGTCGAGACCCTGGACGACGGTCGCTCTGCCGGTGCTCGGATCCGACAGCCAGGACGCCAATCCGGGGATCGCAATGCCGCCCTCCACCTCTCCGGATGAGTTGAGATGGCCCAACAGGGTCTCGGGCACGTCGCTGCTGGTCTGCGGCACGATCTCGATGGCGGCGAACTTGGTCGGCTGGTTGTCGTAGACCCAGCGAGCCAACCCGTCGCCAACCCCCATCTGGACGGGCGTGGCGATTGCTGCGATTGTGAAGGGGATGATGAAGCCGAGCCGGTGGTAGCGGTCACGTCGCCCGCGCAGCATGCCGGTGGCGTATACCGACGCGATCAGGAAGCCGCCGACCAGGTAGGCCGCGATGATCATGTGCGCCGCCATCAGCGGCATCGCATCATTGAAGATCACGCCAACAGGGTCGACGTCGATGATGTTGCCGGACGAGTCGAGAGTGACGCCTTGGGGTGAGTTCATCCACGCGTTTGCGGCGACTACGGAGGCACTGCCGAACACACCGGCGATCGGGATTGGGACGCCAGTCCAGAAATGCGCCCACGGCTTGAGCCGCCGCCAACCGAAGATATAGATCGAGATGAAGACGGCCTCGGTGAAGAAAAACAGGCCCTCGAAGGCGAAAGGTACGCCGAATGCCTCTCCCCACTTCCCCATGAATTGGGGCCAGAGCAGGCCGAACTCGAAGGAGAGAACAGTGCCGGTCACCGCCCCCACGGCGAACGTCACGGCCATGTATTTGGACCAACGCTGCGCCAGTCGCAGAGCGTCGCCGTCGCCGCGCCTGATCGCCCGGTAGTTGGCAATCAGCGTCATCGCTGCCCAGGACACCCCGAGCGGCACCAGGATGATGTGAAACGCGAGGGTGAAAGCCATCTGTGCCCGTGCCCACGGAACGGGGTTCACTTCCAACGTGACGGCTGTCAGCAGGTCCATGGAAGCCTCAGCCTCAGCGCAGACGTTCGGTGATGTGATCGCCGACCCGAAGGGCGTTCGCGATCGCGGTCAGGGACGGGTTTACGGCGCCGATGCTGGGGAAGAAGCTGGTGTCCACCACGTAGAGGTTGTCCACGTCGTGGGCCTTGCAGTTCACGTCGAGTGCACTCGAGGCGGGGTCGGTGCCGAACCGGATGGTGCCTGCCTGGTGTGCTGTGGCACCGATCGGCATGCTCTTGTGCAGGTACAGGCTCCGGTCCAGCAAGTGGTGCTCGTGCATGCCCAGGTTGCTCAGCATTCCGTCGAGCTTGTGGCGAAGTCGCTTGACACCCTCGACGTTGTTCTTCTCGTCAATGCTGAGGTGGATCGCCCCGTCACTGTCGACTGTGACACGGTTGTCGGCCTGCGGCAGGTCCTCGCCACACAGCCAGATGTCGACGGCGTGGTGCGCCAGCACCTCGAAGGGCAGGTTCGGAGAGATCTTGCCTGCCCATCGCGGCGCTTGGGCGTGGATCTCCTCATCGTCGGATTTGCCGAGCATCTGAATCCCGCCGAGCGGGAATTCCCAGTCGTCGGCCCCCAGATACCAGTCATTCATCGCCAGCGTCTTCTGGAATCGCGTGGGGTTCGGCTCCCTGGAAACGGCCATCAGGGCGTCGTTGTTGTGCCGCATATAGTGCCGGCCGACCACCCCGGAGCTATTGGCGAGTCCGTCTTGGTAGCGGTCGCCGCGAGACTTGAGCAGCAAGGCGGCAGAGTTGACCGCGCCACAGGCGACGACAACGATGTCGCCGGTGAAGGTGGTTACAGATCCGTCGTCTAGAAGTGTGACGACCCCAGTTACGCTGCGCCCGGAATCGTCGGTTTCCAGGCGCTGCACGTTCGCGCCGGTGACTAAGGTGACGTTGTCTTGGGACAGCACCGGGTCGACACAGATGACCTGGGAGTCGGACTTGGCGTTCAGCAGGCAAGGGAAGCCGTCGACCCGATCGCAGCGGATGCAGACGCTTGAGCGTGCCGCGCGTCCCGGTGTCACCTCCTCGAGGTTGACTCCGATCGGCAGGTGGAAGGGGTGCAGCCCAAGCTTCTCCAGGTCGTCGCTGAGCTGTTGGATGCGGGGTTCGTGCGACACCGCCGGGTAGGCGTACGGCTTGCTGGCCGGGCCCTCGGTCGGGTCCTCTCCATGTTGGCCGTGGACCAGGTAGAGGTGCTCCGCCTGGGTGTAGTAGGGCTCCAGGTCGTCGTATGAGATCGGCCAGGCTGGCGAGATTCCACCATGGTGGCGAAGCTCGCCGAAGTCCTCCGGGCGGAGGCGGAACAGCGCGGCGCCGTAGAACTTGGTGTTCCCGCCGACGTAGTAATTGACCTCGGGTTGGAACTCGTCGCCGTGACGGTCGTACCACGTCTCTTGCGCTGTGTACTTCCCGCGTACGAACACAGCGTCGGTCTGCCAGTTGTCGCGCTCCCGTGGCAGGAACGGTCCTCGCTCCAGCCAGAGCACTTTCGTGCCGTTCGTAGCTAGCCGGTGCCCGAGGGTCCCACCCCCGGCTCCCGTCCCGATGATGACAACGTCATAGTGCTGGTCGTGTGCCATGCGGGATCCCTCCTGGAACGCGGGTTAACGGGTCTAGGCGGCTAGGTAGACACAATGTCCCGTTCCAACGCTGAGGTCATCACCCAGGGCGGGTGATGACTCGATCCTTGATCGCTGGTTCGCTGCGAGCAGGGTCTGGACCGTCCAACGGGGGTTCCGGCGAGGCCCATAACTATTGGGTCGATTACGCCGGGAGACAACAATGGCAACCACGAGCGAGAGCCAGACCGCGCCTGTAGGTGAGCAGCCGGAGAGCGCGGGCAAAAGCCCCGCTGACGTCTTCGTCATCTTCGGGATTACCGGCGACTTGGCGAAAGTGATGACGTTCAGATCGCTGTACCGGCTCGAGCGACGGGGACTCTTGCAGTGCCCGATCGTCGGAGTCGCGGTCAACGACTGGACGCTGGACCAGCTGGTGGAACGAGCCCGCGAATCGATCGAAGGCACCGGGGAAACGATCGATCCCGCCATCTTCGACCGTTTCACTGCTCGACTGTCATACGTGCAAGGCGACTTCGGCGACGCAGCGACCTACAAGCAGGTCGCAGAAGCGATCAAAGGCGCCGACAGCCCGGTGTTCTACCTGGAGATTCCCCCCTTCCTGTTCGGCACGGTTGTCAAGGGCTTGGCCGAGGCCGACCTGACTAGGGCGGGTCGGGTCGTGGTGGAGAAGCCGTTCGGAAACGATCAAGCCTCCGCTCACGCGCTGGCCGAGCAGCTCCATCAGTACATAGGCGAGTCCCAGCTGTACCGGATCGATCACTATCTAGGAAAGATGGGGCTGGAGGAGATCCTCTACCTGCGGTTCGCCAATGCGATGTTCGAGCCGATCTGGAACCGCAACTACATCGAATGTGTGCAGATCACCATGGCGGAGGACTTCGGCGTGGAGGACCGCGGACACTTCTACGATCCGGTCGGCGCGCTGCGCGACGTGGTGGTCAACCACCTGATGCAGGTCGTGTCCGCCGCCGCCATGGAAATACCCTCAGGGCATGACCCACGAACGATCAAGGACTCTCAGGTCGCGCTGTTCCGCGCGGTCGCCGAGGCTGATCCTGCCAACTACGTCCGTGGCCAGTATGAGGGCTATCTAGGTATCCCTGGAGTCGCCGCCGACTCGGCCACAGAGACTTACGCCGCGCTGCGGCTCGACATCGACAACTGGCGCTGGTCTGGGGTTCCGTTCTTCATTCGCACCGGCAAGCGGCTCCCGGTCACCCAGACGGAGCTCCGTGTTGTTTTCAAACAGCCGCCGCGGCTTGGTTTCGGCTTGGTTGGTGATCGACGGCCGGAGCCGGGCCAGCTTGTCGTCAAACTCGATCCGTCGACTGGAATCAGACTCAGAGTCGAGGCGCGGCGCGCGGACTCACCCATCCCTGAGGCCATCCACCTCGACATGGAGTTTGCGGAAGAGGGCGGTGAAGGGGCCACACCCTACGAGGTGTTGCTGCACGCTGCGATGGTCGGCCAAATTATGCGGTTCACCCGCCAGGACGGGGTCGAGGAGACATGGCGAATCATGCAGCCGCTGCTGGACGCGCCGCCCCCGGTACACCCGTACGCTCCTGGGTCGTGGGGGCCGTCGGCTGCGGATGAGCTGACGGCAGCCAGCGGCGGTTGGCACCAGCCCTGGGTGGTGACGTCATGAGAGACGACGGCGCAGCGCCAGCAGAAGGAGCAGAGTGCAGCCGCGCCGTCGCCGTTCCCGCCGATCGCGGATTATGCGTTTCTGTCCAACTGCCACACGGGGGCGCTTGTCGCGCCGGATGGGGCGATCGGCTGGCTGTGTGTTCCGCGGTTCGACTCAGCGAGTGTGTTCGGCAGCCTGTTGGACCGTGAGGCCGGCTACTTCAGATTTGGACCGTTCGGGATCAACCATCCGACCTCTCGTGTGTACGAGCCGGGCACGAACGTGTTGTCCACGACGTGGAAGACCCCGACCGGTTGGGTCCTGGTCCGCGACGCGCTGACTATGGGTCCACGGCAAAAAGACGACGTGGTCACCCCGCACACCCGGCCGCCGGCCGACGACGACGCCGACCACGTGCTGGTCCGCACCGTCGCCTGCTTGGACGGTGCGGTGGAGATCGAGCTGGTGTGCGAACCGGCGTTCGACTACGGACGGACGCCCGCGGAGTGGACACTGGTCGACGGCGATCGGCATACCGCCGACGCGAGCGGCGCCGGACAGACTATCAGGCTGCGCACCGATCTGGCTGTCGGTGTGGAGGGCAATCGGGTCCGCGCCAGGCACGTGCTCAGTGCCGGCGACGAGTGCTACTGCGCACTGTCGTGGGCCGAAGGCCTGACCGCACCGGGCGATGTCACCGAGGCCAGCCGCCAGATCGATGCCACCACCAGCTTTTGGCGCATGTGGCTGGACCGGGCGCGAATGCCTGACCACCGCTGGCGTGACCCGATCCAACGCTCGGCGCTGGCCATCAAGGGCCTCACCTACCTGCCGACCGGGGCCACAGTTGCCGCCCTCACCACCTCGCTGCCCGAGACTCCCGGCGGGGAACGCAACTGGGACTATCGCTACACCTGGATGCGCGACACCACCTTTACCCTGCAGGCGCTGCACTACCTGAACCTGGACTGGGAAGCCGACGAATTCATGCAGTTCGTCGCCGACCTCGAACCCAACCACGACGGCGCCCTGCAAATCATGTACGGCATCGACGGCCGACGCGACCTCACCGAATCCACCCGCGACGACCTGACCGGCTATGCCGGCGCCCGACCGGTGCGCATCGGCAACGGCGCCTTCGACCAACGCCAAAACGACGTCTTCGGCGCCGTCTTGGACTCTGTCCTGCTGCACACCCGACGCAGCGCCCGGCTACCCCGACGGCTCTGGCCGATCGTCCAATCCCAAGCCGCATGCGCCACCGCCGTCTGGCGCGAACCCGACCAAGGCATCTGGGAAGCACGCGGCAAGCCCCAGCACTATGTCTCGTCCAAGTTGATGAGCTGGGTCGCGCTGGACCGCGCCTCGAAACTGGCGCACATCCGCGGCGATCAAGACCTCGCCGGCACCTGGCGCGCCACTGCCGAAGAGATCAAGACCGACATCCTGACCCACGGCCTCGACCAGCGAGGCGTCCTCCGGCAGCACTACGACACCGACGCGTTAGACGCCTCCACCCTGCTCGCCGCCATCTTCGGATTCCTCCCACCCGACGACCAGCGGCTCCGCGCAAGCGTGCTCGCCATCGCCGACGAGCTCACGGACAACGGCTTCGTTCTGCGCTACCGCACCGACGAAACCGACGACGGCCTCTCCGGCAAGGAAGGAACATTCCTCATCTGCTCCTTCTGGCTCGTCTCCGCTCTCGCGATCATCGGCGAGGACCAGCAAGCCCGCGACCTGATGGAACGCCTGCTACGCATCGCCTCACCCCTCGGACTCCTCGCCGAAGAATTCGACGTCGACACCGGCCGACACCTCGGCAACTTCCCCCAAGCCTTCTCCCACCTCGCACTCATCGAAGCCGCCGGCCGAATCATCGCCGCCGAACGACTAGCCGAATTCTCCTGACCAACCCCAAGGAGGGCGTTTCGAATGAGTGAACGGGTTCTGGTGCTGGGTGGCGGACTCGCCGGGGTGGCCTGTGCTCGCGAACTTGGTGATGAGGGGATCGAGGTGACGCTGGTTGACCGTAACGACTATCACCAGTTCCAGCCCTTGCTCTACCAGGTGGCCAGCTCCCAGCTGCCCGCCGAAGACATCGCCCGACCCCACCGGACCATCTTCAAGGAATACACCTCGGTCGACGTGGTGAACGCGCAAGTGACCGCCGCGGACATGACCGCACGCAGTCTCACGCTCGCCGACGGCACGACGTTGCACGGATCGCACCTGGTGATAGCCGCGGGTGCACGGCCAAATTTCTTCGGAGTGCCCGGTGCCGAAGAGCACGCGTTTCCACTGTATTCGGTGGCCGACGCCGAACGTCTACGGCTTCATCTGCAGGGGCTCCTGCTAGCCGCGATGGGCGATGCGGCCACTCCCGAGCCCGGCTCGATCGACGTAGTCGTCGTAGGGGGCGGCCCGACTGGGGTCGAGACCACCGGAGCGTTGGCCGAGCTGATGCTGGCGCTGCACAAATCAGGGGGACTCGCGGTGCCAGGCCGGATCACGCTTATCGACCTGGGCGACGCCTTGTTGGGACAATTCTCCGACAAGGCCCACGGGTACGCGCTGAAGAAGCTGACCGAGGCCGGAGCGGAAGTGCGGCTGGGGGTCGGGGTCACCTCGATCCACCCCGACAAGGTCGAACTCAACGACGGCAGTGCCATTACGACCCGGACCGTGATCTGGGGCGGGGGCGAGTCAGGGTCGGCGGTCGCCCAGACCGTCGCCGGACCCTCCTTAGGCCGCGGTGGCCGCCTCGACGTCCGCCCGGACCTCACAGTGGCCGGCTACCCCGGTGTCTACGCCGTGGGAGACGTCGCGAACATTCCGTCACCTGACGAGGGTGCAGCGCTGCCCCAACTGGGCTCGGTAGCCCAGCAGTCGGGGAAGTGGGCCGCGCAGAACATTATCCGTGACCTGCACGAAGAGCCCACCAAGCCCTTCGTCTACAAGGACAAGGGCATCATGGCAATGATCGGCCGCAACGCGGCCGTCGCCGAGGTCGGGAAGCGTCACCATCAAGTGGAGGGCCCGGTCGCATTCGCCGCCTGGCTAGGAGTACACGCCATGCTGCTCAGCGGCGTGCACAGCAAGACTGACGCATTCCTCTCCTGGGCCTGGGACTATTTCGACCGCGACCACGCGGCCATCATCGAGGCAACCGCAGCAACGCCGGAACGCCTTGCCTGGGCCGACCACGGCGATGACATGCCGCACATCGTCCTGGACCGGGGCGCCCAGGGACAGGGCGGTCTGTGATGGCAAGCTGCTGAAGATGCACGAGGACGATGTGCTATCCAACTGATCGTTACAACTACGGCGGCGACGGAAAAACCTCTTACCCAATGCCGAACCTGGAGCCATACACCAGGGCGTCAAGTTCTATACCTCGTGTACGGCATGTAGACCAGGCGCAGAACCAAGTGCTCGTTGAGCGATCCTCATGCATGGGCCCCAGGCACCTTTTGCGGTGAGCACCCCCTAGATACATCGGTCCATGCGGCGTCAGTCTCGCCCTGTGTCTGATCCAAAGCCATCGTGTGATTCGAGAACATTGGCGTGGTCTCGCTGACCATCAGACGGTCGCCTTCTCCAACGCTGGTCACCCACGCCGACAAGGCCGACGACTTACACCACGGAATGGGAATCACCCGCCAAGGCTCGACCGTGAGTTGCGACTATCACGGCAACCGTGAGCTGGCCGTGAGCTGGGTAGCCTGACCCGCATGTTGAACTACTTCCACCACCATGTGGAACCGCTTGACCCTGGGCAGAAATGTGACTGCCAGACCAGGCGAGCACGGCTCGCCCGCCGAATCGCGCAGCGCATGCCGCCGGTACCTGCGTCAGTGCATCGGCCCGCGCGCTGGATCAAGCTGCACACGCTGGTACCGGTGAGTCGGCAGTATGAGTGGCGTCGGTTTGCGTTGTTGACTGCGGATGTCCGATCCCTATTCCATCCCGCGGACTCGCTCGCGCTGCTATCTGCCCTAGTGAGAGGTGACTAGTGCGGCGGTCTCACGTCAGCACCACATTGCTTGGCCAACTCCAACTTGGCCTGGGACCGCCTTCACCAGCCCCGGTACCGGCGCAGCCGATCCGGGTGCCGTCGATGTGCTTGTTGATCAGCGAAGCGACTCGCGTCGCCGTGAACTGGGCCGGCCGATCTTGCCCTCAGGGCTGAGCAAGATCGAGCAGGGTGATCGTCGGGTCGATGTGGACGATCTTGTGGCACTTGCGACCCGGACCGGGATCAACGGCGCCGACCTGCTCGTTGACGGTGGCTACACCGTCCGGTAGTCCGCAGGCGCCCGGCACAGGACGGTCCACGCCGTCGCTGTTGTCGCGGCTCGACCCGTTGTTCGCGGCGAACGTCGAGCGCCTCCTGGACGCCGCGGGTGCCGCGGTTGAGGGGCGGACATGAGTTCGCTGCCGGTCTTCTCGAGCCAGCCGGCGAACTCGTCGATCCCCACCTCGTTGGACTCCGTCGAGTGCCAAGCCAGGTCGAGGCGGGTTGGCCGGTCCTCTCTGGACCGATCGCGTCCTTCCAGCGGAAGCCGGAGACGAAGTTGCCGCCTGGATAGCGGATCGTCGACACCCCCAGCTCGCGGACCAGCTCGAGCACGTTGGTGCGGAATCAATCGTTGTCCGAGAGCGGGTGGCTGGGCTCGTAGATCCCGTCGTAGACACAGCGAGCGAGGTGCTCGACGAAGGAACCGAAAAGCCGGCGATTCACGGTCCCGACGGCGAAGTGAGGGTCAATGATCAGCTGGGCTTGAGGCGTGGTTCGCTCTCGATTCGAAGGGCCGAGGGGAGATGACCTACTTGAGGGCGCCTAGCGAGAGGCCGCCCTGCCAGTACTTCTGCAGTGCCAGGAACGCGATGATGAGCGGGATGACCGACACCAGCGCGCCGATGATGATGATGCCCCAAAGGTTGGCGCCGCCGGTGTTGTTGCCGGAGGCCTGACCCTGCCACAGGCTAAGACCGACGGTGATCGGGAAGAGCTTGGTGTTGGCGAGCATGGCCAGGGGTAGGAAGAAGTTGTTCCAGACTCCGACGATCGAAAGCAGCAGGACGGTAATGACTGCTGGGCGAAGCAGCGGGAGCGCGACCCGGAAGAAGGTCTTGACTTCCCCCGCCCCATCCACTCGGGCCGCGTCGAGCAGCTCGTCGGGCACTGCCTCGGCCGTATAGACCTGCATCAGGTAAACCCCGAACGGGTTCAGCAGCGAAGGCAGGATGACCGCCCACACCGTGTCGGTCAAGCGGAGGTTGGAGAACAGGATGAACGTAGGGATGACCAGCGCGGTCAGCGGTACCATGACAGAGCCCAGCAGGACCGCGAGCATCAGCCGACGTCCCCGGAATCGGAACTTCGCGAAGCCGTACCCAGCGAGCACGGACAGAACGGTGGCGCCCGCACCGCCGGCGATTGCGTAGAACAGCGAGTTCGCGACCCAGCGGAGGTAGATGCCGTCGTTCTGGGTGAACAAGTTGCGAAGGTTCGGCAGCAGTGCGAATGTCTCGTCGAACCAGAGGGCGCCGCTGCTGCCGTTGAACAGGCCAGCCGCATCCTTGGTGCTGGCTACGAACAGCCACCAGATCGGAATGAGAAAGTAGACCACTAGTACGCCCAGGAACAGGTAAGCCAGGCCATGGTGGCCGCTACCCGGCTGGGAGCGCCGGCCGATGCCTGGGCTCGTGGTCTGAGCGCCAGCAGGCGCGTCAATGCTTGCTGTGGTCATGTGAAGACGCTCCCGCGCTTGCGAGTGAAGAAGAGGAACACGTAGACGGCGATGAAGACGACAATCCCGAGCGCGAAGCTGATGGCCGAGGCGTAGTTGAAGTTGGCGTACGCGAAGGCCTGGCTGAACGCGTAGATGTTCGGCGTGAAGTCGGGCGTGATGGTGCCGTTGGACAGAGGCCTCAGGATCTGCGGCTCTGAGAAGAACTGCAGGGTGCCGATCAATGCGAAAACCAAGATCAACAGCAGCGCCGAGCTGACCATCGGGACCTTGATCCGGAAGGCGATCTGCCATGCGTTCGCCCCATCCATCCGAGCCGCCTCGTAGATTGAGGAGTCGATGCCCTGCAGCGCGGCGAAGATGATGATCATGTAGTAGCCGGCCCACTGCCAGGTGACCACGTTCATGAGTCCGACGAAAATGAGGTCGGGGCCCAGCAGGACCGGCGCGTTCGCGCCGAAGATGTTGGCCAGCTGTTGCATCGGCCCGAACGTCGGACTGTAGAGAAACCCCCACATCAAGGCCCCGATCACCGCCGGAATCGCGTAGGGAAGGAAGATCATCAGCCGCGCGAACCGCGCGAAGCGAGTGGTAAGGGCGTCCAGCACCAGCGCGAGCGCGAGCGAGACGAGCATTTGCACCGGGATCAGTACCACCGCAAACCGGACGACGAACCACACCCCGCGAAGGAACGACGGGTCGGTGAAGGCGGTGGCGTAGTTCTTCAGACCGGCGAAGACGACGCCCGTGGCGAGTCCCTTGCTGTACAGGCTGAGGTAGAACGCGTACACCAGGGGCAGGATCAGAAATGCGACGAAGACCAGGGCGAAGGGGGCAACGAAGAGCCGCCCGGTCCGGGACTTCTTCCGTTCGTTGAGGCTGCGCCGCCTGGGCGGAGAGGCTGGGGCCGTTGGCTGGTTGGGCGGCGATGGCGTGTCGACGGCTGTGGCGTGAGACATCCGCGGACTCCTTTGAGTGATGCCCGGCCCGGGGTTCATCTGTTGGCCTCCGGGCCGGGCGGGTAGTGACTGCGAAGCGGCCTCGGGTTACTCGGTGACGTTGAAGCCCTGGCCCTTGGCGTACTTGACGATCTGGGCCTGCAGGTCGTCGGCTGCCTGGTCACCGGTCGTCTTGCCGTGGATGATCTTGCCCAGCTGCGCTTGAAGCTGTGCGTAGTAGTAGACCTGGATGGGGGCGTAGACGGTGCCCTTGTACGCGTTCCCGGCAGGGACGTACACGTCCTTGTTCGCCGTCTGGCCGCCGAAGAACTCGGACTTGTTGTTGATGAAGTCGGGCGAGTCCTGGACGGTCTTGCTCAGCGGGAAGATGATCTGCTTCTTCCACCCTTCCTCCAGCGACTTCGGGTCGGCATAGATGCCCTTGGCCACGATGGCGGCCAGCCGCTTGTTCGGGGCCTGGGTGGTGACGGCGAAGGCTGATCCGCCCCAGTTCACCGAGACCGGGTTGGCCGTGTCCCACTGCGGCAGCGGGGCGGCCGCCCAGACACCCTTGGACGAGCCCTTGCCCACACCGGCACCGGTCAGGTAGCCGGGGGTCCAGGCGGCAGAAACGTAGGTGGCGTACTTCCCACCCACGACACCGGAGATGTAGTCGGTGGTGAACTGGTCCTGGGTCCCGACTAGGCCGCGCTTCACGAGGTCAGCCCAGTAGTTCAGGACGTCCTTGGACGCTTGGTCGTTGAGCTTGATCGTCAGGTCCTGGGGCTTGGCAGGGTCGTAGCCGAAGGGGACGGCTCCTTTTTGCTGCTGCAGAGCCATGAACAACGCCGGCACGTTGGAGCCCAGGTCGCCGAAGTGAGGGCCCCCGGCGTCCTTGATCTTCTGGGCGGCGGCGGCGTACTCGTCCCATGTGGCCGGCGGGGTGATGTCGTACTTCTTGAACACGTCGGTCCGGTAGATCGTGCCCATCGGGCCGCCGTCGACGGGAACGGCGAAGACCTTGTCGCCCGAGGTGACGTCCTTCCAGGCGCCGGCGCTGAAGTTGCCCTTCACCTCGTCCGCACCGTACGGGGTCAGGTCGACCAGCGCTTTCTGGATGGAGAAGCTGCTCAGCCGGTCGGCCTCAAGCATGACCACATCGGCAAGACCCTTCCCCGCCGAGATCGCCGTCTGAACCTTGGTGTACTCGTCATTGCCCGCGCCGACGTTGTTCCAGCAGATCTGCACATCCGTGTGGTTCTCGTTGAAGTTGTCCACGACGTTCGGCATGTTCGGGTACCAGGCCCATACCGAGACCTGCGGCGCATCGTTCTTCATCTTGTTCGTGCAGTTTGTCAGCTTCGGAGGCGTTTTCTCCGCCTCGGTCGATGCGCCGCTAGCGCCGCCTCCGCTGTTGTTAGCGCTGGTCGCGCACGCGGACAGCAGGAGACCAGTGGCCAAAGCCATGACCCCGGCGAAGCGTTTCCTTCTCTTCATCTTTGATCCTTTCGTCCTACGCGGACGTCGTTGTTCGGAGAGCGACGTGAGGGAGTGCCCCCAGTCTTAGAAGCCCCGCAACGGCGCGGGCCTGGGCGTGTGACATGCGCAGGAGGACGCGGGTCGACATCGATCGCCACGGCCGGTAACCACGGCTGGACCTTCCATGTAGACGTTATAGGCTGCAACGCGCCTCGTCGATATCGGCTGATTTGGCAGTACCATCGCCGCCGCGATGCGCAGCTTCCTTGAACGAATCCCCTTCGATGATGTGGTCGCGTTCAGACGAGGTGGGCGCGTTCAGACGATGTGGTCGCCCTCGGCGCTGTTGTCGCGGCGCGGCCAAGCCGGGCGCCCTTGACCCTTGCCTGTCGTTGGTCAAACCTTTCGGGGCCCGACAAATCGGTGGGACGGGCGATGGGCCGGTCGAGGCGCTGTTTGACGTGTCACGGGTTCCATGCCATTCCTTTCTGAGTTAGGAAGGATGACGACATGCCGAAGAAGGTCGTGTGCGCCGGAGCGTCGCTATGACCTGCGCACGCTTGCAACCTCCGGCGCTGCTGGGCCTCGCGGCCGACGACCTCACTGGCGCCACCGACTCCGCCGTCGGCTTCGCTGAGCACGGTTGGCGGGCAGAGCTCATCCTCCGCCCGAATGACCCGCCCTCCACCGTGCCGCCCACCGACCCGACACCAACGGTGATCGCCATCTCCACTGAGGCCAGGGCTCAGTCTGATGCCGATGCAGCCCGGGCCACCTTCACCGCGGTCGACATGCTGATCCGGACCGGCGCTCAGCGTCTCTACCTCAAAATCGATTCCACCGTCCGCGGCTCGATCCCGGGGCAGCTAACAGGGGCGCTGCAGGCCTGGCGGCAGCTCCACCCCGATGCGACCGCCGTGGTCTGTCCGGCCTTCCCGGCCCAGCGCCGGACCGTGGTGGGCGGCTCGGTGCTGGTCGACGGCATACCCGTGGCCCAGACCGCGGCCGGCACCGATCCAGTCACCCCACGCGCGGTCAGCCACCTGGCCGCCATCATCACCGGCAGTACCCACGGCACCCTCGACCAGCTCGGCACCGAACCGGTCCTCGTGGTCGACGCCTCGACCGACGCCGAACTGGACGCCCTCGCCCGCGAGGGATCCGCCGCCGGCCCATCGCTGATCATGGTGGGTTCCGGCGGACTGGCCGCCGCGCTGGGTCGCCAGTGGCCGGTTCCGGCGACCCGTCCAGCCGGTTTCCCAGGCGGCGCCGGCGCTGACCGTGCTCGTCGCGGTCAGCTCCCTGCACCCGGTCGCCATCGATCAGGTGGACCACCTCCGCCGACACCTCGGCGACAGCCAGCTCCAGATCCTGACCAGCACGTCGGCCGCGAACGTCTCGGCGGCGGACGCCGCCGCCCAGCTCGCCGACCAGGTCGCCGCCGAACTCGCCACTTCGTCGTACGAAGCGCTGGTCCTGGTCGGCGGGGACGGAGCCGCCGCCATCCTGCGCCGCGTTGCCGCCAGCCGCGTCGTCGTGGACTCCATGATCAGCGTCGGTTGCCCGAGCGGCACCATCGCCGGCGGTCAGGCCGACGGGTTACGTCTCGTCACCAAGTCAGGCGGCTTCGGCCATCGGGAGACCCTGACCGCCATCGTCCGAGGCCTCCGCGATCCCACTGCAGCAGACTCCTCCCCCGACCCCGACCGAACCGCACTTCAACCAACACAGAAGGAAGCACGATGACCGCACAATCCGGCCGACCGGCCCGTCCTCGCGCTTACACTCGGCGACGTCGCCGGGATCGGCCCGGAAATCACTGCGAAGACCATGCTCCAGCATCCCGAACTGCGCGACATCTGCATACCGGTCGTGATCGGCGACGCGGACGCGATGAGGCTCGGCGCCCTCCAGGCCGGCCTGGATCCTGCGGCCGTCCGCGTGATCACCGACCCGCGAGCCGGCACGAACGATCCGAACCTGATCGAGCTGATCCAGACCGGCAACTCCCTAGCCGACGTCGAAGTTGGTGAGCTCAGCGCCAAGGCGGGGGACGGTGCGTACCGGTTCGTTGTCGAAGCCTGCCGACTCGCCCGCGAGGGCCTCGTCGACGGCATCGTCACCGCCCCGCTCAACAAGGCCGCCATGCAGGCGGGCGGGCACAAATGGCCCGGACACACCGAACTACTCGCCCACGAGTTCGGCGTCGACAACTACAGCCTCGTCCTGTCCGCCGGCGACTTGTACCTCTTCCACCTCACCGCCCACGTCTCTCTGCAGCAAGCCATCGAGAACTGCACCCCGAAGCGGTCCGACGACATCTTCACCCTCGCTGGCGCCTTCGTCCGCGCCCTGGGCCAGCCGGACGAAGCCATTGGCATCTGCGGACTCAACCCACACGCCGGTGAGAACCGCATCTTCGGCGACCAAGACGCCGACGTCCTCGAGCCCGCCGTCGCCCGAGCCCGCGACCGCGGCATCAACGCCCACGGCCCGATCCCAGCCGACGCACTCATCCCGGCAGCCGTCCGCGGCAAGTGGAACATGATCATCGCCTGCTACCACGACCAAGGCCACGCCCCGTTCAAAGCGGTGTACGGCGACGACGGAGTCAACATCACCATCGGCCTCCCCGTCGTCCGCGTTTCCGTCGACCACGGCACCGCCTTCGACATCGCCGGCCGCGGCATCGCCCGCGAAGCCAGCCTCGTGTTGTCCTGCCGACGCGCCGCTGAACTCGCCCCTGGCTGGGACGATGTCTGGCAAGCAGCCCGCGGCGCCACCAGCGGCGCGCTGAAGTAACCACGGCACCAGGCCACCTTCGTCGGCGGCCGACCATCCCACCAACGTCGAAGGAAACGACATGTCCGCAAGTCCGTCCGACCAGGTTCGCGTTCTCGTTTGGGGGGAGAACAGACACGAGCAGATCGAGCCACACGTCGCCGACATCTATCCCGACGGCATGCACAACGCCGTCGCCGCGGGGATCTGCGAGAACCTAGGCGACCGGGTCCGGGTGACCACCACCACGCTCGATGAACCTGAGCACGGCCTGACCGCGGAGGTGCTCGCCGATCTGGACGTCCTGGTTTGGTGGGGCCACGCCGCGCACGGCGAGGTCGCCGACGACGTCGTCGAGCGGGTCCACCGGCATGTTCTTTCGGGGCTGGGCCTCGTGGTCCTGCACTCTGGGCACTGGTCGAAAATCTTCGGCAAGCTTATGGGCACCACCTGCACGCTGCGTTGGCGCAGCGAGCAGGATCGCGAGCTGGTCTGGACGGTCGACCCGACCCATCCGATAACCGAGGGCGTGCCGAATCCGATCATCATCGACGCGCAGGAGATGTACGGCGAGACCTTCGACATCCCGGCCCCGGACGAGCTGATCTTCATCTCCTCTTTCACCGGTGGCGAGGTGTTCCGCTGCGGCTGTACGTTCCGGCGGGGCCACGGCAAGATCTTCTTCTTCTCCCCCGGGCGACCAGGATTACCCGGTGTACCACCACTCCGACGTGCGTCGGGTGATTGCGAACGGCGTCGCTTGGGTGAAGAGTGACCGGCCACGGGCGCTGCCCACCCTGCTGCGTTTGAGACCGACGACTTCTTCCACGGACACGGTTACACCGGGCCCGATCGAGTCCCGCGAGGAAGGGCAGGCCGATGCCCTTGCCAACTGAACCGGTCCGGCTCGTCCAGGTCGGCGCGGGCGTGATGGGCCGCGCCTGGCTCCGCGTGATCGGCCAGTCACCGGATGTCCGGCTCGTCGGCCTAGCCGACCTCAACCTCGACACTGCCCGACGATCCGCGGCGGACGCCGACTTCACCGACATCGCCGTGGCCACCACGCTGGAGGAGCTGCTGGACCAGGTTGAGGCGGATGCGGTGATCAACGTGACGATCCCGGAGGCCCACGCCGAGGTCAGCACCGTGGCGCTGCTTAGCGGTCTCGCCGTGCTGTGCGAGAAGCCGCTGGCGGACACGCTGCCTGCGGCGCTGTCCATGATCGCGGCCGCCGAGGCCGGCGGCCGACTGCTGATGGTCTCTCAATCCCGACGATATTGGCGCAATGCCGAAGCGCTGCGCGGGCTGATCGCCCGGCTCGGCCGGCTCGGCCTCGTCGGCTGCAGCGTGTTCAAGAGCCCGCACTTTGGCGGCTTCCGGGAACAGATGGCCTACCCGCTGCTCAAGGACATGGCGATCCACCAGTTCGACCTGGCCCGCGACCTGATCGGCAGCGAGCCGGTGTCGATCTCCTGCGAGTCGTTCAACCCCAGCTGGAGCTGGTACGCCGGAGACGCGGCAGCGGAGGTGAACGCCGAGTTCGCCGACGGCACCCGGTTCGTGTTCACCGGCAGCTGGTGCAGCCCCGGCCTGGAGACGTCGTGGAACGGCAGCTGGCGGATCAGCGGAGCCGATGGCACGGCGCTCTGGGACGGCGATCAGGCACCCGTCGCGGAGACCGCCGACGGCACACCGATACCTGCCGTGGTTGGCACCGGCCCGGAGGGAATCACCGGTTCCTTGGCCGAGTTCGTCGCCGCATTGCGCGACGGGAGCGTGCCGTACGGTGAGGCGCACAGCAACGTGATGAGCCTGGCTATGGTCGAGGGCGCGATTCGGTCGGCCCAGACCCGGCAGCGCGTCACTCTGGGCGACCTGCTTGACGATGCCTACCGCCAGGCGCTGGCGGCAGAGCTGCGACCTGAGCTGGCAGCGACGCTCGCATCGTGGCCGTCCGTGCACGATGCGAGCGGCAACGCTAGCCGAGCGGTACCGGCCGGTGAATTGGAGGGAGAGCTCAGATGAGTGACGTGCTACGGGTCGGCTGGTGGGGTATGCCTTCATGGGCGGCCCACGCTCAGTGCCGGGCAGCGAGGACAGAACCCGCCGTGCGCTCGATGCCGCTTGGGCGAGCGACGGTCAAATGACGGTCACGACTCAGGAGCGCTGACCATATGGCCTTGTCAGAGCATAGTCTCGATCTTGTGGCAGGTGTTGGGTTCGAACCAACGTAGGCGATGCCGACGGTTTTACAGACCGCTCCCTTTGGCCACTCGGGCAACCTGCCAGGCCAGCTGATCTCAGACCAGTGGCGGGGAGAAACAATAGCAACTCCCCCACCCTGCACCAACCGCCCGTACGGCGCCCCCCACGTGCCAGCAGCTGGCGCTTCGGCAGAATGACAGGACAGCAATCGTCAGAACGGAGTGACAGTCGTGGCAGCGGAGAACTCGTTCGATGTGGTCAGCAAGGTCGACCGGCAAGAGGTGGACAACGCACTGAATCAGGCGGCCAAGGAGGTGCGCCAACGCTTCGACTTCAAGAACACCGACGCAAGCATCCAATGGTCAGGCCAGCAGATCGAGATGGAGGCCAACTCCGAGGAGCGAGTCAAGGCGGTACTCGATGTCTTCCAGTCCAAGCTGATCAAGCGGGGCGTCAGTTTGAAGGCGCTCGATGCTGGCGAACCGCGCTCGTCCGGCAAGCTGTACAAGATCACGGCGACGACCCAAGAAGGCATCAGCACCGAGAACGCCAAGAAGGTGGCGAAGCTGGTTCGCGACGATGGCCCCAAGGGTGTCAAGACGCAGATCCAGGGAGACGAGCTTCGGGTCAGCAGCAAGAGCCGGGACGATCTGCAGGCCGTCCAGGCCTTGATCAAGGCCCAGGATTACGACTTCGCCGTCCAATTCACCAACTACCGATAACGGCCCGGAATAGGGGATTCATTTAGACATGAGGCCTCTTCCGGCGCCCCTGACACGGGCCCTAGGATGAGCGCGACCTCGCAACCCCTGCGCAGGCATTGACAACAGTTAGGAACTAAGTATGGGTTTCCTCGATGACATGAAGGACAAGGCATCGGACTTGGTCGAAGACGTCAAGGACAAGTTGGACGGCGACGATGACGACGCGTCATCCGACTCGGGCGCCGACGGCGGGGCCGATGCCGGTGCTGACGTTGGCCTGAACGACACCGACGCTGACATGGCTCCAACGACATCCGACACCCTTGGCGGCAGCACGATGCCTGGAGACAGTGCGTATGACACAACCGGAGGCACCGGTGACTACGCGGACAGCACCGGCTCGACAGTCGGCGGCGGCTACGACGACTCGCTGGGCACCAGCGGTAGCAGCTTGGACGACACCGCCGGCAGCACCTACGACGACAGCGCCGGGTCAATGACCAGCAGCACGTATGACGAGACGGCTGGACCCACCAGCAGCACGTACGACGACACCGTTGCGTGCCGGCGGAAGCGCGGCAGCCGGCGCGGACGATCCGGGCGAAGCACTCGGCGACGTGACGACCTCTTCCCCCGGCGGGTTGGACGACATGGACGGCGGGTCGGACCAGGACAGGTCAAACCTCTGAGATCGATCTGCACCGAAGCACAGGCAGCGTCATCCTCCGGGATGGCGCTGTTCTTGTGCGCACGAGTCCGATGAGCGCAGCGCAGTTCGAGGCGAGGGCTCGACAGCTTCTTCCGGATTACGCCAGTGCCTATTTCGCGGCTACCGCCGGATCCGGGGTTAGCGATGCCGAAAGCACCGCCGACTGGTCAGCCGTCCGGTTTCGGCCGTACACGCTCCGCGACGTCAGCGCCATCGATACCGCCACAACGGTGCTGGGCACTCCGGTACGAACCCCGATCCTGATCGCGCCGATGGCTCAACAGTTGGCAGCGCACGAGGAGGGGGAAGCGGCCATGGCGAGGTCGGCGGCCGCGACTGGAACGATCCTCGGAGTTTCAACTAACACCGCGGTGCCCTTCTCTGCTGTGGCAGCTGAGGGCGCACCTTGGTGGTTTCAGGTTTACGTGACCCGGGATCGGCACCTCACCGAATTGTTGGTGGAACGCGCCGTGGACAACGGTGCTACAGCATTGATCCTGACCGTCGACATGGTGGCTCTGTTGCCAGCCGCGGTGAACCCGCGGAGCTGGGCAGACGTTCCGGGCAGAGCGCGGATGAGCAATCTCACGCCGGCAGAACTGGCAGCAGCAGGCCCGGAGGGGACGGCCATCGATCCCACCGTCACTTTCGAGATCATCAGCTGGCTCCGCCAGCTGAGTTCGTTACCGGTAGTGGTCAAGGGTGTATTGCGCGCGGATGACGCGATGCGATGCGTCGACGCCGGCGCTTCCGGCATCGTTGTCTCCGGCCACGGCGGCCGGCGGCTCGGACCTTCGATCACGTCCGCCCGCGCCCTCCCGGAGATCGCCACCGCCGTAGGCGACAGCGTTGAAATCTATGCAGACAGTGGGCTTCGCACAGGAGAACACATCGCTGCCGCCCTCGCCTTCGGAGCGAGGGCGGTGTTCCTTGGCCGGCCTCTCCTGTGGGCTCTGGCAGCGGCCGGCTCGGAAGGCGTCAAGACAGTTCTCGACGAGCTGACGACCGAACTCGAGCTGGTCATGACGCAGCTGGGGGTCTCCCGCGTCGCTGAGCTAACTCCTGACGTGCTCGACACCACGACACCGCAATCCGGACGGTAGCCGTGCACCACCATCGGACACGGCTGAGATGCTGGCGACCATGACCTCGCACATCAGCCAAACCGTGGTCGACTCTCGGGACGCCTATGAGCAGTCAGTGTGGTGGGCACAGGTTCTCGACATGGCTGAGGACCCGGACGATCCGAATGAACCGGGTGACGAGGAGTGCTCGATTATCACCGCTGACCGCCGCATTGAGGTGCTGTTCATCGAGGTGCCCGAAGCGAAACAGCTGAAGAACCGTCTTCACTTCGATCTGCGACCCATCGACCGTACGCGGGACGAAGAGATCGAGCGGGTGATGGCCCTGGGTGCCACACAGGTCGCTGACCGCCGCAACGACGACGGCACCGGCTGGATGGTGTTGGCAGATCCCGAAGGCAACGAGTTCTGCATCCTACGCAGCGAGGCCGAGCTGGCGGACCTCCAACCACCCTCAGCCGCCTCGTGACGCTCATCAACCGCCGCGCTCACTTTCCACTTTGAGCCCCGTAGGTACTGGCTGAGCCCGAAAGACAGGGCTCAACGAGTGCCGATGAGGCTCAAAGTCGCGTAGTACTGAGTCTTCGAAGTGCATCGTGTCGGCTGGATCACACCAAAAAGGCTGCTTAGGGTGGCCTTAGAATGGACTACAGGGCAGGCATGTTGCGTTGTCGCTACGAATCCCCTCTGACCGACGACCCGGGGACGATAGGCCATGAGGAAGAAGGCATATAGCTGTGCGACAGGTCCATACGCTGGATCGCGTTGTTATCCGCTTCGCGGGAGACTCTGGCGACGGCATGCAGCTCACCGGCGACCGGTTCACCGCCGACTCGGCCACGTTTGGTAACGACATCTCGACGCTGCCGAACTTTCCGGCGGAGATTCGCGCGCCGGCTGGCACGCTGCCCGGTGTCTCCAGCTTTCAGCTGCACTTCGCCAACTACGACATCCTGACTCCCGGCGACCGGCCGGATGTGCTGGTCGCCATGAACCCGGCCGCGCTCAAAGCGAACATCGCTGATCTGCCGCGGGGCGGTGTGATCATCGCCGACCGCGCAGACTTCACTAAACGCAACCTGGCCCGAGTCGGCTACGACAGTGATCCGCTGACCGATGATTCGCTGGCCGACTATCAGGTGCACGCGCTTGATCTCACGGGCATGACGGTCGAGGCAGTCAAGCGCTTCGGGTTGAGCCGGAAGGATGCGACCCGGGCAAAGAACATGTTTGCTCTCGGCCTCCTGTCCTGGCTTTACCACCGCCCGACCGAGGGCACGATCAATTTCCTCACCACAAAGTTCGCGGGCAAGCCGGACATCCGGGACGCCAACCTCACCGCCTTCAAAGCCGGCTACGCCTTCGGCGAGACCACCGAGGTGTTCGCCGTCACCTACGAGGTGGCGCCCGCACCGATGCCGCCGGGTAAGTATCGTCAGATCTCCGGAAACCTGGCCCTTGCGTACGGGTTGGTGACGGCTGCCCAGAAGGCCAAGCTGCCGCTGTTCCTAGGCGCCTACCCGATCACGCCGGCGTCGGACGTGCTCCACGAACTGAGCAAGCACAAGCGCTTCGGTGTCACAACGTTCCAGGCCGAGGACGAGATCGCCGGCGTCGGCGCCGCGCTGGGCGCAAGTTTCGCCGGACACCTCGGCGTCACGACGACATCCGGCCCGGGCGTCGCGCTGAAGGCCGAGACCATCGGACTCGCTGTGATGATCGAACTGCCGCTGATTGTCTGCGACATCCAGCGGGCGGGCCCGAGCACCGGGATGCCGACCAAGACCGAACAAGCTGACCTGCTGCAGGTGATGTTCGGCCGCAACGGTGAGGCTCCGGTGCCGGTGCTGGCGCCGCAGTCACCGGCCGACTGCTTCGACGTTGCCCTGGAAGCCGTACGGATTGCGGTCAAGTACCGGACCCCTGTGGTGTTGCTCTCCGACGGTTATCTCGCCAACGGTGCGGAGCCCTGGCAGGTGCCCGACGTCGGCTCGATTCCGACGATCGATCCAGAGTTCGCGACCGAGACGAATGCCACCAATAAGGCGGGCAAGGACGTCTTTCTGCCCTACCGCCGGGACCCGTTGACGCTGGCTCGCCCATGGGCGATCCCCGGCACCGCCGGCCTGGAGCACCGCATCGGCGGCATCGAGAAGGCGCGAGACACGGGAGAGGTTTCGTACGATCCGACCAACCACGAAGAAATGGTGCGGCTACGCCGAGCCAAGATCGACGGCATCGTCCGCGACATACCTGACCTCGTGGTCGATGATCCCGCCGGACCGGACGGAACGCACGCAAAGGTCCTGGTCCTCGGCTGGGGTTCGACCTACGGCCCGATGGTCGCGGCCGTCCGCCGGGTACGCAAGACCGGCCGTCAAGTGGCCTACACGCACCTTCGCCACCTCAACCCGTTCCCAGCCAACCTCGGTGCGATCCTTCGCAGCTACGACCGGGTCATCGTGCCCGAGATGAACCTCGGCCAGCTGGCGTTGCTGCTCCGGGCCAAGTATCTGGTGGACGTGCAGAGCTATTCCCGCGTGCGCGGTTTGCCTATCTCGCTCAGCGAGTTGGCTCATGACCTCGAATTCGAGGTCGACCAACTGGAAAGGATCGACGCGTGACCGCCCAGGACGTGCACTCCGAACTCGGAAGCACAACCCGTTCCCAGCTGGCCGCCGCCGCGCGTCTCCAGCCACCCACCGAAGCGAGCCCGGAATCTGCCACGCAGCGCTCTGAACCGGTCGAAGACCAAGGATCAGCGGCGCTCGCGGAGAGCCCGTCGACAAGCTCGGGCTCGCTGGTCGATCCGGCCTTGCCGGCGTACCGCTGTCCTTGGAGCCGCTGACTCGCAAGGACTTCACGAGCGATCAGGAAGTCCGCTGGTGCCCGGGCTGCGGTGACTACGCCGTGCTGGCCGCCTTCCAAGGTTTCATGCCCGAGCTCGGCATCAAGCGCGAGAACACGGTGATCGTTTCAGGGATCGGGTGTTCCTCCCGCTTTCCGTACTACGTCGACTCCTACGGCATGCACTCGATCCATGGTCGGGCTACCGCGATTGCGACCGGTGTGGCGACAGCTCGGGACGACGTGGCGGTCTTCGTCATCACAGGTGACGGAGATGCGCTGTCAATCGGCGGCAACCATCTCATCCATGTGCTGCGACGGAACGTCAACCTGACGATCCTGCTGTTCAACAACCGGATCTACGGGTTGACCAAGGGCCAGTACTCGCCCACCTCCGAACTGGGCAAGATCACCAAGTCGACACCGATGGGGTCGCTGGACAACCCGTTCAACCCGGTGTCCCTGGCGCTGGGCGCCGAAGCGACATTCGTGGCGCGCACGATCGACTCCGACCGAAAGCACCTGACCAGCGTGCTGCGGGCGGCGGCTGCTCATCGCGGAACCTCGCTGGTGGAGATCTATCAGAACTGCCCTATCTTCAATGACGGCGCCTTCGACGCCATCAAGGACCCCAGCACGTCGGCCGACGCGATCATCCCGCTCAGTCACGGCGAACCCATTCGCTTCGGCGTCGACGGGCACCTCGGAGTGGTGCGGGATCCCCAGACCGGAGCCTTCGGTGTGGCGGAAGTGGCCGAGGCCGGCGTTGACGCGTTGGTGGTGCACGATGCGCACCACCCGGATCCGTCGTTCGCCTTCGGCCTTTCACGGCTCACCGATGCGGGCGTGTTGCACCGCGCACCGATCGGAATCTTCCGAGACGTGGAAGCCCCCACCTACGACGATCTCGCCCGGGAACAGGTTGCGCTGGCCATCGGCGACGGCTCCGCTGACGACGCTCTGCAGGGCCTCGTCTCCGGCGGCGACACCTGGCAGGTGGGCTGACCTAGCCATCTCCGGGGCTTAGGGGCGGCTGCCGATGGTTCCGGGGCCGACTGAGCCTTCCTTTTGGGTAGCATCGCGGCCATGCTTGGGGAACCAACGAGCAGCAGATCATGACGGACAACCCGTACGGCGCAGCCGCCCCCGGACCCCTTCGGGCACGATCGGCAGCCGGGTCAGGGACAATCTCCGGACGGCGGGTATGCGTTCGGGCCGTTTGCTCCAGATCAAGGCGCTGGCAGTCGCTATGCCCACCAACCAGGTCTGGTTGGCGAGTCCCAGTGGGACTCCGGGGAGCCGGCGGCCAGTCCGCCGCCCGGTCGCCGCCGGCGCACGTTGCTCATCGTTGCTATCTCCGCCCTGGCCCTGATCATTCTGGGCGTCGGCAGCGCGATTGTGGCGATCAACCTGCGACAGGCGAGGAACACCGAGTCAAGCACGGCGGCCAAGCACGGGATCTACCTCCTCCGCCACAACGACGGTCGGCGCCAGGCCGTCGGACTCCGTCCTCGGCTATCTGACGGCGCTGTCGTCGAGCGATGCAAGGAAGGCGCTCTCCTACGGCCTGTCCCAGCCCACGGAGACCTCCCTGCTGACCGACAAGGCACTGTCTGCGGCACTCGAGAACGCGCCACTGACCGCTATCGAGGTGCCGCAGGTTGATGGCGAGAGCGAGGCGGCGGTGCAAGCCACGTACAAGCTCGGAAAGCGTTCACTGACCGAGACTTTCGACGTCGTCAAGCAGGGTGACGACTGGAAACTACGAGGTGTCGCCTCGGAGGTCGAGCTGGGGCTCGTCCGCAGCGGATCCGTGCCGCTGTTGATCAACGGGACGAAGGTGTCCACGGATCGAGTCAGCCTCTTCCCCGGTTCCTATACATTCAGCACTGGTCTCACATACTCCGATTACGGCAAGAATTCGACCATCCTGGTCACGGGCCCAGGCGGTTTCCCCAACACCAGCCGGCTGGCGGTGCGGGTCAACGCCAAAGGCAAGAGCGCGGCAGTCGCGGCAGCCAAGAAGAGCTACAACAAGTGCCTGAAGAGCGACGACCCGGCGCCGCCGAAGTGCCCCAACCGCTGGACTTCCAGCGCCGCCAAGTGGCGTAAGGGGACGATCGACTGGAAGCAGACGGGTTCCGACCCATTTGCGAAGGCGAAGGTGACGACGTCTGGGCTCTTCGCTCAAGTGCAGATCCCTCTTCGAGTCGAGTTGAGCGGAATCTGCACCCAAGGTGGTCGTACTGGTCGGTGCGTCGGGGCGACGATCACCGGCACGAGCATCTCGGTGGTATCCCTGCAGACGAACTCGCCCAAGGTCAGATGGTTGTGATCCCGGGCATCGTCTCGTCGCACGATCGGAACGACAGACTGTTCGGGCTAGCATCGACCGGGTGACTGATGTACTGCGCGCTAGCGCCGCCTTGAACGTCGACGACTTCGACCCGGCAGTTCGGATCCAGGATGATCTCTTCCGGCACGCGAATGGACGTTGGCTGGCCAATACGGAGATTCCTGAGGACAAGCCCGTCGCCGGCGCGTTCATCACGCTCCGCGACGAGGCCGAAGAAGCCGTACGAAAGATCATCACCGAGCTGGAGCCGGCGGAAGCCGGCAGCGAGACCACGAAGATCGCCGATCTGTACGCGAGTTTCATGGACGAGGCCGCGGCCGAGGAGGCCGGCGCGGCCCCGCTCGCGCCATTGCTGACCGAAGTCAACGGCGTGTCTACGGTCGCCGAGCTGATGACGCTGGTGGGCAGCTTTCCTCGCAGAGGCGTTGCGGGCCTGGTCAGCTTCGAAGCCGAGTCGGATCCAGGTGATCCCAACCGCTACGTGATGTTCGTCGGCCAAGGTGGGCTCGGGCTGCCAGACGAGGCCTATTACCGGTTGGAAACCCACGCGCCGCTGCGGGACCAGTATCGCGATCACGTCGCCGCGTCTCTGCGACTTGCCGGGCTCGAGGATCCGGAGAAGGCAGCGCAGACGGTTCTCGATCTGGAAACGGATATCGCCGCTGGGCACTGGGACCGCGTGAAGTGCCGCGATATGCGCCTGATGTACAACCTCATGTCACTCGACGACTTCGTGAGTGGCAGCCCAGGACTCCAGTGGCGGGCATTCTTGACCGGCGCGGATGTTCCCGAGCAGGCCATGGCCGAACTAGTCGTCCAGCAGCCGTCGTTCTTCACCTCGGTGGCCGAGCTGATCAGCGATGACCGGCTCCCCGCCTGGAAGATCTGGGCTCAATGGAAACTGATCTCTTCGTTGTCGCCCTACTTGTCGTCGGGCTTCGTCAACGAGCGGTTCCGTTTCTACGGCACCATCTTGTCCGGTACGCCCGTGCTCAAGGAGCGTTGGAAGCGCGGGGTCGAATTGGTCGAGGGAGGTCTCGGCGAGGCCGTGGGCAAGATCTACGTCGAACGGCACTTCTCCCCGGTCGCCAAGGAACGGATGGACCAGCTCGTGGCCAACCTGATCGAGGCCTACCGGCAATCGATCACCGACTTGGACTGGATGACCGAGGCGACGAAGCAGCGGGCGCTGGACAAGCTGCGCAAGTTTCGTCCGCACATCGGCTTTCCCGCCAAGTGGCGGGATTATTCGACACTCCAGATCGATCGCCACGACCTGGTTGGCAACGTCATGCGCGCGGCCAGCTTTGAGGTTGGGCGGTCGGTCGCCAAGATCGGCCAGCCGATCGACCGCGAGGAGTGGCTGATGACCCCGCAGACGGTCAACGCCTACTACCACCCGCTACGCAATGAAATCGTCTTCCCAGCCGCCATCCTGCAACCACCGTTCTTCTCCGAGGCCGCCGACGACGCGATCAACTATGGAGGGATCGGAGCCGTCATCGGTCACGAGATCGGTCACGGCTTCGACGATCAGGGTTCGACCTGCGACGGCGATGGAGCGCTGATCGACTGGTGGACGGCCGAGGATCGCGCGGCTTTCGAGAAGCGGACCCGGGTGTTGATCGACCAATACGGAGAGCTGGAGCCCCAGCAGACTCCGGGCCACCAGGTGAACGGTGAGCTGACGATCGGGGAGAACATCGGTGATCTCGGTGGCCTGTCGATCGCCCTGAAGGCCTACCGCATCGCGACCAGCGGTTATCGACCCGATCCGATCGACGGCTTCACCGACGAGCAGCGTCTCTTTCTCAGCTGGGCCCACATCTGGCAGTCGAAGATCCGTACCGAGATGTTGCTGCAGCGGCTGGCGATCGATCCCCACTCGCCGGCCGAGTTCCGCTGCAATCAGACCGTACGGAACATCCCCGACTTCTACATCGCCTTCGGTGTCACAGAGTCGGATCGGCTGTGGCTGGACGAGGAGCAACGGGTGAAGATCTGGTGATCACCGCGGCCACAATCCGCACCGGAACAGTCAAATCGTATTGCCGAGGATGGCAGAAGCTGCGCTGAGCTGCGGGCCCGATTGAGGTGTAACGCGTATTGGACTTGCTACGGCTGATCGGGCACCTGATCGCCGGCGCCGGTCCGTTCCTGGGCAACGTCGACGCCCTTGTCAATCTGCTCGCCGTACTTTCCACCCGTACGTTCGTCGATAACGTCGCCAGCCTTGTCCAGGCCTTGATCAACTTGATCGTCGTGCTCGCTCGCCATGTCCTTGGCCTTTTCGAGGAAATCGCTCATGTTGCTCAGTTACCCGCATGTTGCCGGGTGTAACGAAGCTGTGGACATGCCGCTGCGGATGCAACCCGAGACAGCGTAGGGACCGGTCAGACCGAACTAGGACGAGCGCGTGACAACGGAGTCGCAGAGCTCTTCCAGAGCTTCGCGGGCAGGACCGTCCGGCAGCGAATCGAGAAGGGAGCGGGCGGACTCGGCACGTCGGCGGACCTCGTCGCGCGCCTGATCGATGCACCGGTGCCGCCGGAGCAGGCGCAGGGCCTCCGCGAGGGTCGCGTCATCGTGCAGATCGGAGTCCAGCAGCTCCAGCAGCCGCGCATCACCAGGGTCCGTCGAGCGGCGGGCCAGCAGCGTGGGAAGTGTGGGTATGCCTTCACGCAGATCCGTTCCCGGCGTTTTGCCGGTCTCGTCGCTGGTGACATCGATGATGTCGTCGCTGAGCTGGAAGACGATGCCGATCTCTTCGCCGAAACTCCGAAGCGTCTGCTGCGCCGCCGGCTGCGCGCCCGCGATCTTGGACCCGAAGAGCGCCGATGTGGCAATCAACGACCCCGTCTTGTCCGCGATGACTCCCAGGTAGTGCTCGAGGGAATCCTGCTCCGGCCCCGGTCCGACGGTCTCGGCAATTTGGCCCTGCACGAGCCGGGAGAACGTACGGGCCTGCAACCGCACGAACTCCGGACCGAGTTCAGAGACGATGTCGGACGCCTTGGCGAAGAGGAAGTCGCCGACCAGGATCGCGACGGTGTTGCCCCAGCGCGCGTTGGCGCTGGGTGAACCGCGGCGCAGCCCAGCCTCATCCATCACGTCGTCGTGGTAGAGGCTGGCGACATGTGTGAGCTCGACCACGACAGCCGCCTTCACCACATCCTCGGCTGAGGCTTCCCCACCGAAATGTGATCCCAGCACCACGAGCATCGGCCGGAACCGCTTCCCGCCAGCCGCGATGACATGTCGAGCTGCATCGGTGATCATCGGCGTGCCAGCCTCGGCCGCCTTCACCAGCGCAGCCTCGATGACCTCCAGTTGGCTGCGCACGCCAGCAGCGAAGACCTCGTTCCGCGTCTCCTCTGCCAGCACATCTCTCCTAGCTGCGGCGGGCGCCGCTGCGATCAACGCAGCATCTCCCCGGCATGCTGAGCAAGGTCGAGCAGTGGTCCCGGAAAGACACCAAAGGCCACAGTAGCCACCACACCAAGGCCAACCACGACCTGCGTCGTCCAGCCAGGACGGACCACCTGCGGTGCGCCCGCAGCCGGATCAGAGAAGAACATGAGCACGATCACCCGGATGTAGAAGAAGGCGGCGACCACGCTGATCACCACGGCAACTACCACGAGCCAGCGGGCACCACCCGACCACGCCGCCGCGAAAACGGCCCACTTCCCGATGAAGCCGCTCGTCAGGGGGATGCCAGCAAAACTGAGCATGAAAAGGGAGAAGATCACTGCCGCCGTGGGCGACCGGCGACCGAGGCCTACCCAGCTGCTGAGCAGGGTCGCCTCTCCGCTCGGATCCCGTACGGCGGTCAGCATCGCGAAGGCACCGATGGTCGCAGCCCCGTACGCGACCAGGTAGAACATGATCGATGAGATGCTCGTCAGGGATCCGGGCGAGCTGCCGGTGGCCGCCTGGGATGCCCCGACGAACGCGGTCATGATGAACCCTGCGTGGGCGATCGAGCTATAGGCGAGCATCCGCTTGACGTCGGTCTGGGTGATGGCGACGACGGACCCGAGGGCCATGGTGGCCACGGCGATAATGGCCATCAGTGGTTGCCAGTCCCAGCGATCCGCCCCGAGCGCGACGTAGAACACGCGCAGCAGAGCACCGATCGCGGCGATCTTGGTGCACGCGGCCATGAAGGCTGTGACCGGTGTCGGTGCGCCGACATAGACGTCCGGAGTCCAGGAGTGGAAGGGCACCGCACCGAACTTGAACAGCAGCCCGATACCGATCAACGCGACACCGCCCAGCAGCAGGCCCGGCTGCTGGGCGCTGGTCCGCACAGCCTGATCGATGGCGCTCAGGTCGAACGATCCGGCATAGCCATACAGCAGGGCCGCACCATAGAGAAAGATTGCCGACGACAGGGCGCCGAGAAGGAAGTACTTCAGCGACGACTCCTGCGACAGCAACCGGCGGCGCCTGGCCAGGCCGCACAACAGGTACAGCGGCAAGGAAAGGATCTCCAAAGCGACGAACATGGTGATCAGGTCACTGGAGGCTGGGAATAGCATCATTCCCGACAAGGCGAACAGGGCTAGCGGATATACCTCGGTATGTTCGACCTTGGCCTCGACCGCCTCCCTTTCCGCAATCGTGCCTGGTACGGCGGCCGCCTGGGCCGCGAAGGCGCTCACTCCGTTCTCAACCTTGCGCTCGGCGAAGAGCAGGAATGACGCGGCACTGAAGACGAGCAGGATGGTCCACATGAAGTAGGTCGGGCCGTCGATGGCGATCGAGCCGACGGCAGTGATCGCCGCATCCTGGGTCCGCCAATTGACCGCTGTGCTGATCAAGGCGGCGCCTACCGACGCGAAGGTGATAACGAGCTGCACGCTGTGCCGTACCGACCGGGACAGGAACGCCTCCGCCAGCACGCCGATACAGGCACCGGCGAAGATCAACAAAACCGGCAGCAGCAGCCCGTACTCGAGATTCGGCGCCGTGATCTCCACCGGGACCGGCGACATCAGCGGCCTCCTTCCGCGCTGACCCGCGGTTGCGGATCGGTGACTCCGACGTGCTGCATTGCGGCGGAGACCGCCGGCTCGATGACAGCCAGCATCGGCTTGGGGAAGACGCCCAGTGCCAGGATCAGCAACACGAGGGGGGCCATGGCCAGCCGCTCTCGCCGGGTGACGTCTCGGACCCGCACGGGTCGTTCGGGCCGCACCGCTCCTGTCATCGTCCGCTGGTACATGATCAAGATGTAGAGCGCGGCAAGCACGACGGCCAGAACGGACACGACCGCATGGACTGGGTGCCGGGTGAAGGTGCCGGCCAGCACCATGAACTCTGACACGAAGCTGGAGAGCCCCGGCAGGGACAGGGTGGAGAGCCCGGCGAACAACAGCAGCCCGGCAAGCACGGGTGCGGTCCTTTCCACCCCGCCGTAGGCATGGATGTCTGGCGACCCGCGCCGCTTGATCAGGTAGCCCGCCACGACGAAGAGCGCCGCCGTGGACAGGCCGTGGTTGAGCATGTACAGCGTCGAGCCGACCAGGCTCTGGGTGGTGAAGGCAAAGATGCCCAGCACGATGAACCCGAAATGACTGATCGAGGTGTAGGCGATGAAGCGCATGATGTTGCGGCTGCCGATGGCCAGAATGGCGCCGTAGATGATCGAGATCACCGCTAGCGCCAGCACCACGGGCGTGGCCCACTGGCTGGCTTCAGGAAACAGGCCGAGACAGAACCTGATCATGCCGAAGGTGCCGATCTTGTCCATCACCCCGACCATCATCACCGCGCCGCCAGGAGTGGACTCCTCGGCGGCGTCTGGCAGCCAGGTGTGTAGCGGCACCAAGGGAGCCTTGATCGCGAAGGCGAACATGAACCCGACGAAGAGCCAGCGTTCAGTTCCGGTGCCAAGCGGCAGCGAACTGAGCGTGCTGAGCAGGTAGCTCGGATCGCCGGTCTTGGCGGACTGGACGTATAGCCCGATCACCGAGGCCAGCATGACGAAGCCGCCCAGCAGACCGAAGATCAAGAACTTGGCCGCGGCATACGTCCGTCCGTGGCCTGGTCCGAAGCCACCGATCAGAAAGTACATCGGGATGAGGATGACTTCGAAGAAGACGTAGAACAAGAACACGTCGGTGGCGAGAAAGAGGAACAAGGCACAGGTCTCGACCGCGAGCACGAGGCCGAAGAACACGTGCATCCCGTAACGGGGCGCCAATGTGCCGCCTGTGGTTGCCGAAGGACTTGGTGGTGAGTCGGTCGGTCGATCGCGTCCTGAGCTCGTCGTAAGATCGCCCGCCGCGCCCTTCGACAGGCTCAGGGCCCGTTCCGCGGACCTCGGGGCCTGGCCGTCGAAGTCACGCCAGCTGGAAATGATCACTACGGGTGTCACGATCGCCACGAGTAGCACCAGGGTGAGACCGATACCATCCAGGCCGAGTGCGTAATAGGCGCCGAGCGGGACGATCCACCGGGCCTGTTCGGTGAACTGCATGCCCCCACCGACCTCGAACTGAATGGCGAGAATGACCGCCAGGACCAGCACCAGCACCGAGACAGCCAGCGCCACCTGCTTCGCCAACGCACCCCGCAGGAAGATCAGCGAGAGCGCGCCGACCGCCGGTAGCAGCGCCAGCACGGTGAGGATCGGGAAGCCCATCTCGCAACGCCCCCTCAGCCCAACCGGCCCAGGACGAGCACGACCCCGACCAGGGCAGCGCCCACCACCATGGTGAGGGCGTAGGTGCGGACGAAGCCGTTCTGTACCCTTCGCAGCTGGGCCGACAGACCGCCGATCGCGGCGGCGGTGCCGTTGACAGTGCCGTCGATACCGTTGTCCTCGAGCCGCATCAGTTCGCAGTCAGGCGCTGGCCAGGCCGCATGAACACCGCCTCGTTGATGACGTCGCCGTAGAGATCCTGGCGGCCGGCACGGACCAGCAGGGACCGAGTCGCAGGCTGCTCAGTGGTGACCTTGTGCCGCGGACCGAAGATCCGGACGGCAAGGGCCACTCCGATGGCGACCACGGCCAAGGTGAGGAACCCGAGGGCGGAGAAGTCCAGTAGCCCGAGCTCCTCGCCGGCCGGATGCTCAACGCCGACCGCTGGATCCAGCCAGCCGACGATCCAACCGTTGAGGAGCATGCCGCTCAGGGCCGAACCGATACCGAGCACGATCAGCGGAACGGTCATGATGGCTGGTGACTCGTGGGGATGGACGCCCTCGGGCCAGCGCCTGCGAGTACCGACGAAGGTCATCATCATCAGCCGGGTCATGTAGAACGCCGTGATTCCGGCGCCGATCAGCGCCGCCAATCCGGCGGCCAGGTTGTGCTCGAACGCCACCTCGATGATGTGGTCCTTGGAGTAGTAGCCGTCGAAGAAGGGGAAGCCGATGATCGCCAGATATCCGGCGGCGAACGTGTAGAAGGTGATCGGCATCAGCCGGGCGAGCCCACCGTAGTGACGCATGTTGACGTCGTCGTTCATGGCGTGCATTACCGAGCCGGCGCCGAGGAACATGTTCGCCTTGAAGAAGCCGTGGGTCAGCAGATGGAAGATCGCCAACGCGTAGCCGGCCGGGCCGATCCCGGCGGCCAACATCATGTAGCCGATCTGGGACATGGTGGACCCGGCGAGGACCTTCTTGATGTCGTCTTTGGCGCAGCCGATCCAGGCACCGGCGAGCAAGGTCACCGCACCGACGATCACCACCGCATTGCTGGCGACTTCGGACTCGCCGAAGACGGCATAGCTGCGTGTCACCAGGTAGACCCCGGCGGTGACCATGGTCGCCGCGTGGATCAGTGCGGACACCGGAGTCGGGCCTTCCATGGCGTCGAGCAGCCAGGACTGCAACGGCACCTGCGCGGACTTGCCGCAGGCGCCCAACAACAGAAGCAACCCCATGACGGTAGCGATTGTGGTGCCCATCTGCGCCGCACCAGCGTTGACGTCGACGAACGCCGAGGACCCGAACGTTGCCAGCATCAACATGATCGCCAGCGACATGCCCATGTCCCCGACCCGGTTGACGACGAAGGCCTTCTTGGCGGCCGTTGCAGCAGTCGGCTTGTGCTGCCAGAAACCGATGAGCAGGTACGAGGCGAGACCCACGCCTTCCCAGCCGACGAACAGGACGAGGTAGTTGTCGGCCAGTACGAGAAGCAGCATGGCGGCCACGAAGAGGTTGAGAAAGGCAAAGAAGCGCCGCCGCCGTTTGTCGTGGGCCATGTAGCCGATGGAATAGATGTGGATGAGACCACCTACTCCGGTGATCAACAACACGAAGACGATCGACAGCTGATCGACCAGAAGTCCGACGCCGATCTGCCACTGACCGGTCGAGATCCAGTCGTAAAGCGGCACGCTCACGGCCCTGGAGGCGACGTCGCGGCCCAGCAGCTGGATGAACAGCACCAAGCCCAGCGCGAATGAGATCAGCGGTGTGAGGGCGCCGAGCAGATGACCCCAGGCGTCGGTGGCGCGGCCGCCGAGTAGCAGAATCGCCGCGCTGAGAGCCGGGATGGCGATCAGCAACCAGGTGTAGGAGAACAAGCCGGTGGCAGGCAGGGGCGTCACTACTTCCAGCAGGTTCATCTGTCCTCAGAACTTCAGCAGGTTGGCGTCGTCGACCGATGCCGAGCGGCGGGTACGGAAGATGGTGACGATGATCGCCAAGCCGACGACCACTTCAGCAGCCGCGACGACCATGACGAAGAAGGCCGCGATCTGACCGTCCAGGGTGCCGTACACCCGCGAGAATGTGACCAGTGCCAGGTTGGAGGCGTTGAGCATGAGTTCCACGCACATGAAGGCCACGATGGCGTTTCGCCGGATCAAGAAGCCGGCCGCGCCGATGGTGAACAGGATCGCGGACAGGACGATGTAGTGCGACGGGTTCACTGGTCCTCCTCGCGTTCGGACGCGGTGATCGCCTGCACCGTCTCGTCGACGGGGCGCACGAGGTCACGGCTGTCCAGGATGGTGCCTCGTGCGCGCAAGGTAGCCGAGACCGAAAGCTCCGACGCGCTGCCGTCCGGCAGCAGCGCGGGGGTGTCCACCGCGTTGTGACGGGCGAAGACTCCGGGCGTCGGCAGCGGGCCGGGATGCTGGCCGGATTCAGCGTATCGGCGCATCCGGTCAAGCGTCAGGCCGGCCTGCGAACGCTTTTGAACGAGCCGTTCTCGATAGGCAAGCACCATGGCCCCGACAGCGGCGGTGATCAGGAGCGCCGAGGTCGCCTCGAAGGCGAACACATAGCGGTTGAAGATCAAGGCGGCGATGCCCTGCACGTTCCCGCCGTTTTCGGAGTTGGCCTGGCTCAACCCGACCGGGTCGCCGACGATCGCGTTGCCAGTGGCCAGCACCAGCAGAGCACCGAAGCCGACGCCCGCCAATGCCGCCAGGGGTCGCTGACCCTTGATTGTCTCCACCAGGGAGTCGGCGGTGTCGACGCCCACCAACATCAGCACGAAGAGGAACAGCATCAAGATCGCACCCGTGTAGACGATGATCTGCACCGCAAAAAGGAACGGCGCATCCTGAGCCGCGTACTGAACGGCCAGCGAGATCATCACCGCGGCCAGGCAGATAGCCGAGTGCACCGGCTTGCGCGCCAAAATCATGCCGAGAGCGCCCAAAATCATCACCGGCGCCAGCAACCAGAAGGCGATCGCTGCCGCCGTCACCATAGGGATCACTGCTGTCCCGTTCCTTCACGCTGAGGATGCTTCTTCTTGTAGACGAAGCCCTGGTTGATCTTCCGGCGTTTGGCGCCGCGAATGTCACCCGCCCGCTCGTCCGGATGCCCGGTCTCGGGCAGGCCGAGGAAATAGACCTGCTCGTTGTCCCCCAACCTGCGATCGTGCGGGGGCTCCTCCATGCCGGGCAGCAGCGGTGCCAACAGGTCCTGCTTCTCGTAGATCAGCTTGGCCCGCGAGTCGTCGGCTAGTTCGAACTCATTGGTCATGGTGAGCGCCCGGGTGGGACAGGCCTCAATGCACAACCCGCACAGAATGCAGCGCAAGTAATTGATCTGGTAGACGCGGCCGTAGCGCTCGCCGGGCGAGTAGCGCTCCTCGTCGGTGTTCTGGGCACCCTCGACATAGATCGCGTCGGCCGGGCACGCCCAGGCGCAGAGCTCGCAGCCGACGCACTTCTCCAGGCCATCCGGCCATCGATTCAGCTGGTGCCGGCCGTGGAATCGCGGCGCCGTGACCTTGGGCTTCTTGGGGTATTCGGCAGTGAACGTATTGCGGAACATGGTGCGAAACGTCACCCCGAAGCCCGCGACCGGATCGAGTACGCCCATCAGGAGCTATCCTCCTTCGTCGGTTGATCGTCCTCAGTGCGCAGGACGCCGGCAAATTCTGGCAGCACCTGCCCCGGCCCAGGCGGAACGGGATAGCCCCCCGCAAACGCATCGAACTCGCCGATCGGCTCGGTCTCGGTCTCGGCTTCCTTGGGTTCGCCGCCACTGAAGAACGAGAACCCGAGCAGGACCACGAAGATCGCGCCGGCGATCGCCAAGAAGACGGGCGAAGCGAACCAGCCCTCAGACCGGCCGACGCGGAGAGTCGCGACCATCACGATCCAGACCAGGGAGATGGGAATGAGCCACCGCCAGCCGAAGCGCATGAACTGGTCGTAACGCAGCCGAGGCAGCGTTCCGCGTAGCCAGATGAAGACGAACAGCAACAGCAGAACCTTGAGCACGAACCACAGCAGGCCCATGTAGCCGGCGTCGGCTTCCGGAAACAAGTTGAATGGCAGCGGCGCATGCCAGCCACCGAGGAACAAGGTGGTCGCCAACGCCGAGACCGTGATCATGTTCATGTACTCGGCCATGAAGAACATGGCGAACCGCATCGAGGAGTATTCGGTGTGGAAGCCGCCGACGAGCTCTCCTTCAGCCTCGGGTAGGTCGAAGGGAGCCCGATTGGTCTCCCCCACCATCGAGATCAGATAGATGAGGAACGACGGCACCAGCTGGACGGCGTACCACAGTGGCACCTCGACGCCAAGGAAAGACACCGGCTCTGCCTGCGCAGCCACGATCTCGGACGTGGAGAGCGATCCAGCGAAGATGAATACGGCTACCAGGGCAAGGCCCATGGCGACCTCGTAGCTGATCACTTGGGCGCTGGATCGCAGCGCACCGAGGAGCGAATAGGTAGAACCCGACGACCAGCCCGCCAGCACGATCCCGTAGACGCCGATCGAGGCAATCGCCACGATGAAGAGCACCGACACGGGTAGGTCGGTGACCTGAAGGGGTGTCGTGATGTCTGTGAACGGCACCTTCACCTCACCCGCCATCGGGATCACTGCGAAGGCCGTGATGGCTGGAATGGCCACCACGAACGGCGCCAGCATGAACACCAGCTTGTCGGCGGCCTTCGGCGTGAAGTCCTCCTTGAACATCAACTTCATGCCGTCGGCGAGGGACTGCAGCAGCCCGAACGGGCCGTTCATGTTCGGACCTTTGCGTTGTTGCATGAACGCCACGATCCGCCGCTCGTACCAGATGGTGAACAAGGTCAACACCAGCAAGATCACCAGCGCGAACACCGCTTTGATCAGCACGACCCACCAGGGGTCGTTGTAGAAGGCAGTCAAGTCGAGCGGGAGCGCGCGAACGCGGATCACTCGATCACCTCCAACGCCGTGGTGGCGGTATGCGCGAGAACCAGGTCCCGCGGTGGCCCGATGGTGACCAGCTCGCCCGCGGCGGCGGCAAGATGTTCCGACACCACCAGTCCCGGCGCTCGGCGCGGCACCCAGATCACCCCGTCCATCATGTCCGGCTCGATGCTCACGTCGAAGGTGAGCGATCCCCGGTCGTTCGAGATCACGACACGTGACGTGACCTCTGCGGCTTCCGCGGTTCTCGGACTCAGCCGGGCCACCGGCCGGCGCCTCGTGGCGGACAGGAATGGCGCGTTGTCCAGGGCCCTGCTGGCGTCCAGCGCCATCCGCCAGGTGGCGAGGACCGCGGTGGTCTCGTCGGCCATGCTCGCCTGTCCCGCTTGGATATCCGGTGCGGGAACGCGGTTCCCGGCCCAGGGGCCCAGCTCGGCGAGTTCGGCCCGAGCTTGGGCGGTCGTGCGGATGCCGAGGTCAGTGCCCAGCCCGTCGGCCAGCGCCGCCAGAACGCGGAGGTCGCTCATCGTGTTCGGCTCGTTGATCACGAGGTCGAACGGGCGCTCTCGACCTTCCCAAGTGAGGAAGCTCCCGGCCCGCTCCTGCATCAAAGACACCGGCAGCACGACGTTTGCCCGCTCTGTCACCTGGGAAGCCCGGGTCTCGATGCTGATCACGAAACCGATCTTCTCCAGCCCTTCGAGGGCCGCCTGGGGGTCCAGGAAGTCGCTCGGCTCGACCCCAGCGACGACCAGCGCACCGAGCTCGGCGTCGGCGGCGGAGATCAACATCTCGTCGGCGTCACGGCCTTCCGCGGTGGGAAGGAATGCCACTTCCCAGGTGGTCTGGGTATCGACCCGGGCCGCCGCGTCCGCCACCGGGCGGCCGCCCGGCAGCAGGTTGGGCAGGCAGCCGGCGTCGACGGCGCCTCGGTCACCCGCCCGTCGAGGGACCCAGGCGAGGCGCGCGCCCGTACGCTCATGCAGGCGCAGGCAGGCACTCAGTGCGCCGGAGGACTCGGCGGCCCGCTCGCCGACCAAGATCACCGAGTCGGCGTCCAGCAGCGGTTCAGAATTCGTCGACGAGGGGCCAAGGCCGTCGAGAACGGCCGCCTCCTCTCCAGGGCGGGTGGGGATCAGGGTGGCGCCGATCTTGTGCGAACCATCGCTCAACCAGGGCGCGAGCGTCCAGGACGGCAGACCGTTCTTCCGGCTGGACTTGCGCAGGCGCAGGAAGATGGCCCCGGCTTCCTCTTCCGGCTCCAGCGACACCAGCAGAATCGAGCTCGCCGACTCGAGGTCGGCGTAGGTCACACCCCGCCCCGTGCCGGCTACCGCCGCGGCCAGGAATTCCGCCTCCTCGGCCGAGTGCGGCCGGGAGCGGAAGTCGATGTTGTTCGTGCCGAGGACGGCCCGGGCGAACTTGGCGTAACCATAGGCGTCTTCCTGGGTCAACCGACCGCCGGTCAATACGCCGACCGAAGCGCCAGCCGCTTTGAGTCCCTGCACGGCGGCGTCGATCGCCTCGGGCCACGACGCCGGCCGCAGTACGGCCGGTCCTGAGTCTGTCGACGGTTGGCGCACCAATGGTCGAGTCAGCCGGTCCTCACCGCGTCCGTAAGCGAACGCGAATCGATCCTTGTCAGTGATCCACTCCTCATTGACCTCCGGATCGTCGCCGGCGAGCCGCCGCATCACCGCGCCGCGCCGATGATCGACCCGGATGGCAGACCCGCAGGAATCGTGCTCGGCGATCGACGGCGTCGACACCAGATCGAAGGGACGGGCACGGAACCGGTAGTCGGCGCTGGTCAGGGCGCCCACTGGGCAGATCTGGATGGTGTTGCCCGAGAAGTAGGACTCAAGCGGTTCTCTCTCGTAGATCCCGACCTGCTGCAGCGCGCCTCGCTCGACCAACGCGATGAACGGATCACCGGCGATCTGCTCGGAGAACCGGGTGCAGCGGGCGCAGAGCACGCACCGTTCCCGGTCCAGCAGGACATTGGGGGAAATGTTGATCGGCTTGGGAAACGTCCGCTTGAGGTCGGTGAACCGACTCTCGGCGTAGCCATGAGACAGCGCCTGGTTCTGGAGCGGGCATTCGCCGCCCTTGTCACAGATCGGGCAGTCCAGCGGGTGGTTGATCAGCAGGAATTCCAGGTTGCCGTGCTGTGCCTTGTCGGCGATCGGCGAGGACAGCTGAGTCTTGATCTTCATTCCCGGTGCGACCTCGAGTGTGCAGGACGCTTGCGGCTTGGGGATCGGCCGGCCGTTGCCTCCGTCGGGAACCTCGACCAGGCACTGGCGGCACGCGCCGACCGGATCGAGCAGGGGATGATCACAAAATCGCGGCACTTCCACGCCGATCAGTTCCGCAGCACGGATGGCCAACGTGCCCTTCGGCACCGAGACCTCGACGTCGTCGATGGTCAGCGTGACCAGGTCCTCACGCTTCTCCAGGTCTGCGCGGTCGGACGACGTCGCGGTAACAGTCACAGGCCTTCCTGACCGGTCAGGTCGTCCGCGAGCGTCGCGAATCGCGCGCTCCTGTCTGGACGAACGAGCGAGCAGACACGCTTTTCCGTCTGCGAGCGAGCGAGCAAGACAGGAGCTGTCAGCGCGATGCGCGAGCGGACAATAAGGGGGCTCATACGCCTGCTCCTACGGGCTCGCGGACGAAAATCGTGCTGCGCTCGTACGGGAAGAGCTCCCACGCTGGGGTGTGCATGGCCGCTTCGAACTCGTCCCGGAAGTAGGTGATGGCCGACGTGATGGGCGACGTCGCGCCGTCACCGAGCGCGCAGAAGGAACGGCCGAGGATGTTCTCGCAGAGGTCGAGCAGCTTTTCGATATCGCCCTCTTGGCCCTGGCCGGCCTCCATCCGCTTCAAGATCTGCACCAGCCACCAGGTGCCTTCCCGGCAGGGCGTGCACTTGCCGCAGGACTCGTGCTTGTAAAACTCGGTCCACCGCAGGACCGTACGGACGACCGAGGTGGTCTCGTCGAAGCACTGCAGCGCCTTGGTGCCGAGCATCGATTTGACCGCTGCGACGCCTTCATAGTCCAAGGCGATGTCGAGATGTTCGGCCGTGAGCATTGGGGTCGAGGAGCCCCCGGGAGTCCAGAACTTCAGTTCGTGGCCCTCCCGCATGCCACCGGCCAGGTCGAGGAGCTGGCGCAGGGTGATGCCGAGCGGCGCCTCGAACTGGCCCGGGTTGGCGACGTGGCCGGACAGCGAGTAGATGGTCATGCCCTTGGACTTCTCGGTGCCCATCGAGCTGAACCAGTCGGCGCCGCGATCGACGATGCACGGCACCGACGCGATGGACTCGACGTTGTTGATCACCGTCGGGCTGGCGTACAGACCGGCGACCGCCGGGAAGGGCGGACGGAGTCGCGGCTGGCCGCGGCGGCCCTCGAGCGAATCGAGCAACGCCGTTTCTTCGCCGCATATGTACGCACCGGCGCCGGCGTGCACGATGATCTCCAGGTCGTAGCCGGTGCCCAGGATGTTCTTGCCCGCATAGCCGGCAGAGTAGGCCTCGCGGACCGCCTGCTGCAGACGTCGCACCACGTGCAGCACCTCACCACGGACATAGATGAAGGCGTCATGGCTGCGGATCGCGTACGCGGAGATGATCACACCCTCGACCAGCGTGTGGGGACTGGCCATCATCAACGGGATGTCCTTGCAGGTACCCGGCTCCGACTCGTCAGCGTTCACCACGAGGTACTTGGGCTTGGGGTTGTCCTGCGGGATGAAGCCCCACTTCATCCCAGTGGGAAAGCCCGCACCGCCACGGCCGCGCAGGCCGGAGTCCTTGACCAGAGTGACCACGTCGGCGGGAGCCATGTCCAGCGCCTTGCGCAGTGCGCCGTACCCGCCGCGCCGCTCATAGTTGGTGAGCTTCCACGCTCGCTCGTCGGCCCAGTTCTCGGTGAGAACCGGTGTCAGCGGACTGTGCGCCGGGTCTGCTGAAGCGCGGTGCTCTGAGCCTGTCGAAGAGTCGGTCAACTTCCCTCCTCCGCCGCAGCTGGGTGCGCTTGCGGTGCCGGTACGGGCGGCGCCGACCAGCCGCGCTGCTGCGCGATCCGCAGTCCCAGCAATGACGCGGGAGCCGATGTCGGCCCCTCGTCCGCTCGACCGTCAGGGAAACCCGCCAGCACCCGTTCCGCCTCCTTCCAGGTACACACTCTGGCCCCGCGAGTAGCGGTCACTTCCTCACCGGCCCGCAACCGATCGACGACATCGTTCGCGATCTCAGGCGTCGTGTTGTCGAAGAACTCCCAGTTGACCATCATCACCGGAGCAAGATCACATGCGGCGTTGCACTCGATGTGCTCCAACGTGATCTTGCCGTCCGATGTCGTCTCGTCATTGCCGATCTCGAGATGATCTTGCAGTGCGGCGAAGACCTCGTCACCTCCGACGATGGCGCAAAGGGCGGTCGTGCAGACGCCGACGTGGTACTCGCCCGACCGGGCGCCTCTTGTACATCGTGTAAAAGGTCGCCACGCCGCTGACCTCCGCGGTCGAGATTCCGAGCAGATCGGCACACGCCTCGATGCCGGCAGGCGTGACCCGACCCTCCACGCTCTGCACCAAATGCAGCATGGGCAGCAGCGCCGACCTCGACTGGGGGTACCGCGCCGCGATCTGCCGCAACTCTTCTCGGGTCTGCTCAGTGATCATTGTCTCGGTGACGGAGTAATCCAGGCTCGGCTCGTCGAAGTGGGTCGTGAAGTGCCCATCAGTCCTGGGCCCACTCCCGTCGGGAGCGCCCACCTGCCCAATGAGATCTTCGCTGGCCACATCCCCGCCGGCGTGCCCGTGGCGGGTCTCCTCCGGCTGCGGTTCGATGATCGTCATCTCTGGTCTCCAGAGCTGGTGCGCGACTCGATGGTGTCGAACGCGGCGGCGGTCACCAGCCCGAACCGGCGGCGGCTGTGGTTTCGGGGAGCCAGCAAGCACGTCCAAGCGCGTTGGGGTTCGTCGGCGCCCGTCAGGGTGGGTCGGGCATTTCGAGCGAAGCGAAGCGTCGGCGCGGCGCAGCGAGGAGGGCGAGACGGGCGCCGACGAACCCCAACGCGCGTCGCAAGGACATTTGCCAGACTCACCGGTCGACACCACCCATCACTGGATCAAGGCACGCGACCGCCACCACCACGTCCGACACCATCGAACCCTCGCACATTGCGGGCATCGCCTGCAGGTTGGTGAAGCTCGGATCGCGGAAGTGGGCGCGGAACGGCCGAGTTCCGCCGTCGGAAACCACATGGGCACCGAGTTCGCCGCGCGGGCTCTCCACCGGTACATACGCCTGGCCCGGCGGCACCCGGAAGCCCTCGGTGACCAACTTGAAGTGGTGGATCAGCGCCTCCATGGACTGACCCATGATGTGCTTGATGTGCTCGTTGGAGTTGCCCAGCCCGTCGATACCGATCGAGAGCTGTGCCGGCCAGGCGATCTTGGCGTCGGCGACCATGATCGGATCGCCGGCCATCTTGTCCAGGCGTTGCACGCACTGCTCGATGATCTTGAGGCTCTCCCACATCTCGTTCAGCCGGATCCGGAACCGGCCGTACGCATCCGGAGTGTCCCAGGTCTGCACCTCGAAGTCGTAGGTTTCGTAGCCGCAGTAGGGCTGTTTCTTGCGGAGATCCCAGTCGTACCCGGTGGCGCGCAGCGGCGGTCCGGTGATGCCGAGGGCCAGGCAGCCGGCCAGGTCCAGATAGCCGACGTTGCCGAGCCGGCCCTTGAAGATGGGATTCTCGTTGCAGAAGGCGGCGTACTCCGGCAGATGCTTCTGCATCCACGCGACAAGATCCTTCACCTTGTCGAGCGCGTGGCGAGGCAGGTCCTGCGCCACCCCGCCGGGCCTGATGTAGGCGTGGTTCATCCGCAGACCCGTGATGAACTCGAGGACGTCGAGCACCTTCTCACGCTCGCGGAAGCCGATCGTCATGACCGTGAGCGCGCCGATCTCCATGCCGCCCGTGGCGATGCAGACCAGGTGGGAGGAGATCCGGTTGAGCTCCATCATCATCACCCGGATGACGGAGGCCTTCTCCGGAATCTGATCTTCGATGTCGAGCAGCCGTTCGACGCCGAGGCAGTAGGTCGTCTCGTTGAACAGCGGTGCCAGGTAGTCCATCCGGGTACAGAAGGTGACCCCTTGGGTCCAGGTGCGGTACTCCATGTTCTTCTCGATGCCGGTGTGCAGGTAGCCGATGCCGCACCGCGCCTCGGTGATCGACTCGCCTTCCATCTCCAAGATCAACCGCAGCACGCCATGGGTGGACGGGTGCTGCGGGCCCATGTTGACCACGATGCGCTCGTCGCCGCGTTCGGCGTGCTCGGAAACCAGGCGGTCCCAGTCCTGGCCCGTGACGGTATAGACGTGACCCTCGGCCGGCTCGCCGCCGATGCCGTACGTGTCCTCGGACTCGCCGAGGTTCCCGGCACCGGTGGTTTGGTCGTCGAGGTTGTCTGTCTCGGGAGGCGTAGGAGGGGTTGGTCCCCCGGCTGTCGTGGTCGTGCTCATGAGTAGGCTCTCCGCTCCTCGGGCGGTGGCACCGTGGCGCCCTTGTACTCCACCGGAATGCCCCCGAGGGGGTAGTCCTTCCGCTGCGGACGACCGGGCCAGTCGTCCGGCATCAAGATCCTGGTCAGCGCTGGGTGGCCGTCGAAGACGATGCCGAACATGTCGTACGTCTCCCGCTCGTGCCAGTCGGCCGTTGGATATGTCGAAACCACCGACGGGATGTGTGGATCATCGTCGGGTGCTGAGACCTCGAGCCGGATCCGTCGATTGTGCGTCATCGACTGGAGGTGGTAGACGGCGTGCAGTTCCTGGCCGGTGTCGGCCGGATAGTGGACTCCGGAGACGCTGCTGCAGAACTCGAAGCGCAGGTAGGCGTCGTCACGCAGATGCTGGACCAGCTCAGCGAGACGCTCGCGGGCCACGTGGAAGGTGATCTCGCCGCGGTGGATCACCACCTTGGTGATGACGTCGCTGTAATGAGGTACGAGCTGCCCAATGCGGTCGTAGACCGAGTCCCACCAGCCACCGAACGGCGGAGTGGAGGGCGGGGGAACTCGACCGTCCGGGTCAGCCCGCCGAAACCCGACGTGTCGCCGGTGCCGGTCACGCCGAACATGCCCTTGCGAGTCGCGAGCACTTCGGGGCTGGGCTCCGGGGCGACGATCTCTGCGCCACCGGTGGCCGCTTGGTGTCGTCTGAGGGGACGTCGGTGACGGACCCGTCAGTGTCTCGGGCTTGGTACTGCCATGCGGTTCGGACTCCCCTTCGGGGTCCGCGCCTTTGACCCTGGCGTTGTCGTCAGACTCGGCGTTGATCGGCTCACCGGATTCTGAGCCGGTCGACCGGGGTTGATCTTGCCCTTCGACAGGCTCCGGCCGCTCAGGCTCGGGGCGCGTCGCAGCTGGATCGGTCGTTCCGCGTGCTGAGCCGGTGCGGCTCAGTGGGCTCGCTCATCGCAGTAGAGCCCTTCAGCTCATGAGTCGCCGGCGCGGAGAGCTGACGCTGCTCGTCCTCGCCGGCCACCTCCACCGCATGGATACCGATCGGGGTGTGCCGGACCTTCTCGCGGAGCTTGAACATCGCGTCGATCAACATCTCGGGCCGCGGCGGGCAGCCGGGCAGGTACATGTCGACCGGCACGACGTGATCAACGCCCTGGACGATCGCGTAGTTGTTGAACATGCCGCCAGTGCTGGCGCAGACGCCCATGGCGAGCACCCACTTCGGGTTGGGCATCTGGTCGTAGATCTGGCGCAGCACCGGGGCCATCTTCTGGCTGACTCGGCCGGCGACGATCATCAGATCGGCCTGCCGTGGCGACGCCCGGAAGACCTCCTGCCCCCAGCGGCCCGAGTCATAACGCGGTGCGCCGTAGGTCATCATCTCGATCGCGCAGCAGGCCAGTCCGAAGGTCGCCGGCCAGAAGGCGGCACTGCGCATGTAGCCGAAGATGTTCTCCAGTGTGGTCAGCAGGACACCGCTCGGCAGCTTCTCTTCTACGCCCATGGTTCGATTCCTTGCTGCGTCAGTCCCAATCGAGTCCACCTCGCCGCAACACATAGATGTACGCGACGAACACGGTGGCAATGAACAAGATCATCTCGACCAGCGCGAACGTGCCCATCTGGTCGAACGACACCGCCCACGGATAGAGGAAGACGATCTCGATGTCGAACACGATGAACAGCATCGCGGTGATGTAGTACTTCACGGGGAATCGGCCGCCGCCGACCGGCTGCGGAGTCGGCTCGATGCCGCACTCGTACGAGTCGTACTTGGCCCGGTTGTACCGTCCGGGCCCGACCAACATGCTGGTGATGATCGTCAGCGTCACGAAGCCCGCTGCGATGGCGAGCAACATCACGATGCCGAGATAAGGATTCATCGGCCAACGTCCTTCCCGGGATCCGACCGGTGCCCGTGGCCAGCGTCAGAACGCGTTGCATTGTTCATGCTGCTGGGGCAATCCGGGCGAGTGAGTTGATGATCTTGTCCATCGCGTCTCCGTCCCGACTGTCGGTCAGGTTGGCCATGAGCTTCAGGACGAACCGCATCAAGGTCGTGTGCGGCAGCCCATAGGTGGTGCAGGCCTTCATGACCGACGGCTTGCCGATCAGCTTCACGAACGCCCGCCCCAAGGTGTAGTAGCCGCCGAGTTGGGACTTGAGCTGAGTGGGATAGGACTCGAGCGCGCGTTCGGCACTAGGCGTTCCCGCTCCGCGATAGTGGGCCTCGGCGATGGCGTGGCAGCGAGTTCACCGGATTCGATCGCGTAGGCGATGCCCTCGCCGTTGAACGGGTTCACCATGCCGCCAGCGTCGCCAACCAGTACCAAGCCCCGTCCATAATGCGGCTGGCGGTTGAAGCCCATGGGCAGCGCCGCGCCTCGGATGGCTGCGGTGCGGTTCTGCTCGCGGAAGCCCCACTCCTCCGGAGTGTTGTCCAGCCAGCGCTGCAGCAACTCCCGATAGTCGCAGTGGCCGAAGGCCGTCGATGTGTTGAGGATGCCCAGGCCGACGTTGCAGGTGCCGTCGCCCATCCCGAAGATCCAGCCGTAGCCAGGAAGCAGAGCGCTTTCCTTGGGTTTGCCGTCCCACAGCTCCAGCCAGGACTCCAGGTAGTCGTCGCGATGTCTGGGGCTGCGGTAGTACGTCCGCACCGCCACCCCCATGGGACGGTCGTCGCGCCGGTGTAATCCCATGGCCGTGCTCAGCCGGCTCGAATTGCCGTCGGCCGCCACGGTCACGGGCGCGCTGAATCGGCGTCCGTCTTTGGTCACCACGCCGACGATGCGATTCGTCTGGTCGTCGATCAACGGCTCGACCACGTTCGCCCGCTCGTACAGCTTGGCGCCGGCGGCGACCGCGTGACGAGCGAGCAGGTCGTCGAAGTCTGTGCGCGGCCGAACCAGCCCGTATGAGGGAAAGTCCGCCAGTTCTGGCCAGTTCAGCTCGAAGGGCTGGCTGCCGCCGTAGATCCGCAGCCCCTTGTTGTGCAACCACCCGGCTTTTTCCGACGTGTCGATGCCGAGCCGGATCAGTTGGCGCGTTGCGCGGGGCGTCAGGCCGTCGCCGCAGACCTTTTCACGAGGAAACTGTGCCTTGTCCAGCAGTGCGACGTGCAGACCACGATGGGCGAGATGGGTCGCGGTGGCGGATCCGGCAGGACCTGCGCCGATGACGAGAACGTCGGCCTCGACTGAGGTGGGAACGGCCGATCCAGCAACGCGCCTGGAAGGCCCGCTGGTGATGCCTGGCATCGCCTCTCCGCTCGCTCGGACCGCGGCGTTATGTCGCTTCCGAGGGGTTCGTGAATTCCTTCACTAAGTCCTGGCAGAGAGTCTACGACGATCATCGGACCGAAACGCATCGAGTCCGGGATCGTCGCCAGACAAGGAATCTCCAGATCAATTTACGCGTCCGGGTCGTCGCCTCGTTGCTCGGTCGATAGCCGGAGGTCGAAGCCGTGAGGCGGACATATCTCGGAGAAGTAATGCTGCTCAGCGCGATCCCAGAAATGCGTCAGATCCGCCGAGTCAGGTCGGTCCGTAAGCCGCCGTGACCGAACGTCGGCCGGCACCTCGAGCAGGACCCGGAGGTCCACCCCGTCGGCGAGTTCGGGACGAGCGCTGTAGACGCCTTCCACGATCACGACATCGGCCGTGCCGACCGTCTTCGGCGCTCCGAGCGATCCGTCGTAGGCCTCCCAGTCAAATGGCGCATAGCAGGCGGCACGACGCTGACTCAGCGGCGCGAGCGCCTCAGCTCGGAGCCGACGCCAATCGATGATCGAGGCGGCCGCCTCGGCGTCAGACATCGCCTCGCGAGCCGGCTGATCGAGGCCTGGAAGGTGGGCTGAATAGAAATCGTCGCCGTCGATCACCGTTGCCCCCGTTCGCAGCGCCAGCGCCGCGGCGAGTGTTGACTTTCCCGCACCGCTCGCTCCGTCGATCGCGATCACGTACGGCCGGTCGCGGCGGCGGGAGGTGCTCTGGCGGTCGGAGGACGTCACCCCGCGCGCATCGAGGACGTCGAGAACAGCCCGTACGTCTGAGCTGTTGCGCAGCTGCCAGCTGAGTAGCTGGTCAGCGGTGTCGATGTCGAAATGATCTTCGGCGGACACCGGCACGCGCTGCGCAGCCGGACTCAACCGGTCGACCAGCCGCCGGGCTGACTGCCCGGCGGCGCCCGACTTCCCCGCGGCCGCGATGAGTGCTTTTGCGGCCGGCGGCCGCAGCGCCAGCTGAAGCGGCTGCGCACGCCCGGACCTGTCGACGGCCACGACCGCCCAGGCAGTACTCGACTGCAACGCCGAGAGCAAGACCATCGCCGCACGTCCAGCGGCAGGTGCGTCGCCGGGCAGCACGACGATGGCCTCGGGCTCGCTGGACAGGCCCACCCGCAGACCCGCGATGAGGCCGGCGGCCGGCCCGGTGCCCGCAGGCTCCTCACGAGTGAAGGTCGCCGGCCGTCCGATCTCTCGTTTCGCGCCGACGATGATCAGGTGCGCCTCGGCGGGCAGCTCGCTGACAGCCCGTTCTAACAGAGTGAGGCCGCCGAGATCGGCCGCGAGCTTGTCGCCGCCGAAGCGTCGCGACTCCCCGCCGGCGAGGACGACCGCGGCGAGCCTCATTCGGTCCTCTTTCTCGATGATCGCCGTTGGAGGGCGACGATCATGTCGTCAATGCGTCTCGCATGGGCACGAGCTTGGCGTTCGACTCGGTGAGCTCGGCTTCCGGATCTGAGCCGGCGACGATGCCGCAGCCGGCGAACAGCCGAATCTGCTGGGGATCGGTCTCCGAGATCTGCCCACAGCGCAGCGCTATGCCCCATTCACCGTCGCCGGAGGCGTCGATCCAGCCCACCGGACCGGCGTAGCGCTCGCGGTCGAGATGCTCCAGTTCGGCGATGGTGGCCTGAGCCACGTCGGTCGGCGTGCCGCAGACCGCGGCACTGGGATGCAGCGCGGCCGCCAGCGCGAGCGAACTTGCTCCGCGGTCAGCGACCGCCGTGACGTCGGTGGCCAGGTGCAGGACGTTGGGCAGTTCGAGAACGTACGGCGCGTCGGGCACATTCATCCCGGAGCAGAAGGGCGCCAGCGCTCGAGCAACCGAGGCGACGGCATATTCGTGTTCCTCCAGGTCCTTGCTGGACTGTGCCAGTGAGGCGGCGAGCGCGAGGTCGCCGATCCGGTCGCCGGTGCGCCGGATGGTACCGGCCAGGACGCGCGAAGTCGCCAGACCGGCCTCGCGGCGGACCAGCATCTCCGGCGTGGCCCCGATGAAGCCGTCGATGGAGTACGTCCAGCACCGCGTGTACCGCGCGGCCAGCGCCGCGGCCAACCACCGCGGATCGATCTCGTTGTCGGCGAACGCCAGCAGATCCCGAGCCAGCACGACCTTGTCCAGCTTGCTGAGGTTGATCCGGCGGACCGCTTCGGCGACTGCCGCTTCCCACTCCGGACCCGTCAGAGCGCCGTCGGCAAAGGTCACGTTCCGGGGGGCGATCGGTGGCTCGGCAGGCGGCAGAGCCAGATCAGCGTGGGGATCCGTGCCGATGCGGGTCAGCCATGCTCGACCGCGCCGGCGTCCGAGCACGACTTCCGGAATGATCAAGGTCGAAGTGGCCGCGGAGTTGTGCGGGTCGAAGGTAAAGCTCCCGAAGGCGAGGAATCCCGCGCCCGCCGGGGCGTCGTCGAGCTCGGACAACGACACGACGTTGGCGGCAAGCTCGGCCCACCATTCGGCGGCGTCGGCCACACTGCTCGCCTTGTACCGCACGACTTCACGCCAACCAACCATTCCCTCGCCCTGGCGGATCCAGGCGTAGGAGTCGGTTCGAGGAGCTAGCGCCAGCAGTGAGCCAGGATCATCGATCTGGGTAGTCCGCGCATAGAGACGAGGCGGGCTGAGGTCCCAGGTCACGCCGCACAGCGTAGCCGCGGGCTATCAGCCCACCAATCTGCCCGTTCGCGCGCCGCTGCCTCAACGGTCGATACACCTCCCGTCCTTCGTCAAGCGCCGCGTGGCTTCGCCGGCGGCGCGCCGGTAGGTACGCAGAACAGTGGCTTAGATCATCGCTTGCGCTGCTGGGACGAGGCCTTCGCCGCGTCGCGCTGCTTCCGCTGCTGCTCGACCAGCTTCTGCTGTTCGGCTTGCCGGGCTCGCATCGCCTCGGCGTCCATGGAGTTCAGCAAGATCGCCGCCACGATGGCCGCGAGCACGAGCGACCACAATGGTGACCCCCCGAGCAGCATGGGTGCGGTGATCAAAAGGGCGACGTCGAATCCGCGGAAGAGGTTGGTCATCAGCCCCGGGGGAAAGGCGCCCGCCTGGGTGGCGATCATCGGCGCACCGAAATCGACGCCTTTCGCCTGGGTCCAGCGAATCGCGGCCAGCAGGCCCGCAGATCCGGTGGCGACGGCCATCAGCGCAGCGTCCGACAGGTTGCGCTGCGCGGTGATTCCCCCGAGGCCAGCGAATGCCGGTGCAACAGACACTGACCAGATCGCAACGACGATCGCCGGCACCGTGACGGACGCCAGCTTGATCCGGGCGAGCGAGAAGGGCAGGCACCGGGCGAGTCCCCCGGTCCTGGTCAGGACTCGGAGACCACCGAGCAGCGGAATGGTCGCCCCGAACAGCGCCAAGGCGGCGAACACGGACGCCAGGCTGCCCATGCCAAGGGCGTCAGCGGCGTACGGAACGACGGTCGTGCCGCCGACCACGAGCAGCGGCTGGGGGAAGCGGCGGAGCCGCTGCCATTCGCGCCAGATGATCGCCTCCAGCCCGATCCCACGGCCTCGTACGGGCTCGACGTGGCCAAGCTCCATCGCTCGCCGTGCGACCACGATGTCCCTGGCCAGCCCGACATCAAGGGCAAAGAACGCGCCGGAGATACCGCTGACCAGCGCACCGCCGCTCAACAGGCGGGTGCGGTGAATCCGTCCCAGCCTGAGCCGAGCCAGCACGAAGCTGGCCACCAGCACCGCCCCGGAAAACCCGATCATGATCAGTCCGAGCTGAGACCCCAGCCCACCCGCGAAGCCCAGCCGCACCCGATTCGCCGCAACGCCCACCACCAACATCAGCGCGGCAATAGCGAGCACGCCGAAGAGATAAGTGAAGATCCGGGTAAGCAGATGCCGCTCGATGCCCTGCTGAGCCGCGGCGAAGGCCACGGCAGCCGCCGCGGACAGTGCGGTGGCCGATGACCAGATGAGCACCTCGGTCAGGCCGGAGCCGGTCAGAGCAGAGACCAGAGCGCCCATTGCGGCACCGCCAACGAAGGCGACAATCACGGCGGCGATCAGCCGCAGGCCGAGCAGTTTGGCACGAGAGATCGGTGCGTCGAGCAGCCAGAACCCCTCCGCCGCCGACGCAAGCACCGGCCCGAATAGCCGGCTCACCGATAGCGACACCGCGATGGCGCCGGTGAACGCCGCCCACGGCAGGACGGTACGGGCCGACAGACAGGAGACACTCGAGCAAGAGGCGACCACACGCTGCGCATTCAAGATGACGTTGATGATCATCGCGCCGATCATGAGGGCACCGATCACCGCCACGTACGCGTCCTGGAGAGCCTGACCCAGATTCTTGGTGGCTCGCCCCCGTCGCCAGTCGCGGATGATCCCCTTCAGCTCGCGCGGCGTCGCCGGCACCAACGTCCCGAAGGCACGGGGCTCCTGAGCGGGATACTCCTCGCTGGCTTCGATGCTGCTCACCCGCGGGGTGCTCCCAGCTCGACGACGCGCGTGGCCACCGTCTCCACCAGTGCCGGCTCATGGCTCGCGAAGACGATCGCCAGCCCCTTCTGACGCTCGGTCTTGAGCCGGTCCGCGAGCCAGCTGACCCCTTCGGTGTCCAGGCGCTGCTCCGGCTCATCCAAGATCAACAGCTTGCGGGGCCGGACGAATGCAGTGGCCAGCGCCAGTCGACGCCGCTGGCCCGAAGACAAGGTGCCGGGCAGCTGACCGGACTGCGGCACCAGCTGGACCTCCTCGAGCACCTCGTCGACCAATTCGTCAGGCTCACTGATGCCGTGCGCGCGGGCCAGCAGGTCAAGGTGCTCCACGACGCTGAGATCGGGAAAGAAATCAAGATCATCGATGACGGTGGCCACGTCCCGGCGAATCTCTGGCGAGGTTTCCCGCATCGCGTTGCCGCAGACCTCGACCGTGCCGTCGTCGGGCCGATCCGCACCAACCAAGCAGCGGAGCAACGTGGACTTGCCTGCGCCATTGCGGCCGGTCAGCGCGATTGCCTCGCCCGTGCGTACCTCGAGATTGAACCGATCAAAGATCGTGTTAGGGCCGAAAGCCCGGCGAAGTCCTGCGACTTTCAGGATGGTCGTGCGTTTGGCCACGTGGGCATTCTGCCCGTTACCCCAAGCGGGCCAGACCGCTGGACTGAATTCAGACAGAGCAAGCCGACACTGATCGGCGACCTTGACCCCCGTACGTCAACCCTGACCCCCATATACGAGGGTCGAGGTTCGCGTGCGGGGCTCAACGTCGTTTGACACTCGCGGCGGAACGAGCCCTATGGCAGAGAGTCATGGACCGACGAAGCCAGGGCGGCCGTTGACCGACGAAGCCAGGCGGCCGTGGACCGACGAAGCCAGGGCGGCTGCCGTGGGAGGGTAGGGCCGTGGATCGGCTGACAGACCCTGGGGCGAGGCGGGCGACGCTGGCGAAACGGCAGCGGGACGTGGCGGCAATGTTCGATCGGGTGGCGGCGCGCTACGACATTGCCAACGACATTCTGTCCCTCGGCCAGGACCGGGCGTGGCGGCGGTTGGTCCTCGAGGCGGTGGCTCCGCAGGCTGGCGAAATCATCCTGGATCTGGCCGCAGGCACTGGTACCTCGACCGTGCCGTTCGTCGAAGCGGGCGCCTTTGTCGTCGCCGCCGACCTGTCGCTGGGCATGCTGACCGTCGGCAAGCAGCGGCTGCCGCAGTTGACCTTCCTGGCCGGCGATGCTCTTCACCTGCCCTTCCGCGATGCCAGCTTCGACGCGGTCACCATCACCTTCGGACTGCGCAACGTCGAGGACACCATCGCCGCGCTGCAGGAGATGGCCCGCGTCACCAAGCCGGGCGGCCGGCTGGTGATCTGTGAGTTCTCGACCCCGACCTGGCGGCCGTTCCAGCAGCTCTACGGGAGCTACCTCGCCGCGGCGCTGCCCAAGATCGCCGCCCTCGTCTCGTCCAATCCCGCTGCATACAACTATCTGGCCGAGTCCATACAGGCCTGGCCCGATCAGCAGCGGCTGGCCGAGATCATCACCTGGGCCGGCTGGCACGACGTGGCATGGCGCAACGTTTCCGGAGGCATCGTCGCGCTTCACCGCGCCCGGACTTGATCTAGATCGTCCCCGCCAGACCCTGGATGGCCAGGTCGAGTGCGCGGCGGTCACTGCGGTCGATCCGAGCCTCGACCACCTCGACGCCATGGGGCTCCGCAGTGAGCAGCTGCCTGAGCTCCCCCACATGACCAACCAGCGCGTAGCCGGCGCCGGCGGAGGCGCTCAACGCGGCGAGGTCAACCTGCTGCGGGGTGGCGAAGACCCGCTCGAAGGCCGGGGCCACGGCCGGCTCGCCCTGCTCGAGCGTGGCGAAAATGCTGCCGCCACCATCGTTGGCCACCACGATCCTGAGATCGGCTCGCGGCTCGTCGGCACCGAGAAACAAGCCCGTGATGTCGTGCAGGAATGTCAGGTCACCGACCAAGGCATGAGTGGGACGTCCGGTGCCCAGCGCAATGCCCATTGCGGTCGACAGGGTGCCGTCGATGCCGGACAGCCCGCGATTGGCATGCACCACTGGCGGACGGGACGTGATCGGAGCCAGATCCAGATCGCGGATCGCGTTGGACGAGCCCGTGACCAGCGTGTCGCGCTCGTTGAGCCCGAGCCACAGCTCGCGGGCGACGGCCTGGCCGGTGAGCACCTGCTGCTCGTCGAGCAATTGATCAAGAGCTGGTCGCAGCTTCCCCTCCGCGCTGCACCAGCGCTGGTGCCACGCGGAATCGGCCGGCGAATCCGCGCTCACCGCGTCCACCACCGTACGGGCCGTCAGTCCTGGATCAACCCAGTCCGCATAGTCCGATACCACGATGACCTGCACATCAGTCCGGGCCAGCAGTCGGCTGACCGGACGGGACAGCGTGGGGTGGCCGAAGACGATCACTCGCTCGATATCCGAGGCCAGCTCGGTGGCCAGCAGCAACCGGTAGCAGGAGATCGCCTCAGGTCCCCGGCGGGCGTTGCTCGATGGCTCGGCCAGCAGGGGAAGGGCGCCGGTCGCTGCCAGCTCCGATGCCGCCCGCCCGGTAGCGGGCGGCGCATCCCCGGCCAGCACAACGGTGGCCTGGTCAGCGCTCAGCCGCAGAGCCTCAGCCGGTCGTGGTGACTGCACGACCGGCGGACCGACTGGTGGCTTCCGCGGCGCCGCCCACTCGGCAGTGTCGGGAGTCAGCGGTTCCGAGAAGGACACGTTGAGGTGCACTGCCCCCGGAAGCCGGCTCCGTACACCGCCGGCGGCGGCCGCCAGCCGGGACACCTCGAACCGCCAGGCCCGGGCATTGCCCGTCGTGTCGGCCAGCGTGGCATAGGCCCGGACGTGGGAGCCAAAGAGCTGGTCTTGCCGGGTCGTCTGGTTCGCCCCAGTGTTGATCATGGACTGCGGCCGGTCGGCGGTGATCGTCATCAGCGGCAGACGGCTGTGCGACGCTTCCAGAACCGCGGGATGCAGATTGGCGGCCGCCGTACCGGATGTGGTGATCACCGGTACCAGTCGACCAGAGGCCTTTGCCAGACCGAGCGCCAGAAAACCGGCAGTCCGCTCGTCGATCCGGACATGCAGCCGCAACAGCCCCGTGCGGTCGGCCTCGAATACCTCGTACGCCAGCGGTGCACTGCGCGAGCCCGGCGCCAACACGACGTCACGCACGCCACAACTGATCAACTCCGAGATCACCGCTCGAGCGCATTGGATTGCGTTAGACAAGGCGCCCCTCAGCCATGTTGCCCGGCGGCCATCGCATCGCGGACCTGTCTGAGCCTTACGTGCCAAGCCTGCGTAACGTCCACTGGCGCGACCGTTGACGACAACCGCGCCGGATCCACCGTCACATCTCGAACCCGTAGGACGCCGTCCACAGCGACCAAGGGTGATTCGACAAGGTCATCGGTCAACAGCGGAACGGTGTTCAGTCCGCACGCGTACGGGAGTTCCGGTAAAGCGGCCGCCAACGCGAGGCCCGCCCGGATGCCAACCGATGTCTCGAGCGCGCTGGAGACGACGACGGGCAGCCCGATACGCTCGGCGATCTCCAAGCACGCCCGGACCCCGCCGAGAGGCTGAACCTTCAGCACCACCACGTCCGCCGCGCGGAGCTGAGCAACCCGGTACGGGTCGCCGCTCCGACGGATCGACTCGTCGGCGGCAACCAGAACGTCGATACCCTCTCGGGCAAGTCGGCGCCGCAGCTCGGCCAATTCCTCGACTTCTGCGCAGGGCTGTTCGACATACTCAAGATCAAAACGCGCCAGCTGTCGGATGGCCGCTCGAGCCGTATCCACATCCCAGGCGCCGTTCGCGTCGATGCGGAGCCGTCCAGCCGTTCCCAGCGCATGCCGTACGGCCTCGACTCGGGCGAGGTCCTCGGCTAGAGCTTGGCGGCCCTCGGCCACTTTGACCTTGGCGGTCGTACAGCCGGATCCCGCGGTCATGGCGTAGGCCACCTCAGGCTCCACCGCCGGAATCGTGCAGTTCACGGGCACGACGGCCCGGACAGGATCTGGCCAGCCCAGCTCAGCGGACCCCATGGCCGCTCGAAGCCAGGTCCCCGCCTCGGCGGGCGCGTATTCGAGGAAGGGGCTCCACTCAGCCCAGTTCGCTGCCCCTCGCCAGACCAAGCCCTGCCGGACGGTGACGCCGCGAAATCGGGTATGCATGCCGATCTGGTAGATCTGGCCGTTCTCCGGGCCCGCGGTCCGTGCCGAATGCGGTGGGCTCGTCGATTGCACCAGCCCCGCCACGGGCCCATCCTGCCACCGCTCAAGCGGTGCCTACCTACAATCGGCGAAAGGGTCACTGTCGAGCAGGAGCAACCGCGAAGATGCTCAATCACTTCGCAAGCAGGCGGCATGCTGCCGGGCCTAGTCGACACTCATTAGCCTGGTGCAGTGACCACGGCCGGCCTTGATACCCGCCTGAGGCCGGTGACCTCCGATCAAACCTTCGTCGCTCTGGCCGAAGCTCTGCACGGTGGTCCTCCGATCGCGCCGCTGCCGGACTCGGACGTCGAGCGAGCATCTGCGGTCGACATGTTGCAGGTCGACCAACCCGTGCGAGAACCCGACGCCGGCGTCATTCTGGCGACGTCGGGTTCCACCGGCCGGCCCAAGGGCGCAGTCTTGTCGCGTACCGCCGTGCGGGCTGCTGCTGACGCGGTTCACCGGCGCCTTGGGGGACGTGGCGATTGGGCGTTGGCCTTGCCTCCTTACTACGTCGCCGGGCTCATGGTGATGGCCCGGGTCATCACGGCCGACACCGCCATCCACGATGTCGGAACCGACCTGGCCCAGCTGCCGTCCGCGATCGGCACGATGCGAGGGCGTCGCTATCTCGCGGTAGTGCCGACCCAGCTGGACCGTGCGTTGACTCAGCCGCACCTGACCGAGGCGCTGCGGGCTCTGGACGCCGTGCTGGTGGGTGGCTCCGCGCTGGACCCGTCGCTCCGATCGCGAGCCGAGCAAGCGCACATCAACATCGTCGCCTCCTACGGAATGACCGAGACCTGCGGCGGCTGCGTATACGACGGGCTTCCGCTGGACGGCGTGTCGGTATCCATAGAGCCCCGGACGCAGCGAATTCGCATTCGCTACGCCATGATCTTCTCCGGCTATCGGCTTCGTCCGGACCTCACCAGGACGACGCTGAGTAACGGCACGCTGATCACTCGGGATCGCGGCGAGTGGACCAGTGACGGCCGGCTCCAGGTCCTTGGCCGGGTGGACGACGAGGTGATCAGCGGCGGCATCAATGTCGATCTGGCCGAACTCGAGCGGGCGTGCAAGTCCTGGCCGGGACTGGCCGGTGCGGAGCTCACGGTCGTCGCGGTGCCCGATCTTCGATGGGGACACAAAATCGTCGCTGTCACAGACGGTCCCGGTTCGGCGGCGGGATTGCGGGCCTATCTCGGCGGCACAGTGCCGAGCCATGCGGCCCCTCGAGAACTTGTCCACCTCGGCGCCCTGCCCAAGACAGCCGCAGGAAAGATCGACCGGGTCCGGCTCGTGGCGGATCTGGCGAGCCGCCCGCCGACGCCGGACAACCGACATTGACCGCCGAATTGGCACCGCAGTCACCCACGCTTGGGCAATGGGTGGCGGGTGCTCGGCCGAGGACGTTACCGGCCGCCGTGTCGCCGGTGGTCGCAGCCAGCGGAATAGCCTTCTTCGAGGGCGCCTTCTCCGGTTGGCGGGCGCTGCTTGCCCTGATCGTCGGAGTTTCACTTCAAGTCGGCGTCAACTACGCCAATGACTACTCCGACGGAGTTCGCGGCACCGACGCCGTCCGGGTCGGCCCGCTGCGGCTGGTCGGCTCCGGCCTCGCCCGGCCCGGCGCCGTCAAGGCCGCGGCCTTCGCCAGTTTTGCGACGGCCGGGCTGGCCGGAGTCGCCTTGGTCTGGGCGACTCGGCAGTGGTGGCTGCTGGCGGTAGGCGTTGCCGCGATCTTGGCAGCCTGGTACTACACCGGGGGGAAGCGGCCGTACGGCTACCTCGGCCTCGGTGAAGTCGCGGTCTTCATGTTCTTCGGCCTTGTGGCCACCTGCGGCACCGGCTATGTCCAGACTGGGCGAGTCTCGCCTGCTCTGCTGGTGCTGGGTATCGGCCTCGGAGCGCTGGCCTGCGCGATCCTGGTGGCCAACAACCTGCGGGACATCGAGAGCGATCGGGCCGTCGGGAAGCGCACCCTCGCGACGCGGATCGGCGACCCGGCATCCCGGACCCTCTATCTGACGCTCGTCATCGCGGCTACATTTATGATCATCGCCGTCGCCGCATTGACGTCGTGGTGGGCGCTGTGCGGGCTCGCCGGGCTGGTGTTGATCATTCCCGCGGTGCGTGTCGTGATCACCGGCGGCCAGGGCCGGGACCTGATCCCCGTGCTCAAGGTCACCGGCCTGGCAGAGCTGATGGCCAGCGTGGCGCTGGCGATTGGGCTCGTGATCGCGCGGCTCTGACCTCGGCGCTGGATCCGCGCCTTGTCGCCGCTCTTCAGATCACAGGAGGGTGCCCGGCTCGCGTCATCCGCCAGATCGTGTGCCATGACATTGGACGGCGTTGTCCGCAGGGCCGGGCCAGGCCAAGCCAGTAGCCACGAAGAGTCTCGGCCAGGGCCATCCTCGATCGCAGCCGAAGGCCGCCGATCACCATCCAGACCAGCACATAGGTCACACCGATCGGCAGCGGCAGGTTCCGGCGGGCCAGCCACACCCGATTACGGGCCTGGAATCGGTAGAACTCGGCATGCCGGCTCGGCTGGATGGCAGGGTGATAGGCCTCGATGGCGCCGTCGTAGCGAACGACATAACCGCCGTCCCACACCCGCCAGGCGAGCTCAACCCCCTCGTGGGCGTACCAGAACGGTTCCGGCCAGCCTCCCGTGCGATCGAAGACCTCCCGGCGGATCGCGACGGCACCCTCCCAGACCGACATTGCCGTACTGCTCCGAAACGGATCCCCCACGCGTACCCGTGGCGTCCATCGCCGCGGCGGCGGCCGCCCGTCGGGGTCGACGACCCGCGGCTGGATCAGGCCGAGGTCTGGGTTGGCGGCGAAGCGGGTCGCCATCCGCTGCAAGACATCCGATTTCGGTAGGCACGCGTCGTCATCGAGAAAGAAGAGCAACTCACCCTTCACCAGTGGGACCCCGGCGTTGCGCCCAGCTGGGATCCCCAGGTTCTCGGGCAGGGCCAGAGACCGCACGCCGTCCGGTAGGTCGATCGGCGTCCAGCCATTGCCGACCACGACTGTGTCAAGCTCCACCCCGGTCTGGGCGAGTAACGACTCCACAGCCTGGCGAAGATCATCCGGCCGCTTGCCTTGGGTGAGGACCACGGCGCCGATTCGCGGCACCGTCACCGCAGCCGCGATGAGCTCAAGACGGCCACGAGATGGCCGACCACCGTGAGGCCCGCGGCTGCCACCAGACCCGCCAGCAGCGCCCTGGTCGCAGTCCCATCGACGAACAGGTCGACCACTGCGGCGACCAAGATCAATAATGACAGCTCCACGGAGTGGAACACCCGGTGAAACGGCAGATACCTCGCGACCCGCCGAGCCGACAGCAGTACGCCACCGCGGGAGCTCGAGGCCATCGGCTTGCGGACGTTCTCATCGTCCGCGATCTGTGGCAGCCCGGCGTAGTGCCGTGAGACGTGCACCAAGTCGTTCTCCACCTTGTTCAATGCGATCAGTAATGCAAGCAGCAGTCCGGCGCTGATCCAGACCCCGCTCAGCCGAAACTCTCCCGTGGCCCGAATACCCAAGGCCACGGCAATGCCGCACTCCGCAACGTAATGCCCCACACGATCCAGGTAGACCCCGGTCGAAGACGACGTCCGCCGCCAGCGCGCCACCTCACCGTCGCAGCAGTCCAGCAGCATCTGCAGCTGGGCCAGGATGACCACGGCGACAGCAGCGATGATCGACGGCCAGCTGGTCACCATCGCGGCCAGGGCTGCAGTCAAGATCATCAACCAGGTGACACCGTTGGCCGACAGGCCGAGCCGAAGCAGGATTCGGGTGAGATAAGGAGAAATGTCTCGGAGGTACAGGTGCGCGACCCAGTGTTCGGCTCCGGCGCGGCTCCGCACGCTTTCCGGTTGAGTGATCAACTTCAGTTCTGCGATCGACGGGTGCGGCGGTCGTTCTGCGCCGTTGCCGGCGGCTGACGTCAACACGGCCGCCCGGCGCTCGTGGCAGTCCCGGCAGCGAGCATCCGCCCATGCTAATGGCGTATTGTCCCCACCCTGTAGCAGGACGCATAATCTGACGTATGGGCCGTTACCTGCCAATCGTCATGGTGGCGCTGCTCGCGATCTACTGCATCGTGGAAGTTGCTCAGGCGCCGCCTCTATCGGTCCGCCGGATGCCGCGGTGGCTCTGGGCGACCGCCATCATCTGCCTTCCGCTGGCGGGTTCGGTGTGCTGGCTCTTCCTCGGTCGACCCAACGCGACCTCGCTGGGAATCGACAAGAAGCAGGATCGCCCGAAGGCGCCAGACGACGACGTCGATTTCCTTCGCGGTCTCTGACCCAACCGCCCTGGACTGGGCGCCGCGCTGCCCTATGACACCCGGCCGAGTTCGTACGCCCGCTCGATAGCGGCGGCGAATCGCCGGCTGCTGGCCTGGTCAGCGGTCTCTCCGAAGTAGTAGCGCGCCAGCTCGACAAGCCGCCCGTCCTTGGCCGGCTGGTCAAGTCCCAGGCCCAGGGCGTGCAGCCAGCTCACTACTCGCCCAGCATCCTCGGCGCGCAATTGAGGCAGCCGTTCCAGGAGAGCCGATCGTGGGCGGTACGCCTTGACCGCGCTGGGTGCAGTGATCACGAGGGGCTTACCTGTAGCAAGCCAGTCGTACGCGACCGCGGAGATGTCGGTGACGCAGGCGTCGGCGAACTTCCATTGCCAGCCGTAGCTGCCGACGTCGACAAGGTGGCGAGTGCCGTCTTGAGCCAGCACGCTTCGTATCTTCCTGTCCGCTGCTGCGTGGGCCGGCGATACGAGCCCGGTTCGGGGATGCGGCCGGTAGATCACGCGGATCAAGGGATCGCTGCGCAGCGCCTCGACAATCTGCAGCCCGTGACTCGCAAGCGAACCGTAGGCCAGGCTCGGCCGATCACCCTCCCAGGTCGGCGCATACCACACACGCAGCCGTTCGTCGCGGGCCCAATCCGGAGCGCCTGGGTAATCATGATCGAGCTGCGGGCGTCCGATGGGCACCGCGCGCTGTGTGGCATCGAAACCCCGCAGCCCTGAGCCGAGCCGCTCTTGGCCCGCCGGGCCACCTACGAAGACCAGGTCGTACGCCTTGTGCTGATTGGAGACGCTGGGCGACTTGTCGCTCTCACCGTGGCCGAGTTGGACGTGCACCGGATCCGCGAAACGGAGCATGCGGAAGTTGGATTCGACCTGGTTGACGTAGAGAACCACGCGCACATCGCGCTCGTCGACGAGTTCCTCGAGGGCTGCGCTGCTCCGGGCAAAGGCGACCGGCATTGGCGTCGTGGCGAGCACCCGTTCGCCGATATCTGGCCGATCGACGATCACGAAGACCGGTCGGATGTCCGCCAGCCGCTCCAGCGGCCGACGCCACAGCTCGAACTGGTAAAAGTTCTCGGGCCCGGTTGCGAAGTACAGCGCGACAGCACCATTGGGGATGATGCCGGACCGGCGGGCGCGGGACCGAAACCGTGGTGCCTGCACCTGGTTCCAGAGCCGGCCTGTCGCGGCGCCGGCCATCCGGCCGGCCCTCTTGATGACTACACGACGATCGATCACTGCGGGGGCGTGTCGACCTTTTCGGCCTCTTCGGGCTCCACTACCTCGCGGACGAACGCTTCCCCGACCTCGGTCTCCCGACGATCATCACTCCACTCGGTGTGGAATGTGCCGCTCGTATCCACCCGGCGATACGTGTGTGCGCCGAAAAAGTCACGCTGGCCCTGAATCAGTGCGGCAGGCAACCTTTCTGCCCGGATGCCGTCGTAGTAGGCGAGCGAGGACGAAAACGCCGGCGTCGGAATGCCGTTTTGGGCCGCTCCGGCCACCACTCGCCGCCAGGCTTCCAGGCAGTTGCCGACGACGTCGGCGAAGTAGTCGTCCGCCAGGAGAAGCGGCAGCTGGACGTTGCGTTCGTACGCCTCGGTAATCCTGTTCAGGAACCGGGCGCGGATGATGCAACCGCCGCGCCAGATGCGCGCCATCGCGCCACGGTCGATGTTCCAATTGAACTCGGCGCTCGCGGCAGCAATCTGATCGAAGCCCTGCGAATAGGCCACGACCTTGGACGCGTACAGCGCCTGCCGGACGTCCTCCACGAAGATCTCGCGGTCCGCGATGTTCCACTCGGCCGTGTGTCCCGGAAGGTTCGCTCGAGCGGCCTCGCGCTGCGGCACGGAACCAGACAAGGCTCGGGCAAAGGTCGCCTCAGCGATACCGGTGATCGGGACTCCGAGATCGAGCGCATTCTGCACCGTCCAGCGTCCGGTGCCCTTCTGCTCGGCTTGATCGAGAACGATATCGACGAAGGGCTGGCCGGTCCGCTCATCAACGTGACCCAGGACCTGAGCGGTGATCTCGATCAGGAAGGACTCCAGATCACCTTCGTTCCACGTCTGGAAGATCTTGCCGATCTCGGCTGCGCCTGCTCCGGTCGCGTGCTTGATCAGGTCGTACGCTTCCGCGATCAGCTGCATGTCGGCGTACTCGATGCCGTTATGCACCATCTTGACGAAATGGCCCGCCCCGTCCGGCCCGACATAGGTGCAGCACGGCTCGCCGTCGACCTTGGCCGAAATGCTCTCAAGCAACGGACCGAGGGACTCGTAGGACTCGCGCGATCCACCTGGCATGATCGAAGGACCGTTCAGCGCGCCCTCCTCACCGCCCGACACTCCGGTACCGACGAAGTGCAAACCGTGGGACTTGAGCTGGGCTTCACGGCGGATCGTGTCCGGAAAGTGCGCGTTACCGGCATCGATGACGATGTCCCCCTCCTCGAGCAGGGGAATCAACTCCTCGATCACCGCGTCGGTGCCGGGTCCGGCCTTGACCATGATCAGCACCCGGCGAGGCTTCTCCAGGGATGCCACGAAATCGGCCATCGTCTCCGACGGGACGAACGTCCCCTCCGATCCCGCGTCGGCCACCAAGGACTGGGTCCTGGCATAGCTGCGGTTGTGAATGGCCACCCGATGGCCATGGCGAGCGAAGTTCCGCGCGAGGTTGCGGCCCATCACCGCCAGGCCTGTCACTCCGATCTGCGCGAGTTCAGCCATGTGCGCCCCCCTTGGGTCGTGTGAGACGATCGTCATGCGAGCGGAGTCGCTGGACGTTGCCTGAGCGTAACCGGTTCGGTCCCGGTGGTCGCTGGTCCATAGCGTTCAGTCTCTCCAAACCGGCAACCGGAGGATGGTCATGTTACAGCCGCTTGGGGTGAGCGACGAGGCCGAGGCGGTCTATGTCGCGCTTGCGCCCATCGGCGCGGCAACGACGAGCCATCTGATCGACCTGACTCACCAAAGCGCCGGAGTCCAGGGAAGCCTCGATGAACTCAGGCGGTTAGGCCTGGCGACCGAACTGTCACCAGGACTGTGGCAGGCGCTTCCCTTACCTGAGGTGGTCAAGGCGCTCCGAGCGCAGCGTCTCTCCGAGGTCGAAATGGCCAGCGCAGCCGCCGAAGCCTTGCACAGCCACATCCTGGCCTCCTCCCAATCCCAGACAGACCAGCTGCGCATCATCATCGGCCGCGAGGCGATGCTGGCGGCCAACCGCGACATCTGTGCCTCGGCGCAGAAAGAGATCTGCATGTTCGACAAGCCGCCATACGCGGAGGACCACGCGGGGAGCGAGGAGGCCATCAGCGCGGAATCCTCCGAGTGGCAGGCATTGGAACGCGGCGCCAAACTGCGGTGCATCTATCACCCGGGCTTCGACGCCGAACGGCTCAAGGAACTGACGATGTTCGCGGCCAAGGGAGAGGACTCCCGGACGGCCCCGGTCCCGATGAAGTTGATTCTCGTCGATGCGCAGATCGCCATGATCCCTTCGATGCGCTCATATCTGCCGGGACATCAGCTGATCATGTCCGTGGTGCAGCATCCGACCTTGGTCGAGGCGCTGCAATGGCTCTTCGAGGCGGTCTGGGATACGGCAGTCCCGATCGCCGCTGCGGCGCTGTCAGACAACGACCCGCGCCGCCAGATGCTGATCTCCCTGTTGATGGCAGGGTCGACCGACAACGCCATCGCCAACCAACTCGGCATTAACGTGCGCTCGGTCCGGCGCTGGATTTCAGAACTGATGGACCAACTGGGGGTGACGACCAGGCTGCAGCTTGGCGCCGCGTTGGTTCGCGCGGAATCCCTCGGAAGCCAACGCAGCGCCAGCATCACGCCGACTGGCGGTAGCGAGAATGCCCCCATCGTGGATAGCAGTCCGCAATGGACGCATAACGCGCCCGAATGTTCCGAAGTTGAACGGCTCCAACGCGACATTGAACGGCGCCAACGGCGGCCATGGTATGGATGCCCGCAACGGGAGACGGCGGCCGCAGCCGATGCCGATTCTGCCTGGCACCTGAGCTACTGACCCTGAAAAACCTGACCAGCACAAGAGTCACGCCCGCGGTCCGAATTGAACCGCGGGCGTGACCCAGGGGGAGAGTTCCGTACGAATCTCGGGGAAAGATCCGCACAGCTTGGCGAGCCGCCGCTCACTCGGCAACTCACCTCCGGGAAACGTCAGGCATCCCGGCTTCCTTTGTGAGGAAGATCTTGAAACTTCATATGGTGCCTGCCTGACGCAGGCATTGCCCTGAGGCGTTCGGGCTGCGGTCCCCTAGCGCAGCATGGACGGAGAACGCTTGGATTTACAGCCCGCGCCCCGCGTGGTAGCTGACGTCCTTCAAACCGCGGCCAGCACCGGCGGCGGTCTCCGTGGCCGCCACGCCACCAGCGAGCAGAGCAGCAAGTGCGAGGGCGCCGGCAACCACGCGGACCCTAACTGGAACATGCTTTGCAGACATTGGGTTTCCTTCCATTATTGCCCGCGCGCCTTGTGCGGCGCAGCGGATCCCCTCTGACGTTGCAATGACGGTACGCAGACGTTGTCACGGAAGTCATCCGAAAACAGTGTCAGGTTGAGGACATGACCTAAAGAGGACACGGCAAAACCGCGTTAGGTACATTCCTCCCAACGCGCCACTCTGCCGCAACCGGCAAAGTTGGTGCGTACCCGGTCCTGGCCCTTTGGCCAAGAATCGTCACCGTTGGGTGGCCGTCACCGAGCGCGCGCCCTCAATCCCGGCCCGCGGATCGGGCATGGACGGCAAGGCCGACAGCAAACCCGACTAGAGCATCAGCTTGACTCCTAGGGTGTCCGCCGTCAAGGAGAAGAGAAAAACTCGACCGTGTTCTGTTGGGTTTCATCCCGGCTCGCGACAGGGACATCGTACGCTGCAGGGCCCCACGATTGAGGCACCGCCAGTCGGTGAAGCGATAGACCCAGGCGTGCCGCAGCGGCATCGCCATGGCCCGGGTCTAGTGTGACAATGTGGAGGTCGGGGCGGTGCGAGGGCCGAAATTCCCACGCATGCTCGGCATTCTCGGCACCGGGATGCGGGCCTCGGCGGTCGCGCGCAGGCTTCTAGAGACCCGACCACCCGCTGCGAGTCTCACCATCTTCGGCCGCGATCTCGATCGGATGGCCGAACTCGAGCGTGCCGGCGCCCGGCGCGCGGCCAGTCCCGCCGACCTTGCCGCCAGAAGTGAGGTCGTCCTCATCGTTTTGCGCGGGCTGGAGGAGATCGATGAGGAAATGCAGGGGCCGAGCGGGCTCCAGGCTGGAGTCCACAGTCCGACGACGGTCGTGGTCGGCAGCGCGATGCCCCCGGCGGCGGCCAGGGATCTTGCTCGGCGCCTCCCCGAAAGCACAGCTGGTCTGCTCAGGGTCGTCGACGCGCCGCTGACGGGGAGACTGGAGTCCATCGCTACGGGCACCCTGTCGATCATGGTCGGCTCAGGTTCGGGCGCCTACCGGGACCTGCGCCCCGTCTTGGACCTGCTCGGTCACTCGACCCGCGTCGGCGGCGTGGGCGCGGGCCAGGTCGCCGCCGCATGCGGGCAGCTTGTGGTGGCGGCGGCGTCGATGGCGCTCGGCGAGGCTGTTGTGCTGGCCGAACGATATGGACTCGATCTCAACCAGGTGATCACCAGCTGGCGGGACGGGGAGATCAACAGTGATCTGCTGCGAACGAGCCAGTCTCGGTTGGTCGCTCATCAGCACGACCCATCGCTGCCTGCCGGTGAGGCGCTGGCCTGGTTGCAGGTCGCGGAATTGGAGGCGGCCCGTACCGGCACCCGAACTGATCTGGTGCGTGCCTTGCGGGAGCTCTATCAGGAGCTAGCCAACTCCGACCTGGGTGAGCACGATCTCAGTGTGGCTCAATCGTTCGTTGAGCAGCGGCCGCCACTCGGCATGTGGAGGCAGCCAGCTCAGGGAGAAGTGTCTGACGAGCTGGACGACGTAGAGGAACCTGAAGACCTGAGAACTAGCGAGCCGGGGCAGCGGACAGGCGCTCGCCGCATCGCCACCCCGGCGGCCAGAATGGTCGGCGGTGCCTAGGTGAGCTGCAAAATCACGATCACCAGGATGATGATCACCAGCACACCGATAATCGTGCCGATCAGTCCTCTGTTCACGGTCCCTCCTTCCACTGTCCTGACAAGCGGCTCGGTGGACTCCGCGCCGTGGTCAGAGATTGGCCTTCAAAAGCTATCCCAGTTTACAGCGTAAAGTACCCGGCCGAAGAGTTTGCTGGCGGGTATTTCGTCATGCGGATGGAACGCCTTGCACCGCCTGGTCGGCTTGCCACCGACAAGCCGCAACGCGGTGCGACGCGGTGGAGTGATCAGCCGACTGTCTTGGATTCCCAGGGCAGCGGATCGCCGGGTGCGACTGGCGCCACCGGAATGACGACGACCGGACGGTGCTGTCGATGGGCCAGTTGCGCGGCCACCGAGCCCGAGAAGAACTCCTTGATGCCGGACGTGATTCCGTGCCGACGGCTGCCCACGATGATCAATTCGGCGTCCTGCACGTCGGCCAGTCGGCCGAGCGCGTACGCAATGTCACCGGCCAGTTCGCGGAAGATCAATTCAACCGGTTCGCCAGCCAAGACAGTACTGATGTGAGCCGCGAGCTCAGGATCGAAATCGGTGCAGTTCAGCTCGGGCAGATCCGGGTCCAAGGGCAGCGACGTAACAGATCCGTCGGGTAGCTCCTCGATGACGTAGCGGCCGGGATCGACATGGGCACACACCAGCTGCGTTCCGAACTTCGCCGCAAACCGTGCCGCCTTGATGAGCGCGACATCCGGTTGACCGCGTGTCACCCCAAGGAGAACCGGCCGAGCCTTGTCCGGCACGAGGCACCTCCTTCTCGGCTACGGTCCCAACGCTAGCGCTCCACTGCAGCCGCGAACACTAGTCCGACGTGCTCGCTCCGGCTGTCGTCAGGTAGCCCTCCGTTCAACTTTGAGCCCCGTCGGTGTTCTTTGAGCCCGAAGGAAGGGGCTCAAGGAGTGCCGAACGGGCTCGAAGTCGAGGGTGGACGACGGCCGGATGACCGCCCCACCGGAGCGCATGGCGGTGGGGCGCGACCCCGAGGAGGGGTGTGGGGCGCGACCCCGAGGAGCGAGGTGCTGGGGCTGCGACCCCGAGGGGCGAAGGGGGTCACTGCTAGGGTCACCGGTGCCGCGTCCAGCGATGCCAGGGGGTCACCATGTCACAGCCGATAGGCACACTTCTCTTGCTGGGCGCCAGCGGTGACCTGGCCGGGCGGCTGTTGATGCCAGCTTTGGGTCAGCTGCTCGACGCGGAGCCCGAACGACGAAGCATCGTGCTGGTCGGCGCCGGCAGCGAGGATTGGGACGCCGCGACTTGGCAGCAGCGGGTCAGGTCGGCGTTCGAGTCGGCGAAGGTGTCGTCGGAGACAATCGATGCGGTGCTGTCCTCGACCCGTTACTCCAAGGCTGACGTCACCAGCGCGGACGACATGAAATCGCTCATCGAGGCCAGCCCGCCAGCACCTGCCCTCTACTTCGCCCTGCCGCCGGCTGTGACCGAGAACGCCTGCAAAGCGCTGCAGCAGCTGTCGCTCCCGCCTGGCACCACCCTTGCCTTGGAGAAGCCGTTCGGTACCAACGAAGCGAGCGCAGCGAGCCTCAATGACCAGCTCGCCAATCTGGTCCCCGAGACGCAGGTGCATCGGATCGACCACTTCCTCGGCCGGTCCACCGTCTTGAACCTGCTCGGCGTACGGTTCGCGAACCGGCTGTTCGAGCCGCTGTGGAGCAACGAGCACATCGACCGCGTCGACATCGTCTTTGACGAGCAGCTCACGCTGGAGAACCGGGCTCGCTACTACGACAACGCCGGGGCACTCACGGACATGATCCAAAGCCACCTCCTCCAGATCCTCGCGCTGGTGGCCATGGATCCGATCGCCGAAGTGAACGCAGTCGACTTGCGTGACGCGAAGGCGCAGGCCTTGCGAGCCTGCCAGCCGTGGCAGGGGGACCCGGTAAAAGCGAGCAAGCGAGCCCGCTACACAGCTGGCTCGATCGAGGAACGCGCCGTCCCGAATTACGCCGACGAGCCCGGTGTGGATCCGGCTCGCAACACCGAGACCCTCGCCGAGCTCACCGTGGAGGTCGCGAACTGGCGGTGGGCCGGGGTGCCGTTTCGGTTGCGTTCAGGCAAGGCACTGGCGGAACGCCGTAAGGAGGTCGTGATCACGTTCAAACCGCTGCCTCACCTGCCGGTCGGTCTGCACGGAGAACCGATTCCCGATCGGCTGCGCCTGGTTATGCAACCCGACCGGGTCTCGCTCGAGACGAACATGAATGGACCCGACGATCCCTTCAGCCTGGATCGCGTCGCGCTGGCGGCCGACCTGAACCCCGGCCGGCTCCCGGCGTACGGCGAGGTCTTGGCGGGCATGTTGGACGCCGACCCGCTGCTCTCGGTCCGTGGGGACACCGCGGAGGAGTGCTGGCGCATTGTGGACCCGGTGCTCGAGGCCTGGCGCTCCAATTCCGTTCCGTTGGACGAGTACGCGGCCGGATCGAGCGGTCCGACAAGCTGGTCCTAGCCCCGCGAAGTTCCTCGATGAGCTGCCGGGCATTCTGGTGGAGCTCGAGAGCTGAAACTCCGGCGATCAGCGACTCCTGTGCACCCGCTGGAACCTCTCCGATAACCGAGCGAGCGAGCCGAGCTTCTCCCTGGCCCACAGCCGCAGTGCGCGCCGGGAGACGACGGCGGGGACTCGCTGAAGCGGTCCGGCCAGGGGTGCTGCGCTCAAGTGGGCGAGGACGCCGTTGGCGCCCTGCTCCACCTCCAGGCACCAGCCGATCGCGGACCCATCAGGAAGCTGGGTTCGCCATCGCGTGTTTAGGTGGCCGAAGTCTCACCCATCATGTCGGTGCTTATGGCGTCGGCTGCTTTCCCCATTCCTAGACTCCGGGCATGGCGCAGCGTGGTGCGGCCGGCGTCGACGGCACTGCCTCTGACGCCCTACTGGCTGTGGGCCGTTTCTTCACCCGGTGGGAGGAATCTGCCGACGGTCGCGCCGCCTTCCTCAAAGGAGGACGGTCAAGCGACATCTTCTACCGCGATCGGTGGAGCCACGACAAAGTCGTGCGCTCCACTCACGGCGTGAACTGCACCGGCTCCTGCTCGTGGAAGGTGTTCGTCCGCGACGGGATCATCACGTGGGAGGCGCAGCAGACCGACTACCCGTCGGTTGGCCCGGACCGCCCCGAGCACGAGCCGCGCGGGTGCCCGCGCGGTGCCGCCTTTTCCTGGTACACCTATTCCCCCACCCGGGTGCGCTACCCGTACGTCCGCGGTGTCCTGCTGGAGATGTACCGCGAGGCGCGAGCCCAACTCGGTGATCCGGTCCTTGCCTGGGCATACGTGACGGGTGATCCGGAACGGCGCCGCCGTTTACCAGTCGGCTCGCGGCAAGGGCGGCCTGGTGCGGGCGAGCTGGAGCGAGCCGGTGGAGATGATCGCCGCCGCGTACGTGAACACCATCAAGACCTATGGCCCGGACCGCGTAGCCGGCTTCTCCCCGATCCCGGCAATGTCGATGGTCTCCCACTGCATCGGCACCCGATTCACGCAGCTGATCGGGGGCGTGATGACGCCTTCTACGACTGGTACGCCGACCTGCCGGTGGCGAGCCCGCAGGTCTTCGGCGACCAGACCGACGTGCCGGAGTCCGGCGACTGGTGGGACGCCACCTACCTGATGATGTGGGGGTCGAACGTCCCGGTGACCCGGCCGCCAGACGCGCACTGGAAGACCGAGGTGCGCAATCGCGGCACCAAAGTGGTCAGCGTCAGCCCGGACTTCGCCGACAACACGAAGTTTGCCGACGAGTGGCTGCCGGCGCAGGCGGGGACCGACGCCGCCCTGGCCATGGCCATGGCCATGGGGCACGTGATCTTGAAGGAGTTCTTCGTAGCCCGCCGAGTGCCGTTCTTTGTGGAGTATGTCCGGACCTATACGGACCTGCCTTTCTTGATCACCCTGGTGGAGAACGTCGAGCACGGTGGGCTGGTGCCCGGCAAGTTCCTGACCGAAGGTGATCTTCATCGGCCCTTCGACGAGCTCCGGGAGCAGCCGCCGGGATCGGCGTGGAAGACGGTGCTACTTGACGCGGCCAGCGGCCGGCCCGTGGTGCCGAACGGCTCCATGGGATTCCGCTACGGCGAATCCGGCGAAGGGAAGTGGAATCTCGATCTCGAGGGGGTGGTCCCGGCCTTGTCACTGCGGGACGCCGCCAAAGTGCATCCCGAGTCCGCGGAAGTGCTGCTGCCGTTCTTCCAGGAGCCCGATGGCACGGGCGAGGTGATGCGCCGTGGCGTACCGGTCACGCGGGTGGGTGAAAAGTTGGTGACCACCGTCTTCGACCTGATGCTCGCTCAATACGGCGTCCGGCGCGAGGACCTGCCTGGCGAATGGCCACAAAGCTACGACGACGCGACCAAGCCTTACACGCCCGCCTGGCAGGAAGAGGTCACCGGTGTGCCGGCCCAGGCCTGCATGCGGATCGCTCGGGAATTCGCTACGAACGCCGAAGAGTCGAACGGCCGGTCCTTGATCATCATGGGGGCCGGGATCTGCCAGTGGTTCCACGGAGACGCCACCTATCGAGCCATCCTCGCCATGCTGATGCTCACCGGCTGCCCAGGCCGCAACGGCGGCGGCTGGGCCCACTACGTCGGCCAGGAGAAGTGCGGCCCGATCACCGGATGGCTCAAATTTGGCCAATGCATTGGAGTGGTCCCGCCCGCCCCGGACCATGATCGGCACCGCGTACTGGTACATGCATACCGACCAGTGGCGCTACGACGGCTACTCCCCCGACGCGCTCGCCTCGCCTCTCGCCGAGGGTCATCTCGCCGGCATGCACACCGCCGACACCATCGCCCAGTCCGCCCGGCTGGGGTGGATGCCGTTCTATCCCCAGTTCGACGCCAACCCGCTCGACCTCGCCGACACGGTCAGCGCGGCGGTCGACGCAGGCCGGGCCAAAGATGCCGGGTCGTACGTCGCTGACGAGCTGACCGCCCGCGGGCTGAAGTTCTCCATCGAAGACGTCGATGCGCCCCAGAACTGGCCACGGGTGCTGACTCTGTGGCGCTCAAACCTGCTTGGATCTTCGGCCAAAGGCAACGAGTACTTCCTGAAGTACCTGCTCGGGACCCACTCGAATCTGATGGCCGATGAGCGTGAGATCCGGCCGAACGACGTGAACTGGCGGCCCACCGCGCCGGAGGGCAAGCTGGACCTGCTGCTGTCGGCCGACTTCCGGATGACCTCGACCACCCTGCTTTCGGATATCGTGCTGCCGGCCGCCACCTGGTACGAAAAGCATGATCTGTCCTCGACGGATATGCACCCGTACGTACACGCCTTCACGCCTGCGATCGACCCGCCCTGGGAGACCAAGAGCGACTTCGAGACCTTCACCCTGATCGCCCGCGAGCTGTCCCGGCTGGCCACCAAGCACTTCGGGACGCGGAAGGACCTCGTCGTCGTCCCGATGCAACACGACACTCCCGGGGAGATGTCCTATCCCGGCGGCGTTGTCCGACTGGAAGCGCGGCGATCACCCGGCAGTAGCGGGCAAGACCATGCCGGTTGTCCAGGTGGTGGAGCGCGACTACACCGCAATCGCGGACAAGCTGGCGGCCATCGGACCGCTGGCGGACACGTTGGGCCTCACCATCAAGAACGTCACCTACCGGGTGGAGCACCAAGTCGAACAGTTGGCGGCGTCCGGTGGCGTGATGCTGGGCGGGGTCGCGGACGGGCGGCCGGCGATGGACACCGACGCCAAGATGGCCGAGGCAATCTTGACATTCTCGGGCACGACCAACGGCGAACTTGCCGTACAGGGCTTCCAGTCCCTGGAAAAGCGGGTCGGCCGGCCCCTCACAGACCTGGCCCACGGGTCGGAGGAGAAGCGGATCACCTTCGCCCAGACCCAAACTGCACCCGTCCCGGTGATCACGTCACCGGAGTGGTCCGGTTCAGAAACCGGCGGGCGCCGCTACGCGCCGTTCACGGTCAATGTCGAGCGGCTCAAGCCGTGGCACACCCTGACGGGGCGGATGCATTTCTTCCTTGATCATGACTGGCTGCGGGGCGTGGGCGAAGCGCTGCCGACCTACCGTCCGCCCCTGGACATGCACCGGTTTTCGGCGAGCCGGTGCTCGGCACAGACGGATCCCGGCAGATCACCGTCCGTTATCTGACCCCGCACAACAAATGGTCCATCCACTCCGAGTACCAGGACAACCTGTTGATGTTGTCGTTGGCTCCCGGCGGCACGGCGGTGTGGATGAGCCCCGGCGACGCGGCGAGCATCGATGTCGGCGACAACGACTGGGTTGAGTGCGTCAACGGCAATGGCGTGCTTGTCGGCCGAGCGATTGTGAGCCATCGGATGCCGACGGGCATCGTCTATGTCCACCACGCCCAGGAACGCATGATCGACGTGCCGAAGTCGGAGGCGACTGGTCGTCGGGGGGGATTCACAACTCGGTAACCCGCCTGCTGGTGAAGCCGACGCATCTGATCGGCGGTTATGCGCAGCTGTCGTACACCTTCAACTACCTCGGTCCGACCGGCAACCAACGGGACATGGTTTCCACGATCCGCAAGCGCTCACAGCAGGTGACGTACTGATGGCGGAGGTGCCGGAATGCGCGTGATGGCCAGATGGGCATGGTGATGAACCTCGACAAGTGCATCGGCTGCCACACCTGCTCGGTCACCTGTAAGCAAGCCTGGACCAACCGGTCGGGCACTGAGTACGTGTGGTTCAACAACGTCGAGACCCGGCCCGGGAAGGGCTACCCGCGACGCTATGAAGATCAAGACACCTGGAAGGGCGGCTGGACGCTCAATAAGCGGGGCCGACTCAAGCTCAAGGCGGGCGGCCGGGTGAAGAAGCTGTTTGGGATCTTCGCGAGCCCTACGGCATGCGTGACGCGCCCGGATGGCGGCCCAACACGAATCCCGTCGTGCCCAAGCTGGTTGCCGCGCTCAAGTTGCCGGTGACGTGGGCAGATGTCCTTCCTGTACGCGGTGACGTTTGGCGGCTTCGTCGCCTTCTCGACCTACCTGCCGACCTACCTCAAGGATGTCTACGACTTCGATCTCACCGGCGCCGGCACTCGTACGGCCGGTTTCGCGATCGCGGCGGTCATCGCACGCCCTATTGGCGGCATCCTCTCGGACCGCTTCGGAGCGCCGACAGTGGTGATCATCTCGCTGGCCGGCGCGGCCGTGCTTGCGGTCGTGATCGCCCTCCAGCCAGCGCCGGAGCTGGCGGCAGGATCGTCTTTCGTCGTCATGGCCGCGGCCCTGGGACTGGGCACTGGTGGGGTCTTTGCCTGGGTGGCCCAGCGGGCCCCGGTTGAACGGGTTGGCGCCGTAACGGGACTCGTCGGCGCCGCTGGAAGGCTGGGCGGCCACTTTCCGCCCCTCGTGATGGGTCTGACCTCTAACGAAGCAAAGCACAGTTACACCGTTGGACTGTCGCTGCTCTGCATCACGGCGGTCATCGCTCTCGGCTTCACATTTGTGCTGAGCCGGCGGAGCAGTGCCCGGAGGCTGGCACCGGCGTAGGTCCCGACCCGTGCTCTCTTGCCCCACGCATCGGGGTCGGTCGATTCGGCTGTCATGGAACGGTGAATGGGTGGTGCTCGGTGGCGTCGGGGGGGCATCGCGATATACCTACTGCTATGCACAAGATCATCGGGAATCTGTTCATGGCGATCGACGGTGTCGTGGAGTCACCGGACAAATGGTCGCTGTCCTACTGGAGTGACGACATCGCGAATGTCGTGATGGGCGGCATGCAGAATGCGGACGCGTTGCTGTTAGGCCGGATCACCTACGAGGGATTTGCGCAGGCCTGGCCCGGCCGTACGGACGAAGACGACCCAGGTGCGGACTTCATGAACAACATCAAGAAGTTCGTGGTGTCACGCACCCTGACAAAGGCTGACTGGAACAACTCGACGTTGCTGCAAGGTGACGTTGCCGACTCGGTGCGCGAGCTGAAGGAGTCGGGCAACGGCGAGATCGCCATGAGCGGTTCGTCGACTCTCGTACGGTCCCTGCTCGAGTTGAAACTCCTCGACGAGTTGAATCTTCTGGTTTACCCGGTGATCGTCGGGCGCGGCAAGCGGTTGGCGGAGGGCGCTGGCGACCACCTGCCGCTGGAACTGGTCAGATCCACCGCGTTCGACAACGGGGTTATTCACCAGCTCTTTCGGCCCGCCTCCTGAGCGATCCGGCATGTTCTCCCAGCTCGACTTCGTCTATCAGCCGAGCCGTGACGTGGCCGCCGATGTCGAGCACTACACCAGTGCCCTGGGCGCAGAGTTTGTCTTCGCCATCGAACGCTTCGGCACTCGGGTGGCCATGGTTCGGCTCTCGCCAGACTCACCCGGGCTGCTGTTGGCCGAGCACCTCCACGGCGACCAGGCGATTCTGATCTTTCGCGTGCCCGACCTCGAGGCGGCGGTCCACCAGATCGAGGTGCGCGGCGGTCAGATCGGGAGTCGCTTCGAGATGCCGTATGGTGTCGGCGCTCAACTGCTCACGCCCGGGCCGCAGCGCCTGGCGATCTACGAGGAGACCCGAGCGGACCGCGGCCGCAGCCTGGCAGGTCGCCGGGACTTCTGATCTCGCCGCTGCGACCAGTTGACTGCGCGGAAACTCCGGTCGCAAAACACCCGGGCGCTGTACGACCGCCTACTCCAAACGACCGCATCGCCGGCAAGCAGGTCCGCGAGTTCTGCGCCAGCTATGGCGGCCAAACGGCCTTCCTTCTACTTGCGCCCTTCTGACGCTCCGCTTACCCCAGGACCTTCGGCGCGCCACCACCGTTGCGGGTGCGAGCTGGATGCTCCGCGCCGCTCAATACGGCCCATGCGTTCCTGACCAGCACCATTCGGCTCTCCAATCAGCGGGCCAAAGATGAGCTGGACTGGTTGCCCAGCGCGTCCACCTATCGCGAGGGTCTGCGGCTTGCGCGCGAGGAAATCGGCGCCAAATCCCGGGACGTCCGCGCAAGCGCCATGCCTGGCTATGGGTATGACATTGCCCAAGGAACGCTGTAGCGGAGGTGAACATGACGGACCGGATCGCCGACATCTGGGGACCGCGAACCCCGTTCGCTCGAGGTCAAACGTGGCCAGCTCGGGTCGACCAGTTTCTCGCCGACGGGCTGAGTGACACTGACGTGGACGCCTGGGTGCAGTCCGCATGCGTGCTGTGCAGCACCGGATGCGGATGTGACATTGCCGTCAAGGACGGTCGGATGGTCGGCGTCCGCGGACGGGCGACCGACGTGGTGAACCATGGCCGCCTCGGTCCTAAGGGCTTGTACGCGAGTTGGCAGCCGTTCAACTCTCCTGGCCGGCTCACCCGGCCGCTGGTCCGGGAGAACGGCCGCTTGGTCGAGTCGAGCTGGGACGAGGCCATGAACCGGATCGTGGCAGCCAGCCGCGAGCGGCTGGACAGGGAAGGACCCGGCAGCCACGGCTTCTACACCAGCGGTCAGCTCTTTTTGGAGGAGTACTACGCGCTCGCCATCCTGGCCCGGGCCGGAATCGGCACTCCACACCTGGACGGCAACACCCGGCTCTGCACCGCGACCGCCGCCGCCTCGCTCAAGGAGTCGTTCGGGGCCGACGGACAGCCGGGCACGTACGAAGACCTCGACGAGTGTGACGCCCTGTTCTGCTACGGCCATAACATGGCCGAAACCCAGACGGTGCTGTGGTCACGCGTCCTTGACCGAATGGCTGGTCCAGACCGGCCGGCGCTCGTATGTGTCGATCCGCGGAACACGGCAGTCGCTCGAGCCGCGGACGTGCACTTGAGCGTTCGCCCCGGCACGAACCTGGCGTTGATGCACGGGCTGGTGCGCGAAGTGATCGCCCAAGGCTGGGTCGACCAAGACTATGTCGCGGCGCACACGCTGGGCTTCGAGCGGCTCGCCGACACGGCGGCGCGCTGGACACCGGAGCGGGTGGCCGACATCTGCGGGGTGGACGCAGGACTGGTCCGCGAGGCGGCGAGAATCTTCGGCACCACACAGGCGGTCACCTCGACGGTGCTTCAAGGCTTCTATCAGTCCCCGCAGGCCACCGCGGCGTCGTGCCAGGTCAACAACCTGCATCTGCTTCGCGGGATGCTCGGCAAGCCAGGCTGCGGAGTGATGCAGATGAACGGCCAGCCCACCGCGCAGAACACCCGCGAATGCGGCGCCAACGGCGATCTCGCCGGCTTCCGCAACTACGCGAACCCGCAACACGTCCAGGAGTTGGCCGATCTCTGGGACGTCGACGCCGACCACATCCCGCACGATGGGCCGCCGACCCACGCCATGCAGATCCTCGAGCTGGCTGAGAAGGGCGATATTTCGCTGCTGTGGATCTCAGCCACGAATCCCGCCGTCTCACTGCCGCAGTTGCCCCGCATCCGTGAGATCCTCGCCAAGCCTGAGCTGTTCCTTGTCGTGCAAGATCTTTTCCTGACCGAGACCACCGCGTTCGCCGACGTCGTGCTACCTGCCGCCGGTTGGGGCGAGAAGACCGGGACGTTCACCAACGCCGACCGTGTGGTCCACCTGTCCCAGCAGGCCGTTGAGCCGCCGGGGGTGGCACGCAGCGACCTGGCCATCTTCTTGGACTACGCCGCACGGATGGATTTCCGTACCAGGAACGGGCGGCCATTGCTCGACTGGGCGGGACCGGAGGACGGGTTCGCCGCCTGGGTCGAGTGCTCCCGCGGCCGGCCGTGCGATTACAGCGGCCTGAGCTACGAACGGCTCTCTGGCGAGACCGGAATTCCCTGGCCGTGCACGGATGATCAACCACACGGAACCTTGCGGCTCTACGCCGACGGCTCCTTTCCAAGCGGAACCAGCGACTGCGAGGACTACGGGCACGACCTGGCGACCGGTGACCCCTTGGAGGCAAACCAATTCGCCGGGGTCGATCCGGACGGTAGGGCGATGCTCAAGACCTGCGACTTCGAGTTCGACGCCAAGGTGTCGACGGACTTTCCGCTGTTGCTCAGCACCGGGCGTACGGTCTATCACTTCCACACCCGCACCAAGACCGCTCGAGCGCCGCAGCTGCAGGCCGCCGCACCAGACCCCTGGATCGAAATCTCAGCCGCCGACGCTGCGGAATTGGCTATCCGCGACGGCGATATGTGCGACGTGCACTCCAAACACGGCAGCGTCGAAGTGCGGGTACGGATCACCGACATCCAGCCCGGTGTCGTGTTCGCGCCCTTTCACTACGGGGCCCGAACTCGAGCTGGACTCGGCGACAGTCCGACGTCAACTACCGAAACTCCGCCGACAGCCGCGAACGAGCTGACCGAGACCGAGATCGATCCCGTATCGAAACAGCCGGTCTACAAATGCGCGGCCGTCCGGATCGAACCCCTCAGCTGACGCAGCTCGTTTACCTCGCGACGCCGTGCTGAGCAGGAGCGAGAGGACCGCTCGTTAGTCTCGGAGTGACGACGTAACCCCCAGAGCGGGATGGGTACGCAGCTCTGAGATTGTCCTAAGCCTCGCGTTCCTTGGGCGAGCTGTCGAGCGTCTTGGCCGGATCTCGTTCCACGACCGGCTCGAGCACCTCGTCGATCTTGCGCAGCAGGTCGTCGTCAAGCTTGGTTCCGACAGCCCCCACGTTGTCGTGCACCTGGTCGGGCCGCGTGGCACCAATGATCGCCGTCGAGACATTCTCGTTGTGCAACACCCAGGCCACCGCGAGCTGGGCCATGGAAAGCCCGGCCTCCTCAGCCAGCGGGACCAGTTGCTGCACTCGGCTCAGCACATCGTCGTCCATCCAGCGCTTGATCATGTTCGCACCGCCCTTGTCGTCGGTGGCCCGTGAGCCCTCCGGCGGCTGCTCTCCCGGCCGGTACTTTCCGGTCAGCACACCTTGGGCGATCGGCGACCAGACGACCTGAGAAATGCCGAGCTCGCGAGAGGTCGGCACGATCTCCGCCTCGATCACCCGCCAGAGCATCGAGTATTGCGGCTGGTTCGAGATCAGCTGGAAACCCAGGTCCTTGGCCAGTGCAGCGCCATCGCGGAGCTGCTCGGCGGTCCATTCGCTGACTCCGACGTAGAGAACTTTGCCTCGTCGTACGAGATCGGCGAAGGCCTGCATCGTCTCCTCGAGCGGCGTCTCGTAGTCGTAGCGATGGGCCTGGTAGAGGTCGACGTAATCGGTCTGCAGCCGGGTCAGCGAGCCGTCGATCGACTCCAGAATGTGTTTCCGGGACAGGCCGACGTCGTTGTGCCCCTTGGGACCGGTCGGTCCGAACACCTTGGTGAGAATCTCCAAGGACTCGCGCCGCTCACCCTTGAGCGCCTCGCCCAGAACGGTCTCGGCCATGGTGTTCGCGTAGACGTCAGCGGTGTCGAAGGTGGTAATGCCTGCATCGAGCGAGGCCCGCACGCAGGCGTGGGCCTGGTCGTTCTCCACCTGCGAGCCGTGCGTCAGCCAGTTGCCGTACGTGATCTCCGAGATCTTGAAGCCGGAGTTGCCGAGATAGCGAAATTCCATGAAAATCCCCTTCTGCGATGTAGTGACGAACGAGATCTACCCATTTCCCGGTTTCGGAAGCTGAGGCAGGGTGCACGGTGCAGACCGCGGCATCAGGCCCACGCCGGATGACGACCGGCTCGTCGCCGCCACAGCCGCTGCCGAAGCTGGCAGCCGCTACCGAATATTCGCGAGCGGCTGCGAGATTCGCGAGCGGATGGATCTGCCCGGCGCGTGGCTCAGGACCTTTGACTCTTGAGAGCGTGGCAGGCAGGCTCAATGCTGAGACCGGGCCCGTACGAAGGAGTTGGAGATGAGCCAGCCCGCCAGCGACCACAAGTTCACCAGCCGATTCGCCGAGATCTCGCAGCCGCGCTGCCTGGAGTTGCTCATGCAGAAGAAGAGCGGGCGAGTCGCGTGGAGCGCCCCCGACGGACCGAGGATCCTCCCGGTGACCTACCAGTATTGGAACGGGATGATCGTCTTCCGCACTGCCCCGGATGGGCCGCTGGCTTCGCTGGCGCACCGGACCCGCGTGGCCTTCGAGATCGACGAGATCGACGACGAGCGGGAGACCGGGTGGAGCGTTCTGGTCCGAGGGGCGGCCACCGGGGTCACTCAGGACTACACCCTGAGCACGCTGTGGCGAAACGGCCCCGTCCCCTGGGCCGGCGGTGTCCGCAACGTCTTCATCGCGATCAACCCCGAATCGGTGACCGGACGAGCCGTCAAGTCGGCTTCCGCCGACGACTGACTCGGACGAAGAACCGAACGTATCCGTTCGTTCCCCCGGCACTACGCGCGGTCGCTACGGATGCAGGCTGCAAGCGCAGAACATGATCGTGCGTTGCCGCGTTGCGCGCGCGAACAGGTCAAAACGCGCTACCAAGGTCGGTTGACCAATGATTGACCTAGCCCAGACTGTGCTGGCCCGCGGTCAGCTCTCGCTCAGGCTCGCCGGGGACCCGAACGACAGCAGTGACCCCTTCCGGCACGTCGACCTCCAGTCGCAGCTTCTTCCCGTCCTCCAGCGACCATGAGGTGGCGACAAGCCCATGTCGCGTCCGGAGAGATGCCTTGGCCCAGGTAATGCCGCCGCCTGGTTGAGGGGCGATGAGAACGCGTGTGTAGCCGGGCTCGAGCGGAGCAATACCACCGATCACTCGATGCATCCAGTCGGCTACTGCCGCCGAGCGCGTAGTGGTTGAAGCTCGTCATCTGTCCTGGGTTGATGCTGCCGTCGGGAAGCATCGAATCCCAGCGCTCCCAGATCGTGGTCGCGCCCATGGTCACTGAGTAAAGCCACGAGGGGACCTCCTGTTGCAGCAGCAACCGGTAAGCATCGTCGAGGTGGCCTGTGAGGGTCAGAGCATCGGTGACGTAGGGCGTCCCCGCGAAGCCGGTTTGGATGTGGTAACCACTGTCAGCGACCAGTTCAGCCAAACGCTTCCCGGCCGCCTCGGTTTGTTGATCATCCAGCAGACCGAAAACGATCGCCAGCGCATACACCGTCTGGGCATCGCTCACGATCGTTCCGTCTGGATTGACGTAGTGTTCGACGAACGCGGCCCGAGTCCGCTCGGCCAGATCAGCAAAATAAGTGGCCTCGTGACGCCGGCCCCGGCCCAGGATCCCCGCTGCCTCTGCCACCATCCGGGCACTGCGATACAGGCAGGCAGTCGCCACAACGCCCTTGTCGGCTTTCGCATCCGCCGGCTTGTCCGGCGGTGCCGTCGGGTCCAGCCAGTCGCCGAACTGGAACCCCTGATCCCAAAGCCCCGTTGGGGAAAGCAGTGATTCCACCCGCCGCAGATGGGCCGCCATCGACTCGAACTGATGCGCCAGCACGTAGGAATTGCCGTACGCCTGCCATAGTGCCCACGGCACCCAGACCGCCGCGTCGCTCCAGATGGCCGTGCTCTCCTGTGCGGGGAATTGCTTCGGGCGCTCCATGTACTTCAGCGGGTCGGGTATCACAAACGGCACTCGACCAGCGGCAGCCCGCTGTTCAACCCACAACTCCTTCAGCCAATCACGCAAGAAGTCTTCAACGTCGAACAGGTACGCCGCGGTCGGCGCAAAGACCGCGATGTCACCGGTCCACCCCAGCCGCTCATCGCGCTGAGGGCAGTCGGTCGGCACATCCAAGAAGTTTCCCCGTGTTCCCCAGACCACATTGCGGTGGAGCTGGTTCAGCAGCTCGTCGGAGCACTCAAATTTCCCGATCCGCTCGAGATCCGAACTGACCACGACCGCAGTCAGTGCGCCCTGATCCTGTCGAAGGGCATCAGCGCCACCCGGCCACCCCTCCACTTCGGCATAGCGGAAGCCATGGAACGTGAAGGTGGGCTCGAAGCTGTCCTCGCCGCCACTCAATATGAAGCGATCAACCGCCTCCGCGGTCCGCAGTGGCCGAACGCCAAGTTCGTCGTGCTCGAGCACCTCAGCGTGGCGCAGGGTGACCGTTGTGCCAGCAGGACCTTGAACCCTCACGCGCAGCCACCCGACGAGGTTCTGGCCGAAGTCGACCAGGGTCTTGCCGGATGGTGAGGTCCAGATTTCCTGCGGCTTGAGTTCTTCCTGTCGGCGCACCGGGGGGCTGATGTACGGAGTGAGCTTTCCTTCATCGAAGTCGAGGACGTCTACACCCGTCCAGCCCTCTCCGTCGAAACCCGGGCGCAGCCAAGCATCCGACGCTCGGCGCGCATCAATGGTCTGTCCGTCATAGAGATCGTCGGCCACGACAGCCGAAGGCCCCGAGGTCCACTCCTGGTCGGTTACGACGATCTGCCGGTGGCCGTCGGCGAACTCGATCTCGAGTTGAGCGAAGGCGCCCAGCTCATCGCTATAGAAGTTGCGGCCGCCCTGCCAACCCAGACGCCCTCGGAACCAGCCATTGCCCAGGGCGATCCCCAGCACCGACGTTGGCTGCAACAACGAGGTGACGTCCCAGCTGCGGTAGCGGAGCCGCCACTCGTAACTCGTCCACCCCGGAGTCAGCACCTCGTCCGAGACCGGACTTCCATTGAGGTACGCCTCCAGCACACCCTGAGCCGTTGCGTGCAACGTGGCCGAGCTGACCTGGCCATGACCTTGATCAAGATCGAATTCCCGGCGCATTAACGGCGCGCCGTCGAGATCCTGATCGGGGGAAATCATGGCAGCAGACCACTGAGGCATGGCGACCTTTCGTTGATGGGGCGATGAATCGGCAGTACGCGAGCCGGCTCAGCCCTTGACCGAGCCGGCAGCCATGCCTTCGACGATCTTGCGGTTGAAGAAGATGAACATGATCAGCGGTGGGATCGTGACGAGCAGGATGGTGGCGAACAACAGGTTGTACTGGGTAGTGAACTGGCCCTGGAAGTTGAGCAGGGTCACTTGAACGGTGGCGTTCTGGGTTCCAGGTAGGAAGTACAGCGGATGCTGGAAGTCGTTGTAGATGATCACCGTCTGCAGGATGATCACCGTCATGATGACCGAGCGCAGGACGGGGAAGATGACCCGGAAGAAGATCTGTAGGGACCCGGCGCCGTCGACGACTGCGGCTTCGTCAAGTTCCCGAGGGATCGTCGCGACGAAGGCGCGGAAGAGCAGGATGCAGAATGGCAGCCCGAAGGCGATCTCCACGAAGATCAGTCCGGGCATGGTTTTGAACAGGCCGATGGACTGCAGCACCCAGATCGTCGGCACGACCGCCGGTGGCACAATCAGACCGGCCAGGACGAGGATGTTGATGACGCGGCCGGAGGCACCGGCGCGGCGCTGCCAGACGTAGGCGACCATCGCGCTGAGGATGACCAGGGCGGCGACGCTGGACACAGTGAGGATCACGCTGTTGATGAAGGCGATGACCATCAGGTAGTCGCGAGCCGCTAAAGCTTGCGCCAGGTTGCTGAACAGTTGGAAGTTCTGCGGCCAGGAGAACTCCAGCGCGTTCGCCTCGACGAGGCCCTTCGAGGCGATCAGCAAGATGAAGATGAACGGCACCACGAAAAAGACCGCTGTCAGGAGGATGGCCGCTCCGCCGATGACCGCACCACGGGTGTTCTTCATCTACGTCGCCTCCCCTCGGTTGAGCCACCAGGTCAGCGGAACCACAATGACCGTCACGACGATGAACAGCACAACGCTGCCCGCCGTGGATAGGCCGTAGAACCCGGCCTGGTACTGCTTGTAGATGACCGACGCAATGACGTCGGAGGCGAAACCAGGGCCGCCTTTGGTCATCGCCCAGATCAGGTCGAAGGAGCGCAGGCCCCCGATGAGGGACAGTGTGATCACCGTGGCCGTGGCCGGGCGGGCGAGCGGGAGCATGATGTTTCGGAACACATCCCACTTGCTGGCTCCGTCGACCTCGGCCGCCTCGTAGTATTCGCCGGGTATGGAGACCAAACCGGCGATGTAGATCACGGTGGCCAGTCCTACGCCCTTCCACACATCAACGAAGGCAATGGAGAACAACGCCAGATCGGGGTTGGTCAGCCAGCCCGGACCGTCAACTCCCACCACGGCCAACGCCTGGTTGATCAGACCCTTCTCCGGGTTCATCAAGACGGTGAAGGTGAGACCGACGCCGATCGTGCTGACCAGCACCGGGAAGAAGATGACCGACCGCAGGTAACCGCGTGCGATGATCTTGGAGGTGAGCAGCACGGCCAGCGCCATGCCGAGGACGACTTTGAGCCCGGAGGTGATCACGGCATAGATCAGGGTGTTGCGCAGGCCGATGATCAGCGCCTGCTCGGCGAAGAACGTTTGGTAGTTCTTCAGGCCGATCCACTTTGAGGTGAACAAGTCCCACCGGGTAAAGGAGAAGTAGAAGGAAGCCAACGTAGGAGTGATGAAAAAGACCGTGTAGATGATTCCCGGGATCACATAGAACCAGAATGGATACGGTCCCGGCCGCTTCTTCCTCTGATCCTGGAGACCTCGCGTGGCGGGTGCCAAGCGGGTCGCCTCCGAAGTACTGAGTGTGCTCGCCATCGCAAACCCTTTCCGTGGAATCCTGCCGCCGGCCCGCTAGAGCCGGCGGCAGGGAGTCAAGCTTGAAGAGCAGCCCGGTCAAGCCTCAGAACCAGCCCGGTCGGGCTCATACGGTCAGTCCCAACCCGGCAGTCCCAGTTGCTGGGCCTGCTTCTTCACGTCCTGGTCGTAGAGCGATGCACCCTTCTTCCCGTCGACCTGACCGGTGCCAACCTGGATGCAGATCTGCTCCAAGGCCGGGCCCTTGATCGGCGACTTGAACTCCAGCGCCGGACTGGACGTGCCAGACTCGATGGCGGCTTGGGTGTCTTTGGCGATCTGCGACACGTCGGCTGGCAGCTTGCAATCCTTCGTGAGGAATGGGCCGGTTGGCGTGGTGCCCTTAGCGTAAGCGTCACATCCCGGCTGGCTGGCCACGAAGGCGGCGAACTTCTTGGCGGCGTCAAGCTTGTCGCCCTCCACCGACTTCGGGATGTATAGGCCGTTGCCTGGCCAGATCGTCATGCCGTTCTTCGATGCGTCGTCACCGGGCAGCGGGAAGAAGCCCACGTCCTTTGACTTCCCGGGAGCGACGTTCTCGATGTTCGCCGAGACCCCTCCGAGCTGCGGATAGTGAACGGCCTTGCCAGTGGCCACGGCCTTAATGCCGTCGTTCAGCTTGGCGGAGGCGAAGTCCTTGTTGAAGTAACCGGCGTCATGGACCTCCTGGATGTGGTCGAACCCGGCTTGGGCGGCAGGTGTATTCGCATACTTGGACTTCCCAGCGGTGTAGTCCGCGGCGAAGGTGGGCACCGCGGCCTCGACATTGTGGTAATCACCGAGCACGAATAGCTGCGAAGTCCACGTCTCCCCGTAAGTCTGCTCGACCGGGGCGGCGCTGCCGTCCTTCTTGATCGCCTCATTGTTTTTCATAAACTCGTCCCACGTCTTGGGAATCTGCAGACCGAGCTTCTGGTAGAGCGGAATGTTGTAGAGCACAGCGCCGCCTTGGGCCGTGCCCCATGGCGCTCCGTAGAGTTTTCCGTCCACGGTCGTCGAGTCTTGATAGGTTTTGTCCAGCTGGCCGGCCCAGGGTTCGCCATCCATCGGAACCAGGTTCTGCGCAGGCTTGATCGCGGCCAGCAGCGAGCCGTTGTTGTAGACGAAGACCTCCGCCATGTCGCCGGTGGACAACCGTGTCTTCACCAGGTTGTCGCCCTCCGAACCACCCGGCCGAGAGTCGCTCTTGACCGTGATGTTGGGATTGGCGGCCTGGAAAGCATCTATCACCGCCTTCGCGCTCGCCACCTCCGTGTCGGTGTTTCCGTGGAGGAACGTGATGGTGACAGCGCCAGCCGAACCGCCTGCAGCACCACCCTCGCTGCTACCGAGACTGCCGGCGCTGCAGCCGGCGGCGAACAGCACGCTCGCCGACGCCATGGCCACCAACGCCGCGCGGCGCTGGCCTGACTTTTGAAAACTCATGGAACCTCCAAATGAGAGATGGAGCGCGACCTGCGCGCGTCTCGCCTGTTTACCAGCTATTGAATCGTTTCACGCGACACCGTAATCCTATCGTCATCCGCGGGTCAAGTCCATGTTCGAACGCTTCACCCAATCGTGATACGCATCCGCGATAGACACCGGGAAGAACCTCGCTGACGGGAGAAATCGCACCCGTCTTTTCCGCATCCGAGAAGGCCGCCATCAGCGGCTGCTGGCTCAGCATCGACGCTCTCCGCACCCAGCGCTGGCTCATGATCATCGACCCCCGGCGGGCGCGTTACCCGCCATGACTCATGTCGAAACGGTAGGGCAAGGATCATCGTCACTCACCATCTTGATCGTGTGCAGAGAACTCATACCACCCGACGATTCGTCGTCGAGGTCGCTGGGCACCATGTTCCGGCTGGGACGCATCGTGCGATAGTCCGGAATGATCCGCAATTAGCACAAAGTCATCCACCGCTCACCGCCCAGGGCGGTAGCCTGAGGCGTGCCTGAACTGCCGGTGGCCTTTGCGGAGGGCCATGCCTACTTCACCGAAGGCGTGCTCGCCGCCGCCGGCCGGCACGTCCACACAAAGCCGATGGAGGTCCATACTCACGGCTTTGTCGAGCTTGCGGTCGTCGCCGGCGGGGAGGGCACCCACCTCTCGTTAGCGGGCCACCAGAAGCTGCGGGTTGGTGACGTTGTGTTCCTGCGGCCGGGGGTTTGGCACGGGTACGAAGGCGATTACCTTGAGCTGTACAACTGCGGCTTCACCGCCGAGATGCTCTACCGCGAGCTGGCCTGGACACACGAAGACCCCGTCCTTGGCTACCTTCTCTGGACCGCGCCGCTATCTGCGGGTCGGCGCGGCATGCTCACGACTCATCTCGATGAACAGGAACTGCGGGAGTGCAAGGTTCACCTAGAAGCACTCGAGGACCTTCGGAGCAGTTCACTCGGCCTACACCGCGCGGACGTGATTGCGCGTCTGACCCTAGTTCTCGGTCAAATCGCTCGCGCCGTGGCCGCCGATCGAGAGCGGTTCGCGGAGCCGAATGGCCCGACCCATCCCGTCGCCACCCAAGCCATCCAGTCGCTGGAGGCCAGGCTCGAACACCCTTGGACGCTCAAAGAGCTGGCAGCTGATATCCATGTCTCCCCCAGCTACCTGCTGCGGATCTTCAAGTCTTCGACGGGGCTGCCGCCGATGGCTTACCTGGCCAAGCGCCGAGTCGAGACCGCGGCCGAGATGCTTCTCCACGGTGATGAATCGATGAGTGAGATCGGCCAGACAGTTGGCTGGCCTGACCAGAACTACTTCGCCCGCCGCTTCAAGGCTCACTTCGGTCTCAGCGGGACCACGTACCGAGAGCGCTTCGCCCGTAGCGCGAGACAGCTCAAGTCTCTGGCGTAGATGACGCTCACTCGAGTGCGATAGCACTCCACGACACTGCGGGCAGCTCCACGGTCAGCTGGCCATTCGAGATTCGTGCGGTCACATCGGGGGCGACGCTCACTCGCTGTTGATCTTCCAGCGTGTTCCGTGCGTGGATGTCATTGTCGGCGAGGGTATGCGTCTCCTTGATGGAGACCTCCCCGAGGCGGGAGACGTCGATCGTGACAGTGGCCGCGGCGTCGAGGGCACGGTTCACCAGGAAGATCGCCGACTTGCCGGTTGCCGCATCACGCGTCGCGACGCCGTCGATGGTGTTCACGTTCCCGTAGGTCTTGGTTTCATAGGTATCTGAGTGGAGTCGGACGCTCACGGTTTCGCCGACCGCGAGACGCGACGTCAGAGCGAACGGAAAGAAGATTGTCTGGCGCCAGGCGTCGCCTCGAGGCTCGGTCATGATCGGCGCGATGACGTTGACCAGCTGGGCAAGACAGGCCGACGTCACACGATCCGCATGTTTCAGCAGCGAGATCAGCAGGCTCCCGACGACCACCGCATCGAGCACGGAGTAGCTGTCCTCGAGGAGCCGTGGCGCGACCGGCCAGCTGTCGATGTCGGTGATCTTCTCGACCGCTTGGTACCGGCCCGCGTACCAGACATTCCACTCGTCGAAGGAGATGTTGATCTTCTTCGACCGGCCGAGTTCGGCTCGGACGGCGTCCGCGACCGAGATCACTGATTCGATGAAACGATCCATATTGACGGCCGACGCGAGGAAGGTCGCCGCATCGCCATCGATCTCCTCGTAGTAGGCGTGGCAGGAGATGTAATCGACGTCGTCGTACGTGTGCTGAAGGACAGTGTGTTCCCAGGAGCCGAAGGTGGGCATCTGTGCGTTCGAGCTGCCGCAGACCACCAGCTCGACCGACGGATCGAGTTGCCGCATCGCTTTCGCTGTCTTCGAGGCGAGCTTGCCATAGTCGTCGGCGCTGCTGTGGCCGAGTTGCCAAGGTCCATCCATCTCGTTGCCGAGGCACCACATCTTGATGGCGTAGGGCTCGGTGCGGCCGCTCGCGATGCGCGTGTCCGACAGAGTCGTACCGGACCGGATGTTGGCGTACTCGAGGACGTCGAGGGCCTCCTGGACGCCGCGGGTACCGAGATTGACTGAGTACATCAGGTCGCTGCCGACCTCTTCGGCCCAGCTGGCGAACTCGTCGATGCCGACCTCGTTGGTCTCGGTGGAGTGCCAGGCAAGGTCGAGCCGGGTAGGGCGGGCGGTCCGAGGCCCGATCCCGTCCTCCCAGCGGTAGCCGGAGACAAAGTTTCCGCCCGGGTAGCGAATAGTCGAGATGCCCAGTTCGCGCACGAGACCCATCACGTCCCTGCGGAATCCACGGGCATCGGCTGTCGGGTGGTCTGGTTCATAGATTCCGTCGTAGACGCAGCGTCCCAGGTGTTCGACGAACGATCCGAAGATCCTGCGGTCGATGGCTCCGACCGTGACCTGAGGTTCCAGAACGAGGTGGGCTGACGGCATGGTTCCTTCCGGTGGTTGTGCCAGGAGTGGACTACGTCAGGTGCCGAGTGAAAGTCCGCCGGACAACACTCTGCAGCGCGACAAGAACGTGATCATGAGGACCGGTTCAGTGGGAGGCGGCGGCCAGCTGATCGTCGAGATTGAAAACCTCTGGGATCAGCTCCCACGCCTCATCGGGAGCGCCGTCCGATTGGAACAGTTCGGCCATGGCCGCTTGCCAGCGGGCGTTGACTTCAGTTCGAGCCACCTTCTTTTGAGCGGCCGCAAGATCATCGGCTTCGGCATAGCCGATGAGCAAGCCGTCCGCGCGAAGGAACAGCGAGTAGTTGCGCCATCCCGCGTCGCGGAGGGCCTCCAGCAGTTCGGGCCAGACCGCCTGATGAGCCTCCCGGTATTCGTCCAGCCGGTCCGGATCGACATGGCCAACCAAGCAGTAGCGAGGCATCAGACTCTCTCCCCTCGATCATCATGCTCTGAGCCCGTCGAGCCATCGTGTGCTGAGCCCGTCGGATGATCGACGACGATCACCTCGAGGGTGCGGGGACCGTGTACACCCTCCACCCGGTTGAGCTCGATGTCGCTCGTGGCGCTCGGGCCACTGATCATGGTCAGTGGCCGGGTGGAAGTCAGCCGGACCAGAGCCTGTGGAACATCGGCAACGATCTGGTGGGGCATTACGACGCAGAGGTGATAGTCCGGAATCAGCGTGATCACTCGCCGCCCTTGATCAGCCGATCCGTCCAGGATCAGCGTGCCGGTCTCGGCGATGGCCACCGCGCAGGTCGTGATCACGCCATCCGTCGCGTCGAGCTTGGCGACCGACAGTTGGTCTTCCGTCGATGTGCCGTCTGTCCGGATCGCCGCCGCCGCCTGGTCAAGCCACGACCGGTCGAGGCCGGCGGGGACCACGGCCGTACGCGCGCCTCGATCGCTCAATGCCGCCGCGAGAGTTGCGGCAAGATCATCGGCTGAGCAGCGCCGCACCAGTGCCCGATAATCGATCAGCCGATCCACCAGGCGCTCGGTGAGCTCCTGTGGGTCCCGATCGGATTCCGTGCGATACGCGCGGACGATCGCCTCGTACGGCAAATCCGGCGGAGGGGCTGCCCGATGTGCGGTGGCGATTCGGGCAAGCACCTCCTCCCGGGCGCTCACGTGCTCCCCCGCTCGTCGGCCCACCAGTCCCGGAAAGTCTGCTTGGGTGGCCGGGCGAAGTCCCGAGCGTCGGTCCACTGCTTGACCACCGGCAGCGGTATCTCGCCGATCACCCCGCGTTTGCGACCCAGCGCCCGCCCGAGGCGGCCACCACGCAACGCCAGCGTCCACCGGTGAGGATTGCTCATCACCCAGGCGGCGGCCGCCATCGCGGACGCTTCGGCGCTGGGCACTCGGTGCTCCGCGGCGTACGCCTCGGTGTGCCGGGCTCGCAGGTGAACCAAGATCGACGGGATGTCGATCTTGACCGGGCAGACGTCGTAGCAGGCCCCGCAGAGCGAGGACGCGTACGGCAGCGACGCGTTGTCCTCGATACCGGTCAGCTGCGGCGACAAGATCGCGCCGATCGGGCCCGGGTAGACCGACCCGTAAGCGTGTCCACCCGTCCGCTCGTACACAGGACAGACATTGAGGCAGGCGCTGCATCGGATGCAGTTCAGCGCGTCGCGGCCGCCCTCGTCGGCCAGCACAGCGGTCCGTCCGTTGTCGAGCAAGATCAGGTGGAACTCCTGCGGGCCATCGCCCGGCGTCACGCCGGTCCAGATCGAGGTGTACGGGTTCATCCGCTCGCCCGTCGATGATCGTGGCAACAGCTGCAGGAACACTTCGAGGTCCTGCCAGCGTGGCACCAGCTTCTCGATCCCCATGACCGTGATCAAGGTTTCGGGCAGCGTCAGGCACATCCGGCCGTTGCCCTCGGACTCCACGACGGACAGCGCTCCGGTCTCGGCCACGCCGAAGTTAGCCCCACTGATGCCCACTTTGGCGGATAGGAACTTGCGCCGCAGATGCTGCCTCGCCGCCCCGGCCAGCGCGGCCGGTTCGTCCGTCAACGCGGCGTCGACGTCGCTCATCTCGCGCAGGAAGATCTCCCGGATCTCGGCACGGTTGCGGTGGATCGCCGGGACCAGGATGTGCGACGGCTTGTCGTGGCCCAGCTGAACGATCAGCTCCGCGAGGTCAGTCTCCAAGGCGGCGATCCCGCCGGCTTCGAGGGCCTCGTTGAGGCCGATTTCCTGAGTGGCCATCGATTTGACCTTGACCACCTCGCCGACGCCCTTGGCGCGGACCAGGTCGAGCACGATCGCGTTCGCCTCGGTCGCGTCGCGCGCCCAGTGGACGATCCCGCCCCGGCTCGTGACGGCTTCCTCGAACTGCGCGAGATAGTCCGGCAGGTGTGCCATGGTGTGCACCTTGAGCTGGCGCCCAGCCTCGCGAAGCTCCTCCCAGTCGGGAAGCTCCGAAACCACCTGGGCGCGCTTCGCCCGGATCGTGGTAGTCGCTTTCCCGAGGTTGCGCCGCAGCTGTGTGTCGGCCAGTGCGTGCCTGGCGGCGGCAGGGAATTTCTCGTCGCCTCGCAGGTTGCCTACGCCTCGCGGGGACCTCGGTGGAAGCTGCGGCATACCTAACATCACAGAGCTCACAGGACCGCCTCGGGTCCGGAGTGCAGCTCAGCGTCCTGCCGGCCGCTGGCCAGAACCATCGGCTCATCCCGAGTCGCGGCCAGGATCTGGGCCAGGTGGACGGTCTTGGCGCCGGCCCGCAGCCGGGACAGCCCGCCGCCGATGTGCATCAGGCATGAGCTGTCACCGGCGGTGCAGATCTCCGCACCGGTGCTCAAGACGTTGCGCATCTTGTCGGCCAGCATCGCGGTCGAGGTGTCGGCGTTCTTGATCGCAAATGTCCCGCCGAATCCGCAACACTGGTCGGCGTCGGGTAGCTCGACCAGCTCGAGAGCTTCCACTTCGTGCAGCAGCCGCAGCGGTTTGTCGCCGACCCGCAACATCCGCAGGCTGTGGCAGGTCGGATGGTAGGTCACCCGATGCGGAAAGTACGCCCCCACGTCCGTCACGCCGAGTACGTCGACCAACAGCTCAGACAGTTCGTACGTCTTCGCAGCGATCGCGCGCACGCGCGATCGCAGTTCCCGGGTGCCGAACCGCTCGGCCAGCATCTCGTGTTGATGGCGGACGGAGCCGACGCATGAACCCGATGGCGCCACCACGACCTCGTACGGCTCGAAGACGTCGGCGAATCGCTGCACCAACGGCAGAGCCTGCTTCTGGTAGCCGGTGTTGACGTGCATCTGCCCGCAGCAGGTCTGATCGGCCGGAAAGTCGACCGAATGGCCGAGCCGCTCGAGCACCCGCACGGTCGCCTGGCCGACCTCGGGAAACATCGCGTCCGCGAGGCAGGTGATGAACAGGGCGATTCTCAAGGTGACCTCAGTGCGGGGAGTACTCGTTAGGCGCGAAGGTAGTCGCCACCAGCGCCCGCAAGTCCGCCAGTCCACCGCTGACCAATCCCGCCGCACGGGCCTGGACCAACACATTACCGATGGCCGTCGCCTCGACCGGCCCGGCCAGCACCCGGCGGCGCGCCCGGTCGGCCGTCAGCTGGCAGAGCAACGCGTTCTGGCTGCCCCCACCGACGATGTGCACCGTGCTGATCTTGTGACCGCTGAGCCGCTCCGCGTTCTCGATTGCCTCGGCGTAGGCATCGGCGAGGCTCTCCAAGATGCTGCGAGCGAATATGGCGGGAGAACTCGGGGCTGCATCGCCGCGCTCGACGCAGAGCGCCGCGATCCGCTTCGGCATGTCACCTGGGGGGAGCAGGCTCGGGTGGTTTGCGTCGAAGATCGGTACCGGTGTGCTGACTGCGGCTGCCTGGTCGAGCAGCGAGCTGAGCTCCACCGATTGCCCTTCGCGCCGCCACGAACGGATCGACTCGCTGAGCAGCCACATGCCCATCACGTTGCGCAGGTAGCGGATCTTCCCGTCGACCCCACCCTCGTTGGTGAAGTTGGCCTCCCGGCTGTCGTCGCTGAGCACCGGCCTGTCCAGCTCAACCCCGACCAGCGACCAGGTTCCGGATGACACGTACGCGGCACCGGGCTGGGTCATCGGAACACCAACGACGGCTGATGCTGTGTCGTGTGACCCGACCGCGATCAGGTCGAGGGCCGCCGGCGCGCCGACCTCGGCAGCCACGTCGGCGCGTAGCGAGCCGATCCGCCGCCCGGCGTCGACCAATGGAGGGAATAGCGAGCGCGGCAGCCCAACCTTGTCGATCAAGGTCATGTTCCAGTCGCCGTTGGCGATATCAACTAGGCCGGTGGTTGAGCCGTTGGTGCGCTCGACCACCTGTTCCCCGGTGAGCCAGAAGCCCAGCAGATCGGGGATCATGAGCAGCCGAACGGAGTCGTCAATCACTCCAGCCTCGGCGTCGACCGCCAGCTGGTAGAGGGTGTTGAACGGCTGGAACTGCAGACCGTTCGCCGCGTACAGCGCGCCATGATCCGCGGCGGCGTGGACAAGATCGACACCGTGTGCGGTTCGTTCATCGCGGTAGTGGAACGGGTTGTTGATCAAGCGGTTCCCACTCAGCAGCCCGTAGTCGACGGCCCAGGAGTCGATTCCCACTCCGACGAGTTCTGGCTGCGCACCGATCGCCTTGCGCAGCCCCACGAGGACGTTCCGGTAGAGCTCGAGGATGCTCCAATGCAGCCCATCGGCGACTGCGACCGGTTCGTTGGGGAACCGGTGAACCTCCGTCAGGGTCAAGACTTCCGGCCCCACCCGCCCGAGCATGACCCGGCCGCTGGTGGCCCCCAAGTCAACAGCCGAGACCCAGCCGCCGGTCATGTGGTCACGCTTGCGATGACGCGGTCTGAACCTGTCGAAGCCCCGAGACGTGGATCGTCACCCTTCGACAAGCTCAGGGCACGAACGGGGGACAAGCTCAGGGCGCGTACCGTCCTCATCGCAGGAAGGCTGCGGCCACGCCTGCGTCCACCGGGATGTGCAGGCCCGTGGTGTGGCTCAAGTCGGCGGAGCAGAGGACGAAGACCGCATTGGCAACGTTCTCAGGTAGGACCTCACGCTTCAGCAGCGTCCGCGACGCGTAGTACTTTCCGAGATCCTCCTCCGGAACCCCGTAGACAGCCGCCCGCTTGGCGCCCCATCCGCCGGCGAAGATGCCCGACCCTCGCACCACACCGTCCGGGTTGATGCCGTTCACCTTCACGCCATGTTCACCGAGCTCCGCCGCCAGCAAGCGCACCTGATGGGCCTGGTCGGCTTTCGTCGCCGAGTAGGCGATGTTGTTGGGTCCGGCGAACAACGAGTTCTTGCTGGAGATGTAGACGATGTCGCCACCCAGCTTTTGCTCGATCAGCACCTTGGCCGCTGCCCTGGACACCAGGAAGGAACCCTTGGCCATCACGTTGTGCTGCAGATCCCAATCGGCGACCGAGGTATCGAGCAACGCCTTGGACAGCGACAGCCCGGCGTTGTTGACCACCAGATCAAGGCCGCCGAACGCCAGCACGCTGGCGTCGATCGCGTCCTGGACCGCGGCCTCGTCACTGACGTCGGCGGCGAGGCCGACAGCGACATCGGTGTTGCCGATTTCCGCAGCCGCGGTCTGGGCCTTCTGGGCATCGAGATCAGCGATCACCACGCATGCACCCTCGGCGGCCAGTCGTTCGGCTATCGCCTTGCCGATGCCCGACGCGGCGCCCGTCACCAACGCGATCCGGGTAGCCAGCGGCTTCGGCTTGGGCATGCGCTGCAGCTTGGCTTCCTCCAGCGCCCAGTACTCGATCTTGAACTTCTCGGACTCGTCGATCGGCGTGTAGCTGGACAGCCCTTCGGCCCCGCGCATGACGTTGATCGCGTTGAGGTAGAACTCACCAGCCACCCGGGCGGTCTGCTTGTCCTTGCCGTAGGAGAACATGCCGACGCCTGGCACAAGGATGATCAACGGGTCGGCACCTCGGATGGCGGGCGACGCCGGGGTCGAGTTGCGTTCGTAGTAGCCGGTGTAGTCGGCCCGGTAGGGCTCGTGCAGTTCCCGGAGCCGGGCCGCGCAATCCTCCACCGGCGCGTCGGCGGGAAGGTCGAGCACCATCGGCTTCACCTTGGTGCGCAAGAAGTGGTCCGGGCAGCTGGTGCCGAGCTCGGCCAGGCGGGGATGCTGGGCTCGGGCCAGGAAATCGAGCACCCGCTCGTCGTCATTGAAGTGGCCGACCATCGGGTTGTCGTACGAGGCCACCGAGCGCAGGGTCGGCGCGAGGGCTGCGGCCTTCGCCCGACGCTCGGCGTCCGGCAGTGGGCTGTAGCCGGCAAGCAGCGGACCGAATGGCTCTGGCTTGGAGTTCTCGGCGATATAGGACGCCGCCGTGTCGATGATCCAGAGCGAGTTGGCCTCGGACTCCTCGGAGGTGCTGCCCCACGCGGTGACGCCATGACCGCCGAGAATGCAACCGACGGCCTGCGGGTTCTCCGACTTGATCTTGGCGATGTCGAGGCCCAACTGAAATCCCGGCCGGCGCCAGGGAACCCAGACCACCTTGTCACCAAAGATCTTGGCCGTCAGCTCCTCGCCGTCAGCGGCCGTGGCGATCGCGATGCCCGAGTCGGGATGGAGATGGTCGACATGCGTCGCGTCCACTAGGCCGTGCATCGCCGTGTCGATCGACGGCGCGGCTCCACCCTTGCCGTGCAAGCAATAGTCGAACGCGGCCACCATCTCGTCCTCGCGCTCGACGCCGGGATACACCTCGACAAGCTGCCGCATTCGGTCCAGCCTGAGCACCGCCAGTCCCGATTCCTTGAGGGTGCCCAAGTCTCCGCCGGAGCCCTTGACCCACACCAGCTCGATCTCTTCACCGGTGACCGGATCAACCTCGCGGCCCTTCGCCGAGGTGTTTCCACCCGCGTAGTTCGTGTTCTTGGGATCGGATCCCAGCCGATTCGACCGGCCGATCAGCTCCGCTACCGCTGAGTTCGTCATGATCAAGCTCCCCATCCGGCCTGCTGCCCACCAGCACGCTCATCTTCGATTTTCTTTTGGTAGCCGGACTCCGCGTAGGCCCTCATCGGGTCTGGTGGCAGGCCACGCGATTCTCGCCAGGCGGCCAGATCGGCGCGGACATCGGTGTAGAAAGCGTCCATCAGCACGCCGTTAGCGCCGAGGACGTCGCCGGCCTCTTGGGCCGCGGTCAGTGCATCGCGGTCCACCAGCAGGGCGCGAGCCGTCATCTCCTGAACGTTCAGCACCGAACGGATCTGGCCTGGGATCTTCTCCTCGACGTTGTGGCACTGGTCGAGCATGAAGGCAACGTCGGACTCCGGCCCGTACCCGCCGCCGCGGATGACCTCGTACAGGATTCGGAACAGCTGGAACGGATCGGCAGAGCCGACGATCAGGTCGTCGTCGGCGTAGTAGCTCGAGTTGAAATCGAACGAGCCGAGCTTTCCCAGCCGCAGCAACTGCGCCACGATGAACTCGATGTTGGTGCCGGGAGCGTGGTGGCCGGTGTCCAAGCAGACCACAGCCCGGTCTCCGAGCGCAGCCACCTGAACGTACGAGGTGCCCCAGTCCGGCACGTCGGTGTGGTAGAAAGCCGGCTCGAAGAACTTGTACTCCAGGACCAGCCGCTGCTGTGGTCCGATCCGCTCATAGATCGTGGCGAGGCTTTCGGCCAGTCGATCTTGCCGGCCGCGGAGGTCGCCTTGCCCGGCGTAGTTCGTCCCGTCCGCGAGCCAGATCTTGAGGTCGCGGGAGCCGGTCTGGTTCATGATCTCGATGCACTCGAAGTGGTGATCGATCGCCTTGTGCCGCACGGCCTCATCGATGTGAGTCAAGCTGCCGAACTTGTAGAGATCTTCCTGGAAAGTGTTGGAGTTGATCGTGCCCAGCTGCAGGCCAAGATCCGCCGCGTAGTCCCGCAAGGCCGCGTAGTCCTCCACCTTGTCCCACGGAATGTGCATAGCCACCTTGGGCGCCAGCCCAGTGAACTCATGCACCTTGGCGGCGTCGGCCAGCTTCTCATGAACGGTGCGGGGTGTGCCGGGAGTGCTGAAGACCTTGAATCGGGTGCCGGAGTTACCGAAGGCCCATGAGGGCAGTTCGATGGCCTGGAAGGCCAGCTGATCTTTGATGGAATCGAAGGAGGTCATGAGGTCGCTTCCCTGGATGCGTTGGTGGGATCAAGGTCGCCGGTCGCGGTGCCTGGTCCGAGATCGAAGCCGGACACCACGAAATCAGTCCAATCAGAACTTAAGTCGTCGGTGTTGTCCTGCTTGAACGGGGGCCCGATCAGTTCGGGACCCGGCTTTGTAACGTTTCACGCGGTTCAGGAAAAGTTAGCCCTTCTTGTGGTGAGAAGTCAAGAGTCCGCTTGGTCATGCGACCAGTGAAGCAGCGGATGAGATGCTTGTCGGAAGCTAGACTTTGTAACGATTCAGCGCCTGCGACGAAGGGTGGCCATGGTGACTGCGTCTCAGGTCAGCATCCGCGAGGTGGCGGAGCGAGCCGGCGTCGCGCTCGGCACCGTCTCCAACGTGCTCAACCGACCGGAGAAAGTCGCGGAGTCGACCCGCGCCCGGGTTCAGGCTGCAATAGATCAGCTCGGCTTCGTACGCAACGATGCAGCCCGTCAGCTGAAGGCGGGCAAGAGCCGCTCGATCGGCTTTCTCATGCTCGACGTACGGAACCCGTTCTTCACCGACGTGGCCCGCGGAGCTGAACAGCAAGCGGCCAAGCACGGCTTTTCGATCCTGTTGGCCAACAGTGACGACGCACCCGAGCGGGAAGAAAGGCACCTCGACCTGTTCGAGCAGCAACGGGTTCGTGGGGTTCTGGTCTCCCCGATCGGCAACGTGTACGACCGACTGGAACGACTGCGCAGTATGGGCATCGTGACCGTGCTAGTCGATCGGGTAGCCAACGGGCGGCCTTTTTCGTCGGTGTCAGTCGACGATGTCGTGGGTGGCTACCTAGCGGTTTCGCACCTGATCGATCAGGGCTGTCGCAGAATTGTCTTCGTTGGGGGACCACTCAACATCACCCAGGTCGCCGACCGGTTGCGAGGCGCCAGCAAAGCTGCCGCCGAGCACCCAGGCGTGCAGCTGGAGGTCATGCTTCAAGACGCCCTGACCTTCCAGCAAGGCCGTGCCGCCGGAGCCCTGATCGTGGAGCGGGGTGTTGCGGGGCGGCCCGACGGCGTGTTCTGCGCCAACGACCTTCTGGCGGTCGGTGTTCTTCAGTCCTTCACCATGCTGGCGCGTCTGGACATCCCAGGCGAGCTCGCCCTTGTCGGATATGACGACATCGATTTCGCGAGCGCAACCGCTATTCCGCTGACCTCTATCCGGCAGCCGTCGGATCTCATCGGCCAGACGGCGGTTGATCTGCTCATCGAGCAGCTTGACGCCGAGCCGGGGGTGGCTGAGCCGCGTCAGGTGGTCTTCCAACCCGAACTCGTCGTCCGCGAGTCAAGTAGGCGACGCTGAGAACCTGCAGAACGACTCTCATTGATTCAGCCGCGTATTGCGGCCGAATCCTTCCCAAGCCCTGAAGTCAGCTGGTTGGGGGCACGACGCCGAAGGTTGCCAGGAAGGCGAGATCGTCGTCCTGATCGATGCGGTACCCCCCAGTGGTGCCGGCGCAGTTGAGGTTCAATGAGTACGAGGTCACCGCGACGACGGTGCTGGTGCCGGAGACGAAGATCGGGCCTCCGGAGTCACCGAAGCACGTACCGCCGGTCTTAGCGTTGCTGGAGAACTTGGCCGAGATACCCCTGCCCGTGCCGCCGACGCCGGTCAGATTGACCAGCTTCAGGTCAGCGCGCCGCCGCGTGTCTCCGCCGAGCTCTTTCTTGGACTTTGGGCCGGACCCTTCCAAGCCATAGCCCACCGCGGTGTAAAGCTGCTGTTTGTTGGCCGCGTAGAGGTCGCTGAGCAGGCCTTCGGTCGGTAGCTCACCGTACGTGGTAAGTGACACGGGCTCGCTCAACTCGAGCACACCAAGGTCATGGATGAAAAACGCCTCGTTGTCAAAATCGGGGTGATGGTAGGCGGTTGCCTCAATCCACTCATCCGAAGCGTTCAGAGCCGCTGACCAGGCCTCATAGCGGCCAGCATTGTTACCCGGCGCGAATGAGGCGCTCGGCGTCAGGATGTCGAAGTTGGGCTTCTCGGCGAAGCTAATCCAGACGTCATTGCCGCCGGTGTCCGCGCCGTCGGTACTGTCGTGCCCGATGTCGAAGGTGCAGTGGCCGGCCGTCACGACAATGGTTGGGCTGACCAGCGTGCCTGTGCAGCTGTACCAGGTGCCCGGATCCGTGAAGCGAGTGTCCTCCGTCGAGGATGGAACATAGAAGAAGAGCTCGCCGACGTACGGATGGGCGCTGTCATCGGCCACGCCGTTCTTGATGGCCTGAGCCGGTGTGGCCAGCGCCATCATGGTCAGCACCGCAGCGAGTAGCGCCAAGATCCTCGTTCGCATCCATACCCCCAGTCCGGTGGAATCCATAGCCGACGTAAACGTATCAGGCTAGGACCGAGCGCCTTTTGATTCACAAACCGCTGGGCGGTATCAGGCCGTTTATAACCTGGCGACCGTCAGGTTCGTAGGACCGCAGTTCCGTCAAACGCCCCGGCTGCCAGATCCGCCAGCGCCTGATCGGCTTGCGACATCTCGTACGGGTGTGTCGTCGCTAGGATTCCGAGCCGGCCGGCAAGCGCGAGAAACGCCTCGCCGTCAGCGCGGGTATTTGCGGTGACGCTGCGCAGCCGCCGCTCCAAGAACAGCTCATCGTCGTAGTTGAGCGTCGGGATGTCGGACAGCCAGATCCCGGCGACCGCCAGGGTGCCGCCCCTATCCAGAGCGTGCAGGGCGACCGGGACCAAGGCGCCGGCCGGCGCGAACAGAATCGCCCCATCCAACGGTTCCGGCGGTGCGTCCTCCGCGGAGCCGACCGAGTCGACGCCAAGGGATGCGGCGAGGTCCCGGTTGGCCGCTCCTCTGGTGAGCACATGGACTCGCATCCCCAGGTGCAACGCGACCTGAGCCGTGAGATGCGCGCTACCGCCGAAGCCATAGAGACCGAGCGCTCCACCTGGCCGCACCGCACTCGCCAGCAGCGCCCGATAACCGATGATGCCGGCACAGAGCAGGGGTGCGGTGGCGATTTCATCGAGGTCCTCGGGTAGCGCGTAGCCGAACCGTTCATCTACACAGCAGTATTCGGCGTAGCCGCCGTTCACATCCCAGCCGGTGAACGTCGGGTACTCGCACAGGTTCTCATCGCCCCGGCGGCAGTAACGGCAACTGCCGTCCGTACGGGCCAGCCAGGCGACGCCGACACGATCACCGCGATGAAAGCGCGTACAGCCGTCCCCGACCTCGTCCACCACACCCACCACCTCGTGACCGGGAACTACCTCTGGTCGTCGGGGCGGCAGGTCCCCTTCGGCCAGGTGTAGATCGGTACGGCAGACGCCGCAGGCCAACACGCGAACCCTCACCTGCCCGACCTCTGGATGAGGATCGGGCAGCTCAATCTCTCGAAGTGGCCGGCTTGCGATCGGTCCAGGAGTGTCGATTATCCAGGCTTTCATCAGGCCACCCCGCGGCCGAAGTCGTGAGCCGCAATTCGGAGCGCCGCCAGCCTCATGCAGCTCATTCTTCCAACTCCCATGACGCATCGGCACATGCTCGGCAGCTCCCGCTCCTCGTCTCTCGGAGATTCTGGCCCAGGCTGACGCGAGGCGCCATGATCAGACCATGACGACGAGAATCTGCGCATGACCGACGAGATCGTGGTGGGGCTGGACGATTCCCCCGGCGGCCAAGCGGCGCTTCGCTGGGCCGCCGAGTATGCCCGGCTCACCGGCTGGCGACTGCGGGCCGTACACGCGCTGAGCTGGCCGTTCGGCGCGGGGTCGGGCGGGGACCAGCGTGAGCTGTCAATGGACGAGATCGACCAGGCGTATCGGGACAGCATCACCAGTTCCTTCGAGCAAATCCAGCCGCACCCGGACTGGCAGCTTCAACTGGTCAAGGGTGACGCCGGACCGGTTCTCATCGAGCAATCCAAGGCGGCGCGAGCGTTGGTCGTCGGTAACTCATCTCACACCGGCCTGGGTCGCCTGCTCATAGGCTCTGTCGGCCAGCACTGCGTTCGCCGCGCCAGGTGCCCGGTGGTCACGGTACCCCCGGACGACGACGGGCCCCCGGCGGAAACGGCGTCCGAGCACTAACGACTGCCCAGACCTGCAGGCGGATTTCCGTGCCGGTCGACATGCCATGCCACGTACGCGTCCACCGCGGTCGGCAACGTCATGAAGATTCGATCTTCACCCACCTTCTGAACGAAACCGCCGGCCCGCAAAGTCTGTCGCAGCTCATGCTTGACCCGGGCCATAGCGAAGACGATGCCTCGCGCGCTGAGCGTCTGGTAAAGATCATCGAGCGCGTCCACCGCGGTGAGATCGACCTCGGTGTTGGCTTCGGCGTTGAGCAGGAACCACTCCACGTGGTTCTCGGCAGTCTCCACAGCTGCGAGCGCCCGGGTGCGGAAGTCCTCCGCGTTGGCGAAGAACAGCGGCGAATCGTAGCGATAGACCACCAGCCCAGGCACTTGCCGGCTCGTGGGGTAGTCGTCAACGTCGTGCATGCCGGCAATCCCCGGCACGTAGCCGAGAATTCCGTCGTGCGGCTTGGCGATCCGGCGGAGCAGATCGATGATCGACACCGCGATGGCCACGCCGATCCCGTAGAGCACGTCGAAGATCAACACGCCTGCTGTGGTGGTCAGCGACAACACCAGCTCGCTGCGCCGAAATCGGGCGATGCGCAACAGTTCGTGCCCGTCGATCAGCCGGAGCGCCGCGTAGATCACCACCCCTCCCAACGCTGCAGCGGGGAACGCCCCGAGTACGGGCCGGAGGAAGAACACAGTGATCAGGACGGTGGCCAGTGCCACAAGGGAATAGAGCTGGCTGCGGCTGCCCATCGCGTCGGCGATCACCGTACGACTTCCGCTGCTGCTGACCGGGAAACCATGGGAGAGCCCGGCCGTCAGGTTGGCGGCGCCGAGTGCCAGGAACTCCTGGTTGCTGTCGATGCGCTCGCGGTGCTTGGCGGCGAAGGCGCGGCCGGTCACCACGTTGTCGGAGTAGGCGACGATCGCCACACCGACGGCCGCAGGTAACAGCGTTCCCAGATGCAGCCCGCGAGAAGTCCGGAATGGCCGGGGGCGGCAGGCCCATCGGTATGGGGCCCACGACCGCCACACCCATCCGATCGAGATGGAAGAAGGCAACGGTCCCGGCGGCCAGCAACATGGCGATCAACGGTCCGGGGCTGCGCGGAAGCCAACGCTGCAACGTGATCAGCAGGACCAGAACCGCCGTCGCCACGGCCAGCGTGGGCAGCGAGATCTGATCCAGACCGCTGACGAAGGATCTGAGCCTCGCAGCCACGGAGTCTCCCTGGACATCGATGCCTGTGACCTTTCCGAGCTGGCTGACGATCATCAGAATCGCGATGCCGACCATGTAGCCGGTCAGCACCGGTCGGGAGAGCAGGTTGGCCAGGAAGCCGAGCCGGGCGATCCAGCCGATCACACAGACCGCGCCGACCGCCAGCGCGAGCGCGGCGGCAGCATCGGCATGGCTTGCGGTCCCGTCCGCCACCAGCGCAGCTACTGCGGCCGCGGTCATCAGGGCTGTACTCGACTCTGGTCCGACGGAAAGTTGCCGCGAGGATCCGAGCACCGCGTAGACGGCGAGCGGGCCGACGATCGCCCAGAGTCCGGCGATTGCTGGCAGGCCGGCGACCTCTGCGTAGGCCATCACCTGGGGAACGAGATACGCCGCGACTGTTACGCCGGCCAGCACATCGCCGCGTAGCCAGCTGCGCTGGTAGTGGCGTAGCTGCCACAGACCCGGCATCAGTCGCTCGGAGGCGCTCGGACGCCCTGGTGCTACGGCTCCAGACACAGCAGGACGCTATCGGTCTGCTGGGAACGAGCTTGACCGTGCTCTGGCAAAGACAGCGAAGCTGCGAGTTGCCGTGAAGACGACGTGGCCGCAATCTGTCGGCCGACGGGACTGTCGGCCTCTTGCCTCTCTCGTACCTCAGGCGCACAGTGGTAGTGGAGGTGCGAAGTCCATGAGCAAATCCCTCATCAACAAGCTGTTCTTCGGCAGCTTGATCGGCCTCGTCGGAGCCCTGGTGCTGCTGGGAGCGGCCGCTGGCGTGGCCGTCGCCAACAACGTCTTCCTGATGGACGGTTCGGACGTGACAGGCATCAATTCCAGCCCGCTGGCGTGGACGTTGCTCAGCCTCATGGGGTTTGGAGTGCTGGTCATCGTTGCCGCGGCAATCGCGCAGTTCGTGGCCTGGATCGGCGCTGTGCTGAACACGTCAAACCTGCCCGACAAGGGATGGTTCATCGTTCTGCTGGTCGTCGGCCTGCTCGGCTTCTCCTTCATCGTGACGCTGATTTATGTCATTGCGGGCCCGGATGGGGCTCCAGCCGGACAATTGCCTGACCACTATCCGGCACGGGCAGTGGGCCCGAACACCCAGCAGTCGGTCAGCACCGCACCGAGAAGGTGAGCCCGGCTCGCCGGTAGACGTATCCACGTGGCGACATCGGCAGTATCAAGTCGTGGACGTCGAGGCGTTCGAGCGTCGACCCTTCCCCAAAGGTCATCCCACAAGGCAGAGTGAGCATGAGGTGATCCGAGGTGACAGCAGCACAGCACGAGTCGAAGAACAGCGACGAAGTCGTGGCCGTCGGCATTGACGACTCGCCGCAAGCCCTCGCCGCCGCGCGGTACGCCATTCGGGCGGCAGACTTCCGAGGTCTCGACCTCCTGATGATCCATGCCTACGAACTCCCGACGCTGGACATGCCTATCGATCAGGCGATCTTGGATGCTTGTCACGAGGCCGCGCGACAGCTGATGGTGGACGTCGTCGCACAGCTCGTCGTTCCGAAGCAGATGCAGATTGACACGGTGGTCCAACCGGACTCTCCGGTGGCGCTGCTCGACAGCGTCTCTCGAACTGTTCCCTGGCTGGTGGTCGGACAGGATCACATGGGTTGGGGGGACCGGCTCCGATTCGGTGCCGTCGCCTCCCACGTGGGGCAAAAGGCCCGATGTCCGGTGGCCGTCGTCCCCGGCGGCTGGCAAGCGCCCCGGACGAGTGAGCGTCACCCCGTCGTCGTCGCACTCGACGACGACACGCCGGCAGATGCCGTCTTGAACGTGGCGTTTCAGGAGGCCGAGTTCCAGCACACCGGCGTCGTGGTGCTGCACGCGTCGCCCTACGGCCGCGGAGGGCCGAGTGGCGTCACGGCCGAAGAGGCGAGCCTGGCCGAGCAGATTGCCGGCTGGAAGGAAGATCATCCAGATGTGTCGGTGCAGGCACTGGTTGTCTCCGGCGATGCGGACGCCAACCTCGTCAAGTGGTCGCGTGCGGCCACTGCGCTGGTGCTCGGCCGACGGGAGCGACACGGATGGAGTCACTGGACACATGCCGTGCTCCGCTCAGTCGTCAGGCAGACGCAGAGCCCCTTGATCGTCGTGCCGGAGACGTTGCAGACGAAGCAGGAGCGTGCCGCGGCATTGACCTGACGTCAGCACGACAATGTGAGGGTCGTTCATGATCAGCAACAGTGCGAATCGGGCGGCGGCCAGGTCGGCCGACCTTCATCGGTTGAGCGTCGCGGATCTCTTCAATTTCTGGGCTGAAGGTCGGAACAGCCCGATGCAGATCGGACTGGCCGGAACTTTCCACGCCCCAGGTTGGCTGGACCATAGCGGCCAACTGCGTCTGTCCTGGCTTGCCGATCAGGTGGACCACCGGACGCAACGGGCGCCGCTGTTGAGGCGTCGGATCCGCTGGACTCGGTTCGGTGAAGGCCGTCCGGTGTGGGTCGATGACGCCGACTTCGACATCGGCCGGCACGTGCGCGCAGCCCCTCGCATCGGTCCCGACCTGGCTGACTTCTGGGACTGGGCCGCCGAGCAAACGATCCAGCCACTTGACCGCCACCGCCCGCTCTGGCGGATGATCTTCGTGCCGAGCCTCGAGGGTGATCGGATCGGCATGGTCTTTGTCATTCATCACGTCGCCGTCGACGGTCTGGCTGGAGTTGCGGCGCTCTCCGAACTCCTGGATGCTGTCCCCGATCAACCGGTTCCTCGCCTCGAGTGGCGACCCCAGCCACCACCGAGAAGCGGCCGACTGGTGGCCGAGAACGTGTCCACCCGGCTTCATGCGATCCCGCCCCTTGTCCGGGCGATTCCTCGGCTGCCCGTCTTGATCAACGCTTTTCGAGGGACAGCAGACGCCGTACGGAAGGAAGCGCCGGCCACGTCGCTCGCCGGGACGATCGGGTCGTCGCGACAGACAGGACTGATCTCCGCGCCGCTCGACGAGATCCAGCGGGGGGCTGACGACGCTGGAGTCAGCGTCAACGATCGTGTGCTCGCCGCGGTCACCGCCGGACTGCGCGAGTGGCTGGCCGCGCGCTCCGAGCTCCGACCAGGGACGGCGCTGCGAGCGTCCATGCCGGTCGCGGTACCGGGCCGTGAACAGAACGCCGGCCGCATGGTGGTGGTGCCGCTTCCGGTTGATGAGCCCGACCCGAGGCGGCGCTTGTCCGCGATCCACAGCACCACGAGCGGGCTGAAGGCGTCACACGCCGATGTGGCCCATACCGATATCACCGGCTCCCCACTGTTTCCGGTCTCGCTGATGCGCATCGGCATCCCGTGGCTGGCTCGTCGTGGTGGGCTCAAGGTCAACTGCTTCGTCACGAACGTCCGGGGTCCTCGGGAGCCGCTGTACCTGGCCGGCGCCCAGCTGGACAACGCCGTACCCCTTGCCCCGCTGGTGGCCGGCGTCCGGCTTGGGGTGACTGTCTTCAGTTACGCCGGCACCCTGACGATCACCCTGCTTGGCGACGGTCAGCTTCCCGACTGGTCGACCCTCGTCTCAGCAACCCGACGATCACTCGTCACGGCCGCGGCCGGCGAGCCCTCCACGACACGCTGAGGCGCCGGCGTGTTTGAAGCTCACTTGTCACGGCACGGTTCCCCTCGGGTGCCACGAAAGTACGTCACTCGCTCGGCTGTCTCCAGCGAACCGCCCTCGGACCCTGACGTATCACCGTGCGCTCCGCGGCGCTCTAGATCAGCAACAGCCGATCTCCAAGGAAGGATGCCATGCCCCACGGTGACGCTGACCACGGTGTGACCACACCGAGTTCCACCTTCTACGATCAGGGCCGATTCGGTCGCCTCTTCCCCACCTTGCCGCCGTTCGCCTCCGACACTCCATTGGTGCGGGCCGCGCTGACCGAGCTCGGCCAGCCGGGCGGACTTATGGACGCCGACGACGATCTGAGTGATCCCATTGCCTTGATCACCAACCCCGCACTCAGTGCGAACAACCCGGACAACCCTCGACTTTCCGCGGGCATGACATTCCTCGGGCAGTTTCTCGACCATGACATGACCTTCGATCCCACCTCCAGCCTGGCCCGAGCGCAGGATCCCGAGTCGATCCGCAACTTCCGGATCCCGGCGCTCGATTTGGACAGCGTCTACGGCGGTGGCCCGGGAGTATCACCGCAGCTGTACGACCGGAACGTCGATGGTGGCCGCACCACTTTGCTCGTCGAGACCAACCCCGGTTCCGAAGGGGTAAGCGTTGACGGCCAGATCCGTTCAGACGTTCCGAGAAACAGTCAAGTCACCGCACTGATCGGCGATCCGCGCAACGACGAGAACCTGATCGTCAGCCAGCTGCATCTGGCCCTCGTACGTTTCCACAACCATGTGGTCGGCGACGTTCGCAATGATCTCGGTCCGTTGGCCACCACCGCCGAGGTGTTCGGCGAGGCGCAGCGGGTCGTGCGCTGGCACTACCAGTGGATGATCCTGCACGAATTCCTTCCGCTGACCTGCGGCGAAGACGTTGTGGAATCGATTCTGACCGAGGGACGCCAGTTCTACGACTGGCACAACGATCCCTTCATCCCGGTGGAGTTCTCTGTTGCGGCGTACCGGTTCGGCCACTCCCAGGTTCGGCCGAGCTATCGCGCGAACTTCGGGACCTCGGCGACCGACCTGACCCAGCAGTTCTTCGGGTTGATCTTCAATCCCGCCCTGAGCGGCACCGACCCCGCTGATCTTCGGGGAGGCTGCCGAGCGCCGCGGCGCTTCATCGACTGGCAGACGTTCTTCGACTTCGGTGACGGCCGGGTCCGCCGGAACAAGCGGATCGATACCACGCTGTCGTCGGTGCTCTTCCACCTCCTCGGCCAACCCACCAACGAACCGGACACCCTGGCCACTCGGAACCTGATCCGCAACCTGACCATGAAGGTTCCGTCAGGTCAGCGGGTCGCCAAAGCAATGAACGAGACGCCACTGGCGCTGGCCGACCTCGCCGATCTGGCCGATCTCGGTCTGGACCGGCAGACACCCCTCTGGTTCTACGTCCTGCGGGAGGCCGACGTCCAAGCTGACGGCCAGCACCTCGGCGCCGTCGGCGGCCGGATCGTCGCCGAGGTCATCCAAGGACTGATCGACGGCGACCCGTCGTCTTACTTATCGCTCGAACCGGACTGGACGCCGACGTACGGGTCTAACGACACCTTCACCATGACCGACCTGCTCACCACCGCGGGAGTGGTCGGCACGCTGAGCTGATCCGCTCAGGCATCCTTTCCTCAGCCGAGGCACCTTCTCGAGAGCGTGCCTAGCCCGAGGAAACGCGGCGGAAACTCTGGCAGCTGGGGCAGAGCATGCCGGGGGCGAGTAGCAGGCCGCGCCACCTCATCCGCCTGAGCTCACCTTGTCCAGCACATCGGCGATCCGACGCACCACCAGCTCCGGCCGATAACGGGCGGCAGCCTGCTGAAGGTCGTCTCGCCACGGCATGCCGCCGTTCAGGGTGATCGAGGAAGTACGTCAGCCGTTCCTCGAGTTGATCATCGCCTCGGTCGTACAGCACGTCGGGGTGGTTTCCGGTGATCTCCGGGTAGCTGCCGACGCGCGGAAGGATGCAGCAGGTGCCGGTGTACATCGCCTCCAGACGTGGAGACGCCCAGGCTTTCGTGTGTCGCAGTGGACACCTGCAACTCGGCCCGCCACAACGCCGAGTAGTACGCCGGCAGCGGCATGTTATTGCCGAGCACAACTCGGTCGCCGAAATCCGCCGCCAGCGCCGCCACCGCCTGCACCACCGGCCTGGTCTGGAGGGAACATACGGGTGAACAGCACCCCGACGTCGTGGCGCGGCAGTATCCGGCGCATCACCCGGACAAACATGTCGGGATCCTTGCTGGCCACCGGGGCGTGATTGAAGACAACAGTCGGGCGGGCGTCCCGCTCATCAGTGCGTGATTTCGTCGATCCGCGTCACGTCAAGGGGCAGCCCGACGACCTCGTAACGCGTTTCCAGTGAGGTGGCCAGCGGCTCATTGAACGCACCGATGCTGGCCCGCAAGGTGTCCTGCATCTGGTCCGACACCAGCAGGACTTTGTCCAGCACACACAGATTGGCCAGATCGGCTGTTTCCATGCCGGGATACACCTCGAACCTGAAGGTGTCGGTGGGATCCCAATGGCTGCCGTGCGTGTAACCGATCATCGGTACGTCGAGCCGCAGATCCAAGATCATCCGACGAATCTCGGTGGGAAACACCGAGAACGCGTGGAAGACGAAGATCGCGTCCGGTGGCGACGTACCCAAGAGGTCCAGCGCACACTCATACGTGCGGAGAAGCCAACGAAGCCTCCGGACGGGCCCCTTCTGATCTTGGAGACCGGAAATGTCCGGCTGCAGCACCTCCCAGCCAGCCGCCCGAAGTCCAGTACGGATCGCCTCCGAGGAGGTGATGGCGTAGCCGATTGCATCACTGGACGGGGATGATCCGGGAGCCGAGGTCCGTTCCACCGGGTCGGTATAGGCATCCAGATAGAGCACCCGCCGCGACGCCACGACTGCGGTCGGCTGGGTCATCTCTAATCCATCGAATCGATCTTGTAGCCCAGGACGGCATAGTCCTGCGGGCCGTAGAGCGCTCGCTCGACAAGCTCGATACCCAGCTCGGCCGCCGTTCAGACCCTGGAGGGGGGACGAGGCGGGGTGCAGTGGCCGTATCTCAACTCGCTCGAAACCGGAAGCCGAGACCAGAAACTCGACCAGTGCTGGCGGAAGCGGTCGGCGGTGCGTTGGGTCGTTATAGAAGTCACAAGCGGCCATCTGCAAGTTGTGCGGATTGGGCGTCTCGAGCAGCAGGCAACCACCAATCCGCAGCGCGTCATGCGCCGCCTCGATCAGGGCGAGCAACGTCTCGACATCCAGGTGTTCGATCACGTGAAACGCCGTGACGAGGTCGAGCGAGTTCGCGGGCCGGGTCGCAAGGTGCTCGATTCCGTCGCCCAGGACCATGTCCAGGCCGCGCGCGCGCCCCGCTTCGACAAATGCGGGATGCGAATCGACTCCGGCCGCGGAGACGCCGACGCTCTTCAGTAGCGTCAGCCACTCCCCCCGTCCACAGCCGATGTCCAGAACCCGTATCCCGTCCCGGCCTGGGTCCGCATCGCCGAGGAGCTGGCGAACGTCAGGAAGGTAGCCCCGCAACTTGGCGGTGATCTGCTCCGCGGAGCCGCGGAAGCGGGCCGCGAAGTCCGCGTACAGCGCGGCGAAGCGCTCGCCGCTTCCGTCGACCTTCTCTCGTAGCCCTGCGAGCTGTCGTTCCAGTTCCGAGGTCCGCTGGCTGGCTGCGGCGAGTTCTCGGACGAGCTCGTGAACCTGAGTCTCGAGCATCTGGATGCGTTGCCGAGCGCCGGCATCCAGCCCGTCGGCTGCGGCCAAGCTCATTCCCCGGCCACCGCGCCGGCAGCTGCCTCGGGATCGACGTGTTCCGTCTCCGGCTCCACCGGCTGGGGAATGTTCCGCATTACCTTGGCCGGACTGCCGGCGACGATGGTGTAGGGATCGACATCTTTCAACACCAGCGATCCCACGCCGACGACGGAGTGGGCACCGATCCGGCAGGGACCGACGACGATGGCATTGCTGGAGACCCACGCGCCCTCCTCGATCACCACGTCGCGGCCGTACGTGGGCACGGCGACCTGGCGCTCGGCGCCGAACTTCGTCCAGTCGTGGGTGCCGGTCAGAACAGAGACGCTGTGGCCGAAGAAGGCATAGTCGCCGACGGTGATGTCGCCCGACGACAGGTTGAACAAGGCGTTGTTCACTATGGCTGTCGGCGCAAGATGCAGCCGCGTCGGATCGCCGTAGATTAGCGGCTTGTGCAACGACGGGTCCTCGGTCGGGCGTCCTTCTTTACTCGACGCCAGCGCAGGGACGCGCTCACGGACGGCGGCGACAGACTTCGCTACAGCCGAGCGGGCGCGTTCCAGCAGTGACATGGACATCACCTTCCGCATTGGTAGAGGACCACTTTGCCAGGGTTCACCGCGCTTGTCCCGTACCCGGTCGCCGGCTGCCTGAGCGTAGACCTGCGCATGGGTTGCCGCGATTGCGTCCCAGCTGTGACGAGCGGCGACCGTACGAGCTGCGCTCCTCAACCGATCGGCCAGCGCCGGCTCGCTCAGCACGTGACGCAGGGCTTCGGTCAACGCGACCGTGTCGCCGGGCGGTATGCGCAGCACGCCGTCCATCTCGGCCGGTTCGGTGAGCTGACCGGGTGGGGCTGTCGCGACTACCGGCACGCCCGCGGCAAAGGCGGCCAGCAGTGAGCCCGACTTGCGCGTCACACCGGCGTTGAGCGGCAGCGCCATGACGTCGACGGCACGAAGGAGCTGAGAGACCTTCACGTCGGGTAGGTAGCCAGTGGTGTGGACCCGGCCGGTCATGCCGGCGGCCGCAATGGATTGGTCGAGACTGTCCAACAGTGCGGCGGCCGCAGCCTTGTCCACCGAATGACTCTCGACTCCGCCGATCAGGAGAAGGTGCACGTCAGGCCAGGAGTCGCGCAGGGTGGCGACGGCATGGATCAGCCGGTCGAGCGACTTCTCAGGATGCAAGAAGCCAAAGAAGGCGACCAGCGGAGCGCTGGTCGCAGCGCCCAGGTTGCGGCGGGCCTCTTGGCGATCCTGGCCGGCGTCGCCGGAGCTGATCTCGACGTTGAGGCCGATCGGGACTTCGAGGGCAGATGGTGTACGAGATCCGGACCGCTGCGCCAGGACGTCGAGGTGCTCGCTCGAGGAGACCAGGACGCGATCCGCCCGCGGCACCAGTAGCAACGTCTCCCGATCGGCCCAACCTCGCCGTTCCACCGCCGACCACAGGCGGGAACGGAGCCGACGCCCGCGCTCACCCTCTTCCCAGACGCCGTACTCGTGCAGGGTGATGATCAGCGGCGTTCGTCGAGGCAGCAGCAGCGGTAGCAGTCCGACCGCGCGGGAGAAGCCGAACACCGACGGGGCGAACTGCACGTGAATCACATCAAGCTGGAGCCGGCGCAGCTGGGCGGCCGCGCGGAGCACACCCAGAACGCTCCAGCGCTCCGTGACGGCCACAGTGCGACCGCCGGGGTCAGCCCACTCAACGGTGGTCAGCAGGACGGGTTCCAGGTCGACCGAAGACAGCTCCGCGGCAAGTCGGCTGGCATAGTGGGCGACGCCGTCACGGGTGGGATCGAGGTATCCGCAGACCAGCCCGACCCGAGTAGGCACAGCCATCAGTGAACACCACAGAAAATCTTCGCCTCGTGCGGTGGGCGTCGACGAGGTCGAATGGGTACTCATCGCTACGGAGCGACTCGCCCGGGTGTCGTACGCTCGAAGGCGGCTCCTGACGGCGGAACGGGGAGGGATCCGGTGAGTGAGCCCCAGGCTCTCATCGCCGAGCGATATCGCTTGGTGCGCCTCGTGGGTAGCGGGGGCATGGGTGAAGTCTGGGAAGCGTGGGACGAGCGCCTGGAGCGACGCGTCGCACTGAAACAGCTGCATCCGCAGTCCGGCCTATCCGGTAGCGACGCAGAACTGGCCAACCTTCGGGCGATGCGCGAGGCTCGGATCACCGCCCGGCTGCATCATCCGAACGCGGTTCCGGTCTTCGACGTGGTTGAGCATGATGGTCATGCCTGTTTGATCATGCAGTTCATTCCCTCGATCACGCTGTCAGCACTGCTCGCCGAGGGTGGACCGCTGCAACCGGTGGAGGCCGCTCAGGTTGGGGCGCAGATCGCTTCAGCGCTCGCCGCCGCCCATGCGGTCGGCATCGTCCACCGCGATGTGAAGCCGGGCAACGTGTTGATCGCCGACGACGGAACGGCACTGATCAGCGATTTTGGAATCTCTCGGGCACTGGGCGACGCCACTTTGACGACCAGCGGCATGGTGCACGGCACGCCTGCTTTTCTCGCCCCAGAGATTGCCCGGGGTGAAGCCTCCGACTTTGCCTCCGATGTCTTTTCGTTGGGCGCAACGCTGTACGCGGCACTCGAGGGGACGCCACCCTTCGGTAGCGACGAGAACTCCATTGCGCTGCTGCATCGCGTGGCCGCGGGGCAGTTTCAGCCGCCGCAGCGCAGCGGGGCGCTGACTCCCCTCATACTGCAGATGCTGTCCGCGGATTCTGGATCCCGCCCACCGATGCACGCCGTGGCGCACACACTCGCCCAGCTTGCCGCCGCACGCGATTCCTCCCCGCGCCCTGACAGCAGCGGACCGGGCGCGGTGCCGACACCGACCGCCGAGGTTCCAGAAGCAGCCAGCGGAGCGACAAGATCAGAAACTGTCGGCGCTGCGGCGACCAGTGCTCCCCCTCAGGACCAGCCACCGGCCATCGTGGGTGGCAACCACGAGCTGAGCCAGCCGGCGACGGGTCCGCCAGATCGGCAGAACCCACCCCGACCACATCAGCGGCGGCGGATCGTGGCGGCAGCAGCTGCGCTGGTCGTCCTCCTCGGTGTGGGGATTCTGCTTGCTGCCGTCCTTCCCGGCCGGAGCCGGGATGCTGATCCCCAGGCCGACAGCACGCAGTCGAGTGCATCCGTTTCGGCTTCCGCGCCATCGTCGTCGCCGAACACCCCCACATCCCGGACGCCAGAGCCGTCGCTCTCGGGCAGCCCCCGAAGCTCAACTCGTCCGCCGTCGTTGGTGCCGACACCTAAGGCCACGTCCGCGCCGACGGTGAAAGGGACTCCCACGGCGGCCGAGCTCCGGCGGGCGATCACGAGCTACTACGCCTTGATGCCGGGCAACACCGACCAGGCGTGGCCCCGGATGACGACCTCATACCAGGCCAACCACGCCGGCGGTCGACAGGGGTATCAGCGGTTCTGGGACGCGATCGGCCGGGTATCGGTGAGCGACGTGACTGGATCGCCTCCCGGGTCGGCACAGGCCACGGTGACGTACTACTTCAAGGACGGCCGGGTCGTGCGGGAGCGAACTGCGTACGGGCTGATCAACGACGGAGGGCTCCTCAAGATCAACACTTCCAGTGTCCTCAGCAGCACGACGACGTAGCTCCGCCGATTGGGCAGCGGGCTGATGCGGGTCATCGGGTAGGTCCGGGGCAACAACTCCCGTACCGAAAGGGACTTCCGTACCGCAGGGACTTCCGGCAGCCGCGCGCAGATCGTCGACACGCCGGAGTTGCTGACCCCGCCGCGCTCGGTGGGCTGATCTGACCTCGAACGGGTATGTCCTGCGTCTTTCGTAGGCGACGGACGGGACTTTCGCCCGTACTCCTGAGCAACGACAGCTGATGAAATGGACCCTGAGGTGATGATCATGTCGTTGACGTCCGCCACAGAAGAACCGTCGACCGTCGAGGCTTCCGGACATCCCTTCCGGAAGATCTTCGTGGCCGTCGAGTCGTTCGTGGCGGTCGGCGGTGTCGCCGGCACCGTCATGCTGCTGTCCGGGCGGGGCACCCCCTCGGTGTCGGCACTCGAGCCGATCGGGCTGAGGAGCTGGGTGCTGCCCGGACTGTGGCTGTTCGCGACAACGGTGGTGCCATCGAGCGCGGCGGCGGTGCTGGCATGGCGCCGCTCGCCGCGCGCGCCGGCCGCGGTGCTGGCGGCGAGCACGCTGCTCGCCGTGGAGCTGTTGGTGCAGCTACCGTTCCTCGGATTCAGCGCCTTTCAGGCCGTATTCGGAGCGATCGCCATCGGCATGGCTACCCTCGCCCTGCTTGCGCGGCGGCGCTGGCCGAAGGCACAACCCTAGGGCTGCCGGCTCGGAACCAACGGCGGAGCTCGCGGAATCCCTCGTCGAGGCTGATCCGCGGTTGCCACTGCAGAACCTCCCGGGTGCGGCGCTGGTCGAACCAGTGGGCGGTGGACATCTGCTCGACGATGAACCGGGTGATCGGCGGATCACTGACCAGGCGGTTGGGTCGAAGTCGATCATTGATCGCCCAAGCGGTCTGTACGACCGTCCCAACCGACGCCGCCAGCAGCACGGGAACATGTCGGGTGGGAGGCGGTGCGCCAGCGGCTGCGCAGATCGAGCCCAGCAGTTCGGCGATTGGGCGCGGCTCGCCATTGGTGACCACCAAGGCTTGACCTCGGGCTTCGACGCATCGCTCCAGGGCGACGACGAGGGCATCGACCGCATTCCCTACATATGTGCTGTCCACCAAAGCGGCGCCAGAGCCGATCACTGGCAGCCTCCCCCGGCGCGCACGGTCGACCACCCGAGCGACCAGCATCGGATCACCAGGTCCCCATACGAGGTGAGGGCGCACGGCGAGCACGGCGAGGTCACCAGCATCCCCGGCCAGGGCGATCTGCTCGGCCACCGCCTTGCTTCGGGCGTACGGTCCGCGGGCCTGCACCGGGTCAGCCGGTTCGTCACCGACCCCGGCGAGCGCCCGTCCTGCGTGGGCCACCGACGGCGAGGACACATGGACCAGGCGCTGAACACCTGCCGCTCGGCAAGCGTCGACAACGGTCCGTGTGCCGGTGATGTTGACTCGCTCGTACTCCGCCCACGGGCCCGTGACGTTCACCTTGGCGGCAAGATGGACGACCGCTTCGTTGCCCGCGACCGCTGCTCGCACAGCGGCGTCATCAGAAACGTCGGCTAGGACCTCAGGCAGGCCGAGGCCGCTCGGGCGGCGCTGCAGGACGGTGACCGAGTCTCCCCGGGCGGCAAGCGCTTTTGCGACGCCGCCGCCCAGCATGCCGCTCGCACCGGTGACCAGGACCTTCACGGGCGACCGACCCTGCCTCCCGCGAGCACCCGCTCGGCCCAGCGAGCCAGTCGGGTCCGGTCCACCTTGGAGGCGTGCCGAATGTCCACCGGCAGCGAATCGACCACGAGTACCCCAGCTAGCGAGATGCCGGCCGCGGCTCGGACCACCGCCGTGAGTTCCCGATCCGCGAGCGGGCCGCTGAAAATCGCCCGCTGATGAGCGCGTCGCACGGGCAAGAGGTGGGACAGCGGCGATGGGAAGGCAGTTTTCGGCGGGCGCGTCGTCACGATCACGATGGGCTGCTGAATTCCCGCCGGTCCCACTCCGACGAGTGCAGCGGCTGAGACCTCAACGAGCGCCTCGATGCGCTGTTCCACCTCGACCGGTGTGAGCGGTCCCTCGAGCGCGGTGACGACATGAACCAACCGCCCCTCGACCCATAGCCGCCCCTCCTGGTCGAGGTGCCCGACGTCGCCCGTGCGATGCCATCCCGGATCTCGTGAGCTGGCCGCCTCGGTCGCCCACAGCTGGTCATACCGATCCTTGACGTGAGCTGCGGCGACGCAGATCTCGCCGGTGATCTCGGTTGCGTCGGTGAGCTCGCCGGTAGCTCGCCCCAGCTGGTCGAGCGGACTCAACTGCACCCTCACGCCGGCGAGTGGCCGGCCGACACATACGCCATTGCCTCGACCGGCCTCCTCGATTTCGCTCAGCGAGATGTCGGTCACCGGTAGCGCTTCAGTCATCCCGTACGGGGTGTGCAGCTCGGCCGACGGCAGCAGCTCCTGGACCTGGCGAAGGAGGGGCACTGGGACCGGTGCGCCGGCGGACAGGACCAGGCGGATCCTGCCGAGGGCGGCGCGCTGATTCGTGGAAAGCTCATCAGCGGTGGCCGCGACGTTTCGCAGCGCGGCAGGCGAGGCAAAGATCAAGGTGGCCTCGATGGCAGCCACCGCCTCGGCCAGCGCCGTCGCCGTCAGGGTGCCGGGCTTGGTGACGTCCATGGCCGGCACGGCGGTGCCGATGCCGAGCGCCGGTCCATACAGTGCGAAAGGAGCGAAGGCCGCCACCAGTCGGTCTCCGGGGCGAACATCGCAGACAGTCCGGACCAGGTCGAGCTGCGCGCGCAGCTGTCGATGCCGGTACACGACGCCCTTCGGGGGCCCAGTGGCCCCGGACGTGAAGAGCACCGCCGCCTCCGCATCATCCGCAGGCACGATGGCGTGCGACTGACCACCGTCGCCGGTGTCCGAACGCACACGCTGATGAGTCTCGGTGAGTTCGGAGAGGGAGTGCTCGGCCTTGAGCAGCTGCCGCATACGATCCGGGAGCTGACCTGACAGCAGTCGCTGGCCGGGTAGTCGGAATGCAGCTGCGGCGGCCAGTCCGGCAGGGATGGCGATCAGGTGGTCGGGATCGGCGCTACGCAACGCATCGACCATCCGACGCAGCCCAAGGCCGGCGTCGGCCACCACGATCGACGCGCCGACGCGCCAGCAGGCGTAGACCGCCGCCGTCAGCTCCAACCCCGGGCGGATCAGCAGCGCCACGCGATCCCCGGGTTTGACGTTTACGCTGGACAGCCCGGCGGCGAGGGCCTCGACTCGCGCTGAAAGGTCGCCAAACGACGTAACGACCGTGCTCTCGGCTCCGAGCTCGGCGACCGCCGGATCGGGATCCTGGGCCCGCGCTCGAAGTGCCGAGCCTAGTTCGAGCAAAGGCTGGACGTTGTTGACCGGTGTCAGAACCACCGGCGGGGCTTGCGGCGTCGAGCGACTCGCCTGACATTCCACGCGTTCCGCCACCCAACGCCAGGTGTGTTCCGCTGCTCTGGGGACGTCCTCGGTCACCAGGTGCGAGGCTCCGGCGTACCGATGGACGTCGGCCTTCGGCAGCCGCCGCCTCAGGTCTCGAAGCTGGTCCTCTCGAAAGACAGGGTCCCGAGGGCCCCAGAGCAGCAAGGCCGGCACATCGCCAAGCTGGCCGAGCCCTGCGGCCACCCGCTCCAAGGCCACACGGCTGGGATGATCGGACTCCAGCGGAATGTCCGCCACGAAGTCGCCCACCGATTGCCGCAGCGCCGGCGATCCGTACGGCGCTCTCAGTGCTTCGCGCACGGAGCCAGGTAGCGGTGGTCGGGAGAGCGCCGCCGCTGACGCCACGAATGCTGGGGTGCGAACGCACACCAGATCACGCAAGGAGGGGTTGCGAGCCAGCCGGATCAAACCCGGAGCCGCAGCCTTCGGGGGGACCGCCACGCCCGTGTTTGCCAGCACAATCCCGGCGACCTGATCTCGATGTGCCAGAGCCCAGCCCAGCGAAATCGGTCCGCCCCAATCGTGCGCCGCCACGACGACCCGGCCGCTGATACGCAGCTCCGACGTCAGCCGTGACAAGTCAACGATCCGCTCCGCCAGGGTGCGTGGCGCGGGCAGCCGGTCGGAGTACCCCATGCCGAGCTGGTCAACGGCCACCACCCGCCAGCCCGGCGCCGCCAGGCCGAGGAATCGCCGCCACAGGTAGGACCAGGTCGGGTTGCCGTGAACGCACAGCATCGTCCCGGCAGTGGCATCGCCGCCCGTGTCGAGGAGGTGCCAGTTCCTCAAGACTCCGGCGGCATCGCGGACCGACACCAGGCGTGACCAATTCGGATTGAGCTCCGGCATCCCGTGCAGGACACGGGCCATCTCGTCGGCAGGCAGCGGGCGAGAGCTCACCAGAGAATCTCGGCGTACGAGGTGTTCAGCCCCGAGCCGATGCCCAGCAACAAGATCCGGTCCTGGGAGCGCAGGTGATCAGCGTGCCGAGCGAGCGTGAACGGGACGGCAGCGGGACCCATGTTGCCGTAGTTCGGCAAGGTCAGCGGGAATCGCAACGGGTCCACGCCGAGGGCCGAGGCCATTGCCCGGATGTGCACCACAGAGGTCTGGTGCGCGACGAACCAGTCGATGTCCTGCCAGTCGAACTCGGCTTTCGCGTCCTTCCAGGTGTCGATGGCCAACGCCAAGCCAGCCTCGAAGAGCCGCTTGGTGTCCGTACGCATGCGGTCGAGATCGCCAACGCACAGGTCATGGTGCTCGGTGCCGGCCCGGCTGACGCCGCCTACCACCCGGTGGCCCTCCGGATGCAGGTCTGCACGTCCCAAAACCATGGCCGCCGCACCCGAGCCCAGGGTCAACGTGGCGAACTGTGAGCGCAAGTCCGCCACGGTCGCGTCCTCGCCCTCGAGCCGGCGGAGCGTCACCTCCTGGGTGTAGCGCGAGCCTTCGGCGTCGACCAGTACGGCGTAGTCCGCCTGCCCAGAGTCGATCATGGTTCCGGCCAGCTGGATGGCGTTGACGAAGCCGAGACAGGCGTTGGCCAGGTCGAAGTTGAGGCAGCTCGTTGGCAGGCCCAGCTGGTGATGAACCGCGACGGCGGTCGACGGCTCCAGATATTCGCGCGACACCGAGGTGTTGATCATGATCCCGACCTGAGCGGGAATGATGCCCGCCTCGGCCAGGGCCTTGGCACCGGCCATCGCGGCCGCGTCGGCGAAGCTCACGTCTGTCGGCCACCAACGCCGCTCCACCACTCCGGCCAGCTTGGCCAGCGTGCCAGGCTTCATGCCCAACCGCTCATAGGTAGCCGCGAGCCGGTCGTCGAACGCCGACGAAGGCACGACGATAGGTGCCTCCACCGCGCACACCGACAGCATCGTGGTGTTGTGGAGCCGAAAGCCTGCATTGCCGCTCATGTGTCCCCTTTACCCCCCGCGCTGGCGATCGTGGCTGCCCCCGTTAACACGTGGGAACCATGGTGCCACGCGGCTCGGCGGGGCCCACCACCCCAACCGCGTGCTGACCACCGCACATGCCCGACACATCGCCGCCCGCGCAACTGCATCCGGTGCAGCACGTTGCCCTCCCAACACCAGGAGGCACGCCTTGTTCTGCCGAACACCGGCGAAGGAAGGGGACTGGGCAGGCGCCTTTGATCCCCGCATCGCGACGTGACCCCTATGTCGCAACTTTGACCCCGGCGTCGCGACTCTGACCCTCATATATAGAGGTCAAGGTTCGCGTACGGGGTCGAGGTCAACGTTGGCGTACGGGGGTCAAGGTCAGCATGCGTCCTGATGTCGTCGAAGGATCGGGTCCTGAGGTCGTCGAAGGATCGGGTCGAATTCAGCCGTGCGAGGCCAGCTCGAGGGACGCGTTGAAGGCCGCCCCCAGCTCGGCAGCCGCGGCCTGCAGGTCCGGAGCGATGTGCGGCACCTGGTCGAGGGTGATCCGGCCGCCAGGCCCCGACACCGACAGGGCCGCGGCGAACGGGAGCTCCTTGATCGGGACGGCGACGCAGCGAACGCCGAGTTCCTGCTCGCCGTCATCGACGGCATAGCCCCGCTCGCGGATTTCGGCCAGCGCATCCAGCATCGTTTGCGGGCGGGTGATCGTGTGCTCGGTGAGTGCCGGCATCCCGGTCCGTTTCAGCGTCGCGACAACCTGCTCGTCGGACAGCGTCGAGAGCAGCGCCTTCCCGACCCCGGTGCAATGCAGCATCACGACCCGACCGACTTCAGTGAACATCCTCATCGATTGCGGCGAGGGAACCTGTGCAACGTAGACGCAGGCATCTCCCTCGATCATGGCCATGTTCGAGGTCTCGCCGTACTTGGCGACGAGGCCCGCAAGGTGTGGTGTGGCCCACGAGCCGAGCATCCGGCTTGCCGACTCCCCCAGCCGAATCATCCGGGGGCCCAGGGCATAGCGTTTGGATGACTCCTGGCGAACGTAGCCGCGGTTCACCATGGACCGCAGAAGACGGTGAATCGTGGGCATGGGGAGATCGGTCCGACGAGCCAGGTCGGACAGGCTCATCGACCCGCCTCCATCTGCGAGGTGCTCGAGCAGGTGGAACACGCGGTCCACCGACTGCACCCCTGCGGCTGCCACGATGCCTCCTGCCAAAGTTTCCATTATGCGGAATAAGTATAGGAGTTGGAACTCCATTACCCGTATGGAGGCGCCATTGACCCGTACGGAAAGCGTTCTGCTACGGTTTCGCATCGTAGAAACGTTTATTTCATAAGGTGGAAACCATGAATCACTCCTTGCGCTACGCCGCCAACTGCTCCATGTTGTTCACCGAGGTGCCGCTGCTCGAGCGCGCTGGTGCGGCGGCCGCGGCCGGCTTCGAAGCGATCGAATTCTGGTGGCCGTGGCCCAGATCAGCCGGTGCCAGCCGACCGAGAGACGACGGGTTCGTCGACGCAGTGCAGAGCGCCGGCGTGTCGCTCATCGGGCTGAACTTCTTCGCTGGTGACCTGGCCGGACCGGACTGCGGTGTGCTGTCAGTTCCAGCTCGAACCGCCGAGTTTCGCGACAATCTCGATGTCACCGTCGGCATCGGTGAGCGGCTCGGCGTCCGGGCCTTCAACGCGCTGTACGGGAATCGGGTGCCGGAATCCTCACCCGACCAACAGGACGAGCTCGGGGTCGAGCAACTGGCGGCGGCAGCGACAGTGGCAAGCCGGATCGGCGCCAGCGTGCTGCTCGAGCCGGTGAGCGGGCCGAAGCCGTACCCGCTCCGTACGGCTGACGATGTCATACGAGTCCTGGACCGAGTGCACGAGACCGGTGCGCAGAACGTCGGCTTTCTCTGCGACCTCTTCCACCTGGCCAACAACGGCGACGACATCGAACGGGCCCTGGACTCGTATGCGGATCGCATCGCCCACGTCCAGATCGCCGACTACCCGGGCCGTGGCGAACCAGGCACAGGTTCACTGGATCTCGACCACTACCTATCCCGCATCGAACAGAGCGGCTACTCGGGTCATGTCGCTCTGGAGTACAAGCCAACCCGCCCAACCCAGGAAAGCCTTGACTGGCTGCCGCGGGAACGGCGATCCGCCGGACCTCGACGCACAGAGCTAGGGGAACTTCATGTCAACCATCGCGTTCATCGGTCTCGGCATCATGGGTGGCCCCATGGCGGGACACCTGGTGCAGGCCGGGCACATCGTGATCGGTGTCAACCGCAGTCCGGCGCCGGTACAAAGGCTGGTCGAGGCCGGCGGGCGCGGAGCCGAGTCGGTGGCCGAAGCGGTCGCTAAGGCGGATGTGATCATCACCATGGTTCCGGACTCCCCCGACGTGGAGGGGCTGGCTTTGGGGGACGACGGCATCTACGCCAATGCCCGCTCCGGCGCGATCCATCTGGACATGTCCTCGATCCGCCCCGACGTCTCAGTCCGGCTGGCCGAGGCCGGGCGGGAACGCGGCATTCGGGTGCTCGACGCGCCCGGTCAGCGGCGGCGAGGCGGGTGCCAAGGAAGCCACGCTGTCGATCATGGTCGGCGGCGAGGAGGCCGACTTCAAGGAGGCCAAGCCGATCATGGAGGCGGTCGGGTCGACCATCGTCTACGTCGGCCCGACCGGCATCCGGACAGACCGTCAAGGCGGCCAACCAGCTCATCGTCGCCGGGACCATCGAGCTGGTGCGCCGAAGCGATCGTGTTCCTCGAGGCGTACGGCGTCGACACCGAGGCGGCGATCGCGGTGCTGGCCGGCGGTCTGGCCGGCAACCGGATCCTCGACCGGAAGGGGGCCACCATGCTGGCGCGCCAGTTCGAGCCCGGCTTCCGGATCGACCTGCACCACAAGGACATGGGGATCGTCACCGACGCCGCGCGCGCCAAGGGCGTCGCCATTCCGCTGGGTGCGCTAACCGCGCAGCTGGTCGGCGCGCTGCGCGCGCAGGGCGACGGCGGGCTCGACCACTCCGCCCTGCTCAAGGGCGTGGAACGACTATCCGGCCGTGACGACTAACAGCCGATTGCGTCGTTTCCCATCTCGAGATGAACGGCGGCGGCCCCTGATCCCGATCTCCCGGGCGGCAGCCATCTTGAGATGGCGCGCGACCCGTGCAACGCGACTGAACCCGCACGTCTGCCATCTTGAGATGGGAAACGTCCGCCAGCAACGAATGTGGAGAAACAAGCCATGTCACGCATGACCGCGGCCGACGCCGCCGTGAAGATCCTCGAGCTGGAAGGTGCCACCCAGACCTTCGGGCTGCCGGGAGCGGCGATCAACCCCTTCTACGCCGCGATGCGCCGGCACGGCGGGATGCAGCACATCCTCGCCCGCCACGTCGAGGGCGCCTCCCATATGGCGGAGGGCTACACCAGGGCCAAGGCGGGCAACATCGGCGTCTGCGTCGGCACGTCCGGCCCCGCAGGCACAGACATGATCACCGGCCTCTACTCGGCCTCCGCGGATTCGATTCCGATCCTGTGCATTACCGGACAGGCGCCGACCGCTCGGCTGCACAAGGAGGATTTCCAGGCGGTCGACATCGCCTCCGTCGCCGCCCCCTTGACAAGATGGCGGTGACCGTGCTGGAGCCGGCCCAGGTGCCCGGGGTATTCCAGCAGGCCTTTCATCTGATGCGATCCGGCCGCCCGGGCCCGGTACTGATCGATCTGCCGTTCGACGTACAGATGGCCGAGATCGAGTTCGATCCGGAGACCTACACCTCGCTGCCGGTCTACAAGCCGGCGGCCAGCCGGGCGCAGGTCGCCAAGGCGCTGGACATGCTGGTCGTCGCGGAGCGGCCGCTGATCGTGGCCGGTGGCGGGATCATCAATGCCGACGCGTCGGATCTGCTGGTCGAGCTGGCGGAGACCTTGAATGTCCCCGTCATCCCGACACTGATGGGCTGGGGCGCCATACCCGATGATCATCCGTTGATGGCGGGCATGGTGGGGTTGCAAACCTCTCACCGCTATGGCAACGCGACGATGCTCGAATCCGATTTCGTGCTCGGCATCGGCAATCGATGGGCCAACCGGCACACCGGTGGGCTGGAGGTCTACCGCGGCACCCGCACGTTCGTCCACGTCGACATCGAGCCGACCCAGATCGGTCGGGTGTTCGCTCCGGACTACGGCATCGTGTCCGACGCCAAGGCCGCGCTCGAGCTGTTCGTCGAGGTTGCACGGGAGCGCCGGGACGCGGGCGACCTGCCGGACTACGGCGTATGGCTGAAGGATTGCCAGCAGCGCAAACACACGCTGCAGCGGCGCACGCACTTCGACGACGTACCGATGAAACCCCAGCGGGTCTACGAGGAGATGAACCGCGCGTTCGACCGGAACACCCGCTACGTCAGCACGATCGGGTTGTCGCAGATTGCCGGCGGTCAATTCCTGCACGTGTACGGGCCGCGCAACTGGATCAACGCGGGTCAGGCCGGCCCGCTGGGCTGGACCCTGCCCGCCGCGCTGGGGGTTTGCGTTGCCGATCCGGATGCGACAGTGGTCGCGCTGTCCGGCGACTACGACTTCCAGTTCATGATCGAAGAACTCGCAGTCGGCGCTCAGTTCAACCTGACCTACATCCACGTGCTAGTGAACAACGCCTATCTCGGGCTTATCCGGCAGTCACAGCGCGGCTTCGAGATGGACTACCACGTCCAATTGTCCTTCGACAATGTCAACCCCTTTGGCAGCGATGCACCCGGGGCGAACGCGCCGGAGGTCAGCGGCTACGGCGTTGACCATGTGAAGGTGGCTGAGGGGCTCGGCTGCAAAGCGCTCCGGGTATTCACCGCCGAGGAGCTGCCGAACGCGTTGGAGCAGGCCAGAAAGCTGATGGCCGAATTCCGGGTGCCGGTGGTCGTCGAAGTGATCTTGGAGCGGGTCACCAACATCTCGATGGGAACCGAGATCGATGCGGTCACAGAGTTCGAGGAGCTCGCCGTCCGCGGCGAGGACGCCCCGACCGCCATCGTGATGCTCGACTGACGTCATGCGGGTCGTCGTCTCGCCGGACAAGTTCAAGGGCTGCCTGACCGCCGTACAGGTCACCGACGCCGTGGCCAACGGCTTGCTGGAGGAGCGGCCGGATCTGCAAATCACCAGGCTGCCCGTCGCCGACGGTGGTGACGGCACGGTGGCCGCCGCGCTCTCCCGCGGATTCGGCGAAGTCAGCATGGTGGCCGCCGGGCCGACCGGGGTAGCCGGCCAGGTGGGCTACGCCCGTCAAGGTCCGCGGGCCGTGATCGAACTGGCAGCGGTCTGCGGTCTCGACCGCCTGCCCCATGGTCGACCCGATGCCATGGGCGCGTCGACGTACGGGCTCGGCGAGGTAATCAGGCACGCGATCGAGCAGGGCGTCCGCGAGGTCGTCCTCGGCATCGGGGGCAGTGCCTCCACCGACGGTGGCGCCGGCATGGTCCAAGCCCTCGGGGCACGGCTGCTCGACTCGAGCGGTGCAGAGCTGGCTCGTGGCGGCGCTGCGCTCACATCGCTGGACTCGCTGGAGGTGTCAGGGCTCCGGAAACGCATGGCCGGCGTACGGATCCTCGTCGCCAGCGACGTCGATAATCCTCTCCTCGGCCGGCGGGGCGCGGCGGCGGTTTTCGGTCCGCAAAAAGGCGCCAGCCCCGATGATGTACCGCTCCTCGAGGACGGACTTACGCGCTGGGCTCGCGTCGTGGAGGCGGCCGTCGGTCGTGACTACGCCAATCACGCGGGCGCGGGCGCGGCCGGCGGCACCGGTTTCGCAGCGATCGCCCTGCTCGGAGCAGAACTCCGACCGGGAATTGAATTGATCTTGGAGCTGCTGCGATTCGACGAGGCCGTGGCGGGCGCCGATCTGGTGGTGACCGGCGAAGGATCGCTCGACGAGCAGTCGCTGGCCGGCAAGGCGCCAATCGGGGTGGCTCAGGCCGCCGCGAGAGCCGGCGTCGGAGTCGTCGCTGTCGCCGGCCGCACTCAGCTCTCGGGTGATCGTCTCCGGGCGGCCGGCATCAAGGCCGCCTATCCGCTTTCGGATCTGGAGCCGGACCCGGCCCGTAGCATCGCAAACGCGGCGCCCCTGCTGCTTCAGGTCGGGCGCATCATCGCGGTCGAGCAGCTTGCGCCATGACTCCGGAGCTGATCTTTCGCGGTTCGCATATCGTCACGCCGACCGGGGTTATTGCCGGAAGCGTCACCGTGTCCGACGGCAAGATCATCGATGTCGTGGCCGGTGATATGTATGCCGGCGATTCCGCGCAGACCATCCAGCTCGCTGAGGACGAGGTGCTTATGCCCGGTCTCGTCGACACCCATGTTCACGTCAATGAGCCCGGGCGTACCGACTGGGAGGGCTTCGCCAGTGCCACCCGTGCTGCGGCGGCGGGCGGAGTGACGACGCTGCTGGACATGCCTCTCAACTCCATTCCTCCAACCACCAGCCCGCAGGCGCTGGCCGTGAAGCGAGAGGCCGCCCGAGGCCAGTGCCTGGTCGACGTCGGATTCTGGGGCGGAGCCGTACCGGACAACCTTGGGCATCTGTTGGAGTTGCATGAGGCCGGAGTCTTCGGATTCAAGTGTTTTCTTCTGGACTCCGGGGTGCGCGAGTTCCCTCCGCTGTCGGACGAGCAGCTGCGAGCCGCCATGACAGAGGTCGCATCGTTCGACGGGCTGCTCATCGTGCATGCCGAGGATCCAGACGTGATCTTGGCGAACCCATGCCCGCCGTCGGCGCGCTACGCCGATTTTCTGGACTCCCGACCTCCGTCTGCTGAGACCACGGCCATCCAGACCGTGATCGACGCAGCGCGATCGACCGGCTGTCGGACTCACATCGTGCACTTGTCCACAGCCGACGCCGTGCCAGCACTGGCAAAGGCGCGCCGTGAGGGCGTACGGATCACCGTGGAAACGTGCCCGCACTATCTGACCTTGACAGCCGAAGAGGTCGCCGACGGCGCCACGCAGTTCAAGTGCTGTCCGCCCGTACGCGATGCGGAGAACCGCGACCGTCTCTGGCAGGCGCTGGCCGACGGCGTGATCGACTTCGTCGTGTCAGACCACTCCCCGAGCCCGCCAGAACTGAAGCGACTCGACAGCGGGGACTTCGGTGCCGCCTGGGGAGGCATCTCCTCGCTTCAGCTGGGCCTGCCGGTGGTGTGGAGCGAAGCCCGGCGGCGCGGCCACGGCTTTGACGACGTATCGCGCTGGATGGCCACGCGGCCCGCCGATGTTGTCGCGATCAGTGGTAGGGGGAAGATTTCGGTCGGCACTGACGCCGATCTGGTCGTCTTCGCTCCGGATGAGGAATGGGTCGTCGATGTGTCCGGCCTTCATCATCGTCAGGCAGTCACTCCCTATGCGAACCGCACCCTGACCGGCGCCGTCCGTGCGACGTTCCTCCGCGGTCGTCGCATCGACCTTCACGATCACCCGATCGGCCAGCTAGTGAGCCGTCCATAAGGCCTTCATGGGACCCCGGAGCCGGAATCATTGGGGTATCAGCGTCAATGGCATTCAACTGGGCTGAGTTCAGCGGTTAAGGCGCAATCACGTTTGCGTGAATGGCACCCCCAGCTTCGGTCCCAAGATTTGGATGGCTGTGCAACCCTGACTACTCTGTGCCGGTCACAGCGTGCCTCGGGGAGTCGCACTCACACGTCAGAGTCTCGAAAGCGGGCGCAACTTCGCCAGAAGCAGCTGAGGCGCATAGATTCGCTCTCTAACCTGGACGCTGGGAGTTTTGTTGATGACACAGGAAACCGTTGTGTGGTTCGCGGCTCGGAAGGGATTCCGCTTTCCTTGAGATGGCTGATCACGTCACAGCGCATCGTGGCCAGCCTGTGCGCTGTGCTGCTCCTTCTCGCTGTCGGCCTGTGACATCGGAAGCGACCCGCAGGCCAAAAGCACCACTCAACCTCCATCTAACGCTGTCTGTCTGGATGCTCAGCGAGAGGCGTTTCCGGGACTAGTGAGCGGGTGGCGCAAGGTCGCCATCGACATGACAGCCGTGGACAATGGCACCTCCGGCCAACCCGGAGCCTTGGACGAGCGCACTGGATAAGGCTCGCGCCACGGCGGCCAAGGCCGGCTGTCCCGACCCGCCGCGAGAACTCGAGCCGTTGACGGCGTTTACCGAGAACCTCAACAAGAACTCAGGCCAGATAACTGTCGATCAAGCCCGGAGCCTAGGAGGGCTCCTGAGCGAGCTGCGGAAAACACTGCAGGTGTCGCCGGCTGCAGTCGATGAGCGCCTTCTCGACCTGCCGATGACATGCGAGGAGATCAGCAGGCAAGTGAGCGCAACCTATGGGGTGCGAAGCGTGAGGACTGGTGCTGGCCGGGACATGTGGGCGGTCGTGTCTGTTCGGAACAAGAGCAGCCGGGGCATATACGTGGCGGTGGATGGCCAACTCGCCGCCAGCCGCCCTCTGAAGGGTGGCCCTGCACGAGTGACCTGGCAGTCGACGACGCCGGGGGTGTACGCCGGTCCGCTGAAAACCAGTCAACTTCCCCTCCTGGGACCCGGCGGCAAGCGCCTGCACCTCACATCGGATGGCCGCCTAACCTCACTGGATGTCACCGTGTCGGCCGGTTTCTCCGCTGCCCAGGCGGCTGATTGTCAAATACCTGCCAGCCGTACGAGTGGCACAAAAACCGTCGCCGCAGCCGGCGACATCGCCTGCGACCCGAAGAGCCAGGGCTACAACAATGGACGCGGGATGCCTGGCTTCTGCCACCAAAAGGCCACGTCCGACGTGGTCAAGAAGATCAATCCAGACGCTGTCTTCACGCTGGGAGACTTGCAGTACCAAGCCGGCTCGCTGGCCAACTTCCAGGAGTCATACGATCCGACCTGGGGACGTTTCAAGAACATCACCTACCCAATACTGGGCGACCATGAATACGGTAGCCCCGGGGCGGAGGGCTACTTTGCGTATTTCGGGTCCCGGGCTACCCCGCAGGATCCTGACTGCACCGCCAGTTGCCGGGCTTACTACAGTTTCGACCTGGGTGCTTGGCATGTCGTCGCGCTGAACGACAACTGTTCCCGGCTGCCACGTGGTGATGGTTGTGGCCCCAAGTCGCCACAGAACCGTTGGCTGGAGCGAGACCTGAAGGCGGCCAAAGCCACCACCGCCTGCACTGTGGTGCTCATGCACGAGCCCCGCTGGAGCAATAGTCGCAAGCAGGCCCTGGAGACGGCCCCGCTCGTCAGAACGATGTATCGCAACGGCGTCGATCTGGTACTGAGCGGAGACTCGCATGCCTACGAAAGGTTCGCCCCACAAACGCCGGGCAGCGCGCTGGATAAGTCCCGGGGCATCAGGCAAATAGTGGTGGGAACCGGCGGCGCACACTTCACCGGCCTGAATACACCGAGACCCAACAAGGAGGTCACTTCGAAGCACCTATTCGGGGTGCTCGAGTTGACGCTTCAGGACGGCAGTTACAAATGGAACTTCCGAGCAGACCCTTCGACGCCATTTAAAGACTCAGGCAGCGAAGACTGTCACTGAGCTGATCGCCGGTCACTACAATGCCGCCCGTCCAGGCCTGACCTCGACAGGGCCAGCATCGTGAACTGGCTGGGTAGCCCACTCCAGCCGACCGGCGTACAAAATCACCTATCGTATGTTGATGCCCCCTTTGGGCGCTCCACCCCAAATGAACGGGCATACGGCAAAGATGCGAGACGAAGCGCGAATAACGCTCCCGGGCGTCATACGCTCCGTGGGAGCTCCGAGATGCGTAGCAGTCGTCGCGCATCGGCGCCCCGTCGAGCGGCCACTCCGGTCCCCAGACGCTTCAGAAGCCCATTCAGGAAATTGCGCCCAAGCGCTGCTCGCAGTCGTGAGGGCCGTCTTCGTCGTAGGCCTCGTGTGCTTGTTACTCGCCGCCGACCGGGGCGATCCCGGACTGGGGCACCCGCCCGTACCGACCGAAGTCGGCTGGCCGGTTCGGGCGGCCTTTTACTATCCGTGGTTCCCCGAGAGCGAGCATTGGGCGACGCGGTACACGCCGAGCCTCGGTAAGTACGACAGCAGCGACCCAGCGCGTGCTCGCCACCCACGTGGCCCAGGCTCGGTACGCCGGTCTGGACGCCTTCATCTGCCTCGTACTGGGGCAAGGGCAGTGCCGACGGCCCGCCGATTGCCCGCTACTTTTGGACGCCGCCGCTCAGCAAGGGTTCCATATCGCTGCCTACTACGAGCCTGAGTCCTTGCCGACCCCGCCCTCCAGTCCGGTCCTGACGCGAAGACTTCGACTCGCTGCACCAGCTCGCAGCCCAGCCAGCCTGGTTGCGCGTGGCCGGAAAGCCTGTGCTGTTCGTCTACAACATCGGACCGGAGAAGCCACGTGCTCGGCGGTGAGCCGGCTCTTGGCCGCGAATGCCGGGCGCTTCTATCTCAATCTCAAGGTCTTCGAAGGCTACCGCGCTGCCCCGAACCAGCCCGATTCCTGGCACCAGTACGTGCCGGCTGACAGTTACGACCAGCAGGGCACGGAGTCCGCCATCCGTCTCTCCCGGCTTCTTCAAATTCGACGAAGTGGTGCCTCGCCTGCCTCGCGACCTTGGGCGATTCGATGCGGACCTGCGTCGCCAGGTCGCCTCGGGTGCTCGCTGGCAGCTGATCACCAGCTTCAACGAGTGGGGCGAAGGAACAGCTGTCGAGCCCAGCCAACAGTGGCAGTCCGCGTCGGAATACGGCACGTACCTGGACGCTATGCGGTCGGTGTATTCCTGAACGAGCGGCGATCGCGGGATAGATGCTCAATGACACTGGGTGGTCCCGCTATCGAGGACCGAACCATCCGGAGCCGCCATGAATTGCCATGCGATAGGCTTGCTGAGTCAACTGCATCCGCAGCACCCCGTTGTGCCCGGTGATCCGGACGGCGCTGGCCGCCTCCGGATTCTGGAAACGGTAGTGGCTCGCTCCACCCGTTCCCACGACGAACTCTGTCAGCCCTTTCGGGTCCGCCTCTCCATCCGCATTCATGGGCGCGAACCGTTCGTAATCGTGGTCGTGCCCGCTCAGCACCAGGTCGGCATGGGCCTTGGCCAGAATCCGCCACAGGGCATCTTGGTCGAGGTCGTTACCGTGGTTTCCGGAGCTGAAGCGAGGTCGGTGCCAATAGGCAAGCACGCACTTTCGCGGATGAGACTTCAGATCTTGCTGAAGCCACGTGGCCTGAGGATCGGAATCGCCGCAACCCCCGATGTGCTCACACTCGGAGTTGAGCGCGACCACATGCCAGGAGCCGAGGTCGTAGCTGTAATAGCCCTTGTCCGGCTCGCCAGCACGTTCGCCGAAATAGCTGTAATAGCCCCGCGCGCCAGGCGTCCCGTACTCGTGGTTTCCCGGCACCGGGAACGTGATGTCGCGGTAAGCACCCCAGCTCTCTGCATACATTGACTGGAAGTCGGCTAACGCGCCAGCCGGGTACTGGTTGTCACCAAGGGCGAGCACCGCGTCTGGCTTGATAGCTCCGACCAGCTTCGCGGTGTCATCCATTGCGCATGCATCTGGCTTTTTGAATTCTGGATCGCGCTTCCGGCCTGGGGGACAGACAATATCGCCGGCAGCGCTGATCACGACGGATCCGGTATCGCGCGCTGGCTGAGCACCGCTGTACGAGCGGAGTGACGCCGGCATCGCGGGGGCGACGGGCGTAGAGGACGCCGGCAGCGATCAGAGAACCCAACAGTGCAACGACGACGAGCGCAGTCAGGATCCGCCGAGGAGACCGCCGGGCCCGTTGCGGTCGAACGCCGTTTGCCGAAGCAGCTGGTCGTACGATCCGGGCATAAAGGGGTACGGCCGCCGCAAGGAGCAGCACGATCAGCAGCGCCGCTCCGACGGTTAGTATGCCCTCCGTTCCGGAATCGTCGGAGCCTTCGGCCATCGGGGATTGGGGAACCGATGGGCCCCGGACCAGCCTAGTTAGCTCCCGTAGGGCGCTGTCCCCATTCCGTTCGCTGGGTTCAACGTGGGTGTTCTCGCTGAACTCGTTCCACGAAATGAGGCCCAGCGCATCCGGAGAGGACGAGACGGCCGCGTTGTACTCCGTCCGCAACGTCTCGCCGTCGCGCCGCGGCACCTCCCTGGTGCCGCCGACGAGGCGAGCATCAAAGCCCGGTGCGAACGGCGCGATCCAAAGACCACCGGACTCGTGTACGGACGACGCCATCGCGTCGAGTCGTTCCTCGTAGCCGCCATGCTCCTGTGGATCCACCGAGGACCAGTAGTAGGCGTTTCCGTCGACATAACGCGCGACTCGTTCATAGCCATCGGGACTCTTCTCCGTGGCGAGTACCAGCGCGGAATTTCGGATCCGAGTCGTCACGCGCTCGATGTCGGATGCGGAGAACTCCCACGTGCCCGACCAAATCAGAAGGGGTTTTGAGAAGAGATCAAAAACCGGGTCCGAGGCGTAGTGCCGCTTGAAGAAATCGAAGTCGTTCGCAATCCGCTCCACCGCAAGGGGATCCCGCGAGAAGTCAAGGCCTTGGTAGATGATGGCGAGCTTGAAGTTGGCGGAGCGCGCCACCTTGATGAGCGCCTCCAGTCGACGGTTGTTCGTCGCGGTGCTCTTCCAGGAGACGATAAAGCCATCGATGCCGGCGGACTTGGCCTGCTCGATTTGCTTCTGCATGACCGATACGTCGTCACTGGAGTACCGCCCGGCCAGCGGATAATCGACCTTGGCCCGATCCCACGATTTCTTGGAAAACCACTGGTAGTAGTACGCGAGCACCGGCAGGGAATCCGGGGCCTCCTCCTCAGCTGGTACAGCCGCCGCCGGTGTGAGGTGGCAAAGCGAAAAGAGAAGAGCGATGCACCAGGCCAGCGCTGATCGCTTCACGGTCGCCTGCCGACCGCCCACATGCGTGAGAAGCCGACCCGAGGCGAGCGGAGAATGGCGGAACGGCCTCGCACGCGAACGAGGTATAGGCCGAACATCAGAGCGGCAAGCACCCCGATGGCTACGACAATGTCGAGACGGCTCACGTGCTGAAGGTCGACGTACTGAGTACGAGAGAGTACGAGCGGTCGTTCGAAGGCGAGGCCGGGTGCATCGACTTTGACCGTGTAGCTTCCCTTGGCAAGTAGATCCACCGTGGCCTTGCCCTCGGAGTCCAAGGCCACCTTGCGACGATGACCGTCGGGGTATTTGAGCCAGACTGCATGCCCCACAGGCTGACCGAAGAGAAAGTCTCGGGTGCTGAAGTGCACGGTGTGCAACTGCAGCGGTATGGCCAATGGCTTCTTGAGGCGGCTGGGCGTAAACCGCTGAACGTTCACCTGCACGACGTTGGACCCGTCGACATCGACGCGCTGCACCGTGTAGTTGACCTTCTTGGCGATGACGGTGCCGCCATTGACGACCGGCCTGATGCCGACGACGGCAAGCTTTCCGCTCCCGTTCCCACTCACGGTCTGGCCATGATCACCGTGGAACTCCACGCGGGATACCCGACTCGCGTCCACGGCAGCGTGGCTCTTATCGACAAAGGAGTATTGCAGCGTGTAGGTGGCCCGGTAGGCCGCCTTGATCCGTAGGTTGCGCTTAACTTTGAGACCGCTCAGCTTGTCCAGGTAGTCCCGATCCTGACTGCCGGTGTACCACCGGACGAACTCCACATCCCTCTTGTCCTGAGTGATGTTCCTGTCGACGAGTGAGACCTTGTGCTCGTCCTTGCGACTTACTTTGAGTCGTACGACTCCCTGACGGTTCGCTCGGTAAGTGCGTCCATCGACTGTGAAGCGTGCGCCGGGGATTTTCGGCACTGTGACGATCTCGAGGACACCGGTCGGTTCGGCAGCCTCCGCAGTGGCCGGATTGGCGACGCTGATCATGGTCCACAGCAGTGTCACCAGCAGTACGCCAAGCGTCGCTCGACGGACTGCTGCCCGTCGAGGCGGCCCGGCGGCTTGCGTCATATCTATGCCTTCGTTCTGCTTCGTCAGCGCCGGCTCAGGTTGCGGCGCCGGTATCGGATGAGGTTGCTGCCACGCTGGTGCCGGCTTCGTTGATCGTCCGCGAGCGCGGCGCCACCAGTTGGGACAGGAGTGGTTGGATTCTCTGGTTCGCCAGAGGTCGCCGGCTCCGCTTCAGCAGCAAACTCGTCATCGGCCTCAAGGGCGGTCACCGGGCCCTGCCTCAGTGTCAGATTCGTGGTCGGCCGACCCGATCCACCAGGCGACCGGCCACTCGGCTTCGGCGTCAGCAGTAGTCATCGACGTTGCTTCAGTAGCAGACTCGGCGTCAGCCTCAGCAGTGGACCCTTCAGTCGAAGACTCGTGCTCAGCCGCCGTGACCGGCACCTCCTCACTAGCAGCCTCGACGTCAGCCTCAGCATCCGTCACCGGCCCTACCTCCAACAAAGACCCACCATCAGCGGCAGCCGCCCGTTCCGTCGAAGACTCAACGTCAGCAGGGATCGCTTCAGTCCAAGACTCAACGCCACCAGGGGTTGCCGAAACTCCTTCGGTAGCCGCCTCAGCGTCAGCGTCAACAGCAGTCGCTTCAGTAACAGCCTCAGCGGCGGCCGCATCAGCCTGAGACTCAGCGTCAGCAACTGTCATCGGAACCGGCTCAGTAGCAGATCCTCCGCGTCAGCATCGGCTGTGATCAGCGGTCACCGCCTTGGTAGCAGACTCAACGTCAGCATCCCGAGGCTACTGGCGTTAGGTCAGGTCCAGCACCGGCTGCTGACGCTCCTGAAGACTGCTAGCAGCCTGGCGGCCCTGCCTCCAACACAACCCCATCGCCAGCCTCAGCAGCGGACGCTTCATTCGAAGCCTCAACGTAAGCAGGGGTCGCTTCAGTCGGAGACTCAGCTTCAGCAGCGGTCGACCGGAACCGACTCAGTGTCAGATCCGCCGTGGGCCGACCCCATCCACAAGGGGACCGGCCACTCGGCATCACCGTCAGCATTAGTCACCGACTCTGCTCTAGATCCAGACCCGACCTCGGCGTTGGCGTCAGCAGTAGTCACCGACTCTGCTTCAGATCGCAGACCCACCCTCTTCGTCAGCAGCGGGTCGCTTCAGTCGAAGACTCAGCCTCAGCAGCAGGCTCGGCGTCAGCGTCAGCAGCCGTCACCGGCATCACCGCCAGCAGGGACCCACCGTCAGCCTCAGCAGCGGACGCTTCACTAGCAGCCTCAACGTCAGCCGGGATCGCTTCAGTAGCAGCCTCAATAGCGGTCGCATCAGTCGAAGATTCAGCCTCAGTAGCCGCCATCGGCACCGCCTCATTAGCAGACCCGACCTCTTCGTCAGCAGGGGTCGCTTCAGTCGAAGCTCAGCCTCAGCCGCGGGGACCGGCGCTTCAGCAGCAGGCTCGGTGTCAGCATCAGCAGCGTCACCGGCGCCGCTTCAGCAGCAGGCTCAGCATCAGCGTCAGCACCGTCACCGGCCCTGCCGCCACCCAAGGCCCACCGTCAGCCTCAACAGCGGCCGCTTCAGTAGCAGCCTCAGCAGCGGACGCATCAATCGAAGGCTCGGTGCCAGCAGCCGTCACCGGCACCGCCTCAGTAGCAGAATCAATGTCAGCCTCAGCAGGGGTCTCAACGTCGGCTCAGCAGGGGTCGCATCAGTCGAAGACTCAGCCTCAGCAGCAGTCACCGGCACCGCCTCAGTAGCAGACCCGCCCTCGTCGCCAGCAGGGACCGCTTCAATCGAAGGCTCAGCCACAACAGCGGTGACCGCCACCGCTTCAGCAGCAGGCTCGACGTCAGCGTCAATAGCGGACGCTTCAGTAGCAGCCTCAGCAGCGGTCACATCCAGATCAGCAGCCGTCACCGGCACCGCTTCAGCAGCAGGCTCGGCGTCAGCCCAGCACCGTCACCGGCACCGCTTCAGCAGCAGGCTCGGCGTCAGCGTCAGCATCCGTCACCGGCACCGCTTCAGCAGCAGGCTCGGCAACGTCAGCGCCGTCACGACTAGCGCGACGCTTCAGGTCAAAGCAGCCTCAGCAGCGGTCACATCCGTCAAAGACTCAGCGTCAGCAGCCGTCACGGGAACCGCGTTGCTAGCAGGCTCGGCGTCAGCAATGCGAGCGACTGGCGTTAGGGCGGGCCGGGCAGCGGGTGCGATTGCCGCCGCTGAAACCGCTGCTGCTGCCGGTACCGAGTCGGCTGCGCTCCTCCCGGGACTGCCGCAGACGTCGCAATAGTCATCGACGATCACGCCCGCACACCCCGGCTCAATACAGGCCGACACCGCACCGATGGGCGTCAAACCAGGCCCGGCAACGACGGCAGGTGACGCCGCCGACGCCGCTGCTCCTGTCGGTACCGAGTCGGCTGCGCTCCTCCCGGGACTGCCGCACACGTCGCAATAGTCATCGACGATCACGCCCGCACACCCCGGCTCAATACAGGCCGACACCGCACCGATGGGCGTCAAACCAGGCCCGGCAACGACGGCAGGTGACGCCGCCGACGCCGCTGCTCCTGTCGGTACCGAGTCGGCTGCGCTCCTCCCTGGACTGCCGCACACGTCGCAATAGTCATCGACGATCACGCCGGCACACCCCGGCTCAATACAGGCCGACTCGTGACCGACTGGCTTTAGGCCAGCAACAGGGGTCGCTGGGCGTCCTCGAGTGAGAGACCCGGCTTGAGGAGCTGCGAGATCCGATTGCGTTTCGGTGTCGGCGTGCGCGTCTGTTTCGACGATTGCACCCGCTCGGGATTCTCGAATGCTCGCCCGTCCACGGCCCGCGTGCGACTCCGCGATCGCTTGGTGTGCCCGGTTCTGCATCGCGAATTGCGGCGATTGCGCTGGGAGCATGTCCGTTTGAGCTTTCCGTCGGAATCTGCATCTTCCCTCGGTACCAAGCGCCCAGGCGATATTTCCCACTGCCGGCGGATCCTGCTCGAGGCGAGTTGGGCACCCTCAGCGAGGCACGGCCGACGTCCGAGAACGGCACGGGACCCGCCGCTATGTCGCCCGCAGGCGTGCTCGCCAAGGCAGCCGGTGAGCTAGGCGAGTGCCGACTGCCCCGAACGAACCGCTCTGTCCGCTCGCCCACTGACTTTAGGCTCGAGCGTGCAAGGATCCCCGCTCGAGCGAGACTGAGTGGGAACGTAATAGGTCCCCGACGAAGGATGGCAAGGCCCACGATGGCGATCGCGAGCGCGGCAGCGACGCCATAGATGCTGTAGATCACTGGTGCCGGGCTGTTCGTGGCGGCCCTGACTACCGGCGCTGGCCATGTCCACGGCAGTGAGGCGGGCGGTCGAGGAGCGGCGGTGAAGTCAAAGGCCGACGCCAAGCCAGCGGATTGCTTATCGCGAGTGCTCAGTGGCGCCAGCTTCCAGTTGGTCTCGATGAAGCGCAACATCGAGGTGTAGTCCAGCACCGTGTGGTCGACTTCGCCCTTTTTGGCATACGGGCTGACGAGCAGTGCGGGAACGCGAAAGCCGTATCCGCGGCTGTCGACCTTGGGTGGCGGCACGTGGTCGTACCAGCCGCCCCATCCGTCATATGTCCACATCATCGCCGATGTTGACCAGGCGGAGCTCTTCATCAATTCAGTTGTGACCTTGCGCAACGTACGCGAGCCCGCATTGGGACCGGCGGGGGGATTCTCACTCGAGTTCGTGGTCACGATGTACGAGACGGCCGGCAGAGTGCCATTGCGCAGGTCGAGGTAGTACTGGCTCAGGTCGACAACCTGGCCAGCGAGAGCCCCGCCATCCCGGAACCGCTTCATGCTCAGCAGTGGAACCTTGACCAGCTGGCTGCTACGACTCACAGAATCGCCGCTGGTGGCGGCTGCGTCGAGGTTCTCGACGTAGAACCGGGCCGGAATCTTGTGATCGGACAGTCTGTCGAAGATCGTCGGCAAGTCGTCGTAGCCCGCGCTGCTCGTCAGTGGCGTCCGTCCAGCGGGCGCGTTGCCCGCTAGCCAGTAGAGGTAGCCTCCCGGCTACCGACGCTCGTCGAGGCGAAGAACCGGTCGAACAGCACGTACTGATCGGCCACGTTCCAGTGGAACGGGATGTCGCTGCCGTCGTAGTGCCCCATCGCCGAGGTGCCGTCAAGCCCGAGCCGTCGGTAGGAGGCGACGAAGCCATCCATCCGGCCACCGTTGTACTGGCGCTTCTGGACGCCGAGGCCCTTGGCTCAGATCCTCGACGGGCGTGTCGCCGATGCGAAACGGCTGACGCATCCCCGAGTCGATGCCCGGTCAGGTTGAGCCGCTGGCACACGCCGCCGGGTATGCCGTCAGCGCCCGGGTACGTGCCGAAGTAGTTGTCGAAGGAGTGGTTGTCCTGCATCATCCACACGACGTGCTTGATCGGCGTCGTGGTCGCCGCGTCGTCGACCGGTGTGGCCGCGGCGGGCACGCAAGGAAGCGCAGCCAGGATCAACGCGGCAGCCGCAGAAGGAACTTGCTTCATGGGCGCAACTCGATAGACCTGATGATCAGAGGCCGTGACGGTCTGTCGTCCGGCCCCGTCGTTGACTTGAACCGTCTCGGATGTGGATGACAATTCCGTTGTACTTGGTCGACGTATGCCAGCAGCCGCTTGGAGAAGACGGCGAGCGACCCGCCGAGAAGGAGTCCCAGACGGCGTACTGGATGGCTGCCGTCGCGCAGCTGCAGGTCCGCGTTGTCGATCGCGATGTAGGACGGGTTGCGGTTGAGCGGGTTGGGGCTGACCGACAGACCGTACGCCTGGCGGTGACCGTAGAAAGCTGGATGACGTTCGCCATCGACGGCCCGAGGGTGAGCAGCGTCGCGCCCTCCGGGAGGTTCGTGCTGATCCAGGTGCCTGCTTCCCGACCTGCCGGGCAGCCCGCCGCTACCCGCCAGGAACCGCCGATGGACGAGGGCTGGACGGCCCAGCTGGGCGGAGCAGGCTGAGGGTCACCGCGGTCAGGACCAACGCGCCGTTCTGCAACGTGCCGTTCGCCAGCCGCGGGACCCGGCGAGACAGCCGTGCCCAGAGGCCGGGGGCGTGAGAGCCCGTGCGGCTAGGACGGCGAGCGACGGGCGCCAGGGGCAAGCAGGTACTGGAAGCCCTTCATCGGTGTCAGCGTGAAGAAGACGATCGGGACGATCGCCCAGCGTGCACAGCAGCCACTCGCGCCAGTCGAGGTTTGACGGTCCAGCACCAGCCTCCGAGGACCGCACGCGAGGAGCAGCAGGCCGATCGCGATCGGGACCGTCGTCAGGTAGAAGTCGAATGGGTGGTTTGCCCGGCGGAACAATTGCCACGCCAGGTAGTTGCTGCCGCGCTGCGAGGTCGCGCCGGCGAGCGCGAGGCCAGGGGGAAAGCAACGGCGTGACCGCCGCCATGGCATCGCGAGCGACCAGGCGCCGAGCGAGGCGCGCACCTTCACGACTGGGTGAGCATGAAGAAGCAGTAGACGCCGCCGACGAGGACGACCGCGGTCTCCTTGGTGAGGACGGCCAGCCCCATGACGCCAGCGGCGGCGACCAGCCAGCACGGCTCCCTGTTCGAGCAGTACTTCGCGAGGAGCCACAGCGCCAACGTGGCGAAGAAGACCATCGGCCCGTCGAGCAGCACCTGCCGCGTCACGTGACGTGGTAGGGCATGACCGCCAGCAGCAGTCATGGCGACGATGCCGCCCTCGGCGGCCGTAGAGGAGCTGGCCGAGGGCGTACACGACGACGAGGGTGCGCCACGCCGAAGACGACGGCGAGGATACGGCCCACGACGTCGCTACGCTGACACGGTAGACACCGAGAGCAGCGACTGGAACAGCAGTGGGTGGGCCCGGAAGATCGGGAAGTACGGCAGGTACGCCTCCTGCCCGGCGATGCTCGGCTGCCTGTCCGGCGTAGACCGCCTCGTCACTGTTGAAGCCGAGCGCGTTCAGCTGCCAGCAACGCAGGAATGTTCCGATCATGAGCACGATGAGGAACGCCTGGCGCCGCATGCGGACGCCCCAATCATGAATCCATGGGAGCATTCGAACTTGGCTCAGGCGGCCCTCTGGTTGCACAAGCGTGACGGAGGAGTCAGTGTCGCCCGCCACAGTGAGTTTCAGTGACGTCATTGCAAACCCCACGCTCGGCAGGAACCTTTCGTTCCTCGTCGTCATGATCCGATCGCCCTTTCAGGCTGCCGAGATGCTGACATTGGATTTCTCGTCGACATCGTCATCGGTCGAGTCAGCCTGGGCATCCACCGACGCTGTGGCTGCGCTAGCCGGCTGTCCGGGCGGCCAGTCTGCCGATCGACTGCTGTCCTCGCTTGGTGCAAGGTCGGACGGCTGCAACACCCGCTCAGGGATGACATCAGCCCAGCCGAAGTTGGGCGAAATCAGCCGTCGACACGGAGATGTCGCGCAAGAAATCTCCCAGGATCGCTCGCTCCCGCGAGCGTAAGAAGGAAATGTCTTGCTTCTTGCCTTTGCGCAGGTTCCTCGAACGCAGAGTGATGGCGCGCTCCATGATCGAGAACGGTGGAAAGCCGTACGCGTCCTCGGTGTTGGCAAGCAGGGTGGCCATGGCCTCCGTCATGCGGCAGCGGCTCCTCGCGCCTCCGGTCCGCGGCCGATGATGAAGATCCGGTCGGACGCTGCCGTGTCTCGCAGTAGCGTCACGGTGGGCACCAGGTCGTCGATCATGTACTTCGGTGGCGGCACCAGGATCTGGGTGATCGCGTTGATGGCGATGATCGGAATGTTCAGCCGGGCGAGCAGCAAGGCGAACTGTCGGCCCTCCTTGGAGTGGATCCGGCTCTGGATCGCCGAGCACGAGTCGGCGAGGCAGGGTCAGCACCTTGGGTGTTGACAGCGCGCAGCGTGTGCGAGCTGATGGTCAGTGGCTTCGGGAAGGACCAGAGCCTGCACCCTCTGCCGTTGATGATCGTCATGTCGTCGGACAGGAAGGCTGAGTTCTCCGGGTGCTCCTGGAGGAGCCGCAGAATCGTGCCGGTCTTGCCCGTGTCGGTCTGCGCCGACAGCATGATCGTCTCGTCGCCGAGGCGGACCGTGGCCGAGTGCAGCAGCATGTAACCCTTGTTGACCAGCACGAACCGGCAGCAGAGCCTCCACCACGTTGGTGTAGACCACGTGCTTCGACCTCGCCAGCAACGGGCTCACCGTGACGTTGATCCGGTTGTCGAGATCCACTCGGAAGTTGGCGCCCGATGGAGCCGAGGTGCTCGCGGTAGACGAAGCAGGCCGGGGCTCATCGTCGCTTGCACCTTGGGAGATCATCCGACCGTCACCGACGTACCCGCGCCGCACCGTGATGTCCGCCTCCCGGCTGAAAGGCTCGACCTTGAAGTAGCCCAGCTCGGGGAGCCGGACCTCGGAACGGACGCTCACCAGCCCATGGATGTCGTAGTAGTACTGTCGGCCCGCGCGTGGGACGCGCAGATGTCAGCGCCATGTGCGGCCCCCACTCGTAGCTCTTCATCTGGATGAGCACGTCCGCCTTGCTGGGCGGCTCAGCCGGCTCGCCCGTAATGTCCGCGACCTTCTTCCTCGACCCCCAGATGAAGCGGTCACTGATCCAGAACCGCAGCGCGAAGAGCACCAGGAGCGTTGTGAAGTTGGCCCAGTGTGGGTTCATTCCCACGTGGGTCAGCACTAGCAGTAGGGGCACTCGGAGCAGCAGAGAAGCGGTGTTGGCGGTCCAGCTCTTGGCGAACCGTTGGTACCACCGGGAGGTCAAGTTATGGTCGCGATAGACGACCTTGTCAATGAGGACAAAGTTCCAGATGGTCGATCCCTGAGTGGCCAGGATTGCGGCAAAAGAAATCCAGAAGGACATGACGTCATGGAAGAACCAGAACAGTGCCTGGTTCACGAACATGCCGGAAAGGCCGACCAGCCCGAATCCGACGGCGGTCTTGGTCTTGCCAAGGTTAGATTTGACCATATCGGACACTCCTCGATCTGGGTGACTCGCAGAAAAAGCTGGTCCACGGTAAGTCGGCCGACGGAAAGATTTGACTCGCTCCATTGAATGAGACTGGCGAACCATCCCCATTTCCCACCAGTCGCAGCGTTGTGGGCGCGGTTGTCCTTCGTGAGGACCGGTCAGCCCACTCGCCCGGCATGGCAGACGACATGACGCGTCGCAGCGTCTGTGGCTTTGCCAATTTCCCGACTCCCGATGGTGAGCTCCGCTTGACATCCCGGAGCTGCGGTCAGTACAACCCGCCACCCCCATAGGCGGGACACCGCGGCGGCGTGGTCGGGGAAGGACCGCCGCGGCGCTACAGCAACACTGCTTGGAGCCCTGACCTTATCCCGCTGCGTGGGTCGGAACCAACCCTTGCCGGCCACATCGTGACTACCTTGTGAAAATCAATGCGCGGAGGCTGGCGGGCTGCGACTGCCGTAATTGGATCGTTACTATCAAGCCCCCGGAATTGGTATACCCCCACGGGGCCTCAGCACCCCAGAGACGTCACGTCCGATATCTCCGATCGGACCGCGGCCGTACTTCGATCCCACTGCTGATCTTATCGAAACAGCTGATCTGCTGATCCTCTCGAACGGTGGTTGCCGTACTGCGGAAGCGTTGATCCAGCTGGCTACAGAACCGCAGCCCATCCGCAGTGAAAGTCGCATGGCTGGGAGGCTGGAGAAGCTCATTGATCCGCGGCATGGCCCTGAGGTAACAATCCGGTAACGGGGCGGCAAATGACCCATCCGGCTGAGGGGCGGGTCCGAACTCAATCACGATTCAGCATCAACGGCCAAAGACTAGAGGCGGCCACGATATGGTCATTAAGCCCGGCCGTATCAGCAATGTTGGCAGGGCACCACCCGTTGGCGTCTCCCCCAACCGCCGGCGCTGGTGCCCACAGCTCAGCTGCCGTTCAGGGTTCTCCGCTGGGGGGCGGAGGTAGAATCGGGGGGACTCGGGGGTAATGGCAGAACCACAGTCATTGGTGCGTTTGGACGCCTACCGCAAGGCGACTGCGCCCGACGTTGAGTTTGGTCCGACCTGGTGGGACCGCCACGGTTCGATCCTGAAGGCCGACGATCGCGAAATCGGTCCCGACGGCCGCGTGAAGAAGGTCCGGACACCCTTCGACTTCGGCCAGTCAGGACCAACGGCGCAACGCCCATCGCCGGCGAGGATGTCGACCTCGAGGCCGCCGTTGAAGAGGACAAGTCGGCCTCCGCGCCAGCTGGGTTCAAAGAGTGGAGCACGGCCTACGTCCTACGGCTCAGCCCTGTTCGACATGCTGGTCGGCGCCATGGCCGTGGCCATCCCGTCACTGAACAGCACCAATCTGGGTCCGCACGAGCCACTGATTGTCACGTTGTCGCTCCTCGGCGCCATCGTCTGGCCAGCCACCGTCGCCGGGGCTCGCGGCTACGACCGCAGACGAATCGGCTTCGGCAATGACGAAGTCCGATCCATCCTTCGCGCAGCGATGGGGCTCGTCCTGGTGGGTGCCTTCTGGGCCGGATTGTTCGGCACCGAAACATTCCTGAAACTGGCCGTAGTAGCCACGCCTTCGCGGCGCTGATGAGCCTGGGCGTCCGCTTCCTTACCCACCAACAGTTGCACCGCCGCCAAAGGAGTGGTGCGAACGTCCGCCGGGTAGTTGTGGTTGGCGGCTGGGCCGCGGCCAAGCACTTGCGTGAACGTCTTGATGCTGAGCCAGCTGGCGGCATGAAGATCGTGGGGGCATGCATCCCGACACGAGACATCGTCTACGCGTCGGAGCTGGGTATGCCCGTGCTCGGCAGTCTTGGTGACGCCGCACACGTGGTAAGGGAATTCAACTGCGACGCCGTGGCGGTTACGAGCGACGACACCACCCGGCATGGCTACCTCCGTCGTCTGTCCTGGTCACTGGAGGGTGCTGGCGTGGAGATGTTCGTCGATCCCGGGCTGGTCGAGGTCGCTGGACCGCGGATGCACATCCGGCCCCACGTCGGACTACCGCTGCTGCACATCGAGGAGCCGCACTTCACGGGCTGGCGCCTGATCTGCAAGCGGGCGACCGACATTGTGCTGACCGTCGTCGGATTGATTGTGATCTCGCCGCTTCTCGCGCTCATCGCAGGCAGCCATCAAGCTGCAGGACGGCGGACCGGTGATCTTCCGCCAGACGAGAATCGGGCGTAACGGCGAACCTTTCACCATGTTCAAGTTCCGCTCCATGGTGATCGACGCCGAGGCTCGCTGGGAAGGCTTGATCAACTCCAACGAGGGCCACGGCGCGCTCTTCAAGCTTGACCACGATCCTCGCGTCACGAGGCTGGGGCAGTTCCTGAGGGACTTTTCACTCGATGAGTTGCCTCAGCTGTTCAACGTGCTGCGCGGCAACATGTCGCTGGTCGGGCCCCGTCCCCACCTCGAGCATGAGATCGCCGCGATGCACAGCGATGCCGTGCGACGGTCGTTGGTGACTCCCGGCTTGACCGGCCTGTGGCAGATCAGCGGCCGCTCAGATCTCAGCGGTGAGGACTCCCTCCGCCTCGATCTGCGATACGTGGAGAACTGGTCCTTCACGCTCGATCTGCTGATCTTGTGGAAGACCGTCTTCGCCGTACTCACTCGGCGTGGAGCTCGATGAGATCACGGATCCCATTAGGCGAACCCCCTAACGGACTTTCCGAGAGGAGCTGAGATGAAGGTAGTTTTGTTCTGCGGTGGGCTTGGCATGCGAATGCGTGCAGATAATCAATCGCTCCCCAAGCCCATGATGCCCATAGGAAGCCGACCAGTTCTCTGGCACGTCATGCGTTATTACGCCCATTTCGGCCATACCGATTTCATCCTCTGTCTCGGATACGGTGCGCAGGCGGTCAAAGACTACTTTCTTAATTATCGTGAGACAACATCCAATGATTTCGTGCTCCGCCAGGGCGGCGATCATATCGAAATGTTGGATACCGACATCAGCGCGTGGAGCATAACCTTCATCGACACAGGAATAGACACCGCGATCGGAGAGCGGCTGCGGCGAGTGCGTCCATATTTGGGCGCTGACGAAATGTTCCTGGCCAATTATGGGGACGTATTGACTGACGCTCCCATGCACAAATTTATCGACCAGTTCACTGAAAGCGACGCCGTGGCACAGTTGCTCGCAGTAAAGCCTCAAGATTCATTCCACGTCGTGGACATTGTGGGTGACAGTCGAGTAACTGGCTTGACGCCTGTAGCAGATATGGCGATGCGGATCAACGGCGGCTACTTCGTGCTACGACGCGGCATCTTCGACTATCTACATGAGGGCGAAGATTTAGTCACCGACGCGTATCCACGCGCGGCAGCTGAGGGCCGTTTGCGGGCTGTACAGTATGACGGCTTCTGGGCGCCGATGGACACGCTGAAGGAGCGATCCGCACTCGAAGATCAGTACCGTCGCGGCGTTAGCCCCTGGGCCCTGTGGCGTGAGCGCCGGTTGGAGGAGCGGAGGCCGAGATCGTGCCAGTCCCCGAGATCAACCCGGCGCTTTAGGGCCCTTCAGGTGGTAGGCCCGCCAAAGGGCTGGATTTGTTGTCGGCCCCCATCAGAAACGTGCAGCAGAGAGCGCACGTCCGCATGATGGGGCTTCGGAATGTATGTGGGCTCGAATGAACGCTCGGTGTGTGCTCCGGCGCACGTCGTGGCATTGGCGATTCTGGATCCGCTCTACCGGCGCATCAAGTCTTCGTCGGTGTCAGTCCTGCTCGATACCGCACCAGTTCGCTTGCTCCGGTCATGGATCGTGCCCGGAATGGCCCCGAACGACGTGTTGAGAGTGATCGACACGCTCACTTGGGGCGGCGTTCCTTGCTGGCTTGTCGGCGGTTGGGGGGTCGACGCCCTGCTCTACAGCCCGACCCGCAAGCATTCGGACGTCGACGTTGCTATCGACCGCTCCGACGAGGAGCGGGCCCTATTAGCGCTTGAGCGTGACGGTTTCGCCGTCGTCAAGCGGTATAGCCTGCCGGCCTGGATGCCAAGGACGGTCGTTCTACGCGACTCGCGCCGATCAGTGGATCGAGTTGATGCTGGTCGATGTGCCAGCCCCCGCTACCGTGAGGAAACGCGCCCCCCCTCCATGCAGTTCCGCTATGCAGATGACTCCTTCGCTGAGGGGATGCTCGATGGGCGCGTCGTACGCTGCTTGTCCGCGCAGGTTCAATTGCTCTTCCACACTGGTTATCCCGCTCGCATGAGCGACCGGCACGACGTTGGCTACCGCACATTTCGGGCAGCCAGCGCCGGACGGCTATACGTGAACGGCGGAGCGTTCGTCGGGGGCGCGTCTCGGTTCGTAGGCTCCGCCCTGTTGCGAGAGCTCTAGGACGTCGCGTCGGACTTTTAGCACCACGTACACACAGTGAACTGGTGATCAACGTGACTTGCGCTGCTCCGGTCGTAGCGGGCTGGAACGCACGCGACCACCGGCTAGCCGAGGAACACCACGTGACACTACTCGATCCATTTGTACCCTCGTACCGGCTCGACCGAGCGGTTCTCACGGGAGTCCGAGAGGTCCTGGCCAAGTTTGAACCCTTCTCGTACGAGCTTGTGCATGTGCAGCGGTTTCCCCGCGTCCTGTACCTGGCCCCCGAACCAGCGGAGCCTTTCATCGCGATAACCGAAGCGCTTTGGCGCCGTTTTCCGGACCATCCCCCGTACGGTGGCGCGTTTGATGTTGTAGTACCAGTTGACACTCGTGCTCGGCGACGAACCTGTCGGGCTGGCTGACTTCGTTGCCCAACGTCTTCCAGTCAGCGGGAAGGTCGACGATGTCGAGTTGCGTATGGAGGATGCGACCGGCCGATGGGGCGTGGCCGAGCGGTTTGTCCTCGGGATGGAGCCTGATGGGCAAACCGACGAGCACCACGATGGGACGTTACCGGAGGCCGTCTGACCGCGTGTGGCGATCTGGGCTGACACGCTCGAGTTGTGTTCTCAGCGCTCGACACCGGCTTACTGTCAATGAAAGCCCGCATTGCGGTGACTGCCATTCCCCCGATGGGCTAGTACGCTCATCCCGAAGGTCGTATTAGGATCACCAGATGCTTGTTTTAGATACTTCATTCTCTCGCCGACCAATAAGAAACACAGATGCTAGGCACAGTCAGCTGGCGTATGGCAGTGATTGGCTGGCGATAACGCCTCAGCCTAGCCGAGCGATATCACTGCCTTCGACACCTGATACGCTTCAGCATCATGATTTCGGCATTCCATGCCGCGTATTCGCATCAGGGCCAGGAATGTCTCATCACCCCACCAGTCGCGCACCCGCTGTGATGCATAGTGCTCATGCAACAGCGAAACTTTGCGGTGCGCCAAGTCAGCGGAGATGGGCACGTAGCAATTTGATGGACCGAGGTCACCATCCCACTTGGGAATCTCATAATGAAGGATTAGAGCATTACGCCAAACAGTGGAAGCCATCCTTCCCAACAGTCGGTGATCTTGATGCGCATCGTCCTTTCTGGGTGCGAGGAGCAAATCAGCGTCGGGTATGGTAGCGGCGAAGTCCTCCACGATATCCTTGACTTCGTTCCAATACGCAGGCAGCCGCCCGTCCGGAAAATCGAAAAACCTCGAGTGCGCATCCGGCAGGAATGCTGTGGCCGCTGCTTCAGCTTCTGCATGTCGTTCGGGCGAGCCGGTCAGGGTGAGCCAATAACCATCCACGTTGCCCCGCTGGGCCAGCGCAAGCAATGTCGCGCCTGCCGCTCTGTCGATGTCATCAGGGTTGACCGCCAACATGCCAGCTTGAGTGGACCACTCGGAAGGTTCAGATTCTGCATTTCAAGTGGCATCCCAATTTCTGGCAAGAATGCTGATATCTATCCAGTGCAGCTCGTCAACCAACGTCATGCGAATCTGTTGCCACAGGCCAGCTTCGTACGGAAGCACATGTCGGGAACTGCTTAGTTGACAACCCTTCCCAGCAGGTCTGAGTGCGACTACCGGACCGGTGCCTCGCGTCGGGCGCCGGAACCGGAAGGTCTGCACCCAGGCAATTCGATGGATTGTCGCATCCTTTCCAACTTATCGCGCCGTCATGGCCCGATTCGTTTCTTCGCGAACTTCACAGTATCGGCTCCGAGGCAAGTCCAAACTCAGGTTACGACTCTCCCGCGGTCCCGGTGGTCCCGGCCGCGACATCGTGCAGCTGGTACCGCTCGGCGGCCTTCCCCGGCGCCTCACCGTCGATCTGATCGTCGGCCGGCCAGCATCTGCAGCGCCCGCACCACCATCGAATGCGGTGTCGATGTGGAAGAAGCGCCGCGCGGCGGCCCGGGTGTCGGAGAACCCGTGATCGTCCGCACCCAGCGTGGCGAACGGGTTGGGCAGGAACTGGCGGATCTGATCCGGCACGTCGGACACGTAGTCGGTGGTCGCGATGATCGGCCCGGACGCCTCCGCCAGCTTGCTGGTCACGTACGGCACGTGGGCCTCTTCGTCCGGGTGCAGGAAGTTGTGCTTCAGCGCCCGCAGCCCGTCCCGGCGCAGCTCCGTCCAGGAGGTCACCGACCAGACGTCCGCGCTGACGCCCCACTCCTCGCGGAGCAACTGCGCGGCCTCGAGCGCCCACGGGACGGACACACCGGAGCCCAGCAGCTGGACCCGCGGTCCTTCGCCGTTGCCGACCAGCACCCGATGGATGCCGCGCACGATTCCCTCGGCGTCCACATCCTCCGGCTCCGCCGGCTGGATCATCGGCTCGTTGTACACCGTCAGGTAATACATGACGTTCCGGTCGTCGCTGTCCGGACCGTACATCTGCTCCAGCCCGGCCTGCACGATGTAGGAGATCTCGTACGCCGAACGCCGGGTCGTAGATCTTCATCGCCGGGTTCGTCGCAGCCAGGATCAGCGAGTGACCGTCGGCGTGCTGCAGGCCCTCGCCGGTCAGCGTGGTCCGTCCCGCCGTCGCGCCGATGATGAAGCCGCGGGCCATCTGGTCCATGGCCGCCCACATGAAATCGCCGGTGCGCTGGAAGCCGAACATCGAATAGAAGATGTAGACCGGAATCATCGGCTCGCCGTGCGTGGCGTAGCTCGTACCAGCCGCGGTAAACGCCGCCATCGAGCCGGCCTCGTTGATGCCGACATGCAGCAGCTGCCCGTGCTCGGATTCCTTGTAGGCCAGGAACAGCGCCCGGTCCACCGACGTGTAGCGCTGCCCACGCGGGTTGTAGATCTTCGCCGTCGGGAAGAACGAGTCCATCCCGAACGTCCGCGCCTCGTCCGGGATGATGGGCACGATCCGGTCGCCGATCCCCTTGTCGCGCATCAGATCCCGGAGCAGCCGGACGAACGCCATGGTGGTCGCCGCGTGCTGCTTGCCGGAGCCCTTCTTGCCGCTCTCGTACGCCGTGTCGTCCGGCAGCGTGAGCTCGTTCGGCTGGTTCCGCCGCTCCGGCAGGAAGCCGCCGAGCGCCCGGCGCCGCTCGAGCATGTAGGAGATCTCCGGCGCGTCCTCGCCCGGGTGGTAGTACGGCGCGTCGTAGACGTCACGATCGATCTGCTCGTCGGTGACCGGGATCTGCATCAGGTCGCGGAACCCCTTGAGGTCAGCGGCGGTCAGCTTCTTCATCTGGTGGGTGGCGTTGCGGGCCTCGAAGTTGGCGCCCAGCCCGTAGCCCTTCACCGTCTGGGCCAGCACCACGGTCGGCCGGCCATTCTTGACCCGCGCCGCGTGGTAGGCGGCGTACACCTTGCGGTAGTCGTGACCGCCGCGCTTGAGCGCCCAGATCTGCGCGTCGGTCATGTTCTCCACCAGCCGCTTGGTGGCCCGGGACTTGCCGAAGAAGTTCTCCCGGATGTAGCTGCCCGACTCCCCCTTGTAGGTCTGGTAGTCCCCGTCCAGCGTCTCGTTCATGATCCGGACCAGATCACCGGTCGTATCCCGGGCCAACAAGTCGTCCCACTCGCGACCCCAGAGGACCTTGATGACGTTCCAGCCGGCGCCGCGGAAGAAGGCCTCCAGCTCCTGGACGATCTTGCCGTTGCCGCGGACCGGACCGTCCAGCCGCTGCAGGTTGCAGTTGATCACGAAGGTGAGGTTGTCCAGCCCGTCGTTGGCCGCCACCTGCAGCAGGCCGCGTGACTCCGGCTCGTCCATCTCGCCGTCACCGAGAAACGCCCAGACGTGCTGGTCGGAGGTGTCCTTGATGCCCCGGTCGCGCAGGTAGCGGTTGAACTGCGCCTGATAGATGGCGTTCATCGGCCCGATCCCCATCGACACCGTCGGGAACTGCCAGAACTGCGGCATCAGCCGTGGATGCGGATACGACGGCAGCCCGTGCGGCGCCTTGGACTTCTCCTGACGGAACCCGTTGAGGTCCTCCTCGCTCAACCGCCCCTCCAGGTACGCCCGGGCGTACATGCCCGGCGAGGCGTGCCCTTGGAAGAACACCTGGTCGCCGCCGCCGGGATGATCGTGCCCGCGGAAGAAGTGGTTCGAGCCCGACCTCGTACAGGGTCGCCGCCCCCGCGTAGGTCGAGATGTGGCCGCCGACCGCGATCTCCGAGCGCTGCGCCCGGTGCACCAGCACGGCCGCGTTCCAGCGCACCAACCGGCGGAAACGCCGTTCCATCTCCTCGTCGCCGGCGAACGGCGGCTCGTCCTCGACGGGGATGGTGTTGACGTAATCGGTCGTGATCGCGGTTTCCCGTGGCACCCCCGCCGTGGAGGCCCGCTCGGCGAGCACCTTCAACACCGAGGCCGCGCGGTCGCGACCACGAGCGGCGAGGAGCGAGTCGAAAGACTCCACCCACTCGGCCAGCTCGTCGGGATCCTCGTCTGCTGCGTCGGTACGGGTGGTCGCCTCGCTGGTCATGTGTCCGTCCTTGGAGTCGCTGCTCTGACCGATTAGCTCGAGTCCTTCGACTACTAGCCTCCCACTTCGGCCTCAGCAGAAACCAGCAACTCCCACCCAGGCTTGGTCAGCCGAGGGGGCGCCCGCGCGCGATGATCGTTGCCTCGATCAGCCCGTACGGCCGGTCGGCGGCGTAGAACACCAGGTTCGGGTTGTCCAGACCGAAGAACGACAGGTCGGAGAGGAAGTGGTGCTTGTTCGGGCAGGAGAATTTGATCTCGTCGATGACGTCGTGCTCGGCGATCACTGCTTCGGCCATCTGGTAGAGCGTTTGCTGCAGCGCCTTGGAATAGCCCTCGCAGAACTTGGTCATGATCACGTTCTTGACGCTGTCGTAGGTGGTGTCGTAGTCCAGATCGGTCGTGTTGTAGCGCCACCGGGTCGCGATGTCGGTCGCCAGGATCCGGTCCTCGGTCTCCGGCAGCGTCGTGTACCGGTCCTTGGGGTAGCCGACGAAACCGGACTGCGTGGTTTTCATCACGGTCAGGCCGTAGAAGCCACTGATCATGGTGTCGGTGCCGCCGTCCCGGACCAGGACAGCGGTCCTCGTCTCCGGCGCGCTGCGGTAGAAGGAGTGGTCGTGGTCGTTGATCCGCGACCACCCGAATTCCTCGGCCGCCCAACGGCCCCCGCTCACCCAATCGAACTCGCCGGTGAAGTGATCGGCCAGCCGGAGCAGAAACGCCTCGGGCGAGGCGATGCCGGCGCGAGCGAACGCGAAGATCGTGTTCTTCTGGGTGTCCGTCGCGACCACGTGGGCGTTGTCACCCTCGGTGTGCGCGGTTTCGAAATCTCCGCGCAGTTGCGAGGTGACATTGAGGTCGATGAGGTCATGCCGATCGGTGTCGCGGGTCACGCGGACCACGCGGTTCTCGGCCTTGCCGTACTGGTTCGAGGTTAAAGTGACGTCAACCATGCTGGACTTCCTTGTCTCGTCGGGGCGGATGGAAGGGCGGTCAGCTGCCGCGGTAGGTGGTGTAGGAGTACGGGCTCAGCAGCAGCGGCACGTGGTAGTGACGCTCGCCAGCCATCACGGTGAATTCCACGGTCACGCTCGGAAAGAAGGTGTCGCGCTGTGCAGCCGCGAAGTAGAGGCCGGTCGCGAAACTGACCCGGTAGTTGCCGGGATCCAGCACCTCTGGTCCAAGATCACCAACTCGACCGTCGTCGTTGGTAACCGCCGTACCCAGGGTCTCCCCGGCGGCGTCGGTCAGGACGATCTCCACTCCGGCGGCCGGTACGCCAGCTCCCGCGTCGAGGACGTGCGCAGAAACGAAGCTCATTCGAGCACCCGCCCAGCGAGCCGCAGCAGAGCGATCTCACGCAGCTGATCGGCCACCAACCGGTCTTCGGTGGCCGGGTCGTTACCCAGTCGCGTCTCCAGCGCGGCCAGAATCTCCTCGGTCGACCGTCCGGCCGCTCGAATCAGAAAAACCCGGCCGAAGCGCTCCTCGTACGCGCGATTGCCGGCTTCGAGCCGGGCGGAAACGTCATGGCTAGCCTTCAGGCCGCCCTGTTCGGAGCGTGACAGCGTCGCCTCGGCCGAGCTGCCGGTCGCCCGCTCACCGATCCGGGGATGGTGAGCCAGTGCGCCGTCGACTTCCGCGACAGTCAGCGGATCGGCCGCCTGACGAGCGGCCGCCTCGAGATCACTGAGACTGCGGTACGGACGACCGTCCGCGACCTCCGCCCGCCAGCGGTCGACGTCCAAGCAGGGCCGCAGCACATCCATCGCCACCTCGCGGTTCAGCGCATTGAACTCCGCAAGTCGGAGATTGTGCCCAGGACCTGTCGAAGACCGCGGCGAGGCTTCGCCGAGCTCAGCGCGCGTTTCCTGCCCGCTCATGCGGGGCCGACCGTATCTGCCACGATCAACGCTCTCGCTTTCCACTATACCGAACCGATTTCGTATGATGGAAGATCAATTTCGTTGCACGGAATATAGAGGAAACGCCTAACCATTGTCAATCAGCACTTTTATCGGGGCCGCGGGAGAGCAGCTAGACAAAAGCCCGGCTCAACCGCATGTGCCGGTTGACGTCTTTGTAGAGCAGGTAGCGGAACAGCCCTGGGCCCCCGGCGTAACACGCTTGCGGGCAGAAGGCCCGCAGCCACATGAAGTCCCCGGCTTCGACCTCGACCCAATCGGTGTTCAGCCGGTAGACCGCCTTGCCTTCCAGGACATATAGACCGTGCTCCATGACGTGGGTCTCCGGGAATGGGATTACGGCGCCGGGATGGAAAGTGACGATATTGACGTGCATGTCGTACCGGACGTCTTCTGGGTCGACGAACCGCGAGGTCACCCAGCGGTTCTCGGTGCCGGGCATCGGGATCGGTTCGACATCGCGCTCGTTGGTGACGAAAGGTGGCGGGACCTCGATTCCCTCCACGCGCTCGTAGGCCTTGCGGATCCAGTGGAAGCGCAATGGCGTGGTGCCGTCGTTGCGCACTGTCCAGGTCACTCCAGGCGGGAGAAAGGCGTAGCCGCCGACGTCCAGCACGTGCCTCTCGTCACCGACGGTGAGGCGCATCTCCCCCTCGACGACGAAGAGCACGCCCTCCGCCTGGGCATCCGTCTCGGGGCGGTCGCTGCCGCCGCCGGGTGACACCTCGACGATGTACTGGGAGAACGTCTCGGCGAAGCCGGACAGCGGCCGGGCCAGCACCCAGAGCCGGGTGTCGTCCCAGAAGGGCAGATTGCTGGTCACGATGTCGCGCAGGCAGCCGCGCGGAATCACCGCATAGGACTCGGTGAACATGGCTCGATCGGTGAGCAGATCGGTCTGCGGGGGCAGCCCCCCTTGTGGGGCGTAGTACGTGGTGGTCACCGTGCACTCCTTTGGTCGGTGAGGTGTTCGGTGTCGGACTTCGGTCGCGCCAGCGCGGCCAGCGCGCTTCCATCCAGGCCGGTACTGCTGATGAGCTCGGTCTCGTCGAGCGCACCGCAGGCCAGGCCTCGGTAGAGGTAGCGCGCCAGTGCGCGCGCGGTAGCGGGCTCATCGAGGATCCCTGAGCCGGTGTTTCCGACGTAGTCCGACAGCCGCTGGGCCGCGCGTGGGAATCCCTCCCGGTAGAAGGCGAAGTTGGCCAGGAAGCGGGTCGGCAGGTGCCCCGGATGCATGTCCCAGCCCTGGTAGTACGCGCGTTCAAGGCTCCGCCGAACCAGGCCGGCGTGAAGCCGCCACGATGCTCGTACGTCCTCGGCCGACCCCACGGGCAGGATGTTCGTCGAGCCGTCGGCCACCTGGACACCGGTGCCGGCCGCCGCCACCTGCATCATCTCCTTGGCGAAGTCCGCGGCAGGGTGGGCGGCGGACTGGTACTCCGCGGAGACCTGTAACGAGGCGCTGTAGTCGTAGGTGCCGTAGTGCAGGCCGCTGACTCGGGCCTCGCCCGCGTGGATCACGGTGGCCACCGGTGAACGCCCATCGGCACCCAAGATCAACTGCGGCGTCTCGACCTGAACCTCGAATCGCAGTCGGCCGACCGGCAGCCCGTGCACCCGCTCCAGCTGTTCGCAGACCATGACCATCGCCTCGACCTGGCTGACCATGGAGACCTTGGGAAAGGTGATCACCAACCCGTCCGGCAGTTCGTCGAGGTTTGCCAGCAGGGTGCCGAGGAAAAGGTCGAGGGTACGGATGCCACGGCGTCGGGTCGGCGCCTCGAAGCACTTGAAACGCAGACCGACAAAGGCCGGTGCCTCGCCGGCGGTGATCGCGGCGGCGAGCTCCGCCGCGGCACGAACCGCTTCGGCGTCCTCGACGTCGTCCGCCCGGTTGCCGTAGCCGTCCTCGAAATCGAGCCGCAGATCCTCGATCGGTTCGTTCTCGAGCTTGGCCAGCACGCGGGGCGCCACGGAGGCGACGAGTTCACCGGTCAGCCCAAGATCAGCGCACAACGCCTCGATACCGCCATGTTGGTCGACCAGCGCTCGGGCTGCGGTCCCCCACTGCCGCGGCAGGTCGGCGGCATAGCGGTCGGCGGGCACGTAGACGGTGTGCACCGGCTGCCGACGGGCGTCCTCGCCCGGGTAGCAGCGGGCGAGAAAGGTGTCGGTGTCGCCCAGCTGCTGATCGATCCGGTCCAGGAACTCGTCGGGCAGCGCCGGCGAAGCCGCCCCGGTCATGACACCAGGTCGTACGCCGGCAAGGTCAGGAAATCGGTGAAGTCATCGCGAAGACACAGGTCGCTGATCAACTTCTTGGCCGGTTCGTAGTAGCGCAGATAGGTTTCCGGCGGCACCTCGCCCCGGAGCCGCTCGGCCTCCTCATCGAGCAGCCGAGCGACCAGGTCGGCGGTGACCGTCTCTCCGGTGTCGGCCAGCTTCACCTGGTTGTGTCGCAGCTGCCACACCTGCGAGCGGGAGATTTCGGCAGTGGCCGCATCCTCCATCAGATTGTGGATCGCCACGGCGCCGTTCCCGGACAGCCAGACCGCCACGTACGCGACCGCGACGTAGAGGTTGTTGCGCAGACCCTGTTCGGTGTTGCTGCCCTCCGCCGAGCGCACGTTGAGCAGCTGGTCCGCCGTCACCTGCACATCGTCCCGGCGCTTGTCCAGCTGGTTGGGGCGTTCCCCCAGCACCCCATCGAAGACCTCCTGGCATACCGGCACCAGATCGGGATGTGCGACCCAGGACCCGTCGAACCCGTCGCCGGCCTCCCGCGTCTTGTCCGCCGTCACCTTGGCGAAGGCAGCGGCATTCACCTCCGGGTCTTTGCGGCTGGGGATGAACGCCGCCATCCCGCCCATCGCGAAGGCGCCGCGCCGGTGGCAGGTCTTGACCAGGAGCTCGGTGTAGGCGCGCATGAAGGGTGCCGTCATCGTGATGTCGGCCCGGTCGACCAGGACGAAGTCCGGCCCCGCGTCTCGGAAGTACTTGATGATGCTGAACAGGTAGTCCCAGCGGCCCGCGTTGAGCCCACTGGCATGGTCACGCAGCTCGTAGAGGATCTCCTCCATCTCGAATGCTGCCGGAATGGTCTCGATCAGCACGGTGGCGCGGATGGTGCCGTACGTGATGCCCAGCTCGTCTTCGGCGAAGGTGAAGATGTCGTTCCACAGCCGCGCCTCCAGATGAGACTCCATCTTGGGCAGGTAGTAGTACGGCCCCTGCCCGTTGTCGAGCAGGAGCTGCGCCAGGTGGAAGAAGTGCAAGCCGAAGTCGACGAGAGCGCCGACGCCGGGCTTGCCGTCGATCAGCACATGGGCTTCCGGCAGATGCCAGCCGCGGGGCCGAGTGACGACGACCGCCAGCGGCGCGTCCGTACGCAGTCGGTAGTCCTTGCCGTCCCCGGAGAAGCTCAGCGTGCCACGGGCTCCGTCGCGGAGATTGAGGATGGCGTCGAGAACGTTCGGCCAGGTCGGACAGCTGGCGTCCTCCAGGTCGGCCAGCCAAACTTTCGCGCCAGAGTTGAGCGCATTGATGGCCATCTTCGCCGGCGTCGCGGGGCCGGTCATCTCGACTCGGCGATCCTGTAGCGCCAGCGGCGGCGGAGCCACGGTCCATTCGCCGGTCCGAATCTCGGCGGTGTCGGCCAGGAAGTCCATCGTGCGGGCCTTCGCCACCCGCTCGCGCCGAGCCTTGCGCGCCGACGAGCAACTCATCGCGGCGGGCCCCGAAGCGGCGGTGCAGCGACTCGACGAACGCCAGCGCATCGCCGGTGAGGATCTCCTCCGCTCGATCCACCGGGTGGGAGTCGGTCAGTTCCAGGGACATGCGGCCAGCCTTCCTACGAGTGGATCGCGTGGGACGAGTGAGCGACGCGACCGGCGTCGCTGGCCGCGATCACCGCCTCGGCGACGGCGGGGGCCACGTGTGCGTCGAAGACGCTGGGCACGATGTAGCTGGCGTTCAACGCTTCAGCGCTGACGCAGTTGGCGATCGCCTCGGCGGCCGCCACCAGCATCGGCGTGGTGATGTCCCGCGCCGCGGCGTCGAGCAGGCCCCGGAACAGGCCGGGAAAGGCGAGCACGTTGTTGATCTGATTCGGGAAGTCGCTTCGCCCGGTGGCCACCACGACGGCGTGCTTGGCCGCCTCCGTCGGATGGATTTCCGGATCGGGATTGGCGAGGGCCAGCACAACGGCCCCCGCAGCCATCCGGGCGACATGGTCGGCGGTCAGCAGGTTGGGCGCCGAGACACCGATGAAGACGTCGGCACCAACCAGCGCATCGTGCAGACTGCCGGAGAAAGCGTCGGGATTGGTGTGATCCGCGATCCACTGCCGGTACTCGTCCGCGTAGGTCTTGCCTCGGTGAATGGCGCCGGACCGGTCACACGCGATGATGTGGGCGGCGCCTTGGGCATCGAGCAACTGGACGATCGCGTGACCGGCCGCTCCGGCCCCGGAGATGACGATCTTGGCCTCGGTCATCTTCTTCTCGACCACCCGCAGCGCGTTGATCAAAGCCGCCAGGACCACGATGGCTGTGCCGTGTTGATCATCATGGAAGACGGGGATGTCGAGCTCCTCACGAAGCCGGCGTTCGATCTCGAAGCAGCGGGGCGCCGCGATGTCCTCCAGGTTCACCCCGCCGTAGCCAGGTGAGATCGCCTTGACGATCCGAATGATCTCCTCGGTGTCCTTGGTGTCCAGGCAGACCGGCCAGGCGTCAACGTCGGCGAATCGCTTGAACAGCGCGGCCTTGCCCTCCATCACCGGCATCGCCGCGGCAGGACCGATGTCGCCGAGCCCGAGAACCGCGGTCCCGTCGGTGACCACCGCTACGGTGTTGCGCTTGATGGTCAACCGTCGGGCATCGGCAGGATTGCGGGCGATCGCCAGACAGACCCGGGCCACGCCGGGGGTGTAGGCGCGAGACAGGTCGTCCCGATTCCGCAACTGCACCTTGGGCTCGACGCGCAGCTTGCCGCCCAGGTGCATGAGGAACGTACGGTCGCTGATCTTCCGCACCGACGACGCCCTCCAGCGCGTTGAGGGCGTGCCGCTACCTGTTCCGCGTGCTCTTCGCCGGAGGTGTTGCAGGTGATGTCGACCACCAGGGTTTCGTGGGTCGACTCGATGACGTCGAGTGCGGTGATCTCTGCGCCGACCGCGGCCACGGCGGCCGCGAGCTCTGAGGTGGCGCTGAACCCTGCCGGGGCGTCCACTCGCATGGTGATTGCGTAACCGGGACTGGGACTGGGCAATGAGGTTCCCTCTCGCGAGCCGGCCCAAAATCAAGCAGCCGAGTGACTGAATTCCGTATTGCGGAGTCTAAATTCTGCGGAAAAGGCAATCTGACGGGGCCACGCTCCTGGTCAAGCGCTCACCAGATCGCGGGCCAGCGCCGCCGGCATGTAGTCGTAGCGGGAGAACGACCGGGTGAAGGTGCCCGTCCCGTGGGACACCGAGCGCAGGTCGATCGGGTATCGGGACAACTCGTGCGCCGGGACCTCGGCGTGGATCACGGTGTAGCCCGACAGCTCGGCGGTCTCGGTGCCGTGCACCTGGCCGCGGCGGCCGCGCAGGTCGGCCAGCACCGATCCGACCGAGTCATCGGCGACGGTGATGTCGATGGTGTCAATGGGCTCGAGGATCGCGACGGTCGAGGCGTTCGCTGCCTCGCGCAGGGCCAGCCCGCCTGCGGTCTGGAAGGCCATGTCGGAGGAGTCGACCGAGTGTGCCTTGCCGTCCACCAGCGTGACCCGTACGTCGACTACCGGATAGCCGGCGAGCAGACCCTTCTCCAGCTGCGTACGGACGCCTTTCTCGACCGACGGGATGTACTGGCGCGGCACCGCCCCACCGACCACCCGCTCGGTGAACTGGATGCCGGCGCCGCGTTCCAGCGGCTCGATCTCCAGCTTGCAGACCGCGTACTGTCCGTGGCCGCCGGACTGCTTGACGAGCCGGCCGTGCGCCTCCGTCGAACGGAGGAAGGTCTCCCGCAAGGAGGTGCGTACCGGCTCCACCTCGACTGTGACATGCCAGCTGTCCCGCAAAGTGCCGAGCAGCTTATCGACGTGGGCGGGGCCCATCGCCCAGATCACGACTTGGCGGGTCTCGGGGTTGTGCTCCAGCCGCATGGTCACGTCTTCGGCGACCAGCCGCTGCAGGGCCGTGCCGAGCTTCTCGTCCTCCCCTCGGGATGAGGCGCGTACCGCGACAGGTAGCAGCGGCTCCGGGCAGCAGCCACGGTTCCACGAGCGCCGGCCGGGCCTTGCTGGACAGGGTGTCGGACGTCTCCGCCGCGGTCAGCTTGGAGACCAGGACCAGGTCGCCGGCGATGGCGAACGGCTTGGGCCGCATCTCGTCCGACAAGGGCGCCGACAGCGGCCCCACTCGCTCATCGTCAGTGTCGTGATCGGCGTGGCCGCTGACGTGTGCGGCGAACCGTCCCAGGTGCCCCGAGACGTGCAGCGGCTCCTCGGAGCGCAGGGTGCCGGAGAACACTCGGACCAGGGAGAGCCTGCCGACAAACGGGTCGCTGGCGGTCCGGATGACTTCGGCGACGAGAGGGGCGCTCGGATCGCAGCCCAGATCACCGAACGGCCCACCGCTGGCGGTGAACACCGCAGGCAGAGGCGCGGCTACGGGAGACGGGGAAGCCCTGCTCGATCAGGTCGTACAGAGCCTCGATGCCCACGCCGGTCGGCGCGTGAGTGGCGATGATCGGGAAGAAGCGTGCAGTGGCTATCGCGGCCCGAAGATCATCGGCCACGGCAGACAGTTCGACCTCTTCGCCGCTCAGGTGACGCTCGAGCAGATCCTCGTCTTCGGACTCCTCGATGATCGACTCCATCAGCAGGTTCCGCCGCTCCTCGAGCAGAGCCGCCTCCTCCGGCGTCGCGTCGCGGACGGTCGGCTCACCGCTGCCGTAGTCCAGAACGGTCCGCCGCAGCAGGTTGATCTCACCAGTCACGGCGCCGTCCGACAGCACCGGAAGGGTTGCCGGCTGGGCGTCACCGAAGGTCAATCGACACCGGTCGACGGTTTCGTCGAAGTCGGCCCGGGCATGTTCGAGTTTGGTGACGGCCACCGCGCGCGCCATGCCGATCGTCTCGCACTCCCGCCACAGCAGGCGGGTCGCGTCGTCGATCAGATCAGTGGCCGGCACGACGAACAGCACGGCGTCCGCGGCTCGCAGCCCAGCCCGGACTTCGCCGACGAAGTCGACATTGCCCGGTGTGTCCAACAGGTTGACGGCCAATCCGCCACTCGACACCGAGGCGGCGTTGAGCGCGAGCGACGAGCGGGGATCACCGCGCATCTGGCGACCCGGTACCCGAGCCGCAATCAGCCGCTCGAAGAGGACCGTCTTGCCCGCCCCGGCGGGTCCCACCAACACGACATTGCGGATCCGCTCCGGCAGACGAAACCTTCTCCGGACCCCCTGGCGCCACACCGCTGACCATGCCTCACCCTTTCGCCGATACACCCTCCGCACAAGAGGTAATCACCTCGCGGGTGGCAAATCGCAGCCAGGTGGCGCCGTTAGCCGCGTAGTCCAGTGGTGAACGCCTGCTCTCAGGCTCGATCAGAGCGGTAAGGTGCCGCGAACCTGGCTCTTCAGCGAGTGGGCGGCGTTGCCGTCGTACGGCTCGAGGGAGACATCGACGATCGTGAAGCCGTCCAACGAGCCGCCGAGCATGCGCGGGGACCGGGTAGGTCCCGCTACCCGTCGGGGGCAGGACGCCGAGGGAGTACATCCGCTTCCCGTCGTTGTTGATCAACCAGACCTCGCGGTACACCGATGACGGCGCCGATCCTTCGACGCTGATCCGCAGTGCTGTCGCCCCTTGATCGCGCACGAGCTCCGCCTGACCCCCTCCGGTCTCGCCGGGCAGGGCTGTCAGCGTGGTGCTCGACACGATTTCGACGTCATCAGGCCGCCCCAGGTTGACTGCAGCCGTCACGCCGACACCGACGATGAGGCCGACGGCAGCGGCCAGCAACAGCATCCATCGACGCGGCGCCCACCGGTCACTGCGGGACCTCAGCCCTGGGCACCGAATCGTGGTCGGGCTGCTGCTCGGTCTGTTCCAGGGTCGGGCTCGAGCCGGTATCGGTGAGCACGGGTGCTGCCGCAGCCGACCTGTCGAGACCGAGCTCGTCGGAGATGGCTCGCCAGAGCGCTTGTTCACCGACCATCGGGCGTTCGAGATCGTGGCGATCCCGACCCAGCTCCACGAGCCGATTGAGCTCGTCGAGCTCAGCCCGGCACTGTGAACACGTGGCGAGATGCTCCAGCTGATCGGAATCGAGCTGGTCCGTCTGGCCGAGGGCGTGACCTGCAAGCAGCTCGCTGTCGAGGTGGGTCATGATGTCACCTCCTGCAGCCGGGTCCGCAGGTGCAGCAGGGCGCGCCGGGCGTGACTCTTGACCGTGCCGAGGGGCAGCTCCAATTGCTCGGCGATCTGGGGATAGCTGCGTCCCTCCCAGAATGCCAGTTGGAGAATGGTTCCACGGGGATGAGGCAGGCGTTGGATCTCGTCGGCCAACACGACCCGATCGATCAAGGTCGTGATCGATTCGGGTTGGACCCGGACGTCCGCCTCACTGGTCACCGCCTGCACGAGGCGCAAGTCCCGGCCACGGGCCCGCTGTCGATCCGCGATCCGATGCCGGCAGATTCCGATCAGCCAACCGGGCAGACTCCCGTCCGCCGGCCGATAGTTCGTTCTCGCTCGCCAGGCACTGACGAAGACCTGCTGGGTGACCTCCTCGGCCTCGCTGGGGCTGTTCAGCGTCCGCAGCGCAACGGTGTAGATCAGCCGCGCCCAGCGCCGGAAGGCTATCTCCAGGCACCGCTCGTCGCCAGCGGAGAAGCCAGCCGCGAGCTCTGCGTCGGTAGCGTCCAGAGGGTTTACCCGGGGTTGGGGCGGCGGCTCGGGTTCGAGCGGTGGCTGCGGTTCGAGCGGCGTGCCGGTGGCCACGCCAGACACCTTACCGAAGGCGGCCACCCCGATTGGGCCCGGAAATCCTGGCATCATCGCGGTACCGCCGTGACCACGATGTTCTCCTGGTACCCACCCTGGGCAGGCAGGTAGGCGCCGCCGCAACTGACGATGTGCAACCGCGGTGGACCGTCCCGGTCGAAGATCTCGTTCAACGGAAGCGCGCGTTTGCTGATCATGCGGACCGATCGAACCTCGAAGGTGACCGAGCCGGTGGCGGTCCGGACCACGATTTCGTTCCCGCGAGCGAGCCTGCGCAGGCCGGCCAGCGGACCGATGCCGTACCTGCGGCTGTCGAGATGGCCGCCCAGCACCGCGGAGCCGCTCCGGGAGCCCGGGCGTGGGCCGTAGGAGTACCAGCCGATCGTGGTGGGCCGGTCGGGAAGGGCCATCAAACCGGCGTCATCGAGGGTAGTGGCCACAATCGGCATCTTCAGCCGGAGCCGCGGAATGATCAGTTGCTGAGGCAGTCCCGGCCTGTCCGGTTCGCTTTGGTCGGGGGTTGCCTCTCGGGTTGACCATCCGGTTGCGCCTTGATCTGTCTCCGTGGCCCGTGGAGTGGAAGGGCTCGGCGTTGGCGCGGTCGTCGAAGGCGATGCGGTCGATGCCACATCCTGGGGCGGAGCGACCGGGCCCATGAGAGCGGCGGAGCTTGAAAGCTGCCACACAGCCGCGAGAACACCGAAAGCGGAGACGACGAAGACGGCCGGCCATAGCCAGCCGCCTTGTCGCCTTCGACTGAATGTCACCGGGTGGCTGACACCCGCTGCCGAGCCATCCGCGTGCCTGACACGGCGATGCCGAGCACGCCCAGTCCGAGAAGTGCCACGAGCAGCGGCGACAGGCCGGCCGCTGCCGCTTGGCCGCCAGTGCCACCTGGCACGCCGCCGGGATTGCCGTGCAAGCCCTTGATCGTCTGCACCGCCAGCTTGAGGTTGTCATCTTTGGCGGAGCCCCACGCGTACACGATGGTGCTCGTGCCCTCGGCCAGATTGAGCGAGGCCGGCCCGATCACCACATCATCGGTTCCTTTCAACACCACGTCGGCCTTCACAGTGCCCGCGTCGACCACGGCCGACTTTTCCTTTGGGTTGCTGAGGTTGGTGAACACCGGGTCACCCCCGGCGCGCACGTCAACCGCTGGAGCCGCAGCCGTATGCCGCACGGTGATCCGCGCCTTGCCGGCTGGGATCTTGGAGACGTCGTTGACGAATGGGGTCAGCGACGGATCGCCGTCCTCGTTGAGATGGGCGACAACAGTGATATTGGCACCACCCGGCACCTTGACGTTGTCGGCTTCGACCACGGCATCGCCATCCGCGCCGTCGCCGGCCTTGACCACCTTCAGGTCGTAGGTACCGGCGGGCAGGCTCTGTGGGTCGGTGAGAGTGCCCGGCTTGAAGTTCTTCAGTAACGCCTTACCGTTCGCGTATACGTCCACCGTCGCGCCCGGCACCCCGTGCAAGATCGACACCTGGGCGTTTTCCGCCGCCTGCGCCGGTCCTCCGATGCCCCACAAGCTCGCCGCGAGCAGCGCGGCGCCGCCGAGGCCGAGAATCCGATGTTTCATGCCACCTCCAAGATCGAGAGTTCCTTGTGTGCACCCTTTGCGTTCGATACGGCATGAACGGATGCGCTAGGGCTGAGAAGTCTCGATCGAGATGGCTACGAGGGTGGTGTGAAGGTGAAATAGCGCTCGAGGTCGCCCAAGGTCGCCAGACCCGGACGGCAAATGACGTGCCCGTCCCTCCGCGACGGCCCGTTGGAGCTGGGCGACCGCGGCTCGCCCTCCAAGCGTTCTCCCCTCCATCCGTGTCTGGAGGTTCCGATTGGGTAAATCTGGTGGGTTAGCGACGTCTGGCGTTGACTCTTGGCTTTACGTTGTAAACTCTGCTCTGGCAAGTCTGCACGAGCCTTCGACCGAGGCCCTGTTCGAGGCGCGGACGCAGTTCGCTAACATCCAGACCGCCACAAGGCGATCAGGAACTACTGGGAGGTAAGTCATGGAGATTATTGGGGTCATCATCGCGGGCATCGTTATCGGCCTGCTCGGCAAGTTCGTCGCCCCCGGCGACAAGGACAACATCCCGATCTGGCTGACGATCCTCTGCGGAATCGGCGGCGTGATCTTGGGCTGGTTCCTCTACACCGCGTTTGGCGGCAACGGCAGCGCCGGGATCGACTGGGTCCGCTGGCTGATTGCGATCGCAGTCGCAGCTGTCCTGGTGATTATCGCTTCCACGCTGACCGGCAGGAACACCTCGCGGCGCGTCGTCTAAGCGAGCGAACGCACTCCTCCCTTCGGGGAGGAGTGCCAAGGTTCTCGGCCGCGGTTGGCCATGGTCGCCGCGGCCGAGTGACCGAGCAGTCGTAGCTTCCGCTCCGCCCGGGCATGGTCGCTGTTCGGCGCTCCGCCTGGGCGTGTTCGCTGCTCGGCCGGTCGAATTGACGCATGCCGCAGGCGCCGCCATGCTGCCACCGAGACAACATCGGTGTACAGCGCTGGAGGGCCAGGACGGCAATGACGGAGAAGTTCCGAGTTCAGTTTCTCAATCACATCTCGGCCAACGGGCTGAAGCGGTTTCCCTGGGAGCGGTTCGCCGTCTCCGCAGACGGACACGACCCACACGCCATTCTGGTTCGCTCGGCCGACCTGCATCGCACCGTGGTGCCTGCCACCGTGCTCGCAATCGGTCGGGCGGGGTCGGGAACCAACAACATTCCCGTCGCGGAGATGTCGGCACGTGGCATTCCGGTCTTCAACGCGCCGGGCGCCAACGCCAACGCGGTCAAGGAACTGGTGCTGGCCGGCATGCTGCTGGCGGCCCGAAACCTGGACGCCGCTCTGAGGTTCGTCGAGGCCCTTCCGAGTGAGGATCCGCAGTTGGAGACCACGATCGAGGCCGCCAAGAAAGCCTTCGCGGGCTACGAGCTCGCCGGCCACACTCTCGGAGTCGTCGGGCTGGGAAAGATCGGCTGCCTGGTCGCCGACGCGGCGATCAAGCTCGGCATGCACGTCATCGGCTACGACCCCGCGATCACCGTGGAGTCGGCGTGGAGCCTGCCGTCGACGGTGAAGAAGGCCGAACGCCTGACGGAGCTGCTCAAGCACAGCCACTTCGTCACCCTGCACGTGCCGCTGATCGACGCCACCAGGGACATGATCGATGCGGGCGGCATCGCGCAGATGAAGCACGGCGCAGTCCTGCTCAACTTCTCTCGTGATGGCGTGGTCGACCAGGCCGCTGTGCTCGAGGGGTTGGCAGACCAACGGCTGGGGAAGTACGTCTGCGACTTTCCCAGCGGCGACTTCGCCCAGCAGCCCGGCGTGATCCTGCTGCCGCACCTCGGCGCGTCCACCCGCGAGGCCGAGGAGAACTGCGCAGTGATGGTCGCCGACCAGGTCCGCGACTATCTGTTGGACGGCACGATCCGAAACTCGGTCAACTTCCCGGACGTCATGATGCCTCGCGAGTCGGCGTTTCGAGTCGCGATCGGCAACGCCAACGTGCCCAACATGGTCGGTGGGATCTCCCATGAGATGGCCGAGGCCGGCCTCAACATCGCAACGATGACCAACAAGTCACGCAAGGACATCGCGTACACGCTTGTCGACGTGGACAGCGAGGTCCCGGAATCGGTCATCAAGGCCATCGGCGCCCTCGACGGTGTGCTGATGGTGCGTTACCTGCCGCTGGCCGACTGAGGCCCGGTTAAGGCCGCAGTCGGACCACTCAATGCGCCCAGCGCGTAGCCCGTACGATCTCCTCGGCCGAGGCGCCCGCAAAGAGGTCCATCTCGGACTGCCGAACGGCAATGATCGAGTTCACCAGGGAATCGCCGAGGGCATTCCGCAGGACTTCATCCGCAGCGAACGCCTCGACCGAGGCGTGCAGTGTGGTCGGTAACCTCCGGACGCCTCGCTCCCTCCGGACCTCCTCGTCCAGCGCCGCAGGGTCGACGTCGATCGGCTCCGGCAGCCGGGCGTGTGCGTCGACACCGGCGGAAGCGGCGGCCAGCAGCGCTGCCAGCACGAGGTAGGGATTGGCAGTCAGGTCGATGCACTTGACCTCCAGATTGGCCGCCCAGGCGCTGCTGCCGGTTGACCCGGTGATCATCCGCAGCGCCGCCTCCCGGTTCTCCAGACCCCAGCAGCAATAGGCGCCGGCCCACTCCGAGGGCACCAGCCGCAGGTACGACGCAACACTGGGTGCGCCGATAGCCAGCAGGGCGGGAAGCCGCTGCAGGATCCCAGCGGCGAACGAATCGGCCGTCTCAGTCAGGCCGAAGCGGCCCGCGCCGGCGGCCATGAGGTTCTGACCGTCGCGCCACGCGCTCAGGTGCACATGTCCCCCGTTACCGACACCCGTCGGGTCGACCTTCGGTGAGAACGACGTCCGGTAGCCGTGTCGATCGCCGACGGCGCGGATCGTGCTGCGAACCAACACCGAGGTGTCGGCGGCTTCGACGGGTGACTCGGTCGGCAGCGAGAGTTCGAGCTGCCCCGCGCCGGCCTCAGGATGGAACTGCTCGATGGCAACCTCCTGCCGAACAAGCGCGTCGATCAAATCGCGCACGTATGCGGACGCCGCGATGAGCCGAGACATGCCATAGCCGGCGCCGTCGACCGCCGGCTCGAAGTCATCGGTGTCGGCGGCGGCGAGGACCCATTCGATCTCGAAGCCGGCCTTGATCGCGATGCCTTGCTCAGCAAACGACTCGGTTGTCCGCCGCAGCAGCTGGCGACTGCAGTTCTCGTACGGCTCTCCGTCCTGGCGATAACGGTCGCCAGGTGCCCAGGCCCACCCGGGCTGGGCCACGAGCGTCACGACTCGTTGAAGATCGGGCATGATGCGCAAATCACCGACTGGTGCCCATCCGCCGGGAGGGGCCGCCATCCAGTCGTCGAACCGGAAGTAGTCGAAGCTTGGCGAGAAGCCAGCCCCCCAGGCGGCCAGCTGAGGCAGCCGATCGAGCGGAACAGACTTGACCCGCGTAATGCCGGAGTTGTCGACAAAGGTGGTGGCCACCGCCACCACGCCTTGATTGGCCAGCGCTGGCCGCAGACCGTCGGCCAGGTTACGACGTGATTCCCTCTCAGCCATGTCCACCGTCAGCCACCCTCCGCGCCTCGGCCGCTCGTTCGGCTCGACATTATGGGACGAGTCCCGAGCGCAGCGCATAGATCAGCGCCCCAAGTCTTGATCATTGTCTATGTACGAGCGGACCGACGTGCGCGCAAACAGGGGATGTCACGTAAGTGCTCGCGAAACGCACTTCTTGATGGATCGGAGGTGCCATTCGCCAGCACTTTCTTATGCACATGACCGATAGGAGTTCGTCGAGCCATCCACAGGTGCATGCAACCGGCGCACCTTTCCAGCTGATTCACTTAACGTCCCGGCGTGGCTATCTCCGCCGGCGAGCCCGTGACTGAATCGATGCCGTTTCGTGGCACCACCCGGTCGTGCCGTTGGCGGCGGGTGTCCCGTGGACTGTACGTCCCGCGGTCCGTCTCTCCCGCGCTGGCTGCCGAGTTGGCGGCGTGGCGGCTGATCTTGCCGCGATCGGCAGCGTTCACGTCCCTGACTGCGGCCGAGCTTCGCGGTTGGTGGCTGCCCGCCATCGTGGAGCATCCTGTCTTCGCCGCCGTGCCGAGATCGGATCCCCATCCGAAGCGTTCCGGGCTACGGGTGACCCGACATCCCCGGGCCATTCCGGCGGAAGAGATCGACGGGGTTCGGGTGGCATCAGCGGCGGAGACGTTGCTCGCGGCAGCCCGGTATCTCAGCGTGCTGGACCTGGTCATCCTCGCCGACTCTGCCCTACGGCTGCAGGCCTGCACCGTCGAGGACGTCACGAGAGCGGCGGCTCAGCGGCGGCGCGGTGCGCCGCTTTTGCGTACGGTCATTCCTCTGCTCGACGGGCGCAGCGAGTCGCCTTGGGAGTCGGTGCTGCGGGTGCTGCACCTCACCGCTGGCATCCCAGTCGAGCCGCAAAAGAAGATCTACGACGAGTGGGGGCGCTTCGTGGCACGAGCTGACCTCTGGATCGTCGGCACCCGTCGGATCCACGAGTACGACGGCGGGGTGCATCGCGACCGGGCCGTCCACCGCAATGATCTTCGCCGTGACCGCCGGCTGGTGGAAATCGGCTGGCAACGCGTTGGCTTTACCTCGTCGCAATTGCTCAACGAGGGTGCGTCAATACTCGCGGGCGTGGATCGGTTGCTCGGTCGGCGCTGGGATCCTCGCCGCTTGTCCCGCTGGGAAGCTATCCTCGAGCACTCGCTTTTGCAGCCCAGCGGTCGCGCCCGCGCCGCACACCGGTGGTCCGTACCGCGGTAAGGACACTAAGTGCTGGCAAGTGGCAACGTCGACTCTGCCGAAACTGCCATTCGCCAGCACTTAAGTGATGAAACGGCCCAGGTGCGGTGAGAATCAGCCCTGGGGCTGGGCGATGTTCACCAGCCATGCAATGCCGAACTGATCGGTGCACTGGCCGAACACATCGCCCCACATCTGCTTCTCCAACGGCAACGTGACCGTGCCGCCTTGGGACAACTTGTCCCAGTAGCCGCGCAACTCCTGCTCGTCATCTCCGCTGAGGCTGATGCTGATGTTGTCGCCGGTGGTGCGCTCCATCCCTGGCGGCGTGTCGGAAGCCATCAAAGTGAAGCCGCTCTTGGATTCCAGCTGAGCGTGCATGATGCCGTCGGCACCGGGGGCGTTAGGATCGCCGAACTCGCCGAACGTACTCACGGTGAGATTTCCGCCGAAGACGTCTTTGTAGAACTCCATGGCCTGCCGGGCATTGTCCCGGAAGCTGATGTAGGGATTGAGGACTGAAGCCACCGTTGGCTCCTTCCGAGGTCGCGAGTGATCATTTGAACATTAGCGCCAGGACTGTGCGGGCGTGGCTGAAAGCCCCTGCCTTTTGTCCGTCACCGTGCTCTTTCTTTGAGCTGTTGCTGACTCAGCGGACCGTCATCCTGCGCCACGAAGTCGACGACTGCTCCGATCACTCCTGGATCGCGGAGCAACCGGTTGTGACCAAGTCCTTCTGTGGTCAGCAACTCGGCGGTGCCCGGCCACTTCGCGACGAGCCCGACGCTGTCGCTGTACGGCGCGTACCGGTCGGCAGTGTCGTGCGCGACCAGCAGTGGCGCGTCCTGGGCGTAGCTGGCCATCCGGAGCAGTTCGAATTCTTCGACCGGGAAGCCGACCCGATCATGGATGCGCGCCGCCATCCGCAGCCGGGTCCGCCTGCCCAGGTTGAGAGCATCAGCGAAGGCGTCGAGTTGACCCTGAAGACCACTCATCGGAGCGAGAAAGACCAGGCGCTCCGTCGACAGCCAGCCAAATCTGAGAGCGAGCATCGCGGCCATGGCGCCGAGGGAGTGGGCGATCACACCCCGCGCCGGACCGAACACCGCTGAGACCGCACCGAGCGCGTGTGCGAACTCGACCCCATGGCTGCGGCCAGGGCCGGATGGACCCGGGTCGGAGCGACCGTGACTTGGCGCGTCGAACACCACGACTCGGTAGTTCCGCAGCAGCAGTGGCTCGACCAGGCCGACCATCTGTTCGGCTGACCCGGCCCAGCCGTGCATGAGATAGACCACACGGCCGCGTCCCCAGGAGGTTCCGCGAATCGTGTGCCCCAGGCTCGAGGTCTCGAAGCTCGAACCCCCGACCGGTCCCCATTGCACATTTCCGTGGCGCGAACCAGGGGTGTCGGGGATGCGGAACCACCGTCGTGCCGCTACCCGAGCGGTCAATCCCGGCGCGACCACTTCCCCGATCGCGTCGGTGATCCGCAGGGCGGCGAGCACCAGCACGTACGATCCGACGCTTCAACCCTGGTGGACGCTCGGCTGATGTGCTCATTTCCCACGAACGCTGTCGCGGTTGATCGTTCACCGGCAATGACCGGCCGCCGGCTGGCAGCTCATCAGCAGCTTGACCTGCGAGGGTGTCACCCGTTTTCGACCGTCGCCTTCAACCCGGTCAACATGGTGCTCCAGTTTGCCGAGGCGCGGTCGGCCTCGTCCTGATCGGCGTTGTTGTCCTGACTGAGAGCGAGGTGCGTGCATTCCGCCCCGGTCGGTCAGCTCGTAGCTGACGGTGTGGTAGTTCTCAGGTCGGTCCTCCTGTCCGGTCAGGGGACTGAAGTGGGTCAGCTTGAGCCGGCGGGGCGGCTCAACCTCCAAGACCTCGCCCTTGTCCTGATACGGCCTGCCCTCATACTCTCCGTTCCAGGTGATGGCGCCCCCCGGACGCCAGGAGGCCTCCACCGACGCACCGAACATGTACTTCGCAATCTCCTTGGGGTCGGTCAGTGCCGACCAGACTCGCTCCGGCGGCGCGGAGATGTCGACGTCAGCATTGGCAAGAAATCCAGTCATGCTTCCAACTTATCTGGCGACCTCGCTGCGCATCCTCCGGTGCAGAGCGGCACCGGACTACCCTGCGAGGTGGAGGCCGATTTGGGCTCCATTCGACAACGGAGGATCGTCATGGATTCCGGGCAATTGCAGTCGAAACAACCCCGCTCCGCGCTGGCCGGCTCGTACGGCCACCCGGTCCATCCCATCCTGGTCGCCGTACCGATCGGCGCCTGGGTGTGCTCGCTGGTCTTCGACTTGATCTCCTACGGCAGCTCTGACGCCGCGCACCTGGAGCGTGGGTGCCATGTGGCTCGTCCTGTTCGGCGCGGTGGGCGCAGCGCTGGCCGCCATCTGGGGCACTATCGACCTGCTGAACGTGCCGCGCGGCACGAGCGCCTTCAACACCGGACGCCTCCACGCGGCGCTCAACTCGACGGCGTTGGCGATCTTCATCGTCGACTTCATCTGGCGTTACACCACGCGCGACAGCTGGGATTCGGCGCCGGTGGGCCCGTTCATCTTGAGCATCGTCGGACTCGCCATCATCGGAGCGTCCGGGTTCCTGGGCGGCAGGCTCGCATACCACTACGGCATCCGCGTGGCCGACGAGGGCGTTCAGGCCGAAGGCTTCCGTTCCGCCACTACGGCTAGCTCTCGGAGAAGGCAGTCCTAGCTCAGGTCCGTCGGTTGAACGGGTGATCAACCCCACTTTGAGCCTTCCCGGTACACCTTGAGCCCCTAGCAGAGGGCTCAAGGTGTATCTGCGGGGCTCAAAGTCGCAATGTAAAGGGGCGTCAGGACTGGGCTGGTGCGCGCAGCAGAGGCGGCTTGTTGTGTTCCTCACGCACGATGTTGATGATCTCGGACCCCTTGAGGAACCAGGAGACAGCGAACGCGATCACGGCGACGGTTTCGCCGATCAAGACCGCCTGACTGTCGGGTGGTCCGAACTTGACCAGCAAGACGCTCCCAAGAACGGCGCCCCAGACGATGAAGGCGCAGGTCTTGTGCACCGTGCCCCACACGCGCCGCCACTGAACCGTCCGGTCCTCGCGTGTCCGGTCGCGTCGGCCGAACAGGAAGCACATGAGCCCGAGCAGCGCGAACAAGATGCCGGCGCAGACCAGATGGAGCGTGGAGGTCGCCGTCGTCGGAGTATGGATGTCACTCGTCGGCAGCAGCGCGACCGCAATGGCCAGCAGCCCAGCCACGAAGCTGATCCAGCTATCCGCCCGATACTTCGTCCGCAGATAGACCAGCAGACCAGCCCCGATGGCCCACAGACTGCCCACGAACCAGTTGCGCATCGGTGTGTAGTAGTAGTCGCTCAACGACGGCTTGAACCGCGGTTCGCCGACGATGATCATGTAGCCGAAGACCACCGTCGGCGGTAGCAGGATCCCGATGATGCCGACGATGAGCCGCGTCTTGAGGAACGGTTTGCGATAGTCCGGGTCGTCTTCCTTCGGCACCGGCCGACCGGTAGCGCTGGCGAGCTGACCATCTGGCCCTTCTGAGACAGCGTCCACGAGCTAGTGAACCGGCTCGAGTTCCTGGGTGCCCGAGTAGCGCGTGCCGCCCGTTCCGCCGTGATCGGTGGGCGGGGCATCGAACTCCGAGCTCCTCATGAACTTCCGGTGCGCCGACGGCGGTCGCGGCCGCGGTGACGGCTCGACCGTCGTCCCCTGGACCGCTCAGCCGGCGCATCTCCCGCTCGAAGTCTCTGCTGCTGAGCAGCAGCTTGTAGATCACGGCGGCCTCGAAGATCAGCAGCAGGACCGCGCTCACCAGCACCGCCCCCAGCACGGCATCCAACAGCGGGCCGACGATGAAGATACACATCTGGTACTCGATGCCGCTGAACAGATGAGGACGGACTCGCTTGCGCATCAGAACGCTCACGCACGCGCGCCCACCAGCCGAACCGCGACCAGAACTCCTGCTGCAGGACGTAGGTCAATGCGTGCGGCTTGAAGCGGGACGCTCGTCCCGACGCGTACGCGACGGCATCGCCGGAACTTGCCGTCGGGACACGGTGATAGCCGAGATCCTGCGCCGCTCCGACCGGCAGGAACCGCACGGCCTCATGCTCCGGCACCTGGTAGCGCAGAACGGTACGAGATTTCGGTCGTGCGGCACTGCGGAGGCGGCGCCCCATCTCCAGGCGGAGCTTGTACACCTGCAGCGCATCCATGTAGCGCAGCATGTCGAGGAACGTCACCAACACCGCAAGCCAGATGAAGTAGATTTCGCCGCTGCGCTGGTACTGGCCGTACATCAGAGCTCCGGTGCACGCCAGCACCCGATACCGGTCGAAGCTGTAGTCCAGCCACATCCCGAAGACCGACCCGGTGCCCTTGAGCCGGGCGATCTTGCCGTCGACGCAGTCCAGCACAAAACTGACGTGATAGAGCAGCGCTCCCACCACAAGGGCAGGGTGATCTCCCTGCCAGAACGCCGCCGCCGCCAACAAGCCCACGATGAAGGAGATAACCGACACCTGGTTCGGCGTGACCTTGGTGCGGTTGGCGAGCGGAACGATCATCCGGGCGACCAGGGGGTCGACGAGGAAGACCGTCCACCATGCGTCTCGCTTTTTGTACGTCGCACGCACGTCGTCGAGAGTGAAAGCGGCTCGGTTTGCCGGGTTCCCCGATCGTGCTGAGTCGGCGGAGGCAGGGGCGCCCTTCCGGGCATATTCCACATGTGACCATCGGACGCGGGTCGGTGAACCTTCGGGGGGAGGTGCCCCCGGGTCCCCCAGGCCGTTACGGTTGGGGGTTTTAGCGTCCCGGAGGCCGTCGATCCTGCCAGCAACGTCGACAACCTCGCTGCGGGGAAGTAGCAGCGTCATGACCGCAGCGTAAGGCGACTGGCCGCCTGGATAGAGTTACGCCACGGTTCATGCAGGAAATGGCACCTCACCTCGTCTTCACGGAGAAATCACGATGAGCGATCGAAGCGACCTTCCCGCGGAGGTCTCGCGGACGGTCAGTGTGCGAGTTCCTGCCGAGACCCGAAACGGGATCTACGCGAATGTCTCTTTGGTCAGCCACTCCGGGCACGAGTTCACGATCGACTTCTGCCAGACCGAACCGGCCAGCACCAGTGACCCGATTCCTGCGTACGTCGTCAGCCGGCTGCATCTGCCCCCCACCCTGATCCCGTCGCTGATCAGCGCACTGCAGGGCAACGTCAACGCCTACCAGGAGCAGTTCGGGCCGATCGTCGAAGTGCACTGAGTCGGGCGCCAGCCGTCGCCGGGCCGGCAGCGATCATCACCCAGCCTGCAGCGGGCCTTGATATCTGAGAGACGTCAGGTGGCGCTGCTCGGTAGGGCGTCGGCGCGAACCATAAGGCAGTCGAATTCCAGCGCCCGTGCGGTCCTTCGCTCTCGGGTGACTAAGTACATGCCGGCCACCTCGAATCCGGCCGCCTCGTAAACCGCCAGCGATTCGGGCATCCGCGGCATGCCTTCGTAGATGCGCAGCAATGCCACTTCAGACTGCATGCCGACGAAGTCCTTTGCCCGCTCGCCGAGGCCCGCGAAGACCTCGAGATCGAAGCCTTGGGTATCCAGCTTCAAGTACGGGCGGGCGTCCGGTACGTGAGCCAGCACGTCATCGAGGATCTCATCGAGCCGGACCACCGGTACGGTTTCGGTCATCGCTTCGGTCAGCTTCTGATAGCGCTGGCCGCCGTACTCGCTGGGTGTCAGCGCCGAGCTGAGGCCGCTCGGGGCGACGTTGATCTCAAGAGAACCCTCCGCGCGACCGAGGGCGAGTTGATGAACCGTCCACTTCGGGTCCCTCGCCGCCCGCCGGCTGAGCTCGGCGAAGTCAGGGCCTACCGGCTCGAAGGAGACGATGTGCCCCCGATAGCCGGCCCGCCGCAGCGACCGTGCGTACTGTCCCCGGTTGGCGCCCACATCGAGTACGGCGTTGACGCCGTATCGCTGTACCACGTTGAGGATCTGCTGGACGATGAGGTAGTTGGACAGCCCCGCGTCCTGCTCATGGCGATGGCGCCGGACCAGGGATGGTTCGGTGACCAGCGTGGTCCCCGGACTGATCTCCCGGACGGCGACCTTCGCGGTCGACTAAGTCACCAGCGCAGCCCGCGGACTGATTTCGGTCGTGCTGAGTTCGAGGGCGGGGATCGGATCCAGCACTGACGTCAGGAAGCCAGCCGGCGATTCCGTCGGTTTACGCAGCAGGGCCTGGTCGACGATCATCGAGAGCCCGCGTCGCACCTGCTTGGGGTCCGCGCCAGACCCCCGGCTGATCACGACGGCACCGGGGCTCAGCTCCTTGACCTGGAGCCCGGCTCGACGAAGCGTGCGGCCGAGACCACGAGCGATCGAACTGACCACACTGTCGGGCAGCACCGGGGTGCGCCCATGCGAGAGCAGCGGACGGGCAACGCGGGCAGGGAGGAACTGCACAAGGCGCTTCGCGGCCGCTCGCCTGAGCTGGGTCCGACCAGCCAGCACGGCAGCGAAATCGACGGGCGCCCGAGCGGTGGCGGCGAGGACCCGCACGCCCTCGCGGCCCTGGATCTCGACCGCGAGACTGACCGGCGGAGGAAGCGCCGCGGCGGCCTTCAGGACGGCCGGCGTAAGCCCAGCCGTCAGCTCGAGCGCATCCTGCGTCTGACCGGTGGTCGCCGTGACCGCGGCGAGTCGCGCGCTTTCACCGCCGGCGCCGATCGCGGAGAGGACCATGGTGTCTCTGCTCGTGAGCCGGATTCCCTGCGTGATGAGCTCGACGGTCGCAGTCGCGCCATCCGAAGTGGCCTTGATCCGAGTGTCAGCCACGCGGACAGCAACGTCGTGCGGTGACATCGACAGTGGCTCGTCCTGCACCCGTGTCCAGAACAAGTCGGTTGCCCTCAACGCGGACCGGCGGTAGGCCGCTGAGCTCGGCCAGGGCCAGCTGGTAGGAGGCCTCGGCATCACGATGGCGTACCAGCCGAGAGCGGAACCGGTGAGCCATCGGCAGTCGACGCTCCAGGTTTTCGGGCATGCACGCCTCGGCCAGATCGGCAGCGGCGAGCACGTGCTCCTTGCGGAACTCCGGCTGGTAGTTGGGCAACCGATTGGCAGCGATGTAGCGAATGCCCTTCCGGACGTAGATGTCCAGGTAGACCTGGTCGGCGATCTTGGGGTCGGGACAGAGCTCGCGGATGGTCCGCAAGATCGTTTCGACGCTTCGACGCTGCTCCCAGGGGTCGCGCCGCCTGGCGCTGATGCTCGTCTCCTGACCGTCGACGATGTAGTAGTAGGCGTAGTCCGCGACGCTCGACACCCGGTTGGCCAGCAGGTAAGCCCGGGACGTGAACATGCCATCTTCCAGAGGCGCCCGATATTCGACGAAACGCAGGTTGTGCTCGTTGAGGAAATCGCGCCGGAAGAGTTTCGTCGGTCCCAGGCTCTTGAACTGGAGCGGGATCGGAACGTCGGGCCGGTTCTCGTGGAACAGCCGATGAAACGGCGCGTACGGGTCGGCGGTGCGCACCGATCTCGGGACCAAGATGTCGCTGCCGTACTCGTCGGCCCAGTTGACCATCCGGCGGAGCGCTTCGCTGCCTAGATAGTCGTCGGCGTCGGCGAAAAAGACATACCGGCTCCCGCTCTCGGCGACCGCGCGATTGCGGGGCTGGCCAGGCCATCCGGAGTTCGGCTGAGAAATGACTCGGAGCCAGCTGTGGTTCGCGGCGTAGCGGTCCAGGATTTCGCTGCTGCCGTCCGTGGACCCGTCGTCCACGCAAATCACGTCGAAGGTGATCCCGTTGACATCTTGCGCGGCCAACGAGTCGAGAAGTACGGGAAGAAAGCGGGCCTTGTTGAAGACCGGGACGATAACGGAAACATCACACCGCTCGTTCACGCCGGGATCGTAGCGTCCTCAAAGCCCGTGCCTTGGGACTTCAGCACGTAGCCGAGCACGTGTTGAGCCATCCCGACTGGTGACATTCGTCGCCCGCGGGCGGGTCAGCCGGGCTACACCCGTACGGGTCTGAGACCGCCTGGTGAACTCAGCTGCGTGGAGAGGAAGTCCTCCCAGGTTCGGCGTCCGACCGCTCGCTCAGGAGCCAGGTTCGCGCCTCCCCGGACTGCTCGAGCGGCTGCGCCCGGGAGCCGGACGGACACAACCGGCCGGTGCTTGTGAACGACGTGCAGATAGGAGCGGATGAGGTCGGCCATCTCGTACGTTCTGGGCCCGGCCAGGTCGGGCACGAGTCCGGCGGGCGGGCCAACCGTGAGGTCGGCGAGCCGAGCGGCGACCTCCCCGGCGTCGACAGGCTGGAAACGGAATCCGGTCGCGACCGGGATGACCGGTAACCTGGCCAGCTGCCGGGCCGCCACCATGATCAAGTCATAGAACTGGGTGGCGCGCATCGTGGTCCACGGAAGCCCAGATTCAGCCACCACCCGCTCGGCGCCGCCCTTGGATCCGAAGTAGCCGAACATTGCGCGGTCGATGCGGCTGGTGATCGGGATGCGGTCGGCCCCGACCACTGAAATGTAGATCAGATGTTGCACCCCGGCACGTGCTGCGGCCCGTACCAGTTGCCGCGCTTTGTCCTCATCACCCTGGCTGCTGCCTGCACAGTGCACGATCGTCTCGGTTCCCCGTACGGCGTCGTCGATGCCCTCTCCCGTCGCCAGGTCACCCGTGACGAACTCGATGCCCTCCTCACCCTCGCGGCTGCGCCGGCTCAGCACCCGGACATCACAGCCGGCCTCCCGTAGCAGCGGGACCAGTAGCCTGCCTAAGGTGCCTGTGCCGCCGGTGACCAACGTCTTCATGTCTGCCTCCTTGTCACATTCGTCGTAAGTGGCGAGTCACTTCTCTGACACTTGGCAACGCGAGGATGTGACCAATGGCGGAGAACCAGATGTGGCTGGCCGAGCGTTTCGAGGAGCACCGGCCCCATCTTCGTGCGGTCGCTTACCGGATGCTGGGCTCGCTCAGCGAGGCAGACGACGCCGTCCAGGACGCATGGCTGCGACTCAGCCGGACGGAAGCGAGTGAGGTCGACAACCTCGGCGGATGGTTGACCACGGTCGTGGCCCGCGTCTGCTTGAACATGCTGCGGTCGCGCAATACTCGCCGGGAGAAATCCCTCGACGTCCGCCTTCCCGATCCGGTCATCAGCCCGGAAGGAATGCTCCAACCGGAGGACGAAGCCTTGCTCGCCGACTCTGTCGGCCTCGCCCTCCTGGTCGTACTCGACAGCCTGTCACCGGCGGAACGGCTGGCGTTCGTACTCCACGACATGTTCGAGCTGCCCTTCGACGAGATCGCTCCGCTCGTCGGTCGATCGCCCGCGGCCGCCAGACAGCTCGCGAGCAGGGCCAGGCGACGGGTCAAGGGCGCAGAGATACCGGCTCCCGATCCTGATCTCGCTCGTCAACGAGCCGTGGTCGACGCCTTCTTTCGGGCGGCACGGGCCGGCGACTTCGATGCCCTGGTCACGGTGCTGCATCCGGATGTCGTGCTCCGCTCCGACTTCGGTGGCAGGCGCCGCAGAGCGCCAACCGTCACCACAGGTGCCGCCGCGGTAGCCAAGCAGGCGATCTTCGGAGCTCTCCCCGGAGCTGAACTCCACCCAGCGCGAGTTAACGGAGCGGCTGGAGTGGTCATCACCGTGAAAGGACGGCCCTATGCCGTCCTCGCTTTCACCGTCGCCCAAGGCACGATTGCCGAGATCGATGCGATCGCCGATCCCGAACGCGTCCAGAGGATCGCGGCGGCCGTACTGCGCGACAAGTAGTGGATCAACTGTCCGAACCGGCGGGTGGCACGTACCGGACGGCATCTGTGGCCATCGCCGGAAGACGCAACGCCTCCACGCCCAAACCGGCCCGCATCTGCGTCCCTCTGCGGAAAGTCGCTGACCTGGATGGCGTGAAGATCTCGCCGGTGCTTGTCCGGTGGCCGCTGGTCGTGATGAGCTTGAACCCGGGCCACAGCCTGAACTTCACTACCGTGCGTCCGGTGCCTGACGCAAGGAGGATGTCGTGTCATTCGTCTCTCGCGGATTCGCCGGGAGGCGGCGGACCGCACCACCCGGAAGGCTGCCGCCGGGGCAGTACGACGTCGGCGACGGCTTCCCGGTCTTGTCGGCCGGTCCTACGCCACGATCCGATCTTGATCGGTGGGACTTCGCCATCCAGGGCCAGGTCGACACGGAGCAGCGTTGGACGTGGCAGCAGTTTTCGGCGCTGCCGCACGAGGAGATCACCGTCGACATCCATTGCGTCACCAGCTGGTCGAAGTTGGATACGCATTGGTCCGGCGTGCCAATCGACACCCTTCTGCAGGAGGCCACCACCGACGCAAAATTCGTCACGGCCTTCAGCGACGGCGGATACACCACCAACCTGCCACTCGACGATCTGGCGGGTGGCAGGGCCTGGATCGCCGACGGTTACGACGGGAAGCCGCTGCCAGCTGATCATGGCGGACCGGCGCGGCTGCTGGTCCCGCACCTCTACTTCTGGAAGTCCGCGAAGTGGGTACGCGGGCTGATTCTGACTGCCGTACGACCAACCTGGATTTTGGGAGACATTCGGCTATCACAACTACGGCGACCCGTGGCGCGAACAGCGATACGCCGGCGACTGAGCTGGCAGCTCGCCGACGTCGTCACCGTGCGCCGTGAGACCTCGCGAGCTTCACGGCTGAGCCTGCGACCGGCGGAGTGGTCGGGACACCAGCCCGGTCAGCACATTGATGTACGGCTCACCGCCGCTGATGGTTACACGGCACAGCGCAGCTACTCGCTGGCGTCGCCGCCGGAACGTGACGACCTCGAGCTGATCGTGGAGCGCCTGGACGACGGCGAAGTGTCGCCTTATCTGACCGAGGAGCTTCGTGCTGGTGACCAGCTCGAGCTGCGCGGCCCGATCGGTGGCTACTTCGTCTGGCCAGTTGGTGACGACCCGGTGCAGCTCATCGCCGGCGGGTCTGGCGTTGTACCGTTTCTCAGCATGCTGGGGCATCATCGGGCCGCCCAGGGTGAACGGCAGGCCCGGCTGCTCTACTCCGCCCGCACGGCGGACGACCTTCTGGGTATGACAGAACTCGCCGAGTCGGCAGCCACGGTGACGGTGACGCTCACCCGCGGATCACCGGCGAACTGGGACGGGCTGACCGGACGGGTTGACGAGACAATGCTGTCGGCCCACACGCTCCCGCCGAGCGCCAGGCCCCATGTGCTGGTGTGCGGACCCACCGGGTTCGTGGAGACGATCGCCCGCGCCCTCACCGCCCAAGGTCACGACCCTTCGTCGATCAAGACCGAACGCTTCGGAGCAACTGGAGGTCAACCGTGAGCGACCAGAGCGAGACATCCGACCGAACCCTGGACGGCAACGCAGCAGCCGGTCCGCTCGCGGAGCTGTTCACCGTGGAACTGACGGCGGCCATCGCCGCCTGCGCCCACTGCGGCCGTTCAGCGCCCCTCGCGTCACACGTCCTGTACGCCGATGCGCCAGCCCTGGTCATCCGCTGCCCCACGTGCCGCAACGTCGTCCTCCGTTACGGGCACACCAGCCATGGGCTCCGACTCGACCTCACGGGCATTACTTCTCTTCTCGTTGACCTGGGCGAGCCTTGATCGCCCAGGGACGCGGCTTCTTCGGTCAAGCCACCAGCGACTGGATCTTGTCAAGCTCGGCTCGATGCCCTTCGAGCTGAACTTCGAGGTCGTAGTGAGTCTGCAGATTGATCCAGAAACGGTCGGAGGTGCCGAAGGCTCGGGACAACCGCAGGGCGGTGTCGGGGCTGATCGCCCGCTTGCCGTGAACGATTTCATTGATCCGGCGCGGTGGCACGTCGATGACTTGGGCCAGGCGGTACTGACTGATGGCCAGCGGGCGGAGACGGAGCCGTTGAACTGACGTCGAGCGTTAATAGCCACACTGCATACTTTTCGTCATTGCTCTAAGGTGCGGACGTGAAGCCGTTTCTGCTGCTCGCGATTCGGGCTGAGGACCTCGCGGCGGATGACGAGTACGCAGCCATGTTGCGATGCACGGGCCTCGACGAGGCGCGGTTCCGCCGGGTCCGGATGGAGCAGGGCTCGATCGGCCGGTTAGACCTCGACCAGTGGTCCGGAATCATCCTGGGAGGTGGCCCCTTTCAGGCCAGTGACCCTGAGGAGTCCAAGTCCGCTACTCAACAGCGAGTTGAGGTGGAACTGGCCGCGCTGCTCGATGACGTGGTGGAGTGCGATCATCCCTTCTTGGGCTCGTGCTATGGGATCGGCACCCTCGGCCGACATCAAGGTGCGGTGGTCGACCGCACGTACGGCGAGCCGATCGGCGGCGTCCAGATCACCGTGACTGCGGAAGGTCGTCGGGATCCTCTCTTTCAGGTGGCCGGGACAACCTTCGGCGCCTACCAGGGACATAAGGAAGCGATCTTCAAGCTCCCAGCCCACGCTGTGACCTTGGCGACTTCGCCGCATTGCCCCGTGCAGGCTTTCCGAGTCGGGACGCGCGTGTACGCCACACAGTTCCACCCTGAACTGGATCTGGATGGCTTGGCCACCCGTGTCGAGGTCTACAAGTACGCCGGCTACTTCCAGCCGGAAGAGGCGGACGCTGTGCTTGCGGCAGCCCGGGCCAGCGGGGTCAGCGAGACGCCGAATCTACTCGCAAGATTCGTCGAGCTCTTCGCTGCCTAGCGGGCTGGGGGTGTGCGGTTGGCCGCCCGGCAGAATGTCCGAGGAGTGGCTGGTCGGACTGCTATCGATCGCGTCGCGAGGCTCAGCTAAGTAACCGGTGCCCCGAATACCACGACGATTGCGGCAATAGTGAGCACGGCAGCGACCAACCGGAGGTGGTCGACCGCCCTCGTCAGCAACTTCTCCGCCGACACCACGGCAAAAAGGAACACCATCAACAACAGCCCGACCGAATGCGGAGCAAGCGCCATCGGGACCATCATCGGCCCACATGAGCCCGCGCACCAAGCCCCATTGCGGATTCCCTCGCGGACAGACGCTCTGTCAGCTCTCCATGCGTCGGGAGGCAATGCCCGCAAGCGGTGACAGGCACGCAGACACAGTCGCTTCCAGCGCGTTGACTCCCATGCCGCCGCAATGGCCAATGCCGCTGAAATTGCCAACGGGCCAGCAGCTTTCGGTCCGATCAACCGGGCCGCCGACAGCAGAAGGACGCCGACAGCCGACCACACGGCAAGGTAGCCGACGGCGAACAGTGCGGGCCCGCGTTGCCGACGTTTCCACTTCCCGTTCAGCGAAATCGAACGCGCCTCGGGCAGCGCGGTAGGGAGCATCATCGCCGTGGCCATTAGGACCCATAGCCCAACTGACACGAGGAGGGTCGGCGCCCCTCCTGGCTGCGACATGACGTACTGGTGCGCTGCAATGCCTGGGTTCGACCTGCCGCTGTGATGACCCGCCTGGCCTTGATCCGGAATAAGAGTCGGAAAATGCTGCGCCGGAAGGAGCAGCGGCCCTGTGGCGATATGCACGGTCAAGACCGCGAACCATGCGGCCGCCGCTACGGCGGCGAGTGACAACTCCGGGTGCGTCCACCACATGCGCCGCCAGCTGGAGCGCCGCGGCAGGACCATGATCATTGAAGGAAGATACTTACTCGCCCAACTCGTACGTTTCCAGGCTGCTGGGGGGCTGACACTTCGTCGCTCGGCATCTCGACCGGAGTCTCGGGTGGCTCCACATAATGAGGGACGAACATGACGCTGACCTGATCATTCAACCCGGCCTCGGCATTCAGCCGGTTGTATAGGTCGGTGATGTCGAAAGCAAGTCGCATTCCGCCGTGTTCGTTGTCCGGACTGCGCGTTTCCTCGACGCCGAAGAACGCGGCGACGCCGACGTAGTGTGCGTCATCGGTTGTCGGTTCGCCGTCGGCCACACCCAGGTATACGCCGTAGGTCACGCCCGCCGGCGCGGGAGCCGTCACGTCTTCGAGACGCAGGTACGCGCGGGAACCTGAGCGAGCCGGGCCAGCGACTGGACCTTGGGGCGCAGAGATGCCGAAGGTAATGCTGGCCGTGTCCCCCCTGAGCGCAACCGCGCCGTCTGACGCGCCGACCAGTTCCGGGGGATTCTCTGGTTCAGGTGTTAATCCCACGGCCGCCTCCAGGTCAACGAACGCAGAAATACCAACAGGCGCAGAAATATCCTCATAACTGTAGTGCAGCTGCTCCTTGGTCTGGAGCACATCTTGGACGGTCTCATCGACCTGCGCCGCGTTCTCGTTGTGGAAATGGAAGGTCACCCCAGTCAGCCACGCGGCCTCGTTGGTGTTCGAGCGGCCGGGCAAACCTCGCCAAACCTCCCACAGCCGATCGATGTTCGCGTGATGAAGCCAGAAAATAGGATCCAGCGCTGCAGTATTGAACGCAACCATGAGGCCGCCAACGTCGACGTGGACAGCGCCGTGCGGACTCAGTTCGAGCGGACCCGGCGATGAGCCCGGATCCTCCCCCACGTGGCTGAATGCCGTACGGCCACCGGCGAATCCGCCTACCCCGGCGAACGGGACTGGCGCAAGCGCGTTTGTCAGTGCGACATCCGCCGCCGGTAACGCCGAGCCGTTGTTGAGGTTGCGCCCGGGTACGCGCAATGGATTAGGTGTGACGCCATCGGGAAGGGTCACGTCCAGAAACGCCTGCGGTAGACGTCGACGCGCAGCATCATCGCTGCTGTAGTTCCAATAGGGAAGTGCCCATGTCCTCTTGGTCTCATCGTCGATATCAGCGAGGCCAGCAATCGCGGACCTGATGATCCGTTCGAACCACTCGAGGTACATCCGGTGCCACGGCAAGAAGAACCACGTGAAGTGCTGGCATTGATTGCGGAATTGATCCGGGTTCACAGCTGTCCCGTGGACGTCGGATTGATACTGCCAGCCGATGGGGTCGAGCGGATTGACGTTCGTCCGGTCCATCAGAACTCCCACCCCACGTGCGTATGCGTAGATCGTCGGGTGCCAGTGATCGATCTGGTCCAGAGTCCAAATATTGTGCCGCACATAAGTGATCAGGGGCGTGACGGTGATGATCTGCCCCGGGAAGATACGGTTCGGGTCGGAGATCTGCGGGTTCGCAGCTTCGAGGGCTGCCAGGCTCACGCCGAAACGGGCAGCGATCGCGGTGAGAGTGTCGCCGAGCTGGACGACATAGTCCGATCCGGACGCTGGAGAGCTGCCCGGAATCGAGACAACCTGTCCGGGAAAGATCCGGTTCGGATCGGAGATCTGCGGGTTCGCAGCTTCGAGGGCTGCCAGGCTCACGCCGAAACGGGCAGCGATCGCGGTGAGAGTGTCGCCGAGCTGGACGACATAGTCCGATCCGGACGCTGGAGAGCTGCCCGGAATCGAGACAACCTGTCCGGGAAAGATCCGGTTCGGATCGGAGATCTGCGGGTTCGCAGCTTCGAGGGCTGCCAGGCTCACGCCGAAACGGGCAGCGATCGCGGTGAGAGTGTCGCCGAGCTGGACGACATAGTCCGATCCGGACGCTGGAGAGCTGCCCGGAATCGAGACAACCTGTCCGGGAAAGATCCGGTTCGGATCGGAGATCTGCGGGTTCGCAGCTTCGAGGGCTGCCAGGCTCACGCCGAAACGGGCAGCGATCGCGGTGAGAGTGTCGCCAGAGCGGACGATGTACTTCGGCACAATGGCTCCTTGCTCGACCGAGCGGCTTTCGATGTCCCCCGAGTCAAGAAAGTCCCAGAAAGCTACAGTAGGCGCGTCGGGAGATTGCGTCCAGATTTCGGTTGTAAGTGAGGCAACTTGTCGAGTCCTCCTCATCAGATCGAATGGTCACGGCGAATTTGTGCCCACCGCTCGAAATGAATTAACCGATTCTCCGCTGACTGACAATCCTGGGTCGCGTGTCCCAGCAGCAGCTAGCCGTTCAACCGGGCGCCAAGTTCGCCGGTGACACCGTCAATATTGATCTTGGCAGGAAAGGCACCGATCGCCCGGGGCTGCGTCAGCGACTCTGCAAAGGCCGGATCGGCGAGGACGAGGTAGACCAGTTCGCCCTCGTGTTCGGCGATGGTCCGGTTCAGCTCGTCGGGGTTCGATGCGTGGAGCAGCTCACCGAGCCGGATCCGCACCCGCACCGGATCGACGCTGATCATGGCCGCGATCCGAGCTGCGGCATCGTCCTCGCTTGCTCCGAAGGCGCCCACCTCGACCAGATCCTGGGTGCCCGGCAAGGGCGCCTGCAACAAAGCCAGCAGGTCGACCCGACCGACGCCGTAGTCGGGGTCCCATCCTGGCGGTACCACGCAGACGCCCGGCCACCGCAAGGTTGTGAGAAAAGCGGCCTGTATGCGCTTCGGCCCGTACTTGTTGATCAGCGACGAACGCCCGTGATGCGCCAGCCACAACGCGGCAGCCGCCGCAAGATGTGCCACGGAGTATGAGGTGCCGTTGGCCATCCGTACGATCGGCGTCTTGTCGTTGTACGCCGCGACGTATACGCACGAGCCGGGCATGCTCACGTCGACCGCCGTCCCCCGGGAGGAATCCGCCCAGAGGATGTCGCCAGGTCCCGTAGCCGCCACCGCCAGACAGTTGTCGTAGCTGGCAGGAGCGGTGACGATTTGCACATAGTTGCCGGCCGCCGCCATGGCGATCATGCCGGCATCGACGGCCCGCTGTATCTCGCCCTTGAGCCCGAAGAATCCCTTGCCGCCAAGGCTCATCGTCACGACGTGACAACCCACTTGCCGGGCATGGGCGACTGCCTTTGCCACATCGGAGTCAAATACCTGGACCACGCTTTCGGTGGCACGGATCGGCACCAGAAGAGCGCGGCCGGCCAGGCCAACAATTCCTTCGGTGGGCGTTCCTTGACCGACGACGACGCTGGCCGTTGCCGTCCCGTGTCCTGGGTTTGGCACAGGCCACGCGGGGTTGGGAATCAGATCATCCAGCGCGTCGTCGTCGCCGTCGATGACATCGCGGTCACGGTTGAGGTCTAGTCCGGCAGCGCCAAGATTGGGATGCAACGTATAGCCAGAGTCGGGCTGGCCAACGCTGATGCCAAGTCCGCCGCGCGTGGCGTTCGACATCGCCGCCATTGCCTCCGGCCAGTGCAGGAGTTGATGGATCCAGTCCAGCGGCGGCGGGTTGTTCAGGCATGGGTTGTCACCGAACGCTCCGGCGGCGACAAGAGCTGGATCGACGGCAACGGGCACCGGAACGTCCGCCTCAACCCGGCGGAAGTGTTTGCTGCGGTATAACTCCAGCGCCGCCTCGTGGGACTCGCGGGCGTGCTCGCGAGTGCCGACGGCGTGCTCGGTCCTACCGGTGAGCAGGAACAGTCGGCTGCCCCGGGTGAGACGCTGTACGTGCCAGCCCGCGCCAAGTTTCCTCCGTACGATCTTGCTAACGTCGGAATTGTTCGAAGCCGATTTTGGCAGTACGACTACTCGAATTTGATGCGCTGTGTCAACTGCCATCGCAACCTCGCGGAGCCAAGGTGAGCGGGCCTGTCCCGCCGCGCAGTATGGTATCGATCTCGGCGCGGCTGAATAGGGCGGAGAGGCATAGATGGGATTCGCCGGCGAGAGCCAATCTGTCTATCCCATTGTGAATTGCGATCTTTCAGACGTCATTGGCACCTCTGGCCTGCCAGCCCCCGACGCTCTCGTGCGCACGTTGTCCAAACGCAATCAGTCGGTGGTCCGGACACCTTCTGGCCGTTTGAGGGTCGGGGCGTCTGGGCTTATCGCGCCAAGATTATCGATGACACGGAGCCGATCGACGTCCGCGCATATCTCGAGGCCGACGAGGAGCTGGGACTGCTCTACGCACAAGACGTGAGCTGTTCCGCGAACTTCGGCGAGGGACGCGTGTTCCGGCCAAATCCAGGCCGGGATCCGGAGCCCCAGGTGGTGCGGCTGGCCGGGCTGGAGGGTCGTCGCGGTGTTCTGAACACAGGCAAGCTCATCACTGTTCCGGCGACAGGCAATGCGATCACCAACTCCAAACGCGACTTTCGGCTCGAGCCCGATCAGGAGGGCTTTGAGGAGGTTTGCGCCTTTAGTCATATGGCCAATGCGATGCAGTTTTTCGGCGACCTCGTGGGTTCGGACGTATTCAGTGACGAGCCTTTCGCACCGCTCACCATTCGGGTACAGGATCGGACCGTCGCTGCTCAGGTTGGTGCATTCTTTCCCGGTCAGAAGATGATCAGACTCGCCGACAGACCTCATCCCGCGGCCCGGTCCGGCGACATCTGCATGCACGAGTTCACCCATGCCGTCGTCCATCGAATTGCTCGGCTCAGCGACGACTTCGCCTCGCCCACCGCTCGCGCCATCAACGAGGGCTTCGCCGACTACGCGCAGGCGACGTTCTTCAACGACCCGCGGTTCGGTGACTGGGTGCGGGATGAGCCGGATGGCGCGCGACGATGTGACGACAAGACCCTGCGGCTCAAGGCCAATCCGGACGATTCCGTTCAAGACCGCTACGCGGTGGGCGCCGCCTGGGCGGCTCTTCTCTGGGATCTCCGCGCCTCGGTTGGGGCCGGAGTCGCCGATGCTGTCGCGTTTCACTCGTTGCAATTCCTCGAACCGAGATGTACGTACGAAACGGCGCGCCAGGCCTTGCACCATGCCGACCTCGCTCTCTTTCCCGCACGCCGGAGCGGGCGCCACCAGGCCGAGATCAACGAGGTCGTCGATGGGCGCATGGCGTGACGCTGGCTACTCTCGGGAGATGCACGTCACCGTCAGGGTCCGCGGCGGAGTGATGGGCGACGATCGTGCCACCTCGATCCGTGGCGACCAGCTCATAGTCACCGATCACGGCCAAGTCCGCGCTAATCGGCGGCTGGCGCCCGGTGACGCAAGCCAGGTCGAGCGGCTCGCGAACGAGGTCGCGGGTTTGACCATTTCCGAACAGGTGCACCAGAACGCGGTCGACGGAGGCATAACAACCGTCGAGATTGCGGCGAATAAGACGAACCGGATCGAGCTGTGGGCCGGCGATGATGCGCCCGAGCAGGTGTGGGCGCTTCTCGATGCCGTCGAGGCGCTCGTACGGGAGACCGAGTAATCGAGAGTGCTCGACCTCTTTGGGTAATACCGATCCGAACGTCATCCGCAGGGAGCTTTCCATGGGCGCGTCATCGGCAGTCACCATCAACCGGTCAGAGCAGGAGATCACCAGCCAGCTGAGTGAGGCGGACCCGCTGCTTTCAGCCGGGAACATACGGATTTCCTATCGCCCGGCCCCGGGCCACCGAGGAACTGAAGTCCGCGCGGTGCTGGAGTCGAGCGTCCCGGGCGGGGCGCTCGGCGAGAAGGTGGCGGCGGTCGTCGGAGCCGATCCGCAGCGCCAGCTCGATGATGCGCTGCGCCGATTCAAGCAACTGGTGGAGACCGGCGAAGTCATTCGCTCCGAGGGCAGTCCTGGCGGCACGGATGCGAAGCAGCAACGCAGTCAGCGTCCCGCCAAGCCCGTTGCGACCGATTCATAGAACGAGGAGGAACAGCATGCGAGCGAACTGCTGGATGGGTCGCAACAGCGTTCATGTGCAAGACGTACCGGACCCCAAGATCCTCAATCGGCGCGACGCCATCATCAAGATCACATCGACCGCCATCTGCGGCTCGGACCTGCATCTCTACGACGGCTACATCCCGACCATGGAGAAGGGCGACATCCTCGGCCACGAGTTCATGGGCAACGTCGTCGAGGTCGGACCCGCGGTGACCAACCTGTCGGTCGACGACCGGGTCGTCGTCCCGTTTCCGATTGCCTGCGGCGCGTGCAACTCATGCACTGCCGGGCTCTACTCCTTATGCGAGAACTCCAACCCCAACGCCGGCATGGCGGAGAAGCTGTGGGGCCACGCCAGCGCGGGTATGTTCGGCTACTCCCATCTCACCGGCGGTTTCGCCGGCGGACAGGCCGAGTACGTGCGCGTGCCATTTGCCGACGTCGGGCCGATCAAGATCGAGAACGATCTGCCGGACGAGAAGGTGCTGTTCCTGTCCGATATCTTCCCGACCGCCTACATGGGCGCCGAGATGTGCGACATCCAGCCTGGTGACGTGGTCGCCGTCTGGGGCGCCGGACCGGTGGGCCTGCTGGCCATGGCCAGCGCCAGATTGTTGGGTGCGGAGAAGATCATCGCGATCGACCGTGTCGACTACCGGCTCGAGATGGCCCGCGAAAAAACCGGCGCCCTGACGATCAACTACGAAGATGCCGACCTCATGGCGGTGCTCAAAGACATCACCGCTGGACGTGGACCCGACGCCTGCATTGACGCAGTCGGCATGGAGGCACACTCAGACTTCGCCCCGATACAGCTCTACGACCGGGTCAAGCAGGCGGCCCGACTCGAGACGGATCGCGGGGCGACGCTGCGCCAGGCGATCGTCGCTTGCCGCAATGGGGGAACCGTGTCGGTGATCGGCGTCTACGGCGGACTGATGGACAAGTTCCCCGTCGGATCGTGGATGAACCGCTCGATCACACTCAAGACCGGCCAGTGCCACGTCCAGCGCTACACGCGACCCCTTCTCGAACGCATCGAGCGCGGTGACATCGACCCGAGTTTCGTGATCACTCACCGACTTCCTCTTGATCAAGCTCCGGAGGGGTACGAGACGTTCAAGCACAAGGAGGGCGAGTGCATCAAGGTCGTGCTTTCGGCCTGACCTTGCCGGCCGCATCTGTGGCCTTGGGTGGCATACCCATTGAGCAGCCAGCCGCTTAGAGAAAGCGCGTTTCCTCCGGCTCGCCCTCAACAAGGTGGTCACAGGTGGGGCAATACCACCTGGCCTCGAGCGGCGTGCCACATTCGTGGTGTCGTGGCACCTCGCTTGGGACCGCGTGCCGTGCGCCCCAATGCGCGAGCAGGCGAAGGGCGCCGGCGAGTTCTTTGCCCTCCCCGGTCAACTCGTAGGCGGCGCGGGGTGGTCGGTCGACGTACAGCCTGGACATCACCAGCGAATCCCGCTCGAGCCTCTTCAGGCGCTCCGACAGGATGTTCGGCGCGATCCCCGGGACCTCCGCCAGAAGGTCGTTGAATCGCCGAGGTCCAGCGAGCAAGGCCTGAACGACCAGCAGGGTCCAGCGATCTCCCACCCGGGCGAGGGCCTCGCCGAGTGCTGAGGAGGCAGCCTCGCCTCTGGCTTGTTGTCGTTCGCTCATTGAGAAACCGTATCCGGAGGGTTGACCCAGAGGTAATAAGTAGTAACTTGCAAGTTACTACTTATCTATTGGAGGGCGACATGGGAGCACTCGACGGAATCCAGGAGGAGATCCGACGTGTTGCCGAGCGCGCTGGCAACTCGGTGGTCGGTATCGGGCAGCGCTGGGGCGTCGGATCCGGCGTGGTGATTGCCAAGGGCCACGTGCTGACAAATGCGCACAACGTCCGTTCCGACGAGGTCGACGTGACGTTGCCCGATGGCCACACGGCAACTGGTCAGGTCATCGGACACGACATCGACGGAGACGTCGCGGTGATCGGGGTCGATACCGGAGATCTGCCGGCCATCGCGTGGGCGAGTGACAGTGCGCCGGGGGTCGGTACCCCGGTCTTCGCGCTGGCAAATCCTGGCGGGCGCGGGCTGCGCGTAACCCTGGGTTTCGTGACGGGCGTCGAGCGGAGTTTCCGCGGACCTCGTGGCCGTCGCATCACGGGAAGCATCGAGCACGACGCTGCGCTGCTGCCAGGATCGTCCGGTGGCCCCATCGTCACCGCTGACGCACAACTGCTGGGCCTGAACACCAACCGCTTGGGCGAGGGCTTCTATCTGTCGATCCCAGCCAACGAGGCACTTCGAGCTCAGGTCGACGCGCTAGCACGCGGGGAGTCAAAGAGGAGGATTCGCCTTGGGATCGGAATAGCGCCGGCCGATGTCGCCCGACGCATGCGGCGCGCCGTCGGACTCCCGGATGCGGAAGGTCTGCTGGTTCGCCTCGTGGAGGAGAACAGCGCAGCGTCGCGGGCCGGACTCGAAATTGGCGACTTGATTGTACGTGCGGCCGGCCGACCGGTGAGTCACACCGACGAGCTGTTCGAAGCACTCGAGGCGGCCGGCGACGGTGTCATTCAGCTGGTCATTCTGCGTGGCGCCGACGAGCGGACCGTTGACGTACAGCTCGGCGCCGCTGCCGGCGACACCCAAGAGGCCTAGCAGACCCGGTCAGCCAGGAGGTTCTGGCGCTTCTTTGAGCAGTGTCGGCGTTGAGTACCCGATGGTTTCAGCGGCGGCTCGTACGGCCACGACATCCTCGGGCTGGGTGATCTTGAGTTCCGCATCCTGCACGATCAGCGCCACCTGGTTCTCAATCGCCTCACGCCTGGCCGGATCGTCAACGATGACGGCCGCGCAGCTGCTGAGCAATCGAAGCAGCGCCAGGCAAGCGATCGGCTCCGCAGCGCCGTAGCGGCGGATCATTCCGCACATGACGGCAAGCAGGTCGCCGTACCGCCGGCCTGGCACGAGCACCATGCCAGCCCCCTTGGCGTCTCGGGCGACGTCGTCTCCGAGCGGACGGGTCGCCATCGCGCAGAAGATCACGGAGAGATGGTCGATGGCCTGTACCGCGGTATAGGGGTCGTTGATCGCCGGCGACAGCGCCTTGCAGGCCACGTCGACCAACTGACGCATCCCGAAGGTGATGTCCTGCTGTAGCGTGCGTTCGAATCCGACCTCGACTGCCCCGTCGAGGGCGCGGGCGAACATGGCAGCATCTGGTACGGGATCTGTTGCGGCAGGCCGCCACATCAAAGCAAACGTGGTTCCGCTGATCACGTGCTCACCCACTCGGTGGCGCAGCGCCACCGACACACCGTACTGGCTGGCCAGCGGCAACAAGGCCTCCGGATGCGCGGTCTGGATGTATCCGGAACGCAACGCGGGCAACGGAACCGCCCACGCTGGCGGTTTGGGTGGCGGTTCTTCGCTGGTGCCGGGCAGCCGCTCAGCGACTTTCATGGCCCCGAGCTCGGCGCGGGTGGTAACCGCGTCGATCTGGATGGAGTGCGCCAGATGATCGGCGAAGTACACCACCATCGCCAGGCTCGCGAACAGCAGGACCATCGCGATGCTGACCGCCAGGCGGGGGTATTCCTCGGTCCGGCTTCCCTCTGAGACGCCGACGGTGTAAAGGCCGGCGGTGCTGTAGACGAACGTGGCCATGAAGACGCTCAATACCACTTGGGTGGACCGGTCACGGAGGAAGTTGCGAAGCAGCCGGGGAGAGAACTGGGTGGACGCCAGTTGCAACGCCACGACCGTGAGCCCGAGGACGAGCGCGATGACGGTGACGACAGTGCTGCTGATGGTGGTCAGCAAGCTACGAGCGTCGTCCGCCGTGCCCTGGAACGCCAGCGGCGCTAGCGGCGACCGTGGGCTGATGATGATCTGCCCCATCACCGACCCAGTGATGAGGGCACCTATCGAGGCGATGCTGGGCCAGACCCATAGGGCGCCGCTCGCGTACTCCCGGAAGCCCTCGCGACTGAACATGCCGCCTCCATCGTCGCTGCTGGGAGCGCCCGTCACTCGCGCCCTGATGTTGACCAGGCCCGCCGATCATCCCCTGGGAGGCTGGCGGACCCCGTCATAGACATTCATACATGGACGCCGAGATTTCGGTAGATGCGGACCGACCGCAGGGTGGCGCTCAGTTAACGGGAGAGTGCAGGCGTTCCAGCTTCGTTTGGAACAGCGGGGGCTGTCGCCAGACGGCTTCGCCTACACGCCCTCGGAGCGAGCACGCGATGTCCATCCGGTGCGGCGTCTCTAGAAAGATCACTTCCACCCTCAGCGTCTGGTCGTCCAGCCAACCGCCGGACGCAGCGACCGGGATCGTGTCCCCGCGGCTGTCGGTCGGCGTGGACACCCGCCAGCCGGCGGTACCGACGGGAATGGTCAGCGCATTGCCGGGTTCGACCAGCGAGACCTGCCATCCGTCCGCAGCGGGCGACACCTCGATCGAGGTGAGCGTTGACGGAACCTGGATGCCCTCTGCCGCACCGGCCAGGGGGAATGGCTCGGCGACCCAGTCATGCCAGTCCTTCGGTTCCGGTTCGGCTGAGCAGGCGGATAGCCGGAGGTCGGCCAGGCGGGCATCGAGCTGCTCCTGGTCAAAGCCGGCATCCGCTTGGCTGACGCCGAGTCCTGGCAGCAGATGGGTCCACATCGCATCGAGCACGGCCTGCATATCCAGCGTGCAGGCGGTTGTGACAATGACCGTGTCGTGTTCGGGCAGGATGACGCAGAACTGTCCGAATGCACCGTCGCCGCGGTATCCGTGACGTGCCATCCAGAACTGGAAGCCATAGCCCTGTCGCCAATCGGGGTTCGGCTCGTCCGGTGTGTCGATCTTGATGGAGGTCGCCTCAGCAACCCACTCTTCGGATATCAACTGAGTGTCGCCCCAGCGGCCTCGCTGGAGGTAGAGCTGGCCAAGCTTGGCGATGTCCTCAGTGCGGGCGTGGAGGCCGCTGAAGCCTTGCTGCCGTCCGGACGACCACGTCTGCCAGCCAACCTGGCCGATGCCGAGTGGATCGAACAGCCGCGGCCGCAGATATTCGGTGAGTGGCATACCGGCCTTGCGTTGAATGACGCTGGCCAGCGCAAACGTGCAGGGCTGGCTGTAGGCAAACACCGTGCCAGGATCACGATCGGGCGCGATGAGCAGGAACCCGCGGATCGGCTCCCCCGGGTCGCGCATTGCCGCCTCCCCAAGCATTTCTCGGGTGTGACCGCTGGCCATAGCGGCCACGTCGCGAAGTTTGACTGCTCGGCTGCGCGGATCGGTGATGTCAGCCTCGAACTCGCCGAAGTGCGACACCACGGTGTCGTCCAGGTCGAGCAGACCTTCCGCCAGAGCAAAAGCTGCGGCGGTTGAGGTGAAGCTCTTGCTCAGCGAGTACAGCAGATGGGGCCGGTCCGCAGAGTACGGCGCCCACCACCCCTCCGCCACGACATATCCATGGCGGACGACCATGACGCTGTGCATTTCGATGTCAGGAGGCTCCTCAAGAGCGTCGAGGAAGGCGAGAACGGCGGCCGGGTCGACCTGTTGTTCTGCCGGCGTGCTGCGCGGTAGTGACATCGCCATGCGGCGAGCGTAGGCCATCCGCCGGGCGGCCAGTCGCCCAACTTCCGACTGCCGTCGGCTGCCTTGGCTCTGCTTAGCTGCTGGACGTCGCGACCTGCAGTCGCTCGCGGAACCAGTGGCCGCTCCGCTTCACGATGCGTTGCTGGGTCTCGTAGTCCACGTACACGATGCCGAAGCGACGGCTGTAGCCAAAGGCCCATTCGAAGTTGTCGAGCAGACTCCAGGCGAAGTATCCGCGCAGGGGCAGGCCCTGATCGATCGCCTCCCGCGCGGCGTTGAGATGAAGCTCGAAGAAGTGCCGGCGATCCTCGTCGTCGACGGTGCCGTCCGCGGTCACCTCATCGGGGTACGCCGCCCCGTTCTCGGTGACATAGACCGGCAGTGATGGCGCCCGATCGGACACCAGCCGTATCACGTCGATCAGCCCGTCGGGATGGACCTCCCACTCCATCTGCGTTTTTTGAGCACCAGTGTCGATGTCACGGACCCCCTCCGTGCCATCAGGACCGATGATGGTGGGCCCACGGAACACCGCGTCATCCGGCCCTGCGACGGTGTGCCTGGTGTAGTAGTTGACCCCGATGAAGTCGATCGGCGCGGCGATGACCTTCAGGTCGTCGCCCATCTGCTCGAACCACTCGGTGACGCTGGCGTTCTCCAGCACGTCGTCGGGGTATCGGCCGAGCAGCACCGGATCCAGAAACAGGCGGTTCGACAGCCCGTCCAGACGCCTTGCCGCCTCTTGATCTTGCGTCGAATCACTCGCGGCCCTTACCGACGACAGGTTGAGGGTGATGCCGAGCGTTCCGGCAGGTCCTTCGCGCATCGCTTGGATCGCCAGCCCATGACCCAGCAGCAGATGATGGGCGGCACGCATTGCCTCCGCGCCTACGGTCTTGCCCGGAGCGTGCACCCCCACCGCATAGCCGAGGAAGGCTGAGCACCATGGCTCGTTGAGCGTGATCCAGTGGGTGACGACGTCGCCAAGCGCCTGTTGGGTTGCCGCGGCATAGTCGCGGAAGCGCTCCGCGGTGCCCCGGTCAAGCCAGCCGCCCGCATCCTCCAACGGTTGAGGCAGGTCCCAGTGGTAGAGCGTCGCGTACGGAGTGATGCCGCGATCCACGCAGGCCTCGGCAAGTCGGCGGTAGAAGTCCAAGCCGCGTTGGTTGAGATCGCCGGAGCCGCTTGGAAAGATCCGGGGCCAGGCGAGGGAGAACCGGTAGGCATTCATGCCAAGGTCCGACATGATCGCGATGTCCTCGGCGTAACGGTGGTAGTGGTCGTCGGCCACGTCTCCGGTCGAACCGTCCACGATCTTGCCCGTCGTGTGCGAAAACGTGTCCCAAATGCTCGGGCCGCGACCATCTTCGGTTACGGCGCCCTCGATCTGGTACGCCGCAGTGGCGGTCCCCCACACGAAGTCGGTTGGGAAGCCTTCCATAACGCTCCTGTCAACGTGGCAGACATGCCTTCCGGCGCCTGATGGGGCGGGACGTTCAGGCTATCGGGCTACGCAGCGCGCTCGACGTCTTGGCGGGATTGAAGCTCACGATGTTCCCCTGGTAGGAAAACGTCGGGGTCTTCCACTTGATGGACTCGGTGACTCGGGGGTCGGCCTCCATGATCAACCGGCGGGCCTCCTGCATGGCCTCCGTCATCGGCTGGTTCTGCGCGGCGAACCACGAGTCGACTTCGGGTTTTCGACTCACGTGCTGGAGTATTACAGACGTCGGCCACCCGGATCGTGGTTGATCGTCCACCGACGACGGTGTCAGTTGATCACTGAAAGTGCCCGCGGAGTCTCGTCACCAGCAGGTGAACCCGCCGTCGACAAGAAGATCGACGCCGGTGCAGAAGCTTGCCGCTTCGCTCAACAGGAAGATTGTCGGTCCGAGGAGTTCCTCGACCGATGCCATGCGCCCCAGTGGGGTATCGGCCTCGAACTGGGCCACCTGCTCGGCGACTTCGAGTCGGCTGTTCATCGGTGTCGCGGTATAGCCGGGACTGATCGCATTGACCCGGATGCCGCGGCCGGCCCATTCCATGGCGAGGCTCTTGGTGAGATGCGCAACACCAGCTTTGGAGGCGTTGTAGTGAGCCTGCATCAGGCCTCGGTTGACGATCGAGCCAGACATCGAGGCGATGTTGACGATGGCACCCTTCCCGTGGCCAAGCATGGCGCGGCCTTCGGCCTGGCAGGACAGGAAGACGCCGGTGAGGTTGACGTCGATCACCCGCTGCCATTGGGTCGGGTCCATCTCTTCCGCTGGAGCCGAATTGGCGATTCCCGCACTGTTGACCGCGAGACTCAGCGGGCCAAGGGTCGTCTCGATCTGATCCACGGCGGCGGCCAGGTCGTCGGGGTTCGTGACGTCACCCGCGACGGCCAGGGCCTTCCCACCCGACTGGCGAATTTCGCCCGCGACGGCATCCAGCCCGGGTCCTGGCAGATCGAGACAGCCGACGCTGGCGCCGGCTTCAGCGAGTCCGCCGGCGATGCGGTGGCCTATGCCACTCGCGGCACCGGTGACCAGCGCGGTCTGCTCGTCGAGGCGGAAGTTCGGTCCAGTCATGGCTGTGGTTCAGCGTTGCAGGGTCATGAGCTCGCCGACCAGTGCCCTGGTCTGCTCCTCGGTCAGCCGCCCGTCGGCGACCGCGACGTCGAAACGGCGGTTTAGTTCCGTGCCAGGGGAAAGCACGGTTGGACTGTCCCAGGCGAGCGCCGAGCCAATGCCCGGATAGTTGCGCACCCGTACGAACCAGGGTTCCGCGGCCTCCGCGGAGCCCGGCGCGGCGATGACAATTGTTGCTGGCCCCTCGAGCCCCGGCCCCGCCGCGAAGTTCGCGGACCAGGCAACCCATGGCGCGACGCTGCCGTGCACCTCGTCCTCGCCCCGAGCTTGAGCGGTGTACACCTCCACGTCGTAGCAGGCCGGAAATCGCCAGAAGAAACCGCCATAGCCGCCTCCGATGCGACCCTTGCTGCCCGGCGAGGCGAGCGTGGCGCCGCCGTCGGCGCGCAGCTGCGATTCGAAGATCAATTTCCAGGTCTGCTGATCAATCGCGGTCCAGCTGATTGACCGTTGCTCACGCAGCTCGACCGATCCTTCGTGGCCGATCCATTGCAGCTCCTGGCTGAACGAGTCGCCCTGCTGCTCCGGCGGCTCACCGACGATCACACCATGATCGTCAAGCTGCTGGTAGCCCTGCCCGTGGATGTACGTGCCGCCACCCCAGAAGTTGGTGCCATTCACGTCGGGTATGACCATGCCGACACCGTTGTGCCAGTCGTGGTCGGCCGGGTGATGGGCCGATACGACCACGCCGTTCCGGGTCCGCACCGGGTGCAGATAGGGCCGAGGAGTTGACGACGGTATGGTGCCGCGCCCATCGCGGTAGACCGCCACCCCCGCGTCGGGGAGGCCGACTTCGACGAGCACCTTGTCCCGTTCCCGATGCGCCCAGGGCACCTCGAGTTCTGCGAAGGTTTGCCCGGTCGATGCTGCCAGTTCCAACCAGTGTTCGACATCTTCGACCACCGGGCGTCGGTCCTGGCCTTCGCCTTGCCATGAAATGGCGCGCGGATCGATCCGGACCGGCTCTTCCGCCGCGACGGCGGACAGCACGCGCATGAACGCTCCGGTACTGACTAGCGGCACAAGGAGCGGTACACCATCTCGGCGGTGGGCCAGCAGGTTCTCGAAGAGGTCCAGCCTCCCGGTGACCTCACTCCGACTGCCTCCACCGGCTGCCTCGACCTCCACCCGATCGGCGGTGTAGGAGAAGGTGGCGCGGCCTCGCTTTCCTTCTACGCGGACAAGCGGCTCCTGTTGGTCAGACGCGCACAGACTGAGGGCGCAGGTCACCTCGAACCCGTCGGTCGTTCGGATCCGAACGACCGACGTGTCATCGCTCTCGATGGCGTTGGCCCGGTAGAGATTGGTCTGCACGGTCTCGACGTCCTCCATCCGGCGGCAGCCGACGATCGACAGCGCGGTGACGACGGCGTGGGCCAGGGCATTCGTGACAACGCCGTCGACGACAGCCTGGCCACCCAAGCTCCGGCGACCGGCCCACGGTGAACGGCTCCAGTACCCAACCGTGCGCGACCACGCCCCCACCGCGCTGACCCGGATGATCGGGCCGATGTCGAAGGCGTCGTCGGTGAGCATCTCCACAGCCTGTGACCCGAGGCTCTGGAAGCCGACCTGCACCACCCGGCCTGTCTCCTGCTCAGTGGCGGCGAGGCGGGCGAAGTCGTCCATCGAAGCCACCGGCGGCTTCTCCAGGTAGACGTCGGCGCCGGCCGTAAGGGCGATGGTGGCGAGCCGGAAGTGCTCGCCCAGCGGCGCAGCGATCACCACCACGTCCACCGGGCCGACCGCGGACAAGGCCTCGGCCAGATCGGCGTACAGGTCGACGCCATAGACGATCGGCGGGTCCACCACGACACCGGGGTCGACGGCCGCGACCAGTTCGACCAGGCCCTGATCGCCGAGCCGTGCGATCCGCTCGGCGTGAACCTGCCCGAACCCGCGGACGCCGACCAAAACGATCCGAGCTGCAGAGACTGCGGTCGAGGTACTCATCATCCAAAGACCGCCTTTGCTGGAAGAACCCGTACCATAGTAGAAAACGCTTTCCAAGCGTACCGGAAAGGTCGATCCGGCAGCCACTCAGCCGACCGCCTTGCGGGCTCTCGGAACAGCGCGAGACAACGGAGGGATTGAGGCAGAGTGGCTGCAGCACCACACACTCGACCGCAGACCATCGCCGACGTTGCTGCTCGCGCAGGTGTTTCGCTGGCTACAGTCTCACGGGTGATGAACGGTAACTCGTCGGTCGATCACGCGTTGGCTGACAGGGTCCGTGCAGCAGCGCAGGAGCTCAACTACACCGCCAGCCCGCTTGCCCGCAGCCTGGTGCTGGGCAAGACGAACACCATCGCCGTGGTCGTGCCGGACCTCGGGAATCCAACCTTCCACGGCGTGTTGCGCGGTCTGAGCCGTGCCGCCGGGCACGACGGCTACCACGTCTTGATTGCCGACTCCGCGGAGTCGATCACCGACGAGCGCATTCTCGCCGTCGAGACGCGGCGGCGCTGTGACGGCATCGTGTTGTGCGCACCGCGCATGCCGGAAGTGGAGCTTCAACCACTGCTCAGAGAACTCAAGCCCGTCGTGCTGGTGAACCGTGAAGCTGCACTTGCGAGCACGCCTGTGGTGGCCGCCGACTACCGGGCAGCGCTCGGTGAGCTGCTCGATCTGCTGTACGGATATGGTCACCGGTCGCTGGTCTACCTCGCCGGCGCGCCGCAAAGCGCTTCGAACAATCGCCGGCTGGCGGCAGTGCGCGACTTTCTCGATGATCATGCGGACACGACAGTCCAGGTTGTTCACTGCGGAGTCGGCTTCGCCGACGGCTGCGAAGCCGCAGAGCGCGTCCTTGCCACGTCCGCCACTGGAGTGCTGGCCTTCAACGATCTCGTGGCGGTCGGCTTGATAAGTGCGCTTCGCGACCAGGGTGTGAGCGTGCCTGAGCAGATTTCCGTCGTGGGATTCGACGACATCCCCTTTGCGCGGTATATGACGCCTTCCTTGACCACCGCGTCAGTTCCGGTCACCGAACTCGGGGAGCACGCCTGGCATCGCATGTGGGATTTGCTGAACGAACGTGCGGCCGGCCACGCGATCTTCCTGAGACCGAGAATCGAGAGTCGGGGTAGCGCTGGGCCGGTGCCCGTCGGCAAGGGCGTTCGCTGAGCATTGTGACCGCGCAGCGGCGTGTTCCTCGTCCGAATCCCATCGCCGGCTATGAGGACTGGCCGACCGCAGTGCGATCGGCTGAGCCCTATGTCGGAGTGGATGAGGCGGGCACCGCGCTGGGCAGAGTGCTCGGTCTACGACGGACCCACGACTCCCCGGCCGTGCGCGACGAGGGCAGTCAGCGCCTCGACGGCGTCCTCATCCGTCGGCTGCGCTGGTCGGTTGGCTACGGGCCGGACACGAGCGCGTGGCTGCTGAGCCCGGCCGGCGTTCACCGCAGCCTTCCCGGCGTCCTTGGCATGCACAGTCACGGCGGCGTACGGTCTGTCGGAGCTGAAGAGCTGATCGACCTCGGCGCGGACTCGAGTCCGCGCGCTGCGTGGCTCCGCGACTTGTATTTTTCGGGTCGTGCACCGGCCAACGAGCTGGCTCGCCGTGGCCACGCCGTACTGGTGCACGACACGTTTTCCTGGGGCAGCCGGCGATTCGACCTCTCCCGCCCTACGCCTCGGCTGGGCGCGCTGCTCGCCGCTCAGGAAGCGCTGTGGCAGCAGCAAGCTGTCTGTCCGACCGAGGACGAACGATTTGATCTGGCATCGGCGCTGCACGAGGACACCTTGGCGAAGGCCGCGGGCACATTGGGTCAGACATTCGCCGGCGCGGTGCTGGCCGACGATCTGGTGGCGTTGGGGGTGCTGGCGGCTGAAGGGGGAACTGATCCGGCACACCTCGGCACGTTCGGTTTCTCTGGCGGTGGTGGTCGCAGCCTGCTCCTGGCGGCGTTGGACCACCGGGTCACGGCATGCGTTGTGAGCTGCATGATGGCCACGTTCGCCTCCCTGGTGCCGACGGATCTGGACACTCACTCCTGGCTGCTCCACGTACCCGGTCTGTGGTCTCTGTCTGATTGGCCCGACCTGACGGCCATGGGACGGGCTCGATTCCTGGTCCAGTACCGGACTGATGACGAGCTCTTTCCGCACGCCGGAATGCAACAGGCTCACGATCGCCTGTCGCGTCTTCACGCGGGCTCCCTGCGTTACCGCGGGTCGTTCACTCCCGGCGGTCACGCCTTCGACGCTGCCATGCAGGACGAGGCCTGGGCATTTCTTGCCGAAGCCTTATGAAGGCTCAGTGTGTGGGCTTCGAACGAGAGTCGGCACTCGCAGCAGGCCTGATCGGACCGTGGCCATCGCCTGGTCAAGGTCCTGCATCCGGAACCGGCGCCCGTACTGTTCCTCGCTCTCCGCCGCCAGCCGAGTGATGTGCTCGTCAGCGGCAAGGGCGTTCGCCGCCGTGTTGTACACGATGATCTCGATCTCGTTGGAGCCGCTGCGCAACGCGTCGGCAATCTCAACCCGGTACGGCGGAGCCCAGGCCAGGCCGCAGTTGATGCCGTTCACCCGGACCTGGGCGACCTCGCCCACCGGACTCCCGCACGGCAACCCGATAGGAAGGGCCAACCATGCCGTGCTCGGTAGAGCCCTCATCGTGAACCTCGCACTCGCCGAAGTCGATCCACACCCGGCCATCGACATCGCCGACATCGACGTGGGTCGTGTAGCTGGCCGCTCCGGAGTAGTGCTGCCGACCCGGCTCGTCCTCCCATTGATGAGGCAGCTCGACCGGCCGCGCCGGCTGGTTGCCGTACGCCACTTGCCAACCACCGCTCAGCAGTTGGCGGTGTTCGGGTGCAGTGCCGGCGGAAACCTGCTCCACCGGCTCGTCGCTAAGGACGACCACAGTCGCCTCATACGGGTGCAGCGTAAGTTCGATCCCTTCCGTCGCGGCTCCGGCCCGGAGCACTCGGCCTGACATTGCATCCCACTGCTCAAAGCTCCCCAGACTTGACCGCGCGACGATGCCGAACGTACGGGTGGTGGGCCCGGTGTTGGCCACGAAATAGACCTCGCCGTTCTGGCGACGACGGTGGACGAAGCCGATGTCCGGCGTTGGCGGCGAGACCTCGAGATCTGGAGTGACGGCCTCAACCAGGGCATCTGCGAGCCCGTCGACCGTCACCTCGAGCGCACCCGGCAGATGCAACGTCGAGTCCACCGCCATGACGACGCCGCCCGACGCGCGCACCCGATCGATCCAGGCTGCGGTCGCCTCCGGGACCCTGGTCGCGGTCGGGACGATGACCACGCGGTAGCGGGTCGGCGCTGTGATCGCAAGCGCGTCGTCGTCGATCAGGTCGTAATCAAGGCCCGCGGTACGGATCGTTGCGGGGATCGCGCTGGGAATCCGCCGATTTGCCTCCCGCCAGGTATCCAGCGAGCCGCCCTGCGCCCGACCCATGGTCGCGAACAGGTCGTCGTTGGGCACGTACAGCGCGACGTCGGCCACTGGTTCGCCCTGCCGCAGCAGCCAGCACAGCCTGCTCAGGTACCTGGTGAGTTCCGGCATCGCTGGCCACCACGGGTTGCGGTCGTCGAGCGCACCGGCGGCGTAAAAGAACCAGCCGAGCCCCGGCGCGTCGGCCGGCGAGTACGGCCAGCCGTGCCCGACGAGCTCGTTGATGCCGTTGAGCAGGTGATCGTGTGCCTCGCCCTTCAGGTCGAGCGGAGTGGCCCGGAACGACGGCGAGTGCACCCAGGTCCAGACCTCGGAGGAGACCACTGGGCGCCCGTAGAGGTGCGCGGCTGAGGACGCCCACCGGGTCTGGGTGATCTCTCTCCAGCCCCATCCCTCGCCCTCGAACAGGTCGGCGAACCGGTAGCTACTGACGCCAGCGGGCGGTGTTCCGTAGCTCTGAATCCGGAACGGCACGCCGCGTCGAGCCGCCCACCGCTGGCATACGGCGACGAAGTTCTCCTCGTAGAGCTCGATCAAGGTGCGGTGATAGTCGGCCCGGAGCGCCGCTGCATCGGGCCCATCGACCATGAGCAGGTACAGCACGGGAAGCAGATCGTAGCCCCGCCGCTGGGCAAACTCCGCCGGGAAGCTCGGCGTCCAGTCGGAGCCGTACACCTCGATGCTGTCGCAAAAGACGGAGCCGACCAGCTCGGCTGGGACGGCGTCGAGCATCGGGTCCCCGACCGCCTTTAGGTGCGCTTCGGTCGCGGCGGCGGAGTAGTGGTCCAACACCGGACCCTCCGCTCCGGCAGCGGCGCGTTTGACATTCTGCCCGGTTGGGCGGGCGTAGCCGAGCAGCACGACCCGGGGACCCGACCCGGCTCCGATCATCAGCCGTCCGTCCACGACGAGCAGCCGCTCGTACGCAGCCGGCTGCTCCTGCAGCGAGCCGGCACCGACGTACCCAGCGACCAGGTCCTCACCCGGCCAGGCGGCAACCACGGGCACCTCCAGCGGTGTCGGCCCGAGCTCGTGTTGCACCCAGTGGAGCTGCCGGGCGGCCAGCTCGGCGGAGATGTGCGGGCCGCCGAAGGACCAGCCGCTCCCCAGAGTGAGGTCGAAGCGGAGCCCATGTTCGTGCGCCCGCTCTGCAGCGAAGTGCAGGTCGCCTAGGAAGGTATCCGAACCAAGCTCGGTGGTGGCCGTTGCCAACGGGTAGACGTATGCCACCTCTACCCCGCCAAGACCGGCCTCGGCCATCGCGATGAGCTCGCGCTCCAGCTCCGGCCGGGTCACCGACGGGCCGAACCACCACCACCGCATTCGAGGCGCCGCGTCCGGCGGCGGCTCGGCAAACCCCGAGCGGAGATCGCGATCAGCAGGTCCCAGGCCTCGATCGTCGATACCGATGGGCTCGGAGCCGTTCACCGCCTACTCACATCCACCCCGAGCCCAAGATCCGCCAGCAGCAGGGCGTCACCACCGCCGTGGCTGCCCTCGCTCTCGAGGTACATCCGGGCCCGACGGCCCGTGCCGGCGAGGACGTAGCGTCGTTTCGGGATCACAAGCGGTGTCTTCCTGAGGTTGCGGATTGGTCCAGATCACGTTTCGCGGTGGCGACGAGCTCTCGTTCGCCGCCTGAGTCCCACAATTGACACTCAAGCAGGTGGGTTGAGAAAGCGTTTTCTACTGCGATAAGGTAATCGGCGTCGCGGGTCGAAGTCGACCGAGCATCCAACATGTGGCCCGCTCATTCGAAAGGTGACGCCATGAGCGCCGGACCCGATCAACTCAACCCCTCAGCCGCAGCTCTGTTGGGCGACCACGCGTACCCAGATTCACAGGTCTCCTACCAGGGCACCACCTACTGGCTGGAACGGTCAGCCGACGGTGTCAAACGGCTGGTCGGTGTCGCCGAGAACGAGTCCGCGTTCCGCGGCTTCACCGGGACTGCTGAGAGGATCGATAACCACGTTCGTTTCGTCGCAGAGACCACGCCGGACAACGCCGTGGCGCTCCGGTCGGCGCTCCCCTGGCTGAACCCGTCCCGCTTCGGATTACAGACCTCGGCCGGCTTCGGCGATCGGCTCGGCCTGGCGACACCCGGCCACGTACGAGCGCTGAAGGCGATTGGCGCGGCAATCAATCCCGTCTTCGCCCAGCAGTCCATTCGCGAGATGGGTCGATGCCGGCGGACCCCGCGCAACGTGCTCGACGACGCGACCTGGGGTGCCTTCCAGGCCGGCTGGACGAAGCCGGTCGGCGGCGACGCGGATCACCTGGAACAGCTCGACGACATCGACGACACGGCGGCGGCCGGCTTCGTGTTCTACACCCTGGATCCCAAGGCGGAAGTGGACCCCGAGGCGGAACACGCCGACGCTGCGGCGATCCAGCAGAAGGTGGAGGCGATCGACTGGGCGGGTCTGGAGTCTGACCTGGCGACGTTCACGAAGACGTACGCCGGGAAGCGCATCGACCTCGAGCACCAGGCGATCGAGCTGGACGAGGAGTCGGTCCTTCGTGCCATGGCGAAGTACGGCCCATCCCTGGCCCACTCGATGGCCATGTATCGGCGCCTCATGGAGAAGGGCATCGACTGCGAGGTGGAGTTCGCTGTCGACGAAACCGACTATCCGACCAAGCCGGCCGAGCACGTTGTCGTGGTCAGCGAATTGAAGCGGCTCGGGATGGACTTTGTCTCATTCGCGCCGCGGTTCGTCGGCCGCTTCGAGAAGGGCGTCGAATACATCGGCGACATCGACGAGCTGAAGCGTGACTTCGAGATTCATGCCGAGATTGCCCGGGCGCTAGGGCCATACAAGTTGTCCCTGCACTCGGGTTCCGACAAGTTCTCCACGTATCCCCTGATTGCCGAGGCAACCAAGGGTGTGGTGCATCTCAAGACGGCAGGCACCAGCTGGGCGGAGGCACTGCGCGTGATCGCGAACAACGATCCCGAGCTGATGCGAGAGGTCCTGGCGCTCGCCCTCGACAGCTTCGAAGCCAACCGCAAGAGCTACCACCTCTCCTGCGATCCGTCGAAAATCCCCACCGATCCGACCGACGATGAGGTCGCAACGTTGATGGACGTCGTCGACTCACGGCAGGTCCTGCACGTCGGGTACGGCGCGATCCTCGAAGAGTTCGGGACACGGATGTACCAGGTGTGGAAGGACAACGAAGAGGAGCTCTACGGCATCATCGAGAACCACTTCGTGAAGCATTTGACGCCGTTCGCGTCATACGCGCATTAGACCCACACGGCGAGCAGAGAGCAGAAAGTCTCAGGGGCGCCGGTAAGACTCCTTGGGCAGGTTGTACGTCAGGTCGATCGCCGTCTCGACCGCCTCGTCCACGCTGAGCCGATGCTCCAGGACCAGACGGGCAAGGTAGCCCGCATCGACACGACGAAAGAGGTCGTGCCGAGCGGGAATGGACGCGTACGCCCGGGTGTCGTCCACAAAGCCGGACGTGTTGTAGAAGCCAGCCGTTTCCGTGGCGGACTCCCGGAACCGGCGCATGCCCTCGGGTGAGTCCAAGAACCACCATGGCGCCCCGAGTCGAACCGAAGGGTAGGTGCCGGCGATCGGGGCAAGTTCCCGGCTGTACACCGTCTCGTCGACGGTGAAGAGGATGACGCGGAACCGGGGCTCGGTGCCGAACCGGTCCAGCATTGGTCGCAAGGCATTCGTGAATTCAGTCTGAATGGGAATGTCGTAGCCCTTGTCCTGCCCATACCTGCTCCGAACCGCGGAGTTGTGGTCACGCAGAACGCCCGGATGTATCTGCATCACCAAACCGTCTTCGCACGACATCTCCGCCATCTGGTAGAGCATGTTCGCGGCGAACGCAACGACCTCCGCCTCGGTCGCCTCCGCCCCGCCGAGAATGCGCGAGTACAGCCCACTGGCTGCGTCCGCGTCCATCGGGGTCGTGTCAGCCAGGAGGTGGCCGTGATCGGTGGCGCGGGCGCCTGCTTCGACGAAGGCTGCGCGGCGCGAACGGAGTGCGTTCAGAAAGCCGTCGTAGGTTGCCGTGTCGATCCCCGACGCCTTCGCCAGCTCATCGACGTCGGCACGCCACGTCGGTCGGTCCAGGTAGGCCACAGCATCAGGCCTGAAGGTCGGCAGAACGCGTTCCCCCAGACCGTCGGCAGCAAGCTTGGCATGGTGCTGCAGGTCCGAAGTAGCCGCGTCGGTCGTCGAAATGACCTCGATGTTGAAGCGATCGAGCAGTGCTCGCGGACGGAACTGGGGGTCGGCCACGCAAGCTGCGATCTTGTCGTAGATGGCGTCGGCCGTCTCGGCGCTCGGCACGACATCAACCCCGAAAACCTCGACCAGCTCGTGTTCGAGCCAATAGCGCGACGGCGTGCCGCGGTAGAGCTTCCAGTTCTCGCAGAAGGTGCGCCAGATCTTCCGAGAGTCGGTCTCGACCGGACCACCATCAAGCCGCGGCACCCCCAGTTGAGCGGGATCGATGCCTTGAGAGGCAAGCATCCGGAACACGTAGTGATCGGGAACGATCAGGAGCTGGGCGGGGTCGGCGAACGGAATGTCGTCGGCGAACACCTCCGGTTCCACATGCCCATGCATGCAGATCAGCGGCAGATCCTTCGTCTCGCCATAGATTTCCCTGGCCACGCGCCGCTGCTCCGCCGGAAACGGGAGAGCCCGGTCAGGTTCGAGCTGGAGAGAGGGCATCGACAACTCCTATGTAGAGATCACAGAAAGTGCGGAACCTCAGGAGCCGACGCTCGCAGGATGTTCGCGACCACGTCAGCGGGACAGGTCGACGCGCAGGTCGAGGTCCGCGATCTTCACTGGCAGACCGGTGCGCAGCGATTCATTGCCGGCCATGCCGACCGCGATTGACCGGATCCCGTCCACCCAATTGGACGGTCGTTCCAGCCAGTCGTCCCCGGGCCCCCGGAAAACGTCGGCGAGCAGCAGCGCATCGCCTCCGCCGTGGCCGCCGGTGCCCTCTTCGATCTTGACGTCCTGTGCCGTCTCCCAGTGGCGTTGCAGGGTGAGCCGCTCACCGCCGGTCCGCGACGACGACTCCTTGACCGCGCTCGGGTCGATGAGCACGTTGCCGTCCGCGTCGGTGAGCACGGCCGCCCTTTCGACCACCTCGAGCTCGGCCCGCCCCTCATCGCCGTTGACGGCGATCCGGTAGCCCTCCCACGGCGAGTGCGCATTGAGCGCATAGCTGAGCGTCGCACCGCGTTCGTAGTCGACGATCACCGCCAGGTTGTCTTCAGTCGTCACGCCGGGACCGAACACGTCCTGGTCGCGCTGGTAACCGTCGTACGACTCGTTGTCGAGGTAGAGCGCTTTGAGCCGAGGATCGCGGCGCAGGTCGAGTTCCCATGGGCTGCGCGGCCCGTCATGGGTGCCGCGATCGGCATGAGCCGGCATCCCGCGCGCCGCAGCGTTCTCGGCCCCGTAGAACTTCACCCCACCGCGGGCATACACCACGCTGGGAGCGTCGGCGAGCAGCCAGTTGATCAGGTCGAAGTGGTGGGACGCCTTGTGGATCAGCAGACCGCCCGAGTTGGCCTTGTCCCGGTGCCAGCGGCGGAAGTAATCCGCCCCGTGAGCGGTGTCGAGCACCCACTCGAAGGTGACCGAGAGCGGGGTGCCGATCGATCCGTTCTTGATCACCTCCTTGAGACCGGAGTTGCGTGGGGAGTAGCGATAGTTATGGGTCACCACCACCTGATGCCCCGAGCGTTCGACCGCCTGAGCGATCTGCCGGGTGCCGTCAGGATCGATGGTCAACGGCTTTTCGACGACCACATCGACGCCGGCGTCCAACGCACGGGCGATCAGTCCGGCGTGGCTGAAGTCGGGCGAGGTGATGATGGCTCGATCGGCCCGGTTCTCCTTGATCACCTGCTCGACCATGTCGGGAGACCCGGTGGTCACCCCTGACATGTCGAGACCGGCGTCGGACAGCCAGTTCGCGTGTACCGTCAGCCGGCCCGGATTTGGGTCGAGAAGTCCGACGAGCTCAGCGTCATCCCTGTGATCGCCGGACATGGCATCGAGGTACATCTGGACACGGTGGCCGGTGCCGACCACGACATAACGGCGTTTCGAACTCACAAGTGAAATCTCCAGTCGACGAACGGTCCTAGTGGGCTGAGCTGGTCGCCGGTGACATCACTTTCCGCCGGTGGTCGCGATCCCCTTGACCAGGAACCGCTGGCCGAACAAGAACACCAGGAAGAGCGGGAGCAAGGTCACGACCGACATGGCGAACATCGCACCCCAGTTGCTGCCAGCCGTCGCGTCCAGGAACGAGCGCAGCGCCACCGGAACGGTGTAGGCGATCGGATCGGTCAGGTAGATCAGCGGAGTGAAGAAATCGCTCCAGGTCCAGATGAACGTGAAGATCGCGGTCGTGGCTATCGCTGGGCCCATCAGCGGCAGCATCACCCGGCTGAAGATCCTCCAGTGGCCGCAACCGTCGATCCGCGCCGCTTCATCCAGCTCGCTCGGTATGCCTCGGATGAACTGGACCATCAAGAACACGAAGAACGCGTCGGTCGCCAGGAACTTGGGCAAGATCAGCGGGACGAACGTGTTCACGAATCCCAGATTGTTGAAGATGATGTACTGCGGCACCACGACCACGTGGAAGGGCAGCATGATGGTCATCAACATGATCGCGAACCACAAGGTCTTCAGCCGGAACCTCAGCCGGGCGAATGCGTACGCGGCCAGAGTGCAGGCGAACAGATTGCCGGCAATCGCCCCAATCACCACGATGGCCGAATTGATGATGTATGTGCCGAAGGGGCTGGAGAGCGCATACCAACCCTTGGTGTAGTTCTCCGTGTACAAGTCGTTCACCCAGAGGCCGGGGGTGCGGAAAATGAGGTCGTTCGGCCGGAAAGAGCTGGCGATCAGCCACAGCAGCGGATAGATCATCACCAGGCTGGCGGCGATCAGCACCACGTGTTTGACCAACGAGCGGGCTCGGTCGCCCGCGGTCGGCCCATGCTGGACCGCCTCCTGAGGAGCCCGTCCGGTCAGTGACGGCGTTGTGCTGACGGGGGTTTGGAGATCAGTCACCGTAGAACACCCAATGCTTGGAGAAGTAGAAGTTGATAGCGGTGAAAGCCGCGATGATCAGCAGCAGCACCCAGGCCATGGCGGCGGCGTAGCCCATCTGGAACTGGACGAACCCTCGCTGGTACAAGTACAGCGTGTAGAACATCGTCGAGTCCGAAGGACCGCCGGTGCCGTTCGACACCACGTAGGCCTGCGTGAACGCCTGGAACGCGTTGATGATCTGCAAGACGAGGTTGAAGAAGATGATCGGAGACAGCAGCGGCAGGGTGATCTTCCTGAATTGAGCCCATTTGCTGGCGCCGTCGACCGAAGCCGCCTCGTAGTACATTCCGGGGATCTGCCGCAGTCCGGCCAAGAAGATCACCATGGGTGAGCCGAACGTCCAGACGTGCAACAAAATGATCGTCCACAGTGCGGTACTCGGGTCACCGATCCAGCTCGTGTTGGCTTCGAATCCGAGCTTTCTGAGGAGTTGGTTCACCAGGCCGTCGACCTCGAACATCTGCCGCCAGAGCACAGCGATGGCGACCGAACTGCCGAGCATCGACGGCAGGTAGAAGACGGACCGGTAAAACGGCAGCCCCCTCATCCCCTCGTTCAGCAGCAGGGCAATGGCCAGCGCCAAGGCCAGCTGGAGCGGAGTGGATACGAAGACATAGATGAACGTCACTTTGAGGGAGTTGTGCAGACGTTCGTCAGTGAGCATCCGAGCGTAGTTGTCGAACCCAATCCACTTTGGGGCCTGGATCAGGCTGTAATTGGTGAACGACAGGTACAACGAGGCGATCATCGGTCCGACCGTGATCACCACCAGACCGATCAACCACGGCAGCAGGAACAGATAGCCGGCCTTGTTGTCCCGGCCTGCCTCCTTGGCCTGAAGCCGCTTCTCCTCCGGCGTCTTGGCCTTGCCGCGCTCGATGGTCGAAAGCTCAGAGATGGCGCTCATGGCTCAAACCTGCAGATCGGACTTGGCCTCGTCCACGAATTTCTGTGCGGCCTCAGCAGTACTCGCCCGCCCGAACAGGACATCCTGCCCGTGACGGAACAACTTTTCGGCTATCTTGCCGCCGCCGGGGGGCGGGGCGATGGGCGTCTCGCCCACCTCGGGCTTGATGTCGGTGATGTATTTCGCGACTACTTGTTGGGCTTCGGACAGCTTCGGCTTGACCTCGGCCAGTATCTCGGAGTTCGGCGGGATGCCCCGCTCGGCCTTGTCGATGTCGGCGGACCCCGGGTCGTTCGCAAACCAGTTGATCCAGGCGATTGCGGCGTCTGGATTCTTGGTTTTGGCCGACGCCGACCACAGCATGCTCGCCTTGTACCAAGTCTTCCGATCGGTGGCCTTGCCGGTCGTGCTCGGGCCCCGCAGCATCTTCATCAAGTCACCGCCAGCCGCAGCGCTGACGGCTTCCAGCTGATTGGAGTTGTAGTACTGCATGGCAGCTTTCCCGACCACTATCGCACTCTGGTCCAGCGGCTTGGCAGCCTCCTCGCTGATCTGCTCGGGCGTGCCAATGGCCTTTGCTTTCTGAGCCTTGACCATGAGGTCGTACCAGGCTTGAGCGTCGGCTACGTCAAACCCAAGCCCGTCCGGTTTGAAGAGCTCCTTGCCCCGCTGGCGCACGAACGTGCCGAACAAAGGGTCCGAGCCCACCATCGACGCGATGCCGAGCGGTACGCCCCCCTTGGAAGCGACCTCGGCAGCGACATCGATCATTTTGTCCCAGGTCCAGGTCTTGTCGTCGGGCAGGTCCACCTTGGCCTTCTCGAAGATCTTGGGGTTGGCAAAGAAGAGCGCGCTGTTGATGCCGGCATTGACGCCGACCAACTTGCCGTCGATCTTGCCTGAATCGACGGTGCCCTCGACGAACTTGGACACGTCGACGTCCTTCAAATCCAAGAGTGCGCCGCGACTGCCGTACTCGGCGATATAGGCCATATCCATCTGGATGATGTCGGGAGCCGTACCGCCGGCGGTCTGGGTCGCCAGCTTGTCCCAGTAGCTGTTGAACTCACCCGGCTGGCCCGTGATCTTCCAATTGGGATTTGCCTTCATGAACGCAGCGATCTCAGCGTCGGTGTTCTTGTTACGCGTCGGGTTGCCCCACCAGGCGAGAGCCACGTTGGTCCCCCCACCTTGACTGGCGCCGCCACCCTGAGAACCACCACCACTCGAACCCGGGGCGCACCCCGCCAGCCCCATCGTTGTGGCCGCAGCCGCTAGCCCGCCAGCTCCAATGAGGAACTGCCTCCGATTGATGGCCATCGCCCGCCCTTTCGCCGTTGATTGTGAAAGCGTTTTCTCGCACCCTACGGTGATTTGCTTCACAGTGTCAACGCCGACGGGCGGACGAAACCAAATTGAGAGATTTGACCACAGCGTCTTGCTGTGGACGAAGCCTGACCGCGCTGCGGATTGCGCTCGTCGAGGTCCCGACGCTATATTCGCGGAATCGGCTGCGAAAGCGTTTTCTCACTACGTGATGCCCTGACTGTTGGAGGCGAGCATGGCTCAGCGCACGGTTCGAGTGATCATGAACGGAGTAACGGGCCGGATGGGCTACCGCCAGCACCTGCTGCGATCCATCCTCGCCATTCGGGCCGATGGTGGAGTGGCTCTTCCCGACGGCACCCGCGTGAGCGTCGAGCCGATCCTGGTGGGCCGGAGCGCTGAGAAGCTCGCGGCTCTGGCGACCGAGCACCATATCGCCGATTTCACCACCAATCTGGACGAGGCACTGAGGGATGGCTCCGCCTCGGTCTACTTCGACGCCCAGGTCACCTCAGAGCGTAAGAAATCCATCCTCAAGGCCATCGGCGCCGGCAAGCACATCTACACCGAGAAACCGATCGCCGAGTCCGTCGATGAGGGCGTGGAGCTGGTTACCGCGGCCCGCGAAGCGGGCGTGACCAGTGGGGTCGTCCATGACAAGCTCTATCTGCCCGGCCTGCTCAAGCTGAAGAGGCTGATCGACTCCGGGTTCTTCGGACGCATTTTCGCGGTCCGGGGGGAGTTTGGGTACTGGGTCTTCGAGGGCGATCTCCTGCCGGCCCAGCGGCCCAGTTGGAACTACCGCGCTGAGGATGGCGGCGGCATGGTCATCGACATGTTTCCCCACTGGAACTATGTGCTCGAGAACCTCTTCGGCAAGGTGCAGGCCGTGACTGCGAAGGCGGTTACCCACATCCCCGAGCGATGGGATGAGCAGGGCCGAAAGTACACCGCCACCGCCGACGACGCCGCCTACGCGATCTTCGAGCTGGAGGGCGACCTGATCGCCCAGATCAACTCCTCCTGGGCAGTTCGAGTCGACCGCGGGGAGCTGGTCGAGTTCCAGGTGGATGGCACTCATGGCTCAGCAGTGGCCGGACTCTTCGGTTGCCGCATTCAGCCACGCGTTGTGACGCCGATGCCCGTCTGGAATCCGGACCTGCCGGAGACTGAGGACTTCCGCAGCCAATGGGAGGAGATTCCGGACAATGCGGAATTTCGCAACGGGTTCCGGGCGCAATGGGAACAGTTCGTCTCTGATGTGGACGCCGGCCGTCCGCACGCCTACGATCTCGCCGCGGGCGTCCGTGGGCTGCAACTGGCCGAGGCCGGCCTCGAGTCCTCTGCCCAGGGGCGACGGGTGGCGATCGACTGGTTCGCGTCATGACGACGACCACCGCAACGGTCGCCCTCCCGGATGCGGCCGGTGGATGGCGGGAGATCGAGCTCAGGGAGCCCAGAGCCTGGGCCGAACACCCAGAAGGTTTTCAGAGTCGGGTCGCGTTCGCCGCCGCCCATGTCGTGGCCGACCCGCGCGGCGACAATGTCCCGGGTGCGCCGGCCGCCATTGACTGGGACGCCACCCTCGCCTTCCGGGGTCACCTGTTCCGGTACGGGCTGGGCGTCGCCGAGGCCATGGACACCGCGCAGCGAAACATGGGCCTGGATTGGCCGGCCACCCAGGAGTTGATCACCAGAAGCGCTGCCCTGGCCAGAGAGCACGGGGCGCGCATTGCCTCCGGCGCAGGTACCGATCAACTTCTAGGCGCAGCGGACCTCAGCGACGTGACCCGGGCGTATCTGGAACAGGTGGAGTTCGTGGAGGGCGCCGGTTCACAGGTGATCTTGATGGCCTCGCGGCAGCTCGCTGCTGTCGCGCGCGGCGCCGATGACTATCTCCAGGTGTACGCAGCGGTCCTCGGGCGAGCGACACGACCAGTCATCCTGCACTGGCTGGGCGAGATGTTCGATCCTCAGCTGAGTGGCTACTGGGGGTCGACGGACGTGGCGACCGCGACTGGTTCATTCCTCGACCTGATCCGCGAGCACAGTGCGAAGGTCGATGGGGTGAAGGTCTCGTTGCTCTCGGCCGACCACGAAAAGGAATTGCGCACCGCGCTTCCAGCCGGCGTACGGCTCTACACGGGCGACGACTTCAACTATCCGGAACTGATTGAGGGTGACGGCGTCCATCACTCCGACGCGCTGCTCGGTGCGTTCGCCGCTATCGCACCCGCCGCTTCAGCCGCGCTGAGCGCGCTTGATGCGAATGACATCGACGGATATCGCCAGGAGATGGCTCCGACGCTCGCCCTCTCCCGCCATATTTTCGCGACACCCACGTACTACTACAAGACCGGAATCGCCTTCCTCGCCTGGTTGAACGGCCATCAGGACGGTTTCGGAATGGTGGGCGGCCTGCAATCCGCTCGCTCATTTCTCCACTTAGCCCGCGTATTCGAGCTCACCAATGAGGCGCAGTTGCTGACCGATCCGGACCTCGCGGCTCACCGCCTTGGCTTGCTGCTCGCGACCGCCGGCCTGGCTCGATGACCGCCCGAGCCGAACTGTCCCGGCTCTCGCTCAACCAGCGGACAACGGCCTCCTGGTCGCTGCCGGAGGCGGTGCAGGGCTGCGTCGACTCCGGTCTCGGCGCAATCGGGATCTGGCGGGAACAGCTCGCTGAAGTCGGAGTCGACGAAGCGTGCCGGATGGTGGCCCAGTCCGGGCTCCGCGTGTCGTCGCTCTGCCGGGGCGGATTCTTCACGACCGCCGATCCCGCGGAGGCTCAGACGGCCGAAGCGAGCAACCGGCAGGCCATCGATGAAGCAGCGGCACTGAGCGCCGCCACTCTGGTGCTCGTCGCCGGCGGGTTGCCGCCCGGCGACCGCGACCTCGAAGCCGCCCGTGACCGCGCCAGCCAAGCCATCGAACGGTTGGTTCCGTACGCACACGAGCGGAATGTCACGCTCGGTATCGAGCCGATGAACCCGATCTACGCCGCGGACCGCGGCGTGATCTCCACGCTGGCGCAGGCGCTGGATATTGCCGAGCGCTTCGACGCGGCAGACGTCGGCGTGGTGGTCGACACCTTTCATCTGTGGTGGGAACCGGGCATTGCCGACCAGCTCCAGCGTGCCGGGCGTCGAATCGTCAGCTACCAGATCTGCGACTGGATCACACCGCTACCGGCGGACACTCTGCTGGCCCGCGGCATGATGGGCGACGGCCACATCGACTTTCCCACCTTCACCCGATCGGTGGCGTCCGCGGGCTATCGCGGCGACGTCGAGGTCGAGATCTTCAACGCCGATCTCTGGGCGGCGCCACCGGGATCTGTGGTGGAGACGATGGCGGATCGCTACCTCGAGCTGGTACAGCCGAACCTCAGGTAAGAAAGGAAAGGATTGACGACGATGGTGTGGACGCTTTCAGGATTTATCGACGAGATCTCCAACGACTTCACCGAGCAATGCAAGGTCGCATCCGGGCTTGGCCTGCGCCATGTTGAGGTCCGCAGCGCTTGGGGAACCAACATCCTCGACCTCGACTCCAGTCAACTGGGCACACTGCGCGAAACTCTGGCGGAGTACGAACTGCAGGTTTCCAGCATCGGCTCCCCCATCGGCAAGATCTTCATCGACGACGCATTCCCACCGCACCTGGAGCGGATGCGGCACGCCGTTGACGTCGCCCACAATCTCGAGGCGCCGTACATCCGGATCTTCTCCTTCTTCATCCCCGCCGGCACTGACCCGGATAGCCGCCGGGACGAGGTCCTGACCCGGATGAGCGCGTTAGCCGACGTGGCCGCTGGCTCGAACGTGACCCTGGTGCATGAGAACGAGAAGGAGATCTATGGCGACATTCCCCGCCGCTGCCTGGACATCGTCACCTCGGTGTCAGCGCCCCAACTGCAGTTGGCCTGGGATTCGGCCAACTTCGTCCAGGTAGGCGTACGACCGTTTACCGAGGGGTACGCCATGCTGCGCCCCCACGTCAGCTACATCCAGATCAAGGACGCGCTGCTGGCGGACGGGTCGGTGGTGGTCGCTGGTGCGGGCGACGGCGAGCTGGCGGAGACGATTCGCGCCTTGCGTGACGATGGGTTTGACGGCTTCTTCTCCCTAGAACCTCACCTGGGGGACACCAGTTCGAGCGGCGCGTGGTCCGGCCCTGAACTCTTCACCCAGGCCTGGAAGGCGTTCACCGATCTGCTCACCAGCGAAGGGATTACATACGCATGAGCACGCCGACCGCCCAGGCCACCAAGCGCGCTCGCCTCGCCCTGGTGGGCGTGGGCGTGATCGGCCGCCACCATGGTCTCGTGATCAGCGAGCTCGCCGATCGGGTGGAGCTGGTCGCGGCAGTCGACACCGACATCGAGAAGGCCGAGAAACTGGCTGGCGAGCGAGGCGGTAAGGCTTTCAGCTCGCTCACCGAGGCTCTGGCCGCGGTCGACATCGACATCGTCGTGGTCTGCACACCGACCGGACGACACGGCGAGGTGGCGATCGAGGCCCTCGAAGCGGGCAAACATGTGATCATCGAGAAACCGGCCGAGACAACCGTCGCGAAGACCGATCAGATCATCGCGGCGCAGCGGAAGGCCGGCACGCTGGTGGCGGTGATCTCGCAGCACCGGTTCGACCAGTCAACCGAGATTGCGCTCAACGCGATAGCCAGGGGGAGCTTGGACGGCTCACGACTGGCATCGCCTCGATCGACTGGTGGCGCGGTCAGAGCTATTACGACTCCGGCGACTGGCGCGGCACCTGGGAGCTCGACGGTGGTGGCGCCCTGATGAACCAGGGTGTGCACACCGTCGATCTGCTGGTGGCGACGATGGGCCGTCCGGTGGAGGTGTTCGCCTACACCGGGACGCTCGCCCATGAGCGGATCGAGGTCGAGGACGCAGCCGTGGCGGTGGTGCGGTTCGAAAACGGCGCGCTCGGCGTATTGCATGCCACGACGGCCGCCTACCCGGGACTCAGCGCTCGCCTGCAAGTGCACGGCGACCAAGGCTCGATCGTCATCGACGACGACTTCCTCACCTTTATCCACGCGACACCCAAGGACAGTGAGGCCGAAGAGAAGCTGATGGGGTCGAAAACGGATTCGCTCAACCAGGTCGACGCCTATCGCGAGGCCGAGCAATCCGGACCCACCGCCGGCAGCGACCCAGGCGGCCTGTCCACGGTCCCCCACCGCCGCCAGTACGAGAACTTCCTGGCCGCATTGGCCGGCGAAGAGCCGCTCCGGGTCGATCTGCACACCAACCGCGACTCGATCGCGGTGATCACCGGCGCGTACGAGTCGGCCCGGACCGGGAAGCCCGTGGCCCTGTCATAAGGAGTCGTCTGTCAGATGACCGCGAGCGCAGCTGAGACCACCGAGTGGCCGGGGCCTACACGCTTCCTTCCGCCGCCAGAGCCACGGGTGGAGACCGATGGCAGCAAGCGCTACGAGGGCGTGACCTATGCCGCAGTCCTGGGATACCGGCCGCTGCAGCTGGACCTATGGGTGCCCCCGGCGACAAGCCCACCTCCGCTGGTGGTCTGGATCCACGGTGGCGCATGGATGTTCGGCGACCGGCGGTACCTTCCGGAGACGCTGCGGCCGAATCAGCTCTTCGATGAGCTGATCACCGCGGGTTTGGCGGTCGCCACCATCGACTACCGCCACGCAGTGGAGGCTCAATTTCCGGCTCAGCTGCACGACGCGAAGGCGGCCATCCGGTATCTGCGGGCGCATGCCGACGTCCTCGGAATCGACACCAGTCGGGTGGGGGTCTGGGGCGAGTCGGCCGGCGGGCATCTTGCTGCCCTCGTCGCCCTGACCGGGCAACGTCCCGACCTGGAGGGCAGCGTGGGCGTCGTCGGGCCATCCAGCGCAGTCGACGCTGCCGTCGACTGGTACGGCGTCGCCGACCTCACGGCCCAGTCGGAGCACAGCACGGCGCGGACCGCAGGCGCGGACTTGCCCGCCGAACTGCTCGTGCCGCCCGAGGACCAACTCGTCGGCGGCCAAGAGGAAGCCGCTCGAGCGGCCGCCAGCCCGGTCAGCTACGTGACCCCGGAGGCGCCGCCGTTCCTCCTCATCCACGGCGCAGCTGACGCGGTCGTGCCCTACAGCCAAAGCGAGTTACTGGAAGCTGCCCTGACCAGGGCCGGAATTCCCGTTCGACTGATCCCCATCGAGGGTGCTGACCACATCTTCGATGGCCACGAGGACATCGACGCGATCGTCCGCCTCTCCATTGACTATCTGGCCGACGCGCTGGGCAAGTCCTAGCCTCTGGACTCCGGGGCACTCAGCGGTCGGACTCGTCTGTCAACCACTGGCGGATGTCGTGGTTGTGCTGACCCAGTCGTGGTGGAGCCGCGTACCGGGTTAGTGGCGTCTCGGTCAACGTGATGGGGTTACGGGTCTGCCGTGCGGCCTCGGCGCCGACGGACACGGTGGGCTCGAGACCGAGGCGCTCGGCCAGATCGAAGGCGTCGGCAATGGAGCCGACCCGGCCGGCGGCCACACCGGCAGAGGAGAGCCGGGCGGTCCACGCGTCGACAGTGTCGACAGCTAATGCCTCCTCGAGAACGCACACGAGGTGGTCCCTGTTCATCACCCTGGCACCGTTGCTGGCGAAGCGCACATCACCGGCCGCGCCCGGGATTCCCAGAACCACGGTCAGTTTCCGGAACTGCTCGTCATTGCCACAACAGATGGCGAGATGTCCGTCCTTGGCTGCGAGAGTTTCGTAGGGAGCAATGGACGGATGCCGGTTGCCCATGCTGGCCGGTGGCCGGGCGGGGCGCGCGCGTCCGATGCTGGCCGCGTAAGGCGCCCCGGGACTTGAATCGGCGGACGTCAACAGTCTGACCGATGGACGCGCGGGGCCGCACACCCTCGTTGCCGCATAGAGTCGAAACCAAGATCACGCGGCGATCGTTCAAACCCCACTTCCGCGGATGTGACCCAAATCGATCAACCTCAGCAGTGCGAGACGTTTTCGAGGAGCGCAGTTCGCCGTGACCATGTCTGATTCGGGTTCTACTGATTCGGGTTCTACTGATTCGGGGCGGTCAACGACTGCCGAGCACCGCCGGTTGGCTGGCACCACCGCGCCGGCCGAGGATGATCTGTTGGGCGCGAACCCTTGGTACGAGTGGGGCCCGTATCTGTCGGAGCGTGCCTGGGGGACGGTCCGGGAGGACTACAGCGACAGTGGCGATGCCTGGAGCTACTTCCCCCACGACCACGCTCGGTCGCGGGTCTATCGGTGGAACGAAGACGGCATGGCCGGCCTCTCCGACATCCGCCACGACCTTTGCTTTGCCGTCGCGCTGTGGAACGGCGCCGACCCGATCATCAAGGAGCGGATGTTCGGCCTCACCGGTCCACAGGGAAACCACGGCGAGGACGTCAAGGAGTACTGGTGGTACGTCGACGGGCTGCCGAGCCACGCGTGGCTGCGCTGGCGATATCACTATCCGCAAGCTCCCTTTCCCTACCAGCGGCTGGTGGAGGAGAACGCTCGACGGTCCCACGATGATCCCGAGTTCGAGCTCATCGACACGGGCGTGTTCGACGACGATGGCTACTGGGTGGTCGAGACCTCCTACGCCAAGGCGTCGCCGACTGAGGTGCTCGCCCGGATCACGGTGGAGAACCGAGCACCCGAGGAGGCGAGCCTGACGGTCCTGCCGAGCCTGTGGTTCCGGAACACGTGGCGGATTTCCGGCGACGAGCCACCCGCACTGCGGCTGGACCAGGACAGCATCGTGGTCGAGCACGCGCGGCTGTCGGGCTATCGACTGGAGGCCGCACCGACCGCCGAGGGCACGGGCCCCGAGCCGCTGTTCTGCGACAACGAGACCAACACGGCGCGGCTGTTCGGCACGGCTCCGCTCACCGCGTACCCGAAGGATGGCATCAACGACCACGTCGTGGCCGGCGCGGCGACGGTGAACCCCGACCAGACCGGCACCAAGGCGTGCTGGCGATACCAGCTGACCGTCCCGGCCGGCGGCCGCGCCGAAATCCGGCTCCGCCTGCATCGGCCGGTCCCCACAGCGGAGGCACACGACTGGTCCAACGCGTACTTCGACGAGCTGATTGCTGCCCGGGAGCGGGAGGCCGACGAGTTCTACGCGGCCATCGCGCCGGCCGACACTGATGCCGAGCGGATGCGCGTACTGCGCCAGGCATGTGCCGGCCTGGTCTGGAGCAAACAGATGTATCCCTATCAAGTGAAGCGCTGGCTCGACGGCGACCCAGGTCAGCCGGCTCCCCCGCCCGGGCACAGCACCGGCCGCAACGCTGGCTGGCGACACCTGGACGCCTTCGACGTCTTGGCGATGCCCGACCCGTGGGAGTATCCATGGTTCGCGGCGTGGGATCTGGCCTTCCACACCATCACCTGGGCGCACCTCGATCCGGCGTTCGCCAAGTACCAGCTGCTGGTGCTGTTGCGGGAATGGTTCCAGCACCCGAACGGTGCCCTGCCGGCGTATGAGTGGAATTTCGACGACGTCAACCCGCCGGTGCATGCCCTGGCCGCGATCCGAGTGTTCATGATCGACGGCGGAACCGACCTCGACTTCTTGGAGCGGGTCTTCCAAAAGCTGCTGCTCAACTTCACCTGGTGGCTCAATCGCCAGGATCCGGACGGCAACAACATGTTCGGCGGCGGGTTCCTCGGACTCGACAACATCTCCCCGATCGATCGGTCCCACCTCCCCGACGGGTATCGGCTGGATCAGGCGGACGGCACCGCGTGGATGGCGTACTACTCGCTGGCCATGTTGTCGCTGGCGGTGACGCTCTCCGAACGCGACCGGGTCTATGACGACATGGTCGTGAAGTTCGTCGAGCAGTCGGTGATGATCATGGAAGCGTTGGAGCAGTCGGGTTGCTACGACCCGATCGACGGCTTCTACTACGACCGGTTGACCGACCCCAGCGGAGTCAGCGTGCCGATCCGCGTGCAAACCCTGGTGGGGGTCATTCCGGCGTTGCCCGCCGTCTCGCTCGGGGCCGCCCACATCGAGCGGCTGAGCCACCTTCGCAAGCGTTTCGCCCGGGTGATGGAGCGCCGAGGGCGCAGCGAGGTGATCGGCTGGCGAGTCCGCGGCACCGACGCCGACCGGCGTCTGCTGTTGTCGCTCGTTGCACCGGACTGGCTGGCCCGGATCTTCGCCACCTTGTTCGACGAGCAAGCCTTCTTGTCCCCGCACGGGCTCCGCTCGCTGTCGAAGCGGCACACCACGCCCTACCGGATTCCCAACCTGCCCGGCGCGAGCATCGAGTACGAGCCGGCGGAGTCCAGGATCGCGATGTACGGCGGAAACTCCAACTGGCGCGGACCGATCTGGCTACCGGTCAACTACCTGATCATTCGAGCCCTGCTGCAGTACGAGGAGTTCATGGGCGCGGACGCCACGGTCGAATATCCGACCGGTTCGGGGCGGCAACTCGCACTGCGAGACGTCGCCGACGATCTCGCGGACCGGTTGGTGAGCATCTGGCTTCCCGGGCCCGATGGGCGCCGCCCGGTCTACGGCGGAGTCGAGAAGCTGCAGAACGACCCGGCGTGGCGGGACAACCTGCTCTTCTTCGAGTACTTCCATGGCGACAACGGCGCCGGGCTGGGGGCCATGCACCAGACCGGCTGGACCGCCCTGGTGGCTGACCTGATCCTGGATCCTCCCCGGTACAGCCAGCGTCTGCTGTTCACCGACACGCGTACCGGTGAACCGCGGTGAGTCTCGGCCCGGCAATCTGATCGGATCTGGGCCGCCCAGACCGCCCAGTCGCGGCTCAAGCCATCGTGAGGTAGACGACGCCCAGAGCCGCCAGAGCTGCCGAAAGGACCAGCTCATACCGCATTCGTAGCGGGGGCGCGAACTTGTAGATGAGGACGACGATGCCCACGATCACCGACCACCAGAGATTGGACATGCCGAGAAGGACCATGGCCACCATGAGCGCCGCGTTGCATCCAAGGCAGCTGAGGCCATACCGGGCGCCAACAACAGCGGCATTCCGCATCAGGTTGAAGGGAAGCGGCCCATGCAGCGCGCACAGCTCGCGGCACCGCGCCTGGCTGGCCCGTTTGATGGGGCTGACCGAGTAGACGCCGGCCAGAGCCAGAGCCAGTCCAACCACCACGGCCTGGTTGGGCCAGGGCATCCTCGCGGCGGTGTAGATCGCGTAGCACACCACGCCGAAGATCAGCCACGCGCCGAGGTACGTCGCGGCAAGGACGCAAGCGGCAACCTGCCATCCCTTTCGCCGTTCGGCCGTTCGCACGAACTCGAGCACCACCGGGATCGCGGAGGGCAACATCGTCGCCGCCATCATCACGGCCCATGTCGCGGCGAAGGACTCGATCGGGCCCAGGCCCATGTCGATGCCGTCCATTCCCGCCATGGAGCGCGAATAGTGCACCATGGCCGCCCAGGCGACGCCGGCGACAGCAAGGACGACCAATGCGGCCGTCATGGGCTTAGCCAGCTCCTGTCTGGCGTCACGGGCCTTCCTCAGCACTCTGCACGCTGGGCAGAATCCGCCGGGCCGCGCTTGGCTGACCAGCCCGATGGCCAAGAGGAGTCGCCCGCCGTCCATCAGTCCTGATACTCGTCGCGACGTCGAACCCACAATGCGCCGGCTCCGTCGGCCTCATCGCGGCCCTTGGGCACGAGATCCATGTAGTGGTAGGCGACGTTCAACATGTCCAGACCACGCTCATAGGTGGAGTACGTGTGGTAGATCCGGCCGCCGTCCTTCACGAATACGCTGATGCCGGGTGCCTCGCTCGATCCCCACGGACGGAGCCGGTAGTTGTAATCGACCTGCTGGGTCTCATCGCTGAACGAGACGCGATAGTCGAAATTGAAGTCACTTCCCAGGGATGACAACCACGGAAACCCCCAGCCCATCCGTTTCTGGTTCCGTGCCTTGAGCCACTCGTCGTGCTTCACCACCTTGTGGGTTGTCATGTGATCCATCCTCGTCATCCTCCCTCCGTGGACCGTCGCGAGGGCAGGCGGCTGACGTGCGCCAGGGCATACGAAGAACTTCTCAGCGACCGGGCGACCTCCACGGCGATGAGGGCGCACACGCCCTTCCTGCCGATCAGCGCATCCCTGGCTCACCAGCCGGCGCACCGCAGCGAAGAGCCCAATCCCGGTGCGGTTGACCTAGTAGAGGTCGGGTCGGCGGTCCCGCCGCGCGTCATTGTGAGGGCCGATCCGCTTCTCTTGCGCCAGGCGAGGATCGACGTCGGCCACGAGGACGCGGGCCTCCGCGTACGCAGCTCCGTCACTCGCGGGACCGGCAAGCGGGCAGCCGTCCGGACCCACGATCACACTCCCGCCTATCCACTCCTGGCCGCGTTCGGTCCCGCAGCGATCGGCGATCACGATAAAGACGCGATACGTGCCAGCAAAGGCCTGAGCCTTGATCACTTCTAGTGGCCGCTCACCCGATGGGCGGGCAAGCTGTGGCCAATTGGCCGGGACGGTGATGATTTCGGCGCCCAGATCGGCTGCTACCCGGATCCACTCCGGAAACTCATGGTCGTAACAGATCATCGGCGCTACCCGACCGGCGACAGTGTCCACCACTGTTGGCGGTTTCCGGCCGGGCGTAAAGAACTGCGGTTCTGATCCCCAGAGGTGGACTTTCCGATAGACGGTGAGGACCTCTCCGGCCTGGACCACAACCGCACTGTTGAACACGTCGTCGCGACTTGCCTCGCAAAGCCCGCTGACCAGAACGCAGCCCAGCTCGGCCGACAGTCCGGTCAACCAGCCGACGAATCGGCCGTCGACAGACTGCGCCGCTGCTTGTGCCTCGGCCGCGGTCCGGAAGCAGTAGCCGGATGAGGCGAGTTCGGGCAGCACGGCCAGTTCCGCTCCCTGGCTCACTGCTTGCCGCACGGCCTTTTCGAGCCGCTGCTGAGTCCCGCTGGGGTCGTCGATGTCCAGGGCGACTTGGCAGGCCGCCACCCGGACCGCCTGGTCAGTCGTCGTCGGTCGCCGTTCCCATCACCGACGCCGGGGCGAGATAGCCGTTCGGGTCGACCAACCATCCGGCCTCAGCGGCCTGCCCCACCACCGCCTCATCCCACTCCAGGCGCACTCGGCCATCGCTGCCGTTGACTACCAGCAGTTCCCCCATGTCGGAATCGGCCGGTAGGCCAAGCCCTGTCTCGACGAGTTCGAACGAGCGCCAGCTGTCAGGTGGAACGGACAGCGTGTCCTGCGGCCCGAGTTCAACAGTCCGCTGATCGTCGCCGCGATTGATGGTCACGCGCCAACGCCCTGCCTTGCCGACCAACACCTGGGTCTGGTCATGCCGGTGGGTGAGCATGCCGTCGCCGACTCGAGCTCGGAGCCAGCTGAGGTTGAAGTGGTGTGGCTCGTGCAGCCGCGGGGTGGCTCGCCGGTCTTCGCTCATGCCGTAGCCGATCACCAGCGCAAGCTCCGCGCCGCCGCCGGGCAAAGCGGAGCACAGGAAGGGTCGCGTCACCCAGACCCGATCGGCGTTCTGAATCACTCGTTCCCGCATCTGGGCCGGCGCGTACGGGGTCAATGCGTCGATGTCGATCTGTTTCATCGGCTTGATCAACTCGACGTCCTGCGGGAGCTGCTCACCCGCCACGGTGTCGATGAGCCGGTTGTCGGCGGTGAGATAGAGGCCGTACGACTCCGCCTCCTTGAGCACCGACGGACCCCAGATGATGCCGCCAGTGACATCGTGCCCGAGCACTGTCAGCAGGATGCCGTCGTCGGAACCCACATTGGTGAAGCCGCGGAAGATCCAGGACGGCACGGAGATGACATCACCGTCGGTCGACATGTACTCGCCTTGCTCGCCAGCCGCGCCCCAGCGGATCAAGAACTCGCCGCCGAAGTTGATGAAAACCTCTGCCGTGAAGTGCATATGAAGGTTGTTGGTCACCCCGTTCGGCATGCCGGCGGCGCCGAGGTTGAACCCGTGATTCTCCTCTAGGTTGACGTACTGCTCTGAGCTCTGCGACACACCGACGCCGATGAACGAGTAGTTCTGCTTCCTGTCCGAGCCGGGCGTCCGGCAGTCGATGAAGGCCGAGTTGCAGGGAACCCAGTCCGTTCGCAGAATCGTCCTGCGTTTCAATTCCGCCGCCGAAACGGTGTTGTCAAGCATTGGCCTTTCCTTTCCGGCTGTCTTCCGCCCGCCCGGGTCAGTAGATATTGGCGCTGATTTGCGCGTTGTCCCCGCGTTTGCCGTTTATCTGGGCCCGCAATGCGATCTCGTCGTACACCCGCACCTCTTTCACGATGCGGCCTTCCTGGATGAGGAACTGTGAAGATCCGAGCACCTCGATCACCTCGTTCGTCAGGGAACCGAAATGCGGAGCGCCGTCGTATCGTCCGACGAATTTCCACGTGACCGCGATCCGCAGGCCGGCGTAGCGAGTGGCGAAGTTGGCCGCGATGTCACGGATTTCGAACTGGCCGGTTGGGAATGGTGCCAGAAAGTTGAGCAGAGATCGCTGGTAGCCATCCGGGCGAATGACCGTCCGGTCGCCGATGGTGTGGAGTACCAGGTCACGGATCATGAAGTTGTGGACCTGAGCCAGGTTGCGCTGATTCCAGACCAGATCGATGAAATCCAGCACCATCTCGCATTCAGGCCGGTAGTCGTCCGGTCGTGGGCCACTGTCCCCACACGTCAGCACATCGGCGGGCGCCGGTTGGGTGAGGGAGCCCTGGAAGCCCTGGAACGTCAGGGCTCGGCCTTCGGCCTCGGGGTCGCCGCCGGTCTGCAGGACCGTGGCCAGCCGATCGCGGATCACCCACTCCTCCACCATCCGACCCTTGCGGTAGAGGCAGTTGGCGATCGTGCGGCTGCGGACATCACGAATCTGCCCGTTCTCGATGAGCGAGTCGGCTGACAAGACCAGGTGGGAGCTGAGAAACGCCTCCCGATCGCGACGCTCCCAGACCACGTCCTCTGCCTGACCCACCCGGGAAGGTGTCGCGGCAATCCGCATCAGGCTCCCCTGGATCACACCCTCACGGCTGGTGGTCGTCCCCAGCGCGCCGTGGACGATCGAGTTCGGTTCGTAGTTCTGCTCGATGAAGGAGACGTCTCGACTGACCCAGATCAGGTCAGTCACTTCGCGGATAAAGTCGTCGGGGTCTCGGTACGGTGCATACGCAATCTTGTCGAGCTGGCCGTCGTCAGGTTGGTGGTTGTTCTCGTCCGATTGCCTGTCGTCGACCACGACGTCAGTGTATGCGTATGCACAATCGGCTGACAAGCCGCCCTCGGTGCCCGTTGCCGCTATGGCCGAGCAGGCCTCAGCCCAGTCCCTTGGCCGACTTCGCACCTTTAACTCCGACTTCACACCCGCTATAGACGGTGCAAAGTCCGAGTTAGGGGTGCGAAGTGTGTAGGCGGATGGCATGCAGCAGTCAAGGCGCGAAGTGTGGACGCGGATCGGTCGGCAGCAGCGCCCGGCCGGATCAGTCCCGAGCCGCGATGGGAACGGGGCCCAGCGTGGCTCGAGGTCGAAATCGCGTCGGATAGACGATGTGGCGGAAGGCCGCCTCGCTGCTGCCTTCGACTCTTTCCACCAGCAGCTGGGCACCCTCACGCGACATGTCGTCCAAGTCGAAGGCAATGGTGCTGAGCTTGATCAGAGCCCAATCTGCGGTGGGCAAGTCGTCGAAGCCGACAATGGAGACATCTCCTGGGACTGAGATGTCGAGTTCCGCAGCGGCATTGAGCGCGCCGAGGGCCACGACGTCATTGCCACAGAGGATCACGGTCGGCCGCGTCGGTCCGGACAGCAGCTCCTTCGTGCGGTCATATCCGGTTTCGAAGTCGAACGGGCCATACAGGGCGTGACCGGGCTGAATGGTGATCCCCGCCGAGCCGAGTTGGTCGCGGATGCAGGTCTCCCGATTCGCACCAGTGCTGGTGTTGCGAGGTCCGAAAATCCCCGCCACTTCACGGTGACCGAGCGCCACCAGCTCCTTCACCATCTCCTTAACCCCGGGAAGCGGATCAACGGTCACGGAGTCGGCCTCTACGACCGATGAAGTCCGATTGAAGTACACGAAGGGGATGGACCGGTCCCGGAGCCGGATGGGGAGGATCGAATCGGTCGTCGTCGTCGTCAGCAAGACGCCGTCCAGGCCGTTAGCCACGATGCGATCCGCGATGGGACCCGCTTCGGACGACTCGGTCATGAGGACGAGTTGGTATCCCACCTCGTCCAGCGCGTCATGCATCGGAGCCATTACGTGCTGGTAGAACTGGTTCTCAAGATCGGTGAGCAGCAGGCCGAGCCGGCCCGATCGGCCCATGGACAAGGCGCGACCGGTAGCGCTCGGCACGTAACCGAGGGCGGCCGCTGCTTCGCGTACGCGCCTTTTCGTCTGCTCCGAAACCTTGGTGCTGTCGCGCAGTGCCCGGGACACCGTCGGTTGGGATACTCCGGCGAGCCGCGCCACCTCGTGGCTGGTGACCATCCAACGCCTCCTTGTGGCCACGCGGGGGGCTGCTGCACGGTGCACTCAGCATGGCACCCAGGCGGCTCGGCTTGACGAACACAGCGGAGTAGCTTTGGATTAGAGCATACGTATGTTTCGTCGCGCACACCACTAAGGAGCTGCGCCATGGCCTTGGAATTGAAGAGCGCCCGTCCGGCGTCTGATGACGAGAACGCCCGGCAAGAGGTACGACGTACCGTCGCGGAGATGATTGCCGAGATCCGTACCCGCGGAGAGGCGGCAGTCCGCTCGTACTCAGGAGACTTTGACCACTGGGAACCGGCGTCCTTCCGCCCGAGCGACGAAGAGATCAACAGCCTCGTGGGATCGCTGCCGCGGCAGGTCATCGACGACATCGATTTTGTGCAGAACCAGGTGCGGCACTTCGCTACCGTGCAGAGAGAGTCAATGCTCGACGTCGAGGTCGAAACGCTGCCGGGCGTCTTCCTCGGTCACCGTCATGTCCCTGTCGGCGCAGTCGGCGCCTACATCCCTGGCGGTCGCTACCCGCTCACCGCCTCGGCCCACATGACCATCGTCACCGCCAAGGTCGCCGGAGTGCCGAGAGTGGTGGCCTGTACACCGCCAATCCACGGCGAGATACCGGCTGCCACGGTGGCCGCGATGAGCATGGCGGGAGCGGATGAGATCTACATCCTCGGTGGGGTTCAGGCCGTGGCATCGATGGCGCTCGGCACCGAGTTTCTGGACCGGGTCGACCTCATCGCCGGTCCCGGGAATGCCTACGTGGCGGAGGCCAAGCGGCAGCTGTACGGCGAAGTGGGTATCGACCTGTTCGCCGGGCCCACCGAGATCTTGATCATCGCTGACCACGAGGCCGATGCGTTCTTGATCGCCGTCGACCTGCTGTCCCAGGCCGAGCACGGACCGGACTCACCGGCGGTGCTGATCACCACCAGTGAGGAGCAGGGCCGTCGGGTGGCTCAATTGGTCGAGGAGCTCCTGCGGGGGCTGCCGACCCGCGACTTTGCGGGCCCCGCTTGGCGCGACCATGGACGAATCCTGGTGTGCGACTCTCTGGACGAGGCGTATGCGGCTGGGGACGCGTTGGCGTTTGAGCACGTCCAGGTCTTCACCCGCCGGCCGCGGGAGGCCTTGGACAAGATGCGGAATTTCGGCGCGCTCTTCTTGGGCGACGAGACCTGTGTCTCGTACGGGGACAAGGTGATCGGCACGAATCACGTCCTGCCGACCCTCGGCGCGGCCCGCTACACCGGTGGACTGTGGGTGGGTAAATACCTGAAGACCGTCACGTATCAGGAGATCCGAAACCCTGACAGCAGCGCGCAGCTCGGAAGGGTCTGTGGCCGCGCTGCTCGGGTCGAGCTGTTCGAGGGGCACGCCCGATCCGGTGATGTCCGGGCATGGCGGCACCGCGGCGACCGGTTCGACTGGATCGACGCGGCAACCGCCGCTCCGGCGACCGGCGCCGGGTGAGCAGCCTGGTCGGCCGTACGGCGCTGGTCACCGGCGGCGGGACGGGACTGGGCGCGGCTATCAGCCGCCATCTGCATGCGCAGGGCGCCCGGGTGGTCGTGGCCGGTCGGCGGCCCGATCCGCTCCAGCGGTTGGCGGACGAGTTGGGCAACGGCATCCGGACCGAGGTCTGCGACGTCGCTGACCCCGACAGCGTCGCCGATGTCGCCCGCCGACTCCGCGGCGAGCAAGTTTCGATTCTGATCAACAATGCTGGGATCGCCGGCCCGGTGGCGCCGTTGTCCGAGATCGACCCGGATGCCTGGGACGAGGTGTTTGCGACGAACGTCCGCGGCACCTTTTTGATGTGCCGTGCCTTCCTGCCGGCGATGATCGAGCGCGGCAGCGGAGACATCATCAACCTGGCATCGGTGTCGGGGAAGCGGCCGCTGATTCGCCGCACTCCTTACTGCGCCTCCAAGATGGCGGTCATCGGGCTGACCGCTACCCTCGCCTTCGAGGTCGGTCCCTACGGCGTGCGCGTCAATACCCTTTCGCCGGGACCGGTGGAGGGGGAACGGATGCACCGCAATTTCCGGTTGGAGGCCGAGCGAACGGCGACGACATACGACGAGGCCCGCGACTCCTTCGTCAACCGGTCGGCGCTGGGCCGGATGATCACCGAAGACGAGGTCGGGGAGGCGGTGGTCGCGATGCTGAGGATGCCGGGCATGTCCGGGGCCGACGTCGACCTGTCCGCCGGCATGGTGGCGTGACCGCGCCGCCGCTCAAGGGCCGGGTCCGGAACGGCGAGCAGCTTCTTGGCGTGCTGCTGCGGATGCCTGCCGAGGAAACCGTCGAGATGCTCGGTCTAGCCGGCTTCGACTTCGTGGTGATCGACTGCGAGCACGGACCGGCCGACCTCATCGCGTTGCGGCAGCATCTGGCCTTCGCCGAACTGCAGGGGCTGGCCGTGCTCGTACGGGTAGGCGCGGCGGAGCCGGCTCTCGTGCTGCGCGCGCTGGACGCCGGTGCCCAGGGGGTGATCGCTCCACACATCGACACGGTTGGACAGGCGAGCGCACTCGTCGATTCCGCGCACTACCCGCCGGTCGGTAATCGCGGCTTCGCGACGTACGGGCGGGCGGGCCGCTTCGGAGGCGTAGAGCCCGCCGAGCACCTCCAAGCCGCGAAGCGGAACACGTTGGTCTTCGGCATGATCGAGTCGCCCCTCGGGGTCGCGAATGCGGCCGACATCTCTTCGGTGTCGGGTCTGGACGGCATCATGGTCGGCACCGCCGACCTGCGGGCCGCCTCCACAGCTGCGGATCTTGACCCGGTCGAGGCCGTCCGGCAGGTGCACGCGGTACTCGCCCAGCGCGGATCCGTACGGATGGACATCGTCAATGGCGTTGAGCAGGCCCAGGCATCTTTCGCGAGCGGCGCCCAGCTCGTCGTCTACAACCTGACCGCCACGTTGATGGACCACCTGCGAATGTTGCAAGGAGCACGATGGCCGGGATCCTGACCACCCACGTCGGTTCGCTGCCACGCTCAGCAGCGGTGACGGACGTGCTGTTCGCGGTCGAGCGCGGGGAGCCGGTTGACCCGGCGGTATTCGACGAGACGATCGGGGCTGGAGTCGACGAGGCAGTCCGGCGCCAGGTCGAGGCCGGCATCGACCTGGTCTCCGACGGCGAGATGGCCAAGATCAGCTACGCCACCTACATCAAGGACAGGATCACCGGGTTCGCCGGCGATTCCCCTCGACGGGCTCCCGCCGACCTCGAGGACTTCCCCAGCTTCATGGCACGCCAGGCAAAGGGCGGCGGCACGCCGACCTACCGTCGTCCGCGGTGCGTCGGTGAGGTGAGCCCGATGACCCTCGAGCCGCTCGAGGACGACATCCGACGCTTCGATGCGGCGCGGAATCGGTACGGCAACCCGGCCGGTTTCATGAATGCCGCGTCACCCGGAGTGATCGCTCTGTTCCAGCCGAACGACTATTACCCCGACGACGACGCCTACCTCGAGGCGCTGGCCGACGCCATGCGGCCCGAGTACGAGGCGATCGTGGCGGCGGGATTGACGCTGCAGCTCGACAGTCCGGACCTCGGTCTCGGCCGCCACATGATGTACAAGGACCGCGACGAGGCCGAGTACCTTGCGCGAATCGAGCGACACGTCGAAGTCCTCAACGCAGCGCTCCGCGACGTGCCCTCGGACCGAGCGCGCATGCACGTTTGCTGGGGCAACTACGAAGGTCCCCATCACCGCGACGTCGAGATGGCAACGATCTTGCCGGTGCTGCTGAAGGCCAAACCTGCGGGCCTGCTCTTCGAAACCGCCAATCCTCGGCACCAGCACGACCTCGAGGCATTTCTCGAGCACCGCGACCGCATTCCCGACGACAAGGTGCTCATTCCCGGGCTGATCGACACGACGACGAACTTCATCGAGCACCCACACGTCGTGGCGAACCGGCTCCGAGGCTTCGTCGACCTCGTGGGCGCAGAGCGGGTGATCGGCGGTACGGACTGCGGCTTCGCCACCTTCGCCGGCTTCGGCGCGGTTGACCCGGAGATCGTCTACGCCAAGCTGGCGACGCTGGCCGAGGGCGCGGAGCTCGCCACGCGTCGGCTTACCGCCGCGTCCTAGGGACCCAGACCTAGGAGCGGGCGAGAGTCGGCCGCCAGCTGGCGAGATGCTCGGTGACCTGGCGGGGCTCCTCGATCGGAGACAGGTGACCGCAGTTCTCGACAATGGTCAGCGTCGACGACCCGATCAGATGGTTCATCTCGACGTGCTTGGCCACGCTGCACAGGGCATCCTGCCGAGCAGAGACGATGAGCGTTGGGCAGCGGATCTGCCTCAGGGAGCGGCGCTCGTCGAGGCGCGTTGCTTGCATGGCCAGCTGCGCGTCGAGGTGTACCTCGCCAACGTTCTCGGCCATGTCGAGCGTGAGCGAGACCAGATCGCCTCGACCGCGCGCCGACTCGCTCAATAGCTGCGGCAACCACTCCAACTGCAACTCGCGCGCAGTGCGGCCAGCATTGAGGGCGTCTCGCCACGCCCGCCACTCGTTTCGCTGGGCAGGTGTCGGTGCGTACGGATTGGTCGACAGCAGGATCAACGACGAGATGCGCTCAGGCGCCGCGCGAGTCAGCGCCATGGCCACGATGCCGCCGAGGGAGAGGCCGCCGATTGCGAATTTGCGCGGCAATTCGTCGAGCAGCCGGCTGACCTGACGGTCGAGCGTCGCCTCCGTGAGTTTTGCGGCGATCAACGGCGGCCAGCCGTCCCACTCGAGTCTCGACCAAAGCTCGGCCGAGCAGTTCATTCCGGGCAGCAGCACCACGGGTTCGCGGGATTTCGTCAGCCTTTCACCGCACCGGAATTGAGCCCGGCCACAAGATACTTCTGCGCTACGAACGCAATCGCAATCACCGGCAAGGTGAGCAGAATCGTCGCTGCTGCCGCCTGCTGCAGCAGCGGCAGATTCTGGCCGATCTGGGTGGCGATGAACGTCTTCTGGACCTGACCCGGGAAGTCGATCGGATCGTGCTTCACCGTCACGTTCTCCCGGCTGCAGCTGGACACCATGGTGTTGGAGTACGGATCAACCGCCGAGGAGTTGTAGGCCAAGAGGTTGACCGTCGTGGCCGCTGCCGGCTTGGTGAAGTCGCACGCCACTTTGGTCGATGTCTTTTCTGCTGTCTTCGATCCTGCGCCACAACCTGCCAGTCCCACCAAAGTGGTGACGGCCAGGCAGCTGATCAGCACCTTCTTGTTCAACCCGATTGCCATCAACGATCTCCTCCCGGTTAATGGTGAATCTGTCCCGCGAACCCGGACGCCGGTGGTCAGTTCATACGTATACAAACCCAATGCCGCGGCTCAAGGCCCGGCAGCCTCGCCCAACTGGCTGGCAGCAGATGAAGCGGTGAGATCCAATCGGCGCTGCGCGCTGTCACGATGGCCCGGCATACCCTCGAAGTCCGCGATCGTGACGACGTAGGCGGCCTGCGCCTCGGTCGCCTCCTTGGTGGCCCGCTGGTAGGTGAGCTGCTTGAGGTACCGCGACACCGACAGTCCGCCGGTGAACCGCGCGTTGCGGGCGGTGGGCAGTGTGTGGTTGGTGCCCGACATCCCCTTATCGGAGTACGCCACCGTCGACCACGTCCCCAGAAACAGGGAGCCATAGTTGTGCAGAGCGCCGAAGTAATAGTCGAGGTCCTCGGCCAAGATCTCCAGGTGCTCCGGCGCCAGCAGGTCCATGATCTCAACGGCAGTCTGTGGCGTGTCGGCAAGATAGACCGAGCCGTAGTCCCGCCAGGCGGCTCCGGCAATGTCACGTGTCGCCAGCCCCTGCAGCTGCCGATCGATTTCTCCTGGAACCTCGGCGGCCAGCCGCACCGATGTGGTGACCAAGCAGGCGGGTGAACTGGGGCCGTGCTCAGCTTGGGCGAGGAGGTCTGCGGCCACAGTGGTGGCGTCAGCAGAGTCATCGGCGATCACCGCGACTTCTGACGGGCCGGCGAGCACGTCGATCCCTACCCGTCCGAACAACTGGCGCTTCGCCTCAGCAACGTAGGCGTTCCCGGCGCCCACGATCATGTCGGCCGGCTCGCCGTCAAGCAGGCCGAAGGCCATCGCGGCCAACGCTTGGACGCCGCCTAGGACGTAGATGGCCTCGGCCCCCGATGCGCGGGCCGCATAGAGGACGGCGGGATGGGGCCGACCGTTGCTTGCCGGCGGTGTACAGCAGACGACGTTCGGCACCCCCGCGGCTCGAGCCACACCGACCGTCATGAAAGCGCTGGCCAGCAACGGGAATCGACCGGCCGGCAGATATGCGCCTACGTTCCGCACCGGTACGTACTTGTGGCCGCAGACGACGCCCGGAATTACTTCGGCTTCGAAATCGGTGAGGTGGCTGCGCTGCATCTCGGCGAATCGGCGGGTTCGACTCGCGCCCACATCCAACGCCTCCCGAAGGCCTGCTGGCAGGTCGGCGACGACGGCGTCCACCTGCTTGGGCGTCACCTCGAACGAGTCGCCGGAGAAGCCGTCGAGCTCATCGGCGTAGCGCCGGACCGCTTCCAGTCCGCCCTTTTCGATGTCTGACAACATGGTCGACACCCGAGCGACCACTGCCGGATCATGCTGGCCCGGCATGTCGGGACCGGGAGGCTCCTTGATCACCGAAAAGCCGCCGGCGATCCGCCTCTTATCGGCTGGGCCCATATGCATACGTATACAGTATGGGTCTTAGGTCCTATTGACAAGACGGCCCGAGAGTGATGTGCCCGCTGGGATGGGTTCGGTGACCTTCACCGTGCGACGGTAACCGAGCTCGGTTGATCATGACTGTTAAATCGGCTTGGACCGTTAGCTGTTGGTCCTACGTCATGCCCAAGGCTCAGCTCTGAGGCACCTTCAAAGCGTCCCAGCTCGTCTTGCCAGGCCACCCGTTCACGTCTTCGCCAGACCAGCCAAGGTGCTTCGCGGCGCTGTACTTCTTTTGCCAATTCGAGTAGCTGGCTTTGTCGGCGTTGGTCCACTGGGGGCCGGGGCCGGACTGATAGGCCGAGCAATCCTTCGCGACCAGCCGTTTGCCCATCGCGGTGACGATCGGCGAATTCGGCTTGCCCTTGAAGAACGACAGACCGGGGAACGCCTGAAGCTTCTTCGGGGCGGTGCCAGTGCTGGTGGCCGCCTTGTACTTCGGGCGTCCGTATCCCGCGATGTTCGACTCGCTTCGGACCTTCCGGGCAACTCGGTTGGAGATGTTTCCTTCGATCGTGTAAACGTTAGCGCCGGACACACCTGTAACGACGCCCACGTGGTCTATCCGGGACAGGTCGTTCGTACCTCCCCAGTCGAAGAAAACGATGTCACCGCGCCTGATGCCGGACGCGCCCACGTGCCACTGCCCTTTTGCCCGGAACTTCGCGGCGTGCGCCACGGTGTAGGCGTAGTCCGTCCCCAAGCAGACAGCAGCGTGGTTGCCAGAGTTCACGGCCGCCCATGTGACGTAGGCGTTGCACCAGGGAAAGTTGCCTCCATATGCGGCGCCGTTCCGGTCCCGGTACCACTTTTGAACGAAGTTAGGCTCGCCCATGCCGAGATGCTTCTCCATAGAACGGATCATCGCTTCGACTCCGCTCATGCGAGTTAACCTCCTCCAGTTTGTCCGCGCCGGCGGTGGGCGGCGTAGATGCCTTTCTCGTCCGCCTCACCCCACTCCGCGGTCAGCAGCTCAGTCTCGTGCTCAGCAGCTACCCCGTCGCCGGTCTCCACGATTAGAGCTGCCTGCTCGTCCTGGTCCATGTCCCCGTTTTCAGGGACGGGGCGCGGTGCTGTACCCATGGTCGTACCCTCCGGCCAGATCCGCTTTGCATTGGCCGCCCCAAATCGCAACAGGAACTGGTATCAGACCAGTATCGTCCGAGGAGAATCCACCTGCAAGAGTCGCCGCCTCTCAATGTGGTCGCTCTTATCCGGGTCGCAACGTCCGTTTCGATCCATTGCGACGGCGGCACTTGCGATTTTGGCTCTAACTAATGATGCGTCGGATTGCTTTGCTTCCGGGCCGCCACGCGGCTACTTCGGGCGCGACAATTCTGTGTTGCCCTAGCGCAGAGACGGCCCGGAGTAAGGACTGGGTATTTAAACGCCGAGCGTCTCCCGCTACGCCGGCCGACGACGCTGCGGACCGCAGTCCTACCGCAGCACGCGACTCCCGACACCGTTCGGATGAATTGGCCAACGGTCATCAGTCAAGACGGAGCAGCGAAACTCTCGCCAGCAATAGACGCACAGCAGTCGGCCACGGTCCGGCCCTTCGGCCGGACCGGATCGAGCCAGGTCCCAATTCCGGGACGTGAAATCCGAGCATTTCGAAGACTTCCCCGTAATCGGGCTCTCAGCAAATCAACCATGTTCGGCCGTTCCCGGTAGGTGCGGTGGCCTGAGACGGCTAGCAGAATTCGGATCGGCAGTGGTCGAAATCTCTGAATTCGCGGGCTCATGGCGCGTTGGCAGAGTCTTTTTGGGTTCGAGTTTGGTGAGAATATGATCGCGGTGTTTGGTCCAGATAAATGGGTGATTGCGATTGTGCAGCAGGTAATGAATTGGTCGGTTGGCCACCCAGGTCGTCGACGAGGTCCGCCGTCGCGTCCAGCAAGACACTCTCAGCCACCGAGGCCACAAGAACGACCCGCTCTACCAGATCCGTGGCCTCCTCCGCCACGATGTCGAGCACCTCTCCGAACCCCAGCAGGCCAAACTCATCCGGTGTTTGGATGCCGGCGACCCCGACGGTGAAGTTGACCTGCCCTGGCAGTGCTACCAGCAGCTCCGCTCCATCTACCACAGCAGCGCCCACCAGGGTCGCCGGATCGCTGACAAGCTGATCGCCAGCTTTCCGACCTGTCCAATCCCCGAGGTCGCTCGGCTCGACCGAACATTGTGTCGCTGCCGGGTGAAACATTGAAGGCCTGGCGCCAACAGGTGCTCGCCTACTTCGACACCAGTGGGGTCGCCAACGGCGGCACCGAAGCCATCAATTTGATCACCGAGAAGATCCGCAGGCTTGCCCACGGATTCAGAGACTTTGATCATTGCCGACTCGGATCCTGCTCGCCGCATCCGGCAACCGCCCCTACCGAGGGAGTGTCAAGGATCAACCGAAGTAGGTGTCAACAATCAACCGAAACCAGGTACGGCCGGACCATCTGGAGGCGGTCGCCCGCGCGGCGCTCGCCATGCGGGAGGAGATCGCGGCGATCGCCGGGCAACCCGGGCTGGGCTGGCTCGCCATACGCATTGGGATTGACACGGGACCGGCGGTGGCTGGAGTGATCGGCCGGCGCAAGTTCATCTACGACCTTTGGGGCAGCACCGTGAACATGGCGAGCCGGATGGAGTCCCACGGGTTGCCTGGGGAAATCCAGGTCACCGACCGAGCCGCGTCAGCGCTTGGCCCGCGGTTCGCCATGCGGCCGCGGGGAACCATCGAGTTGAAGGGTGCGCCACCCATGGCGACGTTTCTGCTCGGCGGGGTGGATCTCTCCAGCAAGGACCGTTGAGCGAGGCATAGCCCACGGCGGTACTTCCCGGATAGAAGGCAGCCGGCAATCGGGCGGAACGAGGATGCCAAGCCATGGCCGACCGACAACGGCGCCAGATCGCACTCGATGCCTCCAGTCTGAAGCGAATAGTCATGGCCCGACCTCGATCCGTCCCGCTGTGCCGTCAACCGTGACAATCTGATCGTCGTGCAGCAGGGCGGTGGCATTGCCGGTGGCAACCACCGCAGGCACCCGGTATTCGCGCGCGATGATCGCCGGGTGTGACAGCACGCCGCCGGTGTCGGTCACCAGAGCTCCGACGCTGGGAAACAGGACCGACCAGACGGGCGAGGTGATCGGGCACACCATGACGTCGCCGGATCGAAGCCTGTCGAAGTTGGATTCGTCCATGATCACCCGGACTGGTCCGGTGTAGCGGCCGGGTGAGGCAGCAATCCCGTCGAGCACATCACCGCCCGGCCGCTGCTCGCGGTTGCCGGATGTGGCCTCAAAAACCCGGTCGATGTACCACGCCAGGCCCTTCATCAAGAACCTCGCCTCGGGCGGCAAGGCGTCCATGGAGGGCGGCGGCCCCGGCGGCTTGCCGTACGTCGGCGGCCCCGGGTGCTGCTCGATGAAAGCCCGCTCACCTCGGCGTCGGGTCACCAGCTGGCGCCGATCTTCGCCGTCGCGAAAGGCGGCGCGTGCCTCATCCAGGGTGAGGAAGAAGACGTCATCGGGCTGGACGAACTGTTCGCGGGCCACCAGACGCCGACCAACTTCCAGCAACCGATAACGCAGCAGCGCGATCGGCACGCTGACGGTGAAGAACTCATTGTCCTCGCGTACGGGGTAGGCCCGTTCGGCTTGGGATAGAGCGCGCTCGAAGCGCTCCCGCTCCGCCAGCGGGTGGCTCGACAAGGCGGCACGTGCCCGATCCACGGCGACCCTCCGGCGCTCGGCCAGCGCTGCCGCTTCTGCTGCCGGGTCGTATCCGTGCGAGAGCTGGTCCGCTAGCAGCCGCAAGGTCAGTTCCGGCGTCTCGGCCAGCGACGGATCGGCAAGTTCGTATCGAAGTGCTCGGATGGAGAAGTCGCGTTGGTAGCCGGCGAACGCCTCGGCGAATACCGGGTCGGCGGTCGCCAGCCGATCGGCGGTACCACGGTCAACGTGGGCCAGCAGTTCGCGTACCGCCGGTCGCTCGGCGGCGAGGCGGCCAAGTTCAGCCAGCCGGTGAGCAGGTTGCGTGGAGGTCGACGACAAGCCGGCGACCAGCTCGAGGAACTTTTGATCGGACCAGCCGAGCTGCTCCTGACAGGCGAAGGCGAGTTCGGCGAGGATGGGCATGAGAGCGCCGTGCAAGGTGAAGTGAATCTCGATCCCCCACCGCAGCAACTCCGCTGCCCGGCCGGTCTCGGCATCCAGTTCCTGATGGTTGAGGGCCTCGAGGTCCACCTCACGCAGCTCAGCTATCCGAGCATTCAGTTCCGGATGCCATTCGGCATACCACTGCTCCACGAGGTGGCCGGGCTTGTTCGTACGAATCGTCACGACCGCGTCGGCGACCCGGCGGCGCATCACCGGCACCAACCGAATGAGGAGCGGCATCAGAAAGGCCGGTGGCGCCGGTCGATCTTTACCGCCAAGCGGCACCAGACGGCTGTAGTCCCAGCCGCCGATCTGGGCAAACTCAAGGGTTTCCGCCAATATCCCGTATTTAGCGAACATGCGCCGGATGGCCTGATTGCGAGGCTGGTCCATGCCAACCGAAAGGCTCATTGGCGTCCACGGCTTGGGCGCGTGACTTGCCTCCCGCTCCCAGAAGCCCGGCAACACCTCTACCGGAACCGGCACTGGCTGGACCGGCTGGTCAGGCAGGCCAGTGATCGGCCGCGCCTGCAGCAGTACGAGGTCGCTGCCGGCCAGAGCCCACTCAATGTCTTGCGGCGTGCCCCGATGACGCTCCACACGCCGAGCGAGTTCGGCCACCCTGGTCGCAGTTATCGCGTCGATGGCGCCTTCCGGTGCTGCCTTGCGGCGCGCTTCGCCACCACGTACGGACCACTCGTCGGGGGACGTTTCCCCGGAAGCCAGCCGCTCGCCGAGGCCGTGGACGGCATCGACGACCGCAGTGCCTCGATCACCGCTGATCGGATCGGCGGTGAAGGCGACGCCAGCCGCGTCGGCCTGCACCATGGGGAGAATGAGCACCGCCATGGCTGTGTGGCCCGCGCTTCCTTTGGATTGGCGGTATGTCTCCACTCGGCGACTGAACGCGGAGGCCCAGCAATGGCGTACGGCCGCCGGGACGTCCTCAGCGGCAACGTTCAAGACGGTCTCGTATTGCCCGGCGTACGAGGCGCCGGGAAGATCTTCGTCCACCCCGCTCGACCGCACGGCGAACGGTCCATTCCCCAGCTGTGCGGTGGCGGCGGTCAGCGCGGCGACCAGGTCGGCGGGCAGTGGCATCGCCTCAACGTCCTCCAGCCGAGCCCCGGCGCCCAGTCCGGCCGACGCGAGAGCTTGTGCCAGTGCATCAGTGGTGACAACGAAGCCCTCGGGTACCGGGAATCCGGCCCGCTTCAGCTCAGCAAGTGTCGCGGCTTTGCCGCCGAGCTGCCCGCTGTCCTCGGCTCCGGCGTCATCGAGTGACCGCACAAGCTGAATGTCCGTGAACCCCATTGTCAGACCTCTGATGGCACGTTCGCTGTGGCCGCGCTTTGATCCGCTGGATCACCCATAGCCTCGGACGTTACGACCGCCTGATTCTGAGGTCAACGGCATCAGTTCGGCAGCCCGAGGTGACGATGCTCGGGACTCCCCCAGGCCTTGGTCCACATCAAGCCTCCGGGTCAGGAACCGCGGCCAGGTGAACGACGGCGTCGGCTCCAGCGAATACCCGCCGACAGGCGTCCGGATCCGTGACATCCAATGCGGCATCTTGCTAGCGTCCAGCCACACCGACCCGGCCGCGGACTCCTGCACCCACGGGTAACAGGACGAGGCGAGCCGGGCGCCACAGGCCCGGATCTGCAGCTCGACGGCCGCCTCTGCCTCATAGGTGCCGGCACCCCAGGCCCGCAGCCCGGCATGAACCTCGCCCGGACCGGATCGCCTACTCGCTGGGCGCTAGAGCTCCGCGCGGAGGATGGACGCGGCGCCCGCCATGGCACGCATCTTTCCCTCGGCGCTCGCCCGAGGGAGGTACTTCATCCCGCAGTCGGTGGCGATGGTGATCCGGTCCGGTGACGCATACGGGAAGGCTCGGCGAACGCGATCGGCGACCAGTTCGACGGACTCGACCTCGTGGTCGGACAGGTCGATGACGCCCAGGATGATGGTCTTCTCGCTGAGGTCCTTCAGGACGCCGAGATCCAGACCCGACTGTGCGGTCTCGATCGAGATCTGGTCGGCCGAGCAGCCGGCCAGCTCAGAAAGGAACGAGTACCCCTCGGGCCGGTCGTGGATGATCGCGGCGTACCCGAAGCAGATGTGGACGGCGGTCGTACCGGTGACGCCGTCGAGCGCGGCGTTGAGCGCCGCGAGGCCGTACTCGCGGGCCGCCTCGGGCCGCGCCTGCATGTACGGCTCGTCGATCTGGACCAGGTCGGCACCGGCCGCGTGCAGGTCCTTGATCTCGGCGTTGACCGCGGCGGCGTACGCCAGCGCCGCCGACTCGAGGTCGGGATAGTGGTCGTTCTGCGCCTGCTGCGACATGGTGAACGGGCCCGGCACGGTCATCTTGACCGTGTGGTCGGTGTGCGCCTTCAGAAACTCCACGTCGCGGACGCCGACCGGCAGCGGCCGCACGATCGGCCCGGCGATCCGCGGCACCGGGTTGGGATGGCCACTACGGTCAAGAGCCGTCCCCGGATTGTCGATGTCGACGCCCTCGAGGGCTGTGGCGAAGTGATTGCTGTACGACTCCCGCCGCATCTCACCATCGGTGATGATGTCGAGTCCCGCCTCCTCCTGTGCGCGGACCGCCAGGACCGTGGCGTCGTCCTGCGCCTGCTCGAGGTACTCCGGCTGCACCCGCCACAGCTCTCTCGCCCGCACCCGCGGCGGGAAGCGCCCGGCGAGCTTGGCCCGGTCGATCAGCCAGTCCGGCTGGGCATAGCTGCCCACCAGCGAGGTCGGCAGGATCGGCAGTGGGGACGATGTCGGAGTCACAGTCGTGACTCTAGAACTGCGTGTTCGCATTTGCCTTGAAGCGAGGAAGTTTGCCCTACTCCGACCGGCCGCGCCTGCTTACCTAGGGGCGCGGATGGTCGACGCATCCTTGCGCCGACCCGTTCTGGCTGAGTGACCAAGTGCGTGACAACGGCGTCGCAAACGGCAGGCACGTCAGCGGACGCACCCGCACGTCAAGAGCTGACTTACCTCGCCCCGAAGCGGATCAAGCCTCGTTTGCAAGCAGGGGGTTCGAGGTTCGAGTCCCTTGGCTCCACCTCAACAATCCCCAGTCAGCAACGGGCCGCCGCTGCGCTGCGCACCGAGAGTCCCCCTGGTCACCGCTGAGATGCTGGGGGTTGCGTTGGGCTGGGTAGATGGTTCCCGAGATGGGGATGTGGGCTGCTTCGATGACGCCTTGGTCAGATGGGATGAAGGTGATACCGAACTGTGTGGGGTCGGCGTTGGTGGGCGTCTAGCTCAAGGGTCCGTCGGCGACGAACTCTCACGGCATTGATCGGTCATCGGCAGTCGAGCCAGGACCGCCTCGCCCCTGGTTGCGCGGATAGTGAAGTCCCCGCCGGCGTCGAGGGTGAAGGTGGCCGGGACTGACGCGGTGACGGCCGGATTGACCCGGTGGCGCCGGGTGAAGACGGCCGCGGTGGCGTCGAGTGAATCGCCAGGTGTCGATGGCACCGTTCGCGGCGGTGGTGAACTGCGCGAACTGGCCTCGAGGTTGCCGGTGATGCGGAATCGGTCGTAGTGGCCGAGGGTGAAGTCGAGGTCGTTGAAGCCGCCTCGAAGGTGCCCGTCTTCGCAACTGAGGGTGAGCGCGCCGTAGCCGGGATGCAGGTAGGTGCCTGCGGAAGCGTCGAGATCGTGTGAGGGTGCCGTTCCCTGGACTTGACGCTTCGCGTCTGCCTCCTTCGTCAGTGCCTGTAAGCGGGCGTGCGTCTCCTGGTCGGCCTTAGCGCGTTCAAGCCATGGGATCTGGTCCAGTCCGAGGAGGCGGTCGAACACGTTGCCGCCGATTCCGCGCAGCATGTCGAGGGTGTCGTCGAGGTTGCACAGGAGCACGACGCCGCCGTGGCCGGGGATGAAGGCGGCCCAGCTGTTGAAGCCGGTGTTCCCGCCGGCGTGTCAGAGAAGTGGGCGCCCGCGGTACTGGTGGACCTGCCAGCCGAGGGCATAGCCCTCCTGGGTCCGGTCCGGATTGGGTCGGCCTGACGGAACGGGGCTGCACGGTATGCAGCTGCCGCATCTGCTCGGCCGAGACCAGCCGCTTGCCGGCGAACACGCCACTGCCAAGGTGCAGCCGCAGCCAGTCCCCATTTCGGCGGCCGAGGACACGATGCTGCCAGAGGGTCCGACGACCTGCTGCCCGGTAGTAGTGGTCACCACCTTGACGTCACCAGCCGGCCGGGCATGGCCGCGGGCGACGTCGGGCCATGCCGCCATCCGGCGATGTCGAACTACTGTGCCTCGTGTCCAGCGGTTCGAGCAGGCGTTGTTAGACGAAGTCCTCCCACGTCGAGCCGACCACTTCGCCCATCACATGCCCGGCCGCCATACCTCTGCACGATCAAGAAAGACTTCGACGCGCTGCCGGCCGAGCGATCGGGTCAGGCCTGAGATGAGAAACCATCTGAGTAACTATCCCATCGAGACCTGGTAGCAATCGATGGACGACCATGGACGCAAATCCTGCGTGCCGGCACCCAGCCTGGGCGGACCGAGTGTCCTTCGGGACGAAGAGGTCCCAGGCTCAAGGTCTGTCAGCCGACCGCATTAGTGCACCTCATGACGGCTAGCCCAGAGCGCCCAGTGTCGTGGATGTGTATAGGTGCTCAGCTGCCCAATGGGGCGATGCGTTGGTTCCGAGCATGAATGAAATCGATGGTCAGGCGCCGGTACTCCAGATAAGTGGTGAGGTCCACCGGCACCGCCCGGGCTGCAAAGGTGTCGAACGGCAAGAAAAACTTGACGTGACCTGAATCGTCGTCGACCAGATCGTCCAAAAGAAAAAAGGGCACATATCCATCGAAGTCGCCGAAGAGCTCGAAGAAATCCCCATACCGCTCGATTGCTTCGCTAAGCGGACTCGGTTGACGAAGGTAGTAACGCCGTACGCACTCAAGAGTGAGGTCAAGTCTGTCCGAGATTCTCTGGCTCAGACCACGGGCACCATTGAGAGTCAGCTTTCCACTGATCCTGTCCCTGGGTCGCCGCCATTACCGCGGAGGTCTCCGGATCGACGTCGGCGGCGAACGCCTCGGGGAACAGCTCGCGATCCAGGTACAAGTCCACCCCTCCGCTGCCGTCGGGGTTGGTGAACGGAACCGGTCGCAGCGCCGCCGGCACCAGACTGTCGGCGAAGACCTCGGACTCAAGGAGCTGCTGGATGCCCTCGCCTTCGTCGGGCATCCACCCGGCGATGAAGACGAGTGCCTGCACCTGCTGGTTCCAGATGGCGGCATTGGAGATGACTGCGCCGCCATAGGAGTGGCCGACCATGCCGATGATGGGCTTGTGGCCCAGACTTCTTGATGGCAACGCCGAAATCGCTCGTCGGCTGCCATATCTTTGGGTCTATCGCTGGGTTCGCGATGTTCACCTCAAGCGGGTGAGGGCAGCAGAGTTCCGCGAGGGGACCATTGGGAGATATCCAGCGCGTGCAGCGCCGATCCGCCGTTCACGGTGGACGCTCCAGCAGTGCCGGATCGATTCTGATGCGGGACGGGAGCACCTGAGATGACGAGCGATCTGCCGCGGACCAACCTGCCGATTCCGGACAAGCGTTACTCGGGTCCGGTGTCCTACGACGCCAAAGACCCCGCGTCGGGCTTCCCGGCCATCGAACCGCTGCGCCCGCCACGCGGTGCGGCGAACGTGCTGCTCATCCTGCTCGACGATCTGGGTTTTGGTGCCTCGAGCGCCTTCGGCGGGCCCTGCGCCGCACCGGTCATGGAACGGCTGGCCGCGGGTGGTCTCAGGTACAACCGCTTCCACACCACAGCGCTGTGCGCCCCCACGCGAGCTGCGCTGCTGAGCGGCCGGAACCATCACACAGTCGGCATGGGCAGCATCCCCGAGCTTGCCACGTCCGCTCCTGGCTATAGCACCATGCGCCCCAACTCCGCCGCACCCCTCCCGGAGGTCTTGAAGCTCAACGGCTACTCGACAGCACAGTTCGGAAAGTGCCACGAGGTGCCGGTGTGGCAGACCAGCCCAATGGGTCCATTCGACAACTGGCCGACCGGGAGCGGTTTCGAGTACTTCTACGGCTTCATCGGCGGCGAGACCAACCAGTACTACCCAGGCCTGTACGAGGGAACCAGCCCGATCGAACCGCCAAAGAGCCCAGAGGAGGGCTACCACCTCACCGAGGACCTGGCCGACAAGGCAATCGCATGGATCCGCCAGCAGAAGTCCCTGATGCCGGACAAGCCGTTCTTCGCCTACTTCGCACCGGGCGCGACGCACGCCCCACACCATGTCCCAAAGGAGTGGGCGGACCGCTACAAGGGCCGCTTCGACCAGGGCTGGGATGTTCTCCGGGAGGAGATCTTGACCAGGCAGAAGGACCTGGGTGTCGTCCCTCCCGATACTGAGCTCACTACGCGGCACGAGGAGATCCCTGCGTGGGAGGACATGCCGGGCGACCTGAAGCCGGTGCTCGCGCGTCAGATGGAGATTTACGCCGGCTTCCTGGAGCACACCGACTTCCACATTGGCCGGCTCGTCGACACCCTCGGAGATCTCGGGATCCTCGACGACACGCTGATCATCTACATCGTCGGCGACAACGGGGCGAGTGCGGAAGGCACCGTGCGGGGCTCGTTCAACGAGAACTTCCTCTTCAACGGTGCGGGCGACCTCGAGACCGCGGAGTTCATGGCCGCGCGGATCGACGAGTTCGGCGGTCCCGACGCCTACAACCACTACGCAGTCGGCTGGGCCCATGCGATGGACACGCCGTATCAGTGGACCAAGCAGGTCGCGTCGCACTGGGGCGGGACCCGTAACGGCATGATCATGCATTGGCCGCGCGGATTCTCCGCTCGTGACGAAGTGCGCAGCCAGTTCCACCACGTGATCGATGTGGCGCCGACGGTGCTGGAATTGGCCGGCATCCCTGAGCCGGCGTTCGTGAACGGCGTCGCGCAGACGCCGATCGAGGGCGTAAGCCTGTCCTACACGTTCGATGACGCCGACGCGGCCGACCGCCGCGACACCCAGTACTTCGAAATGTTCTGCAACCGCGGCATCTACCACAAGGGGTGGACTGCGGTGACCCGCCACAGCACCCCATGGGTCATGGCACCGATGCCATCATTCGACGACGACGTCTGGGAGCTCTACGACACCACGAAAGACTGGAGCCAGGCGCACGACCTGGCAGCCGAGCTGCCGGATAAGCTGCACGAGCTTCAGCGACTCTGGTTGACCGAGGCAATCCGACACAATGTGTTGCCGCTCGATGACCGTCGCGTCGAGCGCTTCAATCCAGACCTTGCCGGCCGGCCGCAGCTTATCAACGGCACCTCCCAGATACTGTTCGCCGGTATGGGCCGCCTGACAGAGGCCTCGTTGATCAACGTGAAGAACAAGTCCCATGCGGTTACCGCCCAAGTGGAGGTGCCAGCCTCAGGAGCCGAAGGGGTCATCATCGCGCAAGGCGGCGCTTTCGGCGGCTGGGCTCTTTACACCAAAGACGGGAAGCTGACCTACTGCCACAACCTGCTCGGCCTGCAACGCTTCAAAGTTGCAGGCGACCAGCCGATCCCGCCAGGGGCCCACCAGGTGCGGATGGAGTTCGACTACGAGGGCGGTGGCCTCGGCAAGGGCGGCCCGGTAAGGCTCTACATCGACGGCAAACAGAACGGCCAAGGGCGTCTCCCGGCGACAGTGCCCTTGATCTTCTCCGCCGATGAGACTGCAGACATCGGACGCGATACAAGTTCCCCGGTCAGCGACGACTACACGCCAGCATCAAGCGGCTTCAGCGGGACGGTCGACTACGTGCAGATCGACATCGGCCCAGCGGATGCAGATCACTTCATCAGCCCGGAGGAGCGACTACACATCGCGATGGCGCGTCAATAACCACCGCTTCAACATCTGCGCGCCGCCTGACCAGTGCCAAACTGCAACGACGTTTCGACACTCGTAATCATCGAGTTCTTGGCAGTCCATCCCGTCCAGCTGATCCGGAGATGGCGATCCGGAGAATGCACCCGTGCCTAAGTTGGCAACACCTGCCCACCGTTCCCGTCCGGTTAGCTACTCACAAGCTCATGACACATCGGAAGCCGATGTGCGTGGTAGATGTGTCCAACGATTGAGGCGAACGCGCCGCCGGGCGATAACGCAGGCAATACTCGGGCGCGCAAAGATGTGAGCCACCCTTCAACGCCTTGCGCGTTGTCTGATCCGGGATTGGTTCAGCGGCCGTCGGGGCGCAGCAGGGCGATATCACGGCATGCCGCGCCAGATAGGTGGTGGTCGTCCACTCCCAGACATTGCCGATCATGTCGACCAGCCCGAATCCATTGGCTGGAAACGACCCAACGGGCGACGTCCCGACCCAGCCGTTGGCGCCGGTGTTCTGGTACGGGAATCGCCCCTGCCAAGTGTTCGCCATCAACTGAGCGTTCGGCCTGACCTCCGCACCCCAGGCATACGTCGTGGTGCTTCCTGCGCGGGCCGCGTACTCCCACTCGGACTCGCTCGGCAGCCGGCGACCTGCCCAAGCCGCGTATGCCTCGCCATCGGCATAGGCGACTTGAACCACAGGGTGATCGGCCTTGCCTTCGATGTTGGATTCAGGCCCGTACGGATGTTGCCAGTTGGCACCCACCGACCAGCGCCACCATTGCCGCCAGTTGCTCAAATCGACTGGTCCAAGGGTTGGAGTGAATACCAGAGCGCCTGGCTCGAGATCCTCAGCCGCAAGATCGGGGAACAACTCCTGGTCGAGCGGTCGCTCGGCTACCGTCACATACCCGGTGTCGGATACGAACTCTGCGAACTGCGCGTTCGTAACCGCATGCTGCTCGACCGCGAACGGCTCGACCGGCTCGTCATGGACCGGTCCCTCCTCGGGATAAAACTCCTTCGAGCCCATCCGGAAGACTCCCCCAGTCAGCTCGATCAGGTCCGACAATATGCCCACGAGAAGGACGCTACTCGCGCCAAGCTCGAGGGGAGAAAGTCCATCCAACACGGCGACGACGACGAATATCCTCGTCAAAACCTCAGAATTGACACATCTTCAGCGTTACCCATGTCACATCTTTCCAGATTTCTATGCCAGCGGTCAGCCGCCGTGTGCGGCCTCAGCACGCTGTTCGCACGCCGCTTCCCGATGAGGGCGGATTCACCTGTCGCGCTCGGTGGGCTTCCGTAGGGTGTTCGCTCAGAGGGCTGCACCAGATCGCCCGTGGCTCCTGCCAGGGAATGAAGTGCCCGCTGCGAGGACTGGCGTATGGTGCGCACCATCCCGGACGATCTCCGCAGCAACCAGGCCGGGTTGTGGTAGTCCTAGCCCTGGTTTGGGTGCCGGCGACGGGTGGCGAATCGGCCGCCCGGGTGGGCTTGCAGCTGGCTGCGGAAGAGGTTGAGCATGGCTGCCCGGCCCTTGGCTTCTGGTCGTGCGGCCTGCTCGCCCACCAGTGCGACCACGGGAACCTCCGGCAGGTCGGTCAGCAAGCGCTGCAGCGGGGCGGCTGGGTCAACTCTCGGGCTTCTCGCGCTCCCATTAATACAGTGCGTCTGTCGCAGAGGTCGCGCATCAGCAGCGCCTTGTCGGCCGCCGGGAGCGCCGCCGTGACCGGCCCCATCCTCGCCCGCCGCAGCGTGTGGAGGCCTATCCGCGACTCCGCCGAGTACACCGCGAACATGGTCTTGATCACCCGAATCTGTGGCGGACGCAGGTTCTCGTCGTCGGCCGCGTCGACCAGGACGACTCCGGCCACCCGCCCGGGATGCGCCCTAGCGAACAGGTGCAGAATCGGCGCGCCAAGGCTCGCACCCACCAGAACGGCGGGGCCGCGGTGCTCCGCGGCGGTCAGCACCGCCGCCAGATCGTCGGCCATGCGCTGAAGGGACCGTGGGTGCGGGTCGTCGTCACTGCCACCGCACCCAGCACGATCGTAGGCGAAGGTGCGGGTTTCAGCGGCGACGAGTCGCTGCACGGTAGTCCACATCGAAGCGCATACCGCGATGCCGCCTTCGAAAACGACCAACGGGTCGCCGCTGCCCGCCACCACGGTGCGTACTGTTCGACTGTCCGGCAGTTGTATCTGCTGGCTTTGCAGCCTCGTCCCTGCGTCGAACATACGGTTCCGATCACGCTCCCGCCGCAGATGCACACATAGATCGTCCCCCAACAGAGCCCCGGTGCAGCGGAGTTCAGGCTGTCGCTGCAACGCGCGTTTGCGACGGATGGGTCAAGTCGTTTTCGATCATGCCTGTGCCGATGGGGAAATGATCGGAGAAGCGTGCTCGGTTGACCCGTGAGGTCGAGGGCTTTACGGGCTGAACTTCAGGCGGCTCGCGAGCAGATTCGGCGCTTTGGGATTAGGGGCGACCCGCTTGATCAATGGCGGCTCGTCTCAGGGATAGCGTCTCTTTATGCTGCACCTGCGTGTCATTTCGCCACCTGACATGACCGCCGTCACCATCGGACTGCTGGAGGAGAACCCAGCAGTCACTCATCTATGGGTGAGCGAAGGCAGTGCCCGCAAGCCACACGGGGATGTCGTGAGCTGCGACGTCGCCCGTGAGGCGGCGACCGGTGTCATTGGCCACCTTCGAGAGTTGGGCTTGGCACGCGACGGCGCGATCGTTGTTGAGCGGCTAGACGTGATTTTGTCTGCGGCTGCTGAGCGCGCTGAACGAGACGCTCCTGGCGAGGGCGCCGACGCTTTGATTTGGGAGGAGCTGGAGCAGAACGCGGGTGAGGAAACCCGACTGTCGCTCACCTATTTAACGTTCATGGCAGTAGCCATGATGATCGCGAGTATTGGGGTGCTCCTCGATCAGCCCATCCTGATCGTCGGCGCCATGGTGGTCGGCCCAGAGTTCGGCCCATTGGTTGCGTTCTGTGTAAGCATTGTCGCTCGCCGCCCGCGTCAAGCCAGAGCTGCCCTCGGCGCACTTGTGCTCGGGTTCCTGCTCGGGATGGCGGCTACCATCCTCTTCACCTGGGCCTTGACGGCTTTCGGTCTTGTCCATGAGTCGATGCTGATCGCAGAACGGCCGTTGACCAGCTTCATCTGGCAGCCTGACGCCTTGTCCTGGATCGTCGGCTTCCTGGCCGGCATAGCTGGCGTTCTGGCGCTAACGTCAGCCAAGTCCGGCGCATTGGTCGGGGTGTTAATTTCAGTCACCACCGTCCCTGCCGCGGCAAACGCTGCAGTGGCCCTAGCCTATTGGGTGCCGAGTGAGGCGGTTGGATCAAGCATTCAGCTGCTGATCAACCTTGCCTCCATCGTTTTGGCTGGCGTGCTGACGCTCACCGTTCAGCGATCACGACAGAATCGGCTGCTGGCCGCTGGGCCCGCTGACGGCCGCGGCTGAATAGCCGATCTGTCAGTCTCTGGTGACATCTTGGTGACCGCTCGGATTCCCGACCAGAGAAGGACACGGCAGCGCCAGAAGCGTTCAGCGCGCCTCGGCGCGCCGCCACCAGCTGAGCGTCGCCACGATGGACAGCGCCGCAGCCGGGAGCGGTAGCAGCAGCTGGATTATTGACACCTTGCTGGCGGCGCTCGCGCCACCCATGCCCATCCACAGCGCTGGCGCTGCGAACGGGAACCAAGCCCCGACGCCGATGGCGGTGACGATCTGGGTCACGACCACCAGGGCAACCAGGGCAACAAAGCCTGGCAGGTAACCGCGGCGCCAGCTCGAGACAAGCGCCATCGGTGCAGCCAACGCCGCCCCCAGCAGACCGGCAGCGGCGACCAGAGACGCCGTCTGGACGGCTTCCGCGTCCAGGTCGAGTCCAACGACCAGGCCGCCGACCACGGTGAGCATCACCGTCGAAACGACGGTCAGCAGCGCCCAGCCGGCCAGTACGACAAACTTTGCGGCGGCCACCGACGAGCGGGGTGTTGCGATGGCGAACAGCACGGGAAGCGCGTCGTCGACGAACTCCCGGCCGAAACTCCACTACGCGGCGATGCCGGCCGTCATCAGGATCGCCACCGACAACACCTGTCCGGCGATGCCAAGCAGGCCTGCCAGGCTCAGGTCGGTGATCATCGTTGCCGCCTTGGCTGCGGATGGTGAGTCGCCTCCCAGCCGGACGAGCTCGAAGAAGCCAGTGGACAGGGCGGGCACGCCCGCCGCGACGACCACTGCGCCCCAACGGAACACGCCAGCTCGTCGGGCCTTCAGCAGCTCGAACTCAAAGGCTGCGTTCATCGTGGCCGCTGCTCGGCCCGGTCGGCCCGGAGTATCCGCTGGAAGAACTGGTGTTCCACGTCAGCGCCGTGCGGATCGAGCCCACCAAGGATCCGACCGTGATGCAGCACCACGATCCGATCAGCCATCCGGGCCACCTCATCCAGATGCTGGCTGGACACCAAGACCGAGACTCCGTCTTCGCTGGCTCGCAGCCGCAGCAGCTCGCGGATCCGGACCAGTTGATGATCGCCGCACCCGATGGCCACAGCCTGGCCGCCGCAGGTTCGGCATCCGTCCGTAGTAGTCACGGTCTTCCTCTCGTCGAACGCAAACACTGCATTACGGAATTAAGGGCCGGTGTGCAGTTTGGCTCAATGCGACGAGAGAGCCCGGCAGCCTTAGTCAGGTAGGTCACTCTGGCGGGGCCCGAAGTCAGTGTCTCGCGGGGGCGGTCGGGCGCAGGGACCAAGCTCCAGTGCGGCATTCACCACATGCTCCAGATTGTCCAGAACGAGCAGGATCTCGCGATCCACCAAGGCGGTCGCAAGCCGATCCGCCAGCGACGCGCCGGGCCCATCCCCGATGCCGAGGGCATGCGCCACCTCCGGCAGTACGAGCGCCGGATCGCGGATCCCGGGCGAGATCGACGAAGACCGGCCCCTCCGCGAACTCCGGTGCGACCGCGGCCGCAACCTCCAGCGCCAGCCGGGTCTTACCCACTCCCGGCGGCCCGGTCAGGGTCACCAGCCGGTTGTCGCGCAGGAGCTGGCGTACCGAGGCGACCTCCACATCCCGACCGATGAGCCGGTTCGCCGGGGTCGGCAAAGACATCACCGGGTGAGTCCCCCGTCCATGCCCACAGGACGCGACCTCACGGAGTCACCTCATCACCTTGGGCCACAGTCAATCTCCGCTCATACTCCACCTCACTGCAGACGCGCTCAGAGGTGCGGTGCAGGGATCGCCCGCCTCCCAAATGACTCGGGCATCGCTTCGATGGCCTACCGAGCGGGTGGCATGTCAAGGCGTCAGGCGTGACGGCTGCGTGCCCCTTGTGAAGCCGAGTTCCGACGGAGGGCCGGCGACTTTGCATGGGCGAGGCAACCCAGACACTAGCCGCTCCCCCGGTACGGAGGCGTCGGCGGCACACGCTTGTAGCTTTCTTTGCGCGGGCTGAGCGGCGCGTCGTTCTGCGTCAGCAGGTCTTGACCGTGAAGTGAGGGGACCACGTCAGCCAGCGGCGGCATAAAGCCGCCGTGGCTCCTCGATCCCCTTCAGCGTACGTTCACCGCGGTCGGCGAACGAAAGTCCGGAGCCGAAGACAAGGTCCCGCGTCGTCGAGGTGACCAGCACCTCACCTGCAGCGGCTTGTGCGCTCACGCGGGCCGCCAGGTGCACCGCGATACCGCTCACCGAGCCGTTCGTTCGCTCCACCTCTCCGGTATGCAGGCCGGCGCGCAGCTCGAGGCCGAGATCGGCAACCTGATCGCGAATCGAGAGGGCGCACCGTACGGCCCGGGCCGGTCCATCAAACAGGGCAACGAACCCATCGCCGGCGGTATTGACCTCCTCACCACCGAAGTGCCGAAGCTCGCGGCGCACGGCCCTGTGATGAGCAGCGAGCAGATCCGCCCAGGCTCGGTCGCCAAGCGCCGCCGCAGTGTCGGTCGAACCGACGACATCGGTAAAGAGGATGGTCGCCAGGACGCGGCTGGGCGCGGCCTGCGGACGAACTCCGGTGAGGAACTCCTCAACTTCATCGAGGATCTGGTCCGGATCGATCCAGACCAGGTGATCTTCGCCAGGAATCTCGACGAAACGTGCGCCCGGAATCTGCTCGGCGATGTATCGGCCTTCCTCGGGCCGCGAATCGCGGTCGCCCGATCGATGTACCACCAGCGTGGGAACGGAGACGACGGGCAGCAAGTCGCGAACATCGACCAGCGAATTCATGGCGATCAAGGCTCGGGCCGCGCCCGGACTCGCGGCGGCGCGGGCGCGGGCCGCCCACCAACGGCGGAGCGCGGGATCGGCGTGCGGCGCCATCGTTCCAAGATCAGCTTCGGTGCCCCACTCCCGCTCGACCTGTTCTGCGTACGCTCGACGCTCCTCGGCAGTCGGAGCCCAGGGGTAGTCGTCGGTCCGAATCCGCTTCGCGTAGCCGCCGTAGACCACCAGCGCCCGCGTCCGCTCTGGGTACGTAGCCGCGAACATGATCGACAGCGGAGCGCCCTCTGAATAACCGAACAGGGCAGCGGAGTCCGATCCCACCGCGTCCATCACGGCGCGGACGTCGTCCATCCGTGCCTCGAGGTCCGGTAGATCGCCGGGACGGTCGGACAGGCCGGTGCCGCGCTTGTCGAAGCGGATCAGCCGAGCGAACCGTCCGAGCCGGCTAAGGAAGCGTTCGAGGCGCAGCTCCTCCCAGTCCAGCTCGAGGTGCGAGACAAAGCCGGGCACGAGGACGAGGTCGAACGGTCCGTCGCCGGTCACCTGATAGGCGATGTTGACGGCGCCGCTTTTCGCGTACCGGATCGGCGCCTCCACCGGCTTGATCGTACGCCCACGGTGCGGCGCGAGAGCCGCTACTTCCGCCGCACGCGAGCGGGTGAAGCTGTGCCGATCCGTCAAGAGGTTCGCAGGGCGAACCCGGTTATCTCCGCGCAGGTGAGATCGTCAGCGCGTCGCGCATGAGCGCTGGTGATTCGATTAGGTAAGTCGCTCGATCTTCACTCCACCGACCTCGGTGTGCACCGTGATCTGGTGCGCTGACGCAGGGTCGCGATCGACTTCCACGCTGCTCGCGCCCACATCGGTGCGGACGTCCACGGCATAGGCCGTGGATCCGGGTAGGCGGAGATTGACCGCGCCCAGAGTGGTAGTGGTCCGAGACAGCGTCGGCGCCTCGACAAACTCCAAAGACGCCGCACCGGCCTCGGTCTGGATGATCACCTGGTCACTGATGAGGCCACGTCCTTCGACAGCGCCGGCCTCGGTGGTGACGCGCAGGTCTCCGGCCAGACCGTCCAGCTTCACGGCGCCCGCCTGGGCGGTGATGTCGACCGACAGGGTTTCGGGCATCCGGATGGTGTACTCGACGACGCATCGTGTGTGGTCGTCGCCGCAGCCGGATTCAGTGAGCCGTGGCGTCTGGCCCTCCACTTGGTGGGCCGTGCTGGGTTTGCCGCTGGAGTAGCGGTGCTCCTCGGTGACGGTCACCGGACCGTCGCCCACCACGATGGCCACGCTCGCGGCGCGAGCGCCGATCACCAGTGCGGTGAGGGGCTGGTCGATCTGATAGCTCAGTTCTTCGGTGGTAGTGGGGTTGCCGAAGCAGGCGGTGAGGGATAGCAGGGTGACGGCCGTCACAGCGGCCGCGGTGCGTGATTTCATGATCATCATCTCTCTCAAGGATTGGGTTGCGGCTGGTAGCAATTTTGGTGACTTGATGCCGGTCAGGCAGGCAGGTAGGTCGGTGGGGCGGGCGACCTGGACAACGTCCCCCGACCGGTTGGGGCGCTCAGAAGCGCTAGCGGCGTCGTACGATTGCCGATGCTCTCTCCCCGATGAACCAGACGTGGTGCACTGGTGGTTGATGGACCGGGTTTCTTTTGTGAGAAACCACAGCAGCAGGCGGCCTGTGGTTACTCCAGTTGAGCTAATCGTCTAGCCAGGCGGTGTTGGGCAAAGCCGACTCGACCGACGCCTCTGATTGCGGTGTTGCGGAGTAACCGGGCGGCTGGGTGAGTGAGAGTGGCAACTTTCGTTGCTCGATCGGTGAGAGCCACAACCGATCTTGCGACCGGCCGTCGACGCTGCTGATAAGCATCAAGACTGCTCTCGTTTCGCCCACCGTTGAGGACGTCAATCAGGGTGTGGCCGATGTCGACTGCATCCTGTATGCCGAGGTTCATACCTTGGCCGCCGGCAGGGCTGTGAACGTGGGCGGCGTCGCCGGCCAGCAGCAGCGGACCGTAGCGGAAGCGTTCGGCGACGCGATGATGTGCCTGGAACCGGGATTTCCACACCATGGTGTGAACCTGCACCGTCTCGGGGCCGCGTGCGACTAGGAGGGCCTGCACGGCTTCCAGGCTGATGGCCTTTGAGGTGGGTTCGATGCTGGCAACGATCCGGTGGCGGCCTCCGGGGAGTGGACCGACAACCATGAGTCCAGCGCTGGAGAAGAACAGCTGGACCTCGCCGGGCGGCATCGGCCAGTCCATCTCGACATCGGCGAGCATGAAGGACTCGGAGTAGCGGCCGCCGGAGAAGCCGATACCGGCTGCTTGGCGGACGGTGCTGTGCATTCCGTCGGCGCCGACGACGTACTGCGCCTGGACTGAGCGCTCTTCCCCCTCGGGGCCACAGATGGCAACTTCGGTTCCCTCTGAGGTGGTGCTGACGGCGGTCGCCCGGCACGGCCGGTGCACTCGTGCGCCCAGCTCTTCCAGCCTCCCGCAGAGGATCGCCTCGGTCTGCGATTGCGGCACCATCAGTGCATACGGGTAATGGGTTGGCAGGGTGCTGAAGTCGATCCGGGCCAGGACCCGGTCGCGGTCGTGGATCGTGAACACCGGAACGGTGACGCCGTCGGCCACCATCCGCGACTCACATCGAGCTCATCGAGCACCTCGAGAGTGCGAGCGTGTACCACGGCAGCCCGCGAGGTCGTCGCGCCCTCCGCGGCCTGATCAACGACCAGCACCTCAATGCCGGCCTGGCGGAGGGTGCACGCGAGAGTGAGTCCGGTGGGACCGGCACCCACGACAACGACCGGTACCTGACCTGGGATGTTCATCTGTCCGTTCCAATCTTTGGTTAAGCGGGTGGACGTCAAGCTCGGCTGGCTCCGACCGGCATTTGCTGCTCGCTCCGCTGCGGCAGGCTGGGTGGCTCCTCCTGCTGCTTGACGTGTCTGCGGGACAGGTTCGCCGGGCCAGCCGCCAGCAGGACAATCACCGCCGTGACGCACCACACGACCGCTTGGAGCACGGCTTGCCGGCCGTAATCCGGTTCCGCGACGACCTTCGAGGTGAGGGTGCTCCAGACCGTGTTGTTCACGGCATGCGCCAGCATGATGATGAGCACGCTGCCGCGGGCGTTGTTAAACAGCCAGTTGAAGATGATGACCGCACCCATGATCTGGATCATGTCGGTCCAGCTCACCTGCCCGACCAAGATCAACGGCAAATGCCAGACGGCGATCAGGACGCCGAGGATCACTGCGGCACGCAGGGCCGTGCGACCCGACTGCAGGCGCGGCACTGCATAACCCCGCCATCCCGGCTCCTCCCAGGCACCGCCGAACCCGGGGATGAGAAGGAACATCGCGAACGTCGTCAAGACCTCAAGTCCGTCGATGTGAGCCATGGATGGTTGGGCTTGCGCACCAAGGGCGGCGTTGATGACAATGGCGATCGCGCTCAGCACGACTGGAGTCGCGAGGGCTATCAGGTACCAGATCACGTTCACCCGCCAACGGCCGATGCGCCGGAACAGGCCTATGACGCCGGACTTTCCTTCGGTGACCGCCAGAACGATCAGCGCCGCGAGGAACGGCCCGAACGGTGCGACGGGTATCGGCAGGAGGCCGAATCCGTAGAGGGGCCAGGCCCACCAGGACAGCAGGAGGGAGAGACCCGCGAACCAGATGAACGGATGTCGACGTACGCGCAGTTGCAGAGTCATGATCAACCTTTCCGATGGTGATGAGTGGATCTGATCCGGATCATCGGGTTGCTGCGACAGCGACCGGCTCAGCAGCCGAGTGGGCCTCCGCGTCTTGGCCGGTATGGGGATGCCGAATTAGCCAGACTCCGACTGCCGCCACTGCAACTCCGAGGGCGAGACCCCATGGAGGCTGTGCGGCGAAGTACCCAAGCAGGCCGCCGACCATGAGACCTACGCAGAAGGCCCGCGGGAAGGCTCGGGTTCGATAAGAAATCAGGCCGAACAAGGCCCAGCCGACCGCGAAGAGCACCACGCTTACCAACCACGCCGCCAGTAGCACGCTTCCGTGACGGACCTCCAGTAGCACCGGAGCAACGCCGGCGGCCCACGGCGCGGCGAAGCCCTCGAACCACATGTCGCCGGCCAGAGCCATCGTGCCGGTGAGCGCGATGCAGAAGGCGACCGCTCCAAGTAGTCCCGCCCGGCTGGCCTGCCGCGCGTATAAGGCAACCAAGGCGATCAACAACAACGGAAAAGTCATGGCGTACGCGGCACTGAAGAAGAGGTATGCCGGGTCGGCCATGGTCGCGACAAGGTTGCTGGGGTCGAAGTACAGAAATAGACCAACGTGGCTCAAAGCAAACAGCCCACCCGCAACGACGGCGATCGGTCCTGCATACCTGCTGAGCGGCGAATCGAACATAAGCATCCTCCTTGTTGGGGTCCGCCTGCTCGGCAAGACCTGTGGACCGGCGGGCGACGACGTCGCCGAGAGTCAGATTTCTTCGGGCGTGGGTGAGGTGTCTTCACCCTGTGGCGGTTCACCCTGGGTGATTCAGGCGCCTGCTCGGCTGTCAGTCGAGCGACCACCGATCTCGTCGGGGGCGAGGGCCATCGCTTCGACAGCGAGCAGGTCGAAGCCGAAGTCCCGTACGCGGTTCAACAGTCCGTGGAGCTGCCCTTGGTCGAAGGGCTCGGTCAGCAGGCGGGTGTGGCCGTGCCCGGGTTCGATCGAGACGCCGGGGAACGTCGCTCGGAACCGATCGCCGAGGCGCCCCTGAACAGTGACGGTGTACCGCCTCGACGGCATGACGCTCCTCCCAGCCTGGACCTGCTGGAGAAGCACGATGCGCCACGTCTGGGTGAGCGGTCATCATCCTCGGCGCCGTCACCCAGGGTGATTTCGGCGCAGCCCCGCCGTCTTAGGGTCAGCGGATCAGCTCGAGCTCGCGAGCCCGCGCGACGGCGTCGGCGCGAGTGGCCACACCGAGCTTTTGAAAGATGCTTCGTGAGTGGGTCTTCACGGTGTTGAACGAGATGAACAGCGTGCTCCCGATCTCACGCTGGGACAGGCTGCTGGCGAGCAGCCGCAGGACGGCCATCTCCCGCTCACTGAAGTCGCCGACCACCGGGGTGAGCGGTTGCGTAACTCGACGGGGACCGGCCAAGCGGGACTCAGCTCGATGTAGAAACGCAGTTATTACGGGTCCCGGGTCCGGGCATGCCTGGATGACCGACCGGGCGTCGTCGAGGAACGAGCGTGCGGCGGCCGTGTCGTCTGTGGCTTGGGCGGCCATGCTGAGGGCCACCTGGGCGTGGGCGATCTCCACCGGGCCGCTGCCCTGGTGGGCCACCGCGACCACGCGTTGTAGCTCCTCTCGCGCCTCCCCAGCCCGCCCGGTTCCGGTGAGTAGGCCGGCCCGGGTGATGTGGGCCGCCGCTGTGAGCCTGGAGTACTCGTTCAGTCCGGCTCTCGCCGACATCGCGAGTGCCTCATCGGAGAACGCCCGTGCTGCATTCTGGTCGCCCTGCAAGTGGTGGGTGAGACTGAGCATGCTGAGGCAGTGGATCCAGGGCGGCCGGAAGCTCGCCGCCCGGCATCGTTCGACAGCCTCCCGGAGTGCGGCCTGGCCCTCCTTCTCATGGCCGAGCCAGAACAGTGACGCACCGAGCCAGGTGTAGGTGACACCGTCCCAAGGCGACCGTTCCTTCGCACGGAGGATCGCGGCTTCACCAGCTGCTCGGCAGGCTCCGAGGTCGCCAAGCAGCCAAGCGTGCACGGTACTGAGGCAGTCCGCCGCGGCGGCCGCGGAACTGAAACCGTCGTAGAACGGGCCGCCGGCCGGTGCACTGGCCGCCCGGTCGAGCCACCGTCCCACCTCATCCAGCCGTCCGGTGACGATCGCCACCAGAGCGCTGGCAACGCACAGTCGCGAGTCACCCTCGTGCACGGCGGGCGGCAGCAGCCCAAGCCAGACGCGAACCGTCTCATGCTCACCCGAGCTCGCGAAACGCAGCCACGATGAAGCGATGAGCTCGCCGGCTTCCTCCACCTCCCCGGCAGCCACCAGGTGCGAGATCGCTTCCGAGACCAAGCCGCGCTCACGTAGCCAGGTGGCCGCCCGCCGGTTGGCGGTTGCCGCAGCCGCCGGATCGGTACTGAGCAGCTCGTTACGCAGCAACTCACCGAACAGATGGTGGTAGCGATACCACTCGCGCCGGTTGTCCAGCGCGATCAGGAACGAGTTCGACCTCTCGATATCCCTCAACACTGCCGCGGAGCCAGTGCCGCCGACGACCCGGTCACACAGCGGCGCACAGAGCCGGTCCAGAACCGACGTCGCCAGCATGAAGGCACGAGTCGCCGCCGTCTGGCTGGCAAGAACCTCCGTAGTCAGATAGTCGACGACGTTGCGGTCATCCCCGGCGAACGCGTCGATGAAGCCCCGGAGGTCTTGGCGGCCGGACAACGACAGGGCCGCCAGATACAGCCCCGCGGGCCAGCCTTCGGTTCGCTCGACCAGGCGCACCACGTCGGAGTGCTCGAGGACCAGGCCCTGGTGTGCGACCAGCAGTGTGTGCGCATCGGCGGTGGAAAACTGGAGATCGGCTGACGCGATCTCCAGCAACTCCCCCCTTCCGCGGAGCCGGGACAGCGGCAGAGGCGGCTCGACCCGCGTCGACAGAGCAAGCTCCAGACTCGCCGGGGCATGATCGAGGAGATAGGCCACAGCCTCATGAACCTTGGCGCTCTCGATCGCGTGATAGTCCTCCAGCACGAACACGCTCGGCTCCGACAGCGCGTCCAGCTCGTTGATCAAGACCGGCAACACCTGATCGACGATGTCGACACCTGGGGTGCGAAGGATCGATGCTGATCGCTCCCCCACCGAATCCGCCACCGTGTGAAGAGCCTCAATCGCGTACATGAAGAACCGGACCGGGTCGTTGTCGCCCCGGTCCAGCGCCAACCAGGCGAAGGCCCGCGGGTCCGCCGCCGACCACCCGGCAAGGACGCTCGACTTTCCCCATCCCGCCTGACCACGAATCAGCGTCAGCTTTCGGGCCGGGCCGTGCACCAATCGCTCGACCAGAACTGGGCGCGGCACCAGGGCCCGCATGATCGGGCCATGCACCTTGGTGCGAATCAACGGGACGCCGGACGCCCCAGCCACCGCCACAGCAACACCGTACTTCCCGCCTGCCGACCCCCCGGCCTACGCGCCAACGGTGCCCGCCGGGCTAGGGCCGGGCGGCATGATTCGCCTGACGCTCGGTGGCCTTTGTCGGTATGCCGCGTGACAATGAAGTGCATGGAGGTGGCAGCTCGCCACGTCGAGGGCATTCCTCGCGGCAATCTGCGGGTACGGCGGAGGGAGGCGCACGACGCGGCAGTGCCGATCGCCGAAGGGATGATCGGGACAAGCGAAGCAGGCCGCGGCGCAGTCGCGAAGAAGGCGAGCCAGCCGGCGCGTCCTCGCGAGGTGATGTGCAGGCGAGGATCTCCCGATAGCGTCAGCGTTCACCGCGGTCGCGAGCAGGGCGTGCACGTTCACCGTCGGCGCTCTCGCGTACTTGAGCACAGAGCGTCGGCGGCGAGGAAGGTGTAGGCCGGCGTCAACGGTCGGCTCGGAAGGCTCGACCTGGCCGTCGAGGTCCTAGCCATCTCGCTGACCTGCGACCTGCTCACCGGTGACGCCGAGTCTCGACCAGCTTCTCACCGGTGTGAGACGCGAGCAGTAGCGTCGCCCGGCGAATTTGCCGCGCTCTGGCGATTAGTGGAGCATCTCGCGGAAGCGAATCCAGCTGACTGGTACCTCGCAGGTGTGGCAGCCACCTGCGAATGGTTGGCCTGCACGTCGGTTCCGTCCATCCTGGGAGGTTGGGAACTGCCGCGGGCCCCCCTGACCCGGCGCCCCGCGTGGCTCACGAGGAGTTGATCGTGGCCGAGCTGATGGCGGCGGAGGTTGCAGCCATCAGAAACCCGGGCGGCCTTGAGGGCCGACCAGGGTGGCTGGAAGGCATCCTGGCGACGTTACGGTGGGCCTGGTCGGGCTCGATGAAGCCGCCCCTCGAGGTGCCCGTCAATAAGTACCGGCTGAGCAGTAGTGGCATGCAGGCCAGGCGTTGAGGCGGTGGTTCCTACACCCCGTCGGGTAGGAGAGCTACAGGGTCTGCTCGGATGTGCGCTTCGTTGCCGTCCTCGCGCTCCTGTTGCTCGGCGTGGCGGCGTGAGGCTTCGTCGCGGGTTTCGTCCTCGGTGTGCCGGGCGTCGAGGGCTTGGCGCAGCTTTAGTTCGTGCAGCGCACGTTGGGCTGGGAGTCGAGTCCGCGAGCCCTCGGCACATGTGCGTTTTGCAGGCCCGCCGGCACGCCTCACAGTGAGCGGGGTCGGGTGGCCGGCACGGCGCAGCATCGTGCTCGTCGCAGCGGTGCGGCCAGCTTGTCCGGTGTTGCAGGTGAGGCCTGCCATCGCAGTGCTCACGGCATCGCCGGAGCTCGGCATAGAAGGAGTCCAAGGTCTCGACATCGAGCCGGGTCAGCGGCAGCGATCCGAGCACGGGCCGGATGTGCTTGCGGATGTACCCGTCGTAAGTTCGTCTGGTCGATGGGTCCACGTCGAGAACCTGAAGCCAGCGGTCGAGCAGCTGGCCGATGGTGGCTCTGGTACGCGGACTGCGCCGCTCATCGAGCTGACCCAGCAGTCGAGTGCGGATACGTTCCGCCACTTGGCCAGCTTTGGGTCCGGCTGGCACGAACTCAGTGAGGTATAGGCGCCTCTTCGAGATGGGATCACACCGGCTGAAACCCGTACTCGAAGTGCCCCAGACGGCAGCTCGTCGATGGTGCCCCGCGACCGCGCTCTGCGCCGCTCCGGACTCGGCCATGGGTGCGAAGGTAGCACTTCGTGTCATATAAGTGTCATGACGCATCTCGCCCACCAGAGATAATTGAGTCGACCCGGCCTGACTAGGCTTTTTACTTGGTGGGCCCCGTGGTGACTGGTTGCAGGACATAGTTGGCACCTGTCTCGGGACATAGTTGAGCACCTTCTTCTTGGAGGTGCGCCGTGGCTCGGTGTCCCGTCTTGATGATCACTGCTGTCACTGATGGAAGGACGCGGTCCAAAAGCGAGGTGGCCCGGGACTACGGGGTTTCCCGGGTCTGGGTGCAGCAGCTGATCAAACGTTTTGACGCCGAGGGTGTTGCCGCCTTTCAGCCGCGGTCTCGGCGTCCGCATTCCAGCCCGCACGCGGTCGATGCCGATACCGAGGATGTGATCATCCGGCTGCGGAAGGAGCTGTCTAAGCAGGGACTGGACGCCGGCGCGGAAACCATCGCCGCTCACCTGGCGCGCCGGGCCTCGGCCGACGGCGGCCGGCCTGCGATACCGGCCGTGTCGACGATCTGGCGGATCTTGAGTCGCCGTGGCTTCGTGCGCCCGCAACCCCAGAAACGGCCGCGGTCGAGCTGGCGAACCTTTTGCGCCGAGCAGCCCAACGAACGGTGGCAGGCCGACATCACTCATTGGCGGCTGGCCGACGGCACCGAGGTGTCGATCTTGAACATTCTCGACGACCACTCCCGGCTGGCGCTGGGCAGCGACGCCCGCCGCAACACCACCGGCCCAGACGTGGTCGCCAGCTTCCGCAAAGCCTTTGCCCAATGGGGAATCCCGGCCGGGGTGCTCAGCGACAATGGGGCGGTCTTCACCGCCAAACAGCGCGGCGAGGGCAGGGTCGCCCTGGAGGTCGAACTCGGCGTCCTCGGAGTGAAGTTCAGCCACTCCCGGCCCTACCACCCGCAAACCTGCGGCAAAGTCGAACGCCTTCACCAAACCCAAAAGAAGTGGCTGGCCGCGCAACCCGCCGCAGCCACCATCGCAGCGCTGCAACACCAACTCGACCGGTTTGTCGACTACTACAACACCCGCCGACCCCACCGGGCGCTGGGTCGACGCACCCCGACGGAGGCCTACCTCGCCCGACCCAAAGCAATCCCCACCGGCATCAAAATCCCCGCCCACTACCGGGTCCGCAACGACACCATCGACTCCGGCGGCACCGTCACCCTGCGCCACAACAGCCGGCTACACCACATCGGCGTCGGCGCCAATCGCCGCGGAACCCGCGTCGCCCTCCTGGTCGACCAGCTGCACATCCGAGTGATCGGCCGCGACACCGGCGAACTGATCCGGGAGCTCACCCTCGACCCCAGCCGGGACTACCAACCCCGCGGCCTACCCCCGGCCCACCCAAAAAGAAGCGCTGAAATGCAACGATGTCCCAAGACACCTGTCAACGGTGTCCCGAGACATCACATGGTGGGCCCCGTGGGACTCGAACCCACAACCCGCGGATTAAAAGTCCGCTGCTCTGCCAGTTGAGCTAGAGGCCCGTTGTAGCGATTCACACGCTGACTAGGGTTTTCGACCCTTCATCGGTGTCCGTTGTCTGTCGTTGTCAGTCGATGTCCTGGGGACTAGCTGAGGACTGCGACAAGATCGCGAGCCGTGTGGCACTCCCCCGAATACCGTCGCTACCTGAAGTCTCCGGAGTGGGCCGAACGCAAGCGCCAATACTTCTCTCGATTCCACAGACGATGTGCCGCCTGCGGAACCTATAAGCGCATTCAGCTTCATCACTCTTCCTACGAACGCCTCACCCGAGAGCCTGACAGTGACCTGTGGCCGCTCTGCTTCAAGTGCCACCGCAACGTGCACCGAGCACACGATACGGGACGGTTCGAGAACCTCGAAGCGTCGACGCTGTTCATCGTTCAGCGTGGCAGGGCCATGCAGTGGAGGCGCAAGCAGGCACGGGCCTTAGGGCGCTGGCTCATCCGTCTGGCGACTCGTCGTATTGGTTGACGTTGGCCAGCGTCAGCTTCGGCGGGATCTGCCTTCGAGCTTTGGCGGCGTCCTTCTGCCGACGACTCGCAGCGTCGTAGCGGTTCCGGAATGCCTCGACCTCGATGATCATCGAGTCGACGTCGTCGAGCATGAGCATGATCGTCGCTAGCCCCTCGTCCCGTTTCTGACGGACTAGGGCGCGCAGATGAGTGAGGTCTACCCCCTGAGGAATTGGAGTCGGATTGTCAGGAATCCCGCTGTCGCCTTCGTCTGTGTCGAGCTGCTTCCTTGGCTCGGTATTCGGGCGATTGGGTACGGGACTTGTATGTAGGTCCCCGCTGATACCTGCGCCCGGTCGTTCGGCGGCAGAGACGACACCGTCTACGTTCATCCGGTGAGATATATAGAGCACACCTTCATCGGCATACGAATGGCCCGAGTCGCAGTGCGTCTTGGCGGCGTTGACGGCCACGGGACTCGTACCTCGAAGGTTGTTCTCACGAACCGTGACAGGTTCTAAGTGCTTCGGGTTAACACATGCCGTGTTTCGGCATAGGTGGTCAAGGACAAGGCCCTCGGGAATCGGACCTACCCAGTGCTCGTAAAACAGCCTGTGGACGAAAACGTTCGGACTTCCTCTACCGCCGACTGCGATTCGCCCGTGACCCGTGCGGTTCCTGAATCGGCCAGTCCATTCGAGGCAGCGTGTACGAACGACCCCGTCGTCGTACCAATGATCAGAAAATCGGAGCTTTGCCATCGCTCGCTCCACGGCTGATCTCGGCTGGACTCCCATCTCCGGAGATTAGTTGTCATCGGGATCGGCGTCCGATCCATGTGTGGGGAGGTTAGTCAGTCTGCTGTACTTCGGCTCGACGGTTCTCTGTCTCGGCTCCAAGGAGGTGCTCGTGATCGATCTCTTGCGCAAGGCTTGCGGCGCGGTCGTACTCGGTGAGTGCCTTTTGAACCCGACGTAGTACCTCTTCGTCTTGTGGCGAGCAGTCTTCGACGGTGTTGGCCAGCTCTACGAGAGCTCGGGCGTCCTCAGGGCGAATGTCCACAGAAGCCATGTTACGAACGGTCATCCGAACAGCACCTCCTGCGCCAGCCGTTTGGCTGCGATCTCGCAGTAGCGCTCGTTCACCTCGATGCCGATTGCCTTGCGGCCAAGGTCTTTGGCAACCCGCAGCGTCGTGCCTGACCCCATGAACGGATCGAGCACGGTCTCACCAGGCCAGGTCGAGAGCCGAGTTGCACGCATTGGTAACTCTGCTGGATACGGCGCAGGGTGACCTGCAGCGGACGTCCTCATCGTGGACGGGTCGCGTTGACCTGTATCGAGGTTTTCCTCGATAGTGGACAAAGCGGGGGTTGTGTCTGCCACATCCAAGGAGGGCACCATGAGCTCCACCGTCTACCCGCTTTCTGCTCCCTATCCGCTTTCCGTGCGAGGCTCTTTTGATCAGCCCAGCCGGGCGTTGTGGCTGGTCAAGTGGTTACTGCTGATCCCGCACTACTTCATTCTGGTTTTCTTGTGGCTCGCGTTCTGGGTCGTCACCGTGATCGCCTTCTTCGCCATCTTGTTCACGACTCGGTATCCGAGGGGGTTGTTCGACTTCAACGTCGGGGTGATTCGGTGGTCGTGGCGGGTGAGCTTTTACGGCTATGCGGCGCTCGGTACTGACCGGTATCCGCCGTTCACTCTCGCCGATGTCCCCGACTATCCCGCGAGGCTGGACCTCGAGTACCCGGAGCGGCTGAACCGTTGGCTACCGCTGATCAAGTGGCTGCTCGCCCTCCCGCAATACATCCTCGTCGGGGCGCTGGTCGGCTCCGGTTATGTCGTGGCCATCAGCGTGCAGGACGACGGCCGTGCTGTGACCTATTCCACGCCCAGCCTGATCGGCGCGTGTGTGCTGATCGCGGCCATCGCCATGTTGTTCACCACTCGTTATCCCCCTGGCCTTTTTGATTTTGCACTTGGAATCAATCGGTGGGGCAATCGGCTGCTGGTTTATCTGGCGTTGATGACCGACCGCTACCCGCCGTTCCGGCTCGACCAAGGCGGTGACGATCCACAGGGTCCGGCAGGACCCGAAAGGCCCGCGGAACCTGCTGCGGCAGAACCCGCTCCGGCTCGGGAGGAGCCCACCACCCAGTAGCGCTGGCTATCTGTGGACTGCCTTTCGTTGGGCGACCGCGGCGGCGAACATGATGTGATCGCAAGGGACGGCGCGGCAGCCGTCGAAATCGATTCGAGTGGCTCTCAACGGTTCCCTACCCTGATCCCTATGACTCAGCCCGCTCAAGGTCGGCAGCGACTCTTCCCGAACGAGTTTGATGACACCTTCCCGGTGGGCCCCGAGGCGGGCAACAGCGCATTCTTCGGACTGAACGTGCTCCAGGGACTCGTGGAGGGAGTTGATGACTTCATCAACGAGCGTCAGCCCAGGTGGCAAGAGCCCTATCGATCACTTGAGCCAGCCATGCTCGGCTCTACAAGGTGGATCGACGACGAGGACCTGCTCGACAAGATTCACGAACTTTCCGCCGCCTGCATCTTGATCAGCAAGCAGGGACGCAAACGTAGCGACGAGAAGCTGAAGCAACTTGCGGAGCTCAACGAACATGGTCCCGGCATGCCCGTGCAGGCTTTCTCGGCGCTGAGCGGCCTAGCGCCCAAGGAGAACGGCGAGCCAGCGATCGTCGGGCCATGGACACCGCCCTACGAAGAACCCTTTCCGACGATCCGCACCGTGGGCTTTCGCAAGAGTAGGCAGAATGACAGCCCGCCGATCCTGCATGCCAAATTGGCCCTCTTAGGTCATCTCTGGTGGTACGAGCAGGACATTGAGGGCTACACCCTTGAGGGCCTCGCCTTTGAAGCAAAACGGCTCTGGACCTCTTCGGCGAACTTCACCGGTTCGTCGCGTCGGAACATGGAGTTCGGGTACTGGACCGAAGATTCTGGCCTGCTTCAAGGCGCCGAACGCTTTCTGGTCAAGCTGATGGGCTCGTCCGAGGCACTCGATCCCGAGTCGGACCTGTTCGAGCCTGAACTCGTACCTTTCGAGTTTGATGATGAGGCGATGCGGGAAGCGTCGCGGGCGCTAGCGGAGCTCCACGCAGACGACGGCTACCGCGAGGATGAGTACTGACCTACCCGGTGCGTCAATCCCTCTGAGCGGAGGATGACTCCGTACCTGCGCTTCAGCATCAGCCCCAGGTTCCTACGCCCCTTGGAGAGCAAAGCCCCCCTGCTAGGGGCTGCGCTAGTGGGGTCGAACATGCTCCGAGACGCGTCGGAGCAAAGGGAAATGGTGAGGATTTTCCCTTCGGTGCGTTCCATTGGCGGGCGACTTCTAGTCCAAAGGACTGCCGGACCAAACTCACGGCTTCCGCGCGGTTGAGGTCGACACTCCGAAGAATCACAAGGCTAGAAGCGTCCCAATACCGAGGTTCGTAGCTGAGGAGCTGGCGGAACACATCGCCGGCAAGGAGCCAAACGATCTGGCCTTCACCAACAGTGACGGTGGGCTACTCGACAACTCGAATTTCCGTCGCAACGTTTGGAACCCTGCAGTCAGGTCGGTCGGCCTGGATGGGCTGGTGCCTCACGATCTGCGTCATACGACGGCAAGTCTGGCGGTGAGTGCTGGAGCGAACGTCAAGGCGTTACAACGCCTGCTCGGCCACCAGTCCGCAGCCGTCACGTTGGACGTTTACAGATCGCTTTTTGACAGCGATCTCGACGCCGTTGCAGAGCGCTTGGACCAAGCTGCTGAGGACCAACTGAGGACCGTTCCGGCAAATGTGGTTCCGATAGAGCGGCGAAGGAGCTTCCAACGAGGGGGTATGCCGGATTCCCGACCGGAAGTGACGCGGCTTAAAAGTCCGCTGCTCTGCCAGTTGAGCTAGAGGCCCGACGATCGCGCACCACAGACGGCAACGCCGGCTGACAGTCTGTCAGATGTCCAAGGCCGTCATCGCGACCTCGAGCGCCGCCAGTCAGCCACCACCTGCTCAACATCGACCGGCTTGACCACGATCGGCGGACCGTCCACGCGCCGTCGATGCGAGTCGCGGATCCGACGGTTCAGATCCTCAATGATGTGCCGCACGGTCGCCTCGTCGGGCACGTCCGCGATCGTCTGCGGCAGATCAGCGACCTCCCGCCGAAGCGCCAAGGAGGTGGGCAGCGGCATGGGAAGCTGCTCGCGCTCCAGCAGGCTCTTAACCCACCAGTTCTCGTCCTCCCGGCCGTTGATGCTGGGCAGCGGCCGACCAGCACCGGGCAAGTTGTCGAACTCACCACGCTCGATCGCCTCACGCACCTGGCGCTCAACCCAGCTTTCGTACCGCATTCCTCACCGCCTCCTGATCTCCACTGGATCAACGTACCCACCCGGATTGGGCGCTATGGCAGGCTGAACTGGTGGATCCGTGGACTATCGGCCTGGCGGTAGTGATCATCGTGGGCCTGGCCGCCATCGTCTACGGCGCCCTCGCGGATCGGCGCAAGAACCGGCGAGCGGCGGCCGAGATGCTCGCGCCTCCAAAGCGGGCTATCCCCGGCTTCAAGCCGGACGCCCATCCGCCCGGCTACCTGTCCGACCTCCAGGGACACCGGCCGCCTGCCGGCGCCGAGCCAACCGAACTGACCTCCCAGGAGCGGCAGGAGATCAAGCAACAGCTGGATCAACCAGGGGTGACCAAGATCAACGCCGGCTACGCCTCGGACTACTTCGTCACCGACCGCACGGCGTCCTGGGCGGTACTCGATCATCCCAAGGTGCTGCTGTGCGAGGACCACGTCAACACGATCCGAGAGCTGCTTCCGGTCTTCGAGAAAGTGATCTTGGCCAAGAGTCCGCTGGTAGTCGTTGCGTCCCACCTGGATCCAGAGGTGGTTCGCACCCTCGAGGTCAACCAGGTTCAGCAGAAGATGAAGGTGCTCGCCATAAACAATGTGGCATCCACCGAGCTGCCGCTCGTCGCGACCGGCTGCCACACGACCCCCGTCAGCCGCGACGACCGCCAGTCGGGTTTCGTCACAGTCGACAGGCTCGGGCAGTGCGACCGTTGGGTCAGCACCAAGCAGGCCAGCTATTTCTTGGCGCACCAGCCTTCCATCCCAGCCCGTGAGGAGCGAACGTGACCGACCAGGCCACTCGCGTCCTCGGCACGGAGAAAGCTGCGCCGCCCTCCGAGGCGTTTTCTAGCCGGTGGGCGTACCTCGCAGCATTGGCGCCGATCATCTTCGGCACCACCTATCTCCTCACCAGTAACTTCCTCCCGCCGGGCCGTCCGCTGCTTGCCGCCTTGATGCGGTCACTGCCCACCGGCCTGGTGTTGATCATCGGCAGCCAGCTCCCGCGGCGGAAGTGGGTGTTTCGCTTCCTGATCTTGTCCGTGCTGTACGCCTCAGGTCTGTTTCCGCTGCTCTTCGTCGCCGCCTACCGGCTGCCTGGCGGCGTCGCTGCGGTGATCAACTCGCTCAGCCCGATTTTCGTGGTGATCATCTCAGTGCCGTTGCTCGGTGCCCGGATCCGAAGCATCCAGATCCTCGCGGGCCTGCTGGGCCTATGTGGAGTGGCACTCCTGGTCCTCCGCTCGACGGCCCGATTGGACGCCCTGGGACTGGTGGCGATGCTCGGCGCCGTGATCATGATGGGAACCGCCACTGTCCTCACCAAACGCTGGGGGCATCCGCCGGGCATGAGCGCCATCGCCTTCACCGGCTGGACCTTCCTCTTCGGCGGCCTCGCCCTGCTGCCCATCACCCTGATCTTCGAGGGACTTCCTGATCACCTGACCGCCCGCAACGTCGGAGGTCTGGTCTATTTGGTGCTGATCAGCGGCATCACGGCCTATGCGCTGTGGTTTTGGGGTCTGCGGCGGCTCAGCGCGAGCTCGGTCACCTTCCTGGGCCTCCTCAACCCTGTGGTTGCCGCCCTGCTTGGCTGGGTGGTTCTTGATCAGCGCCTCAATTCCTGGCAGATTCTGGGCGCGGTCGCCGTACTGGCCTCGGTCGTACTGGGCCAATCTCCGCGCAGCCCACGGCCACAAAATGCTGAGGGTCCCCATGAGTGACATACCAGAGCCGAGGGACCGCGATCGACGCTGGCCGCGCGCTGTCTACGGCGTGGGCACCGAGCCGGATCCGCGCTTCAGCTTCGCCAACGAGCGCACCTTCCTCGCCTGGATCCGGACCGGCCTCGGCTTTCTGGCCGCGGGCGTAGCCATCGCCGCCGTGTCCAGATTCAGTGATCAACTGCGACTCGAGGTCCGCCTTGCCGCCATCCTGCTGGTCGTTTGCGGGCTGGCGTGCGGCGTCGACGGCATCATCCGATGGATCCGCAACGAACGGGCCATGCGGCTGGGCCAGCCGTTGCACTCATCGCCGCTGGTCTTGGTGCTCACTGTCGTCGTCGTTCTGGTTGCCGCGGTCGCCCTCTTTGTCGTGAGTTTCAGCTGATGCTGCCGCCGTGGGATCCGGGACTGCAGGCCGAGCGCACCGGGTTGGCCTGGCAGCGAACCATGTTGTCCGGGCTGACTGCATCGTTGTTGGCGGCCCGCTTTGTCGCCTCGCTGTCGGTGGTTCTGGCGGTAGCCGTCGGGGTGGCCGCGCTGCTCGGTACGGCGGCTCTTGGCGCCATCGCCATCCTTCGCTTCCGGGCCACCCACGAAGCCCTGCACGCCGAGCGGCCAGTCGGAGACGGGCGGGCGCCGCTGTTGATCGCTACCTTGACCGTGCTAACGGGGATCGGCGCCCTGTTGTACGTGGTGAGCACTTGAGCAGAAAGGCCTTCGACAGCACACGCGGCGTACGGCCTGGGCCTCCACCGGCTCAGGCAGCATAAGTCCGTCAGTCGTAGCCCAGCTCGTGCAGGCGCGCATCGCCAATGCCGAAGTGGTGTGCGATCTCATGCACCACCGTGAGGTGAACCTCGTCCACGACCTCAGCCACGCTGTCGCACATCTGGAGGATCGGTGCGCGGAAGATCAAGATCCGGTCGGGCAACGCGCCGCTGTAGAACTGCCCCCGTTCAGTCAGCGGGATGCCCTCGTACAGTCCGAGCAGATCGGGATCCTCAGGAGGCGGCCACTCCTCGACCAAGATCACGCAGTTCTCGATCACCCCCGCCAGCTCGGCCGGAATGCTGTCCAACGCCTCGGCAACCAGGGCGTCGAATTGGCCCGCCGACAGCTCAATGGCCACGCTCAGCTCGGCTGAACGGTCGCGTTGAAGGTCAGCTCGGTTTTCGGCGCAGAACCCACCCGAGGGCCGGTCAGCAGGAAGACCAAGATCGTTTGTGCGACCGGCGCGAAGGCAGCGACCGCAGCAGTCACCGCCTGCCAGACAGTGACTGCGGATGGCTGCTTCACAGAGGTGAGCGTAGTGCGGTGGACGACCTCGACATGGCACTCGGCCTCGGCAAGAGTTCGCATCCAAGCCAAATTACATCGATGAAATTATCTCACCATCATCGGCGTGTCGCCTTGAAATTTTGAACAAATAACCTCCGCGGCCTTGCCGTTACGTATGTTGCGCAGTTAGAGTCCTGCGCAAGTTGAGGTTTTTGTTACTGATGTGACTGCGCCGACCGACCTGGTCTGCTCGGGGATTCCATGTGATGGGCCTAGGAGAATGAGTTGAGCACGCTCGCACCTCGGTTGAGAGTCGCCGCTGCAATGCTCTTGGCCGCCGTCCTCGTACTGGGCGTCGTCAGTGCCGCTCCTGCCGCCGCCGATACCCAAGTGACCGCGACCGAGGGCGTCAACATCCGCTCGGGCCCGAGTACCAGCAGTGCGATCGTCGGCGGCCTTTATCGCGGCCAAACCGTCACGGCGATCAGCGCCGCGGACGGGTGGACGAAGATCCGCTTCCTCGGTGGCGTCGCCTACATCGCGAGTCGCTACCTCAATGAGGGAGCGTCTCTGCCCGGCTCCATTGAGGTCGGCGCCGGGACCGTCAAGATCACCACGACTGCCCTCAACCTGCGCGAGGGGCCTGGATTGTCGTACGACGTGATCACGGTGATCAAGGAAGGCGCTGCCGTCACCATGACGGGGAAGACCGCGCGCGGATTCGCTGAGGTCTACTACGGAAAGACGCGCGGCTGGGCCAGCATCCAGTATCTTGCGAGTGCCACTGACGTACTTCCCCGCGTCATCGGCACTCGCGTCGCCACCGCGGTGCTGAACATCTGGGCGAAGTCATCGGGCAGCACCGTCGTCACCGAGGTGCCGAAGGGCACCAAGCTCTCGATCACCGGTGCCACGCAGTACGGCCGTGCGCAGATCATCTTCGACAGCAGGGTCCGATGGGTCACCGCGAAGTACCTGTCCAACCCGACGGCGGTGGGGCCGACGACTCCGAGCCTGCCCACAATCACGGGCTACAGGTACGCCACCGCTGCGCTGAACATCCGATCTACGTATACCGACTCATACCGATTGATCGGTGAAGTGCCTGCCGGCACCAAGCTCGCCATCACCGGCGTGATCAAAGACGGCCGCGCCCAGATCATCTATAACAGTGCCGTTCGTTGGGTGACGGCCAAGTATCTATCGACCACGAAGCCGGCCGTACCGGCGATATCTGGGGGCAGCTACGCAGTAGAGACCGGCCTTGTCCCGAACGCGATCAAGGTCCATCGGGCGGCCATGGTGGCCTTCCCGCAGATCACGACGTACTACGGCGTCCGGCCGGACGCGCTCCCCGACCATCCAAGTGGTCATGCGCTGGACTTGATGCTCCCGAACTACACCTCTGCGGCCGGCCAGGCGCTCGGCTACCAGGTTGCCGACTGGGCAAAGGCCAATGCTAGAGAGCTCGGCATCAATTACGTGATCTGGCACCAGCACATCTGGAACATCGAGCGGGACGCCGAGGGGTGGCGGTACATGGCTGACCGCGGCAGCGACTCGGCCAATCACATCAATCACGTGCACATCACGGTCTACTGAGGACCGGGCCACCCCGCTATGCCACGGATTGTTGCGGTTGCCGCGCGCGCCCGCCGGTTTAGGGTCGGCGCTACCTTCGCCCGCCTGCTGGTCGGCTCCCTCCTGGCCGTGATCATGGTGCTGTCCGGATCGCAGGCCGCATCAGCCGCAACCACCGTGACTGCCTCATGCGTCGACGGAGCCGGTATTGTCTGGCGAACGCGCGTGGTCTGGGGCAGCACGTACATTGACGCAAGCGGGATCCGTCGGATCGCCGTGAGCGTGGCCGGCTGGACGACGAATGCAGGCAGAGTCTCCACCGACTCGAGGGTGAGGACGTACGGGCCGGACGGCACCGTGGTGCAGACCCTCATCAAGACGGCAACCTTCGATTACCAGAGCGGCGCATCCTGGGATCAGCGGAATCCTCGCAACCCGCCGACCGGACCAGGCCGATCAAAGGTGACGATCAAAGTCGGACGCGACGGGGACGGCAAGGCCAGCTGCACCGTCAGCTCCACCCAGCCGGCCACCGCCTATGTCACCGGCTATACGTGGTGGGACAACACCCCGGCTGGCTCTGCAGCCATCGCGCATCCCGTCGTGCATTCGACCGCGGGAGGTGTCGGGACCTATGCCGACCCGATAACCATGGCGGTCGGTTACACCAGTGCCGGGCCGGACATCCCGTACGGCACCCGGTTCTACCTGGCTAGCTTGCAGCGGTACGCGATCGTCGAGGACCTCTGCGGCGCCTGCCACAAAACTCCGTCCGGGGCGACATGGAATTTGGACATTTGGCTGGACGGCCGTCAGCTCACCGCCGCGGAAGCCGACGCCTGCGCCTATCGGATCACCGGCTACCAGACGGTATTGCGAAGCCCCCCTCGGAGGCTTCCCGTCAACACTGAAGCCATCTGCACTTGACGCTGTCGCTTTGCCGCGGTCGGCGTCCGGTGGGATCGATCGGCTAGAGTCTTCGGGCGTAGTCCCCATCGTCTAGTGGCCTAGGACACCGCCCTTTCAAGGCGGCAGCACGGGTTCGAATCCCGTTGGGGATACCCATCAAGGGCCAGCCTGGCAACACGTCAATCTGCCTCAACGTTGAATGCGGCCCTTCTGCCGCCCGGCCTGTTACGGTCGGGCCGATCCAGGTGATCGAAAGGGCAATCGTGACAGCAGTCCTGCCGCGGGTGGACAGTGTTGTCAGCCGGGACGTTTCGCCGCGTCGCCCGGGCCTTCTGACTGTCGTCCGCGGGGCGGTCTACGGGGTCACTGTCCTCGCAGCGATGTGCTACCTCGTTCTCGTGATCGTGAACCTGCACACCCGGCTAGGCCTCGGTCATGTCGATGGAGCCTGGCTGAACCTGGCGCAGGAGGCAAGGCGTGGATTACTGCCTCCGCCGCTGTCGGCCGATGGGTACTACTCGGGAACGCGCTACCAGCCGTTGCCCATCGCGATCTTGGCCGTGCTCGGCGGTCTGCTGGGCGACGACATCGCTGCTGGCAGGCTGTTGAATCTGCTGTCCTTCGGTTTGGCAATGGCAGTCGCCGGCCTCTGGATGTGGCGCGCTCGCGTCACACCTCCTCTGATTGCTGCTTTGCTGCTGCTGGTGGTCGCCACGGCAGCGAGCTGGCATGCCATGATCACGATCCGCTCCGACGCGCTTCCGGCCGCACTTCAACTGGCGGCCGTGGGCCTGCTGGTTCTGCAGCGCGCACGTCCAACGTCGTCTGCCCTGATCGTGAGCGGTGCACTGGCCGGCGCCGCTCCCGCGATCAAGCTGACAGCACTGTGGGCGTTGATCGCCATCCTGATAAGTCTGGCTTCTCGGCGTGAGTGGCGAGAAGTAGGCGTGGTGGTCCGCGCGGCGCTGGTGAGCTTCGGGTGCTTGTTTCTCCCCTTCGTCGTCAGTAGCCGTGGCTACATTGTCACGGAACTCCGCGCTGCCAGTGTCTCGGACGAGGACCCGCTCTGGCGCATCGATCGGGGCTTGCTGAACCTGCTCTATTACGCCTCGAGGGACGATGTCGTCACCCTGGGGTTGCTGGCCGGGGCTGTTGCCGTCGTTCTCCTGGCGGTGCATCAGCGCCGCGGTACGCTCCTCCACCTCGCGATGGCGCTGGCTTTGTTCCAGGTCGTCGTCATCAGCGCCGACCGTGGCGTCGGCCCCAACCAGCTCATCGACGTCATTTTGCTCGCAGTAGTCGTGGTCGGCGTCGAGCTGTCACGTTCACTGCGGAGGCTCGCCGACCAGACGGCCGGACAGCTGGTCGCCCTGGTTCTTGTGCTGGTTCTGGCGGTCAGCGGCATCCTCGCTCAGTGGAACAGAGGCCCGGTCATCGCTGCGTTCCGCGGTCAGACCGCCCCCCAAGCCGTACGCGATCCGCTTGCCGGTGTGGTGCCGCCGGGCACCCCCTTACTGTCGGAGGATCCTGGCCTGCCGGCGATTCGCGGCGAGCGGGCTGTGGTGGGTGACGCGTTCATGTTCCGCCGCTTAGCCGCGCAGCGACCGGAGTGGTCGGCGGACTTGGTCAGACGCATCCAAGCGCACGAATTCGGAGCCATCGTCCTTCTCAGGGAACGCGGGCCGGGCGCCTACTGGTACTCCAGCATCCATTTCGGTACGACCGTCCACACCGCGATCCTGGACAACTACAGGCTCCAGAGAACGCTGCCGAATGGAGAGCTGCTTTACCTGCCGAACCGCTAAAGGCTCACTATCAGCTCGGGCGAAAGCGCGCGCTTCGTGGCTCTGTATGACCTGCGCTATAGTTTCCGGGCGCCGAAGGGCGCGCGGAGTTGGGTCGGCAAGGCCCCGTAGCGCAGTTGGTTAGCGCGCCGCCCTGTCACGGCGGAGGTCGCGGGTTCGAGTCCCGTCGGGGTCGCGAGAGCGGCGATAGACCTAATCTGTCGCCGCGCCTCGCCCATGCGGTACGTTGCGCGGGCACGGCCAGGTAGCTCAGTCGGTAGTAGCGTTCGCCTGAAAAGTGAAAGGTCGCCGGTTCGATTCCGGCCCTGGCCACACCTGTTTCTTCGACTGTCCCCCCGCTCATCCGCCACGTTGCGCAACGTGGCCGCCGGGGCTCTGGACACTCGCGATCGGGCCCTCGTTCCCAACCAAGGCCAGCCTGCATCCGTCAGCTAAGTCGGCCCGGAATCCTCTGCAAGGCTTCTGTCAACTGCCGGAGGAGGAGGCTGACCATGCTTCGCCCGGCGACTGGCAGATCGAGAGCAGACACACCCGGCGAGACCACAATCGCCGGAGCACTAAGGTGACAATGACCGCATCTCGTGCGCCAGACAGGCTCTCAACACGGAGGGACTCGACGTTCGTGACCGTCTTCTCCGACGACGAGCCCGACGTCATCGTGCGCGGTTTCGTGGCCGGAGACGAGTCGGCCCTCGAGCGGATTTATCGTCGGTACTCCGCCCTGGTCTACACCGTCGCCTTGCGGTCGCTGGGCGACGTCACGGAAGCCGAGGACGTCACTCAGAAGGTGTTCGTCGCCGCCTGGAGCGGTCGCAAGAATTATCAACCCGACCGGGCGGGTCTGCCCGCATGGCTGCTCGGCATCACCCGGAACAAGGTGGTGGATGCGCACCAGGCGCGCGGCAAGCAGCGCCGGATTCAGACCGAGCTGGCCGCCGATTCGCAGCCGCCGTCCGATCCGATCGACATCGCCGAACGACTGATTCTCGCCGAGGAGATCGCCAAGCTGGACGAGGTGCCCCAGCGGGTGCTTCGGATGGCGTTCTTTGAGGACCTCACTCACACTCAGATCGCCGAGCGACTGCAAATGCCACCCGGGACTGTCAAGAGCCACATCCGTCGCAGCTTGATCAAGCTGAAGCGTCGATTGGAGGTCTGGACCGATGCATCCGAGTCCTGACGTCCTGGCTCTGTTGGCGCTCGGCGAACAAGCCGGCACGCATGAGGAGCGCATCCACGTCGACAGCTGCCCCGTGTGCCTCGCGGAAGTGGCCGAGTTCGTTCGGGTCGCCGCGGTCGGTCGGAGCACGACCGCTACGGATGAGTTACAGGCGCCGCGTCCGGAGGTCTGGCACGCCGTACGGTCAGAACTCGGCTTACGCGGCGACACGGCCACACCCGCTGTGCCGGATGGCCAGATGGAGGATGTGCCGCGGGACGTCCGGGAGCTGGCTGAGGATCAGTCTTCTCGTGATCGCGTAGCGGGCACGGATCCATCGACTGCGGTGCCCGACTCCGCTCGACGTCGAAGCTCCCGCGGGCGACGGGCAATCTCGTTGGTGCTCGCCGCAGCCGTTGCACTGGTGGTCGGCTTCGGCCTCGGCTTCCTGGTCGACCGTTTCGTTCAGCCCACGGAGACCGTCGTTGAACGAGCGCAGTTGCAGGCACTCCCAGCCTGGCCCGGAGCGAAGGGTGAGGCGTGGGTGGAACGCGACAGCAGTGGCGACCGATTCCTCGAGGTGAGGGTCGACTCGGCCCGACCGGATCCGGGCTATCGCGAAGTCTGGTTGATCGACCGCAACGTCAAAGCCATGGCTCCCATGGGATACCTCAACAACGGGGTCGGACGATTCAACGTCCCCGACGACCTGAACCTCAACCAGTTTCCCATCGTCGACGTGTCGGCCGAACCTGCCAACGACGCGGATCCAACCCACTCCGGGGACTCGATCGTTCGGGGCCAGCTGGCCTCGTGACTGTGGGCACGTTCACTAAGCACTCTCGCACGAACGATCCAGCGTTCTTCGCCATCGAGGCTGCGGGCCTGCGGTGGCTGGCCGATGCCGGCCCTGGCTCGGCCCGGGTCGTCGGTGTCATCGACCTGTCGCCGGAGCAGATTGTCTTGGAACACGTGACACCGACCCGACCGACACGGGAAGCCGCCAAGGCGTTCGGCCAGGCGCTGGCCATCACGCATGCGGCCGGTGCCGAGGCATTCGGTGCGCCGCCCGACGGTTGGAGCGGCGACGGCTACATCGGCCGGCAGCGGATGAGCATGAAGCCGGCCGCGACGTGGGGACAGTTCTACGCCGAGCAGCGAGTGCTCCCGTACGCGCGCCGCGCCCAGGACGTCGGCAACTTGAGTCGGAGTGGCTTGGTACTTGTCGAGCGGGTGTGTGAGCGACTAATCGCGGGCGAGTTCAACGACGACCGCTCCCCTGCCCGTATCCACGGCGATCTATGGTCGGGCAACCTGATCTTCACCGCTGATGCCGCGGTCATGATCGACCCGGCCGCACACGGCGGCCATGGGCTGACCGATCTCGCCATGCTGCATCTGTTTGGCGCGCCGGAACTGGCGGTGCTCACCGCAGCGTATGTCGAGGCCGCCAGGCTCGACAGCGACTGGGAAAGCCTGATCGGGCTGCACCAGTTGCATCCGCTGCTCGTACACGCCGTCAGTCATGGCGCCTCGTACGGGGCTGCGGCTGAGCAGATCGCCGCGCGTTACGCGTGAGCGGGCCTTGATGCGGAAGGACGCAGCAGAGCCCCGGGCGGATCCGCCCTGAGCAGAGCGCAGTCAGGCGGCGGTGGTCGGCGTGCGGCTCGGCTCCGGTTCGGCGAGGCTCACGACGTCGCCCTGATCAAGCTCGCTCCGCATCTGCATCTTCGGCGGCTCCAACACGTCCCCGACGATGGCATGGGACCGGCGTGGACCGACATAGCGCGAGGCGAGATTCACCAGGGTCTGTATCCGGTTGCGCCCACCGAGCAAGAACGTGATGTGGAGCGCGATCCAGCCGAGCCAGGCAGGCACGCCCGTCAGCTTGATGCGGTTCGGCATCTCCAGCACGGCGTCACCGCGGCCGATGGTGGCCATGGTGCCCTTGTCGTGGTAGGTGAACTTCTGGGTCGCCAGGCCGCGATAGAGCAGCGTGATCTGCTTCGCTGCATGCTTGCCCATCTGGATGGCCGGTTGAGCGAGTTGCGGCAGCGGGTCCTCCACGATGATGCTCGCATCGCCGACGGCGAAAATCCGCTCCTGCCCGATCACGGTCGTGTCGGGATTGACCTCGATCCTGCCCGCTCTACCGATCGGCAACCCCCAGTTTCTGATCTCCTCGTCCCCGGCCACCCCCGCGGCCCAGATCACCATGTCGACCGGCATGGATGAGCCGTCCTTGAAGTCGACCTTATGGGGATGCACCTCGGAGAGGGCCGTCTTGAGCCGTACGTCCACGCCACGCTTGATCAGCTCGCGCAGGGCGTACGTGCGGAGCGAGTCGTCGAAGGGGGCCAGCAGATGCTCGCCCATTTCGACGAGCACGACATGTACCCGCGCAGGGTTGAGCTCGGGATAGGTGGTGGGGATCGTATCGGTCTTCAACTCGGCCAACTGTCCTGCCATCTCCACGCCCGTGGCGCCCCCGCCCACCACCACGACCGTGAACGCGCCGGTATTGGGATCCGAGGTGCCGGCGATGATCTCCAGAGCGCCGAAGATCGTGTCCCGTACCCGCAGCGCCTCCGCCCGGGTGTACATCGACATCGTGTATTCCGCCGCACCGGGGATGCCGAAGTGATTCGTGGTGATGCCGTTGCCGATGATCAAGTAGTCGAAGCCGATCCGTACGCCGTCCTCACAGATCACCTCCCGCGCCTCGTGGTCGATTCCCACCACCTCGGCCCGCCGGAAGCGGACTCCGTCATGCTTTGCCGCGAAGAAGCGGAGCGCGTAGGTGACGTCGCCGGGGTTCAGGCCGCCGGTCGCGACCTGGTATAGCAGCGGCTGGAAGGTGTTGTACGGGTGGCGGTCGATCAACGTCACCCGGAACCCTTCCTTGGACAGCTCGTTGGTCGCCGCTATGCCGCCGAAGCCGGCACCCACTACCACCACATGAGGCATCTCAGTCACGGCAACATTCAAGCAGGCGCTCAACGCACCGTGGAAGGGCGGTAACCGTCAGTCGGGGTGTCGCACGTATCCGTCAATCCAGCGCGAGATTTCGTCCAACGCGATCTTGCGGACGTTCGGCGCCGACAAGATCACATCGTGCAGCGCCTCGTCGATGCGGATGATGGTGACGCAGCGGCCCAATCGCGTCGCGCGCCTGGTGATCTTGTCGACGTCGAGAACCGAGTCGACAGTGCGCAGGCCCTCGTGCCAGCGCCGGGCCAGATCGCTGGCGCTCGAAGCGAGCACCAAGATCGGCGCCTCGATGCGCAGCCCCACAGCTACCCGCTGGTGGCCGAGGAGGATGGCGCGCAGCCAGCCGACCCGGATCGGAGCTGACGGCGTCGTCTTCAGATCGAGGTCGTAATCCCACTCACCGCCCAGCGAGATATGCAGTGCCCGGGCGGTAAAGCCCGACTCCGGCAGCCTCAACACCGACGTGGGCAGGCTACTGCCCAGAGCCTCAATCACCGGTGAACCCAACGTGCGGATCATCGCCAGGCCCTGGAGGTCCAGCCAAGGCGAGTTCAGGATGAGCCCATCGATACGCCCGGGATTCTTTCCTGCCCACAGCGACGCGATGAGTCCCCCGGTGGAATGGCCCATCAGCACGAGTTGATCATGGCTTTCGGCGAGAACATCGGCGGCTGCTCGAAGTTCGACCCCGTAGTCGTCCAGGTCCGTGATGAAGCCGCGCAGCTGGCCCCGCCGGAGGCTCCGGCCGTAACGGCGCAGATCAATGGCGTAGAAGTCGAAGCCGATGTCGGTCAGATGGTCAGCGAGATGGGTCTGGAAGAAGTAGTCGTTCCACCCGTGCACATACAGCACGGCCCGGCGATGCTGCTCGGCTGGCGTGCGCCGGACGAGTGTGGCCACCATCTCGACGTCCTCCGGCTCGCCGGCCGCTGGGCGGACATCTGGCAGCGGCAAGTCGGTGCTTTCGTAGCCGTCCAAGAAGTCCGGGTGCCACAACCTCATCCACCCAGGGTGTCACACGCCGCGTTCTGCGATGAGCCTGTCGAATGGGCTCAGGACGCGCTTACTTGATGAGCCGCCAGTTCACCGGGTAGCGGTACAGCTCGTGGCGATTGGCCGCCAGGGCAGCCAGGATGCAGAAGACCAGCGCAGCGATGAAGACGATCGGGAGCAGGATGAGACCGATCAGCACCGTGATGAGGATCGAGCAGACCACGGACACGATGCTGTAAAGGATCGAGAAGTTGAGCGCCTCGGTGGAGGTGTCCTTCAGCCAAGGACTGCGGTCCTTGTAGACCAAGTAGACGATCAGCGGACCGATGAAGCCGATGAACGGGATGCTGAGATGAGCCAGCAGTCCCCAGAGCTTTTCGTCGCTCTCCGAAACGGGAGTCTGCCCGGCGTACTGGGGATAGCCGGGTTGGTTGTACTGCTGCGGGGGGTAGCCCTGGGGTGGTGCGCTGTACTGGGCATTGGGATCGTATGTACTCCCCGGCTGCTGCCCGTACTGCGGCCCCGAGGCCGGCGGGTATTGTCCCTGGCCGTAGGACGGATCGGATTGCTGCCCGTACGGTGGTTGAGCGCCCTGTCCACCGGGCATGCCGCCGCCGGACTGACCGCCGCTCGGGTCGTAGCCCCACTGGCTTTGGCCGTACTGGCCTTGTGACTGGCTTTGACTGTACGGGTCCGGTCCAGACTGGCCTTGACCGTACGGACCCGGCGCCGCCGGATCCTGGCCATAGGGTGCCTCTCCGGACTGACTTTCACCGGACTCACCCTGACCGTACGGGCTTTGACCGTAGTCTGCCGATCCGGTGGTCGGATGCGCGCCGGACGTGTTCCTGCGGGCTGTCGTACGGGCTAGCGGATGAGCCATATGCGCTTTCGCCGGAATCGCCGCCCATTGAACTCTCACCGGAGTCGTCCGGGCCGGAAGGTGTCGCCGGTCCGGATCCGGGCGTGCTGCCGGTACTTTCCTGCTCAGCAGGCTGACCCGGCCGCTCTTCAGGATTCTGGCTCATGGGAACAGGCTATGGCCGCACCAGTGATCAGGAAGGAATTAGCCCGACTTGCGCATGTCTTGATAAGCCGCACCGTTGCCGCGGGGCTCATCGTCGTCGTCGTACTGGTCGGCGAGATCGGCGTAGGCCGGGGGTACCGAATGCCCGTCCGACTCTCCCTGCAGTTCTCGCTCCAGCGATGTGAAATCCGTGTCGACTGACCGGTACTTCAGTTCGCGAGCGACCTTCGTCTGCTTCGCTTTCGCACGGCCGCGCCCCATAGCGGGTCGACCCCCTCGCACTTGTCCGCTCGCGGTGAGCCGCGGCTTAAGAATGGTTGATGTCGTGAGGGCAAGGCTACCTAATGCGACAACCAGTGCAAATCTCGGCGCGCGACTTCCGAGCGTGTCTGGCGACGACCGCGGCTGTACTACTCGTGGGGGTATTCGCCGAAGAGGGTGACGGGCGCCCGAGTACCCGATCCGGTCGGCGCCGCCGATCCACAAACCCAAGCCAGCACGCCGTGCTCGGCGAGGAGCCGGATGCCCGCGTCGACTGACTCCTCCGGCACCACGGCAACCATCCCTACGCCCATGTTGACAGTCGCTTCGAGGTCCGCCCGGCCCACTCGGCCCACCCGGCCGAGGATGTCGAAGATCGGTGCGGGACGCCAAGAGGTTCGGTCGATGTGCACCTCACAGGATTCCGGAATGACCCGCGCCAGGTTTCCCGCCAGCCCGCCGCCGGTGATGTGGCTCAGCGCATGCACGTCGACGGCGCCGATCAGCGCCAGGCAGGCTTGGGCATAAATCCTCGTCGGCCGGAGCAGCTCCTCACCGAGAGTCGTCCCCAGCTGCGGCACGTGACGATCCACCGCCCATCCGGCCCGATCAAGCAACACGTGCCGAACGAGCGAGAAGCCATTGGAATGCAGGCCGTCGGAGGCCATGGCCAGCATCACATCGCCGGGCATCACCCGGTCGGCCCCCAAGATCTGATCGCGCTCGACGACTCCGGTTGCGGCGCCCGCCAGGTCATATTCGTCAGGCTCCAACAATCCTGGATGCTCCGCAGTCTCACCACCGATCAGCGCGCAACCTGCCTCGACGCAGGCGTCGGCGATGCTCCCGACGATGGCGGCGATCCGCTGCGGGACGACTCGACCGCAGGCGATGTAGTCGGTGAGAAAAAGCGGCTCGGCGCCGCAGACCAGCAGATCGTCGACCACCATCCCGACCAGGTCGAAGCCGATCGATGAGTGATCATCGAGCGCTCGGGCGATAGCGATCTTGGTGCCGACACCGTCGGTCGACGTGGCCAGGACCGGGTGCGACATGCGCGCGATCTTGCTGGCGTCGAACAGCCCGGCGAAGCCGCCGAGCCCGCCGAGCACTTCGGGCCGATGGGTCTTGGCGACCGCCTCCTGCATCAGGTCGACAGCCAGATCGGCCGCCTTGATGTCCACGCCTGCGGCAGCGTACGCCGACTTCTCGATCATGCGATGTCCCGGAGTCGTTGGGTTTCAGGGACGCGACAGCGCGTCTGCGGCACCGACTCCAGCGACGACCGTTTCCAGGCCGTCGACGTCGGTGCGTATGGGGTCTTCCAGGATGTTCTTGCCAAGCCGATCGCTTAGCGGCAGCTCGATCGGGTAGATCCCGTCGAAGCAGGCGCGGCACAGCTTGTCCTTCGCGACGTTCGTCGCTGCCACCAGTCCGTCGAGCGACACGTAGCCCAGGGAGTCGGCTCCGATTGAGCGGCAGATCTCTTCGGGATTGGCCCCTGTGGCGATGAGTTCGGCCCGGGAGGCGAAGTCGATGCCGTAGAAGCAGGGCCACTGGACCGGTGGTGAGGAAATCCGGATGTGAACCTCGACCGCGCCCGCCTCCCGCAGCATCCGGACCAACGCACGCTGGGTGTTGCCGCGAACGATGGAGTCGTCGACCACGACAAGCCGCTGACCGCCGATCACATCCCGCAGCGGATTCAGTTTCAGCCGGATGCCGAGCTGGCGGATGGTCTGGCTGGGCTGGATGAAGGTGCGGCCGACGTAGGAGTTCTTGACCAGGCCCTGGCCGTACGGGATTCCCGACTTTTCCGCGTAGCCAATTGCGGCCGGCGTGCCCGACTCCGGCACAGGGATCACGAGGTCGGCGTCGGCCGGATACTCCCGCGCCAGGGTCCGGCCGACCTCTACCCGCACTGAATGCAGCCGGTTGCCGGAGATCAGTGTGTCGGGTCGGGCCAGGTAGACGTACTCGAACAGGCAGCCCTTGGGGTCCGGTTGGGCGAAGGTGGTCGACCGCAGGCCATCGGCGTCAATGGCGAGCAGCTCGCCGGGAACGATTTCGCGGACGAATGACGCACCGATGATGTCGAGAGCTGCCGTCTCGCTAGCCACCACCCACCCCCGCTCCAGCCTGCCGAGCACCAGCGGCCGGATGCCCTGCGGATCCCGCGCCGCGTAGAGAGTTTCCTCGTCCATGAACACCAGGCTGAACGCCCCCCGCAGCCTGGGCAGCACCTCGATCGCCGCCTGCTCAGTGGATAGTCCGGGGAAGGTCGCCAGCAGGGCGGTGATCAATGACGTGTCGTTCGTGGCCTCATTCAACAGCGACCCCGGGAGCAACGAATCCTCGGCCTGATCACGCTGGCTCAGCCATTCCCGCAGTTCCAGGGTGTTGGTGAGGTTGCCGTTGTGGCCCAGGGCGATCCCGCCGGTCGCTGTGGGACGGAAGGTCGGCTGGGCATTCATCCAGACGCTGGCCCCGGTGGTCGAGTAGCGGCAGTGGCCGATCGCGACATGGGCACCCGCGAGGGAGTTGAGGGCGTTCTCGTTGAAGACCTGGGAGACCAAGCCCATCTCCTTGTGCACCATGATCTGGGTGCCCTTGCTGACCGCGATGCCCGCAGATTCCTGCCCCCGATGCTGCAGGGCGTACAGGCCGAAGTAGGTGAGCTTGGCGACCTCTTCATGGGGCGCCCAGACGCCGAACACTCCACACGCGTCCTGAGGCCCCCGATCCGAGGGGTCTAGGTCGTGATTCAAACGGCCGTCCGGTCGAAGCACTGCCCCAGCCTAACCTGTCGCGGCCGGCCCTCTACCGTCGCGACATAGCTGCATTGTTACAGGTACGGGCGACGGGCAACCCCTTGACGCGCCAGGACCGCCATCTCTACTATCTCTCGCTAAGCGGAAACTAATTTCCGTATGACGGAAGTGAGGCCCACGATGACTACCGCCCCGCCCGAAGCCAGGCCCCGCGTCAGCATCAAGCATCCCGTTGATCAGGTACTGCCGCCACAGAAACTGGCAATCTACGGCTTCCAGCATGTCCTTGCGTTCTACGCGGGCGCGGTCGTCGTGCCGATCCTCCTCGCGGGCGCGATCGGTTTGACCCCCGAACAGCTGGTGCACCTGATCAACGCCGATCTCTTCACCTGCGGCATCGCCTCGATCATCCAGTCGGTCGGGTTCTGGAAGATCGGTGTTCGGCTCCCGCTGCTGCAGGGCGTGACGTTCACTGCCGTTTCGCCCATGATCGCGATCGGCTCGGCCGCCGGCGGTGGGGCGGTGGGCCTGACGTACATCTACGGAGCGGTGATTGTCGCCGGCCTCTTCACCTTCTTCATCGCGCCGTACTTCGGCAAGCTGATCCGCTTCTTCCCCCCAGTCGTCACCGGATCGGTGATCGCGATCATCGGCATATCGCTGCTCCCGGTGGCGGCCAATGACGCCGTACGTGACGGCGTGCCGGGTGGCCCGATCAGCGGAAAGGGCTTGGCATACGCGTTGTTCACCCTGACTGTGATCGTGATCATCCAGCGAGTCTTCAAGGGCTTTATGGCCACCATCGCTGTCCTGGCCGGGTTGGTGATCGGCACCATCGTGGCGACCATCCTCGGAGACTCGGACTTCAGCACGGTGAGCCAGTCGAACTGGTTCGGAGTGACCACGCCGTTCTACTTCGGCATCCCGAAGTTCTCCCTCGTGGCGATCCTGTCGATGATCGTCGTCATGTTGATCACGGCAGTGGAAACGACCGGTGATGTCTTCGCCACCGGTGAGATCGTCGAGAAGCGGGTGGGTCAGGAGGACGTCACGCGGGCGTTGCGGGCCGACGGGCTGGCCACGTTCCTCGGCGGCATCCTCAACTCCTTCCCCTACACCTGCTTCGCCGAGAATGTCGGCCTCGTCCGGCTGACCGGCATCAAGAGCCGCTGGGTGGTGGCGGCGGCCGGCGGCATCATGATCATCATCGGGCTGATCCCGAAGGCCGGGGCGATCGCGGCGAGCATCCCGCACGCAGTGCTCGGCGGCGCAGCCATCGCCATGTTCGCCACCGTGGCCGTCGTGGGCTTCCAGATGCTCGGCCGGGTCGACTTCAACGATCACCGCAACGTCGTGATCGTGGCGACATCCGTCGGGCTGGCCGTCCTGGTGACCGTGACGGACGGCCTGTACAAGGTCGTGCCGGGCGGCCGGTGGAGCGAGATGATCTTCAACAGTGGCATCACGCTCGGCAGCATCACCGCCATCGGGCTCAACTTGATCTTCTTCCACATCGGCAAGAGCTTCGGCCCGGCGGTGGCCGGTGCTCCGGGTCAGCAGCTGGTACGACTCGACCAGGTGAACGAGATGAGCCTCGAGGAGTTCAGCGCAACGTTCTCGGGCATGTTCCAAGACGTGCCGTGGGCGATTGAGCGGGCGTACGCGCAGCGGCCGTTCAGCGACACCGAGGATCTGCGCGCGTCCTTCCAAGAGGCCCTCTTCGGCACCACCCCGGAGGAACAGGAAGAGCTGCTGCGGTCCTACCCCGACCTTGGGTCCAGCACGTTGTCCAAGGCCGAGTCGCACCGCGACCAGTCGGCGCTGGCCTTGGACCAAATGCACGACGAGGACTACGCGCTCTTCGAGGACTTGAACGCGAGGTATCGGGCGAAGTTCGGCTTCCCCTATGTTGCGGCGGTGCGTAGTGCGGGCAGCCGCCGGGAACTCCTCGAGAACGGCGAGGTACGCCTCCAGCACGCGCCGAGCCAGGAGCGGACGACCGCCATGATCGAAGTGGGCAAGATCATCAACCATCGGTTCGACGATCTGGTGGCTGGAGCGAACCCGATCCAGACCGCCCGGACTCAGCGGTACGACGAACTCGGCTACTGAATATGGGCACGACCGTCCTCGAGGGCGCCCACATTTACGCAGGAGGGCCCTCGCGGACGGAGCACGGTGGCGGGCACGTGATCATCGAGGGCAACCGAATCAAGGGCGTCGGCGGCGGCTCGGCGGCCCATGATCACCCCGACCGGCGGATAGACGTCTCGGGCTGCCTGATCACGCCCGGGTTGGTCAACACCCACCACCACCTCTACCAATGGGTCACTCGCGGCCTGGCGGTGGACGGGACGTTGTTCGAGTGGCTGACGACGCTGTACCCGGTGTGGGCCAACCTCGACGAGGACATCACCCGCACGGCGGCGACCGCTGCTTTGGCCTGGCTGGCCATGACCGGCTGCACCACGTCCAGCGATCATCACTACGTGTTCCCGCGCAACGGTGGTGACCTGCTCGGCGCGGAGATCGAAGCCGCCCGAACGGTGGGATTGCGCTTCCATCCGACCCGTGGCTCGATGGATCTCGGTCAGAGTGACGGCGGCCTGCCGCCCGACCAGGTGGTGGAGGATCTGGACTCGATCTTGACCACCTCCGAAAAAGCCATCCAAACGCACCACGACGCGTCATTCGACTCCATGCTCAGGATCGCGCTGGCCCCATGCTCGCCGTTCTCCGTGACCGCTGACCTGCTGCGCGAGTCGGCTGATCTTGCTCGTCGGCACGATGTCCGCCTGCACACCCACCTGTGTGAGACCACCGACGAGGTGGACTACTGTCGCGAGCGCTTCGGGGCCACGCCGGTGGAGTACATGGAGTCGCTCGGCTGGCTCGGGCCCGACGTTTGGTACGCGCACGCGGTGCATGTGGACGACCCCTCCATTGCCCGGATGGCAGCAACCGGGACGGGTGCCGCCCACTGCCCGTCGTCGAACGCCCGGCTCGGGGCCGGCATCGCCCCAGTGCGCGACATGCGGGCCGCCGGTATCCCGGTCGGTCTCGGCGTCGATGGCGCGGCGTCCAACGAGTCGGGCGCGATGTGGGAGGAGCTCCGCCATGCACTGCTGCTGGCCCGGGGGCGCGGCGGACCAAAGGCGCTGTCCGTACGAGACGCCCTCGATATGGCCACCCTGGGGGAGCGCACGTGCTCGGCCGCCAGGACGAGATCGGATCGCTCGAAGTCGGCAAGCTCGCCGACATCGCCGTGTGGCGGCTCGACACGCTCGCACACATCGACATCGCCGACCCGGTTGCGGCGCTAGTCCTCGGCGGTCGGCCGCCGTTGAAGTTGCTGCTGGCCAACGGCGAGACCGTCGTCGAGGAAGATCACCTGGTCTCGGTGGACACGAAGGCTTTGGCCTCGGACGTCAAAGTGGCCAGTTCGACCTTGCTTGCACGCGCCACATCCTGATCCAGCACATTTCTGATGGCTAGGTTTTCTTGACCCGCCAGGCGCGCTCGAAGGGCAGCCGCCAGGCGTGCGGAGCGACCAGCTGATGGATGGCGTTGGGCCCCCAGGTGCCCGGCGCGTACGGCTTGACCGGCGGGGGGTTCTGCAGCAGCGGCTCCGAGCGCTCCCAGAGGCTTTCGATGCCCTCGGCGGTGGTGAAGAGCGTGTGGTCCTCGCGCATGGCGTCCATGATCAGCCGCTCGTAGGCCTCGAGGATGTCGCCGGCGCTCTCGGTTTCCTGGGTGGAGAACTGCATGCTCAGCTTGTCGAGCTTCATGCCGGGTCCGGGTCGCTTGCCGTAGAACGACAGCGAAACCTTCGACTCATCAGCAAGATCAAAAGTTAAATGGTCCGGACCGGACGAGCCGACACCTGATCCAGCGGGAAACATACTCTTCGGCGCCTCTTTGAACGCGATCGATATGATCCGCTGCCCCTCAGCCATCCGCTTGCCGGTCCGGCAGTAGAACGGTACGCCAGCCCATCGCCAGTTGTCGATCCCACATTTCAAAGCAATGAAGGTCTCGGTGTCGGAGTCGCGAGCGACCCCATCCTCCTCTCGATAGCCGCTGTATTGGCCCCGAACGATGTTGGCCGGATCGAGCGGCAGCATGGAGCGAAAGACCTTGTTCTTCTCCTCGCTGATGGCGCGAGGTTCTAGCGCGGTCGGGGGCTCCATCGCCACAAAGGCCAGCACCTGAAAGAGGTGGGTGACCACCATATCCTTGTACGCGCCGGTCGGTTCGTAGAATGCGGCCCGGCGGTCCAAGCCCAAAGCCTCGGGAATATCGATCTGGATGTGATCGATGAAATTGCGGTTCCAGATGGGCTCGAACAGCCCGTTGGCGAAACGGAAGGCCAGGATGTTCTGCGCCGCTTCTTTGCCCAGGAAGTGATCGATGCGGAAGATCTGCCGCTCCCTGAAGGTCTCGTGCAACTTGTCGTTGAGCGTGATGGCGCTCTCCAGGTCGGTGCCGAACGGCTTCTCCATGATGACCCGTGAGCGGTCCACCAGATCCGCCTGGCGCAAGATGTTGATCACTGCAGGAGCAGCGGCTGGCGGCACGCTCAAGTAGTGCAGTCGTCCGACCGGACCGCCGAGCTTCTCTTCCGCCAGCTTCGCCGACTCTGCCAGACCCTCCGGGCCGGCCGACTGCGGAACGTAGGTCAGCTTCTGGGCAAAGTGGTCCCATTGTTCTGGGGTCAACGGATGATGGCTGAACTCGCCGACCGCGGCCTTGGCGAAGCCTCGGAACTCCTCCTCGGACATGTCCTCGAGCGAGGTTCCGACCACCTGGATGTCAGGCGCCAGGGCGGAGAGGGCGAGATGAGCCAGCCCGGGCATCAGCTTGCGGCGGGACAAGTCGCCGGTCGCCCCGAATAAGACGAGGACGTGTGGGGGGATGACCTCGACTCCCCTGCGGGCCGCGCGAGAGCCGGGGGCCGGATAGGCAATGGTCTGAGGGAGAGACTCTGGCACTCCTGAATCGTCCCACTCTCCGGTTTCCCCAACAACCCATGGCTCGGGAGCAGCTGCGTCCGGGTGGTGAGGACGCCGGATCGACCAGGCTGACCCAAGCCCCGGCTCGGCACCGCTGTTCGAGTGCCGAGCCGGGACCGTTAAAGCTCAGATCCGATGGTTGGCCGCCCAGATGCGGGCAAGCTCGCTTGTCAGCCGGTCTGGATAGCGATCCGAGGTTGCATCGAGGGCGGAAAAACTGGGCAGATTGCTCTGCTTCGTCGACTCGCGCTCAACAAACACTCGCCGCGCCTTGGCCACCCGGCGCTCGGGAATCCCGAATGAGCGCAGAGCGGTGCTTACGATGTTGGACATTCTCTTTCCTCCAACGGTTGTGGTGTGGAGGCGCCTTTGCCTTGGGCCTGCCTCGTGAGCGGGCCCAGTTCGATACAACGCAAGTAACGTGAATCTGTTTCCCGATACCGGACCAACCGAGCATGATCTGCATCACCCTCCGGAAGACTTGAGTCTGCGCCACCGGCGTGGCACTCTCCGCGGATCTGGACGAGCGCCTCGAGGCGGTCGAATCTTCGGCGCCCGTAAGCAGCCGCAGACCCTCGCGTCGGCCGGAGACGGCGCAATCCTCACGATTCCATCGATCGGTGGGTGCCTCGGCGAGGACTTGCGCCGGCCTCCTCCACACTCCATCCGCACTAGCCTGAGTCGTAGCAGGACACCGAACTGACCGAATGGCAACGGTCGTGCCGCTGGTGCCTGGTCGGAAGAGGGACTTGCTGTGACTTCCGGGATGAGTCTCGTACGACGCCGTGCCCCGGCGATCATCGCCGTCGTCCTGGTGATGCTCGGGCTGATTGCGGTCGTGGTGCGGCTCGATGGCCCGTCGGACGGCACCGTCTTGCGGTTGGGTCGCTCCACCTGGCTACCCAACGGCGTAGTCATCGATGTGCTCGCGCCGTCCGGCACCTCGCCGCTGCAACCGGGTGACGTGGTGACCGGGATCGGGGGTGTCCGCCTCGCGGACGGTTTGGGCGGCCTCGACCCACCCCGACTAGGCGAGACGGTTGGGTACGACATCGCCGGAGCAGGGGCACCCGCGGCGGTCCTCATCAGCCGTCCCGACACGAACGCGCTACTGCGGGACGGCTGGGGCGACCTCGTCTTCGTCGTGGCCCTGGCCGCGCTGGCCGCCGCGTTGTACCTTCGCCGTCCCGACGAGCCGGCCACGACCCCCTTGCTGATCGCGGCGGCCGGACTCCTCGGCAGCACACTTGCGGTCGTCGCCGCCTTGCCGGCCTTGGCGCTGGCCACCGGTGGACCAGTGCTGTGGCTTTTCCACCTCAACACCATCGCGGCCTACTCGATTGCCTGGGGTGCGGTTGTGGCGGTGTCCATCCGCTTCACCGTCGACCATCCGTGGCTGCGAGGCAGGCGCTGGGTGCTCATTGCCGCCTACGTCACCCCCGTGACGAGCATGGCACTCTGGGCGGCGGCCACCAGCTTGGTAGTCGCCAATCCGCTGCGCTGGCTGGGGCTGCTTCACGCCGGGCAAACATTCGTTACCTTGGCGTCGTTGGCTGCTGGCACAGCCGCCTCGTGGGTGGGTTACCGGCGGACCGCCGATCCGGTGAGCCGGAATCGGCTGCGCTGGATCGCCGGTGGTGGCGCGGTCACCGTCGTGGTTGCCGTCCTCGGCTGGCATCTTCCGGAGTTGATCACCGGGCGCCAGGCTCTGCCGTCCGGTGCGCTCGGTCTGTCGGGAATCCCGTTCGTCATCGGGATCGCTATTGCGCTGCAGAGGCACCGGCTCTTCGAGATCGAGCGCCTGGCGAACCGTTCGCTTGTGTACGCGTCGGTCGTCGCTGTGCTCGTGGCAGGCTACGCCGCAACGGTCGCGGTCCTCGCGAGTGGGCTGCGCATCTCCGGCACAGTTGCTGCCGCCATCGCCGCCGCGGCGGCGGCGCTCGCCCTCGCGCCGCTGCGCAACATGGCGCAGCGCCTCGTGAACCGGATGATGTACGGCGACCGGGACGATCCGGCCGGGGTGCTGGCTCGGCTGGGTGCGCGTCTGGAAGCCGTCGTGCTGCCCGGCGACGTTCTGCCGGCCGTCGTGGAGACCGTAAGCCAATCGCTGCGGGTGCCGTATGTCGCAGTGGACCTCGCCGATGGTGCGGGCGGCTTCCGGCCGGCCGCCGAGCACGGGCACGTCGTCGGGCCTGAACACAGCGAACCCCTTACTCATCACGGCACGACAGTGGGCCGGCTTCGGGTCTCAGATCGAGGGCGCGACGATCCGCTCGATCCTGGTGATCTGGCACTGATCCGCTCTCTGGCCTCCTCGATCGGCGCCGCGGTCCAGGCGGCACGGCTACACCAGGACCTGGTCAGGTCTCGAGCGGAAGTGGTCACGCTGCGCGAAGACGAGCGCCGCCGCTTGCGCCGCGATCTGCACGATGGCCTCGGACCGTCATTGGCAGCGATCGGTCTCAAGGCGGGAATGGCCGCACGCGCGCTGCCCCCAGATTCCGCAGCCAGAGGCATGCTCAACGAGATCGGCAGCGAGGTGAAGTCCGGCCTTGGCGACATCCGACGGCTCGTCGAGGAGCTTCGGCCACCGGCCCTGGACGAGCTCGGACTGGTCGGAGCGGTTCGGTTGCGCGCGGCGTCGTTGGCCGGTGAACTTGCCATTGAGGTCGATGGCCCCAACGACAGGGATGGTCTGCCAGCCGCGGTGGAGACGGCGGCTTTCCGGATCGCCGTGGAGGCAATGACGAACGCGGTGCGGCACAGCGGCGGCCAGCAGTGCCTGGTGGCGATCGTCAACGCCGAACGCGAGGTGATCGTCACGGTCCAGGACGATGGCAGCGGACTCGATCCGGTACCGTCCATGGGCGTGGGGCTGCGCTCGATGAGCGAGCGAGCCGCTGAGCTCGGTGGCAGCTGTTCGGTACGGTCGGCACCAGAAGGCGGCACGCTGGTCGAGGCTCGGCTGCCGCTCGATCTGAAGGAGAACGGGCGGAATGCTTCGGCTGATCCTCGCTGATGATCATCCGGTCTTCGCCGCCGGATTGCGTGACGTGCTGGACAGCGACCCTGAGATCACCGTGGTTGCCATGGCAGCCAACGGCCAGGACGCCCTACGGGCCGCGACCGAGCATCGCCCCGACGTCGCCGTGCTCGACATCAACATGCCCGATGGGGACGGGCTCTGGGTGAGCGCACAGCTCCGGTCGGCTGGCTTGCCCACCCGTGTTCTGATCCTCACCATGTATGACGACGACGAAAACGTCTTCGCGGCTCTGCGCGCCGGGGCCCACGGCTACGCCTTGAAAGGCGCAGGACCGGATGAGATCCTCGCAGACGTCCATACCGTGGCCCGTGGCGAAGCGGTCTTCGGTGCCGGAATCGCCACCCAGATGCTCGCCCACTTCAGTCGTACGGCGGCGACCACGCCTTTTCCGCAGCTCACCGCGCGCGAGCACGAGGTGCTGGGACTGATTGCAAACGGTGCCGACAATCCGACCGTGGCGCGCCGACTCGGCCTGAGCGGCAAGACCGTCCGCAATCACGTGTCGAACATCATCACCAAGCTGCAGGTCGTTGACCGGTCCGCAGCCATCCTCCGGGCTCGCGACGCTGGCCTGGGTGGCACTGAGCGCGCTGACCAGCGATACCAGTAATTCCCCGGCTCCTCTACTGGGTCAGAGCACCCTCGCTTTCGACGCGCGCCTTGCGCACGCAAGGGGTGTGCCTTCCGCGTCCCACCGTCCGCGAAGTTTCCCGATCCGGACGGGACATCGTCTCGTGACAACGGGACACGCGGCGGCTGAGCCTGGTGGCGTGACAACGACCGAGGTGACCCGTCCCGACGCCCTCGACCCCCACCGATGGGCGTTGGTCAGCGGCGTCACAGGGGTGATCGCAAACGTCGCGCTGATCTTGTTCTTCGCTCTGGCTCAACCGTGGGGAGCCGCGAATCCGCAATTCATGTGGCTTGGAACCGCAAACGACGCGATCATCGTCGTCCAGTTCGCTGCCTTCATTCCGGTAGCCCTCGCCCTGCTGGACCGGCTGCCCGCAGGCCGCACAGTTCAGCTCGCCACAGCGGCCGCCGTCGCGGCGATGGGCGCGGTGATGACACTTCAGCTTCTGCTGATCGCCGGCCTCCTGAGCTTCGAGGTCCAGGTATATCCAGTGACGGCAGCCTTCGCTGTGGTTTTCGGGTGGGTTCTGACCACCAGCCGCACCGGCTATCGCACGGGGGCGCTACCTCGTCGGGCGGCCCGCATCGGCCTATTTCTCGGGTCGAGCCTCCCGGTCGGACTGTTCGTCGCCGCCGTGGGGCTGCTGATCCCCGATGGAGTGGCCGCACGTTACATCCCGATCGCGCTTGGCGTGGTCGTCGCGGCCAGTGGCTGGCTCGCGCTGCCGCTGTGGCCTCTGGTGTTGGCCCGTTTCGTCTTTCGCAAGGAACATGAATCAGTTCAGGAGGGATTACTCAGGTGAAAAAGGTCTATCGGGTGCTGGGGTATCTGATCGCGGCCGAAGTCATGATCCAGGCGATGGTCATGGCGTACGCGATTGCGGGGCTGGGGCTCTGGGTCGACCGGGGCGGTGTGTTCGACAAATCCGTCCTGGAAAGCGGCGGCTCGATCTTCGAGCCCTTCCCGGAGGTCGCAGGAGTGATCATTCACGGCATCAACGGCATCGGAGTCATACCGCTGCTGGCTCTGCTGCTGCTCATCAGCTCGTTCTTCGCCAAAATTCCCGGAGGGATCAGGTGGGCGGCAATCGTGCTGGCGTTCGTCGTCGTCCAAGTGACTCTGGGACTGCTCGGTCACAGCGTGTCGATCGCCGGGGGGCTACACGGCCTGAATGCTCTGGCACTCTTCGCGGCCGCCCTGTACACCGCGCGCCGGGCTCGCGCTGCCAGGGAGATCTCGGCTGCCGAGCCAGACAAGGTGACGGCGTCGGTCTGAGAGTGATCAAGGCCCTGGCTCAGCGGTCGCAAGAGTCTTGCTGAACTGAGCCAGGGCAGGATGATCAGGCGGCGCGAGCGGCCAGAATCCTGCGCAGCTCGGCGGTTTGCTCGTCGGGATACCGATCCAAGGTCGCCTGGAGGTCCAGCCGATCTGCGTGATTGGCGTAGCTGGCCATCTGGCGCTCGAGGACAGCTCGATCGCGCTTAGCTGCCCGGCGCTGGTCGAGGGTCTGCAGGATAGAGCTGAAGAGAGAGGTCACGTTTCCTCCAACTGTCGTAAGTGGAGGCGTCATTGCCTGTGAGCGACGTCGTGAGTTCGCCGCCCGATTCGTACAGCTCCATTCTTCCGAGGACCTTCCCCGATATCGAATCGTCCGACCATGATCTAGATCACGATTTCGGGTGATCGTGGTCTGCCGCCGGTCCCACTCCCATCGCCGCGGGCAGGGTCGACGACCAGGCTCCGCGAATCCGATCCAGAGGCAGGGTGAACTGGCCCGCGATATGCAGTTCCGCCCCCTCCTTCGGTCCCACCAGACCCAGCCTCGTCACTGGGATTTCCGCCTCGGCGCAGAGTGACTCCAGCTCCTCGGTCAGGTCCGGCATGATCGAAACGAGCACCCGACCGGTGCTCTCGGAGAACAGGGCCACGAAGGGATCGGCGTCGATCGGCAGGCCGATGTCGACACCCAAGCCATTTCGCAGCGAGCACTCCACGAGCGCCTGGGCAAGACCGCCGTCGGAAAGATCGTGGGCGCTGCGCAGCAGCCCCCGCCTGCTCGACCTGATCATCAGGTCGGCGAGACGCTTCTCATGATCGAAATCAACCGCCGGCGGGCGACCCCCGAGATGATCATGAATGGCTTCGGCCCAGGCAGATCCGGCCAGCTCGTCGCGGGTCTCACCCAGCAGATAGATGGCATCCCCCGGCATAGCGAAACCCATCGAGATGCGGCGCGTAATGTCATCGATCACGCCGAGCACGCCGACGACCGGCGTGGGCAGGATCGGGACACCGCCAGTCTGGTTATAGAAGCTCACATTGCCGCCGGTCACGGGTGTGCCGAGTTGGCGACAACCGTCGACCAGACCGCGAATCGCCTCCGCGAACTGCCACATGATCGCCGGGTCTTCCGGAGAACCGAAGTTCAGACAGTCGCTGATCGCCACCGGCTGAGCGCCAGTGACCGCCACGTTGCGGTAGGCCTCGGCCAACGCCAATTGCGCGCCCGCATAAGGGTCAAGCAGCACAAACCGCCCGTTGCAGTCGGTGGCCAGTGCCACCCCTAGCCCGGTCTGCTCGTCGATCCGCAGCAGACCGGAATCTTCTGGCTGGGTCAGCACCGAGTTGCCGCGCACGTAGCGGTCGTACTGATCCGTGATCCAGGATTTGTCGCAGAGGTTGGGCGAGGCGACCATCCGCAGCAGGGTCTCGGACAGCTCGTCGCCGGTAGCGGGCCGGGCCAGATGATCAACGCCGTTGTGCTGCACCTGATCTTGCCAGTCCGGACGTTCGTACGGCCGCTCGTAGACCGGCCCCTCGTGGGCCACACTGCGCGGGGGCACGTCCACCACCGTCTCGTCGCGCCAGTCGATGATCAACCGATCACCGTCGGTGACCTCGCCGATGACGGTGGCCAGCACGTCCCACTTGCGACAGATGGCCAGGAACGGCTCAACGTGCTGCGGTTCGACGATGGCCATCATCCGTTCCTGCGACTCGCTCATCAAGATCTCTTCCGGGCTGAGCGTCGAGTCGCGCAGCGGCACCTGATCAAGATCGATGTGCATGCCCCCGTCGCCGGCGCTGGCCAGCTCGGACGTGGCGCAGGACAGCCCCGCACCGCCCAGGTCCTGGATACCGGAGACGAGCCCAGCCGCGAAGATCTCCAAGGTGCACTCGATGAGCAGCTTCTCCATGAACGGGTCACCGACCTGGACGCTCGGCCGCTTCGCCGGCCCGGCCTGCTCAAACGTTTCGGAGGCCAACACACTCACGCCGCCGATGCCATCCCCGCCGGTCGAGGCCCCGTACAAGATCACCCGGTTGCCGACCCCGGTCGCCTTGGCCAGATGGAGGTCTTCGTGTCGCAGGACTCCGACGCAGAGTGCGTTGACCAGCGGGTTGCCGCGGTAGCTGTGGTCGAAGACCACCTCGCCGCCGATGTTCGGCAGGCCGAGACAGTTCCCGTAACCGCCGACACCAGCGACGACCCCAGGAAGCACTCGGCTGGTGTCCGGCTCGTGCAGCGGTCCGAAACGCAGGGGATCCATCACCGCGATCGGCCGAGCCCCCATCGCCAGGATGTCCCGAACAATGCCGCCCACTCCCGTTGCCGCCCCCTGGTAGGGCTCGACATAACTGGGATGGTTATGCGATTCGATCTTGAAAGTCACGGCGTAGCCCTGACCGACGTCGATCACGCCGGCGTTCTCGCCAATCCCGGCGAGCAGCTTGCCGATGGGCGTCTCTGGGGGCAGCTCGCCGAACCGGCGGAGGTGCACCTTGGACGATTTGTACGAGCAGTGCTCGGACCACATGACCGAATACATGGCCAGCTCCGACGACGTCGGCCGCCGTCCGAGGATCTCAATGATCTTGGCGTACTCGTCGGATTTCAGCCCCAGCGCGGCCCATGGCTGGGCCACCCCCTGGGTGGAACGTGCATTCGCGACTGTGTCGGCCACACGCGCAACGCTACCGGCGGACCGGAGATGGCGGTCGGATCGTCCAACCCCGGCGCACTGCGTAGTCGGCGCAGAACCAGGCGATGGTCACTGTGCTGTAGGCGGTCACCGTGAGCCACACGCTGCCACCGCCATCGTTGACCAGGGCGCCCAGAATCGCTGTCCCGAGCAGCGCGATCAGCACGGGCTCGACCGTGCTGAACTGCTGCCGGACCAGGGGGATGGCGTAGCGGAAGATCACGACCCAACATCCGATGCCGATGATCAGCGCCCCGATGCCCAACGGTCCGGTGAGGCTGTGGTACGCCGCTATCGCCTTGCGGCTCACCACGTCCAACGCGTCACCGTCGATGATCCGCTGGATGAAGTTGCCCAGGTGGCTGCGGCGGTCCGGACCCCGCGCCCAGTCCAGCGCCGAGATCAGCCCGACGGCGAACACCGCCGATCCACCGACGATCAGCGTCCTCGGCCAGGTGATTCGGGAGCCGGACAACGCAAGAACCAGCCAGAGCACCGCTGGGCTCAGCGCAATCACGCCCCCGAAATCGCTGCCCATGGTCGGCCAACCCTCGCAGATCACGATCCCGAAGCCGATCGCGGCCACGGCCACCACGGCAGCCCTTCGTCGACCGGCCAGGAGGAAGCGATGCGCGACGTAGCCGGCGAGGATCAGCCCGGCACTCGCGTACGACGAGAAGGTGACGTTGCCGAACCCGTACCAACGCAGTCCGAAGATCGGACGCGAGTTCAGCATCGAGCCCGGCTGCATGGCCCCGCCGAGGGCGGCGTCGATCGTGAACGCCGCCACGGTGAGCGCGGCCCCCGTTATGGCGGCCGGGGCTGGTACGAATCGCGCCAACAGCAGGGCCCCGGCGGTCAAGATCACCACCCAGCCGATCACCACGCAGGTGACTGCGAAGCCTGGGTACTCGCCGCGCTGCCAGGGCACCGCGCCAGTCAGCATCATGGCTGCCGTCCATACCGTCGAGGAGGTCAAGATCAACCTGGTGATCGTCAGGCGACCGACGATCACCCCGGCGATCATGATCAACAAGAGCACGGTGCCGACGAGTCCGACGCCCAGGTATCCGATCTGTACGGCTTCCGACAGCGCCGCGGACGAGGCCAGCTGGCCTTCGATTCCGTCGATGCTGAGGGCCGCCTGGTAGAACGCAAACGGTGACCCGTCGACAGTGACCGGCACCGCCGAGTTGTCGGAACGGGTGAAGTCGATCAGCGTGCGGGTCAGGTCGGTCAACGTGACGATGCCCTCACGCCGCGTGCTGGCCGACGTCAGCCAGCCCGGAAGCGCCGACCCGAGTTGGTAGATCAGCTGCAGGCTTGGATCCAGCGTGCCGGCAGCGGGTCCGATTCCGGCGACGATCAGGGCGACCGAATCGTCCGTGGCAAGCCTCGCGATGATCTGGTCGGAGAGCGGCCCAGCGTCGATCACCGTCACCGGACAGGACAGCCGGAGGCCGCCGTTCACGAACTCTTGCGGCGTCGAATAGGCCGCGAGCGTGCCGTCGGGCCTGGCGGCGGCAAGTCCGGCGCCCGGTCCGACGGCAGCCACACACCCCGTGACCGAACTCGCCAACGTACCGAGCCGGGCGTCGCCGTTGCGAACAGCGGCGGCGGCCTGCCGAGCCGGCCAGTCGGTGACCGCGCCGTTGGCTACCGCCGGATCGCACAGACCTCCTACGGCGGCGCGCCGGCCGGCTCCCAGTGTGGTCCAGCCCGCCGCGGCGCAGTCAGGAACGTAGCGCCCCCGGGCGGCAATGGAACCAACCTGAGCCTCGTCGAGGTGAGCGGCGAGGACCGTACGATCGGCCTCGTTGAGCTGCGGCCGTCCGGTGACGCCGACGACAACGACGCGCTGGGTGAGCAGTAGAGACGGTTCCGGGGGCTCCACCAGGGCGTGGATGCCGCGCAACGCAGCGAAGAGGACGGCCAGCAGGATCAGCAGGAGCGTCCAGCGGCGGCTCAGCGGCCACCTCGACTCAGCCGGCGTATCGGTGATGCGGGCGCCGCTGGGATGGCCGCTTCGGCGACGTGCGCGCACCTGACTTCGTAGGTGCTGACCGGCCAGCCATGCGCCGTCGGGCTAGACCTTCGCGGCCAGGAAGCTGAGCACGCTGCGGAAGAAGGATGTTCCGTCGGTCGTCGGGCCAGTCACCGGATCGACGTTGTGCTCAGGGTGTGGCATGAGGCCGACGACGTTGCCGCGCTCGTTGCAGATGCCGGCGATGTCGTGGAACGACCCGTTTGGATTGCCGTTGAGGTAGCGGAAGACGACTTGCCCCTCGTCCTCAAGCCGGCGCACGGTGTCGCGGTCGGCGACAAAGCCGCCTTCGCCGTTCTTCAACACGATGTTGATCAGCTGGCCGCGGTCGAAGGCGCAGGTCCACGGGGTGTCAACCGACTCCACCCGAAGATCTTGATCTTTGCAGACGAAGGTCCGTACGTCGTTGCGGATCAGCGCTCCCGGCAGCAGGTGCGCCTCGCAGAGGATCTGGAAGCCGTTGCAGATGCCGAGCACGGGCATGCCGGCTTCGGCCTCCGTGATCACTTCAGCCATCACTGGCGCGAAGCGGGCGATCGCGCCGCACCGCAGGTAGTCGCCATAGGAGAAGCCACCCGGCAAGATCACTGCGTCCACACCGTCGAGCGAGTCGCTGGCATGCCAGAGGGATACCGGCTCCGCGCCGCTCAATCGAATAGCGCGCAACGCATCGATGTCATCGAGTGAGCCTGGAAAGGTGACGACGCCGATCCGTGCCGCCATCAGCGAGCCTCGCTGGCGGCGGGATCCGGCGACTCTCCCTTGGCGTCGCCAGCAGTCCTCCTCCGTGGCCGCGGGCGACGGTCAGCGGCCTTCTCGGGGGCATCTCCGGGAACGTCACCGGAACCCTCCTTGGGGGCCTCCACCCGAGCCTCGCCGACAGCCGGCTTTGAATCCTCTACGTTCCCGGCGCCGACAGCCTCCTCCGGGCCATCCGCCCGAGCGTCACCCGGATCCCCATCTGGTGCCACCCGAGACGCGTTGGTGGCCCCGTCCGGCGCCTCCACCGGATCGTCGGCGGCGGCCGCCGCATCTTCTTCGACTCGTATGGTGAACGTTTCGATCACGGTGTTGGCGAGCAAGGTCTCGGCGGCCCGATGGACCTCAGCCATCCGGTCCTCCGTCAGCTCACCCTCGACGTCGAGCTCGAAGCGCTTGCCCTGTCGTACTGATACCCCGGCGAAACCCAACCGAGCCAGCGCACCGGTAACCGCCTTACCTTGCGGATCCAAGATCTCCGGCTTCGGCATCACGTCCACTACCACCCGTGCCATGCCCGCGATCCTATCCATCGCAGCCCTAGGGCCGCCCTTCCTCGCAGCCGCTACCGAAGCTCGGAGCCGCTACCGAAAATTCGCGCGCGGCTGCAAGATTCGCGCGCGGCTGCGATTTGGCTCACGCCACCCCGCGCATACCTCGCGCAAAGGCGCGCCGGAGGCGGTTGGCGAGAGCCTGAGGCTGCTGCAGATCCGACCACGTCCAGCGGACCACCTCAAGGCCCAGGTCACGAATTCGGTCCTCCCTCACCTTTTCGCGGAAGACAGCGTCTTCCGGCTCCTCCCCTGGCCGCCTCAACCGCCCGTACTTGATCCTGCCGTCGAACTCGCCAAGCGTCCGTTCACGCTGCCAACCGAAGTCGGTACGCGCCACCAGCTGGCCATCGGTATCCCAGACCTGGACTTGGAGGTCCTGAGGTGGCAGACCGATCCGGCAAAGCAGGATCCGGCTCTGTGATTCGCCGACACTTTCGGAGCGGCCATCGACGAAGCCCACCAGCTGCCGCGCCTGCGGCGATCCAACCCGATTGCGCGCCTGTTCGACGCTTTCCGCAAGTTCGTGTCTGGACATTCCCGCTCGCAATGCTGCGTCACCAATCGCCACGGCCTTCTCGTACGCGTAACCGCGGAGGCAGTCAGCGGCGGTGCGCGCCAGCGAGGTCACCGGTAGCCCGTCGATCGTCACGACCTCGTCAAGGCGGAGAGGTGCGACGTGGACATGGAGGGCCTTGCTGCGCCTGCCCCCGCTCGTTCTGGACTTGGTCACCTGAACTCGGCCGAGATCCGCAGACCACGAGGGAAGCCCGTGGAACAGCGCTGCGGATGCGTGACTGAGACAAACGTCGCCGCAACGCGGCAGTGTGGCGGCGATCAGTTGCCGATGCGCAGCCACGAAGCCATCTGGCTGCTCTGTGGCGTATGCACCGTGCCGCACCTTGACCAACTCGCCCGCTTTGACCATCCGGGCCAGACCGTCGTAGGCGTGTCCCTCGCGACGCAGCGCGCTGGCCAGCCGTACGTCATCGTCCACCGGGTCAGCACAACAGACGAACGGAATGAGTAGGAGGCCTCCGCCAAATCTGTGGATAGTGCGTCGGCTGTCCACAGACGGGTGCCTACGACGCACAGCCGCTACCTAATCTGGCAGCCGCTACCGAAAATTCCCGCGCGGCTCCGAGATTCGCGCGCGGCTAAAGAGCGCTAGGAGTTGGGCATGAAGTGGGTGCCGGTCAGGATCTCGTAGGCCTCGATGTACTTGGCTCGGGTGGCGACGATGACGTCGTCCGGCAGGGGCGGTGGCGGCTCGCCGGAGGTCCGGTCCCAGCCGGAGGAGTGCAACAGCCAGTCGCGCACGAATTGCTTGTCGTACGGTTCCAGCCGGGCGCCGGGTCGCCACGCGGCGGCGTCCCAGAACCGGGACGAGTCGGGGGTCAGGACCTCGTCGGCAAGCACGATCGTTCCGTCGGGGCGCCGGCCGAACTCGAGCTTCGTGTCCGCCAGTAACAGGCCGCGATCCCGAGCGATGCTCTCCGCCGTCGAATACACCGCCAAAGTCAGGTCGCGAATCTGGCGGGCCGGTTGCTCCCCCACCCTCGCCTCGACCGCCGCGAAATCCATCGCCTCGTCGTGCTGCCCGAGCGGCGCCTTGGTAGTCGGGGTGAAGATCGGCTCGGGCAGCCGCGACCCGTCCATCAGCCCACTCGGCAGCTCGATGCCGCAGACTGTTCCCACCTTCGCGTATTCCGCCCAACCAGATCCGGTGAGATAGCCGCGCACCACACACTCGACCGGGATCATCTCCAGTCGCTCGCAGACCACCGCGCGACCGGCGACCCGGGCTGGCACGTCGGCGGAGATCAGATGATTCTCGACCACCCCGGCAAGCTGCTGAAGCCACCACAGGGACAGCTGGTTCAAGATCATCCCTTTATCCGGGATCAGGCTGTCCAGCACGTAGTCGAAGGCGCTGATCTTGTCGGTGGCCACCATCAGCAGCTGCCCACCACCCAGCGCATAAAGCTCGCGGATCTTTCCAGCGTGGACCAGTGGCAGGTCGAGCTGGTCGGCGTACATCGGCTCCTCGGATGTGGCGGCCACCCGTCAGGCGACGTCGCGGCGCAGAGTGAAGATCACACCGGCGATCGCCGGCAGCAGGCACCATACTGCCAACACGAGCATGCCCAGCCACCAACCGAACGGCTCTTGGGCCGCGAACAGTAGGGGATTCGTCACGCCGAGCATGGCGTTGGTCGCACCGGTGGGCATCAGGTTGAGGCCTAGGTCCCAGTGCTTGACGAAGAACAGAGCGGTAAGCGCCGGCTCGACAACGTAGGCAAACCCGATACCGACCAGCATGGCCAGGACCAGGTTGCGGATGAGGATGCCCACGCCCATCCCAATCAGCGTCCAGAGGGCGATCGACACGATTCCAAGGAGAAGTGACCGCCAGGTGTCGCCACGATTCAGAAATAGCGACCCGTCCTTGATCAGCACGAACGGGATGGCAACGAGCAACCCCGCCAGCACGCTCGCCAAGCCGTAGAGCAGGCCGACCACTATCAGCGAGAGCGCCTTGGCGCTCAGCACCCGCGTCCGGACCGGCGTGGCCAGATACGTCGTGGCCATGGTCTTGTAGCGGTACTCGCCGCCCATGGCCAAGATGCCGATCACCAGGGCCAGGATCCGCGCCAGCGTGTTGCCGCCGTTGTAGATGCTGCGCAGGGTGCCGGGAACCTCGAATGCTGGGGTGGGATCGCCCAGGGTTGACTGCGCCACTCCGGCACTGAATGCCGGGATGAGGGCGTACGCTCCGCCGAGCAGGAAGACACAGATCAGCATGATCCACCAGAGCTTGGTGGTGGAGATCTTGCGCATCTCCGATACCAGGACGCCGCTCACGCCGGCCCCTCGAGCATCGCGAAGAACTGCTCCTCCAGGTCGTAGGGCTCCCGCGTCAGCTCGAAGACCGCCACGTTGGCGTTGAAGAGGGCAGCCCCGATCACGTAGAGATCCTGAGTGCGGACCCGAAGAAATGCGCCGTGCTCGTCGGTGCCGCGCTCGATACGGGCGCCCAGGTCCGCAAGCGCGCCTTCCGCGCGGTCGTAATGGGAAACGCGGACCCGGCTGGTCGCCTCGGCAATGCCCAGCTCCGCCATCCTCGCCTGCTTGACCAGCCGGCCGGCATTGATGACGACAATGTCGTCCGCCGTGGCGCCCACCTCGTTCAGCAGGTGCGAGGACATGAGCACCATGCGGCCCTGGCCCGCGAAATTGCGCAGAAACGCGCGCAACCAGCGGAACCCTTCCGGATCCAGACCGTTGGCCGGCTCGTCCAAGATCAAATAGTCCGGATCGCCAAGCAGGGCGCCGGCCAGGGCGAGACGCTGCCGCATTCCCATCGAATAGGTGCCGGCCGGCCGGGCGGCGACCGAAGTCAGGCCCACCAGCTCGAGCAGCTCATCCACTCGGTCGTCGTTCACGTCGGCGGTCGCAGCGAGGACCCGGAGATGGTTGCGACCCGTACGGCCCGGATGGAAGTTGGCTTCCAGCACACAGCCCACCGTTTGCTGAGGGTGGGGCAGCTCGGTGTAGGCGTACGGACCAAAGGTCGCGCTGCCCGCGGTGGGGGTGGCCAGTCCGAGGAGCATCCGCAACGTCGTGGTCTTACCAGCGCCATTGGGTCCGAGGAAGCCGGTGACGCCACCAGGTTCGACGATGAAGCTGAGATTGCGAACTGCGGGCTTCCCGCTGAAGCTCTTGCTCAGCCGATCGATGACGATGGGCTCGACCCGCCGCCGCGGAACCGCCGACAGCGTCGCCTCGGCCGCCACCCTCACGGGGCCAACGGCGGTTGCCGCGCCTTCGTCTTGAGTAAAATCCGGCTGCTCGACGAAGGCCCGCCGTGCATGTCCCATCGGCTCATTGTGTCAGCAGCGACCGCCTTGTTGGGACGCTCCGAGAAACTCGGGACAGCCATGATGAGACCCCAATTCTGACCCCGAACATCCAGCACAGGTGTGGCCGCACGACCGTTCTCGTTACACACTGGAGGGACACGAAGATTTCTCATCTCTGCGAAAGGACGCAGCCCAATGACCACCATGACCCGTCCGCGCGACGACCGGATTGTCGCCGGGGTGTGCTCGGGCGTCGCCCGCGCGCTCGGTATCAAGCCCAACGTTGTGCGGCTCTTGTTCGTCCTCAGCCTGCTGCTTCCCGGCCCGCAGATCCTGCTCTACATCCTCGGCTGGGTGGTGATTCCCGACGCGTCCAAGACGCTCCTTTGACCGCCAGGACGATTTCCCACTCGCCTCCTATCGACCTTGAGCCCCGTCCGCCGTCCTTGAGCCCGTTCGTAAGGGTTCAAAGTGTGCGTACGGAGCTCAAAGTCGGGGATTGAGGGATTGGCGAGACCGCTCATGTCCGGGGGTAGAGCGTACGAACGATGTCCTCGATCGCCGGCTCCTCCAGCGTCAGGTCAATCACCTCGACCTGCGCGGTGACTTCAGCCAGAACGCGCGCCGCGGTGGTGTCTCTGGGGCTGAAGGCGAATCGCTGACGCTGCCCATCGAGTTCGCTACCGGCATGCGCGGCCTGCCCGACAGCAAGATCTGGGTGCGGTCCCGGTAGGTCGACGACCAACACTCGTTGCAGTGCGACCCGCTCGGCCAGCGCCACCAGCGTGCCGTCGAAGACAAGTCGACCGTGGTCGACAACGAGGACCCGCTCGCAGAGCCGCTCGATGTCGCTCATGTCGTGGGTGGTCAACAGCAGCGTCGTGCCGTAAGCGGTTCGCTCGGCCACGAGGAAGTGCCGCAGCCGCTCCTTGCTGATCATGTCGAGGCCGATGGTCGGCTCGTCCAAGACCAGCAAGCGTGGCCGGTGAAGGAGGGCGGCTGCGACCTCGCCACGCATCCGCTCGCCCAACGACAGCAGGCGGACCGGGGTATCGAGAAGCGGGCGCAGTCCGAGTCCCTCGACAAGGTGCTCGATGCGATCGGCCGCCGCACTGGCGGCGATGCGGTGGATAGCCGCCAGAATCTTGAACGAGTCGTGCAGCGGCAGATCCCACCAGAGCTGACTGCGCTGTCCGAAGACCACGCCGAGCTCCCGAGCGAGGCGACGCCGCTGCGGCACCGGTTCCAGTCCGCAGGTCAGATTTAGCAGGAATCGCAGGGTGAAGCTGATCGAGACGCCGATGATCACGCTGAGAAGACCGAGCGGGACGGCGGTCCAGGAGCCAGGCAAAGCCACCCCGACGGTGACCACGCCAACGAGCAGAGGCGGCAACCCACGCGTCGGAAAGATGAACAATGCCCGCCCGAGGTCGCGCATCCAACCCAGCTGAAGATCGACAGGGCGGGCGAGGTCAACGGCGATTTCCCCAGTCTTGACGCGATCAGCGATCTCGGTCCACATCATCAGTCCGAGGGGCGCGAGCAGTGCCTGACCCAACCAGACGTAGGTCGACACCTCGAGATCTGAGTAGCCTGCAAGGCTTCCGCCCGCCGCGGCGATCGCCGCTACGAGCATGCTTACCCGGATGAACCCGAAGATCGAGTTGGTGAACACTCCGGCCAGCACGGCCAGTCGGTAGCTGCTGTACCTCCGGAACTCCCCTCGAGCCAGTTCCAGATAGGCCCGCACAGTCGCACAACCCTAGGCGCGGCATTGGAGGAGGGGTCAACTTCCTGACCAGTTAGACATTACGTGCCCCGTTCCGCTGAGAATCGCCTTCCGTTGAGCCGTGTCAGCCGCAGCTCCAGCGTGTCGCACTACGGGCGGGCGATTTTCAGCGCCATGTCCGACGGCTCGCAGCCCTAGAGCACCGGCCCAGGTCGGTAGGCCGCGGCCTCCGGGTGCTCAGCCGCTATCTTGTCCACCTCGGCGACCACGGCAGCCACCTGCTGCCCGGCAATGCCGGCAAGCTCCAGTGGATGCGCCAGCGCTTGCTCAAGATCGGACCTGTCGACCCCGAGTCGCGGGTCGGAGGAGAGCCGGTCCAGCAGGTCGTTGGTAGCCTGGCCGGTCTCCCGCATGATCAGTGCCACCGCGACCGCGTGTTCCTTGATCACCTCGTGCGCGGTCTCCCGGCCCACACCGCCGCGGACGGCCGCGATCAGCACCTTCGTCGTGGCCAGGAAGGGCAGGTAGCGCCGTAGCTCCGCGTCGATCACGGCGGGGAAGACGCCGAAGTCGTCCAGCACGGTCAGGAAGGTCTCGAACAGCCCGTCGAGAGCGAAGAACGCGTCAGGCAGTGCGACCCGGCGGACCACCGAGTCCGACACATCGCCTTCGTTCCACTGGTCTCCGGTCAGCTCACTGATCATTGATACGTAGCCGCGGAGCACCACAGCCAGGCCGTTCACCCGCTCGCATGATCGGGTGTTCATCTTGTGCGGCATGGCACTCGAGCCGACCTGGCCCGGCTGAAACCCCTCGGTAACCAGCTCATGGCCAGCCATCAGCCGGATGGATGTCGCCACATTGGAAGGCGCAGCGGCGACCTGGGCCAGGGCGCTGACCACGTCGAAGTCCAACGAGCGCGGATACACCTGCCCCGTACTCAGAAAGACCCTCGCGAACCCCAGATGGTCTGCGATCCGCTGCTCCAGCTCCGCGAGTTTCCCGGGGTCACCCAGCAGGTCCAGCATGTCCGAGCTCGTCCCCACCGGCCCTTTGATGCCGCGCATCGGGTACCGAGCGATCAACTCCTCCAGGCGCTGGTATGCCACCAGCAGCTCATTCGCGGCGGTCGCGAACCGCTTCCCCAACGTGGTCACTTGCGCCGCCACGTTGTGCGACCGACCGACCATGGCGAGTTCGGCGTGTTCGGTGGCCAGCTGGGTGAGCCGGACGAGGGTCGCGACCACCCGGGTCCGAACGATTTTCAGAGACGAGACGATCTGCAACTGCTCGACGTTCTCGGTCAGGTCCCGCGAAGTCATCGCCTTGTGGACATGCTGGAAGCCGGCCAGCGCGTTGAACTCCTCGATCCGCGCCTTGACGTCGTGCCGGGTAACCTGCTCCCGTTCGGCGATCCGAGCCAGATCGACGTCGTCAAGCACGGTCTCATAGCCCGCGATCACGGCGGCCGGGTCATCGCTACCGAAGTCGACACCAAGATCACGTTGAGCGGCGAGCACGGCCAGCCACAGCCGGCGCTCGGCGATGATCTTGTTCTCCGCCGACCAGATGTGCCGCATCTCCTCCGACGCGTAGCGATTGGCGAGTACGTTGCCGATAGGCATGATCAGCGAATCGCCAGCTGGGCGGCCGCCAAGGCGATGTCGGTCCGGTAGAACGAGCCGGGCAAGCTGATCTTGACGATGGAGTCGTACGCCCGAGCCCGCGCGGCCTCGAGGTCGCCTCCGGTGCCGACCACGGCGAGCACCCGGCCGCCGGAACTGATCAAACGGCCATCGGCGTCACGTGCCGTTCCAGCGTGAATGATCTGGCTGCCGTCCTCCGCCGCGTTGTCAAGACCGGTGATCCGCCCGCCCGTTTGGGGCTTGGCCGGATAGCCAGCGGCCGCGAGCACCACGCCGACGGCCGCCCCGCTCCCCCATGCCAGCTCCGGCTGGGCGGCAAGATCACCCGTTGCCGCTGCGTACAGCAGCCCGCCCAGGGGCGTCTCCAGGCGGGCCAACAATGGTTGGGTTTCCGGATCGCCGAACCGAGCATTGAATTCGATCACCCGGATCCCGCGCTCGGTCAGGGCGAGACCCGCATAGAGCAGACCGACAAAGGGTGTGCCGCGGCGGGCCAGCTCTTCGACTGTCGGCTGCAGCACGATCCGCCTCACCTCCTCGGCAAGATCGTCAGGGGCCCACGGCAACGGCGTGTACGCCCCCATTCCCCCGGTGTTCGGACCAGTGTCTCCGTCGCCGACCCGCTTGAAATCCTGTGCAGGCTGCAATGCTCGTACGGTCGTCCCGTCGGTGATGCCGAACAGGCTCACCTCAGGACCGTCGAGGAACTCCTCGACGACGACCCGATCGCAGCGAAGTCCGTGCGCCAACGCCGCCTGCCAGTCCGGGGTGACCACAACGCCCTTGCCCGCCGCCAATCCGTCGTCCTTGACCACGTACGGCGGCCCGAACTCCTCCAGCGCGGCCTCGATATCGGCGCGCACCGCGCATTCGCGGGCATGGGCCGTCGGTACGCCCGCTGCCGCCATCACACCCTTGGCGAACGCCTTGCTGCCCTCGATGGCGGCGGCCGCCTTGGAAGGCCCGAAGCAGGCAACTCCGGCGGCCCGCACCGCGTCGGCGACACCGGCCACGAGCGGTGCCTCCGGTCCGACCACCACCAGATTGACGCCGAGCGAGGCCGCGAGGGAGGCGACAGCCGCCCCGTCCAAAGGATCGACGGCGTGGTTTGTCGCGACCTGAGCCGTACCAGGGTTGCCCGGAGCGGCGTGCAGCTCGCTCACCCTCGGATCACGGCTGAGGCTGAGAGCCAGCGCGTGCTCGCGTCCGCCGGAGCCGATCACCAGCACCCGAAGTGCATCCACCACGTGCCAGAAGCCTACCCAAGCTAGCCGTCAGCGGCTGGCGGCCGGGCTCGCCGTGGCGATCCGCATCCCGGGCGCCTCCGACGCACAGCCGCTACCAAATCTCGCAGCCGCTACCGAAAGTTCCCGCGCGGCTACGAGATTCGCGCGCGGCTAGAGGACAGGGAGGCGTTGGCAGCCAACCCAGCAGCCGATAACCTAGGCGGCCGTGCCCGACCCGACTTTCCCGGCTCTCCACATCCGTCCCGCCAAGGGATGGGTGAACGACCCGAACGGCGTCTGCCTGATCGACGGCACCTACCACGTATTCTTCCAGCACAATCCGGACGCTCCGACGCATGGGAACGTGCACTGGGGACATGTCAGTTCGACCGATCTTCTGCGCTGGGAGCACCATCCGGTAGCGCTGGTTCCGCGCCCGGGCATGATCGACGCCGCCGGCTGTTGGAGCGGCTGCGTCACCGAAGACGCCGGCATCCCCACCGCGGTCTATACCGCAAACCCCGATGATGCTCGGCACGCCGTCGTTGCGCTGGCCCGGAGTGATCGGACGCTCCTGAGCTGGCAGCAGGAGACTGCTGCCGTCGTCGCAACCCCGATCCGGCCCGGCCTTGACGAGGTCCGAGACCCCTTCATCTTCAGCTACCGCGGGCGGCGGTACGCCGTCCAAGGGGCTGGTCATCGCAATGGTCATCCCCAGTTGCTGCTCTGGGCCTGTGACGATCTGACCCAGTGGCTCGAGCTGGGTGCGCTGTTTACCGACGACGACCCGATCGCCGTGCAGATGACGGCTGCCAATATCTGGGAGTGCCCGAACATCGTCCGGATCGATGATCAATGGGTCCTTCTGCTGTCGCTCTGGGCCTGGGGCAACGACACGCACCGGCTCATCGGAGTGCGCTACCTGCTCGGCGACCTGGTTGCCGAGGGGGACGGTCTCCGGTTCAAGGCGACCGCCAGCGGCGTGGTCGACGACGGCCCCGCCTTCTACGCACCCCAAGTCCTGGCGGGCACGGACCGTACGCTGCTTTGGGGCTGGGCCTGGGAGATCGACCGGACGCCGGAGCAGATCGTCACCGCCGGCTGGGCCGGAATGTTGACGTTTCCGCGGGAACTGTTCCTTCGTGATGGACGGCTTTGCTCGCGACCGGCAGCTGAGCTGACCGGCCTGCGCTCAGCTGAGCTGCCCCGGCACCAGCTAGTCGACGAGCACGCTTTCGAGGTCCTTGCGTACGGCCCCACGACGCTGCGGCTGATCGATGGGGACGATGAGCGAGAGGTCGCGGCGGTGACCGGTTCGGTGGCCGATCCAGGGAGGATCTTCGTCGACGGAAGCATCATCGAGGCGTTCAGTGGCGGCGTGGCCCACACCACACGTGCCTACCCGAGCGCCACGAGTCGCTGGTCGATTGAAGCCGACGGTGCGGCCACCAGCGTCTATCGGCTGGCGGTCGCCGACCGCTGATTCGCCGAGCGCGGCGTGCCGACCGAATCACGCAGCAGGGGTGGGCAGACAAAGGCGAGCTGCTTCACCGAGTTTTCGGTGTCGTCAGCCAGCCGATCCACCAGCATGCTGACCGCCTGCTCCGCCATCGCCTGATCCGGACGCTGGATGGTGGTGACCGCCGGACTCAACTGGCAGGCCAGCTGTTCACCGTCCTCCAGGCTTACCAGCGACAGGTCCCGAGGAATGTCCAGCTGCAGCTGCGCAGCCGCCAGGGCGGCACCGACCGCGAGGCGCTCGTGAGCGCAGATGAGCGCGGTGGGGGGCTCCGGTTGGCTCAGCAGGGTCCGCGTCGCCACGGCAGCCGACGCGGTGTCGCGGCCCCCGACGAACTGGACGGAGGCGGTGAGGTCGACGGGAGCAAGGACTGAGTGGCACCCGGCGACTCTCAGCCGAGTCTGAACCGACTCGGACGGCCCTGCCAGCAGTGCGATCCGTGAGTGCCCACACTCCATCAGGATCTGCGCCGCTGCGGCACCGGCACCGGTCTCGTCGGGGACGACGCTGGTGACTCCTGCCTGCGGGTCGGCACAGTTCACCAGAATTGTCGGCATCGACAGCATCGGCTCGGCCGGCCGGTAATCCGTGAGCTCAGGGGCTATCACAAGAAGACCCTCGACCTGGCGATCACGCAACGTCGCCAGCGCCTGGCTCTCGACATCCTGATCGCCGCCGGTGTCCATGAAGATCAGGACGTAGCCCGCCTCGGTTGCGGTGCGCAGAGCCGCACGCAAGATCAGCGATGGAGTGCCGCACACGCTTGGCCAGGTCAGAACCCCAATGGTGCGGGTCCGCTGGCTGCGCAGGCTGCGCGCGACGGAGTTGGGGCGGTAGTTCAGGCGCTCGGCGGCCTCGAGAATCGCCCGCTGCTTCTGTGCCGCGATGTTGCCCGCGGCGCGCCCGTTGAGTACGAGGGAGACGGAGCTGCGCGACACGCCCGCAAGGTCAGCCACATCCTGTGCGGTCGGCCTGCGCATGGGCCCACTGTAAAGCTGTCGGCCGGTAAGGGCAGTACGGCCCATTGAGCAGCTGATCGCATCCGTCCGGCTTACCGGTGGTGTGCTCCCAAGGAGTTGTCGTGGAAGCCGCGGAGACTGTGACGCTGGTGACCGTTAAAGAAAGACCGCGAGAAGTGCGATGAGCGGCGGCCCGGCCTCGCCCAGCGGGCCGAACTTGTCTGACCCTCGAGGGCGGCTCAACGCCAAGCGGTCGGCGATGAAGAGCACGATGCCGCTGAGAACCATCACCAGGCAAAGATAGATCACCAATGTCTTGCCAACCGTCTGGTAACCCGCCATCCAGGCGACCACACCGGCCACCATGCCGATCCCCAGGAAGAGGTTGTAGAAGCCGACACCGAAGGCCCAGAGTCGGATGGCCGGGACGTCCGTACTCGGTACTTTGAAGACGCCCCGATGAATGCTGGGGCGCTGGATCAACAGAGCCTCGAAGACGAAGACGACGATGTGGACCACCGCCGCGAGCAGCGCGAAGATCCAGACCACCACGGTCATCGGACAGCCTCGAGCCAAGCGAGAGTCACATCGTGACGGCCAAGCACCTGCTGGATCTGGTCTGCGACATCCTCGACCGGCCGGCCATGAGGGACCGAAGCGTCGAGGTCGGCATGGAAGCGACTCATGGCGCCGGTCAGACTTACCACCAGGAACGTCGCCGACGGGCTGAGCACCGTAAAGGTGTTTGCGGTTCCGGGCGGAATGGTGACGGTGGATCCCGGACCGAGGTCGTAGCCCTCCTCTTCGACCTGAACGATCATGCGGCCGTGCAGGACGTAGAACGCCTTGCCCCAGCCAGTCCGGTGCAGCGGCGTGGCCGGACCTCGCGGAGCGTAGACCTCGAACAGCTCATAGTGATCGTCGGTGTGCTTGGCGTCGATCTTGACCGTCAGGACCGCATCCGGGGCGACGAGCTCCGCGCCGTCGCCGGCGCCGCTGTACTGAATCTGATGCGTCATGGCATCGACGCTAAGCACCCAGCAACGTCGCGTCGATCCCAGAATTGTGGGAATGCCGGCCGTGCCCGACGGTGGGACACTGAATGCGTGTGGGAGGAACGGGCCTACCGAGCCCGCCGGGACATTGCCGCCCTTGCCGCGGCCGGTCTCGGGGTGAGTGAGCTCCACGCTCAGGCCATCCGCGTGATCGGAAACCAGATCGGGGCTGAACTCACCTGCTGGGCAGCCATCGACCCGGAAACGCTGGTGATCAGCACCATGACCAACGGTGAAACCCAGGTAGCACCGGAGTACGAGCTACGGCTTGCCGAGTCCGAATACTCCGCGGATGAGCCACATAGGTTCGCCACGTTGGCGCGGCGCAACGAGGCGGTCGCGAAGCTCTCGGACATGTCCGACGGTGAGCGCCGCCGCAGTGGCAGGTTCAACAACGTCTGGCGCCCGCTAGGAGTGGACCAGGAGTGTCGGGTCCTCTTCATCACCGACGGAACGTGCTGGGGCGCGGCCGGCATGGTGCGGGCGGGACTTGACTTCAGCGATCGCGAGACTGAGTTCCTCGCAGCGGTGGCACCTGCGATTGCCGCAGCCACCAGACTGGCCGTGCGCTCCGAGGCGTTGCGGGGCTGGAACCCCGGTCGTCGTCCCGCGATCGTCATCCTCGGTCGGCGCGGGAACCTCCATGCTCTGACTCCAGCGGCCCGGGAGTGGCAGGACCGGCTTGACCAGATTGCTCCCGGTCGGTTTCTGGCGATGATGCAGGTTCTGGCGGTGGGCGCTCGTTCGGCGCCCTCCGGCGCATTTCGAGCCCGGTTGCGAGATGCGGGTGGCGAGTGGGCAGTGCTTCAAGCGAGCCCGCTGATCGGTGGAGACGACAACGAGATTGCCGTCGCCATCGAGCCTGCGACCGGCGATGCGCTGATCGGACTACTGCTCGCGGCGTACGGCCTGTCGACGCGCGAGCGCGACATCTGCCGTGAGGTGATCGCTGGGCGCTCGACCGCCGACATCGCGGGCCGGCTATTCATCTCGGCCAACACCGTGCAAGATCATCTGAAGTCGATCTTCGGAAAGGTCGGCGTACGCAGCCGCGGCGAGCTGGTCGCTCGGCTCCGGCCCGGCAGTGCCGATTCGGACCACGCGGATGCGCATGCCGCCGTGCTCTGAATAGACATTCAGAGCAGGTCGTTGATCACGATCGCCTGTTCCCGGGATGGGCCCACACCGATGCCGGAGATCCGGGTGCCGCAGAGCTCCTCGAGGCGGTTGACGTAGGCCTGAGTGTTCTTCGGCAGGTCCTCGAACTCGCGGCATTCGCTGATGTCCTCACCCCAGCCGTCCAGCTCCTCGTAAATGGGCGCGGCATGGTGGAAGTCGCTCTGGGAAACCGGCAGAGTGTCGTAGCGCCGACCGTTGACCCGGTAGCCGACGCAGACCGGAATCTTGTCCCAGCCGGTCAGCACATCCAACTTCGTGAGAAAGATGTCGGTGAACGCGTTGGCCTGCGCCGCGGCTTCCACCACGAGGGCGTCGAACCAGCCGCAACGCCGCTTGCGCCCGGTCGTGGTACCGAACTCGGCGCCGATGTCCCGAAGGCGCTCGCCGTCGTCATCGAGCAACTCCGTCGGCATGGGACCCTCGCCGACCCGCGTGGTGTAGGCCTTGGCGATGCCGACCACCCGGTTGATCCTGGTGGGGCCGACGCCCGAACCGACACACGCGCCGCCTGCGACTGGATTGGAGGAGGTGACATACGGATAGGTTCCATGATCGACATCGAGATGGTGCGCTTGGGCGCCCTCCAAGAGCACCACCTTGTCCGCGTCGAGAGCGTCATTGAGCACCCGGCTCACGTCAGCCACGTGCGGCTTGATCCGCTCAGCGTGGGAGAGCAGGTGCTCGGTGACCTGGACCGGGTCGATCTCTCGCCGGTTGTAGACCTTGACCAGCAGGTGATTCTTCTGCTCCAGCGCTGCCTCGACCTTTTGCCGCAGGATCGACGCGTCGAAGAGATCTTGGATCCGGACGCCGATCCGGTTGACCTTGTCCGAATAGGCCGGGCCGACGCCGCGACCGGTCGTGCCGATCTTGGCCTTGCCGAGGAACCGCTCGGTGACCTTGTCGATCACCTGGTGGTACGAGGTGATGATGTGGGCGTTGGCCGAGATGATCATGTGCGAGGCATCGACCCCCCGAGCGGCCAGTCCCTCGATCTCGGTGAACAAGATGTCGAGGTCGACCACGACCCCGTTGCCGATGACGGGCACGCATCGCGGGTTGAGGATGCCGGAGGGGAGAAGGTGAAGCGCATAGCGTTCGCCGTTCACCACGATGGTGTGGCCGGCGTTGTTGCCTCCGGAGTAGCGGACGCAGTAATCGACCCGATCGCCCAACTGGTCGGTCGCTTTGCCCTTGCCCTCGTCACCCCACTGTGAGCCCATTACCACAATGCTCGGCATGTGATCGCCGCCGCCCTTCTGCTGCGCACGTCTCCGTACGCAAGAGTCAAGTCCCTGGGCGCATTCACCACAGGGACTCTTGCGAACTAACCCTACCGAAGTTCTTGGGGGGTGTCCCCGGCTTCAGGAGTCGAACCAGCAGATTGTCCTGTCAAAGTCACGAATGCGGCCTCGGACGAGTCCCGCAAGAACTGGGCGCAGCGTTCCTGTTCGGCGCTGTCGCCGATCCGCTCCGAGGCCACGGCAAGCGCATGCAACGCCCGAAGAAATCCCCGATTGGGCTCGTGCTCCCAGGGAATCGGGCCCGACCCTCTCCAGCCTGCTCGGCGGAGTGCGTCCAGCCCGCGGTGATAACCCGTCCGGGCATAGGCATAGGCGGTGACGTCGCCTTCGCGGGTCTGCAGGGTGAGAGCGTCCTCGCCGAGCAGCGCCCAGCCCAAGCTGGACGCTGGATAGCGGCAAACGACCTCGATCAGCTGTTGCCGGCCACTGCCGCTGAGGGCCGCTGCGGCCGGGTCCTCGGGTAGCCGGGTCGAGTCAGGACCAGTGCCGCCGGCCAACAAGTCCCGATGCGAAGGCGCAGTCATCGCGCCAATGTAGTACGCCTCGCCGTCGAGAACACCGATGAGCTGCTAGACCCAGTCCTTGGCGCGGAAGAGGAAGTAGAGGATGATGCCCGCGATGATCATGAGCGCGGAGTAGATCCAGAAACCGACGACGGACCCGGCCAGCGGAAATCTCACGTTCATACCCACAAAGCTGGTCACCAGCGTCGGTACGGCGATGATCGCGGCCCAACCGGTCAACTTCTTCATGTTCTGGTTCATTCGCACGTCGGCCAGCGCCAAGCTGGTGTCGAACACCGACGCAAGGGCCTCGCGCAATGCGTCGGCGGCGTTCGCGGCGCGGTGGTGCTGCTCAGCCAGCAGCTTCCAGCGCCGGCTGAGGCTGGTGTTCCTCGTCTTGGACTTCCCGCTCGCCGGCGGATTCTCCTCGATGTCGGTCATGACCGTTCGCATCGGATCGGTGAGCCGGCGCAACTGCGAGAGCGCGCTCCGCAACTTGAAGGCGCGCAGTTGCTCCAGCTTGTTTAACGGCCGTTCCTCGAACAGCACGGTGGCGAGCTGGTCGCTGGAGTCCTCTAGCCACTGGACCGCCTCTTCGTACGTGGCGATGATCCCCTCCATGACGATCTGCAGCGCGGCTTCGACGTGCCCCTGGGTCAACTCCTCCTCACGAGCCAAGAGCAGTTGCGCGGGCCGAAAGCTTGTGCTGGATTCGACCAGGCAGATCAGCGCGCGATCGGTGGCAATGATCGAGATCGGAACGGCCGTCAGTTGTGCTCGATCCCGATCGAGCACAACTGCGTTGCTGATCACCAGGCGCGCTTGTCCAATCGTCTCGAACTTCGCCCTGCGGTCCTCGGCCAGCAGATCCTTGATCGCCAGGTCGTCAAGATCAAGAGCTCGGGCGACATCCTTCAGCTCCGCGGCCGCGTAATGCTCCTCGCGGGGCAATATCCACCACGCCGACGCGTCGGAATGCAGCTCGAGCACGTCGCTGAGGTCCTCGCCGGTCAGATCCTCGGCGATGATCCTGCTGCGCGACCACACTCGACACGCCGGCGCTGGTCGGGTAGCCACCTCGGTCACGCTCCGAGACTAACGCCGCCCGATGCGCTGCGGTCCTTCGACAAACTCAGGGCCGTACGCCCTCGGGCGCCGCGGAGCGGGCAGTCCGCCCTCACCGAGGGAGGGTGCGCCGCCCAGGGCAGGGCCGAAAAGGGAAGCTACTTCCCCAACGACGTACCCGCCGAACGCAAGTCTTCGCATCCCTCGACCACGCGCTTGGCCATGCCCGCCTCGGCCGACTTGCCCCAGGCCCGCGGGTCATAGGCCTTCTTGCTGCCGACCTCGCCGTCTACCTTGAGCACGCCGTCGTAGTTGCTGAACATGTGCCCCGCGACCGGTCGGGTGAAGGCGTACTGGGTGTCGGTGTCGATGTTCATCTTGATCACGCCGTAGTCGACTGCCGCGCGGATTTCCTCCAAGGTCGACCCCGAACCGCCGTGGAAGACCAGGTCGAACGGGCGCTCCTTGCCGATCTTGGCGCCCACGTCGTCCTGAATCTCCTTCAGCACCTCCGGACGGAGCTTGACCGCACCCGGCTTGTAGACGCCGTGCACGTTGCCGAAGGTCAACGCGGTGATGTAGCGGCCCTTCTCGCCGGTGCCCAGAACGTCGACCGTACGGAGGCCATCCTCGACCGTGGTGTAGAGCTTTTCGTTGATCTCGGCGCTGACCCCATCCTCTTCGCCGCCGACCACGCCGACCTCGATCTCCAAGATCACGTTCGCGGCCGACGTCAGGGCCAGCAGCTCGTCGGCGATGGCCAGGTTCTCCTCCACGGGCACAGCCGACCCATCCCACATATGGGACTGGAAGATCGGCAGGCCGCCGCTCTTCACTCTCTCAGTGGAGAGAGCCAGCAGCGGCCGGACGAAGCTGTCCAGCTTGTTCTTCGGGCAGTGGTCGGTATGCAGGCCGATGTTGATCGGGTAGTTCTTGGCGACCTCGTGGGCGTACGCGGCCAGAGCAACGGCACCTGTCACCTGGTTCTTGATCGTCGGCCCCGAGGCGTACTCCGCGCCTCCGGTGGATACCTGGATGATGCCGTCCGACCCGGCTTCCGCGAAGCCCTGCAGGGCGGCGTTGAGAGTCTGTGAGGAGCTGACGTTGATCGCCGGGTAGGCGAAAGAGCCCTTCTTGGCCGCGTCGATCATCTCGGCGTAGACCTCGGGAGTCGCGATGGGCATGGCTGAACGTTCCTTTCGTGCCGTCACATTTTCGGGGACGTACGCCGTCTGCGCACGCACGACGGCCGGCAGAGTCAGTCTGTCAGGCGACCAGGCGACGTGGCGAACCGGCAGGCTTCGGTCTCAGTTGTCGAGGGCAGTCAGATCGACGCCGTGCCGGCCCGCCGAGAAGGCGCGCACCGTGCTGTCGAGGGTTGCCGGATAGGTGGGGATCTGATCGAACGGCACACTGGCCTGACGGCCGTCCGTTGCCACTAGCCGCAGCAGCGGCGCACGCCCGATGGCGCGTCGAACGGCACCAAGGGAGGCCACCTCCGGCCACGCAGCGAACAGGTCGGCGACCTGCACACCGGGCACTCCGATCCGAACGGCCGTACCTGAGCCCATGGTCGAGGAGTTCCTTCCTGGACTGCCGATAGCCGAGCAGGTACACCAGGAACAAGATCAGCGGCACGCCCAGCACCACGCCGTAGAGCACGAGAAATCCGGCGACCCTGCAGCTGATCGCGCTGCCAGATGTAGAGCGCGGCCAGGATCACGACCGTGATGCCGAGGCTGACCAGTTGGGAGCGCATGCGGCGGCGACGGCGCTGCATCTTCAGCTCGATCGCCTGAGGGTCGTACGGCACGATCAGTTCGGAGATCGGGCTGACCGTCATGACTTCATTGTCTCCGACACGCGGCACCGTTGGCCGCCAAGAGCGAGACGAGCACGTGGGCATCGTCGCCCTGCGCAACGGCATGGAATATGCGGGACCAGTGGCGCTTGATCTTGGTCTTGCTGACGATGAGATCGAGTTGCCGACCGTCCGGCAACCGAAGCTCGATATCTGCCTGCTTGCCCCGCCCGGGACCTCGCTGCGTGGCCGCGAGATCAGAAATTGGGAATCGCCATGCCGGCTTGCTCTCCCGTTCGCTGCGAAAGGCCAGCGTTCCTTCGGACATCGTCAAAATGCCCTCGGCGGATCCCTGCCCCGGTGCAGGCCCGTCGACCCTGGCGTGCCACAGGCTGCTGGGCGCGCCTACGGCACCGAAGGGCAGCAGCCGACCGGACGAGGTAGCAACCAGAATGGGCGGCTTGGCGCGATACTCACTGCGCAGGATGACGAGTACCAGGGCGAGGGCCAGCACTCCCGCGCACGACGGGATCAGCCATGGCACAAGTTCAACGAAGGTCAATTCTGTCGAGCGCCTCGGGGCGTGACCGCCATGTGGATGCGATAACGATCGGCGCGATACCACGACGTGGAGAGCTCGATCACCCGCTCGGCTGCGTGCGTGATCCGCTCCTGCACGAGCAGCGGTGCGCGTTTGCCGACGCCCAGCAGCCGGGCCAAGTGCGAGTCAGCCGACTCGGCGCGTACGGTCTGCTGCCCGCTGGTCATCACTACTCCGTAATCACTGGCGAACACGTCGTAGAGCGAGCCGAGTTCACGTTGCAACAGACCCGGGAAGAGCGCCGAAGGGTAGTGACCCACCTCGTACGCCATCGGAGCGCCCTCTGCGGTGCGGAGCCGCTTGACGCAGATCACCGGACGGCCGGGCCGAATGCGCAGGGCCCGTGCGACACCCTCATCTGCTGGCTCCTCAGTCGCGGCCAGTACGACCGAGGCCGGCGACAGCCCGCGGTCCCGCATCTCGCGGCTGAACGAGGTCAGATGTAACCGGCTGTCGATCTGAGGACCCGTGACGTAGGTGCCCTTCCCGTGGATGCGTTCCAGGGCCCCGGTCTCGACAAGATCCGCGATCGCCTGCCGAACGGTCACCCGGCTCACCCCCAGCCGATGCACGAGCGCCCGCTCGGACGGAATGGCGTCACCCGGATTCAGCTCCGCGTCGATGAGCTGCTCGAGAATGCCGCGTACATGAACCCGCTTGGTGGTGGTCGCGCCCAGCGGGCGTTCGACCAGAGAGGCGCCTGAGCGCCCGCGAGCGGTTCCCCGAATCATCAGTTCTCCTTGCCGCTGGTGACCCGATCCAGGCTAGACCAGCCCATACCAGTTCGCAGCCGGCCCAGAATTAACGCGCGACCCAGCGAAGCGCCCAGGCGTACATGGCGATCGCCGCTGCCGCGCCGGCATTGAGGGAGCGGGTGGACCCGTACTGGGTGATCGAGACCAATGCCTCGCAGATGTTGACCACCTCCTCCGTCAGTCCCGGACCCTCCGATCCGAAAACCAGACAGACACGTTCGGGCAGGTCGAACGACTCGAGTGGCGCAGCGTTCTCGAGGTTGTCCACGCCTATCGCCACGTAGTGATCGCGCGCGAGCCAATCCGCGTAGTCGGCGACGGTCTCGTGGTGGTGGAGGCGGAGGTACCGATCGGTCACCATCGCCCCCCGCCGGTTCCACCGCCGCCGGCCAAGGATGTGAACCCCGGCGACGTTGAACGCATTCGCGGTACGGACCACCGAACCGATGTTGAAGTCGTGTTCCCAGTTCTGGATGGCAATCTGCAGCGGATGGCGGCGTCGATCAAGATCAGCGACGATGTCGGCGAGCTTCCAGTAGCGGTAGCGGTCAACCACGTTGCGCTGATCGCCCGCGGCCAGCAGCTCCGGATCGAGCCGAGGGTCGTCGGGCCAGGGCAGCGGGTGCGGCCCCACCCCATGCGCGGCCGCACCCGCCATCTCGTCCTCGCTCTTCAGACCACCCACAGTTCGCGACCGTACCGCGCCGACTCCCGCCTCAGGGAAGCGATTGACGCTACCCGAGCCGTTCGGTGAGGTGGATGCTCACGCTGTCGCCGTCCTGCTTGTCGAGGAGCCGGCGCAGGTCGGCCTTGATCGGCAACTTGTGCGTACCATCCCCAGGGGCATGAAGGAGCTGCGAGAGTGCTGGCCGTCAACGGTTCCGGCGACCCTGACCAGGCCACGGGTGCCGAAGAAGTCGGCACGCCAGTCGGTGACGACGTACGTCCAACGTCCCTTGGCTGAGCTCTTGTGCAAGCCCGCGGTGAAGGTCTTGTCGAGCGTCATCGCGACTCCTCGACGACATAGAAGCGATTGCCGTCCGGGTCATCGAACGTGTACATGGGCGGGACCTCCTCCCACTGCAGCACGTCGCCGACGGTCACGCCCCGAGCGCGCATCGTGGCGCGCTCGGCCCTGGCGTCCGGGACCGTGAAGCGAACACCGGTGTCGCTCCCAGCCGCCGTGCCGGCGTTCGCGGCGCTGAGGGCGATCGAGGTGCTCGCCCCGGGAGGTGCCACCTCGATCCAGCGCGTGGTCGGGCTGATGGGCGCGTCAAGCCGCTTCTCGAATCCCAGCATGTCGACGTAGAAGGCGACGGCATCGTCCTGGTTCGTCACGTTGACGCCGACCGTACGTACGTCGGTAATGGTGGTCGGTGACATGGTGGAGCTCCCTTCTGATCAGGGTTCGCCGTACATCAGCGAGCCCGGGGTGGTGAGGGTCTGGCCGGTTTCCAGCCAGGTCTTGAGGCCGGACAAGATCATCGGCCAACCGCCGTAGAGCTCGGGCGGAGCTGTGTCGCTGAGCTGGTCGTGAGTCACCGTCAGCCGGCAGGAGTCACCCACCGGTTCGATTGCCCACGTCACGCGTGTCGTGCCCTCCCGCTCGGCCTCCTCGCTCCACAACGTGTGCATCGTCTGCACGAGTCGGCGCGGCGGCTCCACGACGAGGTTCTCCCCTTCGGCGAGCGGTCCCTCGACCCCGGCGTGGTTCAGCTCGTAGCGCGAACCCTGCGTCCAGTCAGACTGGACGCCGGCCCCGAAGTGATACTTGGCCCGGATCGCCGGGTCGGTGATTGCCTCCCAGAGGCGCTCCGGCGTCGTGCGGATGTAGATCTCAAACACTTTCTCCATCGGGCGCTCCAGTTCGCGTTTGAGCCCGGCCAGACCGGCGGCCCACGGCTCGGTGTATTTGCTCACCCACCGGTCATGGATGAGGCGGATCGGAACGGTGTTCAAGTAGTGCAACTTCTCTCGACCTCGGCGCCGGCTGACGACGAGGCCCGCCTCCTCGAGCAGCCGGAGGTGCTTGGACACTGCGATCCGCGTCATGTCGTGGCGGGCAGTCAGAGCCACCAAGGATTGCCCGTCATGTTCGAACAGCGCATCCAACAGCGCCCGCCGAGTCGGATCGGCGAGGGCCTTGAACACTCGCTCCACCAATCCAGAATAGGAAACCAAATGGTTTCCTGTCAAGTCCTGGCAATCATCGTGGCTGGGTCGTGCTTCGTGTGCCCGTTCGGTGCCGGATGCCGGCTTACCCGAGCGGGGCGGTTTCCGGCGAGGCCCGGCGCAGGAAAGCGGACAGCGGTCCGGACAGCAGCGCCGGACGGTCGCCCCAGTCCGACACGACACAGGTCCCCGCCAGCAGATCGTGCAGTGCACGGTGGTCTCGACGAACCAGGAGCGGAACAAATCCGAGGCCGAGGAACAGCAGGCTCAGCGGGAAAGTCAGGGTACGGACGAACGCGCGACGGACCGAGACGCTTTCCCCGTCCGCCGCGAACACACGGATACCGATCAGGCCCTTGCCGAAGGTGCGACCGCTGACCGCAATGGATCCGAAGGTGTAGCTGAACCACCACACGACAAAGGCCACAGTCGCCACGATGCCGGTGCGGCCCTGATCGAGGGAGATGCCGAGCACGACTGTGCTGAGCAGGTTCACGGCCGCGAAGCCGAGAGTGAACGTGGCGAACAAGATGATCGCGTCCAGCACGGCGCCGACCGCCCGGCTCACCGGGCCGGCGTAGTAGCCGGTGACGGAGTGCCGACCTTCATCGCTCGTCGCGCTCAGCAGGCGCTGGGGGCCAGGCATGGTCGTCGCCGGACGACGCCGCAGTGCCCGGTCGATGAGCACGTCCAGGCCGGCGACCTGGCGCCGCGCGACGTCGAGGGCCGAGCCGGCCATCCGTGAGGTGCTCTCTGCCACGATTTCGGGGATTCCCGATCGGGCGATAAGCGCTTGAACGTCGACGGTGGAGAGCAGCCGGTCCAGATCAACCCGCAGCAGCAGCCGCTCGAGATCGACACGGTCGAGCAGCCGGTCCGGATCCACCCGATCGAGCAACCGGTCCAGATCCACCCGATCAAGCAACCGACCGACATCCACGCGATCGAAGACAACATTCAGGTCGACACTGCCCAGCAGCCCGTCCACGTCGACACGCTTTAGCACCTCGTTCAGATCGACTCGGCCGATGAGCTCATCCAGATCGATCCGCGCGAGCAGGGAGTCGACCTTGATGCGATCGACCAACCGCTGCACGTCGATCCGGTCCATCACCCGATCGAGGTCGACGCGGTCGAGCACTCGGTTGACGTCGACGTGATCCAAGATCACGTCCGGTTCGACGGTGTCCACGACGACGCCTGTGACCCGGCCCGCCACATCGCCCGCGGCCCGCCTCAGCAGGCCCGGGTGCTGCCAGGCCCGCGACCTGGGAGCCGTTCCATCCCTATCGGCTTGTCCCACACCCCATCCTCTCCGGTTTCCGGGTCGGTGGGACAGTTCGACAGCGGCTTTTTAGGACTGAAATGGCGGCGGAGGTACGGTGTGAACCCGTGACCCTCTTCCACGCTGCGGTGTTGACGCCGATGCTCGTGCCGAGCTGGCTAGACCCGGAGCATCTGATCCGCGCTGCCGGACCGTACGCGCTCTGGGTCGTCGCGTTCATCATCTTCGCCGAGTGCGGGCTGTTCGCGGTCCTGCCGGGCGACTCGCTGCTGTTCACGATGGGCCTGCTGGCCGCTGCAGGTGTCGTTGATCAGCCGTTGTGGCTCGTACTGGTGGTGTTCACCGTCTGTGCGATCGTCGGCAACGTCAGCGGCTACGCCATCGGGCGGGCGATCGGGCCACCCCTGTTCCGGCCGCGCGCTGGGCTGATGGGCAAGCTGTTCAAGCAGGAGTACGTGCAGAAGACTCACCGCTTCTTCGAGCGCTACGGGAATCGGGCGTTGATCCTGGCCCGCTTCGTGCCGCTGGTCCGGACCTTCGTCACTCTCGTCGCCGGAGTCGGCAAGATGGACTTCCGGCACTTCATCACCTACACCGCCATCGGCGGTGTGCTCTGGGTTTTCGTGGTCACCATTGCCGGCTACTTCCTAGGCAATGTGCCCTTCATTCGGAACAACATCGATCTCGTGCTGGTGGTGATCGTGGCCCTCTCCCTCATCCCGATGGGCATCGAATACCTGAGGCATCGCCGTCAATCGGCATCGGTGTGATCACTCGGCCGCAGCGCTAAGCCCCTGGGATGAGGTGATGGTGAGCAGTCGATCAAGATCATCGCCGCTCGGCACCCACAGACCTGCTGCCGCGTTCTGGATCACCTGATCGACCGAGGTCGCGCCGGCGATCACCGAACCCACCGTTGGCAACGCAGCCAGGGCGCCGATAGCGATCTGCAGCATCGACAGCTCCCGCTCGTCCGCGAACGCCTGGACCGCCTCGATGACATCGAAGTTCGCCTGCTCCAGAGCGTGCACCTGCTTGGCGAGACGGGAACCGCTGGGCGCGGACTCACCTCGCCGGTACTTCCCGGTCAGCAGCCCACGCGCCAAGGGGAAGTAGGGCAGCAGGCTCAGCCCGGTATGCTCGAGCGCTGGCACGAGTTCCTGTTCGATCGACCGGTCCAGCCACGAGTACTCGTTCTGCGCCGAGATGAACCCCTCCAGGCCATTGGTCTGCGCCGTCCAGTCCGCGTCGATCACCTGCCAGCCGGCCAAGTTGGAGGAGCCGAGATAGCGGACCTTGCCTTCAGCGACCAGCTCAGTGAGTGCCGCCAGGGTCTCCGCGATCGGGGTGTTGGGGTCCGGCGAGTGCAATTGGTAGAGATCAATCCAGTCCGTACCGAGCCGGCGGAGACTCGACTCAACCGCCATCCGGATATAGCGCCGTGAGCCCCGGGCGCCCCAGTCGGGCCCGTTGACTCCCTGCATATCGGAACCGAACTTGGTGGCGATGATCACCTCGGCTCGACGGATGCCCAGAGCCTGGCCCAGCAGGCTCTCCGAGCCGCCGCAGTTGCCGTAGACGTCGGCGGTGTCGAACAGGGTGATTCCGGCATCGATCGCGGCGTTCACTACTGCGGGCACGTCCTCGTCCGCCATCCGGGCGCCGAAGTTGTTGCACCCCAGGCCGATTGTGGAGACGGTCAGCCCCGAACCGCCGAGCTGGGAATAAGTCATCTCGGTCGACATGACCCGCACCACCCCTTACTGCCGGGTCGGCCCCGGTGGGTAAGCGTCGGGTGGTTGGTAGCCACCGGCGGGCGGGCTGGACTGCGGAGGTGCAGCATCCGGGGGTGTGTACGCTCCTGGCGGACCAGAGGGCTGCTGCTGCCCGTACTGCTGGGACGGTGAACCCTCCTGCTGGCCGTACGCCCGCTGGTTCGGGTCCTGCTGGTAGGGCTGCTGCTCGCCTGGCGGCTGCTCGTACTGCTGCGGGTCGGGCAGCGCGTCGCTTGGGGCTCCATACTGCACCGCTTCGTTCGACTGCTGCTGCGGGAGCTGCCCGGGCTCGGGATCACCCCGGTAGGCGATTTCGCCGAAACTCACGTTCGGTGCCTGGCGTACGGCCTGGTCATTGACCTCGAAGTAGGTCGCCTTCCCGAACTTGAACATGCTGGCGATGATGTTGGACGGCACGGACTCGATCTTGGTGTTGTAAACCCGGACGTTGGCGTTGTAGTAGCGCCTGCCGGCGGCGATCCGGTCTTCCGTCTCGGCAAGTTGCCGCTGCAGTTCGAGAAAGTTCTGGTTGCTCTTCAGGTCCGGGTACGCCTCGACACTGACGATCAAGTTACGCACCGCTCCAGACAGGGCCTCTTCGACATCGGCCCGATCCTGACTCGGCAAGGCCCCGTCGCGTTGTGACACCTGTTGGGCCTGGTTGCGTAGCCGGGTGACGTCTTCCAGCGTGTTGCGTTCGTGCGCCGCGTACCCCCGTACGGTTTCCACCAGGTTGGGAATCAGCTCATAGCGACGATTCAACTCGACGTCCACTTGCCGCCAGGACTCCTGAATCAGGTTCCGTGACTTGACGAAGCCGTTGTACGAGCCCATCGCCACGAGGGCGATGATCACGACGATCACCAGCAAGATGATGATCACTGTGATGGCGGTACCCATGAGGTCTCCTCAGGATTGGGGTCAGGCCGCGTCCAGCGTAATGCTTTGGCAGACCGCGAAGCCGAAGCCGTACCCGACTTTGAGCCTTGCGGGTGCACCTTGAGCCCCTTGGGCGGGGCTCAAGGTGTGGCTCCGGGGCTCAAAGTCGCAATGGAAGAGAGGGTCGGAGGTTCGCGGGACGCCGAGAACGAAGGCCGCCGGTTAGCCGAGGATCAGAGACGGTCCGGTTTAGCCGAGCCCGAGCTCGGACGCGCTGATGGCGAACCGGTAGGGCAGGCCGGCCGCTTCGACGCGTTCCCGCGCTCCGGTGTCCCGATCGACGATCACGGCGACGCCCACCACCTCGGCGCCGGCCTCGCGGAGCGCTTCGACGGCGGTCAATACCGAGCCTCCGGTGGTGCTGGTGTCCTCCACAGCGACGACCGGCCGCCCGAAGACCTCCGGGCCTTCGATCCGGCGCTGCAGCCCGTGCGCCTTCTCCGACTTTCGCACGACGAAGGCGTCCAACCTTTCACCGGCGGCGGCCGCCGCATGCAGCATGGCAGCAGCCACCGGATCCGCCCCGAGGGTCAATCCCCCGACGGCCTCGAAGTCCCAGTCGGCCACCATGTCGCGCATCACCCGGCCAATGACCGGCGCGGCTGCGCCGTCCAAGGTGACCCGGCGCAGGTCCACGTAGTAATCGGCTTGGATACCGGATGACAGGGTGACCTTGCCATGGACCACCGCCAGCTCCTTGATCAATTCGATCAGGGTTGCGGTGTCGTCGGCGACGGGCAGCTCGGTCACGGTTGCACACTAGTCGCGCACCTACAGCGTCCAAGCCCGGCCCGCGATGTCTCCCGCGGCGGTGGTATCCCGATGCCGATCCCGATGCCGATCCCGATCCTGGCGGCGAGCCAGGTAGTATGCCGGTCCCGGTCCTGGCGGCGAGCCGTACCGCTACTGGGAGCGCAACCAGCACGACCTTGACCCTCGCGCTGCAACTCTGACCCTTGTACGGGGGTCGAGGTTGCAGGGCGGGGGTCAAGGTCGGATTAGGGTGCACGCTATGGCATCACCGTGGAAGGCGGCCCGCGTCCGCTCGGCCACCGCCACAATCTTTGCCGAGATGTCGGCGCTGGCGCTGGCCACCGACTCGATCAACCTCGGACAGGGGTTCCCCGACACCGACGGACCGGCGTTCATGCTCGACGAGGCGCGGGCCGCCATCGCCTCAGGGGTCAACCAGTACCCGCCGGGCAAGGGCATCGCGCCACTGCGCTCCGCCATCGCCGCCCACACGGAGCGGCACTATGGACTTCATTACGACCCCGACACCGAGGTGTTGGTCACCACCGGCGCCACCGAAGCTCTCGCGGCAGCGATCATGGCGTTCGTCGATCCCGGTGATGAGGTGATCGCTCTCGAGCCGTTCTACGACTCCTACGCGGCGACCATCGAGCTGGCCGGCGGTGTGCGCGTCGGAGTCGGCCTCTTCGGACCCGACTTCCGGCTCGACCTGGATGAATTCGCCGCGGCCTTCACGCCGCGTACCAAGGCCATCTTGATCAATTCGCCGCACAACCCGACGGGCGTTGTGCTGAGCCTGGACGAGCTGGCAGAGATCGCCCGACTGGCGGTCGAGAACGACGTGCTGGTGATCTGCGACGAGGTCTATGAGCATCTGATCTTCGACGGTGCTGAGCACTGGCCGTTGGCAGCCTTTCCCGACATGCGGAGGCGTACGGTCCGGATCTCGTCGGCCGGCAAAACGTTCTCGGCGACCGGTTGGAAGATCGGCTGGGCGCTCAGCACACCGGAACTCATTGCGGAGATCACGGCGGTCAAGCAGTTCCTGACCTACGTTTCCGGCGCGCCATTCCAGCCCGCGGTGGCTCGGGCGCTGAACGAGGGCGAGAGCTGGATCGAGACGCAGCGGGCGAGCCTCCAGCAGAAACGCGATCGGCTGGCCGACGAACTACGTGATCTTGGATTCCTTACCGTCCTTCCCCGCGGCACCTACTTTCTGACCACCGACGTCCGACCGCTCGGGTATGCCGATGGCGTCGAGTTCTGCCGGGATCTGCCGAAGCGCTGCGGCGTGGTCGCCATTCCCCATCAGGTCTTCTACGACCGCGTTGAGGCCGGCCGGCCGTACGTTCGCTGGGCCTTCTGCAAGCAAGATCACGTCCTCGACGAGGCGATCCACCGGCTCCACCGGCTGACGGTCGGGGCAACAGACTCCCGGACCTGAGGAACCGATGGATCTGACCTGCGACGTCCTGGTTGTCGGCGCGGGTTGCGGCGGCATCGCGGCCGCGCTCGCCGCGAGCAGGGCGGGCCACGTCGTGATCATGACGGAGTCAGGCGACCGGGTGGGGGGCCAGCTCACCAGCCAAGCGGTCCCGCCGGATGAACACCCGTGGGTGGAGGCCACCGGAACGACGGCCAGCTATCGTCAGCTGCGCGACGCCGTCCGGGCGAGATACCGGCAGACCAGGCGGCTCACCCCGGCAGCGGCGCGGGACCCGCGTTTCAACCCCGGCGCGGCATGGGTCAGCCAGCTGAGCGCCGAACCTCAGGTATTCCGCGAAGTGCTCGACGAGATGCTGCGCCCAGCCGAGGCAACAGGCCTGCTGCGCCGCCTGATGCGGCATCGGCCCTTACACGCCGAGACGGCAGGCGATCGGGTGACAGCTGTCACCTTTGAAGACCCGCAGACGGGCGATCGATCGACGGTGGCGTGCGGTTACGTGCTGGATGCCACCGAAGAAGGTGACCTGCTGCCGCTGATCGGCTGCGAGTCTGTCATCGGGGCGGAAGCGGCCACCGACACCGGCGAGCCGCATGCAGCGCAGGGCCCTGCGGACCCGCTCGACCAGCAGGCGATCACCTGGTGCGCCGCATTGGAGTGGCGGCCGAATGAGGAACACACCATCGACCGACCAGACGGCTACGAGTTCTGGCGAAACTACCGGGCCGCGTTCTGGCCTGGGCCGCAGCTGGGGTGGACGACCCCGGAGCCAGAGACGGGCCGTCCGCTCAACCGACCGATGTTCTCCAACTCTGGTGAACAGGACCTCTGGACGTTCCGCCGGATTCGGTACGGCGGCCATTACGTCGATGCGGTCTCAGACGTGACGCTGGTGAACTGGCCCCAGGTCGACTACTGGCTAACCCCACTCCTCGGGGTGGACGAAGCCGCGCGAGAAGCGTCACTGGCGAAGGCCAGGCAACTGTCGATCTGCTTCGTGCACTGGCTCCAAACCGATGCACCGCGACCGGACGGCGGCACCGGATATCCCGAGCTACGGCTATGCCCAGAGCCGCTCGGCACCTCCGATGGCCTGGCAGCGGCGGCTTACGTTCGAGAAAGCCGCCGCATCGCCGCTGAATTCACCGTGCTGGAAACCCATGTTGGAGTGGAGGCTCGACCCGGCGCCGATCGCGCCGAGCCCTTCTCGGACACGGTCGGGATTGGCAGTTACCGGATTGATCTCCACCCGAGCACGGCCGGTCGGGGGTATCTCGACATCGCGACCTACCCGTTCCAGATCCCGTTGGGTGCCTTGCTGCCGCAGCGGCTCGACAACGTGCTGGCGGCCGGAAAGTGCCTTGGCGTCACTCACATCACGAACGGCTGTTACCGGCTGCATCCGGTGGAATGGAATGTCGGTGAGGCCGCCGGCGCACTGGCTGCATTCTGCCTCGACCATCGAGCGCGCCCGCGGGCCGTGCGAGCCGATCCTGCTGTGCTGGCCGACTTCCAAGCATCGCTGACATCCCGTGGCGTCCAGCTCCGCTGGCCTGCCGAGATTCGGACGGCGGTGCGCTAGACCGGTGCTGAAGGCCGGCTGGGCTGCGGCGGCGCGCTAGACCGGTGCTGAAAGCTGGCCGGGCTGCCGTCGTACCACCGCGATGCGCTTGGCGTCCAGAGCACAAAGCAGCCGATCACGATGTACAGCGCCCCGATGGCCCACCATTCCAGCCGGTGCTGCAACCACCATGCTGACCAGCCCAGCGTGAGCAGGCCAACCGCGGTGTGGGCGATCCGAGTCCAGGGACGTCGGGACAAAATCAAGAAGCCGGTGAGCAACGAGGCCAGCGGCAGCAGATAGAGCGGCACCGCCAGCCCGTCGCTCATCCGTACGTCGAAGCGGTGCAGCAGGTGGAAGACCGCACCCTCGGTTCCGCTGCGGCTCAGGCTGTCGGCACCCGCTACCGCACCCAGCCACAGCAAGCTGAGGCCGCAGATCCACTGAAGCGAGGCCGTGACGGCAAGCGTCGTGGCCAACCCGATCTCGACCGGCCGCTGCAGTACGGCGGTGAACTCTGAATATCCGGTTGGCGGGAGCGGCGGCGGCAAATGCCGAAGCTGCTCATCACTGAGCGGAGGCGGACCGTTGCCAGGCACTGGCGATCCACCGGACCCGGCGCCCGGTGCGGTGAACTGCGGATAGCCGGCGGACACCCCACCAGGGTAGAGGTGGCGACCATCTACTCGAAGTGGGTTCTCCTGTGCGGTGGCTCCGGCGAGAGCTCGCCGTCAGCCTGGGTGAACGGAGCGACGCCGGTCAGCAACTGAGCGAGGCGGGCGCCGTACAGCACTCGATACGGGTACGGACCGCGTCCAGCGCGCTCCGCGATCTCGACCACGGGCAGTGCACCGGCCGAGCCGACCATGATGACGTTTCCGAACCGCCGCCCTTTGAGCGTTGAGGGCTCAGCGCACAGCAAGCGATGCGGAAAGCTCCCGGCAACCCCGGCCAGCACCCGGCGCGCGTACGGCAACGGCCCCCGGTCGGTCACGTTGATCAATATGACGCCCGTGTCGGCCAGCACCCGGCGAACGTCGCCGAAGAACTCGGCCGTGGTGACCTCCGCCGGGACTCTCGCACCGACAAAAGCGTCCAGAATCACTACATCGGCATAGCTGTCTTGCAACGCAGCCACTCCGGCACAACCGTCGATCGCCCGCACGGTGATGCCGCTTCGCTTCGGCAGCGGCAGGTGCGTTCGAACGAACGCGGTCAATTCGGCGTCCGGCTCGAGCACCAGCTGGGCCGAGTACGGCCGGGTCGCCCCGACATAACGGGCGAGGGTCATCGCGGCGCCGCCTACGTGCACGACCCGGAGCCGTCGTCCAGGCCCGGCTGCGCAGTCCACGACGTCGGCCATCCGCTGCTGATAGTCGAACTCCAGCCGGAGAGGATCGTCCAGGTCGACATAGGACTGGTCGGCGCGCCCGGCCCGCAAGGTGTAGGCCCGGGGGTACGCCCGATCGGGTACGAGCTGCACCCCATCCGCGCCCGCTCTCAGCACGATGTCGCCGTCTCGCCGGCCGGCCCTTGATCTCATCCGCTCTCCGCCGTTACTACGACTTTGAGCCCGCTGGCACTTCTTGAGCCCTATCGAACGGGCTCAAAGACTCACGACGGGGCTCAAGGTCGTCAAGAGGCAGCGCCCAGGGCGACCTCGGTCGGTTGCACGATCCGCAGACCGTCGCTCGACTCGTCGACGTCGAAGGTTACCGTGTCGCCCTCCAGGACGCGGCCGGAGAGGACCTCCTGGGCCAGCCGATCCTCGATCGTGGTCTGGATCAACCGGCGCAACGGGCGCGCACCGAACACCGGGTCGAAACCGGTGAGGGCGAGCCACTCCTTGGCTCCAGGCGTCGCCTCGACGGCGATCCGGCGATCGGCCAGTCGCTGGTTGAGGCGATGCAGGTTGATCTCGACGATCTTGGCCAGCTCCTCGGTGCCCAGCGCGTCGAAGAGCACGACCTCGTCCAGCCGGTTCAAGAACTCCGGCTTGAACGCCTGCCGCACGACGCCCATCACCGCGTTGCGCTTGGTCTCCGCGTCGAGCGTCTGATCAGCCAGGTATTGGGAGCCGAGGTTCGAGGTCAAGATCAAGATCACGTTGCGGAAGTCGACTGTCCGGCCCTGGCCGTCGGTGAGCCGGCCGTCGTCGAGGACCTGAAGCAAGATGTCGAAGACCTCGCTGTGGGCCTTTTCGACCTCGTCGAGCAGCACCACCGCGTACGGACGGCGTCGGACCGCCTCGGTGAGCTGGCCGCCCTCCTCGTAACCGATGTAGCCGGGGGGCGCACCGACTAGCCGAGCCACTGAGTGCTTCTCGGAATACTCACTCATGTCGATCCGGACCATGGCGTGATCATCGTCGAACAAGAACTCGGCCAGCGACTTCGCCAGCTCGGTCTTGCCCACACCGGTGGGGCCGAGGAAGAGGAAGGAGCCGGTCGGGCGGTTGGGATCGGAGATGCCGGCCCGGGACCGTCGTACTGCATCCGACACCGCGCGTACCGCCTTCTGCTGGCCGATCAGCCGCTCACCGATCCGCTCCTCCATGGACAGCAGCTTCTCGGTCTCGCCCTGCAGCAGCCGACCGACCGGGATCCCGGTCCAGTTCGACACCACTTCCGCGACGTCGTTCGGGCCCACCTGCTCGGAGACCATGGACGGCAGATCGCTTTCGGCCTCGTCCGCCTCCTGCAGTTCCTTTTCAAGCGCTGGAATCTCGCCGTAGGAGATCTCGCTGGCCCGCACCAGGTCGCCCTCGCGCAGAGCCCGATCGGCGACGACGCGCAGCTCATCGATCTGCTTCTTGAGCTCACCGACCCGGTTGAGCCCCTGCTTCTCGGCCAACCAACGAGCCTCGAGGGCCCGAAGCTCCTCTTCGGAGTTGGCCAGTTCCTCGTCGAGCCGGTGCAGGCGGTCCACGCTGCCCGGGTCTGACTCCTTCTGCAACGCGAACCGCTGCATCTTCATCCGCTCGACCGTACGACGCAGCGCGTCGATCTCCTCGGGCGAGGAATCGATCTCCATGCGGAGCCGGGACGCTGCCTCATCGACGAGGTCGATGGCCTTGTCGGGCAGCTGCCGGGACGTGATGTAGCGGTGGGAGAGGGTGGCGGCCGCGACCAGCGCCGCATCGGTGATCACGACCTTGTGGTGCGCTTCGTACCGCTCCCGGAGCCCCCGGAGGATAGCGATGGTGTCTTCAACGCTCGGCTCTCCGACGAAGACCTGCTGGAAACGACGCTCCAGTGCTGGGTCCTTCTCGATCCGTTCGCGGTACTCATCCAGCGTGGTGGCGCCGATCATCCGCAGTTCACCGCGGGCGAGCATTGGCTTCAGCATGTTGCCGGCGTCCATGGCACCCTCACCGGTTGCGCCGGCGCCGACGACAGTGTGCAGCTCGTCAATGAAGGTGATGATCTGCCCTTCGGCGTCGCGAATCTCGTTGAGAACGGCCTTCAGCCGCTCCTCGAACTCACCGCGGTACTTCGCACCCGCCACCATCGAGGCAAGGTCGAGCGAAACGAGCCGGCGGTTCTTCAGCGAGTCCGGGACGTCACCGGCGACCAGCCGCTGCGCCAGGCCCTCCACCACGGCCGTCTTGCCGACGCCCGGTTCGCCGATCAACACAGGGTTGTTCTTGGTCCGCCGAGCGAGCACCTGCACGACGCGACGGATCTCCGTGTCGCGGCCGATCACCGGGTCGAGCTTGCCCTCGCGTGCCGACGCGGTGAGGTCTACGCCGTACTGGTCAAGCGCTGAGGACGTGCCCTCCGCCTCCGCGCTCGTCACCCTCTTGTTGCCGCGAGCGGCGTTGAAGGCGTTGGCGAGCGCGTCGGGTGTGATCTTAAGGTCGCGCAGGATCTTCTTCGCGTCCGATTCCACCGCCGCCAGCGAGATGAGGAGATGCTCGGTGGCCACGAAGGAGTCGCCGAGTTGCTGAGCTCGGTTCTCGGCATCGGCAAGGACCCGCGAGAACGAGCCGGACAACGCCGGCTGGCTGACCGATGAGCCACTGGCGGCGGGCAATCTGGAGATCGCACCTTGAGCGGCCGCCTGGACGACGGCAGGGTCGGCTCCCACGGCGCTGATCAACGGCGCCACGGTGTTTCCGGGCGTCAGGAGCAATGCGTGTAGCAGATGGGACGGCTCGGCATTGGGGTTGCCGGACGTCAGCGCCGTACGGAGGGCAGTCGAGACTGCGTCCCGGCTCTTGGTCGTGAGCTTGTTGGTGTCCATGTGTCCTCTGAGTAAGACTTGAGTACGCCTCACTCAACTATGCGCCGGCATGCACAACGAAGCAAGCGAAAGTTGAGTGCTATAGACTCAACTTACCTGCAAGCGGCACTATTCCGACCATCGTCTCCACGCCGAACTGATCGAGCGCCAGGGTCCCTCATGGTGATTTCATGGCTCAGTGCAGGAACGTAAACACTTGCCGCCCCGGAGCGAAGGGCTGAAGCGGACCGTCGTAGCGGGCCGAACCTAGTGCGGCGCGTTCATCCTGATCGTGATTGGATTCCCGATAGTCCAACTCGGCGAAGCCCGCATCGGCCAGCCAGGCCCGGACCGACGCGTTCTGGTCGGTCCGATCTGTGCTGCGCGACCACAGCAATGTCGCTCCGGGTCGGCACAGCTGCGGTGCGGTCTGGATGGTCCGGCGCACATCGTCGTCGCTGATGTTTCCGAAAATCCCAACCATGATCACCAGATCGGCGGGAACCGACCCGACGTACGCCGTGGTGTTTCCAGCGTCTTGGCTCCGCACCGTGACGCCGATCAACCCCGCCTCGGCCGCAAACGTGCGCGCCCGCTGCGCCAGTACGGGGTGCAACTCGACCAGTGTGGTGCGGACCCGGGCGGAGTCGGCTCGCTTGGCCAGCACTTGCAACACATCGCGACCATCGCCTGCACAGAGGCTGATCACTGTGACAGGTCCTCCGAGATGATCAAGCGCCTGGCCAATGTAGGCCTGGACATGCATCAGGCGCCAGGAGAGATCGGAGCCCGGATCGTCGTAGGCATCGTGCCACTGCAGGTAGTCGCGCATGGTCAGGACCCCACAGGAGCCTTCGGGAAGGGAAACGCGACGCCCCACTCTGGGGCATGTCAGCCCCCATGGCGGCCTGACCCTGCTTTCACACCCGGAGGCTTCTAACGAGGCTCGTTCAGCACCTCCCGAATCGTCGCAGCGAAGCCAGCGGGGTCACCGAGGAAGCCGGCGTGGTCCCCCGGGAACATGGTGACAGGGGTTCCCAGCCGTTGAGCGAGGACTTCGGTCGAGCGCTGCGGGATATCGCCGCCGGAGGCCGCACCCACCGCGACGACGACTCGGGGGGCACCCGAACGGAGGGCGTCGATCTTCGCCTCGTAGCGCAGGAACGGCTTCAACATGCGGAGCAGGAACAGTTCGTCGTCAACCTGCTGCTTCTCCGAGCGCTCCGGCGGCGCAACCTCGCCACCGCCGCCACCGTCACCGCTCTGACTCTCGGGGTCATCACTCGTAGGGCCTGCGGGTGGCCAAGCGGCGGGCGGTACTCCGGCCTCGGTCACCGGCCCGCGGTGCATGACGAGGGAGACGAACTTGCCGAAGGCCGCGCCCGGCCCTACCGCGTGGTAGGCATCCACGATGTCGTCGACTGCGGCGGCCACATGCGGAGCGTCGGGCAGCAACTCGGGGAGCGGCGGCTCATGCGCGATGAGGGTGCCGACCTTGTCGGGATAGTCAGCGGCCAAGGCCAACCCTGCGACGGCACCACCACTGGTGCCGAACACGTCGGCCCTTTCGCCGCCGACCGCGTCGATGAGGTGAGCCAGATCCTTCGCCTCAACCTCGGGTGTCACGTCCTGTGACGGCTGGCTGGTCGTACTGGCGCCCAGACCGTGCGGGTCGTAGGTCACCACGGTGTGGTCGTCGGCGAGCAGGTCCGCCAGCGGTTCGAACGGGGCACTGGTCATCGGCTGACCGATCACCAGGAGGAGCGGACCAGATCCCCTGACCTCGTAATACAGACGCCCGTCGCCGACGTCCAGGTGGTGCGAGTTCGGCTGGGTTTTCATCGTGACCCTCTCGTTGCGTGGCGTGACAGACGATAGACCTGCCTAGGGGCGTGGACTCATCGGCTCAGAACCGCCAAGGCTCCGGTGAGGAATCACTCAGGTTCGGCGCCGCGCCGGATGCCCAGGGTCGCGACGAGGTCTTCGTGTAGTTCCATCCACACGGTGTGGCAAGAGTCGGACTTCGGACGGTTGACCCAGGAGAGGTCACCGCTTTCCACCCTTTGAAGGGCCACCGAGAAGCGCTCGTCATACCCGCCGAACCGTACGAGCCGTCCACTGACATCCAGGCACAGCGAACGGAGCTCCTCGGTCAGCGTCGACAACGTCTTGAGCACTCGCTGATCCCAGGTCTTGTCCGAGTGGTCATTGACGGCAAGCGGATCCGCCGCGCTGGGCCGTAACTGCCAGTCCGTGCAGGCCCGCAGGAGTCGGCCGTTGTGAAGGAGAAATTCCTCGTAGCTGTGGCGGACGCTCGACGTGGATCCGGTCGAGGCAAGTTCGTCGGCCAGCTGACGTTCGTTCTGCGCCCGGCCTGCCTCGGTCAAGGTCCAGCCGGCCGTACTCGCGAACTCGACCCTGGTGATCCAACCGTAGGCCTGGAAATCAAGCAGCCAGTCTGTTGCGACAGCCTGGTCGAGGCCGAAACGCGCGGCGACCTCGCCGTCGTTCGCCATGCCCTTGAGGCGTACGGCGTGCAGCGTCAGCAATTCGGCTGTCGATTCGACAGCCTGCGTCACGGACCTTCTCCCACGTCAGCGATTGTAAGAAGGGGCCGACGCCGCGGGTAGTCGTCGTCTCTGCATCTGCGGTCCTGCGGCGTTGCGTGGCTCGCTCTGAGCCGTGTGGAATGGTGCCTCCATGCTGCCCGATCACGCGGCCACCATCGCTCGGGCGTTCTGCGGTGGCTCCGCGGTCCAGGACATGGTGGGAGTCGCTCGCGGCGAGCAAGGCCACGTGTGGCGGCTGGTCACCGAGGAAGGCGCGTTCGCGGTCAAGGACCTGATTGTCCGTCAACTGCCGGCTGATGCTGCCGCGGACGTCGCGTATCAGGAGGCGGCCTTAGCCACAGGCGCCCTCCTGATTCCCCGACCTGTGCTCACTGCTGCCGGCGAGGTTCTCCTCGATGTCGCTGGCCACCAGGTACGGGTCTACGCGTGGGTCGACCTGCTGCCGGCGGACACCGCACTTGAGCCGGCGCTGATCGGCGCAACGATCGCCGCCGTTCATCGAATTCGACATGAGCCGGCTAGACCGTTGCACTGGTGGTACACCGATCCCGTCGGCTCCGAGCGCTGGGCGCAGCTGCTCGAGGCGGCCAAAGCGGCGCGAGCACCGTTTGTCGAGGCCTTCGAGGCGGAGATCCCGCATTTGTTGAAGCTGGAAGCGCTGCTTGAGACGCCGAGGAACCTACAGAACTGTCACCGCGACTTGTGGGCTGACAACATTCTGCCCACCCCCGCCGGCGGCGTTTGTGTCATCGATTGGGAGAACTGCGGTCTCGCCGACCCAGCGCAGGAGATACCCATGGTGCTCGTTGACTTCGGTGTCGGCGATCCGCTCCGGATTGCCGAGCTGTATCGAAGCTATATGGATGCGGGAGGGTCGGCTCGAATCCGCGGATTCGAGGCGTTCACCATGGTGATCGCCCAGTTCGGGCACTTCTGGGAGGCTGCCGTGGAGCATTACCTGAGACCTTCCGCTGCCGACGAGGACTGGGTTCACAGCTTGGAACGAGTAGCTGAATTGCTCACCTCGCCACTCCGCGTCAAGGATCTCCTGGAAATGCTGGACATCATCGGAGCAGCGCACTGACCGGAAGCGGCGGGCCGACCAGAAAGCAGAGCCAGAAGCGACCGGTCGACCAGAAAGCCGAGGGGCGACCCCGTCAGGGCAGCGGGCGCCCGGGCAGAGCGAGTGGTGGGCGCGGGCCGCGACGGCCGAGGTGCACCCCGCCGATCGGGTCCGCGGTGAACACTCGCCCCTCGGGAGCGGACTGCACGGCGGCCAGCAGAGATGTCAGGTGCTCGAGGCGGCTCCGCAGTTCGTCGATGTCATCTTGCATGGACAAGATCCTCCGAATGCCTTCCAGGTTGATGCCCTCGTCCTGGCTGAGGCGCTGAATCAGCCGCAGCCGGGCGATGTCGCGCGCCGAGTAACGGCGGCCGCGCTTGGCGGTCCGGCGCGGCGACACCAGCCCCATCCGGTCGTAGGTCCGCAGGGTCTGCGGGTGCATCGCCGCCAGCTGCGCGGCTACCGAGATGACGAACACCGGCGCATCGTTGTCGATCCGCTGTGGCAGCTCGGCCGCTGAGGACTTCAGAGTGTGCATCGATCCAACGCCCTCCTATTCGGCGGCGAAGAGTTCGGCACTCATAAGAGTGTGAAGAGCTTCGCACGAGGGTCAGCTGATCCGACCGCCTCGGCATAGCTGGCCAGAGCCTGCTTGGCCTGATCGTTGAGGGCCGCTGGAACGAGCACCTCGATCGACACCAGGAGGTCGCCCTTCATGCCGTCGCGCTTGGCCACCCCCTTGCCACGAACCCGGAAGGTGCGCCCATTGGGCGTGCCCGGCGGGATGCGGAGCTTCACCGGGGGGCCGCCCAGGGTCGGCACCTCGATCTCGGCACCGAGAGCGGCTTCGGTGAAGGTGACCGGGGCGGTCAACGTCAGATGGTCGCCCTTACGCCCGAAAACCAGGTGCGGGCGAACGTGCACCATGACGTAAAGGTCACCGGCTGCACCGCCGTTCTCGCCAGCACCGCCCTTGCCTTTCAGCCGGATCCGCTGATTGTCGGTGACGCCGGCAGGGATCCGGACCTGCATGGTCTTCGTCGACTTCCCGCGGCCCGATCCGTGGCAGACCGGACAGGGATCGTCGACCACCATGCCGCGGCCACGGCAGTCGCGGCAGGGCTCGGTGACCGCAAACACTCCGCCCGATGTCGAGGTCTGCATCCCGCTCCCCTCACAGGTGGGACACACCCTGGGGACAGTGCCTGCCTTCGCTCCGGTCCCACGGCACGCTTCGCAGGGCGCATCGGAGATCATTTGCATGCCGACGGTGACACCCTCGATGGCCTCGACGAAGTCGACCGTGACCTCTCCCTCGACATCGCTGCCCCGCCGCGGGCCGCGCGTGGTGGTGTAGCGCGCGGTTCGGCTCGCGCCGCCCCCGCCGCCGAACAAGCCACCGAAGAGATCGGTGAAGTTGCTGTCACTGGCGTTGCGGAACAAGTCGTCGACGCCGACCCCACCCCCGCGCTGACCAGCACCGGCGCCCGGGAATCGGAAGCCGCCGCCGCCGAACAGCCGGCGCGCCTCGTCATACTCCTTGCGCTTCGCCTCGCTCGACAAGACGTCGTTCGCCTCGGAGATCTCCTTGAACCGTCGCTCCGCCTCGGGGTTGCCCGGGTTCTGATCGGGATGGTTGTCGCGCGCCAGCTTGCGATACGCCCGCTTGATCTCCTCCGGTTTGGCGTCTTTGCTCACGCCCAAGACCTTGTAGAAGTCCTTCTCGATCCAGTCCTTGGTGCTCATCAACGCCTCCCCTCACGGTGCTCCATCGCGACCGGTCCGCAAGCCCGCCGAAGGGCGTTGTGGCCGCGCCACTCTGACGGGCGTGTGCCGAGCCTGTCGAAGGGCCCAGCAGCTACCTGTCTAGTTCTCTTGGTCGTTGAGTTCGGGCTCATCTGCACCCGCCTCGTCAACCCCCTCGTCCTGTTCCTGTGTCTCTGCCACCGCTGCGGGTTCGGCAGGTGCGGCATCGGGGTCGGGCTCGGCCACCGCAACCCTCGCCGGCCGCAGGACGTGATCCCCGATCCGATAGCCCGGCTGCAGGATCTCGACGCAGGTCGGTCCGTCGATGCCCTCGGCGTGAGCGTGCAGCAGTGCCTCGTGGATGTGTGGGTCGAAGGGATCGCCGGCTTCTCCGTAGGTCTGCAGGCCGTACTTCGTCGTGACCCGCTCGATCTCGTCCGCGACCGCCTTGAAGCCGCCGGTCAGCTCACCATGTTCGCGAGCCGAGCGTACGTCGTCCAGCACCGACAGGAAGTCCTTCAGGACACCTTCGATCGTCCTCGTCCGTACGAGATCGCGATCCCGATCCACCCGACGCTTGTAGTTGACGTACTCCGCCTGCAACCGCTGCAGATCGGCGGTCCGCTCGGCAAGCGACGCGGTCAGCTCCACCACCGCGCCGTCCTCGACGGCTCCGGCATCGACGGCGGCATCACGATCAGCAAATGCAGCCGAGCTGGTGTGGGCGGCAGGAGCCGCAGATGCCTGCGGCTCCCTCACCTCGTACGTCTCCGGGTCGATGCGCCGGTTGTCCCGAACGTGGACTCGCGGCTCCGGTTCCTCCGCGCTATTCGGTGCACCGCTCACTTGGACTCACTCGTCTTCTCGTCCTCGTCCACGATCTCGGCCTCGACGACGTCCTCGTCGGTCGAGCTGGCGCCATTGGACTCAGCGTGCTCGCTCGGCTCGCCGGCTCCTTCCGGCGGCTGCTGAGCCGCCTGGGCGGCGGCGTACATCGCCTGGCCGAGGGCGGCGCTGGTGGTGTTCAGCTTCTCCACCGCCGCCTTGACCGCGTCGTCGTCGGTGCCCTCCAGGGCCGTCTTGACCTCCCCGAGCGCCTCCTCCACCGGCTGCTTCACGTCGTCGGTGATCTTGTCGGCGTTCTCGGTGAGCAGCTTCTCGGTCCGGAAGACCAGGTTGTCCGCCTCGTTGCGCATCTCCACGGCCTCGCGGCGCTTGCGGTCCTCCTCGGCATGGGATTCGGCCTCGCGGACCATCCGGTCGATGTCGTCCTTGGCAAGGGCCGACCCGCCGGTCACCGTCATGGATTGCTCCTTGCTGGTAGCCAGATCCTTGGCATGCACGTGGACAATGCCGTTGGCGTCGATGTCGAAGGCGACCTCGATCTGCGGTACGCCGCGCGGTGCCGGCGGAAGGCCGGTCAGCTCGAAGTTGCCTAGCGACTTGTTGTCCCGGGCGAAGTCACGCTCACCTTGGTAGACCTGGATCATCACCGACGGCTGGTTGTCATCAGCAGTGGTGAAGACCTCGGACCGCTTGGTCGGGATGGTCGTGTTCCGCTCGATGATCTTGGTGAACACTCCTCCCTTGGTCTCGATTCCGAGGCTCAGCGGAGTGACGTCGAGCAGCAGCACATCCTTGACCTCGCCCTTCAGCACACCGGCCTGCAGGCTGGCACCCAAAGCGACGACCTCGTCAGGATTGACGCCCTTGTTGGGCTCCTTGCCGCCGGTCAGCTCGCGGACCAGGTCGACGACGGCCGGCATCCGGGTCGAGCCGCCGACCAAGATCACGTGGTCGATCGAGCCGACGCTGATCTTGGCGTCGGAGATCACTGCGTTGAACGGCGAGCGGCAGCGGTCAAGCAGATCGGACGTCATCCGCTGAAACTCCGAGCGAGTCAACTTCTCTTCCAGGTGCAGCGGACCGGACTGGCCAAGGGTGATGTACGGCAGGTTGATCTGAGTCTCGCTGGCCGAGGACAACTCGATCTTGGCCTTCTCCGCCGCTTCCTGCAGCCGCTGCCGGGCGATCTTGTCCTGGGCCAGGTCCGTACCGTTCTTGTTCTTGAACTGCTTGACCAGCCAGTCGACGATCCGGCCATCCCAGTCGTCGCCACCGAGCCGGTTGTCGCCCTTGGTGGCCTTGACCTCGAACACGCCGTCGCCGATCTCCAGCAGCGACACGTCGAAGGTGCCACCACCGAGGTCGAAAACCAGGATCGTCTGATCCTTGCCGCCCTTGTCCAGGCCGTACGCGAGCGCCGCCGCCGTGGGCTCATTGATGATCCGGTCGACGACCAAGCCGGCGATTTCACCGGCCTCCTTGGTGGCCTGCCGCTCGGCGTCGCCGAAGTAGGCCGGAACCGTAATCACCGCGTGGGTGACCTGCTCACCGAGGTAGGCCTCGGCATCCCGCTTCAGCTTCTGCAGCACGAAAGCGCTGATCTGCTGCGGCTTGTAGGTCTTGTCGATGTTGGCGGTCCAGCTGGTGCCCATATGGCGCTTGACCGAACGGATAGTGCGGTCAACGTTGGTGACCGCCTGACGCTTGGCCACCTCGCCGACGAGGACCTCGCCGCCCTTGGCGAACGCAACCACCGACGGGGTGGTACGGGAACCCTCGGCATTGGGAATGACGGTGGGCTCTCCACCTTCGAGTACGGCGACGACCGAGTTGGTCGTTCCCAGGTCGATGCCAACTGCACGAGCCATGTTGTTGATCCTCCGTGGAAGTGTTTGTCATTGAGTCTGCAACACTCAACTTACATCTTGAGCGCACTAGGCTCAACTATGCCATGGTTCTGGGTATTCCACGGATCGGCCCATTTTCAACGCCCGAGGTGACATGTGATCGATGCACCCTCCGAAGCGGGTGCCCTGGAGCGCGATTGCGGGGTGCCTCGCGCATATCCGACGGTGGCGAGGCAAGCTGTGAGCATGTCCTCGTCGCTGCGGGTGCTTCGCGATCTGGCCCTGCTGATCGCCCGGGTGGGTCTCGGCGTGGTCTTGATCCTGCACGGGTGGCTGCGCTGGCAGGGGCCCGGCCAGGGCGTTCAAAAACAGATCGACTACCTCAGCCAGTTCGGGACACCGTACCCTCAGTACGCCGCGTGGGGCGCAACCTTCCTGGAACTCGTCGGCGGCATCTTCCTCGTGGCCGGCGCGCTGACTCCGGTGGTCGCGCTCGCGGTGCTGGTCGAGCAGATCTTCATCATCGCCTACACGAATTGGTACAAGGGACCGGATCTGGTGAACAGCGACGGAACGTACGCGGGTGGGTACGAACACAACCTGGTCATCGCCTTGCTGGCCTTGCTGTTGGCCGTCTTCGGGGCAGGTCGGATCTCGGTTGACGGCCTGTTCCGCCGGAAGAAGCCGGACGTTGACCAGGACGACGATGGTCTGCCCTAATCTCACAGGTAGTGCACAGATTTTCCACAGCCGGAGGCAGGCTGGTCGTGTGACCCTGAACCCATGACCCGTCCCGCTATCGCAACCCCGCCCCTCACCCGACCTGATGGCACCCCGATCCGAGTGCTCGCTGTCGACGACGAGCCCAGCCTGACCGAGTTGCTGTCAATGGCGATGCGCTACGAGGGGTGGCACGTGACGACAGCGGGATCCGGCGGCGACGCGGTCAAGGCGGCCCGCGAGGTGCGACCGGATGCGATCGTGCTGGACATGATGCTGCCCGACTACGACGGCCTGGAGGTGATGCGGCGGATCCGCTCGGAGGATCCCGACGTGCCGGTCATCTTCCTCACCGCCAAGGATGCAGTCGAGGACCGGATCGGCGGTTTGACGGCGGGAGGCGACGACTACGTCACCAAGCCGTTCAGCCTGGAAGAGGTGATCGCGCGACTGCGGGCCCTCCTCCGGCGCAGCGGCGCCGCACTCGCCAGGAGCGGCTCGACGTTGGTCGTGGGTGATTTGACCCTCGATGAGGATAGTCATGAGGTCATGCGCGCCGGGGTCGAGATCCAATTGACCGCCACCGAATTCGAGCTGCTCCGCTATCTGATGCGCAATCCTCGCCGTGTGCTCAGCAAGGCCCAGATCCTCGATCGGGTCTGGAACTACGACTTCGGCGGCCAAGCCAACGTGGTCGAGCTCTACATTTCCTACCTGCGCAAGAAGATCGACGCCAACCGGCCGCCGATGATCCACACCATGCGCGGAGCGGGATATGTTCTTCGCCCAGCGGTGTGATGGCTGCTAGCACCGAGGGTTCGACGCTTTCCGGGCCTGCCGCGGGGCCGGCGCCATTCGGCCGAGGAACGCTCGGCCGGAAGCTCCTGGTGCGCGTGCTCGCGCTGGTGGCGGCTGCCGCGGTCCTGCTGAGCCTGTTGACTACCCTCGCGACTCGGCAGCTGCTGCTGGGTCAGCTCGACCGGCAGCTCGACTCGGCACTGGCTCGGCAACAGGAGTTTCGGTCGGGGGGCGGCGGCCCATCCGACCTCGATCGAGGTCCGCCACCAGGGGGCGTCAGAGTCCCGGGCCAGCAGATCGGAACCCTCGCCGCCGAGTTCACCAACAATGGTGCGCCCCGAATCGGCATCCTGCAGAACAATCGCGCCGACGTCGAACTGCCTCAGGAGGAGTGGGACGAACTCGTCGCGCAGCTGCGGTCGGTTCCGGTTGACGACGGGCGGGTTTCCCGCAACCTGGCTGCGGGCCTTGGTCACTACCGGTTGATCGCGCAGTCTCGTGATTACGGCACGGTCGTGATCGGCCTTCCGCTCACCGACGTCGACACCTTCCTGATCGAGTTGATCGGCCTCGAGATCATCCTCTCGCTGCTGGCCATTGCGGGCGCCTGGTTGGCCGCCCGGGCGGTCCTAGCTCGCAGCCTCCGACCACTGAATCGGCTGGCCGCGACGGCGCAGCAGGTCTCCCAGCTGCCGTTGGACCGGGGCGAAGTCGCGCTCGCCGTGCGGGTCCCACCACAGGACGCCGATCCCAGCTCCGAGGTCGGTCAGGTGGGGCAGGCGCTGAACCACATGCTCAACAACGTCGAGGAGGCGCTGGCCGCACGGCAAGCGTCCGAGACCAAGGTGCGGCAATTCGTCGCCGATGCATCGCACGAGCTGCGCAACCCACTCGCCGCCATTCGTGGATACGCCGAACTGACCCGGCGCAGTCGAGAGGATCTTCCAGCCGATGCCGCCTACGCGTTGTCACGCGTGGAGGCCGAGTCGGAGCGGATGTCCCACCTGGTGGAGGACCTGCTGCTACTTGCCCGGCTCGACTCGGGTCCCGACCTGGAGATCAAGGCCGTCGATCTCACCGAAATCATGATCAATGCGGTCAGCGACGCCCGGGCCGCCGGGCCCGACCACACCTGGGGACTGGCATTGCCCGACGAGCCGGTCAGCGCCCTCGGTGATCGACATCGACTGCACCAGGTCGTCGCCAACCTGCTGGCCAATGCGCGGACTCACACACCGCCGGGTACCCGGGTCGACGCGAGCCTCACGGTAGGTGAGGGCCAGGCGGTGATGACGATTAGCGACAACGGTCCGGGCATTCCCGACGGCATCCGCGATCAGATCTTCGAACGCTTCACCCGCGCGGACACGAGTCGTGTCCGCGCCTCTGGCGCCGCAAACGGCGCGAGCACCGGCCTTGGCCTGGCGATCGTCGCGGCCGTCGTCGAGGCCCATCATGGCCGAGTCAGTGTGACCAGTCGACCAGGCGAGACCCAATTCACCGTGGCGCTGCCCCTGGCGCCGGAGCAGATCCACCCCGGCCCAGGCCCCGACATGCTCCCGCCTCTTTCACGTCCGGCCTAGGTTTTGGGCGTGGCCTCGGGTCTCCCGGCCAGCACTCCCCCGACTTTGACCCCGGCGCTGCATCCTTGGCTCCGGGGGTCTCAAGGTCGAACCACCGGTCCGGGATTACGGCCGGTCGCGACGGTGGCGTCCAACTCGTCGGAGTGGGCGACGGTGGCAACAAGGCCAGCCCGCTGAAGAGTCGCGGCGGTGGACGACGCCTGCCCCCGGCTGGTCTCAATGAGGAGATGACCGCCCGTGGCCAACCAGCCGAGAGCCTCGGCGATCACCCGGCGTTGGACGTCGAGACCGTCCAGGCCGCCATCGAGAGCCACCATCGGCTCGTGCAGCCTCGCTTCCGGCGGCATGAATGTGATGTCCTCCGTCGGTACGTACGGGGCGTTGCACACCACCAGATCGACTCGACCGGCGATCTCGGCTGGCAGGGCCTCGAAGAGGTCACCGCGGTAAACCGTGGCTCGGTCAGCGACGTTCCGGCGGGCGCAGCGTACGGCGACCGGGTCGATATCAGTCGCGTACAGCTCTATATCAGCCTCTCGTACAAGCAATGCTGCACTGATCGCTCCCGAGCCGCAGCACAGGTCCACCACCACGGCGCCGGGCCGCGCGAAGGCGGCGGCCTGCTCAACTAGGAACTCCGTTCGCCGGCGCGGCACGAACACACCGGGCTCAACCAAGATCTTCAGTCCGCAGAACTCGGCCCTGCCAAGAACATGTTCCAACGGTTCACCCGAAACCCGCCTGTCCACCATGGACTCCAGCTCGGCAGGCGTGGAGTTCGCAGCGAGCAGCAGCCCGGCCTCGTCCTCCGCGAAGACGCAGCCCGCTTGCCGCAGCCGCCCCGCCACCCGAGCGAGTTCTCCCGTGGCCTGAGGTCCCGTCGAGTTCGGGATATCCCCACCCTGGATTCGGTCGCTAGCCTGATGGCGAGGCTCGCTCACAGTTGGCAGCGTAGAGGCATGACCAGCACGCACCCCAGCACCGAACCCCGCAGCACGCGGAACCCCGCAGCACCGAGGTGCTCGACCTCTACGACGTCCTCCCGCAGGCGAGCGCCCCGCGCAACGCAGGAGCTGAAAATCTGACCGCCGTGATCCGAGGAGTGGGCCACAACCTGGCGGCCATCGTCGGCATGTTCGCCGTTGGGCTCGCCGCGTTCGTCGCGTGCACCATCTTGTTCAGCGTCGGCCTCGCGCTGGCCATCTTCGTGGGCGGCCTGTTCGTTCTCGTCGCCTGCCTGGTGGTCGCCGGATGGTCGGCGCGGCTGGTCCGCCTGCTGCTCGGGTCCGCTGGTATCGCGCTGCCGCCGGCACATTACCCCGCTCCTGGAGCCGGCTTTTGGGGCAAGCTGCGTCGGCTCGGGGACGGACAGTCCTGGCGTGACCTGCTTTTCGTCTTGATCAACTTCGTGCTCAGCACAGCGAGCTTCTCCATCGGCATCAGCTGGCTGGTAGCCGGGCCAGCCGGCATCACGTACTGGTTCTGGAGCCGCTTCCTGCCCGATGACAATCAGGGCCTGCCGGAGTTGCTGGGATTCCCGGGGCGGTTCGCCGACGTGGCCTTCAACGAGATCGTTGGTGTGATCATGCTGCTGACGGCGCCGCTGGTCTTGCACGGCCTGGTCCGCTTGCATGGGGTGGTGGCGCGCGGGCTGCTGGTCGACGAAACCTCAGTACTCCGGCAGCAGGTGAGTGTGCTGACCTCCAGCCGGACTGCGGCCGGTGAAGCCGAGGCACACACGTTGCGCAAGCTTGAGCGCGACCTGCACGACGGCCCCCAACAGCGCCTCGTGCGGCTGGGCATGGACATCTCCGCCGCCCAGCGTCGCCTGGACGGTGATCCGGAACAGGCGCGGGCTCTGCTGGACGAAGCGTTCGCGCAGTCCCAAGAGGCGCTGTCGGAGATCCGTACCCTCTCCCGCGGCATCGCGCCGCCGATCCTCGCCGAGCAGGGGTTGCGGTCCGCCGTCACAGCGCTGGCGGCACGCGGCAGCATGCCTACCTCGGTCGATGTGGATGAAGTTCCCCTGACCGACGCTGCGCAGAATGCCGCCTACTTCGTGGTTGCCGAAGCGCTGGCCAATATGGAGAAGCACGGCCGGGCGCATTCCGCCGCGGTGGATATCCATGCGATGGGCGCGCTCGCGGTGATCAACATTTCTGACGACGGAGTCGGCGGCGCGTCGATGGCCAAGGGCCACGGCCTGGCCGGGCTTGCTGACCGTTTGGCCGGCGTCGACGGCACGCTCACGATCTCCTCTCCGGTTGGCGGACCGACGCAACTGACCGCAACCGTGCCCCTGGCTGCACGTTCGTGACAATCTGTGGGGGTGCCGCCCTCGAGCGGATGCGCGTGGTGGTCGCCGACGACTCCCTTCTGTTGCGGGAGGGATTGGTGCGGCTGCTCACCGAAGCGGATTGCGAGGTGGTCGCCTCGGTCGGGGACGCGCCCAGCCTGCTCACTGTGGTGGCCGAATTTCGCCCGGACGTGGCGGTAGTCGACGTACGGATGCCGCCCACCATGACCGACGACGGGCTGCGGGCTGCGGTCGCGGCCCGAGCGGCGGATCCGGATCTCGGCGTCTTGATGCTGTCGGCCTACATCGAGCTGAGTTACGCCGACGCGCTGCTCTCCGATGGCCGCGGCGGAGTGGGTTATCTGCTCAAGGATCGAGTCACGTCGTTGGATCGGCTTTCCGACGCGCTACGGACGATCGTGGATGGCGGCACGGTCCTGGATCCTGAGGTCATCGCCCAACTGCTCGTCAGACGCCGGTCTGATCCGCTGAGGACGCTCACGCCGCGGGAACGAGAGGTGTTGTCGTTGATGGCCGAGGGCCGCAGCAATGCCGCCATCGCAGATCAGCTCGTGGTCTCCAGCGGCGCGGTCGAGAAGCACATATCGAGCATCTTCGCCAAGATCAACTTGCCCGACCTCGGCTCCGACAACCGCCGGGTTCTGGCGGTTCTCGCCTGGCTCAAGTCACGCTGACCACGCTCGGCTGCCGGAACGCATCAATGCGCACCAGAAGCCGTCCGCGCCCAGGAGTTTCGGAGAGGATGGGTGACCATGGCACGCTTCCTGTTCGCAACCATGGCAATTGTCGGGCACGTGGCCCCCATCGCGCCGGTGGCCCGGGAGCTCATCACCCGGGGGCACGAGGTCACCTGGTACACCTCCAAGCACTTTGAAGACAAGATCACCGCAACCGGCGCCACGTTTGCTCCGCTCGAGTCACCGATCGATTTCGGCGACGGCGACTACAACAAGCACTTCCCTGGGCGAGACCGGTACCAGGGCCTGCGCCAAGTCGTCTTCGACTTCGAGCACGTCTTTATCGGCTCCGTGGAGGGCTACGTGGACGACCTTCGGACTCTGATCGCGAGCTCTCAGCCGGACGCGCTGGTGGTGGATCCGGCTTCATAGCGTCGGCGACGACTCCCACACAGTCATCGCGCAGGTCGCGGTCGGGGAACCTCAACCCTGCAACCAGCCTCAGTGAGGCACCCCGGCCGCTCGATGCGATGCAAACGCCATCGCCACCATCGTTCGCTTCCTCTCCCTCGCCGGCTCTGTATGGTGTCGACCCTCCGATAGTCCGCGTGGGACCGCCCGTCCCCTCACTGGTGGGAGGCACCTTCACTCGAGCTAGGCACACCTAAAGGAAGGTGATTCCAGCGAACGAAGGGTGCCTCGCGCAGTCGGCGCCAAGGTATGGTGCCCGCATGGCCGCGGAGCGTGTCGAATTCGAGGTCGGTGATCGGGTCGTCAAGATCAGCAACCCCGATCGGGTCTACTTCTCCGAGCGCGGCGAGACGAAACTCGATCTTGCCCGCTACTACCTCTCGGTCGCCGACGGCATCGTCAATGCGCTGTACCACCGGCCCTGCATGCTGCACCGCTTCCCGGACGGCGTGGACGGGGAGAAGGTGCACCAGAAAGAGGCTGCCCGCCGGTGCGCCGCCGTGGATCGAGACCGTACGAGTCCACTTCCCGCGCTTCAACCGGGACGCGGACGAACTGTGCGTGAACCATCCGGCCGACGTGATCTGGGCGGTGCAGATGTCCACCGTCGAGTTCCATCCCTGGAACTCCCGCCGCGACGACACGGAGTCGCCCGACGAGTGGCGCATCGATCTGGATCCCATGCCCTTGGCCACCTACGCCGACGTCCGGCGGGTGTCGGCGATCGCCCGAGAGGTGCTGGCCGAGCTCGGTGCGGTCGGTTACCCCAAGACCTCCGGCGGCAAGGGACTGCACATCTACGTCCGGATTCCGCCGACTCATGGGTTTGCCGATGTACGACGCGCAGCCTGGGCCTTTGCTCGGGAGGTCGAGCGGCGCAGCGACGATATGGTCGACCTCACCTGGTGGCGGAAGGACCGCGATCCCGGATCGATTTTCGTCGACTACAACCAGAACGCTCGTGATCACACGATCGCGAGTGCCTACTCGGTCCGTGGCACTCCTGCAGGGATCGTCTCGGCGCCGGTCAAGTGGGACGAAATCTCTGACGCGGAGCCCGCCGACTTCACCATCGCCACGATGCCGGCGCGCTTCGCTGATCTTGGTGATCTGCATGCCGACATCGACGACAACGTGTATCAACTCGACGAGCTTCTCGAGTGGGCCGACCGTGACGAGCGCGACAGCAAGGAGCGCCCCGCGGACGCGGACTCCTGACGGTCCACCCAGGGACTAGGCGAGGCCCTTGCTCGTCAGCCACTCCCCTGCCACCTGGTCGGGATCTTGCCGGTCACTGTCGACCTTCTTGTCGAGGGCAATCAGATCCTCAGTGGTCAACGCAGCCTGCACCGCATTCAGGGCAGACGCGGCGGTCGAATTGCTGACCACGTCTTCCCGCACCAGCGGTACCACGTTCTGCGGCAAGATCATCGACTGCGGATCCTCGAGCTGCACGTAGCCCTTCTCGGAGATGACGGCATCGGTGGTGAAGAAGGTCGCCACCTGGATCTTGTTCGAGTCGAGGTCGCTGATCTTGGGCGGGTACTTGGCGTACGGCTTGAACGCCTTGAACTTGGCGCCATAGATCTTCTCCAGTCCGGGGGGCCCGTACGCGCGCTTCTCCAGCTCCGGTGGGCCGCCCAGGGTTGCGCCACTGGAAATCTTCTTCAGATCCTCCAGCGATGTGATGCTGTTCTTCGCCGAGTAGTCCTTGGTCACGACGTACACGTCCTGATCCACGGCTGCCGAGGCCTTGAGCACCTTGAGCCCGCTCGGCAGCGCTTCCGGCAACGCTTGCTCGACTTCCTCGGCCGTCGTGGCGGTGGCGTTCGCGTCGAAGTTGAGCAACAGGTTGCCGGTGTACTCGGGCACAGCCGAAATGGACTGGTCCTGCAGCGCCTTGATGTAGATCTCCCGCGATCCGATCCCCAGCTTGGTCGAGGACTTGACGCCCTTGGCCTGAAGCGCCTGCGAATAGATCTCGGCAAGGATCTTGGACTCGGTGAAGTCTGCCGAACCCACCACGACCTCACCGCCTGCGGAGCTCGACGCAGTATCCGACGGCTGTGCCGAGGACTCGCCCAGCGGATTGTTGCTGCCGCCGCAGGCGGTCAGCACCAGGGCGGCGATCCCCAGGCCAGCGCCGATCACGGAACTACTTGATCTTCATTGTCGACTCCATCTGGACGCCGGGGATTTCCCGACCGTCGGACTAGGTTATGAGGCCACGGCGAGCGCGCCTCCAACTGTCTTGCTGGCTGAATGCCTTCGTCGTGCGATCAGCCAGGCGATGGTGCCCAGCGCCACATCCAGGACGATAGCCAGCAGCGCGACCATAAGGGCGCCGGCGAACATTTCGGAGTAGTTACGGTTCGCGTTCCCGGAGATGAGCAGTCGACCGAGACCGGTACCGGAGCTGTAGGCGGCGATGGTCGCCGTGGCGACAACCTGGAGCGCTGCGCTCCGCAGACCCGAGATCACCAGCGGCAGCGCGAGTGGCCATTCGACCTTGCCGATGACCTGACCGCCGGACATGCCCAGGGCGTGCGCGGCGTGAACCGCCCCGTGGTCGGCCCCTTGGATGCCGGCGGCCGTGGCGGTCAAGATCGCCGGCAACGCGAGGACGGCCAGCACCCCCACAATCGGGCCGTTTCCAGTGCCCAGCAGCAGCACGACCAGGACCAGCAGACCGAGGCTGGGAATCGCCCGGGCAGCGTTGCTCAGTCCAATCACCAGGAACGAGCCCCGGCCCGTGTGACCGATCAAGATCCCCAGCGGGATGGCAATCAGCGCCGCGATGGCGACCGCCGCAGCGGTGTAGCCCAATTGCTGCAGCAGCAGGTAGCCGATCCCCGCCTCACCTCGCCAGTTGGCGGGATCACTGATGTAGTCGAACAGATTCATGCGGTCGCCCGCCTCCGTAACCACGGAAGGCTTCCGCGCTGCAGCAACAAGATCAGCCCGTCGGCGATCAGCGCCAGAGCAAGCGTCAGCACCAGCGCCACGATGATGGGCGTGTAGAAGTAGCTCCCGAAGCCAAGATCGAAGAGCTTGCCGAGTGCTCCGCTGCCGACCAGCGTGGCGACCGCTGACGAGAGCGATGTTCGAAACGGTGACGACCCGCAACCCCGCGAAGATCACCGGCATGGCGAGTGGCAACTCCACGCCGAAGAGTCGACGGAACGAGCCGTAGCCCATGGCAGAAGCGGATTGCTTGACACTGGGGGACACCGAGCGCAGACCGTCGACCACGCTTCGTATCAGCAGGGCGATTGAGTAGACGGTCAGCGCCGCGGCGATGTTGACCGGATTGAGAATCTGGGTACCGAGGACGAGCGGCATCAGGACGAACAACGCAAGTGACGGGATGGAGTAGATCACGCCCAAGATCGCCAGCAGTACGTTGGCCGGCTTGCCGGTCTTGAAGACCAGATAACCGAGCGGCAGCGAAATAACAAAGGCCAGCACCACGGGGACCAGCGCCAAGATCACGTGCTCAACCAGCAATCCGCCGATCATCGCCAGGTTGCGGTTGAGCCATTCCCAATCGAGATTCACCTGACCCGCGCCTCGGCCCGATCAGCGTCGGGCTCGCGCACATCGACGGAGCGGACATGCTTGGCCGTTGTCGAGGACACCGTCTGGTACCCGGTCGACCGGTATTCCGGCCACCACCAAATCGTGTCCTCGTCCGAGTGTCGCTTTCCCCGCTGGGCACCTGCATTGGCGTGCCATCTCCTACTCCCTCCGTGTCTGGGTGGCAGGCTCCGCGTCAGCTCCGTCCTGGTATCCGATGTTCGGAGCCAGCTCCGGGTCAGTACGCGGCTTCCTCCTCGATACCGTCGGACCCAGCAGCGACTTGGTCGGTGCCCGCAGCGGTCGCGACGGCCATCCGCCGCTCGAGTCCGATGGGACCACGCTGTCGTCCGCGTCTAGTTCCCCGGGGCCGCTATCGTCCGCGTCGCGGTCACCGTGGCCCGTGTTGCCGGCATGCGCCTCCGTGCCGTTAGCTCATCCACGTCCCGCTCGCCAGGGCCGGCTGCGGCTCAGAGGCGCCTCAGCGCTTGCATCTCGGCGTCCCTGTCGGCGGTGCCGGCGGACGCCTCCGCAGAATCCGGGCTGTCCGCGCCCGCTTCAGCACCTGCAGGCGCTCCGGCGGCCGCCTCAACATCGCCCTGGCTGAGCAGCCATCTGGTCACCCGTCTCCACCGCCTGACCGCCGCCTGTGTCCGCCTGCGCGATCGACGCCTGCTGCGTGGCCTTGACCTCGGCGATCTGGCTCAAGATTGCTTGCGCTGACACCACCCCGGCGAAACGTCCGCTCGCCCGGTTGACCGCCACCGCCAAGCCGACCGGTGAGGTAAGAGCGGCATCGAGCGCTACCCGCAAGGTGTCGGTCTCCGGGTCGAAGGTGGAGCCCACCGGGTGAAGACCCGTGGCTCGGGTTCGATCAGTCCAACCGAGGGGTCGCGCGTCCGCGTCTACGACGAGTGATGGCGTGTCTCCCGCCGCCGACGCGTCCCGGACGACAGGGACGCTGTCCAATGACAGCCCGGCGGCCGGCTCGAAGGACAGCAACCGGTAACCGCGGTCCTTGCCGACGAAGCCCTCGACGAAGGCATCAGCTGGCTCGTCCAGCAGCTGCTGCGGAGTACCGACTTGGGCGAGCCGGCCGCCCACCCGGAGGATGGCCACATGATCGCCGAGTTTGATCGCCTCGTCGACGTCGTGGGTGATCAGGATGATCGTCTTGCTCAAGCGCCGTTGCAGTCCGAGGAAGAACTCATGGAGCTCGCCGCGCACCACCGGATCGACGGCCGAGAACGGCTCGTCCATGAGCAGCACCAGCGGATCGGCGGCGAGCGCCCGGGCGACGCCGACGCGCTGCTGCTGGCCGCCCGACAGCTGCGCCGGATAGCGGTCGGCCAGCTTGGGGTCCAGTCCGACGCTGTCGAGGAGCTCCAGGGAACGTTTGCGGACTCTTGGTCTTGTCCCAGCGCAAGCAAGCCAGGCACCGTGCCGATGTTCTCCAGGACCGTGCGGTGCGGGAAGAGGCCACCGCTCTGGATGACGTAACCCATCTGGCGTCTCAGCTTGGTCTTGCGAATCGAGCGCAGCGGTGTCCCGTCCCAGGTGATCCGTCCCTTCGGAGGGCTCCAGCATCCGGTTGACCATCCGCAGCGTCGTGGTCTTGCCGCACCCCGAGGGACCGACGATCACCGTGATCTTGTGCGACGGCACAGTCAGGTCGAGATCGGTGACGGCGGTCGTGCCGTCTCGGAAGGTCTTGCTGACTGACTCGAATTGGATCACGTCAATCCCACCGCTCGTCCACGTCTGTCGCCGGAGTGCCGCCACCACGGCGGCGATGACCGGAGAGCCATTACCCACCGCGTGCAGGTCACAGACGACCATAGCCGCCGACCCAGACAAAATCCGGACCTGCGGCGGCGCGCCCCGACTTCCGGGACTTCCGAGGAGCAGCTGGCCGCTAGTTACTCGCAGGTAACCTGACGATGCACGCGCGAACCCTGATTAGGTGGGACCCAGCCCCATCCAGCTAGAAAGTCGAGCATGGAAGTCGTGAAGGCGGGAGCCATCGTGGTCGCTTTGGCGATCTCGCTGGTGGGCGTGGTGCATGTTCGCCCGGGCCGTACGCGACGATCATCGGCGTCGTCAAGCTCGGGCGCCCTATCCCCGGACGTCGCGATCAGCCGGGGCAGCGGTGGAAGCACCTGCTCGCCGAAACGCTCGGGCACACGCGGATGCTGCAGTGGAACACCATTGGCGTCGCTCACTGGTTCGTCTTCGTCGCTTTCGGCGCGCTCTTCTTCACCTTGCTCACTGCGTACGGACAGCTGTTCGATCCGCGGTTCGCGCTGCCCGTGATCGGTCACTGGGTGCCGTACGAAGCGGCAAGCGAACTGATCGCCTGGGCCGGCCTCGGCTCGATCCTGTACTTGATCACGGTGCGGGTGCTCTCACCGAACCGTAGGCGGACATCCCGATTCTTCGGCTCTCGCAGCTGGCAGGCCTATTACGTCGAGTTCACGATCCTAGGCATCGTTCTCTGCGTTCTCGCCCTGACGCGCGCTGGAGTATCAGCTGCTCGGCGCCCCAGACCTCCCGATTGCACTTCCCGACGACGTGGTTCCTGCTGCCCGTCCGCTTCCGGTGCCCGTTGTCGAGACCGCGATCGTGGTGATTTCGGCCGTGAAGATCATCATCTCCATGGCGTGGTTCATCGTGATCGGCCTGCACTCCACGATGGGGGTGGCCTGGCACCGGTTCACCGTCTGGCCGAACATCTGGTTCAAGCGTGAGTCGTCCGGTCGTCCGGCACTGGGCGCTGTGCCGCCGATGATGGTCGACGGAAAGCCGCTGGACTTCGCCGATATCGAAAACTTCGACGAGGACGCCGCCCTTGGCGTGGGCAAGATCGAGGACTTCACCTGGAAGGGCCTTCTGGACTTCACCTCCTGCACCGAGTGTGGACGTTGCCAGTCCCAGTGCCCGGCCTGGCATACCAACAAGCCGCTGTCACCGAAGTTGGTGATCATGCAGCTGCGGGAGCACGCGTACGCGAAGGCGCCGTATCTGCAGGCGGCCGAGGCCACACGTGCTTCCCTGCCACCGGCGGTCCAGGACGAGGCACAGCGCCCACTGGTCGGTCCGATCAAGATCGTCGAGGGGCAGGCGGGGGTGATCGACCCTGACGTGCTGTGGTCCTGCACCACCTGTGGGGCTTGCGTCCAGCAGTGCCCGGTCGACATCGAGCACGTCGATCACATCATCGATCTCCGGCGATTCTCGGTGCAGATGGAATCGGAGTTCCCCCGCGAACTCAGCGGACTCTTCAAAGGGCTGGAGAGCAAGGGCAATCCCTGGAACATGAGCCCGCGTGGCCGGATGGACTGGGCCAAGGGTCTGCCTTTCGACGTGCCCGTGGTCGGCGAGGATGTCGAGGACCTGACCGAGGTGGAGTACCTCTTCTGGGTGGGCTGCGCCGGAGCGTTCGAGGACCGGGCCAAGAAGACGACGCAGGCCGTCGCGGAACTGCTGCACACCGCAGGTGTCTCGTACGCGGTGCTCGGGAACGGGGAGACCTGTACCGGCGACCCTGCCCGGCGCGCCGGAAACGAATTCATCTTCCAGCAGCTCGCGATGGAGAACGCGGAGACTCTGAAGGACACCAAGGCGACCAAGGTCGTCACCACCTGCGCGCACTGCCTGAACGCGCTGAAGAACGAGTACCCGCAGATCGGAGTCCAGCTCGAGGTCGTGCACCATACGCAGCTGCTGAACCGGCTGGTCCGCGACGGGCGGCTGACGCCTGTGCCGCCGACGCCGGGATCGAAGGACCGGAACGATCACCTATCACGACCCGTGCTATCTGGGGCGGCACAACGAGATCTACGACCCGCCGCGAGAGCTGCTGACTTCGCTGCCAGGCGCCACAGTCGCCGAGATGCCTCGCAACCGGGATCGGTCCTTCTGCTGCGGGGCTGGCGGTGCCCGCATGTGGATGGAGGAGTCGATCGGTACCCGAATCAACTCCGACCGTACGGCCGAGGCTGTGAGTGCGTTGTCCTGGAGCAGTACCAGCGGTGACCATGCAGCCATTGCCACGGGCTGCCCCTTCTGCCGGGTCATGCTCAGCGACGGTCTCACCGCTCAACAGGCCGATGGGAGCGCACCAGAGAGCATGGAGGTTCTCGACGTGGCCCAGCTGCTGCTCGAGTCGGTGAAGCGTTCGACGCCAAGCTGACGCCATATAGGCTTGTCTTGACGCCATAGTGATGTCACTATGGCGTCATGAATCTTTCTCCCTATCTCGAAAGCGTTCGCACTGGTGTGCAGAACGCCGCTGCGCTCGCCGACGAGAACACTCAGCAGGTTGCGTACAAGCTGGGGACCGCCGTCGAGTCAGCCACGCGCCTCGCCATGATTTCGGCGCTGTCCGATGCTGCCGGCGTGATCAGCGCAGAGCTCGCACCCTCCTCGGTGGAGTTGCGCATGAGCGGAGACGACCCCGAATTCGTGGTGAGCGTGTCGTCGCCAAGCACCGAACCGACGTTGCTGCTCCCCGAAAGTGGCTCGGGTCAGGAGGAGACGGCCGATCTGAGTGAGGCTGATGAGGACGAACCGCTGTCCAGGATCAGCCTCCGGTTGCCGGCTTCGGTCAAGGCACGTGTAGACGAGCAGGCCGCAAAGGACGGCATCTCCACCAATGCCTGGCTCGTCCGGGCGGTCATGGACGCATTGGCTGATCGACGAGCGGGAGGGGTGTGGCCGGAGCCGCCCCCACCGCCGCCGCCCCCGCGGGGGCGTTCTTCGGGCTCGGCGGTCCGTTCGGCCCCCATGGGGTTTTCGGCCCTGGTGGGGTCTTCGGCCCCGGCGGTCCGTTCGGCAGCGGAAAAGCGGCTCGTCATCATGTGCACCACGAGGGCGGCGACGAGTGGGACCGGCCAGGAGGCGACCGGCCAGCGCATGACCCGCACTCCGGTCGCGGCGGAAGCGTGCAGGGATGGGCGCGATGAGCGTCCGGACCTTCGACTACTCCGGCATCAAGCAGGTCGTCGTCGACAATCTCGGTGACGGAGCGATCTCTGTCGAGGGCGGGGTCGATGCCGATGCCGTGGACGGATCCATCGAGGCGGGTGACGACCTTCTGGCCGATGTGCAGATCCGGCAAGCTCGTGACAGCCTGCGCATCAGCCTGCCGCAGGGGATCTGGCGCGGGACCACCGTCGATCTCAGGCTCCGCGTCCCTGAGGACCTGACGTTCGTGATCAAGACTGGAGCCGCGGATGTCTCCTTCGGAGTAGCCATCGCACGCTCCAAGATCGTCACCGGCTCCGGTGACATCAGCATCGGCCGGGCCGCCGATCTTGACTGCTCCACCGGCTCGGGCAACGTCCAGGTATCCGAACTGGTCGGTCGTGGTGCCCGGCTCAGCACGGGATCAGGACATCTGTCGATCGGCGCCTCCTTCTGTCCGATCTCCGCAAAGTCCGGCAGTGGTCACGTCGACATCACGTCGCTGAACAGCGCCGATCTCCAGGCCAGTTCGGGTTCTGGCGAGGTGGTGGTCACCTCGACGACGGGGTCGGTGGACATTCGTTCGGCATCAGGTTCAGTAAGCGTCGGTGTCGCCGATCGACTGGCTACCTGGCTGGACCTCAGCTCGGTTTCGGGACGGGTGGCGATCGGTTTGGCAGCCATCAACCAGCCTGAGCCGGGCGAGCCCTACATTTCGGTCCGGGCCCGTACAGCCTCCGGCGACATCGGGATCTTCCGAGCCTGACGCCCGCCGCCCCGGGGCCGCATCGCCAGGCAGTCCTATTTCCCGCACCGCCCGCCGCGCCAATACGCGACTTTGACCCCCGTATCGCGACCTTGACCCTCATACACAGGGTCGAGGTTGGCGTACGGGGGTCAAAGTCGGGGGCATACAGGGCGGGATCGGGCGAGGGGCCTGGCCCGGCGTCGGGCACGAGCTGATGGCAAAGCACTAAATGGACGTGCGGTGGAAGTTGAGGTGCGACTTGCTCGGGGTCGGGCCGCGCTGGCCTTGGTAGCGGGAGCCGTACTTCTCCGAGCCGTACGGGTACTCCGCGGGCGAGCTCAGCCGGAAGAAACACAGCTGGCCGATCTTCATCCCCGGCCAGAGCTTGATCGGCAAGGTCGCCACATTCGACAGCTCCAAGGTCACATGGCCTGAGAAGCCGGGATCGATGAAACCGGCGGTCGCGTGGGTGAGCAGCCCCAATCTGCCGAGCGATGATTTGCCTTCGACTCGTGCGGCGACGTCGTCCGGCAACGTCACCACCTCATAGATCGAGCCGAGGGCGAACTCACCCGGGTGGAGGATGAATGGCTCCTCGCCGGCCGGCTCTACCGCGCGGGTCAGCTCCGATTGATCGGCGGCGGGGTCGATGTGCGGATAGCGATGGTTCTCGAAGACCCGGAAGTAGCGGTCGAGCCGCACATCGATGCTCGACGGCTGGATCAGGTGAGGCGCGTACGGCTCCATCGTGATCCGGCCGGCGTCGATCTCAGCTTTGATGTCACGGTCCGAGAGCAACATGGCGGCAACGTTAGCGGCAGACCCAGCCGCGCTCGGTCAGTCAGTCCGACGTCTGATCTCGAGCCAGTGGTCGCCGATAGACACGATTGTCCCCTCGCTGACCCGGACTCGCTCCCCCATCCGGCACTTCGTCGACACACCGCCGCGGGTTGTGACGGTCGATCCGTTGGTCGAGCCCCGATCGACCACGAATGGTCCGTCACTGTCGGTGGCGATGGCCAGGTGGGACTTGGAAACGGTGCGGGTCTCATCGGCGATCTTGATCAGCTGGGCATCTTCCTCGCCGGGTTGCGCATGGGGATTTCTGCCCAGCAGCACCAAGCCGGTGACGTCGATCTCGCGCCCGTCGTCCAGCACCGCGAACCAGCCCGTCTGGCCGTCCGTCCGAGACGATTCCGGTACAGCAACCGACGGCGGAACCCCTGTGGCGGCACCGGCCTCGCTCGGCGCCGGCCGGTCTCTCTCGCCGCCGGCGTTCTCACCGCCCGGATGTGCATGGTGGTTGGCGGCAGCGGCGGAAGCCGCCGCGGACATCATCGGAGGCGGCACCAGGCCGGCCGGTGGAGTAAGCGGCTGAGGTGGCGCGGCATCCGCTCGGCGGTCGGCGGTCGACCGTACGGATTGGGCGACCGGTTGATCCGATTCACCCGCAGGCTGGGGTCGACCGAGTTGATCCGATTCAGCCCGCAGGCTGCGGTCGACCGAGTTGATCCGATTCACCCGCAGGCTGGGGTCGACCGAATTGATCCGATTCACCCGTCGGAAACGGCGGCTGGCCGCTGGGCTGGGCGGTGCGGCACGGCTGCGACGGATGGCTCACCGTACGGCTGAGCCGCACCAGGCACAGGCCCGGCCGGTCCCGGGACCGGACTGTAGCCCCCAACCCCGGCTGGTGGAGCCAGCGGTTGCGGCGACGGATGCGGCTGGCCACCGGAGGCCTGCGTCCCTGCATGCTGACCCTGCTGCGCAGGCGTGATCGCTTCTGGTGGGCGTCGCTGCTCGGCGGCAACCTTGGACTTGCGCGGCGCGAGGGCCCGCTGCTTGATCACCACCGCATGTACCAAAAGGTCGTGCCAGCCCTGCTTGCGGGGGTGTATCACCAGGAAGATCAGCAAGAGGAGCAATCCGATACCGGTCGCGCTCAGTGCGGCCAGCACCAGCGCTCGGAGAAACACCCGAATCCAGCCGGTCGGTCGGCCGTCGTAGAACCCGACCAGCTGCAGGCGCACCAGCCGCATGCCCGGGCCAGCAGCGCGTACGGCCAAGCCCCACCAAACGAACAGCACCCAGGCCAACGTCAGCACGCCCGAGGCAACTTGAATGCCAAAGCCGACGTCACCTCCGACGAGAGGACCGAGGAAGACGGCGGCCGCAGCCAACAACGCCGGCACGAGCCGATCGATCAGGTATGCGAGAAATCGCGTGCCCAGCCCACCGACCTGCACGCCTGGCGGCAGGCCGGTGCGGTTGACCGGCGGAGCCGGCTGCAGCGATGCCATGCGGATCTCCTCATCAGTGCCGTCGAGGAATCCTATGTGGCGGACAAGCCGACAGGTCAAGCGTCAAGCAGGAAGCGCCACTGTGATTGATACTCCGTCCCCAAGTTCGAGGACACTGCCCGGCTGCACGGGCACGTGCTCACCTGGCGCCAGCTGCTGGCGCTCGTAACCACCGGGACGAATCAGCACCGTGCCGTTTGTGGAGTTCAAATCGGTGGCTACCACCTGCCAACCCTCGGGCGCTAGCTCAACATGAGTCCTGCTGATGTCGTGTCCCGGACTCTGGAGAGACATCAGCCGCGGCGCCTTGAAGTTGGAACGATCCGGGTCCGGCGCACGCCCAACCAGGACCGCTCGGTCGACGTCCGCAGTCGTTCCGTCGCTGGCCCGTATGACGCAGAGCACCGGCCGGCGCACCAGCCGCGGGCCTTGCGGCGGTATTGCCGCGCCGCAGACGCGACAGTTGGTCGCCGCTGGTGGATTGCTGTGCCCGTCCGGGCAGTCCGCGGCCAAGATCAAGGACTCGGTGGAGGAGCCATCGGGGGCTGGCGCGCTGGGCACCGGAGCTGACGAGGGAAACGCTGTGTGCGCGTCACCGTCTGGCGAGACCGGCGGGGACATCGCCGCCGGCGCCGCGGCTGGATGCTGTGGTTCGAACAGCTGGGCATCGGACGGGTCGAACGGCTTGCGGTCGACCAGCTCCTCCATCAGCCGCGTGTCAGCTTCGAGCATGTCGTCTTCAGCGGACGTACGGACCTCGGCCCAACGGATTGCCTGACGGAACTGGCCTGCCTGTCGACTCCGTCGCCCCCCTGCCCCCCGCCGTCGTCAATGGCCTGCATTGGCTCTGTGTCAGGACTGCCGTCGTCGGAACCCCACGGGTCCTCGCTGGAGATCGCAGCCGGGCTCATCGGCATCGCAGCCAGAGTCACGGGCTGCATGTGCTCGATCTCTTCGTCCGAAACCTGCGGGGACGTGACCTGGGCATCTGCCGATGCGTCAAGCGACACCCAGGACGCGTACGCAACTCCCACCACGAGCGGCAGGATTGGTCCGGCACCAGTTTCTTCGCCCGAAAGGACGCTTACCCGAGTGAGATTGCCCAGACCCGATTCGCTCCAGGTTTGAATATCTGACCCGCTCGCGATCACTCTTCCGCTGGCTGGATCGGTGACGGTGACGCCGCCGCGAATCAGCGAGCGCATGCCGTCTGGCGTCCAGAACATAGCGGCGAAGCCCGGCAGCTTGTCGACCGAGAAGACGGCAAGCCGCGCAGCCAGCTCGCTCATCGTCGCCGACCGGATGACCTGATCCCACAGCGCGTTGACGAGCCTTTCGTGCTCTGCCGCCGGCTCCTTCAGCAGCACCATCGATGTCGGCCCAGCCAGGATCAGCGAATTCCCCGGCGCGTACGTCGCCCGCCACTGGCCCACCAAAGCCGCCATCGTCATCCCCCGTCGAGTAGACGTATCGGCCATACTGCCGTGTCCTTATTGCCGGCGAAGGGCGTGTCCTACGCGTCGGACATTGGGGGCCCATCGAGTTCCTTCGGACTTCATTCCCCGGTATTCGTCTGCCCTCGGGCCTCAATGTGAGCCTCGTCCAGGTTCGACCGCCCATCCAACCACTCGTCGACCTTGGGACGCCAAGGCTTGAGCCAGTCAGTCTCGGGCCAACCTTCTGCCGCCGCCATCAGCTCGTACATGGTCGCGCCATCGATGTGCTCCCGAATGATGTCCGCGTGACCCGCATGCCGGGCCAACTCCTCGAGCACATGAAGCAGAGATCCAGCGAGCGGAGAAACCCTCCGGATTTTCCGGATACCAGGGAGCCGCGGCAGCTGCACCTTGTCGCCGAGATCGTCCAGGGCTGCGACCGCCGCACTCCGTCTCGGCAGCCACCTGGTCAAGGTCGGCGATGACCGACTCGAGCGTTTCGTCGTCGGTCAAGGTGAAGCTGTCGAAGTATGCCCGCTCATTGGCGTAACCGACGTTGCCCGTCATGGTCTGGATCCAGCCCTTTTCGGTGATCGCCGCGTGTTTGATCAAACCCGCAACGCTGAGCGCACTGACCGTCGGTTTGGCGCGTGCCTGTTCCTCGGTGAGCCCATAGGCCGAATTCTTCAAGCCGTCGCGCTGTTGGACGAGATAGGCGACGAGCGCCTCGCGTTCAGTGTTCACCGACGGCGGATTACCCGGCATAGCAGCCCCCTGGTCAGCGCGTTTCCTCGACGCCCGTCATCCTGCCAGGCAGCACCGACAAGGAGTGGTCGTCACCGCTTGGCCGACGATTTGCTAGCTGCGGGAAACCGTCCCCACGGCCCTCCGCTGTTGTGCGGAAAGCCGGCCGATCGTGCTGGGTGCCCAAAGGGTTAGTCGATCGAGTTCAGGCCCCGCGTGACGAGCAGTGGATCCGGCTCGTAAACCACGTCGGTGTTCTTGTCCTCGTAGTCGAACTGGTGAAGAAAGCACCGCATCGCGTTGAGCCGGGCCCGCTTCTTGTCGTTGCTCTTGATCGCGGTCCAGGGCGCGTAGTCGGTGTCGGTTGCCAGGAACATCGCCTCCTTGGCCTTGGTGTAGTCGTCCCAGCGATCAAGCGACTCGATGTCCATGGGTGACAGCTTCCAGCGCCGGACCGGGTCGATCTGCCGGATGGCAAAACGCGTCCGCTGTTCGGCCTGGGTGACCGAGAACCACAGTTTGGTCAGCGAAAAGCCACTCTCCACCAGCATCTCCTCGAACAGCGGGGCATGGCGCAAAGAACTGCCCGTAGTCCTCGTTGCTGCAAAAGCCCATCACCCGTTCCACGCCGGCGCGGTTGTACCACGATCGGTCGAACAGCACGATCTCGCCGGCGGTCGGCAGGTGCGAGACGTAGCGGTGGAAGTACCACTGGCCCTGCTCTGTTTCCGTCGGCTTGGTCAGCGCTACCACACGTGCGGCCCGTGGGTTGAGGTGCTCCATGAAGCGCTTGATCGTGCCGCCCTTGCCCGCCGCGTCCCGGCCCTCGAACAAGATCACGTGCCTCGAACCTGCCTCCAGCGCCCAGTCCTGGAACTTCAACAGCTCGATCTGAAGGGCGTACTTCTCGTCCTCGTAGAGGTCCCGCTCCATCCGATCCTCGTACGGGTAATCCACGCGCCAGGTTTCCACCGGATTGCCACCCGGGTCGATGAGATCGGGATCCGATCCGTGTTCGTCGTGGCGAACGCTGTAGCCCTCACGCAGCAGGTCCGCGAGATATTCGCGGAAGTCCTCGACAATCATCCTGGCGCTCCTCACCTCGACCGAACTGCGTGTATCTCGCCATGATCGCGGTACGGTCAGAGAGCTTCAAGCGAGGGGCGTCCGTGATCGTGTACGCCCGCCTCAGCAGCGTGGGATGGGCGCGCTATAGGAGGTCTTGCTGGGCGTTGCGACGTAGTAGTCGGAGACGTAGTACGTGTCGTCGAGCCGATCCCAGACTGTGGTGCTGTTCACCGCTGGTCCGGACCGCTGGCAGTAGATCCAGGCGAGCGCACCATTCGATAATGTCCGCGCGATCGCATAACTGGAGCCCGGCCCAGTCCGTTCGTTCAGTATCGACGACGGTCACCTGGTACGGATAGGTGCAGCGCGGCAGCGGAGCGCTATAGGTCGTCTGGGACGGCGTGCTGACGTAGTAGTCAGAGACGTAATTGCCGTCGCTGAGCTTGTTCCAGACAGCCGTGCTGCCGACAGTGGAGCCCGGCGTCTGGCAGACCACCTTGAGGGTGGAGCCCGCGAGCGATAGGTCTTGACGATCGATGCCGAGGTTGTCGGCCCGCTGCGCCCGTTGAGATCCGTGTGCGCTGGTGACGCGGTAGCTGTAGCCGACCGTCGCGACCGGCGCGTCGAAGCGGTCGCTGTCGATGTTGATCGTCACGCCGCCGTACGTCTCGTTGTGGTCGCCCCGGTACTGCTTGCCGCGCTGATGATCTGACCACTGCGAATCGGGGATGCCGGACCAGCCGGTCAGCGCCGAATTGCTGTCCCAGCGCGCGATCCACAACGCGTCCGGCCGGGCGTAGCTCGTGGAGCTGTACGCGTCGGACAGTTGCGTGCGCTCCGAGAGACAAGTTGGCGTAGATGCCGGACAGGTAGCCCTGTCGGTGCAGCTCCTTGGTCCAGGCCGAGACGAACGTCAGGACGGCGGTTCGGCAGCGTCGCATCTGTTGTCGTGTAGTTCTCCATGTCGCCGTAGATCGCGCTGCCCGGAAGCATGCCGAGTGCCTTCGCCTTCGCCGACGGCGTCGGTTGCATCGGCCGTCCCGTCTGCCGCGGCCGAGCTCGCGCGTGAATTTCACCGAGTTCAGCCTCCGGTGCACGGGGCTTGATGGCCGACGTAGATCGGAATGAGTCGCCAGCCCTGAGCGAGACGGTCGAGACCCAGGCAGAGGTCAGATTCGGCTGGGCGCAACTGCGGTTCACCCCACCGACATAGACGCCGACGCCGTCGTAGGGCGAGGCCGTCCACGCCTTCATGGTCGCAGCTGACGGCGCCGTGCAGGCGTCGAAGGCGTAACCGTTGAAGCGGGTGGCGGAGGCGTTGCTCGGATAGCTGACGGTGGTGGCCGGCTCGGCAGCTGCCGGCACTGCGACCCCTAACAATCCTGCCGAGACTAGAATCCCGGCCGCAGCAAGGAGCAGGCCGTCTAGCTTCATCCGATGCCGCTCGTCGGCCGCCGACGCCGAGGATTCATCGAGCGAAAGTACCATCGCCCGCCGTCGGAATCCTCGCTGCTGACGCGACTGTCGCGCTAGAACTTGTCAGAGCGCGACCGGTATCACCCGCGCCAGCGGGGTCACTGATGCGTGGACAGCCCCGCAATAGCGACCCCGTTGGCCATAGTTGTCGGGTGGACAAGCCGCAGCACCGCGCCGACATGTTTCTTGAAGTCCAGACTGACCCTCGCGAGGGAGGCACATCGCTGGGCGATGAGCGGGCGACCCTGATCGAATACCTACGCCGCCAACGCCTCACCTTGCAGATCAAGTGTGAGGGCCTTGGCGCTGAGCAGCTCGCTCGCCGTGCAGTCGAGCCGTCAACCATGTCGCTACTCGGTTTGGTCCGGCACATGGCAGAAGTGGAACGGACCTGGTTTCGGCGCCGGTTTTCCGGCCAAGACCTGCCCAAGCTGTACCAGTCGGAGGCGGAGCCGGATGCTGACTTCGATGGTGCTGTAGCCGAACAGGCTGCGGTGGATGAGGCCTGGGCCGCCTGGCGCGAAGAGACTGCGTTCGCCGAGCAGTTCGCGCGTGACACCGACCTTGGCTTCGTTGGTCAGGACGGCGATGGACATCCGATCTCCTTGCGAGAGCTCCTCGTTCACATGATTGAGGAGTACGCGCGCCACAACGGCCACGCCGATCTGCTGCGGGAGCGCATCGACGGACGCGTCGGTCAGTAGATTGCCGCCAGGAGGTGTCCTCAGCGCATCGTTCCTCCGGCCGCTCGGGACTCCGCAAGAGTCGCACGCTCTAGCGCCTAGGCGACGCTGCAGCATCCGGCCGATCGGATGCTGCAGACACGGCGAGTGGATGTAGGGCTGCTGGCTATCCCTTTGTTACGCGGCCGGAGCCGCTGATTTGCTGCGTAACCTGCGGGGGGTTCCCGTAGTACGTCACCTTTCCGCTACCGCTGAGCTGGATATCTAAGCTTTCGCTCACTGTCACGGCCGCGTCGCCGCTGCCAGAGATTCTGGCGGAGGCTGTCTTGGTCTGGAGGTCCTTCGCCTGATAGTTGCCCGATCCGCTGATCGCCAGCTGCTGCCCGTCGGCTGTTCCAGCGACCGTGACGGTGCCGGATCCGCTGATATCTACCGCGAGGCGGGAAGTGGTGATCTTCGCCGCGGTCACTTTTCCGGAGCCGGAGATCGTCAACCCGGAGAGCTCCTTCATGGAGACTCGATACTTCACCGGCTTGCTGAGGCGAAGGTTCAAGTTCGCCTTTTCGCCCAGCCGGAGCGTCCCGTCCACGACTTCGCTGGTCAGTTTGGGCATCAGGTTGTCGTCGGCCTCGATCGTGAGAGCCTCGGTGCCGTTCTGCTCGATGGTCAGCTCCCCGGCCCCACTGAGGTCGATCTTCGTGAAACCGGAAACGTCTCGGGACTCGCTGACCACGTTTCCTGATCCAGTTGTCACCGAACAAGCCACCAGGATTGTGACGGTAGCGGCCAGAATGATGGAAGCACGCCAATGGCCCATGACGGTTCCTCCCGTTCAGTCCGGGCATCCGATCTTAGTTCTGCCAGACGACCGTCGCTAGAGTCAGGAGACCTCGCTGCCAACAACCTCCGTCAGTATTAGACGGGAGCGGACGACGGGAATCGAACCCGCATTCTCAGCTTGGGAAATGCTCCACGCCGGTTGTTGACCCTGACGACGGGGCATGAGTGACCGCCAGCGACCGCTGGCTACCGCTGCTCTGGGCACGTTCAGGGCACGCCGCTGACTGGTGTTCGATTTCCGACGTGACTGCTTCGGTGTGACGCAGGCCCGGCGGACGGCCGCGAGTGTGGATTGAGTCTCAACCACGACTGTTGTGGACCGGATCGGAGACCGTCGCCAGCAGCCGCCGGGCATCTCGGGGTTCTTGGTCAACGACGCGGGAGCCCCTGGCGACTCTTTAGCTCGCCTCGGGTTCGGCAGCCTTGAAGAGCTGACGGGCGGTCGTGACAGCGGTCATGGCCTTGGGCCAGCCGGCGTAGAACGCCAGATGAGTGATGGCTTCGAGAAGCTCGGTTTTGGTGACTCCGTTCTCGAGGGCCCGGTCGAGGTGGTACGGCAGCTGGTCGGCGTTCCCACCGGTGATCAGGGCGGTGACGGTGATGAGGCTGCGGTCCCGGGCGGAGAGTTCAGGCCGGTTCCAGACGTCCTCGAAGAGCACGTCATCGGTGAGCTCGGCAAGTTTCGGGGCGACATCGCCGATGGTGCGGCGGCCGCCGCCGACCTGTCTGGGTTGATCGATCATCAGTGTTCCTTCCTACTGGCCTGGTGAAGCTCGGTGCGGGCTGGTGTTGTATTCCTCGTCGGTGACGTGCTGTCCCCAGTCCGTGGTGGCGTTGGGGTCGTCGCTGTTCTCGTACATGGCGATGTCCTCCATGAAGTCATCCGGGGTGGCACCGTGCCAGTGTTCCTCCCCGGGTGGGGTATACACCGTCTGACCGGGCTGCACATCGATAACGTCGGCGCCGCGGGCCTGCATGCGGGCGACGCCCTGGGTGACGTGCAGGGTCTGCCCATTGGCGTGGCTGTGCCAGGCCGTGCGAGCACCGGGCGCGAACCGTACGACGCCGACGACCATGCGTTGATCCTCATCCTGGGGGCTGGCGATGACGTCAAACCACACATCGCCGGTGAACTGCTCCGGCGGGTTCTTCACTGTTGGCGCCTTCGGTCCGATGAGCATGGTCCTCTCCTGTCGCTGGTGGTGTCCTTCATAGCGTGAACCGGCGATTCGCGGCGTCGCGATGACAGCGCTGTGCTGGGCTCCGACAGGTCGACGCTGCCGCAACAACACTCCCAGATCCGTAGTGCCATGGTGAGGAGCGTGGCGGCTAGTCAGCAAGCCCGGCAGACGCCCTTCTCGGTCGCGAATCAGGGCTGCCCAAATTGGCCGCCAAGCAAATAGTGTCGGTGGTAGGTCGAGCCATCCGAAGGAGAACTATTGATGCAGCAGCGCAGACTCGGCTCCAGCGGCTTGGAGGTTTCGGCCATTGGCCTCGGCTGCATGACCATGACCGGCGGCTATAGCGGTATGCCGGACCGGCAGGCCATGATTACCCTGCTCCATCGTGCCGTGGATTTTGGTGTGACGTTTTTCGACACCGCCGAGATCTACGGTCCGCACGCCAATGAGGAACTCGTCGGCGAAGCCCTCGCGCCTTACGGCGACCAGGTCGTGATCGCCACCAAGTTCGCCCAGGACATCGACCCGGTCGAGCGCAAGCCTCGAGGGCGGATGCTGCGGCCCGAGGGCCTCGCCGGAGCGGTCGACGGCTCCCTACGGCGGCTCCGGCTGGACGTGATCGACCTGTACTACCAGCATCGGGTCAACCCCGACGTGCCAATCGAGGAGATGGCCGGCGCGGTCAAGGATCTGGTCGACGCCGGAAAGGTCAAGTACTTCGGCATGTCAGAGGCCGCCGAGGAAACCATTCGGCGCGCTCACGCGGTGCAGCCGGTGACCGCGATCCAAAGCGAGTACAACCTGTGGTGGCGCCGTCCCGAACAGGGCGTGCTGGCGGCATGCGCGGAACTCGGCATCGGCTTCGTGCCCTTCAGTCCTCTTGGGAAGGGCTTCCTCACCGGAACCGTGGACACCTCGACCACCTTTGCCGAGAACGATCTGCGGGCGCAGATTCCTCGGTTCTCCGGCGAGGCGCTGGAACACAACCTCGCACTGGTCGAGGAGGTCAAGGCCATCGCGGCCGCCAAGGGCGCCACCCCCGGGCAGATTGCGATCGCCTGGCTGCTCGCCCAACAGCCGTGGATCGTGCCCATCCCCGGCACCACCAAGCTGCACCGACTCGAAGAGAACCTCGCCGCCGCCGACGTCACCCTCACCGAGGCCGAACTCAGCCAACTGAACGACCTGTCGTCGCGCATCGAGATCCACGGCGGCCGCTATCCCGATCAGCTCGAAGCGCAGACCAATCTCTGACCAACACCACAGCAAGGGGCGGCGCGGCCCGCAGCGAAGCGAGGACACGCGCCGTCGGCCGAGCGGAGCGAGGCCTCTTGATCAATTAGAGCCAGATTCGGCAGTGGTGGGCGCGGGTGTCCTGTGGAGCGGACGACGGGAATCGAACCCGCATTCTCAGCTTGGGAAGCTGATGTTCTGCCCTTGAACTACATCCGCTTAACTAGGGTTTTTGCACTCCACACGGCCCACTGTCGACGTCCTTCGTGCCTCGACTGTGCCTCAAATCCTCTGGAAGCGACCTGTGTCAGGTTAGCGCACGCCATCTTGAGGCACCGGACAGAACTCGTCTCCGATTTGCTCGCTTAAGCAGGTCCGCATGCGCAGAGTGGGCGAACCTTCCGGTGTACCTGCGTGGTTGAGATACGCAGCCGGGGCAGCTCGGCGAGGTCGTGGAGCACGGTGCGATTGACCGCGTGGCTCGTTTCCCATCTCAAGATGAGCGGCGACCCCGCCTCATGGGCACCATGTGCTCGTTTCCCATCTCAAGATGAGCGGCGACCCCGCCCCTGGGCACCATGTGCTCGTTTCCCATCTCAAGATGAGCGGCGACCCACGCCCCTCGGGCATCATGTGCTCGTTTCCCATCTCAAGATGAGCGGCGACCCCCTGGGCACCAGCGGCTCGTTGCCCATCTCAAGATGAGCGGCGCACAGCTGCGGGGTGGCGCATAGCTGCGGGGGTGCCGTTCAACATCCGTTGGCCGGGCAAGCGTTCCAAGTAAGGGCTGCATCCTTCGTTAATGCCGTCCGGACGATCACGCGTAGCTGATCACGGCGTGCAGAGTCCCAGCCGGCAGGCGGACGTCGTCACCAGCTACGGGCAGGATCGCACCGTCAGCGCTTACCGCGGTCACGGCGCCCAGGCGGCACGGGTAGACGTAGCTGACTCCACCTACGGGCTGAGTGATGTCAATCGTCACGCGCCGATTCGCCTCGTCGTGCATCAGCGTGTAGCCGAACGGCGCGGCGTACGTGGTCGCCGCGTTGGTTACCGTGACGCTCTGCCCACCGGCACCGCGCAGCCATCGCGGCAGGACTCCCGGCGCGATGTACAGCTCGCGGGCATCGTCCTCGCCGGCTTCGAAGAAGAGGATCTCGCGGAGCAGCAGCATGAACTCCGCTGCGGCCCAGCCGTGCGGCATGTCGCCCATGTACCAGTCCCGAAACGGCATGCCGGTGAAGTCGTTGGCGACGGGATAGGCGTGCTGCTCGTTCCAGGTTCCCGTCGTCACCTGCCACTGCTCGGTGGACCCGTCATACCGGCTTACCCGGGCGTAGCCGGCGTTGCCGATGGTCCAGCCGAGCAACGCGTCCATCCGGTCCAGGTCGCCGATGAGGAGGAACGCGTGCGCCAGTTGCAGGGTCAGGTAGGGACCGTAGGTCGGACCACGACTTGTCGTGCCGGAAGCCGCCCTCGATGAAGTGCGACCAGATCGTGTCGAGGGTCAGCCGGAACGCCAGGTCGATGTCGTCACCGAGCTTGGCACCGTAGTGCAGACGCGTCGGGTGGAAGTACGCGGCCGCGCCGACGATCGTGGAGTACAGCCCGCGGTCTCCGCCTGGGCCGCTCGGCACGTACGTTTCCCACGCCCCCTCGGCCCGCTGCTGGCCGAGGACCCACCGGATGGAAGCGGCCGTGGCCGCCTTGAGCGAATCGAACGCGGCCCACAGCTCCGCGACCTCGTTCGCGCCGATGCGCTCCGCGATCCGGGCGGCCTCGTACAGCCCGGCCAGGCTCCACAGGTCGTCCCAGTAGTGCGGCTGGTTGGCGTCGCCGAGGTGCTCCGCGCTCCATCCGCTGAGCATGATGCCGTCCGGACTGCGGTTGTCCCTGATCCAGCGAGCGCCCTGCAGCACGTACGGCCAGTACACCTTCGACCCGAACGCGGTCGGCGGCCCCTGGATCCGGTCGAACTTGCCGAAGGCCCAGAGCGCCTCGCCGTTGGCGTCCCACTCGAAGCTGTCCCGCTCGTGCTCGCCGCCGAAGAAGCCGAACTCCGCGGCCGGCCCGATCCGGTTCACGCCGGTCTGGAACACCTCGAGGTGGTGGCGGCCGAGCTGGGAACCCGCCAGCCCGTCGTCGCCGGCCAGCGCGCAGGCGATCGCCTCGACGCTCGAATCGCGGATCCAGAACGAGTCGTAGATCGTCGGCCCGGGGTGGATGGCGCCGTCGTCGGCGAGGATCAGCAGGTCGGCGCGGCGAGGAGCGGTACTGCGCCCACAGGTGGTCCACGACCGGCGGCAGTGTCGCCTGCATCCCCGACGCGTCCAGCTTCTGCCGCCAGAAGGTGTCGTTGGCGTCCTCGAAGTTCTCGGCCGGCTCGGCGGTCAGATCGGCGAAGTCGTTCGCTCCGCGGAAGTCGTCGACGGGCAGCCAGAAGTCGAGTTCGAAGTCCTGGCCTCCGGACACATCGAACGGCCAGAGGAATGCTGCGCTGCACAGCCCGGCGCGCCGATCAGACGCGTCCGTCGCGCCGTTGAGCGGGCCACCTGCGGCGAGCGTCGCGAAGGGATTGACGGCCAGGTAGTGGTCTGGGTCGTCCACGCTGTTCTCGTTGCCGTACAGCCCGAACGTGTTGGGAGGTGTGATGAAGACGGGTCCCGAGCTGGTGTTCGCCTCCAGCCTCCGCTCGGCCGGGAGGTAGCGCAGCGCGGAGAGCAGCAGGGCCTGTGCGGGCTCTCCGTGAGGCTTGTGGCGCACAAAGCCGCTCGGCTTGACTGGGACGACCGCGACACCGAGCTGCCCAGTCCGCACGCCCGCTCCAGCCGCGTCGCACCACGAGGCGGTTGAGCACCGCGGCATGCTTCTGGTCCCCAACCACGGTGCTCAGCGTGCGCTGCTCGACGCTCACCCCGATCGGCGGTCGGTAAGTGGTGACGACCACCGGAACGTATCCGTCCTGCCGTTGCTGCGCGAGGGTCGGTGCCGGCGCTCCCGCTTCGGCGATCTGCGGGAAGTGCAGCTTGCCGTCGGCAAGGATGAAGAAGGTCACGGCGTACCGCTCGTAGACCGGCTCGATCTCACCCGCCTGACCGACCAGGCTCTCCTGGTGAGCGTCCTTGACGCCGACCATGTTCCAGTAGCGGTACAGCGCGTTGGCGGCGAGGCCGGCCTCCTTGGACCCGAACATGCCGCTGCTGTCGCCGGGCCAGTCCCGGAAGTAGGACTGCAGCCACCACGGCATCGGATAGGGGACGCCGCGCCCCCACGTCCGCCACATGACCTCGTAGAACATCGTCTCGTACGGCTGTGCTGCCACGTCACGACCTGCCCTTCGCTCGAGCTTCTGCCGGATGGATGGGTGGAGTGGAGGCGGATCTCAGCTCAGGTGGATCCAGCTGCCCACAGAGGGCACGCCGGCCGCGCTGACCACGAACAGCAGGTACCAGCCCGGAGGGGCGATGGTCGCGGCCGCGGGCAGCTCCAGCAGCACCGCGTCCGGGCCGGTCACCTGGATGGGCAGGTCCACGAGCCGCTGCTCGGCGTCGAGTGAGTGGGTGGTGGCACCCGGCCGCATCAGGCAGGCGGACGCGATCTGGTCCGCATCGGGCACCGCGGCCGCCAGGCGAGCCGCCGTACGCCGCCTCCGTCCCCGCCGGCGCACAGGTCGGTCGGGGTCCGGCGAACAGGTACGGCGGCCAGAAGACCTCGATGCGCAGCTCCTCGGTCTTGCGCGCAGGGTTGGAACCCGCCGTGATCACCTTGCCCGTCAGGCATCAGCAGGGCCACCGAGTGGTAGAGCCGCGGCGACCCGGGAGGTCGCGGCCATCGCCCAGCTGCCCGGTCCGCCCGGCGACGTCCGGATGGTAGATCTCGGCCTCGAGCACGGCGTCCGCGGCGCTCTCCTCCATCATCGCGCCGCCGTTGACGAGCACGGTCCGGTCGGGCAGGAGCGTGGCGCACAGGTGCATCCGACGCATCGCCATCGGGGCGGCCATGGCGACCTGGGATCGGGCACGGACAGGTCGGTGATGGCGGTCGTGTTGGTCGCTCCGGTCTGGTCGTGCATGTCCGACGGCCCGCCACCGATCAGCATGACCCGCTGGGCCTGCGCCGGCGGCAGCAGGACGCTCGCGGACTGGTTGCGCTTCCCGGCCTCGATGAGAACGCCGTCGACGTCGGCGGCGGTGTTCGTCGCCAGGTCCCAGATGCTCGGCCGTACGCCGTTGTTGCCGCCGTACTGCCCGCCGCTGTAGAACACCCGGCCGTCCGCGAGCAGGAACAGGTGGCAGTACAACGGCCAGTTGGACGGTGACTGCTGGTCGTGCGACCAGCCCGCCCCGTCCGAGTACATCTCGGGCAGCCGGTTGAGCTGGCTCGTCCCGTCCAGGCCGGACACAGCCAGCACACGACCGTCCTGCAGCGGGACCAGCGTCGGGTACCAGCGCCCGCCGACCATGTCGGCCTCAGCGATCCAGGCCCCAACAAACCCGGAGGGACTCGCCGGATCGGGTGGTCCGCCGTGCGGGTCGAACGTCACAGCCTGCTTGAGCCCGAAGAAGTCGTCGTACTTTTCAGTCCCGCCGCTGGCCAGCAGCCGGCCGTTGGGCAGGAACGCGTGCCCACAGCAGAACAGGTCCACCGGCGTGGGCGGCTGACTATAGGCAGCGGCAGGATAGTGCCAGACCGCCGTGGCATACTGCAGGGCGGCATGGCGCTCGGCGTCGTTGCCGGAGCCGGAGAAGAACAAGACGCTGCCAGTGTGCAGCAGGGCCGCGTGCACCGGATTGACGACCGAGTCGTTCTCCAGCAGCCGCCACACGCCCATCTGCTGCGCCATGTCCAGGTCGGTCATCAGGTCGAGGACCCGGTACCAGCCATCGTTCGCCTCTGGCGGGTTGTCGACCGTGAGCAGCACCAGATGAGGCATGCCGGCGCGGTCCAAGACCCGCGACCGCGGCTGCCGCGCCCTGGTTCTCCCAGAAACGCCAATCGGGCACCGGCTGCCACGGTCCCCAGCCATCAGCCGGCCGACCTCCGTCGAGGCGCCAGCCCACCGAGTAGTAGCCGCCATTCTGGCCGGGCGGGTTGTCCACCGCGAGGACCACCAGCTCGGGCGCGCCATCACCATCGAGATCGGCGACGGCGATGCCAGCCCCCTGGTTCTCCCAGAAGTACCAGTCAGGGACCGCCACCCAACCTCGCCAGGCGGTCACCGTGCCGTCGGGGTTCAGCGGGCCACTGCGGTAGTACCCCTGGTTGCGACCGTCCGGCGCATCCACCATGAGTACGACGAGGTCCAGCACGCCGTCGCCGTCTACGTCGCCGACCGCGACGTCGGCGGCAGCGTTGAGCCAGGGGAACCAGTCCGGCACCGGGAGCCACGCAGACCATCCCGTGACCTGGCCGGCAGCGTCGAGGTTCCAGCCGATCCGGTACGAGCCGGTGTTCGGACCGTCCGGCACGGCGTCCACCCGAAAGACGACAAGGTCCGGCTGACCGTTCCCACTGATATCCGCCACGGCCACCCCGGCGCCTTCGTTGAACCACGATTCCCAGCCGGGAACAGCCGTCCAATCGCTCCACAGGCCGACAGTCAGATCGTCGTCAGTCCCAAGACCGACCCGGAGATAGGCCGCATTCTCCTCGGGCAGGTCATCGACGCGGAGGACGACCAGGTCAGCGAGCCCGTCGGCATTGAGGTCCGCCACCGCGATCCCGGCGCCGGCGTTCTCGAGGGAAAGCCAGTTCGGGATGGCGGTGAAATCGGTGTTCATCCGCGCGGCCGATCTGGCGACGGATTCGGGGCGGGAGTGTGCATGCGATCTCCTTGGGCCAAACCGGAGCATCGGCTGGCGACCTTAAGAACCCCCCACGCCGCGGCCGGCGGATCGCCATGAGCAACACTGCACCTTTGCCGTGCAGAACCAAGATACCGAACTCGAGCACTGAATGCGACAGTTGATCAAGACCTTCGATCGAGGCGGAAGAGCCGACGCGTGGCTCGGAAACTGCATCCGCGGGATGGCCCAGGCCGCCGCGGAGGTCCAACCGGACGCGGCCGTACGCTTTCCCGAGTTGCGGCCACAGTCAAAGCGCGCGAAAGGAATGGCACATGGGCACCTCCCTCGGCTTCGGTCAGGTCGTCCTCGACTGCAGCGTCGCGGACCAACTCGCCGAGTTCTGGTCGGCGCTTGTTGAACGTCCGGTGTCGGCCGGAGCCAATGAGTTCTTCGCGTTCATTCCCGCGTCGGACGATGGGCGCTTTCCCTCGCTGATGTTCCTAGCCGTTCCCGAGCCTCGGCAGGGCAAGAACCGACTGCACCTGGACCTCACCAGCACGGACCTTGCCGGCGCCGTCGAACGAGCGCTCTCGCTGGGCGCGACCAAGGTGGCCGACTATGACGAGTACGGCACGACCTGGACCACGCTGGCCGATCCCGAGGGCAATGTGTTCGACATCGGTCTGCCGCGCCGGTGACACAGACTCAGGGTCAGCCCTCGCGGTGCCCCGGAGCGAGCCCCCGAAAGCCGTTCTGCCCTCTCCCGCACCAGGCCCGACCGGATTAGCGTTGAGACATGAGTGACGCGCGTCCGGAACCCAGCAACGTCGGCCCTATCGCCGGGGGGAATCTTCGGGCGTCCGATGCGGACCGAGAGCAGGTGGCCACCGTCTTGAACGCGGCGTACGCGGAGGGGCGCCTCAGTCGCGAGGAGCACGACGAGCGACTCGATCAGCTCCTGGCAGCCAAGACCTTTGACGACCTCATTCCGATCACCAGGGACCTTGTCGTGGTCCGACCTCGCGAAACTCGCCAGCCGGTTGCCACTCCAGCCGCCGGTGTCGACGTCGATACGACTTTCGCCTCTGACCAGCCCGCCAGGTTGATCGCCATCTTCGGCGGCGTTTCGCGCAACGGCAGGTGGCGGGTGCGCCGGAAGAGCCAGGTGCTGGCCTTGTTCGGCGGGATCGACCTTGACATGCGGGATGCGGTCTTCGAGGGTTCCACGATCGAGATGTCCACGATTTGCTGCTTCGGCGGGCTGGACATCAAGGTCCCGGAAGGACTGCACGTCAGCAATGAAATGGTGGGGATCTTCGGCGGCACCGACCTGAAGGACGTGGCTGATCCTCTTCCCGGGGCACCGGCACTCGTGCTGAAGGGGCTGACCCTCTTCGGGGGCGTATCAGTCCGGGGGCCCAAAACGCGCGAAAAGCGGCAGTAAAACCTCGTACCGACGAAGCAAGGGGTCGTAGGGCTCAGGCCGTAGCCTGGATTCGCCATGGATGAACTCTTTGCGCCGCCAGCGTACGACTGGCGCCGCCTGTCTCCCGCGTATCGCTCGCTCCGTCGTTTGACCACCGTGCTCGCTGCACCGATCCTCTTCAGCATTCCGGCGGTAGTCGTGGGCGTCGTCACCGGCAAGTGGTGGATTTCGGCGCTCCTGTGGGCCGTCGCCGCCGTGATCGTGATCATCCGTTGGTTCGTGATCGAACGCAACTGGCGCTCCTGGGGATACGTCGAACGCGAGGATGACCTCTACATCACCCACGGAGTACTGTTCCGCAGCCTCGTGGCCGTGCCGTACGGCCGGATGCAGCTGGTCGAGGTGGGGTCTGGCCCACTCGAGCGGGCGTTCGGTCTCGCCTCGGTCTCCCTCAAGACCGCCAGCCCCGAGACAAATGCGACCATCCCCGGTCTAGCGCCAGACGAGGCGGCCCGGCTCCGTGACCGGCTGACCGAACTGGGCGAGACCCAGGCTTCCGGCCTATGAGCCAACCACCCGTGCAACACAGCATCGATACCCAAGCCGCCCCCACACAGACCGTCAAGCCGATCAAACAAACCGAGCGGCCGCACCCGCTGACACCTTTCATCCGCGGCTGGATCGTGCTGCTCGCGATCATGATCGGCGCGGCTCGCGAGGTCGTTCCGGACGGCACCGGCGAAAGCGGCTTCTCGTTGTCCGATCTCAGCTGGATTCTTCCCTTCACCGCCTTGGCGGTGCTGCTAGGCGCGACCGCTGGCTTCTTCAGCTGGTACTTCACGCGTTTCATCATCGATGACGACGAACTGCGAGTGGAGACGGGCGCAGTCTTCAAGTCCTCCAAGAAGGTGCCCTTCGAAAGGCTCCAGTCGGTTGACATCATCCAGCCCCTTGCGGCGCGCCTCTTCGGTCTGGCGGAGCTTCGCCTGGAGGCCGGTGCCGGAGACAGCACCATCAAATTGCGGTACCTCCGGCAGCCGAAGGCGGCGTCGCTGCGGGAATACCTGCTGGCCCGTGCCCATGGTGAACAGGCGCGGGTCGGTGATCACGGTGCGCTTCCGGCGAGCATCTTCACCGATCTGACCGCTGCCGATCGACCGCTCGTACAGCTGCGCCCGGAACGGCTGATCGTCAGCTTCCTACTCTCCACTGAGTGGCTTCTCTCGACGCTGCTCGCGATCGTGATCTTGGTCACCGCGGCCTACTTCGAGATGCTCGCGTTCGCCCTACCGGTGCTGATTCCCTTGGCGATCAATATCGTGTCGATGATCAGCCGGCGGCTGATCGCGATGTTCAACTTCACGTTGGCCGAGTCCCCCCGCGGGTTGCGGGTCACCCGCGGTTTGACCAACCTGACGAGCCAATCAGTGCCGATCGATCGGATCCAAGGCGTCAGGGTCGGCCAGCCACTGACGTGGAAGCCGCTGGGCTGGTATCGGGTCGACGTCGACATCGTCGGCTACGCCCACTCCGACAGCGAGAACAACGAGTCCACCGCCAGCAGCGTGCTGTTACCTGTTGCCGACGCCGATCAAGTCGAGCTGGCGGTCGGTCGGGTACTTCCGGGTTTCGATCTGGATGGCATCGAGCTGAACCCCGTGCCTTCTCGAGCACGGTGGATCCGCTGGTTCGACTTTTGGACTCTGCGCTACGGGTGGAACGACCGGGCCATTACGACCGAGGAGGGCTGGCTGAACCACGAGCGCAACATCGTGCCGCATGCGAAGACGCAGTCCGTTCGAGTCGAGCAAGGCCCGCTGCAGCGCCTGCTTCGGCTGGCAGACGTCCACATCGACACGCCGAAGGGGCCCGTCCGCGCAGTCGCTCACCATCTCGACGCTCGGGTCGCCCGGGATCTCACCATCAGCCAGCTGGATCGGGCAAGGGCGGCCCGGCGCGCGGACCGGGAGCGTATCCCAGTTGCGCAAGCCAGCGCGGAGGCTGACGGCGAAGCGGAACTGCTCGCCTCCTTCGGCACCAGTCGTGATCAACTGCTCGGCAGTGGCGGTGAGAGTGAGGTCTTTGCGATCGACGAGCAGCGGGTATTGCGGCTCTACCGCCGCCCGCACGACCCCTCGGATCGGACCGTCGGGCAGATTCGTCAGCTCCTGTCCAGCTGGGAGGGCGTCAGCATCGGTCTGGACGTGCCGAAGATCATTCACGTGGGCGAGCGCGATGGTCGGTTCTACACCGTGGATCGGCGCTTCTCGGGTCGGTGCCTCTCTCCGTGGCTTGCCCAAGCTCAACCGGGAGAGCGGCGAGAGGCGCTCGGCAACTACCTGGACGCCACCGAACAGCTGCGCCATTTGCCGAGCCCGATCCCGGGGTTCGCGCGGCTGGTCGGACAGCAGGCGCCTCAGCAGTTCAGCTCTCTGGGGCAGCTGCTGCATAACATGCTGGAAGGACCCGTACGCATCAGCCGCGGCCAGGTCGAACGTGATCTGCCTAATGTCGCACAGACGTGGAGCCGCCTACATGCGGACCTGACTGATCGCATGGTGGCTCCTGCGCTGGTCCACGGAGACGTGTGTCCGGCAAACACCTACATCGATCGCCGCTCGGATCGGTGGGTGGTCTCCGGGATCGGGGACTTCAGCCCGCACACGGTCAACGGAGATCCAATGATGGATATTGCGGGCGCCGTGATCTTCGTCGAACTCGAGCCCTACCCGGAGGCGGCGGCCGATGCGGCATGGTTGGAGGCGCTGGCAGTTTCGCGAGGTGACCGCGACGTCAGCCACTGGATTGACGTCTATCGCCGGTTCTATGGGTTCTACTTCTCCGACTCCTTCCGCTTCGACCCTGTGCTGTACGCATGGTGCCTGCGCCAGCTAAGGCGCTGAAGCCCGCCTTGAGAGCGGCTCGGACCGCAACCCGGGAGGCCTGATGACACTCCCCCCAAGAGCGCGATGTCGATAGGCTCCCGAACATGACCGACAAAACCGCAAAGCAGACGCCCGTGCTCGGAATCGACATCGGCGGCAGCGGCATCAAGGGCGCTCCCGTCGACCTGAAGACCGGCGAGTTGACGACCGATCGGCTCCGCATCCCCACACCCGCTAAGTCCACGCCGGAGGCCGTCGCCGCCGTGGTCGGCGCCATCGTCGAGAACTTCAAGGACACCATCGGCGATGGGCCGGTCGGCATTACCATCCCTGCGGTCGTCACCCACGGCAAGACCCGGTCGGCCGCGAACATCGACAAGTCCTGGATCGACTGCGATGCCGAGAAGGTTTTCGAAGATCAGCTCGGCCGCGAAATCCTGCTGGTCAACGATGCGGACGCGGCAGGGATGGCGGAGGTGCTGTACGGCGCCGCCAAGGGGCATCCCGGGTTGGTGATCTTGACCACGCTCGGTACGGGGATCGGCACGGCCATCGTCTACCGTGGCGTGCTGGTGCCCAACTCCGAGCTCGGGCACTTGGAGATTGACGGCCACGACGCCGAGACTCAGGCCGCGTCGAGCGTGAAGGAGAGCCTCGGCATGTCGTATGGCGACTGGGCCAAAAGGCTGCAGCGCTACTACGAGCGGCTGGAGGCCCTGCTCTGGCCAGACCTCATTGTCGTCGGGGGCGGCGTGAGCAAGAACGCCGCCAAATTCATCCCCAAGCTGAAGCTGAACGCCGAGATGGTTCCCGCCAAGCTGCGGAACACCGCCGGAATCGTCGGGGCCGCCTGGCTCGCCGCCGACCGTCAGGCCAATCCGGACCCGATGATGTGACTCGCGCCGGGAAGCTCGCACCAGCGATAGATCTGACCGTCACGTAGCTCGACCCCGGTCGGCCACTGAGGCTGGGCCCGCTCGGCCAGCATGGTCATGATCTGGGTCCGGCCCCGGACCGTACGACCGTCGGCGTCCGTCCAGCGCAGGTAGGGGTGGAGAAGAAAGCGTAGGTCGTCCCACCTCTGAGCCTGCATCGCCTCGTGAGCCAGCCTTACGACGTCCTCCATGGCGCGAGCATCCCAAACCACACCGACAGTTCCCGCGACCCCCCGCAAGCGGCCTGGAAAGCAAACTCAGGCTCCATTCAGCGAATGGGATAATCGGCTCTTGTGTCTTCGTTGCCGTCGCTGCTGAGCGACCGGATTTTCGGCGTTACCGGCATTGATCCGGAACTTCGGCCTGCCACCAGGCCGCAATTCGGTCACTACCAGACCAATGTCGCGCTGCGCCTGGCCAAGAGCGAAGGCCAATCCCCTCGTGAGGTGGCGACTCGGATCGTCGCGCGACTGGAGGTCGCCGACCTGTGCGAGCCACCGGAGATCGCAGGCCCTGGCTTCATCAACTTTCGGCTCCGGACCGAGGTGTTGGCGGAGGCGATCACCGACCAACTGACCGACCCACGCGCCGGCGTGAGTTCCACCGATCACCCGCAGACAGTAGTGATCGACTATTCCGGTCCGAACGTCGCCAAGCAGATGCACGTCGGGCACCTGCGGTCGACTGTGATAGGCGACTGCCTTCATCGCGTCCTCGCCGGCGTGGGGCATCGGGTGATCGCCCAAAATCACATCGGGGACTGGGGCACCCAGTTCGGCATGCTGGTCGAGCAAATTCTCGACGAGGGCATTGAGGCCTCAGCGCTCACTCTTCCCGAGGCCGAGGCCCTCTATGCCCGCGGCAGTGCCCATTTCAGAAGCGATCCCGGCTTCGCAGATCGTGCGCGCCTCCGGGTCGTCGCGCTGCAGTCCGGTGACGAGCAGACCCGGACCATCTGGCAACAGTTGATCAACGTCTCACTGGCCGGCTTCAACGCGGCCTACGAGCGACTCGGCGTGCTGCTCACCGACGATGATCTTGACGGTGAGTCGACCTACAACGATGACCTTCCGCAGCTGGTGGCCACATTGGAGGCGGACGGCACTGCGGTGATGGATGACGGCGCGCTCTGCGTTTTCGTCGAGGGGTTCAGCGCACCCATGATCGTCCGCAAGCGGGATGGCGGCTTCGGCTATGCGGCCACCGATCTCGCGGCGATCCGCCGCCGGGTGAAGGACTTCGGTGCCGACCGCGTCATCTACGTCGTGGATACGCGCCAGTCCGACCACTTCGACCAGGTCTTCCTTGTCGCTCGCAAAGCCGGCTTCCTGCCTGACCCGGTCGCCACCGAACACGTCGCGTTCGGCACGGTCCTCGGTCTGGACGGGAAGCCGTTCAAGACCCGCGAAGGCACTGCGGTGACCTTGAACGATCTACTGGATGCCGCTGAGGAGGAAGCGGCGCCACCAATCGCCCTGGCGGCCATCAAGTACGCCGACCTGTCCAACGGGCTCAACAAGGACTACGTCTTCGACGTTCACCGCATGGTTCAGATCACCGGGAACACAGGCCCCTACCTGCAGTACGCCCATGCCCGGATGACGCAGGTCTTGCGCAAGGCCGAGGCGGAAGGTCACGGCGAGCAGACCAAGGTCATGGTGCTGGGCGAGCCCGCCGAGCAGGCCTTGGCACTGTTGTTGACGAGGTTCGGCGACGTGGTCGACGAGGTTGCTGAGACTTTGCAACCACACAAGCTCTGCGCATACCTCTACGACCTGTCCGGCGCGTTATCGATCTTCTACGAGCAGTGTCCGGTTCTTCGGGCCGAGGGCGTGGTACGGGACTCGCGGCTCGCGATGTGCGCGGCCACGAAGCGTGTCCTGGCCACTGGGCTCACCCTGCTCGGCATCGAGGCGCTGGAAAGGATGTGACGACCCCCACGCGCCTCGATGAGCTTCGAAGTCGTGCCCGGAGTCTCACAGTGGATATCTGAGGAGGCGTCTCGAAAAACTGGCCCGCTAACGGTTGGCCACCTGACCTACGGGGATCGCTACAGCTAAGCGCAACCGGACGAATTGTCGACCGGTTTCAGGGCTGCTGCGCGCCGAGTGCCTCCACGTAGAGGGAGTAGAGCGAGCTGCTCGCCGTGATGAAGAGCCGGTTCTTCTTGATGCCCCCGAAGCAGAGGTTCGAGGCCCCCTCCGGCAGGTGGATCCGGCCGAGGAGCGTCCCGTCCGGTGCGTAGCAGTGCACGCCGTCGAACCCCGCGCCACCGCCGTGAGCCGCCGACCACAGGTTGCCTTCGGTGTCGACACGGATGCCGTCGGAGCCTCCGGGGCTCATGTCGACAAAGCGGCGACTGTTCGCGACCGAGTCGCCGGCGACGTCGAAAACCCGTATCTCACCGACATCGACGACGTAGAGCAGGCTCTCGTCGGGGTTGAAGCACAAGCCGTTCGGACGGTTCATGTCGCCTATGATCGCCCTGGCATTGCCGGAGTCCGGGTCGAGGCGGTACACGGTCCGTGGCAACTCCTCGAGCGCCTTGTCTCCCTCGAAGTTGCTGAGAATCCCATAGCCCGGATCCGTGAACCACACTGACCCATCGGACTTCACCACGATATCGTTCGGCGCGTTCAAGGGTTTGCCCTCGAAGCTGTCGAGAAGCACGGTGATCTTCCCGTTGTGCTCGGTGCGGGTGACCCGCCGCCTGAGGTGCTCACACGTGAGCAACCTCCCCTGCCGGTCCCGGGTGTTGCCGTTGCTGTTGTCCGCGGGTTGCCGGAAGACAGTGGTCTCTCCCGTCTCCTCACTCCAGCGCAGCATTCGGTTGTTGGGGATGTCGGAGAACACGACATAGCGGCCGTCGCCGAACCAGACAGGTCCTTCGAGCCAGCGGCCGCCGGTCCACAGCCGTTCCACCACACCCTGCATGACCCGCAACCCGGCGAATCGCTGGTCGACGGTTTCTACTGCGGGATCGGGAAACCGGATGATCGTGCGGTCCTGTTCCCAGGCTCGAGCCGGTTCGACGTTGGCCACTGCGCCACCTCACTGCCTGGCGCCACGGAGATGCAGCGCGCCCGCGAGTCTATCGTTGGGACCGCTCCGACCAGCCCTTACCAAGATCACGAAGCAACCGCGCGACCATGCCGCCCAGCTCCCAGCGGGTGCGCGGTTCTTGGGCGCGGTAGATGCGCTCGTACGAGATCGCTTGATAGATCTTGGTTGCTATTCGCGAGGTCTGCCAGATCGCCGCGAAGTCGAGCGAGTCGAACGCGCGCCGCCATTCGCCGATGTAGGCGGCCATCGTTGCATCTCGGTAGGCATCGGTCGCGCTGCGGGCGAGCAGCACGGCATCCAGCGTCGGGAATGAGATCGCGGCGTCGGTCCAGTCGAAGATCACCAGGCGCCCGCCGCCCGCCGCGATGTTGCCTCCGTGCAGATCGCCGTGACTAATCGTGTAGGGCAGTCCTGACTCCGACAACGTTCGCAGCTGCTGCGCAAGCCAAGGCTCTGCCTTGCGAACTCGGTCCCGTTCCTCAACCGTCAATTGATCGAGCTCGACGCTGTCCGAGACGATCATGGCCAGGTTCTCGAGAGTCGGCTCGAGCGTGCGGTCCGGCGCGCCGGCGGCTCGCAACTCGGCGAGATGACCGGTCATGATCATCTGCGTCCGGGCGATCGCCCGGCTGGCCGTCGGGGCAACCTCCGGACGCCAATGGCCCGGGTCGTCACCAGGCAACGCACTCATCAGCATGAAGGCGCGGGCCTGGTCCACGGCAAGGACCTCCGGCACGTGATCGTGGACGACCTTGGCGAGCAGCTCGGTGATAGCCGGCTCGGCGTGGAACAACGGGCAGCTGGCCTTGAAGTACACATCGGTGGTCACGTGATCTTCATCGACCACCGGAATGCGGAGAACCACGGACAGGCTCCAGAACTTGATCATCACGCTGGCGCCGCCGCGCCGCAGGCCACGTCTGCTCAGCTGATCATCGACCCAAGCGTCGGCCGACGCTCGCCAACCGTCGGCGAACCATACCTGTCGCCCGTCGGGAACATCCTTGAGCCGGTAGTGATCGAGTCCCGAAAGGATCGCCGTCGCGACGTCCCGCGGCTCAGCCAGTTCGGGAAGGTCATCGAGTGGCAGCCAGGTGGCCTGCGGGTCGGCCCTGTCGACGACCAGAAGATGCAGCGTTGTCCGGGGTGCGCCGAGGAGCCGAGTCGCCGGTGCCGCAATGGCGGCTGATGGGTCGCCGGCCAACGCCACCAGATCCGGGGGGTCCACCCAGCCGTCCCTGTCCGCCATGGCAGGCAGCTTCAGTGAGTCGGTCGCGTCCCGCTCGACGCGAACCTGATTGCCGCAAACCACTGCGACCACGTCACGTGAGCCGTCCGGCCCACTCACGTCCGGACCTGCGGCGCAATCAGCGGCTGGCAGCGTGGACACCAGAAGCTGCGGCGCTCCTGCCCAAGCGGTCCAAACGTCTCGGCCCGAATCTGCGTGCCGCACCGTCGACACGGCTCCCGCTCTCGCTCGAACACGTAAGTCCGGCGGCCCGGCCGGAGGTCGCCGGTAGTGGCCTGATCAGCCCGCCCCCGGTTAGCGAAGAGCAACTGCTGCGAGCGCTGCACCAGCCGCGTGAGGTTCTTCACTTCGGCGACCGGCGTCCGCGGATGGACTCCCTGGAGGAAGAGCACCTCAGCGCGATAGAACGTTCCGATCCCGGCGAGATTTCGCTGATCAAGGAGCGCCTCCCCGATCGCCCGATCAGGTTCCGCCGATATCCGCCGCACGGCCTGCTCCAGATTCCAGTCCGGACCCAGCAAGTCAGGGCCGAGGTGGCCGACCACATCCCCTTCGTTCTCGGTCGGGATCAACTCAATCACCGGCAGCCGGTAGCCGACGGCGCCATGCTCGGCAGTCGCCAGGATTGCTCGAATCTCGTAATCGGGCCCACCCGACGACCGACGCCCGGCAGCGAAGATCCGCCACGTGCCATCCATCCGTAGATGGGTGTGCAACGTCATCTGGTTGTCGAATCGGAACAACTGGTGTTTCCCCCGCGACCTCACCTCGCGGACCACTACTCCCTTCAGGTTGGTGGTGGCGAGGGCGGGGACGCGAAACTCGCTGCGAGTCAGTACCCGACCCGCCAACACCTCATGGAGGCGACGGCACAAGCGCCAGACCGTGTCACCTTCAGGCACACGGCAATTCTGCGGCCACTCAGGTGGTCAGACGTGGTCCGACAGCGCGGATCATGACTGCTGCCCAGGTACGGAAGGGGCGCCAGCGTTCGGCGAAGGCCGCGTACTCCTCATCAGTGAGATCGGTGCCCCAGCCGTAAAGCTCCGCCGCCGCCGAACGGGACATGGTTTCCTCCAGGGACAGCACGTCAGCGTGGCCGCACGCCCGGATGACGATCAGCGCGCTGTAGAACGGGCCGATGCCAGGAAGTTGACGCAGATCATTTCTCGCTTCCTCCGGCTTCATCGCCGCCAACCGCTCGGCCGACAGCTGCCCATCCTGAGCGGCCCGGGCCACGGCGTGCAGGCGGGGGATCCGATCCGCCGGGAGGCCCGGGAAGGAGTGCAGCGATAGAAGTGCCGACGGTGCCGGTAACGCGACCGTCTGCTGGCCGGCGAGATCAAAGGATGCCCCGTAGGCTTCGGCGAGCTTCGCCCTCAGGGTGATGGCCTGGCTCCGAGCCCGCCGGGCGCTGAGAATCGACCAGACGCCAGCCTCGTACGGGGAGTAGAACAGGGCCGGTCGGAACCCCGGCGCAAGATCCTGCAGCTGCGAGAGCATGGGATCGGTCCGGCACATCCGAACGAAGGCCGCACCGTCGTGATCGACCGAGACGACCCTCGCGACCTGATTCGCGATGATCGCGACACTGTGGTCGATGGTGGCATCGGCGGAGCCGGGATGGATCTGCAGGTCAAGCTGATCACCGTCCTGGCGAATCTCGACGCCGACCTGCCGTTCGTAGTCACCGTCCACGCAGAACGCCAACCGCATCACCCCGTCGAATTCATCCTCGTCGCGATGTCCGAATCCCATCAGGGCGACTTCGCGCAGGTCGTACGGCCCGCGAGTGTCGAGCGTGATCCGAACCGGTGCCGGGGTCGTTGTCGTCATACGTTCCATGGTCCGACCACCTTCAGACAATTACGCTGAGCCGGTGCGTGGGGTGCTGCCGCTGGGCGTGGCCGCCACTGGCGTACTCGGCATGCTCGGCGCGGCGGTCGGCGGATCTGTCCTCTTCGTCCGGCACACCGCCGCTGGACGCATCTTTACTGTGGCCACTGTCCCTTCTGCACCTGCCGCCTTGGTGCTTGGGGCGCAGGTCCATCCCGACGGCACGCCTTCGGCCTTCCTTGCCGCCCGGCTGGATCTCGCCACCCAGCTCTACCGAGCCGGAAAGGTCAAGCTGATCTTGGTGTCGGGCGCCAGCACGGCTCCGGAGTACGACGAGCCCCAGGCCATGCGGTCCTACCTGATCGACGCCGGGATCCCGGAATCGCAGGTGATCATCGACAACGCCGGCATCGACACGTACAGCTCATGCGTCCGGGCACGCGAGATTTTCGGAGTGTCCGACCTGATCGTCGTGATCACAGAGTTATCACCTACCACGGGCCGTGGCCACCTGTCTGCGCGTCGGGGTCAACGCGTACGGGGTCGGCGACGACAGTGCTCGTCAATACACGCGATCCTGGCGCAGCGGCGCCGTCCGCGATCAGTTGGCCTGCGTGAAGACCGTCCTCGATCTCACTTTCGACCGGCGTCCGGATCCTGCCCCTTAGCCCCCTGCTCCCAGCCGACTTCGCACCCCTAAGTCCGACTTCGCACCCTCTGCAGCGGGTGCGAAGTCGGAGCTAAGGGTGCGAAGTGCGTTGCGCGGGAGCCAGCACCGCCGGGCGCGGTGAGGGGGCGAAGTGCGTTGCGCGGAGACGGCGCCGGCGGCCGGCGTTCGGGACAGGTCGGCTGCGGGTAGCCGGTGCGCGCGAGGATGCTCACCGAGCCTCAGGTCACAGGGGCGGCCTGCGCTGTCCGACCGTTATCGGTTACCGAGCGCGGGACGGACAAAGGCGACCACAGCTTCGATGTCGATGGCGTCAGGGTCGGAGGTATCCAGATCCAACATTGGTGCGTCGAGGGCAATCCGCTCGAAAGGCCGATCGATGGCGAAGTGGCCGGTGTCGTCGTGGGCGGCGCGGCTGGGCTGCTCGCGTCGGCGTTGCTGCGCCCTTGCTCGTGCGACCGCCGGGTCGACGTGGCACCGTACGATCCGAAGATCGGCTAGCGGCCGCAACGGTTCCAGCCCGTGAGCCCAAGTCGCGTGCTGGAACGCCGCTTCGGCAACGTGTGTCACGCCGTACTCGAGGAAGAGTCGGATCGTTTTGAAGAAGAGCTCATAGGTTCGCATGGTCAGCAGGTCGGACGTGGAGGGGACGAATCCTGGAGTGGCCGACACCATGCCCTCCTTGAGCTCGTCTCGGCACAGCGCCGGGCAGCCCACGGCTCGTGCCAATCGATGCGCCAGTGTGGTCTTGCCCGAGCCAGCGGGCCCACTCACCACGATCAAGGTTGGCTGGCTGACGAGCTCTTCAACTGCAGACACGTTGCCAACTATGGCTCGTCGCCGGGCCGTCCGGTGGCCGTGGCATGGCACCGCAAGTCCCCCATTGGTCGAGCATGGCGCGGCCGTGGCGCGCGGAACCCACCACAACGACTTCGGGGAATTCGATGTATTACGTCGTCATGCCGGAACCTGAGGGAAACGAGTTGGCTGAGAGGCTGCGTTACTGGTCTGGTGTCCTCTTACAGGATCTTCAGCACTCCGACCTGCTGATACGAACTGTCCATCAGCGGCATTTCGACGGGGTTTGACAAGTCAATCTGTTTGACCGCTCCACCCCAGTACCGCAGGATGCGCCCCAATTCGTCGGGCTTGGGGTCCGGAAGTTGCTCGAGGTCGATCTCGATCGTGAGTTTCACTTCCTCAACCTGCCACCTGTATGGCAGTGCAAAGAAGGGGCTCTCTAAGCCGACGCATCGACCGACGCCCACGATTAGTGGCCTAGTTGGGCCAAATGTGTCAGCCCCTCCTCTGCTCGCGGTAATAAGTGATCAAGGACTGGGTCGAGCCATCCTGCTTGGCCAGCGCGTCCTGGTCGCCGCCGACGGCGGGGGTCACCTGAAGCGCGAGTTGCTTGCCCAGCTCGACGCCCCACTGATCAAAGCTGTCAATCCCCCACACCACACCCTGGACGAAGGTGATGTGCTCGTACAGGGCGATCAGCTGCCCCACTACGGACGGGGTCAGGGCGGGAGCCATGATCGAGGTGGTTGGCCGGTTGCCGGTGAACACTCGCGCCGGCACGATCGCTTCCGGTGTCCCCTCGGCCCGCACTTCATCGGCTCTCTTGCCGAAGGCGAGCGCGGCGGTCTGCGCGAAGAAGTTGGCCAAGAACAGCTCGTGAACGTCGTTGTCACCATCGACCAACGGATGTGCCGGGTTCGCCACAGCGATGAAATCGGCGGGAATCATCCGAGTGCCCTGATGGATCAGCTGGTAGAAGGCATGCTGCCCGTTCGTGCCGGGCTCACCCCAGAAAACCTCGCCGGTGTCGGTGGTCACGGGCGATCCGTCATAGCGAACGCCCTTGCCGTTGGATTCCATGGTGAGCTGCTGCAGGTACGCGGCGAAGCGGTGCAGGAACTGCGCGTACGGGAGCACTGCGTGCGTGTGGGCGTCGAAAAAGTTGACGTACCAGACGTTCAGCAGCCCCATCAGCACCGGCACGTTGCGCTCGAACGAGGTGTCGGAGAAGTGGGTGTCGATGGCGTGGAAGCCGGAGAGGAAGTCGGCGAAGTTCTCCGGCCCGATGGCGACCGCCACCGAGGTGCCGATCGCCGAGTCGACTGAGTAGCGCCCGCCGACCCAATCCCAAAAGCCGAACGCGTTCTCAGGGTCGATGCCGAACGCGGCCACCTTGTCGAGTGCCGTCGAGACGGCCACGAAGTGCTTGGCCACCGCGTCATTCGCCGCGTCGTCTCCCTGACCGATGGCGCCCGACGATCGCAGTCCGTCGAGCAGCCAGCTCCGCCCCAGCCGGGCGTTGGTCAGGGTCTCCAGCGTGGTGAAGGTCTTGGAAGCGACGATGAACAGTGTCGTCTCGGGGTCGAGGTCCTTGGTCTTCTCCGCAATGTCGGTCGGGTCGATGTTAGAGACGAAGCGGGCCCTCAAACCTTCCTGCACATACGGCTGCAACGCCTCGTACACCATTACCGGACCAAGATCAGAACCACCGATGCCGATATTGACGATGGTCTCGATCCGCTTGCCAGTCACCCCGGTCCACTCACCACTGCGGACCTTGTTGGCGAAGGCGTAGACCTTCTCCAGGACCTCATGCACCTGGGGCACGACATCGGTGCCATCGACAACTCGGGTCGCATCCTTGGGCAGCCGAAGCGCGGTGTGCAAGACTGCCCGATCCTCGGTGACGTTGATGTGCTCACCTGAGAACATGGCATCCCGCCGCTCGGCAAGCCCTACCTCGTCGGCCAGCTGAACCAGCGCGGCGAGCACATCGGCGTTGATCAGGTTCTTGGACAGGTCCACGTGCAGGTCCCCGGCGGTGAAGGTGAACGTCTCGGCGCGGGAGGAGTCCTCCGCGAACCAGGCTCGCAGATCCGGCTCCAGGCCCGTGCTCAGCTCCTCGAGCGTGGCCCACGCCGCGGTCTTCGTCGGATCAATCGGCTGGCTCATCGCGCCTCGCTTCGTCGGGGTGGCTACTCGGGCAGCAGCCTACTGAGACCGGTGGGTGACCGCATCCGGTCCGCCGGATCGAGCAGAATGATGATCATGACTGAGCAACGCGACCGCCTTCGCGCGCTTGCCGTGGCCGTCACCGCGGTCGCGCAGGTCATTGCCTCGCCGCTGACCACTCTGGCGATCGGGCCATCCTCCAACACGGGCGACATTTCCGACGACAACGTCAGTCCCGTCACGCCGGCCGGGTACGCGTTCGCCATCTGGGGCCTGATCTACTTTGGTTGCCTCGCCCTCGCGCTCTACCAGTTGCTGCCAAGCCAACGAGATCGAGAGGTTCACCGCGGTACGGGCTGGTGGCTCGTCGGTGCGTTCAGTGCCAGCGCGATCTGGGTACCGATCTTCGGCAGCCGCTTGCTCTGGCTGGCCCAGCTCGTGATCTTAGCTCTGGTCGGCTGTCTCGCGGTCGCGGCCGCGCGGCTCACCCGGATTCCGCCGGCGACGACATCGGAACGCGTGTTACTTCGGCTGCCCGTGATGATTTATCTGGGGTGGGCGCTGCTGGCGTCGGCCGCTGGCTTCGGCGCGACGTTCCGGTCCCTCGGGCTTTCGGAGACCGGCACGTTGGCCACCGGCGTCAGTCTCGTCCTCCTGGGCGTGGCGACGGTCGCGTCGGTGATCATCGTGCTTCGCCTGACGGCCGTGGCCGGCTTTGTCTTCGCCACCTGTTGGGCGCTGGTGGCGGTCGCGGTCGGTACGTACGACGGCTCTGTGCGCCTCGCGGCGCTCGTGGGCCTCGGCGCTGTGCTGGCTGCGCTGATCGTACGGAGTCGCCGTACTGGCCGTACCGGAACGGTGCTGCTCGGCTGAGCTTCCCGAGCGATACTTCCCGCCTGATGGTCCGAGCGCCGCTGCGCTCGGGGGCGGCGTGGGAAGGGTTGAGGCGTTGGGTGCGTCAGTCATGCTTGGCGGGTGGAGTTGTTCAACGAGATATGGCGGCGCGCCAGCTCCGTCCAGCCGGCACCTCCACCCGCCCTTGTCGTCCTGGTTGCCGCGGCCGGCTTCGCGCTGGTGGCCCTGCCCTCGATCTGGCCCTACACCCGGATGCTGGTGACGATCACCCACGAAGGTGCGCACGCCGCCGCTGCCCTGCTCACCGGACGACGGCTGCACGGTATCCGGCTGCACTCCAACACCTCCGGGCTCACGGTGTCGAGCGGCCGGCCCAACGGACCGGGAATGATCATTACCTTGATCGCCGGCTACCTGGGACCCGCGCTCGCCGGGCTCGCCGCGGTGGGTCTGCTGATCGCTGGACACGCGCTTGCGCTGCTCTGGCTGGTCGTCATCATGCTCGCGCTGATATTGCTGCAGATCCGCAACTTCTACGGCTTCGCAGTGGTCGTCGGCTGTGCGGCGGTCCTGATTGCCGTCAGCTGGTATCTCCCGGCCACGGCCCAATCGACCCTGGCCTATCTCTTAACCTGGATCCTGTTGATTGCGGCGCCCAAGCCGGTCCTCGAGCTGATTCGGCAACGCCGCCGGGGACGAGAACGGCACTCCGACGCCGATCAGCTGGCGCGACTTACCCGCGTGCCGGCTCCGCTGTGGGCAGCGTCCTTCCTGGTGGTCAACTCGGCGGGTTTGATTGTCGGCACCGGCCTGTTGCTGCCGGCGCTGATTCGCCTGGTGCTCACCGCTGGCGAGGTGGTCCGGCTGAGTGCGAGGTGGTCGGCTGAGTGCGACGTGGTCGGCTGAGTGGCGAAGCCAACGGATCAGCCATTACCGCTCGACAGAGTTGTTAAGCCGCCTGACCGTAATTCCGCTCGGACAGCACCACTCCGGCTCGCTCGAGTTCGGCCTCGACGCGGAGCCGCTCGATGTCACGCTCCATGCCCGCAGATTCCCCGCCCAGATCGTGCTCGATCTCCAACATCTCGCACGCCTGAATCAACACTTGGTCGTAAGCGAGCCGGTCGCCCATTTGATGGGCCGCCGATCGATGGGCATCTCTGGTCAGCACCGCGCGCAGCCGACGGAGATTCGCCGCCACCTGCTCCAGCGGAATTCCACGTTGATCGCGCATCGCGCGCAAGTTTCGCCGGCGCTGAGCCGACTCCCGGCGAGATTCTCTCCACCGAGCAATTGAGCCGTCCCACCGTCCCGCCAGCAGGTCGTACAGCAAAACAAGCCCGATCGGCACGAGGACCATGATGGACACGGCGATCGCCCCGAGCACGACTTGATAAACGTCCACCATGAACAAACCCTAAGTCGGCCTCAGGTGGTCCACAAGCGCGGCCAGCAGGTCGCGGCTAGCCGGTGCCCGAGTTGCCGTAAACCGTTACGTGGACGTGATCATAGTGATTGGCCGTAGCCGATCCACGATCGGACATGGGGCGCCAACCCTCGCTGGACCGCTGGACGGTCCAAATGCGCTGGGAGTAGATGACTTCACTGGCGCCAAGCCGCGACGCATTCGCGCGAACCCAGTTGGCAATCTGCCAGCCGACAGTCGAGTTCGAGATCATCGAATCAAGCGCTCGGCCGGTGGGGTGATACGGCAGTGAGTCGGCTCTGACGCCACCATAGGAGGTGACCTGCGGATAACGCGCACAGATCGCGCGATGAACTCGAATCGCATCGGGCGTAAGACCGGACTCCACGGCAGAGCCGGACTTGCAGGGTGCGGAGGAAATACCGCTGGAGACGGCGGCGGAAGTGGAGGGCTTCTTGGCCGACAGGTACTCGCTGCGGACCCAGCGGCGCTGCTTGTCGTACAGGATCGCCGCCCAGCCCGGCACGCTTCCGTTGGTGATCGAGACCTTGCTGCCAGAGGTGAGGACGGAGATCAGCTTGCCGTCGACAGTCGGCTCGCTGCGGACATTCACCCCCGTCGTTGTGTAACGAATGCCCATCGCCCTCAGAGAAGCACTCTGGGCGACAGCCCTGGCCGTCCTCGACGCCTGGAATGTGGGCTGCTTCTCCTTGGCGGAAGGAGTGGCCTTGAACGCCTTCGCGGAGGCGGAGCCCTTGACCGCCGGTCGAGAAGCCTCATTACGACTCGTCCGAGCAGAAGCGCTGCCGGTCACGGCCGGGGTTGGTGTTGCCACGGCCGGCGCGGGGACTGCGGCGGTGTATTCGGGCTGCGGCCAGATGGCCACGGCTACCCCTGAGGCAAGAACGCCGGTGAAAGCAATCGGAGCCACCACCCGGCCGACCCGAACTGCCAGCGACGGGCGGAGCGCGCGCCGCGGGCGTGAACGAGCCAACGTCAACAACTCCCCCGAGTAGTACAACGGCCGATATCAAACCGTTACCTTCGCGGGAATTTAAGCATCGATCATCACGAATTCACATTCGCCGGTCCGAACTCTGGACGAATGTGTTGTAGGTCACACCTGTAGGTTGAGCGGGATCCGGGCCAGAGGAGGGGTGCGCGTGACCGAGTTGGATGCCATCGTCATCGGCGCGGGGCAACCTGGTCCGGGACTGGCCGGGGCGCTCGCCGACAAGGGGAAACGGGTAGCGCTGATCGAAATGGCTCAGGTCGGTGGCACCTGTCTCAATCACGGATGTAAGCCCACCAAGGCTCTCCGAGCCAGCGCTGTGATGGCGCATCAAGCCCGGCGGGCCGGCCACTACGGCGTCCGTACCGGAGAGGTCACGGTCGACTTCCCCGCGGCAATGGCGCGGGTGTGGTCAATCATCAACGGCCTGCGAGCGTCCCTGTCGGATTGGCTGGACACTGTAGAGCAGCTCGAGCTCATCGAGGGGCCGGCCACCTTGGTGAGCGACCCGGACGCGCAGGCGCATGAAGTGCAGGTCAACGGTCGCGAGCTGACCGCGCCGGAGGTCTACCTCAATCTGGGCGCCCGCGCGACGGTACCTCCGCTGCCCGGGCTGGACGCCATCGATGCCATGACTGAGGTCGAGCTCTTGGCATTGAAGGAGCTACCCCAACACCTGGTCGTGGTCGGCGGTGGCTACATCGGTCTGGAGTTCGGCCAGATTTTTCGGCGCTTCGGCGCCGAGGTGACGATCATCAGCTCCGGTCCGGTCGCCGGTCGCGAGGACGAGGATGTATCGAGGATCATCTCCGGGGTGCTGGTAGCCGAAGGCGTCCGAATTATTGAGGGCCGTACGGCAAAGGTGGCTCCGCACCCCACCGGGGTCCAGGTCGAGCTCACGAACGGGGCGACCGTGTCCGGCTCGCATCTGCTGATGGCCACGGGCCGGCGCTCCAATTCCGACCTTCTCGGCCCCGATCATGGTCTCGACACCGACGATCGCGGGTTCTTTCGCATCGACTCGCGCTTCCAGACCTCAGTGCCCGGCATCTGGGCGCTCGGCGACGTGAACGGTCACGGCGCCTTCACCCACACCGCCTACCAGGACGGACAGATCCTGCAAGACCCGTCCCGCAGCCTCGACGGGCGGATCACTACCTACGCCATGTTCACCGATCCGCCGCTCGGAAGGGTGGGGATGACTGTACGGGCAGCGCGCCAGTCAGGTCGCAAGGTGCTGCAGGCGGAGGTGCCAATGTCGAGCGTCAGCCGGGCGATCTTGGAGAGCGAGACCACCGGCCTGATGAGGATCCTGGTCGACGCTGGCTCCGACGAGATCCTCGGCGCGACCATTCTGGGCCTGCATGCCGATGACCTGATCCAAACCATCGGTCTGGCCATGCAGACCGGAGTCCGCGCCAGAGATATTCGAAGGGTGTTGCCGATCCACCCCACGATGGCGGAATTCATCCCATCGATGATGGGTTTGTTGTCGCCGCTGGACTGACGGCGCTCGACAGAGGCGCCCGCGGGCTGCGCTTGTAGTCGGACACGAATCGACTGCCAGCGACCCAGAACCGCCACGGCCGGTCCGCCTCCACGGACACGCCGACCCGGGGGCCGACCATAATCATCTCCGGCGGCTCGGCCGGCAGTTCTAGGCGAACCGGACCGTCGCCCAGCAGATAGCAGCCCTTCTGGTCCGCAGTCAGATCGAGCGCCGCACAGAGCCGCCCCGGACCCCGAGCAAGATCGCGATCGCGGGCCCGGCCGCGCCGGGCTCGGGCCACGTCGACCCCTTCGACGACTTCGCCGGCTCTCAGTAGGACACCGGCGGCGTGGCCCTGCGGCCCGCAGATCACGTTCGCCGCCCAGTGCATCCCGTAACTGAAGTAGACATAAAGGTGTCCTGGCGGCCCGAACATGATCGCGTTCCGCGTGGTGCGTCCGCGGTGGGCGTGCGAGGCAGGATCGCTGGATCCGTCGTAGGCCTCCACCTCGGTGAGCCTGACCGCCACGTCGCCGCGCCGCAGGGTCGCCCCGAGCAGCGTCGGCGCCACCTGGTCCACGGGTCCGGTCAGGTTCCAGTTCATGGCGTCGAGTCTGCCGGGCCGGCGGAGAGGAGCTCCACCGTGCCGGCCGTTCCGTCCACGCGGACCCGGTCACCGGTCTTCAGCCGCATCGTTGCGTCTCCGCAGCCGACGACGGCCGGAATGCCGAGCTCGCGGGCAACGATGGCGGCGTGTGACAGTGGGGCACCCACGTCGGTTATCACCGCGGCGGCCCGCGGGAACAGCGGAGTCCAGCCCACATTGGTGACCGTCGTGACCAGCGCCTCTCCTGATCGAAACGTCGTTCCGTCGGCGGCGTCAGCCAGCACCCGTACTGGAGCCTCCACGATGCCGGAGGAACCGGGAAAGCCCGTAATCATCGATGAGCTTGGTGGCGTCCGGATGTCGGGTGCGTAGCGGTCGGTGCGGCGGTTCGGGTCGGCCGCCCAGCGATAGGGGTTGAAGGGCCCGCGGATCAGGGCCGGATATGTCGGTAGGGAGCGGTACGCGTGATAGGCCGACCGCCGGTCGGCGATCAGCCGCGGACTGAGGGTCTCGCCCTGCAGGGCACGAACGATCTCCGGTGCTTCGAGGAAGAAGATGTCATCGCTCAGGCCGGTCAACTCGCCGGCCTTGAGCGCGTACACCCGAAGCACCCAGAAGTAGCGGATCACCTCTGTCCGCGCGTGCTCCCGATCCCGGCTGATCTCGGCCCAGTGGGCGAGTTGTCGATGCAGGACTCGAGCGTGCCAAGGATGTCGCTGCTCCAGTTCCGCCCAGGCCGTATTGCGGGCGACCTGTTGGGCGGCAAGAAGCTGGCGGTAGCCGACCGGCGCCCCCGCCGCCAGCTGCTTGTCGATCCACTGATCGTCCTCCGCTGGTCGGGCCGTGGATATCTCGAACTCGTGGGGACCGCGATGGCCGTAGCGCGAATTGAAGGTTTCGCGATCGATCTCGGCTCGGGACAGCTGATCAAGACCGTGGAGCAGCCCGAGGCTGGCCAGCTGCCCGGCCTGGCCGCCTAGCCCCGCGGTCAGCGCGTTCGCGGCAGCGTCACCCACGAGCCGCTGCAGTCGCTTGCGGGTGGTGACGAATGACGCTCCGCTGGACCGGGTCGCGGCCGATAGCATCCAGCTGACCCGGTTGAACTCCGGATCGAGGATGCCGGTCCACAGCTGAGCCAACTCGTCGGCGGAGTCGGTCGCCGCGATCTGCGCGCGGCGCCGTTCGCAGCGCCAGGGATGCTCGGCAAGGTAGCTGTGCAAGACCTTCTTGTCCCGCCGAGCTTCGCCGAGCACGTGGATGGCCATCGGTAGCACGCCGCGGAGAATGGCCAGCCGAGGCGCGCGAACCGGAGGGATCTCGAGATCATCGGGTAACCGACCGAACACCTCCTCCGTGAGGTCGCGGAAACGCTTTTCTGGCACGCCGAACGAGCTCGACAAGGTCTTCATGACGCTGACGTTGAGGTAAATCCGTCCGCCGATCCGGCCGTAACCCACGAAGGGCGGGATGGACGCGGTGGCCATGGCGTCATGCAGGAAGACCTGCACCATCGACCAGGTGGCCGGGGTCATGACGTCGGGGATCGCTTCGCCGACATTGGTGTTGGTCCAGAGGAAGTCGCCGTCGCGGCTGTCGTTCCACGGATCTGGGGAACTCAACGTGGTGATGGACCGCGCTTGCAGGACGAAGAACTGAGTGCCCCTCCGGCACCACTCGATGTCCATGGGCCGTGCATACAGGTCGGTGATCTTGGTGCCCAGGGTGGCAAGCTCGCAAGCCTGGGCTTCGGTGAGACTGGGGTCGGTCTGCCGCTCCCGGGGCACGGGTTGCTCAGTGATCCCGCCGGGTGCCGGCATCGTTCTGATCGTCTTCGGCATGATCTCGCTCCGCACCAGCCGGCCAGAATTGCGGTCGACGGTGAAGCGGTCCGCCGTGACCCGCCCGCTGACCACCGCCTCGCCAAGTCCCCAGGCGGCGTTGATCTCGATCACCGACGTATCGCCGGTGACCGGATCTGCGGTGAGCATCACTCCCGCCGCGTCGGCCTCGACCAGGCGCTGCACCACCACGGCCAACCAGACGCTGCTCTGCTCGATGTCGTGGCGAGTCCGGTACAGGATGGCCCGCTCGGTCCACAGTGACGCCCAGCAACGCTGTACGGCCAGCAGGAGCTGATCAAGACCAGCGACGTTCAAGAAGGAGTCCTGCTGGCCAGCGAAAGAGGCGTCCGGAAGGTCTTCGGCGGTGGCCGAGGAGCGGACGGCGACCGGTGGCGACCCGAGGCGGACGTAACCAGCGTTGATCTCGTCGGCTACGGCGGCTGGCACCGGCAGGGAGGTGAACAGGTCGCGAAGGCGCGCCGCGGCCGCGGCCAGCACATCGGAATCGGCATGGTCGAGGACTGCGCACTCCTTGGCGATCTTCGGTGCTAGGTGGTGGTCGTCGACATAGGCTCGGTACGCCGCGGTCGTGATGTGGAAGCCGTCCGGCACAGGAAAGCCGGCGGCCGCCAGCTTCGCCAGCGATTCACCTTTGCCGCCCAGAGCATCCAGGCCTGGCGCTGGATCGTCGAGTCGGCGCACGTACATCATTGCCATGCCGACTCCTTGTTACCACCAGAACCGGTAGCTGAACGCTGGCTGAGGCTTCGAACTCACCGGACGGCCTTGCGGCCCGCATGCGGGCAGAATGTTAGCCGTGCCGGCAGCACGCATCTTGATGATCGAGGACAGCGAGGCGATCCGGCTGCCGGTGTGCACGGCTCTGCGGGCGCAAGGGTTTGATGTCCGCAGCGCCGCCGACGGCGACCACCTCGAAGCGGAGCTCGGCAGCTTCGCTCCCGATCTGGTGATCTTGGACGTGATGCTTCCCGGCCGGGACGGATTCGACCTGCTCGATGTCGTGCGACGCACAACCCAGGCAGCCGTGCTCATGCTGACCGCTCGCGACGCACTCGCCGACCGGGTACACGGGCTCCGCGAGGGGGCCGACGACTACGTCGTCAAACCGTTCGCCATGGCCGAGCTCGTGGCACGAATCCATGCGCTGCTGCGCCGGGTCCGTCCGGGCGGCAGCGAGATCGCGATCGCCGACCTGGTGATCAACGACGACGCCAGCCGGATCGCGCGGTCAGGTGTCGAGCTGGATCTGACCGATACCGAACGCCGGTTGATCGGCTATCTCGCCGCCCATCGGGAACGCGTGGTCAGCAAGGCCCAGCTGCTCACCGCAATCTGGGGATACGACGGCTTCGACGAGAACGTTGTGGAAGTCCACATCTCGTCGTTGCGCCGCAAACTCGAGGCGGGTGGCCGGGTCCGACTGGTGCATACCGTCCGTGGTCGCGGTTATCTCCTGGGAGCCCGGACATGACCGACGACTCGCTGAATACGGTCTCGTTGCGGCTTCGTGTCACCCTTGCGGTCGTCGCCGTCTTGAGTGCCATGATGATCTTGCTCGGGGTGGCCGTCGACGGAGTGTTCGCCGCTCAGTCGAACCGCAACCTCGACGCGCTCCTATCGGGGAGGGCCCAGTTCGCGCGGCAACTTGCACGTGCCGGTGTCGGACCTCAGGCGATCGTCAACCGGGTGGAGACCAATGGCGTGCGTGCCCATCTGGAACTGGTCAACGGCCAGGTGTTCGGCAGCCAGTCCGACGCCGGGTACCGGAGTGCGGTCCGCCACAGTGGAGCTGAAGGGGCCTGGCCGGGTCGATGGTGCAGCGCTCACCCTGGCGGTCGACGCGTCGTTGGTGGCAGGGGCGCGACGGACGTTGCGCCGGGTGCTGATCTTCGCGAGCTTGGTCGTCCTCGGACTGAGCATCGCCCTGATCGCGCTCTCCGTCCGACTGGCCCTTCGACCGCTGTCTGCGATGGCCGCGCTTGCCCAGGACATCGCCGGAGGCCATCGCGGACGTCGCCTGGCGCCGAGTCGTACCGACACCGAGATCGGCCGGACGGCCGAAGCGTTCGACGGCATGCTTGACGAACTGGAGGGTGCCGAGCGACGCGCCCGGGAGGCCGAGCAGCAAACTCGCACCTTTCTGGCTGACGCCGCGCACGAGCTGCGTACCCCGATCACGGGCGTCCAGGCCGCGGCGGAGACCCTGCTTCACAACGGCGAGGAGCTGGACGCCGAGTCCCGGCAGCGGCTTGAGGTGTTGCTGATCGCCGAAGCCCGGCGCGCCGGTCGGCTGGTGAGCGATCTGCTGGCGGCTGCTCGGTTAGAGGCGGGTCTGGACATCGATCGGGTACCGATGTCGTTGGCCGGGGTCGCCCAATCGGAGATCGAACGGGCCCGGTTACTGCAGCCGATGAGCTCGGTCACCCTGTCCGGTCCGGATTTGATCATCCCGGCCGACGCCGGCAACGTCGCCGCGATCGTCCGCAATCTCCTCGATAATGCGCTGCGCGCCGCCGGTCAGACGGGCAGGATCGCGGTTGTTCTGGCTGTGGAGGGCGACCAGGCCGTGCTCTACGTCGCCGACTCGGGTCCCGGCGTTCCAGCCGCCGACCGGGAGCGCATCTTTGAGCGGCTGGTCCGACTGGATCACTCACGATCCACCGACACCGGCGGCTCCGGTCTTGGTTTGGCGATCGCCCGCGGCTACGCCCGCGCTCACGGCGGCGACCTGACCTGCACCGAGCCCAACCCCGCCTTCCTGGCCAGCCTCGATGCCCACACCGGAGCAGTCTTCCGCCTGAGCCTGCCCATCCACCGGCCGGACCAGTCCGCGCCGCCCGTCGCCGCGGTAGGCAGCACCGAGCCGCCCGCTACTTCGGCAATTACCGGTGCCGCAAACACCACGGCCGCCCAAACTCGACTTTGACCTCAAGGTGGCGATAGGGGCCCGCGATCCTCGCTTCCAACGGCAGCGGGCCGGGCGGCCGCGGGAGGTCATCCGGCTGAGCCGTCCTCGTCGGTAAACGTTGCGTTGGTGCTGCGCCGCAGGATGGCCGGCAGCGCGGCAATGGCAGCTATCAGCAGCACGATGAACCCCGAGGCGAGATAGGCCGCGGTTCGGCCAACGACCACGTCGAAGATCAACAACACGGCGCCGGCACTGACGACCGCGACGCCGGCGAGCGCCATGCGCAGCAGCACATGAGCCGTTTGGACGGTGCGGAACTTGATGTGTCGCCGGAACAGCCCGCGATGCAGGTTGACCGGCGCCAGGCCCAAGGCAGTTGTCGTCACGGCGGCCATCACCAAGAAGAGATAGACCCCTCGCTGGAAGTCCGTGAGCGTGTCGAACTTCGGCTGGAAGGCGATCGCCAGCAGGAAACCGGTCAGGATCTGGGTGCCGGTCTGGGTGACTCGCAACTCCTGCAGGATGTCGCTCCAGTTGCGATCCATCTTTTCGTTGAGCGTCTCGTCGCGGCCGTCGGACGGGTCAGCATCATCGGACGCATCACTCTCGATGGTCGATGGATCACTCTGGAATGAGTTACTCACAGGCACGCTCCCCTCCGTGCTTCTACCCGGTAAGGGGCGAGATTAAGCTCAGCCGCGGCTGTATTCAATCCGGTTGATCAAGTCCTCCAGCGCGTCTTCGAACTCATCGCCGTACATGTCTTCGGAGAGCTGAGCGGCGTGCTGCTGCAGAATCGGGTAATCCGCGAGGTTGTTGCTTTCGTAGAACTCGATGTCCTCTGCAGCGGAGTCGGTGAGATCGTCGTCGACGCTCCCGGTCTCCAGCAGCAAGTGTCCGAGCAGGAACGTGGAGAACGCCCGGTACGCAGTCACACTGTCGTCACTGGAGAATCCATGGCGACGCAACCCCTCGAGGAAGCCCTCGACCCAGCGCAGGCTCCGTAATGGCGGCCGCAGCCACGGCGCGGCGGGCGGACGGGTAGCAACGAGCGGGAAGACCTTGGGATGGATGAGCGCGAGATCGCGTACGCCGTGCGCCATCTTCTCCAGAAATTCCTGCCACGACTCGGCGTAGTCGCCGGTCATGGTCATGTGGTATAGCTCGTCCATCACGGCCTCGACCACGCCGTCAAGAAGCTGTTCGCGGCCGGGCACATACCGGTAGAGCGCCATGGCCTCGACGCCGAGCCGGGCGCCAAGGCGACGCATGGTCAGCCGGTCGCGGCCGAACTCGTCAATGAAACGCACCGCCTCCCGGACAATGAGGTTCTGGTCAAGCGGCTGCCGACCAACCACCCGCTCGATCAGGCCCAGCCGGCGCTCCGGGCGAGGTGAGATCTCTATGTCGTCGGAAATGACCCTCACCCCATCCGCGCTCGCGGCCTGACCAGACTGCCGCTGGCCACTCGCCCCCACGGATGGCCGAGCCTCCAGAACATTTACAGCGTAAACCTAACGGCCTATACTCATGATTACGCCGTAAACGACTGCTTCTGGGCTCATCATAGTTGACTCGTTCCGAAGCGCTAGAGGGCTAGCAGCAGTCGCTCAACCACCGTTGGCGCAGGGATTTCCTGCGCGACTCGTACCAAAGGAGGACGAATCATGGGCGGAATGGAAGGCAAGGGCGAAGAGCTCAAGGGCGACATCAAGGCTCGCGTCGGTGACGCCACTGACAACCCCAGCATGGAGGCCGAAGGCCTCGCCGATCAGGCGTCGGGCAAGGCCAAGCAGGCTGTCGAGGACGCCAAGGACACCGCGCGCGACCTCGACGACAACGACCGGAAGTACTGACGGGTCGGTGGCCAACGCCGCACGCTGAATTTCGGACGGCCCATCTCTCTACGGAGAGGTGGGCCGCCGCCTTTCCGGAGAACATGCGGCCCCAGCTCCCGACGGCCGGATGACAGGCCGACAGGCCACCGCACATCGACGGTCGCGCCTCAGGTGAGATTCGACAGGCTCACCGCACTTCGACGGTCCCAACCGCATTTAAGCAGGCTCGCCGCGTGGCGGCTATCGCGGACTCACAGCACGTCAGGCCGAGTGCAAAACACTTCTGGGATTAGAGTCGCTGCGCCATGGCGCTGCTGCTCGACCTGACCCCGCTCCGAGCGAGTGTGGCGTTTCGGCGGCTGTGGTGGGGGCTCGGCATCGCGAATCTCGGCAATCAAGTCACTCTGGTCGCAGTTGGCCTCCAGGTATACGCGATCTCTGGCTCTACTCTGTCCGTCGGCATCCTCGGCATCTGCGCGCTGGTTCCGCTGATCGCGCTAGGCCTGTATGGCGGCGCTCTGGTGGATGCGTACGACCGTCGCACCATCGCTCTGCTGTCGGCGGTTGGATTGTTCGTGGCCACCGCGGCGCTGGCGGTTCAAGCCTGGTTGCATGTCGACTCGGTGATCTTGCTGTACGTTCTGGTGGCCCTGCAGTCAGCCGCCTTTGCGATCAACAACCCGGCTCGTACCGCGATCATCCCGCGCCTGCTGAGGCCGTCGATGTTGCCAGCGGCGAATGTGTTGACCACCACGGCCTGGAGCGCCGCCCTGGTTCTCGGGCCGCTGATCGGCGCGGCGCTGGTCGCCGTGTCGGGTTTTGCCGCGGCATACACCGTGGACATGATCATGTTCACGGCGGGCCTGTGGGCGTTGTGGCGGTTACCACCACTACCACCAGAGGAGAGCCCAGACCACCCGGAACGCAAGCGCGGCTTAGCGGCGGTCGTGGAGGGGCTGCGTTATCTCGGCACGCGGAGCAATGTACGGATGACTTTCGTCGTCGATCTCATTGCCATGATCTTCGCCATGCCTCGGGTGCTGCTGCCGGCCGTCGGGGTTCTCTACCTCGGCGGTGGGGCGACCACGACTGGGTTGCTGACCGCGGCGTTCGCGGCCGGTGCGGTATTGGCGGGGCTGTTCTCCGGCGGATTGGTCGGTGCTCGCAGGCAGGGCCGGCTGATCTGCATGGCGATCATGATCTACGGGCTGTCGGTGGCCGCCTTCGGCGCGGTATTGATCATCACGGGGCCTACGTCACCCACTGCGGTGCTCGTACCCGCCCTGATCGGAGCGATGAGTTTTGTCGCGGTCGCCGGAGGCGCGGACGCGGTAAGCGCGGTCTTCCGCCAGACCATTCTGCAGACCGCCACGCCGGACTCGATGCGCGGCCGGCTCCAAGGAGTCTTCATCGTGGTGGTCGCCGGCGGTCCGCGGCTGGGCGATCTGGTCCTCGGCGCCGGCGCCACCTGGCTCAACGAAGGGCTCGCGGCTCTGGTCGGAGGTCTCACCTGCGTGATACTGCTGGGCGTCGTCACCCTGACCCAGCGGCGTTTCCTCGCCTACGACGCCCGCAATCCGAAGCCGTAAGGCGGGCGGTCCTCGTTACCCGACTGCGACACCTTCTCGCTCGAGCTGCCGTCACCCCTCTCGCTCAACCAAGGCCGGCACCGAGCTAGCCCCGAGCGCTCAGCGTCGCGCGAGATCGGCTAGCGATAGCTCGAGTTGATCAAGACCGTGGTCGAGCTGGGCTTCGGTGATCACGATCGGCGGAGCCAGCCGGATGGTAGGGCCGTGGGTGTCCTTGGCCAGCACGCCGCGCCGAGCCAGCGCTTCGCACAGATCTCGGCCGCTGCCCAGCCGTGGATCGATGTCAAGGCCCGCCCAGAGTCCACGGCAACGGATGCCGACGATGCCGTGTCCGATCAGCTGCTCGAGTCGATCGCGGAGCTGAAGCCCCAGCTGAGCAGCACGATCTTGGTAGTAACCGGTGCCCAGCAGGTCGACGACGGCGTGACCCACCGCGCAGGCGAGAGGGTTGCCGCCGAAAGTGCTGCCGTGCTGGCCGGGCTTGAGAACCCCGAGCACGTCCCGATCAGCCACGACGGCCGAAACCGGCACGATGCCCCCGCCGAGGGCCTTACCCAGCAGGTACACATCGGCGACGACATCCTCGTGTTCGCAGGCCAGGGTGCGCCCGGTCCGGCCGAGACCGGACTGGATCTCGTCGGCCATCAATAAGACAGCCCGCTGCTTGGTCAGCTCGCGGAGGCCGCGCAGGTAGCCGGGCGGCGGGATCCGTACGCCTGCCTCACCCTGAATGGGCTCGATCAGCACGGCCACGACGTCGTCGGTCATGACCGCTCGGATCGCCTCGAGGTCCCCGTACGGGACGGCGACGAAGCCAGGCGTGTAGGGGCCGAAGCCGCCGCGGGCGTCCGGATCATCGGAGAAACTGATGATCGTCGTGGTGCGGCCGTGGAAGTTGCCTGCGGCCACGATGATCTTGGCCCGCCCCTCGGGCACACCCTTGACGTCGTAGCCCCACTTGCGCGCCACCTTGATGCCCGACTCGACAGCCTCCGCGCCGGTGTTCATGGGCAGCACCATGTCCTTGCCGATGAGCTCCGCTAGTGCGGTGGCAAAGGGCGCGAGTTGATCGGAATGAAACGCTCGCGAAGTCAGGGTGATCCGGTCGAGCTGTTGGCGGGCCGCCTCGACGAGGACCGGATGGCCATGGCCGAAGTTTGTGGCGGAGTAGGCGGCGAGGAAGTCGAGGTATTGCCGACCTGCCGTGTCGATGACCAGGGCACCCGATCCCTGGCTGATCACCACATCAAGGGGGTGGTAGTTGTGCGCGACGTACTCGTCCTCGAGCGCAATCAGATCGACGGGAGCGGGTGCATCCAGCGCGGTCATGGGTGACTACCTCCTTCGGGCTTCCAGGCTAGACCAGGAATGGCGCAAGAACGATAGAGTTAAGCGCGGGAGCGAGGTAATAACTTTGCGTCTTGATGATGTTGATCACAAGATCCTTGCGCAGTTGATGGAGGACGGTCGTACTAGCTTCGCCGCCCTGGGGAAGCGGATCGGACTGTCTACCGCGGCGACCAAGCGCCGCGTCGATCGATTGGTGCGCGACGGCGCGATTCGGCGCTTCACCGCAGAGCCGGAGCTGGCCGTCCTCGGCTGGAGCATCGAAGCTTTCGTCGAGCTCTATTGCGATGGCCGAGTGCCGCCCGATCGAATGCGGGAGATGGTGCGAACGATCCCGGAGGTGGTCGAGGCCTACACGGTCACTGGGGAGTCGGACGGCATTCTTCGGGTCCGTGCGGCCGACACAGCGCACCTGGAGAAGGTCCTCGGTGTGATCCGCAACTCGCCCGGCGTCACCCGCACCCGCTCGTCCCTGGTCTTGTCACGCCTATGAGTAGCCCTGAGCGACGGGATGCTGCCAGGGGCGCCGCGGCATCCTGAACAGGGGACTAATCCACCTGGTCAGATGCGTTACGTTTTTCGACAGCGCAGGCGCGCGCTGCTCGCTCGGCAGGAAGAAGTTCCGTGTTGCGCACCATGTTCAAGTCAAAGATCCACCGGGCCACCGTCACCGATGGCAACCTGCACTATGTCGGATCGCTCACCTTGGACGCGGATCTGATGGATGCGGCCGACCTGCTGCCGGGGGAACAGGTCGCCGTTGTCGATGTCGACAACGGGGCACGACTGGAGACCTATCTGATCCCCGGCGAGCGGGGCTCCCGAACGGTCGGAATCAATGGCGCCGCGGCGCACCTGGTACATCCTGGTGACCTGGTGATCATCATCTCGTACGCGATACTCACCGATGCCGAAGCCCGCACTTTCTCTCCTACCGTCGTCCATGTCGACCATGACAACCGGATCGTGGCCATCGGCTCCGATCCGGAAGAAGACGTTCCGGGGATCATCCATGACTCAGCCACCCGCTAGCGGCGGGCACCGGCGAATTCGGCTGACCGACTTCGCCACCGCCAAACGCGACGGACAGCGCTGGGCGATGCTCACCAGCTACGACCAGTACACGGCGGAGATCTTCGATGAGTCAGGCGTCTGGGCGCTCCTGGTCGGGGACTCTGCCGCAAACAATGTGCTCGGCTACGAGACCACCCTGCCGGTGACGATCGAGGAGCTACTGCCGCTGGTGAGGGCCGTCGTACGATCCACCCAACGGGCTTTCGTGATCGGTGACCTCCCCTTCGGGACGTACGAGGACGGCCCATCACAGGCGCTGCACACCTCTATCCGGTTCATGAAGGAGGGGGGCTGTCACGCGGTGAAGTTCGAGGGCGGCGTGCGGGTCGCGCCGCAGATTCGGAAGATCACCGAGGCAGGCATCCCGGTCATGGGCCACGTCGGATTCACCCCGCAGAGCGAACACCAGCTGGGTGGGTACCGGGTTCAGGGCCGGGGTGCCGGCGCCGAGAAGCTACTGGCCGACGCTCATGCCGTGGAGGATGCCGGGGCCTTCAGTGTGGTGATGGAGATGGTGCCCGGCGACCTGGCCAAGCAGGTGACCGCAGAGCTGACCATCCCGACCGTCGGTATCGGAGCCGGCCCGGACTGCGACGCCCAGGTGCTGGTGTGGCAGGACATGGCGGGGCTGCGACGCGGGAAGATGCAGCGCTTCGTCAAGCAGTACACGAATCTCGCGCAGGTGATCGGCAACGCCGCCACCGCGTACGTCGACGACGTCCAGACCGGCGCCTTTCCCACCGCAGAGCACACGTTTCCCAGCAACGCTCCGAGCTCCAGCTCATGATCGTCGCCCGAACGCTCCCTGAGCTAGCTGCCCGACGAGCCTTGTACGTCCCTGGTCAGCGGGTGGCCTTCGTCCCCACCATGGGCGCCCTGCACGCCGGCCATCGGTCACTGATCGCCCTGGCCCGATCGCAGGCCGATGTCGTTGTGGTCAGCATCTTCGTCAATCCGCTGCAGTTCGGGCCCGCCGAGGACTACGGCCGCTATCCGCGACCCCTCGACGCCGACCTCGACGTATGCCGGGACGACGGTGTCGACCTCGTCTTCGTACCGATGGAGTCCGACCTCTATCCGCCGGGCCGCTCGGTCACGGTGAGCGCCGGGCCGGTGGGCGCTGACTTCGAGGGCAGGGCTCGTCCCGGTCACTTCGACGGCGTGCTGACGGTGGTGGCCAAGCTGTTCAATCTCGTCCGGCCCGATGTGGCGATCTTCGGCCAGAAGGACGCTCAGCAGCTCGCCTGCATTCGTCGTATGGTGTCTGACCTCAATATCGACGTCGAGATTGTTCGCGCGCCGATCATCCGGGAGCCGGACGGCCTGGCGATGTCCAGCCGCAACCGCTACCTGTCGCCTGAAGAGCGTCGCCGAGCCCTGGCCCTTTCCAGTGCTTTGCATGCTGGCGCTCGGCAGACCGGAGCAGCCGCCTGCGAGGCGGCGGCTCGCGCGTCCCTGGCGGAAGCCGAGTCGGACCCCGCTTTTTCGCTGAACTACCTGGCCTTGGTTCAGCCAGAGACATTCACCCCGGTAGCCGACGACTTCGCGGGAGAGGCGCTGCTGATCGTCGCGGCAACGATCGGCTCAACGCGATTGATCGACAACACGACCGTCAGATTGATCGGGCCACAGGCCACTGGCTCGCTGGTCGATGCGGGTACCGCTGCTGGTGGAGTTGCCCGGTCAAGCGGGGACTGGCCGACTACGCCGACGGCCTGGGATTAGCGTGCATCTCGACGAGGTCGCTGACGAGCTTTACGGAAGCTCACCAGAAGAGTTCGTCGAGCGACGGACCCAGCGGGTTGCCGAAGCACGGCAATCCGGTGACCGCGCGCTGGCTAAGCAGATCGGCCAACTTCGGCGTCCCACCCGGACCGCATGGATGGTGAATCTTCTGGCCCGAGCCGACCTTGCCGAGATCAACCAGCTTCTTGAGCTCGGTCGGGCCCTGCAGCACGCCCAGCAGCGGGCAGCCGGAGATGATCTCCGCAGACTTTCGAAAGAGCGGCGAGCGGCGGTGGACACGCTGACCCGACAGGCGACCGACCTGGCCCGCGCTGCGGGTCATGCGCCGACGGACGGCACCATCCAGGAAGTCAGCCAGACGCTGCAGGCCGCACTCGCGGATCCCGCCATCGCGGACCTCGTTCAGCGCGGGCGGCTGACCCAGGCCGCTTCGTACGGAGGGTTCGGACCCGGCAGCCAAACTCTCGAGTCGTCCGCTGATCTGCTCGCCGCGCTCGCCGCCTCAGCCGGTGCTCAGCAGGACCGTCCTCGCCCGGACCAGGACCGGGCAGAACCAGACCACACCGCCCAACCAGATCCGAGCGCGCAGCATGAGCTCAGCGAAGCGGTACGCGGCTGGGAAATCGCCGCTGGCGAGGCGAGTACTGCTGCCGAGGAGGCAGCCGAGGCGACTGCCCGCGCCGACAATCTTGGGGACCAGATCGAGTCGCTCCGCGACCAGCTTCGAGAGGCGGAGAGCGCCGAACGGGAGGCCCGTGCCCAAGCCCGGGCCGCACGCAAGCGTGCGCTACAGCTTCGACAGGAGGCAGCCGCCGCGGAGCAGCGCATCACGGCAATTCGGGACAAGCTCGACAACCAGGTGCGGTGAGGCTGCATCGGCTCAGCCGTCAAGTCCCGAAGACTGAGCGTGTGCATGATCTTGGAGACAGCCGGCCAGGCGGTCGAGAAGGAGGTCTGAGGTGGCCGAGCGCATCCTCATCGCCGGAGCCACGGGGTTTGTTGGCTCTCGCCTCGCCGGGGCGCTGGAGAGCGATGGCTACTCCGTGCTGGCCATGACTCGGCACCCCGACGCATACTCCGGCCTCGGCAAGCCGGTCTTCGGTGACGTGGAGCAACCCGAAAGCCTGCGCACGGGGCTGGAAGGTGCAGATACGGCCTTCTACCTGGTGCATTCCCTCCAGCGAAACGACTTCGTCGAAAAGGACGCGGAGGCCGCGCGCAACTTCGGGAATGCGGCGGCCGCTGCCGGACTCGAGCGGATCATCTATCTCGGTGGTCTGGGCCGCGATGATCAACAGTTGTCTGATCACCTGAAATCTCGGCGCGAGGTGGAGAAGCTGCTCGGCCAGGGTGGGGTTCCGGTGACCGTTCTGCGGGCGGCGATCGTCATCGGTCACGGCGGCATCTCCTGGGAGATCACCCGGCAGCTGGTCGCGCACCTGCCGGCCATGGTGGTGCCGAAGTGGGCGACGACACGGACTCAGCCGATCGCACTCGCGGACGTCATCAGGTATCTGCTGGGAGTTCTGGAGCCCGAGGCCGCAAAAGGCCGGGTCTTCGAGATCGGCGGACCGGAGGTGCTGACATATGCCGACATGATGCGACAGGTGGCGCGGTGGCACCACCACAGACCGCTGCCCATGCTGACGGTGCCGCTGCTCACCCCGCGACTTTCCTCGCACTGGTTGGCACTGGTCACGGACGTGGACACGGCCACGGCCCGCAACCTCGTCGACTCGATGAGTACTGAAGTCGTGGTTACCGAGACGTCGATCACCGAACTGGTCCCCGCTCCTCCGATGAGCTATCGGGAGGCGGTACGAGAGGCGTATCGGCAACGGGCCGAAGCCCTCAGCGAAGTGCCGTGAGCCGTCGCAACCGGATGTTCGGGCCGAGCGGTCGGGGTCGTCCGCCCGGTCTTGATCGACAAGGTCGAACGGGACCACCGGCAGTCGGATGCGCAGTTTCTGCGGCGCCGCATCGTGGTAGCGATCACCCTGGCGGTCGGCGCGACGCTGCTGGGTTTGTCCTTTTCCACTCGGCAAGGCGATCCCGCGTTCTATCCGCTCACCTTTGGGCTGGCCGCAACGTGGGCCGTGGGCAGTTTCGCGTCCGGACCGTTGCATCTTGGCCACATCTTGTCCCGCGGTACGCTGACGCCGTCCGATCGTTGCTCCGATCGCGGTCGGCCTCGCGCTGGCCGGGATTTTCGTGCTGGGAGCCGTCGTGATGCGCACGATCCCGCCGCTGGCGAGTCTGGCCGAAGATGTCCTTGGCTACGCGCGGGCGGGCAACCTGTGGATCATCTTCGTGATCACCCTTGTGAACGGAGTCAGCGAAGAGCTGTTCTTTCGGGGCGCGTTGTTCGCCGCGATAGGAGTACAGCACCCGGTGCTGATCTCCACGGTGATCTACTCACTGGCCACCATTGCCGGCGGCAATCCGGTGCTGGTCTTCGCTGCCGCCGTGCTCGGCACGGTCGTCGGGTTGCAGCGCCGGGCGGGCGGCGGGGTGCTCGCGCCCATCCTGACCCACATCACGTGGTCGATGACCATGCTCTTCGCGCTGCCGCCGATCTTTGCCAACGCACCCTGACCCGGCAGTACCGAGAGTTCGACGAAAGGCGCCCTTCCGGCACTGCGCTAGAACTGGAAAACAGTCTTGGAACACGCCTCGGGCCGCGTGGTCGCGGATCGGGTCAGGCGACGGGCGGCGGTCCGTCGTACCTGCTCTCCGAAACGTGCTTCGTCCGGCCGCGTTGGTAGTTGAGCACCAAAGCCAGCACCAGCGTGAGCACGCCAGCCAAGAGCAAGATGAGCCCGAGCGTGTCGTCCGATACGAACGGGATATCCAAGTTCAGCGCGAACAGAAAGATTGCTCCGACCACGATTAGCAAGATTCCCAAGCCGATTCCCATATCGACTCCCCCTCTCGGCCCGGATTGGGCCTGTCGGCACTCAGGATACGATGTAAACTGGCCGTCCGCGCAAGCACGGCTAGGTCGGCCCGAGGGCGGCAGCACGTTGCGGCGACATCAGCTCGCCTTCTTGGCCGCCCTGGCGCGCTTCTTGGCTGGTGCCTTTTTAGTTGCTGCCTTCCTAGCGGGAGCCTCCTTCGCGGCGGGTTTCTTCTCGGACGCCTTCTGGATTGTGGTCTTGCCACCGCCTGCAGAGCTCCCAGTCTTCGCGGCGGCCTTCGTCCCCCCACCTGCTCTGGCCGCCTTGTTGCGCTCGACGCTCTGGCGGAGTGCTTCCATCAGATCGATGACGTCGGCATCGGATGTCTTTTCCGGCTCCTCGCCGAAGGTCTCCGCCGTGTCGAGCGCATCGCCCTTCTCGAGCTTGGCCGCGATGAGTTGCCGCAGTTGCTCCTGGTATTCATCGCTGAACTTGTCGGGGGCGAAGTCGGTCGACATGTTGTCCACCAGCGAAGCCGACATCTTCAGTTCCTGGGCTGATACCCGCACGTCGCTGTCGAGTTTGCCGAAATCTGCTTCCCGGACCTCGTCGTCCCAGAGCAGGGACTGAAGCATCAGCACCTTGTCGCGAGCGCGCAGCGCGCCGAGCCGAGTCTTCTGGCGCAACGAGAACTGCACGATGGCCGTACGGTCGCTCTCCTCCAGGGTCCGCCGAAGCAGGGCGTACGCCTTGACTGCCGTCTTCTCCGGCTCCAGAAAGTAGCTGCGATCGAACATGATCGGATCGATCTGGTCGGACGGCACGAATTCGACAACTTCGATCTCGCGACTTCGCTCCTCAGGGAGCGACTTGAGATCTTCCTCCGTCAGTACGACGGTCGTGGATCCCTCGGCGAACGCCTTGTCGATGTGGGAGTACTCGACCACCTTGCCGCACCTCTCGCAACGACGCTGGTAGCGGATCCGACCGCCGTCCTTGTCGTGCACCTGGTGCAGATCGACATCGTGATCTTCGGTTGCGCTGTAAAGCCGGATCGGCACATTCACCAGGCCGAAGGTGATGGCTCCCTTCCAGATCGCCCGCATGCTGCGACGGTACAGCCCCGTCGGGTCGGGGCGTACTCGGCCGAGCGCCTCAGTGGGGCTGGATACTGGTTTCATGGCCGCCTCCGTGGATCAGACGGTGACCGTCGACGGCCATCTGATCAAGCTCACCAACCTTGACAAGGTGCTCTACCCCGCGACGCAGACCACGAAGGCTGACGTCCTCGGCTACTACGCGCAGGTTGCCGCGGTGATGCTTCCTCACCTGCGTGATCGTCCGGCCACCCGCAAACGCTGGCCGGACGGGATGGGCAGTGGGGAGGAGAAGCCGACCGTCTTCTTCAACAAGGGTCTCGCCAAGGGAACCCCGGACTGGGTGCAGCGCTACACGATCGCGCACCGGGATCACGACAATGACTACCCGGTGATCAACGATCTGGCCACACTGACCTGGCTCGCCCAGCTCGCGGCCCTGGAGATTCACGTGCCGCAATGGAAATTCGCTCCCGACGGGCAGCCACGCAATCCCGATCGGCTGGTCCTCGATCTTGATCCCGGACCGGGCGTCACCCTTCCCGAGTGCGCGGAGATCGCTGTGCTGGTGCGCAACATTCTTCGCGACATCGGTCACGATCCCGTGCCGGTGACCAGCGGCAGCAAGGGCATTCATCTATACGCGCCGTTGGACGGCTCACTGTCGACCGAGCAAGCAAGCGAACTCGCCCGAGAGCTCGCGGTCGCCCTCGAGTCCGAGCATCGCGATCGCGTGATCAGCTCGATGAAGCGTTCGGAGCGAGAGGGCAAGGTCTTTCTCGACTGGAGCCAGAACAACGGCGCCAAGACGACGGTCTCGCCGTACTCGATGCGGGGCCGGGAGCACCCGACCGTGGCGGCCCCCCGCACGTGGGAGGAGCTCGGGTCGGCTGACCTTGGTCAGCTGAACTACACCGAGATGGAGGGCCGATTAGCCGAGCTGGGCGACCTGATGGCGCCGATGTCCGATCAGGGCCCGTCCGGTTCGGACAGACTGGCCACGTACCGCAGTATGCGGGATCCGGGGAAGACACCCGAACCAGTGCCCGCGTCGGGCCCCGGTCGTGATCACGACGGCCAGTCGTTCGTGATTCAGGAGCACCACGCGCGACGGTTGCACTACGACTTCCGGCTGGAGCGGGATGGCGTGCTGGTCAGCTGGGCCGTGCCCAAGGCGCCACCGACCGATCCGCAGATCAACCACCTGGCGGTGCAAACCGAAGATCATCCGCTGGAATACGGCAGCTTCGAGGGCGAGATTCCTCGAGGTGAGTACGGCGGCGGCAACGTCCGGATCTGGGATTCGGGAACTTACCGGCTACACAAGTGGCGGGATGGCAAAGAAGTCATCGTCACCTTGTTCGGCCGACCCGATGGCGGCCTGGGCGGCGTCCGCAAGTTCGCGCTGATCCATACCGGCAGTGGGAGTGACCAGCCCGAGAAGAACTGGCTGATCCATCTGATGAAGACCGACCCCGAGGACCTCACACACCCCGGGGCCGCGGCCCCTGAGCCTGTCAAGGTGACGAGCGCTGAGCCTGTGGAAGGGCGGGGCTCGGACCGCGCATTTCCGGAGCATGTCGAGCCCATGCTGGCCACGCTCATCGCTGTCGAACATTTCGGGAACGAAACGGACTGGGCGTTCGAGATGAAGTGGGACGGCGTCCGTACGATCGCGTATCTCGCCGGAGGGCGGGTGGAGTTGCGCAGCCGCAAGGGTCGAGATGACACGGCGGCTTACTTCGACGTCGCCGAGGACCTCGCTCGCCTCGACGTCGAGACCGCCATTCTTGACGGTGAGGTGGTGGTTCTCGATCGCGCAGGGAGGCCCCGGTTCGGCCTGCTGCAGAACCGGATCAACCTGACCAAACCGGTCGACATCCATCGGGTGGCAGCCAGCCATCCCGCGCACTTGATGCTCTTCGACATCGTGGAATTCAACGGCCGGTCCCTGCTGAAGAAGACCTACCTGGAGCGCCGCGCTGTGCTCGAGGACGTGATCCGACCGCAGCCGGGTTCCCGTATCCAGGTGCCGCCGATCTTCGAGGGTGACTTGACGGCCGCCATCGAGACCAGCACGCAGCTGCAGCTGGAGGGCGTCGTGGCCAAACGCCGCAGCTCGACCTATCAGCCCGGTCAGCGCTCACGCAGCTGGCTCAAGATCAAGTTGCACAAGGCGCAGGAGGTCGTCATTGCCGGCTGGCGAGGAGGGCAGGGCCGCCGAGCAGGCGGAGTGGGGTCGCTGCTGATCGGTGTACCCACACCGGACGGTCTCCGATATCTCGGTCGGGTGGGGTCGGGGTTCAACGACCGCCAGCTTGACGAGATCGAGGCACGGCTGCAGCCGCTCGCACGAAAGACGAGCCCACTGATCGACGTACCGCGGGAGGACGCTCGCGATGCACACTGGGTGACGCCGTCGTTGGTCGGTGAAGTGACCTATGGCGAACTGACCGAGCCGGGCCGACTGCGACACCCCGTCTGGCGCGGATTGCGGCCCGACAAGTCAGCCGCTGATGTCCAGTGGGAGCTGCCGTCGTAACGCTCGGCTCGGGCGACGCGCAACTGGCCGCTAGGACTCCTCGATACCGGTAAGAACGAGTCCCCGATGCGACGCCAACCGCTCCGCCTCGTCCTCGATCCGCGTGCGCGCCACCTTGGCGATCTTGTCCCACAGGTCGAGGCGCAGCGTGAAGGTCCTTCCTGCCGCCTTGGGCCGCCACGTTCCGACGATCTCCACGCCGAACAGCACCGCGCCCGGACGGCCGAGCACAGGCCAGAGCCGCTTGTGCCGTGACTTGTCCGGCACGAGGAGCTGTCGGTCCTTGCCCTGCAGGAAGAGATCGAACCCGCCCAGCAGGCGGACAAGATCAGCATCGTGATCACCCTTCTCGTGATCGAGCATCCAGCCGCGTCCGCCGTCGACGCTCACCTCCACGGCATCCTCGGGCCAGTGGGCTCTGACCTCAGCGACCGGGGCGTCGAGGAAGGCGGCGACATCGTTCGGGGTGCCGGGACCCAGGAATCTGAGGTAATTGCGGATGGGCTGGAGGCGCTCGGGTGCTGATCCGGGGTCGTCCGCCGGCCCCGGCGGACGCTTCGGCCAGCCGGGAATCCGTCGCAGGACCGGAGGCGAGGTTCCTGGCTCGAGTTCCAGCCCGGCGTACAGCGCGCCGAGACGGAAGGGGATCTCCCATGAGTGCGTCGCACCGCATGACCCGCAGTAGCGAAGGTACGCCGGGGCCAGCCTCGACGTCAGAGCAGTCGACACGTCGCCTTTGCCCATGGGCTTCGTGACGACGGAGCGCATCTGGGTCGCCACCTCCGCCAAGCCATCAAGGGTCTGAATTCCCGCCTCCTTCAGCGGCTTGTCGGCACCAATCACGCGTTTGGCCGCATCCCGGTCTGAGAACGGGGATGTAGCCAGCAACACGTCAGCCAGATCCTCGCGGCGGTAGAAGTGCGGTGCACTGCGCAACGTCCAGGCCAAGGCCAGATCGGCACAGGACTCGAACTCGGCCGCGCTTTCCACCGGCACCCCTCGATTGGCTAGCGCCCAGCTCGCGCCGTCCCGGCCAGAATCCTGAACGCCGAAGTCCAGGATGTCCGCTTCGGTGAACGCGCGCGACGTCATCGCTCGATCAAGCTGCTGGGCTCGAATGCGATAGGCCAGCGCCTCTGTGCGCTTCATCGACCGGCCTCCTCAGGTGACGTGTCTGCACGTTACGTCAGCTTGCCGACACCACACCGCTGAAAATTGCCTGCCGGTTGGCTGGCGAGCCGTCAGATGCCCCGTGCCGGCCGCTTGCGCAGGCGAATCTCAGCGCGCGTCAGGGTGGACCATGACACCATCGGGGCGAGGCTCGATCGAACGGAGTTGCCATGACCGGAGTGCTGGTGTTGAACGGCCCGAATCTGAACATGCTCGGCGACCGCGAGCCGGAAATCTATGGATCATCGACGCTGGCCGACGTGGCCGACGCCTGTCGTACGACTGCTACTGAGCTCGGCTGGGAGCTCGACTTCCGGCAGTCCAACCACGAAGGCGAGCTGGTCGAATGGGTACAGGAAGCTGGCCGCGCGCAACGAGACGGCCGGCTTGTCGGCGCAGTGATCAATGCCGGTGCCTACACCCACACCAGCATCGCCTTGCACGACGCGGTGGCCGGGTCAGGGCTCCGGGTCGTGGAGCTGCACATCTCCAACGTGCATGCTCGAGAGCCCTTCCGACATCACTCCTACTTGTCCTCGGTGGCGGCCGGCGTGCTGATCGGGTTCGGTGTGGACGGCTATCCGATGGCCCTGCGTGGCCTGCACGCACTCATCGCTCCGGGGCATGGGGCGAAGCTCAGCTGATCACTCGGCTGGTGTCGGCGGCGTCCAGCGTTGCTCGATCCGGCCGAAGCGCCACACCACCAAGGCAAGCACCCAGATTCCTACGAAGCCCACGGCCACCACCAGGCCGACGGCGCTGAGGTCCAGATCGGCCAGATACGCCAAGGGGCCGTGCGTCACGCCCAGCCGATCCGCCAGGATCGACAGCAGTTGAATGCTCCCGATGGTGAACGCCACGGCCACCGACAGGCCGGTGACGGTCAAGTTGTAGAAGGTCTTGCGCACCGGTGACGACAAAGCCCAGCCGTAAGCGACATTCATGAAGCAGCCATCGACGGTGTCCAGCAGGCTCATCCCGGCCGCGAACAGGATCGGCAGCGTCAAGACGGCGTACCAGGGCAAGCTGAACGCCGCCGCGCCGCCGGCGAGCACCAGCAGGCTCACCTCGGTGGCCGTGTCGAAGCCCAACCCGAACGCCAGTCCGATCGGATACATCTGCCAAGGCCTGCGGACCGTCCTCATCGCTCCGGCAAGGAGGCGATTCAGGAGCCCGCGGTTCGCGAGTTGCGCCTCCAAAGCGTCGTCACTGAGTCTCTCGTGCCGCATCCGACGAAACGCTCTGACGATGCCGATCAGGATCACCAGATTGACGATGCCGATGAGGTAGAGGAACGTGCCCGAGACCGCCGCGCCGACGAGGTGCATGACCTGCTGCAGCGCCGAGGAATCGCTGCTGAGCTGGCCGGCCAGTGCTCGCACGCCTAGGGCTAACAGGGCCACCAGGATGAAGACGATCGAGGAATGCCCGAGTGAGAACCAGAAGCCCACGGAGAGCGCGCGCTGCTGACCTGAGATGAGCTTGCGGGAGGTGTTGTCGATAGCGGCAATGTGGTCGGCGTCGAAGGCATGCCGCATCCCCAGCGCATACGCGGTCAATCCCAACCCGATGCCAAAGACCTGGCCAGAGCCGATATCGAAGGAGTGCGGTGCCACGATTCCCGCCAGCACACCCCAGCCGACAACGTGCAAGCCGACGATGGCGATCGCCATGCCGATCAACGAGCGCCACTCTGGTGGCGTCAGAACCGCTGCGATCGGATCCCGCCGGTTCACCGCTCGTCGGCCAGCTTGAAGATCAGATTCGTTTGCCACTTCTCCATATCGGGCTGGCTCATCGGATCGTGCAGGTACTCCTCGAGACGTGCCACCCAGAGCTCACCCCCCTCCTCCTGCCGCATATCCCATGCAATGCCTTCGGCGGCGGCCCAGTCCAGCAGTTCGCTCGTCGCATCGCGCAGCTTTTGAGGATGCCCCACGTGCCGGGCGATCGCGTAGTTGCCTCCCGGCAGCAGATGCGGATGAACGCGGTCATCTCCGGCGAAGTCGTCCGCCGTGGGCACGCCAACCTCGACCTGCACGATGCCCCTGGCGTCAATGCGGTTGTACTTCCAGAACGGTGGGCCCGCGGGTTGGATGCCCCGGGCCGCCAGCCAGCCGAAGATCTCCCCGATCTGAGGCTGCAGCTGGTCGCTGAGCTGAGGCATCGCTACGGAGTTGGTGATGGACGCGTACGGCTGCTCGCCGCGGGAAACCAGTTGGGGTCGGATGGCCATCGCTACCTCCTGGGCGGTCAGGCCATCTACTCTCCCATGTGCTAATGCAGGTTGGCGCGCAGCAGCGTTTCGCCTTCCGAACTGCGGATCTCGACGGCGGTGATTCGGGAGACCTTCAAAGGCGAGTGGGCCTGCGGCGTCATCACCCGGTTCGGCTTGGCCGGCCATGCTTTGGCCTCTACCGCGGCGCCTGATCGGTCGACGATCCAGATCTCGTATATCGCGTGCGCGCCACCGGAGGTCGGCTCGTTGGTTTCGCCGTACTGGCATTCCACCTGGAAATCGGTCCCTTCGGTTGCCGGCACCACCTCGACGATGGCCGTGATTGCGGTTGGCTGAACCTCCGAGAACGCGAGCAAGAACGGCGAATTGCGCTGTCCGAATGGCAGCAGGCCGGTGCCCGCCGCGATGCCGCCGACGATCAGGAGCAGGGCCGCAGCCGCGCCTGCCACGGCGGCGACCAGTCGCCGGCGTCGCATCCGTTGCATGCCGATCACCTGGGGCATCAGCGTCGTCGGTGCGGCACCCCCTTCCGCCGGTTGTACCTGGGCGGCGAGTTGAGCCGCATCCTCGGGGGAAATCTGCCCGAGCATGCCCGGCAGTCCGGCGAGTTCAGCGACGGATCGCCGGCAGCTCGCGCAGCCGGCCAGATGCTCCTCGAACTCACGCCTCTCCGCTGGGGAGAGTGCACCCAGCACATAGGCCGCGTCCAGGAGCGAGAACGAGTCGGCATGCGTGCTCATGGCCGAGTCACTCCCTTCTCCTGCAGAATCAGTTTCAAAGTCCGCAGCCCGTAGTGCAGACGCGACTTGACCGTCCCCTCCGGAATGCGGAAGCGGGCCGCGATGTCAGCCACCGAGCGGCCCTCGAAATAGGCGGCACTGATCACCGAACGGTGCTCGACCGACAAGCCGTTCAACGCCTCAGCGATCAGCCAGCGGTCGAGGACCACGCTGGTGGCGTCACTGGACTGACCGTCGGGGGGATCCGCGGTGCCCAGCTCGTGCCGGAAGGCCGCACTGCGCCATCGATCGATGATCAGGTTCCGGGTTGTGGTGAAGAGCCAGGCCCGTGCGGCGGCGTCGTCCCGATCCACCAGACCCGGGTCTTTCCAGGCCTTGAGCAAGACCTCCTGCACCGCATCCTCTGCGGCTTGGCGGTCCGACGTGAGCCGCAGAGCAAACCGCCACAACTCACCGGCGTGGCGGTCATGCAGTGCCTCCAGTGCGGCCTGTTTCTGCGCGCCGCTCACCACCGCCTCCTGAGATCCTCCCTCAACTGATGACGCTCGCCGGCGATTCCGTCGCTTCTTCAGACGAGAACCGCGAGGTCCCGGTTCACTGGGGCTCACTGCTGATACGCCGGTACATCGAGCAGCCGGTCGACCGTCACGAACTGGAAGCCCCGACCCGTCAGTCTGTCGATCAGTGGACCAATCGCAGCCACGCTTTGGTCCCGCCGGCCGCCGCGGGCATCGAAGCCGTCGTGGAAGATCAGAATCCGGCCTGGCCGGGCCAGCCTCATCGCGCGCGCGACGATCATCCGGGCCGGTGGCTGGACGACCTCCAGCGGATGCGCGAATCGTCCGGAGACCACCTGCAGACCGGCATTGCGAATCCCGCCGAGAACCCAGGGCCAGTGGCAAAGCCACGGTGGTCGGTAGAGAGCAGGAACCACTCCGGTGATCTGATTCAGCGCCAGCTGACCACGCTCGATCTCCCGCTGCTGCCGGGGTTCGGTGACGTAGCGGGTGAACTGGTGGCGATAGCTGTGATTGCCGAGGACATGACCGGCCTGCACTATCCGGCGCACCGTCGAGGGGAAACGCTCGGCGCACCGCCCGACCGCAAAAAAGGTGGCCAGCACCCGCCGCTCCTCCAAAACATCGAGCAGGCGTGATGTGTACGGCTCGTTGGGACCGTCATCGAAGGTGAGTGCGACCAGCCGGTCAGCCGTGGTGGCCTGGTACGGGAACGGCCCGAAGGCTTGCGATGTCTGCCCGAACGCGGCCCAGTAGCCGAGGCCGACAGCCGCCAGGGCTCCGGGCAGCCATGCCGTCCTGCTCATCGAGTAAGCCACAAACGGGTGAGCTCATGAGCAGCCGCCGGAAGCGCGAACCGAACGACGCCTACCGAAGCGGTGACGATCAGCACCAGGCGCAGGCCGACCCGGCCCCTGACCCGAGGCCGTCCGTGCCGACCGATTTTCGCGAGGCTCGACCGGGAAAGGGCCCACCGCCGCCCTGCCGAGCGCTGGCGCCGTTCCTGCCGGAAAGCAGGGGCCATACCCAACAGCGGCCGAGACGACAGCCGGTTTACCAGGTATGCCAGCAAATAGAAGGTCAGGAAGCTGACGAAAAAGGTGTAGGCCAAGCCTTGTTGCAGCCGCCGCGGAGACGTCGTCACCACATTCTCTGCGTCCCAGACAATCCGGCCGGCGGCCCTCAGCCGCCGCAGCAGGTCGAGCTCGTCGCCCCCCTGCGTCATCCGTGAGTTGTATCCAGGGAAGGCCGCACGGCGGACCGCGGTGTTTGTCGCACTGATATAGAACACGCGGCCGGTCAGCGAGAAGACCGTCGCCACCGTCCAGAAGAGGAGCTTTGAATAGAAGTCGGCCCACCACGAAGGGCTGGAGAAGCGGCAAGGCCCTCCGACCGCCACGACATCAGTCCCCCGCCTGAACTGCCGATCGATCCTGGTCAGCCAATCCGCCGCCTGGACCGTGTCGGCGTCGGTCGACACGAGGATCTCACCCCGTGCCTGGGCCGCCCCGCGCTGCCGGGCTTGGCACACGCCGGCGACAGGCTCGGAAAGCACGGTGACGCCGTAGCTGGCCGCGATCGCCGCCGTACCGTCCGTACTGTTGTTGTCCACCACGATGATCTCGTACGGTCCGGTGAAGTCCTGGTGCTGCAGCGCCTTCAGGGCGTCCGGCAGATAGGCCGCCTCGTTGTAGGCGGGGACAACCACCGAGAACCTGAGCCGGCCGGCCGTCTGCTCCATGTCACTCCCCGCAGGCGCTTCGACGACTCATCGACCGCCGCTCAGCGGCCGAACCAGGAAGGAGCGCCCCCCGCAAGCTTCCCGACGCCCGATGCTAGCGGCCGTCGGGTACCGCGTCCGACGTTTTGCGCAGCTTGCAGGCCGCTGATGAGCACCGTGCCCCCTTCAACGAGCTGCCACTATCGAGAACGCGTCGGTGTGCGTGCCGCCGGCGGCGCGTACGAATGAGGCCCGCAACTGGTTCTGCGTCACCGTGACTTCCAGTGCTCCGTAGGTCGGGTTGTCGCCGCCACCCGCGAAGCTGGTGAAGTAGTCGGCTTCAGAGTCGGAGCCGGAAACCTGATACTGATTCCGGCCGCCACTCGCGACCACGACCGAGACGCTGCCAGCTCCGCGGACCAGCTTGTTGTCCTCATCGGCGACACAGTCTTTGTCGAACGACGCGACGGCTATCGCATTGCAGTCACTGCTCAACCTCAGCTGCTTGGAGCGCTGGTAACTGTGGTCGTGACCGCTGAGAATCAGATCAACCCGCTTGGCCACCAGCAGGTCTAGGAGGTCCGGCCCCGATTCGCAGCCGTACCGGCCGACGGACAAACACGGCTTGTGCATGCCAACCACAACCCAGGGAACAGCCTTCTCCCGAGCCGAATCGATGGCCCGCGCCGTCCAGTCGTAGCGGGCCGACCCCTTCTGGTAATCCCACGTTCCGCCCGGGAAGTGCAGGCCCGGAGAGATCATCACGAAGCGGACCAGCGGATCCTTGGCCGGCACATCAACGTAGTACTGCGTCCCGTACGAGCCGACGAGGTCTGGCAACTCGTTCGGCAGGCAGGAGGCGAACGCGTGGATGTTCCCGTTCAACCCGTCGCTCTCGTGGTTGCCCGCCACGACCTCGAAGGGGTAGGCCTCGCCGAGCCTCGCTGTCACGTAGTCGCACCACTGTTTCTCCGCGCCGGGCATGCCGTAGGAAAGATCGCCGAGAGCAAGCGTGAGATCGCTGTTGAGGCTCTTTACGGTCTTCAACACAGCATCGGCATGCTCGCTGGAGCCGAAGTCCCCCGCGGCCGTGAAACGCACCTGCGGCCCTGCCGGCGTGGCTTCCACCCGCGGCTCTGCCGGCTTGGTGGCTGGCGCTGCCGGCTCGTTGGCTGGCGCTGCCGGCTTGTTGGCTGGCGTTGCCGGCTTGGCGGGCCCGACGCTGCCGCAGCTGACGAGCAGCAGCGAGAGCAGCACGGCAGCCAGGCTGAGCACACGCGTCACATTCGCATCGTACGAACCGGCTTCAAGGACCGGCCGCCGTCGCCGTGCACCACAACGCCCGGTGCCGTGCTCCGATCAGGACATGGTCGCGTGGACTGGGTGGTCGCCTGGGCACATCACGAGCAGCGACTTCCCCTCGTGCGGCTGTAAGGAGATCGAGAAGCTGTTCAGGTTGTCGACCTCGCCGAGTTCTTCGTCGGTGGCCATGTCGACCAGCAGGCTCCCGGGCACCAGATGGTCTGATCTCACCGTGCCCGAAATCGGTTCCGCGGAGAAGTTCAGGGCGGTCACCTGCTCGGCGTCGATCAACTGGTGCACCATGACCAGCATGGCCTTGTGAGACACCGCCGGTATGTCAAGCTGAACCGCAGTCGCAATGCCGTATCGCTTCCGAATCTCCAGGATGTCGCGTAGCCGGGACGCGAAGGACGAATCGTCGGCCAACTGCTCGGGCAACGAGCCGTAAAGCGCTGTGCCGCGCGGCATCTTGGAGAGCGACTCAGTCGCGTCGGGGCGGTAGTTCATCAGGTCGTACGCCGAGCGATGAATCCAGCGGGTGTCGCCGTCACTCAACAACGCGGCGACCTGCTTCCGATCAAGGGTCAACGCACCGCAGAGATCCCAGCCGGACAAGGCGAAGACACCGGGCTGCAGAGCATTGAACATGGCCAGCAACAAATGCGCTTGCTTGATCGATTCGACCTGCTCGGCGGTGAGTCTGGCAATGCTGGTGTAGCCGAGGGACGCGGCGATGATGGTGGCCGTGGTGGATGCGATGCCGTTGGTCGTGAAGGTGGCGTTGTACGGGCCGGCGTCACCGGTGAGGTTGTCGATCAGATCAGCCCGGATGGCCTCCGCCAGCTGAGTGCCGGTGATGTGCCCGCCCCGGAAATCAAAGACGTCGGCCGAATGCAGTGTGGCGAAATGGACGAGCTCATAGGTCATCTCGTCGTGGTTCTGGAGCGCATGAACCAACGAGGCGGCCTCCACCCCAGCCTGTTGTGCCAACCGCAGCGTCAGCCGAAGGAACTCCGTGTTACCCGTTGCCATTGCATGGTGGTAGGCGGGGCGGTTCACGAAGTCGTAGGAGAGGTCGGCACCGCGCTCGGAGGTGTTCTTGATGTCGTCGATGGTGAGGTTGAGCTCCTGGAAAGTGAAGCCGCCGACCTTGCGGACCAGGCTGGCGATCAGTTGGTTCGCCGCCTCCGACAACGGGTGTCCCTCCGACCAGGCTGGCGCCCCCTCCGCGCTCTTCTCCACCCCGAGGAAGCCGTTGGCGTCCAGCCGCAGTGCCCCACTACCCAAGTCACCCAACGAGTGCAGCGCGTCTCCGATCACGAGCCGCATGCCGGCCAAGGTGGGATCCAGCCAGTTGATCGAGGGCTGACCCTCCTTGAAGTAGTGGAGGTAAACCCACCGCCGCTGCTCACCATCCAGACCGACGACGGGCGCCGTGGCGCTCCAGTTGGTGTCCTTGATGCCAGGATCGGCGAAGATCACTCGCTGCAGTTTGCCGACAATGTATCCGGCCTTGGACAGCAGGTCTTCTGTCTCGTAGTCCAGGTTGATCGAGTCGCGCCCGCGCGCAACCTTGGGCAGCAGGTGCCAGTCGTGGGTGGGGATTTCCACCATGTGATAGATGCCGGGGTAGTCCCCGTACTTCATCTCCGCCAGCCGAAAGTCCGGGCCCTTGCCGGTGTGGCCCGGAACGATGTCGTCAATCACGGTGCCACCGTGAGCCAACGCCACCTCGCACATGGCACGAAACTCGTCCTCGGTCCCGAAGGCGGCGTCGATGTGAGTGCTGATCCGGTCGAAGTGGCCGTCCACGCTTGGCGTCGGGTCCCAACCGTCGAGCCCTCCGGCCTTCTTGACCGGCCCCGTGTGGACGGCTTCGATGCCGATATCAGCGAATGCCTGCCACAGCTGCGGGTCGCCGAGCGTGCCGAGGAAGGACGCCGCCGGCTTGGTGATCATGGAGATCGGGTAGGCGGTGAACCACACGGAGGCCTTTTCGATGGCGGCGCGCGGATCCGGATTGGCGAACGGGTTCTGCCACATGCTGCCCTGGCCGGAGAACTGCTTCGCGAACGTGGTTGCGTCCGACAGCATGGACTGCTCCACCAACCAGTCCACGTACGCCGGATTGTCGCCGCTGGGCTTGCCCGACCGCTCGGTGCGCGGCCGCCACGGGAAGCGCGTCCGCAGCCGCGCCCGCGGCCGGAGCCGTGCTGGCCGCGCCGGGTAGAACTGCTCGTCGTAGGTGATATCGCTGGGTTCGTGACCCTGGCTGGAGGACTGAAGATCTTGATCCTTGTCGCTCACGAAGCTCCTGTCTGCACGCGAGAGGGCCGAAGAACTGCCCGCAGGTTAGCTGACCCGGCTGCGGTCCGGGTCCGGATCGACAGAAGTAGTACAAGCGCGTCACAACACCCCCCGGACCCCCGACACTAGCCGCCGACGGCGACCGAGCCGGCATCAGGTACGGCCGCCCGGAGCTGGGCGTAGAGCTCTTCCAGCCAGCGCCCAGGGGCGCCCATCCCGTCCAACGCGTCGACCTGCTCGGCGATGCGTTCGGATCGCCATTCGTAGGCCAGCAAATCCAACGCCATGGACAGCAGCAGCGCATGGTGGTGCAGGATCGAGTCGAGGAGCGCCCTCCAGCGCTCCGCATCGGGATCGTCATACTGCTGGGGTAACAAGTCTCGAAGCGCGAAGTAGCGGCGGACCAATGGCCCGGCGCGCGGCGCCAGGACTCCCATGTGCTGTCGACTACGCACACCCGCGAGCACCGCATCCGCATCGTCTTGCAGGATCAGCGCCTCAGACGTCACCCGTAGCAGAGTGCGACGCGGGTCCTCCTGAACTGGCTCCGGACGGCTCTTCGGGCGGTACGAGCCGGCAGTGATGCGCCGGAAGAAGCCCATAAGGCAGCGTACGCCGGGCGGCTCACGGCCGGCCTTGAGGATCCGGCCCTGCTAGGAGAGGTGGGTTGGCTCTGGGTCGCGTTTGTGACCCTCGTCCGAACCAGTGGTCCGCTGACCACCTCGCGACCTGGAGTCAAGGGTCGTGCCCGGCCGGACCAAGGCGACGATGATCGACTTCGAGGTGGGAGTGTTGCTTCCCTCAGCAGTCGAGTCCAGCGGCACCAGTGAGTTGGTCTCGGGATAGTAGGCGGCAGCGCAGCCGCTCGGCGTCTGGTACGCGACGATGCGGAATGCCCGCGCCCGACGTTCATGATCGTCCTCGGTCCAGTGGGTGACCAGGTCCACCAGATCGCCGTCCGCGAAGCCCAACTCGGCAACGTCCGCGGGATTCACGAAGATGACCCGGCGGCCGCCCTCGATGCCGCGGTAACGGTCGCTCAGCCCGTAGATGGTCGTATTGAATTGATCATGACTGCGGAGCGTCTGGAGCACCAGATGCCCCGGCGGCAACTCGAGGGCCGAAATGGGTGAGACGACGAACTCGGCGCGGCCAGAGGCGGTCGGGAAGGTTCGGGAGTCACGAGGCGGATGCGGCAAGACAAAGCCGCCCGGCTTGCTCACGTTGACCTCGTAGCTCTCACACCCCGGTACGACTCGGGCAATGTGGGTGCGGATCGTGCGGTAGTCGTTCCGCATGCTTTGCCAGTCGATCCCGTAACGGTCGCCCAGCGTCGCCTCGGCCAGTCCGGTGACGATGGCGACCTCTGAGCGAAGCAGCGGGCTGGCCGGAATCAGCGGACCGCGCGACGCGTGCACCGAGCAGGTGGAGTCCTCGACTGAGACGAACTGCGCCCCGCTGCCTTGGATGTCCTGCTCCGTGCGGCCCAGCGTCGGCAAGATCAACGCGGTCTCGCCGCAGGCGAGATGCGACCGGTTGATCTTGGTCGAGATCTGTACCGTGAGCCGGGCACCGCGCAGAGCCGCGGACGTGACGTCGGTGTCGGGCGCCGCCTGCACGAAGTTTCCGCCCAAGCCGAGAAAGACGCGCGCGTGGCCATCACGCAGCGCACGGATGGCGTCAACGGTGTCAAAGCCGTTCTCTCGCGGCGGGTTAAAGCCGAACTCCGCCTGAAGTCGATCCAGGAAGTGGGCCGGCGGGCGCTCCCAGATGCCCATCGTCCGATCGCCCTGCACGTTGGAGTGTCCGCGCACCGGCAGCAGGCCAGCGCCCGGCTTGCCGATGTTTCCTTGGGCCAGAGCGACATTGGTGATCTCTTTGATCGTCGCTACCGCGTTGTGGTGCTGGGTCAGGCCCATGGCCCAACAGAAAACCGTCGCGTCGGAGTCGCGCAGCAGCTCGGCCGCCTCGGTGATCTGCTCGCGGCTGAGACCGGTGACCTCGGTGATACGTTCCCAGCCCAGCGCAGTGACGTGATCACGCCACGCGTCGAAACCGCGCGTGCACCGACTGATGAAGTCGGCGTCGATGGTGCCCCAGGAGACCAGCAGCTTGCCGAAGGCCTGGAAGAGGGCGAGGTCGCCGTTGATCTTGATCGGCAGGTGCAAGTCGGCCAGGTCGGTGCCGTGACCGACCAGTCCGCGAGCCTTTTGCGGGTTTCGGAAGTTGATCAAGCCCGCCTCCCGCAAGGGGTTGATCGCGATCAGCTTGGCCCCGTTCCGCTTGGCGATCTCGAGGGCGCTCAGCATCCGCGGGTGATTCGTCCCTGGGTTCTGGCCGGCCAGGACGAGCAGTTTGGCCGAGTGGACGTCGGCCAAGGTCACGCTGGCCTTGCCGATGCCGATCGACTCAGCCAGAGCAACGCTGGTCGACTCGTGACACATGTTCGAGCAGTCGGGCAGGTTGTTCGTCCCGTACGCGCGGACGAAGAGCTGATAGGCGAAGGCGGCCTCGTTGGACGTGCGCCCGGACGTGTAGAAGATCGCCTCGTCGGGGCTGGCCAGGGCGTTCAGTTCGCGGCCGATCAGAGCGAGGGCGTCGTCCCACTCAATGGGTTCGTAGTGCGTGCCGCCGGGCCTTTTGATCATCGGGTGGGTGATCCGGCCCTGCTGCCCCAGCCAGTGTTCCGACTCGGCATCCAGGTCCGCGATGCTGTGAGCGGCGAAGAACTCCGGCGTTGCCCGGGCCTTCGTCGCTTCCTCGGCGACGGCCTTGGCGCCGCTCTCGCAGAATTCGGCCGTGTGCCGGTGACCAGGCTCAGGATCGGGCCAGGCGCAGCTCATGCAATCGAAGCCCTCTGCCTGGTTGAGTCTGAGCAACGTACGAGCCGCCCGGACCGAGCCCATATGCTCCAGCGACCGGCGCATCGACACAGCCACGCCGACCCATCGCCGCTGCGTGGTCGTGCGGTTCCGTCACCTCGAGTTCTCGATCCATCCGCCCGCTTCCTCGCCGCAGTCCCAGATGCCCACCGTATCGCCGGTGGGCTGCGCCGCCTGCTCGTCACTCTGCACGCGGAACAACCGGCGCAGCAGACGGAAACGGGCTGAATCTGACTTCGAAGGAGCGCGGCGTGCTCGAGAACGGGATGTTGTTACTGACGAGTAGCATGACGTACGTTACCGGCGGGTAACTTAGCCGCTGGAGATCGAGGTGCACCATGGGTCACTACAAGTCCAACCTGCGTGACATCTTCTTCAATCTGTTCGAGGTCCTGGGTCGGGACGAGATCTTGGGGATCGGCCCGTACGCGGACATGGACCACGACACCGCCGTGGCCGTGCTGACCGAGGTCGACCACCTGGCCCGGACGAAGCTCGCCGACTCGTTCGCCGAGGTCGACCGCGATCTCCCGGTCTTCGACCCCTCGACGTACGCGGTCACCCTTCCCGAGGCGTGCAAGAAGACGTTCTCGGCGTTGATGGAGTCGGGCAGTTGGCAGTTGGAGCTGCCGGCCGAGCTGGGCGGGCAGCCGACTCCTCCGTCGGTCCAGTGGGCGGTCAACGAACTCAACGTCGGCGCCAATCCGGCGGTCTACCTGTATTCGACCGGACCCAAATTCGCCTTCGTGTTGTGGGCGAACGGCACGGAACGCGACAAGAGGATCGCCAAGTTCATGGTCGAGCGGGGCTGGGCGGCGACCATGGTGCTCACCGAGCCCGACGCCGGCTCTGATGTCGGCGCCGGTCGCACTCGGGCGATCCCGCAATCGGATGGCTCCTGGCACCTCGAGGGGGTCAAGCGCTTCATCACCTCCGCCGAGCATGACCTGAGCGAGAACATCGTGCACCTCGTGCTGGCCCGTCCGTCCGAAGCTGTTGCGGGCGGGTCGGGGGGTCGTCCCGCTCGCTCGTTACCGGAAGGCGTCGGTGGACCAGGAACGAAGGGGTTGTCGCTGTTCATCGTGCCCAAGTGGCACTTCGATTTCGAGACGGGCGAACTCACCGGCGAGCGGAACGGCGTCTACGCCACCAACGTCGAGCACAAGATGGGTATCCGTGGGTCGACGACGTGCGAGCTGACGTTCGGCGACGGCGACACGCCTGCCAAGGGCTGGCTGCTCGGCGAGGTCCACGCCGGGATCGCGCAGATGTTCCAAGTGATCGAATACGCCCGGATGATGGTGGGCACCAAGGCGATCGCGACGCTGTCGACCGGTTACCTCAACGCCCTGGAGTACGCGAAGACGCGTGTTCAAGGACCAGACCTCACCCGGCGGCCGACAAGGCCGCACCGCGGGTGACGATCACCCATCACCCGGACGTCCGACGCTCGCTGATGAACCAGAAGGCCTTCGCGGAGGGACTGCGCGCGCTGATGCTCTACACCGCCAGCGTCCAGGACCGGGTGGCGCTGGGCCGCGCGAACGGCTCTCGCGACGTGGCCGCCGAATGCCTCAACGACCTGCTGCTGCCGATCGTGAAGGGCTACGGGTCCGAGCGTTCCTGGGTGCTGCTCGGTACCGAGTCGCTGCAGACCCTGGGCGGCTCCGGCTTCCTCACCGACTACCCGATCGAGCAGTACGTCCGCGACGCCAAGATCGACACGCTGTACGAGGGCACCACCGCCATCCAGGGCCAGGACCTGTTCTTCCGTAAGATCATCAAGGACCAGGGCCGGGCACTGACGGATCTCTCGGGCCAGATCTCGGAGTTCCTGACGGTCCGAGGGTGGCAATGGGCAGCTCAAGGAGGAGCGGGAACTTCTGAAGCGTGGTCTGGAGGATGTCGGCGCGATCGCCGAGACCATGACCGGCGACCTGCTCAGCTGCGGCACGGAAAGCTTCCGCAATGTCTACAAAGTCGGCTTGAACACCACCCGGCTGCTGATGTGTCTCGGTGATGTCATCTGCGCCTGGCTGCTGCTTCGGGGTGCCGAGGTCGCGCTGGCCAAGCTGAACGCCGAGCTGCCGGAGTCCGAGAAGCACTTCTACGAGGGCAAGGTCGCCTCCGCCCGATGGTTCGCACGTACGGTGCTGCCGAAACTGGCGGCCGAGCGAGCGATCGCCGAGTCGACCGACTTCGCGATCATGGACTTGGCGGAGGAAGCCTTCTGACGCACCGCTGGATCACCGGAGCCACCGGCGATCGGGCAGCTCGCGCTCGGTCCCTTGGTGGACGCGCGAACGGTAGGACCGGAGGACCGCAGGGAAGGCGAGCGTTACGACGCGGTGGACTTCACCGACGCCGATCTGGAGTTCACGTCGTTCACCTCGTGCGCCTTCCGGCGAGTCCAGCTCAATGAGGCCCGTCTCCGCGGAGCCCATTTCGCGGAGGTCACACTGCGAGGAGGTCGACGCGGCCGTCCTCGCGGCTCCCCGGTCATCGTGGCGCAATGTGCGGCTGACCGGGTCGCGACTGGGCTCCATGGAGCTGTACGAGTCGAACTGGCGGTCAGTCAGCATCGAGGGAAGCAAGATCGACTACCTGAACGCCAGGTCCGCGCAGTGGCAGGATGTGCGCTGGCGCGACTGCACGATCGCTGAACTTGATCTCGGCCAAGCGGTGATCAGCCGAATGGCCTTCGAGGACTGCCGGATCGGCACTCTTCACGTGGGTCACTGCGCAGCTTGCCGATGTCGACCTGCGTGGCGCGCAGCTGCGCGTCCTGGAGGACCTGGCGGGCTTGGCCGGCAGCTGGATCACCGAGTCGCAGCTCGAGGCGCTGGCACCGCAGCTGGCGGCGCATCTGTCGATCAACGTGGGCTAAGCCGCGACGCCTGCCTTGAGACCGGGGCCCGAGGCGAGGACGATGTGACCCATGGCTCCAGCTCCGTCCCGCATTGTCATCGTCGGTGCCTCTCTTGGCGGCGCTTCAGCGGCGGTGGGTTTGCGTGAGCGGGGCTTCGATGGCGAGGTGCTGCTGATCGGCGCGGAGCACCACCTGCCGTACGAGCGCCCACCACTGTCGAAGGCCCTGATGCTCGGCGAGCGGGATGAGCCGGACTGGGTCCAGGACGCCGACTACTACGACACTCACGAGATCGGATTGCTGACGAGAACGGTGGTGACCGCCGTCGATCGAGCAACGCCATGTCGTCACCGCGGCGCGGCGAGAGTATCCGTACGACAAGTTGCTGCTCGCCACCGGGTCGTCACCGCGTCGGCTCGGCATGCCGGGCGATCATCTCGACGGCGTGGTCACGCTCCGAACGTGGGACGATGCGCTCGCACTGCGCAAACGGTTGGTCGAGGGTGCGACAGGTCGTGATCGTCGGGGCCGGCTGGATCGGCTGCGAGGTGGCCGCAGCTGCCCGTCATCACGGTGCCTCGGTGACGGTGGTCGAACCGCTGTCCCAGCCGCTCGTCCGGGTGGTCGGGGAGCAGGTCGGCGCAGCTTTCGCCGATCTGCATCGCGAGCATGGTGTCGATCTCCGCCTGGGCGTCGGCGTCGCCGGCACTCGTGGGCGGCGGCGGCGTCGAGTCGGTACAGCTCACCGACGGTTCGTCGCTCCCGGCCGAGACGGTGGTGATGGGTGTCGGCGCGAAGCCGAACGTGGAACTGGCGGAGGCTGCCGGGTTGGACCTTGCCGATCAAGGCATCGCTGTCAACGCCGCCCTGCAGAGCTCGGATCCCGAAATCTACGCGGTCGGCGACATCGCAGCTCATGATCATCCGCGCTACGACGGCCGGGTTCGGGTCGAGCACTGGGCAGCGGCCAAGGATCAAGGAGCGCACGTCGCCGGCAACCTCATGGGCGGCGACGACCCGTACGAGCTGCGCCCGTTCTTCTTCTCCGACCAGTACGACCTCGGCTGCGAATACCGCGGCTTCGCCGACCCGGAACGCGACGAGCTGGTCGTCCGTGGCGAGCTCACGTCGCGCGAGTTCACCGCGTTCTGGCTACGAGACGGCGGTGTGGTCGCCGCCATGAACGTCAACCAGTGGGACGACGGCGACGCCCTCCAGGCCCTGGTCGACTCCGGCGGCCCGCTCTAAAGGCGCGGGCAGACGCCCGCCTCGATCTCGGCGACAAAGGAGCTGCACATGTCCGCCAGTCCTCGCTCATACCGTTCCCGTCCCAGCGGCCAGCGGTGTCGCGGCACAGGCCCTGACTGCGGGAGCTGCCACGATCGACCGGATCAGGTCGGTGAAGCTCTCCTCCATCACCTTGCCGCTGGCCACACCGATCAGCGATGCCAAGGTGTTCACCGGTCGACAGAAGCCCATGACCGAGGTCGCCTTGTTGTTCGCGGAGGTTCGCACCGAGGACGGCCACGAGGGCATCGGCTTCAGCTACTCCAAGCGCGCCGGCGGTCCGGGCCAGTTCGCGCACGCCCAGGAGATCGCTCCGGTTCTGATCGGCGAGGATCCGAGCGACATCGGCAAGATCTGGACGAAACTGGTCTGGGCGGGCGCCTCCGTCGGACGCAGTGGGCTGTCCACGCAGTCGATCGCCGCGTTCGACGTCGCATTATGGGACCTCAAGGCCAAGCGCGCGAACCTGCCACTGGCCAAACTGCTCGGCTCCCATCGGGACTCGGTCCGCACCTACAACACCTCAGGCGGGTTCCTGCACGCACCGATCGAGCAGGTCGATCGAGAATTCCACTCACGCCCTGTCCAGCGGCATCGGCGGCATCAAGATCAAGGTCGGTCAACCGGACTGGAAGACCGACATCGCCCGCGTCGAGCGCGTTCGGGAACATCTGGGTGATGACGTTCCGCTGATGGTCGATGCCAATCAGCAGTGGGACCGGGCCAGCGCGCAGCGGATGGGCCGGCTGCTCGAGCGCTTCAACCTGGTCTGGATCGAGGAACCGCTGGATGCCTACGACGCCGAGGGGCACGCGCAACTCGCCCGGTCGCTGGACACCCCAATCGCCACCGGGGAGATGCTGGCGAGCGTCGCCGAACACGTCCAGCTCATCGAGGCCGGGGCCGCCGACATCATCCAGCCCGATGCCCCCCGTATCGGTGGCATCACCCAGTTCCTCAAGCTGGCCGCGCTGGCTGAGGCCAAGCAGCTGGAGCTGGCACCGCACTTCGCGATGGAAATCCACGTGCACCTGGCCGCCGCCTACCCGATCGAGCCGTGGGTGGAACACTTCGACTGGCTGGACCCGCTGTTCAACGAACGCCTGGAGATCTCGGACGGCCGGATGCACGTGTCCAGCCGGCCCGGACTGGGATTCACCCTCAGCGACCAGGCTCACGCCTGGACGGTCGGCACTGCGACGTTCGGTAGCTGATCGGACCGGAGGCACCGTGACCATGATCAGCTGGAAAGAGAAAGTCCGCGCCGCCGCCGAACCCCGTGATCGGGACGTTCCTCGGAATGGGATCCGCCGTTGCGGCGGAGGTCTGCGCGCTCAGCGGGTTCGACTGGCTGCTGGTCGACCTGGAACACGGCGCCGGAGGCGAAGATGTGCTGCTCGGACAGATCCTCGCCGCCGCCGTGCACGAAGTCCCCCTCGTCGTACGCGCGGAATCCGCCGACCGGATCAGAGCCGGGCGGATACTCGACATGGGTGCCGCCGGGAGTGATGTTTCCCCGACTTGACACGCCCACCGAGGTCTCCGCCGCGATCGCGCATCTTCGTTACCCACCGATGGGTGATCGCGGCGTCGCCGGCTACAACCGGGCTCGTCGCTTCGGCGCTGACGGCCTATCCGCGGAGCAGGTCAACGACACGATCGTCGGCATCGTTCAGATCGAGACCCTGGGCGCCCTCGACAGTGTCGAGCAGATCGCGGTCATCCCAGGCGTCGACGTGCTGTTCGTGGGTCCCGCCGATCTGTCCACCGCACTCGGCATCCCGGGTCAGCTCGATGCAGCCAGCGTTCCGCTCGGCGGCTGCGAGCGCGTGGTCGGGGCAACCCGGGAGGCCGGCATCGCCGCCGGCATCCTGGCCCGCAGCTCGGAGCACGCCGCCGCCTGCCTCGAGGACGGGTTCACGTTCGTCGGCGTCGGTTCCGACGCAACCTGCTGGCGTCCGCTGCCAAAGCGCACCACCCGGGTCGGCCGATCTCAAGCACGCAGCGAGCCCGTGTCACTGAGACGCGCGCGACGCCTAGTACAGGAGAGCCAGTCCGGGGTCGGTGAGGACTGTCGGCGACGTCGGCGAGGAAGATGGAACCTTGCTGGCCGTCGGCCAGCCGGTGGTCGAAGGAGACCGTCAGCGTGGCTACCCAGCGAGGTTCAATCCGCTCCTCCTCGCCAGCCCCGACCACCCAGGGCCGGCGAGCAATCTGGCCGATGCACAGGATGCCGGACTCACCGGGGTTGAGGATCGGCGTGCCGGCGTCGACGCCGAAGACGCCGATGTTGGTGATCGTGAAGGTGCCACCGTCCATGTCCGCCGGCTGAATCTTACCTTCCCGAGCGGTGGCGACGATCGAGTTGATCGCCTGCGGCCAGCTCGTCCAGGCTGAGCGAGTCTGCGCCTTTGACGTTCGGTACCAGAAGTCCTCGCGGGGTCGCGGCCGCGATACCGAGATTGACGGCGTGCTTGAGCACGACCTCGCCGGCCGGCTCGTCCCAGGTCGAGTTCAACGCGGCGTGCGTTTGAGGGCCAGGCACACCGCCTTGGCCACGATCAGCAGCGGCGACACCTTCATATCGCGGAATTCGCGTCGCCGTCGAGGCCGTTCGACCAGTTCCATGGTGGCGGACACGTCGCAGGTCGTCGCCACGCTGACATGCGGCGCGGTGAAGGCGGACTGGACCATCGCCTCGGCCATCGTCTTGCGGACGCCCTTGATCGGAATCCGCGTCTCGGACCGGCCGGATTCGGCGGCAGGCTCGGCAACGTCGGGCTCGGGCGGCAGCGTCGCGATGTCGGCCGGCGGCGGTTCAGCGCCGACGCCGGCCGCTCGCTCGACGTCGTCCCTAGTGATGACGCCGCGCTCGCCGGAACCACTGATCGAGGCCAGGTCGACGCCGAGGTCTTTGGCGAGCTTGCGTACCGGCGGCTTGGCCAGGGGCGCGACACCGGAGAGCACTGGCTCGCGGCTCGCCGGCCCAGGAGCGGGCAGCGGCGGCGCTACCGTCTCGGATGCGGCGGGTCTTCTCCACCGAGCGGCCAGAGTGCTGGCGGTGGTCGGCCCGGCGCGACACCGCGGCACCGGTGCTGAACGTGTCGGCCAGTTGATCATGGACCTGGGCTCCGCCGCGGTCCGCGCCGACCGACTTGCGCGGACGGCGTTTGGTTTCCGTCGTTCGTGGCGCCGTAGCCGACGAGGTTGGGCACGCGCGTCTCTCCCGCCGGAGCGGGCTCCGGCGCGACCTGATCATCGCCGGCCCGTGTCCCCGCGGCGGAGGCCGCGATCCGTCATCACCCGCGGCGGAGGCCGCGATCCCATCATCACCCGCGGCGGAGCGCCGCGACACCGTCGTCACCCGCGGCAGAGGCCGCGATCCCGTCGTCAATGCTGACAATCGGCGTGCCGACGTCGACGGTGTCGCCCTCGTTCACCAGCAGCGCCGTCACCGTGCCGGCGAACGGGGTCGGCAGCTCGACCACCGATTTGCTCGTCTCCACCTCGAGCAAGATGTCGTTGATCTTGACCTCGTCACCGACCGCAACCCGCCAGCTGACGATGTCGGCTTCGACCAATCCCTCACCGGGATCGGGCAGCCGAAAGGTGTTGACGGCCATCAACGGCTCCTTCAGTACGCCAGCGAGCGGTCGACCATGTCGAGCACTCGATCAAGATCAGGAAGGTACTCCTCCTCGACCCGGCTCGGCGGATAGGGCGTGTCGAATCCACCCACGCGCAGCACCGGAGCCTCCAGGGAGTAGAAGCACTCCTCGGTGATCCGAGCCGCCAGCTCAGCACCCAGCGCGAGGTTGACCGGCGCCTCGTGCACCGTGACCGCTCGGCCGGTCTTCTGTACCGAATCGGCGACCACGGCCATGTCGAGGGGGGACAGCGAACGCAAGTCGATCACTTCCAGTTCGCGGCCTTCCTGAGCGGCCGCCTCGGCCGCCTCCAGACACGTGCGCACCATCGGCCCGTACGCCACGAGGGTCACATCGGAGCCGGGTCGCGCGACACGCGCGGCGTGCAGCGGCAGTGGCGACGCCGCCTCATCGACCTCTGCCTTCTCGTGATAGCGCCGCTTCGGCTCAAAGAAGATGATCGGGTCGTCGGAGGCAACGGCCTGCTGAATCATCCAGTACGCATCCACGGGATTGGAGCAGGCGACCACCTTGAGGCCCACCGTGTGCGCGAAGTACGCCTCGGGCGACTCACTGTGGTGCTCCACCGCACCGATCCCGCCACCGAACGGGACTCGGATCACCATCGGCACCGTGAGCCGTCCACCGGAACGGAAGCGCAGCCGAGCCACCTGGCTGACGATCTGGTCGAAGGCGGGATAGACAAACCCGTCGAACTGGATCTCGCACACCGGCCGATAGCCGCGCAGGGCCATGCCGACCGCGGTGCCGACGATGCCCGACTCGGCCAGCGGTGAGTCGATCACCCGATGATCGCCGAAGTCTTTCTGGAGGCCTTCGGTGACCCGGAAGACGCCGCCGAGCTTTCCGACGTCCTCACCGGCGAGACGACCTTGGGATCGGCTTCCAGCGCTCGTCGCAGGCCGGCGTTGAGCGCCTTCGCCATGGTGAGAACGGGCATCAGTGAACTCCGCCGTACGCGGGTTGTGGGCCTGTCCTTCAACAAGCTCGGGACGAGGCCTCCGGCGTGCTCAGAACGCGAACCGTCCTGCCCAGGACCGGATCCGCGCATGGCCCCGCCGAGAGTTCCCGTCGCCGCTGGCGCATCGACAGGCTCGGCTCCTCGAAGGACTCGAGGTAGTCGGCGTAGCGCGCCTTCTCCGCGGCCAGGAATGTGGTCTGCTCGGCGTACACGTGGTCGAACATGTCGAGCATGTGTGGGTCGGGGAGCGCCAGACAGCGGGCACGCAGTTCGGACGCATAATCGGCCGCCTCGGCATCCACCTCGGCGAAGAAGCCCTCGTCATGCCCGCCGGTGCGACTCAAGTAGGCGCGCACTCGCTCGATCGGGTCCTTCAGTCGCCAGTGCTCCAGTTCGTCGGCAAGCCGGTACTTCGTCGGGTCGTCGGACGTGGTGTGAGCCCCCATCCGGTAGGTGTACGCCTCGATGAACGGTGGGCCCGTTGCCGCTGCGAGCCCGCTCCAAGGCGGCCGTCGTGACCGCGTACACGGCGAGCACGTCGTTGCCGTCCACCCGGACGCCGGGAAATCCAAAACCCGACGCCCGCCGGTACAGCGGAATGCGGGACTGACGCTCGATCGGTTCCGAAATAGCCCATTGGTTGTTTTGGCAGAAGAACACGATCGGGGCGTTGTACGAGCTGGCGAAGATGAAAGCCTCGTTGACATCACCCTGACTGGTCGCGCCGTCGCCGAAGTAGCCGACCACCGCAACGTCACGATCTGGATCGCCGGTGCCCACGAGCCCGTCGCGCTCGACGCCCATGGCGTAGCCCGTGGCGTGCAGCGCCTGAGCGCCGATCACGATGGTGTAGAGGTGAAATCGCGTCGCTACCGAGTCCCAGCCGCCAAGATCGACGCCTCGGTAGAAGGCGAGCAGATGGATCGGGTCGACACCGCAGCACCAGGCCACCCCGTGCTCGCGATAGGTGGGAAAGACGAAGTCCTGCTTGCCCAAGCGCCCGGCCCTGATCCGATCTGGGCGGCCTCTTGACCAAGACACGACGCCCAGAGCCCGAGCTCGCCTTGCCGCTGCAGGGCCGTCGCCTCGGTATCGATCCGCCGCGTGATGACCATGTCCCGATACCACGCACGGATCTGGTCGTCGTCGCCGCCGAAGGAGTACTGCGGATGATCGACCCGCACACCCTCCGGCGTCAGGAGTTGAACCAGCTCGACCTCGGTGCTGGCGCCGCTGGCATCGCTCACTCCGGTGCATCCTCTCGTCCGCGGATTTCGCCGGCCGCCGTTCTTCTTAACGTACCGCGACGTTCCGAGCGGGCGGAAAACAACTTGTGGGCCCTAGCGCTTTGCCTCTCCGCTCGCCGACTCGGGTGCAGTGCCGTTGCTGAAATCGCAGAATTCGGACGATCGCCAGGGCGACTGCCTCGGGGCCTGAGGACAGCGAGACCCGGACGAAACGTCCACCGTTGAGCTGATCGAAGTCGGTCGCCCGGCGTGAGGGCGACTCCCTCCTCCTCCAGCAGCGCCGCACACCACGCAACGGAATCGGCAAAGGCCCCGAGCCGATCACCGAGGCCGGCGTACACGTAGAACGCTCCGTCGGCAGGAGCCACCGAGGTCCAGCCGAGTTCGGTCACCGCCTCCAGCAGCGTGGACCTGGCGTCGGCAAAGGCCTGGACCGCGGTACGTCGCCTCCTCGTACGACCGCTCGGTGAAGGCCTCGATGGCCGCATGCTGCGCCGGGACCGGTGCGCAGAGCGCGTAATTTCCGGCCAGCGCGTCGACCGGCCGTTCAGCAAGTCGTCGGGGACCAGCATCCAGCCGAGCCGCCAACCGGTCATCCCCCAGTACTTCGAGAAGGAGCTGATCACGATCGCCGTACGGCTCGTGCTGCCAGGCACAGCTGCCCACCGATTCGCCGCCGGTGATGCCGTGATAGATCTCATCGCTGACCAGCCGTACGGAGTGTGACCGGCACCAGGCGGCGAGCTCGGCCAGTTGTTGTCGCCGGCACCATGGTTCCGGTTGGATTCGCCGGCGAAGCCACGACCAGACCGGCCAGCGGACGCCTCGGCGTGGGCGGCGTCCAGCAGGTCGAGGGTCGGTTGGAAGCGTTGCGCGGGACCGCAGTCGAGTTCGACGACCTCGCAGCCAAGCGAGGCCAGGATGTTCCGGTAGGCAGGGTAGCCAGGCCGGGTGAGCGCGACGCGGTCTCCTGGATCGAAGGCGGCCAGGAAGGCCAGCAGGAAGGCGCCCGACGAGCCGGTGGTGAGGCAGATTTGGGCCGCGTTGACCGCAAGCCCGTACCAGCGTTGGTAGTGACCGGCGATCTGCTCACGCAACGGACGGATGCCGAAGGTCTCGGTATAGCCGAGTCGGGTGTGGTCGGTCATCAGCTCGGCCGCGCGACGCCGCACGTCCGAAGGCGCGCCCTGTGAGGGTTCGCCCGCGCAGAGTGTGATCACCTCACGACCGGCCGCCCGCAGTTCCGCCACCGCATTGAGGACGGTCATGACCGCGAATGGCGGGACGGTCGACCTCCTCGAGGGCGAAAGCGTCACGACGTGGCCCAACGCGTGAAGGGCAAGAGGTTCACGACGCGGCCGACCGCTTACGCGCGCGATAGGCCGCGACGTTCGTCCGGTTTCCGCAGTTGCCGGTATCGCAATAGCGCTTGGAACGGTTCTTGGACAGGTCGACCAGGACGTCGGAGCAGTCGTCGGCGGCGCAGATCCGCAACCGATCAAGGTCATCTGCGCGGACGAGATCGAGAAACCCCATGGCCGCTTCGGCACCGATCCGCTCGGCGAGCGGCGCACCGGCCCGGTGAGGTGGAGGTGCCAGTCCCATTCGTCGTGCTTGGTCAGATACGGCTGAGCGTTCGACTTCCGAAGCAGGTCGTTGACGATCGCCGCCACCTCATCCCGGCTGCCGGCCGTCCACAGGGCGCGCAATCTGGTCCGCAACTCCCGAACCGCGGCCAGTTCCTCCTCCGTCCGGCGGCGCTGCCCGCTGAACGGAAACCGTCGCAAGAAACTCGTCCAAGCCCCGCCTGGTCGATCAGCGAGTCACCGTCGTCGCTGTTCGTGTTCACCAGCGCGGCAGCCTCGGCCAGCGCGGTGACCGTGTCGTGGCTGAGACGGGCTCCGTCATGACCGAAAACCATGTTGACTCCTGACGGGACATCCGACTAATGTCATAAGCATACTTAGCTTTTCGCTCATGACAATGCGCGCTACTCGGGAGGTGGCAATGGTGACGACAGCAGTTCTCGCGCGTGAGCGGGTGGGAACAACGGGGTTTTCGGCCGGATTGCTGCCGGCGGTCGTTTCTGCGGCGACCTTCGGGCTGGCGGGTTCGCTGGCGCGGTCGCTGCTGGACCTCGGCTGGTCGCCCGCGGCGGTCGTCGTCGCCCGGGTCGGCGGCGCCTTTCTCGTGCTGCGTTCTTCCCATGCCTGATGCTGGTGCGCCGGATCGGCCTTCCGTCGGCGCGCCAGTCAGGTCGGATGGTCATCTACGGACTCGTCCCTGTCGCCCTCGCCCAGCTCTGCTACTTCAGCAGCGTGCAGTACCTGTCGATCGGCGTGGCGCTGCTCCTGGAGTACCTGGCACCGGTGCTGCTGATCGGCTGGCACTGGGCGACGGAGCAGGCGCCGGCCGGCGCCGAGGGTTTTCGTCGGAGCGGGATTGGCGCTGGCCGGACTGGTGCTGGTGCTCGACCTGACCGGAGATCTGAGCTTGAACCCTGTCGGCGTCGCTTGGGGTCTCGGCGCGGCCGGCTGCCTCTGTGTCTACTTCGTGCTGAGCGAGGAGGCCGGGGTCTCAGCCCCGATCCATCCGCTGCTGCTGACCACGGTCAGCACCGGTGTGGGTGGACTAGTGATCATTCTGCTCGGGGTCACCGGCGTATTGCCCGTCACGGCGAGGACCGGCCAGACGCTGGTCGCCGGACACGCCGTGACCTGGCTGCTACCCGCGGCTTTGTTGATCTTGATCACTGCCGTTCTGGCCTACCTCACCGGTATCGTCGCGATCCGGATCCTGGGCAGTTCGGTCGCATCGTTCGTCGCCCTCTCGGAAGTGATCTTCGCGGTGATCTTCGCCGCACTGCTGCTCAGCCAGCACCCGAGCCTGACCCAGCTTGTGGGTGGTGGCCTCATCCTCACCGGTATCGCGGTCGTCCAACGCGGCGAAGCCATGCTGACGGCTGATCGCCCCTCAACCACAGCAGAGAGGGCCGAAGTCAACTAGCCGGAGTTCGCCTCCCGCGCTGCCCGCTCCAGCCGGCTCCGGTAGTCGTCCCACCAGGCTTTGTCGCCCGGCGCCATGTTGTCGTTGTCGGCCCTCAGCCCGACCGCTCCGTCAATGAGCTCGCGAACGAGATCCGCGTGCCCGGCATGCCGATTGGTCTCCGCGATTACGTGAATCAGGATCCGATGCAGCGTCACCTCACGCCGGTCCTCCGGCCACCACGGCACCTGACCGGGTGACTCCAGCGAAAGGGCCTCGATCGTGGCGTCCGAGTTTGCCCAAACCCGGTGGTACAGCCCCACGATGTCGCCGCGGGATTGGTCGGGGGTGGCCCACATGTCGGCGTTGAATTCCGCATCCTCGTCCAACCAGGGCAGCGGTTCGCCGAATGGCCGGCCGAACGTGTCGCCAAGGTAGCCCGCCTCGATGCTGGCGACGTGCTTGACGAGACCCAGCAGGTTCGTTCCGGTCGGCACCATCGGGCGTCGGACGTCGTACTCCGAAAGTCCGTCGAGCTTCCACAGCAGCGCCTCACGGGCGAGCTGAAGGTACCGGTGGAGGTCGGTCTTCGGTGACGCGGTCATGCTGGACAGCCTGGCAAGAGGCGCTGACAACCGGCAAGCTGCGCCCCCGGGGCTCCTACACTCAGCGGGTGGTCACGAGCCAGCAGGGCCGGGGTGTCCTGATCGCCGGCACCTCCTCCGACGCCGGGAAGTCGCTGGTGGTCACCGGGCTTTGCCGGCTGCTCGCCCGACGTGGGGTCGCGGTCGCGCCCTTCAAGGCGCAGAACATGTCGAACAACTCGATGGTCTGCGCGGACGGTTCGGAGATCGGTCGGGCGCAGTACCTTCAGGCCCAGGCGGCCGGCGTCGAGGCGGAGTCTGCGATGAACCCCGTCCTGCTCAAGCCCGGCTCGGACCGGCAAGCGTTCGTCGTGCTGCGCGGGCAGCCGTACGGCACGCTGCTGGCTGGCCAGTACGCGACCGGTCGGGCTGAGCTGGCCGAGGCGGCGTTCGCTGCCTACGAGGAACTGGACGCCCGGTTCGAGATGATCATCAGCGAAGGAGCAGGGTCACCAGCCGAGATCAACTTGAGGTCCGGCGATTACGTCAATATGGGCCTCGCGCATCGATTTCGCCTGCCGGTGGTGATCGTGGGCGACATCGACCGCGGCGGGGTCTTCGCCGCTTTGTACGGCACGGTCGCCCTGCTCGAGCCCGCCGACCAGGCCCTCGTGCGTGCCTTTCTGATCAACAAGTTCCGCGGTGACGAGGCAGTTTTGAGACCGGGGCTGGACGAATTGACGGCGCGGACGGGCGTGCCGTTCGCTGGCGTGCTGCCCTGGCTGCCCGACCTCTGGCTGGATGCGGAAGACAACCTGGAGGTCGCGCGGTGGCAGCACCGCGTCCCGGTTGATCACTCCCTGCGAGTGGCGGTCGTCCGGCTGCCGAGGATGTCCAACATCACCGACGTCGACGCCATCGCTGCGGAACCGGGCGTGGAGGTGGTGCTGACCACGGACGCCGGGGTTATCGCGACCGCGGACCTCGCGATCGTGCCGGGCACCAGGTCGACCGTGCACGACTTGGCGTGGCTGCGGCAACGAAGCCTGGACGCCGTCCTGTGCTCCCGGGCGACAAGGCAGGCACCCGTGCTCGGACTCTGCGGCGGTTATCAGATGCTCGCCGCAGAGATCGATGATCTGGTGGAGTCGGCGGCCGGCCACGTCGAGGGCCTCGGCATATTGCCCGCAACGATCCACTTCTCTGCCGCCAAGGTGCTGGCCCGACCAAGCGGACGCTGGCAGGGCCACGAGGTGCGGGCGTACGAAATCCACCATGGCGTCGCCCGGCTGCGCGGGGAGGCCGAACCGTTCCTGGACGGCTGCCGGGTCGGCCAGGTGTGGGGAACAATGTGGCACGGCACCCTGGAGAATGATGGTTTCCGGCGCGCGTGGCTCGCCGAGGTTGCGGCGGCCAGCGGCTCGTCCTGGCAGCCGCAAGCCGACGCGCCAAGCTTCGCGGGCCGGCGGGAGGCGATGATCGATCAGCTCGCGAACGCGATCGAGAAGCACGTGGATGTGGATTTGATCGTTGGTGGTCACCGGTGAAGATCCGTGTCCTGGTGATCGGGATCGGGACCGGCAACCTCGACCACCTGACACGGGAGGCCGTGGCCGCCCTCAACGAGGTGGATCTGTTCCTGGTGGCCGACAAGGGCCCCGCCAAGCGTGATCTTGCTGCCCTCCGCACAACGATCTGTCGGAGGTTCATCGAGGATGGCCACTACCGAATCGTCGAGGTGCCCGACCCGCAGCGCGACCGATCGTCGGGCGATTACTCCGACACGGTGCGAGACTGGCACGCAGCCCGGCTGCAGGCGTACGCGGCCGTCGTCCATGATCAACTAGCGCCTGGCGGCACCTTGGGATTCCTGGTGTGGGGTGATCCGGCGTTCTACGACAGCACGATCCGGATCGCGACGGGTCTCTCTGATCACGGGCTCGACGTCGACCTCCGCGTCGTTCCCGGCATCAGCAGCATGCAGCTGCTGGCCGCGCGGCACCGGATTGCGCTCAACCAGATCGGTGGATCCATCCACGTCACGACCGGCCGCCGGTTGCTCGAGGAGTATTCGCCGGCGCTGGGTGACATCGTGGTCATGCTGGACGGTGAGTCTGGCCTGCGAGGGTCTGGTTCACCGCCATCCCGATCTTGACATCTATTGGGGGGCGCAACTCGGCCTGCCGTCCGAGACTGTGATCGCCGGGCGACTCGGTGAGGTGCTGCCTCGGATTCGGGCCGCCCGCGCCGAGATTCGGGCGCAGCACGGCTGGGTGATGGACACCTACCTGCTGCGTCGCGCTGCGTGACCGCCGCCGGGAAGAAAGCTGAGATTGCTGCGGCGGTCGCCGTGGTCCTGCTCGCAGGTTGTAGCACCTCCTACCGCGACGAGCCTGCCGCGAGCGAACCGCCGTCACCGACCGTCGAGTCCACCACACTTCCACGATCCACGTCAGCACCGACCGCGGCCTCCCCTACTTCCCCCACGCCTTTGGCAACCGCGACCGCCACCAACCGCACAGGGCCACGGGCTCCGTTGATCGTGATCGATCCTGGTCACAGCGGCCGGACGATCCGAAGCATTGACAAGCAGACCGGGCTGCGGGACATCGACTACCCCAACTATCCCGAGATCTACGAGGTCTTCGACGTCAGTTACTGCGTTGCTAGGGCGCTGCGAGCCGACGGCTACCGGGTCACGCTGACCAAGAAACGGGCGCTCGACAGCGTCGGACTGGCCCGCCGGGCGCGAATCGCAAACGAAGCGCACGCCGATCTGGCGATCAGTGTGCATGATGATCATGGCCAGGGCCCCGACTTCCAGGCCACGTACGACCAGCGCGGACTGAAGGACGGGGCCGGCCGATATCGCGACATGTATCGAGGCAGTGGAGTCCGGCGCACGGTCTTCGAGCGGTCCGCAGTGGCCAAAGAGAGCCAGCGCTCCGCCAAGATCATCGCGGAGGCCCGGACGAAAGCGCAGGGCCGCCGCGTGACTGTCCGGGAGAACTCGTTCACCGGCCGCGCGCCGCTGGAGCCGGGCAATCTCGCGCTGGTTCAGCTCTTCAGTACCGTGCCATGGGTCTACAACGAATTGGGAGCCGCCAGCGGCGGCAGCCCCCGAACCGCGATCTCGATCGACGCAGAACATCGATATGCGAAAGGCCTTCTGCTCGGCATCGAGGCGGCACGACCGCTCGAGCCGAGAATGGTACGGCAGCCCAGCCGCGGCGCGCGGCTCTTACGAAGCTGCCTGATCGAACGCGTCGAGCCGGCACCGGGGAACTTCATCCGGCCGCGTGGCTACCTTCCCCAGGGATATCCCGGCGGCTGACGGTGGACACAACTTGAGCTGCGTCGCGCTAGCCCAGCCGCACCGAGGCGCTGACCGACGTCACGGTCATGATCAGCACAATCCGTTTCGGGTTGATGCGCGGTGGCCGGTAGCGCTCGGCGTATCGGCGCTCCGCGTCCGCGACCGCTTCGGCACCTGCGTCCACCCGGACCGGACCCGACAGGGTGATCCAGCGCGCTCCGTCCACCGAGCAGAGCGCCGCGGTGGCTCCCGGACGCCCTGCGTTGCGGGCCTTGACCGTGTCGCCGGACGTGATGACACGGGCGGATTGGGTGGCCGAATCGAAGGTGAAGCCCACCGGCACGACGTGCAGAGCGCCACTCGGTTTCACGGTGGTGAGGGTGGCCAGGTGACGCTCGGTGAGGAAGGAATACGCCGCTTCGGGGAGCACGGCCGGGTCGAGCTTCACCGGGGTACGTCCTCGAGATCGCCCTCGACCTCCAGATAGACGTGTTGCATCGCCGCCAGCAGATCCGGATCCGGCTCAGCCCACAGCCCGCGATCGGCCGCCTCGTGCAACTTCTCGATGATCCCGCGCAGCGCCCAGGGGTTCGCGTGTTTCATGAAGTCCTGGTTCTGTTGGTCCAGCACATAGCTGTTGGCCAGTTGGGCGTACATGCCGTCGGTGACAACGCCGGTGGTCGCGTCGAATCCGTACAGATAGTCCACAGTCGCCTCTAGCTCGAATGCGCCCTTGTATCCGTGGCGTTGCATCGCGGATATCCAGCGTGGATTGACCACCCTGGCTCGGAAGACCCGGGCGGTTTCTTCGGTCAGCGAGCGGGTCCGGACGGCGTCGGGCGTTGTGGAGTCCCCAACGTAGGCCTTCGGCGGTGCACCGGTGAGAGCCCGCACGGTGGCCACCATGCCGCCGTGGTACTGGAAGTAGTCGTCGGAGTCGGCAATGTCGTGCTCGCGGGTGTCGACGTTCTTCGCCGCCACACCGATCCGGCGGTAGTTCGCCTCCATGTCCGCCCGCGCCGGCACGCCGTCGAGATCACGGCCGTAGGCGTAGCCGCCCCACGTCGTGTAGACCTCGGCCAGGTCGGCATCGCTTCGCCAGTTGCCGGCCTCGATGAGGGGCAGGATGCCGGCTCCGTACGAGCCGGGCTTGGAACCAAAGATCCGGGTGGTGGCCCGCCGCTGGTCACCGTGGGATTGGAGGTCGGCGACGGCGTGCGCCTTGGGGAAGTTCGCCTCGAGCGGCTCGTCAAGGTCGACGACCATCCGTACAGCGTCGTCCAGCAGGGCGACCACGTGGGGGAAGGCGTCCCGGAAGAAGCCGGAGATCCGAACCGTGACGTCGATCCTGGGTCGACCCAGCTCCGCCGCAGTGATCGGCACCAGCCCGATCACCCGGCGAGAGGCTTCGTCCCAGGTCGGAGCCACACCCAAGAGGGCGAGCACCTCGGCGATGTCGTCACCCGAGGTACGCATCGCCGAGGTGCCCCACACCGACAGTCCGACCGACGGTGGATAGCTGCCCGTCTCGTCCAGGTGGCGGCGCAGCAGCGACTCAGCCATCGCGTGGCCGGTGCCGTACGCCAACCGAGAAGGGATGGCCTTGGGATCGACGGAGTAGAAGTTGCGTCCGGTCGGAAGCACGTTGACGAGCCCCCGCAGCGGCGAACCGGACGGACCGGCCGGCACATAGCCGCCATCCAACGCATGGAGGGTGGCGGCAATCTCGTTGCGCGTGCCGTCCAGTCGCGGCACCACCTCGCGGCAGGCGAAGCTGAGAGCAGCGGTGACGTCGTAGATTCGGCACGCCGATGATCTTCGTCACGATCTCGTCGATCGCGACCTCACGCCAGCCCGCCATGGCAAGCTCCTCCACCAGCTCCCGGGCTTGCCGCTCGACTCGATCGACCTCGGCCGTGGGGGCATCCTCAGCCAGGCCGAGCGCGGAGCGGAGCCCCGGCACGCCGTTGACCTGGCCACCGAAGACTTGCCCCGACCGGAGGATGGCCAGCACCAAGTTGATCAGCTCGGTACCTCCGGGAGCCTGGCCGAGGACGTGCAGGCCGTCGCGGATCTGAGCGTCTTTGATCTCGCACAGCCAGCCGTCGACGTGCAGCACGAACTCGTCGAAGCCGTCCTCTTCCGGACGCTCGGCCAGTCCAAGATCATGATCGAGCTGGGCGGCCTTGATCAAGGTCCAGATCTCACCACGCAGCGCGGGCACCTTGGCCGGGTCCATCGCCTTGACGTTCCCGTACTCGTCGAGCAGCTGCTCCAGTCGGGCGATGTCGCCGTAGGACTCTGCTCGAGCCATCGGTGGCACCAGGTGGTCGATGATCGTCGCGTGTGCCCGCCGCTTGGCTTGCGTACCCTCGCCTGGATCGTTGACCAGGAACGGATAGATCAGCGGCAAGGAACCGATCGCGGCGTCCGTGCCGCAGGAGGCTGAGAGGCCGAGGTTCTTGCCGGGAAGCCACTCGAGGTTGCCGTGCTTACCGACGTGGATCACCGCGTGGGCGCCGAAATCTGACTCCAGCCAGCGGTAGACGGCGAGGTAGTGATGGGAAGGAGCAAGATCAGGATCGTGATAGATCGCGATCGGGTTCTCGCCGAACCCGCGGGGCGGCTGGACCAGGATCACCACATTGCCCGCCTGCAGGGTAGCGGCCACGATCTCGCCGTCTTGATCCTGGGAGCGATCGACGAACAGGTCGCCGGGAGCCGGACCCCAGGCCCGGGTCACGGCATCGACAAGATCATCGGGCAGGTCGGCCAGCCACCGGCGGTACGTGCTGACAGCAATCCGTACGGGCTGGCCGGAGAGCTGTTCGGAGGTAAGCCACTCCGGATCCTGACCGCCGGCGTCGATCAAGGCGTGGATCAGTGCGTTGCCGGCGGTGGTGTCCGGCTCCTCGCCGGCGACGGGCTCGAGCGGGCCCGTGCCGGGGATCGCGCCCTCGGGTCCGAGGTCGTACCCGGCGTGGCGCATCGCCCGGAGCAGCCGGACAACCGAGACCGGCGTGTCCAGCCCGACCGCATTGCCGATCCTGGAGTGCTTGGTCGGATAGGCGGAGAGCACGATGGCGATCTTTCGCTGCGCCGGGGGGATGTGCCGGAGGCGGGCGTGGTTGACGGCGATCTGCGCGACTCGGCGGCAGCGTTCATGATCGGGTGCGTAGTGCGGCAGGCCGTCGGCGTCGGTCTCCTTGAAGGAGAACGGCACCGTGATGATCCGGCCGTCGAACTCTGGCACCGCCACCTGAGTGGCCACATCGAGGGGGGTCATGCCTTCGTCTGAGGCCGCCCAGGATGCGCGGTCCCAGGTCAGGCAAAGCCCTTGCAGGATCGGAATGTCCAGCGCTGCCAGCGCACGCACGTCCCAGGCCTCGTCATCACCTCCGGCGGACGCCGTAGCCGGCCTGGTGCCGCCCGCGGCGAGCACCGTGGTGATCAGGGCGTCAAGGGTGCCGAGGTGACTGATCAGGTCCACAGGAGCGTCGCGCAGCGAGGTAGCAAAGATCGGCACCGCACGACCACCGGCAGCGTCAACGGCATCCGCCAGCGCTTCAACGTACGCCGTGTTGCCGGCCGTGTATTGCGCCCGATAGAAGAGGATGCCCACCCGCACGATGCCGGCCGAGCCTGACGACGGGCGTGGCAGCTCGCCCCAGCTCGGCTGCTCGATCGGCGGCTCGAAGCCGACGCCGGTGAGCAGCACGGTGTCGGACAGGAATGCATGGAGCTGGCGGAGGTTGTCCGGCCCGCCCTGGGCCAGATAGAGGTGCGCCTCCGACGCGACACCGATGGGTACGCTGGAGATCTGCATCAGGGATGCATCCGGCAGCTGCTCACCGCCCACCACCAGCAGCGCCTTGTCCAGCGCTCGCAACTCGGCGATCTCCGTGGCATAGGTCTGCGGCGAGCCGAGCACCCGCAGGATGATCAGCTCGCAGCCGGCAAGATCGCGGGCGATGGAGTTGATTGGCGTCTTCGCGGGGTTGGCGTAGAAGTACTCGGCTCCGGATGCCCGCGCCGAGAGCAGATCCGTGTCGGAGGTCGACAGCAGTGCGATCCGGCATCCGTCGACTCTCGACAAACTCGCTCCCCCCAAGACCTGCGAAGCCTAACCCGGCGCCCGAACGACTCCGGCCTGCGGACAACTACCCGTGCTCGACCGGATCGGCTGCCCCACGGCGCTGGTCTGGGGAGGCGCGACCGGATGGCACGGTGGGGTCGGCCGAAGCGGCGAGCAGCAGGCAAGGCTGGCCGCTGCACGTGATCGGCGGTGCCGGTCATGTCCCGTATCTTGAGCAGCCCGGGCCGTTTCTCCAGGTTCTGGCTGAGATCGAGTCCTCAGCCGCGGCAATTCGGGCAGGCTCAGACGTTATGACGACGGCATTTTCCCGGGTGCTGCGGAACATCCCGTTACCGGAGCCCTACCTGGCCGGCATGGCGGTGGGCTACGTATTGCACCGGCGCTGGCCAATGCCGCTGCCGGGCGCCCACTCGCTCCGTCCGACCGTCGGCTTATCACTTCTCGCCAGCGGTAGCGCCATCATCGCGTCGTCGCTGGTGGCGGTCGGCAGGGTCGATCTTCAGCACCCCGAGCGGCTCGTGACCTGGGGCCCGTATGCGATGAGCCGCAATCCGATGTACGTCGGCTGGGGGTTGCTCCATCTTGGCGCGGCGCTGATCATCGGGTCAGCCTGGATGGCTGCCACTCTTCCGCTGGCCGCCGCGTGGATACACCGCCAGGTTCTCCAGGAGGAGCGCCAACTCCGCAGTGCGTTCGGCGAGGAGTTCGCCGGCCGTGCAACTGTGCCGCGTTACCTGCCGCACCCACACATGGCCAGCTGATGTGGACGGGAACGGCAGCCGTGGTCGGCCGGTGGTCATTACCATGTCTCGGTGACCGTGAACGTCCGGCCGGCAGCCGACCGCTGCCCCGGAGTGCTGCGCCCCCATCGGGCCGAGGACGGCCTGGTCATCCGACTCCGGATTCCCGGAGGTCAAACCCGATCGAGCACGCTGCTAGCGCTGACCGAGCTGGCCGGCACGCTGCAGCTGACCTCGCGCGGAAACCTTCAGCTTCGTGGCATTGAGGAGAAAGACCTGACCGCCACCAGCGAGCGGATCATCGGGCTGGGACTCCTGCCATCGCCGAGTCACGAACTTGTACGCAACATCGTCGCGTCCCCGCTGACGGGGCTGAGGCCAGGACGGGCGGATGTGCGGCCGCTTGTCGCTGAGTTGGACGCTGCCATCTGCGCCGAGCGGGAGCTGGTGGACCTACCAGGACGGTTCCTGTTCGCCATCGACGATGGGAGCGCTGACGTATGGTCGCTGGCCTTTGACGTCGGCTACCGGGCGCTGAACCCCGAGCAGGGGCTGCTCGCCCTGGGCGGCAGGCGGCGCGTCGCCGAGGTGCCTGGACGCGTGATCAGCAGCAGTGCGGCGGCAGCGGAGATGGTCAGCATCGCCACCGACTTCGTCCGAGCCCGTCGAGGCAGCGAGCAGGCATGGCGAGTCTGGGAGCTCAACACCTTCGGCACCGACAATGAGCCGTCGCCAGGAGTTGGCGGCAAGCCAGGCGGCGATGTAGCGCGGGGTGCCGTCGGCGACGGAGCGCCGGCGCTGGGTACAGTCGCCGGTGCCGCATCCGTCGGGGTGCCACTGGGGTTCTTGACGCTGCCTCAAGCCCGGGCGGTCCACGAGGCCGCGAGCGGTGGACCCGTGGTCGTCACGCCCTGGCGGGGCTTGATCATTCCCGATGCTGCCGCCGAGGAGAAAACACTACGCAGTTCGGGTCTGATCACCGACTCGGCGAGCCCGTGGACCAAGATCACGGCCTGCGTCGGTGCGCCGGGCTGCACCAAGTCCCTGATCGACACCCGACAACTCGCCGTGCAGATTGCGGATCGTGGCCCGTGGCCGACGCGACCGCTGCACATCAGCGGCTGCGACCGCCGCTGTGGGGCTCCTGTTGTTGATCATGATGAACTGGTGGGCAGTCCATGATCAGCGCGCCGACGCGGCGCTACGCCTACTGCACCGACAGCGACGACATCTACCGGCGATCGTTCTCGATGATCCGGGAGGAGGCTGACCTCGGTGCGCTGCCCGCCGAAGCACGACCGATCGCCGTACGGATGATCCATGCATCGGGTGACATCGCTCTGCCCGAGTTGCTCGCGATTTCCGACCGCCTTGTTCCGGCGGCACGAGCGGCCCTGGAGGATGGCGCCCCGATCTTCACGGACTCGGAGATGCTCGCCGCGGGCATCACCCGGTCTCGGCTGCCGGCCGACAACGACATCCGCTGCCTGCTGCGTGACGATCGAGTGCCGGCCCTTGCCGAGCGCTGGGGGACGACCCGAGCCGCCGCTGCGGTGTCCCTCTGGGGGCCCGAACTGGCCGGCGCTTTAGTCGCCATCGGCAACGCCCCGACGGCGTTGTTCCACCTGCTCGAACTGATTCACGACGGAGGCCCCCGCGCCTCGGCGATCATTGGAATGCCTGTTGGTTTCGTCGGATCCACGGAGTCGAAGAAGGCACTGGCCGGAAACCCTTGGCAGATCCCGTACGCGATCGTCCGGGGTCGCCGCGGTGGCTCAGCGATGGCTGCGTCGGCGGTCAACGCCCTGGCTCGAGAGGCAGAGATCGGATGAAAGGCCGGCTCTACGGGGTCGGCGTTGGCCCGGGCGACCCGGAATTGATCACCGTCAAGGCCACGAAGTTGATCAGCCGCGCCGATGTCGTGGCCTACCACTCCGGCACCGCGGGACGGTCCATCGCGCGATCGATCGTCGCGGATCTGATCAGCGACGACGCCACCGAGGAGCTGCTGATCTATCCGGTGACCACCGGCGACGCGAAGCATCCGCTGGGCTATTACGGAGTGATCGCCGACTTCTACGACGAGTCGGCCGAGCGCCTCGGCAAGCACCTCGACGCTGGGCGCACAGTGGCCGTGCTGGCCGAGGGTGACCCGTTGTTCTACAGCTCCTACATGTACTTGCATGACCGATTGGCTGGCCAGTTCCGGTGCGAGGTCATTCCCGGAGTGACCTCCATGACCGCCGCGGCGGCCGCCGCCGGAACACCGCTGGCCCGGCATGAGGATGTGCTCACCGTGCTTCCGGGCACGCTGCCGGTACCGGAGCTGGCTCGTCGGCTCGCCGACACCGATGCCGCGGTGATCATGAAGCTGGGCCGCACCTTCGATGGCGTACGGGAAGCCCTCCGCCAGGCTGGCCGGTTGGAATCGGCACGCTACGTCGAGCGGGCGACCACCGGCGGTGAGCACACCTGGCCAGTGTCCGAGGTCGACCCCCGTTCGGTTCCCTACTTCTCGATGATCATCGTGCCGGGTTCCGACCGACGCCAGGACTCAGCCGGACGGTTTGCTCACCGAACGAGTCCCCTGCCCCTCGACGGCAGAACACGCCCGGAGCCTGTCGCCGGTCCGCGGCTCCTTGTGGTCGGCCTCGGACCCGGTACAACCGAATGGCTGACACCGGAAGTCTCGGCCGCCCTGGCCGAAGTCGATCATGTCGTGGGCTATGGCCCGTACGTCGACCGGGTGCCTCCGCACCCTGGACTTCAGCGGCACGCAAGCGGAAATACGGTCGAGCTGGATCGGGCCCGGTTCGCTCTCGATCTTGCCAGCAGCGGCGAGCGCGTAGCCGTGGTCTCCGGCGGCGATGCAGGGGTCTTCGGCATGGCGTCCGCGGTCTTCGAGGCCGCAGCTGATGACCGCTACGCGGGGATCACCATCGCCGTGCTACCGGGGGTGACGGCGGCGCAGGTCGTGGCCGCTCGGGCGGGTGCTCCGCTGGGCGGCGACTATGCCGTGCTTTCTCTCTCGGACCGGCTCAAGCCCTGGTCCGTGATCGAGAAACGGCTGCGGGCCGTTGCTGCCGCCGATCTCGTCCTGGCCATCTACAATCCGGCCTCATCCAGTCGGCGTGATCAGATCGGCGCAGCACGGCAGATCCTGTTGGAGTACCGAGACCCCGCGACCCCGGTCGTCGTCGGTCGCGACGTCGGCCGACCGGGTGAGAGCTTGGCCACCGCCACCCTCGCCGACCTCGACCCCGGCACTATCGACATGAGCTGCCTGTTGATCGTCGGCTCCAGCCAGACTCGGATGGCTCCAGCCGGCCGCGTCTGGACGTCGCGCGGCCACCCCTAACCAGCCGCTACCGAATCTGGCAGCCGCTACCGAAAATTCGCGAGCGGCTGCGAGGTTCGCGAGCGGCTCGCCTTCGCCGCGGCTCGCCGCCTGTTCTCCGCCGCTGTTCGTCGCCCGATTGGTGCTGCGCGGCTAACGGTGGCGCTTGCCGTAGAGGTGGGACTCGACGAAACCCTCGGCGTGCAGGGCATGTCCGACCAAGATCACGGCCGCCTGGCGGAGCTGGGCCGACTCGACCTGGTCGGCGATGTCGATGAGCGTGCCCCGAAGCACGACCTCGTTCGGCTGAGAAGCGTTGGCCACGACGGCCACCGGGCAATCGGCTCCGTACGCCGGAACCAAGTCCGCGGACAGGCGTCGAATGTGACGGATGGCCAGATGCAAGACGAGCGTGGCGCGGCTTTGGGCGAGGGAGGAGAGCGACTCGGTCTCCGGCATGGCTGTGGACTCGGCGTAGGTGCGGGTCAAGATCACGGTCTGGGCCAGCTCGGGAACCGTCAATTCGCGGCCGAGGATAGCCGCGGCGGCGGCGTACGCCGGCACCCCCGGTGTGACGTCCCACGGCACCCCCGCTTCGTCGAGCCGTCGGGTCTGCTCCGCCAGCGCGGAGTAGAGAGAGGGATCCCCGGAGCAGAGCCGGGCGACATCCCACCCTGACGCGTGCGCGGTCACCAAGTGCTCGGTGATCTGATCAAGGTCCAGATGCTGGCTGTCGATCAAGGTCGCATCGGGTGGGCAATGAGCCAGGATCTCCGCATCGAGATACGTGCCGGCGTAGACGCACACCGGTGCGGACTCCAGCAGCCGCACGGCACGCAACGTGAGCAGGTCTCCGGCGCCCGGGCCGGCGCCGATGAAGTGGATCGTCACTGCCCGGCGAGCGGCTTCTGCACCGCCCACTGCACGACCGGGCGGGCCGGCTGCCACCCGTCGTAGCTGCCGATCGGTTGCATGGATTCGATCGACATCCTGGTGAGCTGCCCCCCGAGGCGATGCCAAGCGTCGACCAGGACCTTCTCGGTCTGGACGGAGACGGCATGCGCGACCAGACGGCCGCCGGGTGCGAGGGCGGCCCAGCAGAGCTCGATCACCTCGACCGATCCCCCGCCACCGACGAACACTGCATCCGGGGTCGGCAGACCGGGCAGTACGCCGGGCGCCTCACCCTCGACCACTTTCAGATCAGGTACGCCGAGCCGAGCGGCGTTCAGCCGGATCCGCTTCGCCCGCGCCAGATCTCGCTCGATGGCCACCGTCCGGCAGCCGGGGTGGGAGCGCGCCCACTCAATGCCGATCGAGCCGGCGCCTGCGCCAACGTCCCACAGTAGCTGTCCCGGTACCGGCATCAAACGCACAACAGCGGACGCCCGGACGTCCCGCTTGGTGAGCTGGCCGTCATGATCGAAGGCGTCGTCGCTCAGCCCGGGCGCCGTCGACCAGGCACTCGACAGGCGATCCGGCCGGCACGCCACGCAGAGGACATGCGGCGCCGGCAGATCGGTCGGCCATGCGTCGTCCCATCGGGTCTCCCGGTGCGAGCCGAGCTGAGCGAGCACCGTAAGGGTGCTCCGACCAAAGCCGGTCTCGCCGAGAAGCCCGCGCACGATCCCCGGGGTTGATCCGTCCCGCGACAAGATCACCAAGCGGCAACCCGGAGCGAGGTAGCGGCGAACCTCGTCGGCTTCCGGTGTCCGAATCCTCACCACGTCGTAACTGCCCACTGCCCAGCCCATCCGAGCGGCGGCCCAGCTGACCGATGACACCGCGGGGTGGATCCGCACCGCCTCCAGACCGAACATCTCGATCAAGGTCGAACCCACCCCGTAGCACAACGGATCCCCACTGGCCAGAACCACCACCCGCTGGTCCTCGTGCCCAGCGACCAGCTGCGGCAGCGCCTCGCGGAGATTCGACGGCCAGGACGCTCTTCGCTGACCGGAGAACGGCGGTAGGAGATCAAGAAGGCGCCGCCCTCCCAGCACGAGTTCGGCGTCCTGCAGCAGGTGCCGCTCCGGCTCGGCAAGCGACTCCAAGCCACTCGCGCCGATGCCGACTACCTCGATCACGCCACGACCATACGAGACCGGTGCCGTATGACATCATCGAGGCGGTGCGGCGGAGGAATCCGGTGCGAATCCGGAGCGGTCCCGCCACTGTGACCTCGATCGAGGAAGTCAGGACGTCCGCCCCGCCCGGCCGCCGTGCCCGAGAAGAGGCGCGATGACCGTACCTCTCGGCACAGCGGGCGCGGACACCCGCGGGAAGGCTCCGGCGTGACCGGTACGGATTCGAGAACCTATCCGTTCTCCGCCATCGTCGGCTCCGACGACATGGCGCTGGCGCTGGTACTCACCACCATCTCGCCCGAGGTGGGCGGCGTCCTGGTCCGCGGCGAGAAGGGCACCGCGAAGACCACCATGGTGCGGGCGCTGGCCCACGTGCTGCCGCCGATCCAGGTGGTCGAAGGCTGCCGGTTCAGCTGCGATCCGCTCGATCCCGATCCAGGCTGTCCGGATGGCCCACATCCGAAGTTGAGCACGGCGGGCACCACGCGGTCGGCGAGATTGGTCGAGCTTCCGGTCGGCGCCAGCGAGGACCGCGTGATCGGCTCCCTCGACCTGCAGCAAGCACTCGGCGCAGGGCACGTCGCCTTTCAGCCTGGCCTGCTGGCCGCGGCCCATCGGGGGCTGCTCTACGTCGACGAGGTGAATCTTCTCCATGATCATCTGGTCGACCTGTTGCTCGACGCGGCGGCGATGGGCCGATCGACCGTGGAACGGGAAGGCGTCTCGGTCGCACACGCATCCCGGATCGTGCTCATCGGAACCATGAACCCCGAGGAGGGCGAACTCCGACCGCAGCTCCTCGACCGCTTCGGCCTGACCGTCGAAGTCGCGGCGCCCCGCGAACCTCAGTTGCGGGCGGAGGTGGTCCGTCGGCGAATGGCATTCGACCGAGACCCGGCTGGCTTCGTTCGCGCGTACGCGGCCCAGGAGGACGAGCTGCGCGGGCGCCTGATCGCCGCACGTTCGGTCGTCCGCTCGGTGGAGCTCGGTGATGATCAGCTGACCGCGATTGCCGAGGTGTGCTCGGCCTTCGACGTCGACGGATTGCGGGCCGATATCGTCACGGCTCGAGCCGCTGCAGCCCATGCCGCGTGGCACGGTCGTTCGGTGGTTGTCCAGGAAGACATCCGCGCCGCCGCTCGTCTGGCTCTGCCCCACCGCCGGCGACGCCAGCCGTTCGACGCTCCTGGATTGGATGAAGAGCTGCTTGATCAACTGCTCGGAGGGGATGAGCCCGAGCCGGATCCCGGCGGCGGCGGCGGTCCTTCGACCGGCTCAGGGCACGACGGCTCAGGCTCGGGGCACGAGGAGGAAAGCCCAGGGCACGACGGCACAGGCTCACGGCGGCACGGCGGCACAGGCCCGGGGTCGGAGGGCTCACCCCAAGCGGAGCGAGTGGTCTCTCCGGGGCAGCCGTATCGGACTCGGCTCTTCACTGCCGCCGGGGTCGGCGCCGGAGAGGCGGGCCGGCGGAGCCGAGCGGTCACCACCACCGGGCGTACGGTCGGAGCGCGACCCATAGGCCATGAGCATGGCCCGCTGCATCTCACGGCGACCATCCGGGCGGCGGCTCGGCATCAGCTGGTGCGCGGCCGCCAATCGGACGAGCGCTTGCGTTTCGAGCCGGCCGACCTTCGACTCGCCGTCAACGAGGGCCGCGAGTCGAACCTGGTGCTCCTGGTCGTGGATGCGTCCGGGTCGATGGCAGCTCGGCGCCGGATGGAGGCGGTCAAGGCGGCCGCGCTCTCCCTGCTCTTGGACGCCTACCAACGTCGGGACAAGGTCGGCCTGATCACCTTCCGGGGCTCCACGGCCACCGTGGCACTACCCCCACCTCATCGGTGGAAGTCGCGGCTCGGCGGCTGGCTGACCTGCCGAGCGGAGGCCGTACGCCGCTCGCCGAGGGGCTGCTGTGTGCCGCCGAAACGCTGCGGCAGGAACGCATTCGCGATCCCCGGCGGCGGCCCCTGCTCGTCCTGGTGACCGACGGCCGGGCGACCTCCGGCGACGACGCGGTGATCAACTCCCGGCGTGCCGCAGAAGAGCTGCGCCGGACCGGGGTCAGCTCCGTCGTCGTGGATTGCGAGAGCGGCCGCATCTCGCTCGGGCTCGCGGCCCGGCTGGGACATCATCTCGGCGCGGAATATGTCCAGCTGGGCGACCTGGCCACAGATCAGCTGGTGCACACCATCCAACGTCGCACTCCCGGCCGGCGGGCCGCCTGATGCCCGAGGGCAAGCCGGTCCAACAACCCGACGACGGCCTGACCACTCGGCAACGCCGCAATTCACCCCTCGTGGTGATCCACACCGGCGATGGCAAAGGGAAGTCGACGGCTGCCTTCGGCCTCGCCCTGCGCGGGTGGAACCAGGGCTGGTCGATCGGAGTCTTCCAGTTCGTCAAGTCGGCCAAGTGGCGGATCGGGGAGCAGTCCGCACTGGAGGTTCTCGGCGAGGTGCACGAGCAGACGGGAGCCGGCGGACCGGTCGAGTGGCACAAGATGGGCGCCGGCTGGTCCTGGTCGCGCAAGGCAGGCACCGAAGATGATCACGCCGCCGCGGCGCGGGAAGGTTGGCAGGAGATCCAGCGCCGGCTTGCTGCTGAGACCCACCAGCTGTACGTGCTGGATGAGTTCACGTACCCGATCAAGTGGGGGTGGATCGACGTCGAGGATGTCGCCAGCACGCTGACCGGCCGCCCGGGCCACCAGCACGTGATCATCACCGGCCGAAATGCCGACCCCCGGCTGCTCCAGGTGGCTTCGCTGGTCACCGAGATGACCAAGATCAAACACCCCTTCGACTCTGGTCAGAAGGGCCAGCGGGGCATCGAGTGGTGACCGTCCTGCCGCGCGTGGTGATCGCCGCGCCAGGATCGGGCCACGGTAAGACCACGGTGGCGACCGGCCTGATGGCGGCCATGTACGGCACCGGGCTCGAGGTGGCGGGGTTCAAGGTAGGGCCTGACTACATCGACCCCGGCTACCACACCCTGGCCACCGGCCGTCCCGCGCGCAACCTCGACCCGCACCTCTGCCCGGCCGACCAACTCGTCCCGCTTCTCCTGCACGGTGCCGCCACCCCACGACCGGCGGACGTCGCGGTCATCGAAGGAGTGATGGGCCTGTTCGACGGGCAGCTGGGTGGCGAGGGGTTCGCCTCCACCGCCCACGTCGCCACCCTGGTGGACGCACCGGTGATCTTGGTGGTGGACATCTCCCAGGTGTCGCGGACCGCAGCGGCGATCGTGCACGGATTGAACACGTTCGATCCGGCGATTCGGCTGAGCGGGGTGATCTTGAACAAGGCCGGCTCGACCCGGCATGCGGCCGAGATCACGTCCGCGATGGAGGCCACCGGTATCGAGGTCCTCGGCGTCCTCCCCCGCGACGCCGGTATCGAGGCTCCCTCACGTCACCTCGGGTTGGTCCCGGCGGCCGAGCGCGCTGACGCCGCCGAGTCCGTCCGCCGGCTGGCTGCCCAGGTCCGCGAGCACGTATCGCTGACGAAGATCATGCGCGTGGCCCACAGGGCCCGGCCCCTGGAGGGACCGGCCTGGGCGCCGGGCGAGTCGGTGCACCCATCCTCAAAGGCCCGGCCAGTCGTCGCCGTGGCAGGCGGTCGCGCGTTCAGCTTTCGCTACCCGGAGACCGACGAGCTCCTGGAGGCCGCCGGCTGCCAGCCGGTGATCCTCGACCCGCTGACCGACACTGAGCTCCCACCAGGCACCGCCGGCATCTACCTCGGAGGCGGGTTCCCGGAGGTTCACGCGGCCGAGCTCTCGGCCAATGCCCCGCTCCGGTCCGCACTGCGAACCGCGATCGCAGCGGGCACTCCCGACGGTGGCCGAGTGCGCCGGACTGCTGTACCTCGCCCGTACAGTCGACGGCTGCCCGATGGTCGGCGCCATCCCCGCTGACGGAGTGATGACACCGCGGCTCACCTTGCGCTACCGCTCCCTGGTGGCCGACCATGATCACCTTCTCGCGCGGGAGGGCGCCCGGGCCACCGGTCACGAATTCCACCGAACCGCTGTCCAGCCTTTCCGTGGGGACTCCGCCGCATGGTTGGTGGACGGCGAGCCCGCTGGGTTCTCAGCCGATCCGGCTGGAGTCGGTCGCCCCACCCTGCACGCCAGTTACCTCCACGTGCACTGGGCCGGCCACCCGTCCATGGCCCAGCGTTTTGCCGACGCCGTACACGCCCAGACCGCTCGAAAAACCCCCGCTGGTCGGCGAGGCACCCTTTGCCGCACCGACGCACCGTCGGCATCAGGTGCCTCAGCGGAGTACTCGGTGGACCGCGCTCCCTGACGCCGAGCCGGACCTTCATCACCACGGCGACCAAGATCTCGGCGAAGGCCTGGTGGACCTCGCGGTCAACGTACGACTGCCGCGACCACCGGACTGCCTGATCGAGATCATCAACGAGACCACCGCCCAGCTCGCCGCCTATCCCCGGCCCGAGAAGGCGATCGCGGCCATTAGCTCGGCCCACGGCTTGCCGGAAAACCAGGCCCTGCCCTCAGCGGGAGGTGCTGAGGCCTTCACGCTGATCGCGCGGGCCACGCAGCCACGACACCCGGTCGTCATCCACCCCCAGTTCACCGAACCGGAGGCTGCCCTGATCGCCGCCGGCCACGTGCCCGAGCGAGTGATGACGCGTGCAGAGAACGACTTCCGGCTCGACCCCGCGTCGGTTCCGAAGAGCGCTGATCTGATCATGATCGGCAACCCGACCAATCCCACGTCGGTGCTGCACCCGGCGGTCGCCGTCGGCTCACTCCTCGGGCCAGGCCGCGTGGTCGTCGTCGACGAGGCCTTCATGGACGCCGTCCCCGAGGAAAGAGAGTCGATGATCGGCGACGACATGACCGGCTTGGTCGTGGTTCGCTCGCTGACCAAAACCTGGGGGCTCGCGGGCATCCGCGCCGGTTACGTCGTGGGTGATGCCGACGTCCTCACCAGGATGCGCCGCCAGCAGCCGCCCTGGTCGGTCTCGACCCCGGCGCTCGCCGTCATGACGGCCTGCCTGTCGCCCGAAGCCAGAGAGATGACCGCGGAGGCGGCTCTGGAGATTGCGAACAATCGAGCGGTCCTCCTTGATCAGCTGGCTGGGCTGGGCCTCTCGGTCGCACGGCACACCGGCCGCGCCGTTCCTCTTGATCGACACCAGCCCGCTGCGTGGGCAGCAGCATGACCCCGGTTGGGCCCGGGCGGCACTGCGCGAGAGGGGCTTTGCCGTCCGCCGGGGTGACACATTCCCAGGACTCGGACCGGATTGGATTCGGGTGGCCGTTCGCTCGCCTTCGGTCAGCCGAGCATTCGCCGATGGCCTGCGGGCAATCGACTGCCGCTCAGCAACAATGTGAGTGTCGTACCTGGTCGAGCTCAGGAGGGGGAGTGAGCTTTCGCGCCGACCTCGAGCTCAGCGGTCGCTCTGTGCTGGTGTGCGGGGCCGGAGCGCCGGCGCTGGCACCCGTCCGCAACCTTCTCGACGCCTCGGCAAGGGTGACCGTCGTCGGGCCCAGCACCGGTCACCAGCATCACCGATCTTGCTGGACGGGGGCAACTCATCCTGGTCGAGAGGGCCTTCGAGCCCAGCGATCTCGCCGGCGCAAGCCTCGTTGTGCCCGCTACGGGTGACCCGGCCCTCGACGCGATCATCCTTGAGGTTGCCAAGCAGAGCCGCGCTCCGTGCGTGATCCCCACCGAGATCGAGCAAGCGTCAGAGGAGCCGCAGACTGGATCGGTGACCTTGGTTGGCGGCGGTCCGGGCGACCCGGGTCTCATCACGCTGGCCGGGCTGGAGGCCGTACGCCGGGCGGACGTCATCGTCTGCGATCGGCTCGCCCCACTGTCGATCCTGCAGCACGCCAAGCCATCAGCGGAGATCATCGACGTCGCGAAGATCCCGCGCGGAACTCATACGTCGCAGGAGCGGATCAACACCATCCTGGTGGAGCAGGCCCAGGCCGGCCGTACGGTGGTTCGACTGAAAGGCGGTGACAGTTTCGTCTTCGGCCGCGGCGGCGAAGAGTGGCAGGCCTGCGCTCGGGAGGGGATCGCCGTCCGGGTGATCCCCGGAGTTACGTCGGCCACGGCGGCTCCCGCGTTGGCCGGCATCCCCCTGACTCACCGGCAGTTGACCCAAGGCTTCACGGTGATCTCCGGACATGTGCCGCCCGGGCACTCCGGCTCCACGCTGGACTGGGCGGCTCTGGCCCGGCTGAACACCACCCTGGTGATCATGATGGGAGTGGCCACGCTGCCCGCGATCACGGCTGAGCTGATCACGCACGGCATGGCCGGTGACACTCCGGCCGCGACAATCGCCGATGCCGGGATGCCCACCCAGCGAACGGTACTGGGAAGCCTGGCCGACATCGCCGAACGGACGATCGGCGCGGGACTTGCTCCTCCCGCCATCACCGTGATCGGTGCCGTCGCTGCCTTCCGGGCCCTCGACGGCGGAGGTCAGGGCACCGACATGAGAGCCGACGACCGTGACGGTTGAGGCCCGCCGGCGCAGCAGCGCCGGCATGCTGGCTCTGATCCTGCTGATCGGCTGCTACCTCGCGCCGCGGTTCTGGGCACAGAGCCACCCGACGTTGGACACCTCCGTCCCGGCCATACCGCTACCGGGCTCGGGCATGCAGCAGGCGAAGCCAGCCGGCTCAGCGCGGACCGGATCGTCGCCTGACACTGCTTCGCAGGGCAGCTGGCTGGTTGCCGGACGGATTCCGGAGGTCCCCGAACTTGGCGGATCCACGATGGTGCGGGACGCGCTTCGGGACCTGGAGACCCTCAGCCTGCCGTACGGGGTTCCCGTCGCCGGATGGTCGCCTGCCTGGCGCTACGTCTGGCCACGCGACAGTGCGTTTGCCGCCAGTGCCTTGGCGCGCACCGGGCACATCGCCGACGCCCGACGCATCCTGAACTTTCTTCAGGCCGCGCAGCCTGCGTCCGGGAGGTTTCAGGCTCGCTATCGCCCTGACGGATCGGGACCGCCAGACGATAGAGGCGCGGAGCTCGACGGGTCCGGCTGGGCGGCATGGGCGCTGGATCAGGTGGCCTCTCAGCTGCCTTCGGGCAGATGATCGCCGCCAGTTGGTCGGCGACTTCGGCTCGCTGCTCGATGGATCGGTCGACGCCATCTTGGTCTCCATCGGTGACGGCAGCGCCCTGCCGCCGGCCTCGGCCGACTACTGGGAGTCGCCCGAACGGCGGGTCACGCTGGCCACCTGCTCGGTTCTGCTGGCCGGTCTACGGAGCGCCGAGCGGCTGTACGGCGTGACCGGCGATCCCCGGCAGGTCGACCTCACGCTGGTGGGCGATCGGTTCGAGCAGACGATCCTCACCGCGTTTGCTGCCGATGGCTTCCCCCGCCACCCCGGCGGTCCCGCGCGAAGCGTCGATCTGGGTGTCACGTTCATGTTGAGCCCATTTGCCGGTACGGGCGACCCTGCCGCCCTGAACAGCTGGCGCCGATCTTCGTCGTTCATGCGCAGACCCGCCGGCGGGCTGGCGCCCGGCGGCTCCTGGCGCCGTGACGGCATCAGTTGGACACCCACGGTGGCGACGTACGCGATGGCGTCGGCCTGCCGGGAGCCTCGGGCACAAGCGGTGGACTGGCTGCGTTGGCTCGATCGGCACCGGACGACCGCCGGCTCCCTCCCCGAGAAGGTGCTGGCCAACGGTCAACCGGCGTCGGTCGCCCCACTCGCCTGGACGGCGGCGGCGGTCGTGATCACCGCCGACGAACTAGAGCGCGGCTGCACCGAGGAGGGTCTCCGCTAGACGTCAGTCACGTGATCGAATCTCAGCCGCCACGAGTTCGTCCTTCTCGAGAATTTGACGCGGCCCAGCGGAGACATGTCGATCCGGAAGATCATCTGTGGCGGTCCTTGAAGGACGTGTACGACCAGAGCCCGAGCGACCAGAGGCGTGACCACCACGAAGCTCTGCCCGTCCGGCCACGCAGTGTGATCGACGGCTGGACCCACTCGCGAGATGAGCCCAGACAAGCTCTCCCCGCCATGCGGTCTTGCGTCCGGATCAGCCAGCCACCGGCGCGACAGCCTCCGGGTCCTCGGCACCGACTGCCGCCAGCGACCTTCCGGTCCAGGAACCGAAGTCGCACGTGGCCAACCGCTCCGTGACCTCCCCCGGACCGCCGAGTCGGGCGGCAGTCTCCGCGCACGCAGGCTCGGGGCCGTGGCGCCACCAGGCGACCCGAGCCGCGATCGGACTGATTGCCATTGGATCCACCAGGTGGCCAGGGTCGCCGAAGATGGCCTGACGCACACCGGCCGTCGGTCCGTGCGCGACAACGACGAGCCGCTGTGCCACAGTCAGTGCCCGTCGTGGGTAGTCGTCATCTGCCGCGAAATTGTCAGACCGACCAGGCGGGACACGAACAAGGCCACATAGCCGAGCCCGGCCAGCTGCTCCATCATCACGACCGACCGGGCGTGCGGAGTGATCGGCACGACGTCCGACAAGCCGGTGCTCGACAAGTTCGTGAAACTCAAGAAGAGCAGCTCCATCCAGCTCCGAGGTTGGTCGGGGTTGACCGCGGCGATGAAGCAGCCCGGCTGCGCGATCTGCAAGACGACGAACAGATAGGCGAACGCCCACGCGACCAAGGTGAACGTCGCGCCAACGGCGTAGAGCTCATCAGTGGTCACCTCGCGGTCGGCGAGCATATAGGCCATCAGGCTGCCGGCCGCCCAAAAGTAGAACAGCGCGTGGCTGGCCGCGGAGATCAGCTGCAGGACAACGTTGGTGCTCACCGCATCGGCAATGGAGAGCATCGACGCCACTAGGGCCAGGGTCACCAAGATCCAGGTCGGACCCGGTGACGAGCGGACTGTCCAGATGGCGAGGACGAGCACAGCGGCACCGAAGGCCTCGAACAAGCCTCTGCCGACCGCGCCCGTCTCGATGAAGGGGTAGATCAGTACGCCTATCAACTGCACCGCGAGCAGGATCGCAGACGGATGCGTGACGAGTCTGCTCATCGGGCCGCCGGCTCCAGCGATTGTCATGGTCGCGACCATACCGATCGACACGCGGACGCCTTGCCGCGCCGAACGGCCGGGGGATATCGTGAGCGGACTTGCGGAGAGCCGAAGGCGCGGCCAGGGTCAGCCAGTCTCCGACGAGTTCCGTGTGAACGGATCGCAGAACCTCGGGGAGGGACGTATATGTCGGAGCCACGCAGCGTGGCCATACCGCTCGAGCCCGGGGTGTCCGTACCCGCCGTCTCAGTCAGGCAGATTCTTCCCTGGTTGATCTTCGCGGGGCTGCTCTTCCTGACGGCGCTCTACTTCGTCGCCACCGAGCAGGGCGCAACGTCGCTCTTCTCGGGCACTGCGGTGCACGAATGGCTGCACGACGGGCGCCACCTGCTCGGCTTCCCCTGCCACTGACCATTGTCCGCCCGAGACTTCCTGGTCCGTGGTCTGCTCGCCGGCCTGATCGCCGGTCTGGCAGCCTTCGGTGTCGCCGTCGTCGCAGGCGAGCCGACTCTTGATCGCGCGATTGCCATCGAGCACTCCGCAACGCACGACCACCACGCCGACTCGAATGCCGAGACTTCGACGGACACGGTTGTTCCCCGTTGGCTCCAGGCGAGTGCGGGGCTGCTGACCGGCACCGTTGCCGCGGGTGCCACCTTGGGCGGGCTGATGGGTGTGCTCACCGGGCTGGCGGTGGGGCGCCTTGGCCGACTCGGGGTACGGGCCACGGCGCTGTCGGTGACGGCCATCGGCTTCGTTGCGATCGACGTCGTGCCTTTCCTGGCGTATCCCCCCAACCCGCCCTCGGTCGGCCATCCGGAGACGATCGGCCAGCGGACCGCTCTGTACTTCCTGTTGATGGCCATCTCGGTCATCGCCGCGACCGCGGCCATCCTGCTCGGCCGGCGGGCCGCGAACCGCTGGGGCAGCTGGTACGGCTCGCTGGCGGTCATCGCGGGATACCTGGTCGCCATGTCGGCGGTGATCGCCGTGATGCCGGGCTACGACGAAGTGCCGTCCGGATTCCCGGCGACCTTGTTGTATGACTTCCGGCTCGCCAGCTTCGGCACCAGGCTCGCGCTGTGGTCGGTCCTCGGGGTGGGATTGGCTGAATTGATCTTCCGACGTCACCGGCGACCGAGACCTGCGGTGAAGCCCCTAGCCGAGACTGCGTCTGACCGGTGATCAATCCACCACTGCGCGCAGGATATGAGGCCGCGCAGGCTCGGCTGGCCCAACTCGCCAAGCCCACTGGCTCCTTGGGTCAGCTGGAATCGACCGCCGCCTGGCTGACCGCCTGTCAAGGTGTGTGCCCGCCACGACCGCTCGAGAACGTCCGGGCAGTCGTGCTTGCCGGTGATCATGGGATTTCGCACTTCGGGGTATCGGCCTATCCGCGCGAGGTGACCGCCGCCATGGTTCGCGCCTTCGTGGCTGGCAGGGCCAGCGCCAGCGTGTTGGCGCGGCAACACGGTGTGGCCCTCCGGGTGCTCGACGTGGGTGTGGACGATGACCTCGACGAGGTCCCGCCGGAGGTCAGCGCCTACCACGTTCGGCGGTCCTCTGGCCTGATCGACTGCGAGGACGCGCTGAGCGTCAGCGAGGTCAACCGGGCTCTCCGAGTCGGCGACCGGATCGCGGCAGACGAGATCGCCGCGGGTGCCGACTTGTTGATCCTTGGTGATCTGGGGATCGGCAATACCACTCCGGCCGCCGCGCTGGTAGCCGCCACCTTCGGGGTAGGCGCCGACGAGGTGACCGGCCGCGGTACGGGACTCGACGATGAGCACCTGGCACACAAGACACGAGTCATCGCGGTGGCCCTGTCCCGGACCAAGCTACGGATCGCCAACCCGGTGGAGCGGCTGGCGGCCCTTGGCTCGGCGGATCTTGCCGCGGGAGTCGGCTTCCTCATTCGAGCCGCCCGGGCCGGAGTGCCGATCTTGCTCGACGGAATCGTGTCCCTTGCCGAGCTTGCCGTGGCTGAAGATCTCGAGCCGGGCGTGGTCGCCTGGTGCGCGGCCGGGCACCGGTCACCTGAACCGGCGCAGCAGCTGGCTCTGGAGAAGCTGGGCCTGTCGCCTCTCCTCGACCTCGGGCTGCGACTCGGCGAGGGTAGCGGCGCGCTCGCGGCAGTGCCGCTGCTGCGGTCCGCGGCGCTGCTCCTGCGGGAAACGGCGCTGCTGGCCGACCTCGCCTCTCCATAGTCATGGCCCTTGACGCTTGGCGGCTCGCAGTGGGCACCTTGACCGTCATACCGGTGCGGCCTCCCGGAGAGGTGCACCGGCCGATGGCGGCTCGCGCCATGGCGATGGCGCCGGTGGCGGCGATTCCCCTGGCCGCCCTCGTGGCCCTCGTCGGCTGGCTGGGCTGGGTGGTCGGCCTGCCGAGCCTGCTGTTGGGGCTTCTCATGGTGGCGACACTTGCCCTCGGCTCGCGGGCACTTCACCTGGACGGGTTAGCCGACACCTTCGACGGTTTGGGGGCTACCGGCGATACCGAGCGCGCTTTGGCGATCATGAAACGCGGAGACATCGGTCCGATGGGCGCCGTGGCCCTGATCTTGATCCTGACTGCTCAGTCGGTGGCTTTCGGTGCCGTGGTGGACGGGGTTCGAGGCGCGATCATCGCTGGCTTGGTGGTGTGTTGCTCGCGTGCGGTGCTCCCGGTCGCCTGTCGGCGAGGGATTCCCGCGGCGCGGGTGAACGGTCTCGGCGTGGCGGTCCTGGGATCGGTGCCTCCTGTTGTGGCGTGGGGAGTCTGGCTGTCGGCGCAGGGCGTACTGGTGGCCGCGACCGCGTTCGGCGGCCAGTGGTGGCGCGGTCTGGTCGCCGGGATGCTGTCGATCACCGCTGTGTTGATCTTGGTACGCCGGGCGGTACGCCGGCTGGGGGGAAGCACCGGAGACGTACTCGGCGCCGCGGTCGAGATCGCCTTGACGATCATGATCGGTTGTCTCGCGGCGTGATGTCAAAGCCGCAGCGCACGGCCGGCCACGACCAGATAAATCGTGTCACTGGCCTCAGCGAATCGAGCGTTGAGCTGGCCCAGCAGGTCGGTGAACACTCGACCGGACCGGTGCTCCGATACCAGGCCCCATCCGACCTCATTGGTGACCACGACCGCCGGTTCCAAGCACATCCGCCAGGCGTCCAGGAGATCCTCGATCTCGGGTTCGATGCGTTGCCGCCAATCCGCCAACGGATGGTCCCAGGTGCCGAGCCGATCGATGGTGGCGGTCAACCAGGTGCCGAGGCAGTCGATCAGGAATGGTGGCGCGCCGGTCCGGAGGGCGCCGGTGATGTCGGTGGTCTCGAGGGTCGTCCAGCTATCCGGCCGCCTCTCCCGATGGGCGGCAATTCGACCGGACCACTCCGAGTCGGCGGCCGCGTCGGGAAGTGGACCGGGCGCGATGTAGGTGACATGTGGTTGATCGGCCAGCAGGCCTTCGGCGAAGCGGGACTTCCCGGAACGCATGCCGCCGGTGATCAGCACTCGCCGAGGTGTCATCGGCGATGAGCCTACCGACCGTCGCCATCCGGCTTGCCGGCCTCGCCCTGGGATTCTTCGCCGATGCAGCCTGGGGCGATCCACGGCGTTTCCATCCGGTGGCGGGCTTTGGTCAGCTTGCTGCTGCTGTCGAGGCGCACAGCTACGCCAACCGCCGCGGCGCTGGGGTCCGACATGTTGGCGCGCTCGTGGGCGGCACCTTGCGCCGCCGGACTCCTTCTGCAGCGAGCCGCACGGCGACACTGGTTGCTCGATCTGCTCGTCACCGCGGCCGCTTCCTGGGCCGTGCTCGGCGGCAGATCATTGCGCCGGGAAGCGACTGCCGTTCGGACGCGGCTGGCCGCCGGGGATCTGCCGGCCGCTCGGCTGCGGACGCGCACGCTCGTCGGCCGGGACACCGCGGAGCTATCGACCGAGGATGTGGCACGGGCCGTGGTGGAATCGGTCGCCGAGAACACCGCAGATGCGGTCGTGGCGCCGGTGTTCTGGGGCGCTATCGCCGGCGTCCCTGGCCTGCTCGGCTATCGGGCGGTCAACACTCTCGACGCGATGATCGGCCACCGATCTCCGCGGTACCGCCGTTTCGGCTGGGCCGCCGCCCGGCTGGACGACGCGGCCAATTGGCTGCCCGCGCGGTTAACCGGGCTCATCACGATCGCCACGGCGCCGCTCGTCGCCGGATCTGCTGTGAAGGCCCGGAGAGCGTGGCGTGACGACGCCCGGCAGCATCCGAGCCCCAACGCCGGTGTCGTCGAGGCGGCCTTCGCGGGAGCACTCGGCGTACGGCTCGGTGGCCGGAACAGCTATCAGGGCCGAGTAGAGAACCGCGGACTCCTGGGCGATGGCCGGCCGGTCGACATCGGCGACATCGGCCGCGCCGTCCTGTTGTCGCGGCTGGTGTCGGCGGGGGCGCTCGCGGTGCTGATCGCGCTCCGTCTTGTCCGGTGGCCAGCCAGGCCCGAGCCGGATGTGAAATGACCGTCCTGGTCTTGGGCGGTACGGCCGAGGCACGTGACCTGGCGGCCCGACTGGTTGGCGCCGGCCACGACGTAGTGTCATCACTCGCTGGCCGGGTCCGCGAGCCGGCGGTGCCCGTCGGGCGGCTCCGAATCGGCGGCTTTGGTGGCGTCGACGGCCTGGTGGACTACCTGCACACGAGCGATGTCTCGGCCGTTGTCGATGCGACGCATCCCTTCGCCACCCAGATCTCGCGGAACGCCGCGGCCGCCGCTGAGCAAACCGGCACACCGCTTCTCCGCCTGGAACGGTCCGGCTGGGCAGGTCATCCGCGGGCGAGCAGCTGGACCTGGGTACCCGATGTCGAGGCGGCTCGTGCCGCAGCCGAGCGCTCTGCGCGACCGTTCCTGACCATCGGGCGCCAGTCGCTCCAGACATTCCTGCCGTGGGCGGATCGAACGGTCACGGCTCGGGTGGTCGACCGGCCCGAGTTCACCCTGCCGGCGGCCTGGAGGCTCTTGACCTCCCGGGGCCCCTACCCGTACGCCGAGGAGCGCTCGATCTTGATCGACTACGGGATCGATCTGTTGATCACCAAGGATTCCGGTGGCCAGCACACCGCAGCCAAGCTCGATGCGGCCGCCGATCTCGACGTCGGCGTGGTGATCATCGCGCGCCCCGTACGGACCGGAGGCGCGGTCGTCACCACTGTTGCCGATGCACAGGCGTGGTGCGCTCAAGTGACGCTGTAAACCCCGAGCTGTCCTCAAGCCATCCAGCCGTCGGCGAGCACGTGGATCAGCAAGGCGGCAGACCAACTGAAGTTCGTCGTGCCGTGCCCGGAACCGGTCTGTGGGTTGAAGTACTCGCGCAGACCCGCGTTCCCGACCAACGCCACCATGTCGTCGCGTAGCCGCCGGGCCAGCCCGTCCTTCCCGTGGATGGCGAGCCCGGAGGCCACCAGCCACGTGGTGTTCAGCCAGCTCGGGCCACGCCAGTAGCGCTGCGGGTCGTAGCGCGGATCAGTGAGATCGAAGCTCGGCACCCCGAGCATCCCGTCCCGGCCCACTTGGAAGCAGTCCCCGGCCAGCGTTTCGGACAGCGCCGACACGATCTGGGCCGGCAGGCCCGGCAAGATCAGCGGGATCAGTCCGGACACCGTCCGCTCGGGCATCAGCCGACCGGACCTCTCGTCTCGAGCCAGGAACAGGCCGCGGCTCTCGCCCCACAAGTGGTCGACGACCGCGGCCGTGATCCGCGCCGCCTCGGCCAGGTGTCCTCGCGCGTCGCCGCCAAGACTCCGCGCAATCTCGGCCAGGGCGAGCTCCGACCGCGCCCACAACGCGTTGAACGCCGGATCGACAACGAGGAACTCGCCGTGCTGCCGCACCCAGTCGTCGTCATAGCCGGCGTTGCGATACGCCAAGGCGAGCCGGATGTAGCGCGAATAGTCCTCGTCGGTGGGCCGCTCGCCGGCTGGCGCGTGATCAAGGTCGCGACGGGTGTAGGTCTTGAACAGCGACAGGTCGGAAGGAACCGCGTGCAGCGGCGCGTCCCAGGCCGGCGAGTTGTCGAGTCCGGTCTCCCACGGGTGCACGACCGCGGCGAGCTCTCCGACGGTTCGGCGCGTTCGGAGATAGGAATTCTGTGCGACTAAGTACGGGTAGACCCGGTCAGCGAACGCGCGCCCTCCTTGCCCCAAGCCGCCGACGACGGTGGCCGCCGCAATGGCATGCACGGGAGGCTGGATGATCCCCGAGGTATCGATCGGTGGATGGCCGTGGACGTCCGCGGAGCGCCAGAATGACGGGCCCGGGAAGTAGGCATCATCGGCCACGGCCGGGTTGAAGGCGATGTGCGGGATCCGGCCGTCCGCCCACTGCGCGCCGAACAGGCTGAGCAGCTCAGCGGCCGCCCGTCGCGGCGCGAAGTGCTCCAGGCCCAAGGCGATGAACGCCGAGTCCCAGCTCCACTGATGCGGATACAGACTCCGCGAGGGGACTGTGGCGTGGCCCTGCCAGTTCTCGATCAACACCCGGACCGCGGCGCGGGCCAGCCGATCACGATCAATCCCGCTGGCCGCCGGCGTGGCTGTCGCTATGCCCATGCCAGCTGGCGCATCCGGCGCAGTGACGCCGGCAGCACGTCGTCGGCTTCCCCGGAGAGTCGGCATTCATAGGCCAGCTCGTCGGCGTAGCCGATGGCCCACAGCGTCTCCAGCGTCGCCGACCAGTCAATGTGGCCGGCACCCGGCTCGAGCCGATTGCTGTCGCTGACCTGCACGTGCCGGATCCAAGGCGCTGCGGCGACAAGTGCCTTCAGCGGATCAGCCTCCTCGATATTCATGTGGTACGTGTCGGCCGCAATCCCCAGGTTCGGAGAGCCGATCTGACTGCACAGCGATGCGGCGTCGGTCAGGGTGTTGATCATGTGGTTCTCATAGCGATTCAGCGGCTCCAGCGCAATGATCACCCCCTCGGCCTCCGCGTGGGCCGCGAGCCGACCGAAAGCGTCAAGCAGGATCTCGGTGTCCTCCTGCTCAGTCCGCGGTGAAGTGAAGGGCGGCAATCGCCGGCTGAACATGCCGTACGAGGCAGGCGTCATCGCCAGTCGCCCGCCGATCTCGGCCATCACTGACAGCTGAGACTTCATCTGGACCAGCGCATCAGCACGCTTGCCAGGGTCGAAGTCGCCGACGAAGTGCAGCATCTCGACACAGACCGTCGGCATCGGTACGCCGGCGGCCGCGGCTGCCTTCAATTCGGGAAGCCGGGCGGCAAATCGACCCTCGCCGGCCCCGCGCAATTCCAGCGCATCGAAGCCCAGGGAGCGTGCGTGCTCCCATCGCTGAATCGCCGTCCCTCCCCGCAGGTACTGCTCCTGAGCGGACAACCGCAGCGCATGCCTCATTCGGTGTCTCGAGGGGGGTACGACCCCCCCTGATCCCCCCGAGAAATATCCGATTCTCCGGGGGGAGGCGATCCCCCCTCACCCCCGCGAGGCAACGGCTCGAAGCTCAAGATCACCTGCATCAGATCGGCCGGTGGCGAATCGAGCAGCCGATAGGCCTCGGCCGCACGTGTCGCGGGAATCACGTGGCTCAACAGCGGCATCGGATCCAGCCGCTTGGTGGCGCAAAGCCGCATCACCGTCTCGTGGAGCCGGTCCCGGCTCCAACGATTCCGCAAGGCCGGCGGCACATTGGCGATCTGCGACGAGATCAGGGTGACCTGGTTGTGGTGGAACTCCTCTCCCAACGCCAGCTCGGTCGCCGGTCCTTGGTAGAAGCCGGCAGCAATGACCGTGCCACCCACTCCTGCCAGTCGGATCGCCTGGTGAAGGGCCGGATAGGCGCCGGTGAGCTCGATCACCCGGTCGGCTCCTCGCCCAGCCGTGTACTCGCGGACCGCCAGCGCAAGATCACCCTCGTGCGTGGAGAACGGTGTGGCGCCGAACTTTGCCGCCAGCTCGAGCCGGTATGGCACCGTGTCGACGGCCAGCACCTCGGCGGATTGGCTGATCAACAGCTGAGTTGTCAAAAGCCCGATCACGCCGAGACCGAAGACGGCCACGGACTCACCCGCGCAAACTCCGGAGGCGAGCACAGCGTTGAGCGCCACCGCGCCGACGCGGTCGAAGGTCCCGACGAGGGGGTCGAGGTCGGTGGGCAGCCGATGGCCGATCAGCTTGCTCGCTGGCAGCACGGCATGCGAGCGGTGGCCCCAGATGCCCCAAACCACGTCGCCGGTGTGGAGATCGGAAACGTCGTCGCCCATGGCGTCGATCTCGCCCACCTCTGAGTACCCCCAGGAGTCAACCGGATAGCTGACGGTTGACGAGCCGGACAAGAATCGGGAACCGGGCAGAAAGAGTGCGGTTCGAGGGTCCCACTGCTTGTCCAGGTAGGGATTGGTGCCACGGTAGATGGTCAGCTCGGTGCCGGCCGAGATCCCCGAGTACATAGTCCGCACGCGGACTTCGCCCACCCCGGGCTCCGGCGTCGGGTATTCGCGCAGCTCCACAACCCGAGGTTCGGTCAGTTCGACCAGATAAGCCATCAGTCGGCGCCCCACACGTACTCGTACTCGTACTGAGCAAGATCGCCCACAGTGAGCGGATCGTGCACGCGCGCCTAGCCCTTCTCGGCCCCGGCAGTCAGGCCTCCGGTCAACAACCGCTCGGTGGCGAAGAAAATGATGATGATCGGCAAAGTGAGCACGACCGAGCCTGCCATCAGCACGGTGGTCGGAATCTCGACGCTGCCGGACAGCTGGGAGAGGCCCAGCGAGACGGTCCACCGCTCCCGCCGGTCCACCAGGAACAGCAGCGCGAACAAGAACTCGTTCCACGCGATCATGAACACAAAGAGCCCGGTTGACATGATCGACGGTATGGCCAACTTCAGGCTGATCTGGCGCAGGACCCCGAGACGGCCAAGGCCGTCCACGAGACCCGCCTCCTCGATGGATTCGGGCACCGTCTCGAAGTAGTTCCGCAGCATGTAGATCGACACCGGCACCGTCTGTGCGGTGTAGACGATGATGAGCCCCACCAGCGAACCGCGGAGTCCGACCCGAGTGAACCCAACGAAAAGCGGGATCGCCATCAGAATTGCCGGGAACAAGTAGGCGGCCAGGAAGACGCCGCTGACCTTGCGCCGACCGATGAACGGCAACCGGGCAATGGCATAGGCACCCGGGATGCCGATCAGCAGCGCCAGCGCCACCGAAGCCAGGGCGACCACGGCGCTGTTGGCCAGGAAGAGGCCGAAGCCCTGGCCGCCGGAAGCCTGAGGTGAGAGCACGTCGACGTAGGTCTGCAGGGTGAATTCTGACGGCTTGACGATCATCGAAGCCGGATCGCGCAACAACGCCTCGATCGGCTTCACTGACAGCAGCAGCATGTAGTAGAAGGGCACCAGCGTCGCGATCAGGAAAGCGACGATCACCACCCAGCGGCCGATGCCGAAAACCCGTCTTTGCAGGCGGTGCCGGCCCCCGGCCCGGGGCCGTTGCTGGGGTGGCCCAGCGGCCTGGCTGGGCGGGGTGACGACCTGGGTTGACTGGGCGGTCATACCCGCTCTCCTCTGCTGCGCAGGATGAGCAGATACACGCCGAGCATGACGATCAGCACCAGCGACATGATGACCGATTGGGCCGCGGCAGCGCCCACATTGCGCTGCACTGTGAGGTAGTTGTAGATCTGGACGCTTGCGACACCGGTGCCTGCGGCGCCGCCGGTCAGCAGGAAGATGTCGTCGAACTCGTTGAAGGTCCAGATCGTGCGCAGGACGGCGAGCAGGCCGACGATCGGGACGAGTTGCGGAAACACGATGAACCTGAACGACTGCCACGGCGTCGCCCCGTCGACCAGGGCGGCCTCTTCCGGCTCTCCGGACATCGCCGACAGCCGCGCCATCAGAAACAGGAACGCAAAGGGGAAGTAACGCCATCCTTCGAACGCGATGGTCGTCAGAAGTGCCGTGGGCACGGGGATTTCGAGTCCAAACAGGTTCCACGTTCCCTGAGCCTGGGACAGGAACGCGATCGGCTCGTCCCAGCCGAATACGGACTGGCCGATCTCGTTGACGATCCCGAACTGCGGATTGAGCATGGTGCGCCAGATGAAGGTCACCGCCACCACAGGTGCGACGTAGGGCAGCAGATATGCGGCCCGGACAAACGTTCGGCCGCGGAACGGCTGCCGCACGGCCATCGCGGCCAGCAGACCGAGCGAAATCGCTAACACCACCGAACCGAACGTGTAGACGAAGGTGATCAGGAGGCTGTTCCAGAAGTTGCTGGAGCTCAGCACGCGTTCGTAATTGACCAACGTGAGCGGCTTGAAGAAATCAGCCCGGCCGATCTCGATCAGACGCAGCCGCTGAAAGGAGATCAAGATCGACCAGAGAAGCGGAAAGATCACGATCGCCAGCACGATCAGCAGGGTCGGGGACATCAGCCAAAGCCCGAGGCGTGCGTCACGCTGGGTGAGGGTCTTCCGTTTTTTTGCCGTGCTTGTCGTGGTGGGGCTTGGCGTTTCGTCGGTTAACGCTGTGGACACACTGGTGCTCCTTGGTGTGGTACGTCCGGCGCGTGCCGGATCGGCCAACTGCTGATCTCCCGGACCCAGGAGGTCCGAGGTCCGGGAGTCTGATCAGCGTGGGTCAGCCGCCGAGGTCTTTCTTCACCTGCTCCGCGCCCTTCTGGGCTTGGTCGGCCGCTTCTGCCGCACTGGCACCGGAGTTGATCATCTTCGCCAGTGCCTGTGGCACCACGAATTGCCCGCCAACGGCAGCTGCCAGGGAGCCTTGGCCCTGAGGAATGCCCCAGCGATCGAAGGAGCCTGGGCTTGTCGCGATGGCCTGGAGCACATCTGCCGGGTAGATGTCCGACAAGAGTGCCTTCTTGTCGACGCCGGCTTCGAGCTTGCTCCAAGCGTCGGAGTACTCCTTGGGGTTGTTCGCGGTACCGAGCCGGGTGGGAACCTTGCCCTCCGGCGCGATCTTGAGCCAGTCGACGTAGCCGTCACTCATCATGTAGGTGACAAGGTCCTTTGTCTTCGGTGAGGCGTCGTTGAGCACGGCGAACGACACCACTTCGCCGAAGGCGGCGGGCGCTGTCCCGCTGGGACCCTGCAATGTCGTGACGATCCCAGAGTTCTTGGCCAGCCAGGTGGGGTCGCTCTTGCACTTGTCACATGTCGGCAAGGCGTCCTTGCGCAGGCCGGCCAGCTCATCGAGCAGGAAGGAGGACCAGATCACCATAGCCGCGTCACCGGCGAAGTAGGTCGCTCGTGTGGTGTCGGCATCCTGGTTGCCGGGCACCGAATCGTCCTTCATCATCGGGCCGTAGAAATTGAACGCCTCCTGGCACTGGGAGCTGTTCAGCGCGACGTTGCCGCCATCGTCGACCAGCTGACAAGCGTTGGCCAAGGCCACCCACTCGAATGTCTGCTGGGTGAACGAGTCTGCAGGGGCCGTGGCCGCGACGATGCCAGCTGTCTTGTCCTTCTTCAGTTGTTTGGCCGCCGCCTGGACGTCGGCATACGTGGTCGGCTCCTTCAACCCAGCAGCGCTGAAGAGATCCTTGCGGTAGAACAGCAGCTGCGCCCAGCCGTCGCTGGGCACTGCCAACTGCTTGCCGTCAGCGCTGGTCAGCTCGAGGGTCCGCTTTTGGAAGGTGTCGGCACCGAGCCCATCGACGATTTCCTTGGCAGCGTCGGTATCCAGCAGCTCGTCCGTTGCCAGCTGGTTGATTCCGTTGAGGTCGAGAGCGGCGATGGCATCCGGCAGCTTGTTCGCAGCAGCGGCAGACGTGAGCACGGTCGTCAGCTGGTCCGCCGCTACGGCAACGAGCTTGACGGTGGCTCCGGATTTCTGGGCCCACGCGTCCAGGATCTTCTTCTGGGCAGCCACACGATCCGCCAGATCCTCGGTGGTCCAGATCTCCAACTGGTTGTCTTCTGAAGAGCCGCCGCCCTGGGATCCCGACGCCTCACCACCCCCACCGCCACCGCCGCCGCCACAAGCGGTGACGGCCAGCATGGCAGTCACAGCCATCCCAGCTAGCAAACGTGATCTACGCAATTTGCCTCTCCTTTGCCTGACTGCATCGCTATAGCGCTGTGACACCGCAGACCGGGCACCTTAGCCATCCAATCCTCAATTAAGACTGATAGCAAGATTTAAATGGATCACGCATAGGACAAATTTCGATAACGGCCGTACTCTTGCCACACGAGCCGTCATGGTCTCGTCGCGGCGAGGAGGCAGCCGGTGTCGTCGGCAAAGAACAGCGCCGGTGAGCTACTGCAGCTGTTCCGTAGCGGCCAGGTGGCAACCAGAAGCGAGTTGCAAGGGGTGACCAAGCTCGCCCGCTCAACCGTCAGCTCTCGGGTGGACGCCCTCCTCGCCGCCGGCTACCTCACCGAGGACGGAAGCGTGGCCGACCCGCGCCGGGGCCGCCCATCCACCCGGCTCCGGGTCAACGACCACGCAACAATCGTGCTCGCAGCCGACCTCGGCGCCACCCATGGTCGCCTCGCCGTCGCCACAGCGGCCGGCGACGTGATCACCGAGACTGTCATCGAAAGCGCGATCGACAAGGGGCCGGATGCCGTTCTCGCGACGGTCACTGCCGAGCTGGATGGGCTTCTGAAGCAATCCGATCTCCCTTCAGATTCGCTTCGAGGCGTTGGCCTTGGAGTACCAGGTCCGGTGAACTGGCACACCGGACGGATCGCACGTTCGATCAGCATGCCCGGCTGGGACGACTATCCGGTCCGTGATCACCTGACCAGCCATTACCCGGTGCCTGCGGTGGTCGACAACGACGCCAACCTGCTCGGTCTTGGCGAGCAACGGCGGATCTATCCGACGGCGCACCTCGTGCTCTTCGTCAAGATCGGCACCGGGATCGGCGCGTCCATGATCATGGACGGCGAGCTGGTGCGCGGGTCCGACTCAGCCGAAGGTGACATCGGTCATGCAAAGATCCCCGGTGTCGAGGAGACCTGCGACGGCTGCGGCGAGCTGGGGTGCCTGGCGGCGATCGCCAGTGGTCGGGCCATGGTCAGGGATTTGAGGCGACTGGGCCACTCGCCGGTCACGACTCGTGATGTGGTCGATCTCGTACGGCGGGGCGATCCCGACGCGGTACGGATTGCCACCGCTGCGGGCCGGGCACTCGGTGGTGTGTTGTCCGCGGCGGTGAGCTTGCTGAATCCCGACGTGCTGGTGATCGGCGGCGACGTTGCCGATGCCCACGAGCATTTCGTACGGGGCGTCCAGGACACGGTGTTGCGAGGCAGTCAGCCGCTGGCCACGGCACATCTGGCAGTCGGCCGACCGTGCTCGGTGACCGCGGCGGCATCATCGGCGCGGCGGCCATGGTGGCCGACACCATCTTTGGCAGCGCCGCTGTCGACGCCGTGGTGGCTTGAGCCGACTCCGATGCTGACCAGAATTCCGTATCCGACGATCGGACCAGTGGCAAGGAAGCCGCACAAATACGCAGATGGACTCAATTCGATGAGGGGCAGTCCTTGCAATCGCTTCGCCTGACGTCGCCCCGTATTGGCGAGCTGGTGGTCGAGCACTACGAGGTCCCTGACCGGCCGCCGCCCGGAGGAATCCTCGTTGCCGCTCACGTCACGATCATCAGCGCCGGGACGGAAATCGCGAACTATCTCGGCCAGACCACCCAGCGGCCGCCGGAACGAGTGACTCCGTACCATCCCGGCTATTCATTCGCTGGTGAGGTAATCGCCGTCGGGGAGAGGGTCGAGCAATTCCTACCTGGAGATCGCATCGCCGGACCGATCAGCCACGCTGCCCATGCCATCGAGGACCGACCCGAGCGGCTCGCGCAGATTTACCCACATCCCCGATGGCGTCAGCGACCGGGAGGCGGCACTCAGCCAGCTTGGCTGCATCGCGCTCAACGGTATCCGGAAGGGCGGGATCGCGCTCGGAGAATCGGTGGCAGTGGTCGGTATCGGTCTCGTGGGTCTCCTCGCCGGACGCTTGGCGCAGCTGAACGGAGCGCTACCGCTGATCGGGCTCGAGCTCATTCCGGAGCGTCGCGATGCTGGCCAGCGGTTCGGGATGGACCTGGTCCTCGACCCCGCCGCAAAGACGACCGAATCCGTGATAGCGACCCTCGACCGCGGTGGTGTCGACGTCATCATCGAGGCGACCGGTTCTGCCGGAGCCTTCGTTCCAGCTCTCGCGATGGCCCGTCGTGGGGGTCGCGTCGTGCTCCTCGGCAGCACGCGCGGGCAGGTGGAGGGGTTCAGCCCCTACGACGCCGCACACCTGAAGGGCCTCACCATTGTCGGAGCACATGTTTCGTCGGCTCCGGTCGTGGGCACGCCGAACGACCCGTGGACCGAGGCAGCGAACCGTCGTGTCATTCTCTCGCTCATGCAGCAGAAGCGACTCGATGTCGAGCCGCTTCTCAGCCACACCATCGTCCCGGAGCAGGCGGGCCAGGCGTTCGCCGGACTGGCAAGCAGGCCCGAGAAGTATCTCGGCATTGCCATCGACTGGATGCGGGCGTGAGCCTCCGCCGCCTCCGGAAAGTGACGAGGGATGGACGCTACAACCGCTTGCCCAGCACGCGGCTGACGACCAGCTGAGGCACCGCCGGCATGGTCTCCGTCGGGTCCGCTCGGTCGGGGAAGTCGAAGACGCCAATGATCAGTTCCATGGGGTAATCGGGAGCCTGCGCAGCCGACATGGTGCACACGTCGTCGACGAAGAAGTCGACTCGTCCTGGCTGCCAGTCCACGGCGTAGCGGTGCGGCTGGCTGACGTCCAGCGGATACGATCCGCGGAGAACTCCTCGTCGAGAGCCGGATCTCGGAACCGATGGATGCCGCGACCGAGGGCCACCGTGACGCCGTCCGCCCCGCTCAGCACGCTGTCACCGAAGACCTCAACCAGGCAGATCTCGCCGCAGCGCATCGGTTGGTCCTCCAAACCGACCATCCACGCCGAAAACATGGACCGCGGGCCGATGGTGGCCCGGCACGCCACCTCGATATGCCCGTAATGCGGCGTGAAGCCCCACTGGGCAGGCTGGGCCTCGGCGACGACCAGGCCTGTCCGGAACGGTTGCTGCCCGCGGCCGCTGCCCACCGGTCCAGACCAATTGCCACTCTGGACCGCCGACACCCGTAGTGGGCCGTCGTGCAGGTCGGGGCACCACAACGGCTGGTCAGCCGGGATGGAAAGATGCAGACCATCGTCATCAACGGCGTACGTCGCGGCCGCACGCGGCGCGGAACTCCACGCGGGAAGGTAGGCCGGCGTCCAGACCGACTCGTCCAGGCCGCCGAAAATGCTCGTCAATCTCCTGCGGTCCTGCTGGCATCGGCGGCAACGGCACGGGTTTCGACCTTCCCTGTCAGGCGAGAGAATCGAGCCAGGCTCGGTGGAGCGAAGCGTAGTGGCCGCCGCTGCGAGCGATGAGGTCGGCAGGCGTACCGTCTTCGACAATCTGGCCGTGCTCGAGGACCAGCACCCGGTCCGCGATCGCCACCGTGCTCAGGCGATGCGCGATGATTACCGCCGTACGATCGGCGAGGACGGTTTGCAGCGCCCGCTGCACCGCCCGCTCGGTGGGGATGTCGAGGCTCGAGGTGGCCTCATCCAAGATCAACACCTGCGGATCGGCAAGGAAGGCCCTGGCGAAGGTGATCAGCTGGCGCTGACCGGCGGACAGCCGCGAGCCGCGCTTGCCAAGGTCGGTGTCGTATCCGTCCGGAAGCCCGGCAACGAACGTGGCCGCTCCCACCGCACGAGCCGCGTCCATGATCTCTTCGCGCGTTGCACTCGGCCGCCCGAAGGCGATGTTGTCGGCCACCGTGCCGTCGAACATGAAGTTCTCCTGCGTCACCATGATCACGGCGCGCCGAAGATCGTCTTCGGCCAGGTCGCGGAGGTTCGACACCGTCGAGCAGCACCCGGCCGCCGGTCGGGTCGTAGAACCGCGTCATGAGCTTCGCGATGGTGGTCTTGCCGGCGCCGGTGGTGCCGACCAGCGCGACGGTCTGACCCGGCGGGATCTGCACGTCGAACTCGTGCAGCACCTCGCGCTCCGGCACGTAGCAGAAGGACACGTTGTCGAACTCGAGGGCGCCGCGCGCCTCCGGCAGCCGGACGGGCCGAGCCGCCGGGCTAACCGTGGGTTCCTCCTCGAGCACGCCCGAGAGCTTCTCCAACGCAGCCGACGCCGACTGGAACATGTTGTAGAACTGGCTGATCTCCTGCATCGGTTCGAAGAACATCCGCAGGTAGAGCAAGAAGGCGGCGAGGACGCCGATGGTCATCTGGCCCTCGATGACCATGTAGCCGCCGTACAGCAAGACGGCGCCAATGGTCAGGTTGCCGATCAGCCGCACGCCGGGCATGAAGATCGCGATCAGCCGGAAGGACTTCGTGTTCGCGTCGGCGTAGCGCTCCGCCAGGTCGGTGAAGATCTCGGCGTTGCGCCGTTCCCGCCGATACGCCTGGACGGCCCGGATGCCGGTCATGGTCTCCACGAACGAGACGATGACCAGAGCGGAGGTCTCCCGCACCCGCCGGTAGGTGCGGGTGGACGCAGTCGAGAACCAGCGGATCAGCACCGTCAAGATCGGGAAGCACAGCAGGCACGCCAGACCGAGCCGGACATCTAGGGTGATCAACAAGATGCCCACGCCGATCATGGTGAGCGCCGCAGTGATCAGACCGTCGAAGCCCTCGGCCAGCAGCTCCGCGATGGCGTCTGTGTCGTTGGTGAGCCGGGACACGACCCGGCCGGATGTATAGCGGTCGTGGAATTGGACGTCGAGCCGCTGAAAGTGCCGAAAGACCCGACGACGAAGCTCCAACAGCACCGCCTGGCCGACCCGTCCGGATTTCCGAAGGAAGAACATCCGGCTGCCGGACTGGATCAGCACCGCAAGCAGCATCAAACCCACAGTCTGGTAGAGCACTTGGGCGTCGCCGCTGCTCACCAGCGGTGGCACGCCGTAGTCGATGCCCGCGATGCACCAGCCAGGGCAAGCTCAGCCGGGCCGCGTTCTCGATCACGACCGCGATCACGAGAACCCAGAGGAAGGAACCGTACGGACGTAGCAAGTCGGCGAGCAGCGCACGACTGCGACGGCGCAGGAAGATGCTGGCGCGCTCGGTGATCTCGTCGGAGTGCTCGGCCGCAACCCCGCGCCACTGCTCGAGCTCTGAGGTCTCCCGTTCGTCTGCGGGCGCCGTCACCACGCCCCCTCCTTTCCTGGTGGTACGCGCGTGGAGCCCGTCAGGGCCTGCCGCGGAAGGCCGGCGTCGGCCGAGAGCAGAGCTCGATATTCCGGCACCCGCTCGAGGAGATCCCGGTGGGTTCCCACCTGAGTGACGGTGCCGCCGGAGAGCAGCGCAACCCGATCCGCCAGCAGCACCGTCGACGCCCGATGGGCCACAACGATGCCGGTCACTCCAGCGAGCACTCGTCTCAGCGCCTCCTCGACCAACGCCTCGGTGTGGATGTCGAGTGAGGACAACGTGTCATCGAGCACCAGCACCGCGGGTTGGGCCAGCACCGCCCGGGCGAGTGCCAGGCGCTGTCGCTGCCCGCCGGACAGGCTCATGCCCTGCTCGCCGATGCGGGTGCTGCAGTCCCCATGGGAGGTCGTGGACGAACTGGGCCTGGGCGATCTCGATGGCAGCATCGATCTCGGCCGCCGTGGCGTCCGGCCGGCCGAGGGTCAGGTTTTCCCGGACCGACATCGAGAACAACGTTGGGTCTTCGAACGCCGTGGCCACGATCGAACGAAGCTGGCTCAGCCGGAGGTCGCGCACGTCCACCCCGTCGATGGTGACGGCACCGGCGGTCACGTCGTACAGGCGCGCGACCAGCTGGGTCAGCACGGTCTTTCCCGAGCCGGTGGCGCCGACCATCGCGACGGTCTCCCCCGGCGCGATGTCCAGATCGACGCCATGCAGGAGCTCAGCGTCGGCGTCCGGAAAGCGAAAGCTGACGCCGTCAAAACGGACCCTGCCTTCGACCTGTGAAAGGGTGAGCTCGCCGTCGACGATGTCGTTCTCCGCGTCGAAAATTTCCACGATCCGGTCGGCAGCCGTCATCGCCTCCTGCGCCATGGCCAGCAGAAAGCCGAGTGCCGCCACCGGCCAGACCAACGAGAGCAGCAGCGTGAGAAACGCCACCAGCGTGCCGAGAGTCAGCTGGCCCTGACCTGCCGCCACCGTGCCGAGGCCCAGCACCAAGATCAACGTCAAGCTGGGAATCACTTCCAGGAAGGTCCAGAACTTCGCGCGAGAGCCGTACCCGGGCCAACGATGTGTCGTAGAGCCGGACCGCGCGCGAATCGAACTTGCCGAAGATGTGCTGCGCCCGGCCGAACGCCTTGATGGCCCGCAAGCCGTGCGCGCCCTCCTCGACCGTGGAGGCCACGTCACCGGTCTGGTCTTGGACCTGCCTCGAGATCTGGGTGTATGCCCGTTCATTGCGGAGGCAGGCCCAGATCACCGGAATGGTCGAGCCTAGAACCACCAGACCGAGCGGCCAGTACAGGTGCAGCAGGATCGCCGTGGTTACGGCGATCTGCAGCACGCTCATCACGATGAACAACAGGCCGAAGCCGAGGAATCGGCGAGTCGTCGACAGGTCGTTCATGATCCGCGAGAGCAGCTGGCCAGATTGCCAGCGCGTATGGAAGCTCATCGGCAACCGCTGCAGTCGGGCATAAAGATCGGTGCGGATTGCGGTCTCGGTGCCAAGGGTTGCCCGGGTGACCACCCAGCGACGCAGGAACATCAAAATCGCCTCGATAGCTCCGAGCGTGGTGGCGAAGAGTCCCAACGCGTAGAGGCCACGGTGGTCGGAGTTGGCGATGGGGCCGTCGATCACGGCCTTGGTGGCCAGCGGCACGACGATCGTGGCGCCGATCCCGATGCCGGCGAGTATCGCGGACCAGATGAAGCGGGCGCGGTAAGGACCAAGGTAGTGCCGCAGCCGCCACAAGGAGTCGCTCGCGCGGTGTTTCGCTCTGCCGTCTCGGCCGATCCGCTGCACGGGCGGCGCAATCGACGCCGCTCGGTCAGCCGAAGGCGACTCGATCCAGGGCACCGACGCCAGTTCCTGGGGCGTACGAGCCGAAAGATCGGCAGACATGACGGCGCCTTCTCGTGCGGGAATGGAGTCTCGCGCTCTGTCGGAACGCGGAGTGGACGTCCATCCACTATGCAGGTTCAACCGCACTTGAGGTCAAACGAATTCCCGTCCGTCTACGATGCTTGCGGACTCAAGACGAGGAGCGCGATGCCGAGTCAGGCCAGCGGCGAGGGCCAGCAGGTTCGAGGGGTGATCGCCCGGCGCAAGGACGCACCGGTGGAGCTGGTCACGGTCATTGTCCCGGACCCTGGTCCGGGTGAGGCCGTGGTCAAGGTGCTCGCCTGCGGCGTCTGCCACACCGACCTGCACTATCGGGAGGGCGAAATCGGCGATGACTACCCGTACCTCCTGGGCCATGAGGCGGCCGGGATCGTCGAGTCGGTGGGAACCGGCGTCCAGGGGCTCGCGGCGGGCGATTACGTGGTCTTGAACTGGCGAGCGGTGTGCGGCACCTGCCGGGCCTGCCGCCGCGGCCGGCCGTGGTACTGCTTTGCGACCTTCAACGCCAGCCAGAAGATGACGCTGGAGGACGGAACCGAGCTATCACCCTCCCTCGGCATTGGTGCTTTCATCGACAAGACGCTGGTGGCTGCCGGCCAGTGCACTCAGGTCGACGCGGCCGCCCGGCCCGCCGTGGCCGGGCTGCTGGGCTGCGGGGTGATGGCCGGCCTGGGCGCAGCAATGAACACCGGGCAGGTGAGCCGGGGTGATTCCGTTGCGGTGATCGGCTGTGGCGGGGTCGGTTCAGCCGCGATCGCCGGAGCCCGGCTGGCAGGCGCGGCCAAGATCATCGCCATCGACATCGACGACCGCAAGCTTGCGCTGGCCCGGAGTCTGGGAGCGACCGACACCGTGAACTCCCGCGACACCGACCCGGTCAAGGCCATTCAGGCACTTACCGGCGGCTTTCGGCGCTGACGTTGCTATCGACGCCGTCGGCCGTCCGGAAACCTACGCCCAAGCGTTCTACGGCCGCGATCTTGCGGGCACTGTGGTGCTGGTCGGCGTGCCGACCCCTGAGATGAAGCTCGAGCTCCCGCTGCTCGACGTCTTCGGCCGCGGTGGGTCGCTGAAGTCGAGCTGGTATGGCGACTGTCTGCCGGATCGGGATTTTCCGATGCTGATCGACCTCTACTTGCAGGGGCGAATTCCGCTGGATGCGTTCGTCAGTGAGGAGATCGCCATCGGCGAGATCGAGACTGCATTCGACAAGATGCAACGCGGTGATGTCCTGCGTTCGGTCGTGATCATGGAAAATGCGGACCGGGCGGGTACTCGCGCGTGACTGCCCGGATCGACCACACGGTGACGTCGGGCACGTTCTCGCTCGACGACGAGACAGTCCGCGTCGAAAACAACGTGTGGATTGTCGGGGATGACCAAGAGTGCGTCATCATCGACGCGCCGCACGAGGCGGCGGAGATCGTCCGCCTCGTCGCTGGCCGTCGGGTGGTCGCGATCTTGTGCACGCACGCCCATGATGATCACGTGCGAGCCGCGCCGGAGCTGGCCGCTGTTGTCCGGGCGCCGGTCCTGTTGCATTCCGGTGATCGGCAGCTGTGGCAGCTCACCCACGACGTACCGCCCGATGGCGAGCTGCGCGATAGGGATGAGATCGAGGTTGCCGGCCTGACGATCGAAGTCCTGCATACCCCGGGCCATACCCCGGGGTCGGTCTGCTTCTACGTCAAGGACCTCGCCACCGTGTTCACCGGAGACACGCTCTTCAACGGCGGCCCTGGCGCGACCGGGCGCAGTTTCAGCGACCGCGGCGTTCTGCTGATGAGCATTACCGATCAACTGCTGGCGCTGCCCCGCCAGACCATCGTCAAAACCGGGCACGGCGACGACACCACGATTGCCGACGAACGGCCCGGCATTCTGGACGCCACCGCCGACTAACCCACTCCGTCTCGAGACGAGTGAGCCGACACGCTTTTCCGTCGGCGAGCGAGGAGGAAGCGCAGATCCTCAAGCGCGACCGGGCGTGAGCGGGACACACCCGCGAGCGTCGGCGTGAGCGGGACAATAGACCCCATGAGATTTCTCCTCCGGCTTCTTGCCAACGCGGCCGCCCTGGCCGCCGCCACCTTCCTGCTCAGTGGGATCACGCTGACCTCGGACAGCACGGGCGGCAAGACACTCACCCTGCTCATCGTCGCGCTCATCTTCGGCATCCTGAATGCCATCGTCAAACCGATCTTCGCATTCTTGAGCATCCCGTTATTGCTCATCACGCTCGGCCTTTTCCTGCTGGTGATCAACGCCTGCATGCTGCTGCTGACCTCCTGGTTGGCCGGCAAGTTCGGCCTCGGCTGGGAGGTCGACGGCTTCTGGGTTGCCGTGATCGGCTCGATCATCGTGTCGGTCGTGAGCTTCGTCGTGAACGCCTTCCTTCCCGATCCGGACAATCGACCGCGTGGCTGACAAGTCCTCATCTGGTGTTCCACCCGTCCAGGTGGTGTTCGTCTGCTGGGGCAACATCTGCCGGTCGCCCATGGCTGAGCGGGTTGCGGAGCGGGCCGCCGCTGAGGCCGGCATGGATGCAGTCGCGTTCAGCAGCGCGGGTACCAGCACCGAGGAGCTGGGCGAGCCGATGGATCGGCGCGCCGCTGCTGTGCTGTCGGAACGCGGCTATCGGCATGACCGGCACCGCGCGCACCAGATCGGTGCGGAAGAGATTGCGGACGCGGACTTGGTGATCGCCATGGAGGACATTCACGTCCGCAAGATGCTCGCCGTTTCGCCCGGCTCGACCAACATCTCTTTGCTGACCGATTACGACCCTGACGCAGAGCCAGGGTCCGGTGTGCCGGATCCCTGGTACGGCTCGCCGGCCGGGTTCTACGGCACCCTCAACGCTATCGAGGCGGCGATGCCCGGCATCCTGCAACGGATTCGCGAGCTGCAAGGCACAGGATCTGCCGCTATGCAGGTACGGCGATCAAGGGCCTGATCACCCGACGCCGCGCTACCGCGAGCACGCTTGCGGACAATCCCAGCAGCAGCCAGGCCGCCAGCAGCCCCGCTGCGGCGGCGACTCCGGTGCCCTCGCTGGCGATGGCCCGGAAGCCTTCCAATGCCGGCGTCAGCGGGAGGAGCGGCCGAATGGCGTCGAAGATCGGGGGTACGGCGTAGGTGATCGAGGCCGCGGCCGCGGCCACCACCACCATGACCGAGATAAAGCGCCCGACGCCGCCGAGCCACGAAACCAGCGCGTGGTTGATCGCTACAAAAGCCAAGGAGGTCAGGACAGCGAAGGGCAGCAGCGCCGCCACCTGCCCGGCTGAGAGATCCAGCAGGACCTGCAACACCACCGTCAGCGCAACCGCCTGCACGGTGCCGATGATGGCGCCCGGTAGCAACCCTTCGAGAGCGAGCCGCCACGACGGCTTCATCGAGGTCAGGACGCCGGCGGGCACGGCGCGCAGCACCAGATAGGTGGCCAGGGCCCCGATCCAGAGCGCGATCACCGCGAGAAACGTCGTGGTTGCCACATCGGAGAACACGGAGTCGGGCTCCGGCTGAGCTGACCGGCGTGGCCACGGTAGAAGCGAGGCGCTCACGCGTCGCCTGGTCGTAGCTCGGGACTTGGTCTTGACCCTTGGCCAGTCCGTCGGCCAGTTTGTCGGTGCCGGTGGCGAGCTGATTTCCGCCGTCGGACAGCTTGTCCAGACCGTCACTGAGATCGCCCGCTCCTTGAGCGGACATGCTGGTCCCGGTGGCCAGATCCGCGGTGCCGTCGCTGAGACCGGCGGCGCCGGTGCTCAGCCCGCGCGCTCCCGCAGCGATCCTGGCGATGCCCGTGGCCAGCGGCTCCATTCCGTCGGCGAACTGGTCCGTGCCGTCGGCGAGTGTGTCGATACCATCGGCCAGTTTGCTCACCCCGCCGGCGAGCCCGTCGACGCCCGAGGCCAGCTTGCGCGCCCCGGTGTCCAACGTGGACGCACCGGCGCTGAGCTGCTCCGCACCGGTCGCCAGCTTGTCGCCGCCGTTCGCCAGTTTCTTGGCCCCGGACGCCAATCCTCGAGCGCTCGACAGCAGCCCGGGCTGGCCGCCGTTCGCGGTCGAGCCGTCCGCAAGACCTTGCACCGCGACGCCCGTACCGGCCTTCAGCCCGGCATAGAAAACTGGGCAGGACTCTGGCGGCAATTCCGCTGGGCACGGCACGACCTGTGACAATTCCTCCGCCGTCATCGTCTGGAAGCCGGCAAGCTGATCGCGATACTGCTCGAGGCCTTGGGCGAACTGTCCGGCGCCGCCCGCGTAGGTGTCCAGTCCGTCAGCAAAGTCGTTGACCCCCTTCGCGTAGGCGGCCGTACCCTTGGCGTTTCGCCGCGTCCCGGCGGTGAACTGCTCCATGCCCCGATCGAGCTTCCGGGCTCCGCTGGCCAGCTCAGCAGATCCCGCTGCCGCGGTACCGGCGCCCTTGGCCAGCTTCCGTGCACCAGTCGGCAGGCCGCTGGTCTGCTCGGCGAGGGTACCGAGGCCGGTGGCCAACTCCGACGTTCCGCTGGCGAGCTGGCGCGCCCCTACCGCGAGTTGTGAGGTTCCGCCGTCGAGCTGCTCCAGACCGTCCGCAAGTTGCTTCGAGCCCGACGAGGCTCCGTCCAGCCCACTCGCCAGCTTGTCTGAGCCGTCCGATAGCTTCCCCGCTGCGTCGGCCACGGTGCCGAACTGCTTGCCCAGCCGGTTGAAGCCGACATAGATGTTCTGCAGGTATTGCTCCGTCAATGACGAGTTCAGCGTCCGGGTCGCGGCGGCGGTGACGGCCTGCCCGACGACGGGGTCGGCAATGCCAGTGATCTGCGATGTACGGACGTCGAGCGTCGCCGGCTGCACGTGATCGGAGTTGGACTTTGAGAAGGAGGTCGCGCGGGCGGAGAAGTCCTGGGAATCGTCACGACCGCGGCGTAGCGGCCCGACTCCAGGCCGTCACTCGCGTCCTGCTCGTCAGTCAGCACCCAGCTGAAGTTGCGGTCGTTGTTGTCGGCCACCAGAGCCGCCCGCGAGCTGCCGGCCCAACGGCACCGGCTGCCCGTTGACCTTCACCATCTCGTCGAGATTGACCACGGCGGCCTGCACGCGGGTCAGCCGGGTGTCGGAGTTCCAGGTGGCCCACAGGAAGCCGCCCGCCACCAGCAGCGGGACGAGCACCAGGCCCAAGATCGACCACAGACCGATCTGACGGGAGCTGTTCGCTCGTTCCAACTGGAGTGCCATATCTCGTCCCTTCGCTATCGGGGCGTTCTGGCGAGGTCCGAGACCCCGCGCATGGTGACGGTCGTGACGCGTTCGGGGATCAGGTCCGCGATCGCCGACCGGTGCCGGACGGCGAGAACGACGGCCAGCTCGCGACCGCCCACCGACCACGTCGTCGATGAGGCTGGCCAGCGCGGCCCGTTGATCGTGAGTGGCGAGCTGGTCGGCATGGTCCACGAAGATCACGGCGGGCTTCGCCGTCACGATCTCGCGCAGGCCGCGCCGGATGCCTGACGTGCGGGCGCAGTCCAGATAGCCGGTCCGCCGCCGTACCGCCGCGGCCTGTTCCGGCAGCACGAGTCCGGCGACCTTGACCTTGCCGTCGCCGGTCCGCATCCGTCCTGCCAGGGTGAGCATCAGGGCGGTCTTGCCGCTGCCCGCCGGCCCATCGACGACGACCACGTCATGCGGCATGACGGCCATCTCGATCGGCCCGCCCGTCGTGACCTGCAGGCCATCGGCCACGATCACGTGCTGATCATCCGGGGACGGCCAGCCGGCCAGCGACAGCTGGTGCGTCAGCGCCGCTCCCTCGACGTCGAAGGACGGCAACCGGCGATCGATCCATCTCGGAAGCCACCAGGCCGAACTCCCCAGCAGGGCCAGTATCGCCGGCACCAAGGTCATCCGGACAAGGAAGGCATCGACGAAGACGCCGACGGCGAGCCCGAAGGCGATGGTCTTGATCGGCCCCTCGCCTTCTGGCACGAAGGCGGCGAACACCGAGAACATGATGACCGCGGCGGCTACGACCACCCGGGACGAGGCGACAAACCCTTGCTCGATGGCCAGCCCCGCGTTGCGCCCATGAACGTACGCCTCCCGGATCCGGGAGACCAGGAACACCTCGTAGTCCATGGCCAGCCCGAACAGAATGCCCATCAGCAAGATCGGCAGGAAGCTGATCACTGGCGCCGTCTGGGCGACATTCAACACGGAGCCGAACCAGCCCCATTCGAACACCATCGCGGTCACCCCGAATGCGGCGCCGACACTGAGCAGGTAGCCAAGAGTGGCCTTGATCGGCACGGCGATCGAGCGGAACACCATGGTCAGCAAGATCAACGACAGGCCCACCACCAGGATGCCGAACGGCAGCAGGGCCCCGCCCAGCCGATCCGACACGTCGATCGCCACCGCCGTGTAGCCGGTGACGTAGACCGGAACGTGGTACGTGTCCTCGAAGTGCGCCTTGCGCGACCGGATTTCGCGAACCAGGTCCTTGGTCTCCTGCGCGTCCGGACCGTTCTGGGGAATGACCTGGATGATGCCGGTGTCGGCGTTCTGGTTCGGGGTGACGAGGGGCACGCTGGCAACGCCGGGAAGCTGCCGGATCTCATCGGCGATGCCGTCCATGACGCCGAGCGGGTCGTCGGAGCCGACGATGGTGGCCGAGACGATCAGCGGCCCGTTGTAGCCGGGCCCGAAGTGGTCGCTGATCAGGTCGTACGTAACCCGGGCCGGGGTTCCCGGATCAGCGACACCGTTGCTGGGCAACGCGATCCGGAGGTCCTTGGCGGGATAGGCCATCGTGGCCAGGGCCGCGACCACCAGCAGAACGGTGATCACCGGCACCTTGGTGACGAATCGCACCCAGGCGCGGGCGAGCCGGCCACCCCGTTGCCTGGTCGAGGTGGGACGAGCGCGCGGCCCCCGCCGTTTCGGCTGCAGCCGAGTGCCGGCGAAGCCCAGCAACGACGGGAGCAGCGTCAGCGCGATCAGCACGGCGACCAGGACGCCGACCGATGCCGCCACACCCATCGTGGTGAGGAACGGAATGCGAGCCACCGCCAGGCCGGTCAGGGCGATCATCACGGTAAGCCCGGCGAACACCACGGCCGAGCCAGCCGTTGCCAGCGCCTGCGCGGCAGACTCCTCGGGTTCCATACCGCCTGCGAGCTGTTCGCGATGGCGCGACACGATGAATAGCGCGTAGTCGATGCCGACCGCCAGGCCCAACATCACCGCCAGCAGCGGGGTCGTCGAGGAGACGGTGGTGATGCCCGTGGCGCCGATGATCAAGAGCATGGTGATCGCCACGCCCAGGAGGGCCGTAAGCAACGGCATCCCGGCCGCGCGCAAAGAGCCCAACGTGAGCAGCAGCACGATCAGGGCGACGACCACGCCGAGGGCTTCGACGATGCTGAATCCTGGGCGGTTGTTGTTGTAGGCCTCACCACCGATCGAGGCCTCCGAGCCGGGGATGCTGGTCTGGAGCCGGTCGGTCTGTTTCTCCAGTGCCCGATACGTGCCGGCGGAGATGTCGCCGTTCTCGACGTCGAGTCGGATCATGATGATCGCCGCGCTGCCGTCGTCAGCGATCACACCCTTGGCGTACTTGTCGAAGGGCGAGGTCGCCGCGCCAACGCCGTCGATCGCATTCAGCCGATCCACGCCCGCCTCGATGGCCTTCCGTGTGGCGGCGTCTTGAACACTGCCACCGTCCGGCGCGACGACGACCAGCTGGGCTGTTACTCCGCCCGCTTGCGGAAAGGTGCGGCCGAGCGAATCCAGTGCCGCCTGGGACTCGGTGCCAGGTACCGAGAACTTCTCGTCGAACTCACCGCGGATCACGCTGGCGAGGCCGCCCAGCACGACCAGCGTGATCAGCCAGGCCGCCAACACCAGGTGGCGCCTGCGGTAGGCCGAGCGGCCGAGCGCGTACAAGAACGAGGACACGTCGTGATTTCCTTAGCCAGAAGCGGCGGTTGCGTACGCCGATCCGTTGGATTCAGTACTGTATTCGATACAGCTATGTATCGCGATCTGAGGGAGGCGGAGTGGCGGACGTCCTGACCCCCGACATCCGGGTGAGCGCCCGGCGGGCCGTCACTCGCGAGAAGCTGATGGCGGCCGCGACCACCGTCTTCGCCGACCGCGGCATCCCCGGCTCCAGCGTCGAAGAGATCTGCGAGGCCGCCGGCTTCACCCGCGGCGCCTTCTACTCCAACTTCGCCGACAAGGACCAGCTCGTGCTGGCGCTGATCCGAGCGAGCATTCAGACCCAGTACGCCGCGGCAGAGCAGGCCATCGCCACCATGAAGGCGACCACCGGAGACCACACTCCGGCGGAGCTGGTCTCGATTGCCATCACCGCGTTCGAGGAAGCCGGGCGGCCGGGTCGCGAACGTATCTTGACCCAGCAGGAGCTCCTGCTCTACGCCGCCCGGCAACCCACGCTGCGCGAGCCCTACCTCGCCTTCGCGGATGAGTGCCTCAAGCAGCTGGCCACCCTGCTGGCCGACGCGCTCCGATTCACCGGGCTCGAGTTCGCCATCGACTTCGGCGTCGCAATCGACCTGCTCACCGCGACTCACAATCACCTGGAGATGCAGGCGTTGTTCACCGGCCAGCTCGACTCCGACATCCTCCGGGTCTTGCTGCTGGCGATCACCCGGCCCCGGTGAAGCGCCAAGGTCTGGCACGCTTGGGGCATGCAAATCCTGGTCGTCGACGACGATCAAGCCGTCCGCGATTCGCTCAAGCGGTCGCTGGAGTATTCCGGTTACGAGGTCAGCACGGCGATCGACGGCGTGGAGGCGCTGGCCCGATTGGCGGTGCTGCGGCCCGATGCCGTGATCATGGACGTGATGATGCCGCGGCTGGACGGGCTCGAGGCCACCCGCAGCCTGCGGTCGGCCGGGAACGACGTGCCGATCCTGGTCCTGACGGCCCGAGATGCGGTCGGCGACCGGGTGGACGGCCTCGACGCGGGAGCCGACGACTATCTGGCGAAGCCGTTCGCTCTCGACGAGCTCCTGGCCCGGATTCGAGCCCTGGTCCGGCGCGCCGGCACCGTGGCCGATTCGGCTGATCCGTCCGCCCGCAATCTCCAGTTCTCTGATTTGATCTTGAATACGCAGACGCGCGAGGTGCTTCGCGGATCTCGGACGATCAATCTCACCCGCACGGAGTTTGCGCTGCTCGAAGCATTTCTGACCCATCCCCGCCGGGTGCTGGAACGCAGCTGGCTCCTCAACGAGGTGTGGGGCTTCGACTTCCCGACCACCGCCAACTCGCTCGAGGTCTACATCGGCTACCTGCGCCGAAAGACCGAGGCCGCCGACGAGCCGCGACTGATCCACACCGTGCGGGGCGTCGGATACGTGTTGCGCGAGACGCCACCATGATCAGCTGCCGCTTGACTCCCGCCCGGTAGGCGCGATGCTGAACCGCCTGACCGAGTGGCTCCACGCGCTGCCGCTGCAGCGCCGCGTCGCCTACCTGACGGCGGTGGCGGTCGCACTGGCGGTCGCCGTGACCAGCATCGCCGGGTACCTCACGCTGCGCTACTCGCTGTACAACGCTCTGGACGACGAGCTCACCGAGGTCGCCCAGTCGTTGGCCGTGCCCGTGGCCCAGGACATTCGATCCCTGGGCGGGTTGACCGAGCGGGCGCTAGAGGCAGGCAACATCAGCGTCGCGGCCGTACGCTCCGACGGAGCGATCTTCTACGTGCCCGGCGAGGGCGACCATCTGATCCTGGGCCCAAAGGAGGTCGCCGTCTCGAAGCTGCAGAGCGGCCCTTCGACGCGCTCGGGCGAGGCGAGCAACGGCGAGCCCTACCGGATCGTGGCGGTGACCATGCCCGATATCGACAACTACGCTCTCGTGCTGGGCCGCCCCCTCGCCGCCACCAACAAGATTCTGCGTTCGCTCTCGCTGGTTCTGATCCTCTTCGGAGTGGCCGGAGTGATCCTGGCCGCCATCGTGGGCGCGGCCGTGGCCCGCTCGAGCCTCGCTCCGATGCGCAGCCTGTCCCTCGCGGTCGAGCACATCTCCCGCACGGAGGATCTGCAGCCGATCGAGATCACGGCGTCCGGCGACGTCGCCCTGCTGGCCGACACCTTCAACGCGATGTTGCGGTCGCTGGCCACCTCCCGGGAGCGGCAACAACGACTGATCGCGGATACGAGCCACGAACTGCGGACCCCGCTGACCAGCCTGCGCACCAACATCGACCTGCTGGCCGCGGACGCGAGCACGGGCATGCTGTCGCCGGCGGACCGGATGGTGATCTTGTCCGACGTCAAGGGGCAACTGGAGGAGTTCACCGCTTTGATCGGCGATCTCGTTCAGCTCGCCCGCGACGAACGTGTCGCACCCGAACGGATCGACTTCCGCAATGTGGTCAATGCCGCCGTCGACCGCGTCCGTCGTCGGGCGCACGGCCTGGCCTTTGACGTCGAGCTGAACCCCTTCTACGTGATCGGCGAGTCGGACACCCTGGAGCGGGCCGTGACCAACCTGCTGGACAACGCGGTCAAATGGAGCCCACCCGGAGGCACGGTGCGGGTTCAGCTCGAGGGTGACCGGCTTCGCGTGGCCGACCAGGGTCCGGGAATCGCCGAGGCCGACCTGCCTTACGTGTTCGACCGCTTCTATCGATCCGACACAGCACGGAACACGCCGGGCACGGGCCTCGGCCTCTCGATCGTGGCCCAGGCGGTCAACATGCACGGCGGCTGGGTGAAAGCGGGCCGCTCGGCTCAGGGCGGAGCCGAGTTCACCATTCAGCTGCCGGGCTCGACGACTATCGAGGGACTGCCGGTCGCGGCCTCGGAGCGTTGATCAGGAGCGGCCGCGGGTCGCGTAAGGGGTGTGCGTTGGCAAGCTCATCCGTGGCGCCCTGCGGGGCACCCGGAATCCGGCCATCAGCAGCAGCATCTGCACCCGGAACCGATGGCCGCGGTACGGCTCCAAGATCTCGCTGCAGGCGTCGTCGTCCAAGGCTTCGCCGGTCAACGCGTAGGTGATCTCTTTGCCGACGTGGTAGTCACCGACGCTCCAGGCGTCCGCGTCCCCGTGCGCGCGCTGCCGAACCTCTGCTGATGTCCACGGCCCGACACCTGGCAGGCTGCGCAGCGCCAGGTTGGCCGCTCGAGGCTCACGCTGAAGCGTTCGTTCCAGCGCCGCGGCCCGCGGGGCAGCGTTGACCAAGGTGCGGCTGCGGCGTTGCTCCACCCCGGCGGCCAGGAACCGCCAGCTCGGTATCCGCGCCCAGACCTCGGGCGCCGGCGGCAGCCGCATGCCGAAAGCGGCCGACCTGGAATCCTGCGTCGGCCCGGGCGCCGGCTCACCGAACTCGCGCACCAGCAGCCTCCATGCGCGAAAAGCTTCGGCACCGGTCACCACCTGTTCCAAGCAGGCGGGGGCGAGTGCCTCGAAGACGGCGTCCGTACGCCCCACGCGATAGCCCTGGTAACGACGGTGTGCGTCGACGAGCCGTGGGTGCACCGGCAATGGCCGGAAACCGCCCGGATCGTCGTTGGCACCGGTCAGGCGCGGTAGCTGATCCAGTGCCCATTCCGCGCCGTCGCCCCAGGCACGGGCACCGATTCGCCGACCGCTGGCGATGATCTTGATCAGAGCCGGTCCCGCCGGCGTGCGGGTCGCGCGCAGCATCACCTCACCTACTCGGCGGTGGGTCGGATCACCCGCGCCCCGGCGCAGCAGGTTGAAGGTTGGCTGGAACAGCACCGAATGGTCCAGCTCGAGCTGCCGGGTCTGATCGGCCATGGTCTATCAGGCCCCAGGAAAGGGCCAGGGGTTGGGCCGGCAGCCGTCGAGGTCCTTCGTCTGCTGCACCATGATCGCGGCGCGCCGGCCCTTGCCGTCACACGTCGTGTGCTGGTAGCCGAGTGCGTGCCCCACCTCATGGTTGACCAGGTAGCGGCGGTAATTGGCCACATCGCTCCCGTAGGTCTCCGCGCCCGAAACCCAGCGCCTCGCGTTGAGCACCACGCGATTACCGTTCTGGCAGGACACCTCGCCCTGCGTGAGCAGCGGGGCGCACAACCGGTCGGTGGTCGCCGGCGTCGTGATGTACACGTGCAGGTCAGCGCTCGCTGAGGAGCTGACCAGCTGGAACCGCCACTTGCCCGACGCGCGCCAGCTCCGCCGATCGTTCAGCACCGCCTGGATCGTCCGCGCCACCGCATCGACGTCCACGGGCACGCCTTTCTCGCGCTGGACATCGAAGTTCACCACGGTTCCGGCCTGGCCAGCCGGATCGCCGTGGGCGTTTGCCCGCACGTAGGTGCCAGGACCCGAGTCAGGCACCTTGAGCTTGGCGACGGTCGCCTCCGCCTGCTTCTGGGGCTGCCCCTGTGATGTCGCGGTGGGCTGGAGCGAGTCGACCTCGGCTGTTGGCGAGGGTGAGGCCGACGTCCCCGAGGCCGCCGGAACAGCAGCAGGCACACCCGAACGCGCCTCCTCGACGAGAACCCCGGTCGCAGCTCGGGCGCCCATACCGGCCAAACCGAGCATCAGGACGCCCGCGACCACGGCAGCGGTCCGGCCAGGCGTTCGCGAATGCGGGGTAGATTGTGAGCCGCGAAGATCCCCATCTGCCGACGCATTGCGTGGCAATGAGCCGTACGACCGGGTCCCTGCCCGGCCTCCCCGAGGAAAATGGCTCACGAGGACCAACACTAGGCGGAAACGTGGCCCACTCCCACGCAACGGACAGCGCGGCGGCCCCGAACGAAACAGTTCGGCACCGCCGGGCCCTGCGCATTCTCATCGTGGTGTTGATTCCGCTGGGCATCTGGACGCTGGCCGGGCTGATCGCGCTGTGGCCGGAAGACATCTCGTCGCATGTCAACAAAGACGTGGCCGGCTACACCGTCGCTGGAGTGACCTACCCCAAGGGGCGGATCACGGCCGTGAAGGAGATCTCCTGCGAAGGCCTGCCCGGGTCGACGCCCGGAGTGGCAGTTACCCGCTGCGCCGATGTCACGGCGGAGCTGCTGGACGGTGAGGAGAAGGGCCAGGCGGTGACCGTCCCGCTGACCGCTGCGGTCTACGCCTCAGGCGTCAAGGTTGGCCAGAAGATTCTGCTGATCCGGATACCGCCGACCGACGATCAGCCCGCTCAGTACAACTTCTCCGACTTCGTCCGCGGCACGCCGTTGCTGGTCATCGCCGTGATCTTCGCGGTCGTGGTGGTCGCCGTGGCTCGCTGGCGGGGTTTCGCGTCCGTGGTCGGCCTCGCCTTCGCTGGGTTCATCCTGGTCAAGTTCATGTTCCCGGCCCTGGTGGCCGGATCCGATCCGATCCTGGTGGGGTTGATCGGCTCGTCGGCGATCATGTTCGTCGTCTTGTACGCCGCGCACGGCTTCAGCGCCCGCACGACCACGGCGCTGGTCGGCACATTGTTCGGACTGATCGTCAGCGCGCTGATCGGCCTGATCGCCACGCGCTGGGCTCACCTGACGGGCGTGGCGGCCGAGGACGACTACGTGCTCGCCGCGGCCGCCCCGGATCTGCGGCTCACCTCGGTGGTGATCTGCGGCATCATCGTGGCCGGCCTGGGCGTGCTCAACGACGTGACGATCACCCAGGCATCGGCCGTCTGGGAACTGGCGGACGGCGGCGGCAGCCAGAAGCACCTCTTCGGCAAGGCAATGCGCATCGGCCGCGATCACATCGCGTCGACCGTCTATACGATTGCCTTCGCCACGGCGGGCGCCTCGCTCTCGGTGCTGCTGCTGCTTGTCGTGTACGACCGTCCTCTGATGTCGGTGCTGCAGACCGAGCAGTTTTCCGGTGAGGTGCTACGCACCCTGGTCGGCTCCATCGGATTGGTCCTCGCCGTCCCGTTGACCACGGCGATCGGCGTCGCGGTCGTTCGAGCCAGCGGTCGCCCGGGCCCCACGATGCTGAGCAGGCTTCGCGTCTCCCGGACGCCGATGTCGGCTGTCCCCGAATCCACCGAGCCAGAGGAGCCGGCCGACGAGGCGGCGACAACAGACAAGTCCGGGACCCGGCGGTTCCGGCAGCAAAGCGCTGATGACGACTTCGGTGACTTCAGCCACCTTCGCGATCCGACTGACACGGACCCTGGGCGTTCCGGTGAGGCCAAGAGTCACAAGGGTGGGCCGAGCTGAGCTTCCGCTGTGAGCCTCAGCGACACCCAACGCTCAGCTGGGCTGAGTCATCCGGGCTTGAGAAGCGGGAAGAGGATCGTCTCCCGGATTCCGGCGCTGGTGAAGAGCATCACCAGCCGGTCGATGCCCAGACCGAGACCACCCATCGGAGGTGCCCCGAATTCGAGTGCGGCCAGAAAGTCCTCGTCCAGCTGCATCGCCTCCGGATCGCCCGCGGCGGCGGCGAGGGATTGAGCGGTCAACCGTGCCCGCTGGATGACCGGGTCGATGAGCTCCGAGAACCCCGTCGCGCGCTCCAGGCCACCGATCAGCAGGTCCCAGGCCTCGATCAGGTGCGGATCGCTGCGGTGCGGGCGAGCCAACGGCTGGGCCAAGGGCGGATAGTCGCATACGAACGTCGGCTGGATCAGGGTCGGCTCGACCAGCTCGCCGAACAGATGCAGGATCAACTTCTCGGCGGTCCAACCCCTTTCGGCGCCGACGCCGTGCCGCTCGGCGATCTTGCGTAGGTGTTCCGCACCGGTGTCCGGTGTGATCTCCTCGCCCAGGTGGGCTGAGAGGCCCGGATAGACGCCCAGCCACGGCCAGCTGCCATCGAGCTCGATCACTCCCGCCGGCGTGTTGAGCTGCCGCGATCCCAGCAGGTCGGCGACGTCGAGGATGAGCTGTTGGGTGAGACCGGCGACGCTCCGCTGGTCACCCCACGCCTGGTACACCTCGAGCATGGTGAATTCCGCACTATGCGTGGAGTCGATGCCTTCGTTGCGGAAAATCCGGCCGATTTCGTAGACGCGCTCGACGCCGCCGACGACGGCTCGCTTCAAGAACAGCTCGAGCGCGATCCGCAGCGTCATGTCGATGTCGAACGCGTTCAGATGGGTACCGAACGGGCGGGCGTTCGCGCCGCCGTGCACAAGCTGCAGCACCGGAGTTTCGATCTCCACATACCCATCGCGATGCAGGCTCTCCCGCAGGCTGCGGGTGATCGCCGCCCGGGTTCGCACCATGTCCCGGGCCGCCTCGCGCACGGTCAGGTCGGCGTAGCGCTGCCGCACCCGGGTTTCATCGGAGAGTTCCTTGTGCAACGTCGGCATCGGTCGCAGCGCCTTGGACGCCAGCTGCCAGCGCGACGCCAGCACCGACAGTTCGCCCCGCTTCGAGGAGATCACCCGGCCCTCGACGAAGACGAAATCACCAAGATCGACATCGGCCTTCCAGGCCGCGAACGAGTCCTCCCCCACCTCCGCCAGGGAGATCATCACCTGCAACCGTGACCCGGAATGATCTTGCGACAGACCCTCTTGCAAGGTGGCGAAGCAGAGCTTGCCGGTATTGCGGACGAAGACGACGCGGCCCGTAACGCCGACGACGTCAGCCGTCTCCTCACCCAGCGCGACGTGGCCCCACTGCTCGCGGACCGCGGCCAGCGAGTGGGTGCGCGGAACGATCACCGGATAGGGATCACGGCCCTCGGCAAGCAGCCGCGCCCGCTTGTCCAGCCGGACCTGCATCTGCTCGGGCAGCCCGATGTCGTCGCGCTCGCTCGGCACCCGGTCAGCTTAGGCGATCTGGCCCCGGCCGCTGGCGATGAAGACCGTGACACCGCGCTTCAGCTCCGAGCCCGCTGACTGACGGCAGCTCGACCTTTGCGGCGACGCAAACGCTCGGTTCAGTACGCTCCCGGTATGGAGGACGTGCTCGCGAACTACACCGTGGGTGAGGCCTTCGACGAGATGATCGACATCGAGGGCAGCGTCCGGCCGTCCTACCGAGCGATCTATTCCACGCTGCGCCGGACGACGCCGGCAGAGCTGCACACCATTGCCGAATCACTGGCGAAGAATTACACCCAAGCGGGCGTGACCTTCGACGTCGGCGGGGTGGAGCGGCCGTTCCCCCTGGATTTAGTGCCGCGCGTCATCGCGGCGCCCGAGTGGGAGACGATCGAGGCCGGCGTGGCGCAACGGGTCCGGGCGCTGGAGGCGTTCCTCGCCGACATCTACTCCGAGAAGCGGGTGATCACCGACGGTGTGATCCCCAGCCAGCTGGTCACCTCCTCCACGCATTTCCATCGCGCGGTGGCAGGCATCGAGCCGCCCAACGGTGTCCGGATCCACGTCGCCGGGGTGGACCTGATCCGCAATCCGGAGGGGGACGTCCGGGTGCTGGAGGACAACGTCCGGGTGCCGAGCGGCGTCTCGTACGTGATGACCAACCGCAGCGCCATGATCACCGCATTGCCGGACGCCTTCTCCAACCAGCGGATCCGGTCGGTGGCCGGCTATCCGCAGCGATTGCTAGCCGCCCTCCGCAAGGCCGCGCCCGCGGGCAGCGACGATCCCACCGTCGTCGTGCTGACCCCGGGCGTCTACAACTCGGCCTACTTCGAGCACACCCTGCTGGCGCGCACCATGGGCGTGGAGCTTGTCGAGGGCCGGGATCTGGAATGCCGTCGCGGCAAGGTCTACATGCGCACGACCGCCGGGTTGCAGCGGGTGGACGTGATCTACCGACGGGTCGACGACGAATTCCTCGACCCGGTGCATTTCCGCGGCGACTCGATGTTGGGTGTTCCCGGGCTCGTCAACGCCGTCCGTACGGGCGGGGTCGCCTTGGCGAACGCCATCGGCAACGGGGTAGCCGACGACAAGTTGATCTACACCTACGTGCCGGACCTGATCCGCTACTACCTGAGCGCGGAACCGATCCTGCCCAACGTCGAGACATGGCGGCTGGAAGAAGACGAGGCAAGGGAGGAAGTCCTCGATCGGCTGTCCGAGCTCGTCGTCAAGCCGGTCGACGGCTCGGGTGGCAAGGGCATCGTCATCGGCCCACGAGCCACTCCTGAGCAGCTGGAAGCGTTGCGCGCTCGCGTCTCGGTAGACCCGCGGGGCTGGATCGCCCAGCCGCTGGTCCAGTTGTCGACGGTGCCGACCTTGATCGGAGACCAGCTGCGACCACGCCACGTGGATCTTCGTCCGTTCGCGGTGAACAATGGAGACAACGTCTGGGTGCTGCCGGGTGGCCTTACCCGAGTGGCGCTACCCGAGGGCGAGCTGGTGGTGAACAGCAGTCAGGGTGGTGGCAGCAAGGACACCTGGGTGCTCAGCCCCCCGCCGCATTACTCGCATCCCGAGACCAAGATCACCACCGCCGAGTTGCCACTGGATCGCGCTGCCGATAAGCCCTCGGCGCCGGCCTCCTCTGGACCGCTCGCCCCGTCCTCGGTCCCGCTCGCCGTCGGCCGGGTGCCTGACGCCGTGCTGCCCCATCAGGACGACCATCGCGCCCAGTCCGAACAGCAGCAGCAAGCGCGACCCGCGTCATCGGCTCGTCCCGCTCGGGCGGAGCCGGCCACGCAGGTTCACCCATGCTGAGCCGGATCGCGGAGTCGTTGTTCTGGGTCGGACGCTATGTCGAGCGTGCGGAGGACACCGCTCGGTTGTTGCAGACGCATCTCCGCTTGCTCGCCGAAGACACCACCGCTGTCGAGGTGGACGCCTGCCGCAACCTGCTGGCCTTGATGAGCGTCGACTCGCTGGCCGAGCCGACCCGCATTGACATGTTGCGGGTGCTGGGCTACGACGGCTCGGAGTCTACGTCCATCTTCGCCTCCTGGGCCTCCGCCCGGGACAACGCCCGCCGGGCCCGGGAAGTCATCCCACTCGAGCTGTGGGAGTGCATCAACACCACCTGGCAGCAGCTGCCGCGCAGCAAATTCGGCGTCGCCGAGGCCCATACGTTTTTGAACTGGGCCCGCGAGCGGAGCGCCCTGTTCACCGGGATCGCCCGCGGCACCATGGTCCGCGACGAAGGCTGGCAGTTCCTGCTGCTGGGGCGCAGCCTGGAGCTGATGGACATGACGTCACGGATGGTGGCATCAGCCTCATTGAGAAGCGGCGGCAGTCGATGGCCGTCAGTGCTGCGCGGCTGCGGCGGCCACGATGCCTTTCTGCGGACCTACGGCGGCCCACACACCGATCCCGACGCCGCCCGGTTCTTGATCATCGACAGCAGGTTCCCCCGCTCGATCATGCACGGGCTGGGCGCGGCGAGCGACTGCCTGACCAACGTCTCGCAGACCAACCCGTCGGCCGCCATACCTTCGGCGGAGGCGCTCCGGCGGACTCGGTCAGCTGCGCGCCCGCCTCGAGTACTCCGACATGGCTCAGCTGATGGAGCACCTCGACGAGGAGATGGCACAAGTCCAGGACGTGGCAGCGGCGGTGACCGCAACGGTGTCCACCAGCTTCTTCGCCGCCGCGGATCCGACCGCCTGGATCACCGAAGGGACGCGTTGAGATGCGGCTCAGCATCGAGCACAAGACGGGTTTCCGCTATTCCACCAAGGTCAAGTCGTCCTACAACGAGGCCCGAATGACCCCGGTGGTAACCCCCAGCCAGGCGGTGTGGGGCAGCCGGGTGAGCATCACACCCACCGCCTGGAGCTTCTCGTACGCAGACTACTGGGGCACCTCGGTGACCGCCTTCGAGGTGCATGAACCCCATGATCAACTGACTGTTCAGGCGCAGGCGGTGGTGGAGACCCGCGGCGACGACATCACCTGGGACACCGACCGGCGGGTCGCGGGAAATGATCTTGGCTGGCCGGCGCTCCGGGATCGCGGGGTGGTTGACTCGATGACGGAGTTCATGACCGTCGAACGATCGAACCCGGGCGCCCGAGGAATTGGCCGAACTGGCGCAGCAGACCGCGGATCAGCCGCCTCGGCTTGCCGCGCTGGACATCTGCCGGCTGATCGCCGAGCGACTTCGCTATGCCCGCGGCAGTACCGCAGTGAACGCCAAGGCCGTCGACGTGTGGGCCGGGAGCAAGGGCGTCTGCCAGGATTTCTCCCATCTCGCCCTGGGCGCGCTGCGGTCCGTCGGCCTGCCCGCCCGTTACGTCTCGGGCTACCTCCATCCGGGCGGCGACGCCAAGCCCAACACCATGGTGGAAGGCGAGAGCCACTCCTGGATCGAGTGGTGGTGCGGCTCGTGGGTTGCCTATGACCCCACGCTGCAGTGCCGAATCTCCGAAAACCACGTCCGGGTGGGCCACGGTCGCGACTATGGCGACGTCGCCCCGCTACGCGGCACCTACTCGGGCGGTCCGTCGGAAATGTTCGTCACCGTGCAGATGACGCAGCTGGGTTGAGCAGGTGAGGTTCGACTGCAGCGAGATCACCCAGTCGCTGAGCGAGGTCGCCGCGTACGGGACAGCGGTCAGGCTGGCCAATGAGCATGCTTCGACCGATCAGACCGATGACGATTCGATGTCAGATACGGCCGAGCATGACTTCTCGGCGGCATGGACGGAGCGGTCCGAGAACCCCACCGCGCGCCGTCCCGGATGCGCCGAGGGCGCTCGACCGGTAACAATGAGATATGAGCGCTAAGGACAAGCCGGCACGTGGCCCCGAGGACGAGACCCGACGCAAGTTCCGCGAGGCGCTCGAGGCCAAGCAAGGGCGCAAGGGCGAGGACCACCTTGACAATGGGCCTGGCAACGTCCACGCCCACGGGCCGGTGGAGAGCAAGCGCACCTTCCGGCGCAAGACGGGCTGACCCTGGCCCGGCCGAATTCCTTCGAGGCACCCGTTACTCTGCGAGGCACCCGCTCTAGCGGGTGCCTGGGTGGAGCTGGGGGTGCCTGATGCCGCAACCGCGGGTTTGACCTGGATGCCGACGGGAGTCACCTCGAAATGCACGGCGGACAGGTCCTTGACCACCGCGTCGGCGATCAGGTCCTCCGGCCGCGTCGTGGTGATCACCGCAAGCGTGGCGCAGCCGGCGGCCCGGGCGGATTTCAGGCCGGCCGGCGCGTCCTCGACGACCAGGCATTGGACCGGGTCGACGCCCAACCGGCGGGCTGCTTCGAGATAGGGATCCGGCGCTGGCTTGCCGCGGAGGACGTCGTCCGCCGTGACCAGGACCGACGGTGGTGTCAGATGGGCCGCCGTAAGTCGCGCTTGAGCGAGCGGCACAGTGCACGAGGTGGCGATCGCGTTCTTCGCTCCTCGCAGCGCAGCCAGGGCTTCGATCGCCCCAGGAAGAATCACGATGTCGTCGAGTTCGGCGATCTCCAGCTCGTTGATTCGGGCGATAGCCGCCTCATGCCGGTCGGCCTCGAGGACCGCCCGCACCACGCTCGCCGAGGGCACGCCGTGCCAGCCGTTCTGGACGTCGGCAGGCAGTCCATGCTCGACGGCCCACTTGTTCCAGGCACGAATCACCGCCGCAGTCGAGTCGATCAGGGTGCCGTCCATGTCGAACAGCACCGCGTCGAACACCCGATCCGTCAACCGACCCAATGGCACCGGTTGACCATATCTCGAACATTGTGGAAATGGCCTTGATGAGTGAGCGCTCACTCACTACTATCAACTGGTGCCCCGAGCTACTCCCCTGCCACGCGACGAGCGGCGCGCCGCGCTGATCGCGGCGACAGAGCCGCTGCTCGAGCAATTCGGCCGTGAGGTGAGCACGCACCAGATTGCCGATGCGGCCGGAGTCGCCGAAGGCACGATCTTCCGCGTCTTCGCCACCAAGGAGGCCTTGATCGACGCGGTACTCGACGAGGTCTTCGATATTTCCCGGACCTGCGACGAGCTCGCGACCATCGACGACTCGCTCGACCTCGAGGCTCGCATGATGGAAGCAGTCACGGTGCTCCAAGGGCGCCTCCGAAGAGTCTTCGCGCTCTTCCACGCGCTTCGGTTGAACCGCCGACCCCCTGAGAACCACGACGATTTCCGGCGGCGCCAGGAGGCTGACAACGAGCAACTCAACGCTGCCCTTGCGGCACTGCTCAAGCCGGACATTGACCGGTTGCGACTGGACCCGAGTGCGGCAGCCAGCGCATTGCGGACGATCACCTTCTCCCTTACTCACCCGATCCTGAGCGAGCCCAGGCTCAGCGACCCGGAACGCATCGTCGACCTGGTGCTACACGGCATTGCCAATCCCCGACTCGAGAAGCAGGCGCCATGCTGATTCGGATCCTCCGCACGTTCCTTGCTCCGTACCGGCGGCCGCTAGCCGCGGTGTTGATCTTGAGCTTGGTCGGCACGATGGCATCGCTCTACCTGCCCAGCCTCAATGCCGCGATCATCGACGAGGGAATCGCCAAGGGCGATACAGGCTTCATCTGGCGGACCGGCGGCGTGATGCTCTCCGTCAGCCTGATTCAGATCGTGTGCTCGATCGCCGGGGTCTACTTCGGCGCCAACGTGGCGATGAGCTTCGGGCGCGATGTCCGCGGGGCGATCTTCTCGCGGGTGTTGGCGTTCTCGTCCCGGGAGCTCAATCGGTTCGGGGCGCCGTCGTTGATCACCCGCAACACCAACGACGTGCAGCAGGTCCAGATGCTGGTCCTGATGTCCGCCACAATGTTCATCGCCGCCCCGATCACCATGATCGGCGGTGTCTTGATGGCGCTGCGGGAAGACGTGGGCCTGTCCTGGCTGGTCGCGGTGGCGGTCCCGTTGTTGGCCATCTCCGTAGGCCTGGTGGTGATGCGGATGCGGCCCCTGTTCCGGTTGATGCAAACGCGGATCGACGTGGTCAACCGGGTTTTGCGGGAGCAGATCACCGGGATTCGGGTGGTCCGAGCCTTCGTACGCGAACCGTACGAGACCCAGCGCTTCGCTCGGGCGAACGGCGACCTGACCGAGACCGCGACGGCGGTCGGCCGGCTGATGGCTTCCATCTTTCCCGATCGTGATGTTCATCCTGAACGCCTCCAGCGTGGCGGTGCTGTGGTTCGGCGCTCGGCGGGTGGACAGCGGTGCGATGCAGATCGGGTCGATGACCGCCTTCCTGACCTATCTGGTGCAGATCTTGATGTCGGTGATGATGGCGACCTTCCTGCTCGATGCTGGCGCCCCGGGCCGCCGTCTGCGCCGAGCGGATCGGCGAGGTACTGGAGACGGAGTCCACGGTCGTCCTACCGGAGAATCCGGTGACCGCTCTTGACGAGTCGTCGGTGGTCCGTTTCCGCGACGCCGAGTTCACCTATCCGGGAGCCGATTCGCCTGTGCTCTCCAATATCACGTTCACCGCCGAGCCGGGGCAGACGACCGCCATCATCGGGTCGACGGGTGCCGGCAAGTCGACGCTGATCTCGCTGATTCCGCGGCTGTTCGACGTGACCGGTGGCTCGGTGCAGGTGGACGGCGTCGAAGTACGGAACATGGACGCCGATCTGCTCTGGAGCCGAATAGGGCTGGTGCCGCAAAAGGCGTTCCTTTTCTCAGGGACGGTCGCCAGCAATCTGCGTTACGGCAACCCAGATGCGAGCGACGAGGAGTTGTGGCACGCCCTGCGCGTGGCCCAGGCGGATGACTTCGTCCTCCAGATGCCCGGACAGCTCGAGGCACAGGTCTCTCAAGGAGGGACCAACCTGTCCGGCGGTCAGCGGCAACGGCTCTCTATCGCTCGTGCCTTGGTCAAGAAGCCAGAGATCTACGTCTTCGACGATTCCTTCTCCGCGCTGGACGTGGCCACCGACGCGCGGCTACGAGCCGCGTTGAAGCATCAGACCCGAGGGTCTGCGGTGATCATCGTCGGCCAGCGGGTCGCGACCATCGCCGACGCCGACAAGATCGTGGTCCTGGAGGACGGCAGGATCGTCGGCTCTGGGACCCACCATGAGCTGCTGGACAGCTGTCCGACGTACCTGGAAATCGTCGACTCCCAGCTCAGCGCCGAGGAGGCCGCCGCGTGAGCACCAATGGACAGGACGGGCGTCGACGGGCTCAGCCCTCGTCTGAGTTGCCCAGCCCCAACGGCTCACGGCCCGCCGGCGGAGGGCCGAAGGCGCCCGAGCGACCGAAGTACGCCCCCACCGGTGGTGGACCACGGATGTGGGGCGGTCCTCGGCCGGTGGAGAAGTCGATCAACTTCGGCCCGTCGATGCGGCGGCTGCTCTGGCACCTGGCGCCGGAGCGGATGATCTTGCTGGGCGTCATTCTGCTGGCGGTCACCGGCATCGTGATGAGCGTGCTCGGGCCCGAAGATCTTGGGGCTGGCCACGGACGTGATCTTCACGGGCGTCATCGGCAAGAGCCTGCCCGCCGGCGCCACCAAGCAACAAGTGGTCGAGTCTCTTCGCGCCCAGGGCAACGACACCTTCGCCGACATGGTCGATCGGCTGAACGTCGTGCCCGGGCAAGGGATCGACTTCGCGCTGCTCGGCGACTATCTGCTGCTGGCACTCGGCCTCTATCTGGTGTCCAGCCTGTTCTTGTGGTGGCAGGGCTACCTGTTGAACGGGGCGGTGCAGCGCTCTATCTACACCTTGCGCAACAGCGTCGAGGCGAAGATCAATCGACTGCCGCTGAGCTACTTCGACAAGCAGACACGGGGCGAACTGCTCAGCAGGGTCACGAACGACATCGACAACGTCTCCCAGGCTCTCCAGCAGACGCTGAGCCAGCTGCTCACCTCGCTGCTGACGGTCATCGGAGTGACGGTGATGATGTTCGTCGTCTCGCCGATCCTGGCCTTGATCGCCCTCGTGACCATCCCCGTCTCGATCCTGGTGACCAGCGTGATCGGCAAGCGTTCCCAGAAGCTGTTCGTGTCGCAGTGGAAGGCGACCGGCGAACTCAACGGTCATATCGAAGAGGCGTTTACCGGTCAGTCCCTGGTGAAGGTCTACGGAAGGTCGCACGAGGTCGAGGAGGTCTTCGCCGAGCGAAACAAATCGGTGTACCAAGCCAGCTTCGGCGCGCAGTTCGTCTCCGGAATCATCATGCCGACGATGTTCTTCATCGGAAACCTCAACTACGTGCTGATCGCCGTGGTCGGAGGACTGCGCGTGGCCAGCGGCACCATGAGCCTCGGTGACGTCCAGGCCTTCATCCAATACTCCCGGATGTTCACTCAGCCGCTGACTCAGGTCGCCTCGATGGCGAACCTGCTGCAGTCCGGTGTCGCCTCCGCGGAGCGGGTGTTCGAGATACTGGATGTGGAGGAAGAGTCGGTCGAGGCCACCGGCGCCCTGACGCCGACCCAAGGCCGAGTCGAGTTCGACCACGTCTCGTTCTCCTACGACACTGTGTCATCCAAGGGGGACGACCCCCTTGAACCCCCGCACACGCTGGCAGCCAACGGGGACCACGCTCCCGAACGCAGACATCCAATGGGGACGACCCCGTTGAACCCAGCGAGCCGTTGATCTCCAACCTGTCGTTGGTGGCCGAGCCGGGGCAGACGGTGGCCATTGTCGGACCGACGGGCGCCGGCAAGACCACCCTGGTGAACCTGATCATGAGGTTCTACGAGCTTGACGGCGGCCGGATCACCCTCGACGGCACGGACATCGCCTCGGTGCCTCGGGCACAGCTGCGATCCCGGATCGGCATGGTGCTGCAGGACGCCTGGCTGTTCCACGGCACGATCCGCGAGAACATCGCCTACGGGCGCCCTGGGGCGAGTGAGCAGGACATTCACGCGGCCGCTGAGGCCACGTATGTGGATCGTTTCGTGCACTCCCTCCCCGACGGCTACGACACGGTGATCGACGAGGAGGGCAGCAACATCAGCGCGGGCGAGAAACAGCTGGTCACGATCGCCCGCGCCTTCCTCGCCGACCCGGCATTGTTGATCTTGGACGAGGCGACCAGCTCGGTGGACACCCGGACCGAGGTGCTGGTGCAGCGCGCGATGTCGGCGTTGCGATCGGACCGGACCAGCTTCGTCATCGCCCACCGGCTCTCGACCATCCGGGACGCCGACGTGATCTTGGTGATGGAAGACGGTCAGATCGTCGAGCAAGGCACCCACCACGAGCTGCTCGAAGCTCGGGGCCACTACTTCGACCTCTACAACTCTCAGTTCTCCGGCGCGATAGAAGAGTTCACGACCGTCTGATCCGCGAAATTATCCGGAAGGTCAGATTGATCCGTGGCCCATTCTCGGTGCCCGAACCGAGGCCGCCACCGTTAGAGCCGAGCGACGAGGCCGTCCAACGTTCGGTGATCCACGCCCATTCCGGGGAAGCCGGCAAGGGTGCTCATCGGCATGCTGCCGACCACAGTGACGAACTCCGGGTCCTTGACCAACGGTGTCTCGGCGTGTTCGCTCTGCAGCAGTGCCCGACCTTTGTCGTCAGCCAGCCACTCCTGCAATGTCGAGTCCTTGGTCAGCGGCAGCGCAAGCCCCGGCGCATCGAGGGTGATCGTGTGAGTTTCGGCGAGGTCCCGCGAAGACGAGCCGACGGCAATCTCGAAGTCGCCGGCTTCCACTGCCCAACGACCGTGCAGCACCGACCAGAAGGCGAACGACCGCTCATCCAACTCGACGCTGACCTGCCGACTCTCCCCCGGCTCCAACGCAACCTTGGCAAAGGCCTTCAGTTCGCGTACGGGCCGCGCCACCGAGCTTTCGACGTCACGTACATAGACCTGGACGACCTCGGCACCAGCGACCGGCCCGGTATTCGCCACCGAGACCGTCACGTTCACCGCAAGATCGCCGTTCTCCACCGAGCCGTTGACCACGACATACAGATTCGAGATATCGAAGGTCGTATACGAAAGGCCGAAGCCGAAGGGGTAGCTCACGGCCTGATCCAGCCGGTCGTACGCGCGGTAGCCGATGAAGATGCCTTCGCCGTAGCGGACGATCTGGGAGTCACCGGGGAAGTTCAGGTAGGACGGGTTGTCCGCCAGCCGAACGGGAATGGTTTCGGCAAGCTTGCCGGACGGGTTCGCGGCGCCGAGTAGCAGGTCGGCAGCGGCCCCGCCGGCCGCCTGCCCGGACAGCCAGCACTCCAAGATCGCGGACACCTTGTCCTGCCAGCTGGAGAGACCCACGGAGGACCCGTTGGCCAACACGACGATCAGCTGGTCGTGCACCCCGGCCAAGGCCTCGACCAGCCGAACCTGGTTGGCCGGCAGATCCATGTGTGTGCGGTCGAAGCCCTCCGACTCGTCCTCGGCTGGCAAGCCGAGGAAGACCAGGGCATGATCGGCGCCCCGAGCCAGCTCGACCGCCTCGCGAGCCAGCTCCTCGTCGCCCTCGGTCGTGCCCACGCCGAACCCGGCCGTGAAATCCACCTGAACCTCGTTGCCGAGGCCGGCCCGGAGCTCGTCGAGCGGCACGTCGAGCTGGGTCGGATTCACCTGCGAGCTGCCCGCACCCTGATAGCGCGGCGTCTGAGCGAACTCACCGATCACCGCGACCCGGCTTCCCGGCGCAGGCCGCAACGGAAGCACGCCACCGTCGTTCTTCAGCAGCACCGCCGACTCGCGCGCCGCCCGGCGCGCCAGCGCGTGATGATCGTCCGTGGAGAACGAGCCGCCTCTCGCCAGCGCCGGCGAGGAGAGCTCGGCCAGCCGAAGCACCCGACCGACCGAGGAGTCCAGCACCGATTCGTCCAGGTCCCCGCCTCGGACCGCCGCCGCCACGGCGACGTCGCTCACCCCGAGGTTGGGCGGCATCTCCAGATCGAGACCGCCGCGCACTGCCGCCACCCGATCATGGACCGCGCCCCAGTCGGAGACGACCAGGCCTTCGAAGCCCCACTCCTCCCGCAACACCTCGGTCAACAGCCAGTGATGCTCGGAGCAGTACGTGCCGTTGAGCTTGTTGTAGGCACACATAACGGTCCAGGGCTGCGCGTTCTTGATCACTCGCTCGAAGGCGGGCAGGTAGATCTCGCGCAGCGTCCGCTCGTCCACCTCGGCGCTGACCCGCAGCCGGTCGTCCTCCTGGTTGTTGGCCGCGTAGTGCTTGACCGAGGTACCGATGTCCTGGCTTTGAACGCCCTGCACGATGGCGGTAGCCAGCTCACCGGCGAGCCAGGGGTCCTCGGAGACGTACTCGAAGTTCCTGCCGCACAGCGGGGAACGTTTCATGTTGATGCCGGGACCAAGGACGACTGAGACGCCGCAGGCCGCCGCCTCCCGGCCGAGCGCCTCGCCAACCATGCGGAACAGATCCGCATTCCAGGACGAGCCGAGGGCGGACGCGGTAGGGAAGCACGTCGCCGGCACGCTGGTCGAGAGACCGAGATGGTCCGCCTCCTGCATCTGGGCCCTCAGCCCGTGCGGCCCGTCCGACACCATGATCCGAGGCACGCCCAGCCGTTCGACGGCCGCCGTGTGCCAAAAATCGGATCCGATCACCAGCGACGCCTTCTCCTCCAAGGTCAACTCGGAAACGAGCGCGGTTAGGTTGGTCGCTACGTCAGGCATGGCGGAACTCCTCGTCGAGTAGGGCGGTGCCTTCCTTGTCTAGCACCTCCACCCAGCCGGGCATTCAACTGGTCGGGCTGGGGAGCGTCAGCGCTGCGTCATTGTCCCGACGCCCCGTACGACGCAGGATTGGCGCATGACAACCAGCCCGGCGGTCGACGCCGAGGCGGGGCCCGACCAGGCCGCGGATCGGTCGACGCGGTGGTGGGCTCGATTCGCTGGAGCGGTAGCCGGTCTCGTCGGACTGGCCGTGGCCGACCTGGCCGCCTGGCTCATCGCTCCCACGAGTTCCGTCATACCGGCGGTCGGCGAGTTCATCATCTCGTTGCTGCCCGCAACTTTAGTGAACTGGGGGAAGGAAACCCTCGGCACGGCCGACAAACCGGTCCTGCTGATCATGATCTTGGCGGGGGTGTTGGTCGTTTCCGGCTTAGCGGGCCAATTGGAGCTTCGTCGACGGTACGGCGGGGCGACGATCTTCATTGGGCTGGCCCTGATCGCGGTGGTGGCCTTGGCGGCCGCGGCCGACATGTCGACGCGCGGCTACGCGACGGTGTTGATCGGTCTGCTCGTCGGCTACCTGGCGCTGCATCTCATGATCAACAAGTTGCGCGAGTGGCGACCACAAAACGGGGCACAGAGAGCCGACGGCAACGCCGAATCGGCCGCCCGGCGGCGTTTCCTCGGCCTGACGCTGGGGCTGGGCGCAATCGCCACCGTCGCTGCCGTCGCCTCGCGAGTGCTGCTGAACGCTGCGGGTGCGGTGTCCCAAGCGCGCTCTCGATTCCAGCTGCCCCGGGCGACGAAGCCTGCGGAACCGGTGCCGGCCGGGGCAAATCTCGACCTGCGCGGGCTGACGCCGTACCAGACGCCCAACACTGACTTCTATCGCATCGACACCGCCCTGCAGGTTCCCTTGGTCGATCCCGAGGCCTGGAGCCTCACCATCACCGGGATGGTCGAGAACGAGATCACCATCAGCTACGCCGACCTGGTCGCCAAGCCACTGGTCGAGCACTACACGACCTTGACCTGTGTGTCCAACGAGGTGGGCGGTGACCTGGCCGGCAACGCGTTATGGCTGGGCTATCCGATCCGCGAGCTGATCGCCCAGGCCAAACCGCGACCCGGCGCCGACATGGTGCTGTCGACCAGCGACGACGGCTGGACGGCTGGCACGCCGCTGGGAGCGCTGACCGACCCGAAACGGGAAGCCCTGCTGGCCATCGGCATGAATGGCGAGCCGCTGCCGATCGAGCACGGTTTCCCGGTCCGGATGGTGGTGCCCGGCTTGTACGGCTACGTGTCGGCCACCAAGTGGGTCAAGTCGCTGAAGGTCACCACCTTCGATCAGGACGAGGCCTACTGGACGCCACTGGGTTGGGCCGCGCTCGGCCCGATCAAGATCGCCTCACGCATCGACGTGCCCCGGCGCACTGTCGACGCCGGCACAGTGGTCGTCGCCGGTGTCGCCTGGGCGCAGCACACGGGCATAGCGAAGGTGGAGGTTCAGATCGACGGAGCCGACTGGAGGCAAGCAGATCTCGCGGAGACCACCGGTCCGGACACCTGGAGACAATGGAAGTTCGCCTGGGAAGCCGCGTCAGGGACCCACGAGCTCGCAGTCCGGGCCACCGACGCCAAGGGCACCCTCCAGACCGCGGCCGAGGCGCCTCCAGCGCCCGATGGGGCCACCGGCTATCACAAGATCAAGGTCAAGGTCCGGTAGTCAGCCGACCTTCGCCCCAACACTAGGGGGGTGCACTAGGTTCTACTGGTGCGAATCGCGGTGACCCGGGAGTCCGTGCCGGGCGAGGCGCGAGTCGCACTCGTGCCGGAGTTGATCGGCAAACTTCGCGGCGCCGGCTACGAGATCGCCATCCAGACCGGTTCCGGTGCGAAAGCCTTGATCTTCGACGACGCCTATCGATCGGCAGGAGCGTCAGTCAGCGCGAACCCGCTGGAGGATGCCTCAGTCGTGCTCAGCGTCCAGCCGCTGGAACGCGAGATCCGCGAAGTACTGCGACCGGGCACCACGACGCTCTCCTTCTTCCCGTACGGTCCGACGAGCGCCGAAACCGAAGCCCGCCGGGCCGCGGAGCTCACCACGTTCGGCATGGAGTACGTTCCGCGGATCTCACGTGCACAGTCGATGGACGCTCTGAGTTCCCAGGCCCTGGTCGCGGGCTACCGAGCCGCGATTGTGGCGGCGAGCCGGTTGCGGCAGTTCCTCCCGCTGAACATGACCGCGGCTGGGACGGTGCCTCCGGCGCAGGTGCTGGTGCTGGGCGCCGGCGTCGCTGGGCTGCAAGCGATCGCCACGTGCAAGCGGCTCGGCGCTGTGGTCAAGGGCTACGACGTGCGCGTGGCTGCGGCTGAGGAGATCCGCTCGATGGGTGCGATCGCCATCGACCTCGGCCTTCCCAGCCTGGAGGGCGCCGGCGGGTACGCGCGCGAAATGACCGAGCAGCGCGCCGCGCGGCAGCGGGAGCTGCTCGCGCCTCATGTGGCCGCCGCCGATGCCCTGATCACCACGGCCGCGGTGCCCGGACGGCAGGCGCCGCTGCTGGTCACCGCCCACACGGTCGCCGCCATGAAGCCGGGGTCGGTCGTCATTGATCTTGCCGCCGACTCGGGCGGCAACGTCGAAGGCGCCGAGCCGGGCAACGTCGTAGAGGTCCCCTGTGCATCGGGCACCGGCATCGTTCTCTTGTTGGGTGGGGCCAACGTAGCCAGCCAGATGCCCGCTCCGGCCAGCCGACTCTATGCCTCCAACGTGGTCAACGTGATCATGCTGATGACTCACGACGGCGCCTTTCGGCCGGACTTCGAGGACGAGATCGTGTCCAGCATGTGCGTGACCCACGCCGGCAAGGTGTTACGCCAGTGATCGAAAAAGGGCCTCGCGATTCGGGAGTGATACGGGGTGAGTGAGCCGCTCATCTGGCTGACCTTCTTCGTCCTGGCGGCGTTCGTCGGCGTGGAGGTGATCTCGAAGGTCTCCGCCACGCTGCACACACCGCTGATGTCGGGTGCCAACGCCATCCATGGCGTGATCCTGGTGGGAGCCATGCTGGTCGCCGGTACGACAGACTCGACCGGCGAGCTGATTCTGGCCCTGCTGGCCGTGGTGCTGGCGTCGATCAACATGGTCGGCGGTTTCGTCGTGACCGACCGGATGCTGACCATGTTCTCGCACCCGCGCCGCGCCGTGGACAAGGCCAAGCGGGCGGAGCTGGAACGGTGATCCCCGTCTGGGCCCAGCTGGCCTACCTGCTGGCGGCCGTCTGCTTCATCGTGGCGTTGAAGGGACTGTCCTCGCCACGGACGGCCCGACGGGGGAACCTGATCGGCGCCGCCGGGGCGGTCATCGCGTGCGTCACCCTGGTTGTCAGCTCCGACCTTGATCATCTGTTGGCGATCCTGGCCGCGGTGGCCATCGGGGCCGCCGCCGGCACCATCGGGGCCTACCGGGTGCAGATGACGCAGATGCCCCAGATGGTGGCACTGTTCAACGGCGTGGGTGGCGGCGCAGCGGCCATCGTTGCCCTGCTGGAGCTCAGCCACCTGAGCGAGCAGCCGGGCGCTGGAGGCGTCGTCGAACTCATCGCCGCAGCCTTCACGGTCCTCGTGGGCTCGATCAGCTTCGCCGGCTCCATCATCACGTTCCTGAAGCTCCAGGAGTGGATGACGACACGGCCTATCATCTTCCCCGGCTATCCGATCCTTTACGGTCTGGGACTCCTCGCAGCTATCGGCTTGGGCGTCCTGATCGTTGCCGTCCCGTCGACCCTGCTGGGCGTCGGGCTCGCTCCCTTCCCGTCCACCACCGTGCTTGGCGTCGGGCTGGCTGCGGTTGGCGCCGGGCTCGGCGTCTTGCTCGTGCTGCCGGTAGGCGGCGCGGACGTGCCGATCGTCATCTCGCTGCTGAACGCGTTCACGGGCCTGACTGTCGCCGCCAGCGGCTATCTGCTGCAGAACACGTTGTTGCTGGTGGCCGGCACCCTGGTCGGGGCAGCGGGCACCTTGCTGACCGTGCTGATGGCGAACGCGATGGGCCGGTCGGTGTTCAGCACTCTCTTCGGCGCACTGCGCGGTGGTTCCACACTCGGCTCGATCACGGTCAGCGACCGGCCGGTGCGCTCCACCACACCGGCCGACGCGGCGATCCTGCTGGCGTATGCCGAGCGGGTGATCATCGTGCCCGGCTACGGCCTCGCGGTGGCACAGGCGCAGCACACACTGCGACAGCTGGTCGACGTGCTGCTCGAGCGCGGCACCAAGGTCGACTACGCGATTCATCCCGTGGCGGGCCGGATGCCCGGTCACATGAACGTGCTGCTGGCCGAAGCCCAGGTGCCTTACGAGCAACTGAAAGAGATGGACGACATCAACCCGGAGTTCAAGCAGGCCGACGTGGTGCTGGTGGTTGGCGCCAACGACGTCGTGAATCCGGCCGCGGAGACTACGCCCGGCGCCCCGATCTACGGGATGCCCATCCTGCACGCCAACCAGGCTCGGCAGGTGATCTTCCTCAAGCGGTCCATGCGGCCCGGCTTCGCCGGCATCGAGAACGAGCTGCTCTACGAACCGACGACCACGCTGCTCTTCGGCGACGCGAAGGACACCATGTCCAAGCTGCTCAGCGAGGTCAAGGCCGTGTAGCTAGCCACTCGGCGAAGGAGCGGCCGCCGATCATCACCTCGGCACCTGGCAGGTTGGTCCGGGCCGCGTACGAGGTGAGCGTGCCCCCGACGGCCGGCAGCGTGATCAGCCGCGGGATGCGCCGGCCGTCGTGTTCGCACACCAGCCGTACCGCCTCCGGCACACGGATCACGTCAGGTCCGGCCAGGTCCGTGGCGCGCCGGTAGCCGTCCGGCACAGAGCCGAGGATCACATCGGAAAGCCGCTGCGCGACCCAGCGCCGCTCGCACGGTTGGGATGCCGCGTTGGGTGGCATCAGCGCCACCGGCCAGCGGGCGGCACCGGCCAAGGCGGCGATCAGGTCATGAAACTGCGTCGCCCGGACTACGGTGACCGGCAGGCCACTCTTGCGCAGGACGATCTCGCTGGCGTGCTTGGCCCGGTAGTACCGGTAAGGGTTACGGTCGCAACCCACGATCGACACGTAGACCAGATGCGGGCGGCGCCCCGCCTCGGCGAGGATCTTGATCATCCGCCGGGTGCCGTCCAGATCGACCCGGCGGTAACGCAACGGATGGCGTGCCGCGTGCACGATCACGTCGGCGTCGGCCAGCACCCGAGCGACACCTTCACCCGTGGCCAGATCGAACCCCGTCCGCCGGCTGGCCGGAATGGCGGCGACGCCGCGGCTGACCAGTTCCTCGACGAGCGCCGAACCCAACCCGCCCGTGCCACCGGCGACCACGACAGCCATCGGTGGAGCCTATCGACCTGCATAGGGTGAGCAGGTGCGCATCGCCACCTGGAACGTCAATTCCATCGGCGCCCGTCTTCCCCGGCTGCTGGACTGGCTGGAGCAAACCGCGCCGGAGGTGGCCGCCCTGCAGGAGACGAAATGCGCCGACACGGCATTCCCCTTCGCGGAGCTGGAGCGCCTCGGCTATTCGGCGATGCACGTCGGCGACGGCCGTTGGAACGGCGTGGCAATCGTGGCCAAGGGCGGACTGACGCCCCTCAGCAGCGGACTGCCCGGGCTGGCTGAGGCCCGCTACGCCAGCGCGCTCTGCCACCCCGTCGGCGGAGGCCGCCCGCTCCAAGTGATCAGCGTCTACGTGCCCAACGGCCGGGCGATCGACGACGCGCAATACCCGTACAAGCTCGAATGGCTGGCCGCCTTGCGGCATGCCCTGGACGACACGGATCCGGCTGACCCCTTGGTGATCATGGGCGATTTCAATGTCGCGCTCACCGACGAGGACGTCTGGGACATCCGATCCTTCCAGGGCTCCACGCATGTCACCGAGCCGGAGCGCGCGGGCGTCCGGGCGCTGCTGGACTGGGGCCTTACCGACGTGCGAGCCCGGCCGGGCAAGAACGATCGACCCTTCACTTACTGGGACTACCGCGCCGGAATGTTTCCCAAGGACATGGGCATGCGCATCGACTACGTGCTGGCCAGCCGGCCGCTGACCATCCTTGACGCCTATGTCGATCGCCCGGCCCGCAAGGGCAAGCTTCCCTCGGATCACGCGCCGATCGTGGTGGACGTCGAGCTCCAGCCCGCGTCGACGCCTTCGCGACCATGATCAACAATCCGTGCGCGGCACTCGTGCAGACCTTAAGGTGGGGAGCGTGTCGACAATGACCGATTCCCTCCCTCCGCGCGCCGAGATCCCCGAGTCAATGCAGGCCGTGATCTGTCATGGGCCCGGCAACTACCAGTTGGAGGAAGTGGCCGTGCCAAGGCCAGGCGTGGGAGAAGTCCTGGTCAAAGTCGAGGCGGTCGGGATCTGCGCCAGCGACCTCAAGTGCTATCACGGGGCTGCCAGGTTCTGGGGAGACGAGAATCGCCCGGCCTGGGCCGAAACCGAGGTCATCCCCGGTCATGAGTTCGTCGGGACGGTCGTCCAACTTGACGAGACGGCCGCCCGGCACTGGGACATCGCCATCGGTGATCGCGTGGTCAGCGAGCAGATCGTGCCGTGTTGGACGTGCCGTTACTGCCGCGAGGGCCACTACTGGATGTGCGGGCCGCACGACATCTACGGCTTCAAGCGCCGCACGCCCGGGGCCATGGCGGACTACATGATCTATTCCAGCAACGCTTTGGTGCACAAGGTCTCAGCCGATCTGCCGCCGGCTCACGCCGCGTTCGCCGAGCCACTGGCTTGTGCCTTGCACGCCGTCGAGCGGGCCGGCATCACGTTCAACGACGTGGTCGTCGTCGCCGGCTGCGGACCGATCGGCCTCGGCATGATCGCGGGGGCAGCGGCCAAGAACCCTCGGCTCGTCGTGGCGCTGGACCTGGCTGCGGACAAACTGGCCGTGGCCGCGGCTTGCGGCGCTGACGTCACGGTCGACATTGCCGCCGAGGATCCGATCGCCCGCGTGAAGGATCTGACGGACGGCTACGGCGCGGACGTCTACCTGGAAGCAACGGGCCATCCGGCGGCGGTCAAGCAGGGACTCAATCTGCTGCGCAAGCTCGGCACCTACGTCGAGTACAGCGTCTTTGGCAGCGAAGCCACGGTGGACTGGACAATCATCGGCGACGAGAAGGAGCTCGAGATCCGCGGCGCCCATCTGGGCCCGCATTGCTGGCCCGCCGCCATTTCGATGATCGAATCCGGTCGCCTCCCGATGGAGCGGATCTGCACCCACCAACTGCCACTCCCCGACTTTCAGAAAGGTCTCGACCTCGTGGCCAGCGGTCGGGAATCGCTCAAGGTGACGCTCATTCCGTGAACCGTCGACCCGGCAGACGGTTGATGACGCCGATTTGGCCGTACGGCACAATCGGGGGGTGATCGAGTACCGGACGCCCGCGGAAATCGAGCAGATGCGGCCCGCGGGGCGGTTCGTGGCCGAGGTGCTGACCGCGCTGAAGGCCCAGGTTGCCGTCGGCGTCAACCTGCTCGAGCTGGACGAGCTGGCCCACCGGATGATCAAAGACCGCGGTGCGGAATCCTGCTACATCGACTACCACCCGTCGTTCGGGGCTAGCCCGTTCGGAAAGGTGCTGTGTACGTCGGTGAACGACGCCGTGCTGCACGGCCTGCCCCACGATTACGTCATCGCCGACGGCGACCTGGTCAGCCTGGATTTTGCCGCCAACGTCGACGGTTGGGTCGCCGACTCGGCAGTCAGCGTGATCGCCGGCGCGGCCAGCGACCAAGACCAGCGACTGATCGCCACCACCGAGTCCGCGCTCAGCGCGGGCATCGAGGCAGCCCAGCCGGGTAACAAGATTGGTGACATCTCGTTCGCGATTGCGCGGGTCGCCACTCAGGCCGGTTACAAGATCAACACCGAATTCGGCGGCCACGGGGTCGGCCGGACCATGCACGGGGACCCGCATGTTCCCAACAACGGACGCCGCGGCCGCGGGCTGCCGCTCCGCCCCGGTCTGGTGATCGCCATCGAGCCCTGGTTCCTGGAGGGCACCGACAAGATCTACACGGACGCCGACGGGTGGACGCTGCGAAGCCGGGACGGCTCGCGGGGCGCCCACTCGGAGCACACCATCGCCATCACCGAGACCGGCCCCCTGGTCCTCACCAGGCGTGATCAGTGATACACGATGACCTTGTCGCCGACCCGAACCTGGCTGTAGAGCGAGGTGATTCCGCTCAGGTTACGGACGTTGACACAACCGTGCGAGGCACCCGCATAGCCCCGCGCCGCAAAGTCGGCCGAGTAGTGCACGGCCTGCCCGCCGCTGAAGAACATCGCGTACGGCATGGGCGTGTGGTAGATCGTCGACACATGGTTCTGCGACTTCCAGCCGATCGAGAAGGCGCCTTCCCGGGTCGGCGTCTCGTACGCGCCGAACCGCACGTCCAGCCGAATCTGGGGCTTACCGTCGATCACCCAGACGAGGCTGTTGGTCCGCTTGCTGATGCACAGGGCGCGCCCCGTCAGGCATCGGTCGTCCAGGCCGGACGCCTTCGGCTTGGGCGTGACATTGTTCAGCTCATCCGAGCTCGGAGTGCGAGTCATGCCGACGAGGCGGTCCCAGGTTCTCTGGTCGACCTGGCCGGTGACGGGAAGTGCCCGGCGGCCCTGGAAGCCTGTCACCGACGTCACGGTCGCCGAAGCGTAGTAGCCGGTGATCTTGCCTTCGTACCAGCCGATCTGGCGAAGTCGCGCTTGAAGCCCGCGCACCTGATCGCCCGAGGACCCGAGCTTCATGAGCGCCGGTCCCGCGGTCAGCTTGTTGTGCAGTTCCGCCACCGTCGGCTTGCGGCTCATCGTGAGCAGGGTTGTCCAGGTGGTCGAATCGACAGCTCCGGTGGCGTGGAGCCCGCGCTTGGCCTGAAAGCCTCGTACGGCCTCGACCGTCGTCTCGCCGTAGTTGCCCGTGATGGCACCGGAGAACCAGGCCAGCTGGCGAAGCCGATGCTGGAGTTCGCGCACCTTCGTTCCGGTGTCGCCCTTGGAAAGCAGCGCCGAGGGGACCACCTTCTTGGTCTTCTTGACTGGCTTGGCCGCCGGCTTCTCCGTCGGCTGCGCACTCACCGCGGGCGTCTGGCTGGGGCTGGGGCTGGTAACCGCGGTCGGTTCTGCCGTGGTGACGGTCGGCGGCTCGGCCGTTGTGCCAGTGACGTCGACCGGCTGGCACGCCGTCATGGCGAGCACAGCGCTGGCCAGCAGCGCAATGAGCGCTATCGGCCTGGTCATTTGCACCGCTCGTCTCCTCGACCTCACGTGGTTGGCTAGCGCCTATAGGCCGGTGGTTGCCCGCCAGCCATACAACATCCCCGAGGCTAATGCCGCCCGCCGACGATTCCCCAGCCCTGGACGGCCGGGATCCAAAGAGTTATCGGAGGCGTCGCCGAAGCGTCACGAATTGGTAAAGGCCTCGGCCGCCCCGACGGTCCACGCCTGGACTCGGTTGGAGATCGGGATTGATTCCAGGGCGCCGGCAGGGGTCACGGCGTAGAGCTCGGGATAGCGGCCCAGCTGCGCCAGCGCCTCGAGTACTCCGTTCCGCACCTGGTCGGCCGCCTCGTGCTGACCGTACGCCTGGAGGCCCAGCCAGCCGATCCAGTTGTCGAACGGCCAAATCCCGCCCCGATGGTAGGCGGAGCTGACGAATGCGGGGTGCTCGGCGGTCAGCGTACGCAGCCCGTACGAGGTCAAGATGTCAGGCTGGCGCAGCCGGGCAGCGGCAAAGGCGGCGGCGTCCTGGTCGAGTGCACGGGCCCAGAGCAGCCAGCCCAGCTGGGAACCGGCGCCGTTAACCTGTCGATCATCGCCGTCGACCGCCATGACCTCCGGGGTGAAGGTCCCATTGATGTGGGCCGACAACGCGTCCAGCCGCTGCTGCCAGTGCTCAGCCCGAGTCGGCTCCAAAGTGCGAAGCGCCCGCAGTGCAGCAACGGCGACGGCCTGAGAATCGGCGTCGGCCAACGGGGGCGGCGGGGCAGTTCCACGCTCGGTCACGATGCCACTGCCGTGTTCGTCGTGCTCCAGATCGGCCGCGTCGCGCCATCCCTGCTGGGTCAGTCCTCCAGGATGCTCACGCGGACCGCAGCGAACGAATCCCCGACCGGCGTCGAGGGCGGTCTCCAGCCATCGTGCGGCGGCCTCCCGGTTGGCCGATAGCTCATGCTCGAGCTCGGCATCCCCGGTAGCCGCGAGCACCACCAGGAACCACGAGGTGGCGTCCGATGTGCCGTAGTAGCGGATGCCGCCGTCGCGGACCGGCCATCCGGCATCGACCATCGACTCGGGCGCCACCGGGCGGTACTCGTGGATGATCTTTCCCGGCTGCTCGTCGATCTCCGGGTCGTCGGAGGTTCCCTGCCGTGCAGCGAGGCCGCGTAGCGTCGCGGCCGCGATCTCTGGGCGACGATGCAGCATCTGCAGCGCGAAGATCAACGAGTCGCGGCCGAACAGTGCATGGTATCGGCCCGGATCCCCCTCCTCGACCGAGGTCATGGAGGCATACGCCCAGCCCTCCGGCGAGAGAAGGGCGTCGATCACGTCATCGGTCGGCGCCACCGAGAGCCGGGTCACTCCTCCTCGTGCTCGGACTCGTCGAGGAGCCCGTCGGACTTGGCCCGCGCCACGATTTTCCTTACGTTCTGGATCCGGCCGCACCCGGCATCTATCTGGGCGTTGCGCTCGGTGGCGAACGCGTCTCCCAGCTTGGCCCGGGCTGCCTCCGAGACCTCGGTGCGCGCCGGGTTGAGGATGGTCAGTTCTTCCTCGGCGAGGTGGTGGTTGACCAGGCGAGACAATTCCTCGACCGCATCGTCGAAGGCTTGGGTGTCGGTCCCTTTGAGCTCGAGTACGGCGAGCAGCGCCTCGTTTCCTTCGGCGTGCTCCTCCTCGCCGTGATGTTGCTCGTGACCATCAATGGCCCGCTGCTTGCGGAAGCTGGGATAGACATGCTTCTCCTCGGCCTCGGCGTGCGCGACGTGCAGCGTCGAGAAGGCGTGCCGCACGGCATCACGGTTGGAGCTGCTGTCCCGCAGCTGGCGGAGCAGGGTCTCGAACCGGCGATGATCGTCCAGGATCAGTTCGATCACATCACCGGCGACCGGTCGACCAAGATCAAGAGGAGTTCCTGTCACGGCTCAACGCTATCGGCCCAGTGCCGCGGCGTCGCCTCGACGGGTAGCAGTAGGCGACTCGACCACCATCCCGACCGTCAAGCAGCACCCGCAATCGGTCACGACCCCATGACCGCATCCGTCCGCCTTCCTGGTGCGGAAGAGACTGGTGAGCCAGCAGCAGTCAGGACCGGCACCGAGAGAGTGGGGCAAGCATGACTCGCGTCCTCGACGGATGTGCGCGGCTAGTCTCCGGCCGGGTGGGTGCTTGGATGGTCATCCTGGTCGCGGTCCTGGGGAGCGCAGCGGTGATCGCCCTCAGTCCGGAGGGCCGCACGACCGACGCACCGACCGCCGGCCTCCCTGACTCGGCACAGTCCACCCAGGTCGCGGAGTTGCAGCAGCAGCTGCCGTCCGGACAGCTCAATCCGGCCGTGGTCGTCTACAACCGACCGGGTGGCTTGTCGGAGGCTGACCAGGCGGTCATCGCCGCCCACGCGGCGACCCTGCGAACCGTAGCGTTGGACAGCCAGGTGACGCCGCCGCAGCCGTCACCCAACGGCGAAGCAGCGTTGGTGGTGGTGCAGCTCTCCGGAACTGCGCCGGCGGAGGAGACGGTGGCGTCGGTCAAACAGATTCGCGAGATTGTCCAGGCCGACTTGCCGTCCGGTCTCAGTGCGCAGGTCACCGGGGGCGCCGGCTTCACAGCCGATCTCAACCTTGCCTTCGAGGGCGCGGATTACCGGCTGCTGCTGACCACAGCCCTCGTGGTGGCAGTGCTGCTTTTGATCACCTACCGAAGCCCCATCCTCTGGCTGATCCCGCTGACTGTCGTCGGCCTGGCCGATCAGCTGACCGCGACATTTCTCAAGATCACTTCAGAACTCACCGACCTGCCGTTCAACGCCTCGACCAGCGGAATCGTCTCGGTGCTGGTATTCGGTGCGGGCACCGACTATGCGCTGCTGCTGATTGCCCGCTATCGAGAGGAGCTGCGACGAGAGCACACGCGTCGGGTCGCCATGCGGCGCGCCTGGGTTGGTGCCGCTCCGGCCATCGCGGCCTCCGGTGCGACCGTGATCTTGGCGCTGCTCACGTTGCTCTTGGCGCAGACCGGAAGCAGCCGGGCGATCGGCGTCGGCGGCGCGATCGGGATCCTGACGGCTCTACTATTCGGTCTGCTGGTCCTACCGTCGGCGCTCGTGGTCTGCCCACGCGGAATCTTCTGGCCGCTGGTGCCAAAAGTCGATCCGGAGGACGCTCACCGACATGACGGTGGCCGCGCGTGGCGACGGATCGGTAATGCCACAGCACGACGGCCCTGGCCGGTCATCCTCGGATCGGTGCTGCTGCTGGTCGGCCTGAGTACTGGTGTGCTGACCACCAGCTTCGGGCTCAGTCAGGCGGAAACCTTCCGGACCGAGGCCGAGTCGGTCAGCGGGCTGAAAACGATCACCGCGTCATTCCCGGCCGGTGTGGTGTCCCCGGTCGTGATCATGACCAACCCGGCTGACGCCGAGGCGGTAGCGGCACAGGCGATGAGTGTGCCGGGCGTGTCGGAGGTCAGGCCCGGCGAGACGACCTCCCAGATCAGCGAGCTCAACGTCGTGATCACCGCCGAGCCGGACACGCCGCAGAGCTACCAAACTGTTCGCGACCTGCGGACAGCGGTGGTGAACGCCGACCCCGAGGCCCTCGTCGGCGGAGCAGTCGCCACGAACCTGGATGCCCGGGACGCCGCAATCCGCGATCTCAAGATCATCTCTCCGCTGATCTTGGCCGTAGTGCTGGTCGTGTTGATTGCGCTGCTACGCGCGTTGGTCGCACCTGTCGTGTTGATCTTGACGGTGATCCTGAGCTTCTTCGCGGCGATGGGTGCGGGCAGCTTCGCGTTCAGTTACGTCTTCGACTACCCCGGCCTGGACTACCAGGTGCCACTGTTCAGCTTCTTGTTCCTGGTAGCGCTGGGCGTTGACTACAACATCTTCTTGGTATCTCGGGCGAAGGAGGAGACCGTGCACCGGGGCACCCACCAGGGCATCATTCACGCCCTGGCCGTCACCGGCGGGGTCATCACCAGCGCCGGCATCCTGCTAGCCGCGGTGTTCACCGTACTCGGCGTGCTGCCGGTGATCGTACTCACGGAGATCGGCATCATCGTCAGCCTGGGTGTGCTGCTCGACACGTTGTTGGTCCGGACGGTGCTGGTACCGGCTTTGGTGCACGTACTGGGCGACCGGTTCTGGGCGCCGGGACCGCTGTCTCGCCCCCGCGCCGCGCGTGCGGCTAATTCAGAGCTGAGCGCCGATGATCAGGTTGCGCCGACAACGGAACGGGAGCCGCGCCGGGCTCTGCTCTGAGGTGCCCGTGGGGGACGGATCAGCTCCGCGGCTTGTTGACCTTGTCGCGAACCTTGCTGAGGCCTTCCTTGATCTTGCGCTGGTTCTCCGGCTTGGAGAGTTCACGCTGGGCGACCTGAACGGCCTTCATTATCAGGGCGGTCTTCAGCAGACCTGTGATGCGGCTCACAATTCCTCCAACTTGGCGGGTATCACAGCAAGATTACCCAGCGGGAACAGGCCGAGACACACTTGACTCGTGGCAGGACTGGTTCTCCCGAGGGCGGTTCAGATACCAGCGGGCGTGCTGCTGGAAGGCGACCTCGCCATCCCCGAGCAGGCGCGCGCTGTCGTGCTTTTTGCGCACGGCAGCGGAAGCAGCCGGCATAGTCCTCGCAACCGTCGGGTCGCCGGAGCCTTTCAGGAGGCTGGTTACGCAACGCTGTTGATGGATCTGCTCACTCGACCGGAGGAGGACATTGACGTCCGCACCCGGCAACTGCGCTTCGACATTCCTCGGCTGGCTGCCCGACTCACCGGTGCTGTGGACTGGCTTGCCGCCCAGGACGATGTCGCTGCCCTGCCCATCGCCCTCTTCGGCGCTAGCACCGGCGCGGCGGCAGCCCTGATGACGGCCGCGGACCGCCCTGACCGGGTGCGGTTGGTGATATCCCGCGGCGGACGGCCCGACCTCGCCGGCGAAGCCCTGACCCGCGTACGGGCGCCCGTCCTGCTGATTGTGGGCGGCAACGACCGCGACGTGCACCGGCTCAATGTTCAGGCGGCGAGCGAGATGAGCGCTCCCGTCGACAGCACGATCATCCCGGGCGCAAGTCACCTGTTCGAAGAGCCCGGCGCACTTGAGGCAGTGATCGACGTGGCCGTTGATGCCCTGAGGCGACATCTGCCTCTGAGCTAGGCCTGCATGTCGATGAACCGCGAGTAGTGGCCCTGGAAGGCGACGGTGATCATCTTCGTCGGACCGTTTCGGTGTTTGGCAACGTCGAAGTCGGCTTCGCCGGCGCGCTCGGACTCCTTGTCGTACATATCGGGACGGTTCAGTAGCAGGACGATATCGGCGTCCTGCTCCAAGGAGCCGGATTCACGCAGGTCTGCCAGCATCGGGCGCTTGTCGTTGCGCTGCTCGGGGCCACGGTTGAGCTGGGAGAGTGCCACCACGGGCACGTCGAGCTCCTTGGCCAGGAGCTTGAGCTGCCGGGAGAACTCCGAGACCTCGAGTTGGCGGGATTCGACCTTCTTCCCGGAGGTCATCAGCTGGATGTAGTCGATCACCACCAGTTTGAGATCGTGACGCTGTTTGAGCCGGCGCGCCTTGGCCCGAATCTCCATCATCGTCAGGTTCGGCGAGTCATCGATGAACATCGGGGCCTCGGAGACCTGGCCCATCTTGCTGGCCACGCGCGCCCAGTCGTCGTCGCTCATCCGACCGCCTCGGATGTGGGACAGCGGGATGGAGGCCTCCGCCGACAGGAGGCGCATGGTGATCTCGATCTGGCTCATTTCCAGACTGAAGATCACCGATGCCAGGCTGTGTTTAATACTTGCGGTACGAGCGATATCTAGGGCGAAAGTTGACTTACCTTGCCCGGGCCTCGCTGCGACGATCACCATTTGCCCGGGGTGCAGGCCGTTGGTCAGGTCGTCAAGATCAGCAAAGCCGGTCGGAACTCCGGACAGGGTGCCGCTCCGGGAGGAGATGGCCTCCATCTCGTCCAGGGTCGGCTGCATCAGCTCCGACAGCGCTTTGTAGTCCTCGCTCGCCTTGCGATCGGTGACGGAGTACACCTCGGCTTGGGCGCGATCGACGATGTCGTCGACGTCGCCTTCGCCCGCGTACGACATCTGCCCGATGCGGATGGAGGCGTCGACCAGCCGCCGCAACACCGCCTTCTCGCGGACGATCGCCGCGTAGTAACCCGCGTTGGCCGCGACCGACACGCTGGCCAACAAGGTGTGCAGGTAATCCGCCCCGCCGATCTTGATGAGTGCGCCACGCTTGCCCAGCAGGTTGGAGACCATCAGGGCATCGACCGGCTCGCCGCGCCCGTAGAGGTCGGTGATCGCGTCGTAGATCTGCTCGTGGGCTGGACGATAGAAGTCGGATCCGCGTAGCGTCTCCACCACGTCGGCAATGGCGTCCTTGGACATCATCATGGCGCCGAGGACGCATTGCTCGGCGTCCATGTCCTGCGGCGGAGTTCGGTCGCCAGGACGCGCCACCTCCTCGCGGTAGGGCGTCAACACTTCGGCGAGACTCACCTTTGCGCCCCTCTCCATCGCTCCGATACTCCGTGAGGCACGTTAAATCACACTGGTGACATTTCGGAGTACCGATTTGGCCCTGCCCGAGCCGGAGCCACCGTACGACCTGGCGAGGCGCTCTGGCCAGCCCTCGATCGTTCGCTTATTCACACCCTCTGTGGACAAGGAACGGGACCCTGGGGAGCACCTGCCCTCCAGATGTGGGAAGGCTGGGCACGTCGTTGGGGACGACGCTGCGCATTCGCGCAGAACACTATCCTGACTAGGGATTTCGCTTCACGAAGCCGGTGGACAGTCTCGCTTTCGACGCCTTTTTCGCGACACGCCGTAGTGACGTCCTCATCGTGGACGCGGGACCAGATCGCGGGATCTACCCACAGCAATTGGGGAAAACCTCTTCCGGTGTGCTATACCCTAGGGGGGTAGAGTAAGGAGAGCTATGGAACACTCGCCGAGTGCCGGTTACCTCACCAACAAGGATGCCTATCTCAATCGTCTGCGCCGCATCGAGGGTCAGGCCCGGGGCCTCCAGAAGATGGTGGAGGACGAGAAGTATTGCATCGACATTCTGACCCAAGTGTCGGCGATGACGAGCGCGCTGCAGTCGGTCGCGCTCGGCTTGCTCGATGAGCACCTCAACCACTGCGTCGTACGGGCGGCGGCAGCTGGTGGTGACGAGGCCGACAGCAAGATCAAAGAGGCGTCCGAGGCCATCGCCCGGCTGGTCCGGTCCTGAGGAGAACATACGTGCCTATGACGTCGACATATCTGGTCCAGGGAATGCACTGCGGCCACTGCGCCGCTTCCGTCACCGAGGAAGTTCGCACCATTCCCGACGTTACTGATGTCCGGGTCGACCTGGAGAGCGGTGAAGTCGTGATCACGAGCGATACGGCCATCTCCGTGGAGGCAGTCGAGGCTGCCGTCGATGAGGCCGGCTACTCTCTGGCCCCGCGCTGATTGCCGGACGCTACCGCCCCATGCGTGCCGCCCCCGCCAAACTCGCCGTCTTTCTGATCGCCTTGACGGCGATCTTCGGCGTGGCGTACCTGACGGGCACGCAATCCTCCGCCCTTCTGGCAGCACCGCCCGAGGCCGCGCACAACGAACACCCCCCAACGTTCGGCGGCCTCTCGGCCACGGCGGACGGCTACACCATGCGACTCCCGGATTCGACCGGCACCCCGGGCGATGACCAGTTCGTCGAGCTCGAGATCACTGGACCTGGAGGCGGCCCGGTGCCCGACTACACCGAGACCGACGGGGCGCCGATGCACGTGATTGCCGTCCGCCGGGACCTGTCGGGCTATCAGCACATCTATCCGGAGCAGGGTGAAGGCGCGTCGTGGTGGGCCGTCCTCAACCTGACACCCGGGCCGTGGCGATTGATCGCGGAGTTCCGGCCGGCCACACTGGGACAACCTGTCGTGCTGGGTGCCGACTTGACGATCAGCGGGAAGTACCGCCCGCGACCACTGCCGGAGGTCAACGATCGCGACAGGGTGGACGGCTCTGTGGCCACCTTGTCCCAGCCAGTCACCACGTCGAGCAGCGCCGCGGCCGTGATCACTGTGACCGAGAAGGGACGTCCGGTCACCGACCTGACCCCCGCGCACGGCAGCCTCGGCCATGGCGTGATCATCCGACCAACCGATCTCGGCTACTTGCACCTGCACGCCGATCCGGTGGACGAGACCTACCACGGTCCCGACATTTCTTTCACCGGCGGAGTGCCACAACCAGGGCTCTACCGGATGTTCGCGGAGTTCACTCGCGGCGAGGACTCTTATGTGGCGGAATACACCGTGGCGGTGATGTCATGACCTCGCTGCAGACGCCCGCCACCGTTGTCGAGCTGGACGTGCAGGGCATGACCTGCACCTCCTGCGCCGCCCGGATCGAGAAGAAGCTCAATCGGTTGGATGGCGTCACCGCCACCGTGAACTACGCGACCGAAAAGGCCACCGTCCAGGTCCGCGACGGCGTCCAGCCGGGCGCCTTGATCGCCACCATCGAGCAGGCCGGCTACGGCGCAACGCTGCCCGTGGAAACGGTGGATGAACATGATCGCGAACTGCGCGCGCTGCGCCGCCGGTTGATCATCTCCACCGCCCTGAGTGTGCCGGTGATCGTGATGTCCATAGTGCCCGCGCTCCAGTTTCCCGGGTGGCAATGGGTGTCGCTGCTGCTGAGCCTGGTCGTCGTCGGCTGGGCCGGCTGGCCGTTCCACCGGGCGACCTTGATCAACCTGCGGCACGGGCAGGCGACCATGGACACGTTGATCTCGGTCGGCACGGTGGCGGCCCTGGGCTGGTCGGTCTACGCAATGGTCACCGGTGCCGCCGGCGAGATCGGCTTCCGGCATGACTTCGAGTTCCGCCTGGTCCGTCACGATGGCACCGCAAATCTCTATCTGGAAGCAGCTGTCGGTACCACCACCTTCCTGCTGGCCGGACGGTATGCCGAGCTGCGGGCCAAGCGCCGAGCCGGTGCCGCACTGCGCGCCCTGCTCGAACTCGGGGCGCGCGATGTGGCGGTGCTGCGGAACGGTGCCGAGCGACGCATCGGGATCGATCAGCTCCTGGTCGGCGATCAGTTCGTGGTCCGACCTGGGGAGAAGATCGCGACCGACGGAGTGATCGTCTCCGGCCTCAGTGCCCTGGACACGTCCATGATCACCGGCGAGTCGATGCCGGTCGAGGTCGGACCGGGCGCAGCGGTGGTGGGTGGAACTATCAACACCTCTGGCCGGCTGGTCGTCGAGGCGACCCGGGTGGGCGGGGACACCCAGCTGGCCCAGATCGCTCGCCTCGTGGAAGCCGCGCAGGCCGGCAAGGCGGGCGTGCAACGGCTGGCCGACAAGATCTCCGCGATCTTCGTGCCGATCGTCATGGCGATCGCCGTGGCCACCTTGGGCTTCTGGCTGGGCCAAGGGTCGGGTCCGGAGTTCGCCTTCACCGCGGCGGTGGCCGTGTTGATCATCGCCTGTCCCTGTGCCCTCGGGTTGGCCACGCCGACGGCCCTCATGGTGGGCACCGGGCGGGGAGCGCAGCTGGGCATCCTGATCAAGGGCCCTGAGGTGCTCGAGCATGTCCGCCGGATCGACACCGTCGTGCTGGACAAGACCGGCACCGTCACCTCCGGCCTGATGTCGGTGGTTTCGGTGACTGCCGAGCCGGGCGTCGACGAGGGGGCAGGTTCTGGCCCTCGGTGGTGCCGCCGAATCTGCATCGGAGCATCCCATTGCTCAGGCCATCACCCAGCACGCGCGGACGGCGGGACCCGTACTGGATGTCGCCACACTGGCGAATCGGCCCGGCGCCGGCGTGGTCGCCGAGGTCGCCGAGCGGCAGGTGTTCGTCGGACAGCAAACCCTGCTGGAGAACGAGGGACTCTCGGTGAGTGCAGAGTTGATCGACGGCCAGCGGGCGGGCGCGGCAGCAGGGTCACATTGCGGTGCTGGTGGGCTGGGACGGCGCTGCTCGCGGAATGATCGCGGTGGCCGACACGGTCAAGCCCACCTCCGCCGACGCCGTACGGCAGCTGCGCCGGCTTGGCATGACTCCGGTGCTCCTCACGGGTGATCACCGGACCAGCGCCGAGAACGTGGCCCGTCAGGTGGGCGTCGATGAGGTGGTTGCCGACGTCACGCCTCAAGGCAAGGTCGCCGAGGTCGTACGGCTGCAGGAATCAGGCCGACAGGTCGCCATGGTGGGGGACGGCGTCAACGACGCCGCCGCGCTGGCGCAGGCGAACCTCGGCATCGCGATGGGGACGGGGACGGACGTGGCGATCCAGGCGAGTGACCTGACGCTGGTCCGTGGCGACCTGCACGCAGCGGTCGACGCGATCCGCCTGGCCCGGGCCACCCTCCGCACCATCCACGTGAACCTGTTCTGGGCGTTCGCCTACAACGTGGCGGCGATCCCGCTCGCCGCGTTGGGCTTCCTCAACCCGATGTTCGCCGGCGCCGCCATGGCGCTGAGCTCACTTTTCGTGGTCAGCAACAGCCTCAGGCTGAGGAACAGTATCTAACTGCTCGCTCCGCTCGACATCTAACTGCTCGCTCCGCTCGACATCTAACTGCTCGCTCCGCTCGACATCTAACTGCTGCGCTCCGCTCGACACGAATCGCGTCTAAGCCGCGATTCGGGGCGGCCCCCTTCTGATGCCGAACGACACGGCCGCGGCCACGGCGCACAGCGCCGCGGCACCAAACCAGGCGAGGTTGTAGGTGCCGGTCGTGTCCCGGATAATCCCCGCTGCCGCCGACGCGACCGCGGCGCCGATCTGGTGTGAGGCGAAGACCCAGCCGAAGACGATCGTGCCGTTGGCGCCAAAGACCTCGCGGCAAAGCGCGGCGGTCGGCGGCACGGTCGCTACCCAGTCGAGGCCGTAGATGACGATGAAGACCAGCATGCTGGGATGCACCCGGTCCGACAGCAGCCAGGGCAGCACCAGCAGGCCGATCCCGCGGAAGAAGTAGTAGCCCACCAGCAAGAACCTCGGGTTGATCTTGTCGGTGAGCGCGCCGGAGACGACTGTTCCGGCGATGTCGAAGATGCCGACCAGCGCCAGTAAGCCCGGCGGCGGTGGGCACCGCCATTCCGTGATCATGAGCTGACGGAATGAAATGGGTGCCGATCAGCCCGTTGGTGGTCGCCCCGCAGATGGCGAAGCCACCCGCCAGCGCCCAGAACGTTGTGGTTCTGGCGGCTACGCGCAGGGCGCCGACTGCCCGCCGGGCGGCACCGGCCGGATCGGGCGGTGGCGGGTCGTCGACATCGAGAGGCGCTCCATAAGCCCGAACGCCCCGGTCGGCCGGGTAGTCGCGGAGCACCAGAAGGACAAACGGCACCACAGCGAGCGCGGCGCAAGAGATGAGCAGCGAGGCCGCGCGCCAGGAGATGTATTCGGTCAGACCGGCCAGGATCGGCAGGAAGATCAACTGCCCGGTAGCACCCGCGGCGGTGAGGATGCCCATCACGAGACCGCGGCGGGCGACGAACCAGCGGTTGGCGATGGTGGCGGCGAAGACGAGGGCCATCGATCCAGTGCCAACGCCGACCAGCAGGCCCCAAGTGATCAGCAGCTGCCACCCGGACTGGACGAAGATCGTCAGTCCGCTCCCCGCCGCGACCAGGACCAGCGCCACGCTGACCACTCTGCGGATACCGAACCGGTCCATCAGCGCCGCGGCAAACGGGGCCATCACGCCGTACAAGATCAGGTTCACGCTCACCGCGGCCGACATGACCGTCCGCGGCCAGCCGAACTCCTCCTGCAGGGGGATCATCAAGACCCCGGGTGCGGCCCGGAAACCCGCCGCACCCAGCAAGGCGACGAACGCCACGACCGCCACCCACCACGCGGGGTGGATACCCGCCCGAGGCGGCGCGGCAGTGGCGAGATCGGTGCTAGGACCGGGATACGGCATAGCGCAACGTTACAAACGTCGATCCATGCCTTGTCACGTCAATTAATCGCAGCTGCGAGGAAGGTATCTGGCGTGGCAGCAAGGGCGCCCCACCGCCGAGGAACACCGGCGCTACGCCGAGAATCACCTCGTCCAGCAATCCCTGATCATGGAACTGGCCGACCAGATCCCCGCCGCCGACCAGCCAGACGTTCTTGCCGGCGGCTGCCTCGACCATCTCAGCGTGCAACGGAGCCACGTCACCGGAGACGAAGCGAATGTCCGGTCCGTCGGGTCGCGGCAGGGTCCGGCTGCTGAACACCCACGCCGGAAGCGTGTACTCCCACTTGCTCGGATCGTCCAGAAAGCCTGTGTAGGCAGCGACCCACTCGTAGGTGGTCGAGCCCATGGCCATGGCACCGACATCGGCCATGAAGTTCGGATATTCCTGATCCATGCCTTCGGCATCGCCTTCGACCTGAAACAGCCAGTCCAGCGAGTTGTCGGCGTCGGCGATGAACCCGTCGATGCTGGTCGCGGTGTAGTACTGGGTTTTCACTACGCCATCCTCGCCCGAACCTGTCCCTCCATCACCTCCTGAAGCAACATCACGGTCTCCGGATCAAGATCGACCCCGAGATTCCGGGCGTGCGCCGCCACCTGGAGGGTGAGCCGCTCGGTTTCCGCCGTGTTGCCGGACTGATGCTCCGTCCTGATCCGGGCGGCCATCAGCAGTTCGTCACCGGGCGCCGCGACCAGCGCCCGCGATGCCGCCCACCGGGCAAGATCGCAATCATTGCCTTGCAGCGCCCGGTTGGTCAGCTCGACGCCAAGGTCGCGGATGGCCGAGATCATGTCGGTACGCAGCTCCTCGGCCCAGTGCCACTGGCCGGGCGCGGCGTCGGCCAGCGGTGCACCCCTGACCAGTTCGAGGGCAGCTCGCAGGGCCGCCGTCGAGGAGCGGTTGATTCCCGGCGAGGTGAGTATCTGGAACCGGTGCCAGTCAGAGCTGACGGCTGGATGCAACACGATCCGCCCGCTGTAGGCGTCCGGGAGATAGGCTTCGCCGCTCGGATCCGAGCCAAGCCAGTTGCGCAGCCGGCTCATGTTGGAGCGCCGCGTCCCCTCTGCCACAGCCAAGCGCAGAAGCCATCGCCTGGGCTGTCGTACGAGGGTGCTCCATCAACCACGCGCAGTACTCCAGACACTGCTTGCCCGCTCGGGGCGGGACCGTCCCGGCAGCGTCCACCAGCTCAATCGGTCCCAGGAGTTGAAGCATGGGATGACTGTCGCCGATACCGGCCTCCGCCATCCGCGTCTCCATTGGCTCATCCCCGTCCGTGCTTCCGTTGATCCAACCTCCGAACCTCTTCTCGAGAAACGTCACGTTGTCGGGCGGTGGGTGCGGCGGTTGCGGTCCGTGCCACCACGGCGCCGGCGTCGTCTCCTCACTTCCTGTAGCGGAGATCAGCTCGACGACCGCCCGCTGGCCATCCCGCTTGATCAATTGCGGGGCCAGCTGCACTCCGAGCGGATCGAGCGTCGCACGAACGGGTGCTTCACGACCGGATGCATGCAGCCTCAGGCGCCAGGGAGCCCCAGCCAGCGGCGCGGCGAGGACCGCCGCCATAGTGACCTGAGGTGGGCGGGTCAGCAAGTCGATCAGGCGAGCCGACTGTTCGACGGTTGGCGCACCATTGATCAACGCGACTTCCGGAACCCACGGATCGGCTAAGTCGGGATCGATCCGGCGCTGCCCCACGACGGCCGACGACCGGTGTGCCCGCTGAGTTGCCGCCCGTCGCTCCCATCGCTCGAGCAGGCCATCAAGATCATCCGTGTCACGAACGTTGTCCATCCCGACCGCGCCGGATAGGCGGGAGTGATCGCCGATACGCGTCAGCAGGAGTTCATTTGCCGAGGGCGAGAAGGCGAGCTCGATCGCCATCGCGTCGAGCACCGCGGTCGATAGTTCAGGATCTCCGTCGAGCGCGAGCAGACCGATGCCTTCCAGGTCGAGTAGCACCTGTTGATCTTGATCATCCCGCCCGATCGACACCAGGCACGGGTAGGGCCGCAGCGCGTCCTCGATACCGGGGATCGCCCTCAACCGGAGTCGATGCTCCGCATCGAGCAGCCAGGAATTCCCACGAACGGTAAACCCCGCTGGCGGATGGGGCGTCCCGGATGCCAGAACCAGCTCGATCTGATCGTCACCAACCTTGGCCAGCTGTAGCGGCGGCAAGTCGCTCTGCCGTTCGCGGCAATGAGCGGAGATAGCGCGCGTTGCGAGATCGAGGGTGCGCAAGGTGAGCGGGGCCTGCCGTCGGCCCAGAATGAGCTCAGCCTCGACCGCGGCTCTGGCGGTGACGCTATTCTGCGGCCCACCGGGCGGATCTGGAGCTGAACTCGCCGCCGAGCGCCAAACCAGCGACCACACCTGCCGCCAATAGCGATCCCACCGACGCCAATCCCAGCGCCACACTCGGCGTGCTCAGCCGGCGACTCCACCAGACGTGACTCCACCTGCGGCGACGGTGAAACGGTCGAGGTCTCCATCGGTGGCGTGGGCTCCTCTGGCTGTGCTCCGTCACCGGAATCCCGTACGGGCTCGCGACGATCGATATGTGCCGGCTTGACCGCGGGTGTCTTCCCCGGCAGCACCAGGCGCACGCCAGGAACGATGTCGTCAGGGTCACCCAGCTGCGCGCGGTTGGCGCGAAGGATCCGTGGCCATCGGACTCGCTTCCGTAGACCTCCTTGGCGATCGACGACAAGGTGTCGCCCCGCTTGACCACGATCGGTGCGCGCCTTGGACGCGGCGTCGGGACTCTCGACATCGGGGATGGTGAGCCGCCACCCGGGTTCGAGCCGATCTGGCCCTCCAGTCAGCAGTTTGGGGTTCGCCATCGCGATCTTGCGCCATTGGCGACCGTCGCCGTAGTAGTGCTCGGACAGGCTCCACAAGTCATCGCCGCTCTCCACCAGGTGAACGTGGCCGCGGTCGCGACTCGTCCGACACGGTGCGGGCGGTGTGGACGTCCGGTCTGGCTTCGCCGGCGGATTCTTCCGGCAGGCGCCGCCGGAGTGACGCGACAGCGGATCGGCCTGGACGGTGGGCGAGGCTACCGGCCATGGCGATGACGGACAGCATCAACCCAGCCACCAGCCGCTGGGGTCCAGCGAGCCCCGGCAAGTCGCAGCCGAAATCCGGTGGCTCGACACCAGCTCGATCGCTTCCGCAAGCGTCGAGATCGCGAAGACCAGCCATGCGATCCAGCCGACAACCGTAATGAGCCGGACGACGAGGGTTCCGTCGTCAGGTCTGAGCAGGGCCCGTCGGATCGTCTCCCAGCTGACCTCCTCGGGCAGTGGGTTGCCACTCAGCGCAATCAGGGCGGCCGGCACTCCGACCAGGAGGAGCAGGAGGGCAGCCAAAGCGCCGAGGCCGCGTATCAAGGCGCATGCGGTTCACGATGCCGCCGGCCCCGGCCGATCGGAACCGGTCAGGTGTTGTCCGTTCCGTCCGAGTGTTGTCCGTCCGGTCGGCTGGTCCGGAGCGCACCGCGCTAGCCCTGCACGATCCGAAGCAGAGCGGCGACGAGGAAGATCAAGCCGAAGATCATGGCCGGCACCGTCATGAAGATCGTCATGCTCTCGGCGGCCGCGCTGGCAGCCGTCTGCTCCCGGCTCAGATGGGCATCACGCAGTTCGCGCAGCCGGGCACGCAGGGCGCCAGAGAGGGCCGCCCCATTCTCGTCCAGCTGCATGATGTCCGCGAGATCCTTGAGCTCCGGCAGGTCTAGTTGATCGGCCAGTCGGCGGAGCTGGGCGTAGGGCGACTGCTGTTCGAGTCGAGCCCGGTCAAGGGCAAGCCGGATCTGGCGGAAGAGGGTGACATCGCTCAGGCTCGCGGCGTGCTGAAGGGCCTGGCTCGAGGAGGCGTTGGCGAGTCGTTCCAAGGTGACCAGATCGATGAACACCAGGAGTGACTCGACGGCGCCAGACCGCGCGCTGGCCGTCGTCCGGCGAAGCAACAGATCCGGCACGAAGAAGCCGACCAGCCGACCCGAGGATGCAGAAGAGTGCAGGCAAGCGTGCTCGGTCGGCCGTTCACGCTCCAGAGGGCGAGGCCGACCAGCGCTGGGAGGAGCCCACCGACCAGCGCCATCACCGCCTTGTCGGCGTAGAACTCGGCGATGGACTTGGCTTGCAGTCGCAGAGCCTTACGTTGACCATCGGTCAGCGGCACGGGACTGAGCCGGTACAGGCGCGCACCCAGCCGCTCGGAGACGCTGCTGTGGAGGACCAAGGTCCACCGTGCGTTCGCTGGTTTCGGCGTCGACCGCAATGCGCGCCAGAGCATCGACCAGCCGAGGCGTGGTTGGCACGAGCGCCACGACCAGGCAGATCAACTCCACCCGCGATCAGGACGCCCGCCAGGAGAATCATCGACAGGGTCACGACCGTTGCCCCACCAGGATGCGCTGCCTGGGGACGTTGTTGCGCTCGCCGCCGCATCAAGATCAACGAACCCAGGTACAGACACACCAACACAGACAAGATCAGCTGGCCGATCGGCGTACGGTAAGGCTCGAAGAATTGCGGATTCAGCACCAGCACCAGGGCGAGGGTGGTCAAGCTGATCACCGTGACCTGCCGCACGACGACGTAGGGCTTGGCGCGCTCTCGCTCGATCGCTCGTCGGCCCTTGAGTTGCGCCTGGATCGAGTCGGCGAGCGCGTGAAGGGTGGCCGACGCGCCGTTCGCTCCCCGGTTGGCCGCCAAGATCAGGGCCGCGACCACCGCGTCGGCATCGGGCGAATTCAGGTCATCGGCGAACCGCAGCAGAGCGTCGTGCGTCTCCCAGCGGTTGTTCAGCCGCGCCACGAGAACGCCGATCTCCTCTGCGATGGACGCGGGCGCGGTACGCCGCGAGACGCGGATGGCGTCGGTGACCGACTTACCCGTCGTCAGCGTGGCGGTCAACGATCGCACCCAGCGATCCAGGGCCTCGAGCTGCTCGACATCACGCGGCTTGGGCAGCATTAGGAGATAGGGCAGTCCGAGGGCAAGAACCGGGATCGCGACGATCGCGATCAGCCAGCCGGACACCGCCGCGATTCCAAGCCCGACGACAACCCCGCCCAGCAGGGTTGCGTCCCGGCGACGCCCTGCGGGGCCAACCGGCCGACGAGTCACTCTCGCCCACCTCGCGGACAGTCGCAAAGGAGGCGTGCGGCCAGAAGGCGGGATTCGCTGAAGACCCCGGATGATGGCGAGCACGCCGCCGACTACGAGCAAGCCAATGGCAGCAGCCAACGCCGTCTATCACGTCAGTTCCCGCTTGAACGGCAGGAGTTCCGCCTCGAAGTCGGCGTCCGGATAGAACCCGGCGGGCTGGCCGGGACCGGCGGAGGCGCTGTACGTCAGATGGGTTACTGGCCGACCGTTCTCGATGGCGCGGGTGACCTGGCGGATCTCGGAGATGAACCGCCGCCTGCTGCCGCCCTTCCATGTCTCGTCGACGAGCTTGACGTAGATGAAGAGGTGAATGTTGTGCGCGATCTGCCGGTAGGCCTCCTCGATGGTCAGAACCCCACCTTGCGCCACCCGGGACGCCAGCCGATCGATCGTCGATTCCGCCGAGTGGGAGTGGGTCGTACTCAGGGTGCCCGTGCCGGCTTGCATCGCCTCGAACATGGCCGCCGCCTCGCCGCCTCGCACCTCGCCGACGATCAGCCGGGACAGGTTCTGGCGGAGTGCTTCTGGCATCAGATCCGAGATCGTGAAGTCGCCGACCCGACTGCTGCCGGACGTCTCACCATGGCCGACACGAGCCTGCAGCGCGAGAATGTTCTCCCGACCGCGGCTGCAGGTGCGTCATCAGCTCGTAGTCGGTTTCCAGGGTCCCGAAACGCTCGTTCGGCGGGATGGAGTTGATCAGGGCGCGCAGCAGCGTGGTTTTTCCGGCTCCTTGATCACCAGAGATCACCATCGACTTGCGAGCGAGGATCGCCGCGTCGAGGAACTGTGCCACCTCGTGCGGCATCAGGCCGGTTCCGGCAAGATCGGCCAGCGAGACGTCGGTCAGGGTGTGCTGCCGGATCACCACACTCGGCCGGTAGGAGAGGCCGAATCCGATGGCGTGCAGTCGGAAGCGCTCGCCAAGCGCCAGGGTCATCGTCGGGGTGGGCATCGTCGAACGGCCGTGACGGCTCGGTGTTCTGACCCAAGAAGCGAATCGCTTCGACCAGCTCCTCGTCGTCGGCCGCTACTGGAGGCATGCTTTCCCGTCGGCCGTCCCCGTACTGCACGACGACCGAGTCGAAACCGTGGATCTCGATGTTCTCGACGTCTGGCATTTCCAGCAACGGCTGCAACCGTCCGTAACCGAAGACTGCGTCCTCGACCGCATGGACGTACGCCTGCTCCTGGGCTGTCGACCACAAGTCGGCTCCCTCACGATGGAGCGTCCGGACGTGATCACCGACGACGCGCTTGATGATCGCGCGGCCCAGCAGCAGCCGGTCATCGCCGACCAAGCGGCGCACCGGCGTTACGCAGATGATCTTCGCTTTGCTCGGTGATCGCCGCCGACGCTAGCCGACGAAGTTCGACGACCTTCGTCCAATCGATGTCAGCGGCCGGAAGCGCGTCGCGGGCACCGTCGAGTTCTCTAGCGGTAGTAGATTCCGAAGCGCTGGGCGGCGCTCCCGCCGTACGGACGGGGCGTCCGCGAATCGGGTCTCGATGCCGACTCATGCTCGTACTCGGCGAAGACGGGAATCTCTGCGAGCGAGGTGGGGGCCTGGGCCGTCACATTGTCTCATTCATGATCAACTCCGGATCAGATCAGCACGACCGCTCCAAGCGGGCCGCCAGCGTTGCGGCCAGATCGGAGATCGAGGTGATCAACGCAGACTGGTCGAACTTGCGCGAGTCGCGGCTTCCCGTCCGACAGATGTGCCGGCAGAGCGGTGATCATTGGCGACGACGCCGAGTGTGGATACACCGAGCGCCTTGGCGATCTCAGAACGCGAGTAGGGTTCTGACTCGCCAACGATGATCAGGCCGAGCGCCCCACCGGTTTCGCTGAGGCGGGGATGATCACGAAGGGTCGGAAGGTGCACCCGGGCCGCCATGACGGCTCGAAGATTGGAGCGCAGGACCAGACAGGTCTGCCGCGGCATGTTCGACCAGCGCAGGCGGTAGGCCCTGCGGCGCCGAGCCGACCGGCGTCCACGATGACGTCGTAGCCGACGTCGGACAGACGTTCGAACGTCTCGGCAAGGTCCGTCCAGACCCCGCCGAAGTGGCTGGCGCTTCCGGGCCTGGTGAAGCCGGGGAGGAATACGCCGGCGGTGTCCAGGATCATCCGCGAGCGGTTCACACTGATCCAACACCACCTCGCGAAGTGGTCGGCGGTCACGGTGCGCTTCCGCCACGCGGAGCAGACCCTTGCCACCGGCCGATCGGCCCGCCAGGTATCCGGCCAACACCGACTGGTGGGCGCCGGGATCACAGTCAGCCAAGAGCACCGAGCGAGGCCAGGTCAGCGCAAGCCCGACGCCCAGCGTGGTCACGCCAGGTGAGCCGGAGGCGGATGTCAAGATCAACAGTGCCACGGTCGATCACCGAGCCGGATCACGAACGACGACAAGACGATCCGAAGCGGCCAGCATCGCGATGGTCGGAGCCTGACCGCTTGTGACGTCGACGTTGATCACGATGGAGGCCCCGTCGGCGCCGGGCGCCTGGTCAACGATCGTGGCCGGGTAGGTCTTGCCCGCAAGCTTGTCTGAGGTGTCCGGGTTCAGTCGTGCTCGCTGGTGGAAGCACCACGAGGCGCGCCGGAGAGCCAGGAGTGAGCAGTGCGGTGGGTGCCCGGCCGGTCGACAACTTGATGCCGACAACTGCCCGGCCGCTGTCCGGGATTACGACGTCGTCGATGGCGCCAGGCACCGGGATCGTTCCCTCGGGCAGGTCGTAGACCGCCTTCTGTCCCACCAAAGCATCGAGCTGAGCAGCCGGTATCGACTTCCGGACCGCCTCTCCGCTCAGCCGCACGACCGCGAGATCCGACGCCTCAACCGTCTCGCTTCGATAGACCGTGGCCGCCATCGTGATTACTGAGGTCTCGGCCGCCAACTCGGTTGTAGACGGCGTACGACAGCAGCGCGCCGAGACACAAGGCGACGATGCCGAGGGCGATCCACTTCGGATTGCGGCGGCCCGGAATGCGCGGCGGTTCAGGGGTCGAGGTGGTCGAGCCGGCTCGCCGGACTCGATCTGACCAGTCGCCGCGCCGTGCCGGCGTGGCAGCTCTGGCTTTCACATCGATGCTCATGGTGAGCCTTCGTGTTTCGGTGGTTGTTGGTTACCGGCTGTGCCCGGTGGGTACGAGGTTGGCCTCTGCGTAGCCGCGCCCGGTCACTTGGCCGATGCCGATGGCGCCGAGGAAGATCGTCGGTTCGGACGCTGAGGTCTGGACCGTCACGATGCCACCGGCCACGGCAACTGATCCGGTGACACCCGGCTGCCCGGCAAGGTATGCCTTGGCTGCCGTCACAGCGGCGCCCACAGGACTTGCGCCTCCGAGCTCGAGGGTCGCCGCGGCGTTTCCGGCGGCTCGACTCGCTCCAGCAGCGGCCGTTTCCGCGCGGCCGGCCGCCGCTACCTTCTGACCACCGTCGATGACCAGCCCAGCGGTCATGATCAGCGCGCCGGTGATCATCAGCACGAAGAGGCTTACGGACTGACCTCGTTCGTCGCCTTCGGGAATGATCATGACCTGCCCCGGTAGGTGTCCAGCGCAGCCGCGCCCTGACCAGAGAGCGGGATTGATCCGGGCATGCCAGGGAGCAGGATGTCGGAGAACAGCACCCTGCAGTTGACCGTGGACGTCACGGTCGCCGGCGTACCGACCGGTACGCGGTAGGCCGCCGTGCCGATCACAACGGATCGATCCACGCAGACCAGGCCAGCAGTCGACAACGATGCCGTAGCCGCGGATTGGCCCTCGGCGGTGGCCAGTGCGGCAGTTCGTGCAAGCGACGCCGCCCTCGCCGAAGTCTGCGCAGCTTCGATCACCGCCGTACGCGCGAACCACAACCGTCCCCCGGCAATCAGAAGGCCCAGAAAGACGACAAGGGCAGGCACCAGCAGAGTGATTTCCACGGCGGCCGCTCCGCGCTCATCGAGTGCGAGGCCGACGGTGTCTCACGGTTGACTCACCCGTTCGACCGGCGCTGACGCTGTCTCGGTAAGGGCACCCAGGCCGAGATCCAAGATCAGCGCCGCCTGGGCGTGCACGACGACAGTCACGGAGGTGGGGCTTCGATCGACGGCCACGCTGATCTGCTGCAATCCGCCAGACTCGGGCGATGTCTCGGGCGACTGCTTCCGCATCGCTGGACGATCCGTACGTACCTCGTGCGGTGTCGGCCGCAGCGATGGCAGCCCGTAGGGTCACATTTCGGCTGTGCAGCCAGATTCCTGACTGGATGATTCCCAGCGTGGCGAGCATGAGCACCGGCCAGATCAGGGCGTACTGCACGGACTCGCTCACACCCCGTTCGCCTCGGGGTAGCTTTCTCATCGATCAGTTGGGCAGGTGTGAGCTGACGTAGCCCTTGAGGAAGACGGCGATAACCAAGGCCACTGCCACGGCAGCGCCAATCAGGATCGCACCCTCGGCAGACTGACTCAGTCCTCGCTCGTTCCGAGTCTCCGGCCGGCGCAGCAGCATCAGAATGCCAAGGATGCTGGCCGCATACCGCTTGATCCGCATAAGGTTCCTTCCCGAATAATTGAGATTGAAATCGCTAGCTTTGATTAGTTATCGGATGAGCACCTGGAGTTCACCAACCGGCAAGTCAACGCTGGATGCCTGAATCATCGGGATGACTCCGGTCTGGCGGTTGATGGTCCAGTTCACGTTCCAATGCGTCCGGGCCGTGACTGTGTAATTGCCGTCGGGTAATGAAGGCTTGGCGTACTGGTATCCGCAGACCGGGGATTTTTCGCCCGGCTTGACTGCCGGTGTCCACCGCAGTCCTGGGCCGTCGCAGGTGACCACGTTGCCGTCGCCCATGAGGAAGTCGACGCTCTTGACGCGTGCTTCGAGGCGGACGCGGAGATTGAATACCTGATCCCAAACCGCCGGCGGATGTGGGTCGCCGCCACCCGAAAGCCAGAGGGGGTAGCCCACGGCGGCCATGTTCCATCGATTCAGCTCTGGCGGCGGACCGATCACTGGCTTCAAAGGCTCAAGGTGGAGGCGAGCAAAGGCGATGTAGGCAATCTGCTCGGGTGTCAGGACGATCTGAGGCGCACCTGGCACTGCCGCTGCAGCACTAGTGGCAAGCGTTCCTGGGAGTTCCGTTGCAAAGTCTGGCGGAACTGGTTCAGGGCAAAACGGCGCAGCGTTCCCAGACACAATCGGCTGCAACGTCTGCGTCATGCAAGTGCGCCAGCGGTCAAGCGCTGCAGGGTATTCCTCCACCTGCCGCTTGAGGTTCATCTCGGCTCGACGAGCTTCCTCCCGTTGCTGCGTCGCAGTCGTCGCTGCCGACCCGCTTGGAAGGTGACGCCGATCACCGGGCTTCGATGCGTGCGGCTTTCGGAGCTGCTGGCCTCTTTCGTGCTGCGCTCGCTGCGCGCTAGCTGTGACGTCGTCGACGCCGTGCGTGAGATCTGCGCGCGGCTGGTGCTGCCATCGCGAATAACAGCGCAGCGAGCTGCACCCAAGCCCGCACTTATCACTCGCACGTTCTTGACCATTTCCTGATCGCCGTTCCAGACCTTCCAGCGGCCCTCGATCGGTCGACGGTAGAGGGTCAACTTGGAGACGCCTCCATGGCTCACCTGTTTACCCATTGTGTCTAGAATCATTACCTTGCTTCCGTCTTCACAGACGAGGAGAACAAGTTCCTGCGGCGAGTAGCCGCCTCGGCCGCACATACGCAATTCGCACAGCCGCGATCCGAATGTCGCTCATTATCAACCTTGTGCTTCAGGAAAGCCAACATCGATTTGAGGTACGGTCCCGCAGCATTATCCTTCATTACACTGGTTGGCTTCGCTGATCCGCCGCTAGTTGTATAGAGACGGTTATATTCAGCTCGAAATGTCCGATACGCCTTCTCGGCGCGCCTCATATGCGAGCCGCTCCTCGCGCTGTTGGGCTGTCTCGGGAGGGGTAACCGAAGCAGGTGACGACGTTGCTGGCGGCGGTGCGGGGATCGTCCCATTTGCCGGCGTGCAAGCAGCCAACAGCACACAACTCGCGCTGAAGGCCCCGAGGTAGCTGTAGGCCCGCGCTTTAAGCGTCACCTTTGCTCCTCGCCACGCGGAAGCGACAGGCTTTCACAAGTCGGGGCACCGTGCCAAGCCCTCTGGAGGCCTTTCCTGCATGTCATCTTTTAGGACGTGTGCGACACGGAGCGCAGCAGACCGGCGTGTCATCGGGACACGCCGAGGGAAGGGAGCGTGCGGATCTAGGCATCCAGAGTCCCTCACGCCGCAGCAAGCAACTGCGGTACATGCTGCTGGAGCTCCTTGACAGCGCGACTGCATCGCGTCCGCACCGAGCCAGCTGTCAGTTGATGTCGGGTAGCGGCCTCCTCGCCACTTAGGCCATCGACGTAGACGCTGCTGAGCAGTTGCTTTGACTCAACGCTCAGCGCGCCCAAACGTCCCGCCGAATCAAGCACTTCCCCGGCAGTCAGCTCCGCAATTTGCTGTTGATGATCAAGGGACTCACGCCACATAGCTTCCTCGCACGCTTCGTCGAGCTGTGCGACCAGGTGGCCAAGGAAGAATGCCGCGGCAACGAATCGAGCGCCGCCTCATGGCGAACCTGTTTTAGAGTATCCAGCGCTAAATTGGCGGCAATCCTTCGAGGGCGTGCCGCTAACGGATAGGTCTTGAGCACGCACCAGAAGGCTGAAATGTAATCGCCCACTTCATGCTCCTCGATCGATTTGCGCCATTCGCACGAGTTTGCCCATCATCGATTGTGCGACGACACGTGCGGCGAGCTGATCACCGCTGAGGACCTCGGTGAGAAGGGCGCCGTGTGCGGCGTCGGGTTCATGGCGGATAGCTAGCAGAACGTCACCGAGGCAGCGACACGGTGCCAATGCCTGGTGCCTATCGGCCCAGCGCTCGACACTCCCCCTGCTGTCCGGTGCCAACAGAGTCCACTCGGCGTTCAAGGAATCGACGATATGGAATCTGCCTCGTCCACTGCCTTCTGCCATGATCGACCACAGCTCCCTTCCCACCTCGGCCGTTACATGACTTTGCCGACCGTGTGTTGTCAGATGTGTTGTCCGGCGACAGCGGAGTGTTGTCCGAATGGATGCGTGTTGTCCGTCGCATTTCGCGCCTGTGCTTCTGTCAGCAGGCGGCTCTAAAATCGTATTCATGTTCGAAGACTCGGAACGTCGACCTCGTCGAGGAACTTGACGAGATGGACGTTGCCGACATGTCCACCGCCCAGCTCGCTCAGTGCGTCGTCGTCACCCAGCACGCTTATCAGGCAGCGGGATGCCGGATGTTGATCTTGGCGGCCGCTTGGGCTGATTCGCATCCAAAACGGGACCCGGAGCTTAACGAAGCGGGGAGGCCATGTCCGGGCGGGGATCACGGCCGGACCTTTGGCGCGGAAACCAACCCGGAAGCGTCGGAGTTCTGCCCGGTGGAGTTCGGCGCACTTCAAGCGACCAGTACCGCGGCCGCGGCACTACTGATCGGCGACGCTCTCGACTTGCGGCACCGACTGCCGCTGATCTGGCATCGCGTCCGGGCTGGCGAGGTGGCCTCTTCCAAGGCGCGAAGGGTCGCCCAAGCCACGCGTCCGCTGTCCGACGAGGCAGCCGCTCTTGTCGACCGGGGAATCGTCGAACATCTCGCCACGCTGCCATGGACCCGGTTCTTGCTCGTATTGAGCTCTCTGGTCATCGAGGCGGATCCCGGAAGCCGCTGAACAGCGTGCCCAGGCGGCGGAGCGGGACCGGTTCGTCCGCGCTGGTCAGGCCAACGCCGCCGGGCTGAAACTTCTCATCGCCCAGGCGAACGCGGGCGACGTGATCACGTTCATGGCGATGGTGAATCGGATCGCCGACATCCTTGCGTTCGATGGCGACCCCGATCCGGCAGACGTTCGCCGGTCCAAAGCCATCGGCATCCTCGCTCAACCGGCCTACGCCCTCCATCTGCTCGTCAGCGCATCAGAACCAGGCCGTGACTGCAGCCGCGACGAACGAAGCACTGCCGGCCAAAGACGGAGGTGGCGCGAACCGAAGACTTCCAGACCGAGGACCTGGAGCGAATCGACCGCCGTTTCGCCGACGCCGCCGCGACCGAGGCGAGCGGCAGTGAGAATGACGCACCTGCCGATGACGGGGACCGTGCGCAACTCCAGTGCCGCCATCGAAGGTCCTGGCAGCCGACGGAGTCGCCACGACAGCAGGCGCCTGGGTCGGTGTGCGACGCCTGGTCGCACCGGCTGAGCGCGAGTGAGCCTCCGGACGAATTCGCATTGCCCGAGGATCCGGCATTGGTCGATCGGAGTCGGACAGTGCGGCTTCGACAATCCGTTCGACATCGACTACCGGAAGCTGCGTCCGAAGATAGCGCTCTATGTTCACCTCACCGACCAAGCGCTGCGCACTGGCGTCGGAGTGGCCCGCTACAACGACGTTGGGCCGGTGACCGTCGACCAAGTTCGGCGATTTCTCGCTGGCGCACTCCGTCACTCGACGCACAGCGCTCGGTCACTCTTCAGAAATCCGGCGATCCCGAAGAAACACGCGATGCCGAAGGGACGAGCAGCCACGCCGCAGCCCCTGTGACCGGGACGGCCGGCTACGACATTCGGGTTCAGCCAGTCTTGGACCCGGCCCGACGTCGCACCCGTCGACGCCTACGAGATTCCACTTCGAATGCGCGAAGCCGTCCAGCTTCGCAACCCGGCGGACGTCTATCCGTACGGCACCTGCACCAACCACCGCATGGACCTCGACCACACGATCCCTTACCGCCTCGACAACGGCAGCCCCGCCCAGACCAGCTTGCGCAATCTCGGCCCACTTGATCGCACGCACCACCGCGACAAGACTCACGGACTACGGCAGTTTGCGGCAGCCTGCAGACGGGATCTACCTGTACCGATCGCCGGAAGGCTGGATCTATCTCACGACCAACGCCGGAACGCTGTGCCTCGGCAACACCGACTACGCCCACGAAGTTTGGTCTGGGCAAGGTCAGCGGCCTGAGCAATGGCACGGTTCAGGCGCCTTATCGAGCGGCACGGCAGCCGATCAGGTTGGGCGTTACCCCCCGGGCCGTGTGACGCTTGAGAGTCGTCTGGACCTCGTCGAAGCGTCGGCTGGGTCCGCGGTCCGTGGCAGACTATCCCTCGGCCAAGCAGCCGATCGCGACTAGGAGGCGGTCTAGCAATGACGGCGCCTAGCCGTGGCTACCAGCAGTTCGAGCCGGTCTACCACCACTACGGGCCGCACAAGGCCGGACTGCCGCCGCTCATCCCCTACTTCCGCGAGCTGTTGCGTCGGCGGACCTTCGCGGCCGAGCTGAGCAAGGCCAGCATGCGGGGGGCGAACACAACCACCTTCTTCGGTCAGGCGTGGCTGATCCTGAACCCGCTGTTGCTGGCCGGCATCTACTACCTACTGGTGACGATCATCCGCGGCCGAGCACGATCCGTCGGTGTTCGCACACCTCACGCTCGGATTGTTCGCATTCAGCATGGTGGCGACCTCAGTCACTACCGGCGCCACCTCGGTTGTCAGCTCCGGCAAGCTGCTGATCAACACCGCATTCCCGCGATTGCTGATGCCGTTGGCCGCGGTACGCACGTCGTTCTTCCGCTTCCTTCCCACGGTGCCGGTTTACTTCGTCTTTCACGTGATTTTCTTGCCCGGCGTGTGGCACGCCAGCATGATCTTGTCCCTGTACTTCCTCAGCGCGATGATCGTCTTCTCGATGGGCCTGGCGGCGTTTTTCGCCACACTGCAGGTCTACTTCCGCGACACCTCCAACTTCCTGCCTTACTTCGTCCGACTGTGGATGTACCTCTCGCCGGTGCTATGGCTGCCCGAGGCCATCGACAACCTGCCGCGCGGCAGTGCAGACGCTGATCAAGATCCAACCGATGTATTCGATGCTGGGCGGCTATATGGAGCTGATCCAGAAGGGCACGATTCCCGATCTCTACCTGTGGATCACCTCGGCCGCGTGGGCCTTTGGGGTCGCGGCGGTCGGATTCTTGTTCTTCCTCTCCAGGGAGCGTGAGTTTGCTGTCCGCCTCAACTGAGACGGGACCACCGCTGGCCGTTCGGGTCGACGACCTGTCAATCACCTATCGGACGACGTTCGAGCGCAAGCCCACCCTCAAACAGGCGCTCGTCCGGTTCGGTCGCGGGCAACGGGCGGTGAAGGAGGTGGAGGCACTTCGCAATGTGAGTTTCGAGGTGTATGCAGGCACCGCGATGGGCATCATCGGTGCCAATGGCGCCGGGAAGTCGACCCTGATGCGCGCCATGGCGGGCATCCTGCCGCCAACCACTGGCAGCGTTGAAGTCTGGGGCAAGGCGAGCACCTTGCTGGCGCTTGGCGTCGGCTTCAACAAGAACCTGTCGGGACGAGAGAACATCATCCTCGGCGGACTGGCCGCGGGCCTGTCGAGAGAAGAGGTGGAGGAGCGGGCCGTCGGGGTCGCGGAATGGACTGAGCTCGGCGACTTCATCGATATGCCGATGCACACCTACTCCTCGGGCATGTCAGCCCGCCTGGGCTTCTCAGTCGCTGTTCACATGAAGCCTGACATCTTGATGATCGACGAAGCGCTCTCCACCGGCGACGCCCATTTCCGCGAGAAGGCCAACGCGAAGATGGCCGAACTGCGGGAGAGTGCCCGGGCCATGTTCCTCGTCAGTCATGGCCTGAACAGCATCAAGGAAATGTGCAGTGAGGCCATTTGGCTGGACCACGGAATGCTGATGATGCAGGGCGAGCCGGAGGAAGTCGTCGACGCCTACATCAAGTTCGCGAAGGTGAAGAAGTCGGCCTCGTCCACCGAGGACATGTAACCCTTCGACAGGCTATTTCGGCGAGGTTTCAGCCCGCATCCAAGCCGCCAGCGCAGAAACTCGGCCAGATCACCGGACTCGCCGTCTCTCCCACCCTTGCCGACGATGAGCGGCGGCGGGGACGGCGTGAGCTTGACGCCCGCGATCCGCTCCCGCAACCCACCGGGCACAGTGAGGATGTAGTACGAGCCGTCCTCCCCGATCGCCAGACTCTGATTCTTCCGCAGGTACCAGCCCACTTTGTCGGTCTTGACGCTCTGCCCGGAATAGAGCGTGGCCCGCAGCGGCTGGGGCGCGACGCCGCGATCGCGCGCCTCGGCCACGAAGCGATCGATGAGGACCTGGGCCTGTTTGGATTCGCGCAGGTGCGGCGTTCGCCGCCAACTCGGCCCGCCGGGCGGCTTCCTCAGCGCGGGACATGATCTGAGCGTAACGCCCCGGCGTCACCGTAGAATGCTCACGATTCTGAGCCAGCGCCCTTGGGGAACTCCAAGCCGAGAAATCGAACGTGGCCTGACCACCGCGCTCAAGAAGGACATGGTCGCCGACACGTGACGAAGTACTCCTACCGGTGAGGTTCCTTCGAAGCCTCGCGCAACTCTGGCGGCACCGCTACTTCCGCCGGCTCCTGGCGGTCCGGATCGGCACCCAATCCTCCGACGGCGTGCTGCAGATCGCCTTGGCCTCCTACGTGCTGTTCTCTCCCGAACGTCAACCCGACGCCACGTCGGTGGCCGTGGTGCTTGCCATCACCTTGCTTCCGTTCTCAATCTTGGGACCGTTCGTCGGGGTGGTCCTTGACCGATGGTCGCGGCGACAGGTTCTTCTGATCACCAGCCTGACCCAGGTGGTGGTGGCGCTCGGGCTGGCCGCGTTGGTCGCGACCGGCCTGCGTACCAGCGGAGTAGAGAACGCCTTCTACGCCCTTGTGCTGGTGGCGACGAGTCTCAACCGCTTCCTGCTGGCGGCACTGTCGGCCTCCCTGCCGCACACCATCGATCAGAGCGAGTACATGGTGGCCAACTCGGTCGTGCCTACCGTCGGACCGGCAGGCGTGCTGGTCGGGGTCGGCGTGGGCACCGCCGTGCGCCTGGTGCTCGGGACCGTCATGCCCGACCACGTCGCCAACGCGATCCTGTTCGTGGTGGCCGCGGCTGGATTCATGGTCAGTGCCGGCCTCGCGCTGCGGATTCCGCGTCATCAGCTAGGTCCAGACTTCGTGGATCCAACCCGTCCGCGCGATGTCGTCACCGGTCTGGTCGCGGCGCTGCGGCACTTGACCGAGCGCCGAGCGGCCGGCCTGGGTCTGCTGACCATCGGAGCACACCGCGTCATCTACGGCATAGTCGCCGTCGCGACGATCTTGGTCTATCGCAACTACTTTCACCGCGTCGACGAGGTGGAGGCCGCGATCGCGGATCTCGGTGTGCTGGTCGTCGTCACCGGCGCAGGATTCGTCCTCGCCGCCGTCGTGACGCCGCCGATGACGGCGTGGGTGGGCGTACGGGCGTGGATCATCGCTTGCCTGGCCGCCTCCGCCGTCTTCCAACTGCTGCCGGGCGCGATTTATGCCAAGGTGCCGCTCGGGATCGCCGCCTTCCTGCTCGGGCTGACCGCACAGAGCATCAAGATCTGCGTGGACACGCTGGTCCAGGCGAACGTGGACGACGACGTCAAGGGGCGTGTCTTCGTGATCTACGACGTGATCTTCAACATGGCACTGGTGCTGGCGGCTGTGATCGGCGCAGTGATCTTGCCGACCAACGGCAGATCGATCACCATCGTGGTCGTGATGGCTGCCGGCTATCTGCTGGTCGCCGCCGCCTTTACCTGGGCCAGCCGCAGCCTCGACATGGACAAAGGTACCGAGTCGCTCGCTGCAGAACGCGTCTGACGGTGGGCTTCGGAGCTAGGCCGGTGGGTTCTGCTCCGCCCACCAAGCGAGGAGTTCGGAGCGGGCGCGGTCCTCGCCGAGAGGGCCCTCCTCCATCCGGCGCTCCAACAGGAAGTCGTACGCACGGCCGACGGCCGGGCCGGGTGGGATGCCGAGGATGTCCATGATCTGGCGGCCGTCGAGGTCGGGGCGGATCGCGTCCAGCTCTTCTTGTGCGGCGAGCTCGGCGATCCGGCGCTCGAGGTCGTCATACGCGGCCCGAAGCTGTCGAGCCTTGGCGGTGTTCCGGGTCGTTGAGTCCGCGCGGGTCAGGATGTGCAGCCGTTCGAGCTGGTTACCGGCGTCGCGAACATACCGGCGGACGGCGGCGTCGGTCCAGGGCGCCTCGCCCTCCATCCCCGCGCTATAGCCGTGAAAGCGCAGATGCAGGAAGATCAGCTCCGCCACCGCGTCGATCTCGTCCTTGCTGACTCGCAACGCTGCCAGCCGCTTGCGGGCCAGCTTCGCCCCGACCACATCGTGGTGGTGGAACGACACCTTGCCGCCCGGCTCGAACCGGCGAGTCGCCGGCTTGCCGATGTCGTGCAGTAGCGCCGCCAGCCGAACGATCAGGTCCGGTCGCTCCGGCAGCCGCGACTCCAGCTCGATCGCCTGCTCCAGCACGGTGAGGCTGTGCTCATAGACGTCCTTGTGCCGGTGATGTTCGTCGCGTTCCAACCGCAGGGCCGGCAGCTCGGGCAGCACCCGGTCCGCGAGCCCGGTCCGGACCAGGAGGTTGAAGCCGATCCGCGGGTGGTCCGAGCAGACCAGCTTGACCAGCTCGTCCCGGATCCGTTCCGCGGAGACGATGGACAGCCGATCCGCCATCGCCGACATCGCGGCCACCACGTCCGGAGCGGGCCGAAAGCGCAGCTGCGCCGCAAACCGTGCCGCCCGCATCATCCGTAGCGGATCGTCGCTGAACGAAAGCTCAGGCCCGGACGGTGTCCGCAACAGCCCGGACGCCAGATCGGCCAAGCCTCCATACGGGTCCACGAACTGCTTGTCCGGCAAAGACACCGCCATGGCGTTCACGGTGAAGTCCCGCCGCGACAAGTCACCCTCCACCGAGTCGCCGAACACCACGTCCGGCTTGCGACTGGAATCGGCGTAGGCATCGGAGCGGAACGTCGTGACTTCGATCACCCAGGTGCCGCCAGCGTCCTTCACCTGACAGCCGACCGTGCCGTACTCCTTGCCGATGGTCCACACCGCCCGGGAGAAACTCCGCAGCAGTTCCTCGACGTCGTCAGGCCGGGCCGAGGTGGTGAAGTCGAGATCGTGCCCCAACCGGCCCAGCAGGGCATCGCGTACGCTGCCGCCGACCAGATAGAAAGAGTGCCCGGCCTTCGCAAAGATTGCTGCCAGCCGGTCGACCACAGGAGCGATGCGGAGCAGTTGGGCCACGGCATTGGCTTGCGCCTGGTTGAGCCGGGCGGGCGTCGGTAATCCCCGATGGCCGCTTCCCGTGGCCTCCGACACGCTCGCCTACGCTACCGGCGTTTATAGGATGGCCCGGTGGAGGGTGGGGTGCGGACGCTGCGGCTGTTCGCGGCAGCAGTCCTCCTGACCGGGGGTCTGCTGCTCCCGGCAGCTGTTCGCCCACCGCCGGCCGCGGCCCAGGAACCGCAGGCCTTCGTCTCCATCGCGCTCAGCTCGATCGAGCCGGCCCTTCCCTCCCCCGACAGCAAGGTGACGCTCAAAGGGACGGTTACCAACATCAGCACGGTGACGCTCTCCAACCTGCAAGCCATCTTCTGGCGGGCGCCGAGGCTCCCCTTACTGACCGCTGATGCTCATCAACCGCTCACTCACCTGGCCGGCGGACGAACCGCTGGGCGAGCGGCTCTCGGACAACTACCAGAACATCCCCTCCGAAACCAACCGCACCCTCAAACCGGGCAAGTCCACCAGCTTCACCGTGCAGGCCAGCATGGACGAGCTCGATTTCGCGATCGATAACGCGGTCTACCTGATCGGTGTGCACGTCCGTGGTCGGACGGAGATCAACGGCGCAGACGTGACACTCGGACGGGCCCGGGTCTTTCTTCCCGTCCAGACTGCCAAGCCCGCGAATTCGCTGCAGATGACGTCGGTCGTGATCTTGAACTCCCGGCCGTCACGAGTGGGCGAGTCGGAATTCAGCGATGATCACCTGGCGAAAGAGGTCGCCGCTGGGGGCCGGCTCGACCGGCTGATCGAGGCCGCCGATGCCGGCGACGTCAGCTTTGCCGTCGACCCCTCTCTGATCGACGAGCTGCGCACCATGAAGGCCGGCTACACGGTACGCGGCTCCGAAGCCACGACCGACGACGGGCAGTCTGCCGCGTCACGCTGGCTCGAGAAGTTCGAGTCGCTCAAGTCCACCCGCGATGGTTTCCGACTGCTGTACGGCTCGCCCGACATTGCCGCACTGGTCCATTCCAATCAGACCAAGCTGCTGGCCGAGGGAGAGCTGGCGACCCGCTCGGTGGACGGCCTCTCCACACTTCCGCTGCTGGCCTTCCCCGCCGGAGGAGCTGCTGACGCCGAGACGCTGACCGCAGCCGAGGACCTCCAGCCGGCCGCCATCCTGCTGTCCGACGTCTCAACCGCTCAACTCCGGCCGCTGCTGACCGCGCCCGGGAAGGCGCCGGTCATCAACTTCACCGCCAGCTCGTTCGGCGGCGGGCCCGGGACCGGACCCGCGCAACACCGCGGTCCACGTCCAGCAAAGGATGCTCGCCGAAACCTGGATCGAAGCCAGTTCCTCTCCGGCCGGCTCCACCCTCGGCCGGGTGCAGGTGATCAGGAGCGCTGCGCAGGCCACCGGTAGTGCCGGGTCCGCGAGCGCGCCGTGGATCACCCGCGGCACCCTGAGCAAGCTGTTGCGCGCCGAGCCGGCGACCTGGAACCAACAGCTGAACTACCCCAAGGCCGTTCGTGCCGCCGAACTCAACGCCAGCCAGCTGGGGTCGGTGCGCCAGCTGGCCAAGAGCTACGCCACCTACACCGACCTGCTTGCCGAACCCGACAACGCCAAGGTGACTGCCGCTTCCTCTCTCGCCCGGTCGACGAGCAGCAGTTGGCGGCGGGCCCAGAACGCGATGCGGAGGTTCGTCCGCCCGCAGCAGGACGAACTGAGCACGATCCTGAACGAGAAGATCGAGATTCGGACGAACCGCAAGGTGACCACTGTCGCCCGCCAAGGTGTCGGCTTCCCGATCACCGTACGGAACGCCCTGCCCGCGCCGGAGGACCCGACGTCGCTGACCAATGCCGTACGGGTACGGCTGCTCTTCGAATCCCAGGTCGAGCAGCGGCTGACCGTCGAACCTCTCGAGGTCGGCCTCGTCCGGGCCGGCAGCAACGTCTCCGGCACCGCGTCCGTCGACGCCCAGGCCAACGGGACCGTTCCGGTGACCGCGCAGTTGACCACGATGTCCGGCACGCCGATCGGCCGCCCCATCATGATCCAAGTCACCGCGACACAAGCCGGCACGACCGGCTGGATCATCGTGCTGATCTCCGGACCCGTGCTGATTGGCGGTGTCGCGCTGCGGATCCGCCAGGTCGCCAGGGAACGCTCTAAGGTCAGCGCGGAGCCGGCGCCGGCCGACGCCTTGAGCTCCAAACCGCCCACTGACCAGGTTCACCAGACTCTCGATGTCTAACACCGAGGTTTCCGAGACTGCGACCAGCAGCCGTACCTCGCGCCTGATCTCGGCAAGCGCGATCATGGCGGCGGGCACGCTCGTATCGCGAGTCCTCGGCTTCGGCCGGCTGATGCTGCTGGTGTTCCTGTTCGGCAACGGCACCCGGCAGGCCGAGATGTTCACCCTCGCCAACACCATTCCCAACAGCATGTACATCCTGCTGGCCGGCGGCGTCCTCAACACCGTGCTGGTACCCCAGATCGTGCGGGCGATCAAGGGCGATGCCGACCGCGGCGAGGCCTACACCAACCGGATCATGACGGTCAGCCTGATCGCGCTCGGCCTGATCACCATCCTCCTCACCCTGGCGGTCCCCTGGATCCTGAGCCTCTACACCGCCAGCGGCTGGAAGTCGCCGAAGCTGACCGCTCAGTACGACTCGATGATCACGCTCGGCTACTACTGCATGCCGCAGGTCTTCTTCTACGGCGTGTACGTGCTGGCCGGGCAGGTGCTGAACGCCCGGGACAAGTTCGGGCCGATGATGTGGGCACCGATCGCCAACAATCTCGTCTCGATCTCGGTGTTGCTAACCTTCCTGGCGGTCTTCGGTCGCGGCAACACCGGACAGGCCTTCAGCACCGGCGAAGAACTCCTCCTGGGCGTCGGCTCCACGCTCGGCATCGCCACCCAGGCGGCCGTATTGGTGCCCTTCCTCCGGGCGGCCGGCTATCGCTACCGGCCCCGTTTCGACTTCCGCCACACGGGACTGGGCAAGACGTTTCGGCTGGCCAAGTGGACGCTCGGCTTCGTCCTGGTCAACCAGCTGGCACTCGTCGTGATCAACCGACTGGCCAGCGGTGCCACGGTCGGCGGCGCGGGCGCCGGGCTCGCGGCCTATTACAACGCCTATGCGGTATGGATCCTGCCGCACTCGCTGATCACTGTCTCGCTCGCGACCGCCATGTTGCCCGCCGCGTCCCGGCTGGCCGCGGCCCGGGACCTGGCTGGCGTGGCGGACGAGACGACCCGAGCGATCCGGCTCGCGGTCACCGCGCTGCTGCCCGCCGCCGTCGGCTTCTTCGCGCTCGGTCTTCCGATTGCCGAGTTCGTCTTCGGCTTCGGCCAAGGCGCCAAGGACGCCCATTTCGTCGGCTGGGCCTTGATGGCACTGGCTCTCGGCCTGGTCCCGTTCACCGTGCAATATCTCTGCTTGCGCGCGTTCTACGCGTTGGAGGACAACCGGACCACCTTCTTCCTCCAATTGATCATCGCCAGCACGAACGTGATCTTGGGCGTCAGCGCGGTCGCCCTGCTCGATCGACCGGAACTGGTCGCCACCGGCCTGGCCGCCGCGTACGCGGCCGCGTACGCGATCGGGGTAGCCATCTCCTTCCGCTTGCTGCGCCGCAAGCTGCCTGCGCTCGAAGGGAGAGCGCTCGTGCAGTATTGCGCTCGGTTGCTGGTCGCCGCCGCGCCGGCCGCAGCCGTGGGGTACGGCATCTGCTGGGCCTTCGGCATGTGGTCGGAGTCCAAGCCGGCACGACTGCTGGCACTCGCGGTCGCCGGCGTCGTCGCCGTGCTGATCTTCGCTTTGCTCGCGCACCTGCTGCGAATTCGCGAGGTGAATCAGATCGTGAGCACCTTGCTGCGCCGCAATCGAGCGGATCAGGCGCCCAATTCCGATGATCGGAACGACTCCGGCGATTCCACCACGGTGATCGAGCCAGTTGATTCTACGATCGAAACAGCAGCAATCGCCGCCGCGGGAGCGCAGCTTTCGGGCGGCCCGACTGAGATGACAGTGTCCATGAGCGAGGCGGCCACCCTCCTTCCCCAGCCAGTCGATGACGACACCTCGACAGAGCTGGCACCGTCGGCCGCGCCCCGGCGGGCCGCGACGCCTGACGCGCAGCTGCCGGCAGCGGCTCTCCCCGCCGGTACGGTTCTGGCCCAGCGCTACCGACTCGAGGAGTTGATCCGCGAGTCACCGCCGACTGTCACCTGGCGTGCCTTCGACCTAGTGCTCTCCCGGTCGGTGCTGGTGCATTTGCTCTCCCCCGACGACCCGGATGCCCCCGAACTGCTGGCCGTGGCGCGCAAGGCGTCGGCGGCAACCGACTCGCGGTTCCTTCGCGTGCTCGACGTCGTCCACAGCGAGAGTCCAACGATCGGGTCATACATCGTCTCCGAATACGCCCTTGGCCAGTCGCTTGAATTGATCTTGAGCCAAGGACCGCTGTCCAGCCTGGAGGCAGCCTGGGTTACCCGGCAAGTCGCGGACGCCCTGGCCGGCGTGCACAGCCTGCGCCTCTATCACGAGCGGATCAATCCCGATACCGTGATCATCACCTCCGACGGAAACGTCAAGATCGTCGGTCTGCTCATCGAAGCGGCATTGCGCCCGCCTCAGTCGACCCCCAGCCACGGTGCGGACAGTCCGGAGCACGTTGACGTCCTCGACCTCGGCCGACTGCTTTACGCCTGCCTCGTCTGTCGCTGGCCCGGCGGCCCTGCGTACGGGCTTCCGGATGCGCCGTTTGTCGGCCATCGCTGGGCGACCCCCCGGCAGGTCAGGGCCGGTGTCTCTCCTGCACTGGACAACCTCTGCGACCAAGTCCTCGGTGATCCACCACGGCATCACGCCGAGCGGATCAGCACTGCCAACGCCCTGGTGAACGCACTCAACAAAGTGCTCGGGCCAGCCGACGCGTCCGGCGACCTTGAGCGTCGACTCCGCCCGCCGGCGCCTCGGGCGAACGATGAGCCGAAGGCCGCAGCGCCACCAGCGCCCGAGCCGCCAACGATCCCGGCCGCTCATCCGACGACGAAGCTCAGCTCCCCGGTGCGCACGCCGCCCGTTCCACGGCGGCGTCCTCGCCGCTGGATCCCGCTGCTGGGGGTGTTGGTCCTGCTTCTGATCGCGGGCGGAGTGATCGCCGGGTTGGCGGTCAGTTACCGAGGCGGCACGGCCTCAAGTGGGCCGACCGCCTCGACGCAGTCCTCGACCAGCGCGGGCCCGACCGGCCAGCCGGGAGCCAAGGTCGCCATCGCCGGTGCTCGGGACTTCGACCCCCAGGGCGATGACCAGACCGAAAACCCGCAGCTCGTCAAACTGGCCTACGACGGCGACCCCGCTACCGGCTGGCGCACGGTTCGGTACTTCGACAACCCGAAGCTCGGCGGGATCAAGCGGGGTGTCGGCCTGGTGTTCGATCTCGGCTCCGCGCAGCCCGTACGGACCGTCGTCGTCACCCTTCCCGGGAACGGCACCAACGTGGAGCTCCGCGTTCCGAAGAAGAACCCGGAAACCGTCAGCAGCCCGCCGATGAGCTCCGACAGCCGGTGGCGCCGGGTTGCCAAAGTGTCGAGCGCCGGTACCACCGCAACCCTCACCACCGCAGAGCCAGCGGTCACCCGCTATGTCCTGGTGTATCTGACCTCGTTGCCGAAGGAGGGAACGGACTACCGCGGCGGCATCAACGAAGTCACCGTCTCGCAGTGACGGTTGATATGGCCCGACCGCTCGAACCGTCCGACAACTGGCGAGCGCAGATCGCGACCGTCACTGCCGGAGCCGTACTGGTCATCCTGGTACTGGGCCTGACCCACAGCTATGGCTGGGCAGGCCTGGCGCTGGTGGTCGCCCTGCTCTGGACGGGTTTCCTCATCATGGTCTGGCTGCAGGCTCAGGCCTTTTTGAGTGTCGACGGTTCGCGACTCACGGTCCGGCGCTACCGCAGTTTCCACACCGTGGAGGGCTCGCAGGTGCAACGCGTGACCGAGTACCTCACCCGGCGCGGACCGTGCCACAAGCTGATCGTTCGAACCGAGAGTGGCACAAGCACTTACGCGGTGCCCACCGCTCAGCTGCGCACCGGGCACTCCACCTTGTTCGCTTGGCTGCTCCGCTACGCACCGGAGGCGGAGCTGGACAAGGGATCGCAAAAGACGCTGGAGCAACTTCGCATTCGTGGACTGGTCGAGTGAGAGCACACCGGGGCCATCCACCGGCCCCCGGCGCTGAGCACTACTCGGAATACCGATACCCGGGTTCGCGGTTGAGCGGAGGTAGGGTTACGCCACATTGCCCCAGTGACCGATAAGGAATTGATGAGCACCGAAGACGTCCGCGACGTCATCATCGTCGGAAGTGGCCCGGCCGGTTACACGGCCGCCATCTACGCCGCACGGGCCGACCTCAGACCGCTGGTCTTCGAGGGCTCGATCACCGCCGGCGGCGCGCTGATGATTACCACCGACGTGGAGAACTTTCCCGGCTTTCCTGACGGCATTCAGGGGCCGGAGCTGATGGAGGCCATGCGGAGCCAGGCCGAGCGCTTCGGCGCCGAGCTGATCACCGACGATGTCATCTCCATGGATCTGACCGACAACGTGAAGTACGTCACCGACTCCGCCGGCACCCGGTACGCCGCCCGGACGGTGATCCTGGCCATGGGCTCGGGCTATCGCAAGCTCGGACTGGCCGACGAAGAGCGGCTCTCCGGTCATGGCGTGTCCTGGTGCGCTACCTGCGACGGATTCTTCTTCCGGGACAGGGACATCGCGGTCGTCGGTGGCGGCGACTCGGCGGTCGAGGAGGCCACATTCCTGAGCCGCTTCGCGAAATCGGTGACCATGGTGCACCGCCGCGATCAGCTGCGGGCCAGCAAGATCATGGCCCACCGCGCCGAGAAGGACCCCAAGATCACCTTCGCCTGGAATTCTGAGGTGGCAGAGATCCACGGCGACAAGTCCGTCGCCGGGCTCACGCTCCGGGACACCCAAAACGGCGAGCGTCGGCCGCTGGACGTATCCGGCCTGTTCATCGCCATTGGTCACGAGCCTCGATCCGAACTGGTCGTTGGCCAGGTAGAGACCACGGCCGATGGATACGTGCTGACCGACGCGCCCTCGACGCGGACCAACCTCGAAGGGGTTTTCGCCTGCGGTGACCTCGTGGATCACGTCTATCGTCAGGCCATCACGGCCGCCGGCACAGGCTGCCAAGCCGCGCTGGATGCCGAGCGCTATCTCACCGACCAGAAGGATGCGGCCGAGCGATACATCGCTGAGGCGGCGCTGGCCGGGCACGTCAACTGATACAGGAGAAAGAAGCCATGGGCACTGTTTCCGAGGTCACCGACGCCACTTTCGACGACGTGGTGCTCAAGTCCGACAAGCCAGTGATGGTGGACTTCTGGGCCGACTGGTGCGGGCCCTGCAAACAGGTCGAGCCGATCATCGAAGAGCTCGCCCGGTCCCACGGCGACAAGGTCACGTTCGTCAAGATGGACACCAACACCAACCCCATGACGCCGGCCAACAACTACGTCCTCGGCCTGCCCACCATCCAGCTCTATGTCAAGGGCGAGTTGGTCAAGGCGTTCAAGGGCGCCAAGTCGAAGTCGACGCTGCTCAACGCGCTCGAGGAATACCTCTAGAGCTGATCCGTCCGTCAGAAGTGGTCCGCGCAGAACGGGGGCCGCGGGGCGGCAAAGGCTGCAGTGATCGCAGCGACCGCCCCAGCCCTACGTTCCCCCACCAGGCCAGCTGCGTGCAGTGAGCTGAGTGAGGTGCCACCAAGGTAGATGGCTCCGAGGTCACGGACCGAGAGGCTGACGTCGGCGCGCCGCCGAGTGACAGACACGTCTGTGCCGTCCGGCCCCACCTGCACCCGAAACGCCGCGTCGTTATGCCGAAGCAACGGGTCGGACACCGCCATGACCACGTCGAGATCTGCCGCATACGCACGGGCCTGAAGCGCAGCGGGCACATCGACTAGCCGTGCGTAGGTGCCGTCGGTCAGCTCCGTGGAGATCATCCGGGAGTCGGCAACCAGGTAGCGCAGCGGCTCGTCCACCGGAGCGTTTGCCCGGGTGAAGGTCCGGACCAGATCAAGGTCGAGAAGGAACCGCCACAGGGCCGCAAAGGCCGACGGGTCCTCGGCCTCGATATCGCCGACCTGGACTTCCGCAGCCGGATTGTCCCCTGAATCACCGCCCTTGACCCGGAACGAGGCGAATCCGTCGACCCGCCCGCGCTTGTCGTAGTGGAGGGCGAAACGCAGTGCCGCCGCCCCTTTCCGCCACGGTTCGGGGTCGTGCAGTCGAAGCTGCCACCAATCGGAATCACGATCGAGGGCACCGGGACGCTCCGCGAGAAGCCTGTTATAGAGCGGTACGGCCGCCGCCAGCCAATCGTCTCGCTCCACTTCGCCGACCGAGCCATCACCAAGATCAACTCCGGGAAGAAAGGCTGTCGACCGAGTCTGCCCGGAGATCCGCAACCGCGGCGTCGCGTGACCGTAGCCAAATCGTCCGTAGATCAATGACTCAGACGCCCAGAGCAGCGCGACCGGTTCGGAGCGGCGGTGGATGTCCTCGAGTTGGTGCTTCATCATCGCCGTCAGCAGCCCCCGGCGCCGATAGGTCGGGCTGACTGTGACCACGGTGACCGCAGCGGTCGGCACGCTGCCACCTGGCACGGTCATCGACCGGCTATACGCGCCGCAGGTCGCAATCCAGCGGCCGTCGACGGTGAAGCCGAATGCCCGGTCCCGCTCCAGGACCTTCTGGAACGGCTCCCAGAGGCCAGGTTTGTAGTCATCGTGAAAGCCACGGATTATCGCGGTCGTGAAGGCCTCGGTGCCCGCCTCGTCGAGGTAGGTCAGCGTCGGTTCGGCCAGATGTGGTGGCAGTGGTCGGGACGGCACGGACCCCAGTCAATCGCACCACTCGGGGCTGGCCGCATCTCCGGCGGGTTCATCCGGACGGCCGTGCGTATCAGCTCAGGCTTCGTGAGACTCGGGTGGCAGGTTCCGGCGGGGTTGGTTGGGCGACCAGGTCAGTGAGCCGGTGCCAGGCGGCGCCGAGATCGGGGCGCCACCTTACGGTGGTCTGCAGGTCCATCCGCAGCCGCGGTGTGACCGGGTGCGGACGCACGACGGTGAACCCGACGCTCTCCAGCCAATTGGCCGGAACCATGCAGGACGGGCCGTCGTGGTAGGTGCCGATCGCCTCGAGTGCGCGGATGTCCCGGCGGACCAACAGAGCCGCCGCCGACTGCACCAGCGAACGACCGATCGCCCTTTCCGCGCTACTCATCGGCGACCCAGACGCCCATCAGGACCGCGGCATCGTGGCTGACCGGCGTGCTGACGAAAGCCCCCAGCCGCGGCACGTGCGAGGCGGGCGCCATCGTCAGTGAGCCCACCGTCTCGCCGTCGTTGACCGCCAGGACTCCGCAATAGCCCCAGTACGCCGTGACCGACTCGGCCCAGTCGAGCTTGATCTGGCTGCGGTCCCGGTGATCAGCCGCAGACGAGAGATCGGCAAGGCTGGACTGCCAGAAGGTGCAGCGGGAGCACGGCTCCGGAAGCGCGGAGAGGTTGGCCGCGGTCAGCGGTCGATACCGGCGGACCCCCACGCGTCAGGCCCGTTCCCGCGGCTTGATCAGCCCGTACGCAAAACCGATCCCCATGCCGACGACAATGCCGAGCGCGAGCAGCAGCGTGGAGCGCATGCAGGCGCACGCCTGAACCCGGCGCCTCGCCGCTCGACATCACCATGCGAACATCGTAGGCGGCGGGACCGCAAGAAGCGCGCCTTAGGCTTGTCGTCGTGGCCATGGATCGCGTGCACCGGCGGGACACCCGGCTCGACGACTACGTCGACCGTTACGCCGCCCGTACGCACCGGATGACAGCCTCGGCGATCCGGGCCCTGTTCGCCGTGGCCAATCGACCCGAAGTCGTGTCGCTGGCCGGGGGGATGCCCAACATCACCGACCTGCCGCTGGACGTGGTTGGTTCGATCCTGAACGAGCTGGTGATCAGTAACGGCCGGCAGGCCATGCAGTACAGCGCCGGGCAGGGCGAGCCAGCCATGCGCGAGGCCATCTGCGAGGTGATGAGGCTCGAGGGAATCTCCGCGCATCCCGACGACGTGACGGTAACCGTCGGTTCGCAGCAGGGTCTGGACCTGGTGACCCGGATCTTCTGCGACCCGGGTGACGTGGTGCTGTGCGAGGCGCCCAGCTATGTCGGCGCGTTGGGCGTATTCCGGGCCTCGCAGTGCGAGGTCGTGCACGTGGCGATGGATGATCACGGGCTGCGGCCGGATGCCCTCGCCGAGGCTCTCGAGGGGCTTCGCGCCGCGGGCAAGAAGGTCAAGTTCTTGTACTGCATTCCAAACTTTCACAATCCGGCCGGGGTTTCGGAGACCCTCGAGCGGCGCACCGCCATCCTGGAGATCGCCCGGAAGGCGGATCTGCTGGTGGTCGAAGACAATCCGTACGGGTTGCTCGGGTTCGACAGCGAGCCGACGCCGGCGATGCGCTCTCTCGAGGAGGACCGGGTGATCTATCTTGGGATCCTTCTCGAAGACGTTCGCGCCCGGATTCCGTGTTGGCTGGGTGCTCGCCCCGCACGCTGTGCGGGAGAAGCTGGTGCTGGCCCAGGAGTCGGCCACGCTCTGCCCGCCGGCATTCTCCCAATACGCGATCTCGGCCTATTTGGCCAACCATGACTGGCGCGGCCAGATCAAGATCTTCAGGGAGATGTATCGCGAGCGGCGGGACGCCATGCTCGTGCGGGCTAGCCGAGGACATGCCGCCGGGAACGAGCTGGACGGTGCCTGCCGGGGGGTTCTTCGTCTGGGTGACGTTGCCGCCTGGGTTGGATTCGCACGCCATGCTCCCCCGTGCTGTCACCGCGCGGGTGGCGTACGTGCCGGGGACGGCCTTCTATGCGGACGGCTTCGGCAGCCGGCATATGCGACTGTCCTACTGCTATCCCACGCCGCAAAGGATCCGAGAGGGCACGCGGCGACTCGGCGAGGTGCTGGCGTACGAGGCCGGCGTGCTGGAGACGTTCGGACCGGGCTCCGCCGAGGACCCGCGGACGGCACTGCGACCGTACGAGGCTCCAGGAGCGAATCAGGAATGACCGCAACTCTTCCGACCGTCGTCGTGCTGGCGGGGGGCCTTTCCCACGAGCGCGATGTCTCGCTGCGCTCCGGTCGACGGGTCAGCCAGGCGCTGCGGTCACGTGGTGTGGAGGTCGTCGAATCCGACGTCGACTCCTCGCTACTCCCCCGGCTCGCCGACCTCCCCGGCCCGGTGGTCTTTCCCCTCTTGCACGGCGAGGCGGGTGAGGACGGCGCCCTACGGGAAGTGCTCGCCCTGCTCAAGGTGCCGTTCGTCGGCTCGATCGGGTCCGCATGCCGGGTCGCCTTCGACAAGTCGATCGCCACCACGGTGATCGCAGATGCGGGCCTCGCCACGCCCCGCCAGGTGGCCTTGCCGCATGAGATCTTCCGCGAGCTCGGAGCACAGGCGCTGGTCCGCGCTCTCGGGGACCAGATCGGCTTCCCGATGATGGTGAAACCCTCGCGCAGCGGCTCGGCGCTCGGCTGCAGCAAGGTCAGCCACCCGGAGCAGCTGCCGTCGGCGATGGTCGGTGCGTACGCGTACGGGCCTGTGGCGGTTGTCGAACACTTCGTCGAGGGCCGCGAGGTCGCTGTCGGCGTGGTCGACCGGGGCGATGGCCCGACCGCGCTGCCGATCGTCGAGATCCGGCCGGATTCGGGGGTGTACGACTACACGGCCCGGTACACGGCCGGGGCGACCCGCTTCCTTTGCCCAGCGGAGCTTGAAGACGACATCGCCCAGCGTTGCTCCGCGCTGGCGCTCCGGGTGCACGACGTGCTGGGCCTCCGGGACCTGTCCCGTACAGACATGATCGTGACCGACGATGGCGAGCCGGTCTGTCTAGAGGTCAACGTGTCCCCCGGGATGACCGAGACCTCCTCCGTGCCGCTGGCGATCGAGGCGGCGGGCTGGAGTCTGGGCAAGATGTGCGCCGACCTGGTACGGGTCGCCGCCAGCCGGACGGAGACGGCCTCGGTTCTGTGACTCGTCTGCGCCAAGTGCTGATCATCGCGCTGGGACTGCTGGTGGCCGCCGGGATGGTCTGGCTCGGGATCTGGCAACTCGACGTCTACCGCGCGCAGGGTGCGGCCGTTGCGGCTCGTCGTGCGGCCGAGCCGCCCGTCGCCTTGACGTCGGTGGCACCGGTAGGAGCTGCGGTCCGGGACGGGTATGGCCGCTCGGTGCAGTTCGAGGGCTCTTATCTGGCGCAGCACCAGCTGGTGCTTCCGGTCGACGGGCGGCCGGGTACCTATCGAGTGCTCACGCCCTTACGACAGGCCGACGGCAGCATTGTCGCGGTCGTTCGTGGCTTGGGCGCGGTCGAGGCTGGCAGTCCTCCGGGGGGTCCCATGAACCAGGTAGGCGTGCTGTTGCCGTCCGAGCAGTCGTCCGGCGGGCCGGCAACCGAACTCACTGCGGTGCAGCTGCCGGTACTGGCTCAACGCTGGCCTGGTCCACTTATCGACGGATTTGTCGTATTGTCCGCACCTGATGCGAGCGAGCAAGGGCTTGAGCCGGCTGCTGCCAGCCTGCCGACTGGCTCCGGTCGACTTCGCAACGGCGCGTATGCACTTCAGTGGTGGGTTTTCGCCGCCTTTGCGGTGGCGATGGCGATCCGAATGGCCCGGGATCACGGTCGTCGAGTCGGCGGCACGCACGACGAAGCGGACGAGATCGGGCCGCCGTCGCGTACTCAGCCGACATAAGCTCAGGCCTGTGCGCAACGCGTTGATCCGCTACCGGATCATGGCCTACACGGTCGGAGTCTTGTTGGTCATCCTCATGTGCGTGGGGGTTCCGCTCAAGTATCTCGACGATAATGACACCGTTGTCACATGGACGGCTATTCCACACGGCTGGCTCTACATGCTGCTGCTGCTTACCGCCTTTGACCTCGGTCGGCGGGCTCGGTGGTCATGGAAGCGGCTGATCCTGATCGCGCTGGCCGGGACGATCCCCTTCCTGTCGTTCGTGGCCGAGCGCTCCGCGACCAAGGACGTCCGCAAGAAGCTCGCGCCGCAGCAAGCCGAAGAGTCGGCGGCAGCCCTCACGTCAGAAAATCGCGGCTGAGTTAGTCAGGCAGACCCATGGCAGCGGAGATCCGGCCGAGATCGTCGGTGCCGGAGAATTCGACGGTGATCTTGCCTTTATAGCGGCCGGCCTCTATCCGGACCCGGGTTTCGAGGTGGTCCGAGAGTCGCGCGGCCAGGTCCGCGATGTCGGGTGCGACGGGCTGGCGCTGCCGTGTTCGGGCCGGCCGCTCCTCGGACGGCGTCTCGCCGAGTGCGGCGATCTCCTCCACCGCACGCACCGAGAGTCCCTCGGCCACCACCCGCTGGGCCAAGCGCTCTTGAGCAGCTGGCTCTTCGAGAATCAGAATTGCCCTCGCGTGGCCGGCGCTCAGCACGCCAGCGGCGACTCGGCGCTGGACCGTGGGCGGCAGCTTGAGGAGGCGGATGGTGTTGGAGATCTGCGAGCGTGAGCGTTTGATCCTCGCCGAGAGCTCCTCCTGAGTGCAGCCGAAGTCATCGAGCATCTGGGAGTAGGCAGCCGCTTCCTCCAGCGGGTTGAGCTGTGCTCGGTGCAGGTTTTCCAGGAGCGCGTCCCGCAGCAGGTTGTCGTCGGCGGTCTGCCGAACGATTGCTGGCACCGTCTCCCGGCCGGCGAGCCCAGCCGCCCGCCAGCGCCGCTCCCCCATCACCAGCTCGTACTTCCCATCGTCGAGCGGACGGACGACGATCGGCTGCAGCAGGCCGACCTCGGTGATGGACTCGACCAGCTCGGCCATCGCGTCCTCGTCGAACACCGTCCTCGGCTGCCTCGGATTTGGCGTGATCGCATCGACCGGCAGCTCCGTCAAGTAGGAGCCCTCGGCTGGTCGGAGTTCAGGCGCCGCAGGGGACTCGGCCGAGGGCGGAAGGTCGGTCCGCAAGAACAGCTCCCCAAGGCCTCGGCCCAGGCCGCGCCGTTCGGTGGTGGTGGTCATAGCTTCTCCTTTGCGCCGCGGGCGGCAATCTCGCTGGCGGCCGCCAAGTAGGACACCGAGCCGGCCGAATCGGGGTGATAGGTGAGGACGGATTGCCCGTAGCTCGGTGCCTCGGAAATACGGACCGAGCGCGGGATGAGGGTCGGCAAGGTTTCCGCAGGGAAGTGCACACGGACCTCATCCGACACTTGGGCGGCGAGTCGGGTGCGAGCGTCGTACATCGTGAGTAGCACTGTGGTCAGTCGCAACCGGTCGTTCAACTCACCTTTGACCAGGCTTATCGTGCGCATGAGCTGGGAGACGCCCTCCAGCGCGTAGTACTCGCACTGGATGGGGATGAGAATCTCCGACGCAGCCACGAGGGCGTTCAGCGTGAGTAGTCCGAGCGACGGAGGGCAGTCGAGGAAGACATAGTCGGTCGGGTGGTCCTCCAGGTAGGTCGTGAGGGCGCGCATCAGGCGGTTTTCGCGGGCAACGACGGAGACCAACGCGATCTCGGCACCGGCGAGGTCGATGGTGGCCGGCAATACCTTGAGATGCGGTGCCTCGGGGGAGTCGACAACGTGGTCGGCCATCGAGGCACCGCTGAGTAGGACTTCGTAGGTTCCCGGTGTTCCTCCAGCATGGTCGATGCCTAGAGCGGTTGAGGCGTTTCCTTGAGGATCGAGGTCGACGACCAGGACCGACAAGCCGCCTAGGGCCAAGGCCACCGAAAGGTTGACCACCGTGGTGGTCTTTCCGACTCCACCTTTCTGGTTTGCGACGACGAAGATCCGGGGTTCGGCTGGCGCGGGGAAGCTGGCATTCAGGCCTGTTTCACGTGAAACATCTGTCTCCGGCTCTGGCGATGATGAGGGAGCGAACTCGTCCTCATCGAAATGCGCTCGCCTGGGACCCGGCGGACGAAACCGGGCAACCGGCGGCTGGGAGTGGTGGCGCGCTAGGGATGAACTCGGTCGCCAGCTTTGGCCAGTCGATTGTTTCACGTGAAACATTGGGCCAGCCGATCCGCTCGTCCACGTGCACGGCCCGCGGCCAGCCCAGAGTAGCGGCGACTTCAACCTCGGTAACGGGACCGCCGCCAACCTCGTTCGAGGGACCGCTGCTCATCACTCTCCCGTTGCTCGTGCCTGCCTCGACACGCTACCGAGGTCAGGTCAGTGAGTCGGTCAGGCGCGCGGCCCGATCACCGATCTGTGATCCGGACGACGGAAGCTGCTTCCGCACGGGGGTCGACGCGCGCCGTGATCACCGAGGCAGCTAATCGGCGTCTGGTGAGTACCGCTGCCGCTTGGTCGACCTCAACTGAAGCGTTCCGGCCTTTCAAGGCAAGGATGATCCCGCCCGGACGCCGTAGGCGATCACAGGAATCGATGAGCCGGTCGAGCGGCGCCACCGCCCGGGCGACCACGACGTCGTAACGCTCTGAGTGGTTCTCCGCCCGGTCGCGAACCACGGCCACCCGCGCAGTGAGCTCAAGGTCGTTCACCGCCTCGACGAGAAAGGTAAATCGTCGCAATAGCGGCTCGAGCAGCGTGACCTGCAGGTCGGATCGGAGGACGGCCACGGGAATCCCCGGCAGACCAGCGCCACTGCCCACGTCGATCACTGCGCTGCCACGCGCGATCAGCCCAGCCAAGACAGCGCTGTTGAGAATGTGACGCTCCCACACCCGATCCGCTTCCCTGGGACCCAGCAGTCCGTACGCGACCCCCTTTGTCGACAATATGTCGACATATTGTCTAATGCGACCGGCCTCATGCCCGTACAGCTCCCGGGCAACCTGCTCGGCAGCTGCCGGAGCGCTTGTCACGCAGCCCTGATCAGGAGGGATGGACGACGACGTGCCGCCGGGGCTCCTCACCCTCGGACTCACTGGTCAGGCCGGCAGCCACCACGGCGTCGTGCACGATCTTGCGCTCGAACGGGTTCATCGGCGCCAGTGGTACTCGTTCTCTTGTGTTCTGGGCCTCGGATACGGCATCCGCCGCCAGCCGGACGAGCTGCTGACGGCGGCGCTCGCGGTAACCAGCGACATCCAGCATCAACCGGCTGCGGCTGCCGGTCTCGCTCATCACGGCCAGCCGGGCCAGCTCCTGCAGTGCGTCGAGGACCTCACCATTCGTACCGACCAGAACGTCGGAGTCGCTGACGATGGAGACGTGCGCGCGATCCCCTTCGATGTAGGTGTCGATATCCCCGTCCAGGTCGGCGATGTCGAGCAGTTCCTCGAGGTAGTCCGCGGCGATCTCTGCCTCAGTCTCCAGTGGATTGGCGCCGTCGGAGCCTTCGGCAGACTCGGGGGTCGTTTCGGCGGGCTCACGCCCCTCCGTAGGCTCCGGACCAGGTCCGTCGTCCGGCACGAGACCGGCGCCGGCCTCAGGACCAGGCTCGTCGGCGGGCAAATCGGACATGACTTCCTCGTTCTCGGGCAGGTCGCTCACAACCCCTCCTGATGTTGCGGCCAGAACTCAACTCTTGCGTTGGGATCGGCTCTGCTTGCGCGGTTGTTGTCGAACAACCCGCGGTGGCGGTGCCGCCGAGCCACCGCCATCCGGAACGGGTGCCAGCGGGCGAGCCCCGTTGCCGTCGTCCGGCTCGGGATTATCAGGCTCTTGTCCTTCCGGCTTGCTCTTGCCGTGCGCCCGCCGCCGAGCCTCCCACGCCTGGTATGCCGGCGTCCCGGGAGCCGGATTGCGCCGAATGACATAGAACTGCTGGCCCATCGTCCACAGGTTGGAGGTGAACCAGTAGATCAGCACGCCGACCGGGAAGTTGATGCCGCCGACCGCGAAGATCAGCGGGAACACGTACAGCATGATCTTCTGCTGCTGGGCGAACGGCCCGGTCAATGCCTCGGGCGGCATGTTCTTTCGCATCAGCTGCAGCTGGGTGATGAACAACGTCGTCGTCATGGCGACGATCAGCACCAGAGTGACGATGTGCACGCTGGTGATGCCGTTGGCGAAACCAACCTTGAGAAAGGTGTCGGACAGCCGGGCGCCGAAAATGGTGGCGTTGTTCAGCGACTCCAACAGCTCGGGATGGACCTTCAGCCAGTGCCCGCGGGGAATGCCGCGGGCGGCCCCGTCAAGGACCCGGAACAGCGCGAAAAAGATCGGCGCCTGAAGCAGCAGCGGCAGGCAGGAGGCCAACGGATTGGCGTTGTTCTCCCGGTACAGCTTCATCGTCTCTTGACCGAGCTTCTCCCGGTCATGGCCGTACTTCTTTTGCAGTTCACGGACCTTGGGCTGCAGCAGCTGCATCTGCCGGGACGACTTGATCTGCTTCACGAAGAGCGGGATCAGCGCAATCCGGATGACGACCGTGAGCATCACGATCGACAGCGCCCAGGTCCAGCCGGAGTCAGGCCCGAGCAGTGGGCTGAACAGCAAGTGGAAGAGCACCAAAATGCCCGAGACCACCCAGTACAGCGGCTGCATGATGGCGCTGCCGAGGCTCTTGATCGAGTCCCCTAAGCCCATCGGCACCAGCATCGGGATCAGGTTGTGTATCACACAGCACCTCGTTGGAACGACGGGACGGCGGCCCGTCGGGCTTGATCACGCATCTCTTCGGCGAATTCTGGGGTTCCCGGTACCGGGTCGTAGCCACCGGGCGCCCACGGATGGCAGCGCAGCAACCTACGGGCGGCCAGCCAGCTTCCCTTGGCCGCGCCATGTACTGAGATGGCGCGCAGTGCGTACGCCGAACAGCTGGGGTAGTAGCGGCAGACGTTCCCGTACAGCGGGCTGATCACCAACCGGTACGCCTTCAGGAAGCCGATCAGCAGCCACTTCATCTCGGGCGCCGCTCTGCCAGGCGACCCACCGCGCTCGCCCAAGCCACGGGGAGATCTGAGCGCAAACCCGCCGGTTCCGTTCCCGAACGGGGGAGTGCGCGCACAACGATATCGGTGCCTGTGGGGGTGGTCGGGATTCGCTCGGCAGCCAGATGTCGCAGCCGCCGCTTGACCCGATTCCGCACCACCGCGTTGCCAATCGCCTTCGACACCACGACCCCAACGAGAACCCGGTTGTCGGGCACGCGGTCAGCATGCAGCACCACCGTGGGTCGCGTGATCCGGACACCTGATCGGATGGTTCGCTGGAAGTCCGCCGAGCGGGTCATCCGTGCGTTCTTGGGCAGCACCGGCGGTTGACCGGCTTCAGGCCGAGAGCTTTTCGCGGCCCTTGCGCCGGCGGGCGGCCACAATGGCGCGGCCTGCTCGTGTTCGCATCCGAAGACGGAAACCATGCGTACGGCTACGACGCCGGTTGCTCGGCTGGAACGTGCGCTTGCTCACGGGAAAGCTCCCACAATTGGCTGGTGACGGGCTCGTTGGCGACTGCAGGAGTCAGCCCTGGACGCTGGGGTCAGCGACCTTATAACGGTACGGGGCCCCGCCAAACCGGTCAAACTGGATGGCCGTCGACGAATCAGAAGTTTCTGCAGTTTGTCCAGACGACACGCCGTGGACCAGTGAAGAAACGGTGGCATCTCTTGCACTGCCGCGGAGACATTGCTAGCGTCACGGGTCGCCGACTACTTCTCTTGCTGGCCGATTCCGAGTTCCAAGGTTCATGCCCCAGTGCCGTTGGGGGGCCCGGTTTCGGGCAGTTTCCACGGCTCATCCACACACTGTGGACAACTGTGTGGAGTGGGAGGTAAGAGGTCTAGACCGTCCCAGCGCTCGGCCGACACCACGACCGTAGGATCAGCCAGAGCGACCGTCCGGTCAATGAGCAAGGAAGTTCAGCAGATCCTGTGATAGAGCCTTCGCCAAGTGATACCGATCCGCTCGTCCTGGCCTGGGAGCGCGTTCGCCACGCAGCCGGACCGGAACTTCGACCCTGGTTGGTCAGCACCCGGCCGCTGAGCCTCGACTCCAACTCGGTGATGATCGCCGCGCCCAACACCTTCACCCGCAATCTGCTGGAAGGTCGATTCCGCCAGCCGGTGGAGGCCCATCTGAGCGAGTACTTCGACCGGCCGGTCCAGTTGCTGGTCAAGGTCGACGACACCCTGCCCGCTCCGACCTACGGCAATGAGGAGTCAGAAGGCTTCCCGTTGCGTTACCCGACTTCGGCGGGGGATCCACCCTATCCCGCGGCTGATCTCAACAACCACCACCACCCAGCCTCGGACATCGGCCAGGACTTCTCCCAAGCTGAGCTCGATCGTCCTCGACCACTGGCGGATCTGCCGCGCACCGACGACCGTTCACTGTACCGCCGCGAGCCTGACACTCGGCTCAACCCCAAGTACACCTTCGAGACGTTCGTCATCGGGGCGTCCAACCGGTTTGCCCACGCCGCCGCCATCGCCGTCGCGGAGAACCCGGGCAAGTCGTACAACCCACTGACGATCTACGGCGAATCCGGTCTGGGAAAGACGCATTTGCTGCACGCGCTCGGACATTACGTCCGCAGCTACTTCGATCGGGTCCGTATCCGCTACGTATCCACCGAGGAACTCACCAACGATTTCATCAACGCGATCAGCCAGAACCGGGGAGCCGACTTCCGGCGGCGTTATCGCGACGTCGACGTGCTGCTCATCGACGACATCCAGTTCCTGGAGGGCAAGGAGCAGACACAGGAAGAGTTCTTCCACACCTTCAACACCCTGCACAACGCCCAGAAGCAGATCGTGATGACGTCCGACCGACCGCCCAAGTTGTTGGAGAACTTGGAACCACGGTTGCGCAGCCGGTTCGGCTGGGGCCTCATCACTGACGTCCAGCCGCCAGATCTGGAGACGCGGATCGCGATCCTGCGCAAGAAGGAGGCGCAGGAGCGGCTGACGGCCGGCCCGGAGGTGCTGGAGTTCATCGCCAGCCGGATCCAGACCAACATTCGCGAGCTCGAGGGCGCCTTGATCCGAGTGACTGCCTTCGCCAGCCTGAACCGGCAGCAGGTCGACCTGTCATTGGCCGAGATCGTGCTTCGTGACCTGATTCCGGAAGGTGGCGAGACTCAGATCACGATCGGCATCATCATGGCCCAGACGGCCGACTACTTCGGGCTCACCATCGATGATCTCTGCGGGCAAAGCCGCACCCACCAGCTGGTTACCGCTCGGCAAATCGCCATGTACCTCTGCCGCGAGATGACCGACATGTCATTACCCAAGATCGGCCAGCATTTCGGCGGCCGCGACCACACCACGGTGATGCACGCCGATCGCAAGATCAGGACCCTGATGGCTGAGCGTCGCAGCGTCTTCAACCAGGTCACCGAGCTGACCAACCGGATCAAGCAGCAGGCTACCCAGCGCTAGTCGCGAAACAGAGCTTGGCTATCTATTTCACCCGTGTTACAGCGTGCCCACAACTTGGGGACAAGACTGTGTACAACGGTGGATGGTTGGCCCGTTGACTGGGGACCGCCACTGCCTTTGCGGCCAGCAGTCCTAGCTCGTTCGCAGATCCTCCCCGTGTAGTTTTCGGTGCGATTCACAGTTCTGAGGCGACTGAGCGGTCGGTGGCTAGGGCAGACGGAACTCGTCCACAGCTTCCACAGCAGCTACGACTACGACGAGAAGATATCTAGATTTCTCAAGGTCTAAGTCTCCCGGGCCGATCCACTGTGCACAGCCTGCCGACCCGGCATAATGCAAAAGTGGGTTTCCTGCGGAAACTGTTCGGTCGGTCCGACGAGCCCGTCGAGGACGCGCCCATTGCGCTCGACCTCGACACGCGCGGGCCGCAATTGGAGCGGCTGCAACGCGCGCTGGACGCGCTGGCCCGCGAAATGCGCAACTGTCACACCATCGACGACCCTGGGTGGCGCAGCCGGGTCAACGAGTACAGCCGCCTCGCCGGCGAAGCCGTGGCGCTACGCAGGGGCACACTGACCCGGGAGGGCGTGCTGGACTTGGTCTTCGAGGTGCGGCCGGTCTTCACGGGACCAATTCCGGACGGCATGACGGCGCTCGGACCGCTCCAAGACGAGGTCATGGCAGCCGCGGACGAGCTCCGCGAATTGCTTCCGGGAGAACGGGGATAGATCGCGGTCACGGCGGCCTCGACAGGCCCACCCTGGTCGATATGATCGTCGGACGCCGCGTTGACCAGTCGTCGTACGTCGCGTCCAGCCGCCGAAGGAGGCACTGTGAAGATCCGGCTCGAGCGCGATGTGCTGGCCGAGGCCGTACAGTGGGCCGCTCGCAGCCTGCCGGTGCGTCCCAGCGTGCCGATTCTTGCCGGACTCCTCGTTCGCGCCGATGCCGAGAACGTCACCTTCTCCAGCTTTGATTACGAGACCTCTGCTCGGATCTCGGTGCCAGCCATGGTGGCCGACGAGGGCGAAGCGTTGATCTCTGGGCGGCTCCTGGCCGACATCTCCCGCAGCCTGCCGGGCAAGCCGGTCGATATCAGCGCCGACGACAGTCGGATGGAACTGATCTGTGGTAGCGCCCGCTTCACCTTGCAGACGCTCCCGGTTGGTGACTATCCCAACCTGCCGTCGATGCCGGAGGAGACCGGCACGGTACGTAGCGACGCGTTTGCCGGAGCGGTCTCCCAGGTCGTGGTCGCGGCCGGTCGCGATGAATTGCTGCCGGTATTCACCGGCGTACGGGTGGAGATTGAGGGCGATCTGATTTCGCTGCTGGCTACCGACCGCTACCGGATGGCACTGAAGGAGCTCGTCTGGAATCCGGGCTCGACTCAGGTATCGGCGACTGCCCTGGTGCCCGCCCGAGTGCTGTCGGAGACCGCCAAGTCGATGACCACCGGCGAGGAGATCACGCTGAGCCTCGGCAGTAGCGGCGTCGGCGAGGGAATCATCGGTTTCGCCGGTCACGGCGCCGCCGGGGAGCGGGAGACGACCACCCGGTTACTGGACGGGGAGTTCCCCAAGGTTCGCCACATCATGAACACCGCCGCCTCGATGAATGTCCGTGTCAACACGGCCGAGGCGATCGCGGCCGCGAAGCGCGTGGCGCTTGTGGCGGAGCGCAATACGTCCCTGCGGATGCTGATCGGCGACGGCATGATCACTTTGGAGGCGGCGACCGGGGATCAGGCGCAGGCATCGGAGGCCATCGAGGCGACCGTCGACCAGATCTCCGCCGGTGACTCACCGGTGGCCGCGGCGGGTTTCAACCCGACCTATCTGCTGGATGCCCTCAACGCCTTCGACACTGCGTACGTGAACCTCGCCTTCACTGCCCCAAGCAAGCCCTGCCAGCTGACCGGCCTGACCGAACTGGACGGTGAACCCCGTACCGATTACCGGCACGTGATCATGCTGATGCGCCTGCCGTCGTGATTTCTCCGCTCGCGCCCGGTTGTGCCCTCCGCTCCTCCCTTCCTCCTCGCTCGGTCAGACGAAAAGCGTGTCTGCCCTCCCTCCTCGTGCAGAGAGGACCGGCGCTCCCATACCGGCGCTCGCGGAGCTGTGTTTTCCTACGCTCCTGATCAGCACCTATCGAGTCGGCTTGCGGCTCTGTTATGTTTTTGACGCTTCCGCGACGAAGGGATGTGCCATGCAGCTGGGAATGATCGGGCTGGGCCGAATGGGCGCGAACATCGTTCGCCGACTGATGCGCAATGGCCACGAGTGCGTCGTGTTCGATGTCAACCGGGACTTCGTGTCGGCGCTGGAAGCCGAAGGCGCCACGGGCTCGATCACCATGGAAGAGTTCGTCGACAAGCTCACCAAGCCCCGCGTCTGCTGGGTGATGATCCCGGCGGGCATTACTGGCAAGATCGTCGAGCAGCTGGCAGAAATCCTTGAAGACGGCGACATCATCATCGACGGCGGCAACTCCAACTATCGCGATGACGTCCGCCGGGCCGCCAAATTGCGCGAGAAGGGCATTCTTTACGTCGATGTCGGCACCAGCGGTGGCGTCTTCGGGCTGGAACGCGGGTACTGCCTCATGGTCGGTGGCGCTGAAAGCGCGATCCAGACCATCGACCCGATCCTGAAGACGATCGCGCCAGGCACGGGAGACGTCGCCCGGACCCCCGGCCGCGAAGGTGATCTTGCCCCAGAGGAGCAGGGCTATCTGCACTGCGGGCCGTCGGGCGCCGGCCACTTCGTCAAGATGGTCCACAACGGCATCGAGTACGGCATCATGGCGGCATTCGCCGAGGGCCTCAACATCCTCCACAACGCCGACGCCGGCATCACCACCGGCGAGCACTCGGCCGAGGTGGCACCGCTGGAGGAGCCGCAGTACTACCAGTTCGACATCGACGCCGGCAAGGTCGCCGAACTGTGGCGCCGCGGCTCGGTGATCTCCTCGTGGCTGCTCGACCTCACCGCAGCCGCTCTCAACGCCAACCCCACGCTCGACGGGCTGGCCGGTCGAGTCTCGGACTCGGGTGAGGGTCGCTGGACGGTCAAAGCTGCGGTGGACATCGGCGTACCGGCACCGGTGTTGTCCGCCTCCCTCTTCGAGCGATTCGCCTCCCGGGGCGAGGACCACTTCGCCAACCAGGTGCTGTCGGCCATGCGTCAACAGTTCGGCGGCCACGCCGAACTGCCTGCGGGCCAGGAGCTGGAGGCTGGCGGCGCGAAAGCCGACAGGGTTGAGTCCACCACCGTCGAACGCTGATCTGCGGCGACCCGCGGCACACCACACGCCGGACCGACCAGTCCTCCGCACTTCCCAACCTTGAGCCCCGTAGCATCACTTTGAGCCCCAAAGAAAGGGCTCAGAGTGTGCCGGCGGGGCTCGAAGTCAGGTAGGCATCTTCGCAGGTTGAGGCCACATGTTCGTTGACTACTTGCAGTTGGCCGACTTTCGGTCGTACGAGGCCGTCGACGTCGCCCTCGGCGCTGGAGTGCGCATCTTCGTGGGGGCAAACGGGCAGGGCAAGACCAACCTGGTCGAGGCGATCGAGTACCTGTCCACACTTTCCTCACATCGGGTGTCATCAGACCAGCCCCTGGTGCGGGTCGGGGCCGAGCGGGCAATCGTTCGCGCTCGGGTGCAAGCCGGCCTTGGCGACCCGCGGCAGCTGCAGCTCGAACTGGAGATCACCCCGGGCAAGGCCAACCGTGCGCGGCTGAATCGGTCGCCGCTGCGGCGGGCTCGCGAACTGGTCGGCGTGCTGCGTACGGTCGTGTTCGCCCCTGACGACCTGGCCATCGTGAAGGGCGACCCGAGTGAACGGCGGCGGTTCCTGGATGATCTTGTGGTCAGCCGCTGGCCCCGTCTGGCGGGCGTCCGGGCGGACTACGACCGAGCCCTGCGGCAGCGCAACACCTTGCTCAAGTCGCTCGGCGGACGGGTTCGCGGCGCGAGCGCCGCCCAGGGGATGGAGTCGACTCTGCACGTCTGGGACACCCACCTGGCCGACGCGGGAGGCGATCTGCTGCAGGCCCGACTCACCACGCTGGCCGATCTCGCACCGCACGTGCACAAGGCGTACGCCGAGATCGCCCCGACCAACAACGACGCGTCCGCCGAATACAAGGCATCGATAGACGTCAGCGCGCTCACCTCGGGTCATTCCGCGGACCGAGCCGGCCTGGCGGAGGCGATGCTTCGCGCCATGGCCGACCTGCGGTCGGAAGAGATCGCCCGAGGACTGTCGTTGGTCGGCCCACATCGTGACGACATCACGCTGACCCTGGGCATGCTTCCCGCCAGGGGCTACGCCAGTCACGGCGAATCATGGTCCTTTGCGCTGGCGCTCAAGCTGGGCAGTTTCTCCCTCCTGCGAGCCGACGGCATCGAGCCGGTGTTGGTGCTCGACGATGTCTTCGCCGAGCTCGACTTGACCCGGCGCGAGCGGTTGGCCGCCGGGGTCAGCGTCGCCGAGCAGGTGCTGGTCACGGCCGCGGTCAGCGCTGATGTGCCCGAGGTCTTGCGGGGTCGCCGCTACTCGGTGTCGGCTGGACAGGTGACTCCCGATGACTGAGGTCCCGCAACCTCCGGCCCACGATGACACAGGTCTCGACCTTGCCCGCTCGATGGCCCAGTCGGTCGGCGCCCAATCTCGGCGCCGACGCCGTCGCGACAAACCTCGCCAGTCAACCGTTCCGCAATCCTCCGGCGCCCACCCGGACGAGCGAGACCCGAAGCTGCTTTCCGAGGCAGTGGAACGGCTGATCGAAGCCAAGGGATGGGCGACTGACATCAACGTGCACACCCTGTTGGCGCGCTGGTCGAGCCTGGTCGGCGGCGTCAATGCTGCGCACTCCCATCCCGAGTCCTACGCCGACACCGTGCTGACCGTCCGAGCCGAGTCCACCGTCTGGGCCACCTCGCTACGTTCCATCGCCCCCCAGTTGGTGGCCCGGCTCAATGAGCAGCTGGGGCAGGGCACCGTCACGGTGGTCAAAGTGTTCGGTCCCGAAGGTCCCTCCTGGAAGAAGGGTCGACGCTCGGTTCGGGACGGGCGGGGGCCTCGGGACACCTACGGCTGAGCCGGCCCTGAAAATCGACCAGCCGTTGCTCTGCCAGGGTGCTTATCCGGCACTTCCTGACAACCAGCGGTCATTTTTCAGGGCCCGCAGCACTGCGCTGACTTTGGGAGTCCGGAATCGAATCAGCGGCCCTCAGCAGAGCGGGACGCGTACGGGGATTACCAAGAGCACCCACGACGCTTCCAATAGGCCGCACAGTGCCGTCTGATCGTAGATTTGTGCATCCGCACCGGCCCCCGCGATCGAGGTTGAGGGGTCCGCCGCGCTAGACTGGCGATGTCTTACCTAGGCTGCAGGATGGGCCTTAGCCCAGCCGTCCAGCCATCTGCAATCATCGCGCCGCCTACCTCGCATCGCTGCACCTGATCGTTGCGACGAAGTGAGGTCCGGGCGGCGCACGTGTGACAGGAGCCCGACCCGGTGCCGGAGGAAACACCCGATAGGTCCGCCAACTCCCACTCCCAGGCTCCCCGCAACGCGTCTCCGGATGGCCTCACCGCCCTCGATGCCGCTCCACTCGACGCAGTGCCCTTAGATCCGAAGCTGCTCGAGCCGGACGAGGTCGAGCACATTCTGGTCGAACGCTCGGATGCGGCCAGCAGCAGGCCGGGGGCGTACGACTCGGAGTCGATCACCGTTCTGGAGGGTCTGGAGGCCGTCCGCAAGCGGCCGGGTATGTACATCGGGTCCACGGGCGAGCGAGGACTGCACCACCTTGTCACCGAAGTGGTCGATAACGCCGTGGACGAGGCCTTGGCCGGCTACTGCGACACGATCTGCATCGAGATCTTGCCCGAGGGTGGGATTCGGGTGACCGATAACGGCCGCGGCATTCCGGTTCGCGAGCATCCGACCGAGAAGATGTCCGCACTTACGGTCGCGTTGACCATGCTGCACGCCGGCGGAAAGTTCGGCTCCGGGGGATACAAGGTGTCGGGCGGCTTGCACGGTGTCGGCGTCTCTGTCGTCAACGCCCTGTCCAAACGGCTCAGCGTCGAAGTGAAACGCGACGGCTATCGCTGGACCCAGGACTTTACCCTCGGTGAGCCGAACGGGCCGCTGCAGCGACATGAGCCGACCAAGGACACAGGGACCACGGTCACCTTCTACGCCAGCCCTGACATCTTCGAGACCACTGCTTACTCGTACGAGAAGCTGGCCACCCGATTCCGCGAGATGGCTTTCCTGAACAAGGGGCTGAGTCTGACCATCACCGATGAGCGGCCCGATCGCATCGACGACGCGGACAATCCGTTCACCGACACGTTCCGCTACGACGACGGCCTGATCGACTATGTGAAATACCTGACGGGGTCCAAGGACCCTGTCCATTCCTCGGTGATCGCCGTCGAAGCGGAGAAGGCCTCCGGGCTCAGCGTCGAGGTGGCGATGCAGTGGAACACCTCCTACAACGAGTCGGTCCACACCTTCGCCAACACGATCAATACTCACGAGGGCGGCACCCACGAGGAAGGGTTCCGGGCGGCGCTGACCAACACGGCCAACAGGTGGGGCGAGAACTGGGGGATGATCAAGAAGCCGGAGGATCGGTTGTCCGGCGACGACATTCGTGAGGGTCTGACCGCGATCATTTCAGTCAAATTGGCTGAGCCTCAGTTCGAAGGGCAGACCAAGACAAAGCTCGGCAACACCGAAGCGCGCTCGTTCGTGCAGCAGGTGGTCAACGCCAAGCTGGGGGACTGGTTCGAGCAGAATCCCGGCGAGGGCAAGGCGATCATCCGCAAGGCCCAGGCCGCGGCGGTCGCCCGGCTCGCGGCCCGCAAAGCCCGCGACGCGGCCCGTGACCGAAAGGGGCTGCTTGGTCGAAGTGGGCTGCCCGGCAAGCTGTCGGACTGCCAGTCGACCAACCCGGAGGAGTGCGAGGTCTTCGTCGTCGAGGGCGACTCTGCCGGCGGCTCCGCCAAGGGTGGCCGCGATCCGCGGATCCAGGCGATCCTGCCGATCAGGGGAAAGATCCTCAACGTCGAGAAGGCGCGCATCGACCGGATCCTGCAGAACCAGGAGGTTCAGGCGATCATCAGCGCCTTGGGGACCGGGGTGCACGACGATTTCGACATCGACAAGCTTCGCTATCACAAGATCATCATGATGGCGGACGCAGACGTCGACGGTGCCCACATCCGGACCCTGCTGTTGACCTTGATGTTCCGCTTCATGCGGCCGCTGATCGAGGCGGGGCACGTGTTCTTGGCCCAGCCACCGTTGTTCAAGATCAACTGGGTGGGCGCGCCGGCCGAGCTTGCCTACACGGATGCGGAGCGGGACGCGCTGCTGCGGGTCGGGGGCGAGGAGGGCAAGCGGTTGCCCAAGGAGAATGCCATCCAGCGCTATAAGGGCCTGGGTGAGATGAATCCCGATCAGTTGTGGGACACCACGATGGATCCGGAAAACCGGATCCTGCTGCAGGTGACATTGGACGACGCGGCGCAGGCGGACGAGATGTTCTCGATCTTGATGGGGGAGGACGTCGAGCAACGTCGCGTCTTCATCCAGCGGAACGCGAAGGATGTGCGCTTCCTTGATATCTGATTCTCCGCTCGCGCTCGGTCACGTCCCCGGGGGGCGCGACCTTATCGACGTTCGAGGGGCGCGCTCGCGGAGGTGCGGCAACGGTGAGGCGACCGGCTGGAGCACCCCGTGACTGACGCGCCGGAGGTTGCCGACCGGCGGGAGCCGGTGGATCTGCAGGACGAGATCCAGAAGTCCTACCTCGATTACGCGATGAGCGTGATCGTGGGTCGGGCGTTGCCGGACGTACGAGACGGACTCAAGCCGGTGCATCGCCGGATCTTGTACGGGATGTACGACGGCGGCTACCGACCCGACCGGGGATGGAACAAGTGCGCCCGTGTCGTCGGAGAGGTGATGGGCCAGTACCACCCGCACGGCGATACCGCGATCTACGACACCCTGGTTCGTCTGGCTCAGCCGTGGGTGATGCGTTATCCGCTGGTCTCGGGACAGGGCAACTTCGGCTCGGCTGGCAACGACAAGGCCGCGGCCATGCGCTACACCGAGTGCAAAATGGCGCCGCTGGCCATGGAGATGGTCCGCGACATCACCGAGAACACCGTCGACTTCAAACCGAATTACGACGGCAAGGAACAAGAGCCCGTCGTCCTGCCCAGCCGGTTCCCGAACCTCCTGGTCAACGGCTCCACCGGCATCGCTGTCGGCATGGCGACCAACATCCCGTCCCACAACCTGCGCGAGGTCGCCGCGGCCGTCCAGTGGTCGCTGGAGCACCCTGACGCGCATTCCGAGGAGCTGCTCGAGGCCGCGATCGAGCGCATCAAAGGCCCGGACTTCCCCAACGGCGCGTTGATCGTCGGCCGGCGCGGTATCGAGGACGCCTACCGTACGGGCCGTGGCTCGGTGATCATGCGCGCTGTCGTCGACCTCGAGGAAGACCGCTCCGGCCGGACCCTTCTGGTGGTCACCCAGCTGCCGCACATGGTGAATCCCGACAACTTAGCTCTCAAGATCGCCGAGCTGGTCAACGCCGGCAAGCTCAACGGCATCGCGGACATTCGCGACGACACCTCTGCCCGCACCGGGCAGCGGCTCGTCATCGTGCTCAAACGCGACGCCCAGCCGAAGGTGGTACTCAACAACCTCTACAAGCACACGCAACTGCAAGACACGTTCGGCTGCAACATGCTGGCCCTGGTCGACGACGTGCCCCGTACCCTCCGGCTCGACCAGTTCCTCTCCTACTGGATCACACACCAGATCGAGGTCATCCAGCGCCGCACCCGACATCGGTTGGACGATGCCCAGGCCAGGGCGCATATCTACCGCGGCCTGGTCAAGGCGCTCGACACGCTCGACGAGGTCATCGCGCTGATCCGCCGTAGCCCGAGCACCGATGACGCCCGCGAAGGTCTCAAGACCCTCCTCGAGATCGACGACCTGCAGGCCAACGCCATTCTGGACATGCAGCTGCGCCGTCTGGCTGCGCTGGAGCGGCAGCGGATCATCGACCAGCTGGCCGAGTACGAGCGGATCATTGCCGACCTTCAGGACATCCTGGACAAGCCGGAGCGGCAGCGCCAGATCATCAGCGCTGAGCTGGCCGAGATCGTCGACAAGTACGGCGACGACCGGCGGACCGAGATCATCGCGGCGGACGGCGATCTGTCCAACGAGGACCTGATCCCTGACTCCGATGTGGTCGTCACCATCACCCGCGGCGGCTACGCCAAGCGCACCAACACCGACCAGTATCGGGTCCAGCGCCGCGGCGGCCGCGGAGTGCGGGGCGCGACCTTGCGCACCGACGATGTGGTCGAGCACCTGTTCGCCACCACGAACCACCAGTGGATCTTGTTCTTCACCAACAAAGGCCGGGTCTATCGCGCTAAGGCATGGCATCTGCCGGAGGCTGGTCGGGACGCCAAGGGTGGCCATGTTGCCGGTCTGCTGTCGTTCCTGCCCGAGGAGGAGATCGCACAAGTGCTAGCGATCCGGGACTACGCCGCGCACCCTTATCTGCTGCTGTCCACGAAGCGGGGGTTGGTGAAGAAGACCTCATTGGCGTTGTACGACTCGCCGCGGCAGGCAGGCATCATTGCCGTCAACTTCCGCGAGGACGACGATGAGCTGATCGGGGCCGAGCTGTGCGACTCCGGCGATGAGGTCCTGCTGATCTCGCGCAAAGGGCAGGCCATCCGCTTCCCGGCCGACGACGAGGAGCTGCGGCCGATGGGCCGGGCGACCTCAGGTGTGACGGGTATGAGGTTCCGTCCCGGCGACGAGCTGCTGTCGCTTTCGGTCGTGCGGCCCAGCGATGACGCCAATGGCCGCTATGTCTTCACCGTCACCGACGGCGGCTTCGCGAAGCGGACGAGCGTGGCCGAGTACCGCCAGCAGGGCCGCGGAGGGTTGGGGATCAAGGCCATGAAACTCCATGAGGATCGCGGCTCTTTGGTCGGAGGGCTCGTCGTGACCGACAATGATGAGGTCATCGCGATAAAAGCAAGCGGTCAGATCACACGCAGCCCTGTTGTCGAGGTTCCGGTCAAAGGACGTGACACGATGGGGGTGCGGTTCGTAGGAGTGGGCGGCAACGACTCGGTGGTCGCCATCGCCTTGAACCCGGAGACAACTGCAGACGTAGCTCAGCTAGACCCGGACGCGCCCGTCGATGACGACTCGGCGTCGGCCGACGACCACGAAGAAGGCCCGCCCGAATCGGCAACCGACTCCGCCGTCGTAAGCAGCGAAGTCGAGGAGGATGACAGTGAGTGATACCAGTCGGGGCAACCCTCCCAACGGACAGCCGCCCACCGGCAGCCCTCGTGGTCGAGAGCAGGAGTTCGCGACCGTACGCACTGCAGCGGCTCCCCAGCAGGCGGCACAGCCTCGGGTAGCGCCCAGCGGGCCAGCGCTGCAGCCCCGGCTCGCCCCCAATCAGACTCCTGCGACCAGGCCCATGCAGGTGCCGGGACAACAAAACGGTGGCCGGCCGGTTCCGGTGCAGTCCTCAGCCACGCAAGCGGTGCGCGCGATGCCGCCCGCGCCGGAGATGCCGGCGGGGAGCGAACAGCCCCAGGTTGGGCCATCGGGTCGCCGGCCGGCCGTACCGGTCTGGGATCCGCCGGCTGACCCACCGCACAAGCGCTCCTGGAAGGAGCGCTTGGGTCTGAGCAGCAAGCCGGAGGCGGCCGACCCACCATCGAGAATCCCGCAAGCGTCGGCGGCACCCTCGGAACAGGCAGCCACCACATCCACGATGGCACCTTCGGCTGCAGCAACGGGTGCGACCGCAACGATCACCGGCGAGCCGCTGCCCGAGCCGCGTCCGGCAGCCGACCGCAACGGCACACCGGCGCCAGAAGCAGGCTCAGTACCCATGGGTGAGGCAGCCCCGACGGCCGCTCCCGACCTCCGCGTCGACGACACCCCGACTCGCCCCGAGCAGCCCGCAGAACGCGTGGCGCCGACCGTTCCGAACCACATTGCCCCAGCACCCGAGATCGCTCCTGGCGCGCCCAAGACCGGGGTGCTACCGGCCGTGGGCGCAGCCACCGCTGCGGCCGCGACCGCCGCCGTCGCCGCGGCGAGGTCCGGCGCGGAGAAGCTCTCGGCGAATACCAAGCCGAAGCCTGGCATGGCGCGACGGACCCGGAAGGCGCGGTTGCGCCTGTCCCGGCTGGATCCGTGGTCGGTGATGAAGACGTCGTTCCTGTTCTCTATCGCCGCCGGCATCATGCTCGTGGTCGCCGTCTACACGGTGTGGACCGTGCTCGATTCCTCCGGCCTCTTCGAATCGGTCAACGACATCGTCAAGAGTGTGGTCTCGACGCCGGGCGACACGACCCCGTTCCGCATCCAGGACTACGCGAACACCCAGAAGGTCATGGGCATCGCGGCCTTGATCGCGTGCGTCGACGTGGTGATCTTCACCGCGCTGGCAACCCTAGGCTCGTTCCTCTACAACCTGGCTGCCACCATGCTCGGCGGGCTGGAGATCACCCTCGCCGAGGACTGACGGGGGCTCTCGCCGGTTGCGCCCGAACCGCAGGTAGAACGTCGGCAGCACGAACAGGTTCAGCAGCGTCGCCGTCAACAGTCCGCCCAGGATGACGATGGCCATCGGGTGCTCGATCTCGTGTCCGGGAATGCTGCCGGCCACCACCAGTGGTACCAACGCGAGCCCGGTCGCCAGCGCGGTCATCGAGGATCGGCGCCAGCCGCTCCATGGCCCCCTGGATCACTAGGTCGCGTCCGAACGGCATGCCCTCCTCACGCTCCAGGCGCTGGAAGTGGCTGACCATCAAGATGCCGTTGCGGGCGGCGATCCCGAACACCGCCAGGAACCCCACCAGGGATCCCAGCGAGAGCAGACCACCGCTGAGCCACGACGGCGATGACCCCGCCCACGAGCGCCATGGGCAACAGTCCGAACGTCAGGACCGCCAAGCGGAAGCTGCCGAAGGCCGCCTGCAGCAGCAGCAGGATCACCACGGCGGCCGCCAGGCCGAAGATCAGCAGCCGATCCTCGGCGGCGTCGAGTTCGGTCGACTCACCCGAGCACCTCGGCGTGGTAGCCGAGCGGGAAGGTCACGCCCGCCAGGCGCTGCTCGACGTCGACACGACCGCCTCCAGCGGCCGCTCCTTCACGTTCGCGCCGACATCGATCCGCCGGGACTGGTTGGACGCGTTCGATCGCGTTCGGCGTGGGCGCCATCCGTACCTCGGCCACGTCCTTCAGCCGGATCCGCTTGCCGCTGGGAGTGTCGAGCTGCAGGTTCTCGACGTCGGTGACACTGTCGCGGGCGGTCGGGATCGCGGTGACGTGCACGTCGTACGCACGACCGCCGGAGTAGATGTCACTGACCTCCTCGCTGGCGATCATGGTCGACGCCTGCCGGCGGATGGCGCCAGGTGTCAGCCCGTAGCGTGCGGGCGGCGGCGAGGTCCGGCTCGACCTCGATGTGCGGCAGGTCGGTCTGGAACGAGGCGTGCGCGTCGACGACTCCGCTGATGTCGCCGATCCGCTTCTCGATGTCCTTGGCCTGAGTGCGCAGGGTCGCGAGGTCAGGTCCGTAGATCGCGGACCACGATCGACTCGCTGGTCCCGGTGAGCACCTCCTTGATCCGCTCCCGCAGGTAGGTCTGCACGTCGCGGTACAGGCCGGGGTAGACCTGCACCGTGTTGTGGACCTCGTCCAGGGTCTCGTCGTAGTCGACGTCCGGGCTCACGCTGATCCAGTTCTCACCGAAGTCCACGCCGTAGACCTCGTCGGCCAGCAGGGCCTGGCCGATGTGGGAGCCGCAGTTGCGGACGCCAGGGATCTGGCGCAGGTCCTGGCAGGCCGAGACCGAGACCCGGGTCTCCTCGGCCACAGACGTGCCCGGCACAGTCAGCCAGTGCATCAAGAAGTCGCGTTCCTTGAAGCTCGGCAGCAGCTGGCTGCCGAGCAGCGGGAAGGCGCTCACGCCCGATGATCAGCAGGACCAGCGTGGTGGCGACCGCTGGCAGCGGTCGCCGGACGAGTGGGGCCAGCAGCGCGCGGTAGGCCGCGCTTGAGCAGTCGCAGCAGCGGCGAATCCCGGTGGTCCAGCTTCCCGCGGGAGAGCAGCAGCAGGCACAGCGCCGGGGTGACGGTCAGTGCGACGACCATCGATACCAGCACGGCGAGCCCGTAGGACAGCACGAGCGGCCGGAAGAACGACCCGGACAGGCCTTCGAGAAAGAGCACCGGGACCACGGCCACGACGTTGATCAAGGTCGCATACGTGATCGCGGTCCGCACCTCGACCGAGGCGTCCAGCACGATGCGGAAGGTGGACGTGGTGCTGCCGGCGGCGCGGGCCTGGCGCAGCCGTCGGACGATGTTCTCCACGTCGATGATGGCGTCGTCCACCACCACCCCGATGGCGACCACCAGCCCGGCCAGGACCATGACATTGACAGTCGCCCCGGCCGCGTCGAGCACCAGGACCGCCGCCACCAGGGACAGCGGGATGGCGATCAGGCTGATGAAGGCCGTCCGCCACTCGAACAGAAACGCCACCAAGATCAGCACGACGAGCCCGATCCCCCAAAGCATGGCCGTACGCAGATTGCCGATCGACTGCTGGATGAAGGTCGCCGGGCGGAAGATCGTGGTGTCGACATCGATGCCTGGCAACCCCGGGCCCATTTCGGCCATGGCCTGCTCAACGCCCCGAGTCACATCCAACGTGTTGGCTCCCCGGAACTTCTGGACGACCAGCAGCAGTCCCTCACCGTCGTTGACGACCGCGTCACCGAAAAGCGGACCCGGGTCGACCACGACGCGGCCGATGTCATCCAACCGCAGGGTCTTGCCGTCGCGCTCCAGCACCGGTACCTGACCCAGCTCCTGCGGTCCGGTGATCGGCTGGATATGCCGGATGCTCAGTCGCTGATCGCCCGACTCCACGAACCCGCCGGTGCCCACCACCGCTCCGTCGGAGTAGCGCAGCAAACCAGCGTCGAGCGCGTCCGCCGAGGTGTCCATCACCTGCTGCAAGGTGACATCCTGCTGCGGCCAGCTTGGCCGGATCGACCTGGACATGCCGCTGTGGCAGCCGCTCACCCCAGATCGCCACCTGGGCCACCCCGGGCACCCGCAGCAGGCGTGCCCGGATCTTCCAGTAGGCAATGTCCGACATGTCGGTCAGGTTGACGGTGTCCGAGGTCAGGCCGATCTTCATGATCCGGCTGGTGGCTGACAGAGCCGGCATCATGAACGGCGGACTAGCCCACGTCGGCAGTGTGGCCGTGATCTGGGAGAGTCGCTCAGCGACCAGCTGGCGGGCCCGGAGCTCATCGGTGTCACGGGAGAAGAACAGCTGGATCGAGGACAGTTGGGCGACCGACTTCGACCGCAGATCCTCCAGGCCCTCGATCCCGTTCAGCTGGTTCTCGATCGGGACCGTGATCAGCTCCTCCACCTCGTTGGAGGAGTTCCCCAGAGCGATGGTTTGGATCTCCACCCGCGGCGGGGCGAACTCCGGAAATACGTCCACCTTGGTTTCGGGGATCTGGACGAAGCCGATCGCGAGGGTTGCGACGGCGAGGAACAGCACGATCCACCGGAACCTCAGGCTGGTCGCGACGATGCGTTTCATCAGGGTGCGACCTTCGGTCGCGGGCATCATCGTGCGACCTTCGGGCGCGGGCATCGGCGTGCGGCCCTTGGTCGCGGGCATCAGTGCTTACCTGCCATTCCCAGCTCGGTACCGTAGACCTCGGTGGCGCCCTGGGTCACGACCTTGGTGCCCGGCGGCGGGCCGTCCGACAGCGTGACCTGGTTGCCATCGATCTCGGCGACAACCACCTTTGCCCTCAGGAACGTCAGCGGCTCAGGGGCCGTGTAGACCCAGGTCTTGCCTTGCTTGTCGTAGATCAGCGCCGCGTATTCGACCACCAACGCCCCCTCGCGCCCCTCGACCGTGCTCATCGTCAGATCGACCCGGCGGGCCGCTTCGTCGGTGAATTTCACCAACGGAGCCGAGGATGGGTCCGGTGTGGTCACCGTGGCCGGGGCGTAGTCATCAACACTGGGTTCTTCCACCTCGCTACAGGCGCTGACCGTCAGCGCGAGGAGGGCGACTGCGGCCCCGATAGCTCGCCGTCCCGCGTGTGGTGGGGAACACTCGCGGGCCGTCATCATGGCCGGTCCTCGGTGGTGGCCGCCGTACTTCTCGTTGGTCCCTGCCAGCCGCCTCCGGACTGGGTTGGCGAGCTCGGGTCAGCTGGTTGGGCGTGCGTCGTCGTGATCCACTGCCATCGGCTCATCGACCGCGATGCCTTCCGGCGTTACAGGCGTGTGCCGATACAGCGCCGGCAAACCGAACAAGCTGACGAGGGCGGTCGTCATCAGCCCTCCGAGGAGGACAACGGCCAAGGGGTGCACGATCTCCAGGCCGGGCCGGGCACCGAGCACGACGAACGGCAACGCCAGTGCCGCGATGGCGAGGATGGAGGTCAGCACCGGCGTCAGCCGAACTCGAGCAGCAGCCGGGATGACGGCTTCACGGTTCTGCCCTGCACTGGCCACCTCGGCTTCCTGCAGATCGGTGATCATGGAAACCCCGATACGGGCGGCCAAGCCGAGGATGGCCAACAGACCGAGCAGCGAGCCCAATGTGAACTCTCGTCCGGTGAACAGTCCGGCGACTACACCCCCGGACAGGGCCAGTGGCAGGGCCACCGTCTGGGTCAGGGCCAGCCGCCAGCTGCCGAATGCCGCCTGGAACAGCAGGAACGCCGCGAGCACGGCTGCAATCGCGACCCCGATTGTGCGACCGATGCCGATCTCGTCGGCCGTGCTCTGCCTGAGCACCTCAGCGTGATATTCAAGTGGGAAGTCCAGGCCGCGGACCTGCTGCTCGATGTCGCCGATCACCGCATCGACACTGCGGCCGTCTACTCCGGCCACGACGTCTACTCGGCGCGACACGGCGTCCCGCTGGATGACGGCGGGCCGGTCTACCACCCGTACGTCGGCAACCTGGTTGAGGGGGATCTGGCCGCCCTTGGGCAGGTCGATGAGAAGATTGCGAACGTTGTCCAAACTGCTGCGCGTGTCCGGCACGCCCTGGACGATGACGTCGAAGACCTTCTGCTCCTCGAAGACGCTGCCCACCTGGATGCCTTGGAGGAGGGTTGCCTCGGCCCGACGGACGGCACCAGGGGTGATGCCGGCGGCTTGGGCCTTGGCCAGGTCGACCTCGATCTCGACCGTTGGCTCCGTCGTGGTCGTGATCACGTGTGGATCCACGACCCCCTCGACTCCGGCGAGCAGGCTTTGCACGCGGGTGGCCTGTTCCCGCAAGATGTCGGAGTTCTGGCCGTACAGGCGGACGGCAACTGGCTGGTCCAGCCCGGTGAGCAGATCCAGCTGCGAACCCTTCACCGGGTTGGTGCCGGTGGTCAGAGCGCCGACGTCGCGCATCTTCTGGGTGGTGTAAGAGACCACTTCGGGTGTCACCCCGGGCACCGTGGCGGCTACCTGCCGGATTGCGGCGAAGGTCTCGTCATAGTCGGCATCTGGTTTCAGCGTGACCCAGACGTCGCCAGAGCTGACGTTGACGACCCGATCACCGGTCACGGCCCGCCCGATATGCGCACCGGCGGTGGCAACACCGGGCAGTGACTGCAGCGCCTGGGTGACCTGGCTGGTCTGCTCGGTCATCTTCGCGTTTGACGTACCCGGCTGGCCGGTGAGTCGGACGACGACGTTGCGGTCGGCGAAGCTGGGCATCAGCGACATGTTCAGGAACGGCACGACGATGACCGCAATCAGTGCGCAGGCTCCGGCGGCAAACAGCACGGGTCGTAGGCTGCCGCTGAACTTCGCGAGGGCGGCTTCGTACCGGGTGCCCAACCGCCGCGACCACCCGGGCTCGCGTGTTCCACCGCCACGCCACCGGGCGAACAGCACGGCGGTGAGCGCCGGGGCCACGGTCACAGCGACGAGCGTCGCCGCAACGACTGCCAGGGCGTATGCCCAGACCATCGGGGCGAAGAACGCACCGGGCCGGCCACCCAGCACCGCGACCGGCAGGATCGCCAACAGGGCCACGAGCGTCGCGTACACCAACGGCCGCCTTGCTGCGGTGGAGGCCTCGGAGATGGTCGCCGTGACGTTCGGTGTTTCACCCGAGAGCCGGCTGTCGTGCAGGCTGCGGACCACTCGAGCGCTTGGAGCCACCGCTTCGTCCACCACGATGGCGATGGCGGCGGCCAAGCCGGCAAAGACCAGCGCGTTCAGACTCTGACCGGCGAGGTGGAGCACGAGCGCTGCCGTGATCAGCGACAGTGGAATTGTGACCAGCGCGACCAGGGTCGATCGCCAGGAGAAGCGGAGGGCGACGAGGGTCAAGAGCATCAGGAGGCCGCCGATCAGCGCGGCCAACCCGAGGTTGTCGAGCGCTTCGCTGAGGTAGTCCGCCGGCCGGAACACCGTCGTATCGCTGGTGATGCCGGTCAGGCCGGGGCGGAGCGCCTCGAGGGCATTCTCGACACCTTCGGTGACCTCTCGGGTGCTGACTCCGGGGAACTTCTCGACGACCAGGAACAAGCCGGGTCCACCGGCGACGACGGCGTCGCCGATCAGCGGCTGGTGATCGACCTTGACGTCGGCAACGTCGCCCAGTTGCAATCGCCCGCCGGTCCCCTCGACCGGAACCCGGGCCAGCTCGCCCGGATCGGCGATCTTCTCGAGCAGATGACGCACCTGCAGCCGCTGCTGCGGGGTTTCGATGAAACCGCCGGTGCCGGGGGTTGACGCTTCCAGGAAGGTCAGGGGCGAGACCACCTGGGCGTTACCGGTGGTGGTGATCACCTGGTTCAACGTCACCTTGCGGTCGCGGAGCCGGGTGGGGTCAACCTGGACCTGCAGTTGCTGGTCGCGCATGCCCCAGACGGATACGTTCGCCACCCCCGGCACGCCCATGAGCTGTGGACGAACAGTCCAGCGTGCGATGACCGACTGCTCGATGAGACTCAGGTCGCTCGACGACAGACCGATCATGAGCACGCGGTTGGAGGAGGAGAGCGGCTGAAGCAGCGTCGGTGGCTTGGAGACGTTGGGCAGTGCGTGCGCCTGGGTCAGCCGCTCCTCGACCAGCTGGCGCGCCTGGTAGATGTCCGTGCCGGCCGCGAAGACCAGCACGATCGAGGAGAGTCCCGGCACTGACTCCGACCGGATGACCTCGACGCCCTCCACGCCGTTGAGCAGATCCGCCTCGAGTGGCACAGTGATCAGCTGCTCCACCTCGTCGGCCGACAGGCCGAGAGCCTCGGTCTGGATTTCCGCGTAAGGCGGTGTGAACTCGGGGAGCACGTCGACGGAGGCCTGGCGCAGTTGTACCACGCCGACCGACAACACCCCGAGCGCGATTGCCAAGATCAGCAGGCGAAACCGCAATATGCCGCCGAAGAACGAAGTCATGGTGCCCCCCAGATTCGTTAGTCGAATCCCCCGATAGCCACTCCCGTCTTGTACTGGCTTTGAGCTGCTAAATTGGCGTGAAATCGGCGATCTGTCAACCCGTTTCAGTTAAGCGGATACACAACTGTGTCAGAAGTTTCGAATAATTGACTGCTTGTGAGAGGCGCAGCAAGCGTCGCCCAGGGCACGATTTCGCCAGAACGCTTCATCAATTGGCTCGCTGGCGCGTTGGCTTATTGGTGCTTATATAACTAGTCGAACTATATGAATTCACCGCGCGCCGTAACGTTTCGCTAAGACCGAATTACGCGACGCTTTGTGGGGTCTCCTCCGTGGGTGCCGCCGTCTTTGTCCGGGCCTTGCCAAAGCGGAGGTAGAGCGAGGGCGTCACGAACAGGTTCAGTAAGGTGGACGTGACGAGCCCCCCGAGGATGACGACCGCTAGCGGGTGTTCGATCTCGTGACCCGGCCGTTCCCCGAAGACTACGAGGGGTACCAGGGCCAGGCCTGTGGCCAGGGACGTCATCAAGATCGGCGACAGGCGTTCGCGAGCCGCGCGCAGGACCATGTCCGGCCCGAACGTCTCGCCTTCCTCGCGTTCGAGGTGCTGACAATGGTTGATCAACAAGATGCCGTTCCGTGCCGCAATCCCGAAAACGGTGAAGAACCCGACAAGTGACCCGAGGGAGATCACGCCGCCGCCGATGAAAGCCGCGAGAAGACCACCCACAAGGGCCATCGGCAGAGTGAAGAAGATCAACAAGGCTGCACGCCAACTGCCGAACGAGGCCTGCAGCAGCAGCAAGATCGCGGCGGCCGCGATGGCCGCGGTCGCCAGCAGCTGCCGCTGGGCGGACTGCCGCTCCGCGTATTCACCAAGAATCTCGTAGTGGTAGCCCTGCGCGAATTCGACCGCACTGAGCTTCTCCCGCAGCTCCCGTACGACGGAGCCTAGGTCACGCTTTTCGAAGGTCGCGCTGACGTCGAGTCGGCGGGAACCGCCCTGGCGGTCAATGGAGTTGGGGTTGGGCTGCAACGACACGTCGGCGACCTCGGCGAGCCGGACCCGCTTTCCCGAGGGGGTGTCTATCCTGAGGTTTTCGATGTCGGCGACGCTGTCGCGGGTCTCCGGGGTGCTCCAGACGACAACGTCGTAGGCCTTTCCGTCGCGAAAGATGTCCCCGACCTCCTCGCCGGCGACCAAGGTGGCGGCAGCGCGACGCACGTCACCGGGCTTGAGGCCGTACCGTTGCGCCTTGGCGAGATCAACTTCCACCTGGAGCTGCGGGACGTCGGTGGATACGTCGGTGTGCTCGTCCTCCACGCCCTCGACACCGCCCATGATCTCCTCGATCTCGGCGGCTTTGTCCCGCAGCACCCGCAGGTCCTGCCCGACGATCCGGACCACGATCGGCTCCTTGCCACCGGAGATCACTTCCTCGATGCGCTCATCCAGATAGGTTTGCGTCTCACGGAAGAGGCCGGCATAGGCATCGTTCACATCTTCGATCGCGTCCAGCGTTTCGTCGTAGTCCACCGACGGGTCGATGCTGATCCAGTTCTCGCCGAGATTCACCCCGGCCACCTCTTCGCCGAGGAAAGCCTGGCCGATGTGAGCGCCGAAGTTTCGGACTCCGGGAATCTCCCGGAGTTCCTTGCTGACTTTGAGCGTCGTACGCCGCATTTCATCGGCCGACGTGCCCGGCTGGCTGACCCAGTGGACGAGGAAGTCCCGTTCCTTGAAGGCCGGGAAGAGCGACTGGCCCAGGAGGGGGATCAGCACGATGCCCACCACCGTGACCAGCCCGAAGATCGCGTATGCCCGCCGGGGACGAACGATGATCCGGGACAGTATCGCGGTGTACCCGCGCTGGAGCATCCCCACGACGGGCGACTGCCGCCGCTCGATGTTCGACCGGCCCAGCAGCAGCAAGGCGAGCGCCGGGGTGATCGTCAGAGCGACCACCATTGACGACACGATCGCGAGTGTGTAGGAGAGGGCCAGGGGCCGGAAGAAGGCACCGGTCAGACCCTGCAGCAAGAAGATGGGCACGGCAGCGGCCACGATGATCAAGGTCGCGTAGACGATGGGGCTCCGGACCTCGAGCGACGCATGCAGGATGACCGAGGCCGTCGTGCCCTCGCTCCCCGACAGCCGATGCTGACGGAGCCGTCGGACGATGTTCTCGACGTCGATGATGGCGTCGTCGACGACCGCACCCAGTGCGATGACCAGGCCGGCGAGCGTCATCGTATTGACAGTCTCACCTCGCCAGTGCAGTACGAGCATGGTTGCCATGAGTGACAGCGGGATGGTCAACACGCTGATCACTGCCACCCGCCACTCGAAGAGGAACAACGCGAGGATCACGACGACGAGAACGAAGCCCAGCAGCAAGTGCCTGGGTGAGATTGTGGATGGCGGCTTGAATGAAGTTGGCCTGCTGGAAGATGGTTGTGTCGAACTGCACGCCCGGCAGGCCGGGCTCCAGCGAACGGATGGCCTCCTCGACGCCCTTGGTCATCTCCACGGTGTTGGCCCAGGGCAGCTTCTCGACGACCAGCAGCAACCCGGGGCTGTCGTTGATCACCGCGTCGCCGATCAGCGGCTGGTGATCTTCGACTACGCGAGCGACGTCGCCGAGCTTGGTGCCGTGGCCGTTGCCGTCGACGCTGAGCGGAACCTGGGCAAGATCTTTCGGGGTGATGATCGGCAGCACGTTGCGGACGTTGAGCTGCTGATTGGGGGACACGATTGTGCCGCCGGTGCCGATGATCGAACCGCTGGAGAAACGCAGCAAGCCTGAGTCCACGGCGTCTGCTGTGGCCTCCATGACGTCGTCCAGGGCGACGTCTCGCGCGTCCATCTTGGTTGGCTCGACCTGCACCTGCATCATCTGCAAGCGCTCTCCCCAGAGGGCGACGTTGGCCACACCCGGCACTGCGAGCAGCCGGGCGCGGATCGTCCAGTAGGCCGACATCGACATCTGGATCAGCGAATGATCCTTCGACGTCATGCCGATCTGCAGCGCCCGGCCAGTGGCGGAGACGGGCGCGAGCATGACGGGCGGCGCGGCCCAGGTGGGCAGTGTTGCGCTCACCGCGGTCATCCGCTCCTGGACGAGCTCGCGCGCCCTCAACTCGTCGACATCCGGATCGAAGATGAGCTCGATCGCGGACAGCTGCGGGACCGATTTGGAGCGCATGTCGTCCAGACCCTCGACCCCGTTCAAGGCCTGTTCCATTGGCACGGTGACGAGTGACTCGACATCGGACGTGGAGAGGCCGAGGCACGCCGTCTGGATCACCACTCGGGGTGGGGCGAATTCGGGAAAGACGTCCACCCGGGTGGAGGGCAGGGTGGCGATACCCAACGCCATCAGCAACGCGCCGGCGGCGACGACCAGGAAGCGGTAGTTCAGGCTGGTGCTGACCACCCATCGCATCAAGGTCCCGCGCGGCTTGCGCATCATTCCTCGCTGCTGATCCCGGCTTCCGCACCCACGAGCTCCGGTGCTCCCACAATGACGACCTGCGTGCCCGGGGGCGGTCCCTTGGTGAGTCGCGCGGAGTCGCCCTTGGTGGAGCTGATCTTGATCGGCACTCTGATGTACGTCAGCGCATTGGGTTCCGAGAAGGCCCAGGCTTCACCCTCGGCGTCGTAGATCACGGCGGAGTAGGGGATGATCAGCGAGCCGCCGACGGAACGTACGGGCGCAGTGCGAATGCCTAGCCGCTCATGCGCCCGTTGGCTGAGCATGATCTTTGCGGGTTGCGACTCGTCGGTTTGCTCGACCCTGGCCGACACCTCCTGAGGTACATCCGCCTGCGACGCGCCAGCAGAGGAACAGCTCGCCATGCCAAGACCGATCACGAGCAGCAGCGGAACCGAACAGGCCGCACGACGAATATTCATGACTTCACCTCGGGCTGGGTTTCGGGCGTGGCGATGGATGTCGCCGGATCTGCACGTCGATTGGCGACGACCAGATACCAGGTCGGAACGGCGATGACCGCTACCGCGGTCGCGGTCAGCAGCCCCACCAGCATGCTGACTGCGAAGGGATGCAGCAGTTCAAGGCCGGCACTGGCACCGAAGACGGCGGGTGCCACCAGGATCGCCGCAGTGATGATCGCGGTGCCGACGACCGCCGGAACCTGTTCCCGCATGGTCTGCTGCACCGCCTCGATCGGTGGTCGATCCGGATCATCGATCTCACGGGCTCGATGAACAAAAGTCAGCGCCCAGCGGAGGGTCAACGCGAGCAGCGCGAAAAGCGCGGCCAGAACGCCGATGGACCGTATGCCGCCGACCGCGGGAGCTACCAGGACCCCTCCGACGACCGCGAGGGGCAGGGTGACCAGCAGTGCGCCGGCGAGCCGCCAGCTGCCAGTCGCCGCCTGCAGAATGAGAAAACTGAGCAGGACGACGATCAAAGCGATCGAGGTGACTCTGCGATCCTCAGCTTGTTGGTCCGCGGCCGCGCCCAGCACTTCGGCGCGGTACTCGTACGGGAGCGACATCCCACGCAGACGGGAGGTCACTTCAGCGGCGACATCCGAGGCGCTGCGGCCGTGAACTGCGGCCGTCACGTCCAGACTGCGCGACACGCTCTGGTGGGCGATCGCCACCGGCTGCGGGGCAATCCGAACGTTGGCCACCTCGCCGAGCCGGACGTGGCCACCGGACGGCGTGTCGATGACCAGCCCCTCGAGGTCGGAGATGCCGTGGCGGGTTGCGGCTCCACCCCAGACGACCACGTCGAAGACCTTCTGCTGCTCATACAGGCTGCCAACGGTGAGGCCGGATATCAGAGTGGATGCCTCGCGCCGCACGTCGCCAGGTCGCAGACCGTGACGCTGGGCTGCGGCGAGGTCGACCTCGATTTCCACAGTCGGTTCACTGACTTGCGCCTCGACCTGCGGCTGCAAGACGCCCTGAATAGTGCTTAGCGCGCTGCGGACGTCGTCGGCAGTGTCGCGCAGCGTGGCGAGGTCGGGCCCGTAGACACGGACCACCAGATCGGCGCCGACGGGCTGCGCCGCCGCCGCCAGTCGATCTTCGGCGTATGTCCGGACGGTGCTGTGGATGCCGGGATATCCCTGCGCGATGGCTCGCACGGCGGCAAGCGTCTTGTCGTAGTTGGCGTCCGCATCGATGGTCAGCCAGATGTCGCCGCTGTTCACATCGACGATCTCGTCAGCGGTGATGGCGCGGCCGACGTGGCCGCCGGCCGATTCCACGCCGGGCGCGGTGCGGATCTCGGCGGCCAGGAGAGATGTGATCCGGTTCATCTCGGTCAGGGACATGCCGGGCGCAGCCTGGAGCCGTACGAGGACATTGCGGTCCTGGAGGGTTGGCAAAGCTGGTCCGCTGGGGGCGAGCGTCGCCACCAGAACGCCCGCAAGAGCGAACAGGCCAGCGGCAAGGCCCACCCAACCGGGTTTGTTGATCACTGGTGCGAGCCGATCTGCACCGCTTCTCACCCAGCGGTCGAGTGGACCGGTTCGTGGAGCTTGCCCCTCTCGGAACAGCAGTACGGCGAGAGCAGGCGTGACGATCACTGACACGGCCAGCGACGCGGCGAGGGCCAGCAGGAAGGTCAGGGCGAGCGGCCAGCTGAAGGCCCGGGATAACCCACCCATGGTCAGCACTGGAACGAGTACGAGGATGGCGATTACCGAGGCCACCAGGACCGGACCCCGCCGGGCAGCAACGACGTCCATGACGATCGAGCCAAGGCCCGGCTCGTCCGGGTCTCCAAGCAACTGCCGGCGACGGATCTCACCGACGTCACCGACGACATCGTCCACGATCAAAGCCGCCGCAGCCGCGAGGCCCAAGAGGGTCATCGTCGTCAGGGTCTGGCCGCGCAGCTGCAACACCCACGCAGCCGAGACCAGTGACAGCGGTACGGCGACCAGAGGAATCAAAGCTGCGCGCCAGGAGAACAGCAGGGCACCGAGGGCAGCCATCAGCAGAACGGCCGTGACCAGGCCGGCAACTCCGAGTCTGTGCAGCGCGCTGGTCATATACGAGGCTGGACGGAAGACGTGAGTATCGATCTGGATCCCGGACAGGCCTGGGGCCATGGCCGCGAACGCGTCATCCACGGCTCGGGTGACCTCGGCCGTATTGGCGCCGGGGAAGCGTTCGACGACGAGCATCAGGCCGGAAGCACCGTCCAGGCTGGCGTCACCTATCAGTGGTTGGTGGTCCTCGGTCACGCTTGCCACGTCACCAATGCGCAGGGTCGGGGACTTGGTGCCCTCAACCGCTACGTCTGCTAGCTGATCTGCTTCGGTGATCGGTTGGATGTGCTGAACGCCCAGCCGCTGGTTTGGAGTCTCGACGAAACCACCGGTGCCAGGGGTGGAAGCCTCGACGAAGCTGAGGGGTGAGACCCACAAGGCGTTACCGGTGGATTCGATCAGCTGGGTGAGGGTGACGTTGCGGGACCGAAGACGGTCCGGATCGACCTGGACCTGGAGTTGCCGATCTCGGAGGCCCCAGACCGAGACGTTGGCAACACCGGGGATGCTCATCAGCCGGGGTCTGATCTGCCACCGGGCGAGCACTGACATCTGCATGGTCGAGAGGGAATCCGACCGCATCGCGATCATCGCGACGCGGCTCGTGGACGAGGTCGGCTGCACCATGATCGGCGGCGTGCCGACGTTGGGTAACGCCTTGGCCTGGGTCATCCGCTCCTGCGTCATCTGGCGGGCAGCCTGCGGATCGGTGCCGGGTTCGAACTGCAGATCGATGGCGGAAAGACCCGGCATCGATCTGGAGCTGATGTGCTCGACCCAGGGGATGCCGTTCAGCAGATCCTGTTCTAGTGGAACGGTGATCAGCTGCTCGACCTCTTGCGCGGACAGCCCGAGGGCCTCGGCCTGGATGTGGACTGCGGTTTGGTCGAACTCCGGGTAGACATCAATCGATGAACCAGAGAGCTGGTAAAGGCCCACGCCGAGGACCCCAAGCGCGGTCGCGACCACCAGCCGCGCGAATTTGATGCTGGTTCCCGTGATCCAGCTGATCATGAAGCACAGCCCATGGAGTGGGATGGTCGAAAGGCGGCACGCGTTCCGGTGCAACGAGATGGAGCCTCGGGGTCGCGGCTGGGCAGCGGCGAGTCTCCCATTGCGTGAGATGGCGACCTAGTCGACATCGACCCGGGTCGCAGGAGGTTGCCAAACGAAGTCATGTGCCCCCCAGGCGCCGTTTGTTTAGCCCCCGAGTGACACGACCTGTTCTTGCGCTTCTTTTCCGCTATGCACAAAAATCCCCGGGAATATGACTCGCTGTCAACCCATTTAGAGTAGTTTTTCTAACTATTAATTGATTTATGCTTGTCCGCGGAAAGATGGAGTCTCGCCCACGAGGGGTGGATGGCCACCGGTTTGGGCGCCTCCAACATGATCGGCTAGCCTGGCTCTCCGGCGCGGGACTCCTGGCTTGCGTCGTGCCGGGCCTATAGCTCAGTCGGTTAGAGCGCTGCCCTGATAAGGCAGAGGTCAGTGGTTCAAGTCCACTTAGGCCCACCCACCTGACCAGGGGTTCTACCAGGCGTCCGATGCCCTTGAGGGAGTCTGAGTAACAAACTGAGTAACACCACCGGCCGCGTGTCATGCTCCGAACAGCCGATCCATGACCGTGGCCCCGGTCTGGATTACCGGCTTCAGCTGGTGCCGGTCGACCAGTTCAGTGACGGTCGTTCCACTGTGGCCGACGAGCTGCGAGATCTCCTCCAACGGCACTCCCGCATCCGATAACAACGACACGAACGAATGACGCAGCTCACGGGGTGTCCACATCGAGGGATCGATGCCGGGGACGAGCGCCAGGGCTCGACGAAAGTCGCGCCGCACGTTGCCAGCGCTCATCTTCGGCGATCGGTGGCAGGAGAACGGATTAGTGTTCGCGACCTCGGGGGCGAGGGCGCCAGTATTGATGGCGTGCTCGATTGACTGGGCTAGCTGATGACACCGCATTGTCGGTGGCGACGGGCGTCATTGGTGCGCAGCGATTCGATGATGCCCGCGCGGAGGTCGGCGGCGTTCCAGGGAGTCTGGAGGAAGGCGAAGTCGAACGCCTGGTGGAACTCATCAGGCCGGACGTAGCGGGCGAGCCGCTCGTGGGGATTCACCCAGGCCTCGGCCACCATGGCGCGTTCGCCGGGGGTAGCTGCAGAGCAGGGCCCGCCAGTCGCGGTAGATCTCATGCACGGCCTGGTCAAGGACGGTTTCCAAGCTTTCGCCCGGCGAATACAATCCGCCCATGGCGGCCCCTTCCAAGCGCTGGTCGGTCGTGGCCAGGGGTGGGGAAATTGAGTACGACCGGATTGTGTTCTTCAGCGATGCCGTCTTCGCCATCGCCGTCACGTTACTGATCGTGGACCTGCGCGTGCCCGATGTCCCCCACGTGCAGGCGGGCCGTGAGCTCCGCCAAGCCATTCCTCAGATGGCCGGGTTCGCCACCAGCTTCGCGGTCGTGGGCTTGTTCTGGGTCGCCCACCACGGTCTGTTCCGCTACATCAAGGGCATCGACCGCCCGCTCGTGCTGCTCAATCTGTTGTTCCTTGGCACCATCGCCTTCGTGCCCTACCCGACGGCCCTGCTCAGCGCGGCCGGTGACGAAGTGCCCGCCACGATCTTCTATGCCGCAAGCATGGCCGCGGTCGGGCTGGCCGAGGCGGCGGTGTGGCTATATGCGATCCGGATCCGAGAGCTCGCTCTGCCCGGGGTGTCACCAGCGGTGCGCCGCTGGGTGCTGCTGCGGATCCTGCGGACTCCGGTTGTGTTTCTGCTGTCGATCCCGGTCGCGCTGGTCTGGCCGAACCTGGCTAAGTGGCTGTGGCTGCTGATCTTTGTGGGCGGCTCGGTGCTGCGTCGTTTCGAGCCGGCCGAGGACGAGCCGGCGGCTACCTCGGCAGCGACCGAAGTAGGCACGCCAAGGGGCTGAAGCCAGACCGGAACTGCAGCAGTGTGGCCACGCTTGAATACCAGCCGACGCGTCCCGCGGTGCCGTTGCCCTCAGAGCAGCCACGCTCCACGAGGCTCCTTGGCGCTCTTTGCAAGCAGGAGCGGAAACCGCAGCGGCGGAAGCACCGGTCTCAGTTCTGGTCTCAGTTCGCACTGTTCGCCACTGTCCGCCGACGCGCAGGGATGCCAAACGTCCGCTCTGCACACACTTCGGGACGGCTCGGAACGCAGGCTCGCGGACTTGGAAAGCAGGCTGGGGACTGATCCGCCAGCTTCGAAGGGTGTACCGAGAGGGCATCCCACCCAACGAGTCTTCGGCCTTAGAGTGATGTGATCATCGTCCGGTCTTGCGCCCGTGTGCTGTCTGTGACAGGCCGCAGGTCCCGACATGTTTCATGTTTCCCGGCCCATGAGAGGAGTTCCCGCCATGGAGTACGTACGCCTAGGGACCACCGGTCTCAAGGTCAGCCGTCTCGCACTGGGGTGCATGAGCTACGGCGATCCCACTACTCCTGGCGCGCACGAATGGTCCCTCCGAGAGGACGAAGCCCAGCCGTTCTTTCGGCAGGCCATCGATTTAGGGATTACGTTCTGGGACACGGCCAACGTCTATCAGGCCGGCACCTCGGAGGAGGTCGTCGGGCGCGCCATCCGGCAGTACACGCGCCGCGAGGACATCGTTCTTGCGACCAAGCTGCACGGCAAGATGCATGACGGCCCCGGCGGCCAGGGCCTGTCTCGCAAGGCCGTGCTCGAACAGATCGACGCCTCGCTCGGCCGGCTCGGCACCGACTACGTCGACCTGTACCAGATCCACCGCTTCGACCCGGACACGCCAGTCGAGGAGACGATGGAGGCACTGCATGACATCGTGAAGGCCGGCAAGGTCCGCTACCTCGGCGCATCATCGATGTACGCATGGCAGTTCGCCAAGCTGCAGCATGCCGCCGACCTTGGCCGATGGACACGATTCGTCTCAATGCAGAATCAGTACAACTTGATCTGCCGCACCGACGAACCTGAGCTGATGGCGATGTGCGCCGACATGGGCGTCGGGCTTGTCCCGTACTCACCGCAGGGCAAGGGTCGCCTGGCCCGGCCGTGGGGCGAGCAGAGTTTGCGCTCTACCGTGGACAACGTCGTCAAGTGGTTCACCTCCCCGCTCGACGAGCCAGTTGTCAATGCGGTCCAACAGATCGCCGAGTCACGTCAGGTGACGATGGCCCAGGTTGCGCTGGCCTGGGTGCTGACCAACCCCATCGTGTCCGCGCCGATCGTCGGAGCCACCAAGCCGCACCACCTCACCGAGGCCGTCGCAGCGCTCGACCTCCAGCTCAGCGAGGATGAGATTCGGACTCTGGAAGAGCCCTACACACCCCACGGGCCGTCATGGTTCGTCCGTGGCCAGTCGACTTGACGTTGACGTCTGCGCGTGCCGTCCGCTGCGTGACGAACCGAGTGATAGAAGTGCGCGATCGGCACCGCCACCAGTGGAAGCTCGTGGACCAAGCCTTATCCGGTCTGGCCGAGGGCTGATTGGCCCACCTGATACGGCAAAGGTCGCCGCCCCCGGTCTCAGTTGCGGTCTCATTCGCGTCCGTCCTCGATCGTTTGCAGCCATCTACCGGCGAAGTCGCCGAGCGCAACAAACACGGCGACCAACCACCCGGACGCGCATCCGACGACCTGCTAAGCGGGCGCTGTCGGAGGGGCGAGCGGGACTCACGAGCTCCGGAACCAAATCAAAGGGGTGCAAAGCCGCGCAAGGCCTCCCAACGCTCAGGACGGGCGATTCGGTCCTGGCTACGCTCAGCCGCGACGCTCTGATAAGGCAGAGGTCTTGACAGCAGCCGTGACAGCAACCCAGCGTCATGCCACCGGCCGAGGATGAACGGTCTGGCCTTAGTCACCGAGGGCGCGGACGTCCACGGACGCAGACGGCGGACTTGCCCGGGTCTACGGATCAGAAGGTTGGGGGTTCGAAGATGACAGGATCAGGGTTCTCAAAAATACAGAACGGATGCCCTGCGGGATCCAGCATGACAATCAGACCGGGATCATCCGGGTCCTGGTGCGGCGACTTCTCAGCGCCCAAGGAAGTAAATCGAGCCTCCTGTGCCTCCAGGTCACCCACTTCGACAAGAATCTCGAAGTGGATCTGCATATCACCGCCAGGCCAGGTCGGTCGCACCCAGCCCTCCAACTCACGGAAGTTGAGCGTCATATCGCCAACGCGCACCGACTGAGGGAAGCCGGGAAGGTCGCTGCCGCCCAGCGCTTCCGCGTAGAAGCGTCGCATGGCATCCGCGTCATCACAGTCGATGGTTATCGCACCAATCCAGGCCGATCGCTGAGTCACGACCGACATCTTCCCCCGAGGCTTCGCCGGACGGGCCCCCCACAGCACCTCTCCAGGAACTCAGAGGCGAGCGACATCAGGGCCAGACCTGTGTGAGTAGCAAACTGAGTAACACTCCACCCGCTGACGGGTCTACCACCATGGACACTCACGGACATTCATACGAGGTGGAGCGCCCCCGCGCGGCGGGTGGGGCATCCCTGATAAGGCAGAGGTCAGTGGTTCAAGTCCACTTAGGCCCACCCCTCCGAATGCGACTCCCACCAGGTGCGACGCGACTTCCGTGGCCTGGGCCTCTAAGCCCTCACCTTGCTCTGAGACTGCGTCCTGACTCCTGCCGTTTGGCAGGACTCGTCAGGCAGCGTTCGCGGAAAAGTCCTTATGACTAGGCGCTTCGCGCTAGATCGGCACCTCGGTGACGTAGATCCGGGCACTGCGGCGAGCGAGCACCGCCTGAAGCTGGTCGACGCCTTCGAATTCGTTGCACAGCAGGAACAGATGCCGACCCTCTGGTCCGCCCAGCCCGCAGGCGAAGCAGGGCAGCTCCGTCTCGACCCGGTGGGTGATCTCACCGCCCTCGAGCACCCGGACCACCGCTCCCGCCGGAGCGCCCTGAACCTGGGTGTGGGCAAAGGTGTCAGCGGTCTGGGCCCAGATCCCGCCGCGCCGTCGATGCAGATGCCGTCCGGTCCCAACCCGTCGGCCCACGTGCGCCGGTTCGACAGTGACCCGTCGGCGGCGATGTCGAAGGCCGACAGCCGCCCGGCGAAGGACTCCGCGATCACCAGAGTCGAGCCGTCGGGAGTGATCACCATGCCATTCGGAAAATCGATGTCGCCGGCAACGTCGTGGGCGGTTCCGTCGCCATCGATCAGCCGGATCCACCCAGGCTCGGGGGGACCGCCCCCGACGAAGTCGAAGTCGGCGCCGTTGACGTAAACCCGGCCGGCGGGGTCGACGACGAGTTCGTTTCCGCCCTGGGAGCTATGGCGTACGGCGGATCCGTCCGGCTCGATCCGAGTGAGTTGCTCGCCGGAGACCAGGAGCCGGCCGTCCGGCAGCCAGTCGATGGCCCAACCCATGCTGGTGCGGCCAGGCGCGACCACCTCGCTTCGACCGTCCAAGTCGACGGCTACCACTTCGCCGCTGCCCCAATGAGCGAACCACAGACGACCCTGATGCCAACGCGCCGACTCGACCATGGTGAAGCCCTCGGCCAGCAGTCGCGGAACGGGGAGCATGATCGTCATGGCCCCCATTCAACCCGAGTCCATAGGGATCGGGCGATTGGATCACAGCGATGGCGCGATGTTCTGGTTCAGCCGGAAAAGGTTGGTCGGATCGTACTCGTTCTTCAGCTCGACGAGCCGCCGATAGGTATCCGGCGGGTATGCCGCCTGAACGAGATCCGCATCAGCTTCACCGGTGAAGTTCACGTAGGTGGCGGCATCCGGACCGAGCGCGGACTCCACACCTCGCGACCACTCGACGACCTCGGTGAACCCCTCTGGTGTCGGTGTGCGGGCCACGATGTTGACGATGAACTCCTGATCACGGACGGCGAAGGCCGTGGCGTCGCTCGGGACTCGGCCCACCGCACCACCGAGGTGCTGCAGGTGAATCTCTGCCAGCGCGCTAGGCCTGGCCGCAAACGAGTCCAGCAGCACGCGCAGCGCAGCATCGTCGGCGGTGCGAAGAAACGCGGAGCGGAAGTAGTTGTAGACGCCCCGCGGGTACAGCGGATCGAGCGCCTGCTGCCACGCCACGTACGGGTTGGCCGCGAACACATCGGCGATCACCGTGCCCAACGATCGGAACGGCGCGGTGACGGCCTCACCGGCACTGATGTCGCCGGACCAACAGCCGCCGACACCGATGATTGGCTTGCCGTGCACCGATTCCGGCAGGAACGGCACCGGCGGCGCCGTGGTCAGGTTGACCAGCGTCGTCAGCGCATCGGGGGCCGCCGCGCAGGCCGCTCGGTAGCCGCGCAGCACCTGCTCCGCCTCCTCGGCCGGGTAGAAGACCAAACCGGCCCAGACGGTGGGTCCGACCTCGTGCAATTGATACTCGAAGGACGTCACGACCCCGAAATTGCCGCCGCCGCCGCGCAACCCCCAGAACAGCTCCGGGTGCTCGCCTGCGCTGGCGTGGACGAACTGTCCGTCGGCGGTGACGACGTCGGCGGCGACCAAATTGTCCGATGCCAGTCCGTATTGCCGCATCAGCCAGCCGATCCCGCCGCCCGTGGTGAAGCCGGCGATGCCAGTCGACGACACCAGCCCACCGGTCACCGCAAGGCCGAACTGCTGGGTCTCGGCGTCCAAGTCCTTCCACGTACAGCCGGCCTGGGCTGTCACCCTGCGGCGTACGGGGTCGACCTGGATCCCCTTCATCAGCGACAGGTCCAGCACAATTCCGTTGTCGACGGTGGAAAACCCGGGGATGGAATGGCCGCCGCCGCGAACCGCCAGTGGCAGCCCCTCGCTGCGGGCGAGATCGACCGTGCGGATCACATCAGCCACCCCGGCACAGCGAGTGATGACCGCCGGATAGCGATCATGGGCGCCGTTCCAGATGCTGCGCTCGCGGTCGTAATCCTCCTCGCCCGGCCGGACGGCGGTGCCGCGCAGGCCGACGACGTACTCGGCCATGGTGGCTTCCCCGATGCGGGTCGGACTGGTCTCGATCATGGTCATGAGTTCCTCCTGGTTGCTTCTCAGATCCAGGAGCGACGCTAAAGAACCCACCTCAACGCGAACTCAACACGCTTACCCGTTGCCGCCACCGCGCCGTCCGCGCAGAGCCGCCAGCCGCCGACCGGCGACGACGCACCTCGTCCGGTCGAAGATGATCGCCGCGCGGGCAACCTCCCGCTCCGCTCGGCGCGAATCGTCCAGCTCGTACGACAACTCCGCCACCATCAACCGTTGCCAGCCCGCGTGCCGCTGCCACGGGGCCAGCTTCTCGGCTGCCCGCGCATACATTTCCCGCGCTGCCCGAGATTCTCCGGAGACCGATTCCACCGCCCCCAGGACTGTCAAGGCCGCACCCATACCCACCTGATCCCCGGCCGATTCGAACCTGGCCAGGCAGCGCCGTGCGGCCGACAGGCCACCGCCGATGTCTCCGCTCATGCGCGTGCAGCAGGGCGAGGTTGATCTCGGTGAGCAGCTGCCCTCGACGGTCGCCGAGTGCGAGGCGGAGGTCCTGAGCCCGCGACAGGGCCTCGGTCGCGGCCCGAAACTCGCCGCTGTCGCGGAGGATGCAGCCAAGCTGATGAAGGGCTTGCGCCCGGGCCAGGTCATCCCGGAGGTCGGTGAACTGCTCCAGGGCATCTTCGATGACGGAGATCGCCGCCCGCGAATCCGCCGAGAGCCGGGCCGCATAACCGACCGCGGACAGCACGAAGCCGGTGGCCTGGATGACGCCGACCCGCCTCCCGGTCAGCATGGTCTCTTCGAAGCAAGGCACCAGGCGCCCGGCGACCGGTACGAGCTGCAGGCTCGGTGTGATCACCGGCAGGAACGGCCGGGTGCTGGCGTCGGACTGCGCGAGCTCGCTCAGGCAGACATCGAATCGGCCAGCGGCGAGGGGTCCGTCCTCGCGGGACAACGCGCACTGGCCGAGCAGCCAGCTTCCGGCGGCTGCGTGTTCGGGCCGGCCACGCCCGACTGCCTCGGCGTGCACCTCGGCGGCCATCTGCTCGGCTTCTGCCAGGTCGAAGGTGCTCCACGCCAGGGCGGTCTCGACGAGACGGGCCATTACCACCTCGTCGGGCTCGCCGATCTGCCGCACGATCGCCAGAGCCTCCGCACCGAGCGCCCGATGCCGGTCCGCGCGACCCTGGCGGCTGTCCAGCCCGGTCAGGCCGATCAGGGCGGCCGCGCGGGGTCGGGTCGGGTCGGGCGCCACCGCCAGGGCGCGCTCGACCCAGCGGGCTCCCTCGACGGCGTGACCGCGGACGAACCAGTACCGCCACAGGCTGGCGACGAGTCGGAGCGCGGTCTCTGGCTCGTGCGCGCAGGACCACCGCAGAGCCGCACGCAGGTTGTCGTGCTCGCGATCGAGCAGTTTCGGCTGTTCGATGACGACCCCGGTGGCCCGTTCGGGATTGTGGGCGACCGCGAAGGCAAGGAAATAGGCGCAATGGGCAGCCGACAGTTGGGCCGTCTCCCCAGCACGCTCGAGGGTCTCCCTGCAGAATTGCCTAACCGTCTCCAGTTGCCGGTAGCGCGTCCCGACGGCTGTCTTTTCGGCCACCACCAGGGACTTGTCCACCAAGGCGGCCAATAGGTCCAGCAGGTCAGGGTGAGCCAGCGGAGTGTCGCCGCAGACTGCCTCCACGGCGTCGAGCGTGAATCCACCCGAGAACACCGACAACCTGCGAAGCAGAACGCTCTCCGGCTCGGTGAGCAGATCGTGGCTCCATTCCAGCGTGCCGCGGAGGGTCTGTCGCCGGGTGACGCCGTCAGATCCACCACCGAGCATGGACAGGGCATTCCCCAGCCGGCCCACGATTTCGGCTGGTTCGAGCACGGCGGTCCTTGCCGCCGCCAGCTCCAGGGCCAGCGGCATTCCATCAAGTCTTCGGCACAGGTCCACCACGGCTTGCGCGTTGTGGGCGTCGAGCGTGAAGCCTGGCCGGACCTGCGCTGCTCGCTCGACGAAGAGCCGGACCGAGGGTAGGCGGCCCAACTCCGCTAGGTCGGGGGCAGCGCCATGAACGGGACGCGGCAGGGCCAATGACGGCACCCGGAAGGTGTACTCCCCGTGGGCATGGAGCGGCTCTCGGCTGGTGGCGAGCACCTCAACCCCGGGGCATCCGGCGAGCAGGGCGGCAACGAGGTGAGCACAGGCGTTGAGCAGGTGTTCGCAATTGTCCAGCACGACCAGCAAGGAACGTCCCCGCAGCTGGTCGACGAGCGCTTGCTCGCGGCTGAGCGCCGCGGCTGAATCCAACCCCAGAGCCTCCGACACGGCGTCGGCCACCAGCAGCGACTCACCGACAGCCGCGAGATCGACGAACCACACTCCGTCGGCGTAGATCGAACGGGCTCTCCGCGCGGCCTCCAACGCCAGCCGCGTCTTCCCACTGCCGCCTGCTCCGGTGAGGGTGAGCAGTCGAGCCCGGGCTAGCAGTCGCTCGATATCGACGAGCTCTCGCTCGCGCCCGATGAGGCTGGTCAGCGGCGTGGGCAGATAGCCGGTCTCCCTCCTTTCTTCGGCCGATCCAGCGGGCTTAGGGCGCACTTCCGCGGGTGACCCGGTCAACAGCTCGCGAAACAAGTTCGCCGTCTGGGCGTCCGGGTCTGTGCCGAACGCGCCGAGAAGGTCATCAACCAGCCGCTCATAGCGCGCCAGCGCCTCGGACCGCCGACCCATCGCTGTGAGCACAACCATCAGGGCACGAACGGCGCCCTCATGGAGGGGGTCAGATTCGAGCGCACGGGTGAGGATGACCAATGCCTCCTCCGGACTGCGCTGCCGCACGCTCGAAGCAAGTGTCACCAAGATCTCGCGATAGTTTTCCCGAACCTCGTCTCGTCGCGCCGTCAGCCAATCGGCATCGGGGAGGTCGGGCAGCAGCTCGCCGGTGTACAGATTGGCTGCTGCCCGAAGGCTTGCCTCGTCTCGGGTCTTCAATGCATCCGCGACCGACTGTTCGAACTCCAGCACATCGACAGGAACCGGGCCGGCGGCGTCCAGCACGACCTGTTCGTCGCGGATCGTCAGCAGCCCATCGCTCGCGGCCCCAAGGCCGGCGAGCGTGCGGCGAGCCACGTACAGGGTCTGATGCAGGTTGCGCGCGGCGGCAGCCAGCTCCAGATCAGGCCAGAGGCGGTCCAGTACCTGCTCGCGATGACGGCGCTGACCGGGCGCCAACGCGAGCATCCCCACCAGCACTCGGGCCTTTCGCAGTCGCCATTGCCCGGCCTCGACGGCGATGCCGTCGACCTGCACAGTGAAGCCCCCGAGCAGTTGGATGCGCAGCTCCCCGTGGGAAGACTTCACGATCCACCACAACTCCCGAAGCGGCCTTGTCGTCCTGATTCGGCCTGTAGTACAAGCCCTCGTTCAGCCGGTCCAAGCGGCCCACCACGCTGAGTTGCGTCGGCCTGCTCGCGCAACGCCTCCCCGGCGCCATAGAGCCGCGCGCTCGTACCGACCTGGCCAGCATCCGCCGCAAGGAGATCAAGGCAACAACGCATCACCAGGATCATCCTCGTGACCACCGCCGTCCTCGGTCTCACTCTGGCCGAGGCTACACACTCGCTGGATGCGGGTGCGTTGTCCTGCGATGATCGGTCGGGAGGTGGAGCTCACTGCCCTCGCTGACCTGATCGCGCGTTCGGTTCCAGGTCAGGGGAGTGCCGGTGCTCGTCACCGGTTTCGCCAACGCCGCCCTGTTCACCTACATCAGCGGTGCGACTGATCGACCTGATCTGGAATCGCAAGATCAACCCGGGCAAGGTCTTCGATCTTGAACTGCCCCTTCAGGAGGCAGCCGAGGGGTATCAGGCGATGGATGAGCGCCGCTCCATCAAGGTCCTGCTACGTCCCTGACGCCACGGCGGGCCAGCGGTATCGGCCGCATCACCGCGCTGGCGTTCGCAAGGGAAGGCGCCAAGGTCGTGGTCTCCGACATCGACGAAAAGGGAAACCAGGACACGGCCAAGATGATCGAGGGCCTTGGGGGCCAGGCCCTCGCCGTCCGCTGCGACGCGACCCGTAGCGAGGACGTGCAGGCCGCGCTCGGAAAGACACTCGAGGCGTTCGGGCGCCTCGACATCGCCTTCAACAACGCCGGTGCCGAGCAGCAGCCCAACCCGACCGCTGACATCACCGAAGAAGAATGGGACCGGATCATCACCATCAACCTCCGCACCGTGTTCCTGTGCCTGAAATACGAGATCCCGCTCCCGGGTTCCTGTCAATCGTTGATGGGGTAGGCCACGAAGGCGAACCGGCGGCTGTCCGGAGACCAGCTGTTGACGTTGATGGTTCCTTGACCGCCGAATAGGGGATAACGCGCGATGGGGGTCGACCAGTCGGTGGTGCGGACCAGCCGAACCTCCACGTTGAGGTCCGCCGGGTGGCCGCGGGTGCCGGTCGGGAAGCTGACGTAGGTGGCGAACTCGGCGTTCGGTGACAGGTGCGGGAACCAGTCGACGCTGTCAGAGATCACCAGCTGTTCGAGGTGGCCACCATGGGCGGGCACCCGGGCGAGCTGGGCGTGGCCGGGCTGGCTCCCGAACTCTTCGGTGTTGAGGTACAGCCAGGCTCCGTCGGGGGAATACTCGGGCCCGTCCAGATGCTTGCTGCCGGCTTCGGGGTACCACGTGTCACCACCCGCGGCGGCGATGAGCGCCAGCCGACCGGCGGCCGCGAAGTCGCCGGCCGGCAGCTCGACGAACGCCAGCGTCGTACCATCCGGACTGATCCCATGCAGGAAGTGGTAGCGGCTGGCGTCGTGCGTGATGCGTGAGCCGACGCCACCGTCGATCGGCGCGGACCAGATGTGGCCGTCGTTGGCAGATACGTAGATGAGCCCCCGAGCGGCGTCTACGACGTGGTCGTTGTTCAGCGGTGGTACGCCGTCCAGAGGGACGTGGCTCAAAAGGCTGCCGGCGAGGTCCAGCCGCCAGAGAAGCCCATCCCCGTTCAGCAGCAGGCTTCGGCCGTCGGGCGCCCAGTTCGGCGCCTCGAGGAGGATCGTGCGGGTGGTGTGGACAATCTGCGTCGGGCCACCGTTGATATCGGCGATCCAGATCTCGGTCCGCTGACCCGGCCGCAGCTGTCGGGCGCGGCCGAGTGGCCACTCGAGATCGGGGGTCATTTCACATCGCCATTGGGTGCCGGTTAGAAGCCGGCCGGCTGGTGCGGCTCATAGGTCGACTCGAGTTCCTCGACCTCCGTGTCGGTCAACACGAGGTCGAGGGCCGCCACCGCATCGTCGATGTGGTGGGGCTTGGTGGCGCCGATGATCGGGGCGGTGACCCCTGGCCGGCTGGCTACCCAGGCCAGGGCCACCTGGGCCCGCGGTACCTGTCGCTCCGCCGCGATCCGGGCGACCTGCTCGACGATCACCCGATCAGCCGTTCGGTACAGGGTGCTGCCGAACTCGTCGCTTTCGCTTCGGGCGGTCTTCTCGTCCCAATCACGCGTCAAGCGGCCACGGCCGAGCGGGCTCCAAGGGATGACGCCGACGCCAAGATCGGCGCACAGCGGCAGCATCTCCCGCTCCTCCTCCCGATTCAGCAGGTTGTAGTGGTTCTGCATCGAAACGAACGGCGTCAGCCCAGCCATCCGTGCCACATAGTGAGCCTTCGAGAACTGCCAGGCGTTCATCGATGAAGCGCCGATGTAGCGGGCCTTGCCGGACCTCACGACGTCATGCAGCGCCTCAAGCGTCTCCTCGATCGGTGTGAGCGGATCCCAACGGTGGATCTGGTACAGGTCGACGTAATCGGTGCCCAGCCGCGACAGGCTGGCCTCCACCTCGGCCAGGATCGACTTCCGGGAGAGGCCCGCGCCGTTCGGGCCGTCGTGCATCCGACCGTGGACCTTGGTCGCGATCACCAGTTCGTCGCGGTTCCCGAAGTCCTTGAGCGCCCGGCCGACGATCTCCTCGCTGCTTCCCGCCGAGTACACGTTCGCGGTGTCGAAGAAGTTGATGCCGGACTCCACCGCCTTTCGGATCAGCGGCCGGCTGGCCTCCTCATCCAATGTCCACGGATGCGAGCCGCGGTCCGGAACTCCGAAGCTCATGCAGCCCAGGACGACGCGGGACACCTCGAGTCCGGCGTTGCCCAGCCGCGTGTAATCCATCTGCTCCTCATTCCTGCCCACCGATTAGCCCGGTTCGGTATACCCATCGATGCCACCAACGCTGACGTCCCCGTTTCACGACCGCAAAGGACGATCGCGGGTGGCAGCAGCATGATGACGGATTGGGCCATCACTGAACTCCAGTCGGTGGCAGTTCTGCTGGGAGAATCCTTGCAGGCCGACCGGCTGGGTGGAAGATCGCGTTCCTGGGAGCCGGCAGATGTCGACCCCTCCATGCGCACGATGGATCAGCGGAGCGCGGGTGCGCGCGTGTCCTTCCGATGTTGGTCCGTCAGGGGTGACGGCTGTTTCGGTGCAAGGTCAGTTTGCCGTGAGGGCTCACGTAGCTGGCCGGTGATCATTGTCACCAGGCCGAGCAGCAAAGCGACCACGACCACGGCTTTGAGTACGGTCAGGTTTTCGCCGAGGAAACCGATCAGGGGAGGCCCGGCTAGGAAGGCGCAGTAGCCGATGGAGGCGACAACACTTACCCGCTGGGCTGCTGCGGCGGGATCGTCCGCGGCGGCACTCATGCCGACCGGAAATCCAAGAGAGGCGCCCGCTCCCCACAGGAGCGCTCCTACGAAGGCAAGCACAAGGTTCGGGCTGAAGACAAAGAGCAGCACGCCGGCGATGGCGATCACGGCCAGGCTGCGAATGACGATGACGCGACCGTATCGGTCGAGCAGTTGGGTGCCGAACCAGCGCCCCGCGGTCATGGCCGCTAGGAAGGCGGCAAAGCCAAGAGCACCGATGGCGGCGGGGGAGCCGTAGCCGTCGATGAGGGCGACACTTATCCAGTCGTTGCCGACACCCTCGGCGAACGCGAACGCCAGGACACACAGGCCGACGAGCAGGGTGCGGGGTTCGCGCCAGCGAGCAAACGCACTGACCGTCTCTGCTGGTGATGTGGATTCCGCCTGGGCCAGCTCGGTCGTGTCTGCGACGAAACCGCGGACAACAAGCGGAACAACGACCCCCACGATGACAGCCACCACGCTCAGGTGCGCGGTCACGGACACGTGGAGGGCGACCATCGACGCGCCAGCGAGCGCGCCGGCCACAGTTCCGACGCTGAAGCCGGCGTGGAAGCGGGGCATGATCGCCCGTCCCAGGTGGCGCTCTACCGTGGCGCCTTGGACGTTCATGGCCACATCCCAGGCGCCGTTGGCGAAGCCGAGCACGAGCAGACCGAGGACGACCGGCACCACGCCAAATAGGTAGCCCAAGGCAACCGTCAGCAGACCTGTCCCTAGGAGCACGGCCATCAGGCCAACGGTGCGCCGGGAGGTGAAGCGCTGCACGATGGCGCCGGCCAGGGGTAACGCGATGATTGACCCGACGGCGACGGCGAGAAGCACGAGGCCGAGATCGGCGGCGCTCAGGTGGAGTTGGTCACGGACCTGAGGGATGCGGGAGGCCCAACTGGCGAAAGCGAACCCGCTGCCGATGAAGGCGACGTAAGTGGCACGGACAGCGGCCTGTACGGCTGCGGTCGTCGGCCCGGCCGTGGTGTGGGTCAAGGTCATGGTTGTCCCTGGTCTGCCGGTTGTGGTTGGACGTCGCCGAGCGCGCGGTCGACGTAGAGGGCGGTCTTTGTGGGCTGGATCGGATCGGTGGCGAGGATGGTGTGCACGATCAGACCCTCGATCAGGGCATCGACGCCTTGGGCGGTGGTGCGGTCCATGAAGCGTTCAAGGACTGCTTGGCTCGCTGCCATCCATGACTGGGTGATGGAGCGAAGCTGGGGGTTGCGCAAGGCGGCGAGATACAGCTCAAAGGTGATGATGGAGTCGGCCTCGCTGCTGCCGAGATTGCCGTGAATCAGGGTGGTGATCGCTTGGACAAGGTCGGCTCGCGACCCGACTCGCTCGAAATGATGCTCATACAGAACTGAGAGTCTGTCCGCATGGCGGCTGAACGCCTGCTCGATCAGGTCTTCCAGGCTGGTGAAGTAGTAGGTCAACGATCCGGGAGACACATCGACGGCCTCGGCGATCAGCCGGTGCGTTGTGTTGGCCGCCCCATGCTCGGCGATCATCTGCAACGTGGCGTCGATGATGCGGTCCTTGCGGTCCGGATCGTGCCGACGAAGACGCTTCTGCGGTGCTGTTTCCGGCATCGTCTTCCCGCTCATGTGTACGATCGTACACATAATGTGTACAGACGTACAAATCCGCGTGACGCTTCATGATGCTACCGATCCCAAGACCGATGGAGCGGGTGCACCTGGATTGGAGTTGGAGCAGAGGCGCGCGCGTCCGCGGACTGGTCTTCACGGCATGATGGCGGGATGACAGACAGCCGGATTGGTACCGGGGACAGCGCGCTCCGGGTCGCCATTGTCGGGTGCGGGAATATCGCGCACCAGCACGCGCGGGCGTACGCCGGGTCGGGCCGCACCGAGTTGGTCGGCTTAGTCGACATCGTGCCCGAGCGCGCGAAGGCGTACGCCGACACCTACGGCGGCCGGACGTACCCGGACCTGACGAGCCTGATGAGCGACGCGCGCCCGGACCTGGTCAGCGTCGTAACCCCGCCGGGGGCGCACGCCGAAGTGGCAGCGACATTGCTGCGGGCCGGTGCCTCAGTGCTCGTCGAGAAGCCACCTTGTCCCACCCTGGCGGAGTTCGACATCATCGCCGAGGCAGAGCGGGCCAGCGCCGGCACCGCATACGTGGTGTTCCAGCACCGGCACGGGTCCGGTGCCCGGCGGGCCGCGGAGCTGCTCGGCTCCGGAGCACTCGGCCGCCCGCAGGTCGCGGTGTGCGAGACGTTGTGGTTCCGGCCGGACAGCTACTTTGATCCGGCCTGGCGGGGCACCTGGTCCGGCGAAGGCGGCGGCCCGACGCTCGGCCACGGCATCCACCAGATCGACCTGCTGTTGCACCTGCTCGGACCGTGGCAGCACCTGACGGCCATCGCGGTCCGGCAGGGCCGCCCCGTGGAGTTCGAGGACGCGTCGCTCGCCGTGGTCGGGTTCGAAAACGGCGCCGTTGCATCGGTGGTCAACAGCCTGCTGTCGGCACGCGAGCTCAGCCGGATCCGGATCGACACCACCGCTGGCACGCTTGAGGTCGACCACGTGTACGGATATCGCGACGCGGACTGGTCGTTCGTCCCGGTGCCGGGCGCGTCGGCGGCGGCGAGCCTTGGCAAGGACCCGGGTACCCGCGACGTGACCGGCGCACTCCGCGAGTCCACGCCCGAGATGGCGGACGGTGCCAACGATGCTTGGGCGGCCAGCGCCGGCATCGACATACCGAGCAACCACTCGGCTCAGATCACCCGTCTGGTCGACGACCTGCTTGCCGGACGCACTCATCAGACCACCCTGACCAGCACCCGGAGCACGTTGGAGTTCGTCACCGGAGTGTATGCCTCCGCGTTGCTCGGCACCGGCGTCCAGCGGGCCGATCTGGTGCCTGGCCACCCGTTCTACGGCGACCTCAGCGGCGGGATGGCTGCCGACGACATCACCGCACGAATGACCTGACCGCACCCTGAACGTTGCAGCCAGACAGAGCCGCGTTAGATTGATCGGATCACCTGAGGAGACCGCCATGCGCGTCCGCCGACTGATCCGACCGATGACCATCCTGGTCTTACTGGTGCTGCTGGCCGCCGGCTGCGCCCCCGGCAGCAGTGGTGGCGGTGGGGAGGATAAATCCGGGCAGGTGGCCCTGCGGATGAGCACGTGGGGCAACGACAGCCGGCTGAAACTGACCGAGGAAGCCATCACGGCGTTCGAGCAGGCCAACCCTGGCATCACCGTCCAGGTGGAGAACAGCGAGTTTGGTAGCTACTGGGACAAGCTGGCGACCCAGACGGCGGCCAACGACCCGCCCGACGTTATCCAGATGGATGAGTCCTACATCGCGGCCTATGGTGGCCGCGATGCGCTGCTCGACCTGAGCACCAAGTCATCCGTGCTCGACCTCTCGCCGATGGACGCCAGGGTGCTCGACACCGGCAAAGTTGGCGGCAAGCTGGTCGGTGCGCCTGTGGGTATCGCGAACTTCTCTGTCGGGGTCAACCCGGAGCTGCTCAAAAAGGCCGGCCTGAAGATGCCGGACGACAAGAAGTGGACCTGGGACGACCTCGCCACCATGGCCTCGACCGTCAGCCAGAAGCTCGGCTCCGAGGGCGTCGTTGGGATGGACTTCTTCGGCCTTGGCGCGGCGGAGATCGGTGCCTGGGCACGCCAGCACAAGCAAGAGGTATTCCCTGTCGGGGGCCAGGCCGGAGTTACCCAGGAGACACTGGTGAGCTACTTCGAGTTCGCCAGGAAGATGGTGCAGACGAAGGCGACCCCGGCGGCTGGTAGCCAGGTCGAGAACACCACCGCGGCGCTCGACGCCAGTCCGTTCGCGACCAACAAGGCCGCGTTCCACATGCAGTTCCACACCCAGATTGCCGCTTTTGTCGCAGCCAGCAAGAGCGATCTGCAGTTACTGCGGCTGCCCGCTCAGGTGTCGGGTGAATCGCCGCGGATGGTCAACAAGGCCTCGATGTACTGGTCCATTGCGGCTCGCGGCGAACACACGGAGGAAGCGGCCAAGCTGGTCAGTTTCTTGATGACAGACCCTGCGGCGGTCAAAGTCCTCAAGGTTGAGCGGGGGGTTCCCGCCATCGCGGAGGTTCAGTCCCAAATCGAGCCGCTGCTCGATCCGACCGGCAAGATGTCGTTGAAGTTCGCTCAGGACCTGCAGGACGAGGTGGTTGCGCCGCCGCAGGTGACGCCGCAAAACGCGTCCGGGTTCAGCGCCGAGGTGACCCGGGTCGGCACAGACGTGCTATTCGACCGGAAGAGCCCGGCCGACGCCGCGAAGGAGTTGCTGGCGGTGATCAAAGAAAGCAGCGGCTGAGTCAGTCCGGCAGCAGCAAGGAGCTCGTGCCGCCGCTGTCATGATCTGGAAGATAACGGCGAAGGAATTCCGTGAAGATCATCGATGCCCGAGTGGTAGTTGCCTCACCCGGCCGCAACTACGTCACCCTGGTCATCGAGGCCGAGGACGGGGTGATCGGGCTCGGCGACGCGACCCTCAACGGCCGCGAGCTCGCGGTCGCCTCCTACCTACGTGATCATGTCTGCCCTTTGCTCGTCGGCCGCGATGCGCGCCGAATCGAGGACACCTGGCAGTACCTGTACCGGGGCGCATATTGGCGGCGCGGACCGGTGACGATGACCGCAATCGCGGCTGTCGACGTCGCGCTGTGGGACATCAAGGGCAAGATCGCAGGGCTTCCCGTGTACGAGCTGCTCGGGGGTGCGGCCCGCGACGGGGTCATGGTCTACTGCCACGCCAGCGGGTCGACGCTGGACGAGCTGAGCTCGGACTTCCAGCGACATATGGACCAGGGGTACCTCGCGATCCGAGCCCAAGCAGCCATCCCGGGCCTGATGAAGACCTACGGCATCGCGCCAACTGATGGTCGGATCTACGAGCCGGCCAGCGGTAACGTCCCGCAGCAGGAGACCTGGGAAACCAGCTCGTACCTCGATTTCGCGCCGCAGCTGATGGCTCACCTCCGCAGCGAGTTCGGCTACGCCGTCCACCTGTTGCACGATGTCCACCACCGGCTGACCCCGATTGAGGCCGCCCGCCTCGGTGCAGCACTGGAGCCGTACCGGATGTTCTGGATCGAGGATCCGACTCCTGCCGAGGACCAGTCCGCATTCAGACTTATCCGCCAGCACACCACGACGCCGATTGCGGTCGGCGAGGTGTTCAACAGCATCTGGGACTGTCAACAGTTGATTACCGAGCGACTGATCGACTACATCCGCACCTCGGTGTCCCACACCGGCGGCATCACCCACCTGCGCCGAGTCTTCGCCCTGGCCGACCTGTACGGGGTCCGCTCCGGCTCGCACGGTGCGGGCGATCTCTCGCCGATCGCCATGTCCGCCGCGTTGCACGTCGACCTCAGCATCCCGAACTTCGGCATCCAGGAGTACATGGGTCATCGTGATCCGGCCGGAGAGCTGTTCACCACCAGCTACGCCTTCCGTGACGGGTACATGCATCCGGGTGATCAGCCCGGCCTAGGCGTGAGCTTCAACGAGGAGGCCGCCGCCAGGTTCCCGTACGAACCCAACTACCTTCCGGTCAATCGTCGTCGTGACGGTTCGATGCACGACTGGTGAGCACGATCGACAAAGCATTCCCGCCGGCGATCCGCATTGAAGGCGGACTCTTTGCATCCGTGGACTTGGGGTTGAATGGTTCGAGTGACGGAGAAGCCGACCATCCTGCTCCTCCACGGAGTGCAATCGAGCCAGCTGACGTGGTGGCGACTCAAGCCGGATCTGCAGGACCTGGGGTGGCAGGTCCATACGGTCGACCTGTTGGGTCACGGGTCAAACAACGCTGCCGGCCCCAGCGATCTCACTGTCGATGACCTTGCACGCGACGTCCTGTCGCAGGTGCCAGGGCCGGTGAATGTGCTGGCCGGACACTCCCTCGGATCGATTGTCTCCCTGACTGTCGCTGGGCTCGAGCCCGAGTACTGCGACCGGGTGATGATCGAAGATCCGCCCGGTCTTTCCGGGGTGCTCAACCTGAATGACATCGTCGAGCGCCTCGAAGGGTCCGTCCGGGCCACCCGTGCGGACCCGGCGGGGACCGTCCTGGCGCTCCTGGAGGAGAACCCGGTGTGGTCTCGCCGGGACGCGGAGAGCTCGGTCACGAACCGAATGGCGCTTGACGTGGCGCGGATTGCTCGATTTCTGAGCACCGCCCGATGGGACCTCCAGGACCTCGTGCAGAAGTGTCCCGTGCCAGTGCAACTGCTCGCTGCGACGAAAGATTCAGCGCTGAACGAGCCCGATAGGTCGGCCCTGATAAGCCGGCTTCCCGCCGATCACGTGACCATGGTCGACAGCGGTCACGGGATTCACCGCGAGCGGCCGGCGTTATGGCTTCATCACCTGCTGAAATTCACCGAGATGGCCTGACCCGGCCCAGAGTCGCCCGTTTCGTCTCGCGCAGCCAAATCGTCGGGTTATTCGGGCAGCAGCACTGACCTTTCAGCCGTCTCGCTTAGCCGGCTGGCCAGGACACAACCCGCCCCCTCCGCCGGCCACGACGTCCCACTCCTGCACCATTGGTCGGTCCCCGAATGCCGACGCGCGATCGGCTACCGTCCGCGCAGGCCTATCGGGTTGCCGTCGGCGTCGGCGAGCACGCACACCCGCGCTTCTGGTGCGACTTGACGCGGTGCGCTGCGCTCGGTCGCGCCAGCCGTCAGGAGGGTTTCGCGGGCCGCATCGAGATCCTCGACGTCGGCGTAGGCCACCGGTCCGCCGGCCTCGTCGCCTGGAGCCAAAGCGACCTCGAAGCCGTCGACGTTGTAGCCGACGTAGTAGGGCTGGTCGGTATGCGGGTCGCCGAGCAGTGCAGTGTAGATCGATTTTGCCGCTTCCAGGTCGGACACCGGGACCACCAGGCTGCGGATCGCGGGGCTCATGTTCGTCTCCTTAGGGTTTAGGCGGTCACATCGACCGCTCCTCGTCGATTGGATGACGGATCAACCGAGCAGAATGTGACCACGACGGACGACCCGACTGAGTTTCGGGTAGCAGCGTACGCCGGGGACCTTCGACCCGGGCGGCACGGCAGCCGAGAGGTGTAGGGCTGTGAGTGTGGGGCGACAGCCGGTGAATCGGATCGAGCGCGCGGCGCCAATCGATCTGATGTATTTGGCCATGCAGGGTTCGACGGTTCCCGAGCAGTTCGGTGCGATCGTCGTGCTGCGACCCGTCTCCGGATTCGACGCCGCCGCGGCGACCAGCCTGCTAGCGGATCGCATAGGCGCCGTACCCCGGTTGAGGCAGCGAGTCATGAGAGTCCCTCCCGGCTGCGGCCGCGCCCTGTGGGTGGATGACGCCGGATTCGACATCACGCAGCACGTCGAATCCCTGACCTGTCCGTCACCAGGCGACGAACGGGCACTCCTTGAGGTCGCCGCGGGCCTGGTCCTTCGCCCGCTTTGCCTTGACCGGCCCCTCTGGGCTGCGGCGTTCGTCGAAGGGCTCAGCGGCGGGCGAGTAGCGCTGATCTTCGTCATACAGCATGCGCTCGCCGACGGCCTGGGCGGTCTGGCCGTTCTCGGTGCCCTCGTCGACGGAGCGCCGGCACCGGAACCAGGCGCATTCCCGATGCCGCCGCCGTCCCGAGGCCGGCTAGCCGCCGACGCCTTCCACACGCGAACCCGGGCACTGATCAAGGTCGCGGCACGGATCGGCACCGGTGACGGCGCACCACGTGTGAGGGGACCAGGAATCGGCCGCGCAGCCCCCTGCTCACTGCTGCAGCCCACAGGACCGCGACGCCGCGTGGCCGTCGCCACGGCCCCGCTCGGCCAGGTACGCGACGTCGCCCACCGGCACGGCGCGACTGTCAACGACATCGTGCTCACCGCCATCGGAGGCACGTTGCACACTTGCCTTGAGCGGCGCGGCGAGCACATCTCTGCCTTCATCGTTGGCATTCCTGTCTCCGAGCGCCACGCCGCGTCCGCGACAACGCCCGGCAATCGGGTCAGCCGCACGCGTGCTCTCATACCCGGTGGCGGCGACTTCCTGGAGCGGCTGAAGCACGTCACGAAGGTCATGCAGGTCAGCAAAAGGACGGCCTTGCGACCCTCGGTCGCCTTCGTCGCTGCTGCAATCGTGCGCGCAACGGTCGCGCTCGGCGTCTATGGCTGGTACATGCGCCGCCAACGCTACCTACACACGATCGTGACGAATGTGCACGGTGCCGACGTGCAGCTCACCTTCGGAGGTGCCCCGATCACCGAGATCGTGCCCCTCGCAGTCGACGGCGGCAGCAACGTCACCGTGTCGTTTGCCGTGTTGTCCTACATGGACACGCTCACGATCACCGTCATCGCCGATCCCGACGCGATGCCAGATCTCGCGCACCTAACAGCTGCGCTGCAGGCTGAGCTCGACACCCTAACCCGAGGGGGGAGCCTATCGACGGGCGGTCAATCGACTGCGCCAGCCAAGGCAGCCGCCCGCCTCGAGCTCGCCTCGCCCGACTCCCCGCTGTGAGCACCTAGGGTGAGAATCATGACGGTGTTCACCGAGTATCTGACCAGCGAGGTTGTCGAGGACTTTGCCGACGGCATCATCGGCCGCCGGGAGGCAATCCGCCGCCTGGGCATGCTCGGCGTCGGGACCACTGTGGCCGTGCCGCTGTTGGCCGCGTGTGCTGCAGCAGGAGAGGGCGGTGAGGCAGAAACGCCCACCACCAGCCAGACTGATTCGGCTCCTGCCGGTCCTTCGGCGCAGCCAACCGACGCCATCACGTTCGACGGTCTGGACGGTCGGACTTTGCAGGGCGCCTGGTCGGGCGCCGCCAGGCCGCGCGGCGCGGTCCTCGTCGTCCACGAAAACCGCGGCCTCACAGACCACATCCGTTCGGTGGCCGGACGTCTCGCAACGAGCGGCTACTCGGCGCTCGCCGTCGATCTGCTATCCGAGGAGGGCGGCACGGCGTCCTTCGAGGGTGAGGCGGAGGTTACCGCGGCGCTAAACCAGACACCGAACAGCCGGTTAGTGGCCGACATGAAGGCCGCCATCGGCGAGCTGGAACGGCGTACGACCGATGCGAAGATCGGCGCCGTCGGCTTCTGCTTCGGTGGCGGTATGGTCTGGTCCCTGTTGGCGTCGGGTGAGCCCCGTCTCGCGGCTGCGGCCCCGTTCTACGGTCCACTGCCGAATGGCGCCGATTTCGCCGGATCGCCCCGGGCCGCAGTCCTCGGTATCTACGCCGAGCAGGACGACCGGGTAAATGCGACCAGAGACGCGGCCACGGCGGCTCTGGAGGAAGCAGGTCTGACCCACAAGATCGTGACCTTCCCGGACGCTGGCCACGCCTTCTTCAACGACACCGGGCAGCGCTACAGCCCAACCGCCGCCGCGGCGGCGTACGAGCAGCTCATCGACTGGTTCGGTACCCACCTCGGCTGATTGCTTCCTCATTTGTTGGAAGCTGGTGGCATGACGAATTCCGAAGGACTGACGTCCCATCCGATGCAGGTGCCGCAAGCCGACTTGGACGACCTTGCTGACCGGCTGGACCGTACCCGCTGGCCGATTGGACCTACCGACCGGGATTGGTCCCGCGGCGTCCCACAAGACGATCTCCGTGAGCTCGCCGACCGCTGGCGCGGCGCCTTTGACTGGCGGGCAGTCGAGTCGGAGCTGAGCCGCTGGAACCCGACGATGACGACGGTCGATGAGCAGGACATTCTGGTGCTCCACGCCCAATCACCCGAACGGGGTGCGCTGCCCCTGGTGCTCAACCACGGTTATCCAAGCTCAGTGGTGGAGTTCTTGGACGTGATTGGTCCGCTGAGTGACCCAGCGGCGCATGGCGCCGATCCTGAGGACGCCTTCCACGTGATCGCCCCGTCACTGCCAGGGTTCGGGCTGGCCCCGCCCGTACGGGAGCATGGCTGGACAAGCGCCCGGATGGCCAGTGCGTTCGTCGCCGTCGTGCACCAGCTCGGCTACCAGCGTTACGCGGTCGCAGGTGGTGACGTGGGCGCCGGTGTCGCCCAGGACATGGCTGTCGCCGACCCGTCCAGCGTGATCGGAGTGCACGTGATAACCGACATGCTGTCCGCCGCTGCCGTGCTCAGCTTCGCCGGCGTGACCGTGGACCCAGCCGAGTTCGACGAAACGCAACGCCCCCTCGTTGAGCGGATGAACCACTTCGTCCGGGACGGGTTGGGCTACATCGCCCTACAGCAGAGCCGCCCAGCCACGGTTGGTTACGGACTGGAGGACTCACCGGTAGCTCAGCTGGCCTGGATCATGGAGAAGTTCGATGAGTGGACCGACCTGAGCCACGAAGGCCGTAGCCGCACCATTAACCCGGATCGGCTACTGGCAACGGTTACCGCGTACTGGCTGTGCCACAACGGTGCAGCGTCGGCGCACTTTCTCTACGACGCGGGGCACGGAGAGCGTGACTGGGGCGCTCAGCCCAGCGCGCCGCGCGGCTGGGCCGTCTTCGGTGGTGGCGGGTCGGTGGTGCGGCAACTCATGGATCCGCAGCACGACATTCCGCACTGGAGCGAGTACTCGGAGGGTGGCCACTTTGCTGCGCTCGAGGCCCCCGAGCAATTCGTCGAGGACGTCCGGGCATTCTTTCGACCGCTGCGCTGACCCATCCCTATCGATGCGAGTCGCCTCAGCTGCTAGCTAAACGACCACGAAGCTGATGGAGCAGATCGTTGACAGCCTCGGCGATGGCGTCGGGCCTGGTCATGGGAAGCGACACGTGCGAGGCATCGGGTAGGGATCGGTGTTCGCCCTGGGGGCCCGATGCGGCGATGGCATCGAACAAGCGCTCGCTACCGGTGATCTGCTGGCGCAGGTTGTCTTCGGTCTGGAAGACGGTCTGCTCTGCTCCGATGGCGGTTCCGGAGAGCACGATGAGAGGCACGTCGGGCAAAGGACCACCGGCACGCAATTCGTCCATGACCGCCAACACGTTGAGGCCTTCTTTGATCCCGACCAACAGTCGCTCGCGACTCAGGTGCTTATCGATGAGCAACTCGCGGAGTCGGTCGGGGAAGGCGTCGAACATGCCGCCCTCGAGCTGGCCACGGGCCAACGTGACGAGATCTTCACTGAACTCCGGGACGGCCAGACCGGCGGTCTGGTTCGAGGCCAGCTTGAGGTGCTCCGGCATGTAGCTGTCCCAGTCCGGATGGGCCGGCTCGACCAGTACGAGCGCAGCGACCTCCGTCGGGAACCGTTGGGCGTAGCGGTGAACGTACGCCCCGCCGAGCGAATGACCGACCAAGATATGGGGAGGTGGGCCTGCCACAAGGTGAAGCAGGTCATGAAGTTCGTCGGTTACCTCGCCGGTGCTGCGTGGTAAGTCGGCATCCTCACTCCACCCGGTGCCGGCGCGGTCGTAGATGACGCATGAGGTGAGCTCGGCGACCCGTTGCTGGGCGAGCAAATAGTCCAGCCCCATGGCCCCACCACCAGGGACGAAGGTGACCGTCGGTCTGCCTTCGCCGCTCTCGTGAACCCACAGACGATGATTCCCGACCTGCACGAGGTGTCCAAGCGGTGGCGAATCGACTAGTCTCATGTTTGAGAACAGTATCAAGTGTGAGATCGTTAGGCAAATGGACAGCACTGAACTCTTGTTGCACCCGGTCCGGTTACGGATCGTGCATGCGACGTTCGACGGTCAGCCGTTCACCACCACCGATCTGCGCGCACGCATGCCGGACGTTTCCAAGGCCACGATGTACCGCCAGGTCGCCCTGTTGGTGGACAACGGGCTGATCGAGATTGACGGCGAGGGACGCAAGGGTGGAGCGGTCGAGCGCCGCTACCGGCTGCAGCCCGCGCGGGCAATCATCGACGCCGACGCGGCCGCGGCGATGACCAAAGATGACCACCGGCACGGCTTCGGAGCCAGCCTCGCGACGCTGCTTGCGGAGTTCGGCAGCTACCTCGACCAGGACGACGCCGACCCGACAGCCGACATGGTGTCCTACCGGCAAGCGCCCCTGTGGCTCAGCGCTGCTGAGAAGCGAGCGTTGTACGACCACCTGCTTGAGGCCGTCCGCCCATTCCTCGGCAACGCCCCATCTCCGGATCGCCGACGGCACCTCCTTGCCACGATCTTGTTCCCGACGCACGGCAACCCAGCTCAACCGGCGCGGTGAAAGCTCTACCTGCCGGTGCGTACAGCGGTCACCCGACCGGCATGTCACTGATCCTCTTCACGAAGAAGCCACCGTTGCGCGGGACGCCCCTCATTATCCTGTGACCGTGAAGCGCATCGCCGTATCGGTCTTGGCGCTCGCCCTTATCAGCAGCTGCGCTGCCCCGGTCGGCGATACGGAACTCAATCTGCATCAGCGTGCACGGTTTGCTGACGGCGCCCGGTTCGTTCTTGATGGGTTCGAGATGTCATCCAAGGAAAGTCAGCGAAGCGCCGGACTCGGGAAGCCGGTGACCGACGACGTGACGGTTTGGGTAACGGTGTCCAAGCCACAATCGCCCGTAAGAGGTGCCGACGTCGCCATGACGTTTGCCTATGCCGACGATCGTGACGTCGAGATCGAGCCTCCCCAGGTGGACACGAGCACCAACGAGATCCCCGCGGGGAGCAGTGGCCGGATCGGCAAGACGTTTCGGGTTTCCCAAGTGTCGCAGCTCTTCCGATCACGCCACCTGCGGGTCGAAGTCGCGGTGCCGAGCTACCCCGTCATCACTTTCAGCGGGAAGAATCCATAGCACGAGCTAGGCGCGATCAGCGAGCAGCGGTGTGCTGGCGGTGCGGTCCAATCCTCGTACGGTGTCGCGCGGCGTGAGAAGGAAAGCTCCAAGATAGAGAGCGGCGCAAACGACAAGGAGCGTCCGGTAGCCGGTCGCCAAGGCCGCGTACTCAAGGCAGCCGCCGAACATCGCGCCCAACAAGTTGGTACCAAAAGCAGTTGCGGGCTCTGCGCTTGAACTGAAGCGCTGCGCGAAGATGACGTTCGCCGCCATGATGGGGATAAACGCGAGGACGATGGCCACCAGGAGCCGGAGCCCGAATGGCAGCGACAAGACCCAAGAAACGGGGGTTATCCACGCTAAAAACAAACCGCCAAAGAGGATGCCGTACATCCAGCGCACTGGTGGGACGGCGAAATGCTCCACCACTTCAATGGCCGCCAGCACGGCAACAAGAATACCGGCGAAAACGAATGCGTTCACCAGCCAGGTGGTGCCGAAGTACAACGCAAAGCCGGTGACATTCTTCGTCTCGAGAAGCAAGAATGCAGCGCCGAGGAGGAATAGATCACGATACCGCCAGGTGGCTCTCATCTGTGCCGCCCCACCGACGGCCACGATGGCCAAAAGGCTGGCTAGCAGGATGAGACCAATCGCCAAGACATATATTCCAGGTATCCCGAATAGTCCGGCCTTCTCATTCACATAGAGGAAGGGATGGTCGTCCGTCGACGGGGCGTTTATCGAGTCCGCTGCGTGCCATGTCGCCACGCAGCGCTGATCGGTCGGCTCTAGTCCAACGACAAACACGGCGAGGGAAATAGTTTGCGAATTGGCGAGGACGCAGGGCGGATGTCCAAAAGTCTGGCTCATCGTGTTTCCCAGACGGTCGACCAGCCAGGGCTCGCGATAGAAGTTGTACATCGAGAACGCGCCGCCCGGCGCCAGGTGCTCTCGAGCCGATTCCATGGCCTCTTTCGTGAAGAGGTAGCTCTCGAGCCGCAGCGCACTCGCGCCCGACACGAGCGTGAGCGAGTCCGGAAGTGCGAACAAGATGAGGTCGTACTTGGTGTCCGTGCGCTCTAAGAACGCCCTGCCGTCGTTGACGTGCGTCGTCACGCGCGGATCCTGGTACGCCTGGTCGGGATTGTGCTGCCGGCCAAAGTCCAATAACCGCGGATCGATTTCGACCGCGTCGACGTGCTGCGCGCCATGGGACAGTGCTATCGACACGTCCGTGCCGGTGCCGGCGCCGACGATAAGGACGTTCTGGGGCGCCTTCGCCACCCGCTTGTAAGGCTCGTCGTAATATGGCTCCTGCAGCTGGCGGGTCGCCGCAGTCGTCAGCCGTTGGTGGGGAACGCCATTGACATAGACCTGCCATTGCGTTCCCTTGTTGCCGTCAGACTCCTCAAATGTGCTCACCCGGTAATACGGTGACCAGAAAACCCCCGCCTGAGTGAGAAGGGGGTAGGCGAACGTAGCCAAGGTCGCAATGAGCAGAGTTATTGACACCGACCAGCCCGGTCTGCCGAGCAAGAGGACGAACGCGAGAGAGATCGCCAAGAACCAGACAAGTGGGGGAACGCCCAGGAATGAGAATGTGGTGAACACCAGGATGCCGATGAGTGAGCCGCAGAGGTCGTATCGATAGGCTTGGAGCCGTGGCAACCGCGTGAAGCACTCCCCCGCCAATTCTCCGGGTCCGGCCATGATCGCGGCAACGGCGAGGAAGATTAGCGGCAATACAACCCAGGGTGGCGGCCCAGACGTGGTCAAGCTGGTGAAAAAGATGACTGATCTGTCTTCCCTGTTCACCGCCACCGGATATGCCGACAGGAATCCAATCAGTCCCAGCAGGGCAATCGGAGAGTAGTACGGACGGCCGCGCCCTGGTTGGCTTGCCCGGATGAATCCCAAGCCGAGGCCGAGAAACGATCCGAGCAGCACGAAGTTGCTGAAGTAACTGAGATGGACGACCTGGGCACCTGTCCAACGGATGAGTGCCAGCTCAAGAAAGAGCATCAGGGCACTCGCCAGCAGCAGGCGAGTACGAATTGACACGAGGCTCCTGTCTTGACACCTGATCTGGCGATCACCCAGAGATCTTCACGGGCGGCCAGCGCCCACGCGGAAACCTAACAGTGACCGGACCTAACCTACGCTGGCCACCGGGAACACTTACGGAGCTGAGATCGATGCTGGCGGGCACCGTTGACGCCGCCATCCCGCGGTCGTAACGTCCGAAGGCAGATGTGATTCAGCACATCCACGGTCTCAAGGGGGTTCGGAGTGTTTGCACAAGTGATCCAGGGCAAGGTGTCTGACCCGGCGGCGGTGAGGGCTGCGACGGAGCGCTGGTTGGCGGAACTCGCCCCCGGCGCTGACGGCTGGCTCGGCTCCACGGGCGGAACGACCGACGACGGACGGTACATCACCGTTGTCCGTTTCGAGTCGGAGGAAGCGGCTCGCCGGAACAGCGATCGGCCTGAGCAAGGCCAATGGTGGGCGCAGACCGAAAAGCTGTTTGACGGCGGCGCCACGTTCCAGGACAGCAGTGACGTGAACTTCGATCTCCACGGCGATCCGGACCAAGCCGAATTCGTCCAGGTCATGCAAGGCCGTGGTAGCGACCCAGAGCGGGTCAAGCAGCTCATGGCGGTGGACTCAGATAAGTGGGCAGCATTCCGCCCGGACATGATCGGCAGCGTCGCGGTCGGGCATGACGGCGGTGCGTACACGATGGTGATGTACTTCACTTCGGAAGCAGACGCGAGGGAGGGCGAACGTAAGGAGGTGCCGGCTGAGTTGCAGGCGAACATGGACGAGATGAACAAGCTCAGCGTCGGGCAGCCCGAGTTCTATGACCTCAAGCAGCCGGTCATCCTGTCGCCCTAGCCTGACGACAGGTAGCGGGTCTTCTGCCGGGTCGGGCCGGCCGGCACCAGCCGCTCCGGCCCGGCGGCCGCGCTGACCTCGCCGGCGGCTGCGACCAGTCGTCCCAGCGCCGCTTCAGCGGAGCGGAGCGAGACCTGTTGCTCCAGCATGATGTGGACGAGCGTCGCGAAGCCCGGTTCGCGGGCCCACAAAGGCGGTGGCCCGTGGCGGGCGACGATGCCCGCAAGGTCGATGTCACGCGCTGCCAGTCGCCCCACGCCTGCATGAAGCGCGCCCTCGTCCAGCCGTGCCGGTTGGTCCTCGTCCATCCTGCGTACCGTAACTACGTGCAAGACGAATCCGTTGCCCGCGCCATTCTGGCGGCACGGGAAGGTCGCGGTCCCGCCGCTCGCGGTGCGACGGTAACTCCCCTTGGTGACGGCTTCGCCAGCGACGCCTGGCTGGTCACGGCCGCGGACGGCAATCGGGCCGTCCTGCGCATCGCCAACGATCGGGGCCTTGTCGAGCTGACCTATCCGATGGAACATGCCTTGATGGCCCGGCTGGTGGCCGTCGGGGCGGCAGTCCCGCACCCGCTCGTCGGGTCGTGGGAGGTGCCCGACTGGACCGGTCCGGCCTTCTCGCTCACCAGCTGGGCCCCGGGAGTACCGATGCGCCCATCGACCGAGCGCCAGGCGGCTCCGCAGCTCGGCGCGTTCCTCGCCGCGCTCCGAACGATCCGCGTACCGGACGGGTTCGGCCCGCTCGAGATCGCTCCTGACGGCGCCCTTCGCGGATCACGTCCAGACCTGGGCAAGGGGCTCATCACCTGGGCGCAGCGTCCACTCTGGCCGCTCGACGGCTCGCGCCTAACCGATCACCCGGCCATTGGTCCCGTGCCTGGACTCGCGGGACGCATGGATGCGCGGCGCAACGAGGTCAGTGAGGCACTGCTCGCCGGTCCGACCGTCGTGCTCCACAGCGACCTTCACGAGGAGAACGTCCTCGACGACGAGGGCCGGCTGACGTTCATCGACTTCGGGGAGGCCCTCGTCGGGCCGCTGGCCTGGGATTTGGCGGCTGTGGCCTTCTTTCTCGACTGGTCGGTGGCCGACACACTTATCGGCGACGATCAGGGCCTAGCCGTGAAGACAGCCCGTATCGGCCTGTGTTTCGGCGCCTACCGTTGGCACCTGTCACGCGAGCACGAGTTCGACGACGACGAGCACGACCGCGTCTATCTCGAGACTTGCCTCAACCGGCTCGGCGGCTGACGTCGTCCCGTCCTAACACCGCGGTTTTGGCCCACCGCCCCCAATCTTCAGTCCCGGTCGATGTCCGGGCCACCGACGGGTCCGTGCATCACATGCGAGACGCTGGGGTCCACATGAAGAATTGAGTGCGCCCCCCACGGCCACTGCCATCCTGCAACGAGGAGCAGCATGACTGAGCAGGCATCGCCGACCACGTCAAACGACCGGGTGATTTCAGATCGGGTCGATGAACTAATCGGCCAGATGACGGTGGCCGAGAAGGCGGGCCAGCTGACCCAGTACTTCTACTTCCCTGTCGGGGCCGGCCCTAACGCCACCACCAGTCCTGCGGACTTCCATCCCGCCCATAGCGAGCCCCCGCCCTCGCCGGCAGCGTTGGTTGAAGCAGCGCTCGGTCGTGGTGAGGTCGGGTCGCTGTTGTTCGTCACCAAGCCGGCCGAGATCAACCGCCTGCAGCGGCTCGCGGTGGAGGGGCACCGGCTGGGCGTGCCAGCACTCTTCGGGTTCGACGTCATTCATGGGCTGCGCACCATCTTCCCGGTGCCGATCGCCATGGCCGCCTCCTGGGACCTCGATGCGATCGAGCGCGGCCAGGCTGTCGCAGCCCGGGAATCGAGGGCAGTGGGTATCCATTGGGCGTTCGCGCCGATGGTCGACATCGCGCGAGACCCACGCTGGGGTCGGATCATCGAAGGTGCCGGCGAGGATCCGTACCTCGCGTCCGCCGTCGCCGTGGCGCAGGTCCGGGGGTTCCAGGGAGCAACGCTCGGCGCATCCGAGCGGGTCATCGCTGGTCCCAAACACCTCGCCGGCTACGGTGCGGCGATCGGTGGCCGCGACTACGACGAGGTCAGCCTGTCCGACTACGATCTCTGGAACGTCTACCTGCCTCCCTTCGCTGCCGCCGTCGGCGCCGGAGCGGGCAACATCATGTCGGCCTACATGGACCTCAACGGCATCCCGGCCACCGGCAATCGGTGGCTCATCACCGATGTCCTACGAGGAACCTGGGGGTTCGAGGGCTTCGTGGTCAGCGACGCCCAGGCCGTGCACGATCTGCACACGCACGGGTTCGCCTCCGATCTCACCGACGCGGCGGCTCGAGGCCTGCGGGCAGGCGTTGACCTGGAAATGGCCGTCGGTGATCCCGCGTACGCGCACCTCCCTGAGGCCGTGGACCAGGGCCTGATCACCGAAGAGGAGCTGGACACCGGCGTCCGCCGGATCCTCGAGGCCAAGCTGCGGCTGGGCCTGTTCGACCATCCGTACGTTGACGAGGACCTAGCACTGGAGATTCTCGGCGACCCGAGCCATCGGGAGGCTGCTCGAGTGGCAGCCGAGCGATCGGCCGTGCTGTTGCGCAACGTGGACGCGTTGCTGCCGCTGAGCGCTGGAGACCTGAGATCCATCGCGGTGATCGGTCCGCTGGCCGACTCCAAGCGTGACACGTTGGGACCCTGGGTCTTCGACTATGAACTGGACGAGACCGTGACCGTGCTGGAGGGGATCGCGGCAAAGGTTGGCGGCTTGGTGGATGTCGCGTATGCGCCGGGCATACGGCCGGCGCAGCGGGTGTACCCGTCGATGTTCGACATGTTCCCGGGCAACTCGCCGGAGGATCCGAGGGGTTTCAAGGACGAGGTGGAGCTGCAGAAGGCGGTCGAGCTCGCTGCCCGATCGGATGTCGCGGTGGTCGTCGTCGGCGAGTGGCAGCACATGATTGGCGAGGCCGCATCGCGATCGAGTTTGGAGCTGCCCGGGCGCCAGCTCGAGCTTGTGCAGGCGGTGGCGGACACTGGTACACCGGTCGTGCTGCTGGTGCTGAACGGCCGACCGCTCGATCTGCGGTGGGCTGTCGACAATGTGCCGGCGATTCTCGACATCTGGTATCCGGGCTCACAGGGAGGCGCCGCCGCCGCGAATCTGCTGTTCGGGGACGTGGCACCCGGTGGGAAGCTGCCCTTCAGCTGGCCTCGGACGGTCGGGCAGGTGCCGATCATCTACAGCCACACCATCTCGCACGAGCCGGAGAACCAGTGGCGCCGCTATTGGGACGAGGAGAGCACACCGCTCTTCCCGTTCGGGTACGGGCTGAGCTATGGCCGGGTCGACTTTGGCCACCTTGACCTCGACCAGTCAAGGATTGCCATAGGCGAGTCGTTGACGGTGTCGGTGGAGCTCACCAATACGGGGCAAGCGGCTGCGGAAGAGGTCGCTCAGCTCTACATTCACCAGCGCCATGGCTCGGCGTCCCGGCCGGTCCGGGAGCTCAAGGGCTTCGAACGGATCAGCCTGAACGCCGGCGAAAGCCGTACAGTGCGGTTCACCCTGGGACCGGCCGAGTTGCGGTACTGGAACGCCGCAGTACGGGATTGGGTGCAGGACGCGACGACGTTCGACGTCTGGGTCGGCGGTAGCTCAGCTGCCGAGCTCGGCACGACGTTCGAGGTCGCCCGCTGACTGCCCGTCGTTGCTCTTATCCGGAACTACTTTCCCACCAGTTTGAAGGCGTGATGCGTCTTGCCGGTGCGGTGGGAATACACGACCCACGCCAGGCTGAGCGCTTCCAGCCATCTCGCATTCTCGATATCGCCGAGGTCGACCACGGGCCAGCCGAACTCAGCGAGCAATGCACTGACGACCTGCTTGGCCCGGTCGTCGTTGCCGGCGATGAACATGTCGGGATCCCCACCGCTCAAGGCGGGGTCGATCATCACATCAGCGACCACGATGTTGAACGCCTTGACGACCAGTGCTTTCGGCACCAGGCGCTGGACGCGCTCGCCCAGGGAGTCGGTTGTGCCGACGAACAGGCCGGGCCGTCCAGAGGAGAAGTCGAGCGGGTCGCTGGCATCGATGAGGACCTTGGCGTCGAACCTGTGCAGGCCTGCTGACTGGAGCACCTTCTCTGCCGCGGTGCCCCGAACCGAGAGGATGACCAGCTCACCGAAGTCCGCCGCTTCGGCGAATGTTCCTACCGAGGCGGCAGGTCCGGCGTCCTTCAGCCACGCGGCGAGCTTCGCCGGGTCTCGCGAGCCGATCATCACCGGATGGCCGAGACCTAGAAGTCCCCTGCCGAGGGTCTGGCCGGCGGATCCAGAGCCCAAAATTCCGATCTTGTACGGATCGTTCACGGCAGTGCCTTTACCAGCGGTAGGGCTGCGGCCGGAAGTCGGCGAAACTGTCGTCGAGGTAGTAGGGAACTGTTCCGCGCCCCGGCGGTACGACCAGGTCGATCTCGTCGAGCACCTTGTCGTCGAGCTCGACGTCTATCGCCGCCAATTGTGCGGTGAACTGTGCACAATCGCGTGGCCCGAGGATCAGGCTGGAAACACCCGGACGCTGCAAGGTCCAGGCGAGACTGAGGGCGGTAAGCGAAACCCCGATCTGATCCGCGACGTCGGCCAGTCGTGCGACGGCTGCGTTCGCCTGAGGAGTGAAGTGCTTGGCTCCCCATTCGTTATCGGGTGATAGCCGGGCGGTTCCCAGCGCCCCACCGCCGAGATACTTGCCGGTCAACAGGCCGCCGGCGAGCGGTGACCACACAGTGAGGGCTGTTCCGTGCGTGAGCGCGGCAGGGACAAGGTCCCGTTCGCAACGGCGGTCGAGCAGGTGGTAGGCAGCCTGCTCCACCACCGGGCGGTTGAGATTCAGGTCGCTGGCACACCACAGCGCCTCGACGAGCTGCCAGCCGGCGGAGCCCGACAGACCGATGTATCTGATCTTGCCGGCCCGCACCAGATCGTCCAGAGCGCGCAGCGTCTCGTCGATCGCGATCTGAGTGAAGGGCCGATGGACGTAATAGATGTCGATGTGGTCGGTCCTGAGGCGCCTCAGGCTCGCCTCGCAGGCGGTGATGACCGTGTGCCGGGACGTTCCACCAGAATTCGGATCGGTTTCGTCCGTCGGCACTGAAAACTTGGTCGCCAGCAGGACGCGGTCACGCCGCCCGGCGATCAAGCGCCCGACCATTTCCTCGCTGTGACCGCCGCCGTAGACGTTGGCGGTGTCCACCACGTTGATCCCCGTGTCGAGCGCGGCATCAACCAGATCGCTAGCTTGATCATCACTGACCTTGCTGCCGAATTCCATCGTGCCGAGCGTCAACGGGCTCACCATCAAGCCGGTCCGCCCCAGCGGCCGCGTTTCCATGCTCATGTGACGACCCCGCAGAACCACGTGCCGGTCGAAGCCGGTCACCGTGAACGTAGCACGTGACATCGGACCTAAGATTTGGCGGCGAGTTCAAAAGCCAGCCGCGGAGCCGCTTTCGCTCTGAAGCAGCGCGGCTGCGGTTCCAATATCGGTGAGCAGAACGTTCACCCATCGACCTATGACAGCCGCGCGAATGGCGGCGTGCTTGCTGTCGCCTCCGGCAATGCCGATGCGGCGCGGGATTCTGAGCAGGGTGTCTGGATCGATGCCGACCACTCGGTCGTCAAGGTCGCTGGGCATGAGCTTGCCGGCCGCGTCGAAGTACCGCAGGCAGACGTCGCCGACAGCGCCGGCCGCGAGCAGCTCGTCCTGGTCGGCGAGGTCTGCCGCGTTACCGCTCGCGCGCAACAGCGGGGAGGGCGGGAGGCTGCCGATACCTACCAGCGCCAGGCTGAGGCGCGCCCACTCCTGAGCGACGGATTCCATCGCGGGATCGCCCAGCAGGCTGTCTCCGATCGCCTTGCTGCCGACCAGCCCGGGAGCCGAGACGAAGATGGCAGTGGCTCCCACCAATCGAGCGAACTCGGTCAGGAGCCGGTTGCCTTGGGTCTGGACCGCGGCCGCTCCGACGCCTCCGACCAGCTGGATGACGCTCTCCGCGCCGGGGACACGGAAGGGTCGCAACCTATCCACGACGGCGATCAGAGTCTGGCTCCAGCTCGATATCCCGATGCGCTCCCCGCCGGTCAGAGTGGTTTCCAGGTAGGTGGCGCCGACCGATCCAAGCGCGGCAGTGATCTCTTCGTTGGCGCCTTCGATATCGACGACCACCGCTTCTGCAAGGCGGTACTTCTCCTCCAGGGCCTCCTCGAGCTCGGTGTGGACTCCGGGCGCCACCGCCACCACCGTACGGACGATGCCGAGCTCGGCAGCGCGTTTGAGCAGCCGCGAGACTCGCGCCTGGGACAGATGCAGGGTTTCGGCGATGTCGGTCTGCCGTACGCCACGTTCGTGGTACATCCGGGCCACCTTGGTGATGAGCCGGAGTTGCCCGTCGGTCGGCGCCCGGGCGTCGCGCAGCCGGTCCGTCATGTTCGTACTTGCTTGCTGACCCACGCGGGTGTGGTTTCCGCACAGATCAGTAACGACGGCTCGTAACGGTCGAACTCGATGGTCACGTAGTTCGGCGGGCGGAGCCCCGACTTCAGCACCGCTCCGGTACGGGGATCGATCAGCCAATACCTGGACGGAACTCGACCGTCTGCGTCGAAGAACGTCCAAGGCCCACCATGCTCTGCGTAGCCGATATAGAGCACCCCGGGGTCGAGCAGGCCACGCGTGTTAGAGGACACATCCCAGCATGGGCTGGCGTTGGTGAGCGGTAGATCGTCGAGGATTTTCCCGACCAGGCCGACATATCGGCTGCCTTCGAAGTCAAGTGCTTCCCGCCAGCCAACGTCCTCCACCAGAAAATAGTCACCGTGGCCAGGCTCGTCGGGGTGGAGGCGCCACTGCCATAACGTGGCCGCTCCATAGGCCACGCCCATCAGCGCGCCCGCACAGAGGTTGCACCACGCTTCGTGTCCCTGCCACCATCCTTCGGCGACCCCGCGACGACCGCTGTGTTCATAGCTCGGCTCGCCGTTCATGATCGCCTTGGGCGGGCGCTGGGCCCACATGGCGGCGAGCCGATCGGGTACATGATCACCCATGTGCCCGGTCTGACACGACTGGAAGTCCAGCCAGTCGGCGTCTTGGTATTCGTCATTGCGGTGATGTGGTCGGTAATGGATGCCTGTGGCCTGACGGTATGCGTCCCAGCCTTCGATCTCGCGACCGCCGGACTCGACCTGCGGCTCGGTGCCCGCACCGTCACCGCAGGGTAGGTAGATGGCGGGCCGGGCGCCGAATCGCGCCACCAGGTAGCGGCAGTAGCGGGCATAGTCACGGGGAGGAATCACGGGGCCCGCCACGTCGAGTCCTTTCCAGCCGAAACCGTGGAAGACCGGCTGCAGGACTGGAGTAATTCCGTGGTTGATCAGTACGTCGATGATCTTGTCGAAGTACTGGAAGTACTCGACGTTGATCTTGGTCAGGCGACCCTCCGGCAGAGTCGTGGAAGCCCACCTCGAAGCCCTCATCGACATTGCGGCCGGCCGGTCCCCGCGCCTTCATGTCCGGCTGGACACTCATCAGCAGGACCGCGTTGAAGCCCTTGGCCTGGCGGTCGGCCGCATAGGTCAGCACGTCGTCCACGGTGGCTCTGAAGGGCATAGCCCAGGCCGTGTCGAAGACCCAGAACGCTGGTGACCCGTCGGCGTAGCAAAAGCTCCGGCCGGACGGATGCGCGGTGACAAAGCCGCGAGTCAGCGCACGATGCGGATGATCTTGGACCGGCGAACCGGCAGGGAACGGTGCCGACGAGCTGGGCTGAAGGAATGGCTCGGCCGATTCGAGTAGACGCGCCACTGCCAGTCACCCTCTGGCTGGGTCGAGGCGAACCGTACCCGGTAGGTGGTTCCGCCGTCCCAGAACACCGGGCGCCGCAGTTGCTGCCCACTGGAATGGCTGAAAGTGACCCAGGCATCAACGTCGGTGTACGGATTGGCGAAATCTGGACCGTCGAGAGCGATCTCGGCTTCGCGCCACTGCGGTGCGGTCCCGTTTTGCATTCAGGCTGCCTCCGAAGCAGGGATGTACCGGGTTCGGCTGATCCCGCCCGCCCAACTCAGGCGCCGCCGGCGCCGCTCGGTCGCCTCCATGCTCGGACGATAGGTCCGGCCGTTACTGCCGGTCGGGCCAGGCGTTTTGCCGGCCAAGCACCCGCCACGCTAGTTTCGCCGCACCGAGGGCCGACACCTCAGCCACCTCACCCACTTCGACTTCGCGGCCGAGAAGGTCGGCCTGCGTTTGGACCACCAATGCTGAGTTGGTCGCTCCTCCATCGGCTCGGAAGAGTCGCAGTGGAACCGACCTCTCCTCGATCACATCGACAATGTCGCAGATCTGTTGACCGATGGAATCGACCGCAGCCCGAGCGATGTGCCCACGCTTCGTGCCCTCGCTCATACCGGAGATGAGCGCATGGGCGTTGCGGTCCCAGTGCGGAGCGCCGAGGCCGGAAAACGCCGGAACGAGTGTGACGCCACCGCTGTCTGTCACACCCTCGGCCAGCCGGATCAAGTCGGCGACGCTGCCGTCGGTCAGCAGCTCAGCCGCCCAGGCCAGCGTGGCGCCCGAAGACAGGATGTTGCCCTCAAGGGCATAGGTCGGCGATTCGTTGATGAGCCAGGCCAAGGTCACTGGAATCCGTTCATCGCCGGCGGACACGTCTGCGACCGGAGCCATGACCGACGATCCGGTGCCGTAGGTCGCCTTGGCCGTGCCGACGTCGGTGCAGGCATGACCGAACAGGGCGGCGTGCGAGTCGGCCAACACGGCCAGGATCGGTGTCTGGTCTGGGATCTGCGGAATCCCGCTGGTCGCTCCAAAACCCTGATCGGACGCCAGGGCAGCGGGAAGGGCGCTGGCCGGAACACCGAAGACATCGAGCAGGTCACCGCTCCAGTCCAGCGCGGTGATGTCGTACAGCAGAGTACGAGAGGCGTTGCCAGCTTCGCAGAGGTGCTCGGCGCCTCCTGTCAGTCGCCAGATCAGCCAGGAGTCGACTGTGCCGAGTCGTACGTCATCGACCGGCACTCCGGCCGGAAGGTTGTCGAGCAGCCAGCGCATCTTGGGGGCCGAGAACATCGGGATCTGCGGGCAGCCGGGTACGGGCATGTACGAGTTGACGATCATGGTCGTTGAGCGTCGCACTGCACCAGGCCACCGTGCGGCGGTCCTGCCAGCCGATCACTGGCCCCAACGGCTCGCCTGTGCTGGCCCGCCAGCCGACCACGGACTCGCGTTGGGTCGAGAGCGCGACGCCGGCAACCTCCGGCTCCGGTGCACCATCGATGGCAGGAGGCCATCGCCTCGAGCACGCTCGACCAAATCCGCTCGGCATCCTGTTCGACCCAGCCCGCTCGCGGCGAGGAAATCCCCACCGGGGCCGAACCGCGGGAAAGCAGTTTGCCATCCGCGCTGATCAGAGTCGCTTTCGAGTTCGTCGTCCCCTGGTCGATCGCCAGGATCACTTGACCGGTCGAGGTTCTCGTCACGCCAGCTCCTCTCTGCGTCAACCGGAAGTCTGTCATGGCCAATCGACTGGCCGACTTGACAACATTTGCCCCACGATGACTAGATATGCAATAGTGAATGGATAGTACAGACTAGGAACCGCATGGAGCGCTCCAGCCGTCGCAGGGTGATCATCGACACGGACGCCAAGAACGAGGCGGACGACCAGTTCGCCATCGTGCATGCGCTTCTGTCACCTTCACTCGACGTTCGAGGTCTGATCGCCGCCCACTTCGGCACCTCACGCAGCAACCGGAGCATGGAGGAGTCCCGGGAGGAGATCGATCTGCTGCTCGACCTCCTGGGCCATGAGCATGAGGTCATGGTGGCCAACGGCGCGCCGGAGGCAATCGCCAATGAGCAGACTCCGATGGACAGTGCCGGAGCGCAGCTGATCATCGCGGAGAGCAAGCTCGCCACTGCCCAGGAACCGTTGTTCGTCGCGTTCCTCGGGCCGTTGACGGACATGGCCTCGGCGATCCTGCTGGATCCGGACATCGTCCATCGCGACGTGGTTGTGGTCTGGATCGGCGGCGTCGGATACGGCGGTGTGGAGACCTACCCCGGCGTGGAGTTCAACCTGCGCAACGACATCGCCGCCGCCAACGTCGTCTTCGACTCCGGCATCACGGTCTGGCAGGTGCCGAGCAACGTCTACTCGATGGTCTCGGTCAGCTACACCGAGCTCGAGGAGAAGATCGGCGGTACCAGCAAGCTCGCGGACTACCTGATCAGCCAGATGGTCGAGTGGAACCGCGTTTACTCGCCGGAACCGATCGAGTCACGCTCACTGGGAGATTCGCCAGCCGTTTCCCTGATGCTGTATCCACGCGGCGGCAATTTCCGGATCGTTCCCGCCCCGCGCTTCGGCCAGGAAGGCCACTACCTGCCCGGCTCTGGACATCCGATCCGTGTCGTCGAGTCTGTCGACGTCCGGTTTCTGCTCGAAGACATGTTCGCCAAGATTCGCAAGTTCGGGCGTGACTCGCCCGTGACCCCAACGTTGTGCCGATTTGCACGCCGTGACAGTCGGCCTCATTTCATCCGCCAGAGGACATCCGCGTCCAAGAAACAAAGGAGACCGCAATGAGCGGCACGTTCTACAGTCGCCGAGGCTTCCTCGGCCTTTCGGCAGCGGCAGTCGCGGCTGGGGTGGCAGCCTGCACCGGTGGCGGTACCGACGCCGGCTCCGGCCGGAGGAGGCTCTTCGGCCCCCGCCTCGAACGACCTGCGCATGTTCACCTATGAAGGCAACGAGACTATCGACCTGCTCAAGGAGCAGGTCGCCAAGTTCGATGCCCAGGCGGGCACCACAACGACTGTCGACAGCCTGCCCGGCTCGGGCGCTGCGGTGTATCCGGACAAGCTGCGCACCGAGCTGCTCGGCGGCAAGGGGCCTGATGTCTGGCGGATCTGGGGTGGGCAGATCGGGGCACCTTTCGTCAAGGCGAAGCAGGCCATGGATCTCACCCCGTACTTCCAGAAGTTCGGTTGGGACTCCAAGATCAATACGGCGGCGATCGAGGGGATGACGTTCGAGGGTGTGAAGGGCGGGGTGCCCTTCATCTCGCTCGGAATCGGCGGCTGGTACAACAAGGCCATCTTCAAGAAGGCGGGCATCACGGCCGACCCGGCCAGCTATGAGGAGCTGGAGGAGGCCAACGAAAAGATTCTGGCGGCCGGAACCACACCCCTGGCTACGGCCGGAAAGTACGGCTGGCACATCATGCGCCTTTACGAGTACCTGCTGGAAACCTCAGCCGGCCCGGAGCTGCACGACAAGCTTCTGATCGGAGCGGAGAGCTGGGACCGGCCGGAGGTGGTCACCGCCTTCACGAACTTCAAGAAATGGCAGGATAAGAAGTGGATACCGGACGGCGCACTCGGCTTGGATCCGGCCGACGTCGAGCCGTGGTATGTGCAGGGCAAGGCGGCATACACGATCACCGGACCATGGACCGAGGCGGCGGCCATCCAGGTTGCCAAGAAGGACTCTGCGGACTTCGGGAACTTCCAGTTTCCGACCGGCCAGACGCCATCACGACACTCCGGCTTCGTCGAGGGTTACATGATCAATGCGAAGTCCGGCAACCCCGACAAGTCGGCCGAGCTGATCGACTTCATCGTCAAGCCGGAGACGCAGAAGGCACTCAAGATCTCCGCCTCCACGGTTACGGGTGCGGAGCCGGACCAGAAGGAACTTCCGCTGTCCTATCAGTGGTCGCAGGGTCCGGGGAAGCAGACGTTCTACACCATCCAGGACCAGGCGTTCCCGAAGAAGGTGGCCGACCAGTACTTCTCGATCCAGAGTGCCGTGCTACAGGGCAAGACCAGCCCGGCCGAGGCGGCCAAGCAAATGCAAGACGCCGTGTCGGCCTGGGCTAAGAGCTGAGCCGGCTGATGGGCACAGCGACCCTTGAGGCGACGGCGGTCGATTCCACGGTCGTCCGCCGGCGCCGCCGCAAGTACGGCGGCATCCACGCGTGGCTGTTCGCCCTCCCCGCGCTGGCGGTATACGTGATCTTTCTTGTCTATCCCGCACTGTCGTCGTTGTGGTTCAGCTTTACCGATTGGGATGGACTGAGCCCGACCTACAACGTGGTGGGGCTGGACAACTACACCAACATGCCCAAGGACCCGGTGGTCATCCAGGCGGTGATCAACAACGTCATCTGGACCGTGGTCACGATCGTCTTCCCGGTCGTCATTGGCCTGGCGTTGGCCATGCTCCTGAACGGAAAAGTGCGCGGCAAACCTGTCCTGCGGCTGCTCTTCTATACGCCGGCCGTGTTGCCTTTGGTCGCCATCGCCTCGATCTGGGGCTGGCTGTACAACCCGCAGTACGGTGCGATCAACACGTTTCTCAGACTGATCGGGTTGGACAGCCTGGCCCAGCCCTGGCTGGGGCAGGACTCAACCGCCCTTGCAGCGGTGATGGTGCCAGCTATCTGGCTTCGCGTGGGCTTTCCGATGCTGCTCTACTTGGCCGCTCTCCAGGGCATCAACCAAGACATGTACGAGGCCGCAACCGTTGACGGCGCGAGCCGCTCCCAGCAGTTCTGGCACATCACCATGCCGAGCTTGCGGCCCGCGCACTACATCGTCCTCGCGCTGTCGCTGATCGACTCGTTCAAGGTGTTCGACCTGATCTACGCAATGACCTACGGCGGGCCAGGTACCGCTACCCAAGTGATGGGCACCTGGATGTACTTCAACGTTTTCCAGTACTACCAGGCCGGCTACGGAACCGCTATCGCCGTAGTGATCACCGTCGTTGCGATTGCGGTCAGCGTCCCGTACGTGCGATCACAGACCAAGGAGCATGCCGCATGAGTAGCTTTGCAGAGGGTGGCGGGTTTGCCCCGGTCGCGACGCTGCCCGACGCCCAGATCGCTCCCGCCGATGAGCTGGGCCACAAACCCAAGCGCAAAGGCGGCATCGGCATCACGATTGTCCTTGCCCTCGTGGCCCTGCTCTGGATCTCACCGCTGGTGCTGCTGGTGACCACTGCGTTGCGCCCGCTCTCGGATTTCGTGGCCAATGGCGCACTCTCCTGGCCCGAGGAGTGGACGTTGCAGAACTTCACCGACGCCTGGGGGGTCGGGAAATTCGCCACCACCTACCGGAACAGCGCGTTTCTGCTGATCTTGAAGGTCCCCTTGGGCGTATTGATCTCCGCGATGCTGGCCTTCGCGCTGGCCAAGCTCCGGCTTCGCTTCGGCACCGCGATCATGTTCGCGGTGTTCCTTGGCCTGACCATTCCGATCTACATCACGATCGTGCCGGTCTTCGTGCTGCTGCGCAATTTCGGCGCCGTTGACAGTGTTCCGGGCCTCGTCGGGCCATATCTGGCGTTCGGTATCCCGTTCGAGGTTCTCGTCCTGCAGTCCTTCTTCCGGCAGCTGCCGGACGAACTCATCGAAGCCGCCAAGATGGATGGAGCCGGCCCGTGGCGGATCTTCTTCACCCTGATTCTGCCACTGTCCACCCCCGCCTTGGTCACCGTATTCATTCTCGACGCGGTGGCGACCTGGAACGAGTTCCTCTTCGCCCTGATCTTGTTGAGTTCTGACGCCCACAAGACCATTCCGGTCGGCCTGTTGAACTTCCAGGGCCAGTTCGCCAACAACAACACAGGTCTGGCGGCCGGCATCCTGATCGCCGTCGTGCCGATCTTGATCGCCTACATCTTCCTGCAGCGCTGGATTGTCGGGGGCCTGACTGCCGGAGCAACCAAGGGCTGAGTGATTATCACCTTGACGCGTGCCATTGATTGGAGATCTGAGCCATGAGTGACTTACCGCTTTTCGGTGCTGGCATCTGGCATTTCGCCACCTACAAGGATCGATACGCCACCGACGGCTACGGACCTCCCGTAGGGCTGCTGGAGCAGATCGATCGGGCCGGCGCCGTCGGAGATTTGGCCGTCGTCGACCTGAACTGGCCATTTGCGGACTTCGACGGCTCGTTGGACGACGTCAAGGCGGCGCTCGACCGCAATCGCTTGCGCGCGGTAGCCATCACGCCGGAAATCTACAACCGCGACTACATCAAGGGTTCGATCACCAATCCAGACCCGGCGGTCCGCGCGCAGTCGTTGAAGCTGCTGAACGAGGCTACCGAGCTGGCCAAGGAGCTCGGCTGCGACTACGTCAAGCTCTGGTTCGGCCAGGATGGCTGGGACTATCCCTTCCAAGTCGACTACCACGACATCTGGACGCTGGCCGTGGACGGACTCCGCGAGCTGATCTCAGCCCACCCGGAGATCAAGTTCGTGATCGAGTACAAGCCGCGGGAGCCGCGTAACAAGATCATTTTTCCGAACGCTGCCCGAACCCTGCTCGCCATCCAGCAGGTAGGGCTGGACAACCTCGGCATCCTGCTCGACTTCGGCCATTCGCTGTACGGGTTGGAGACTCCGGCCGACGCGGCTCAGCTGTGCATCGACGCCGGACGGCTGTTCGCGATCGATGTCAACGACAATTTCCGCGGCTGGGACGACGACATGGTGGTTGGTTCTGTCCACCTGGTCGAGACCTTCGAGTTCTTCTACACATTGCGGAAGAACAACTGGGAGGGCGTTTGGCAGCTCGATCAGTTCCCCTTCCGGGAGGACAGCGTTGTGGCAGCCAAGGCAGCCATCGGCTTCTTGAAGGCGCTCCATCGCGCCCTGGACAACCTGGATGTGCAGGCTTTGCGCGCCGCGCAGGCATCCCACGACGCCCTGGCTGCACAGCGGCTCGTCCAGTCGGTCCTCCTGAGCTGCATGGCCGACACCACGCAGAAGGAGGAAGTGCCCGCATGACCGCCCTTGCTCCCGAGCACATCACGATGCCGGTCTTCACGCGGCTCCATCCCCATGCGCATCGCGACGAGCAGATCGCTCATATCGCCGAGACGGCGCGCCAGATCCGCATCCAGGACCTGAAGCTGGTCCATTACGCCAATGCCGGCCACATCGGCGGCGACCTCTCGGCCATCGACATCCTGGCGACGCTCTACGGGGCCGTTCTCAACGTGACCCCGGAGACGGTCGACGACCCCGACCGGGACAGGTTCATCCTGTCCAAAGGCCATGTAGCAGGCGCCCTCTACACCACCTTGGCCGCCTTCGGTTTCCTGCCGGCGCAGGACCTGGCAACCTTCCTGAAGCCGCTGTCGGCGCTCAACGGGCACCCCAACCGCAACAAGGTCCGGGGAGTCGAGGCCAATACCGGACCCCTCGGGCATGGGTTGCCGATCGCCGTCGGCCATGCGCTGTCCGCCAAGCTGGACGTCTCCCGCCGCCGCACCTACGTGCTCACCGGAGACGGCGAGCTGCAGGAGGGGAGCAACTGGGAGGCGATGATGGCTGCCTCGCAATACGAGCTCGACCGGCTCACGGTGATCGTCGATCGCAACCGGCTCCAGCAGGGGGCAACAGTTCGGGAGACGAACGACCTGGACCCGCTTGATCAAAAGGCGACCGCATTCGGCTTCGGCGTGGTGGAAGTCAACGGCCATGATCATGGTGAGCTGCTGGACGTGCTGTCGTCGGTGCCGTTCCGCCCGGGCAAGCCCACCTTCGTGATCGCGCACACCCACAAGGGCCACCCGATCACCTTCATGAGCAACAACACGGCATGGCATCACAAGGTCCCGTCCGAGGCTGAACTCGGGCAGGCGCTCGACGAGCTATCCCCACCTGATCCCCGCGGAGGCGTTCCAGCATGACCGACACCATCTCAACGCCGCAGAGTGCAGAGGTCTCAACACCGCAGGGTTCGGTTGCCGACCGGCCGAGGTACGACTGCCGAAACGCTTACGTCGAGACGCTGGCCCAGCTGGCGCGGGAAGATCACCGCATCGTCGGTGTGGTCAATGACTCCGTCGGCTCAAGCAAGCTCGACGCCTTCAAGAAGGCCTTTCCAGACCGGCTGATCAATGTCGGGATTGCCGAGCAAGACATGGTTGGTGTGGCCGCTGGACTCGCCAATGGCGGTCGCATCGCCTTCGTGTCCGCTGCGTCTTGTTTCCTGACCGCCCGTGCGCTGGAACAGATCAAGGCTGACGTGGCGTACTCCAATCGCAACGTGAAGTTGTGCGGGATGAGCCCGGGAATGGCCTACGGCGAACTCGGCCCCACTCACCACTCCATCGAAGACATTGCCTGGCTGCGCGCCATCGACAACATGATCATCGTGGTGCCGGCGGACCCGATCGAGACAGCTGCCGCGATGCGCTGGGCGGCGGAGACCGAAGGCCCAGCGTTCATTCGGGTGAGCCGGATGAGCGTGCCAGAGCTGTACCCGAATGACTACACCTTCGTTCCCGGCAAAGCCATTCTGCTGCGGGAGGGCGACGATGTGACCTTGATCAGCAACGGCACCGTACTGTGGCGAGCGCTTGTCGCCGCAGAACAGCTCGCCGACGAAGGTATCTCGGCCCGAGTCATCTCCATGCCCACTGTGAAGCCGCTTGACACCGAAGTCGTGATCAAGGCCGCCCGGGAGACCGCCGGAATCGTGACAGCCGAAGAAGCCACTGTCGCCGGCGCCCTCGGCGGCGCTGTGGCCGAGGCCGTCGTCCAGAGCCATCCGACCAAAGTCAAAATCCTCGGGGTGCCGGAGTTCGCCCCCACCGGCTCTGCGGGGTTTTTGCTCGACCGCTATGGCATGTCCCCGGAAGGCATCGCTGAGGCGGCCCGCGCATTGATCAAATAGGCTTCTGGTCAACGCGGGTCGCCTCTTGGCTTTGAGCGCTTTAGTGGCGAGCCTGGGACGGGACGCCGGCCTGCGAAGCCGATCGTGATTCCACCCGTTTAAGCTCGGGGGCCCCGCGGGTGATCATCTCCTGGACATCGTCGAATAGGCGACAGACCTCGGCGTCGTCGTTGACCACATCAAACGTGAGCGTCTGGGTCGTTTCGTCGTACGCCACCCAGAGCTGCCGGTCGTACAGGGCAAGGTCGCGCGGGACTTCCCGCCTCGGAAAGGCTTTGCGGAACTCGCTCTGCGTCATCCAGAAAGTGGTCACCCGACCGGTGTGTCGCCAGTAGTAGTCCATCACCTCGGAATTGGCGAGGTCGGCCTTCATGTCGTCCAGATCGGCGTCGTCAATGAGAACCAGCCGCGTTTTGATCGACATCTCCTTCTCGCGCAGGCCGTTGAGGTAATGCCCGGCATCGGTCTCCTTGTACCACCGGAATGGGTTGCGCTGGATGCCCTCGTACGCATCGGAACGGTCGATGGCAAGACCGAGCAGGTGAAGGTAGGTCGGCACCCCGATGTACGGGATGTTCCGAAAGTTGTCGGACAAGGAAGCCTTGATCAGTGCCGTCAGCGCTTCGCTATGACGGGGGGAGCTGATCAGCATGGCCAGCGCCTGATCCTGGTAGGTCATTCGTCGAGTCAGTCGCTCGACTCCCTGCTGTGTTTCGGCGAGCATGCGGATTGATTGGTCGGTGACCTCCGCTTGGGCCCTGAACAGCTCGAAGAGCCAGCCTCCGGCGAACCCGACCACGACGAAGCCGAGGTAGGACGGCACTTGTCGGACCGAGAACTGATCCGTTGGCCCAGTCAGGAGTGTGACGACGACATCGAATACCAGGCCGAGCAGGGCGCCCACGACCGCGGACCTGACCAGACGGCGGTAGTGCAAGTGATCCGGAAGCATGGTTACCCCATCCGATCGACTGCCGCTCATCGAGCCTGGTAGAGGAACAGTAGGCAACGAGTGTCCCCATTATCCAGTGGATGGAGCTCGTGACACGGTTCTAATGACAGCAGGCTGTCAACCGTGTAGTATGACAGTGCGCTGTCAAACGGAGGGGTTGAGATGCAAGACATCGTTTTGTATGCCACCGACACGATGGCCGATTGGGAATATGGCTACCTCACGAGCGGCATCACCATGGCTGACGAGATCAATCCAGACCGCTACCGGCTCAGGGTCCTCGGCGAGGGAGGGCGGGAGGTGACGACGAAGGGCCATCTCCGGGTGCAGACCGACGGAGCAGTCACGGACGCCGACCCGGGCGCGATGGCGATGCTCGTCCTGCCCGGTGCTGACACATGGGCAGAGGGCCACGACAAGGTGCTTGACCTCGCCAAGCGGCTTGTTGAGAAAGGAACGCCGGTGGCTGCCATCTGCGGCGCGACACTCGCGCTGGCCCGGGCCGGTCTGCTGGACGATCGCCTACACACGAGCAACGCGCCGGAGTTCTTGGGCGGCGCGACAGGTTACGACGGCGCCGAGCTCTATCGCGAGGACCGGGTTGCGGAGGACCGAGGCGTGATCACCGCGCCGGGCACCATGCCGGTCGACTTCGCGGCGGCGATCTTCCGCAATTTGGAGCTCTTCCCCGGTCCGATGGTCGACGCGTGGTACGGCCTCTACACCACCGGGGAGCGGCGGTACTTCGACCGGCTGGTAGCAGGTGCCGCGTAGGACGTCGGCCGGCGACGCGCTCACCGACCTGGTGCTGCCGGCATTTGAGCTTAACGGCGAGCTGCTCGCGGCGGCCGAAGACATGACTCGCCCGGTCGGGCTAACGCCCGCCTGGTGGCAGGTGCTTGGTGCCACCCTGACTGAGCCTCTGCCCGTCGCCGAGGTCGCTCGGCGTGTCGGGCTCGGGCTGGCCCGGCAGAGTGTGCAACGGGTCGCTGACATCCTCGTCGCGCAAGAGTGGGCGACTTACTCGGAGAATCCCGCACACCGGCGGGCGAAGCTTGTGGCTCCCACCCCGGCGGGCCGGGCGGCGGTGGCCAGCCTGGCCGAAGCCCAACATGCGTGGGCAAATGCCGTGGGCGCCACCGTCGGCGAGGAGGAGCTCCGAAGCGCACTTGCGACGATGCGCCGGGTCATCGGTGCGTCTCGGGCCTACCGTCAGGAAACAGATACAGCCGAGGAACGGCTGCGTTCATCGATGACAGGCAGGGACATGCCGGCGAGCCGAAACCGGCAGGACGATTCTCAGTGATCCCACCGTGAACGCCAGCTCTCGCCCGTCCACCGGACTGGGGACGGAGTTTCTGGACGCGTGTCGTCGCTCAGTGGGCACGAGGCCACGGAGGTGGCTCATCCTGATCACCGCGTTGGTGGGCCTGTTGTCCGCGGTGGCGGTGATGGCTTCAGTTGAGCCCTCGGACCGGACATTCGGCACAGTGGCGGCGCCGGTGCAGACCCTCATGTCGATCACGGTGCCGTTCCTGGGCATCCTTATGGTCTCGGACCTGCGTGCGGCTCAGCGCTGGAACGAGATCATTCCCACCGTGCTCGCTGCGATCGTCGTAGCCGTTGGCATCGCGGTCTTCGGGATCCTGGTTTGCGTGGTCGCGGTGGCCGTCTTGCCGTCCGCAGCCGTCCAGGATCGATGGCATCAGTTCGGCATGATCGCGGTGGGCAGCGTGCTGGTCCAGGTCCTTGCTCAGCTCGTTGGCACCGGCCTCGGCCTTCTCGTGCGGTCGGTGGTCCTGGCGTGGATCGCGAGCCTCGTGTTGCCCCTGGGCTTGTGGCTGGCTCTTGGTGTCGTGGACTCCCTTAGTCCCGCTCAGGCATGGCTCACGCCATACGCCGCCGCGACCAATCTGCTTTCTGGCCAGATGAGCCTGGTCACCTGGGCGCAGTGGCTGGTCGTCCTTCTGCTCTGGGGAGTCGGTTTGAACGTTGTTGGGGCCGCTGAGGCCCGGCGACGTGGCTAACCACCCTAACCACCAGCGTGCTGGCCGGCGGGTGCCTCTACCGGCACTTGAGGATCGTGATTGAGGGCAACCTGCATTCCGGTCCGGCAGCATTGCTGGGAACTTAGCCCCCAACAGGCTCGGCATGAAGCGCACCGTCCGCGTTTGTGCGTTCAGCGACCGAGTTCGCGGTGGTCTGTCTCTCCCGCGATCCCGCGCTGGTCGAAGCGATTCGGCGGCCGCACCTTGAGTTTGCCCATGCCGAGCGAGCCGTAGAACATCAGTAACGGCTTGCCTGGAGCCGGTTCCCGGGGAACCTTCACCGACTTCGAACCCCAGGCCTTGGAGAGTCGGTCCGCGTCCGCGGCCCAGCCGTCCGGCAGCACGAGCACGATCGACCCGGCTCCACCGGTCACCTTGATCTCGATCAGCTGCGCAGCGGGCGTCGCCTCCAGACAGTTGAGCTTTACCGACCCCAATCCCTGGTTGATGACGATGAAAGGCGGAATAGTCCATACACCCCGGCGCTTCTCGCTGCTCGTTCCGCCGTCGAGACGGAGGGGATCCTCGCGGGAATAACCGGCCGATGGCGGCCTTTGGGCCTGTGGCCGGCTGCTGCTCAGCGTCCGCGACGGCAGTTCGACGGGGAGATCGGCCACCAGTGGATCCAAATCGGCGTAGGTCTTGGCTTGCAGAGCAGCCCCCAGCCGGTCGTCCAGTTCGGCCATGCTCAAGCGACCGTCCTCAGCCGCTTTTTGGAGCACGGCGACGACCGCGTCCCGTTCACTGTCGCCGATCCGGATATTGCCGGTCGGGGGAGGATCCTGGCCCATGTCCAGACTTTACCGAGGAGGGCCATGGTCCGGCCTTCCGCGAAGCGGCCAGGACCAGGGCCTGGCCCATCAATTCCAGGCCGGCCCGGGCTTCCTTGGCCGCCACCCTGAGTGCAGCCGCGCAGCGCCGACCCGTCTCTTGAGTTCTGGTTCCTTCCGCTCGGCTAACGTGCGGGGGGTGACCACGAGCGACTACGGAGAGCCAGCCGCACAGCTGACGAGCGGCCGGATGCCGCTGCTCGGCTTCGGAACCTGGCAGATCAGCAACTCTGATGCGCCATGGGCGACGGCTGCCGCCCTGGAGGCGGGTTACCGGCACATCGACACGGCCACGGCGTACCGCAACGAGAAGGGGATCGGGAAGGCCTTGGCCTCGGTCGGCGTTCCCCGGAAATCGGTATTCGTGACGACCAAGCTGCCGCCGGACCGTGCCGGTCGGGAGCGTCGGACCCTCACTGAGAGCCTGACCAAGCTCGGTCTGGACTATGTCGATCTGTGGTTGGTGCATTGGCCGCCTAACGGTCGGGCGGCGCCACGGGTGTGGGAGCAGTTCGTGCTGGCCCAGCAGGACGGCTTGGCACGGGCCATCGGCGTGAGCAACTACTCACTTCACCAGATCGATGAACTGACCCAGGCGACTGGAGTGGCGCCGCAGGTCAATCAGATCCGATGGGGCCCGCCGCTGTACGACTTGAATGTGGTCGCAGGGCTGGAGCGCCGAGGAGTGGTGCTGGAGGGCTACAGCCCGTTCAAGGTGACGCAACCTGAACGACCCGACACTGGTGTCGATCGCATCGCGGAGCACGACGCGACGACCGCGCAAGTGATCGTCGCCTGGCATGTCGCGCACGGCTTCGTGGTGATCCCGAAGTCGGTGCGCCCGGAGCGCATTGCTGCCAACGCGTCCGGCGTACGGATCGAGCTGACGGCCGAGGAGGTGGCCGCCATCGACGGCCTCTCGAGGGCAGCAGGGGCCGGATCTTCCCCCAGGTGGCGTTAGCCGAGGGCGGCAACGCCGTGCCCGTCGTCTGTCCGTCGGAAGCCCCGACCACTCCGCACCCTTTATCCGGACTTCACACCCTCTGTGAATGGTGCGAAGTCCGGATAAAGGGTGCGGAGTCGCTGTAGCCAGGCGTTAGGCCTTGCCGGCGAGTTCACCCAGCCTGATCCAGGTCTCCACGACGGTGTCGGGGTTGAGCGAGAGCGTGTCGATGCCCTCGGCGACCAACCATTCAGCGAGGTCAGGGTGGTCGGAGGGTCCTTGGCCGCAGATGCCGACGTACTTGCCGCGCTTCTTACACGCCCGGATCGCTGCGCTGATCATGTACTTCACGGCGGGGTCGCGTTCATCGAAGCCCCCGGCGATCAGTGCGGAGTCGCGGTCCAGGCCGAGGGTGAGCTGAGTCATGTCGTTCGAGCCGATGGAGAATCCGTCGAAATGGTCGAGGAATTGATCGGCGATCACGGCGTTGGACGGCAGCTCGCACATCATGATCACCTCCAGCCCGTTCTCCCCTCGACGTAACCCATGCTCGGCGAGCAGACCGATCACTCCCTCGGCCTCGGTCAAGCGTCCGTACGAACGGGATCATGATCTTGACGTTGGTCAAACCCATGTCGTCGCGCACGTACTTCAGCGCTTCGGCTTCCATGGCGAAGCAGGCAGCGAAGTCGTCAGACAAGTAGCGCGAGGCGCCCCGATAGCCGATCATGGGGTTCTCTTCATGCGGCTCATACAGGTCACCGCCGACCAGGTTGGCGTACTCGTTGGACTTGAAATCGCTCGTCCGCACAATCACCGGATGCGGTGCGAATGCCGCGGCCAGAGTGGCGACACCCTCCGCGACGCGCGAGACGAAGAACTCCCTTGCGCTCGGATAAGCGGAGACCGCCTCGACGATCGTGCTGTGTAGCGGTTCCTGCAAAGCTTCCAGGTCCAGGAGCGCTTTGGGATGGATGCCGATTTGCCGGTTGATGATGAACTCCAACCGGGCCAGGCCCACGCCGGCATTGGGGATCCGGGAGAAGGCGAATGCCTGGTCGGGTGTGCCGACATTCATCATGATCTTCACCGGAATGTTCGGCATGGTGCCCAGTTCCGTCGATTCGACGCGAAAATCGAGGATGCCGTCGTAGACGAAGCCGGCGTCGCCTTCGGCACAGGACACCGTCACCGGTTGCCCGTCCGCCAGCTCGCTGGTCGCCCTTCCGGTACCCACCACCGCAGGGATGCCCAGTTCGCGGGCAATGATCGCGGCATGGCAGGTTCGACCGCCGCGGTTCGTAACGATGGCCGAAGCTCGTTTCATGATCGGCTCCCAGTCCGGGTCGGTCATGTCCGCGACCAACACCTCACCCTGACCGAATTGGTGCATCTCCTCGGCAGAATCGAGGACTCGAACCGGGCCGGCGCCGATCTTCTGCCCGATGGCCCGGCCCTCGACGAGGACCGATCCCTTCTCTGTCATCCGGTAGCGCTGCACCGAACCGGCCGATCGGCGTGACTCCACGGTCTCGGGTCGGGCCTGCAGGATGTACAACTTGCCGTCGATGCCGTCCTTGCCCCACTCGATATCCATTGGCCGCCCGTAGTGGTCCTCGATCGTCAACGCATGGCGAGCCAACTCGGTGACCTCGGCATCGGTGAGGCTGAGCAGTCGCCGGTCGGCTTCCGGCACATCGACAAACTGGGTCGTCTTACCGACCGTGGGATCTTCGGTGTAGACCATCTTGGTTGCTTTGCCGCCGATGCCGCGCCGAAGGATCGCCGGCCGACCCGCGCGAAGTGCCGGCTTGAAGACATAGAACTCGTCGGGATTGACCGCACCTTGGACGACCGCCTCACCCAACCCGTACGAGGAGGTGATGAACACCGCGTCGCTGAATCCGGACTCGGTGTCCATGGTGAACATCACCCCCGAGGCGCCGAGATCTGAGCGCACCATCCGCTGTACGCCGGCCGACAAAGCAACGGCCTCGTGGTCGAATTGGTGATGAACCCGGTACGCAATGGCCCGATCGTTGTAGAGGGACGCGAAGACCTCGCGGATGGCGGTCAGAATCTGATCGATCCCCCGCACATTGAGGAACGTCTCTTGCTGGCCGGCGAAGGATGCATCGGGCAGGTCCTCTGCGGTCGCGCTCGATCGCACTGCGAATGAGCATCTTCTGGTCATCTCCGGACAGCTGTGCGTACGCGGTCCGGATGTCGGCATCGAGGTCAGCGGGGAACGGCTGGGCAACGACTGCGGCGCGGATTTCCTGTCCGACGGCAGCGAGTCGCTGTACGTCGTCCGTGTCGAGAGCACCGAGTCGCTCACTGATCAGATCGGCCAGCCCCGTGTTCCCGATGAAGCGGCGATAAGCATCGGCGGTGGTCGCAAAACCGTTCGGCACACGGACCCCGAGTTCACTCAGCTGGGAGACCATCTCGCCGAGGCTGGAATTCTTCCCGCCGACCTGCTCGACGTCGGCAAGACCGAGGTCGGCGAACCATTGGATGTTGCGGCTCGCGCCGTTGGTGCTCTCGGTCATGGCGACTCCTGAGGCTGGACTGGGCTATGAGCGTTGGAGGGTCTGCAAGATCACCGTAGACATTTCCTCCACCGACTTCGCGGAGGAGTTGACAACGGGGATGTGCTGCCGGTGGTAGAGCGCTTCAGCTTGGCGGAGTTCGTACGTGCACTGCTCCAGCGAGGCGTATCGGGAGTTGGGTCGGCGTTCCTGCCGGACCTGGCTAAGTCGGGAAGGGGTCGTGGTAAGGCCGAAACAGCGATCGCGTAGCTGGCGCACCGGGCGCGGCAGATCTGCGGTGTCGAAGTCCTCATCGACAAGGGGATAGTTCGCGACGAAGATCCCGTGCTGCAGGGCCAGGTACATCGTCGTGGGTGTCTTTCCGCAGCGGGACGGGGCGAGCAAGATCACGTCCGCCTTGTCGAGGGCACGCGCGCTCTGTCCGTCGTCGTGCTCGATCGCGTACTCGACCGCAGCCATCCGGGCGTTGTACCGCTTGATGTCACCCACGCCGTGGAGCCGGGAGGCGACGCGCAAGCCCCTGACCCCGAGGATCGACTCCACGCGGGACATGTGCATGTCGAAGAAGTCGATCAGTGGGCACCGCGAGCTATGCAGAACCTCTCGGATCTCATCGACTGCTGCCGTCGTGAATGCCAGCGGCGTGACCGGCCCATCCATGGCGGCGTCAAGGACTGCAACGACCCTCCGGGCCTCCTCGATCGTGGAGATGAAGGGGATGAGCCGTCGGTCGAACGGCAGATCGGGAAACTGGATGAGCAGCGCGTTGCCCATCGTTTCGGCGCTGATCCCGGTGCTGTCGGAGAGGAAGAAGACGGGCACCGCCGGCCGGTCCGACGCGGTGGGGTTGTCGACGGCGGCCATGGTCAACTTCATCACACGTTGCTGATAGCGACTGCACTCACCGTCGCTCGAGAGACTCCTGGTCAAGCCGACGCGATGGGGCGCCTTCCGAGCCGCCGTCAGAGAAGCTGATCACACCAGGGAACTGGGGTCTTCGGGTACGTCGACCGCGTACTGCTGCAGCACAGCCAAGTCGATCACCTCCAGCGTTCGGGCATTGGTGGACGCCAGCACGACCGGCGGAGCGACCCCCGCAAGGTACGCCTGAGCCCAACGTGCCGCCACCACACACCACCGGTCGCCGGGTTGCAGACCGGGGAAGCCGTATTCCAAAGCCGGCGTGGTCAGGTCATTTCCGACACTGCGCTGCTGCTCCAGGAATTCGGCGGTCACCACGGCGCACACCAGATGGTGCGCTTGAGCTTCCCCGTAGGTGCAGCAGCCGTCGCGATAGAAGCCGGTGAGCGGGTCCGTACCGCAGGGTTGCAGCTCAGTGCCGAAGACGTTGGATTCATCCTCCACAAGCCACAGTGTGCCCGCTGCCGGGGCCTGCGCCCACGCCGAAGCCATCTATGCCCCGAGCGAGTGAGTGTCCCGAGGCCGGACTTCAAACCTGTTCACGGTGCCGATGAGACTGCAATGATCGGAACAGGGGCGCCATGACAGCACGCGCGCGGGCAACGGCCGGCAGCGATTCGGCACCGGTTGTCGCCCCGCTGATCGTGCTCGTCAGTTGCGCCTTGCTAGTGCTGATGCAGTTCTATGTGGCGATCCCGCTCGTACCTGTGCTGGGGGAGGCGTTCGGGCGTGGCCAGCCGGCGTCGGCAGCTGCGCTGGGAACGACCTACGGCTTGGCCTATGCGCTCGGGTTCTTGATCTTCGGGCCGCTGTCGGACCGCTACGGACGCAAGCAGATCCTGGTGCCCGGGCTGGCCGTGCTAGCGATCGCCACGGCGGGGCTCGCAATGGCGCCATCGCTGCCCATCGTGGCGGTGCTGCGCTTCGTGCAGGGTCTCGTCGCGGCAAGCTTCGCGGCTGCAGGTCTGGCGTACGTCGGCGAGGCCCTGCCACCTCGCTGGCGCGCCACGGGCATCGGCGCTGTATCGACCGCCTTTTTGTCGGCCGGCATTCTTGGGCAGGTCTATGCGCAGGGAGTTGCGCTGCGGCTCGGCTGGCGCTGGGTGTTCGGCCTGGCAGCGCCGGCTTTAGCCATCGCCGCGATCGCGATAGCCGTCGTTTTGCTGAAGCCGGTCCGCCATGGCCAGCCGGTCAGCCTGGGTCAGAGATACCGCGAACTCGGTCGATTAGCGATACGACGCGATCTTGTACTGCCGAACGCGGCCTCCTTCTGGGTGCTCTTGAGCTTCGTTGCCATGTACGCCGCCCTCGCCCCGATCCTGAAGGGCCAGTTCGGACTCGACCACACTGGCGTTCTGCTGGTGCGTCTTGCCGGTCTGCCTGCCATCCTGCTGGCCCCAGTCGCTGGCTGGCTGGTCGGGCGACACGGGGCCCCTAGGGTCGCCATTGTCGGATACGTGCTCGCCGCGGTTGGGCTCGCCGCTGAGGCAATCTCGGTCGGTGTCCTGGGGGCGCTGGTCCTCTCCAGTGTGGTCTTCGTCCTCGGTGTCGCCACCATTGTGCCTGGGGTGATCGCGTTGATCGGGGCCCGCGGCCGCTCATCTCGGGCTGGAGCTCTCGCAGTCAACGGCCTTGCTGTTTTCGCCGGAGCTTCGTGCGGCCCGCTGGTTGCTCAGCTCCCGTTCGGTTTTCCCGTCCTGATGCTGGCGCTTGCGGCGATGCTCCTGGTCGGGGCCGTCCTGGTGGCGATCAGCGGCCGCTCCACGGCCGACGTCAGTGTCTAGGACTGGCGAGGAGGACCGATCAGTCGAAGTGCAGCGAGTCCCGGCGTTCGCGCTTGAGCTCGAAGAAGAAGGGGTAGCGCGCCAGAGCGAGGGCGGCGTCCCAGATCCGACCAGCGTCCTCAGCGCGTGGAATCCGGGTGAGAACTGGCCCGAAGAACGCGGTGCCGTCGACGGCGATCGTGGGGGTGCCCACGTCCTTGCCCACCTTGTCCATGCCCTCGTGGTGACTCATGCGGAGCTCGTCGTCGTACTCGGTCGACGTCGCGGCCTCCGCCAGTTCAGAGGGCAGACCCAGCTCGTCGAGCGCCTGGGTGACCACCTCGGACATGTCCGAGATGCTCTGGTTGTGGATCCGCGTGCCCAGAGCGGTGTAAAGGGGGTTGAGGATCTCATCTCCCTTGAGCCGCGCGGCGGCCAGCGCCACCCGAAGCGGTCCCCAGCCGGACTGCAACCTTTCCCGGTACTCGGCCGAGACGTCGGTGTCCTCATTGAGGATGGCCAGGCTCATGACGTGGAAGTGGACCTCAACACTGCGGACCTTCTCCACTTCCAGAATCCAACGCGACGTTATCCAGCAGAAGGGGCACAGCGGGTCGAACCAGAAATCGGCTCGTTGACGGGCAGTAGCCGCGTCTGCACTGCCCTCGGCAGTCCTCGTCAGAGTGGAAGTCACAAGAGTCTCCTTTTCGAGGCGCCCGCAGGGAACGAGTCAGGCGTCGCATAGTTCGGCTATACAAATAGGAACGGGAAACGTCTGAGCATCTATTCCCACTCCTCTCGCCAGCTACTACCCGCCTGGCCGGCGTTCTATCCCGACGGCGCGCCAGCTGGTGATCCGATCATCGGTATCGCCAACGCCTGACTTGGATAGCTGAAAGAGCCAATCGACGGCGGCTACACCGCTCGCTGAGATGGGCTGGTGATCAACGAAGGCCGCCAGTCCGCAACGGAGCCGGTATCGGAGCTCGGTCAGATCTCGCTAGCGACCTCGTTCCACTCCCGCAGTGTCCAGGCCTTCACCACGCCCTCGTTGACGAACGGGTCACCGCGGACGAACTCCTCGGCGGCCTCTCGGGACCCGAATACCGCCATCGAACCCTCGGCCTGCGGGTCACCGAAGGTGCCGACCAGCAGTAGGTCCCCACGCTTGCGGAACTCCTTGAGGCGGGCAAGGTGCCGCGGATAAACCGGAGGCGCCTTCGACATGACGTCGTCGGCGGACTCGTAGAACACCACGTACTTCTGCACCAGCTCTCCTCCGTGACCGGGGCCTCATCCTGTCATCTGCGACATAGTGGCAAATCTGCTGTGGTCTGAGAGATCGAGGAGAACTTCACCGGATCTCGTCCCGCGACGGATGCACAGCGGCGAGGTTGAGGGGGCATACCAGGTGAGTGGCGCCTGTTCGGGTCACCGGGCTCCGCTGAACGCACATGGCTGCGGTCGGCGCCCAGACAGCGCCAGACCGAGACTGGGTGCGGGCCAAGGAGCGCAGAGATACTGGGGGCATGAGCTCTAGCGCCGGCAAAGCCACCGCGAAGGTGGTCGTCTGTCCGAGGTGTCAGACCAAGAACCGCGTCCCGACCGTGGCTAGTGGCACGCCTCGCTGCGGCAAGTGCCACTCGCCGATCCCTTGGGTGGTCGACGCCTCTGACGCCGACTTCACCGCAGTCGCGGACGGATCAAAAGTTCCGGTTCTTGTCGATCTATGGGCCCCTTGGTGCGGTCCCTGCCTGCGAGTGAGTCCGGTCCTGGAGCAACTTGCGTCGGAGCAGGCGGGACGGTTGAAGCTGGTCAAGGTCAACGTCGACGAGTCGCCGACCTTGAGCCGCCGATTCGACGCTCAGTCGATTCCCACCCTCGTTCTCCTCCGCGGCGGCAAGGTCATCGCCAGGCAGGTGGGAGCTGCCCCGGCCGCCAGGCTGCGGTCGTGGCTGACCGACCACTTACCGGTAAAGACGTGAAGTGAGGTTAGACATCAGCTGATGTATCTGGCGGCATGCAACCTGCCTATGCTGAAGCGGCTCCGCCCAAGGGTCGATGGATCGCTGTCTCCACGTCTACCTTGACCACCACGTCAGTTCTTTCTCTTTTCCGAATCATTCGGCTAGAAATTCGCGTACGGCGCCAGCTTCCCGGTTTCGGGTACGACGAGCCGACCCAGAATGTGTGCCCGTTGGTACGAGACGATCCGAAACATCACATCGGCCTCCGCCGAGCAGTTCCGGATCAGGATGAGCAGTCGACTGCGACGGAAAGGGCAGCGCCTATCTGTCGCATCCGAACATCCCCAAGCCGGCCGAGACGATCGACAAGGACAGCAACAGACACGCTCTCCACCGAATCCAGATTCACCGCCGAGCGTCGAGGAACAGGATCGTCATTGGGCTCAAGGACGACCTCCGGCCGGCCCGCGGATTGTCGTCTGCAAGGCGCCACTACTGCCCGTCGGAGCCGCGGAATGGCAGTGTCGCAAGACAAGACGACGACTGGTCGCCTGCCGGCCTCACGGGGTCAGGTCCCCATTATGGTGATGACGAGATCGGCGCGTGCCCGGCTCCGTGCGACGACGGTGGCATTGTTCTGGTCGGTGGTGCGAGCCCAAGCGACAGCCAGTTCCCGGTTCATGCCGTGCTGCTGATGGCGCCGCGTCAGCCGCTGCTCCCGAGTCGGGTCGTCCGCCTCCAAGTACCAGCTTTCGTCCAGTAGTGGTGCAACGCCGACCCACCCATCCGACTCACTCAGCAGGTAGTTGCCCTCGGTAACGACGAGGGGGACGTCGCGGTCGATGGGCAGTGCCGAACCGATCGATTCGTCGACATCGCGGTCGAAGTCCGGGGCATGCACAATCGTCTCATCTCGGCTGCGGAGCCGGCGTAGTAGCTTGACGTAACCGTCGGCGTCAAAAGTGTCCGATGCGCCTTTGCGGTCGCGGCGTCCCCACGCGATCAAAGTTCGGTTACTGAGGTGGAAACCGTCCATCGGGACGAGGACAGCCATGTCGGGACCCAGCTCCTTCACAATGTGCTGAGCCACCGTCGACTTCCCCGCGCCCGGGGCGCCGGTGATTCCGAGCACGTGACGGTGGCCCGGAACTGCCATCGCCCGGGCACGCTCCACGAGGTCGGCCACTCCGAGAGTCACGTCTCGTCGGCTCCTGGCGAATTGGGCGTCGAGTTCCCGGCGACGGGGCGGCTCGGCCCCAGCGCGCGTGCAGGTGTCCGCTGCGACGAGGCTCGCTGCCCCCAACAGCTCGGCGAGGGCCGCCTCATCCAACGCTCGCACGGCATCCCGATCGAGAAGGCGCCGCTGGTGCAGGTGCGCAAGGGCGCCGGATGTGAACGCGTCGCCGGCCCCGACCGTATCCACGACGTCGACCGGTGGCGCAGAGGCTGTGGCCGAAGCCGACGGGGTACTGGCACTGGCACCGTTCCCGCCATGCGTCACGATGACGAGAGAGACGCCAGCGCCGTGCCAGCCCGCTGTGACCTCGTCCGAGGAACGGTCCGGGTACAGCCAGGCGAGATCCTCCTCGCTCACCTTGAGCACGTCGACCAACCCAACCCAGCTCTCGAACCGACGGAGGTACGCCTCCCGGTCCAGGATCAGTCTTGGACGAATGTTGGGGTCGAGGCTGATGACGCGTTGCCCAGCCTCGCGTCGGAGCAGCCCATCGAGCGTGGAGGCGACTGGCTCGAGGACGAGAGCGATCGACCCCACATGAAGCGCGGCCCCCGGTGGCAGTACGCGCAGGTGTTCCGGCAGCAATCCGCGATCGGCCGTGCCCATTGCGTGGAAGGAGTAGCTGGCCTGGCCATCGCGCAGATGCACGGCGGCTAGCGTCGTCAGATCATCGGTGTCGACGAGGTAGCTCGGCTCGACTTCCGACGCCGCCAGATGCGCCCGGAGCTGTCGGCCGAAGGCGTCGCTCGACAGTCTGGCGAGGAATGCCGTCGGCACGTCGAGGCGCCCCAGACCGACAGCAACGTTGAGACAGGATCCGCCAGGGTGGGGCTCGTACGCGGGGTTGCCACGAACCGTGGTCGTGGGCGTGAGATCGACGAGCGCGTCGCCCGCGACGACGACCGCTGGGACAGCGCCGGAGTCGGTGATCATACGGATGTGTCGCGCACGGCGTCCTCGAAGGTGCGCGCCGCCTCGGCGGTGGTCGGATCGGTGAAGAACTGTTCCGCAACGGCCGGGGCCATAGTGAAGCAGTCGACACCGTGCCGGGCCAGCGCCACCATGTCCGGGACGCTCCGGATGCTGGCCAAGAGCACCTTCGTCGTGCTGCCGCTCGCGACGAGCACCTCATGCATGGCGACCACTTCGTCAATTCCCTGACGGCCGGCGTCGTTGAGCCGCCCCAAGTAGGGAGCGATGTAGGTGGCGCCGGCGGCAGCCGCGATGATGGCTTGTCCCGGGTCGTAGATGGCGGTCAGCAAGGTGGGCGTGCCCTCGGTCGCCAGCGCGGCACAGGCCGTTGAGCCGGCCCGCGTGGCGACGAACTTGACCACCACTTCCGAGCCGAGCCCACGCAGTCGTTGTCCGCGCTCGATCAGTGTTGCCGAGTCCGTTCCCCAGGCTTGAAAGAAGACTTCGCGAGCGCCCGCATCGATTGCCCAGCGGTAGATGTCCTGGAGGTCAGCGACTCCCTTGGACGCGCGCTGCAAGATCGTGGGATTGGTCGTGACACCGGTGAACAGTCCAGTCGCCAGCAGTGATTCCGCCGCGGCGCGATCCGCGGTGTCCAAGTAGAGCTTCATGCGGTTTTCTTCACCCTTCGAGCTCTGATTCGTCGTTGTGCCGAGTCACGAAAACCAAATGCCACCGTCGACCACGATCGACTGGCCGGTGATGTAGTCCGCGTCCTGTGAAGCAAGGAACGCTACGACACCGGCCACGTCGCCGGGACTTTCCAGACGCCCGAGCGGAATCCCCGCCACCATGCCGGTCATCTCCGAGCCGAGTTTCGTACCGCGACGTCGCGTCATCGCCGCGTCGATGCCCTCCCACATGGTGGTATCCACGACGCCCGGACTGTAGACATTCACGGTGATCTGGTGCTCCGCCAGCTCCTGCGCGACGGATTGGCTCAGGCCGCGGACGGCGAACTTGGACGCGGAGTAGGCGCCCTGCCACTTGCCTCCCCGGTGTGCGGCCACCGAGGCGGCGCCGATCAGCCGCCCGCCGCGGCCCTGGCTGATCATCTGGCGAGCCGCCGACCGGTAGCAGTGGAAGATGCCCCGAAGGTTCACATCCATGGTTTGCTGCCACTGCTCAGCCGTGGTCTCGATCAGCGGCGCGGTGACTGCGATCCCGGCGTTGGCCACCATCACATCCAGGCCACCAAAGTGAGCGACATGAGCGGCCACTGCTGCGTCGACGCTGTCGGCATCGGTGACATCCACCGACAAGCCAAGGGCCATGGCGGATCCACCAAGATCAGCAATGACAGCGTCAACCTCGGCCCTCGAGGACGGAAGGTCGGCCACCGAGACACTCAATCCGTCGGCGACGAGCCTTTCCGCTATGGCCCGCCCGATCCCGCGAGCGGCTCCGGTGACGAGTGCCGAACGGCTTTCTCGCTCGCTGGGCTGCAACTATCAGGCTCCGTTCTCGCTGGCGCTCGTCGAGCGTAATGCACGGCGACGCCCGCCGACGAAGACTGACGATGGGCAAGAGGTCGTTCAGATAAGGCGAAGCTTTGGCACGCCGGCTGCTCAGTTGACTGACAGAGCGCCGCTCCACTTGAATTGGAGAAGCATAGTGGCGCTAATTAGCTGTCCCCAGGGTTGGTTGTCCCGCCTGACCATCCCGCCCTGGGGACTTCCCCCAGCTGTGATGGGATCGCGTTGCCACCCAGCTTCGTGCTCGCTCATGATTGGCAACTCCGGACAGGCTTATAGGACTGATCGCGCTCGCCGAGGCTTTGCAATTTGAGCGAAAGACGGCAGGCGGAGCCAGTCTCGCCTACGGTTTCAACGACGCGATTTCGATGTCCCGCAATCGTCGGGTAGTGCCTCTGCTGATGCCACGTGGTAACGCCAAGCCTGTTCCGGCCGCAAGTCCGAATAGTGCGTTGTGGCCTGTTGAAAAGCACGAGAACGCCGATGACATGTCAGACGGTCGCGATCCTCGCCGGCTGACTTGGCGGAGGGAGACTGAAGCATGTCTGAGAAGCAACGCGCCGAGCTTGCCAAGCTGGTGGAGGCAATGCGCGCCGCGTCTGCTTACCGACCCGACCCGATCGACCACCGGTCGTGTTGTCGCTTCCGTTCACCGGATCCTGGCTGGCTCTGAATACTCCGGCGCGCCGCGTGCCTAGCCATGGCACACATTTCCTTGGACAGACCTTCGCGATCGACTTCGTAGCGGCAAACGCGGCACGCCGTACGGCGACCGTACGGGACTGGCGGACATTCCTGTCAGTGGAGCCGGTCGACCGGTTTCTTGGGTTCGGTGAACCGATCCTCGCGCCCGCCGACGGACGCGTTGTGGCGGTCCATGACGGCGAGTCGGATCACGTCGCCCGTCGTTCGCCTTTGGCGTTGCTGCCGTACGCCGTGACCCAAGCGTCAAGACTCCGTCGGGGAGTGGGGGCGGTTGCCGGCAACTATGTGATTGTGGCGCTGGCCGAGGAGGGGCCGTTCGTGCTCCTGGGCCATTTGCGTAAGGGTTCGCCGCAGGTGCAATCCGGCGACAGGGTCAGCACGGGGCAGCCGATCGCGACGTGTGGCAACTCCGGCAACTCCACCCAGCCACACCTACACATCCAGGTCATGCACTCTCTTGATCTGCTCGCTACCCGCGGGCTTCCGATGGCCTTTCGGGACTATGTTGCGTGGTCGCGCGGCGCTAAAGAGCCGTGTCGGGTCATGCAGGGCATCCCGGGCTATCGCGAACGGGTAGAGCCCGCAGCTAGCTGACGAGGGCGATCAGCAGGGCCGGATGATCCGACGCACGGTATGGCCGCCGTATCCTCTACCTGCGGCGGTGTCCCGGCCCGTCGCCGCTCCGGGTCCATGGTCGATGCCGCAGGGGGAATCCGATGCCGACGGACCTGTATCTCATCCGCCACGGCGAGGCGGTCGCCAACGTCGAGCCCATCATCGGTGGGATGCGCGGTGATGTCGGCCTCACCGAGCTCGGCCGCAAGCAAGCCGAGCTGCTGGAGCAGCGGCTGCGCGCCGAGCAGCTGGGTGCCGATCAGCTGTACGTGAGCACCTTGCCACGCGCACTTGAAACCGGCGAGTACGTAGCGAGAGCGCTCCAGCTACCGATACAGCGCGATGACGACCTGCAAGAGTTACGTCCGGGCGAGGCAGACGGGCTGTCTGTGGACGAGTGGCAGGCGCGCTACGGCGGCTCGGACACGCCGCCGGTCACCCAAGCGTTCCGGCCATTCTCCCCTGGCGGGGAGAGCTGGGCTGGGTTCCTCGTCCGCGCGGGCGGTGCCTTGGCCCGCCTCGTCGCCAAGCATCAGGATGAGACGGTGGTGGCCGTCTGTCACGGCGGCGTGCTGGAGGCCTCGTTCTACCTTGCGTTCAGTCTGGGCGGCACCGGCAATCGGGTGGCCTTCGCGCCGCTCAACACGAGCATTACGCACTGGCGCCATCGGCACGGGTCGAATGGCCAGTCGGAATGGACGCTCGTGACATTCAACGACGCCGGGCACCTGGCAGGCGCCGACGTGCCCGAGGAGTCGCCACGGGAGGCCGTGCCAACGCCGCCTGACGGGGATTAACGAGGACCAGTATTCGGTGACCGACGCCGTAGTCGCCGCGTCACGCCAGTTCCGAACCGATCGGCCCGCATAGAGAACGGGGTCCTGACGGCGGACCACCCCGAATCTCCTGGACAGCGGTGCAGCAGCTCCCACGCATTAACGACCTCGGCTACAGGCTTCGCAAACGTAACAGCGCATCTTCACGGCCCAGGATCCTGCGGTACGTTGAATTAATCGCCTCACCATTTTCACAAGGGAGTGAACCATGAGTGGACAGACGTTCGATCGGCGCCGGTTCTTGCACGGCCTGGGGTTGGGAGCAGCGGCGGTCGGCGGGGCCCAGCTGCTCGCGGCGTGTGGCAGTGGCAGCTCAGGGCTCTCCGGCGAGCAGGCCGGCGGAGCGTCCGAAGGCGCCAGCGGCTCCAAGCCGACACTCAAGGTTTGGTACCACCAATACGGTGAGGCGGGCACCCAACAGGCGGTGACGCGCTACGCGAAGGAGTACCCCGATGGAACCGTCAAGGTGCAGTGGACGCCGGGTGACTACACCTCGAAGCTGAACGCCGGTCTGCTGTCCACGTCCGGACCGGATGTCTTCGAGAGCAGTGTGAACATCGACCAAGTGAAGAGCGGTCAGGTCGTAGCCCTGGACGACATCATCGCCGATGTGAAGAGCGATTACACCGAAGCGGACCTCAAGTCCTCCACCGTGGACGGCAAGATTTATCAGATCAAGATGGTGGACGACATGGGCGTCCTGTACTACCGCAAGAGCGTCCTCGACAAGGCGGGCGTCAAGCCGCCGACCACCATCGACGAGTTGATCGCAGCGTCGAAGGCTCTCAACACCAAGGACCAGAAGGGCCTGTTCATCGGCAATGATGCGGGCGTGACCCCGTCGTTCGGTGGTGGGTCGCTCCTTGGGCCCATTCTCTGGACGGTCGGCAACGACTATCTGACGGCCGACAACAAGCCCGGTTTTACGACGCCTGACGTCAAGCAGTCGTTCGCCAAGATGCGCGAGCTGTTCTTGTCTAAGTCACTCCTGCTGGGCGCCCCGACCGACTGGTGGGATCCCTCCTCGTTCACTCAGGGCCTGGCCGCGATGCAGTGGTGCGGGCTGTGGGCGATGCCGGGCATCAAGAAGGGCGTTGGTGACGACTTCGGCGTCGTCGCGTGGCCAGCTTTCAGCAGCAGCGTCGGCAAGCCGTCGACCTTCCTGGGCGGATGGGGTGCCATGGTCAGCGCGAAGTCGGCCAACGTCGACGCCGCCAAGGCCTACATCAAGTGGCTGTGGATCGACAACACCAAGAACCAGGAGGACTTCAACCTCAGCTACGGGTTCCACATCCCGCCGCGCAAGTCGCTGGCGGCCACGGCCAGCAAGCTGCAGTCCGGCCCGGCGGCGGATGCCCTCAAGATCTTTAACGAGAACGCGGTCGCCGCCAACCCAGCCTGGACGCCGAAGATGAACAACGCGTACGCGGATGCCGCTACCGCGATCGTCCGCAAGGGCGGCGACATCGACGCCAGCCTCGCGAAGGCCGAAAAGGTGGTCACCGCTGAGCTGAACCGGCTGTTCGGCTGACATGTCTGCACCGACCCTGGCGCCGGCCGCAGTCGACACGGCACCACCGCGTCGGGCCGGAGGGCGGATCGGCGGCGTCACGGGTGCGTTCTGGCTGTTCGTCGGGCCGTTCGTGGTCGGTTTGGTGATCTTCGTCTACGTGCCGATCGTCTGGTCGGTGGTCCTCAGCTTCTCGCGAGCCCAGAACACGGTGACCCCCGGCGAATGGGTTGGCCTGCAGAATTACATCGACCTGCTCCGGCCGGGACCGTTCCTCGACAGTCTGATCACGTTCACGATCTTCGCGGCTCTCATCGTGCCGTTGACCTTCGTGCTTTCCCTCAGTCTCGCGCTGCTGCTCAACCAGGTCACGTTTCTTAGAGCATTCTTCCGGTCGGTGTACTTCCTGCCCACGGCCTGCTCGTACGTCGTCGCCTCGCTGGTCTGGAAGCTGTCGATCTTCAATGGCGTTCGGTTCGGGTTGGCAAACACGGTCCTCAGCTGGTTCGGCGTGGACAACATCGCCTGGTTGGCGACCACCAGTCCACCCTGGTACTGGCTGGTGATCGTCACCGTCCGGCTCTGGCTGCAGATCGGCTTCTACATCATCTTGTTCCTGGCCGGTTTGCAGCGAATCTCGCCGGAACTGTACGAGGCCGCGGCCGTGGACGGCGCCCGCAATTCCTGGCAGACCTTCCGCTACATCACCTTCCCCCAGTTGCGCGCGACGTCGGTGGCTGTGCTGTTGCTGTTGTTGATCAACGCCTACCAGGCCTTCGATGAATTCTTCAACCTGCTCGGCAACTCCTCCTTCGCTCGGCCGCCGTTGGTGTACCTGTACTACACGGCACAGAGCAACCAGGACTTCGGCCACGGCACGGCGGGCGCGGTGATCCTGGCACTGCTGATCATGATCGTGACGCTGGGGCAGGGCAAGATCTTCGGCTTCGGGAGAGCCGAATGACTGCCCCGACGTCGGCTGTGACCGAGCGGGAGCCGGAAGCGCGGCGGGAGACCGCCAAGCGCAGGCACCGCCGCCTGACCCCGGGGCGCGTGGTGACGACCGTGCTGCGCTACGTCGCGCTGGCGATCTCGGCCGTGCTGTTCTTGCTGCCGTTCTACTTGATCGTCCGCAACGCGATCTCCCTCGACACCGAGATCACCGCCCCCGGCTGGACGCTGTTCCCGAAGCAGGTCAACTGGGAGAACTTCACGGAGCTGTTCACCGACCCGGCGGTCAACATCGTCCGATCGCTGGTGAACTCGGCGATCATCGCCGTGCTGCAGACCGCGGGGATTCTGCTGCTGTGCTCTATGGCCGGGTACGGCCTGGCGAGAATTCCGTATCGGTGGGCGACGCCGATCTTTTACGCCACCCTGGTGACATTGATGATCCCTCCGGCGGTCACGTTCATTCCGTCATTCATCATCGTCTCGCAGCTGCGCTGGGTGGACACCTACCAGGGCATCATCGTGCCGGTGCTCTTCAGCGGCTTCACGACGTTCTTATTCCGTCAGTACTTCCTCAACTTCCCGCGCAGCCTCGAGGAGGCGGCGCGGGTGGACGGGCTCGGTTATTTCGGAGCGTACTGGCGCGTGGTCGTGCCGAACTCGGGAGCCTTCTTCGCGGCCATCGCGGTGATAACCTTCATCGCCAGTTGGAACGCGTTTCTTTGGCCGCTGGTCATCGGGCAGGACGCCTCGATGTGGACGGTCCAGGTAGCACTGAGCACCTTCCTGACCGCCCAGACGATCAACCTGCACGAACTGTTCCTCGCCGCTGCTGTGTCCATCGCACCGCTCGTGCTGGTGTTTGTGTTCCTCCAGCGCTTCCTGGTACAGGGCGTAGCTGAGACCGGCATCAAGGGCTGAGCTTCGACGCCCGCACGGCTCTCCGATCGTCCGCACGCGATGCTGATTAAGCGGTGCAATGCCGGCGTGGGGGAGTGCGGGAGCAATCCCAAGCGTGATTGCGTAACTGATCGATGACTTCGGCTGCCGAGCCGGGTCTGAGAAGCATGACGAAACAGAGCAGCGAGTTCCGCGTCGTCGAGCAGCAGGACCGGCCGTATGTCGGGGTCACCGGGCATGTGACCATGCGGACGATTCCCGAGATCGCCGATCGGTTCGGTGAGGTCTTCGGCTGGTTAGCCGAGCACGGCCTCGAGCCCGATGGTGCGCCCTTCTTCCGCTACCTGGTGATCGACATGGATCGGGAGTTGGTGATGGAGGCTGGAGTGCCCGCGAAGGTGCCAGTCGCGGGCAGTGGTGAGGTGCAGGCGGGCGTGCTACCCGCCGGCCGTTACGTCACCACCACCTACACCGGCCACCCCTCCGAGCTGGTGGACGTGACCCGCCGGCTCCTGGAGTGGGCCGATGGTCAGGGGCTGAAGTGGGACGTCCAGCCCTCAAGCGACGGCGAGGTCTGGGGCTGCCGGCTCGAGCACCATGAGACCGACCCGGCTGAGGAGCCCGACCTCAACCGGTGGCAGACCCGGCTGGAGTTCCGCCTCGCCGACGCCTAGCTCCAGTGAGCCCGATGTCAACCGTTTGGCAGAAGTCCGCCGACCTTGAGCTGGTCGATCACATGCTCAGGTGAGGATGCGGCGCATCAGGATCCGAGGAAAGCCGCCTGAGACGGAGCTGGTGTCCGCGGCCTTGGTGAAGCCAACCTTCTCGAACAGGCTCCGCGTACCGACGAAGGCCATCGTCAGGTCCACTTTCTCGCCCTTGTTGTCGACCGGGTAGCCCTCGACGGCCGGGGCGCCCTTGGACGCGGCGTAGTCCACCGCACCACGGAGGAGCGCGTGCGCGATGCCCTTGCCGCGATGACCCGGACGTACGCGGATGCACCACACGGACCACACGGGCAAATCGTCGACATGGGGAATCTTCGTCGAACGCTCGAAGGGCAGCTCTGACCGCGGTGCCACCGCGGCCCAACCGACCACTTCGCCGCCGTCGTACGCGAGCACTCCCGGTGCGACCGGGCGGCCGGTCAATCTGCGGACGTACTCACGGCGTGCGGGTCCGACGAGCTCCCGGTTGGTCTTCGAGTCCAGTCGGTGGCTGAGACACCAGCAGACGTTGGAGGTGGGGTTCTTGGGGCCGAGCATCGTCGCAATGTCGTCGAACCGGGCCCGCGTCGCCGGCTTGATCTCGATCGGCACCTATCCACGCTAGCGCCGACGACATGACTTACGATGCCCCACTGGTTCCGTTCGAGCGTCGTGCCTCAGTGCCTCTCCGGCGACGCGGAAGTGCAAGTACTGAGCGGCGGGTGCCCGCCGTGCCCTCGGGAGCAAGCCTGGTCCGCTCCTGAACGCCAACCGACCATGGTCATCGGGCACCTCCCAGAAGTGGGATCCGACGGCGGCGTGGCTCCAGCTGGACCGCGCCTAGCTGCCTAGGCTCGGGCGCTATGAGCGGCCTGCTGCGCCCGGTAGGGCCAGATCCCGCACAGGCTTATTGGGCCCGGCGGGCGCTGGTGTTCGGGGCAGCAGTAGTGCTTGCGATCGCTGTCGCGTTGATCATGAGTGGCGCTAGCAGTGGTTCGGCGGCTCAGCCAGGTCCACCACCCGTCGAAGCACCCTCTACAACCACGAGCATGAGGCCGGCGAAGGCGCCAGCGAAGAGCCTCGAGAAAGTCGTGGTGCCGAAGAGCGGGCCAGGGACGTACCAAGCGGCCAAGACATCTGTCAGATCGAAGTCCTCGTACGGCGCCGTGATCCGTTATGACGTGCGGGTTGAGGATGGGTTGTCCATCGGTCCTGACGATGCTGCGGCTCTGATCGAGGGAGTGCTCGACGATCCACGCAGCTGGCGCGGCACCCGCCGCTGGCGGTTCGACCTGACCCCAGTCGGGCACTCGGCCACGCTGCACGCCTACATCGTGACGCCGAAAACCACCGACCGGCTGTGCGCCCCCTACCTGACTCGTGGTGAAGTGTCATGTCATCACGAAGATCGAGTCGTGCTGAACGCCAAACGTTGGCTGCTCGGCGCCGATTCCTATGGATCTGACCTGACCAACTACCGGCGTTATCTGGTCAACCACGAATTCGGACATGCCCTCGGCAAGCACCACGAGGACTGCCCTGGCCCTGGACAGCTTGCACCGGTGATGATGCAGCAGACCAAGGGGCTCGGCGCCTGCCGGAGGAACCCGTGGCCGCAATCCAGCCGCGGCTGATCTGAGGCGAATCCGGAGACGGATACGGCGCGCGACAGCGTCCAAACGGACCTGCTTGGGCAGCAGTCAGCTCATGAACGGTCACCTGTCAGCTGGCGCGCAGTTGGCCGGCGAGCGGGCAGTCGAACGGGTCCCGTGCGGCGAGCCCGACACGGTTGAGGTAATCGATGACCGTTCGGTACGAAGACAGCAGGCCGGCTTCGACGTAAGGAATGTCGTTGCTGCGGCAGTGTTCGCGGACCAAGGCACGAGCGGCGCGCAGATGCGGCCGGGGCATGCTCGGGAACAGGTGGTGCTCGATCTGGTAGTTGAGTCCGCCCATCAACGCGGTGGCCCACCAGCCGCCGGCGATGTTGCGCGAGGTGCGCACCTGCTTGCTGAGGAAATCGAGCTTGACGTCGGCCGGGATGATCGGCATGCCCTTGTGGTTCGGGGCGAAGCTGGCGCCCATATAGAGGCCGAAGATCGCAAGCTGCACCCCGATGAAGGCCCACGCCATGCCGAACGGCAACAGCCAGAAGATCAGACCGAAATAGAGGCCGAAGCGTCCGGCCAGCAAGCCCACTTCGATCCAGCGACCCTTGACCGGGGAACGGGAGATCAGGCTGCGGAACGACTTGATGTGCAGGTTGAGCCCTTCGAGCAGCAGCAGCGGAAAGAAGAGGTAGCCCTGGCGCCGCGTGATCCAGGCCAGAACCCCGGTACGAGTGGCCGCGCTTTCCTCCAGGAAGGAAACCGTGTCGACCTCGATGTCGGGATCCTTGCCGATCTTGTTCGGATTCGCATGGTGCCGGCTGTGCTTGTTCATCCACCAGGCGTAGCTGATGCCGACCACTGCCGTGGCCAGCACTCGCCCGCTGCGGTCGTTCGCCTGCCCGGACTCGAAGATCTGGCGGTGGGATGCCTCGTGCCCCAGGAAGGCGAACTGCGTGAAGAGAACGCCGAGGGCGCCCGCCATCAGCAGTTGCAACCAGGAGTTGTCCAGCAAGATCATCCCGGTGGCGACGCCGCCGAGAGCGAGCAGCAGAGCGCCGAAGACGATCCCGTAGAAGCTGCGGCGGCGACTCTGGAGTCCCTTCGTACGGACGGCCTGGGCTAGCTCGGTGAAGGTGTGAGTGAGGGGCTGGCGGCTCAGCCGGGCGGTCGCGGACCGGCCCGGCAGATCGAGAGTGGAGATAGACGTACTCCTGGTTCGGTGATCGACTTCCCAGCCGGTTGGCAGCGGCGGGGTCGACTTCGACGAACCGATCGCTCGCGGGCAATGCGCTCGCCCAGATGCCACCAGGCTACCGGTTCCTGCACATAGGCCGCGACCTGCAGGCTCGGGACCGCTGAATAGGTCCGGGACCTGTTGTGCCGTAGCCTAGTGTGAACGTGGTTCGGCCAGTCTCGCCCGAGTCACCGGTGAAGTCGAGCTCCGCTCCTCCCTCCGACAACGTTTGTGCGCGAGACGCCGCTGTGCCCGGGACCAGCCCGAGCCACCCTGATCAGAATTGCTACCACCCGTGCCTGCTGACCCTTTCACCGATCTTGGCCTGCCCGCGTCTTTGGTGCGCGTGCTGGCTGACCGCGACATCACCGTTCCCACACCGATCCAGGCGGCCACGCTGGCCGACACCCTTGCTGGCCGGGACGTCCTCGGCCGGGGCCGCACCGGCTCTGGCAAGACGTACGCCTTCCTGCTGCCCCTTGTCGCCCGGTTATCTGCCTCGAAATTCCGCCAGAGCTCCCGCGTGCCGCGGGCCCTCATCCTGGCCCCCACCCGTGAGCTCGTCGGGCAGATCGAGTCAGCCCTGACGCCGCTTGCGAAGGTTGCCCACCTGTCCAGTGTCTCGATCTTCGGCGGGGTGAGTCAGCAGCCGCAGGTGCGGGCGCTGCGTTCTGGAGTCGACATCATCGTCGCCACGCCGGGCCGGCTGGAAGATCTCATCCAGCAGCGGCACTGCAGCCTGGCCAACATCGAGATCACTGTCTTGGACGAGGCCGATCACATGTCCGATCTCGGCTTCCTGCCGCCGGTGAAGCGCCTGCTCGCGCAGACGGCACCGCGCGGTCAGCGGATGCTCTTCTCTGCGACCCTCGATGCTCGCGTCGGTGTCCTGGTCAAGCAGTTCCTCCGCAACCCCGTGACTCACGAGGCCGACTCCGCCGAGCCGTCGACAAGTGCGACCACGCACCACGTCCTCCAGGTGGAGCAGGAGCAACGGTTCGCCGTCCTAGCCGATCTCACGAGCGCTCCCGGCCAGCGGCTGATCTTCACCCGCACCAAGCACCGTGCGAAGGCACTGACACGCCAGCTGAACGCCGAGGGCATCCCCGCCGTCGAGCTCCACGGGGACCTGAGCCAGAACGTACGGACGCGTAACCTACAGGCCTTCCACGCCAGGCGAGTCGCAACCTTGGTGGCCACCGACATCGCCGCTCGCGGGATTCACGTGGACGACATCGCGATGGTCGTGCACGCCGACCCGCCCGTCGAGCACAAGGCGTACGTCCATCGCTCCGGCCGGACAGGGAGAGCCGGCAAAGCGGGCACGGTGATCACGCTCACCACCAGCGGCCAGCTGCGCGACGTACGCGCGCTCACCCGCGCGGCCGGCATCACGCCCATCACCACCAGAGTCGACACTCTGGCCGATCCCATCCTGCAGGAGCTGGCTCCCGGCGAGCGCGTGCGAACCGCACCAATACGCGCCGCTGTTCCCGCCACCGCGAACACGGCCGCCCGCCCGAACCGGCGCGGACCCCAGCGCCCGCAACCGAACGAACGTCCTGCGCGATCATCGGAGCATCACGCCGGGCCGGGCAAGAGCCGTGCCCGAAGGTCGACTCGCGGTCACAGCGCCGCCCAGTTCAGCGCCCGGGCGCGCACCTCATAGGGCTCGTCGCTGCGCGACCATCGGGCAGAGGAACGGGTCCTTGCCGCGGAGCCCGACGGTGTTGAGATAGCCGATAACGCTGCGATAGGCCCGCCACAGCGACGTCTGGGTGTACGGCACACCTTGTGTGGCGCAGTAGGCAGCGACCACTGGCTGGGCTCGGCGCAGGTAGGGGCGTGCCATCGACGGGAACAAATGGTGCTCGATCTGGTAGTTGAGCCCGCCCATGAAGATCGACATCAGCGGGCCGCCGCGGATGTTGCGGCTCATCAGGACCTGGCGGCGGAGGAAGTCCAGCTTCAGTTTCGCGGAAACCAGCGGCATGCCGATGTGGTTGGGCGCAAATGAGAAGCCCATGTAGAGGCCGAAGCCAGCTAGCTGCACGGCCAGGAAAGCGATGGCCTTCTCGGGGGGCAGGACCAGCAAGACGAGGGCGAGGAACCCGCCGAGGCGGACGGTGAGGAAACTGATCTCGATCCACCGGCGTTCGATCTTCTCGCGGCCGAATGCTCGACGGATTCCCTCCCAGTGCAGCGACATGCCCTCTAGGAGCAGCAACGGGAAGAAGTACCACCCTTGGTGGGCCACAACCCAGCGCATCAGCCGGCTCCGTTGGCGAGTCGCGCGTTCGGGCGTGAGGGCGAGGGCGCTCAAGGCGATGTCTGGGTCGGCGCCATCCTTGTTCGGGTTGGCGTGGTGCCGGTTGTGCTTGCGCTGCCACCAGCCGTAGCTGATCCCCACCAACAGGTTCGCGATGAGAAGACTGATCCAGTCGTTCCACCGCCCGGACTTGAAGATCTGGCGATGCGCTGCGTCGTGGCCGAGGAACGCGAGCTGGGTCATAATGATCGCGAATACCGCGCCGGACAGGAGCTGCCACCAGCTGTCGCCGATCCAGACGAAGGCCGTCACCCAGGCCAGGATGGCCGCGACGGCACCGATCAGTTTGGCCCAGTAGTAGCCGTACCGGCGACGCATCAAGCCCAGGTCGTGGATGGCCTTGGTCAGTGCTGTGAACGAGCTGCCGGACTGGCTGGTCGCAGTGGACGTGGATTGAGTGAGCAGAGAGGTCACAGTGGGCCGCCGATCGATTCAGACCATCTCGGTTGGGTCTGGGCGGCAGCAAATGTGTTGCTCGTAAGTCGCGGTCATTGACGGCGGCTTTCGGCCCCAGGCCGACTGCGATCAGCAGCAGAACCGACTTTACCCGATAAACGGAAGCCGGCCGCCGATGATCTGCCAGCGATGGTGTGGAGCTTGACGTTGGAGCGCTGAGACTGGCGCTTGAGCGCCGGGAAGGCCGCCTCGGCGGTCACTCCAGCATCCGTTCCGATGCTTGGACCATCGCGGTTGCATAAGCCAAGTCCCGAACTCCGGTCGACGGACTGTTCGGGGCAGAAGGCCGCTCCACCCAGCCGTGGGCCGCCAACTCCGGACGTGTTAAGGGCGAGACCACGGACATCTTGGGGGTCATAGACGGACCTGGTGACGTTGACCGGGTGATCCTGGCGTTCTGCGGCTACGCTCGCGCGGGCGGTTTCATGACGGCGGCCACGTTTCGGCACGGCGCATGTTTCAGCAGTTCCAGCAAAAACGACGTAAACCACGAAATCAAGGCGCGCTCAGTTCCGCGGATACCGTTCGCGCCTTGGGGTAGAATTAGTTGTTCTGACCCCGCGGCCCCGCGCGGTGCGCGCACAAGAAGAGAACTATGAACCCTGACGACTCTCCCTGGGCGGAAATGACTGGGAGCAGCGGATTCGCCGAGCAGGCAGCACCGCGGTCAGCCGATAGACGCTCCGCCGCGGATGAGGACCTCCGGGAGAGCCTGGCGGGCCTCTCCCAGCTGGCGACGAACCGGCTCCCGCTGGAGGACCTGCTGACCCGCGTGGCTATCTACGCCGTCAAGGCTATCCCTGGTGCTGACGGAGCCGGGCTCACGCTCCTCGAAGAAGACAGGTCTGACACGGTGGTGTCGACGGCACCTTTCGTGCGCGAAATTGACGACATCCAGTACGGAATGGGACAGGGTCCGTGCATCACTGCCGCCCGAGACGGCCGCACGGTCAGATCTGACTCGCTGGGAGCGGACACGCGGTGGCCGCGATTCGGCGGCACAATCGCCCGGCTCGGCGTGCACAGCGTGGTGTCGTTGCCATTGATCACCCCGGACGGAGTCGTCGGTGCAATGAACGTGTACGCGCACTCCAAGAACGCCTTTGACGACCGCGCCGCCGAACTGGGTGAGATCTTCGCGGTCCCGGCAGCCATCTCAGTGCAAAACGCGCAAGTCCTCGCTCGCACTCAACGGTTGGCGGCCCAACTGAAGTCAGCACTGGAGATCCGAGGTGTCATCGACCGCGCGATCGGCATCATGATGAGCCGAAGCGGTGGCACCGAGCATGACGCCTTGGAGCGGCTGCGAGCCATGAGCCAGCACGAACATCAAAAGCTCGCTTTGGTAGCGGGACAGATCGTCGACGAGGCGGTGCGTCGGGCTCAAGCCCGTCACCACACCGACTGAGTGCGTCGGCTCTGGACCTTCACCACCACCATCCGAGGGTGGGTGTCGTTATGTAAAGCTTGGTAGGCGGCGTAGATTCATGGTGACGCGGCTGCACCATCCTGGTCCGTACTGCCGTAGCCATTGGCCTTGGCGACCTGCCGAACCAACGAGTGGTAGACACGATCAGCGGGCGGATCCGCTTCCTCGGAGCGACACTGTGGCTGTGCCCACAGGGCTGCCCAGCCACCTCACCCACCTGGCCAGCAGCATCGGTGTCGAGACTGATGTGCTGCACGTCCCATTGCTGGCGCTAGCCAGGAATCTACGCGCCGCCGTGCCTTCCTACCGTGGACTTCAGGTGACCGTCGTTCACAGGGGGCAGCCGGTCATCCTGACCGAGATGGTGCCGGTCGAAGCCGACGGAGTTGTGCTCACTTCTCTCAGGGTGCCGCTGATCGCGGTGGACGGCGACTACGATCCCGACAGCCGAGTCATCTTCTACGCTGGCATGCCTGGGGCCCTCGTCGACATGGCGGCCGATCTGGCCTATGTACTGAAGACATCGGTCCTCACCCAGAGCGGCCAGTTCACTTCGGATGGCGACGGTCGAGCGCAACCGGGACACCTTGAGGCAGGCCGGGTCCTCGTTCTCGACGCGGATGTTCCGGCAGCGAGGCCTGCCTCCGGATTGTTCGGGTTGTCGGAGCTCTCCACGGTCAATCGGGCGCTCGGGCTCATGATCGGCCGAGGCCACGACCCCGATCACGCCCACGAGACGCTGCGACGGGAGGCCATGGCGGCCGGCGTGGAACTCCACGTCTTCGCCGCCCGGATGCTCGGTCGTTGAGCTGAGCGTGGGATGCCCGCAGCAGTGCGTGAGCCTTGTCAGTCCAAGCGGATCGGAGTTATCCGGCGCGCAGAGCGGGCCGACGCTGCAGGCGTTGCTTGCCGAGATCTGCCTGTGCCCCACCGAGGCGTTGCCGGGGAACCATGACCTCGCAACATCGGCCAGGATGATCATTGAGGAAGCCCGCAACGAGGCACCTTGACCAGATCGCCCGGCGGCACGTGAACCGGTCCTGCAGTATCGACGCTGGCGACGCTATATCGGGGGAAGCGGAGAGGGCTCGAAGCCTACGCTTCGAGCCCTCCGCCAATTCAGATGAAGCTCCAGACTCGTACGGCATTGTCCCGGTCGGGAGCCCCGGTCAGTGGCGCACGAATGCGCGCCGGACCCAGCTCCACCTTGACGGCCGCTGTGCAATCCGCGGCGCCCGGGGCAGGGCTGATTCGGCCAGCGATCTGGTTGCGCCGACGACGGCGTACGGAACCATGAGCATTGGCCCTCCTCCCATAAGAGCGCATCGATAAATACGCACCTGTACAAGGCTTGTAGCAGTCTGGAAAATCCGGCTCCGGCTGTGAGATGCGCGACAACGATGAGCGCCTTCGGCAGAGCAAGTTGATCGACGATCCGCGTGGCGTTCTCAGCTGTGTCGCACAGTCCATCGACCCCTAGGACAGCACCCTTGCCAGGAGCCCGGTGACGCTGGCCGTCTGCCTGAGCGCTGTTGCTAACCCATCTCTTGCTGGCGGTCGCAAGGTGGTGCAGCATCGTGGACAGAGCGTTGATTTCAGCCGGGTGAATGGCGATCTAGGAGGTTAAGCGTGTCGGCGGGCGGCTTCACGGCAAAGGCGACAAGGTTCTTCGCAGGTCTTGAGAGCGACAACTCGAAGGACTACTGGACGGCGAATAAGGCGCTCTTCGAGAAGGAAGTCAAGGAGCCCCTCGCTGCGCTGGTGGACTCACTGCCAGAACGGTTCCAACCGTTCAAGGTCTTCCGGATGAACCGCGACATTCGGTTTTCACCGGACAAGTCGCCGTACAAGACCCAGCACGGCGCCGCGCACGAAGTCGATGGCACGGTCCACTACCTGCATGTCGACGCGCGCGGGCTGATGGCCGCGTGCGGTGCATACATGATGGCGCCTGATCAGCTGGACCGGTATCGGGAGGCAGTGGCGGCCGATGCTACCGGTCCCGACTTGGAGCGCATCCTGCGCGACCTTGACGGAAGGGGCGTAGAGATTGGGCATGGCATGAGCGAGCCACTCAAGACTGCCCCGCGCGGGTATCCCAAGGATCACCCCCGCGTCGATCTACTCCGGCAGAAGGCGGTGAGCGCGCACAGCAGGTTGACCGGGACTCGGCTGCGCGACGCCGCCTCCGTACGGCAGTTCGTTGTCGAGACCTTCGATGCCTGCGGGCCGCTGAATGACTGGATCAGGTCCAACGTCGGCTCCTCCCGGACGGGTTCGGGTAGGCATTGAAAGCCCATCGAATTGAATTTGATCGCGACCGCGGCCCGGGACGTGCCGCTCTACGCCCGTGCCCCTCGCAACCGGACTTCCAGCTGAGCGAAGGTCTCAGTCCGCCGCTCCCAGGCTCATCAGTGGTGCGGCGAACGGCAGCAGGCCAGCGCTCCGCACCGGCTCGAGGGGGTCTGGCACGGGACCGAGCGCCCGGTATTCGCCTGGCGGCCGACCGTAGGTCAATCTAAAGCGGCGCGAGAAGTGGTACGCGTTGGCGAAGCCGCCGCGGTGCGCAATTTCTGCGAGCGAGGCGTTGCTGCGCTGCAAGGCGACAGCCGAGCGTGCCAGTCGCACCAGCTCGAGCGCGTGGGCCGGGCCCCAACCGTACGCGTTACGAAACACCCGGAACAGGTGGCCCGCGGAGACACTGAAGGGAGTCGTCCATCTGACGCGGACCGAACAACGCCCCAGCCGGATAGTCGGCGAGCTGCACCCTGCTACCCGGTGCGATCACCGGGAAAGGTGTCACTTTTGGATATTAGAGCGTTCGCCGCAGACATTGGCGCTCGAGCGCCGGGTTGCCAAGCTGGCAGAACTAGCGCCGAGTGAAATGAGGGCACGAAGCACGATGACCACAGTCCTGTCGAAGACCCGGATCCTGCCCGACGGCAGATCAGGGGGTGATCTGCGCCCGTTCAAACACGTCGGCGCGGAATTCACCGACCACTACCTCGAGTTCGGGTTTGCGCTGCTGGCGAATGCGCTCGCACCTGATGAGCTTGCCGCAGTCAATACAGATGCGCTCAAGCTGTGCCGCGGCGACTTCGGCACTATTCAATATGGATCGTCAGGTGTTGAAGGGGAGAGCGAGAAGCCAGCCGACTTAACGTGCCCGGGCACCGACGACGAGATGCTTCGCAGGTATCTCTGCATCCACTTTCCGCACAAGGTTTCGCCCGCTGCCCGGATGGCACTGATGAATCCGCGGATCGTAGAGGGGCTGACAGCCGTGATCGGTCCCAACGTCAAGGCCATGCAGTCGATGCTGTTCATCAAGTCGGAGGGCAAGCCTGGTCAGGCGTGGCATCAGGACGAGTACTTCATTCCGACCCGGGACCGCTCGCTGACCGCGGTATGGATTGCGCTGGACGATGCCACCATAGAGAACGGCTGCCTCTGGGTGCTGCCGGGTTCGCACCGCCGTGGAGTGCTCTATCCCACCCACCCGCAGACCGACCCTCGGTTCGACTGCACGGTCGAGGCGTACGAGTTTCCCTACCGCGATGACGAGGCTGTTCCGGTCGAGATCCCCGCCGGGACGGCACTGATCTTCAACGGGTACCTGCTGCATCGCTCACTGGAGAACTCCGGTCGGCATGGCTACCGGCGCGCGCTTGCCAACCATTACATGAGCGCGGAATCCCTGTTGCCATGGCGCCCGCCGCGTGAGGGCGAGCACATGGGAATCGTGGACTACCGCGACATCGTGATGGTCGCGGGCGACGACCCCTACGCATACAAAGGCACTGAGGAGATCGCCAAACCATATTCCCGGCCGGACATGGACGGCGGCTGCGATCGCTAGGCAAAGTAGAGGTCTCCGCCGTTCGTTCCCCTTCCGCCACCGCCGCCTCACCACGCGACTCTGACCCCCGCGTACAAACGACCCGGGTGCAAAGGGGTCAGAGTTGGCGTCCGGGGGTCAAAGTCGGGTCACTTAACGCGTAGCACCGCAGTACTCAACCGTCGGGGCGTTTGCGGCGTCCGCCGTAGGGTATGTAACTGCGTCCGCAGCAAGGGCCGCGGCACTTTGTTTTGCATTGATTCTGGAGGATGTATGAGCGAGAGCGAAAATCCGAGTCCGCACCGCCGCCCCGCCGCTGAGCCGGCTCCCGCTGCTCCTCCTGCAAGCAGCCCGAGCACCGACTGGCCCGTGCTTGGATGAGAGCGCGCCATCCGCGGCCGCCGGATCGAGCACGCCGGCCTCGCCGGCCGCCGCGTCCCCTGCCGCCGGTCAGTCCAGCTTGGCTGCGCCCAGAGGGCTGAGCTACGCGGTCGACATCGTGTTCTGCATTGACGTGACCGGCAGCATGACCCCGATCATCGACCAGGTCAAAACCAACGCACTTCGTTTCTACGACGACGTTCAGTCGAATCTCACTGCCAAGGGCAAGAACGTTGATCAGCTGCGGGTGCGCGTTATCGCTTTCCGCGACTTCGCGGCGGACGGTGGGGCCGCCCTGGACGAGTCACCGTTCTTCACTCTCCCCGACGAGCGGGCCGACTTCTCGGAGTTCGTGAACGGGCTCGTCGCCGAAGGAGGTGGCGATGCCCCGGAGTCGGGTTTGGAGGCGGTTGCCCTGGCCATCGACTCGCCGTGGACGACGACCGGCGATCGCCGCCGCCAGGTGATCGTGGTGTGGACCGACCAGCCCGCCCAACCACTCAGCCCTTCGGTGCTGCCCCCCGACATCGCCTCGCGGGTGCCGGCCGACTTCAGCGCTCTGACAGACGCGTGGGAGGACGAGCAAGGTCGGATGGGATCCAGCTCCAAGCGACTCATTCTGTTCGCTCCCGACGGTCCCGGATGGAGTGACATCTCCGGCGTCTGGGAGAACGTGGTGCACAATCCGTCCCAGGCCGGTGGTGGGTTGTCCGAAGTCGACTACGGAACGATCGTCGACTCCATCGGCAACTCGGTGTGAACGAAAGCCCGAGCGCCTGGCCGGCCTCACCGTCGGTGGCAACATCGGGACCGACCATCTCGTTCGCGTTCAATCTCGGCAAGATCCCGGATCATGGTGAGGACTCTGACCCGATCTTGCGCGACGGCCCGGACCTCGGTTTGGTCGGTGTTTTCGACGGCATGGGTGGAGCCGGCGGCACCGTGTACGACACGCCGGAGGGGCGGCGCACCGGGGCGTACCTGGCGTCGCGCCTTGCTCGAGACGTCGTCGAACGGCGAATGCTGGATCTTCTCGAGCCTGACTGGCACCTCAACGGCAAGAGTGCGGCGAGGGACCTGCAAGCGTTCGGTTCAGCAGGCACTGAGGCAGCGGCTGGAAGAGCTCAAGGCGGCGCCGAGCGGTTTGCGCTCGCGTCTCATCCGCGCCCTACCAACGACGATGGCGCTCGTTGCCCTCCAGCGCACCCAGCCGGGTGGTTCCGTCTGGGCTGGTCACGTCTTCTGGGCCGGGGACTCTCGCGCGTACGTCTTCGAGTCCAGCGGGGCGCGCCAGCTCAGCACCGATGACTTGCGAGACCCCGATGACGCCCTGGCCAACCTCCGTCGCGACTCGGTGGTCAGCAATGCCATGTCGGCCGATATCGAATTCCACGTCAATTACCGCCGCGTGGAGCTGCGGGCCCCGTTTCTGGTGGTGTGCGCAACAGATGGCTGCTTTGGTTATCTGCGGACGCCCATGCATTTCGAGCACCTGGTGCTGAGCTGCTTGGTGGAGGCGCGTACGACCGAAGGGTGGTCGTCGTCGTTGCAGACCGAAATTGCGGCTGTCACGGGGGACGATGCCGCCATGTCGGTGCTCGGAGTGGGCGCCGATTTCAAGGAGTTCCAAAAGCTGTTCGCGCCACGGGTGGCGGAGCTTGCCTCCGACTTCGTGAAGCCACTCGACGAATTGAGCAGTTCCGTCGCCCGAGTCGAACAGGAACTCCAAGCTTTGCGGGCGCGCCAGCTCGACGAGACAACGGAGAGGTGGAACCGGTACAAGTCCGGGTACGAGCGTTATCTGCGACCAGAACCCTTGATTGAAGATGAGGAATCGGTCGCGGAGGACCTGGAGGCGACTGACTCGATCGGTGCCGACGACAGCTCCGACGATGCGGAGAAGGTAGGGGCGGAACCCGCGATCGGCGACGACCGGCTGGGGAGTGAAGGGTCACCGCCAGCGGAGACGCCGGTCCCAACCGACGACTCCGCGCCGCTAGACAATTCCGCGTCGCAAGAAAATGGGGAATCGTCGTCATGAGGGCCGGCGACATTCTGAACGGCTACACCATTCTCGAGGACTTCAAGGTCGTCGGTGCTGGTCTGAGCAAGTGGACCTTCGCCGAGCGGGGCGGCCGGCAGTACTTCATCAAGGAGTTCCTGAGCCCGACATACCCGGACGACGACGCACCCGGCAGTGAAAAGATCAAGGCGAAGAAGAGGGCCCGCTGTGCCGCCTTCGAGGCTCATCACCGGGGTGTCCAGCGCGCCCTTGCTCCGCTGTCCGCGTACGGGGGCAACCTCATCGTCACGCTGGACTTCTTCCGCTGGGGCGCCAAGTACTACAAGGTCACCGAGAAGGTCGACGCAGAGGGCTTGGGTACTGCCGATATCACGGCGTTGGGTTTGCGTGCTCAGCTCGTCTTGATGAAGACCGTGGCGCACAGCCTGAAGATTCTGCACGATCTCAAGATCGTGCACGGCGACCTCAAGCCGAGCAATGTTTTGATCAAGCGCACCGAACTCGGCTACACGACGAAGCTGATCGACTTCGACAATGCCTACATCGCGGGCCGGCCGCCGCCGCCCGAGGAGATCGTTGGCACGATCAACTACTACTCGCCGGAGCTTCTGGGTTACATCCAGGAGGCCGGTGTCAGTCCCGGCGAACTGGGAGTGGCCTCCGACATCTTCGCGCTGGGTTTGATCTACACCGAGTACCTGACAGGAGCGCCGCCGCCCTTCGACGCACCGAGATATCACGAGCCCGCGGTCGCCGTCAGGAGCGGGGAGACGCTACGCATCCCGCGGCCAGGGCTTCCGACCCGGCTCGCCGATTTGATCGATGCCATGCTGTTGCCCGACCCGGCCCGGCGTCCCACGATCGGCCACGTGCACGCCACCTTGATGACCGTCCGGCCGGAGGCGGAGGACGAAGGCCCATCAGGCCCACCCAGCGGCCTTCGGGGCAAGGGTCTTCGCACCGCACTCAAGCGACCTCCGATTGCCGAACCGGCCGTCCCGGGCCGTTTGGTTGGAAAGCTCGTGCGGAAACGAACCGATCCGCCGCCACAATGAGTGCGATCTGGCGCTGCCCGGTGTGTGAGGGGGTAAACCGCGGCGGCAGGATATGCGCGGCCTGCGGCGCCCAGGTGCCGCCCGGCGAAGCACTCCGGGCAGCGGTGAGAACGCATCTTCCCAGCGCGGTGGAACCGGACCGCGCACCAGTGCCGCCAACTCCTCGTCCGCGGGAGTTACGAAAGCTGCCGACCCCCGAGGAGCTGAGCGATGTCGACCCGGACGACTTGTTGACGGCGCCTCGAGATTTCCGGGTGACCCCGCTGCCTGGCGGATGTCTGGTCTCCTTCGTCCCGCGTCGGTACCGCGGCCGGTCCGTGGACTGGCAATAGCACTGGGAGCGCTGGAGCCCCGAGGGTCCCAACTGCCAACAGCCGTGCAGGTGATTGCCGGTTGATCCGCCGGCATGCCGTCCGAATTGCTTCCGGCACGGGTGGCAGAACCATCGGCATGACCGAACACCACCATTTGGCGAGGATTGGGTGAGCGGCCCAGAGAAGGGTCACTCGTTCGATTGTTGTTGATTCACTCCGACGGATCGGCGGCGGTGTCTGACCGCCAACGGGCTCGCCACTCAGGGGCTTCCCACCCGTCCATTACGTAGATCCGCTCGCGCGCGATCATGTCGCCGCGGAATTCCAGTAGCGCGACGCCGTACATGGTCGGACCGCCGTCGTAACTAGCCGCGAGCTCCACAACGGCCAGGTCGTCCCGTACGGTGACCCGTTGCAGCCGATAGCCGACGTCAGCCGGATACTGGCTCCGCCACTCGGTGAAGGTGGCCCGGCCATCGAACCGCTCACCCGACTGGGGAAACTCCAGGACGGCATCGTCGTGATAGAGCTCCGCAGCATGTGCCACATCCCCGCCCGGGCTTTCGAAGTACAACCGCACCTTGTCGAGCAGGACCGACTGATCGGTCATCACACCTCCCGGAACCTTCCCTCATGTATGCGACTATCGTGGCCAGCCGTTCTCGAGGTTCGCTAGCGCCCGTGTCGTCGGGCCGGTGCTTGGTTCAGTCGGCCAGCATCTCGAGTACCGCACGCTCGATCTTGCCGTGCGTGGTCCCGTCATGGAGGTCCCGGTCTGTCGCGGCCAGCGCCGGGGGAATGGTCACGCCATCGTTGAAGAGATCGACCACCCGGGGGTCCACGTAGGACTTGCGAGCCACCGTTGGCGTGTTGCCCAGGTACTTCGAGACTTCCTTCATCGCCGAGGAGACCGCACGCTTGCGGGCGCTCACCGAACGGGACTTCTCGACCGCCCCGGCCAGCGACACCTCCGCGATCACCGTGCCGTGCCAGGTGCGGAAGTCCTTGGCCGACACCTCGCCGCCCACCACGTCCTTGATATAGGCGTTGATCTCGGTCGAATTGATGTCGTGCCAGCCAGTGCTGTCCTGGTACGCGAGCAGTTCGGGTCCGCCGTCGCTCCGGCGCAGGAGTTCACGTACAGCGGTTCGGACATGGTTGTCGGCGAGAGCGACATAGCGCTCCTGCCCGGACTTGGCCACATACTCGAACACCACCGTGCGACCGCGGATCGAGACGTGTTCCTTCTGGATGGTCGCCAGGCCGTAGCTGTTGTTGGCCTCCGCGTACGCCTCGCCGCCAATCCGGAAAAAGCCGAGGTCGAGCAGCCGGAAGGCGGCCGCCAGCGCCCGCTCGTACGGCATGCCCTCCATCCGCAAGTGCTTGATCACTCGCCGTCGGGCGCCCGGCAGGCGGGCCGCGACGGTCAATACCCGATCATGCTTGGACTGATCGCGCTTCAAGCGCCAGTACGAGTGGTAGATGTACTGTCGGCGGCCGGCGTCGTCGGTGCCGACGGCCTGGATGTGGCCGTTAGGCGTCGGACAGATCCAGACCTGCTGCCAGGCCGGCGGGATGACAAGCTGCTTGCACCGCAACACGTCCTCCGCGTCGAGCGGCTGCCCGAACTCGTTGAGGTAGACGAAGCCCTTTCCGGCGCGTCGACGCGTCCAGCCAGGATCTCGAGGGGAGACGGTACGCAGTCGCGGCACGACCCCTTCCTACCCGAACTGCGGAAATTCACCGGTCCCGACTGACGCAAGCCGCGCGCCAACCTCGCATCCGCTCGCGAATATTCGGTAGCGGCTCCGAGGTTTGGTAGCGGCTCACGTATTTCTGCGGGCCTAAGGCACCTCAACTAACTGACCAACGCATGCCGCCCAAAAGATCAGGCATCTGCACCATGTGTGGCATGGCGGCTTAGAAACATCATGGAGTTACCAGCAACAAACCAGCCATCGGAGGCGGGGAAATGAGCACCATCAACCACTACACGGTCAAGATCATGGCTGAGCAGCGCCAGCGTGATCTGTGGGCGGAGGCAGCCAACCATCGGCTCGCCGCCTCGGCAAAAGCTGACCACCTGAACTGGTGGCGGCGTCTTCTCGCGACCCGTCCGGCCGCGAGCGCGCGGCCAGCCCCGTCCGGCGTGGTCCCGGCGACCCAGCGGACAGCCGCTTCCGGCGTGACCGGGTCCGGCCAGCCGATTCCTTGCTGAGCCGGCGAGTCTGTGGATAGTCGTACGGCGGTGGCACGATAGTGATCGTGACCCGCACGGTCCGATCGGAAGGCGGCCGGCGAAGCGAGGTGGTCGTCGGCCGCGCCGAGCAGCGCGCCCAATTGCTCGACGTGCTCGACGACGTCATCGCCGACGGCAGTCGATTCGTGATCATGGGCGGTGACGCCGGAGCCGGCAAGACGACGGTGATCGAGTCGTTCCTCGATGATCTCAATGGCCGGATGAGCGACCGTAAGGCCCAAGTCATCACGGGGCAATGTGTACCGCTCGGTGGCGACGGTCTCCCGTACGCGCCAGTGGTGGGTGCGCTGCACGATCTCGTGGCGCGGTACGGTCCCGAGCAGATCCTTGACTGGGCAGGGGCCGGCCGGACCGCGCTCGGCGCGTTGCTGCCTGACCTGGTCGCCGCCTCGGGGGCCGCCGACTCATTGCGGCTTCAGCTCTTCGAGGCGGTCGCGATGCTGTGGGAGCGCGCCAGCGAACACGGCCCACTCGTGGTGATCATGGAAGACATCCACTGGGCTGACGAGTCCACTCGCCACCTGCTCCGCTTCCTGGCCCGGGCTCTGACCGACGCGCCCATCATGATCGTGGCCAGCTACCGGGCCGACGAGCTCAACCGCCGCCATCCGCTCCGGCCGTTCCTGGCCGAGGTCGGACGCCTCCCGCGCACCGTACGAATCGACGTTCCCAGCCTCGGCCGCGAGGACGTCGCTGAACTGCTCACGGTCCTGCTCGGCCGACGCCCGAGCCACGTCGTCATCGATCTCGTACACCGGCGCAGCGAAGGCATTCCGTACTTCGTCGAAGAGCTGGCCAGCTCCGCGACCCGTGGCTGTATCGACATGCCGGACACCCTTCGTGACGCGCTCACTCTCCGCGTGCAGACGCTTTCCGAACCAGCTCAGAGCGTCGTGCAGCTGGCGGCCGTGGCAGGCAATCGGGTCGATCATGAACTGCTCGAGGCGGTCGCCGACCGACCGGCGGCAGAACTGGACTCAGCGCTCCGCGAGGCGGTCGATGCTTCGGTGCTCGTCGCCGATGAAACCGGGTACATCTTCCGGCACGCGTTGCTACAGGAGGCGGTCTACGACGACCTGCTGCCAGGCCAGCATGCCCGGCTGCATGCCCGATTCGCCGCGGTCCTGGAGGAGCGGCCGGAGTTGATCGCTGGCCATGGATCCTCCCAGACCGCGGCGTCGGAGATCGCCCATCACTGGGCGTCTGCTCACGAGGCGAACAAGGCGTTCTCGTGGTCGATCAAGGCGGCCACATCCGGGCAGGCCGCGTTCCACGAAATGCTCAAGATGTACGAGCGCGCACTCGAGCTGTGGGATCAGGTTGCCGAGCCGGAGCGAATTGCCGGTGACCGCGCCTCGGTGTTGGAAGACGCCGCGCAGGCCGCGGTCGATGCGGGTGAGACTGAGCGGGCACTTTCACTGATCGGCGCCTCGCTGGCTGAGACGGATCCGAAGTCGGGCCCGGAACGTCTGATTCGTCGATTGATCCTGAAGAGCCGCCTGCTTTCCTCCCTGCTTCGGCCGGGCGCCACCGAAGCCATAGAGGAAGGGGTCGCACTGCTGCCCGAGAACAGCCCACCGGCCTTCCGGGCAGAGGTTCTCAACCAGCTCGCGGCCGCCACCATGCTCGCCGGCGCCAAGGCCCAGTCCGTCCAAGCGGCACGCCAAGCGATAGATGCGGCGGTCGACGGCGGCTCGGCGACCTTGGAGTCGAATGCGCGCAACATCCTGGGCAGCAGCCTGGTGAGTCTCGGTCGCGAGGACGAGGGACTGGCGGAGTTGGTTGCCGCTGGACAGCTCGCCGAGGGGAACAGCCGCACGGTGCTGCGTTATGCCATCAACTACTCGGACGCGCTCGCCCTCTCCGGTCGGTACCGTTCCGCCGTCACGGAGGCCCTTGCCGGCATCGATGTGGCCCGAAGTCTCGGTTTGGAGCGCTCGTTCGGCGCGATGCTGGCCGGCAATGCCGCCGAGCCGCTGCTCGCCCTCGGCGAGTGGGACCGGGCAAGCCAGATGATCGAGCGTGCCTTGGAGCTCGACCCTCCGGCGCACCACTATGTCCATCTAAGGCTGGTGCTGGCGTGGATGGCCTTGTGGCGGGGGGACATCGACCACACTGAAGCGACCTTGAACGAGTTCCGGCATCTGGTCTCCGTCGATCAGCCGGCGCCGCAATACTCGCATTACGCGATCCAAATAGACGCTGAGTACGCGGTTGCCGTTGGTGATCATGAACGCGCCTGGGCCGACACCCAGCTGTTCCTCGACCACGCGCACCTGTATTCAGCATCGGCGATCTATCCAGTGCTGGTCTCGGCCGCTACGGCTGCCCGCGCGCTGGACGCGGCCGATCGTGCCGACCACCGGGTCGGCGTGGTGCGCAACGCGCTTGCCGCCGCCAAGCCGATTGGGGTCCGGCGAGGCTGGCAGCCGGTGATCGAAGCGGCCCTGGAAGACACCGCCGACGGATGGCGTCTGGCGTGGAAGGCATCGGTCGACGACGGAGCCCCAGCCCACCTCGCACCCTATGCCGGCCTGCGATTGGCCCAGCATCTGGTGGCGTCCCGGGACCGCAGCGAAGCCCCGCGGCGATCACGATGGGCAGGCGCAGCGACTTGCCCAGCAGCGTGACACCCGTGTCGATCTGATCGACGTCGAGGTCGGGCAATGACTGGTGCATCAGCTGCACGCACTCGAGCAATGTAGTCGTCCCCTTGAAGGCGACGTCGTCGGTCGCGCAGAGGTCGAGATGATCGTCTTTGCGGCGCTGGATGGGGGAGTTCATGGGGACAACACGCTGCGTGCGCGGAGAAGAATCAGCCATGGAATCTCCTCGCTATAGCAGAGCTCGGACGGTTGACGCGCGTGGGGCCCAGCGAGCATGCTCCGCGCCCATCTTTCTCATTGGCAGTTTTCTGTGCTCTCTGACCCCGGCCCCATCGAACCTTTTCTGGCCGACGTCAAGACCCGCGTCGATTGGCATCTCACCCGCTTTTTCGAGCAAAAACGCGAGCATGCCCAGAGCCTCAGCGAGCCCAGCAAAGAGCTGGTGGAGGCGCTCTTCGACTTCACCATGCGCGGCGGCAAGCGCACCCGACCGGCGGTGTTGGTGGCGGGTCACATGGCTGTGGCTCACGCAAGCACAACCTGGAAGCACTGCTTGATCCCTGTGCGGGCCTGGAGCTGCTCCAGAGCTACCTGCTCGGTGCACGACGACTGGATGGATCAGGACGACGAGCGTCGCGGCGGTCCGACCGCTGCACAAGGTGTTCGCGGAGCGCACCGGCAACCGTCATCTCGGCGCGAGCCTCTCGGTGTTGGCGGGCGACCTGGGCAACGGCTTCGCCATCGAGCTGGTGGCCGGGGCCACCATGCCCGAGTCCCAGCGCGCCGCCGCGATGCGGGTGTTCTGGGAGATGCAGCAGGACGTGGTCTGGGGGCAGGCGCTCGATCTGATCGCCTTTCCGCGACGTGGCCCTGATTCAGCGGCTCAAGACCGGCAGCTACAGCGTGAAGGGACCGCTCTTGCTCGGCGCGGTGATCGGCGACGCCAGCCCCACGCAGCTCGCGGCGCTCGAGCGCTACGCCGACCCCGCGGGGCAGGCCTTCCAGGGGCGCGACGACATCCTCGGCACCTTCGGTGCGCCCGAGAAGACCGGCAAGCCGGCGGGCAACGACCTGCGGGCCGGCAAGCGCACGGCGCTGATCGAGGAAGCCGAAGAAGCGCCTCGGCGAGCGGAGTTCGCGCCGATTCGCAGCGGTGCTGGGCAAGGCCGACGCGAGCGACGCGGCGATCGCGCGCGGCCAGGAGCTGCTCGAGGGCTGCGGGCGCCCTGGCCGCGGTCGAGGCAACGCGTCGACGCAGTCTGCGATGACGCGCAAGCGGCCCTACAGAACGCCGCCTCGACGAAGGAACCCTGCGTTTGGTACAGCTCGCCCGAAGTTTGCCTTCCACGCGCTGAGCTGCGTAAGCAGCTGGCGCACGCATGTTCGCGCTCGCGGCGAGACCGGCTCGAGCTCGATGGCTTACGGACACGGCAAAGTAATCTTGTTCGGCGAGCACAGCGTGGTGCACGGGCGCCCCGCTCTCGCGCTGGCGGTGGAACGCGGCTCCGAGGTGCACTGCTGCAGCCCGCGGCGAGCGGCCACCACGCTGCACATCGCGCCCTGGGGCGTGGAGGTCGACAGCGGCGCCGAGCTCAACGAGGGCCGCGAGCCGCTGCAGAAGGCGCTCAAGGTGGCGCGGGCGTTCTACGACGGACGAGCTCGAGCTCTCGCTTCGGCCACCATGCAACCTGCCCGAGCGGCGCGGGCATGGGCTCCTCGGCCGCGCTCGGCGTCGCCGTGCTTGCGCGCCATGGACGAGGCGCGCGGGCATCACGCGCCCGAGCAGGAGATCTACGAGCGCTCGCTGGCCTGGGAGCGCGTGTTTCACGGCAATCCCTCGGGCGTCGACAACGCGATGGCGACCCACGGCGGCATGGCGCTTTCACGAAGGGCGAGCCGCTCGACGCGCATCGTGCCGCGCCACCGGTGTCCGCTGATCGCGGCCTACAGCGGCAGCTCGTCGAGCACCAAGAGCATGGTCGAGTCGGTGGCGCGCCAGCTACGAGCAGCGAGCCCGAGCGCGTCGGCAAGCTCTTCGACGCCATCGCGAGCATCGTGTCCAACGGCAAGCTCGCGCTCGAGCAGGGCGACATGAAGGGCCTGGGCCAGCTGATGACCATGAATCAGATGCTGCTCGAGCTCGCTGATGCTGTCGACCGAGCGAGCTCGAGGAGATGATCGCCGCCGCGCATGGACGCGGGAGCGCTCGGCGCCAAGCTCACCGGGGCCGGCGGCGGCGGCTGCATGATCGCGCTGTGTCGACGAACAGCACGCGGCCGCAGCCGCCGTGCACGGCCGCGCTCGACGCGACTCGGGCACGCACGCGATCTACGACGTGGAGAGCGGAGCATGATGAGTACGCACACCGCGACCGCCTCGCGCGCGCCAACATCGCGCTCGCCAAGTACTGGGGCAAGAGCGACGTCGCCCTCAACTTGCCGGCGGTGCCGAGCATCTCGCTCACGCTCGAGCCCATGCGCACCGAGACCACCGTGACCTTCGACGCCGCGCTCGAAGGACGACGTCGTCGTGCTCAACGGCAAGCGTCGCCGAGGGCAAGGCCCACAGCCGCGCGGTCAAGGTGCTCGACCAGGTCCGCAAGATCGCCAAGCTCGACCTCAAGGCGCGGGTCGAGAGCGCCAACAACTTCCCGACCGCCTCGGGTCTCGCCTCGAGCGCGTCCGGGCTTCGCGGCGCTGGTCGCCGCGACCTGGGGCGCGGCTGGGCTCGAACGTGATAACGCCGTGTGGAGCGCCATGGCGCGCCAGGCCAGCGCGTCGGCTGCGCGCAGCATCTACGGCGGCTTCGTGGAGCTGCCCCGAGGTATCCCGGGCGATGCCAAGCTGGGCGCCAAGCAGATCGCGCCGCCGAGCCACTGGGACGTGCGCATCGTGGTGGCCGTGGCCAACGAGGGCGCCAAGGACGTGGGCTCCACCGAGGGCATGACCCTGAGCGAGCAAACCTCGCCCTACTACCGGGCCTGGGTCGACTGCTTCGGACAAGCTCGACCGCCGAGGTGCGCGACGGCATCCTCACGAAAGACCTCACGAAAGTGGGCGAGGCCATGGAGCAGAGCACGCTCGCCATGCACGCCTGCATGATGGCCTCGCGGCCCGGCCTGCATCTACTTGCAGCCCGCCACCTTGGCGGCGCTCGGCACCGTGAAGCGGCTGCGCAAGGAGGGCGTGGAGGTCTACGCCACCATGGACGCCGGCCCGCACGTGAAGGCGCTCTGCCACGCTTCGACGCCGAGCGCGTGGCCGAGTGCCTTGGCTGATACCCCGATGGTCCTGCGCACGCTGACGGCTCATCCGGGACCCGACTCTGGAGCTCGAGCAAGTGAGCGCGCTGATCGTCGGCGCACCAGTGCGCCCGGAAAGCTGATGGTTTCCGGGCGAGTACGCCGTGCTCGAGGGCGCCGTGGCGGTGGTCGCCTCGGTGGCGCGCGCGTCTACGCCCGCGCTGGCGCGTCGCAGCCGCCGCGTCCGGACGCCTCGCCCGGGCCGCGACGGTTCGGCCGCCGAGATCGGCGGTTCGCCCCAAAGGCCGCCGTTGCCGCCGAAGCAGTGCTAGCTCGAAGGTAGCCGAGGAGTCTTTTGGTCCCGTGAACGCCGAGCTTTCCATCGACGCCAGTGAGTGCCGCAAGTCCGGGAAAAAGCTCGGCTTGGGCTCTTCTGCGGCCGCCTCGGCTGCCGCTGTCGGTGGCGTGCTCGCGAGTCACGGCCAGGACCTGAGCGACCCCGCCGTCCAGCGCCGGGTGCTCGAGCTCGCGCTGGCTGGCCACAAGGCCATCGCGCCCGAGGGCAGCGGCGCCGACGTGGCGGCGGCCTCGCTCGGCGGCTTCGTGCGCTTTCGAGCTCGATGACAAGGGCGCGCTCGCCGCAGGCCGAGCGCATGACCTTCCCGGCCCACGTGGAGACCCGCGTGGTGTGGACGGGCAAGGAAGCCCGCACGAGCGAGTTCGTGCGCGCCGTGCGCGCGCTTCGAGGCGCGCGACGCGCGCGGCCTACGCCAAGCTGCGCGATGCGCTCAAGGACCAGGCCGGGCGCTTTGCGGACGCCATCGCGCAGGGCGACGCGGGCGAGATCATCGCGGCCGCCGCGGCCTACGGGCGCGGCATGGGCGAGCTCGGGCAGGCCGCCGGCGTGGACATCGTGACCGCCGAGCTCGCGCAGATCGCCGAGCTCGCGCGCGTGCACGGCGGCGCGGCCAAGCCCTCGGGCGCGGGCGGCGGCGATGTCGCGCTCGCCTTCTTCCAGCGCGCGAGCGATGCGCAGGCTTTCGACAACGCGTGTGATCGAGCGGGTCTCGATCGCTTGGACTTGGGCTTGGGCGCACCGGGTGTGCGGCTCGAGGTCGCTGCGAGCTTACTCGCTCCGAACTGAGGACAACCATGGCTTCGTCGCGAATCTCCGGTTTCTACAAGCTTCCCATCGAAGAGCGTCAGCGCATCGCTGCCGAGCGCTTCGATCTGACGGCCGTGGAGCTCGCAGTCGCTCGATCGCGGCGGTCTCGACGCGCGACGTCGCCGACAAGATGATCGAGAACGTGGTCGGCACCTACGCGCTGCCCTTCGCGCTCGCCCTCAACGTGCAGATGAACGGCAAGGACTACCTGGTGCCGATGGTCGTCGAGGAGCCGTCCGTCGTCGCCGCCGCCTCCAACGCCGCGCGCATGATCCGCGCGGGCGGCGGCTTCATCGGCCGAGTCCGACGAGCCGATCATGATCGCCCAGGTGCAGCTCGACGACGTGCCCGACGCCGAAGGCCGCGTGCGCGACCGTGCTCGAGCACAAGGCCGAGCTCCTGCGCGCGCGCCGACGCCGCGGTGCCCAACCTGGTGCGTCGCGGCGGCGGTGCGCGCGGGCTCGAGGTGCGCGACCTCGGCGACGGCATGCTCGTCGTGCACTTCCTGGTCGACTGCCGCGACGCGATGGGCGCCAACCTGGTGAACACCGTGGCCGAGGCCGTGGCCGATCGCATCGCCGAGCTCACCGGCGGCCAGGTCGGCCTGCGCATCCTGTCGAACCTGTGCGACCGGCGCTGCGTGCGCGTGCGCTGCTCGGTTCCGGCTCGCGCGCTCGCGCGAGGGCGATGCGGACGGCGCCGCCGTGCGCGACGGCATCGTGCGCGCCTCGCGCTTCGCCGAGCTCGATCCCGTACCGCGCCGCCACGCACAACAAGGGCATCATGAACGGCATCGACGCGGTCGTGATCGCGACCGGCAACGACTGGCGCGCCGTCGAGGCCGGCGCGCACGCGTTCGCCGCGCGCAGCGGCAGCTACAGCCGCTGTGCATCTGGCGCAAGGGCGACGACGGCAACCTCGACGGCTTCATGGAGATGCCGCTCGCGCTCGGCATGGTCGGCGGTCCCTCGCGCGTGCACCAGGGCGCGCGCCTCGGCCTCAAGATCAGCGGCGTGAGCTCGGCGCAGGAGCTGGCCGATGCTCGCGGCCAGCGTCGGCATGGCCTCGAACCTCGCGGCGCTGCGGGCGCTCGCCACCGACGGCATCCAGCGCGGTCACATGGCGCTGCACGCGCGCCCGGTGGCGGTCGCCGCCGGCGCCATCGGCGACGAGGTCGAGCAGGTGGCGCACAGATCCACGCGGCCGGCCACGCCACGCTCGACGCCGCCACGACTGCCCTGGCTGCGTTGCGCGCTCGCAGGTAGTCGCTCACGGAGCCGCAGCAGCCATGGTGCTCGCCATCCAGGCGGTGTAGTTGGC